>NZ_JABAOL010000001.1:0-3610248 GCF_013185965.1 Devosia sp. 919 | reverse complement strand
GGTGAACATGCTCGGCGCTGTCCTCGGCAATGGACGAGAAATCAAAATGGGAGAGAATGCCCATGATGCCCAGTGTCGTCAGACCCTGTGTGGGCGCTGGCGGCGCAAGGAGCTGCAACCCCCGGTAGTCGATAGCAACAGGGGCGGCGTTGCGCGTCTGCGTCGCGGCAAGATCGGCATGGTCGATCGGGACCCCCGCCGCCTTGAGGCCGCGGACGATCCTGTCACCCAGTTCCCCTTCGTAAAACACCCGGGCGCCTTGCCTGGCGATCTGCTCGAGCGTGCGCGCCAGCTCGGTTTGCACACACCAGCCTTCTTGCCGGAACAGCGCATCAAAGCCCGGCCAGTTCGCCGTTTCCTTGGTGCGTAGTGCAAGCCAGTATCGCTGGGACGCCGAGACCTCAAACCCGTCCGCAGCGATCTTTATGGCCGGCTCGATAAGGTCACCCAAAGAATGGCGTGCGGGCCAATGCCCAAGCACATGCGCCCAACTATCGACCACCGCAGCCGTTGTCAGAACCGAACGCGCGCCTCTTACGGGCATGGGGGCCCTCGCGTCCCCACGGTTTATCGCCTGCCCGATCCCCAGAAAGGTCGTTTGCGCGCCCTGACCATCGGATACCAGCCACACCGCATCGCCGCCGATGCCGCAGAAATGAGGGTACACCACAGCCATTACCGCATTGACGGCGATGGCCGCTTCGATGGCGTTACCGCCCCTGGCGAGAACATCCTCACCGGCCTTGGTCGCGAGCGAGTGGGGGCTGACAATCATGCCGGGCATCAAGGAAAACTCCAGAGCATGCGGACGGCCGCCGCCGAGAGGGCAACGGCAAGGATGAAGGGTCCAGTCCATTTAGGCATTGCTTGGCTCATAGGCTGGCAGCAGTGTGCTGCGGCGGCAGCAGCACTGGGCGGGGGCGCGAAAAGGTCTTCTGGCCGCGCTTCAGCGCAAAAAGCGGCGGGGCAATCCCGCCTAGCGCTTCCACCTGATTGGACGCATCGAGCACCACTAGATCAGCGAATGCACCCGCCTCGATGCCGTACCCGTCCAGCCGGAGAAGCCGCGCCGCGCTTTGGGTCACGAGGTCGAGCACCGTGTCGAATTCCAGCGGACCGGCATGACACACATTGGCGTAGAGATTGGCCATGCGCAGCAGTGAGAAATCGCCAAAGGGTGTGAAGGGATTGAGCACATTGTTGGTCGCGATCGAGCAGCACACCCCCGCACTTGCCAATCGATGAACCGGCGCAACGCCGCGGGGCACGTCTTGAGCGCGATCTCGGCCGGTCAGGAAGAGGTCGGTGGCAGGCAGCGAGGTTACGGCGACCCCGGCGGAGACCAGCCTCGTCGTGACAGCGGCGAGGGTTTCGGGCGTGAGCGCCGAAAGCTTGGTGGCATGGCCAACAGCAACTCTTCCCCCGAGGCGCCGCTTTTCGGTTTCGTGCAGGACCGTGTCGAGGTGCGTCCAGCTTGGGTCCAGATCGAAATCGAGATGAAAATCGATATCGACCTCGAAGCGCTCGGCGAGGTCGAAGACGCGGCCTATATGAGCTTCGGGCTGCGTGTCGGTATAGGGGCAGCCTCCGACCAAATCCGCGCCATTTTCCAGCGCCTCGACCAGCAACGCCTCCGTCCCGAGATTATTGAACAGCCCTTCCTGGGGGAACACGCAGATTGAAAGATCGATCGCCCAGGCATACTCGCGCTTGAGCTGCCGGATAGCTTCAAACGAACGTAGACCGATCTTGGGGTCGATCTCCACATGCGTGCGCATATAGCTCGTGCCCTGGACAATAGCCCGCTCGAGGCATCGGGCGCCCCTGTCGTAAACGTCCTCGACGCTCATGCCTTGTTTGAGCGCTGAAACAGCGGCGATGGCTTCGCCCAGCGTTGCATGATCATGCCCGCAGCGATCCAGCAGGCACGCCTTGTCGAGATGAACATGGCTGTCGCAAAAGCCAGGGAGCACAATGCAGCGCCCCACATCTTCGACGGGCGCATCGGCAGTGATCTCGCGCTCGATGGCCTGGATGCGCCCGCTTCCGATCGCCATGTCCCAGACGCCCTCGCGACCGCGCAGACATGCTTTGCGGACAATCAGATCGATCATAGGCAAGAACTCCCTTGCAGCGGCGCGTCAGTCGCATACACTTCTGAAGCATTATTGCATTCACTTTGGCAAGGTCCAGTGCGCGAATGCCACTGCTCGATGGAAGGACAGATCGATGGCTGCAACCCTATCCTCACACAACATCCCGGCTCGTCTAGTTGACCAGGACGCCGAGATCGTGCGGCAATATCTAGATGCCTCCATGATCCCAGATCCCGATGCGGCAGCCGAATTCGTGGGGCCCGATTTCGTCGTCACCTTTACGGGCGGCCGAGACTACGATCACCCGCGGGGCCCGACGGGCTTCAATGCTGCGCGGTACAAATGGGTGAAAAAGAGCATGCAGCGGTTCGATGTCGCTCGCTCAGCCGGGGAGACGGTCGTCTACAGTATCGGCACGCTGTATGGCGAATGGCCTGACGGCACGCCGTTTAAGGACAATCGCTACGTTGATCGCTTCGTCGTGCGCAACGGTAAGATCGTCAAGATGGATGTGTGGAACGATAGTGCCGAATGGATCCTCGACCCTTCGGTTTCGCGGCGTTGATGTGACGGCCGAGCTGGGTCAGCGCCTGCCCGATGGCCCCCGATCGGGCGCTAACGCCACTTGCTCGGCATAGGGCGCAAGAATATCCATCAGGTCGCGTGCGCGCGCCTCGGGCGCTACCAGAAGCGCGCGTTCGGCGACTTCCTCAAGATGACTGCTCATCAGTTTCATGGCGTCCTCCGCGCTCCCGGCGGCGAGCGCCTCGATGATCTGACTATGCTCATTGACGGCGCAGTCCGCAGAGTGCGGGCGGCTGAAAGCCGACAGCGTCAATGCACAGCGGTATGAGACTTCGTTGACATAGCGGGTGAGGATGGACTTGCCGGTCATCTCCGCCAGCAACACGTGGAACTCGGTGGCCAGGCGGATCGAGGCCGCTTCGCTTCCGCCCCTTGCTGATTGTTCCGCCTTGACGTGCTCACGCAGCAAAGCAATCTGGCTCTTGTCCAGCCGGCCTGCCAGCGCCTTGACGACAAGCCGTTCCAGTTCGATGCGGACCTCGAACGTGTCGCGCGCCTCTTCCATTGACGGCGTCGCGACTACGGCAATCCGGTTGCGGCGCAGATCGACTAGGCCTTCCGAGGCCAATTGACCGAGCGCATGACGCGCAATGGTGCGGCTGACACCGAAGCGCTCGCCCAAGGTATCCTCGGGGAGTCGGTCACCGGGGCGTAACGCGCGCTCGACAATGGCACCGCGGATCGCCCGGCGGATCGTCCCCGCCTTGTCTTCGCCCCTAGAGCCGTCGTTGTCGAGTGCACTAGTCTTCGTGGTCCTGGACACAGTCATCCCGCTCCCTTGGTGCGCCGGTGATAGCGGCGTCAGCATCCACAAGCAATCACCGACCCGCTGGCGCCCCTCTCCGCTCATTCTGAATCCGAGATGCCTAAATAGTACGCAGATTCTTCTGATTGTTCCCTAAATGATCAATTCAGGTCGGCAGGACTTCCCTGCGACAGCGGGACTCTGGGGCAGCGCTGCAGGACGGCCAAGTGGCACCGCAATTGCATACAGGTTTGGTTATGATGAGTATGCAAGTGACGTCACCCCTTTCTTCAGAGGCGAGAGCCGAGGTGGCTTCCCCACCGCGCGTGATTTCCCCCGCCGTCGAGCTGTCGCAGGCGACAGTGACCTTCGGGCGGGGCAACAACCAGGTTCCGGCCCTGTCGGAAACCTCGCTGAAAGTTGCCGATGGCGAGTTCCTTGCCCTCGTAGGCCCGTCGGGATGCGGTAAGTCGACAATACTCAAGCTTGCTGCGGGCCTGATCAATCCAACCACCGGCGCCGTGATCGTCGGCGGACGCGAAGTCGCCGCCAAGGCACTGCGTATCGGGATGGCCTTCCAAAACCCGACCATGCTGCCATGGCTGACCATCGAAAAGAACGTGATGATGCCGCTCAAGATAGTGCGGCCGTTCCGGCAGGAGTTTCACGCCAAAAAGAAGACCGGGTATCGCGATCGCGTCCATGCGCTTCTCGATGAGGTGGGGTTGAAGGGCTTCGCCAATCATTTTCCCTGGCAGCTCTCGGGCGGCATGCTGCAGCGGGCAAATCTGTGCCGCGCGCTGGTTCACGAGCCGCGCCTGCTCCTCCTCGATGAACCCTTCGGGGCCCTGGATCAGTTCACCCGGGAGGAACTCTGGGGGACCTTGCAGGATCTTTGGATCAAACTGCGCCCCACGGTGCTTCTGGTCACCCATGATCTCAAGGAAGCCGGTTTTCTTGCCGAGCGCATCTGCGTCATGAGCGCTCGTCCCGGCCGCATTCTTGATGACAGCGCCGTCACTTTCGCACGCCCCCGCACAATCGAAATGACCTTCGAGTCTGACTTTGTCGATCTTAACCAACGCTTGCGCGGCCTCATCGTCGACGCGCGCGGCAGTGCCCGCCCCGGCGAGGAGTCCCGCACATGAGCTATACTCTCCGGCGCCGGCTCGCCGCGGCCGCCGTCATCGTCGGGTTCTTCGTGCTTTGGGAAGTGCTCTGCCTTGCGCTTGGAATTTCAGACCTCATCCTGCCGCGACCCTCACAGGTATTTGCCACCCTGTTCTCGCGGATGAATGTGCTCTGGCCGCATGTCGTGCAGACACTAGTCACAACCTTGATCGGCTTCGGGCTGGGGGTCGCGATCGGCGTTCTGATCGGCGCGGCGGTCGGGGTCTCGCGCACTGCCTATGACACGGCCTATCCGCTGCTCATCGGCTTTTCATCGATCCCCAAAGTCGCCGTGGTGCCGATCTTCGTGCTCTGGTTTGGCTCGGGCACCGTGCCGGCAATCCTCACCGCCATCGTGATCTGCTTCTTCCCCATTGTCGTCAACATCGCGACTGGTCTGGCGACCACCGAGCCGGAACAGGAAGATGTGCTCAAGGCCCTTGGGGCTAGCAAGCTCGATATTCTCTGGAATGTCGGGCTCCCGCGCACCATGCCGTTCTTTTTCGCGTCGCTGAAGGTGGCCGTCACCTACGCGTTCGTTGGCACCGTGCTGTCCGAAACCGTCGCCTCGAACCGTGGCATCGGCAACGTCATGATGACAGCCTCATCCAATTTCGACGTGCCGCTCGTCTTTGCGGGCCTGTTCATTCTCGCGGCGCTCGGGGTCGCTCTCTACGCCATCTTCTCGCTGATCGAGGGTCGGGTCACCGGCTGGGCGACCCGCAAGCGGGAAATTCCGACCTGATCCATTCACCTCGTCCCACGCATAAGGAGAACTTGAATGAAACGTCTACTGATTGCGGGCCTCGGCTTTCTCGCTCTGACCACCTCGTCAGCCTTCGCGCAGGAGCTCACCGATATCCGCTTTACCCTCGGCTGGGTCACTCAGGGCTCGGACGCCGCCTTCTTCGTCGCCAAGGACAAGGGGTACTTCGAGGAAGAAGGCCTTAATGTCGTAATCGACAAGGGTGAGGGCTCCGGGGCGACGGTGACCCGCATCATGGGTGGCGCTTATGACGCCGGCTTTGGTGACATCAATGCCATCATCCAGAACGCGGCGGAGCGTCCCAACGAGGTTCCGGTGATGGTCTACATGATGTGGAACCAGCCTCCATTCGCTGTAGTCACCAAAAAGAGCAGCGGCATCACCTCGATCAAGGACTTCGAAGGCCGCACCCTCGGCGGCGCGCAGGGCACACCAACGACCCGCCTCCTGCCGGTTTTTGCCCGCACCAACGATCTCGATGTCGACGCCATCGCCGTTTCGAACATGGCGCCCAACCTGCAGGAACCCATGCTGATCCGCGGCGAGATCGACGGCGCCCTGGTCTTTAATATCACCAGCTACTTCAACCTGATCAACAACCGCCAGGACCCCGAGAAGGATTTCGACTTCTGGCAGTTCGGTGACTACGGGATGGATCTTTATTCCAACGGCATGATGGTTTCCCAGCAGCTTATCAAGGAAAACCCCGAAGCGGTCGCCGGTCTGGTGCGCGCGGTGAACCGGGCATCCATCGAGATCGGCGTGGATCAGGACACGGCAATGCAGGCCGTCATGAACTACGACAACCTCGTCAATGAAGAGGTGGAGCGTATGCGGCTGAACTTTGCCTATGCAAGGCTTATGGCTTCCGAGGAAGCTGCGGAAATCGGTCTCGGCGATGTTGATGACGAACGTTTGGCGCGCTCGATCGACATCGTCGTTGAAGGCTATGGTCTCGCCAGTACACCGGAAACGAGCCAGGTTTTCTCGCGTGAATTTCTTCCCCCGCGCCCAGATCGCGAACTCGTCTACGTGGCACAGTAAAGCGCCTTTACCCCCGGAGCCGTCGTTGTTCCGGGGCAATCCTCGCCGATCCATCCGGGGCGACCGCCATGCCGTCAATTCAAGCCACCTACGCCTTCATCGATCCGGCAATTGGCGTCGACAGCGACGTGGCGATAGAACTGCATGGTGAGATCATCTCGAGACTATTGCCGGGCCAAGCGTCTCGGGCCGGTGCTGGCCGTACACTGGTCCTGCCCGCCTTCGCCAATGGACACGACCACGCCCGGCCCTTGGCCATGTCGTCCTTTGGTGCAGCCTTCATGCCGCTTGAGACCTGGCTGCCTCGATCCATGCTCGCCACGCCGCCCGACGCCTATCTCGCCGCCCTGGCGCCCCTGGCGCGCGCCGCCCGATCCGGCTGCGCTTCGGTCATGGTCCATTATACGCGGCCCAGCGGACGATTATCCCCGGTCGATGAAGCTCGCGAAGTCGCGCGCGCCGCTGCCGATATCGGTGTGCGCATCGCTTATGCCCCGGCCCTGCGCGACCGCAATCCGCTGGTTTATGGCGATGAAGCCCATATTCTCGCCCGCCTGTCCCCTGAGACCGCAGCGTTGGTCAGGCAAATCTATTGCCAGCCGTCAGCACCGATCACGGCCTTGATCGAAACCACCGAAGCAATTGCCCAAGCCATTGAAGGGCCGATGGTTGACGTGCAATTCGGCCCCGCAGCAGTTCAGTGGTGTTCGCCCGGCCTGCTCGAAGCGATTGCCGCGCGATCCGCCGAGACGGGTCGCCGCGTCCATATGCATCTTCTTGAGACCATCTATCAACGCGAATGGGCGGACCGCAATTTTCCGCAGGGCATCGTGACCTACCTCAAGGAGATCGGCCTCCTCTCTCCCCGGCTGGCGCTCGCCCATTGCATTCATGCCCGACCGGACGAACTTGACCTGATTGCCGAGGCCGGAGCGACCATTGTCACCAATTCAAGCTCCAACATGCACTTGCGCTCCGGTATCGGCCCAATTGCAGATGCCTATGCCCGCGGCTGCCGGATAGCCGTTGGCATGGATGGATTGGCGTTCGACGAAGATGACGACATGGTCCGCGAGACCCGGCTCGCCAATGCCCTGCATGGCGGAAGCGGCTTCAAGCAGACATGGCATCGCCCGGCATTTCTGGCGCAAAGCATCGCGCATGGTCGAGCTGCCACGGGCGCGCCCGGGACGGGCCGGATCGCCCTAGGCGCTGCCGCTGACCTTGTTGTCATCGATTACGACCAACTCGATCGCGACCGCATCATGGATGTTAACCCCATTGACCTGCTGTTCGCGAGGGCAGACGCAAATCACATTATGGAGGTGATTGTCGCCGGCCGTACCATCGTCAAGGCAGGCGGCCTTCTCGGCATTGATCTCGATGCCGTGCATAACGAACTCCGTGCCCGCTACCGCAGCGAAACGCAACGAGTTGAGGGCCTCCGATCGGCTTGGCCGACCATCGGAGCTGAAATCGAGCACTGGTTTCACGATCTGTCTGGCTGCTGCTGACCACGGCGCGCGACCGTCACCATCACGATGTCCGCTTTTGAGAAGCGGCGCAGATCTTCGGAACGGCGAGCGTGGGGCGCGCTGCTGCCAGGCCATCACCGATCCCACCCGGGTCATGTTGTCCCGTCTTAGGTCTTTTCAGAAGCTGACATTTTTTGCTGCTCGTGCAAGTCACTGCGGCTGACTTCGATGAAGGCGCGCAGTGGTGCAGCAGCAAATCGGCTTGGATAGTACAGGCGTGGACCGTCGAGCTTGGCCCACCAGTTTTCCAGGATCGGAACGAGTGTGCCTGAACGAAAGTCATCTGCGCACCAGTTGCGGAAGGCGCCGATGATACCCATGCCCTTCCGGGCATAGCTGAGCCCACCGTCGAGCGCGTTGACGCTGATCACCAGCCCCGCCGTCGCCTCCACGGTCACGGTCTCATCGCCCTGTTGCAACCGCCATGGCAGCAGCGTCCCGCTTGGCAACCGGTAAAGGATCGCTCGATGATGCGTCAGGTCGGTCGGGCTCGCGGGATGACCATACCGGGCGAGATAGGATGGGGCCGCCGCCAAGGCCACTTGTTGCACCCTCGGGCCGATCGGGACGGAAATCATGTCTTTGGCCAAATGCGAGCCGTAGCGGATGCCGGCATCGCATCCGGCAGCGATGATATCGATCAGGTCGTTCTCGACGACAAGTTCCACATCGACTTCGGGATGCCTGTCCTGAAACTTCGACAATATCTGGGGCAGGATATCGGGAATAACTGCGCCGGGGACATTGAGCTTCAGCCGTCCGCGGATTTTGTCGGTGGCGCTCGCCACCTCGGCGATGGCAGCATCGATGCCAGTGAGAAGCGGCCCTATTTGGGTGGCTAGCCTACGGCCATGCTCAGTCGGCTGGACGCTCCGCGTGGAGCGCAAGAGGAGCGGCACTCCCATATCGGCCTCGATCCGCGTGATTGTCGTACTGACCCTGGAGGGCGCGACGTCAAGGCGTTTGGCCGCGGCACGGAAGCCGCGTTCCTGAACCACCGCCAGAAAGATGCGCAGGTCATCGGCCGACACGTTGTTCTTCATGGAGAACGCCCCATTCGAATTTGCCACGGTTATCACGTGAAAGAAGAACAGTCACAACCGGGGAAATGGCGTCGCACGAGATGCCACGGATGATAGCCTTTAGGAGAACACGCGTGATTATTGTAACCGGTGCCACCGGCCTGCTCGGCAAGGGAATTGTCGAGAACCTGCTCAGCCGCCTGCCGGCAGGCGCAATCGGCGTCAGCGTCCGCAGCCCCGACAAAGGCGCCCCCTGGGTCAAGCGCGGCGTGCAGGTCCGGCAGGGTGACTACAACGACGCCGGGTTGGCGCGAAGCTTTGAAGGAGCCGCCACCCTGCTGCTGGTATCCAGCGCCCGGCATGGGGCCGAAGCCCTGCGCCAGCATGCCAACGCAATCCGGGCCGCGAAGGCCGCCGGAGTGGAGCGGATCGTCTATACCAGTCATATGGGTGCCAACCCGCAGTCCCATTTCGCATCAATGCGCGACCATGCGGCAACCGAGCAGATGCTGATGGAGGCTGGAACTGCCTTTACCTCGTTGCGCAATGGCTTCTATGCAGCCGCCGCGCTGATGTTTATGCGCGGCGCCTTGGAAAGCGGGAAAATACTCGCCCCCTCCGACGGTCCGGTCTCCTGGACGACGCATGCGGATTTGGCCGAAGCGGCGGCTCTCACCTTGACGGGCGACTTGGCGATGACCGGCGTGACGCCAGCATTGACCGGCAGCGAGGCGCTGGATCTGGCGGACCTTGCGGCAATCGCCTCCGAGGTCTCGGGGCGGACAATAACCCGTATCACCGTCAGCGATGAGGAGTATCTAGCGATGATGGTGGCCTACGGAATGCCTAGAGAACAGGCCGAGTTTCTCCTGGGCATTTTCGTCGCCAGTCGCGCCGGAGAATTTGCGTCCGTTGAGCCGGCACTCGCGCTCGCTCTAGACCGGCGGCCGGTCACAATGCGAGACGTTGTGGGGCTATGGGCAACGAACGAGGGCTGAACGCGCCAAACGTCAGCTTGCGCCCACTCTCGCCTCAGGTGGCGTGGGACGCGTTCCGGAGGCTGACTAGAACGTCAGCTTTTCGGATTTTGATCTGACAAGTGGAGCGTCCGAATGGGGGCGCCTTTCAGCCCGACGGCAAATGAGCGCATTTAAGATATAGCGCACTGTCAAGTTTGTCTGAAAGCGGCTGGGCGCGGGTCACGTCAAGAAGCGGCGGAACTGACGCAATGCAAGGGCGAATAGTCCGGCTCCAATGAGCGCAAGCCCCAACAGATTGGGCCAGACCACGTCCAGGCCAGCGCCGCGGAACAGGATGCCTTGCGAGAGTATTACGAAATGCGTGTTGGGTGCTAGGAGCATGATGTCCTGGATGATCCGGGGCATGCTTTCACGCGGGGTCATGGCGCCCGACAGGATTTGCAGCGGCAGCAGCACCAGCATGATCAGCAGGCCGAACTGCGGCATCGAGCCGGCGAGCGTGGCAAGGAAGATGCCCATCGAGGTCATGGCAAAGAGCATCAGCACCGAGGCAAGGATAAACAGGGGCAACGAGCCCGCCACCGGCACCTGCAGCAGCATCTGCACCACGACGATGATCGCAAAGGCCGATGCCAAAAGCACAACCAGTCCCATCGACCAGATCTTGGACAGCATGATCTCGGCCGCCGTCACGGGCATGACGAGCAGATGCTCGACGGTGCCATGCTCCTTTTCGCGGATCAGGGCGGCTCCCGTCAGGATGAGGGACAGCATGGTGATCGAGGTGATCACGCTGGAAATGGCCCCGAACCAGCCTGGATCAAGCTTGGGATTGTAACGCGACCGCAGCTCCAGTGCCACCGGCACGGAGCTCGGCGCGCGGTAACCCGCCAGGAATTCCGCGACTTCCGCGTTGAGGATCTGCTGGATATAGCCGCTGCCTGTAAAGGCCTGGCTCATTCGGGTGGCATCGATGTTCAACTGGATCGCGGGCGCATGACCTGCCAGCAGATCGCGCTCGAAATCGGGAGGGATGTCGAGCGTAAAGGTGTCGCGGCCCTGGTCCATACGGCTGTCCATCTCGGACGTGGTGATCTGCTCCGGCACGAAGTGGGGGGGCATGAATGCGGTGGCGATGCGATCGGAAAGTGTCGAGCGGTCCTCGTCAACAATGCCGATAGTGGCATTCGACAGATTGTCCGGGGAAGCGCGGCCGGCTGTATAGATGGAGAGCGAGAAGGCATAGCCGATCAGCAGCAGCAGCGCGGGATCGCGCCACAGCCCCTGCAACTCCTTGACACCCAGGTTCCAAACGTTGCTCAGCCTCATCTGTCCTGTTTCCGTAGCAAAAGGACGCTCAATCCCAGGATCACCGGCACTGCGGCTGCCAGGGCGACAAGCGACATTCCGAGATCGTCCAGCCCCAGCCCCTTGGCAAAGACGCCGCGCGAAACGATGATGAACCAGGTCGTCGGAAAGATTTCGCCGATGATCCGGCCCGCACCCTGCAGGGACGATACCGGGTTGATCATGCCCGAATACTGGGCGGCCGGGATGATCGTGATCAGCGCGGTCGCAAACAGCGCCGCCACCTGGCTGCGCAGGAAGGTCGAGGTCAGCAGCCCGATCCCTGTCGCGGCGATGACATACAGCAAGGCAGCCAGCGAGAACGCAAGAAAGCTGCCGGTAAAGGGCACGCCCATCGCCAGCATGGCCAAAGCCGTCAGGGCGAGAAAGTTCAGCATGGCCAGGATCACATAGGGAAGCTGCTTCCCCATCAGGAACTCGACCCTAGTTACAGGAGTGACGTAGAAATTGATGATGGAGCCAAGTTCCTTTTCCCGCACGACACTGAGGGTGGTCAGGATGGCCGGGATGACCAGCAGCAGCAGTGGAATGACGGCCGGAACGATGGCGACGATACTGGCGACATTAGGATTGTAGCGGAAGCGTGCCTCGATCGCGAAATCGCCCTGCACGGCTGCATCGCCGTACAAAGTGCGGGCCTGTCGCGTCAGCCAGTCTGCGTGGATCCCCTGCACATAGCCCTGCACCGTTTGGGCGCGGCTTGGATTGGCCCCGTCGATCCAGGCTCCGATCTCGACCGGACGGCCACGGGCTAGATCGCGTGCAAAGCCGGGCGGGATCTCGATGGCGAGGCTCAGGTTGCCCGTCTTCGTCCGGGCATCGAGGTCCTCATAACTGGTCAGCGGCTCGGTTTGGTTGAAATAGGGCGACCCGGCGATGTCGAGGATATAGTCGCGGCTGACGCTGGTCTGGTCGCGGTCGAGGACCGCAAAGTTCAGGTCCTTGACATCCATGTTGATGCCATAGCCGATCACAAACATCAGGATCACACTCCCGATCGCCGCCATGGTCAGGCGAATGGGATCGCGTCGCAGTTGCAACGCCTCGATCCATGAATAGCTGAACAGCCGCCGCAGGCTGAAGCCGGGCGACTTCGAACCGGGGGCAAGGGAGGCCTCGCCGGGTGACAAGGTCAACGCGGCATCTTCCGCCTTGGCTCCTTCATCCAGTTGTGGACCCATGGCCTCCTGCAGATAGGCTATGAAAGCCTCGTCCAGCGTGCTGGCCCCTTTGCTCTGCTTGATCGCGTCCGCCGTATCGCTGACCAAGACGCGTCCGGCGTGCATCAGCGAAATGCGGTCGCAAAGCTCCGCTTCGTTCATGAAGTGGGTAGATACGAAGATCGTGACCCCATCCTCGCGCGAGAGCCTGCCCAGCATGCGCCAAAAGCCGTCTCGGGCGATCGGGTCGACGCCAGAGGTCGGTTCATCGAGTATCAGGAGTTCGGGCCCATGCATCATCGCTACAGCGAGCGACAGCCGCTGCCGGATCCCGAGGGGAAGATCGCCGGGAAGATCTTCGGCCTCTTCCCTGAGGCCGAACCGGTCGAGCACTGTCTCAACCCTTTGCGGGATTGTGTCCGCTGCGAGGTCGAACAGGCGGGCGTGCAGAATAAGGTTCTGCCGAACCGTCAGTTCTGAGTATAGCGAGAAGGACTGGCTCATATAGCCGACCCGGCGGCGGACAGCCATGTCCCCGGAGTCCAGCTTCTCGCCGAAAAGCTCGGCGCTGCCTTGCGAAGGTTCGAGAAGTCCGGTCAGCAGCTTCATGGTAGTGGTCTTGCCGCAGCCATTGGATCCCAGAAAGCCGAAGATCTCGCCTTTGCCGATGCTGAAGCTGACATCGTCCACGGCGGTGAAGTCGCCGAAGCGCTTGGTCAGGTGCTGCGCCTCGATGGCGATTTCCGGGCTGGGCAGGCGCGGAGCGATTGCCACCGGCTCGTGGACCGCGCTCTTGCTTGGGGGCAGCAGCGCGACGAAGGCAGCGTCCAGGTTGTTGGTCCCGGTGCTTGCCAGCAGTTCGCCAGGAGTTCCCTTGGCCAGGATGCGCCCCGCGTCCATGGCTATAAGCCAGTCAAAGCTCTCGGCTTCCTCGAGGTAGGCGGTCGCCACGATAACGCCCATGGTCGGGCGCTCCCGGCGGATGCGGTTGATCAACTCCCAGAACTGGCGGCGCGACAGCGGGTCGACCCCCGTCGTGGGCTCGTCTAGGATCAGCAGATCGGGGTCGTGGATCAGCGCGCAGCAGAGACCCAGCTTCTGCTTCATTCCCCCCGAAAGCTTGCCCGCCGGACGGTCGCGGAAGGGGGACATGTCTGTCGCCGCCAGCAATGCAGTGATGCGCCGCTCACGCTCGGCCAGTTCATGCCCGAACAGCCGGCCGAAGAAATCCAGGTTCTCGCTAACCGACAATGCCGGATAAAGGTTCTTTCCAAGCCCCTGCGGCATGTAAGCGATTTGCGGACAGGTTAGGCGACGGTGCCGGGCATCGGCCATGTCGCCGCCAAAACAGATGACCTTTCCTTGCTGGATGGTCCGCGCCCCGCCGATGAGCGAGAGCAACGTGGACTTGCCAACGCCGTCGGGACCGATCAGGCCGACCATTCGGCCCCGAGGTATGTCCAGCGTCACCTGATCGAGGGCAATGGTCTTGCCAAAACTGTGCGACACGTCGGCGACGGCAACGACCGGCTCTGCGTGTCGTTGCGGGGCGCTCATTGGAGCAGGTTGTCCAAGGACTGTGGCCACTCGACATTGGGATCAATGCGGACATAGGCCGTGCCGGGCATGCCGGTCTTGACAAAGTTGCTGTATTTTTCAAGCAACGCCGGATCAACCTGGGCGCGCACGCGGAACATCAGCTTTTCGCGCTCATCGGCTGTCTCGATGGTCTTGGGGGTGAACTGCGCGACATCGGCGACATAGGAGATGCGGGCAGGAATGACATATTCGGGTGCAGCATCCAGAACCAGCCGGGCTTCAGCCCCGACATCCAGCTGCCCTGCCACGGCAGTTGGAAGAAAGAAGGTCATGTAGACATCCTCGAGATCGACGAGATTAAGGATGCGGCTGCCAGCTCCAACCACCTCTCCATCTTGCGCGATGCGATATTGAACCCGGCCGTCGCGCGGGGACTCTAAGGTGGCGTCATCGATGGAGACCTGCACCGCTTCAAGGGCAGCCTGTGCCGCCTCGACCGCGGCTTCTGCGTCCACGACCTGGGCGCGGGCGGTGTTGATCTTGGCCTCGCTGGCCGCCAGCGCCGCCTCGGCCGAGGCGACGGCGGCCTCGGCCTGCTGGTTTTGGGCAGTCGCATCGTCCAGCGACTGTTGCGTTGCGACGTCCTTTCCGGCCAGCGCCTCCGTACGTGCTAGCCGCGCTGCCGCTGCTGCCCGCGCTGCCTCGGCCTGCTCGATGGCAGCAGCCGCCGCCCGTTGCTCGGCCTCGGCCTGGGTGACAAGGTTGTTTGCCGTTTCCACGCCAATCGTTGCACGGCGCAGCTCTGCCTCAGCCTGGTGCTTGCGGGCCTCGAGCTGCATCAGGTCCATCTGCACCAGGACATCGCCCTGGTGCACGAACTCGCCTTCCTCCGCCTCGATGCGGTCTATCCTGCCTGCCGACAGCGCCGAGATATCGATCTCGGTCGCCTCGATACGTCCGTTGCCCGAGGCGATGCCTTGTAACTCGTCTTCGGCGGATAGTCTTTGCCAGGCCAGAAACCCCACTGCACCCAGGACGACGACCACCAAGGCCAGTGCCCACCAAGATCGGATCTTGGCCATCGCGCCCCCTTAAAATCACGGAGTGACTGAGTTCTTGCGCAACTCTAAGTTTTTCAAGTTCGGCTTTTCCCCGGGAGAGATATCCGAAAGGGGTGCAGTCCGATTTAACGATTTATCGAGCTATTGAGGGTGTTTCGGTCGCACATGCGAGCGACGTGCCGGCTTAGAAAGCGGGCCCTCCTGCGGCTGCAGAATCTTCTGTGAGCTACGCACTTCGTTTCTTTTTCAGTCAAAGCGGGCTGCAAGAGCAACAATCCGCGGAGCCAGGAATGGCGGCTCTTAGGATCTTGACGGGATAGGTTGAACGTCCGGAGCGGGGCGCGAAGCCGTCTCGGTCAGTGGCCGCCCACCGACAACTCGTTTCGAACGTTGAGATCGCCGTCCAGAAAGTCTGGCTCGATTTTGGCCCCCACAGCGTCGAAGTAACGGCTTACGAAGTTCCGGAACGAGGCGGCCACGGCGATGTCGGCGATGTTGAGGTCGCTAAAACCGACGGCGCGCAGCGCGTCGATATCCCCTTGGGTTATGCGCGAAGCATCGATCGTGATCTGCTCGGCATAGCCCAGCATAGCGACTTGTTGGTCTGTCAGCCCGGCGTTTCGGTAGTCGCGATGCACCGCTAGCGTCTGCTCGCGCCCGATCATGGCCGACAGGGCCTTGAAATAGACGTGAGAGCAATAGCTCGAGGGCACGTGCTTGGCGGTTATGAGCGTGATCAGGCGAAAATTGATCAACCCCAGAGAGAACCCGTCCCGGATCTGGTGCAGCAAATGCTCAACCGGTGCCAGGATGTCGGGTCTGGCCGACCAGCATTGGGTTGCCTGCATGACGCGTCCCGTCGACGCGATTTCGTTCGCATAGATCGAGGCGACTTCCCCCTCAGCCTCGTCCGGCTCCACAGTGCGTATAAACATGGTCTCCTCCTTGGCCATTGTATGCTGCTGCATTCTCTCGTGGATGAGTTCTCCTGGGAAGATGTGGCACAGGGGTTGTCGAAAGTTGCCTCAGCTGTTCGTCGTAGGATGCCGGCTGCTGACGCACCGCGTCAGCTGTCCGGAATACAGCTACAATGCACACTGACCGCCGGCTTAGGTGTAGCCGCAGCAACGAGGCCGATCGATGAAGGCGTTTCACCAAATTCTGGCCAACAACCTTGTGGCCAACGTCACCAACTTCACAGTCTGGTTTGCCATAACGTTCTGGACCTTCATCGAAACCGAGTCGGTGTTCGCGACCGGGATGATTGCAGGCGTCTACCTGGTCCTCACAGCTGCCTTTGGGTTCTGGTTTGGGTCGATCGTTGATCATAACGCCAAGAAAACTGCCATGATGGGCTCGAGCGCCGTTTCGGCGGCTTTCTATCTGGCGAGCCTCGTGATCCTTCTGCTGGAACCCGAGGGCGCTTTTGCCGATCCCTATGGTCCCTATCTCTGGGGCTTCGTATTGCTGGTGATGCTGGGCGTCATTGCTGGCAATATCCGCTCCATCGCTCTGACCACCCTCGTGACGATCCTCATTGCGGAAAGCGAACGCGACAAGGCCAACGGCTTGGTTGGCATGGTCTCGGGCATCGGTTTTCTGACCACCTCGGTGATCTCGGGATTTCTCGTGGCCTATACCGGCATGCTTGGCGTGATTAGCCTGGCACTGGTTACAACCGTGCTGGCTCTGCTGCATCTTGGCCTTGTCCGGATCGATGAAGGGCGCCTGGCGCCGAGCGCCGATGAGCCCGCCGAACCCAAGCGCGTGGACATTTCGGGCACCATGGTGCTGTTATGGGGCCGGAGCTCGATAGCGAAGCCATCTTGCAACTCCACCTCCGGCAAGACATTGCCATGGACGCCGTGCGCCGATTCATCGAGGCAGGATTTGCCACCGTCTATCAAGATATCCTGATACGTGACGATTTTATTCGCGTCACAACAGCGCTCGCTGACCTTGCTCCCTGATAGTCGTGCTCAATCCCAGTGTGGAGACCTTGGCAGAGCGCGATGCCAACCGATCTAAGACTGGTTACAACCGACCCCTTCTGTGCCTTTGGCTTGGGTTTCCCACGTTCTAAAAAGCGGACACTTCTGACTTTGGACGCTGCTAAATCTCATATGCCGGGAAAGAGTGCACCGTTAGGGCCCAGTTGTTGAGCGGGCCCTTCACCAGTGATGAAGAGACGGCATCTTGGATCCCGCCTCTTTTTCTATCTAATTAGATGCGGCGCTAGCGTCGGCCCAGCTCTTGACCAGCTCGTCGTAATTGACGGTTATCGGCTCTTCCTTTTCGTTTTCGATCGCCAGCTGCGGGGCGAGATTGCCCTTCTGGACGGCATCGGCGTTCCAATAGGCCAGGTCATGCTCCTGGGTCAGTGCGGGTCCGATATCGCCCTGCACGCCCGCACGCTCCAGGCGCTCCATCACGCGTTCCTGTTCGGCGCAAAGGCTGTCCATGGCTTCTTGGGGTGACTTGGCCCCCGAGGACGCATCTCCGATCGCCTGCCACCACAGCTGTGCGAGCTTAGGATAGTCAGGCACGTTGGTGCCCGTGGGCGACCACTGCACGCGCGCCGGCGAGCGGTAGAACTCCACGAGGCCCCCTAGCTTAGGTGCGCGTTCGGTGAAGCTTTCGTGCCGGATGGTGGATTCACGCACAAAGGTCAGACCGACATGCGATTTCTTGACGTCCACGGTTTGCGACGACACGAACTGCGCATAAAGCCATGCCGCCTGGGCGCGATCCATCGGAGTTGACTCTAGGATGGTCCATGAGCCCACGTCCTGGTAGCCCAGCTTCATGCCGTCCTTCCAGTAAACGCCATGTGGGGAGGGGGCAAAGCGCCATTTTGGTGTCCCATCCTCGTTCATCACCGGCAGGCCGTCTTTGACCAGGTCAGCGGTGAACGTGGTGTACATGAACATCTGCTGGGCGATTTTGCCCTGGCTCGGCACCGGTCCGGACTCCGAGAAGGTCATGCCCTGTGCTTCAGGGGGCGCATAGGCCTTGAGCCATTCCAGATATTTGGTAATGGCATAAACCGAGGCCGGTCCGTTGGTGTCGCCACCGCGCGCCACGCAGGAGCCGACTGGGCGCGAGTTCTCGTCGACCTTGATGCCCCATTCATCGACCGGCAGCCCGTTGGGAATGCCCTTGTCGCCGTTGCCGGCCATGGACAGCCAGGCGTCGGTGAAGCGCCAGCCCAGCGAAGGGTCCTTCTTGCCGTAGTCCATGTGGCCGAAGATCGGGCCTTCGCCCATGTCACGGCCGGTGAAGAACTCGGCGATGTCTTCATAGGCGCTCCAATTGACCGGCACGCCTAGATCGTAGCCATATTTATCCTTGAACTCGGCCTGGATGGCCGGATCGTTGAACCAGTCGTAGCGGAACCAGTAAAGATTGGCGAACTGCTGGTCGGGCAGTTGGTAGAGCTCGCCATCCGGGGCTGTCGTGAAGTCGATCCCGATGAAATCGTCCAGATGCAGGTTTGGATTGGTGACGGAGGCGCCATCTCCTGCCATCCAGTCGGTCAGGCTGCGTGCCTGCTTGTAGCGCCAGTGCGTGCCGATCAGGTCGGAATCGTTGACATAGGCGTCGTAGATGTTCTCGCCCGACTGCATTTGCGTTTGCAGCTTCTCGACGACGTCGCCCTCGCCGATAAGGTCATGCGTCACCCGGACACCGGTGAGCGCCGTGAAGGCTGGCGCCAAGACCTTGGATTCATATTCATGGGTCGTGATGGTTTCGGACACCACCTTGATGTCCATGCCCGCAAACGGCGCCGCCGCATCCATGAACCATTTGAGCTCGGCTTCCTGCTCCTCCCGGCTCAGCGTGGACATGTCGGCAATTTCGGCATCGAGGAACTTGATCCCTTCGTCCATGCTTTGCGCCCAGGCGGGGCTGGCCACGATCAGCGCCATCACCGCCACCGTTGATTTCAGTAAATGCCTGCGCATTCGTTCATCCTCCCTTGGATTGCTATGCGACGCCGCAGACCAGCATCTTTTGGCTGTTATCTCCGGCCTGAACTCTCCCTAGACAAAGCGGAATACGCACACTGCGTAGGCCACCGATAGGGCGAGACTCCACCACAACTCGGGCCCGAGCAGCCCCAGCCATGCAAGATTGATAAAGGCGCTGCCGAGCAGCGATATGAACAGGCGATCGCCACGCGTCGTTTCAAAGCGCAGGAGGCCGACCCTCGGACTGCCGCCCGGAACACGCCACTCCCAGATCCCCGTGCCGATCAGCAGCATCGCGATCATCCCGAAGAAAGCGGCTGTCGGCCAGGTCCATGCCATCCAGGAAAAGTCCATCGCACTCTCCTCAAACCCGGCCCAGGGCAAAGCCCTTGGCGATGTAATTGCGAACGAAATAGATGACGAGCGTGCCCGGAATGATTGTCAACGCCCCGGCGGCCGCCAGCACGCCCCAGTCGAGCCCCGAGGCAGATACCGTGCGGGTCATGATGGCCGAGATCGGTTTGGCATCCGTTGTCGTCAGCGTGCGCGCCAGCAGCAGTTCGACCCAGGAGAACATGAAGCAGAAAAACGCAGCCACCCCGATCCCCGAAGCGATGAGCGGCATGAAGATGCGCACAAAGAACCGCGGAAATGAGTAGCCATCGATATAGGCCGTTTCATCGATCTCCTTGGGCACCCCGCTCATGAAGCCTTCCAGGATCCACACCGCGAGGGGCACGTTGAACAGGCAATGGGCCAGCGCCACGGCGATATGGGTGTCGATCAGCCCGAAAGCCGAATAAAGCTGGAAAAACGGCAGGGCGAACACCGCTGGTGGCGCCATGCGATTGGTGAGGAGCCAGAAGAACAGGTGCTTGTCGCCCAGGAACCGATAGCGCGAAAAGGCATAGGCGGCCGGCAACGCCACCGCGAGCGAGATGATGGTGTTAAGCACCACATAGATGATCGAGTTGATGTAGCCCGAGTACCAGCTGGGGTCCGTGAAGATGACGCTGTAATTGCCCAGGGTGAAGTTGCGCGGCCAGAGGGTAAAGGCGCCGGTGATCTCCTGGTTGGTCTTGAAGCTCATGTTCAGGAGCCAATAGATCGGCAGCAAGAGGAAGATGATATAAAACGTGGGCACGAGCCAGCCGAGCCGCAGCGGTCGCCGCAGCCGGTTGACCGCGGCACTTGGGGCGGTAGAGCGCGCACGGACCGTCATGGATTCCGCTGTAATCGGGCGGTCCGTCATGCATCGCTCCCTTGGCCGTAATTGGTCATCACGGTGTAGAACACCCAGCTCAGCAGCAGCACGATCAGGAAATAGATCAACGACATGGCCGCCGCCGGGCCCACGTCGAATTGCCCGATCGCCATCTTGACCAGGTCGATCGACAGGAACGTGGTTTCATTGCCCGGTCCGCCGCCGGTCACTACGAACGGCTCGGTGTAGATCATGAAGCTGTCCATGAACCGCAGCAGGACTGCGATCAGCAGCACCCGCTGCATCTTGGGCAGTTGGATGAAGCGAAAAACACTCCAGCGCGAGGCCCCATCGATCCGCGCGGCCTGGTAATAGGCATCGGGAATGGACACCAGTCCCGCATAGCACAGCAGCACCACAAGGCTGGTCCAGTGCCACACATCCATGAGAATGATTGTCGCCCAGGCGTCGAATGGGTCCTGCACATAATTGTAGTCCACGCCCAGGCCTGAAAGTCCACGCCCCAGCAGGCCAATATCCACGCGCCCGAACACCTGCCAGATCGTGCCCACCACGTTCCACGGGATCAGCAGCGGCAATGCCATCAGCACCAGGCACACCGGCACGCCCCAGCCGCGCTTGGGCATGTTGAGGGCTATGAAGATGCCAAGCGGAATTTCAATGGCCAGGATAATGGCCGAGAACAGCAGATTGCGCTGCAAGGCTTCCCAGAAACGGTCCGAGTGCAGCGTCTCGTCGAACCAGTCCAGCCCTGACCAAAAGAACTCGTTGTTCCCGAAGGTGTCCTGGACCGAGTAATTCACCACCGTCATCAGCGGAATGATGGCCGAGAACGCCACCAGCACCAGAACGGGGAGCACCAGAAACCAGGCCTTGTTGTTCCAGGTTTTTTCCATTTACCCCTCCAGCGCCTGGCGCCAGGAATCGGCATAGATGTTTATCCCCTTGGGATCGAACATGACGCGCGGCTCGGCCGGGATCTCGTCATGTTCCGGCACGATGGCCGCTATGTCGCTCCCTTCCACCACGCCGCGCACGATCCGGTGCCGCCCAATGTCTTCCACCGTTCGCACCTGGATCGGAATGCCCTGATCCCCCACGCGCACATATTCGGGCCGGATCCCAAGCTCCATGCGTGCGCCACCCTGCGGGTGTGCTGATCGGGGCAGGCTGATCTGCTGCGAACCAAGATGCGCTGTCTGCCCCTCGAGCTTGATGGGCAGGACATTCATTCCCGGCGACCCGATGAAATAGCCGACGAAAGTATGGCTGGGCCGCTCGAACAATTCCGCCGGCGTTCCGATCTGCACGATCTGGCCCTCGAACATCACCACGACACTTTCCGCAAAGGTCAGGGCTTCGGTCTGGTCATGGGTGACGTAGACCATAGTGTAGCCAAAGCGCTGGTGCAGTTCCTTGAGCTGGCTGCGCAGCATCCATTTCATATGGGGATCGATCACCGTCAACGGCTCGTCGAAGAGGATCGCATTGACGTCCTGGCGCACGAGCCCGCGGCCAAGCGAGATCTTCTGCTTCTGGTCTGCAGTCAACCTGCGGGCGCGCTTGTGAGCCCGATCCGCCAGCCCGATGATGTCGAGCGTCTCCGACACGCGCCGCTTGATATCGGCCTCATCTACGCCACGATTGCGCAGGGGAAAGGCTAGGTTCTCGAACACCGTCATGGTGTCGTAGATCACCGGAAACTGAAACACCTGGGCAATGTTGCGCCGCTCGGTCGGCAAATCCGTCACGTCCTTGCCGCCAAACAGCACCCGCCCGCGCGAGGGCGCCACCAGGCCCGAGATGATATTGAGAAGGCTTGTCTTGCCACACCCCGATGGACCCAGCAGGGCATAGGCCCCGCCATCGGCAAAGCCATGGTGCAATTCCTTCAGCGCAAAATCATCATCGGTCTGGGGATCGGGAAGATAGGAATGGCGGATATGATCGAGATCGATGCGTGCCATGTCTCTTCCCCTATGCCGCTTCAGCCTGAATATTGCCGGCCCGCCGGCCCTGCTCGTCGAACACCATCAGCAGGCGGGGATCGAGGAAGGCCTCGATGGGTTGCCCCACGGCAAAGCTCTGCACCCCGGGCGTCAACATGATCCAGCGTGCATCCCCAAAGCGCAGGTGCACAAAGCTTTCCGATCCGGTGATCTCGATCGCTGAAACCTCGGCGCGCAACGCTGCAGCGTTCGGGCTGGATTGGCCAAGCGAAAGATGGTGCGGCTGGAACGCGATGGTGTACTCGCCATCCTCAAGCCCAAGCTCCGCCGGCACAGGCAGTGTTAATCGCTCGCCCAGTATGAACTGCCCATCCATCTTGCGCGCTAGGATGGAATTGAGCGGTGGATCGGAAAAAGTGCGTGCCGTCACGACGTCATTGGGGCGCCGGAACACATCGATGGTCCGGCCGAACTGCGTGACCCGGCCTTCCGAAAGCGTCGCCGTATTGCCCCCCAGCAGCAGGGCCTCGGACGGTTCGGTGGTCGCATAAACAAAAATCGTGCCGCTTTCAGCAAAGATGCGCGGCAACTCGGCGCGCAATTCCTCCCGCAGCTTGTAGTCGAGATTGGCCAATGGCTCGTCCAGCAGCACAAGGGCGGCATTCTTGACTATCGCCCGCGCCAGGGCCGTGCGCTGCTGTTGGCCGCCCGAGAGGTTCAGCGGCATGCGGCTGAGATAAGGCGTAAGCTTCATCAGGCCCGCAGCGCGCTGCACTGCCTCGTCGATGGCTTTGCGATCGGCGCCTGCCACCCGCATGGGCGAAGCAATGTTTTCGTAAACGGTCATCGTCGGATAGTTGATGAACTGCTGGAACACCATCGCTACATCGCGCTTCTGCGGCGTCACGCCAGTCACGTCTTGTCCGTCGGAATGAATGGTGCCGCTGGATGGCCGGTCAAGACCTGCCATTATGCGCATCAGGCTGGTCTTGCCCGAAAGGGTGGGCCCCAGCAGGACGTTCAGTGTGCCCCGCTCCAACTTAAGCGAGATGTCGCTCAAATGCTGCTCGGCGCCGGCCCGCTTGCCTATGTTGCGCAGTTCTAGCATGAAGCTTCACCCGGCCTTCATAAGGCAAGTCTGCACAACATCAGCCTCGTTGATGCTGAGTATCTCCACAAACCCCTCCAGTACCCTCGCCGGTTTTCCGGTCTTCAGGGACAATCATACCCCAGGCAGAGTCAGTGGCGCTGATCCATTTGATGTACCCGTCCACCTTAACAGCACGGTCAGCGAAGTACCTGGAGTTTGGCGAAGTGGTAGATCCGAGCTGTCCGTTTTCCGGTGTCGACGATTTAAAACGGACAGACCGCTTGCCACCCCAAGGAAGCCGTCTCGGAGCGCCGAAACAGAATGGCCGCTTTCAGGAGCTTGATCGGACTCGCTGAACGGCCGGAATGCGGGCGCTCGACTGTCCCCAGGGTGGTTAAGATTCGAGCACGGGCACACCCAGCTCAAGCGGTCCTCCGATTCGCCCGCCTCACCCCGTCCGGTGTAGTGCCTGTCCAGTTCCGGAAGGCTCGATAGAAGGAGTTGGGCTCGTCGAACCCTAGCAGGAATGAAATCTCCGCAGGGGCGAGGTTGGTTTTTTCGAGGTAGTGGCGGGCAAGTGCCTCGCGGGTGTTCCGCAGGATTGCCTGGAAACTCGTGCCCTCGACCTCGATGCGGCGTTGCAGCGTGCGCCGGCTCATGGCCAGCTTCCCGGCAATGGCCTCAATGGTGGCAGACCGCTGGGGAGGCTTTCGAGCAGGGTGGCCCGCACCCGCTGCGCGGTGGTCGCGGAGGCTTCAAGGCTGGCCAGGCGGTGCCGAAGCTCGGGTTCGAACACCGACCAGAGCTGTTCGTTGGAGGTCAGGAACGGGCGAGTGGCATCGGCCAGTGTGAAGGTGATGCTATGCCCAGTTCCGCGTTGGATGCCGGTCCCCAGATAATCCTCGTAGGGTGTAGCTGAACTTGGCAGCACGGTCGTGGTGACGGCCGTTGGCCTTATCAGTTCACGCGTGCCCATGCGGGCGATCGAGACGCCGAACAGCAATTCCAGCAACACCAGAGATGTTGGTGGCAGCAGGGGCGTGTCGAGCCAGGTCAGCTGGAAGGTCACGGTGTCGGCCCTAGGCGTGACGTCCAGCCCGATGGGGCCGATCAGCGTCTTGTAGTGGACGATGCGCTGTGCCGCCACCAGCAGGTTGGGGCTGCACAGCGCTGCAAAGAGGAGGGGCGAGAAGGATTCGCTGCGGAGGCTTTCGCACAGCCGGATCGGCAGGAGCGGGTCTGCCGCTTCCGCCTCAAGGCTGTCCCAGAGGCGGTAATAGTGTTCCGGAGCAAGGCGGGCCGAGGGTTGCTGGAACAGATCATCGGGAAGGCCCGCCCGGCGCAGCACATTGGCGGGGACAATCTCCAGGTCCCTGAGCAGGGTGCGCCATGTCGTATCGAGTGCATAGTGATGCTCGTGCATGACGTCTCCAATCATCAAACCACCATCACGCGGCCAACCCCGGGCACTTCATGCACCAATGCCGAACTGCGCCCGCATGCCCGAAAAGAAGCTGGCGTCATCGGTTGTCCGCCGATTGTTCAGGAACTGGATGGCGTCTTCCCCCGCTGCGTAACGCAGCCGGTCGGTGCCGTCG
Organism: Devosia sp. 919; assembly: GCF_013185965.1. Lineage (NCBI taxonomy): Bacteria > Pseudomonadati > Pseudomonadota > Alphaproteobacteria > Hyphomicrobiales > Devosiaceae > Devosia > Devosia sp. 919. Next base: position 3,585,344 of record NZ_JABAOL010000001.1, on the reverse strand, counting down.
GTGGTTGCGGCATAGACCGTTTCGGCGATCTGTTCGGGCGTCGATCCCTCCACCATCATAGGCCCCATCACCTTCCACAGGGCCTCCACCAAGCCTTGGTATTCCGCGATCGGTGGATCATTGCTGAAGTCAAAAGACGGCCCGGCGAAATTGGTGGCGATGGTGCCGGGCTCGACGAGCTTGAGGGCAATGCCGAGCGGGGCAAGTTCGTAGTGCAGCGCTTCTGAGAGCCCCTCCACCCCGAACTTGGTGCCATGGTAGAGCGTACCAAGCGGGAAAGCGACCCTTCCGCCTACCGAGGAGATATTGACGATCGTGCCCTTGCGCTTGGCCCGGAAGTGCGGCAGCAGGGCCTGCGTGACCGCCATGAGCCCGATGACATTGACGTCGAACTGGCGGCGGATCTTGTCGAGCGGTGTCACCTCCAGCGGACCGTAGGCGCCATAAGCGGCATTGTTCACCACCGCGTCGATGCGCCCGAACCTCGCCAGCCCAGCATCTATCGCAGACTGGATCGAGCCGACGTCCTGCACGTCGAGCCGCGTGACCAGGACCCGTTGGAGCTGGTTGAGTTCTGTCTCCCGATTGGGCGTCCGCATGGTGGCGATGACGTTCCAGCCCCTGGCTTGGAAAAGCTTTGCCGTTGCCCGGCCCAGGCCGCTCGAGGTCCCCGTTATCAAAATGGTGTCGGTCATGATGTGCTCCTTGGCTGGAGCGATCCTATGTCGTGCGGGCGACAGCGGCATTGGCAGAGGATGACAAGGGGCAATCAGATGGCGCCAAAAGTGAGTAGGATCTGAGTTTACGCTTCATGCTTCGACCTCAGCCAGCAAGTCGGTACGGTGTGGCAGGTCGCAGAGGTCGCGACAGCTTCGCGCATCCATGCTCAACAAACATGGTGCGGCAGCGGCAGTAGGGTAAACTGAAGTGGCAAGGCGTGCGGAGGGAGCAATCCCTAAGCGTCATGCTGTTCTGGAGAACGGGATGCCTTAGCCAAATAGGCGTCCCAACCTTCGATAGCCAACTCGGCGACCGCCCGCAGCTCGGCGAAGCTGACATCGTCCCGCGCCAGAATGGACATGCCTGCCTGGACTGTTTGTATGAGGCGCGCCAAGGCATGGAGATCAACGGCGTCCGACAGATCGCCATCGAGAATTGCTTGGCTAAACCTGGCTTCCAGTCGTTCCACAGTGGCCGCCCGTCCAGACCTTACGATCTCTCCGAGGACGTCGTGACCCTCGCTGCCGACAGAGGACAGCACCAGCATGCAACCCTTTGGGATGTCAGCCAAGTGTCCCGTGAGCGCAGCGGCGGAGTCCATCAGGAAGGACCGCACGGCCTCCCGTGCGGTGGCCGCGGCAGCGAAGTTACCCCACACCAGGTAATCATAAGTGCGGCGGTAGTACTGCAGCGACTCCACATACAGAGCCTCTTTGGAGTGGAAAGCGGCATAAAGGCTGGGCGAGCCAATGCCCATGGCTTGCTTGAGGTCAGATAATGACGTCGCCTCATAGCCTTTCGACCAGAACAGTCGGGCTGCGGCGGCAAGCGCGGCGTCTCGGTCGAATTGGCGAGGTCGTCCACGACTTTTAGCCATCTTCCGTCTCCAAGAAGTGGGCGATGAGATAATCTGCATCAAGCGATACATATCTACCCCAGCCCTCACCTTCAAGGTTCCTGCTCGGGCGGGGTCAGCCACGCCGAGCTGCTCGCTACCTATGCCTAACTGAATTCTGTGTTGATCGATACATAATCCTTGACGGGCCGGCGAGCGCCCGTCTACTGATTTGTGGATTGACCGATACAGAAAGTAGTTCAATGAGCGACCTGATCGGAAAACGCGCCCTGGTGACAGGGGCTTCCCGCGGCATCGGCGCCGGCATAGCTCTGGCTTTAGCGGAGCAAGGTGCTGACGTCGCAATTACCTATGAGCGGTCGGCCGACCGGGCGAATGAACTGGTGCGCAAGATCGAAGCCGCCGGTCGCCGGGGAGTGGCGATCCAGGCTGACAGCGCTGATGCCGCTGCAGTGAGCCGGTCGGTAGGCGAGGCGGCGGGCGGATTGGGCGGTCTCGACATTCTCGTCAACAATGTCGGCACCGCGCGCATGGGGGCCTTTGTTGATCTCACGCTGGACGACATTGATGCCTTGCTGAATGTGAACCTGCGCTCGGCCATGCTGGCGATCAAGGCGGCAATTCCGCACCTTGGCCGAGGCGGCCGTATCATCAGCATCGGTTCAAACTCGGCTGAACGCGCGCCCTTTTCTGGCCTGGCGGCCTACGCTCTCACCAAATCGGCTTACTTGGGACTGTCCCGCCATCTCGCCCGCGAACTGGGTCCGATGGGCATCACAGTGAACGTCGTTCAACCCGGCCCGACTGACACCGACATGAACCCGGCTAACGGTCCATTGGCCGACGAAAACCGTCGCCTGACGTCAGTGCTCCGGTACGGCACGCCCGCCGACATCGCGGCGGCCGTGGTTTTCCTGGCTAGCCCCGGTGCTGATTTCGTGACCGGAGCGACCTTGACCGTGGACGGCGGGTACAACGCCTAGGCCCAAGCAAAGGCGGCCCGTCCCTCTTCAGGCGCGACGCGCAAAAATTACAATGGCAATCCAATGAGCAGACGAATGAATCCTAAATCCGATACCTGGTCCGTTTGGCGCAGCAAAGTTCGTGTGGGCGCAGCATCAGCGCTGATGGGCTTGGCGATGTTCTCGCCTACAGCAGTGCTTGCACAAGTCACCGACAAGGGAAATCCCTACGCCCATTTGGACGTGTCGGATGACGCCCTGGTCGCTCAACTCGACGGCTTTCGCCGCGGGTTTGCCGACGTGAATGGGACGCGGCTGCACTATGTGGAGGGCGGGGAAGGCACGCCGGTCGTCCTCATGGCGGGGTGGCCCCAGACCTAGTGGGCGTTCCACGAGATCATGCCCAAGCTGGCGGAAAGCCACCGCGTCATCGCGGTCGATATCCGCGGCATGGGGGCATCGGACAAGCCCGAGGGTGGCTATGATAAAAAGAACATGGCCCAGGACATATACGAGCTGATCCAGAGCCGCGGATTGGAGAAAGTCCATATCGTCGGACATGATATCGGCGGGCACATCGCGTATCCGTTCTCTGTTCTCTACCCCGAAGCAACCCTGTCGACGACCTATCTCGACGTCGGCGGACTTCCCGCATCAACTTCCCAGATGACGCTCCTGCCGCCCCAGGTTCTGTCGGGAGAATTCAGGAAGGACTTCTTCATCTGGTGGTTCGCCTTCCATCAGGTGCATGGCATGCCCGAGCAGCTGATCGAGGGACGGGCACATATCTACCTGGACTGGTTTTGGGACTCGCTCCTCTACGATCAGGACGCGATCACCGAGTTCGATCGCGCCGTTTACGCAGACGCCTACAACACGCCTGCTGCCATTCGGGCAGGCGACGGATGGTACCAAGCCTATCCGCAGGATCTGATCGACAACGCTTCCTTCCCCGAGAAAATCGATGTCCCCTCGCTGGGCATCGGTGGCTTGGGCTACGGTTTGCTGGCTGATTTCATGGAAAATCGGATCGCCAACCCTAAGATCGTTCAGCTTGATGTCGGTCATTACGTAGCCGAGGAGGCACCCGAAGCGGTCACTGACCTGATCCTGGACTTCATTGGCGATAGCGAAGGCCAGTAAGCTTCAATGGCGTCGATCACCCCGACGCCATTCCCATCGCTCAGTCAACAACATGGAGAAGTGCTTCATGACAGACGAATTGTTGAAGCAACTATCTTCATTACATCCAAGCAGCGAACGCGCGGGATTTCAGTGCCATCGCGGATTTGATCAGCCCTGATGTCACCATAAATGGCCGATCCTACAGGCGGGATGACGTGGTGGATTCCCTCAAGAGCATAGTCCAGGCTGTGCCGGATTTCACCTGGGAGGTCGAAGAATTGTTCGTAGATGATGATCGTATCGCCGCCCGGCTTCGCGATACCGGAACCCCCGGGCAAACCTGGCTAGGCCTAGAGTCAACTGGCTGCCGCGTCGATTTCACCGAGTTCGCCAGCTACCGGATCCGAGACAGTCGCTTCGCCGAGATGTGGTTCTTAATGGACTACCAGGCCATTGCCCGCCAGCTCGGTGTGCTGCCTTAATACTTTACGTGATCTCAGCCATCCGATGCTGATGCACGAGTGACCCTCGTCAGCACGAAAACGCTGGCCGAACACCTGAAAGGGGGCGCAGTCTGTCGGCAGGAACCGACCCCTTAGGCCGCCCTTCCGCGCAAGATCAGCCGATACTTGAAGCCGCCGTTCGCTGGGTGAAAGTGGCGTCGAGCATGGTTAGAAAGGCGCGCACGGCGGGGTTGGCGCGTCGGCTTGCCGGCCAAAGCACGGTGACGTTATTTCGCTCAACGGCGAACCTGGACAGCACTGGGATCAATTCACCGCGCTGCACGTAGGGAGCTGCCATGAAGGAGGCGCCTACCCCTATCCCACCACCGGCTGCCAGCATGATGAGCACGGCCTCGCTGGCATCGGCGAGCACACCGGAATTGGGCACGATCTCGATTTCACGATCGCCAATCCGGAATGGCCAGCGAAATGCCTGGCCCGTGCTCTGATACCGAAGATTGACGGTGTCGTGCCCTCCTAGGTCATCGGGGTGGGTTGGGGTGCCGCGTTCCTCGAGATAGCTTGGCGAGGCGAAGCAGCAAAGCCGATGGGGCGCGAGCTTGCGTGATAGAAGTCGAGTGTCAGCCAGATCACCGATACGTATGGCGACGTCGATCCCTTCCTCAATCATGTCCACCATCTGGTCACCCAGCCTAAGATCAACGACCAGGTTCGGATGGAGCCGGCGGAAAGCTGGTAAAGCGGGAGCGATCAGGTGGAGTCCGATCGGCAGTGACGCCGCCACGCGCAACGTGCCCGATGGCTCCGAGCGGGCCGTCATTGCCGTCTGCTCGATCTCCTCCGCCTCGCGGAGCAGACGCAGCGCGCGCTCATGCAGGTCGCGTCCTTCAGGCGTGAAGGCCAGCGAGCGTGTCGTACGGGTAAACAGCGACACCCCCAGATGCCGCTCAAGCCGCTGGACACTCTTGCTGACAGCCGACGGAGAAATCGACAGCGCGCGCGCCGCTGCCGTGTAGCTGCCCAGCGATCCCGCACGCGCGAAGGCGATAATGCCAGTGAGCCGGTCCAGAGTGATATGTTCCACCATGGCATTACTTAAACGCCTTCTGCAGCGATTATCAACCAGCAGTGCTGCCGCTAAATTCGCCAATGACAATGAGAGGCGGAGATTTGACCATGAGCGACGAGATGAAGGCAGTTCGTCTGCACGCATTTGGTGGTCCAGAGGTGCTGATGTACGAAGACGCGCCCAGGCCGGATGTGCAGCCCGGCGAGGTGCTTGTTTGGGTCCACGCGGCAGGGCTTAATCCGCCCGACTGGTATCTGCGGGACGGCTATCGAGCGCTGCCGCCAGAATGGCGACCCAACGCATCCTTCCCACTGATTCTCGGCACGGATGTGTCGGGCGTCGTGGAAGCGGTTCACCCCGACGTCGATGAGTTCAGCATTGGCGACGAGGTCTACGCGATGGTTCGCTTCCCTGACGACCTAATGACGGGAAGCGGCGCCTACGCGCAGTACATCAGTGTGCCGGCATCGCATCTTGCGTCCAAACCAACCGGTATCGACCATATTCATGCGGCCGGTGCACCGATGTCGCTTTTAACGGCATGGCAGTTCCTGATCGAGCTTGGCCATGACGAGCCCAATCCGTTCCAAGCCTTCCGGCATGAGCCAGTGCCCCTTGGCGGCCAGACGGTGCTGATCAACGGCGCCGGGGGCGGTGTCGGGCACCTGGTTGTCCAACTAGCGAAATGGCAGGGCGCTCGCGTCATCGCGGTGGCATCGGCCAAGAACGAGGCGCTGATGCGAAATCTCGGCGTGGATCAGTTCATCGACTACAAGACGATCGCGACGGAGGAAGTCGTCCGAAACGTGGACCTTGTCCTCGACGCAGTAGGCGGCGCGGACATGGAGCGCTTCTTACATGTTCTGAAGCCGGGTGGCGCGCTGTTCCTGGTCAACCCGCTGGGCTTTTCTGGTCACGCGGAGGCCAAGAAGCTCGGGATTACGGTCTCATCCACGCAGGTTCGATCCAATGGCGCGCAACTGGCAAAAGCCGCCCGCCTGCTCGACGACGGCATTGTGCGTGTCGTCATCGACAGCACATTCCCGCTGGCCGAGGCATCGCGCGCACATGAGCGCGCCGCCCACGGCAGTATTCAAGGCAAGATCGTGCTGTCCGTCTGATTTGTTGCTGTCAGCCGCCCGATCGTCGGAAGTGCAGACGGTCGAGCGGGATCCACCAAGGTAAGCCATGATGCTGATTGTTACCGGCTATATGTATGTCGAGCCCTCCTCGATTACCGAGTTTGTCGAGGATCTCCAGAAACTCGCCATCACTGCGCGGCAGCGGGACGGAAATCTGTCCTATAACGCGGCTATGGACGATCCGCATGCTGGCCGCCTCCTGATTGCCGAGCGGTGGAGAGACCAGGCCGCACTCACTGCTCATCTCCACTCTAGCGACACGGTCGCGTTCGTTGGCCGATGGGGTGACGCCATGAGAGGTGAAATTCTCAAATACGACGCCCGGCGTGAACGTGGCTTGATGGACGAGTAACAAAGTACGCCAATCAGCGCCGCCCCCACACTTTGCACGTTACGAGAAGATTTTAGGAGGCCTAGCTTTGACAAACAGCCCCATCGATGCAGGCGCCGGCCCAATTGGACTTTACGAGCGTATGGGCGAGCGCGCGACGCAGCCATTCGCGATCCAGCTGCTCGACCAGTTGATGCCGCTCGATGGCTTGGCGTTGATTGACGTCGCAGCCGGTACTGGTGGACTCGCGGTCGCTGCGGCAGAGCGCGGCGCATGGGTAACGGCGACCGATATCAGTCCGGACATGGTGGCGCGCAGCGCGGAGCGGCTCCGATCCTTCAAGAATGCCCGCACTGAGGTCATGGATATCACATCGCTCGGCCCAGCCGGTGCAAGCTACGATGTCGCCATCTCGCATTTTGGCATTCTTGCTTATCCGACATGGCGGGTGGGGCTGGACGAGTTGCTGCGGGTCACCCGCCGCCAGGGTCGTGTTGGGCTGACAATGTGGACCCAGGAAGACGATTGCTCACCGGCACATCTGATGCGGCGTGTGTTCGCGCAGCTTCATCCGGATCGCGAACTATGGCCGGCAGGGATGTTCCCTACCTTCTCGCAAGACGAGCTGAGGGAGAGCCTGTTGGAGACTAGTTGCTCCACTGCCAATATTCACGTCGCTCAGGCAGACTGGAGTCCTTACTCCTCACCCGACGTGGTCAGCGAGTGCGACCCGATGTTCCGCGGTTTTCCGGGGTATGCTGCCTTGAGCCCCGATGAGGGTGAAAACTTACGTGAGGCGTTGCAGCAGGCCTTCAATGGCTATGCCGATGCACAAGGTATTATCCGGCTGCCCACTCGCGCCTTCATGATTGTGGCAACGAGTGGCTGATCATCTCGGCCTCGGCGCCTTGCGGCGGTGGGGCCTAGCCCAGCCGGGCGACTTGTTCTGGACTGCAGGCCAATGAAAGTGAACTAACATCGTCCAGCACTTGCTCGGCCGCTTGCGCCGATCAGGACGGAGGAAACCACCAACCGGGCTTCCAGCCAGCCGACCCGCTGTTTTATCGACGGTCCTCGCCCATTGCGCCCGCGGCTGAGCCGGGACCGCACCGCGCGGTCCCCTCTTGCTCCCGCGAGGCTCAGTGCGGACCGTCAGACCAGGCATCCCAGTCGGCGGTCCGGCCGGCATAGACTTGATCGATCTGTGCCCGGCCGCTGCCAAGCAGCAGGTGCAAGGGCGGGTGGGGGGCATCCACAACTGCCAATATTGCGGCAGCTGTTGTACGGGGATCATTGGCGCCCCCGGCCGGATACGCCGCCGCAAGTTCGTCCCGAAGGGGCCCGTAGGCGTCGATCGGCTGGGCAACGACCATCGAGGACGCGCTTGTGAAGTCCGTAGCGTGCGGGCCTGGCTCGATGATCGTGACGTTGATGCCCAGCCGCGCGACTTCGCCGGCAAGGGCTTCACCCAAGCCTACGACCGCGAACTTGGCCGCATTATAGAGCCCACCGCATGGTGTTGCCATGATGCCCGCGGTGCTGGCCACAGTCAGGATGTGACCAGACCCTTGGGCGCGCATGATCGGCAACGCAGCTTTCACGACTGCCAGCATGCCAAAGAAGTCGGTGTCCATGACGAGGCGCGCTTGTTCAATGCTGACCTCCTCTACCGCGCCGACCATCCCGAAGCCCGCGTTGCACACGACGATGTCGAGCCGGCCGAAATGATCGTGGGCCATGTGAACGGCCTTGATCGCGGCATCGGAGTCGGTGACGTCGAGCGTCAGCGGAAGCACCTGATCGCCGAACCTTTCGGTCAGTTCGACAAGCGAGGCTGGGTCGCGCGCGGCGACCGCAACCTTGTCCCCGCGCTTGAGTGCCGCCTCCGTCCAGATCCGACCGAAACCGCGTGATCCGCCAGTGAGAAACCATACTTTTTCAGCCATTGTGATGCCCTTTCGTGTTTTCAGAAACATGGGAACTGGTGTTCGTTTCGACAGGACCAAAGATGTCTCCTGTGATCCCTGCCGACTAGCTGGGATGAACTTGCAAGCCTTGTGAATGGGGCTCAGCAATGCATCGTGACACTTGGGGTGACATGGCTAGGGCGAGACAGTGACCATCCAGTCTCACGAACAAGGCGCAGCCCTGCCCGCCACGGTCTCGTGAGCCGCTCGTGATACGAACCACACTCTGGGGCAGGTGAGGTGACTGGTACCTGCACCATGGAAAGGGTCATCTGCTTGGGCGGGCCTTCAGCATGAGGGTCGACACGAAGCTCAAGGCCAGAACCGCCGCGCAGGCAAAGAATACCATCCGCGAACCATTGTGGTCGAAGATCCAGCCGCCTGCTGCCGCTCCAATGGTGATTGCGAGGTTGGCCGTTGCCACCAACAAGCCGCCGCCGGACTCCGCTTCATCGGGTGCGACGCGGGTGACCCATGTCGACCAGGAAACCGGAATAATGCCGAAGGCGAAACCCCAGATGGCGGTGAGTGCCGCGTCGGCAAACGCGTTGCCACCAAGGGTCGCCAGCAGGATGGCTAGAACCGCAAGCAGAAGGGGCATTGTTGCCAGCGTCCCGAACATCGAGCGCTCGATCAGCCGGCTGCTCACTGAATTGCCCACAAAGGTGCCGATGCCGAAGATGAGCAGTATGGAGGTGACACCCATCGGGCCCGCCCGCGTCACCGTTTCAAGAAACGGGCGAAGATACGTGAAGAAGCCAAAATGGCCAGTGAACACCAGCAGGAAAGCCAACATTCCCAAGCCTAGGCCTGGCCGGCGCAAGAGGCGAAACACGGTACTCAAACGTGCCGCCTGCTCGGAATGCATGGACGGCAGCAGCACCAATTGCGCGAGGAGAGCAAGGGCGCCCAAACCTGCCGCTGCCACAAAAACGGCCCGCCATCCCCAGAGATCGCCCAACAAGCTGCCAAGCGGCGCGGCAAACACGGTAGCCGCAGAAACGCCCCCGAACAGGATTGCCAATGCCTTGGCGATGTCTTTCTCCGGGACCAGCCGCATCATTGTCGCCGCGGACAATGCCCAGAAGCCGCCAAGCGAAATCCCGAGCATCATGCGGGCGAGCAGCAACAGGTTCAGCGAAGGCGCCACGGCCACAAGGAGATTGGACACGACCAGCAGGGAGGTGAGAAAAATCAGCACATTGCGGCGATCCACGCGACCGCTCGCGGCGGCAACGAGCAGGCTGGTAAGGACGGCCACGCCGGCAGTCACGGTCACAGCCTGGCCGGCCATGCCTTCGGTGACCTCAAGGTCGTGGGCCATGGAAGTGAGCAGGCTTGCCGGCAGAAGCTCGGCTCCAACGATGCCGAATATGCCAAGGCTCATAGCAAGCACGGCTCCCCATAACGGCAAGGAGGGCGCATAGGCGGTCGATGTCATGGCGGATATTCCTTGAATATGGGCTACTAGGCCAGAACGATGGGGCGTGCCCGGGCCAAATTGGCCATCAGCTCTGGCCGGGTTTGGCGCTCCTGCTTCCACGCCGGTTGCCCGCGAGCGCTGCGCCAGGATTGGCTGAGCGGACTATGGTCCACGGTGTCGAAACCGAACTGATCGTAAAGCCGGGTGACGAGCTCTACGGCTTCGGAGAAATTGCTTGAAGTTGACAGCGCTAGCCGGTCGGGGGCTCCGGCCGGTCGACCCCAGCTATTGATCCGGGGCGCCTGGATATGGGTGAAGGCCTTGACCACTTTCGATGTGGGAAGCTGCTCCTGGCGCAGTTCGTGCACGGTCTTTTCGCCGGAATCGACGAGGGGGAAATGGCCGTCACGCCAGATCATGTAGTTGTTGGTGTCGAGCACGATTTTGCCCGCGAGTTCGTCGACGGGCATGTCGTTGATCAACTTGAGCGGCACTGCCACGACCACGAAATCGGCTGCGGCTCCAGCTTGTGCCGCAGTTGCGGCTTGAGCTGATGGCCCCAGTTCTTGAACGAGGTCGCGCAGCGTTTCAGGGCCTCGCGAATTGGCCAGCACGACGTGGTAGCCATTCGCGATGGCTGCGCGCGCGAACTGTGTGCCGACTTCGCCTGCACCGATGATGCCGATCGTGGTCATGACAGCTCCTAGACGGACTGGGCCACGAGCTTTCAGATGCCGAGGCCACCAGCCACATCGATAATGCCGCCCGTCATGTAGCCGGCATGCGGGCCTGCCAGAAAACAGATCACCTCTGACACTTCCTTGAGTGTGGCGATCCGGCGGATAGGGTGCAGATCCAGAAAAGCGTCGGGAGCAACAGTGCCGCCGAAGACGTTGGCCATCATGTCGGTGGGCATCGCGCCGGGCTGGACGACGTTGACCGTGATGCTGCGGCCACCCAGGTCCCGGGCGACACCCTTGGCGTAGCCGTTGATGGCGGCTTTGGTTCCCGCATAGTCGGCAACACCGGTAACCAGAGCATGGGTGCCGTTCAGCGAGCCGATGAAGATGATGCGGCCGCCATCGGAGAGCACCGATGCTGCCGCCCGCGTGGTTGCCACCACGCCGAGGACGTTGACTTGCCACTGCTGGTCGAGAGCGCCCGTATCCAGGGCGAGATCGTCGACCATCTGCCCCTTGGCGACGATCGCCGCGTTGTTGACGAGGATGTCGAGCTTGCCAAAATGGGCCAGGACCTTTTCAATCAAGGGTTTTGCCGCGGCGGTGTCAGCCTGATCACTTTGGATCGCCAGGGCGCGCACACCCTTCGCCTTGAGTTTGTTGACCAGTGCTTCGGCTTTCCCGGCGGAGGCAACATAGCTGATGGCGACATCTGCGCCTTGGTCAGCCAGCGCCTCAGCTGTGGCGGCACCCAAACCGCGCGAGCCACCAGTCACCAGGGCAATCTTGCCTGCTAAGATATTTGACATGAGAAGTCTTTCATGGACGACCAGCTTCCGGCCGGGCGTATAATGCGGCGAAATCTATTGCATAATGTCCGTTACGGTAATGACGATTACGAAATCTTGACGTAGCGTGTCAAGCGGTTTAATAATAGCCGTTATGGAATGTGTTGAGTTGAGCTGATGGGACGTCATCGCGAGTTTGACCCCGATAAAGTACTTGATGCGGCGCTGGGGGTGTTTTGGGACAAGGGCTATGAGGGGGCTTCCTATGCCGACCTCACCAAGGCCGCTGGCGTGGAAAGGCCCGCGCTTTACTCCGCCTTTGGCAATAAGGAAGCGCTGTTTCGCCTGGCCCTGGCGCGCTACAACGAGCACTACCTGACATTCATTCCCGAAGCTCTCGCTCTGCCGACAGCACGGGATGTCGCTGCCCATATGCTGTTCAGCTCAGCCGACCTGAACACCCGCTATCCCGGGCACACGGGCTGTTTGAACATCAATGGGGCTGTGGCTGCATCGGATGATGCCGAGCCGATCCGACAGGCGCTGATCGATGTGCGTGCTGCAGGCGAAATCCAGTTCCGCGAGCGCTTCGAGCGGGCAGTAGCCGAGGGTGACTTGCCCCCGACTGCCAAGCCCGCGGCCCTCGCGGCTTTCCTGATGGCAGTCCTGCACGGCATGGCCTTGCAGGCCAAAGCCGGCTTTAATCGCGCGATGCTGGAAGCGGTGGCCGAGCAGGCACTTTCCGCCTGGCCCGCCAAGTTTGCATAGGTTGGAAGCTCGATTGGACCTTTGCCCGGGGGATCTTCCCGGCACAAGCCAATGGGACTCGAGGCTGGTGACAGCCTCGAGTCAGGTCGGTTACTCGTCACTGTTCTGAGAAAGTGAGAGTGGCGCCTGAGATGAGGAAGGCGCGGTGCGGACGGCGCCCGAGGTCGTGCCTACGTCAAGGCTGGTGGCTACTGCAGGGGCGGCCTCGAGCGTCCGAAATGTATGCTGATCGACGAATAGCCAGTAGACCTCGCCACTTGCGCTCTGGGCGTGAGCACGCAAGGCGTCACCCCATTTCTCGATGCCCGTGACGTCGATGCCTTTGGCTTTAAGATTTGCCTCGATCTCGCTGATCGAATGACCGTTGATCTCGCGATCCGACACCAAGCTTTCTGCTGCCATAGCAACGGGAGAAGCGGCGAACAGGGCAAGGGCGACAAAGCTGGTTTTCAGAAACATGGAAGTGTCCTTTCGTGTTGACAGGACCAAAGATGTATCCTGTGATCCCTGAGGACTAGCTGGGAAGAACTTGCAAGGCTTGTGAATGGAGCTCAGCAATGGATCGTGACACCTGGGGCGACATGGCTGTTCTGGCCGCAATAGTGGAGGCGGGCGGCTTTAGCCGGGCTGCCCCTCTGCTAGGTGTTTCCGCATCCGCATTGAGCCACCGGGTCAAGGCATTGGAGAACCGACTGGGCGTGCGCCTGCTCAATCGCACCACTCGCAGCGTTGCGCCGACCGAGGCCGGCGAACGTCTTCTCGCCCGCTTGCGGCCCGCCATCGCTGAAATCGATCTGGCCATCGCCGATCTTGACGCTGATCGCGGCCGCCCCTCCGGGCGGGTCAGGGTTACAACGCATCGCTCAGCAGCGTTTGAGCTGGTGCTGCCCAAGCTGCGCCGCTTCTCGACCGATTACCCCGAAATCGTCGTGGAGCTGGTGATCGATGATGGCTTGGTGGACATCGTGGCCGCAGGGTTCGATGCTGGTATCAGGCGAGCGCCCTCGCTGGAAAAGGACATGGTGTCCATTCGGCTTGATGAAGGTGATACGCTCTATGTGGTCGCCGCGCCGTCCTATATCGCCCGATTCGGGACGCCGCAGCACCCTCAGGATTTAACAGGGCACAACTGCCTCAACTTTCGCTACCCTTCGGCCCGCTTCATCCACCGCTGGACCTTTGAGCGCGATGGCCAGACGCTGGCTTTAGACGCTCCCGGCACGTTCGTGACGAGCGACAATGATTTGCTGCTCGCCTGCGCCCGCGAAGGCGTGGGCGTTACCATCGTGCTGCAGCGACATGTTGCGCCTTATCTAGCCTCGGGAGAGCTGGTTCGGGTGCTGGAGGACTGGCACTACCACGTGCCGCCCAATCATTTGTACTATGCTGGCCGGCTCAACCAACCTCCAGCCCTCCGCGCCTTTATCGATGCCATGAAGGCACCATAGGCACGCGGGCGGGCGATGCCTCCGCAGTCGACCGACCGGCCGATCACGACCCCTTTCGGTCTTTCCAAACCAAATGCCGTAGCCCGAAAGCTGCCGCCGATCGGCGCATAGTGCCGGAACAGCTGCTGGCTTCATTGGCTCAAGCGTTGCGAACGGATGCCGAGTTAAGCGGGGTGCTAGTCGAGCGCGCGTAAAGTGTGCTGGCAGCCAAGAGCACAAAAGCTGCTGCCGCGGCATACGGAGCACCGGCGAAGAGCCCGTAGAGCCATGCACTGGCAAGCGGGCCGAACATACGAGCAATTGATTGCTGGGACTGGTTTGCTCCCTGCACCTCCCCCTGCCGTCCAGCTGGGGCAGCGTCGGAGATTAGCGCGCTGACAGATGGCTGAAATAACCCGTCACCGAACGTGAACATCGCCATCCCGCAGATCAGCAGCAGCAACGTGGGAAAAATGGCAAGAAGTGACAGCATAACGAGTCCGGCCCCGTTAATGATAAGCCCAGCGATGGCCACGCGCCGTTCGCCGAAGCGTGGCAGTAATCGGGGTGCGACAAGCCCTTGACTGACGATGTCCATCACACCAATACCCGCCAGCACCAACCCAACAGTTGCAGGGCCGAAAGCCAGCAGTTCCTTGAGCAGCACCGCCAAATTCGACTGGAGGACCGTGCTGCCGAAAGCAAAGCAGAACACCACACCAAAGAGCAGCCGCAGACGCCGGTTACGAAGTGCTCCCGCCAGTTGCCCGAAAACGTTGAACTGACCCCAATGAAGGCCCGCGCTGCGACTCTCGGAAGGATGGCTTTCTGGCATATAAAGCTGGACCAGAACTGCATTGAGCACTGCCAGCCCCGCGGCCCCATAGAGCGGAGCGGAAAGCGATATTTGCCCGAGCAGGCCCCCGAGGACCGGCCCAAGCATGAAACCTAAGCCACCGGCTGCACCAAGCAAACCGAAGGCCGGTCCGCGCTCTTCGGGAGCATGGGTATCGGCGACATACGCGTACATTGCCGAAATGCTGCCCGCCGTAAGGCCCTCGATGATGCGGCCCAGCACAAGGACCCAGAGGGCCCCCCCGATGCCGAACACGGCAAAGCTCAGCGCCGACCCGCACAGGGATAGTAGCAGGATCGGGCGTCGGCCGAAGCGGTCGCTCATCGCCCCGAGCACTGGCGCCGCGACGAAGGAGCAAAGCGCGTAGACGGCTATGATCAGCGACACCCAAAACGCTACTTCCGCGGCGGAGACGTAGCGCGCGACTGAGAACGGCAGCACCGGGATGATGAGCGTAAAACCGGCAAAGTTGAGGAAGACCGAGATCGCAATAACGCCGGTGCGACCAGTCAAACGGGTAAACAGCGAAGGAGTCGGCTGTGGATCGTGCATGAATTGCTCCTGTGTCGTTCGACCGGAGCAGCTCGTCGGTTGCGAACCACACGGACGAACAGTCGGCGCCTGTAACGGCGGCAGATGTTCGTCGTGGGACCTCATGCGCTAGGCAAGGGCAGAGCTTCCGTTTCCGAAAGGACTTGGGCCAACCACACCAAGTCATGCCTTTTCCGACACGGCTTACGTATTCACTTCGCTATCTATCTGCAACGGCAAAGTACTTCAGTTGGAAAGGTGCGTTCCATTTTAGCCGAGAGTTCACTAGGCGCCGCCGCGACGCGGAGGGAGCCGGCAAGATCATCAACATCACCTGCGTGCATGAGGCGATCCGGACCCCGGGGCTTCATTCCATGGCGCTGCAAAGGGGGCCTGCTCACCTTCACCCGCAGCGTGGCATTAGAAGTCGCCGACTTGCGCACCAATGTGAACGCCATTGCGCCCGGGCTGATCCGCACTCTCATCGCCCCGGGACCTTGACGCTCCGACCGCGCCAACAGACAGCGGCTGACCGACAGGACCATTGATGTCTTGGCACGTCGGCTTCGGGCTCCGGACCTAACCGCCTGGGTGGCTTTCCGAGAACCGCTTTGCGGCTGCCAGCACCGGGATCAAACCGCGGCCGGCATCGCTGAGGCTGTACTCGACGCGCGGTGGTTGCTCGCCAAAATCTTGTCGGATCACCAACCCGTCATTCTCCAACTCCCGCAGATGCTGCGTCAGCATCTTCTGGGAAACCTCCGGCATGTCCCGTCTGAGTTCTGAGTTTCGCAGTGTCGGTCGCTCGACAAGACGGAACAGGATCGGAAGTTTCCAGCGACCGCTGACCATGACCAACACTCTCGTGACATGGGCCGCCGATCCCTCTGGCCCGAGGCAAGCAGACCGATCCGGATTGGGTGCAGGCACTTTTAAGTGCGTAATTGTCTGGGTCATGGGCGGGTCTATCTATGCAAAACGAACTTTACGATAGGCGCTACGGCATGGATTTGAAACTGGACGGCAAAGTCGCACTCGTTACCGGGAGCAGCAAAGGGATCGGCGAGGCGATTGCGCGTGGGCTCGCTCGCGAGAAGGCGACCGTCATTGTCCATGGTCGCGATCGTGGCAAAACCGAGCAGGTTGCAAAAGAGATCGTGGCCGATGGCGGGCGCGCCCATGCGGTGGTCGGGGACCTGACACTTGATGGAGACGTGCAGCGCCTCGTTACCGAAGCACGGGACCTTGCTGGCCCGATCAACATCGTGGTCAATAATGCCGGTGGCTCCGGCGGCACCGAGGACTGGACTAATACGCGGGCGGCCACCTGGGCTTCCGCTTTTGATCGCAACGTGGTGGCCGCGGTCAGGGTAACGGCTTTGTTGCTGCCGCATATGCGGGCGGCCAAGTGGGGGCGGGTCATCAACATCGCGAGCTTGGCTGGCATGATGCCGCCCGCGACGCGGCCGGACTATTCGGCGGCGAAAGCCGCCATGGTCGCGATGACGGCGTCATTGGCAAAGGCGGTGGCGCTCGACGGCATTACCGTGAACACCGTGTCGCCTGGCACTATTCGCAGCACCAGCCTCGAGACCGGTTTCCGAACTGTTGGCATTGCCAACGGTATTCCCGCGGGCGCGGCTTGGGAGCAGGTTGAACAGGCCGTGTTGCCCATGTTTGCGCAAGTCCCACTCGGCCGCGTTGGAACATTGGAGGAAATTGCGGACGCCATCGCCTTCCTGGTCAGCCCTAGAGCCGGCTATATCACTGGGTCGAACCTGCGATTGGATGGCGGCATGTTGCCGACCACTTAAGTGATGCGGAACGATCAATGAGCATTTTCGACCACGTCAGCATTCATGTCGGTGACTTGACCGGTTAGGCGCATCCTAGTTGCAGGCGGGCAGCCGGCGAATGGCGGTCGCCTGGCGTCCTTGGGCCAAGCGAGCGGGTGGACGTTGTCCCCCGCAGAGTGCTTACCCCCGGGTAGTTTCGACAACGGGCTCCAGTACGGCCGCGCCATGGCGCAAATTATCGCGCCGCTTTCGAAGCGAGGTCTGGCGAGCGCCTTCAGATCGCGCCGAATTCGGACACGTCCACCGCCATTTTGTTGGAAAGGCGGCCAAGGTCATCCGCGATGGCGACGGCTGCTGACTGGAGGATTGGAACAAAGCGCTCGCAGGCCTCCAGTTCAGATGTGAAGGCGGATTTGAAATAGGTCAGCCCCAGGCTCGCCAGCACGCGTCCCTCAAGGCTAATGATCGGCACGGCAATGGTGTTCGAATTGCGCGGCTCGACAAATGAGGCGCGCGTCGCGTAGCCCGCCTTGCGCACCTGTGCCAGCAAACGGTGGACCTCCTGTGGATGATGGCTGAGGCCATCCTCGGGATCTTCCGACTTGGTCAGCGCGTCAAGGATAAGCGCAAACTCTTCGCTCTCGATAAACGCGACATAGGCCAAGCCCAAGCCTCGTGTCAGCATCTGCAGGCGTCGGTTGACCGTGCTATGGAATGGCGACACCGGGCTGTCGGGCACCGTGCTGAAGCGCACAACCATGCTGGTATAGTCTGGCAGGGCGATGGCTATGGGCCACTTGTGCTTGCGGGTAATGGCCAGCGCCCAGGCACGGCCGGCTTCAACTACGAGCGGGCTCTTATGGTAGCCCGAACTAAGCGAGGTCACCAGCCCGCTCACCTGATAGCCGCCTTGTCGCGTATCGTTCTCCACATAGCCCGCCTCTTCCAGGGTCTTGAGGATACGAACGAGCGTGGGCTTGGGCAGTCCTGTGCGGGCATGCAATTGCGCGATCGTGTTTATAGGTTGCCGGTTGAGTTCCAGCAGCACATTTAGACACCGTTCGATCGAGCGTATGCCCACCGTTTGCCCCTTATTCCATGGCGCATTGTTGTTCCGCAGCACGAAACAGGGGGGACTATAGGTTGAGCCGCGCCGGCGTCAACCTCTATGCCGACTGGGTATCAGGCGGGAGAGTTTTATGGGCACGAGTGCACAAAATCGGGAACAGGCGCGGGAGCTTATGGCCGGCGTCGATGAAGACGTCGCGGCGGGTCTGCTGCGGGGTGCATTGGACCTGCATGTGCATTCCGGCCCCTCGACCATGCCGCGCCAGCTTGACCATATGCAGGCCGCCGAAGAGGCCATAGCCGCTGGTATGCGGGCCGTGCTGTTCAAGGATCATCACTATTCTTCCGCCCCGTTCATCCCGCTGATGGAGCGGCTGATCGATAACGACGAATTCTCCATGTTCAGCGGGCTCGTGCTCAACAACTCCACGGGCGGTCTGAACCCCTATGTGGTCGACGCCCAACTCAAGATGGGCGCCAAGCTGATCTGGATGCCCACAGCGCAGTCCGCCAACCACATCCGCAGTTCGCACCGCAAGTCGCGGCTCGTCTCCAATGTGCAACTGATGAATTCGCCGGCTTTGACGGTCGTCGATGAGCTGGGCAATGTCCTCGACGTTGTTAAGCAAATCCTTGATCAGATCGCCGAGTTCGACGTTATCCTGTCGTCAGGCCACCTGCATGTTTGGGAAATTTGGAAGCTGTTTGACGAGGCACGCAGCCGTGGCGTCAAGCGCCTGTTGATCAACCATCCGATGTACGGATTACACTTCACCCCTGAAGACGTGCGCGACTTCGCCAATCTTGGCGTGATCGTAGAGCAGTCCGCCGCCATGTATGTCGACTCGCGCTTCAATGTTTATTCCCCCCAGGAACTCAAGGATCACATTGATGCGGCGGGTGTCGCCAATTCGTCGATCGGATCTGACCTTGGCCAGGTGGACAATCCCACCCCGGTCGAAGGCATGCGACAGGCAATCAAGCTCTGCCTGGCGCTGGGCTACAGCGAGGCCGATGTTCGCACCATGGTTACCCACAATCCTGCGCGCCTCGTGGGCCTGGCGACCTGAGGCGGGAGCCAATACCTAATAGAAGAAGCCGGGGTGCTCATGCCCCGGCTTTTCGTGTCTACGGCTCGGCCCTCGCTATCCGTTGGGCAGCGGGTAGTCGTCTGCATTTAGCACCCAGCCGGGCTTGAGCGAGAAATCCAGCCGCGGCGGCGCGAAAATGTCCACAAGTTGGTTCACCTCCGGCCCTTCGGCTGTCGTGGTATGGATCGAAGGCGGCGGGATCACGCAGATCGAGGGGGACTCGCAATAAAGGTGCTCGTCCTCACGCCATACATTCATGTTCGTGGTCCAGGGCCAGCGCAGATGGTGTGTAAAGGCGCCACTGAGCGCCAGCGAGCACTGCTCGAAATCGTCGTGGTGGTGCGGCGAGACGTTGTCGCGCGCCCGCGGACCAACGCGGGGGGTGAGGAAGTTCACCATGAAGGTGGTGCAGCGGAAGATGCGGCCAAAGCGCGACGGATCCTCAGGCACGTCCAGCGTGTACCACCGCAGTTTCAACCCATCAGCAGGCTCGGGCCAGGCCTGGAACGGCGGCACATTGGGGTGCGGGTCAGCGAAGGCGTCGGCATTTGAAGCGGCATTGGCCATATCCGCCGATTTCGGCGTCAGCAGCCGCACGATTGTACCCGGCGTTAGCATGCGAATAGTGCTCTTGCCGGGGGGCACGAATACTACCGAATATCCTGGTACCAGCTCGGTGCCAGCTTCGGTTGTGATCTCGACCCGCGTTTCTGCATCGGGGATGACAACAGCGTATTCGTCGGCCTGCGCGGTACGCTCGAACGCGCCGCCTTCCAAGGCCTTGCTGTAGGCGACGACGAAGTTCTGCCCCCGGCTGATCCAGGTCTCGCCACTAGCGTCCTTGATCTGGGGCGGGGTGCCATAGAACAGCGCGAGTTGCGAGCCGAAGAACGAGTTGTGCACCCAGCTCGCTTCGGGTTTCGGCTTATCGCCGGACAGGGTGGATCGCGGATCGCTGGAATTATACATGTCAGTTGTCCCTAAGATTATTGTGCAGGCTATTCGGAAAGCGGCGCCTGCTTCTTGAGCCCGAGGATTTCCCGTGCCTCGCCAGGCGTAGCCACTTGGCCGCCCAACTCCCGCACGAGCCGAACCGCTTTCTCAACCAGTTGCGTGTTGCTTTGGGCTAGCACGCCCTTTTCAAGGAAAATGTTGTCCTCGAGCCCGACCCGGATGTGGCCGCCCAGCAGCCAGGCTTGGGCCAGCATCGGAAATTCATAGCGGCCAATGCCGCACCCACCCCAGTTCGAGCCCGCCGGCAGCAGGCTCTTGAGATAAGCCATCGTTTCTGGCGTGGCGACGGCGCCGTAGCGTACCCCCAGCACGATCTGACAGAATACCGGCGTCTCCAGCTTGCCCTGACGCACCATGTCGTTGAGCAGTTGAATGTCGCCGCCGTCGAACACCTCGACTTCGGGACGTACGCCTGCCGCCTGAATGCGCTCAGCCATGATGGAAAGGTTTGTCGGCGTATTGATAACCACCGACGTGCCCGAATACATCGTATTGAAATCGAGGCTGCAGAGTTCGGGGCGAAGCACTTCCACATGCGACACGCGTGGTTCAGGCCGCATCAGCGTTGTGCCGGGTGCGGCAATGCTGGGATTTTCCTCGCTTGGAATGAACCGCTGCCCCGGCCCGGTAGTCAGGTTGATGACCACATCTTCGTCGGCCGCGCGAAGGCGCTCGACCACTTCGCGGTAATGTTTGAGTTCCATGCTAGGACGCCCATCGTCATGGCGCACATGCACATGGATGATTGCAGCGCCTGCTCGGAGAGCCTCAAGCCCAGCATTGGCGATCTGCTCGGGCGTTACGGGCAGATAAGGCGTTTGCGCCAAGGTCGTGATATTGCCCGTCACCGCGCAGGTGAGGATGGTGGGATCGGCCACGGTCAGGTCCTTCGAACGGCCGCATAGGCGGCTTGGTGAGGGCTAAGTCCCACTTGCTGTCTGCCACCAGCAACCGGATTCCGGCACCGTTTCGCTCAAGGAAACGCCGTGTCGAGGCCATTTCGCACAGGGAAATGGCGCCGGTTCAACGTCTCGGGCTGCTGCCGTCTACGTATAGAAGGTGCGCAAAAGGGAACGATCCATGTCTGAGCAGCGCCCCCACTTCTCCACCTTTCGTGCCCGTCTTTTGGCGCGCGAGCGTCTCTTTGGCACCTTCGTTAAGCTGCCAACTACCCAAGTCATCGAAATGCTGGGGCAGATTGGCTACGACTTCATCATCATCGATCAGGAGCATGCGCCGCTGGATCGCTCGATCACCGACCTGATGATTTTCGCTGCCCGCGCCGCAAACCTCGCGCCGATCGTTCGAATTCCTGAATTTACCGAAGCCAATGTTCTGTCTTGTCTCGACTCTGGGGCGATGGGCATCATGGTCCCCCATGTTGCTTCCGTCGAAAAAGCTCGGGCAATCGCTCGCGCTGCCCACTACACTCCTGGCAGCCGAGGTTTTGTCGGGCTGTCGCGGGCGAGCAACTGGGGCAGCGTGGGTTCAGTCCAGCATATGGAATTGCAGGATAGTCAGATCGCCGTGATCCCCATGATCGAGGATCAGGACGCCATTGATCAGGCCGGCGACATCGCTAAACTTGAGGGCATCGACGCCCTCTTTGTCGGGCGGGGCGACCTGACGGCCTCGTTCCGTGACAACCCCGAGGCCGCGCTCAATGTCGCGGACATTGCCCGCCGTGTGGCTGATGCCGCCAAGGACGCCAATACCCCCCTCATGATGCTGCCGACGACCAAGCCGGATATGGAGTTCGTCACCGCCCTGGGCGCCACAGCCATCGTGCTCTCAAGCGATCACGGCTTCATCCGCAACGCCGCCACGGCGGCGCTCAAGGATTTCTCTGCGTAAGAATCGGAGATCTGGCATGGATTTATTTGATGTTCCGCCGCTCGCCGTCCCACGCACCGTTTTGGTGACTGGCGGCAGCAGTGGCATCGGCCGGGCGACCGCCGCGCGACTTGCCGCCTTAGGGTCAACCGTTGTCGTTGGCTACAACAGCCACGCTGAAACTGCCAATGAAGTTGTTGCTGGTTTAAAGGGCAGCGGCCACCTTGCCATGCGGATCTCCATGGAGGATGGCGGGACCATCGCCGAGGCGGCCGCTGCCATCGAGCAACGCTTCGGCAGCCTCGACGCGCTGGTCAACTCAGGTGGATCCACGACACCTGTGCCAGTGGCCGACCTCGCCGCTCTGAGCGACGACATCTTTGATCAAACGGTTCTGATCAATCTGCGGGGGCCATTTGCAGTCATGCGAACCTTTCGCCCCCTGCTGGAGCGCGGCACCGGCGCAGCGATCGTCAATGTCTCGTCAATTGCCGCAAAAACGGGAATCGGCAGCAGCCTGGCCTATGTAGCGGCCAAGGCGGGTGTCGATGCGCTCACCATCGCTTTGGCCAAGGTGCTGGCACCCAAGGTCCGGGTGTTTTCGGTCTCGCCCGCTGGCGTCGATACGGGCTTTGTGCCGGGACGCACGCGCGAGCAGCTGGAAAAGACCGCCGAACGGCTGCCGCTTGGCCATGTCACCACACCTGACGATGTGGCTCGCGCCGTGGTGGCCTGTATCGTCAATTTGACCAGCTCCACCGGCATCGTCGTGCCGGTGGATGAGGGCCGGCACCTCTGAGACAGTTCGCCTCGCCAGGCGGAACGCCTGCTGCCGGTGCCTTGCGACCAGAGGATGATGCACTAGTGATGAAAGCGATCGGCCTTACGGGCTTAGGTGGCAGGCATGGATAAGCTGAACTTCTATATCGATGGCCAGTGGGTCGAGCCCGTCGGCGCCACGACTTTGGGCGTAGTCAATCCGGCGACGGAGGAAACCATCGGCCGGATCAGCCTGGGCTCGTCTGCCGATGTGGATCGCGCCGCGAGCGCGGCCCGTCGCGCTTTCGCATCCTACTCTGAGACCAGCGTCGAGCAGCGCTTGATCTGGCTTGGCGGCATTATCTCGGGCTTCCGCGCGCGGCTGCCCGAACTGGCGCGGACCATGACGTTGGAAATGGGTTCGCCGATCACCTTTTCCACCGAACGCCAGGCCACCGTCGCGCTGTTCCACTTCGAGGAAGCCGCCCGTGTGCTCGCCGACTTTGCTTTCGAGGAACGCATGGGCCCCGGCATCGTGCGCCACGAGCCCATCGGCGTGTGTGGGCTGATAACGCCATGGAACTGGCCGCTCAACCAGGTGGCCTCCAAGGTTGCGCCGGCCATTGCGACCGGCTGCACCGTGGTGCTGAAGCCGAGCGAAATCGCTCCGCTCAGCGCGATGATCCTTGCCGAGATCATCCATGATTCAGGTCTGCCGCCCGGCGTGTTCAATCTGGTCAATGGCGACGGGCCCACGGTGGGGGAGGCGCTTGCCTCACACCCCGAGATCGACCTCGTTTCTTTCACCGGCTCGACCAATGCCGGCATTCGCGTGGCCATGCTGGCGGCCCCAACTGTTAAGCGGGTGGCACAGGAATTGGGTGGCAAGTCCGCCAACATCATCCTGCGCGATGCTGATATTCGCGCCTCGGTGATCGCGGGCGTCCACGCTTGCTACACTAATGCTGGCCAGAACTGCCAGTCTCCAACCCGCATGCTTGTCCACGTCTCGCAGCGCGACGCCGCCTTCGATGCGGCAAGAACCGCCGTAGCCTCGATCCGCCTCGGCGACCCGCTCCTGCCGGAGACCACTCTGGGACCGCTGGTCAGCCAGAGCCAGTTCGACAAGGTGCAAAAGCTTATCCAGAGCGGCATCGACGAGGGCGCCACCCTGGTCGCCGGCGGGACTGGCCGTCCAGCCGAGATGAACCGGGGCTACTACGTTTGCCCGACGGTGTTCGGCGATGTCACCAGGCAGATGACCATAGCCCGCGAAGAGATCTTCGGCCCGGTTCTTTCAATCCTCAATTACGAAACCGAAGAGGAGGCGATCGAGATCGCCAATGACACGCCCTTTGGTCTGGCAGGCTTCATCCAGTCCAGCGACCCTGAGCGCGCGCTCAAACTGGCCAAGCGCATCAGGGCAGGGCGCGTTTATCTAAATGGCGCACCATTCGATCGCAGTCTGCCGTTCGGCGGCTACAAACAGTCCGGAAATGGCCGCGAGTTCGGGGTCTACGGCTTCCGTGAGTATCTCGAAGTCAAGGCTGTGCTGGGCTATCCAGGCTAGCGCCCGAACACCAGCATCAGCTTCAGGAGTGTGCACGTGAAGATTACGCAAGATGTTGTTCAGGGCGGACTTTTCACCGCCATCGGCATCATCGCCCTGCTAATGGCGCTCGGTTATCCGCTGGGCACGCCGGGCCGAATGGGCCCAGGTTTTTTCCCGGTCGTCATCTCAGCTCTGCTGACTCTGACCGGATTTGCCATCTTGGCGCGAGCCCGCCTTGGTACCTCCGGGGCAATCGGACTGACGCGCTGGTTGCCTATTGCCATTGTCTCGGGTGCGATCTGCGTGTTCGGCTTCCTGCTCGACAAGTTGGGATTGCCTCTTGCGGTGCTCCTGCTGTGCCTTGGAGCTGGCATGGCCAGCATTCGGTTCGAACTGAACTGGAAGGCCGTTGGTGGAGCCGCAGCCTTTTCGGTTGTCTGCGGCGTCCTGTTCGTTTCGCTGTTGGGTCTGCCCATCCCGCTGGTCGGGACTTGGCTGCAGGCTCTGGGCGCTCCCAGTATCTAAGAGGTCGACATGGACATCTTCAGCGGGCTGCTGCTCGGCCTACAAACTGCCAGCACGTTTACAAATTTCGCATATTGCTTTGCGGGCGTGCTGCTGGGCACCGCCGTCGGCGTGTTGCCGGGCCTCGGTCCTATTGCCACCATTTCCATGCTCCTGCCCTTCACCTTCGGGCTACCGGTCGACACCGCCCTGATCATGCTGGCGGGCATCTTTTACGGCTCACAATATGGTGGCTCCACCACCGCGATCCTGATGAACCTGCCCGGCGAGGCCTCCTCGGTGGTGACCACGCTCGATGGCCACCAGATGGCCAAGCAGGGCAAGGCGGGTCGGGCGCTCGCCGCAGCCGCCATCGGAAGTTTTTTTGCCGGGACGGTCGGCACCCTTTTCATCGTCATCGCCGCACCCATTCTTGCCGGCATGGCTCTCAGCTTTGGTCCCACCGAATATTTCTCGCTGATCGTACTCGGTCTCGTTACCTCGATGGTACTGACATCTGGCTCTTTGCTCACAGGGTTTGGCATGGTGCTGCTGGGCATGCTGCTGGGCCTCATCGGCACCGACGTTAATTCAGGGGCCGCGCGCTATACCTTCGGCTCACCGGACCTGATGGACGGGCTGAACTTCGTCATTATTGCCACTGGCATCTTCGGTCTGGGCGACGTCCTGGCTAATCTGGAAAATGAGGATACACGGGCTGCAACCATCGCAAAGGTGAGCTCGCTGTTTCCCACCCGGGACGACTGGAAGCGCATGACAATGCCCATCATGCGCGGTACCGGCATCGGCGTGCTGCTGGGGGTCCTTCCGGGCGCTGGCCTGCTGCTATCTTCATTCTCAGCTTATGCGCTGGAAAAGAAAATCTCCAAGCATCCGCAAGAGTTCGGCAACGGCGCCATTGAGGGCGTGGCTGCGCCCGAAGCTGCCAACAATGCTGCCGCCCAGACCGCCTTTATCCCCATGCTAACGCTGGGCCTGCCAGGCACCGCGACCATGGCCCTGATGATAGGAGCGCTGGTGGTCCAGGGCGTACAGCCCGGCCCCAATATCCTGACCGAGCAACCCACCCTTTTCTGGGGACTGGTCGTGTCGATGTGGATTGGCAATCTGCTGCTGCTCATCCTCAACCTGCCGCTTGTCGGCATGTGGGCCAAGCTGATCTCCGTACCCTACAAATATCTGTTCCCGCTGATCTGCGTATTCACCGCCATTGGCGTCTACAGCATCCGCAACAGCGCTTTCGATGTCTACCTCATGGCCCTGTTCGGCGTGCTTGGATACGTCTTCCGGAAGGCTGGCGCCGAGCCAGCCCCTCTGATCTTGGCATTGATCCTGGGTCCCATGGCGGAAGAATATCTGCGCCGTGCGCTGCTGATCTCGCACGGAGACGCGACGGTTTTCGTCACGAGCCCTGTCAGTGTCGCAACCCTGCTGATCGCAGCGGTCCTCCTGGTCTCGATCCTCCTGCCCGCCTTCCGGAAGGTGCGGCAGGATGGGCTCCAGGAAGTAGACTGACCTCAACCCGCCCGTTCACTAAACACGAGGACCAGTCATGCAAATCAACGTCGGCCAAGGTGAGGGCGACTATCTCAACCGCGCGGTGCTGTTCGACCTGGTACGCCGCGAACGCTTTGCGCGCGACCAGCGCCGGTTCGATGTGATGGCTGCGTGCTTTCATCGTGACGCCTATGTCCGCACCAGCTGGTATGACGGCAGAGGGGGCGACGCCTATGTCGCGGCAACGCGCAAGTGGATGAGCAACACCGGCAACAGCAAGCATTGGGTGTTTCCCGCTTTTGCTCAGATCATTGGGAACCGCGCCACAATCGAAAGCCCGGCCATGATCTTCAACCGGGCCAAGCTCGAAGGGGTGGAAGTCGACTTCCAGGTATTCTGCCGGTTCTTCTCCCGCGCTATATGCGAGAGCGGCGACTGGAAGCTGGCTAGCTTCCACGTCTTTTTCGAGCGTGACGTGATGGCGCCCACGCTCGCGTCTGACCCGCTGCCGATCGACCGCGCCTTGCTCGACACCATGCGGCCCTCCTACAAGTTTCTCACCTATATCCAGCGCAGCCGTGGCGTGATGGTCAACCAGGACCTGCTTGGTGATGACCGACCGGAGGAACTCGCGGACTTTCATGCCAACGAAGAGCAGTGGTTGGCAGGCGAGGGACCTGTTTCGTGAGGTGGAATGGGCGGCTTGTTGAATACCTGCTGCTGTAGCTATGCGCTAAGTATCGCTCCAGCCAAGCCCAAGCAATCGAAAAGGGCGTGCAGGAGGGAAACATGAAAAGACGCGAATTTATCGTCCTTGGCGGTACCGCAGGACTATTGGCCTCAACAGGAATTTCGTTCGCGCAAGATAGCTGGCCCAGCAAGCCGGTTACAGTTCTTTCAGCTTATCCGCCGGGCGGCACCAGCGACATCCTTGCGCGCCTCGTTGCCGATATCCTGACCAAAGAATACGGCCAGCAATTCGTGCTTGAGAATATTGCTGGTGCCGCTGGCGCGCTGGCCGGTGGCAAGCTCGCGCGGTCCGCGCCGGATGGTTACACTATCCTGGTAAGCGGCAGCGCACCCCTGGCGGCGAACAAGGTGGTGCAAACCAACCTTGCCTATGACCCGGAAGCTGATTTTGAGCCCATTACGGTTTTTGCCGAAAGCCCGGCGCTGCTGACTGCCAGCATGAACGCCCCAGCCAAGACGCTGCCGGAGTTGATCGCCTATGCCAAAGCCAATCCGGGGCAGGTCAATATCGGCAATCCCGGCGCCGGCACCAAGGGTCACATTTGTGCTGCCATCATTGGCCAACAGGCGGGAGTGGAAATCAACCACGTCCCCTACAAGGGCTCGCCGCCTTTGGCCGCCGACCTGCTTGGCGGGCACATAGATTTTTCCGCCGACGCCCCGGCCAACTACCTTGCGCATATCAAGGCCGGCAAGCTGCAGGCCCTTGCGGTCACCTCGGCCCAGCGCATGGGCGAGCTGCCGGATGTGCCAACCGTTGCCGAGCAGGGGTTTGACGGTTATCAGCAAACCCTATGGTTTGGTATTGTTGGCCCCAAGGGCATGCCGGCCGAGATCATCAGCAAGATCAACGATACGCTCAAGACCTGGAGCAAATTGGCGGAATCGCAGGCGCTGCTGGTTTCGCTCGGCGTGGCGCCTGTCCTGAACACACCGGACGAAATGCGCGAAACCGTTGCCCGTGAGATCGAGGCGATCCGGCCGCTCGTCGACGCCGGGCTCGTGCAGCCGACCTAAGGACACGTTCTCAACGCATGTTTATTACCGCCCCTCGCTCAGGGGCGGTAATGCCCGCCACGAGTATCGACCCGCTGACCTTGGCGGGCTCTCGAATGCAGGGGCGATTCCTGCACTTCAGCAATTTCGTTGTTCTGTACCTTCAGCTCCCAAGGTCGGCCTTCCTCAAGCACCAGCCACCATTGTCAGCGCTCGCTTCTGCGCGGCGTTACGGAAGGGGGCGTTGAGAGCGCCGTAGCCGGCATAGCTGGCCTGGCGTTGCACAATCTCTAAAAAGAAGCCTTCCCCGATATTGCGCGAATATAGCTGGAAGAACTCCCCGTCGGCATGCGGTCATAAAGATTATTGGCAGCGCGCTGCTGACGTCGCCTTGCTGGCCCAAAACGAGCAGGCGGCAGTGCGGCTGCAAGGCGGCGGCAGCTCGTCGGCAATGGCGCAAATCTAACCCGGTGAATGCCGAGGTGCTCGTCGCACTCACGCGCGCTAATGCGGGCCTTGCCGGTACCGCTGCAGCAGGCCATGGTGCATGAATATGAACGCTCAGGCGCGGCATGGACGCTGGAGTGGCTGACCTTGCCGCCCATGCTGATCAACACCGGCGCGAGCCTGCGGCTAGGCGTGGCGCTGCCGGACCAACTGGAACTGCTCTAATGCGGCGATCGAGCGTCAACTGGGGCTATAGGCAGTGCGTGGCAGCGGAAGGATCGCGGAGCAGTGTTCCATGGGCGAGACTGTTCGTCCAAATACGCGATCTGCCGCTCGCCAGTGCAACGGCATATCTTGTTCATGTTCTTAGGAGAAACGACATGAGCAACAGCCAAATGGGCGAACAATCCACCCAGCTTCCACCCGATGATCCCAGCCGCACCGCGACCATCGTCCACCCAGAGGATGCAGGACTTACCCATTTGGGCATCGGAGCTGGCAACTACACCATTCTGATCTCCGGCGAGCAGACCGGCGGTCGCTATACAATGATCGACATGCTGGTGCCGGCCGGTGGTCCACCGCCCCATCGGCATGATTTCGAGGAGATTTTCCACATCCTCGAAGGCGAGTTGGAAATTGCCTTTCGTGACGAGGTCTATCACGTCGGCCCCGGCCAATCCATCAACATCCCGGCCAATGCGCCGCATGGCTTTCGCGTGTTGTCGGCCGCTCCGGCCCGCTTCCTCTGCATCTGCCTGCCGGCGGGGCAGGAAGAATTCTTCAAACTCGTCGGTGAAGTGCTCCCGAGCCGCACCGCGCCACCGACCCCGCCAACTCCCGAAATCCTGGCGGAGCGCCGCGAAATCCTGATGGCCAATGCCGCCCGTTTTCATAGTGAGTTTCTGCCTCCTCGTGGATGAACCATCCTTTCGTCACCACGCGACATAGGCCGCCAACTCGTCCGGCGTGCCTTCAGGAAAGGCCAGCCGCAAATGCTCGAGAAAGGCCGATACCCGCGCACTTAGCAGGCGCCGAGACGGATAAAGCGCCCAAAGAGTGGTGTCGGGAGCATCGATGTCGCCCCAATGCACCAGCCGGCCGGCGGCCAGGTCATGGCTGACCAACGAGATCGGCAGTTGTCCGGCGGCAACCCCTGCACGGACAGCATCGCGGATCATGGGCAGCGATGAGAGTTTAAGAATTGGATCAACGGCTATGCTCTTGGGTCCGGTCGGCGAGCGCAGGCTCCAGGTCACGGCGCGCTCGCCTGAAACCCGGACAACCGCTGGAACCGGCTCGCCCTTATCCGGACGCGCCAAGGCGGGGCTCCCAACCACAACGAGCCGATCATGCAGGAAGGCGCGTCCGACCAGACTTTCATCGGGCTTTGGGTTGACCCGGATCACCAGATCATAGGCCTCCTCAACCATGTCGACATTGCGGTCCTCACCCGTCACCTCGAGCCGGACCTGAGGGTATTTCTTCGCAAACTCGGCGGCGAGTTTTCCCATCGCCATCTGGGAGAACAACAATGGCGCGCTGATCCGGAGCGTGCCGCGTGGATTCTCGCCACCGGATGCAATAGCTGCCGCAGCCTCCTCGAGTTCAGTGAGCAGAACGCCAGTTCGCTCGAACAAAGCGCGGCCTTCCTGCGTAAGCTTCAGGGCGCGCCCACCCCGCTCAAACAAGCGTAGTTGCAGGCTCGCTTCCAGTTCGCTCACCCGGCGGGACAATGTTGCCTTGGGGCGCCCAGCTTGTCTTGCCGCCTTGCCGAACCCGCCATGGCGGGCAACCAGGTTGAAGTCAGCGAGAGCGAGCAAATCCATGTGTTTCACCTCTAAGACATTGGGCCCAGACATATCGCCTATTGGGTGACCAAGTTAAAAAAAGGGAGCCTTGGCTCCCCTTGTGTCTTGAACGATGATGACACGGCTATCGCCGTGAACCCGGTTGAGCTGTCACTCGCTGGCCCAATGGCCGTACATGATGGGCATCAGCCCGACCATGGAGGCGAAGCGCTCCCAGCTTTTATGCTGGGGCAGGGTCCAGCCCGCTTCGGCGACGGCGGAAAGGCGGGGGAAAACCAGGCGATCAAAGATGGCGCGGTCAGTCATCGATTCCGACCAGATGCAGCTCTGGATACCCAACAGGTGCTTGAGCGCCTCTGGCGAAAAACCCTCCCGTGCCTCGAACTCATAGGTTTCGCGCGGGCCGGACCATCCCGCCCAGCCGGCACCCGGCTCGGCCCAGGAGACGCCATTGGCCATGTCGAGATAATAGCGCTGGCCCGGGGAAACCACGATGTCGAACCCGCGCTCGGCCAGCTCGGCATTGACCTCCACATTACGCCAGCCGATCACATAGGAATGCTCCTTGGTCACGGCATCGCCATGCGCCGCCTCTTCCCAGCCGCCGGTCAGGGCGCCTTTTTTGGTGATATAGGCGTGGACGCGCTTGATGAACTCGGCCTGCAGGATCGCGGTGGGGGAGCCTTCGATCTCGTCGGCGCCATGATGGTTGCCCAGCTGGTTGAACTGTGCCTCGTGCTTTTGACGCATCTCGGACCCTGCGAGCTGTTCCAGCATGTCCAGCGCCAGCGGCGAGCCTGACCAGGCCGCCAGCGGCACCTCGTCGGCGCCGATGTGGAAGATGCCGGCCGGAAACAGCTCCAGCACTTCATCCACCACGGCCTCGACGAACCGGTAGACCGGCTCGTGGGCCGGGTTGAGGCTGTTGTTGGGAAAGCCTTGCACGCTTTGGTATTGGCCGGTCTCACTGGGATCGCGCAATTCGGGCAGTGCTTGCAGCGCCGCATAGAAGTGCCCTGGCATATCCACTTCGGGGATCACCGCGATCCCTAGACTATCGGCCAAGGCCACGATCTGGCGGATAACCGGCTTGGAGTAATACCCCCCTGTGGGCTGCGGCCCCGAGCCCAACAGCGGCGGCATCGCAAGACCATGGCCACGCCAGGCCGCAACCTCGGTGAGCGCGGGATAAGCATCGATCTCGATGCGCCAGGCTTCGTCCTCGGTCAGGTGCCAGTGGAACTTGTTCATCTTGTTCCAGGCCAGGATCTTGAGAAACTGGCTGACCTCGGCGCCGGTGTAGAACTGGCGCGCGACATCGAGGTGACTGCCCCGAAACGCAAATCCGGGCTCGTCGGTAATGGTGCCCCCCGTCGGGAAGCTGAACGTGCCTGGATGGAGCCGCGCTCCCCGCAGCATCTGCCCCAAGGTCACAAGCCCATAGAACAGCCCCTGCCGCGTGGTCGCCGCCACGATGGCGCCAGCCTCGGCAAACTCGATCCGGTAGGCTTCCGCCGCCATACCCGGCTGCTCCACCAGCCTCACCGGTAAGCCCGCTTCGGACGCCGGGCGCACAATGGCCTCCACGGGGAACAGATCATGCACCAGCCCGGTAAAGGCTGCCGCCGCGCGGTTCGCCGCTTCGCCCTGCGGTTTAAGGTCAAAACCCGCGGGCGCAATGCGGCTGCCCGTGGTCGCCACCTGGCGCGGCCAGGGAATGATCGCATGGCGCGCGGGTGATCGGGCCGGCACCGCAAACCGGGCTGCGCCTTTCAGGAGTGGGGAATTGTGCCCCTTGCCGTGGGTGGGCGCGGTCGTTACCGCCACCGCCGTCCCGTCCTCCAGCACCACATAAGCCGCATTGGCCCCGTCGCTCCAGTGCCGCAGGCCATAAGACAGGCCGCGGGCGGTCGCCACCCAGGTTTCGCCAGGCTGCAGCACCAGCCCCTCGGGCGGCCCGATCAGCGTGTGGTTGGAAAGGCGCTTGAGCAGTGTGCCATTTTCCAGGGTTGCCGTCGGATCGATCCTTGCCGGCCCTGAAAAGCCAAGCTGGAAGTTGGCAACCGGGCTGGTGCCGGTATTGGTCAGCTCCAGACCATAGCCGAGCGGCTCCCCGTCAGCGGCAGGGGACCAGGAGGTTCGGAGGGCAAAGGCGATGGTCATGGGCAAAATTCACTTTACAGGCTGGAAAAAGGGACGGCGTGGCAGCACCCGCCCTTGGACGAGTGACATGGACGGGGAAACAAGGCGTCGGTGGGGACAACCGAAGAAAGCACCACGCAAAGCCCTAATCCCCCAGCGGCTGGGCATCGTCACCGTCGCGGTTGATGACCAGTTGGTGCTTGATGCGGCGCATGCTGCCAACGGCGCGGGAGCCCAGGCGCACGGCCACGGTCTGGGCGAGGATGTCGAGCGTGGCCAGAAAGGCGTAGCGCCCCGGAGTGGGGCGAACAATGTCCTGGTTTTCGCGCCAAAAGACGGGCACCAGCACATCGGCCTGCTCAGCCATGGCCGAACCCGTGCGCGAGACCACCAGTCGCGTCGTGCCATATTCCCCCGCCGCCGCCAGCGCCCGCGCCAGCGGCAGGTTGTTGCCCGAAAGCGAAAACGCGAGCACCACACTCCCCACTGGCGCGGAAGCGGCGCGCATCAGTTGCACCTGGTGGTCGGTGGATGAGGTCACTTTGAGCCCCAGGCGAAACAAACGGGCCTCCGCTTCGCTCGCGACCATGGAGGAGGACCCCCCTGAGCCAAAGCACAGCACAAAGCTCGAAGTCGCCAGCGCCTCGGCCGCGCGCTCGATGGCGTCGAAATTCAGCGCCTCGAAGCTGTCGTAAAGCGTGGACTGGATGCCGTTCACCACCCCTTGGGCGATGTCATGCACGCTCGTTGGCCCCGAGCTTGGGGCGATATAGCGCTGGCCCACAAAGCGCGATTGCGCCAGCCTCACCTTGAAGTCGGAATAGGAGTCGCAGCCCAGCCGTCGGCAAAACCGCGTGACGGTGGGCGGGGATACTTCGGCCTGGGCGGCAAGATCGACAATGCTCATCTTGAGCACGCCCTCCACATCGGCCAGCACGATTCCGGTAAGGGCCCGCTCCGAGCGGGTAAAAACCGTCTTTTCGCTCTGCAGCAGCCCGACAATGTCCAGCATGGGCCCTCCCCGAACGCGCGCCCGCCTAGTAGATGGCGAGCCCCCGGCTATCGAACAAATGCACCTGGTCGGCCTCGAAGCTAACCTCGATCGGCGCGCCTTCGGTGATCCTGGGATCCCCTTCAAAGAGCCCGATGAAGTTCTCGCCGCCCGGCAGCCCTGAATAAATCACTGTGTGGATGCCCAGATGCTCGACAATGCGCGGCATGATGGTAAGCGTGAAGGCGCCGGGCCCGAGATTGAGATGCTCGGGACGGACGCCCAGCGTCACGGGCTCACCGATAGCGGGCGCCGACCGACGGGGCAGGGACAGAGTCCCAAGCACGCCCAAATCAAGGCTCACCATCGCGCCATCGATGGCGGCGACCGTGCCGTTGATGAAGTTCATCTTGGGCGAACCGATAAACCCCGCCACGAACAGATTATCGGGCTTGTGGTACAGATCGAGCGGGGAGCCGACCTGCGAGATCTGGCCGGCGTCGAGCACCACGATCTTGTCGGCCATGGTCATGGCTTCCACCTGGTCGTGGGTCACATAGATCATGGTCGAGCCCAGCCGCTTATGGAGCTCCATCAACTCAATGCGCATCTCCGAGCGCAGCGCCGCATCCAGATTGGATAGCGGCTCGTCAAAGAGAAAGATCTTGGGCTGGCGCACGATCGCCCGCCCGATGGCCACGCGTTGCCGCTGCCCGCCCGAAAGCTGGCCCGGCCGATGCTGCAGGCGCGGCTCCAGCTGCAGTACCTTGGCCGCGGCATGGACGCGCTTGTCCACCTCGGCCTGGGGCAGCCTTTCGACCCGCAGGGGAAAAGCGATGTTCTCGAACACGGTCATATGCGGATAAAGCGCATAGGATTGGAACACCATGGCAATGCCGCGTTGCACCGGCGGCAACTCATTGACGGTCTTGCCCGAGATGACGATCTCGCCGGCGCTCACATCCTCGAGCCCCGCGATCATGCGCAAGAGGGTGGACTTGCCGCAGCCCGAAGGCCCCACAAACACCACGAACTCGCCATCGGCCACGTTCAGATCGATTCCCTTGATGACGCGGGCTTCATTGAAGCTCTTTTCAACGCTTTTGAGGCTGAGCTGCGACATGGATCTGCTGTCTCCGATGGGGAAAACCGCCGCCCGTGGGCGGCGGCGAGATCGCTGTAGTTTCTTACTTGTACTGCTCGATTTCGGCGGCGGCGTTTTCCAGCGCAGCCTGCGGCTCGGCCTGGCCGGTCACCACGGACTGGACCATCTCGATCATCACGTTCTGGAAGCCGACATAGTCAGTGAGGAGCGGTTCGGGACCGCCAAACTGGATGCCATCAACGAAGGGCCTCCAGTGCGGCTTTTCGGCGATCATGGCGTCCACTTCAGGAGAAGGCCGCAGCGGAGTAAGACCGCCTTCGGACAGCTCGTAAGCCAGCTGATTTGCCGGCGACGTCAGGAACTTGCCAAATTCGATGACCTTGTCTTCCTGGCCGGTGCCCTTGAACACGGCCAGCGAGTCGGTGATCAGCAGCGTGCCCGGACCCTGTGCGTCAGGACCAACCGGTAGGGGAGCAACGCCCCAGTTGATGCCGGCTTCCGTGCCGCGATTGGCGCAGCTGACCGAGCAGTGCATCATGGCAAGGCCACCATCGAGCCAGATGGCCCGCACTTCGTTCTGCTCATAGGCCGTGGGGCCTTCTTCGGAAAAGGGAACGATGTCCTTGAAGGCCGTCAGGGCCGCGAGGTTCTGCGGGCTGTTGAGGACGATATTTCCATCGGCATCGATGACCTGCCCGTTGTTGGTGTAGATCCAGTGCAAGAACCAGTGCACGGTGCCATCAAAGGTCTTGGCGATCATGCCAAAGCCCGCGGCGTCAGTGTTCTCGGTGATCTGCTTGGCAAAAGCCTGCTGCTCTTCCCAGGTCTTGGGCGGAGTTTCGGGATCGAGCCCAGCCTGTTCGAACAAATCCTTGTTCCAGAAAAACGCCTTGGTGGAGAACGCCACCGGGATGCCCCACTGCGCGCCCTCGAAGGTCACGGTCTCGGGCACGAAATTGTAGTAGGCGGCCTTCTCCTCGTCCGACATCGGGACGGGAACGATCAAGTCGTTCTGGGCGAATTGCTTGAGGGTGCGCGAGCCGACATAGGCGATGTCGACGGGGGTGCCGGCGACGGCGAGGGTGGTCACCTTGTCCTGGCACTGACCCCAGCCGACGAGTTCTGGCGCGACGGGGTAATCGGGATTGGCGGCGTTCCATTCTTCGAAGAGCTTGGTGTAGACCGGGGTCACCACATCACCGCACAAGATGATGTTGATCTCCTCGGCGGCGGCCATTCCCGCCAGTCCGGTGGTGCCGGACAGGGCGGCAAGCGAGGCCAGGACGAAGCGCTTGGGTATTTTCATGCGTTAGTCTCCCTTTGTGATGCGCGGTCCCTTCCAGAGCCGCTTCTTTCCTTGGCCGGGAGCAGGGTCCCGGCGTCCGAAACCCTTGGTTGCTTTATTGCTTGATCGCCCCGGCGGTGAGGCCGGCCACGAGATAGCGTTGCAGAAAAACGATCACGATCATGACGGGCAGGATGCCCACGAAGGAGGCCGCCATCAGCTCGTTCCAGAGCACCTCCTGCTTGCCGAAAAAGGCATAAAGCCCGATCGGCAGCGGCATGAACTCGGTCTTGGAATTAAAGGTCAGCGCAAAGATGAATTGCTGCGCATACGCCCCGATAAAGGTCATGATGGCGACGACCACGATGCCGGGCATGGCCAGCGGCAGGATCACCCGGCGCAGGGTATAAAGGCGTGAGGCGCCATCGACCCAGGCGGCCTCGTCCAGTTCGCGCGGAATGCGCAGCATATAGGTGCGCAACAGCCAGATAGACGAGGGGATCAGGAACGCCGCGCCCGGCACGATCATGGCGAAATAGCTGTTGAGCAGGCCCATGGCCCGCATCAGGCGAAACAGCGGGATCAAGAGCACCGCGCCGGAGAACATGTTCACGGCCAGGAACATACCCAGCAACATGCCGGCGCCGGCAAACCTGAAGCGCGCGAAGGCATAGGCCGCCGGCACCACCACGACGAGGACGATCAGCGTCACCACGCTGGAGATGAAAAACGAGTTGAAGATGTGCAGGCCAAGCATGGGGACGCTGGACCACATATCGAAATAGGCGTTGAAGGAGCCGTTTCTCGGAATGAAGCTGTAGGGCGTCGAGAACAGTTGGGCGAGCGGCTTCAGCGAGACCATGAAGCCCTCGATAAAGGGTGCGAGCACGAAGAACAGGAATAGCGCGATCCCCGAATAGATCGCGACCACTTCGTACCACTGGTAGCGGTCGATCATCGCCCTTGTGGAGCGTGCCCTGGCCTTGCGCCCCCGGCGCACCAGCGCCGCATCATTGAGGGCCGCAACTTCCTGGGAATGGGGCACATCGGTCACTTGGCTTCTCCTTGCCCGAGGCGGCGCACGGCGCGGAAATAAACGAGGCAGAATATCGACACGAAGATGCAGATCACCACGGCCCGCGCAGCGCCCTCGCCATACTTGCGGCTGCCCATCGCGGTCTTGTAGGTGTCGATGATCATCGTCGTGGTTGAGCCCGAGGGGCCGCCCTGGGTCAGGATCCAGATGATGTCGAAGGAATTGAAGGTGGCGATAAGCGAGAGCAGGCTCATGGTGACGATGGCCGGCACCATCAGCGGCAGGGTGATGCGGCGCCAGCGATAAAAGCGCCCGGCACCATCGGTCCAGGCGGCCTCGTAGAGATCCTTGGGGATCGACTGCATGGCCGCGAGGAAATAGATCGTGACCATGGGCACGCCGATCCACACATCGGTGACGATGGTGGCCCAAAAGGCGGTGTGGCCATAGGCGAGCCAGGCCACGGGACCGTTGATCAGACCGAAATTCTGCAGCAGGCCCGAGATCATCCCAAATTGGCCATTATACATCCAGCCCCACATGAAGATGCCGATCGCGATGGGCACGATCCAGGGGGGCATGGTGAGGATGCGAAACAGCGTCTGGCCCGGGACAGCCGCATTGAGCAGCACGGCCCCGCACATGCCGATGATCATCTTTATGGAGACCGAAAAGAAGGTCCAGATGATGGTGCGGATGATGATTTCGGTGAAATTGCCGGCGCCAAAGATGCGCTCGTAATTGGCCCAGCCCACAAAATCATAGCCAGGGCGCAGGGCGGCATTGGTGAAGGAGAGAATGACGGTGTCGACCAGCGGATAGGCGACAATGGTCAGGATGTAGATCAGGGCCGGAGCCAGCAGGGCGAGAGCGAAAACTGTTGCGCTTCTGGTGCTGGTCATCGGCGGTCCCCCTTACTGGCTTCGGCCGAGTGCAGTGTCGAAGCGCTGCCAGATCGGGGTCATGTCGACCACCGATCGCGTTTTCATTGCTTGGTCCATGGCCAGCGCCAGCAAGCCTGCCTCAAGCGCATCGGTGACCGACACCGGCAGGGGCACCCCCTCGGTTAGGTGCCGCAAAATGTCCTCGGCCATCTGCTCATCGGCGCCGTAATGTACCGAGAGGTCGCTTGCCTTGTAGGTCTTGTCTTCGAGCCGCTCGGAGGTGCGACTATCGGTGACCTTGAAGTAATTGCGCACGAAGTCCCCTTCGGCCATGCCCCTGGCGCCAATCACCGCAAAGCGCCGGTAATCGTCGGGCACGTTGAGATTGGTGTGGAAGGTGAGCGCAGCGCCAGTTTCGTACTGCACGATCGCAGTTTGGAAATCGATGATGTCGCCATCGCTATCAAAGACCTTGTCGGAGCCTTCCCAGCCCGAGGGCTTGCGATGATAAACTTCGAGATCGTTGGCGCCGCCACCCTGTGGTGAATTGGCTGGCGTGAAGCTGCGGCGACCGCCGAAGCTCGCCACACGCAGCGGCCGGCACCCCATTACCCCATTATAAAGATCAAGGTCGTGGCAGCATTTTTCGAGCATGAAGCTGCCGGCATAGCGCTCATAACGGCGCCAATCGCGCATGAAAAAGGCGCCGTGATAGGGCGGAATGGTCTCGGAAGCCTCGATGGCCGCGATATCGCCCAACTGGCCTTCCGCCTGCGCCCGGCGCAAATCCTGGTATAGCGGCGCATAGCGCAGCACGAGGCCGACCATAACCCGATCTGAGCCGTATTGCCCGAGCAGTTCGGCCAGTGCCATGGTGTCATCGACGGAGGTGACGACGGGCTTTTCGGCAAAGATCTTCATGCCGCGCTCAAGCCCGATGCGGATGTGCTCGAGATGCAGGTGATTGGGTGAGCCGACCATCAGCAGATCGAGTTGCCCCCCTTCGATCAGCGCCTCAAGGCTTTGGAAGGCATAACCGACGGAAACACCGTGTTCCTGCGCATAGGACAGGCCGGCGGGAGCGGGATCCACATAGCCCACAATCTCGAAGTCGTCCCGGGCTGCGGAAAACACCCGCGCTAGATAGCCCAAACGAAATCCGAGACCGATTATGCCGACCCGCATGAATTCGCTACCCCCGCGTTCTTGTTGTGCGGGCCCCGGGTGGGGCCAGTACTTTCTTGTAAAGTATTTTCAAGCTAGGCGGCTTTCAAAGCGCGTGTCAACATTCATTGTGTGGCTCGCACAACAGCAAACAGCACAGCGATTATTCTGCTCAAAGCGGCAGCAAGTTGCCGTATGTTCAGGCAAAAACCCGGTTCACGCTCCGGCGATGTGAGCGCTCCATCTTGGTGCAGCAAGGCACAGCCTGCCTGCTGGAGGCACTTGTGCAAGCTGTGGGGAAAGGGCACGTTCAACGCTGACCCTGAAAATCCCTATCAAGGCAGCGGATGGTGCAGCCGCGTCTGTCGCCGCTGTTATCTTGGCCTTTGTCGATCGCTGGGCAGCGGTTGATTTTCTTGCTTGCACCGGCCATGTGCCTTTCGAACCGTATTGGAGCGCGCCGTTGAAGGTCGTGTTGACACAGCCCAAGGTCCGAATGCTTGATGGAGACGATATCGGCAGGATCGCAAGGAGCATTAAAAGACGCGCCTTCAAGGGTGATCAGGATGACGTCATTCTCTTGCCCGAGCTGGTTGGGGAGGGCTACTCACCGGCGGACTACCACACGGCCGTTGCCGAGCTGGCGCGAGAGTTCGGCTGCCATGTTGTTGGTGGCAGCCAATTCGACAACCTCAGCGCGCTCCCCGTAAACCAAGGCATTGTTGTCGACCCCGGTGGCGCCGTTATTGCACGGTACCAGAAGGCTAATCCCTACGGCCGGGAGCGGAACATCTCCCAAGCGGGGGAACGCGCGGGAGCCAGCTTCAACATTGGTGGGGTGCAGTGTTTCGTCCTGGTTTGTGCCGATTTCTTTCATGTCGAGACTTACCGCCATCTTGAGACCCCGCCGGAAATCATCTTTGTTCCAGCCCTCTCGGTTAGCCGAAAAAGCACTCCCCACATGGCCCGGGCGCGCTGGAGACATGCCATGATTGCGCGCGCCTTCGAACAGGCCGCATATATCGCCGTCAGCGACTGGGCCTATCCGGTGCGCGGCGGTGGGGGCGAGCACCCAAGTTCGGGCGTGGCCGGCCTCGCCCATCCCGCCCCCCAAACCACCGCAGACCTCCTGAGCTTGCTTGGCCGCAGCCAGGTGCGCGTTTTCGACATCGATCTCGAAGCTGGCCGCTTGTTGCGAGCCGACCAAAGGTCCCGGGGCTTTGAGATCGCCGGGCTGCGACAGGAGCAACCATGAGCATTAGCGACAAGCAGATCCTGGTTATCGTTTCGGGCGGCATTGCCGCCTATAAGGCACCCGATCTTGTGCGCCGACTGAGAGAACGGGGCGCCAAGGTGCGCTGTGTGATGACGGAGGGCGCGCACAATTTCATCGCCCCAACTACCCTTGCGGCGGTAAGCGGCCAGCCGGTTGCTTCCGACCTCTTCGAGCCGGTCGCCGGAGCCGATGTCGGCCATATCCGAATTGCACGCGAGGCCGATCTCATTGTTGTCGCGCCCGCCACCGCCGATTTCATGGCCCGGATGGCGCTTGGCCTCGCCAACGACCTTGCAACGGCAATTTTGTTGGCGCGCGACAGTCCGGTCCTCGTTGCCCCAGCCATGAACCCAAAGATGTGGGACAACCCCGCCACCCGGCGCAATGTCGCGACACTCAAGGCCGACGGCGTGTTGTTTGTTGGGCCGGAGAGCGGGGAAATGGCGGAGTCTGGGGAAGCCGGGCTTGGCCGAATGGCAGAACCAATCAAAATACTCGAGGCTGCCCGACAAGCCCTCACGCCAAAACAGCAAAGGCTCGCCGGACTTTCCTTTCTCGTGACCTCGGGCCCGACCGAAGAACCGATCGATCCTGTGCGCTTCATCTCCAACCGGTCCTCGGGTAAGCAGGGCCATGCCATCGCGGCCGCCCTGGCGCGCGAAGGCGCTGGCGTCATGCTGGTTTCCGGCCCAACCACCATGCAGGACCCCAAAGGTGTAACGGTTATCAACGTCAAGACGGCAGCGGAAATGCTGGAGGCCGCCACCGGCGCTCTGCCGGTAGACGGCGCAGTCTTTGTCGCCGCGGTGGCCGACTGGCGGGCGGCAACAATTGCTTCCAGCAAGCTCAAGAAGCAGGGCGGCGACGACGAACAACTCTCTATTCAGCTCGTGCGCAACCCTGACATCCTCGCGACCATCGGCCACCATCATCAGAGGCCACAATTAGTCGTTGGGTTCGCCGCTGAAACCGATGACCTTATCAGCAATGCCCAGGCCAAACTGCGCTCCAAGGGCGCCGACTGGATCCTCGCCAATGACGTGTCATCCGCCGCTGGTGTGTTTGGCGGCGAGCTAAATCACATTCATCTTGTTGCCGCCGACGGGGTCACCGATCTTGGCGCCGGAACCAAACAGGATCTGGCCGATCGTATAATCGAGCGTGTCGCCCAATTCTTTGGTCGCGCTTGACGGTCCGCTTGCCGGGATGGGCAGACGTCGGTCTAGAAGCCTTCACTCTGTAACCAGGCGGTTACTTAGTGGTTGACAGAGGCTGCGGAGGAACAGCAATCTGGCGGGGTGATCACGGAAATATCCGGATCACGTGCACCTTGGGAGGAAATTCGATGAACAGACGAATGCTGTTTGTCTTGGCGAGCGGCGCGTCAGCGCTGATGCTGGGCACGTCCTTGACGGCCGCGCAGGAGTGGAAGCCCGATCGTCCAATCAATCTGATCGTGCCTTGGGGGGCTGGCGGCTCCACTGATCAGGTTACCCGGGTCACAGCTCCCATCTTGGCTGAGGCCCTGGGCGTTGAAGTTGTGGTCGTCAATCAGCCGGGCGCTTCTGGTGCGATTGGTACCCAAGAGGTGCTGAACGCCCCCCATGATGGCTATACCTGGACGGCAAACGCGATTGCCAACAACGCGACCTACTCGGTTTCGGGACTGCTCGAAGATACCGACATCGACGACTGGCATATCTACCTTTCCGTCGCCAATGTGCCGGTGGTCAGCGTTCCCGCTGATAGCGAATTCACCGATTTCGGCCAGTTGCTCGAAGCGCTTAAGACCCGGGGCCAGGAGATTACGGTTGCCACTGCAGGCATAACCTCGTCGGGGGGTACTGCTGTTGCCGCGCTCAGCGACGCTGCCGATTTTGAATACAACATGATCACCTATGATGGCGGTGGCCCCGCCGCCATTGCGACAGCATCGGGCGAAGCCATGGTGACCACGCAATTGGCCGTGGAGCAGACCGAGTTGATCCGAGGCGGTCGTCTCAAGGCTCTGGCCGTGTTGTCCGACCAGCCGCTGGTGCTGGAGGGTGTTGAGCCCATTCCGCCGATCACCAACTGGCTGCCGGAAATGGAACTGGCACCCGATTACTTCGGCATTTTCCTTCCTGCCGATTCGCCACCCGAAGTGCTGGCGACGCTGGACCGGATTTGGGAGGATAAGGTAATGACTTCGCCCGAACTGAAGTCCTATGCCGAAACCTTCGGCGCCGTGTTCGCCCCTTCTTACGGCCCCAAGGCGCGTGAACTGGCCATGCCTGTTGTTATTCTTGAGGCTTGTTCTTCAGTGGACCGGGGGGAGGCCGTCAACGATCCTTCGACCATCGGCATTGATTGCGCAACCCGCGCCGAAGTTGGCACGCCCTAGAGCATCGTGGCGGGTGGGAGCCCGCCACCTCCTCCCTCTTCGTCAGGCCGTCTCAAGAGTACCGCGATGGACACTACGAACACCCCCGGGGACGAAGCAATTCGCTCTCGCGCCGATCTCCTGACGGCCCTGGTGCTGCTCGCACTGGGGTTGGCCGTGATCTACCTATCTTGGACCATGCCGCGGCTCGAAGCGCGCCGGATCAATCCTGCGACGATCCCGGGGCTGGTTCCCCTTGTCTTGGGCGTCTTGCTGACACTGTGCAGCGCTCTGCTCGCGGTGCGCTCCTGGCGCATCAAGGCGCCTGGTGCATGGCAGGGACTTGCGGCACTACTGGTGACCCCCGAAGCGCGGCGCGTACTCGCGGTGATGGCCCTCGCCCTGTTTTACACCCTTATCCTCGTGGGTTGGTTGCCGTTCTGGGCGGCGTCCATGCTCTTCATCTTCAGCTTTATCGTGCTGTTCGAGGTCGTTCTGACCGATGCGCCAATGCCCCTGCTGCAAAGTGCGGTCTGGGCGCTCGGCATCGCGGTTGCGGGCGGCACCGGAATCTACCTCGTCTTTGCCCGCGTTTTTCTGGTGCGCTTGCCCTAGGATCTGTTCATGTTCGATGGATTGCTGCTGCTGGGGCAGGGGATTGGTCACTTCCTCAATCCCCAGTCCTTGTTCAATGTCGTGTGGGCTACGCTCCTCGGCCTCGTGATTGGCATCCTGCCGGGTCTGACCGCGACCATGGGCGTTGCCCTCCTTGTCACGCTCACCTACAAAATGGCACCCGATCAGGCGATCCTGACGCTGATGTGCGTTTATCTGGGTGCCATCTATGGCGGCAGCCGCACCGCCATCCTGCTCAATAT
Organism: Devosia sp. 919; assembly: GCF_013185965.1. Taxonomy (NCBI): domain Bacteria; kingdom Pseudomonadati; phylum Pseudomonadota; class Alphaproteobacteria; order Hyphomicrobiales; family Devosiaceae; genus Devosia; species Devosia sp. 919. The sequence goes on along the minus strand of NZ_JABAOL010000001.1, from coordinate 3,541,973 downwards.
TCCGGGGACGCCCGCCAATGCTGCCGCAGCGCTGGATGGTCACCCATTGGCTCTGCAAGGGAAGGCGGGGCTGGCGATGGGGCTTGCGACAACCTCCTCGACGCTGGGCACCCTGGTCGGCATCTTCTTCCTCGCCATCATCGCCCCGCTCCTGTCAGAGGCCGCGCTGAAGTTTGGCTCCTACGAGTATTTCTGGCTGGCGCTGTTCGGGGTGGTGATTTCGGGCCAAATGTCGGGTAGCGACACGCCGCTCAAGGGCTATATCGCCGGCATATTGGGCTTGCTCATTGCCATGATCGGCATGGAAACCCTGCATGCCCATCAGCGCTTTACCTTCGGTATCCAGGCGCTTGGCGGCGGCATTGACCTTATCCCCGCCATGGTCGGCGCCTTCGGCTTTGCTGAAATTCTTTCCGCGATGAAGCGGCGCGCGGTGGCCCAAATTGCCGCGGTCAATGACCGGGTCGTTCCTACCCTCGGGGAGGTGTTTCGCTATTGGCGCACGATCATTCGCTCGGGCTTGATCGGCACCTTTGTCGGCATCATCCCGGGCGTTGGTGAAGACGTTGGCTCCTGGACCTCCTATGCCGCCGCCAAGCGCGCCTCCAAGCATCCCGAGGAATTCGGCAAAGGTAGCCAGGAGGGCCTGATCGCCGCCGAAACCGGGGACAATGCCGTGGTTTCGGCTGCCATGATCCCGACCCTGACCCTGGCATTGCCCGGCTCGGCCGCGGCAGCGGTGCTGATCGCGGCCATGTATATCCACGACATCAGACCCGGCCCGATGCTGATGGTGGAGAACCCGGCTTTCCTTTACCAGGTGGTCGCCATGCTGCTGTTGGCCACCTTGGCCAATTTCATCTTCGGGCTATCGCTCACCAAGCTCTTCATCAAGGTCCTGATGGTGCCGCGGGAACGGCTGATGGCGGTGATCTATGTTCTCTGCGTGGTTGGCTCGTTCGCCATCACCCAACGCATGTTCGATGTCTATGTGATGCTGTGCTTTGGCATTGTCGGGTTCGTTTTGCGAGAGATGAAGTACCCCATGGCACCGCTGGTGCTCGGCATCATCTTGGGTGACTTGCTCGACCTCAATTTGCGCCGCGGCCTGCAATTGACCAATGGCGATCCCTCGCCATTTTTCACCCGCCCCATCAGTGTCGTCCTTTGCCTCGTGATCGTGATCACGATCATCATGTCGGTGCCGGCTGTGTCGAGGCGGGCGCGAGCGGTGTTGAAACGGCAAATGCCCTGATGGTCAGGCTACGGACCGGCCTTGTGCATCGAAGCGGTGCAGGTAAAGCGGGTTGGGGGTAACAAATACCGTCGTCTCGGGCGTAAAGGCTTGTTCGCCAAACAAGCGGACGGTGATCAGTCCCGCCGCCTCGCTTTCGAGGTAAAGATTGGTGTCGGCGCCCAGATGCTCCACGTGCATCACGCGGGTTGCAAGCTGCCCCTCGGTGGTGCTGACCGTCAGGTGCTCGGGCCGGATACCGATGGTGGCAGCGCCGGCGACACCCAGCTTTTCAGCCGGAATGAAGTTCATCTGCGGCGAACCGATAAAGCCAGCGACAAAGGTACTGGCGGGCTTGTTGTAAAGCTCCATGGGCGAGCCGACCTGCTCGATCCTGCCGGCGTTGAGCACGACGATCCGGTCCGCCAGCGTCATGGCCTCGACCTGGTCATGGGTGACATAGATCATGGTCGCCTGGAGCTGCCGATGCAGCCGGGCGATCTCAAGCCGCGTATTGACCCGCAGCGCGGCATCAAGATTGGAGAGGGGCTCGTCGAATAAAAAGAGCTTGGGCTTGCGCGTCAGCGCGCGGCCGATGGCGACACGCTGGCGCTGGCCACCCGAAAGCTCGGCGGGCCGCCGCTCGAGATAGGGCTCGAGCGACAGCATGCGGCTGGCTTCCGCCACCCGTGCTTCGATGTCGGCGGCCGGCTCGCCCGCCTGCTTCATCGCCAGCGCCATGTTGTTGCGCACCGTCAGGTGCGGATAGAGGGCATAGGTCTGGAACACCATGGCGATGCCGCGCTTGGCCGGCGGCAGGTTGTTGACCACTTTGCCGTCGATCTCGATCGCGCCCGAGCTGGCGTCCTCGAGCCCGGCGATCATGCGCAGAAGGGTGGACTTGCCACAGCCGGAAGGGCCGACAAAAACCACGAATTCCCCATCGCCCACTTCGAGGTCGACGCCGCGGATAACCTCGGTCGAGCCAAAGCTCTTGGTTACGGCATTGAGGCGCAGGCGGGTAGCAATGTCAGCCATGTCTGGTCCTAAAGGTCGATGGCGCGCATTTCGCGGGCGCTCTGGTCGGCGGCGAGGACGATCTCGAGCGAGCGCACCGCGTCTTCGTTATGCTTGGAGAGATTCATGTCCTCGCGGATGGCCCGCAGCATGAAGCGCTGCTCGCGTGCACAGAGCTCATCATGGCCGGGCTCATCTTCGGTGGACAGCCATTCATCGGCGCGCGCAAAGCTGCCATCGGCCTGCAGTTCGGCATGGTGGGTGCGGATGCGAGCCGTCTTGGTGTGGGTCGAATGGTCCGAGGAACGTGCACCTTCGTCCATGACGATCGACACCGCCCCCTTAGCCGAAATTACGTCTTTGACGAAAAACGCGGTTTCGCTGATCATCGGACCCCAGCCCGCTTCGTACCAGCCCACCGAGCCGTCATCGAACGCGACCTGCAGATGCCCGTAGTTGAATTGCTCGGGCGCGATCTCGTCGGTCAGCCGCACGCCCAATCCGCGCACCTGCACCGGCTTGGCATCGGTGATCTGGCACATGACATCGACATAATGCACGCCGCAGTCGACGATGGGCGAAGTGGACTCCATCAAGGTCTTGTGGACCTTCCAGAACGAGCCGGCCGATTGCTGGTTGAGGTTGAGCCGGAACACATAGGGCGGGCCCAGTTCACGCGCCTTGGCAATGAAGTCGATCCAGGACGGGTGGTGGCGCAGGATATAGCCGATAACGAGCTTGCGCTGGTGCTTCCTCGCCGTTTCCACCACGCGTCGGGCGTCTTCCACCGTGGCGGCGATCGGCTTTTCCAGAAACACATGGGCGCCTGCTTCCATCGCCGCGATGGCATAGGGGGCGTGGGTGTCGGTATAGGTGTTGATGGAAGCGAGATCTGGCTTGGTCGCCGCTAGCGCCTCATAGAAATCGGCGAAATGCGGATAGGCCTTGAGCTCTTCGGGCACTTTGCCGCTGCGGGTCACCACGCCCACGATCTCGAAACCGGGTTCATTGTGATAAGCCAGCGCATGGCTGCGCCCCATGGTTCCTAAGCCGGCAACAAGCACGCGAACAGGTTGATCGGTCATTTCACAGCACCCGAGGTAATCCCGCGGATCAGCTGGCGCGAGAAGATGAGATAAAGAACCAGAACCGGCAGGATCGCCAGCGACAGCGCCGCCAGCACTGCATTCCAGTTGGTGACATATTGCCCGATAAAGATCTGCGAGCCCAAGGTGATGGTCTTGGTCGCCTCGCCAGGCGCCAGGATCAGGGGGAACCACAGATCGTTCCAGATCGGGATCATGGTGAAGACGGCGACGGTCGCCATGGCCGGGCGCACCAGTGGCAGCACCAGGCGAAAGAAGATCTTGTATTCCGAAAGCCCGTCGATGCGGCCGGCATTCTTGAGGTCGTCGGACACCTGCCGCATGAATTCGGAGAGGATGAAGATCGCGAGCGGTAGCCCTTGGGCGGTATAAACGAGGATCAACGCCCAGTGCGTGTTGACCAGCCCACCCGCCACCATCAACTGCAGGATGGCGACGGTGCCCAGCCGGATCGGGATCATGATGCCGAGCGCGAGGTATAGCCCCATCAGCGTGTTGCCGCGGAAGCGGTATTCGGAGAGCGCAAAGGCGGCCATGGCGCCGAACAGCAGCACGAAAAACAGCGACGCGACCGTCACCAGCAAGCTGTTGGAGAAGTAGAGCAGGAAATTGCCCTGTCCAAGCGCGGTCTCGTAGCCGATCAGGGTGAAGGTTTCGGGCGTCGGCACTTCGAGGGGCGAGTTGAAGATCGCGCGCTTGGACTTGAACGAGTTGACGATGATCAGGAACACGGGGAACAGCGCGATCACCGTATAGGTAATGAGGACGGCATGGGCCGCGATCTGGCTGCGGAGGGACGTGCGGGTCTGGGCCATCAGAACTGGTACCGGCGCATGCGGCGCTGGATGCCGAAGAGATAAACGGCAACGCCGGCCAGGATGATGAAGAACATCAGCGTTGCGATGGTGGCGCCAAGATGCCGGTCGCCCAGCTGGGTCTGGAAGCCAAAGAAGGTGCGATAGAGCAGCGTGCCCAGGATGTCAGTCGATCCATCCGGCCCGGCAATGGCGCCCTGGACGGCATAGATCAGGTCGAACGCATTGAAATTGCCGACAAAGGTCAGGATCGAGATGATGCCGATGGTCGGCAGGATCAGCGGCAGCTGGATCTTGAAGAACTGCGAAAAGCCGGTGACGCCATCGATCTCGGCAGCTTCGATGACGTCATCGGGGATGGACAGCAGCGCGGCATAGATCAGCATCATGGGAATGCCGACATATTGCCAGACCGAGATCAGCGACACGGTGATGAGAGCCGATTGTGCCTGCCCGAGCCAGGGGGCGAACAGATGCTTGAGCCCGACCAGATCGAGCAGATAGGGCGAAACGCCCCAGAGCGGGGACAGGATCAGCTTCCAGATAAAGCCGATGATCACGAAGGACAGGATGGTCGGCACGAAAATGGCGGTGCGGTAAAAGCCGCGCAGCCTCAGGCCGGGCATGGACAGCAGCGCCGCCAGCAGGATGCCGATGGGGTTCTGGACCAGCATATGGATGGCAAAAAAGATGAAGTTGTTGGAAAGCGCGTTCCAGAAACTCGCGGCCAGCCGCGGATCACCCAGCAGGCGGGCAAAATTGTCGAGTCCAACGAAACGCTGCCCCTCTGGACCCGCCACAAAGAGCGAGAGCCGGAGCGTTTCGAGCAGCGGGTAAATCATCACCACCGTGTAGACCAGCAGGGCCGGCGCCAGAAACACCAGGATGTGCCAGCGCCGTGGCTTGGACGCGGCGGCAATGGGCGGGGAGGGGGCGTCGACGGTCATGCTGTTCCAGTGCGGCCGGGGGCGGCGAGCAAAAAGGGCTGCAAAGGATCAAGCCTCCGCAGCCCCATGGTCATAGGCGCTTAGTTGGACTGCTGCGGCTCATACCAGGAGGCGAGGCCATCCTGGGTGATCTTGGCAGCATCTTCCGGAGTGGTGGTGCCGTTAATCACATTGGCCGATTCACGCCAGGTCTCGATGTCGAGATTGGGCTCGCCGCGGCCCAAAATGGCGGCTGGGTGGCGAATGGTGGTCTCGCAATCCTCGCGCCAGGAGACGAATTCCTGGGCCAGTTCGTTCTCGAGCGGCACGGCCGCCGAGTTCAGGCTGAAAAAGCCGGGCGAAGCATTGGCATAGATCTCGGCGAACTCGGTGGAAGCAACCCAGGACAGGAAGGTGCGCGCAGCTTCCGCATTGGGGGAAGCTGCATTAAGCCCCAAACCAATATCGTTGTGATCCGAGATGTAGCAGGTGTCGCCGGCATTCTTGACCGGCGGCTTGAAGGCGCCCATCTCGAAATCGACCTGCGGCTCGAAGACCGAGATCTCCCAGGAGCCTGCGGGGAAGATCGCGGCGCGGCCGAGGGTGAACAGGTTCTGGCTATCGGGATAGGTCTGGGCTTCAAAGCCGTCCCCCAGATAGTCGCTCCAGCGGGCGAGGGTCGTGTAGGGCTCGACCCATTGCGGATCGGTCAGCTTCTGCTCGCCCGCGATGAGCGCCAGGCGGCCTTCCTCGCCTTTGTAGGCATTGGGGGCGATGTTGTAGTAGCCCATGGTGGCCGCTTCCCACTGGTCCTTGGTGCCCATGGCCAGGGGAGTATAGGTGCCATCTTCCTTGATGGCGTCGAGCACGGCAAAGAACTCGTCTTCCGTCGCTGGCACTTCAAGGCCCAGCTCGGCAAAGATGTCCTTGTTGTAGATAAAGCCATGGATCACCGAAGCCATGGGCACGCAAAAGGTCGTGGCGCCATCATCGGTAGTCCAGGCAGACTTGGCGACATCGGAGAAATTCTCGATGCCGGGCAGGTCATTAAGCGGGGCCAGATAGCCCTGGGTGAACTGGGCGAGCGCCAGATCGAAGGGGCGGCAGGTGATGAGATCGCCGGCAGTGCCTGCTTCGAGCTTGGCGCCAACAGCCGAATTGTATTCGGTCGGGCCCAGCGGCGCGAACTCGACATTGATCTCGGGATGAGCGGACTCAAAGGCTGGGATGATCTTCTCGTTCCAGATGGGCAGATCGTCGTTGCGCCAGCTTTCGATGGTCAGCGTGGTTTGCTGGGCGAAAGCCAGCCCCGACGAGCCCAGGAAAGTGGATGCCAGCAGCAGTCCCGTTACAATTCGCTTCATCTTGGTGGTCTCCCGGTCGCGCCCATATTGGGCAGCTTATTATTGCGGTGTGGGCGGCAGAGCGCAGCTAAGCTGCCCCGCTGCCTGTAAGTTTTACTTCATCAGGCCCAATCGGCGCGGTCAATCCAATCTCTCGAGCCCGCCACTATTTGCCCAGCTTGACGCGAGTTTACGCTCTAACCCCGATGGCGCTCCACCAGCGTGGCAAGCCGCTGGACGGCAGCGACCGACGCGGCATGATCCTGGGAGAAGTTCAGCCGGATGCTGGCACCCGAATGGGGGCTGAACTCGGTGCCGGGTGTCACGGTCACACCGGCCAGCACGCGCAGCGCGGTCACGAACTGCGCCGGCTCGATGCTCAGTTCGGGCAATTGCGGGAAGAGGTAACTGCCCGCTTCGGGCGTGCGGACAAAGCAGCCTTCGATGGAGCGGAACTGCTCCACCAGATCGTCGCGGATGGCCTGGTGCTGGGCGATGCGGTCGTCCATCCAGCCGGCGGGCTCATCAAACCAGCTGCGCAGCACGGCCTGGTTGTAGCCGGCGGCGCGCAGGGACACGATCGCCTGCAGCTTTTCCATGCGCTCGATGATTTCGCTTGAGCCAAAGGCGACGCCCAGGCGATAGCCGCTGAGGGATTCGGTCTTGGATGGCCCCATGATGGTGACGACGTTCTCGGCGTCGACCGCGCCTGCGCGCAGATGGGTATAGGCGACGCCCTTATAAAGCAGCCGCGAATAAAGCTGATCCACGATCACGCTGGCGCCATAGCGTGTGGCGAGGGCGGCGATGCTGGCGATCTCGTCGCTCGAATAAACGACACCGGTGGGGTTGTTGGGGTTGGAAAAGAGAAACAGCTTGGCGCCGGCCTGGAAGGCGGCTTCCAGCTGGTCGAGATCCAGTCCGGCCTGTCCGGCTGGCGCTTGCCGATAGCCAAGCTGCACGGGCACCATTTCGCCCTCGAAGAACTCAACGAGCTTGCGATTGGCGAAGTAATCGGGCTGCACGATCGCGACCTTGTCGCCGCGCACCATGGTGGCCGCGACCGCAAGGAAGAGCGCGCCCTGGGTGCCGGGGGTGATGATCAGGCCATCGCGGGTATCGACCGGCGCGCCGGTAAAGGCGGCGAGGCGGGCAGCCACTGCGTCGCGGATCTCGCCAGAGCCGCGATATTCCGTATAGGCCTGCGCTCCGCCCTTGGCGACGCCGGCGTTGAAGAGATCGAGAGCACCGGGCGTGGGCTCATGGGCGTCCACATCGCCATGCGAAAAATCGACGGGCGTGCCCGCGAGCTTCTCGCCGCTCAGAAAGCTCTCGGTGCCGGCAATTGCCTGCCGGGTTTCCTGGCCGGGGGCATTCTGGGTGCCTAGTTTGCTGAACTTGCTGTGGATCGACATTCAACGTCCTTTATTCTCAACCGAACGGCATTTGATGGGGCATCCTGGAAGGGGAAGACTGAGCTCCAGGGGCTCGGGAGGCAGTTAAATCCGAGTTAGTCCTTGCTCGCCAGCCACTAGACCAAGGCCACGCCTGTGCCCCCGAGGATACGCCGAAGCGAGCCAACAGCGGAGAGCGGCGTGTAGGATCCCGTCACCCCACCCAAGGAGCGCGAGGATACGCCAAGATCCCAGTCGAAGCCCTCGCCGGTGACTTCGATGCGATGCTGATTGGTGGCGAGGCCTGGTTCCGCAATAATCCGGCTGGTCGTCTGGTCAAAACCGATCCCCGCCAGGGCAATGGCGGCGTGAACATTGACGTTGCGCGGAAACAGCCCGCAGGCTTCGCGCACAGATCCCTCGAACACCAGGCCCTCCGTTTCCGGATCGAGCCCAAGGCTCTTGCCGCTCTTGGTCGTTGTGATGGTAACGCGTTCAATGAGGTCGCGCCCATCGGCAATGCCGTCGAGCCCCAGAACCGCGCCATGGGGCACAAAGAACCGGCGCCCCGATTGTGCCGCCGCAGCGCGGACAGCCCGGTCGGTCTCGGCATCGGCCAGCGCCGAGCAGCTGAAGGCGCAAAAATCGGCTCGCTCGAGCCAGCCTGGCGCCAGCGCAGCAACCAGGGCTGGCGTTGCCGCCTCGAGCACCAGGTCGGCATCCCGCTCAATTGCCGCGGAGGGATCGGTCACAACCACGCTGGGGTCCACATCGAGGCCCTGCAGTTTGCCCGCATCTCGCACCAAGACAAATGCCAGTTCAACATCGGGCATGGCGGCGATGGCACGCAACAGCGACTGCCCGATTGCTCCCGCACCAATCAGGCCGATTTTCTTGGGCTGGTAGATTTGCTCACCTCGGTTCTGGCTTGTTCCAGCCGGCATACTATTGCGGGCGCGTGCTTGGCAATCGAGCGTGTAGCTTCTTCTTGTCGGTATATCGGCTTTCACTAAGGCAAGGGCTGGAATGGCACAGATTTGTCTGTGCCGGCGACGATTTTGCGCGGAGCCGGATCAGCCGATTGGCGTTATTACGGTAACCACGAGGTTTACCATGAGCATTACGCAGGAAAAATTCACTGGCCGATGGCTGCATCACGGCGACTGGCACGGCAGGGAGTTCAGCCACGAACTGGCCGAATACGACCATGACGAAAGCCCGGGCGCTACGGGCGCGACGCCGATGCGGCACGCCCAGATCGAGCGCGAAGGCAAGCAGATTGGGGTCTGGGTGCCCGCCAGCTGGAGTGACGATCAGGCTCGCGAAGCGCTGGAAAGCAACTGGTAGGGCTCGGGCATATCGAGCGGGGATGCCCGGCCACGCGAGGGGGGCCGGGCATGGGACGTGTTTAGCGGGCCTCTGAGCCAGAGCCCAGGGTAGCGTCTTGAGGGCGAGCAGAACTGTTTCCCAGCATCAAATCGGCTTGCTCGAGGCAGGCCTGCAATTCGCCGCTGCCATTCGCGACCAGATGCGCGCCCGCTTCGCGTAGCACTTCAGCCCGCTTGCCGCGGGGATCGCGCAAATCCACAAAGCCGATGGCGATCATGCCAGCGGCAAGGGCGCCCTCCACGCCATGGGGGCTGTCATCGATCATCACGCAGCGGCGCGGATCGGCCCCCATTTCAGCGGCGCAGTGCAGCATCAGGTCCGGTGCTGGCTTGGGGTGGGCAACGTGGTCGGCGCTGAACACATGACCATGAAAGGCCTTCCAGAGCCCGACGCGCCCAAGGCTGCGAGTCAGCCGGTAGAGCGAGCTGTTGGAGGCCACGCAGATCGGGCGGTTGAGGCGTGTCACCACATCGGCAATGCCCTCGATCTCTTCGACGGCTTCAAAGCCCTTGTAAAGGCGCTTGCCCCAGGCGGTGAACAGCGCGTCGAGATCCGTGACGCCGAGCTTTTCAGTCAGATAAGCCTTGGTGTCCCGCTCGGAATTGCCGGTAAAAGTCACATGCGCTTCGGTTTGCGTCATGGGAAAGCCCGCATCGGTAAGGGCTTCGGCCATGGTGCGGCTGGCAATGATCTCGCTGTCGATCAACACTCCATCGCAATCGAAGATCACGAGGTCGGTGTTGTGCAAGATGATGGGGTCGGCCGCGGCCCTATCCGTATCGAGTATTGAATCAGCCACGAAGCTTTTCCTTTACGGAAACGGCGAGATCGGGAACATCGGAGGTGATGGAAAACACGGGCTGCTGCAGCCAGTATTCGATACTTTCCGCATCGTTGCACATCCATACCGCCCACCGGTTCATCGGCACGATGGACTTCACCAGATCAAGATTTTCGAGCAGGACGCTGCGTTCCACCGCGACGATCTCGACGAGTTCGCCGAGCATGGTGAGCGCGGCCGGCAGCCCGCCCAGGCGCTCGGCCGAGTGCCGGTCAATCGAAGCAAGGCGCCGCCCATTGGGCACCGCTGCACGGATGTCGCGCAGCACATCGGGATCAAAGCTCGTGAGCACCGCCCGATCCCCGAAGTTGAAGCGCTCCATCTCGGCGAGCACGGCGGGCACAATGCCCGGATAGGGCTTGTGGTCGTGATCCGATTTGAGCTCGATATGGAGTTCGAGCGTGCTATCGGCGAACTGTTCGAGCACGTCGCGGAAAGTCGGGATGTGCTCGTTGTCGCTGTCGCGCAAGATGACGTTCTTGCGTCCATCCACCGGCAGATCGGCCACAAGACCGGTGCCCAGCGTCGTGCGCTCGAGCGTGGCGTCATGGATGCACAGGAGCTCGCCCGCCTTGGTCAGGTGGATATCGAACTCCACGGCATCGACGCCGAGCGCGCGCACCTTCTCGAAGCCGCCCAGGCTGTTTTCTGGCCACACGTTGCGACCGCCGCGGTGACCGACGATTTGAACCACTTCAGATACCCTCTTGGTTGAAGCTTACTTGCCGGAATCGACAAGTCCTTTGGTGAACAGGCCCTGCATCGCCAGGATGATGACGGCTGGGGGCAGCATGACGAAGAACGCGGCGGCCATGGCCAAATTCCAGGCCGGTTCCGCATCGGCAACGGGCACCAATTGCTTGAGGCCCAGCACGGCAGTGGCCATGCTCTTGTCGGTCGTAAAGAGGAGGGGCCAGAGATACTGGTTCCACCCGAAGATGAAGAGGATGATCGCCAGCGCCCCGATATTGGCCTTGGAGAGCGGCAGCAGGATATCCCAGAAGAACCGCATGGGTCCCGCCTTGTCGAGGCGCGCCGCTTCGCAGAGCTCCTCGGGCACGGTGAGAAAGAACTGGCGGAACAGGAACACCGCCGAAGCCGAGGCAATCAGGGGTAGGATCAGGCCCTGATAGGTGTTGACGAGGCTCCAGTTGAGCGCGGTCTCGACCCGATAACCGGTCAGGGAGGCGATCAACTCGGACAGGCCCGAAATATCGACCACCCAGCGCAGGGGCCCTGCCACGTCGGCAACGGCCTCATAGGTGGGGATGATGCGCACTTCCACGGGCAGCATCAGGGACACAAAGATCAGCCAGAACGCCGTCATCCGGAACGGGAAGCGGAAGTAAACGATGGCAAAGGCCGCCAACAGCGAGATGGCGAGCTTGCCGATCACGATGCCGCAGGTGACGATGATCGAGTTGAGGAACAGCCGGCCGAAATTGCCCTCGTTCCAGGCCTGCGCGACATTGTCAAAGAAGTGCAGCCCCGGCAGTACCGGGAAGGGGGATTGCTGCACTTCCTGGAGCGTGTGCGAACTGGCCACAAAGGCGAAGTAAAGCGGCAAGCAGACCAGCAGGGCACCAAAGATCAGGATGCCATGGCAGACAATGGTGAGGGTCCGGTTCTGGATCATGCTCAGACCCCATAATTGACTTTGCGCTCAAGGGCGCGGAACTGCAGGACGGTGAAGGCAATCGCCACGATCATCAGCACCACCGACTGGGCGGCCGATGAACCCAGGTTCAGCTGCACAAAGCCTTCCTGGTAGACCTTGTAGACCAGGATATTGGTGGCTGCTGCCGGACCGCCTCTGGTAACCGCATCGACAATGCCGAAGGTCTCGAACATCGCGTAAACGAAGTTCATGACGATCAGGAAGAAGATGGTTGGCGTCACCAGCGGCAGCGACACGGTGAAGAACCGGCGCAAGGGCTTGGCGCCATCGAGCGTGGCCGCTTCAAGCAGGGAGGTAGGGACGGCCAGCAAGGCGGCGGCCAGGAAAATATAATTGTAGCAGATGTGCTTCCACACGGCCGCGATGATCAGCAGCGTCTGGGCATCGGCCGGACGGCGATTGGGGTCCCACGGGATGCCGAGGGAGTGGAGGAACTGCGCGATGGGGCCAACTGCCGGATTGAACAGGAAGGCCCAAAGGACGCCCGAGATCACGGGGGCAATGGCATAGGGGAGCAGGATGATGCTCTTGTAGATGCCCTTGCCGCGCACCACGAAATCGGTGGCGAAAGCAAAGATGCCCGCAAACAGGAGCGTCGCGACGCTCGTCACCACGGTGAAAAACACGGTGAAGGAGGCGCTGGCGCGATATTCGGCGCTGGAAAACAGCTGGGTGAAGTTGGAAAGGCCCACCCACATGGTGTTGCCGCCAAACGGATCCACCTGCACAAAGGCCAGCGAAAGCGCCTTGTAGGACGGGATAAAGAAGAAAAACAGCAGGATCAGCAGCTGCGGCGCCAGCAGCGCGGCAGCCAGGCCAGGGCGCTTGAAATGGTTGGCTTTGAGCCCGGCATCGGACGGACGCAGGAGCCCTGCCACCATGCCGCGCAGGTCAAAGCTGGGGGAGCGCCCGGAGGCGCTCCCTGCTAGAATGACGTCTTCACTTGTTGGCATTGAGCTGCTCGAACTGACGCAGGACCTCGTTGCCGCGAGCAACGGACTTGTCCAATGCTTCCTGGGGAGTCTGCTGACCCGTCCAGACGCCCTGGATTTCCTGGTTCATGATCTCGAAGATCTGGTTGTGGTTGCCAAAGCGGAAGCCGCGCGAGTTTTCGGTCGGGGTGCCGCGGTTGAGCTGGAGAATGGCAATTTCGCGCGTCGGATGCTCGTCGTAGTAGCCGTCCGCCTTGAACTTGTCATAGGCCTGGTTGGTCACGGGCACATAGCCGGTCGCACCAGCCCACCAGGTCTGGATTTCCGGAGAGGCCACGAAGTTCAGGAACGCTGCGGCGCCCTTGTATTCTTCTTCGCTCTTGTTGGCCAAAACCCAGAGTGCGCCGCCACCGATGGTGCTGTTCTTGGGCTCAACACCTTCTTCGTGGGGGAGATAAGTGGCACCCCAGTTGAACTGCGCGCCCGCTTCCACGCCGGCATGCGCGGCGGTGGAGGCAGTGATGGTGGAGCACTTGCCCGAAATAAACAGCTCCTCGGGGTTGAGGCCTTGGCCGGCGATCTGGAGGACGCCGTCATCCATCCACTTGTCCAGGCGCTCGAGCTGGCCGACGACCAGTGGGCTCTTGTTGAAGGTGAACTCGGTTGCCAGCCCATCAAAGCCATTGGCAAGCGTGCCATATTGCTGGTCGTGCATGGCCGAATAGTTCTCGATCAGGCTCCAGACAAAGTCGCGCGCCAAGGCCATGGAGCAATCATTGATGCCCTGCTCCTTGATCGCATAAAGCTGCTGCTCGACTTCCTGCCAGGTTTCGCCCGGTGCATCAAAGCCGGCGGCCTTGAAGTGGTCCGCATTGTACCAGAACACTGGGGTGGAGGAGTTGAACGGCATCGCTGCCGGCTTGCCATCCTGGAAATAGTATTCGGCGACAGGGGCAACGAAATTGCTCCAGTCGATGTCATAGCCCTGCTCTTCCATCAGCTCAGGCACCGGCTTGGTGGCGCCGGAATGGATCATGGTCAGGAAGGTGCGCTCTGAGGTCTGCGACAGCACGGGGTGCTGCTTGACGCGATAAGCCGCGATCATGACAGCCATGGCTTCTTCGTAGTTGCCCTTGTTGGTGGCAACCAGCTGAAACTCGTCCTGGGAATCGTTGAACTTGGTGACGAGCTCGTCGACGATGGGCGTCAGGCGCCCACCCAGTGCATGCCACCACTCTATGGTGATGCGATCCTGAGCCATGGCGGGAGCGGTCAGCGCCAGAACCGACACCGAAGCGGTCACGAGGCCCGCAGCAGCGTTGATAAAGCCAGGCAATCTGGACTTGGAAATCTTCATTAAGCCCTCCTCATTGGGGTTCGCCCAGACTGGGCGGCCAGTCCGCTCTCTAACGGAGCATGAGCAACGCTAGCGGGACCCTTGAATAGTGTCAACGTCATGTTACAAATGTAAGACAGTGAACGGAGGAGCCCGGATATGGCCAGCATCGAACTCGACAACCTGCGCAAGCGCTACGGAAATGTAGAGGCGGTGAAAGGGGTTAGCCTCAGTATCGAAGATGGCGAGATGATCGTCCTGGTGGGGCCCTCGGGTTGTGGAAAATCCACGCTGCTGCGCATGGTGGCCGGGCTCGAATCGATCAGCTCGGGCGTTCTGCGCATCAGCGACAAGGATGTGAGCACGGTCGAACCGGCCGATCGGGACATTGCCATGGTGTTCCAGAACTACGCGCTTTATCCGCATATGTCGGTGCGCGAGAACCTCTCCTATGGCCTGCGCAATCGCCATTATTCCAAATTCGATATTGCCAGCCGGGTCGAAGAAGCCGCGCGCATTCTCGAGATCGGCCCCTTGCTCGATCGCCGTCCTGGACAGCTTTCGGGCGGGCAGCGCCAGCGCGTGGCCATGGGGCGCGCCATTGTCCGCAACCCTGCCGCGTTCCTCTTTGACGAGCCGCTGTCCAACCTCGACGCCAAGCTGCGCGTGCAGATGCGGGTCGAGATTCGCAAGCTGCAGCGCCGGCTGCGTACGACCTCCATCTACGTCACCCATGACCAGATGGAAGCCATGACCCTGGCCGACCGGTTGGTGGTGATGAATGCCGGCCGGATCGAGCAGATCGGCACGCCCATGGAGGTCTACCAGACCCCCGCGACCCTGTTTGTCGCGAGCTTTATCGGCTCCCCGCCGATGAACCTTTTGCCGATCAAGGTGCTGGGATCGGCGGCGGTCGGTCATCCCATCTATGATCCTGCGGCCGACATCGTGGGCGTTCGTCCGGACTCGCTTTCGTTGGTCCAGCCTGCCGCTCCCGCCATCAGCTTCACGGGCGTCGTGGAACTGGTGGAGCCGCTGGGCAACGAGTTCCATGTGCATCTACGACTGGACGGCTATGCCGATCCGCTGGTCGCCAGCCTCGACGATGCCAGCGGCATCGAAGATGGCAAGACCATCACCCTTTGGGCAGAGCACGCGGCCTTGCACCAGTTCAACGCCGAAACCACCCAGCGTATTGCCACGCAATAGTTGGCCATGGCAGTGACCGCAGGCGCTTGCACAGTGAAACTGAGCCGGGCCACTGTGCAATTGTGGTAAGGGCCTGACCGTGTTACGGCCAGACGGGTAGAGATCTTCATGCAATTGACGCCAGGCGAGCATCCTTTTGACCAAACCCTGGTGCGCGTCGCCTGGCTTTATTTCAAGGAAGGGCGCACGCAGGCCGAGATAGCCGATCTGCTCTCGACCAATCGCCCGCGCATCAACAAGCTGATCAATGATGCGCGGCGCACCGGGCTCGTGACCATCACGCTCAACACCAGCCTGACCAGTTGCATCGAGCTCGAGCAGGAACTGATGACGGAGTTCGGGCTGGAGCGGGCCATCATCCTGCCCACCCCCAAGGACCTCGACATGGTCCCCGTGCTGATCGGCGAAGCAACCGCACAATACTTGATGCAGCTCTTGAGCAGCAACGAGGTCTCGGGTGTCGGCACCGCCTGGGGCGCGACCTTGCGCGAGATGGTGCGCTTCGTGCCCGCCGCCAAATATCCCCAGCTTTGCGTCAGCTCGGTGATCGGCGGCCTCACCCGCGGGCTGGCCATCAACACCTTCGACATCGCCAGCGATCTGGCCCGCCAGCTCAATGCCGAATGCGCTTATCTCGCCGCGCCGGTTTATGCCGACAGTGCCCAGTCGCGCGACGCCATCCTCAACCAACGCGAGTTTCAAAGCGCCTTTGACCGCATCGCTCGGAACGACATCATCCTCGTCAGTATCGGGGACCTGTCGGATCGCTCACTGCTGATGCGCTATGGCCTGCCCCAGGACGTGGAGCTGCAGTCGCTCCTTGATGCCGGCGCGGTCGGCGATATCCTGGGCCAGTTCATCAACCGGGACGGCGCCCTGATCGACCACGAGATCAACAGCCGGGCCGTTGCTCTTCCCCTCGCCATCCTCGCCAAGGTGCCTCGTGTCATCTTTGCCGCCGGCGGCTTGTCCAAGGCCGCCGCTATTGCCGGGGCCCTGCGCTCCCGCATGGGTAGCGCCCTGGTCTGCGACGAAGACACCGCTCGCAAGGCGCTTGCACTGACGCGGGAGAGGTAGGCCCGGCACTGCCGCCATCAGGGCAGGGCGTGAATGCGTAGCGAGTTGAGCAGGGTTTGCTTGGAAGTTTGCAGGTGCTCCCGGGCAGCGGTGAGGGCTGCCTGCTCATCGCGCGCCTGCAAGGCCTCAATCAGCCGCAAATGCTCCCCCACCGCAGCCGTGTTGCGCTCGCGCTCGTCCTTTTTGTCCCACTGGTAATGGTAGTGAAAAACGAGGGTGATGACCTTTTGGAACTCGCTGGCAAACCGGTTCCGCACCGTTTTGCCGATCGTGGTGTGGAAGCGCTCATCGAGCAGCGAAAAATCGTGGTAGCGCGTATCAATCTCAGCGGCGAGTTGCCGGTGATCCGCCTTGAGCACGGCAAGTCGCTCCCAGATCGGATCGCTCGGCGGCAGGGAAATCACATGGGAAACCGCATTGAGCTCAAGCACCATGCGGAAGTCCGACAGTTCAACGGCATAATCGCGGGTGAACCCCACCAGCTCCCAGCCGCCCCTCGGGCGACGCCGCACCAGCCCGAAACGGCTGAGTGAAGCCAGAAACTCCTGCAGGCCATAGGCGGTCACGCGGAAGGTCTTGGCGAGATAGGTGACGTTGAGCGCGGTGCCGGGCGCCACGTCGAACCGCAAGATCCAGTCGAGGAACTGCCGCTCAAGTTCATCGAGGGAAATCTGGTCGGCCTGCACCGCCAGCCTGTCGATCGGCTTGGGCAAACGCACCAAGGTCTTTTGCCGGCCATTCCACTCGATCAAGCCTTCGGCTTTCATGCGCTCAAGCGCTGCCCGCACTACGGTCCGGCTCACCTCGAGATCGGCCGCCAGCGCCAGTTCGGCTGGCAATTGGTCGCCTGGTAGAAGCGCCTCGCAACGATCCAGCAAGCTGTTGAAAGCTTCGCGAAAGCGCTCGTCAGTTCTGGCCACTCAAGGCGCTCCCGGTACATTTGTCGACAATCATTAAAAACAATTGACAGGGCAGAGGCAATGGCGAAAGGCTGGTTTCAATAATTTAAAACAGAAAAGTTGGGAGAGTCATGGCGGCCGTCCAAAGCACCACCGGCACATCCTGGCCCACGGGCCGGATCAACGGGGAAACGCTGCACAAGCTCTCCGCCTTGTTCACGCTGGCGATCCTGATCGCGGTCTTCGCCTTCGGCAATGCAGCCTTTCTGTCGGTGAATAACGGCCTGACCGTTTTGCTGCAGACCTCGGTCATCGCGCTTCTTGGCATTGGCATGACCATGGTGATCATCACCGGCGGCATCGATCTGTCCGTGGGCGCAGTGCTCGCCCTTTCGGGCACGGCTACCGGCATGCTGGTCAAGGCCGGCGTTCCCGTGCCGCTCGGCATGCTGGCCGGCGTCGGGGTAGGGGCCCTTTGCGGCCTCGCCAATGGTCTGGTCATCACCAAGCTCAAGATCACGCCCTTTGTCGCCACACTCGGCATGATGTTGATCGCGCGCGGCACTGCGCTGCAGCTGACCGGCGCCGCGCCGATTTCGCAGCTGGGCGAGGCCTTTGGCTGGCTGGGCAATGGCGCTCTTTGGCGCATGGTTGAAAAGCTGCCCAATGGCCTGTCGCGCGTCGTCTTTCCGGGTATCCCCTACCCAGTCATTCTTCTCGTCATCATCGCCCTCATCGCCGCCTATGTGCTGCGCCGCCGTCCGCTGGGCCGGCATCTTTATGCCACCGGCTCCAACGAGGAAGCGGCGCGGCTGGCCGGCGTCAATGTCGATCGCACCAAGATTGCCGCCTATATGCTGTCGGGCGGCCTCGCCGGCGTTGCGGGCAATGTGCTGATGTCGCGCCTCGTGACCGCCCAGCCCAATGAAGGGGTGATGTACGAGCTCGACGCCATCGCTTCGGCGGTGATCGGCGGCGCGTCTCTCATGGGTGGGGTCGGCACGATTTCGGGCACCATGATCGGCGCCTTCATCATCGGCGTGCTGCGCAATGGCCTCAACATGGCCGGTGTCTCATCCTTCATCCAGCAGATCGTCATCGGCATCGTGGTGATCCTGGCTGTCTTTATCGATCAGTTGCGCCACCGATGATCATCTCCCAGCAAACACCAGCTTCACACCGGGGGCAGACCATGACCACGCGATTGGTTGAAATGATCGACATTGAGAAGCACTTTGGCGGCGTTTGCGCGGTCAACGGCGTCAGCCTTGATCTGCATGCCGGCGAAGTGGTGGGCCTGCTCGGCCACAACGGCGCGGGCAAGTCCTGCCTGATGCGCATCCTCTCGGGCGCCATGACTCCGAGCGCGGGCGAAATCCGCATCCGGGGGGAAGTCGCCTCCCTTAACTCCCCCACCGATGCCCGCGACCAGGGCATTGAAACCATTTACCAGACCCTGGCCCTGGCCGAGCATCTCGATGCGCCGGCCAACCTCTTTCTCGGGCGGGAGTTGCGCACGCGTTGGGGCAATCTCGATGACAAGCGCATGCTTGAGGAATCCAAGCGTGTCTTGGCGCGGCTCAACCCCAATTTCCGCAACCTGACCGATGCTGTGGCGCGCCTTTCGGGCGGCCAGCGCCAGGTCATTGCCATCGCCCGCGCGATCTATTTCGACGCCAAGATCCTCATCATGGACGAGCCTACCGCGGCGCTCGGGCCGGCCGAAACCGCCATGGTGGGCGAACTCATCAAGCAGCTGCGCGACGAGGGCCTGGGCATCTTCCTCATCAGCCACGACATGCACGACGTGTTCGACCTTTGCGACCGCGTCGTCGTGATGAACCGCGGCGAAAAAGTGGGCTCGCATGCGATCGGCGAGGTCAGCAAGGACGACGTGCTCAGCCTCATCATCAAGGGCGCGCTGCCCGACAACTGGCAGTCGCGCCAACAAGGAGTTCTGCAATGAACGAGGCCGTTCAGGTCAACGCGTTGGGCACCATGACCGTCGGCACCTGTGTGGAGCCGGGGTTGTTCGAGCTGCGCCAGGCCCCCCGTCCCGCCGAGGCGCCGGAAGGCTGGGCGCTGGTGGATATTGCCGCAGTCGGGCTGTGCGGCACCGATTACCATATCTTTGAAGGCAAGCACCCTTATCTGCAATATCCACGGGTGATCGGGCACGAGCTGTCGGGTCGGCTGGTCGAGGCGGCCGGTGACATGGCCGCGGGCGAACTTGTCGTCATCAATCCCTATGTGTCCTGCGGCACCTGCCGCGCCTGCAGCCGGGGCAAGCCCAATTGCTGCACCCGCATCGAAGTGCTTGGCGTGCATCGCGACGGCGGCCTGTGTAGCCGTATTGCCGTGCCCCTTGGCAATCTTTATCCGGCCACGGGTCTTTCCGAGTTGCAGGCAGCCATGGTCGAGTTCCTCGCCATTGGCGCCCATGCGGTGGCCCGCTCGGAATTGCGCCAAAACGACCGAGTGCTGGTCACGGGCGCCGGCCCCATCGGTCTGGGTGTAGCGCTGTTTGCCCGTCTGGCTGGCGCTGATGTACACCTGCTGGATCTCAGCCCGCGCCGCCTAGAGCTCGCCGGCAAGCGGTTCGGCTTTGGGCACTTGTATAGTGATCCCGGCGCCATTCTCGTCGGCGATCTGGCTGATGGTTTTGACGTCGTTTTTGACGCCACCGGTTCTGGCAAGGCGATCGAAGCCGGCTTCTCCCTGCTGGCGCATGGCTCCACCTATGTGCTGGTCAGCGTCGTCAAGGGCGATATCACCTTCAGCGATGCCGAGTTTCACAAGCGCGAAGCGCGCATCATCGGCAGCCGCAACGCACTGCGCGCCGATTTCGAGCGCGTGATGGCCGCGATCCGGGCGGGGCAGATCGCTACGGCGGCGCTGCTGTCCGAGGAGATCGACCTGGCCGATCTGCCGCGCCGCTTTGCCGAACTGGCGGAGGATCGGGAAAGCCTGATCAAGGCTGTGGTTCGGCCATGATGTTCAGCAAAACGCGCCGGCTTACGGCTCGTCAGAACGCCTAACCACCAAGCTTCATTATCGGAGGAGTAACATGAAGAAATCTGTCCTGCTTGGCACCGTCGCATCCGCGCTTTGCCTCACCATCGCCGCCGCTTCGGCCGGCGAAATCGCCGTGATCGTCAAGACCACCAACTCGAACTTCTGGCAGAACGTCAACAAGGGCGCTGCCGCCGCACTCGAAGGCAATTCCGAGCACACGCTGAGCTTTGACGGCCCCGCTTCGGAAGCCGCCGTGGCCGACCAGGTTAACCTGGTGGAAAACGCGGTCAATCGCGGGGTCGCGGGCATCGTCCTAGCCCCTTCCGACCCCGAAGCACTGGTGCCGGTCGTGCGCCGCGCCAACGAAGCGGGCATTCCCGTCGCCATCATCGACTCCGCCTTGGGTGAAAGCGGCGCAGGCCTCTACCAGACGTTCCTTTCCACCGATAACTGCAAGGCGGGCGAAATGGCTGCTCAGGCCGTGATCGATGGCGCCGGCACCACCGGCAAGGTTGCCGTCATGTCTTATGTCGCCGGTGTTGGCTCGGAGATCGGCCGCGTCGGCTGCTTCACCGAATATCTGAAGGGCAATAGCGAGCTCGAAATCGTCGGCCCCTATTACTCCCAGTCCCAGATGGCCACCGCCCTCAACCAGACCACCGACGTGCTGGCTGCCAATCCCGACTTGGTGGCGATCTTTGGCGCCAATGAGCCCACCGCCATCGGCATGGGCCGCGCCATCGTGCAGGCCGGCAAGGCCGGCCAGCTGACTGCCATCGGTTTTGATGGCAACGAGGACCTGCAGGCCTTCGTCAAGGACGGCACGCTCTCGGGCATTCTCGTCCAGGGCTCCTACCAGATGGGCGAACTGGGCGTGCAGGCCGCGCTCGACCTTCTGGGCGGCAAAACCCTCGAGGAGCAGATCGATACCGGCGTCGTCCTTGTCACCAAGGACAATATCGACCAGCCCGAAGCGCAGAACGTGCTGTACTAAGCAACTCTACCCGGGCAGGCACCGCGTCCGTCCGGGTTTTTCACCCGACAATGTTGCGCCATCGCAAGCTGTAGCGCGCTTCTGCCGCGGAACTCACGCCCGCACCCGTCGTTGGTCATGGCATCCCACTTCGAGAGAGAGCCATGACCGATCGCCTCACCATGCAGGACCCGCGCAGCCAATATCCCCAGCCCCCGTTCCCACGCCAGCCGCAACCCATCCCTGGTCTGGCCGCCAAAATGGATCCGGTGCCCGATCATGGCGAAAGCTCCTATCAGGGCTCGGGCAAGCTCAAGGGCCGCAAGGCGCTGATCACTGGCGGCGATTCCGGCATTGGCCGGGCCGCGGCCATCGCGTATGCCCGCGAAGGCGCGGATGTCGCCATCTCCTTTCTTGAGGCCGAGTCAAGCGACGCGCAGGAGGTGATCAAGCTGATCGAAGCCGAAGGGCGCAAGGCCATCGCGCTTCCCGGCGACATCACCGATGAAAACTGGTGCCAGCAGCTGGTGAGCCAGGCCGTCGAGGGGCTGGGCGGACTCGATATCCTCGTCATCAATGCCGGCCGGCAGCAGAACCGCGAGTCGATTGACAAGGTCACCTCGGCCGATTTCGACAAGACGATGAAGACCAATCTCTACGCCATGCACTGGATCGCCCAGGCAGCCGTGCCGCATCTCAAGCCGGGCGCTGCCGTGATCACCACGGCCTCCATCCAAGCCTATGAGCCCTCGGCCATCCTGCTTGATTACGCCACCACCAAGGCCGGCATCGTCGCCTATACCAAGGCCCTCTCCAAGCAGCTGATCGAGAACGGCGTGCGCGTCAATTCCGTGGCCCCCGGCCCGTTCTGGACGCCCCTGCAGTCGAGCGGCGGCCAGCCCGAGGAAAAGGTCATGCAGATGGGCTCGGACAGCGCCTTTGGCCGCCCGGGGCAGCCGGTCGAGCTGGCGCCCATCTATGTGCTGCTCGCGTCCCAGGAAGCCAGCTACATCACCGGCGAAGTGTTTGGCGTCACCGGCGGCGCCGGCATCGCCTGACGCGCCTTCATGGGCCGGGCCCCTGTGCCCGGCTCCTTTCCACAGCAACGGAGTTCATCATGGACGAGGAGGCCACCGGCAAGCTCGTGCCGGTTCGGGCAACACCCAATGCGCCGGCCCGAGCCCGCGTCCGCTGGGCCTGGGGCCGTGCAAGCCTTGAGGTCGATGCCGAGATTACCCCCGCCGGGTTCCTGGCGATCGGGGGCATGGTCGGCATGATCCTGCTTGCGGTAGTGCCCATTGTTTCGGCTGGTAGCCGCGCCCGCCGGCGGCTGTTCTGATTTAGCCGCCGGCTCACAGTCGGCGGCGCTACTTCTTGTTGCGCATCGCAGCGCTCAGCATGTCGCCCAGCGAGCCGGTGCTGCGCTTGGCTTCCTGCGGCGGGCGTTGGCTGGGGCGTATTGGCTGCTCACGACCACGTTCGCGCGGCGCGGCGGCCTCGCCATCCCTGCGCATGGTTAGCCCGATGCGTTTGCGCGGCAGGTCCACCTCGACCACGCGAACCTTTACCACATCGCCCGCCTTGACCACCTCATGGGGGTCCTTGACGAATTTGTCAGCCAGTTGCGAGACATGCACCAGCCCATCCTGATGCACGCCAATATCCACAAAGGCACCAAAGGCGGCGACATTGGTCACCGTGCCCTCCAGCATCATGCCGGGCTTGAGATGCTTGATGTCATCCACGCCTTCGGCAAAGGTCGCGGTCTTGAAGGCTGGGCGCGGGTCGCGGCCGGGCTTTTCCAGCTCGGCCAAAATATCGCGTACGGTAGGCAGGCCGAAACGCTCATCGACAAAGCTCCTGGGATCGAGCCCGGCCAGCGCCGCCTTGTCGCCCATCAGCGTGCGCAAATCCCGCCCGCAGGCCGCAACGATCCGGCGCGCCACGCCATAGGCCTCGGGGTGAACCGAGGACGCATCGAGCGGCTCGGTGCCATCGGTGATGCGCAAGAACCCCGCGCTTTGCTCGAAAGTGCGCTGGCCCAGCCGTGGCACCTTGAGCAGCGCCTTGCGCGATTGGAACGGCCCATTGGCATCGCGATAGCTGACAATGGCTTCGGCAACCGAGGCGCCAAGGCCCGAAATCCGCGCAAGGAGGGGCGCTGAAGCGGTGTTGAGATCAACGCCTACCGCGTTCACCGCGTCTTCCACCACCGCGTCGAGCGAGCGCCCGAGCCGGTTCTGGTCGACATCGTGCTGGTATTGCCCGACCCCGATCGCCTGGGGCTCGATCTTGACCAGCTCGGCCAGCGGATCCTGCAGGCGCCGCGCGATGGACACCGCCCCGCGCAGTGACACATCGAGATTGGGGAACTCGGTCGCTGCAAGCTGCGACGCCGAATAAACCGAAGCCCCCGCTTCCGAAACAATCACCTTGGTCGGTTTGGGCGCCGGCAGGCGTTCGATGAGGTCGGCGACGAGTTTTTCGGTTTCCCGGCTGCCGGTGCCATTGCCGATAGCAATAAGTTCGACCCGATGCTTCTGGATCAGCGCCTGGATAGCCGCTTGCGCCCCCACCACGTCGTTGCGGGGCTGGAACGGGTAGATCGTCGCCGTATCGAGCACCTTGCCGGTGGGGTCGATCACCGCGACCTTGACCCCGGTGCGGATGCCGGGATCGAGCCCCATCGTGGCCCGAGCGCCAGCGGGTGCCGCGAGCAGCAGGTCCTTGAGGTTGCGGGCAAACACGGAAATGGCCTCGGCTTCGGCGCGTTCGCGTAGTTCCACCATCAGGTCCACCGACAAGGACGCACGCAGCCGCGTCCGCCAGGCCCAGCCCGCAACCTCGCGCAGCCAGTTGTCGCCCGCGCCATTGCCCTGCGCCTTGAGCGCGCCCGCCACCAGCCGCTCGGCCGGCTTGACGGGGTCGGGCAGGTCGGCGTCCACCTCCATGTCGAGGCTCAGAAATTCCTCGTCGCGTCCGCGCATCATCGCCAGCGCGCGGTGGCCGGCGACCTTGTTCCAGCGTTCCGAATGGGCAAAATAGTCGGAGAACTTGGCCCCGGCGTCTTCCTTGCCCTTGAGCACCTTGGCGCTCAGCATCGCCTTGTCGCGCATATAGCTGCGCAATTGCCCGAGCAGGCCGGCGTTCTCGGTCAGTCCCTCGACCACGATATCGCGCGCGCCCTCCAGCGCTTCCTTGGTGCCGGGTACGTGTTCGTTGAGGTAAGCTTGTGCCAGCGCTGCTGGGTCGGCATTGCGATTGGCGAGAATGGCCTCTGCCAGTGGCCCCAGCCCGCGCTCGCGCGCAATCTCCGCCTTGGTGCGCCGCTTGGGCTTGAAGGGCAGGTAGAAGTCTTCCAGTTCCGCCTTGGTCGCCGCGCCCGTGATGGAGGCGGTGAGCTGGGGGGTGAGCTTGCCCTGCTCGTTGATCGATTTAAGGATCGCCGCCCGCCGCGCTTCGAGTTCGCGCAGATAGGTCAGCCGCTCGGCGAGGAGCCGCAACTGCGTGTCATCGAGCCCGCCCGTCACTTCCTTGCGGTAGCGCGCGATAAAGGGCACCGTGGCGCCACCATCGAGCAGTTCCACCGCCGCACCAACCTGGGCCGGGCGGGCCCCCACCTCGGTGGCGATCTGGGCGGCAATGCGGGTGTCGAGTTCGGACATGGCTCTTCTTCTTGGGTTCGGCTGGCGCGACCATAGTCGCCTCGCGCGGCAGGTCACACCCGATCGGGCGGGTTTTTCCCCGGTTGTGCGTTCCCATGGGGATAAACCATGTCCGCAATATGCCGGTGTCGGAACCCGCGCCCTGGCAGATGAATCATGTGCTCGCAGCGGTGTTGTTCTTTGAATGTTCTCGTGCATGATAGCAGCAGAACCGGAGGGGAGGTTAGGAATGAAGGTCAGTGGAACATTCACCGTCTCGGGGTTCCAGCAGGCAGACCTAGCCGTGCCAGACGCGGTGGTCACCGGCTTGCCCGTGGGGGTGAGCACGATGGAGAAGCTCTATACCGGCGAGGTCAGCGGCCGCTCGACCACGATCTTCACCTTCGCCTTTGATCGCGTCTCGGGCGTGGGGTCGTACCTTGCCATGGAGAGTTTTGAAGGTGCGCTTGGGGACAAGCGGGGCAGCTTCAACTTCCTTCATTCGGCGGCCACCCAGGGGAGCGATCGAGCCAACGAATTCTTCGCCATTGTCGAGGGCAGTGGCACCGGGGAGCTGGCGGGCATCACCGGAACGGGCGGCATCAGCATTGATGCGGAGCTGCATCACATCTGGTTCGATTACACCTTCGGCTAGCGCAACACGCCCGCGCTTCCGCGACATCTTGGCCACGGCTCTTGCGAACAAAACAGGAATACGGTTCGGTGCCCGCCTAGCTGGAGCCTTGCGATTCGTGGCGTTCGATACCTCATATCTGGAGACCCTGAACCCCGAGCAACGCCGGGCGGTGGAGCATGGGGTTGGGGCTGATCGCTCCTCGCCGCTGCTGGTGATTGCCGGCGCTGGCTCAGGCAAAACCAATACGCTGGCCCATCGGGTCGCCCATCTTGTCGTCAATGGTGCCGATCCCCGGCGTATCCTCCTCCTCACCTTTTCACGGCGTGGCGCCGGCGAGATGACCCGCCGAGTCGAACGGATCTTGGCGCGCGTCCTCGGTACCAATACGGGTGGGGCCGGGGATGCTCTCGCCTGGGCCGGCACCTTTCATGGCATCGGCGCGCGTCTCCTGCGCGAACACGCCGTCCAGATCGGGCTTGACCCTGCCTTCACCATCCATGATCGCGATGACTCCGCCGATCTCATGAACCTCGCGCGCCACGATCTGGGCTTGAGCGGCGCCAAGAGCCGGTTCCCCACCAAGGGCACGTGCCTCGCTATCTATTCGCGTGTGGTCAACGCGCAGGGTGATCTGGCCGAGGTGCTCAAAACCGTTTTCCCCTGGTGCGCCATGTGGGAAAGCGAGCTGCGTGCCCTGTTTGCCGCCTATGTCTCGGCCAAGCAGGGGCAGAACGTGCTCGATTACGATGACCTGCTGCTGTATTGGGCCGGGATGATGGAGGAGCCGGCCATCGCAGCCAATCTCGCCAGCCGGTTCGATCATGTGCTGGTGGATGAATATCAGGACACCAACCAGCTACAGGCCTCGATCCTCCTCGCCCTCAAGCCGCAGGGGCAGGGGCTGACCGTCGTCGGCGACGATGCCCAGTCGATCTATTCCTTCCGCGCCGCGACCGTCCGCAACATCCTCGATTTCCCAACGGCCTTTTCGCCCGCGGCCGACATCGTCACCCTTGATCGCAACTACCGCTCCACCCAGCCGATCCTTGCCGCAGCCAATGCGGTGATCGAGCAGGCCAGCGAGCGCTTCACCAAAAATCTCTGGACCGAGCGGCAGTCCGAGGCCAAGCCGCTGCTCGTCACCGTGCGCGACGAGGCTGACCAGGCGCGCTACGTCGTGGAAAAGGTGCTCGAAGCGCGCGAAGGCGGCGTGTTGCTCAAGCAGCAGGCGGTGCTGTTTCGCACCTCGAGCCATTCCGGCCCGCTCGAGATCGAGCTCACGCGCCGCAACATCCCCTTTGTCAAATTCGGTGGCCTCAAATTTCTCGACGCCGCCCATATCAAGGACCTGCTGGCGCTGCTGCGCTGGGTGGAAAATCCGCGTGACCGGGTGGCCGGGTTCCGCGTGCTCCAGCTGCTGCCGGGCATTGGCCCTGCGGCCGCCGGCAAGGTGCTCGATGCGTTGGCGACCGGGCCCGATCCCGTTTGGGCTCTGGGAGAAATCCCCCAACCTCCGCGCTCGGGTCAGGGCTGGAAGGAGCTCGTGGAACTCGTCACTCGCCTCTCCCGGCGTGATGCCGGCTGGCCGGCCGAGCTGGGCTATGCCCGGCTCTGGTACGAGCCCCTCATGGAGCACACCTATGAGGATGCCAGCATCCGGCAGGCCGATATCGTTCAACTCGAGCAGATCGGGGCAGGCTATCCCAGCCGCGAGCGGTTCCTGACCGATCTGACGCTGGATCCGCCCGAGGCGACGAGCGATCAGGCGGGGGTGCCGCTGCTCGATGAAGACTACCTCATCTTGTCCACCATTCATTCGGCCAAGGGGCAGGAATGGAAGGCGGTGCATGTGCTCAATGTGGTGGATGGCTGCATTCCCTCCGATCTGGGCACCGGCAGCACCCATGAACTGGAAGAAGAGCGGCGCCTGCTTTACGTGGCAATGACCCGGGCCCGCGACGAGCTGCATCTGCTGGTGCCACAACGGTTTTACGTCACCCAGCAGTCGCGCCATGGCGACCGGCATCTGTACGCCCAACGCACCCGCTTCATTCCCCGCGCGACGCTAGGCAGTTTCGAAGATATTTTATGGCCCCCGGTAAAGCCCTATCAGCCTGATGGGTTTACCCCCACGCCGGTGCAGGCCGATCTTGGCGCGCGCATGCGCAACATGTGGGCAAAATAGCCATGGTCAGTCTGCTGACACCGGCTGACCGCTCCGCCCCTATGCTCGGCAGGTGAAACAAGGCCGTCCTCGTGAGCATCCGCAAGATCATTCATATCGATATGGACGCCTTCTACGCCTCCGTCGAGCAGCGCGATAATCCCGAGCTGCGCGGCAAGCCGGTCGCGGTGGGTCATGGCGCCGCGCGGGGTGTGGTGGCGGCCGCCAGCTATGAAGCGCGGGCCTTCGGGGTTTATTCGGCGCTGGCTTCCGTCACGGCGATGCGCAAATGCCCCGAGCTCATCTTCGTGCCCCCGCGCTTTGACGTTTATCGCGCGGTCTCCGCCCAGATCCACGAGATCTTTCGCGCGCATACCGATCTGATCGAGCCGCTGTCGCTGGACGAGGCCTATCTCGATGTCACCCACAACAAGCAGGGCATTACCCTCGCGCGGGATGTCGCCAATACGATCCGCAGCCGGATCAAGGAAGTCACCGGCCTCAATGCCTCGGCGGGGATCAGCTACAACAAGTTCCTCGCCAAGATTGCTTCGGGTTACCGCAAGCCCAACAATTATTTCGTTATCCCCCCCGAGCGCGGTGCCCAGTTCGTGGCCGCCCTGCCGATCGAAAAATTCCATGGCGTCGGGCCCGCGACCGCGGCGCGCATGCACCGGCTCGGCATCATGACCGGGGCCGATCTTGCAGCGCTCACCATGGACGAGATGGTCGCCCATTTCGGGCGCTCGGCCCAATATTGGTTCGACCTCGCCCAGGGAATCGACCACCGCGAGGTCAAACCCAATCGCGAGCGCAAGTCCATTGGCGCTGAGGACACGTTCGGGCAGGACATCACCACCCTTGATGAAGCACGCACCCTGACGCGGCCGCTGATCAACAAGGTCTGGGCGGGCGGCGAAAAGCGCGGGCTTTATGGCCGCACCGTCACCTTGAAGGTCAAGTTCGCTAATTTTGAGCAAATTACCCGTGCCAGAAGCCGGCCGGAGCCGGTCAGCAGCGCTGCCGAACTGGCCCAGGCGGTGGACGAATTGCTGGCGCAGACCTTTCCGCCCAGAAAACCCGTGCGCCTTCTGGGCGTCACCATCTCCGCCTTCACGCCTTCCAGCAGCACCGCCACACCCAAGCAGATGGTCCTGCCCATCCAGGACTGAGCCTGCCTAGAGCCGCGCCCGCGATTTGAGCCAGCGATCAAAAGCCACGGCGAGGATCAGGATCAAACCGATCACGATGCTCTGGGTATAGGACGAGACATTGTTGAACTGCAGCCCGTTCTGCAGCACCCCGATCAGCGCCGCCCCGATCACCGTGCCCCCCACGCTGCCGATGCCGCCAAAGAGCGACGTGCCCCCAATCACCACGGCCGAGATCACCGTCAGCTCGTAGCCGGCCCCCGCCACCGCTTCGGCGGAATTGAGCCGCGCTGCCAGCACAAAGGCGGCAAGGCCCGAGAAGAACCCCACGATCACGTAAACCGAAACAAGGATGCGATCGACCCGCAACCCCGACAGCCGCGCTGCCTCCGCATTACCGCCTACCGCGTATACCGAGCGGCCATAGCGGGTATAGCGCAGCACCAGATGGCACAGCACCGCGGCCACCGCAAAGATGATCACCGGCACGGGGACGGGGCCCACAAGGCCGGTGCCGAACCAGCGCATGGCCGGATCAAACCCCGATATGGGCCCGCCATTGGACACGGTGAGCGTCAGCCCGCGAAAGATCGTGAGGCCCCCCAGCGTCACGACGAAGGGCGGCACTTTGAGCCGGGTGATGGTCAGCCCTTGCACCGCGCCGCACAGGGCGCCAACCACAAGCGCGGCAAGCAGCGCCGCAAACCAGCCGAACCCCGAAGATCCGGAAGCGGACAGCGACATCGAATTGGCCGTGCCCCCTTTGGCCACCACGGCGGCGATCATGCCGCAGAACGCCAGCAGCGAGCCGACACTGAGATCGATCCCCGCGGTCAGGATGACGAAGGTCATGCCCAGCGCGATCAGCCCGGTGATCGAGATTTGCCGCATGATGTTGAAGACATTGATGGGGTCGATGAAGCTGGGCTTCATGGCGGTGAACACCACGATCAGCGCCACGAGAAAGATCAGGGGACCAAAGCGCTTGGCAATGGCAAAGCCATTAGGGCCGCTGCGCCGAACCGGTTCGGTCGTGCTGCTCATTGGTGTTCTCCCCCTGGCTGGTCGAGCGCCATCAGCGCCATCAGCTTTTCTTCGCTCGCCTCGCTGGCGAGCATCGTGCCGCTCACGCGCCCCTGCCGCATGGTGACGATGCGGTCGCTGACCGCGAGGATCTCGGGGAGCTCGGATGAAATTACCATCACCGCGATCCCGCGCGCCGCGAGTTGCACGAGGATCTGGTGCACCTCGGCCTTGGCGCCCACATCCACCCCCCTTGTGGGCTCATCGACGATCAGCACCTTGGGGTCTCGCGCCAGCCAGCGCGCCAGGATCACCTTTTGCTGGTTGCCGCCCGAAAGTCCGGCAATGGGCTGGTCGGGAGAGGCCATGCGGATCGAGAGCATTTTCTTGAACTCGCCCAAGGCCTGACGTTCGCGCCGCTCGGTCATGATCCCCAGGCGATTGGAATAAGCCTCGAGCGTGGCGATGGAAAAATTCTGCAGGATCGAGAGAATGGGAAAGATGGCCTGGTGCTTGCGGTCTTCGGGCACGAGCCCGATCCCTAGCGCGATGGCGTGGGCCGGTGAGGCGGGGGCAATGGTTTGCCCGTCCAGCGTCATTGTGCCTGCTGCAATGCGGTCGGCGCCGAAAATGGCCCGCGCCAACTCGGTCCGGCCCGAGCCCACCAGCCCCGCCACCCCCAGGATCTCGCCGGCCTTGAGATCAAGATCGATGCCTGCCAGCACGATGGCATGGGGCGCTTCGGGATCGCGGATGGTCTGCAAGCCGCGCACGCTGAGGCGCACCTGGCCCGCGGCATGCCGCTGCGCCGGCCGCGTATAAAGCTCGGAGGCCGCGCGCCCCACCATTTTCTCGATGATCCGGGGCAGGGGGATCGGACCGCCTTCCCTCAGCAAGTGGCCCGCCAGTCGCCCATCGCGCAGCACGGTCATGCGATCGCAAATGGCCGAGGCTTCCTCGAGCCGGTGGGTGACGAACATGATGGCGACGCCTTCCTCGCGCAGGCGGGCCATGATGGCGAGCAGCTGGCTGACCTCGGTCTCGGTCAGGGCCGAGGTCGGCTCATCCATGATGATCAGTCGGCTTTCGAGCGACAGCGCCCGGGCGATCTCGACCAATTGCTGCTCGGCTACCGACAGCGCCGAAACCGGCGTATCGGGGTCGATGCTGAGCCCCACCCGCGCGATGATGCTGCGGGTTTCCTGGCGCATGCGGCCCCAGTCGATGATGCGCAGCGGTCCGACCGGCGCGCGACCGATAAAGATGTTCTCGGCCACCGACAGCGTCGGGATGAGGCTCAGTTCCTGGTAGATCGTCACAATCCCGGCGCGCTTGGCCGCCTGGGGCGTTGCGGGCCGATAATCCTGCCCGGCAAAAACGATGCGCCCGCTCGAGGGCGGCTGCGCGCCCGAGAGGATCTTGAGCAGGGTGGACTTGCCCGCCCCGTTTTCCCCCAAAAGTCCCAGGATTTCACCCGGGCGCACATCTAGCGACACATCACTGAGCGCTGTGACACCGGCAAAATGTTTTGATACCCCCATCACTTCGAGCAGGGGCGGCGTCGACGGCTGTGACGTGGCAAGAGCTGCCATCGGCCTGTCCTCCTGGGTCTGGCGCAAGCAACCGGCCGGGCGCCTCCTCGCCCCCGGCCGGCGGGATCCGGCTTAGCCGGCTTCGCCGATACGCTCGGCCTGGTCCAGATTGGCCTGGGTGATGACCACGGGGGTCAGCAGCACCAGCGTTTCGGCCGGCTCGGTTCCGTCCTTGGCATAGGCCACCGCGATCTTGACCGCCTCGCGTGATTGCTCGCCGGGGAACTGCTCGACCGTGCCGGCCATGCCCCCGTCGCGCACCGAAGCCAGCGCTTCGGGTAGCGCGTCAAAGCCATAGATCTTGACGTCGGTGAAGCCGCGAGCGGCGCAGGCTTCGAGCGCCCCCAGCGCCATGTCGTCATTGGCGCAGATGATCGCATCGGGCTTGCCATTGGCCGCGAGCCCGGCTTCCGTCACGGCCAGGCCCTGGTCGCGGGCAAAATTGGCGGTTTGCTCGAAGACGATCTTGTACTTGTCGGCCATGCCATCAAGCACGTTGTGCACGCCCTTGTTGCGGTCGATGGCGGGACCGGCGCCCGGCTGGCCCTGCAGGTGGAAGATCGTGGCGCCATCGGGGAAGGCGTCCACCACCGCCTGGGCTTCCGCTTCGCCGCCCTTGACATTGTCCGCCCCGACATGGGCCAGAATGCCTTCCACCCCGTCGACTCGCCGGTCGATGGTCACCACCGGCACATTGGCGGCAATGGCCTGCTCGATGGCGGGCGCCAGCGCATTGACGTCCAGCGGCGAAATGACAATTGCATCCACCTGCTGCACGATGGCCGATTCAATGTCGGCGGTCTGCTTGGGCGCAGAATTTTGCCCGTCGCTCTCGATCACCGCGACACCCTGGTTGCCGGCCTCGGCCTTGATCTGGTTGAGCATATGCACAAAGAACGGAAAGCCCAGGTTGGGCACCGATCCAAGAATGGTCAATTGGTCCTGCGCCAAGACAGGACTGGCAACGGCCAGCGCGCCGAGCGCCACCGAAGACATCAGAAAACTGCGTCTATCCATGGGTTCCTCCCGTTACGGGTCGCCGGCGACATCTTGTGTGTTCGTCCGGCAAGGGGAGCCTAGGTGGTGCTTCTGCTCCCCGCAAGCAGCAAACCGATGGAGTTCGCCACACCCCATCCGCTAAACACCAAGCCATTCAACTCACGGGGCACTAAGGACTGCCGCCGAAATGGGCTGGGCGCCCGCCCGGCAGTGCGTTTGTCTTTCCTTTGGTGCAACGCGGGTCGGGGCGGCGACGTTCGCCCCTGTCAGGGAAAGGCCAAGGCTGTGCAAGACGTCACCCTAGTCCTTGTTCTATTGCTAGCCGTGGTGCTGAGCGGGGCCATCTCGCGTGCGCTGCCCTGGCCCATTCCCGTGCCCCTGGTGCAGATTGCCTTTGGCGCGGTGCTCAGCATCGGCACGCGGCAGGGGATCACGATCAATCCGGACGTGTTCTTCCTCCTCTTCCTGCCGCCATTGCTGTTTCTCGATGGTTGGCGCATTCCCAAGGAAGATCTGCTCAAGGACGCCTCCACCGTGCTGGAACTGGCCCTCGGGCTGGTGGTTTTTACTGTGGTGGGCATGGGCTTTTTCATCCATTGGCTGATCCCCGCCATGCCGCTGGCGGTGGCCTTTGCTCTGGCCGCCGTGCTGTCGCCCACCGACCCTATCGCCGTGTCCGCCATTGCCCAGCGCGTGCCGATCCCCAAGCGCCTGATGCACATCCTGGATGGCGAATCCCTCCTCAATGATGCATCGGGCCTGGTTTGCCTGCGCTTTGCCATTGCCGCGGCCCTCACTGGCACCTTCTCGCCTTATGATGCCGGGCTGACCTTCCTGTGGCTGGCGCTCGGGGGCATCGCCATCGGCGTGGGCGTGACCTGGCTCATCACCCGGCTCCAGGATCGGGTCTCGGGGCGCTGGGGTGAGGACACCGGCTCGAAGGTCTTGGTGAGCCTCCTCATCCCCTTTGCCGCCTATCTCGCCGCCGAACATATGCAGTGCTCGGGCATCCTTGCGGCGGTAGCGGCGGGGCTGACCATGAGCCTGCTCGAGGCGTCGGGGCGCACCCGCGCGACCACCCGCATTCGACGAAATGCCGTGTGGGACATGATCCAGTTCGCCGCCAATGGCGTGATTTTCGTGCTGCTGGGCGAGCAACTGCCCGGCATCGCCCGCGCCGCGCATGAAACCGTGGCTCTGACTGGCCATGCGGAAGTCTGGTGGCTCGCCATTTACATCGTGGCGATCAATGCCGGCCTCGCCGCCTTGCGCTTCGCCTGGGTCTGGGTATCGTTCCGGCTGACACTTTTTCGCGGGCCCGGGCCGCGCAAATCGCCCAACTGGCGTGTGGTCGCCGCCATGTCCTTCGCCGGCGTGCGCGGCGCCATTACCCTGGCGGGTATTCTGACCCTGCCGCTCACGACGCTGGATGGGGCGGCCTTTCCCGCCCGCGATCTGGCGATCTTGCTCGCCATGGGCGTCATCATCACCTCCCTGATCGTGGCCAGCCTCGGCTTGCCCATCCTGTTGCGCGATCTGGATGTCCCGGCCGAATCGGGTGCGCGGGCCCAGGAAGACGATGCGCGCAGTGCCGCGGCCGATGCCGCCCTGGCGGCCCTAAGCAAGGCGCTGGACCAGGTGCCCGAGGAGCGCAGCGACGCCCCGGTTTATGCGGCGGTCGGCAACCGGCTCGCCGAGCTCTACCAGCGCCGGCTCGATGGCCACTCGCAGCTGGAAGCGCTCGATATTTCGCGGAGCGAATATGAGCGGGTGGAAAAAGAGCTGGTTCTTGTCGCCTTGCGGGCCGAGCGCGCCGAAATCCGCCAGCGCCTGCGCACCGGCAAGCTCAAAAGCGAAATCGCGCGGCAACTCATTCGTGACCTCGACTTGGCCGAGATGCGTTACTCCCGCTAGGCTCCATCCATGAGCTCCGGCGGGTTCCCGGCATCTAGCTCAAATTGCCGTGCGGAAACGAACAAATCGGCTACCCCTCACGTTGAGGCTCGACAACGAACCCAAGGGAGACGGTGAATGGCGAAGCGGCGGGAAGTAATGGCGGGAATGGCGGCGTTGCCGCTGGTGGCATGGGCGGCAGGGGCGCTGGCTCCGGCTTTCGCTCAGGAAGCAGGCACGCTTGATGGCGATCGCCTGGCGACCTCGGGCGGCGATGTGATCATCCATCCCGTCAGCCATGCGAGCCTCGTGCTCGGCTATGACGACCAGGTGATTTATGTGGATCCCGTGGGCGGTGCCGAGCTTTACGCCGATCTGCCCCCACCAACCGCGGTGTTGATCACCCATGGCCATGGTGACCATTTCGACGTGCCCACCCTTGAAGCCATTGCAGGCGGCGGCATTCCGATCCTGACCACCCAGGAAGTGTTCGACAAGTTGCCCGAGGCGCTCAAGGCTAATGCCACAGCGCTGGCCAATGGCGACGAGGGCTCGCTCAACGGTCTGCCCGTGGCGGCCATCCCGGCCTACAACACCTCGCCCGACCGGCTGCAGTACCACCCGCAAGGCGTCGGCAACGGCTACCTTATCAAGTTTGGAGACGACATCGTGTATGTCGCCGGCGACACCGAGCCCACGCCCGAAATGCTGGCGCTCGAAAACGTCGCCGTCGCCTTCCTGCCGATGAACCTGCCCTATACCATGACGCCCGAGCAGGCCGCCGAGGCCGTTAACACCTTCAAGCCGGGCATTGTGTATCCCTATCACCACCGCGGCAGCGATCTGGATGCCTTTGAAGCGGCGGTGGGGGAAGGCGTCGAAGTGCGCCGGGCCAATTGGTATCCCGAAGGGGAAGAGGCGGCGTGAGGCCGCCCCGCAAGCCTTGACTCTGCCGTTATTTGCAATGATAAGCACAACCCGATGCGCGCCGGCTCAAACCGGTGCGCTGCTTTGGTTTGAAAACGCTGCTTAAGGCTCCCCGCCGGTTTGATCGCCGGCATGCATGAAGACCGCGACACCGGGTGTAACGCCCAGGGGAATAGTCGCGGCGCCGCAAAGCGCGACAACAGGGACCGGGATGTTTGACGCACCCGGTTGATGAATGACGTTCGCAGTGATCAAAACCGGTGGCAAGCAGTACAAAGTTGCCGCCAATGACGTATTGAAGATTGAAAAGCTCGATGCCGAAGCCGGCACCATCGTGACCTTTGACCAGGTGCTGATGGTTGATGGCGAAGTTGGCGCTCCGCTGGTGGAAGGCGCAATTGTTGCTGCCGAACTGCTGGAAACGCGCAAGCAGAAGACGGTCATCATCTTCAAGAAGAACCGTCGCCACAATTACCGTCGCCGCAACGGCCACCGCCAGCTGCTCTCGACCGTGCGCATCACCGAGATCCTGACCGGTGGCGCCCAGCCGAACCTGACAGCTCCGGCCCGTACCGAAACGGCAACACCCAGCGTGAGCGAAGCCGCACCGGCTGGCGAGCAGAACCAGGCTGGCATCCCGGCTGTCGAGACCTTTGAGGCCGAGGCCGCCGCGCCCGCCAAGAAGAGCTCGCGCAAGGCCGCCGCAGCCCCTGCTGCCGACGACGCCGCTGGCGAAACCGCAAAGCCGGCCCGCAAGACTGCGGCCAAAAAGGCCGCTCCCAAGGCCGATCAGGAATAAGGACCAAGCACCATGGCACACAAGAAAGCAGGCGGTTCATCCCGCAATGGTCGTGATACCGCCGGACGCCGTCTTGGCGTCAAGAAGTTTGGCGGCGAAGAAGTGATCGCCGGCAACATCATCATTCGTCAGCGCGGCACCAAGTGGCACCCCGGCACTGGTGTTGGCTTGGGCAAGGATCACACGATCTATGCTCTGGTTGACGGCAAGGTGGCCTTCCGCACCCGCGCCAAGTCGCAGGTGTTCGTGTCGGTCGAGCCGGCGCTGGCCGCCGAGTAAGAACCGGCCGTTTGCACGCAAGCTGCCGGGGGACAGGTCCCCTCGGCGCTGCCGCAACAGCTAAGCACAGGGGAACCGGTCCGCCGGTTCCCCTTTTTGCTTTTTCGGAGCCCAACATGGACAGCCCACGTCAGCGTCTTCCGGCGACCCTCGCCACCACCCGGCTGGTGCTGACCACGCCTGCGCTCGCGCATGTGCCCGCCATTGCAGAACTGGCCAACAACCCTCGCCTTCTTGCTGTGTCGACCCGCCTTCCCAATCCGTACGGGGAAAGCGACGCGGTCTTTTTTGTCGAGGAGCTTGCCCGTAGTGCTGAAGAATGGGCTTGGGCGATCGAGCTCGAGGGTCGGTTCATCGGCACGATCGGGCTGCATCTGCTGGACGGACAACCCCCCGCACTGGGGTATTGGCTGGGCGAGCCCTTCTGGGGACAAGGCTATGGCACGGAAGCGGCGCGGGCAGTGGTGCAGACCGCCCAGCAGGCCGGCTTTACCGCGCTGCGCTCCCGGGCTCTCGTCAGCAACAGCGCCTCACTCGCGGTGTTGCGCAAGGTCGGCTTTGTTAAACTGGGGCAGGCGTTCGAAGAAACGGGCACGCTCGTGGGTCAACCCGTCGTGCTCCTCGGCCAGGACTTGCCGCAATGATGCACGATCATTTTTCGGGCATGGCCCAATGACCCTTACCCTGCAAACCGCGCGCTTTACGCTGCGCCAGCCCGTGCCTGAAGATGCCGAGTTGATTGCGCGCTATCTCAACGATTTCGCGGTGTCAGGTAATCTCGCGCGGGTGCCATACCCGTATCGCGTCGGCGATGCCAAGGCGTGGCTGCGCACGCGCCGTCCGGTGATGCCGCTGGAGGACACCAATTTCTCCATCGACCTGCCCGAATTTGGTTTGGCGGGGCATGTGGGCTTTCATCTTGGCCCCAAAGGCCCCATTATAGGGTACTGGCTCGGACGCCCCTTTTGGGGGCAGGGCATCATGACCGAGGCAGTGCGGGCGAGCCTTGACTGGTTCTTTCCTGCGACCAACGCGCCGGTTGTGTATTCGGGCGTGTTTCATTTCAACGCGGCCTCGCTGGCGATCCAGCGCAAGCTCGGCTTTACCGAGATTGGCCGTTCCCGCCTCCTATGTCTTGCACGCAAGGCCGAGGTGGAGCATATCGACACTCAATTGACGCAGGGCGTCTGGAAGGCGCACAAGCCATGAAGTTTCTTGATCAAGCCAAGGTTTATGTTCGCTCGGGCGATGGTGGCGCGGGGGCCGTATCGTTTCTGCGCGAAAAGTTCGTTGAATTCGGCGGCCCCAATGGCGGCAATGGCGGGCGCGGCGGCGATGTGATCATCGAATGCGTCGACGGGCTCAACACCCTGATCGATTATCGCTACCAGCAGCACTTCAAGGCCAAGACCGGCACCCATGGCATGGGCAAGCAGCGCACCGGCGCCGATGGCGAGGATACGATCCTGCGCGTTCCCGTCGGTACGCAGATCTTTGAAGACGACAACGAAACCCTCATAGCTGACATGACCGAGGTCGGCCAGCGCGTCGTGCTGCTGTCGGGCGGTAATGGTGGCTTTGGTAATGCCCATTTCAAGACCTCGTCCAACCAGGCGCCCCGCCGCGCCAATCCGGGCCAGGAAGGCACGGAAAAGTGGATCTGGCTGCGCTTGAAGCTCATTGCCGATGCGGGTCTCGTGGGCTTGCCCAATGCCGGCAAGTCGACCTTCCTCGCCGCCGTCTCCGCCGCCAAGCCCAAGATCGCCGATTATCCCTTCACCACACTCCACCCCAATCTGGGCGTGGTCTCGATCGGTGAGCGCGATTTCGTTCTGGCCGATATTCCTGGCCTCATCGAAGGGGCCAGTGAAGGGGCGGGGATCGGTGACCGCTTCCTTGGCCATATCGAGCGCTGTGGCGTTCTGATCCACCTGATCGATGGCACCCAGGACGACATCAAGACCGCCTATACGACCATTCGCACCGAACTGGCCGCTTATGACGAACTGCTGGGGGACAAGCCCGAAATCGTCGTGCTCAACAAGGTCGATGCGATCGAGCCCGAAGACCTCAAGGAAAAGGTCAAGCTGTTGAAAAAGCTGAGCCAAGCCGAGGTGCTCCAGGTCTCGGGCGTGACGGGGCAGGGCGTCGACACCGTGCTTTATCGCGTCATCGGGGTGCTAGACGAAGAAAAAGCTGCCAAGGCGGAAGCCGCCCGGCGCAAGGCAGAACCCCATTGGGCCCCCTAAAATGACGGTGAGGAGGGCGCTGGTGTTTGCGAGTTGCTCCGGTAGCCCTCATGGTGAGGTGCGAGCCCCATGGCGAGCCTCGAACCACGAGGGCGTCGCACGATGAACCCCCTTGCCCCCTTCAGGCGCCTCACCGTCAAGATCGGCTCGGCCCTCTTGGTCGACAAAACAGGCCAACTACGCTCGGAGTGGCTCGCGAGTCTCGCCGATGATCTCGCCGAGCTTAAATCTGCCGGCACCGAGATCGTCATCGTGTCCTCGGGCGCTATTGCCTTGGGGCGGGGCCTGCTGGGCCTCGAAGCGCCGGTTCTAACCCTCGAGCAATCCCAGGCCGCCGCCAGCGCCGGCCAGATCGCCCTGTCACAGGCCTGGGCCGAAGCGCTTGGGCGCCATGGCATCGTCACGGGGCAGATCCTGATCACCCCCAATATCACCGAAGAGCGGCGCTACTACCTCAATGCCCGCACCACGATCACCACTCTCCTGACCCTGGGCGCCGTGCCGATCATCAACGAAAACGACAGCGTGGCCACCGCCGAAATCCGCTATGGCGACAATGATCGCCTGTCGGCGCGCGTTGCCACCATGATCGAAGCCGAGTGCCTGGCGCTCCTATCGGATGTCGACGGGCTATACACCGCCCCGCCGGCCAAGGATCCGAGTGCTACCCATCTGCCGATCGTTCCCAGCATCACACCGGCCATCGAAGCCATGGCTGGGGGCGCCGCCAGCCACCTTTCGCGCGGCGGTATGACCACCAAGGTGGAAGCCGGCAGGATCGCGACCCAGGCGGGCACCGCTATGATCATCGCCAAGGGCACCGAGCCCCATCCGCTGCGCGCCCTTTCGCAAGGCGCGCGCCACACGCTTTTCGCCCCTGTGCAGAGCCGGGGCCAGGCGCGCAAGCGCTGGATCATGGGCACCTTGCATGTCGCGGGCACGCTCCAGGTGGATGCCGGTGCCGTGCGCGCGCTGCGCACCGGCCGCTCGCTGCTTCCTATTGGCGTGACTAAGATCAGCGGCAGCTTTGAGCGCGGCGATGCCATTGCCGTCACCGATCCCGCTGGCGTTGAGATCGCGCGCGGCCTTGCGGGGCTCGACAGCGACGAAGCCCGGCTGGTGATGGGCAAACGCAGCGACACCGTGGTGGAACTGCTCGGCATCGGCCACCGCGCCGAACTGGTGCATCGCGACAATCTCGTGCTGGTGGGCGCCAAGGAGGAAGCCGTCAATGAGCCTGGCTGAAGTTAAGGGCGACACCGCCGCCGTCATGGCCGAGCTCGGCCGCAATGCCCGCGCCGCCGCCCGGGTGCTGGCCAGCGCCACGCCTGCGCGAAAGCGCACCGCGCTCCACACCGCTGCCGGCGCCATCAACGCCCATCGCGCCAAGATCCTCAAGGCCAATGCCCGCGACATGGAAGCCGCCCAGGCCAAGGGCATTTCCAAGGCCTTTCTCGATCGTCTGCTGCTGACCGATGCGCGTATCGACGCCATGATCGAGGCCGTTCGCACCATTGCCGAGCTACCCGATCCCGTGGGCAGCGTCATTGCCGAATGGGACCGGCCCAATGGCCTGCATATCCAGCGCGTCCGCACCCCTTTGGGCGTGATTGGCGTCATCTTTGAATCGCGTCCCAATGTCACCGCCGATGCGGGCGCGCTCTGCCTCAAGGCCGGCAATGCCGTCATCCTGCGCGGTGGCTCGGACAGCTTTTACTCCTCCCAGGCGATCGTGGATTGCCTCCTCGACGGGCTGCACCTGGCCGGCCTGCCGGTCGAGGCGATCCAGCTCGTCCCCACCACCGACCGCGCTGCGGTGGGCGAGATGCTCGCGGGCCTTGAGGGCAATATCGATGTGATCGTGCCCCGCGGCGGCAAGACCCTCGTTGCCCGCGTGCAGGCGGAAGCCCGGGTGCCGGTATTTTCCCATCTCGAAGGGCTGGTGCACGTCTATATCGACCGCTCAGCCGATCTCGACAAGGCCGTTGCAATTACCCTCAACGCCAAGATGCGCCGCACCGGCATTTGCGGCGCCGCCGAAACGCTGCTCGTTCATCGCGACGTGGTTGACACCCATCTGCGCCCGATCATCGCTGCGCTGCAGGGCGCCGGCTGCGAAATCCGGGGCGACGCAACGGTTTGCGCCCTGATACCCGAGGCCAAGCCTGCTACCGAGAGCGATTGGCGCACCGAATACGAGGACGCCATCATCTCGGTTAAAGTGGTGGACAGCATCGAGGCGGCCATCGCCCATATCGAGCATTATTCCAGCCACCACACCGAGGCGATCATTGCCGAAGACCCAGAGGCGGTGGAGCTGTTCTTCAACAGCATCGATTCCGCCATCCTCATGCACAATGCCTCTACCCAGTTCGCCGACGGCGGCGAGTTCGGCTTTGGCGGCGAAATCGGCATCGCCACCGGCAAGATGCATGCCCGCGGCCCCGTCGGCGTCGAGCAACTCACGAGCTTTCAATACCGCGTCCGCGGCAACGGCCAGCTGCGGCCGTGAACTTTCTGATCTTGGCACCATCCTCGGAGCTTGTTGCTCCCCTTCCCCTTGAGGGGAGGGGCCGGGGGAGGGGGGCCATCAGTGATCCACTGCACCGCCCCCTCCCCAACCCTCCCCTCAAGGGGGAGGGAGCCCCAGGCCGATGGTGCGGTGTCGATTGACCCACCGACCGCCCCTCCGCATCGCCGGCGTCACCGAAATTCCGCCGTCCGCGCGCGGCATGCGCATTGGTTTGTTCGGCGGCAGCTTCAATCCCGTGCATGCCGGCCATCGTCTCGTGATGCAGCAGATGCTGGTGCGGCTGCGGCTCGATGCGCTTTGGGTGCTGGTCACCCCCGGCAATCCGCTCAAGAACCATGCTGAACTCGCGCCCCTCCGCGACCGGGTGGAAGCCGCCCGCCAGGTGCTGGCTCATCCGCGCGTCCGGGTCACCGGCTTTGAGGCGGCGCTCGGCTTTGCTTATTCCTGGCAGACCGTGCGCTTTTTGTCCCGAACCCTGCCGGATCGGCACTTCGTCTGGATCATGGGTGCCGACAATCTCGCCCAGTTCCATCGCTGGGAGCGCTGGACGGAAATTGCCGCCACCATGCCCATTGCCGTTTATGTGCGCCCCGGCGCCGATCGGGTGGCGCCAGCTTCGCGCGCTGCCCTTGCGCTGCAGCCCTTCCGCATTCCCGAAAGCCAGGCGGGCACCTTGGCCCTGCGCCCGCCACCGGCCTGGGTTTATTTGCATGGCAAGCAATCCACGCTTTCTTCCTCGCAATTGCGCGCGCGAGGGTGTGAAACGCCAAAATAAACACCCCACCTTGCACCCAGGGCTGCAAAAGCGCATATTAGGCCGGTGTGATATAGATCACCCAAGAACAGGAACGATTGCTTGTCGTTTGCAAAGACGCGTGCACATTCCGATCAACAACCAAGGATGCTGACCCAACGCATGACCCATGCCCTGCGAGCATGGGCGGGAGGCCATTGCTGATGGCCACGCTGCCCAATACCTTTTCCCCGTCCCAGACCACGCCGCCAACCGCGCCAACGCGCGCGTTGATCGATGTCGTGCTGGAATGCCTTGACGATGCCAAGGCCGAGGAAACCATCGCCGTCGATATCACCGGCAAGTCATCCCTGGCCGACCATATGGTGGTCACCTCGGGTCGCTCCCAACGCCATGTGGGCGCCGTGGCCGATCAGCTGGTTACCGCCTTGCGCGAAGCTGGCTATGGCAAGCCGCGCATCGAAGGCCTGCCCCATTGCGATTGGGTGCTGGTGGATGCTGGGGATGTGATCGTTCATATCTTCCGCCCCGAAGTGCGCGAGTTCTACAACATCGAGAAGATGTGGCAGGCCGATTTCGCGGCCGACGCTCACTAAGCCGGACCAATCCCGCTCATGCTGGCCGAGATCGCTCGGCCAGCCCAGTTCGGCTTGCCCGGGCGGTGCGTGGCTTTGCCGCGCAGCCGCCAGCGCTGGCCGAGCGAATTTCCATCACGCTGCCATTACCCCGCCTTGGTACTGGTCCATTGACCGCCCCAATGCCTCAATGGACTTCTCTATGCCTCGGCCACTTCCCCCGCTCGCTCCTTCGCATCTGCCCGCCTTGCCTGGCGGAATGGCCCCATGCGCGTGAGCATCGCCGCCGTGGGGCGGATGAAGGCGGGGCCTGAGCGCGAAATGGTCAGCCGTTATCTTGATCGCGCCGTCGGTAGCGGCAAGCCCCTGGCGCTGACGGGCTTTGACGTGACCGAGCTGACAGAATCCCGCGCATCAGCCGCCGCCACCCGCAAAGGCGAAGAAGCCCGCGCCCTCCGCGCCGCCATTCCCGCTGGCGTCGTGGTTGCGCTGGACGAGCGCGGCAAATCCATTGGCTCGGAAGCCTTTGCCGCCCTGGTCGGGCGCTGGCGCGATGAGGGCCGCCCCGCCGTCAGCTTTGTGGTGGGTGGCGCCGATGGCCTGGATCCTGATTTCGTCAAATCTGCCGATCTGGTGCTGAGCTTTTCGCCGCTGACCTGGCCGCATCAATTGGTGCGCATCATGCTGGCCGAGCAGCTTTATCGGGTCACCACCATCCTGTCGGGCCACCCCTATCACCGCGGCGACTGAGACCCGCATTCCTTAAGCAGTGTTAACCTGCGTTTTTTGTCGAGCTTGCTATGGTGCAGCCAAGTGATTCGCCCCAGGGGCAAGCGAGCTAGGAGAGTCAATGTCGGTTTCCTCCGGCGCGAGATGGGGTGTGGTGCTGGCAGTTGTTGCCGCAGCACTGGCCCCGGCCCCGTCGCTGCTGGCGCAGGGCCCGGCGCCCCAGGGCGAGCTTGCCCCGGCGCTGCCCACCGACGCCCCTCCGGCTGCCCCCACCGATATTGCGCCCGGCGCAGCCCCGCCGGTCCCCCCAGCTGCGCCCGACGGGGCCCTTCGTGCCGCGCCAACCACGCCGGAGCTGGGTGTTGATCCCGCCGCCGTGCCGCCGCCGCCTGCCGAGCTGCCTCCTGATCCGGTGACCACTCAGGCCGAACTCGCCAAGCTCGAAGCCTCGATCACCATGAGCAAGGAGCGCGCCGACGAGTTGCGCGCCGAAATCGCCGCCATGCAGGGGGATCGCACCCAGCAAAATGCCGCGCTCATCGCCGCAGCCCAGCGCGTCAAGCTGGCCGAAATCGAAGTGGCCGATATCGAGGAGCGCTTGTCGGGCCTGATTGTGCAGGAGCTCGAAGTGCGCGGCCGGCTCGATGGTGCCGATGCCGAAATGGCCAATGTGCTGGCGGCACTCGAACGCATCTCGCTCAACCCGCCGCCCGCGCTGATCGTCGATCCCGCCGATGCCCTGGGCTCCGCGCGATCGGCCATTCTCATCGCCGCGATCGTGCCCCAGTTGCGCGCCAAGGCCGACGCGGTCACCGCTGATCTGCAGGAACTCACCAAGATCAAGGAAGCGGCGCTCGCCGAAGAAGCGGCGCTGCGC
The DNA here is from genome assembly GCF_013185965.1 of Devosia sp. 919. Lineage (NCBI taxonomy): Bacteria > Pseudomonadati > Pseudomonadota > Alphaproteobacteria > Hyphomicrobiales > Devosiaceae > Devosia > Devosia sp. 919. Next base: position 3,497,964 of record NZ_JABAOL010000001.1, on the reverse strand, counting down.
GCCAATTATTCCGTGCTCGAAGAAGAGCAATTGCGCATCGCGACGCTGATTGCCGCGCGCAGCCAGGGCATTGCTGCTGTGTCGGCCGATCTTGAGGCGACCGAACAGGAAGCCATGGCGCTGGCCGCCCGCGCGACAACGCTACGCGAACTGATCGACCAGCTTTCGGCCCGCATCGAGGAAGGCCCGACACCACCCCAGGTCGAGGGAGAGGATGCGGTGCTGACTCCCGAAGCGGTCCAGACCGCGCTTGCCAACACGGCCCGCACCGAGCCGGCGGTGCCTTTTGCCAGTGCCAAGGGGTTCCTGACCTTGCCCGCCAACGGGGTCAAGGTCGTCGATTACGGGGCGGGCGACGGGTTTGGCGGCATCTCGCAGGGCGTTTCGCTGATGACGCGGGCCGAAGCGCAGGTGGTGGCGCCTGCCGATGGCTGGGTGCTCTATACCGGCCCCTACCTCAATTACGGCCAAATCGTCATTCTCAATAGCGGGCAGGGCTATACGATCCTCTTGGCAGGTTTGGAAACGGTGACCGTTTCCATTGGCCAGTTCGTCCTGATGGGCGAGCCGGTGGGCACAATGGGATCACGCACAATTGGACGAACGGTGACCACGAGTGCTGGCAACGCCCAGCCGACGCTTTATATTGAACTGCGACACAACAGCGAACCTCTCGATCCCACCGGCTGGTGGGCAAACCCGACACAAAGTGGATGAAACCCCCATGCGCCTTTCGACCTATCGCGCCGCTGCCCTGACGCTGGCGCTGCTGCTGCCTGCTTCGACGCTTCAGGCGCAGGAAACACCGGTGCCGCCTCCGGCCGAGCAAACGCCCGCGGCCCCGGCTGAAGAGGCTCCCGCTGTTCCCGCTCCCGATCAGTCGCCTGAGCAGGCGCCAGACGCCGAGCCTGCCCCCAGCGGGGAAGAGCCCGAGCCCACGCCGGAAGAGCAAAAGGCCGCGCCGCGCGATCCGCTCGAGGTTTATGCCGATCTCAATCTCTTCGGGGAGATCTTTGATCGCATCCGCTCTGAATATGTCGATGCCCCCGATGAGCAGGAGCTGATCCGCGCCGCCATTCAGGGCATGCTGACATCGCTTGATCCCCATTCGGGCTATCTGCCGCCAGCCGATTATGACGAGATGCGCGAGGATACCTCGGGCGAGTTCGGGGGTCTGGGCATCGAAGTCACCATGGAAGAAGACGTGATCAAGGTGGTGTCCCCCATCGATGATACGCCCGCGGCCCAGGCCGGCATCATGGCCAATGACCTTATTGTCCGTATCGATGGCACCGATGTTCAGGGCCTCAGCCTTGACGAAGCCGTGGGCAAGATGCGCGGCCCGATCGGCACCGCAACCAAGATCACCGTTGTGCGTGAAGGCATCGACGAGCCGCTCGAGTTCGAGTTGACCCGCGCCGTGATCGCTATGCGCGCCGTGCGCTGGTCGCTGGAAGGCGATATTGGCGTGGTGCGCCTGTCGCGCTTCTCCGAACAGGCCTTTGTCGGCATCGAAAATGCGGTCAAGGATATCTATGCCGAACGCGATGGCGTGGCGCCCAAGGGCATCATCCTTGACCTGCGCAACAACCCAGGTGGCCTCGTCGATCAGTCGGTTTATGTCGCCGACGCCTTCCTCAAGCAGGGTGCCGTGGTGATGACCCGTGGTCGCCTGCCACAGGAAAGCGCGCGCTACGACGCCAAGCCTGATCCGCTGGACGCCCAGATCGCCGATGTACCGCTTGTGGTGCTGATCAATGGCGGTTCGGCCTCGGCTTCCGAGATCGTGGCCGGTGCGCTGCAGGACCATAAGCGTGCAACCCTTGTGGGGACGCGCTCCTTCGGCAAGGGCTCGGTGCAGTCGATCATTTCGCTCGGGCCCGATGGCGCGATGCGGCTGACCACGGCTCGCTACTACACGCCCAATAACCGCTCCATCCAGGCGCTGGGCATCACCCCCGATATCGAAGTGCGCCAGGTAGTTCCCGAGGAACTGCAGGGCCGCGACGAGATCATTGGTGAAGCCGGCCTTGCTGGTCACATCACCGTCGAAGGCCAGGAAGAAACCACGGTCGGCTCCTCGGTCTATGTGCCCCAGGACAAGGCCGAGGATGCGCAACTGCAATTCGCGCTGCGCCTGATCAATGGCGAGGAAACCAACGAAGCCTATCCGCCGCGTGCCGAATAAACGTCAACTCGGGTGAATGGCGGGGCACCTGGCCCCGTCGCTTGCCGCCTCCCTTTCCATCCGGACCCTCCTAATGGCCAATGATCTCAGCACGCCGCTGACCGGCCGCAAGCGCCGCGCAGGAGCCGCAAGGCCCGGTTTTCCCGTGGCACGGGTGCTGTTTGGCGTGCTGCTGCTGGCGGCGGGAGGCATTGGCGCCCGGCTTTTGCTGGTTGATGATCCTGAGGGCGGTCGCCCCAGCCGCGAAGTGGCGATCACCAATACCCGCGCCGGCAACGACATCGCGAGTTCGGTCTCCCAGGGTCCAGTGACCATCACCGCCGATCCCGAACAATTCGCCGCCGGCGCTGCGCCCCCCGCCAGTCCAACACCCGCCACCGCCGCCGCGCCTGGTGCAGCCGGCGTGCTGCCCGATCTCAGCGAAGAAACCGCCGAAGGTCCGATCCCGCGCATTTCAGCGACCGGCCAAACCCCGTTCCAGGCCTATGCCCGCCCCGTCGACCGTGCGCTGGTGGGCGGCAAGCCCAGGATTGCGCTCGTGGTCACGGGCCTTGGCATCAACGAGCAGGGCTCGCTCCAGGCCATCGAGCAATTGCCCGACGAGGTCACCCTCGGTTTTGCTCCTTATGGCAAGACGCTGCAAAGCACCGTCGCCGCCGCCCGCGCTGCGGGCCATGAAGTGCTCCTTGAAATCCCGCTCGAGCCCTTTGACTTCCCCCAGAACGATCCGGGTCCCCACACCCTTCTCACCGGCGAAACCACCCAGTCCAACCTTGATCGCCTGTTCTGGCTGATGGCGCGCTTTGGTTGTTATGCCGGGGTGCTCAACAATATGGGCGCGCGCTTTACCGCCTCGGGCGCCGACTTCGCCCCCGTTGTCGAGGAACTGGGCGCGCGTGGCCTGGGCTATCTGGATGACGGCTCCTCCAATCGCTCACTCGCCCCCCAGTTGGCGGGCAGCAACAAGGTACCCTTTGCCCGCGCCGATCTCCTGGTCGACGCCAATCCCGCCCAGGCAGCCATTCTGTCAGCGCTGGGGAGCCTTGAAGCCAAAGCGGTAGAGAATGGTTCGGCAATTGGTATTGTAAGCGCCTTGCCGATTTCGGTTTCCACCATTGCCCAATGGGCCAGCGAACTGGAAAGCCGCGGTGTTGTGCTGGTGCCGGCCACGGCCCTGATGAAGTAGAGTTGTTCCATGTCCGAGCGTCCCACGCGCGAAAGCCTGCCCTATCGTGATTGCGTCGGCATCGCCGTCTTCAATGCGGAGGGCAATGTCTTTATCGGCCGTCGCAAGTTCGAGAACGACCCGGAAAAGTCCGCCGAACACGGCTCGCCCTGGCAAATGCCGCAGGGCGGGATCGATGCGGGCGAGGATCCGCTGCGCGCAGCGCTGCGCGAGCTGCATGAGGAAACCAATATCACGACGGTTAGCCTGCTCGCCGAAGCGCCCGAGTGGATCTATTACGATTTGCCCGATGAAGAACTCGGCGTCGCGCTCAAGGGCCGGTTCCGCGGCCAGCGCCAGCGCTGGTTCGCTTTTGCCTTTACCGGCAATGACAGCGAGATCGATGTGTTGACCCCCGGCGGTGGCAAGCATCCGGCCGAGTTCGACGAATGGCGCTGGGAGCAGTTATCGCGTCTGCCATCCCTGATCGTGCCGTTCAAGAAGGACGCCTATGACAAGGTCGTCGAGGCCTTTGCCGATATCCCGCAGCGCTTCACCCACAGCTAAACGGCAATGAAAACCATCGGCCTCATCGGCGGCATGAGCTGGGAATCCACCGCGCATTACTATGGGGCTCTCAACCGCGAAACGGCCCGGCTACGGGGCGGGCTGCATTCAGCGCCCATTCTCCTGCATTCCCTTGATTTTGCCCCCATTGCCCAGTTGCAGGCCGCAGGGGAGTGGGGCCGCGCTGGCGAGCTGTTGGCGCAAAGCGCCCGCGCGCTCGAAGGGGCAGGGGCCGAGCTGATTGGGCTGGCGACCAACACCATGCACCATGTCGCCGACGCCATCACCGCGGCCATCACTGTGCCCTTTATCCATATCGCCGATCCCACCGCCGATGCGCTGCAGGCGGACGGCATGGAGCGAGTAGGGCTCCTTGGCACCCGCTTCACCATGGAAATGCCGTTCTATCGCGAGCGGCTGGTAGCGCGGGGCCTTGAGGTGCTGGTGCCCGAGGTCGGGCGCACCAATCTGCACGGCATTATCTATGAAGAGCTGTGCCGGGGCATCGTGCGCGAGGAATCGCGCCGGGTTTACGTCTCGGCCATCGAGCTCTTGGCGGCGCGCGGCGCCGATGCGGTGATCCTGGGCTGCACCGAGATCAACATGCTGATCGATGACAGCACCAGCCCCTTGCCGGTCTATGACACGACCGAACTGCACGCCAAGGCGCTTGTTGCTGCGGCCCTGGCCGACTGAAGCGAAAAACGGACCCCAGGAAACAAAAAAGCCCGGCAGTGCCGGGCTTTGGTTTAGTTGGCGTGGGCGCCGTTGAGATAGGACGCTTCCTGCGCCAGGTTCAGCAAGCCGCTGACCACTTCCTGGGCGAAGCTGCGCTCCTCGGGAGTGTTGGCGGCAGCCAGGGTCTGCTCGGCGGTGCGGATGCGCGCCTGCAGGTCTTCCTGGCCCAGTTCGGCAAACGGCACCGATTCTTCGGCAAGGATGGTCAGCCCTTCGGGCGACACATCGGCAAAACCGCCACGCACGAAGAACACAGCCGGCGCACCCGCATCACTGGTGACGGTGATGAAGCCCGTACGCAGGGTAGTCATGAACGGGGCATGGCCCGCCATCACAGTGAAATAGCCTTCGGTGCCGGGAACAGAAACGGCAGTCGCTTGCTGCGACAGCACCAGGCGTTCGGGCGAAACGATCTCGAGCTTGAGGCCTTCAGCCATGCCGGCAATCCTTTGGGCGGTCCGCGCCCGACTGGCCGGGCAGGAGGAGAAACAATGGTCCGGGCAGGGCGCCCGGACCGTTTAGCTTTAGGCGGCCTGTGCGGCCAGCTTCTGGGCCTTGGCCACAGCCATTTCGATGGTGCCGACCATGTAGAAGGCGGCTTCGGGCAGGTGGTCGTATTCGCCGTTCACCAGGCCCTTGAAGCCCTTGATGGTGTCTTCGAGCTGCACGAACACGCCAGGCGAGCCGGTGAACACTTCGGCCACGTCGAAAGGCTGGCTCATGAAGCGCTCGATCTTGCGGGCGCGCGCCACGGTGAGCTTGTCCTCTTCGGAAAGCTCGTCCATGCCAAGGATGGCGATGATATCCTGCAGCGCCTTGTACTTCTGCAGGATTTCCTGCACGCGGCGGGCGGTCTGGTAGTGCTCGTCACCCACCACATTGGGGTCAAGGATGCGCGAGTTGGATGCCAGCGGATCCACGGCCGGGTAGATACCCTTTTCCGAGATAGCGCGGTTCAGCACGGTCACGGCGTCGAAGTGGGCGAACGAGGTCGCGGGTGCCGGGTCAGTCAAGTCGTCGGCAGGCACATACACGGCCTGCACCGAGGTGATCGAGCCCTTGTTGGTCGTGGTGATGCGCTCCTGCATGGCACCCATATCGGTCGCCAGCGTCGGCTGATAACCCACGGCCGAAGGAATGCGGCCCAAGAGAGCCGACATTTCCGAGCCAGCCTGGGTGAAGCGGAAGATGTTGTCCACGAAGAACAGCACGTCCTGACCTTGGTCGCGGAAGTTCTCGGCGACGGTAAGGCCGGTCAGCGCCACGCGGGCACGCGCACCGGGGGGCTCGTTCATCTGGCCGAACACAAGGGCGCACTTGGAGCCAGCGGCAGTGCCACCGTTCTCATGGGGGTCCTTGTTCACGCCCGATTCGATCATTTCGTGGTAAAGGTCGTTGCCTTCGCGGGTGCGTTCACCGACGCCCGCAAACACCGAATAACCACCGTGTGCCTTGGCGACGTTGTTGATCAACTCCTGGATCAGCACGGTCTTGCCAACGCCGGCGCCGCCCATCAGGCCGATCTTGCCGCCGCGAGCATAAGGAGCGAGCAGGTCCACAACCTTGATGCCGGTGACCAGAACCTGTGATTCCGGGCTCTGCTCGGCAAAGCTCGGGGCTTCCTGGTGGATGCCGCGACGCTCGACTTCGCCGATCGGGCCGGCTTCGTCGATGGGCTCGCCGATCACGTTCATGATGCGGCCGAGGGTGGCTTCACCAACGGGAACCGAGATAGCCGAACCGGTATCGATCACCTGGGCGCCGCGCACGAGGCCTTCGGTGGTGTCCATGGCAATGGTGCGCACAGTGTTCTCGCCCAGGTGCTGGGCAACTTCGAGCACCAGGCGTGCACCGTTATTGGTGGTTTCCAGGGAATTCAGGATGGCGGGCAGATGCTCATCGAACGTGACGTCAACAACGGCACCGATGATTTGCGATACGCGACCGACCTTGGTGTCTGCCATTTGTTCGTCCTCGCTTGAAGGTTAGAGCGCTTCCGCGCCCGAAATGATTTCGATGAGTTCTTTGGTGATTTGCGCCTGGCGCTGGCGGTTGTAGCTCAGCTGCAGGGCGTTGATCATTTCACCGGCATTGCGGGTGGCATTGTCCATGGCGCTCATCTGCGCGCCGTAGAACGAGGCGCCGTTTTCCAGCAGCGCCCGGAAGATCTGCACCGAGATGTTGCGCGGCAGCAGGTCCTCGACAATCGCCTCTTCGTTGGGCTCGTATTCATAGATCACGCCGGGAGCGGCCAGCTGGCCTTCGGCGCCGGCCGGCGTTTCGAGCCGGGCGGGAATGATCTGGGTTGCGGTCGGCACCTGGCTGACCACCGAACCGAACTTGGCGTAGAACAGCGTTGCCACGTCGAACTCGCCGGCGGCAAACAGCGCCAGCACGTTCTGCGCGATCTGGTTGGCCTGGGCGAACCCGACCTGCTTGACCTCGCGGAAGCTGACCGTATCGATGATATGGTCAGGGAACTGGCGGCGCAGGATGTCATGGCCCTTGCGGCCCACCGTCAGGATCTTGACGGTCTTGCCTTCGCTCAGCAGCCGGTTGGCATGGTCGCGGGCAAGACGGGCGATGGAAGAGTTGAACCCGCCAGCGAGGCCACGTTCGCCCGTGGCCACGATCAGCAGATGGGTCTGGTCCCGGCCAGTGCCGGCCAGCAGCGGCGGGGCATTGGTTTGGCCCTCATAGACCGCGCCAAGGCTCGCTAGCACCCGACCCATGCGTTCGGCATAGGGGCGGGCGGCTTCGGCGGCGTCCTGGGCGCGGCGCAGCTTGGCCGCCGCCACCATTTGCATGGCCTTGGTGATCTTCTGGGTCGATTTGACCGAGTCGATCCGGTTCTTGAGGTCCTTTAACGACGGCATGGGCCGGTCAACTCCTTGCAGGCTTTAGGCCGCGTAGGTCTTCTTGATGTCATCGAGTGCCGACTTGAGCTTGGCGCGGGTGTCGTCGCTGAGCTGCTTTTCGGACGCGATGGTCGAGAGGATGCCCGAATACTTGCCGCGCATGGCGCCAAGCACGGTCTGCTCGAAATGGCCGACCTTGGAAACGGGGATGGAGTCGAGATAGCCATTGGCGCCGGCAAAGATCACCGCCACCTGCTCTTCGGTCTTGAGCGGGCTGAACTGGGGCTGCTTGAGCAGCTCGGTCAGGCGCGCACCGCGGTTCAGCAAACGCTGGGTCGAGGCATCGAGGTCCGAACCGAACTGGGCGAATGCCGCCATTTCGCGGTACTGCGACAGCTCACCCTTGAGCGAGCCGGCAACCTGCTTCATCGCCTTGATCTGGGCCGAACCGCCCACGCGGCTCACCGACAGACCAACGTTCACGGCCGGGCGGATACCCTGGAAGAACAAATTGGTCTCAAGGAAGATCTGGCCGTCGGTGATCGAGATCACGTTGGTCGGGATATAGGCCGACACGTCGTTGGCCTGGGTTTCGATCACGGGCAGTGCCGTCAGCGAGCCCGAACCATGCGATTCGTTCATCTTGGCGGCGCGCTCAAGCAGGCGGCTATGCAGGTAGAACACGTCGCCGGGGTAAGCTTCGCGCCCGGGCGGACGACGCAGCAGCAGCGACATCTGGCGGTAGGCAACGGCCTGCTTGGTCAGATCGTCATAGGCGATCACGGCATGCATGCCATTGTCGCGGAAGAACTCGCCGATCGCGCAACCGGTGAAGGGCGCGATGTACTGGAGCGGCGCGGGATCGGAAGCGGTTGCCGCGATCACGATGGAATAAGGCAGGGCGCCCGATTCTTCGAGCTGGCGCACGAACTGGGCCACGGTGGAGCGCTTCTGGCCCACGGCGACATAGATGCAGTACAGCTTTTCGCTCTCGGAAGCGCCGGCATCGTGCGCGGGCTTCTGGTTGAGGAAGGTGTCGAGGATGATCGCGGACTTGCCGGTCTGACGGTCGCCAATGATCAGCTCGCGCTGGCCACGGCCAACGGGGATCAGCGCGTCGATGGCCTTGAGGCCGGTCGACATCGGCTCATGCACCGACTTGCGCGGCAGGATGCCGGGAGCCTTGACGTCGACGCGGCGGCGCTCGGTGTATTCAATCGGGCCCTTGCCGTCGATCGGATTGCCCAGGCCGTCAACAACGCGACCCAGCAGGCCCTTGCCCACGGGGGTGTCCACGATGGCGCCGGTACGCTTGACGACGTCGCCTTCCTTGATCGAGCGGTCATTGCCGAAGATCACGACGCCGACATTGTCGGCTTCGAGGTTGAGCGCCATGCCCTTGATGCCGCCCGGGAACTCGACGAGCTCACCGGCCTGCACCTTGTCGAGGCCGTAAACGCGGGCAATACCGTCACCCACGGAAAGCACCTGCCCGACTTCGGAAACCTGGGCTTCCTGGCCGAAATTCTTGATCTGGTCCTTGAGGATCGCAGAAATTTCCGCGGCTTTGATGTCCATTTACCCGACCTCTTTCATGGCGATCTTCATCGCGGTCAATTTTGTCTTGAGCGAAGAATCGATCATCTGTGATCCGACCTTCACCTGAAGGCCGCCGATCAACGAGGGATCGACCGATTGATGGAGCGTGACGGTCTTGCCGATCCGGGCGCGCAACGTCTCGCTCAGGGCATTGGCCTGCTCATGGCTGAGCGGGGTTGCCGAAACCACATCCGCGGTAACTTCGCCGCGCGCGGCAGCTGCCAGTTCCCGGAAGATGGTGATGATGCCGTCCAGTGCGAACAAGCGGCCGTTCTTGGCGACCAGCCGCAGGAAATTGGCCAGCAGGGGGTTGACGGTGGCGCGGGCCAAAAGGGCGTTGAGCGCTTCTGCCTTGGTTTCAGCCGTGATCACCGGGGAACGCAGGAAGCGGGTAAAATCCTCGCTTTCGTTCATCAGCCGGGAAACGTCGGACAGTCCCGTCTCGACCGAAGCGAGCTGGTTCTCGCTCTGCGCCAGATCAAACAGAGCCGACGCGTATGGCCGGGCGATCTGGGTAAGCACTCCACTCTGCGCTGCCAATGCCGCATCACCCTCTTGGTTTACCCGTTCGCTCCGCCGCCTGTCCCGATGGGGAAAGCCGGACGGTGCCAAGGCTTGTTCTTGCTTGAAAAAGGAGCAATCTGCCTGCTCCCTGGAAGTCAGGCCCGCTCTAACATAAGCGGCGCGCGCCTTGCAAGGCTCCCCCTGGGGATTCCACGACGGCGAAAGTGTCGCAGGTATGGCAATTCCATCAGTGTGTCGCTTGGTCGCGGCTCTTTGTTTGGCCTATCGTTGTGACAGTTACATGAAGCTGACGGGATCGATATCCACCTGCACCCGCAAATTGCCGGTTGGGCGTTCGGCGCTTTGCAGCCAGAATCGCACATAGCCCGAGAGGTCGAACTCCTTGCTGCTTTGCACCAGCAGCCGCACGCGGTGGCGGCCGCGCACCATGGCGACCGGCGCATCTGCCGGTCCGAACAAGCGCACCCGCTCGGTCATGGGAGCCGCCGAGAGCAGGCGCCTGGCGAAGTTCATCGCAATGTCAGGCTCGTTGGCTGAAACGATCAGCGCCGCCAGCCGCCCGAACGGGGGCAGGATGCCCGCTTCACGCGCCGCCAGTTCATGAGCGTAAAAGGCCTCGCGGTCGCCCGTCACCATCGCACGCATCACCGCATGATCGGGATGGTAGGTCTGAAGGAACGCCTTGCCAATTTGCGAGGCCCGCCCGGCGCGCCCCGCTACCTGCGTCAGGATCTGGAAGGTGCGCTCGGCCGCGCGCGGATCACCATGGGCAAGGCCCAGATCGGCATCGAGCACCCCCACCACCGATAGTTTGGGGAAGTGATGCCCCTTGGACACCAGCTGGGTGCCGATGATGAGGTCATATTCGCCGCGGGTGATCTCGCTGAACCGCTCGCGCAACTGGGCATTGGTGCCCATGTCCGACGAGAGGATCACCCGGCGCGCATCGGGAAAGCGGGCGGCGGCTTCCTCGGCAATGCGTTCGATGCCCGGCCCCACCGGCACCAGGGCATCGACATCGCCGCAGGCGGCACAGTTTTTTGGCGCCCGAATCTCATGGCCACAATGGTGGCACATCAACACGCCGCGGAACCGGTGTTCCACCAGCCAGGCCGAGCAATCGGGGCATTGATATTGGTGCCCGCAGGAGCGGCAAAGGGTCAGCGGCGCATAGCCGCGCCGGTTGAGGAACAACAGCGCCTGTTCGCCCCGGTCGAGCGCGGCAAATACTTCACGCGCCAGGGTCGGGGCGATCCACTGCCCTTTTTCGGGCCCGTCGAGGCGCATGTCGATGGCGGTGATATTGGGCAGGCTCGCCGCGGCATAGCGGGCCGTCAGCAGCACATGGGCATAGCGGCCGGCATTGGCGTTGTTGCGCGTTTCGACCGAGGGCGTGGCCGAAGACAGGATCACCCGGGCCTTGGCGAAGCGGGCGCGCACAATGGCCATGTCGCGCGCATGGTAGTTGACGCCGTCCGACTGCTTATAGGCGCCGTCATGCTCTTCATCGAGCACCAGCATGCCGAGTTCCCGGAACGGCAGGAAGAGGGCCGAGCGCGCCCCCACCACGGCACGCACCGTGCCATCGAGCACGCCGCGCCAGACCCGGGCGCGCTGCAGCGGCGTCATTTCTGAATGCCACTCGGCCGGACGGGTGCCAAAGCGCTTGGTGAAGCGATCAAGGAAGGTGTGGGTCAGCGCGATTTCGGGCAAGAGGATCAGTGCCTGCCGGCCCACGCGCAGCGTATCGGCCACCGCCTCGAAAAACACTTCCGTCTTGCCACCGCCGGTGACGCCATCAAGCAGCGCCACGCCGAACTCATGGGGATCAAGCGCCGTCACTTGCTCGAGCGCGGCTTGCTGCTCGGGATTGAGGCGCGCCACGCCCTCGTCCGGATCGGGCGGCAAGGCGACGGGCGGGGGCGGGATTTCGAGCTTTTCCAGCGCGCCGGCGCGTTCCAGCCCATCCAGCACCGATTGCGACACGCCGGCGGCCCCCAGTAGCGCGGCCCGGGGCAGGGGCATATCATCGGTCAGCGTATCGAGCACGCGTAGGCGGGCCGGGGTCAGTTTTTCCGGCTCATAGCCGGTGCGGCGATAAGCGATAACCGGGCGGGGCGGATCGAGCGCTTCGCTCGAGCGCAGGACCGCCCGCAGCACCTGTCCCGGCGGCGCCAGCGTATAGCGCGCCACCCAATCGACGAGCTTGAGCAGTTCTTCCGACAGCGGGGGCACGTCATAGCTTTGGGCAATCGCGCGCAGCCGATTATGGGCAATCGTATCCTTGGGCGGTCCCCAGACCACGCCCAGCGTCAGGCGCGGGCCCAGCGGCACCGCCACGATCGAGCCGCGTTCAACCCGCATGCCTGGCGGCACGCTATAGGAATAGGGGCCCTCAACGGCTACCCCCACCATCACCGCTACGATATCTGGATGCTCGGTCATTTGTGCTTGTTCTGTTCGCATCCGCTACATAGGAAGCGCAAGTGATTCTGCCAAAGCCGCTACCCTTTGCTAACGCCCGCAGGCTAGCTTGAAGCCATGACCGACACCGCTTTTGCCACCGATGAATTCGTGCGCCTGCAGCTCTCGCTCTGGCAGCGCGAGCTTGGCGCGGTGCGGCGGCTCGCCGAAAACACGCTCGAGGCCTATGGCCGCGATCTCGATCAGTTCCTGAGTTTTCTGGCCGGTCACACCGGCGGTCCGGTGACCCTCCTCACCCTTAGGGAGTTGCGGGCCGCCGATATCCGCGCCTTCATGGCGCAGCGCCGATCGGAAAGCCTGGGCTCGCGCTCGCTGGCACGGGTGCTTTCGGCCCTCAAATCCTTTTTTCGCTTCCTTGAGCGTGAAGGCGTGCTCACGACCGAAGCGCTTAACGTCATTCGTACGCCCAAGCAGCCGCGGGGCCTGCCCAAGGCGCTGACCGTGCCCGAAGCGCGCGATGCCATTGCCACCACCGGGCAAATGGAAGAGCGACCATGGGTCGCGGCACGCGACATGGCAGTGCTCTCGCTTTGCTATGGCGCGGGCCTGCGCATCTCGGAGGCGCTGGCGATCAAGTCCGGCGACCTCGAAGGGGAAGCGCTGCGCGTCACCGGCAAGGGCGGCAAGGTGCGCATGGTGCCCCTGATCGGACCGGTGCACAAAGCCATCGCGCTTTACCGCGAGCTTTGCCCGTTCAAGCTCTGGCCGGAGGATCAGCTGTTCCGGGGCGTCAAAGGCGGCGTGCTGTCACCCCGTTTGATCCAACTGCGGGTGGAACAATTGCGCGGCGCTCTTGGCTTGCCGCAATCGGCAACGCCCCACGCGCTACGCCATTCCTTTGCCACCCATCTCCTCAGCCGGGGCGGGGATCTGCGCGCCATCCAGGAGCTGCTGGGGCATGCCTCGCTTTCAACCACCCAGATCTATACGGCAGTCGATACCGATCGACTGCTGGAAAGCTATCGCAAGGCCCATCCACGCGGGTGATCCGCCTGTCGCTAGCCCGTTTATCGGCCGCGCGCATGCTGTGCGCCGGGCTCAACTCGCGCTAAGTTGCCGCGAGCACAAAGGAGAGATCAGTGAAAGCGATCAACAAGCCATTGCCGGCCATCGCCTGCGTCCTGGTGCTGATGGGCAGCACGCTCGGATCGGCCTTTGGCGACAAGCTCTCCAATTCCCTTGAGCCCGCGCCCAGCGCCGGCACCGCCGCTGATACCGGCGCTATCGACTGGGGCGACGATGCCGGCGAATGGGCCAATGATGGCGAGTGCGATGATCCGCGTTTCGAGGGCCAAGGCGTAGCCGTCGAACTGCTCGAGGCTGACCGGCTGCATGACGCCACCGATTGTCGTACGGCATTTGAAGCGGGGCGGATCACCTTGCGGCAGGGGAATGCGGCCAATCCACCCGCGGCGCCGGATTTTGGCGATAACACCAGCCAATGGGCCAATGACCACGAATGCGATGATCCGCGCTTTGAGGGTGCCGGTGTCGCGGACGAATTGCTCGAGGTCGACCGCATGCATGACGCGGCCGATTGCCGTGCCGCCTTTGAGGCCGGCACCATCACCCTGCGCGATCCCAATGCGCCCCCGCCGGTCACCCAGTTCGATTATGGCAGCGATACCAGCCGCTGGGCCAATGACGGGGAATGTGATGACCCGCGCTTTCGCGGCGAAGGGACGAGCAAGAAGCTCCTCTCCGAAGACATCCAGGCCGACGCCACCGATTGCCGGACGCTGGAGAGCGAGGGCAAGGTCGCCATCCGCGCCGTGTACCAGCCCAGCTACCAGGCCGGGGCACCCTATCCGACCGAGGGCATCGATTTTGGCGACAACACGTCCGAATACGCCAATGACGATGAATGCGACGACCCGCGCTTTGAAGGGCCGGGGGCGGCGCTGAACCGGTTCGAAGAACATGCCATGCATGACAGCGCCGATTGCAAGGCCGCGTTTGAAGCCGGCTCCGTGGCGCTGGTGGAGCCGAACTAGGTTCTTTCAAATGCAAACGGCGGGTCCATGACCCGCCGTTTGCTCATTCCAGTGCCGTGCGTCACGCCGCGCGGCGCTCGACCATCATCTTCTTGATTTCGGCGATAGCCTTGGCCGGGTTCAGCCCCTTGGGGCAGACCTTGGCGCAGTTCATGATGGTGTGGCAGCGATACAGCTTGAACGGATCCTCGAGGTCGTCGAGCCGCTCCTGGGTGGTTTCGTCGCGCGAATCGATCAGCCAGCGATAGGCCTGCAGCAGCGCCGCCGGTCCCAGATACTTCTCTCCGTTCCACCAATAGCTGGGGCAGGAGGTGGAGCAGCAGGCGCACAGGATGCACTCATAAAGCCCGTCGAGCTTGGCGCGCTCGGGCACCGACTGCGTCCATTCCTTGGTCGGAGTTGGCGAAGTGGTCTTGAGCCAGGGCTCGATGGCGCGGTGCTGCGCGTAGAAATTGGAAAGGTCCGGCACCAGGTCCTTGACCACCGGCATATGGGGCAGGGGGTAAACCTTGATCGGCCCGGCCGAGTCATCCATGCCCTTGGTGCAGGCCAAGGTATTGAGCCCGTTGATGTTCATCGAGCACGACCCGCAGATGCCTTCGCGGCAGGAGCGGCGCAGGGTCAGGGTGGGATCGACCTTGTTCTTGATATAGAGCAGCCCATCGAGCACCATTGGGCCGCAATCATCGAGATCGACGAAATAGGTGTCGATGCGCGGATTGTCGCCCAGATCGGGATCATAGCGATAGATCTGGTATTCCCGCAGGCGCTTGGCGCTCTGCGGCTTGGGCCAGGTCTTGCCCTTGAGCGGGCGATCGGCCTTTCGGAGCGTCAGCTCGGCCATGATGCGTCTTCCTCTCTTAAGCGCCGCTGCGGCGGCACTGAGCTTGGTCTCGATCCAGTATGCTGCACGAGGCTACCCGTCGCCCGCCTAGTATACGCGCGCCTTGGGCGCGATCTTCTTCAAATCAATGCCATCGGTCAGCGGGTCCACATGGACGGGGCGATAGCCCAGCCGCACGGCACCGGTATCGGTGTCGATCCAGCTCAGCGTGTGCTTGCGCCAGTTGACGTCGTCGCGCGACGGGAAATCCTCGCGGGCATGGGCGCCGCGCGATTCGTGCCGCGCTTCGGCCGACACCACGGTGACCATGGCATTGGCCATCAGGTTTTCGAGCTCGAGCGTTTCCACCAGATCCGAATTCCAGATCAGCGAGCGATCCGACACGCGCACATCGGCCATCTGGTTATAGATGGCGCTCATGCGCTGCACGCCCGATTGCAGGGTTTCGCCGGTGCGGAACACGGCGGCATCTTCCTGCATGGTGCGCTGCATGGCTTCGCGTAGGTCGGCCGTCGGCTGGTTGCCATTGGCGTTCCGCAAGCGATCGAAGCGGGCCAGGATCTTGTCGTCCTGGCTCTTGCTGATCGCGGGCACGGGGGCCGTGCGATCGAGCACCTTGCCGGCGCGCAGGGCGGCGGCGCGGCCGAACACCACGAGGTCGGTCAGCGAATTGGAGCCGAGCCGGTTGGCGCCATGCACCGAAGCGCAGGCCGCTTCGCCCACGGCCATCAGGCCGGGCACGACGCGGTCGGGCTCGCTTTCGGTGGGGGAAAGCACTTCGCCATGATAGTTCGCGGGAATGCCGCCCATATTGTAATGCACGGTCGGCAGCACCGGGATCGGCTCGCGCGTCAGATCGACGCCGGCGAAGATCTTTGCCGATTCGGTGATGCCGGGCAGGCGCTCATGGAGCACTTTGGGATCAAGGTGATCGAGGTGAAGGAAGATGTGGTCCTTCTTGGGGCCCACGCCCCGCCCTTCACGGATCTCGAGCGTCATGCAGCGGCTCACGACGTCGCGTGAGGCGAGATCCTTGGCATTGGGGGCATAGCGCTCCATGAAGCGCTCGCCTTCCGAATTGGTGAGATAGCCGCCTTCGCCGCGCGCGCCTTCGGTGATCAGCACGCCCGCGCCATAGATGCCGGTCGGATGGAACTGCACGAATTCCATGTCCTGGAGCGGCAGGCCGGCGCGCGCCACCATGCCATTGCCGTCGCCGGTGCAGGTATGGGCTGATGTCGCCGAGAAATAGGAGCGGCCATAGCCACCGGTCGCCAAGACGACGAGCTTGGCGCGGAAGCGGTGCATGGTGCCATCATCGAGCTTCCAGGCCATCACACCCTGGCACGAGCCATCCTCGCCCATGATCAGGTCGAGCGCGAAATACTCGATGAAGAACTGCGCGTCGTTGCGCAGCGACTGGCCATAGAGCGTATGGAGAATGGCGTGGCCGGTGCGGTCGGCGGCGGCGCAGGTGCGCTGCACCGGCGGGCCTTCGCCATATTCGGTCATGTGCCCGCCAAAGGGGCGCTGGTAGATCTTGCCCGCCTCGGTGCGCGAAAACGGCACGCCATAATGCTCGAGCTCATAGATCGCCGCGGGTGCTTCGCGCGCCAGATACTCCATCGCGTCATTGTCGCCCAGCCAGTCCGACCCCTTGACGGTGTCGTACATGTGCCACTGCCAGCTATCGGGGCCCATATTGGAGAGCGAAGCGGCAATGCCGCCCTGCGCGGCCACGGTGTGGCTGCGGGTGGGGAAGACCTTGGTGATGCAGGCGGTGTTGAAGCCCTGTTCGGCCATGCCCAGGGTCGCGCGGAGGCCGGCGCCACCGGCCCCTACCACCACCACGTCGAATTCGTGGTCGATGATCTCATAGGTGGAAGCCATCAGCCACTAACCCCAGAATACAAGCTTGAGAATGGAGAACACGCCGATCACGGCGATCGCCAGTGTCCACATGGTGTTGAGCATCATGTAAAGGCTATAGGTGCGGCCGGCGAAATAGTCTTCGAGGATATCGCGCATGCCATTGTGCATGTGCAGCGTCACGATCACGAGCAGCACGGCAAAGGGCAGGCCGATCCAGGCATTGCCGATCACCTCGACCATCTCGGCGCGGTCCTGGCCGGCGAGGCGCACCACGATGAAGATCAAAAAGCCCAGGAACACGATATTGCTGACGCCTGAGAGGCGCTGCAGGATGAAGTGGCTCGTCGAGGAGCGCGCATCCCCATATTTGCTTTTGGGATTGGCGATGGTGGCCTTGGAAATGATCTGTTCGCGCATCAGCGGCCAACCCACACGAAAATGGTCCAGACAACGAGGGTGAGGACAACCGAGGCCACGAGATTGGCCCAGCTCAGCGCCTCGCGCTGGCCGGCCTCATGGCCATAGATCAGGTCCCACACATAATGGCGCAAACCGCCCAGCATGTGGTGGATCAACGACCAGGTATAGCCAAACAGCACCAGCTGCCCGAGCC
Organism: Devosia sp. 919; assembly: GCF_013185965.1. Classification (NCBI taxonomy): domain Bacteria; kingdom Pseudomonadati; phylum Pseudomonadota; class Alphaproteobacteria; order Hyphomicrobiales; family Devosiaceae; genus Devosia; species Devosia sp. 919. Next base: position 3,480,517 of record NZ_JABAOL010000001.1, on the reverse strand, counting down.
ATGAGCCGTAGATGGCATTGACGACATTGAGGGGTTCCTCGCCCCAGGCGGCGGCGGCCAGCCACAGCACCAGCAGGGACGAGCCCGCATAATTGGCAATGCCGGTCGCACGATGAACGATCGACATCGTCATCGTGATGGTCCAGCGATAGATTTGCAGATGGGGGGAGATCGGACGGGGTCTAACCGGCAATGCAGCCTCGCTGGCGCGGCAGAGCCGCTGCAGTTTGGAATAGTTCAAGACTTCTAGCGTCGAGCTGTCGCAAGGTCAAAGCCCGAAAACGTCTTGCAGGGATAAACTTTCGCCGCAATTGACCAATGTTGCCTCCTCGGCCGATCCCGCGCGGTTTGCGATGCCCAGGGCCATGGGCTAGAACGCCGGGGCAGAATCAAAGGGGCCGGCGTGAGCAAGCGGATCAAGGACGTTACTGTTGAAACCCTGGCCAATAACTGGGGCACGCTCACCAAGGCCAGCTTTGACTACCAGCGCAGCGATGGTTCCTGGCAGCATCAGGTGCGCGAATGCTATGACCATGGTCATGGAGCGGCCATTCTCCTGTTCGAGCCGGACGCGCAGACGGTCATCCTCATCCGCCAGTTCCGCTATCCCGTGTTTGCCGCCGGTGATCCAGCCTTCCTCGTCGAGGTTTGTGCCGGGCTTGTCGACAACGATGCGCCCCAAACCGCGGTGATGCGCGAGGCGCTGGAAGAAACCGGCTACGAGCCCTTCGGTGTCGAGCATATGTTCGACGCTTATATGAGCCCGGGCTCGGTGCAGGAAAAAGTCAGCTGCTATCTCGGGCTTTACCACGCCGGCTCGGCCGCCGCGGGCGGGGGGCTCGCCGATGAGGGCGAGGATATTGAAGTGCTCGAGCTGCCGCTCGCGGAAGCGCTCGCCATGATCGGCCGGGGCGAGATCATCGATGGCAAGACCATCATGATGCTGCAATGGCTGGCGCTTGAGCGGCGCTAGTAGTCGACCAGCTTCTTGTCGGGATCATAGGGCTGGTCCGGGGCGACCCTAGTCACCGCCTGCCCGCAGCGCATCTTCTTGCTGAAGGCATCATAGGCATAGGTGGGCGAGCCATGCAGGCTCCAGCCTTCCGAAAGCGCCTTGGTGACCTTGTGACAAAAACTCGCGTCGTCCTCACCCGACAAAAACCGGTAGATAATCATGCATGCCACCGATGCGCTGGCGCTATCGCGCTGGAGTTGATCTCTTTGGCTCTTACAGCTAATTGAAAGCCCATGCACCGCTTTCCTGAACACCTTTTGAAGGGTCACGCCAATTTTATGGCGGGGCGCTATTCCCGGGAGCGCGATCGGATTCGCGACCTCGCCGCCTTTGGGCAAAATCCCACCACCATGATCATCGCCTGCTGCGACAGCCGCGCTGCGCCCGAGATGATCTTTGACGCGGGACCGGGCGAATTGTTCGTCTTGCGCAACGTGGCCAATCTGGTGCCAACCTACCAGCCCGATGGCGGCCAGCACGGCACCTCGGCGGGCATCGAGTTTGCCGTCAAGGCGCTGGGCATCGCCAATATCGTGATCATGGGTCACGGCCGCTGCGGCGGTATTCGCGCCGCGCTCGATCCCACGGCCGAGCCGCTCGACCATGGCGACTTCATCGGCAAATGGATCGGCATGCTGGGCGAGTTGCCTAACCAGTTGGGCGCCAACAAGCTGCTGACTTCGGCCGAGCGGCAAACCGCGCTGGAGCGGATCTCCATCCGCAACTCCATCAATAATCTGCGCACCTTCCCCTATGTGGCCGAGCTCGAAAGCGCGGGCAAGCTGGCCGTGCATGGCGCCTGGTTCGATATTTCAACCGGCGAGCTCTGGGTGATGGACAGCGAAACCGGCGACTTTATCCGCCCGGAGCTCTGATCGCGGCGCAAGCCGCCGGTTCGCGCCGGCGGATCACCGCCAAGCCAAGGCCGATGAGGATCAGCGCGCCCCCGGCGATCTCCACCCGCCCGATAGTTTCCCCGAGAAACACGACGCCCGAGGCGATGCCCGCCACGGGCACGAGCAGGGTGAAGGGCGCCACGCTCGCGGTGGGGTAGCGCTTGAGCAGATTGCTCCACACCGCAAAACCGAACAGCGTATTGGGATAGGCGAGGAACGCCACCATCGCCGTGACCTGCCAGGTGGGATGGGTCAGCGCATGGGCGACCACGCCCGGACCATCAAGCGCCACCGACAACAAGAGCAGGGGCAGGGGCGCCACCAGGTTCCCCCAGACGGTGAAGCTCAGCATATCGATATTGCCGGCTTTCTTGGACACGATATTGGCGACGCCCCAGGCCATTGCCGCCGCAATGATGAGGGCGAAGGGCAAAAAGCCGACCCCTTCGAGCCCAACGCTGCCGATCAGGGCAATGCCGCCAAAGGCCACCGCCACGCCCAGCAATTGCTGCGGCCGTGGGCGCTCGCGCAACACCACAAAGCCCAAAAGGATGGTGAACATGGCCTGCACCTGGAGCACGAGCGACGCCAGGCTCGCGGGCATGCCGAGGTAAATGGAGAGATTGAGCAGTGCATACAGCGCCACGCCCATGAACAGTCCATAGGCGATCACGAGGCGCCAGGGTGCATCGGGCCGGCGCACGAAGAACACGGCCGGCACGGCGGCAAAGAAAAACCGCAGCGCCGCGACCAGCACCGGCGGCAGTTCGGCAACGCTGAGCTTGATGACGGTGAAGTTGACGCCCCAGACGGTCACAACCAGAAGGGCGAGCAAAATATCGCGCGGAGACATGGAGGACCCTGCAGGCTGCGGGCTTGGCGGATCCCCGTCGGCCGCGTGAACAATGCCGGCCCCCGGGTAGGGGCCGGCGAAAAGTCTTAAGGCTAGGCGGCCTTCTTGGCCATCAGGCCGCGCTCGATCAGGGTTTCGGCGATCTGGATGGTGTTGAGCGCGGCGCCCTTGCGCAGATTGTCCGAGACCACCCACATGGCGAGGCCATTTTCCACCGTATCGTCTTCGCGGATGCGCGACACGAAGGTGTCGTATTCGCCCACGCACTCCACCGGCGTGGCATAGCCACCGGGCTCACGCTTATCGAGCACCGAAATGCCCGGCGCTTCGCGCAGGATGTCGCGCGCTTCATCGGCGGTGATGGGGTTTTCGAACTCGATATTGACCGCTTCCGAATGGCCCACAAACACCGGCACGCGCACGGCCGTGCAGGTTACGCGGATCTTTGGATCGAGGATCTTCTTGGTTTCGGCCAGCACCTTCCATTCTTCCTTGGTGTAGCCGTCTTCCATGAACACATCGATCTGGGGAATGACGTTGAAGGCGATCTGCTTGGGGAACTTGTTGCCCTGGCCGGGGCTGTCATTGACGAAAATGCCCTTGGTCTGGTTCCAGAGCTCGTCAACGCCTTCCTTGCCCGCGCCCGAGACTGACTGGTAGGTCGATACGACGATGCGCTTGATCTTGGCAAAGTCGTGCAAGGGCTTGAGCGCCACGACCAGCTGGGCGGTGGAGCAATTGGGATTGGCGATGATGTTGGTGCGGCGCGGATTGGCCATGAAGGCGTCCAGCACATGGGCGTTCACTTCGGGCACCACCAGCGGCACGTCGCTGTTATAGCGCCAATAGCTGGAATTATCGATGACGATGCAGCCCTTGGCCGCGATGCGCTGCGCCCATTCCTTGGAAATGGCGCCGCCGGCCGACATGATGGCAAAATCCACGCCGGTGAAGTCGAAATCGTCAAGGTTCTTGGCCTTGAGGATCTTGTCGCCATAGCTCAGCTCGCGCCCGATGGAGCGCGATGAGGCCAGCGCAATGACCTCGTCGGCCGGAAACTTGCGCTCGGCCAGGATGGCGAGAACTTCGCGGCCCACATTGCCTGTGGCCCCTACAACTGCGACGCGATAACCCATGAATGGAACTCCAGTCCCTGTACCAATTTTCCGCCCCGCACGATCCCGGTGGGACCATGGTCATCCGGTTTCGGCCTCTCCCCGGCGGGAGCGCGACCCGGGGAAAAGCTTCAGGCGGTTTTGGTGGTTTTAGTCATAAGCGCAGCACCGCCGCCCGCGAACAGCCGTGCGGTGGATGAGGTCACTGATGTGCTGATGCTGCGCATGGTTTGACTGCTTGAATGGAAAGCAGGCGAAGTCATACTCCCAAATAGGATTTAGTCAACGGCTGCTGTGCGGCTTTCCTTTACTGCGCTCCCCCGCTGCTAGGGCGGGGCCAGACGCCTGCGGCCCGTTGCCCCTTGCCACTGCGTCACCCCTCGCAAGCCTTGCGCCCGCTTGGGCTATCGCGGTAACTGCGCCCAACCAAAAAGGACAGAGCATGATCCACTACGACGTCGTGGTGCTGGGCGCCGGCGCTGCCGGCATGATGGCGGCCATTGAAGCGGGCAAGCGCGGTCGCACCGTGCTGGTGGTGGATCATGCCAAATATGCTGGCGAAAAGATCCGCATCTCGGGCGGGGGGCGCTGCAACTTCACCAATATCCACGCGACGACCGACAAGGGCCGGGATCGCTTTTTGAGCAACAATCCCCGCTTCGCCCTCTCGGCGCTGAGCCGCTATACGCCCGAAATGTTCATCGCCATGGTCCAGCGCTATGGCATCACTTATCACGAAAAAACCCTGGGCCAGCTGTTCTGCGATGGCCCTGCCACTCAGATCAACAGCATGCTCCTGAGCGAAATGCGGCAGGCCGGTGTGACCTTGGTGCTGGAAACGGCGATCGAAGCGGTGAGCAAGGAGGACACCGGCTTTGCCCTCCAGCTCTCGACCAGTTCGGTAACCTGCGACAGCCTCATCGTCGCCACCGGCGGCAAGTCCATTCCCAAGATGGGCGCCACCGGCTTTGGCTATCAGCTCGCGGCCCAGTTCGGCCTCCGCGTCACGGACACCCGGCCGGCACTGGTACCGCTGACCTTTGAAACGGGCGCGCTCGAGCGCCTTAAGGAGCTTGCCGGTATTGCCACGGACGCCGTGGTGCGCCACGGCAAAATCCGGTTCGCCGAAGCGCTGCTGTTCACCCATCGCGGTCTTTCCGGCCCGGCGATCCTGCAGATTTCGAGCTATTGGCGCGAGGGCGATCCGATCGGGGTGGATCTGATGCCCGGGCGCAATCCGGGGCAGCTGTTGCGCCAGGCGCGGCAAACCACGCCCAAGCTGCAGATCCAGACCGTCTTGGGCAATTTCCTGCCCAAAAAGCTCGCCCAGCTCCTCGGTGATGAGCTCAACCTGCCCGGGATCGTCGGCGACTTTTCCGACAAGAAGCTCGACCAGGCCGCCGCGATCCTGTCGGACTGGACGCTCAAGCCCGTCGGCACGGAAGGCTACCGGACCGCCGAAGTGACGCTGGGCGGCATCGACACGCGCGATCTCGACGCCAAGACCATGGCTGCGCGTGATGTGCCCGGCCTTTATTTCGTGGGCGAAGTGGTTGATGTCACCGGCTGGCTCGGGGGCTACAACTTTCAATGGGCCTGGGCCTCGGGCCGGGCCGCCGGCCAGGTCGCCTGAGCCTAGAAGCGCAGTGCCGCGCGCACGCCCACATTAGTGACGCCCTCGTCGGGGCCGCCACAGGCGCCGCCATCGGTCAGGTGCTCGGCCGTCAGCATCACCGCCGCGCCGGGCAAGACATTGACCCCGACGCTGGCCGAGGCGCGCAGCAGCGCGGTGCAGCCCCAGCGCTGGGGTACGTCATCGTCGAGCCACTCGCCATTGTGCAATGCGGCACCCAGGCTCGCCTCGCCCCAGACCGGCAGCACTGGCACATGCACGGTCCAGCTGGCGCCGGCATAAACCAGGCTTTCATGCCCCGCCGTATTGAGCGTGGCCCCGATATGCGGCCGGATTTCGCCCAAGGGCCCCAGCTGACCCCAATCGGGTGCAAACAGCAGCTCCACATTGGCGTCCTCGATCCGCCCGCCATCGAATAGATCGGCGCCCGCATCGCGCGCAAAAACACCGGCGCGGATTTCGGGCAGCAGATCCACCTGCGCCCAGGCGGGTGCAGTGGTGGCCAGCAGGGCAAGGAGGGGAAGGCAGAAACGGAGCATGGCGGGCCTACGCAAAACAAAAAGGCCGGGGATCGCCGGCCTTCCCATCATTGCGTTGCTATGCCTAAGCGCAGCTTAACCGGCTAGAACTTCCAGCCAAATTTGAGCGAGAGGTTGGAGATCCCGGCATTGTAGTCGCACAGCTCGGCATTGGAGGAGTGCTCATAGGCCAAGGTGGCGGTGGCGTTTTCCGTCAGGTCGACGCCCAGCCCGATGCGCTCGTAGAAATTGACGCGGCAGCCGAACTTGCGCCGGCCGTCCGGCGCGTCGTCGCCCAGATAACCATTGTGGATCGCCGCGCCAAAGGTGCCTTCCACGAACACCGGGCTATCAAAGAGATGCGCCTGCCAGGTCAGGCCCGCATGCACGAGGCTGTCCTCGCCCTCGAGATTGATGGTGGCGCCAATTTCTGGCCGCGGCGCGCCGATCCAGCGGAAGGCATCGAGATCAGGGGAGGTGAAGAGAACGTCGAAGGTCACGTCCTCGAGCCGGCTATAATCCCAGTCGCCGAAATCCTGCGGGATCAGCGTGTAATAAACGCCGTGGAACGCCAGGCCCACGCGCACTTCATCGACAATGTCCAGCACGCCGGCCGAGGGCAGGGCGGCGACATCGGTCTGCGCCACTGCGGGAGCGGCAGTGCCGAGCAGCAAAGCCGCCACGAGGCAAGCTGGAAGGGATTTGGTCATGGCCGCACTCGGAAGGTATTGATCGGCGTCAGTAACCGGCAAGAGCCCGGCCGAGTCAACCACTGCCGCCTGATTACCCCCGCTCTGTGCTGCGCGCGCCACGCCTCGGTAGCCCTCACGCCGCCACGCTGTCTCGCTTTCATCGTAATTTACCGATATGAGGGGGCAAAGACTAGCCGCGAAAGCCCAAAGCCCATGACCGCACCCTTCGCCCTTTCCATCCAGGATCTCGCGCCCATCGCTGATGGCACCACCACGCCCCAGGCCATGGCTGAGACCATCAAGCTGGCGCAGCTGGGCGACCAGCTGGGTTACACCAGGCTTTGGTATGCCGAGCATCATGGCATGCCCTCAATCGCGTCCTCCGTGCCCGAAATCCTGATTGGCAGTGCCGCCGCTCACACCAAATCCATCCGCGTGGGGTCGGGCGGGGTGATGCTGCTCAATCACGCGCCGCTGCGGATCGTCGAGGCCTATCGCACGCTTGAAGCCCTGCATCCCGGCCGCATCGATCTGGGCCTGGGGCGCGCGCCGGGTGGCGACGGCTATGCCATGCGCGCCCTGCGCACCGGCGGCGGCGAGGAGTTCGCGCAGTATTTGAGCCAGATGCTGGCCTTTGAGGAAGAAGGCTTTCCCCCCGAGCATCCATTCTCGCATGTCGCCGTTGCGCCCGGCGGCATCAGCCTCCCTCCGCTTTGGCTGCTGGGTTCCTCGGGCTCGAGCGCCACGGCGGCCGGGCAGCTCGGGATCGGCTATGCCTTTGCCGCCCATTTCAGCCAAACGCCAGCCGCGCCTGCCTTTGCCGCTTATCGCGAAGCCTTCACGCCCACCGGAGCCTTTCCCGCGCCGCGCACGCTGCTATGCCTGTCGGTGATCTGCGCCCCAACCGACGAGGAAGCGCGGTTCCTGTCGAGCTCGCAGGAGGTGAACTGGGCCTTGTTCCATTCGGGCGAACAGCGCCGCTTGTTTGCCCCCGAACAGGCGATCGCCCATCCGCTCACCGCCCAGCAGCGCGCGGTGATCGAGCATCAGTCGAGCCTTTGGATCGTGGGGTCGCCCGAAACGGTCAAGGCCGCCATCAGCCAGAAAGCCGAGGCGGCCGGGGCCGATGAGGTGATGATCACCACGACCATGCATTCCTACGAACTGCGTCGGCGCTCCTATAGCCTGATCGCCGACGCTCTTGGGCTTGAACCGCGCTCCTAGGGCTCAGTTCTGCGCGTTGCGATCCACCAGCTCGAACGCGCCGGCAGCCGGGTCGATGCGCAGCGCCAGGCGCTGGCGATCGAGCTCGGCCAGCCACGCCGCCCAGGAACAGGGGCTGACCCCGTCATCAAGGGCCGCCGGGTCGCGTTTGTCGCTCACCGGGCTGCCAAAGCTCAGGCGCAGCTGCGCCCGTTGCTGGCCATCCGGATTGCGTATCCGGGCGATCGCCGGCCGCCCGCGTCGCCCCGTCACCCAGACCTGGATGTCGCGATGACGTGTCAATGTTTGGTTTGTAGACATGCTCGCCTCCCCTTGTTGCCGGTTCCCGGCTTATCTGGCACGTAACGGCTCCGTTTCTCCTCCGGTTCCATCGGCCAAATCTTCGTTATCGAGCCGAGTAGCCAACCTCAGGGCCAGCATCTCCTCGGGCGTGAAATAGTATAAAAGCTGCGGTGGCGTTTCGAGCGCATGCAGCCACAGCGCGGGATCAACCCCGGTTTGTTCCAGATGCCGGGTGATCTGGGCGGTGGTGGTTTGCGCGTCGCTCATCGCGGTGCCGGCGACCCGAAGCGCGTCCTGGGCATTGCCGCCCAGCGCCGCTGCATAGATCTGGTGCACGCCTATAGCCGCTTCGGGGCTGGCGATCCGCTCGGCGCCCGAGGCGAATATGATGGGGCAGGAGGAGGCGCAAAGCGAGCCCGCGGCGACCTTGGTGGCAAGGCCCCTTTGGTGGATCAGACTGCCAATCGCCAGTGCATCCACGACCGATCCTCCAGGGGAGTCGAGAACCACAGTTTGCACATATTCGCCCCGCTCGGCAATCTCGGCGGCAAACCGCTCCGCCGAGCCGACATCGAGCGTTCCCGTAAGGCTCAACTCGCCCCCGGGCCGCAGCGCGATGACGAGGGCCCCTTCCAGCACTTCGGGGCTGGTGGTGATCGCCGGGCGGGTGCCGGCGCCCGGCGATGCCTCGGGGTTTGTGGCGGGGGCGGGCGGCAGGATGGGCTGCGTCGGCACGGGCAGGGGCGCGGCCTGGTTTTGCGTCAATTCGCGAAAGTCGACGAACAGCACCGAAACCGTGCCCAGCAGCAGCGCCCAGAACGCGGTGCGCATCACTGCGCCATCGTCCACCGCCGCGGCCCGCTGGACCAGGCGCCGGCCCCAGGAGGCGCGCTGCGGCTCTTCGGACGCTTCGACGCTCGTGCTCATACGCGCGCGGGGCCGTCGCCCCGCTTGCGCTGGGCGCTGTCGATTGGCGTCACTGTCGCATCCGCCCCGTCGGCTGGATCGGTGTGGCTGGCCGCAGCGGGCGCCAATGGCTCCATCGGTGCTTCGGGCACAGTCTCGGGCTCGGTCCGCTCCGCCGGTGGTGCCTGAGGAACAACCACGCCCGCCGCTTCCATCTGGCGATACAGCGCCATGGCGCGCAGCATTTCGGCGGCAGTGATGTTTTCCGCTTCTTCGAGAGATTCAGATTCCCGCCGCATGGCGTCGTTGACGATCATCAGCACCAACACCAGCACCACCGGCAACAGATCGATGGAGATGGCGCCCGCCCAGGAAGGAATGAAGTCCTGCCAATAGCGCAGCACCGCTTCGGCGCTGGACAGGGGCACAAAGCGGCGTTGCTCAACGGCCGGTGTCGCCAGAATCTCGTCGGCCGCGGTGGTCAGCGCCGCCGATTGGGTCGCCACCGAAGTGCGCACCGTTTCCATCACCTGGTTCTGCCGATTGGCCAGGTCGCCAATCTGCCCATCGGCGACCGGAGCAATAAAGCCGGCGGAAAGATCGGCCGAAGCGCGCTTGACCGAAGCGGCGACGCCGGTCTGCTGCAGCGCCGCGATCACGGCGGTCAGTTGCACGGCCTCGGCCTGGAAACCATCCAGTCGCGGCTCGATGCTGCCCGGCGTTGATACCAGCTCGCGCATGGTGGCGAGGCGCGCCGAGCCTTGTTCGAACTGCAGGGCGACTTCATCGCGCGAACTGGTGATGGTGACCGCCAACTGGTTCATCTGCGTGCCCATCTGGGTGAGCAATTGCACGACGCTGCCCGAGCCGGTGGTGCCGGTCAGGGCGCCTGACTCCCGCTCGTCCGCGGCCAGCCCGGAAAAGCGTTCCGCGGCGCGCTGCACATCGGGCAGCAGCGACTGGGCGGCCAGCGCATTGGCATGGGCCTGGTCGAGGTCCTCGGCATAGCCTTGGAGCGTCACCGCCATATGCTGCTCGGTGGCCGCCGAGCCCGCCAATGCCGCGGCATTAAGCCATGAACTCATGGCCATGATCATGAGGCACCCCACGGCCATGGTGGCGAACAGGCCCGCACGTTGCACGCCCGACGTCACCAGCGGCACGAAACGGAGCATAAAGCTCCAAAAGGCGTAAATGGCGACCGAGACGGCGGCCGAATAAATGATGGCAGCGAAAAACACGAATGTGGCCGAGCCATCCAGTAGCCCGCGCACCCCGAGATAGGTGTAAACGCCCGACGCCAGCGCCAAAACGGCCAGGGCAAAGCGGGTCATGGTTTCAACGCCCTTGACGGTTTCGTTGAGCCTATACGCGTTCGGCTTGAGCTGCATGAATCAGGACCCCGGGGCTCGACGGAGCCGCTGCGGACATAATCAATAGCCCTAACCCGGCAAGATCAGGGCGAATAGGTCAAGAATTCAGGCGAAACAGCGTCAGGGTTCAATGAACGCCTTCAGCTTGCAGCAATGCGCCCCATTCGGCTTTCCATAGGCTCGGATCATCAATGGCGATGACCACCCGGGCAAGCCCGCAATGGGCGCGAACTTCCTCGGCGCGTTCCAACGCCAGCGGCACCGGTCGAGGGAAGTCGGGGACGATGTAATCACTTGCATTGGGGCAATGGGCGCAGCCCACATCGCCAACCACCCGGCCAGGGCATGCCAGATATTGACCACAACCGCGTCGGCGGGTGCCGCATGTGGTGGGCAGGTTTGAAAACGGGGCATGGGACCTCTCCGACCTTTGTTGCCATTGATACAAAGGCGCAGAACTGCAGCAGAGTTCCAGATTGTGATCGAAGCGGACGGAAACAATCGCGAGAGCTGAGCATTGCTTGGTGCGAGCAGGAATTAAGTGCATGCCCCGATTTTACTTTGACATGATGGCCAATGGTGATCTCAGCCTCGATCACACCGGCGTCGAGTTGCAGGACCTTCCGGCTGCGCGCGAGGAAGCCTTGCGCACGGCCATGGAGGTGGCCGCCGAACTCATCCCCGAGCAGGGGCCCTTGCGGCTGGTGTTCGCCGTGTCCAATGAAGCCTATCGCCTGATGTTGCGGGTGATCGTCGAGTTCGAGGCTGCGCCCGCCAATTTCCTTGGGGACCACATGCAATGGCGCGCCCTGCTCGCCGATGGTGGCGGCGCGCTTTCCCGACCCTATTAACGCGTGTTTGGCTCAAGGCTCGACGCGGCCAGGCGGGGAGGCGGGATGATTTTCTTTACCAGCGACAGCCATTTTGGCGATCCGCGCGTGTTGCGCATCGACCGGCGCCCCTTCAGCACGGTTGCCGAACATGACACGGCGCTGGTTGCCGCCTGGGCGCAGACGGTTTCCCCCGAGGATGAAGTCTGGCATCTCGGCGATTTTTCCCGCGGCGACAGCGCCACCGTTGCGGCCCTGCTCGCTGCGCTCCCCGGCCGCAAGCACCTGATCATTGGCAATAATGACGGGCCGGCCACCTTGGCCGCCGACGGCTGGGCCAGCGTGCAACATTATGCCGAACTGCATCTGGAGGGCCATATGCTGGTGCTTTGCCACTATCCGTTCCGCACCTGGAACGCGCAGGGCAAGAAGTCCATCAACCTGCATGGCCACTCCCATGGACGGCTAAGCCCGGTCACGCGCCAATACGACGTGGGCGTCGATCCGCAGGGCTGGGCGCCGGTGCCGCTGCAAACCGTGCTGGCCAGCCGCAAGGCGCGCCGGGCGGCCAAGCTTCCCGCTTAGCTCCCGTTATTGCCGGCACCAATTGGGGAACATGCTGGGGGCTTGCACGTTTTCCCTTACGCAAAAGGAGATCAACGATGAGCAAACATCTGCCTCCCGTGCCACCCGCCAACCGGAGCACCAAAGGCCCCGGCGGCGAGGCCACCCTGGATCCAAATACCAGCAACGCCGCCGCCAATGGCGCCGAACGCAACTATGATCAGCAGGGTCGCCAAGGCAACATCAAGCAGAACACGACCAATCAGGGTCTGCAGCACGATCGGTGAGCGCCATGTCTACATCTCAGAAAATTCCGGAAGCCAATCGCCACCATGGCGGTCCCGGCAGCAGCCACCAACGTGAGGACCTTCCCGACCCCACTGAGGGTCGCGGTCCAGCGCCAGGGGAGCCGACCAATGGGCGGCAGTCCGACGTTTCAGGCGGGGGCGGGGTGCGCGACAGCCATCACACCCACAACAACCGCGACAAGGGTTAGGCGCCGCTTACACCCCCTTTGACAACCGCCCGAGGAGGCAATCCGATGGACCAGGACGAGCATAAAGAAGGCAAGACCCGGGACCGCGCTTACCAGCTCTGGGAGCAGGAAGGCCGCCCCGAAGGGCGCCACGAGGATCACTGGCGCCAGGCCAGCGATGAGTTCTCCGCCCAGGGCGAGCAGGATGACGAGGGCGGCGGCGGGATCGAGGACATGGTTCCCAATCCCATCGGCGTTCCGCCTGCAGAGGCCTTGCCGCCTGGCAGTCAGCCCACCGGGATTGACGGACCGGTCGGCGGCACCATCGGCGAACAGCAAGCCGGTGCCCGCCAGTCAGGGGGCGCAGGCTCCTCGGCCGGTCAGGCCGGAGCCCGAGGGAATTCCGCCAAATAACAAACCGATGCCGGCGTCCGCGCCGGCATCTTTTTTGCGCCCTTGCAGCCGACGAAGCCTCGCTTGCTAGCTTGAACTGTGCTGGTTGAGCGGCGCCGGATCGTCACCACCATCTTACAGCGTTCCCAGCCGATCGAGGTGGCCGCGAATATGGGCCGCTTCCGCGGGGGATCCCGCCAGTGCAATCGCCCGGTTGAAGGCTTCGCGCGCTGCGGCGTGTTCGCCCAGCTGCAGCAGCAAGCCGCCCCGCACCCCATGGAAATGAAAATAGCCATCAAGGCGCTCGGCAAGGGGCTCCACCAGCGCCAGCGCCGCGGCGGGCCCACGCGCCTTGCTCACGGCGACGGCGCGGTTGAGCGTCACCACCGGGGAGGGCTGGAGCACTTCGAGCAGGCCATATAGCTGCTCGATACTGGCCCAGTCGGTTTCAGCGGCGCTTTGGGCCACGGCGTGCCGGGCGGCGATGGCAGCCTGCACCTGATAGGCGCCGGGCTCCCCGTGCCGCAGCGCTTTTTGCACCAAGGCCAGCCCCTCGGCCGCCATCTGGCCGTTCCACAAGCTGCGATCCTGGTCTTCCAGCAGGACCAGATTGCCAGCGGCGTCGGCGCGCGCGGGGTTGCGCGCATGCTGCAGCAGCATCAGCGCCAGCAGGCCCATGATCTCGGGTTCAGTGGGGAAGAGGCGCAACAGCAAGCGTCCGAGCCGGATCGCCTCGTCGCAAAGCCGCGCCGCCGCTTCATCGGAGTGGCCGCGCGAATAGCCTTCATTGAAAATGAGGTAGATCATCAGCGCCACCGCCCCCAGCCGCTCGGCGCGGGCCACCGCATCGGGTGGGTCGAACGGCACGGCATTGGCGGCGACGCGCGCCTTGGCGCGGGTGATACGTTGCTCCATCGCCGCTTCCCCCACAAGGAAGGCGCGGGCGATCTGCCTGGTGGGCACGCCCGCCACGATGCGCAGCGCCAGCGCGATCTGCTGGGTGGCCGGCAATTCGGGATGGCAGCAGATGAACAGCAGCCGCAGGATGTCGTCGCGATAATGCTCGTTGTCGAGCCGCTCGGCCATGTCGGCTTCGGCATCGTCGAGATCGGAGAGGATGTCGTCGGCGGGCAGGGGCACATTGCGCCGGGTCTTGCGCACCTGGTCGATGCCGCTGTTGCGGCCCACGAAAACCAGCCACGCCACCGGTTCGCGCGGCGGGCCTTTTTCGGGCCAGGTCTTGATCGCGCGCAGGCTCGCCTCCTGAAAGGCTTCCTCGGCGCGATCAAGGTCGCGGAAATAGCGCAACAAGGCGCTCAGCGCCTGGGGGCGAGCTGCCGAAAGGGCTGCTGCGATCCAGGCGCTGTCGGTCATGGCTTGAGTCCACTGGGTTTGTAGATGGAAAGCGGCCGGATTTCATAGGAACCCTGCACCGGATTGGCTTTGGCGAGGTCCTTGGCAAAGGTGATCGCTTCATCGAGGGTTTCGCAATCGGCGACGTAAAAGCCCAGGAACTGTTCCTTGGTTTCGGCAAAGGGGCCGTCGATCACCAGCGGCTCGCCCGAGCCCGATTTGCGCAGCGTGGTCGCGGCGGTGGTGGGGAGCAGGCGCACCACGGGACCGAGCTTGCCCTTTTGATCCAGCCGGTCCTGCACCTGGGCCAGGCGGGCAAGGCAGGCATCGTCTTCTTCCTTGGTCCAGGAGCCGACGACATTTTCGTCACTATAGCACAACACGGCGTAGAGCATGGCGCGTCCCTTCTGATTGATGACGCGGGACTATGCCAAAAGCCGACAGGCCTTGCAGCCGATTTCGTCGGGTTCAGGCCAGTGGCGGCGGGCTGCGATGGGCTGTGGCGGTGCTGCCCAGCGACGCCAGCATCACCGCGCCAATGCCGGCCCATTGCCACGCGCTCAATTGCTCGCCCAGGAGCACCAGCCCCATCAACGCGGCCAGCGCCGGCTGTGCGCTCATCAGGATGCCAAAAGTGCGCGCCGGCAGGTGGGGCAACGCCAGCATGTCGAGCGAATAAGGAATGGCGCTGGACAGGAGCGCCATGGCCAGCGCCAGTGGCAGGATGGCCGGGTCAAACATGGCGGCGCCCGCACTCCACAGCCCGAAGGGCAGCACCAGCGCTGCCCCAAGCCCCACGCCCAGCGCCACCGTATGGGGCCCGCCACCCGTACCCGCGCGCTGCCCGAAAACAATATAGCCCGCCCAGAACGCCCCGGCGGCCAGTGCCAGAACGACCCCCATTGGGTCCATCGGCTCAGACAAGCCAAATAGCGGCAAAAGGAACAGCAGCCCCAGCACCGCCAGCGCCACCCAGCCAAAATCAATGCCGCGGCGCGAGCCCGCCAGCGCCACGGCCAGGGGGCCGGTGAATTCCAGCGCCACCGCGACGCCAAGGGGAATGGTGGCGAGCGCGCTATAAAACAGCAGGTTCATGGCGCCCATCGCAGCGCCATAAAAACCCACGGCGCGCCACTGCGCCCGATCGAGCCGGAACCGCCAGGGCCGGAACAGGATGGCTAGCACCAGCGCCGAAAGCAGCAGGCGCAGCGCCGTGGTGCCGCTTGCCCCGATCAGGAGGAACAGCCCCTTGGCGAGCGAAGCGCCGATCTGCGTGGCCACCATGCCCAGCGTCACCAGCGAAACAGATACAAATGGATTGGCGGGCCGCAACAACAAGGCTTCCAGTGGAGGCCAGACTCGTAGCAGTTTTGGGGTGCCCGCGCATAGCGCGCATTGACCCGACCGCGTTTGCGCACTAGCCCTAACGACCCAGCACAACAGGAGCTCCGCCATGGAGTATCGTTATCTCGGCCGTTCGGGACTTCGCGTATCCAGCCTGACCATGGGCACCATGACCTTTGGTGGCTCCGAGCGGGTGGGCAACACGCCCCAGGACGAAGCCACCCGCCAGATCGATCTCTGCCTCGATCACGGCATCAACCTGCTCGACACCGCCAATATCTACAACAAGGGCGTGTCCGAGGAGATGATCGGGGTGGCGCTGAGCGAAAACGGGCGCCGCGAGCGCACCCTGCTTGCCACCAAGGTGCGCTTCCGCACCGGCGATGGTCCCAATGATGCGGGTCTGTCGCGCCATCACATCATCGAGCAGTGCAAGGCCAGCCTCAAGCGCCTCAAGACCGACCATATCGATCTTTACCAAGTCCATGAATGGGACGGGATGACCCCGGTTGAAGAAACCATGGAAGCGCTCGACATCTTGGTCAAGCACGGCCATGTCCGCTATATCGGCTGCTCCAATTACTCTGGCTGGCACATCATGAAGGCGCTCCAGGCTGCCGGCGAGCGCCACAATGAACGCTTCATTTCCCAGCAGATCCATTACACCCTCCATTCGCGCGAAGCCGAATATGAGCTGGTGCCGATCAGCCAGGATCAGGGGCTGGGCATTCTCGTTTGGTCTCCGCTTGCCGGCGGACTCCTGTCGGGCAAATACCGGCGCGAAGGCGGCCCCGATGCCGGCCGCCATGTGGGGGGCTGGCGCGAGCCGCCGGTGCCTGATTGGGATCGGCTCTATGACATCATCGATGTGATCGTCGCCATTGCCGAAGAGCGCAATGTGTCGGGGGCGCAGGTGTCGCTGGCCTGGCTGCTGGGCCGGCCGGGCGTCACTTCGGTGATCATCGGCGGGCGCAGCGAAGAGCAGTTCCGCGACAATCTCGCTGCCGCCGAGCTCAAGCTCTCCAATGAGGAGCGGGCGCGGCTCGACGCCGTCAGCCGGCCGCCGCTGCTTTATCCCTATTGGCACCAGACTTTTACCGCCAACGACCGGCTTGGGCCCATCGACCAGGATTTGCTGGGCTCTTATGTAGAGGAATTCAAGCGTGACTGAGTTTGTGTTTTCGCCACCGGCACCCGTTGGCCTTCCTGTGGATGACGGACGGATGTTTCCGGTGCGACGCATTTTCTGCGTTGGACGCAACTATGCCGAACACGCCCGTGAAATGGGCAATGACGCGCGCGAAGCTCCGTTCTTTTTCTGCAAGCCCGCCGATGCCGTGGTGACGGATAGCAGCGCGGTGCCTTATCCCCCCCAAACCAGTGACCTGCACCACGAGATCGAACTGGTGGTGGCCATCGGCACCGGCGGCGTCGACATCCCGGAAAGCCAGGCCCTCGATCACGTGTTCGGTTATGCCGCCGGCCTCGACATGACGCGGCGCGACCTGCAGGCCGTCGCCAAGAAGGCCGGCCGGCCCTGGGACATGGCCAAGGGCTTTGACCAGTCCGCCCCCATCGGCACCATCGTGCCGGTTGATCGGATCGGGCATCCCGGCACGGGTGCCATTACTCTGAGCGTTAATGGCGTCGAGCGGCAGCGTGGCGATCTGGGTGACCAGCTCTGGGGCGTGGCTGAAACCATCGCTTATCTCTCGGGTCTGGTTCGTCTCGAGCCGGGCGATCTGATCATGACCGGCACGCCGGCCGGCGTCGGCGCGGTTCAGCGCGGCGACCAGCTGGTTGGCACAATTGAAGGCGTGGGCACTATCGCGACCACGATCAGCTGATGACGCAATGGTCGGCACAACAGGACGCGGCCCTCAAAGCCGTGTCCAGCTGGCTCAAGGATCGGGACGGGCCGCAGGTGTTCCGGCTGTTCGGCTGGGCGGGCACCGGCAAGTCGACGCTTGCCGTGCATCTGGGCAGTGACGTCAAGAACGTTAAATATGCCGCCTTCACCGGCAAGGCCGCGCTGGTGATGCGTCGGCGTGGCTGCAAGGGTGCCCAGACCATCCATTCGCTGATCTATTCGCTGGTGAGCGAAAAGGAAGGCGAGCCCCGTTTCGTGCTCGATCCGGAATCACCCGCAGCGGATGCCGATCTCATCGTCATCGATGAAGTCTCGATGGTAGACGAGCAGCTGGGGCAGGACCTGCTGTCCTTTGGGGTCAAGGTGCTGGTGCTGGGCGACCCCTTCCAGCTGCCGCCGGTGCAGGGTGCGGGGTTTTTCACCGCCGACGAGCCCGATATCATGCTCACCGAAATCCATCGCCAGGCTGCCGACAATCCGATCATCCGGTTGTCCATGGATGTGCGCGAAGGCGGCTATCTCGAACATGGCCGCTATGGCGAGTCACTGGTGGTCGGGCGTGACTCAGTGGATCGCGATGCTGTGCTCCAGGCCGACCAGGTGCTGGTGGGACGCAACAAGACGCGGCTGCAGTACAATGACCGCCTGCGCGAGTTGCGCGGCCTGCCATTTCACGAGCCGGTGGTGGGCGATCGCATGGTGTGCCTGCGCAACAATCCGCGCAAGCGCCTCCTCAATGGCCAGATCTGGATCGTCACCGAAGTGGCGCGCAAGGCGAATGGCAAATATTCGCTGCTGCTGGGCGCTGACGAGGGCAAGGGCGAAGCCAAGGTAATGACCCACAAGGCGTTCTTTTCGGGCGAAGAAGACGCCATGAGCTGGCCCGAGCGGCGGCAATTTGATGAATTCACCTTTGGCTATTGCCTGACCGTGCACAAGGCGCAGGGTAGCCAGTGGGACAATGTCTACTTGTTCGACGAAAGCTTCGTGTTCCGTGAGGAACGCGCGCGCTGGCTTTACACCGCCATCACCCGGGCGGCCGAAAAGATCACGGTGGTCTCATGACCCTGCTCCAGGTCAGGCACGAGACGGTCTACCGCTATGCCGGTCCTGTACAGTTCGGGGAGCACCGCCTTCTGGTGCGCCCGCGTGACAGCATGGAACAAACGCTGGAATCCTTTGCCCTTCGCATCTCGCCTGAACCGGTCGGTGTGCGCTGGATCCATGATGTGTTTGGCAATTGCATCGCCCTCGCGCGCTTCGAGAAGCCCGCTGACGAGCTGCGCATCGTCGCCAGCATGGTGCTCGATCATGCGCCCGAAAGCTCGCCCGATTTCGAGATCGATCCGCGCGCCAAGCTGTATCCCTTTGACTATGGCGGCACGGACGCGGTGGATCTGGGGCCCACCAGCCAGCGCCAGTTTCCCGAGGAAACCGAAGTCGACAGCTGGGCGCGGCGCTTCCTTGATCCGCGGGGCAGCACCAATACCGGTCACCTGCTGATGACCATGACCTATGCCATCAAGGAAAGCTTTGCCTATATCCGGCGCACCCAGCCGGGCACGCAGCGCCCCTCCGTCACCCTGTCGAGCCGGCGCGGCACCTGCCGGGATTTCGCGCTGCTGATGATGGAGGCCGTCCGCTCGCTCGGCCTCGCCGCCCGGTTTGTGTCGGGTTATCTTTACTCCCCAGACCGCGATGGCAGTCATCGCGGCGGCGGCGCAACCCATGCCTGGTGCCAGGTCTTCCTGCCGGGAGCCGGGTGGGTGGAATTTGATCCAACCAATGGCATCATTGGCACCCGCGACCTGATCCGGGTCGGGGTGGCGCGCGAGCCCGGGCAGGCCATTCCCATTGCCGGCACCTATACCGGCGCTGCGGGGGATTACCTGGGCATGGATGTGGAAGTCCGGGTCGAGCGCGTGACCTCGCTGCAAGATTCTATGGGCTGAAGGCTCGGCCCTGGGCGCCGTCTGGTTCAGCTGAGTTCGGCGACGCTGACCGCATCCACTGTCCAGGGTTCATCCGTATCCGCATCGAGCGCATCGGCCCAAACGCGCACTCCGCGCGACTGCACATTGCCAAAAAGCGTAGCAAAGGCCGTGTCGGCTGCGTCGCGTCCCGAGCCGATCCGCACCAGCCCGTCAAGCGCCGCCATGCGCGTGGGGTCGAACAAGTACCAGCGGTCACCGAGATAGGCCTCAAACACCGCATGGAAATCCTGCGGCTGCAGCTGCCAGGCATAACAGGACACAAAGCGGGCGGGGATGCCGAGCGCCCGGCAAAAGGTCACGCCCAGATGCGCAAAGTCGCGGCACACGCCAGCGCGCGTGGCAAAGGTGTCGGCCGCCGTTGTTGAGGTGTCGCTGGAGCCGGCGAGGTAATCGACCTCCTCATGGATCCAGTTGCAGATCTCGGTCACCCGGACAAAGCCAGGCTCCACATCGCCGAACTGGCGCGACGCAAAGCGGGCCAGGAGGTCCGATGGACAATATCGCGAGGGATTGAGAAACCCGAGGGTTTCGGGCGGCAGCTGCGCCACCGGAACTTCGCCGATATCGGCCGGGTTCGCCAGCACTGGATCAAGCACGATCTGGGCGTCATAGCGGAGCTTGAGCGCTCCACCCGATGCCGTCAGGCGCCGGAACCGGTTGCCAGTGTCGTTGGCGGTAAACTGCTCGGTCACGAATGGCGGGGTGACCACAATGCGCTCGTTCAATATTCGCTGGCGCCCGCCATGCATCGCCTCGACATTGAAGATCAAGGTGGCGTTGTCGAAAACCTCGTAATCGATCTCACAGCCAATGGATAACCGCATCGCCACTCCGTGTCTGCCCAGGGTGCGAAACCCGGCGGCAATCGGTGGGATCGCGCGGTTCGCTGGCGCTTGAACCTCGCCACCGCCGCAACCCTTGCGAGCCCCCTGCGCTTTAGTCAAGCTCGCCATCACGCTGACAAACTTGATCAACAAAGAGAGGGCTGCAGCAAAACTGACCAAACCGATTTAATTGCTGCACTTTTCCCGATAGCGGGCGCTTGCGGATCACGCAGTGATGCCCCAATTTGCAGCAGGGTCATTCCTGCACTTGTCCTTGTTGTTAGCCCGGAGTTCTTTCATGCACCATGATACCCCCCTGATCTCGACGATCGTCGCGGGTCTGGTGCTGGCCTTTATCTTCGGGATGATTGCCAATCGCTTCCGGCTCCCGCCGCTGGTGGGTTATCTGTTTGCCGGTATTCTGGTGGGCCCCAATACGCCCGGCTTTGTCGCCGACCAGGCGCTGGGGGCAGAACTGGCCGAGCTGGGCGTGATCCTCCTCATGTTCGGGGTGGGGCTGCATTTCTCGCTCAAGGACCTGATGAGCGTACGCGCGCTCGCCATTCCCGGCGCGCTGGTGCAAATCGGCTTTGCCACACTGTTGGGACTGGGTTTGGGGATCGTTCTGGGCTGGGGCATCGGCGCGGGCCTGCTGTTTGGCCTCGCGCTTTCGGTGGCCTCCACCGTCGTGCTGCTCAAGGCCCTGCAGGACCGCCGCTTGATTGAAACCGAGCGGGGCCGCATCGCCGTTGGCTGGCTGATCGTCGAGGATCTGGCCATGGTGCTGGCGCTGGTGCTGATCCCCGCCATTGCCAGCCTTTATGGCACCGATAGCGGCATCCACGATCCCTTCGTGTCGTTTGTCGAGCGCGTGCTGCGCACCGAAGTGGGGATCTGGGGCGTGCTGTTCCTGACCCTCGTCAAGGTCGCGGCCTTTGTGGGCTTCATGCTGATCGTTGGCCGGAGGCTCATCCCCTGGGCCCTCCACGCCACTGCCCATACCGGCTCGCGCGAACTGTTCCGGCTGGCCGTGCTCGCCATTGCACTGGGCGTGGCGCTAGGTTCAGCCGTGCTGTTCGGTGTGTCGCTGGCGCTGGGTGCATTTTTTGCCGGCATGATCCTGTCGGAAAGCGAGCTCAGCCACCGCGCCGCCCAGGAAACCCTGCCGCTACGCGACGCCTTTGCCGTCCTGTTCTTTGTGTCGGTCGGCATGCTGTTCGACCCTTCCATCATCATCACCGATCCCCTGCCGGTGCTGGCCACCGTGTTCATCATCCTGATCGGCAAATCCGCCGCCGCCTTTGGCATCGTGCTGTTGTTCCGCCGCCCGGTTGGCACCGCGCTGACCATCTCGGCGTCGCTGGCGCAGATCGGCGAGTTCTCGTTCATCCTTGCTTCGCTCGGCGTGTCGCTGGCGATCCTTCCGCCCGAAGGGCAGGACCTGATCCTGGCGGGCGCACTGATCTCCATCGTGCTCAACCCGCTGGTGTTCTGGGGCGCTGACGTGCTCAAGCCAACCTTCGAAGCCCAGTTCGGCCGCCGCTCGGCACGCGACGACGACATCCGCATCGAGCCGGGCGAGGGGCCAGTCGTTTCCGATGGTCCGCTGACCACCGACCGGCCCAATGCGGTTGGCGTTGAAAGCGACACCCAGGACCTCGATGACGCTCCCGAGCCCGTTACCCTGACCGGCCACACGGTGCTGGTGGGCTATGGCCGGGTCGGGCGCGTCGCCGCCGACGCCCTGCAGCCTACCGGCAAGCTGGTGCTGATCGAAGACACCGACCATGCCGTGGCCGCTGCCCGCGCCAAGGACATAGCGGTCGTGGTGGGCAATGCTGCGAGCCTTGATGTGCTCAAGCTTGCCAATCTGGGTGCCGCCGAAGCGCTGATGATCGCCATTCCCAATGGCTTCGAGGCCGGCACGGTGGTGGAGCAGGGCCGCAAGCTCAATCCCGCCATCCGCATCATCGCCCGCGCCCATTCGGACGAGGAGGTCGAGCACCTCACGCGCCACGGCGCCGATACGGTGATCATGGGCGAGCGCGAAATTGCCGCCGGCATGCTCGCCTGGCTCAGTGGTGCGCGCGCCGATGATGGGCTCGTTGCCCAGGAATACGCGGCCCAGGCGCGCGCGGCCGAAGCGCGGCTCGCCCCCACCGAAAACATCCTGCACAAGGTCGCGGGCGCCCCGCTCGCAGCGGGGGCCGAGCCGGTGCTGGGCGATTTCGAGGCTGCGAGCCTCCAATCGGACCCCGCCGCCGAAGCCACGGAAATCGAGCCGCTGGCCACGACCCTTGCCGGGGAAACCCTCGAACCCGATTTCATGGAAACCGAGCCGGAGTTGCTCAACGACAGTCTCACCGATGTCGACGCGCCCGATGCTTTCGCCGAGGCACTCGGTCCTGTCGAGCCGCTTGCCGCCCATCCTGTTGGCGCCCCGAGTGCCACTCCCGAGACGCAGGAGACGGCTCAGGTGCCGCCGGTGCTGGTTGATGGTGGCGGGTCCGCAACTGCGCCCGCTATGCCGCCCGCCGCGAACCCGTCCGCGGCCGAGGCGGCTGTAGTTCGCGAAGAGCCTCTGGTGGAGGTTGGTGAGCCGGCTTCGCTCGCCGAGCCGGTTGATCTGCTGGTGCCGCCCGTCGACGACGCGGCGGCCGAGACCCACGAGCACGGTCCGGTGCTGTCCACCCCCCAGGCTCCCGAGCCGCTGTTGCCTGCCGGTGGGCCCGCGATGGCTGCTGAGCCGGCGCTGCCCGCTGAGCCGGCGCTGCCCGCTGAGCCGGCCGCGCCCAGCGAGCCACCCGAGGTTACCCCCGAGCCCCGCGATAGCCTGCCGTCACTGGACGAACTGCCGCCGGAACCCGAGGACGGGGAAGCCGACCGTCCATCGGTGGCGCCGCCTGTGACTCCCGAGCCGAGAGGCTAAGCGCCAAGCCCGATGATCTCGCAAAAGGCCAAATATGCGCTGCGCGCCCTGCTTGCCCTCAGCCGGGCGGCGCGCGGTGAATCGCGCATGATTGGCGAGATTTCGCGTGAACAGGGCATTCCCAAGAAATTCCTCGAGCAGATCCTGCTTGAGCTCAAGCGGGCCGGGCTCGTCACCAGCCGTCGCGGCCGGCTTGGCGGCTATGTGCTGGCGCGTTCCCCCGAAGAGGTGATGTTTGGCGAAGTGCTGCGCCTCATCGACGGGCCGCTCGCGCCCTTGCCCTGCCTGTCGCTGACGGCGTACCGGCGTTGCGAGGATTGTCGCGATGAGGCGTCATGCGAAATCCGCCACGTGTTCGAGCGGGTCACCCTTGCTACCCGGGCAGTGCTCGATCGGACCAGCCTTGCCGATTCATTGCAGCTGGAAGATCTTCCGGTCTAGCGGGCAACAAAAAAGGGCCGCCTTGCGGCAGCCCTTTCTGAGTTTAACGGCCTCAAAGCCGGAGGAGGTGTTGTTAGCCGAGGCGTACCTCGCCTGCCAGACCACCAAATCCAAGGCTCTCGTTGATCGCCGTAATCTCAATAGACATTGGATCACCTCCTTCACATTTGTTGAACATATGAGAAAGATGGGGTGCCCGGGTCGGTTTGTCCAATCACGGCTTGCTGAACGAGAACTTAACGGCTTGACGCATGTGGGCGTGAGCGTAGCTGGAACAGCGTTGCGCCCAGCACACCCAACGCCACGATGCCGATGATGATGGTCGCGAGCGCATTGACATCGGGCGACACGCCCAGTCGCACCTTGGAAAAGATCACCATGGGCAGGGTGGACGAGCCCGGGCCGGACACGAAGCTCGCGATCACCAGATCATCGAGCGACAGGGTAAAGCCCAGCAGCCAGCCCGAAACCAGGGCAGGGGCGATGATGGGCAGGGTGATGTCGAAAAACACCCGTACGGGCGTCGCGCCCAGGTCCATCGCCGCTTCCTCGAGGCTGAGATCGAGGTCGGACAGGCGCGATTGCACCACCACCGTCACATAGGCCATGCAGAACACGGAATGGGCGATGATGATGGTGAGCATGCCCCGGCCCGCCGGCCAGCCCAGCGTGCCTTCCATGGCCACGAACAAGAGCAGCAATGCGAGGCCCGTGATCACGTCGGGCATCACCAGCGGCGCCGAAACCGTGCCCGCGAGCACGGTGCGGCCCCTGAAGCGTCGGAACCGCACCAGCGCAACGGCGCAGAGCGTGCCGAGGAACAAGGCAATGGTGGCGCTGACGGCGGCGATCTGCAGGCTCAGCCACGCGGCACCCAGCATCTGCGGATCGCGGAACAGCTCGCCATACCATTTGAAGGAAAAGCCCGACCAGACCGTCACCAGCCGGGATTCGTTGAACGAGAACACCACCAGCGAAATGATGGGCGCGTAGAGAAATACGAAACCCAGCGCCGCTGCGATGGGCAAAAACCAGCCTCGCCGCATCTTACTTCTCCACCACGGCGTCTTGCGCCTTTTGCAGCAGCATGATCGGGATCACCACAACCACCAGCATCGCAACAGCCACCGCCGCGGCCCGGGGCCAGTTGGTGTTGGCAAAGAACTCGTCCCACAACACGCGCCCGATCATCAGGGTCGAGGGTCCGCCCAGCAGCGAGGGGATCACGAACTCGCCAATAGCGGGAATGAACACCAGCATGGAGCCGGCAATGATGCCGGGCATGGAAAGCGGCATGGTCACCGACAGGAAAGTGCGCCAGGGCCGCGCGCCGAGGTCGGCCGAAGCCTCCAGCAAGGCGCCGTCCAGCTTCACCAGATTGGTGTAGAGCGGCAGGATCATGAAGGGCAGGTAGGTATAGACAATGCCGACATAAACGGCGAAATCGGTCTGCATCATCACCAGCGGCTCGATGCCGAACAGCCCGAGGAACTGGTTGATCACACCATTGCCACGCATGAAGCCGGTCAGCGCATAAACGCGCAGCAGGAACGAGGTCCAGAACGGCAGGATCACCAGCATCAAGAGGATATTGCGCCAGCGATCAGGCGCCCGGGCAATGGCATAGGCCATGGGGTAGCCGATCAGGAGCGTGATGATCGTCGAGATAAAGGCAATGCGGATCGAGCTGAGATACGCGGCGACATAAAGATTGTCGGTGAACAGGCGCAGGTAATTGGTCAGGTGCAGCGTCAGCTGCACCGTGCCTTCCTCATCAAAGGTGATGAGGTCGGAATAGGGCGGGCGGCCGAACTGCTTGATCGACAGCGAAATGCCGAAGACCACAACCAGCGGCACAAGGAAGAACACGGTCAGCCAGATCGCAGGTGCCGCGATCACCAGCATCTTGCCCGAAATCCCAACTGCGGCGAGCCCCCGCTCCACCATGGTCCAGGTCCGCCGGCGCGGCGCGGGATTGTCGATGTCAAAACTGGACATGGATAACTCCGCCCTCGACCGTTCCGGGCCACGATGCAGTTGCTTTGCCCTCCCTCCCCCTTGAGGGGAGGGCCGAAGAGGGGGTGGACTTGTGTGTCACTGGTGACCGGGAGCCCCGATCCACACCCTCCCCCTTGAGGGGAGGGACCGGGTGGGGGTTCCGGCTCATCGCCAAGCTCGGCGGCTGGCCAAATGCCGCAATCGAACCGGTCGCCGCTGTGGCTGGGTTGGCCATCATACCGTCAGCACCGAGCCGGCATTGCCACCCCAGGCGCAATACACTTCCTCGTCCCAGGTGATCGCGTCGGGATTGCCGCGCACCGTATTGGTTTGCGTCACCCGCAGGCGCTTGCCGCTGGCGAGCAGGATCTGGTAGACGGTCATGTCCCCCAGATAGCCGATTTCTTCCACCATGCCCTTGGTAACATTGGCGTCGTGCTCATCCTCGGGCTTTTCGCGCGACAGGCTGATCTTTTCGGGGCGCACGGCCCACCACAGGATCTGGTCGGGCGCGCAGTCGACGCCATGGCTGACATAGATGTCGCAACCGAGCTCGGCCGAGCGGATGCGCACATGGTCGGGCTCGTCGTCGATCACCACGCCTTCGGCCATGTTGACCGAGCCGATAAAGCCGGCCACGAAGCGCGAATTGGGGAATTCATAGATATCAGTCGGCTCGCCGATCATGGCGATTTCGCCATAATTCATCACCCCGATCCGGGTGGCCAGCGTCATGGCTTCTTCCTGGTCGTGGGTCACGACGATGAAGGTGACGCCCAGCGATTCCTGGATCTTGACCAGCTCGAACTGGGTTTCCTCGCGCAGCTTCTTGTCGAGTGCGCCCAAGGGCTCGTCGAGCAGCAGCAGCTTTGGTCGCTTGGCCAGCGAACGGGCGAGAGCCACGCGCTGGCGCTGGCCGCCCGACAGCTGGTGCGGCCGGCGCTTGCCGTAATCCTGCAGCTTGACGAGGCTGAGCAGTTCCTCGACCCGCTCGGCGATCTCGTTCTTGGGCAGGTGGTCGCGCTTGAGGCCATAGGCGATGTTCTGTTCCACGCTCATATGGGGGAACAGGGCATAGCTCTGGAACATCATGTTGACGGGGCGGTTATAGGGGGCCACCTCGGTCATGTCCTGCCCATCGATCTCGATGGTGCCGCTGGTGGGCTGCTCGAAACCGGCCAGCATGCGCAGCAGCGTCGATTTGCCCGATCCCGATCCGCCCAGCAGGCAGAACAGCTCTCCCTGGAAAATATCGAGCGAAACTTCATTGACGGCATAAACATCGCCGAAGCGCTTGGTCACGTCCTTGATGCGCACAAAAGGTTTGGCTGCCGGGTCGCGCCAGGGTCGGGTATCGGCGGCGATCTGGGGTTTCTTGGCCATGGCGCACTCGAAAAGTCAGAAGGGGCGGCACAGCGGCCGCCCCCCGATGGGTGGGAATTGTTACTGGCCGGTTTTGATGCGGGTCCAGGTGCGGGTCAAGAGTTCTTCGAACTCGGGGCTATGCGCGGTCAGGGCAAAGGCCTTGGCGACGGTTTCGGCTGGCGGGTAGATGCCAGGATTGTTCTTGACCTCGTCGGACACGAACTCGGTCGCGGGCAGGTTGGGGTTGGCATAGAACACATAATCGGTGATCGCGGCCACGACCTCGGGCTCGAGGATGTAGTTGATGAACTTGTGGGCGTTTTCGGGATGGGGCGCATCCACGGGAATGGCCATGAAGTCGATCAGCGTGCCCGCGCCTTCCTTGGGAATGAGGTAGCCCACCTCCACGCCCTGGCCGGCTTCTTCTGCCGCATCGGCAGCAATGAATACGTCGCCCGAATAACCCAGCGCCAGGCAGATTTCGCCATTGCCGAGGTCATCGATATACTGGGACGAGTTGAAGTAGCGGATCGAAGGCTTGATTGCGGTCAGCAGTTCCTCGGCCTTGGCCAGGTCTTCTTCGCTTTCCGAATTGGGATCGAGCCCGAGATAATGAAGGGCAATTCCCACCACTTCCGAAGGGCTGTCGAGCACGGCAATGCCGCAGCTCGCGAGCTTTTCCGCGTTCTCGGGCTTGAACAGGAGATCCCAGCTGTCGATCGGAGTATCGGCGCCCAGCGCTTCCGCCACCTTGGCGGTGTTGTAGCCCAGCCCGATCGTGTTGATCATATAGGGCACGGCATGGGCATTGTCCGGGTCGAAGTCGGCAGCAGTCGCCATCACTGCGGGGTCAAGATTGCCCAGATTGGTCAGCTGCGACTTGTCGAGCTCACGCACCAGGCCGGCCTGGATCTGGCGCTGCAGGAAGTTGCCGCTCGGCACCACGATGTCATAGCCCGACGAGCCGGCCAGCAGCTTGGCATCGACGATCTCGTTGGTGTCGTAGACGTCGTAATTGACCTTGATGCCGGTTTCCGCCTCGAAATTGGCGATGGTGTCCTCGGCGATATAGTCCGACCAGTTATAAACATTGAGCACGGGCTCTTCCTGGGCGAGGACGGGTGCCGCGACCATGAGCGTGCCGAGGGCAAGTGCGAGCGACTTGTTCATGTGATGGAGCTCCTGTGAGATGGAAATAGAGATAGAAAAGGGAGGCGAACTGGCCGCCTGAACAAATGTTCAGAGGGCGTTCATCTTTGTGGCGCCGGCGAGGCAAGAGCCCCTGCCGGCATGGCGAACAAGCGCGCTGGAACGCTGAAACAAACTGCTGCCGTGAGCCCAAAGCCGGGAGCAAATCGGTCCGCGCAGACGGCGCGATCAACCCAAACCGTGTACAGCGAAGTGCCCTTTCAACGCTGGAATTGCTGCCAAACTAGAGCCAAATGCCGGGGGCGACAAGGGAAAATGGCGCCACACGCAGACCCACTTGACGCCCTGCGTCGACAAGGCGCACAAGCCGCCGCGCACACTGGCGCAAAAGCGCCTTTATTCTGGCAGCGGAATGATTTCCCATGGACGGCAGAGCCTATCTTTCAGTCAGCAGCGGCATCAAAAAAGCCCTCGCAGCCGGCCAACCCGTGGTGGCGCTGGAGTCCACCATCATCACCCATGGCATGCCCTATCCACAAAACCTGGCCATGGCCCAGCAGGTGGAAGCCGTGGTGCGCGAACATGGCGCAACGCCTGCTACCATCGCCATCATGGATGGCCGGTTCTGCGTGGGGGTGAGCGGGGAAGACCTTGAGCGCCTCGCCCAGGAAGGCGCCACTGCCGCCAAGGCCTCGCGACGCGATGTCTCCTCGCTCCTCGTTAAGGGCGTGATGGCCGGCACCACGGTTGCCACCACGATGCAGATCGCCGCGCTCGCTGGCATTTCCGTGTTTGCCACCGGCGGCATCGGCGGGGTGCATAGGGGCGCGGGGGAAACCTTTGATATCTCGGCAGATCTCGAGGAACTGAGCCGCACGCCAGTTGCCGTTGTTTGTGCCGGCGCCAAGTCGATCCTTGATATTGGCAAGACCCTCGAAGTGCTCGAAACCAATGGGGTGCCGGTCCTGGGCTACCGCACCGATAACTTTCCTGCCTTCTGGGCCCGCCAAAGCGGGCACAAGGTGGATCACCGCTTTGACGACGTTGCCGAACTGGCCCGCGTCATCGCCATGCAGGCCGATCTGGGGCTCGGCGGCGTGCTGATCGCCAATCCCATCCCGGAAGCTGCGGCCCTTGACCCTGGAGCCATTGAAGCCCGCATCGCCGAAGCCATCGCCGATGCCGAGCGGGAAGGCGTCAGCCGCAAGGCCCTCACTCCGTTCCTCCTGAAGCGGGTGTTCGAGCTTACCGGAGGCAAGTCACTCGAGGCCAATATCGAGCTGGTGAAAAACAACGCCGCCGTTGCCGCCCAGATTGCCGTGGCACTGGCCGAGCGCGCATCGCCCAAGCCGACGCTGCATCGCGCATGAGCCGGGTCTTGGTGATCGGGGACGTGATGACGGACGTCATCGTCCAGCCTGAAGGCCCTGTCGTGCAAGGCTCGGACCGCCGCGCCACTATTCGCAGCCGCCCCGGCGGTTCGGGCGCCAACCAGGCCGTGTGGCTGGGTTCCATGGGGACAGAAGTGCTGTTTGCTGCCCGCGTGGGGGTTGCGGACCAGCCGATGTATGAGAACTACTTCCGCGGTCTGGGAGTGATCCCGGCGCTTGGTGCCGACAAATCCCTGCCCTCAGGGGTCTTGGTGACCTTGCTCGACCCAGACGGCGAGCGCAGCTTTCTGACCGACCGCGGGGCAAACCTGCATCTGTGTGCTGAAGACTTGCCCCCAAGCCTGCTTGAGGGTGTCGGAATGGTAATGGTATCGGGCTACAGCTTTTTTGCTGCAACACCGCGCCATGCCGTGCAGGCGCTGCTCGCCACCGCTCGCTCGCGTGGCATCGAGGTAGCTATCGATCCCGCGTCCATCGGCTTTCTCGATGAGGTTGGGCCGGCCGAGTTCCTGCGCTGGACCAGTGGCGCCGACTGGCTATTTGCCAACGACACCGAGGCGGAAACCCTTTGCGGAGTGGTTGGCTTTGAGTCGCAGATGCGGCTGCTGGGGGATCACTTCAGCAATGTGGTGATCAAGCGCGGCCGCTACGGCGCAGCCTTGGGCGGCAAGGATGGCTTGCGTCTGGCGCTACCCGCGCCCGTGGTTCCGGTCGTCGATTCCACGGGTGCCGGCGATGCTTTTGCCGCGGGCTTTGTGGCGGCCCATTTGGGGGGGGCCGAGCCGGCTGATGCCCTGGCGCGCGCCATCGTGGCCGGTGCCGAGGCGGTGCAGTTCCTGGGCGGACAGCCGGCGGCCTGAACTGCCGGCTGTCCAATACACGTTAGGCCTTGGCGGAATCGGCAAAGGCGGCGAGCACCCGCACCCAGGCGCGAATGCCGCGGTGGAAGCTCTCGAGGTCATATTTTTCGTTAGGTGAGTGGATGGCATCATCCACATGCGCAAAGCCGATCAGCAGCGTGTCGCGCCCAAGAATGGACTTGAATTCTCCGGCCACGGGGATCGAGCCACCCGAGCCGGTGATCACGGCCGGCTTGTTCCACTCGTCCGTCAGCGCCTTGAGCGCCTGACGCAGATAGATACCCTCGCTGGGCACGGTAACTGCTGGTGAGCCGCCATGCTCCTTGAAGGTCACCGTGCAATCGGCCGGAATGCGCGCTTCCACATGCCGGCGGAAGGCCGCGCGGATCTTGTCCGGATCCATGTTGCCAACGAGCCGGAACGAGATTTTGGCGCTTGCTTGCGAGGGGATCACCGTCTTGAAGCCGTCGCCGGTATAGCCGCCCCAGATGCCATTGATCTCGCAGGTCGGGCGCGACCAGATCGTTTCCAGCACCGAGCGACCCGCTTCCCCGGCCGGGATCGACAGGCCGACACTGCCAAGGAACGCGGCCTCGTCGAAGCCAAGACCTTCCCATTGCGCGCGCAGCTCGGGGGTGATTTCGGGGACGTCGTCGTAAAAGCCCTCGAGCGTCACGCTTCCATCGGGAGCGCGCAGGGAGGCGACGATGTCGGCGACGACCTGGTTGGGATTGCGCGCGGCATTGCCGAACATGCCGGAATGCAAATCCTTGTTGGCGCAGGTGACGGTGATCTCTTCACCCACCAGGCCCCGCAGCATGGAGGTGATGGAAGGCGTCTGGCGGTCCCACATATCGGTGTCGCACACCAGCGCCACGTCGGCGCGCAGCTCTTGGGCATTGGCTCGCATGAAGCCGGGCAGGTTCTTGCCGCCGCTTTCTTCCTCGCCTTCCAGCATGACGGAGACGCGCACGGGCAAGCTGCCGGTAGCCGCCTTCCAGGCGCGGCAGGCTTCGAGGAAGGTCATCAGCTGCCCCTTGTCGTCCGAGGCGCCGCGCCCGACAATGATGGTGCGGCCTTCGGGGCCCTCCTTGATCACGGGCTCAAATGGGTCGGTGTGCCAGAGCGCGAGGGGATCGACCGGCTGCACGTCATAGTGACCATAGAACAACACATGCGGCCCGGGTGTTTGTGGACCATGGGCGACAACGATCGGGTGGCCAGGCGTGGGACGGGCGGCGGCCTCAAAGCCGAGGCCTTGCAGGTCCGCGACCAGCCAATCGGCGGCGCGCCGGCAATCCTGCGCAAAGGCTGGATCGGTCGAGATGGACGGGATGCGCAGCAGGGCTTTGAGCCGTTCAAGGCTGGCGTCGAGGCCCTGGTCAACCTGGGCGAGGACGGCGTCGAGCGCACTGGTGTTCATCATAGGTAATCCTTTCGCGGCAATTGGCCGGACCATGCCGCTTGTGGGAACCAAGGGCAAGGGAGTCCGCTTGAAGAAGCGGAGTATCCCCCATGCCCAAAGTGCACAAGATCGCGACACCATCCCCACCCCCGCCTGCCGACTTCATCGAGCCCATGGAGGCAAAGCTCATCGAGGACTTGCCGCGAGGTGAGGGCTGGCAGTTCGAGCCGAAATGGGATGGCTTTCGCTGCATTGCGGTCAAGGCGGGGGGTGAGGTCGCGCTCTTCGCCAAGTCGGGCAAGCCTTTGGGCCGGTACTTCCCGGAAATGCTCGCTGCGCTCGCGGAGGTTCCTGCCGAGCAGTTCGTGCTCGATGGCGAACTGGTGATTTCCACCGATGGCAGCTTGTCCTTTGATGCCCTGCAGATGCGGCTGCATCCCGCGGAAAGTCGCGTGCGCAAGCTTGCGGCGGAAACCCCAGCCCTGCTCGTGGCCTTTGACCTGCTGGCTGACGAAAATGGCGCCAGCCTGATCGACGCTCCTTTGTCAGAGCGGCGGCACAAACTGGAAGCCCTGTTGGCAGATGCCCCGGAAGCCGCGCGACTGCGCTTGTCTCCGCGTACCCAAGATCGAAGCGTTGCAGAAGGCTGGCTGGAGCACACCGGCGCGGCAATCGACGGGGTCATCGCCAAGCCCAGTAACGAACCCTATCAGAGCGGTACGAGGGCGATGCTCAAGATCAAGCGCATCCGGACCGCCGATTGCGTTGTTGGTGGCTTTCGCTATGGGAGCAATAATCACGAGGTCGGCTCCCTGCTGCTCGGGCTCTATAACGAGCAAGGCTTGCTCGATCATGTGGGCTTCACCTCGGGCATCGCTTCGCGAGACCGCGCCGAAATCACCGCGCGGGTAGAGGCGCTTGCTGGCGGCGAAGGCTTTACCGGCGACGCCCCAGGTGGCCCCAGTCGCTGGAGCACCGAGCGCTCGACACAGTGGGTGCCGCTCAAACCGGAACTCGTGGTCGAGGTGTTCTACGATCACGTCACCGCTGGCCGGTTCCGGCATGGCACGCGGCTGCATCGCTGGCGTCCGGACAAGGCGCCACGCCAATGCACCTTCGAGCAGATCGCCCCGGCAGCCTCGGCCGAAAGCCTGGCA
Organism: Devosia sp. 919; assembly: GCF_013185965.1. Lineage (NCBI taxonomy): Bacteria > Pseudomonadati > Pseudomonadota > Alphaproteobacteria > Hyphomicrobiales > Devosiaceae > Devosia > Devosia sp. 919. The sequence continues at coordinate 3,447,668 of NZ_JABAOL010000001.1, read as the reverse complement.
GCGCTAAACCTCTAGGAACATCATGGACGGCTTGCTTCCTGTACTTGGCGTGGCTCTGGTTGCCGGCCTCGCATCACCACTCGGCGGTTTCATCGCCACGCGCATCCGACCGTCATCGCTGTTTCTGAGCCTGGCGGTGGGCGTGGCCGCGGGCGTGCTGCTGGGCACTTTTGCCTTCGAACTGGTACCGAGCGCTTTGGAGCGGGCGCCGCTGGCCTTGGTTGCGGTTTGTTTTGCCGTGGGCTTCGCCTTGGTCTACGGGCTGGACCTGTTGGTGAACCACGGTGCCTTGGCCGGGCCCGAGGCAGACCAGAAGCCGGCAGTTGACGCCAAGCAGAAGCGTCACAACAAGGGGGCGCGCAAGGTGACCGTCATCGGGGCAGCCACGAGTTCCGAAGAGCTGATCGAGGGTTTGGCGATTGGGGTCAGCGCCGCTGCGGATATGCGAGGTGGCGTTAATCGTGGGACTGGCCATCGTCCTCGACAATATCAGCGAGGGCCTGAGCCTCGGGGCGATTGATGCCGCTTCAGGAGAGGAAGGCGCCGCCCGCAAGACCTTGCTGTGGACCAGCCTGATCGGGGTTTCGCTGTTTGTTTCGGCAATGGTGGGCTGGTTCCTGCTCAAAGGCCTACCCGAACCCGTTCTGGGCAGCCTTCTGGGGTTGGGCGCGGGTGCCATGTTCTATCTGACCATCGGCAGTTTGCTGCCCGAAGCGGAAAGCCATCAGTTCCAGCAGTCGGCCGCTATTGCGATCGGACTTGGCTTCGTCCTCGTGATGGTTCTGTCCAACCTTGAGACTGGGGCAGGCTAGCGTTGAAAAATCCGACCCGGTAGATGACGAGTTCGACGTGGGCTGAGAGGGGGCACCATTGCCTTTGCACTGCCCCTCGTGTTCTTAAGGCGGCGTTCTTTATTGTTTTGGGTATTGTCTAGGCATGGTTGCACCGCAAAGGATCGGCGTTCTCACCCTTCATCGGTGTATCAATTACGGCTCATACTGGCAGGCGCGGCAACTGGTGGAAGGTCTTCGCGCGCGCGGCCTCGACGCCGTGTTGCTTGAACATGAATCCGCCCGGGTCAATCGCCTGGAATGGCGCTGCGCACTGCAGCCGCTCCTGCCGATCAAGACCTCCGCCGAAGATTATCCGCGCTATCGCGAGAAGATGGGCAAGTTCTTTGCCGCCTTTGACCGATTGCCGCTGTCGCAGCGCTTTGCGCTTGATGCGCCCGAGACCATGGAAATCTTCGACCTGATCCTTGTCGGCAGCGATGAAGTTTGGAACCTGCGTCACCCCTGGTATGGTGCGGTGCCCCTGTTTTATGGCGATGGGCTACGTGCGGGAAAACTGGCTTCTTACGCCGCAAGTTTTGGCAATTACCCCGCCGGCGATGGCCTGGATCCGGCTTGGGCGGACAAACTTCGGCAGTTCGATGCGATTGCGGTGCGTGACGCCAATTCTCATCGCCTCGTTAGCGAAGCCTTAGGGTTCGAGCCAACCCTGGTGCTCGATCCTTGCCTGCAATTCCCGCCAACGGCGGAGCCGCTTGTGGCTGACGCGCCTTATCTGGCGGTCTACGGTCATGGATTACCCGGATGGTTCAGGGACGGCGTGCGCCAGTTTGCGGAGGACAAGAGGCTGCGGCTCGTCAGCATCGGTTATCGCAATGACTGGGCCGACGAGAGCTGGATCGAAGCGGGTCCCGAGGAGTTCGCGCGCTTCATTGCGGGGGCCAGCGCAGTCGCCACCAATTTCTTCCATGGCTGCGTGTTCGCGCTCCTGAACAACAAGCCATTTGCCGCCGCGCTGTCCGATTACCGCTCCAACAAGGTCCGGGATCTCATGGCGACGGTGGGGGCCGAACGGCACCTCGCCAGTGCCGAGACATCGGCCAAGCAATATGCTGCCACCTTGGGAGAAGCTCTCGACCCCATGGTGTCAGCGCGGATCGAAGCCTTGCGTGTCCATTCCAACGGCTATCTCGACCATGTCCTTGCTTGATCCGGCGCCCAAGCGGGCGGAGCCCAAACTGGTCAGTCCTGACGCCATTGTGCGCGCGGGGCTGTGCATCGGTTGCGGCAGTTGCGTCGCGCAGGCGAATAACGGTGCGGCGGCGATGGATTGGGATGCCTATGGGCAGAAAAAGCCCATCGGTCCGGCTAGTTTCATGGGCGAGGCCACCGAGGCGTTCTCGCGCACCTGTCCGTTTTCGCCGCTGGCGCGCAACGAGGATCAGTTGGCGCTGGAGCGTTTTGCCGAGGCGCCTCTCAGCGATCCGCGCATCGGGCGCTATGAGGCGGCTTATGTTGGCGCCGTAGCCGAGCCCGATTTTCGGGCCGAAGGCAGTTCGGGCGGAATGGTCAGCTGGGTTGCGGCGGAGTTGCTGCGCCAGGGCTTGGTGGACGGCGTTGCCCATGTCGCGCCCGAGCTGCCCGAAACCGGCAACGGCTTTTTCCGCTATCGCATCTCGCGTGATCTTGACCAACTGCGGGGCGGCGCCAAGTCGCGCTATTACCCCGTGGATATGGCCGGGGTCATCGCACAAATTCGCGCCGTGCCCGGACGCTATGCGGTGGTGGGCATCCCCTGTTTCATCAAGGCGGTAAATCTCCTGCGCGAGGAAGATCCTGTCCTCAAGGAGCGCATCGTTTTCGTGCTGGGGCTGTTTTGCGGCCACATGAAAAGCGCCCGGATGATCGAAAGCTTTGCCTGGCAGATGGGCGCGGAGTGGAGCGAGGTGCAAAAAGTCGAGTACCGGCTCAAGAACCCTGACCGGCCCGCCAACTGGTACACGGCACAGCTGACGCAGCGCGATGGCAGCGCCCGCACGCAGGACTGGTGGCATCTGGTGGATGGCGATTGGGGCTCGGGTTTCTTCATGAACTCGGCCTGCAATTATTGCGACGACGTGGTGGCGGAAACCGCCGACATCGCCTTTGGCGATGCCTGGGTGGAGCCCTATTCATCAGACGGGCGCGGCACCAATGTGGTGATCGTGCGCTCGCCGCTGGTGCATGGTCTGGTGCAGAACGCCATCGGCGAAGGGCGGCTGGATCTGCAGCCGGTCGACCACGAGTTTGTGGTGCAAACGCAGGCTGCGGGGTTCCGCCAGCGGCGCGAGGGGCTCGCATATCGGCTGAGCTGGCCCAAACTGGGCATTCGGCCCAAAAAGCGGGTCGCACCAAAGCGGCATGGTATCGCGCCGCGGCGCCAGCTCATCTACATCATGCGTTTTGGCATCAGTGCCTGGAGCCACCGCATGGCCTGGCTCGCCAAGCAGACCGGGCAGCCTCGGCTTTATGTGGGCTGGGGTCGGGCGGCGCTGGCGCTCTACCACGGCGTGGCCTATGGGCGGGGTCGCATCGGCAAGCTCGTGGACAAGCTCAAGATCAAGGGTGAGGGCGGCTAACAGCCGCCCCCAAGGGATCAAACACGCAGCGGTGCAGCGGTTGAGTCGCTGACCATGGTCGCGCCAGCGGGCGCATATCGCTCGATCATCTGGCGGCAGAACTCGGCAAACTCCTCGGGCACCTGCGGAGCGCTGGTGTGATGGGGCGCGATACCGCGGTGTTCTGGCGTAAAGCAGAAGGTCACCGTGACGTTGAAGTCTTCGAGCGCCTTCATCTGGCGGTCGAACCAATCCAGCGCATCGGGACGGAAGCTATCGGCCCAGGACAGGCCGGTGCGCATATAGGTGACGCCCAAATCCTTCATGTGCCGCACGGCATCGTCGAGCCGGTGATCGTGGTAATGAAACCACTGCACCACGCCCAAATCGGGCGTATGCTTGCGGAACTCCTCGTAGGCTGGCTTGGGCGTGCCGTCTTCCCGCAGCAGCCCCATATAGAAGTGCCGGTAATAGGATGAGCCCTCGGCCTCGCGGTGGCGAGTGGTGGCCTCCCACTCGCGGGGAAGATCGTAGAGGCTGTACCACTGGATGCGCTCAACCTTGCCCTTGAGCAGCTCGGCGGTACGCTGCAGGCCCCAAAGCTGGACCTCCTCGGCGCCAAAGGTGGAAATACCCACTTCGCTGATCCAGATCGGCAAGTCGGTCACAGCGCGGATTTCGTCGACCTTGGCTGGCCATTCCCTGATCTGCCACAAGTTCCAGTCGAGAGGGAACCCATGCAGCGCGACGGCGTCGAGCCGGTCGAGCACGCCATAGCCCATCATGCGATTGATGAAGCCGGGATCGATGGGGGAAATGCCACCGAGCACACGCTTGATCGCCGGGTTCTGTGCCTTGATGGCGTCGGCCGCCAAATTGACCATCTGGCCGAAACGGCTCCAATCGGGGTCGATCTCGGGGTCCCAATGCGATTTGTTGTTGGGCTCGTTCCAGATCATCGCGGCTTCAATCATGCAGTGGCTCCTGTGGCCGGGTAGACCGGCTTGGCATAGGGGGATTGTGCCGCAGTGCGGCAGATATAGACCTCTTGCTCGGGGTGGCTGATGATCTCAAAACCCGCGCTGCGCAGCAAAGCTTCGGCGGCCGCGGCATTGGGCACAAACCAGTTGGTTGGGTCGTTGCTGTAGCGCTGCTCAATGAGGTGGAGTTTGGGATAGCCCGGCTGGTCGAAAATTGCGGTTTCGGTGAACGGGTAGTCGCTCTCGAGTGGCAAGATCTCGGTCGAGCCGCGCTGCATGGATTGGAACACCAGCAGGTCCTTGGCGACATGTTCGCGGATCAAATCGAGCGCCAAGAGCGGATGGCGCAGGTGATAGAGCACGCCCATGAAGATGACGACGTCGAACTTCTCGCCCAGCGCCCCAACATCGTAAACCGAGAGCTTACGGAACTCGATATCGGCTCCCGCCGTCGCGGCGACAAAGCGCGCCTGGTCGAGGTAATGGTCGTCGAAATCGACCGCCAGGACGCGGTCGGCGCCGCGCTTTTTCATTTCGAGTGAATAGAAGCCGGCGTTGCAGCCAATATCGAGCACACTCTTGCCCGTTAGGTCGGCGGGGATCGCGTCAGCAAATCTGCGGTACTTGCGGCCGGGATAATCGCCCAGGAAGTGGTTGGGCGCAGTCCAAACGCCGCCCAGATCGATATTGTGGAACCACGGCCCCAAGGTTTCGATCTTTTGTTTCAACTCATCGGCCGACAAAGCCATGACTGTTCCTTGTTGCTGCGCTTGGATGCTGATGGATACGGGCACGCTGGCTAGGAGATAACTTCGTTCAGCGTCCAGAGCTTGGCGCCCCAGTCACCAACGACAATTGTCGTGATGGATGCCGGGCCGATATCGAAACGGGGCCAGGCGTCAATGGGAAGACCCAGAACATAGCTGACCAGTGTCTTGATGATATCGGCATGACTGACAAGCACGAGGCGCCCGTTCTCATGCTCGGCGACAAGGCGCTCCAGCAATGTGAGTGCCCGGCGTTGCACGTCCAGCATGGATTCTCCACCGGCCGTGCGGCTGAGGCTGCGGATCGTGTTCCATTGCCGCCAGGTTGGGTCGGTATTGAGCACGTCGAAAGTCTTGCCTGACCAGGCGCCGAAGTCCACTTCATCGAGTTCTGGCGCAGTATGGACCGGCAAATCGCGCTCAGCTGCTATCGCCGCCGCGGTTTCCTGCGTCCGTTCACGCGGGCTGGCATAAATGGCATCGAACTGCTCGCTCGCCATGCGCTGGCCAAGCCGTGCAGCTTGGGCGCGGCCTGCTTCACCCAGCCGGATGCCTGGCGTCCGTCCGGCCAGAAACCCCCCGACATTGTCATGGGCTGCGTGGCGGACCAGATAAAAAGTGGTCGTCACTCGGCCGCTCCGAGCAGCCCGTCCTCCGTGCCGGCTATAAAGGCCATGGTTCGCTGGCGCGCTTCGTCATCGGTGAACTGGGTGGGCGGGGACTTCATGAAATAGCTCGAGGGGCCCACGAGAGCACCACCAATGCCCCGGTCGAGCGCGAGCTTGGCGCAGCGCACGGCATCGATCACGACGCCGGCCGAGTTTGGCGAGTCCCATACCTCGAGCTTGAGTTCGGCGTTGAGCGGCACGCCGCCAAAAGTGGTGCCCTCGAGGCGGATATAGGCCCATTTGCGATCGGTCAGCCACGGCACATGGTCGCTGGGGCCGACATGGATGTCGTTGGCGGGCAGGGGAACGTCGATCTGGCTCGTGACCGCCTGGGTTTTGGAAATCTTCTTGGATTCCAGCCGCTCGCGCTCCAGCATGTTGAGGAAATCGGTGTTGCCGCCGAAATTGAGTTGATAGGTGCGGTCCAGCTTGACGCCGCGCTCGCGGAACAGGTTCGCGAGCATGCGATGCACGATGGTGGCGCCAACCTGGCTCTTGATATCATCACCAATGATTGGCAGGCCCTTGTCAGCGAACTTCTGTTCCCATTCTGCGCGCGAGGCGATGAAAACGGGAATGCAGTTAATAAAGCCGCAACCGGCAGCCAAGGCCTGCTCGGCATAGAACTTCGTCGCCTCTTCCGAGCCCACCGGTAGGTAGGAGATGAGCACGTCCACTTGCGCGTCCCGCAGAATAGCGGCCACGTCGGCGACCGGCGCATCAGACTCGGTTACTGCGTCAGCGAGGTATTTGCCAATGCCATCCAGAGTGGGGCCGCGCTCAACGGTTACCCCCGTGGGAGCAACCTGGGCAAAGCGATGGGTATTGTTGGGCTCGGCGCTGATGGCCTCGGCGACATCGCGCCCGACCTTGCCCTCGGCAACGTCGAAAGCCGCCGCAACTTCGATGTCACGGATATGATAGCCGCCCAGGTCCACATGCATGAGCCCCGGCACGGGTTCATTGCCGTCGGCGTCGCGATAATAGGTGAGTCCCTGAACCAATGAAGATGCGCAGTTGCCCACCCCTACGAGCCCGATGCGAATCTTCTTTGAAGCCATGCCCTATATTCCTCGCTAAGCATCTACAATGCTGGTGCAAAACGGCGCCCCGGGGGCTTGGTTCCCGTTGCGCGGGAACGCCTCCTGGCGCCTAACACAGAGCTGCATTGTGCGTTGCCGAGCGCCGTGAGTAAAGGGAGTCTGGGGAAATGCTGGTTTATGGCGACGCCGAGCGGCTCGAAAATGCTGGGGATCTGGGGGCGGAAATTACCCAGAAGCTGCTGGGTTTGCAGGGGATGCCGCCTGGAATTGCCCGGCATGCGGCGCTGGTAAGTGCCTTCATCCGTGCCGGCGAGTTGGCGCAAGGATTGCTCGATATCGCCTGGAAGATGGATGAAGCTGACGACTGGAGCGCTGATGCACAAGCAAGCAGCACCCTGCTGATCGGGCTGGCCGGGGTGGTGGGACGGTCCTGGGCCGGTTGCGAGCTTCAATACGGCGAAGTTCCCGTCGAACACCTGAACCAACTCAGCCGTTCGGTTTCGATCCGCACCAAACAAGGTGAGGGCTATGCGTTCTACGCCCTTTTTCCCGAAAGCTATCTCCTGGCAGCGGAAAGATCGGGGTTGGGTGCCCAAACGGTGGTGCTCGGCATACGGAGCATTGGCACGGGTCTCGCCGCCATGGTTGCGGCAGGCCTGGGCGCCGATTCCATGTTCACGCTGCGCCCTCATGGACATCCCTATCATCGGCAGATCACCGTCGCACCCGGGCTTGCCGCCAGAATTCTCGCGGACCCGCAAGCCCAATTCGCCATTGTAGACGAAGGCCCTGGGCTATCGGGCAGTTCCTTCGGCAGTGTTGCCGATTGGCTCGAGGTCGCCGGCATTTCGCCCGAGCAGATCCACTTCTTCCCCAGCCACACAGGAGATCTCGGACCTCAGGCCGAGTCCCGTCATCGCCAACGCTGGGCCCGAGCACAACGCCACAGCATCGGTTTTGACAGTGTCGTGCTGAACAAAACTGGTTTCATGGGCGGCCTTGCGGGTTGGGTCGAGACCTTGATCGGGCCGCTCCAGGAGCCATTGCGGGATATCTCGGGAGGCGGCTGGCGGCAGCTTGGAGCAGCTGATGCGGCCAATTGGCCGCCTGTCGACACGGGGCTGGAAAAACGCAAGCTGCTGGCGGTTTCGGCAACGGGCACCTGGCTGGTGAAGTGGGCTGGGCTGGGCCGCATGGCGGACGACAAGCTGCGGCGCGGGCACCAGTTGGTCGAAGCGGGATGGACCCCGGAAATCGCGGGTATGTGCCACGGCTTCCTCGTGCAGCGCTGGGCCGAGGGCAGCAGCCTGCGCCAAGCACAGCCAGAACGGGGCTGGCTGCTGGAGCAGGTCGGCGAGTACCTTAGCTTTCGCGCGCGCGCCTTTCCCGCCGACGCTGCGGGGGCAGCGCTTGGCGAGCTGTACGAGATGGCGCGATACAATATCGGCGTGGTGCTGGGGGAGGATGCGTCCAAGCGGGTCAGCATGGCACTGGGCGCTCCGGAGGCGCTCGCCGAGCGAGTGCAACCGGCTCATACCGACAATCGCCTGCACTGGTGGGAGTGGCTGGTCAGCCCGCAGGGGCGATTACTGAAGACCGATGCACTGGATCACGACTCGGCCCACGACCTGGTGAGCTGTCAGGACATTGCCTGGGATATCGCCGGGGCGGCAGTCGAGTTGGAACTCACGGCGGCCGAACGCACCATCCTCGCCCAGAAGGTGGCAGCAGCCGCGGGCCGACCTGCCGATCCGGAACTGCTCGACGCCATGGAGCTGTGCTATCTGGGGTTCCAGATCGGCCTCTGGAGCTTTGCTGCCGGCAGTAATGGTGGTGCCGATGCCGAGGCCGCCCGCGTAATGGTCCAACGCTATTCGCAATTGGCGGCCGCGTGCTTATCTGGTCATTCACCTCCCATGTCGATCCAACTTGCTGGGTCAGGGTGATTGCCATAGGGCTGCCGAAATGTGTCGTAAACCAAATCACTCGCCGTGGCGGGAAGGTGGACGGTCTCCAACCTGAATGACAACCGAAGGGGTGGCCAGAGGCAGTAGCCCGGTCGGCCGAAACTCGAAAGCGTGAACGAGGGCTGCACTCTCGGGCGGTGCTGGTTGGCGGGCTCAAGCATTGATGGGGGACAAGGACGCCGCGTTGCGTCTGAGATAGGCTGACATTTGCTTTGGCCGCCGACCGGTTCAAAGGGGCGCGAGAACCGGGCTCTTGCGGAAGATATCGGGGCCAGCCCCATCAATACGGGAACACACCATGACTGGGCACACACCCAAGCCAGAATGGGCGCAAAGTAAACGTGAGCGCGACAATGCGGCCCGGGAAACCGCAGGGCTAAAACCGCGTCGGCGGCTCGGACCCTGGATCGTCCTGGCCCTGCTTGTGCTGGGCGGGGTGGGCTATTTCCTCTGGATGCGAGCCCAACCGGCTCCCGTTGAGCAGGCACCGGTCGCTGAGGCGGCCGAGCCGGTGATGCAGCTCAATCCTCTCGAGATCACCCAGGTGGAGCCTCAGACGCTGCAGCAATTGGTCAAGGTGACGGGCTCCCTTGCACCACAGCGCCAGACCCAGTTGGGTTCGCAGGTGGCGGGCCGGGTTGTGGCCGTGCTGGCCCGGCCGGGCGACACGGTGAACGAGGGCGATGTGCTCATGCAGCTCGACACCGAGAGCCTGCAAATTCAGCTCGACCAGCAGACCAACACCGCCGAAGCCACTCGTGCCCAGTTGCAGCTCGCTGAAAGTCAGCTGGCGCGCACCACTGATCTGATCCAGCGCGGACTGTCCGCTTCATCCGGCCTTGAAGAGGCGCAGTCGAGTGTGGATGCGCTACGCGCCAATCTTGCTGCCTTGGAAGGTCAGGTGGAGGCGGCGCGCATTGCGGTGCAAAACGCCACCCTGCGCGCGAGCATGAGCGGTATCATTTCAGAGCGCGCGGTAGAGCCGGGTCAAACCGTGCAACCTGGAACGCCCCTCTTCACCATTGTCGATCTCAGCCAGATGGAAATGGATGCAGCCGCCCCGGTGGGCGCGAGCAGCCTCGTTGCCGCCGGGCAGCCGGTGTTGATCAACGTGGAAGGGTTTGGAGACCGGACCTTCGACGGCACGGTTGATCGGGTCAACCCCGTAGCCGTAGCAGGCACTCGGACCATCCCGGTTTACATTGGCCTCGATAATCCCGATGGCCTGTTACGCGGCGGTATGTTCGCCACCGGCCAGATCGTGGTTGCCGAAGCGGTCGACGCCTTGGCGGTACCTACCGGTGCGGTGCGCGAGGATGCCGAAGGGTTCTTCCTGCTCAAGGTCGAAGGCGATCACGTCGTGCGTCAAGCCATCGAGCAAGGGTCCACCTGGAAGGGGGGCCGTTTGGTGCAGATCACAGCGGGTCTGCAGCCTGGCGACATGATCGTTACCGCTCCCCTGAGCCAGTTGCAGCCAGGTAATCGCGTCGAGATGGTGGAGGGCTAGATGTTTCTTACCCGGATCAGCGTCAATCAGCCCGTCTTTACCACCATGATCATGGTAGCGATGCTGGTGTTCGGCATCTACTCCTATCAACGACTGCCCATCGAGCAGTTGCCCGATATCGACCTGCCAGTGGTTGCCGTGGTGGTGAGTTATCCCGGCGCTTCCCCTGAGGCCGTGGAAAACGACATTGTCGAGCCGATCGAAGAGGCAGTGAACACGATCAGTGGGCTCGACACCATCCAGTCGACCTCGCAGGCCGGGCAAGCCCTCGTGATCATCATCTTTGACATGAACGTCAACTCGCAGACGGCGGCGCAGGATGTTCGCGACCGGCTGGCCACGGTTGAAGCGAACTTTCCCGACAACGCCGGGGATGCGCAGGTGCTTCGCTTCGATCCTTCCGAGTTGCCGGTGATCTCGCTGGCAGTCAGCTCGGAAACAATGTCGCCGCGCGATCTGACGGCGCTCACCGAGGACGAGATTGTCACGCGGCTATCCAATATTCCCGGCGTAGGACGCGCGACCGTGGTCGGGGGCGTGCCGCGCCAACTCAATGTGCTGGTCGATCCTGATCGCCTGAACGCGTTCAATATTGGGGTCGACCAGGTGCTGCAGGCGCTGCGCCAGGAGAACCAGAACCTACCGGCAGGTTCCATTACCGAAGGTGCGCAGGTGCAATCGATCCAGGTCGAGGGCCGCATCGGCGAGGAAGCCGATTTCCTCGACATCGTCGTGGGGCGCCAGGGTGGTCAGCCAGTTTATCTGCGCGACGTCGCCGTCGTCGAGAATGGGCAGGCGGAGGTGGAAAGCCTCGCGCTGCTGAACGGGCGGCCGGCGCTGGCGATTGACGTTGTCAAAACGCAGGGCGCCAACACGGTGCAGGTCGCCGAGCAGGTGCGCGCCACTTTGGCCGATCTGCAGGCGAACGAACTGCCAGAGAGCGTGCGCATCGACATCGTCAGGGACAACGCCATTCCGGTCGAGCAGTCTTTCCATGCGGTGCAGAACATGCTGATCGAGGGCGCGGTTCTCGCCGTCGTCATCGTGTTCCTGTTCCTCAATTCCTGGCGCTCGACCGTGATCACCGGGCTGACACTGCCGATTTCGATCATCGGCACGATGATCGTGCTGTATTTCCTGGGTTTTACCCTCAACATGATGACGCTAATGGCACTGTCTCTGGCCGTCGGCATCTTGATCGATGACGCCATTGTCGTGCGCGAAAACATCATGCGGCACTTGCATATGGGCAAGTCGCACCGGCAGGCAGCGCTGGATGGCACCAACGAGATCGGCCTGGCGGTGCTCGCCACCACGCTATCCATTGTCGCCGTGTTCATGCCGGTCGCCTTCATGGAAGGCATTTTAGGCCGGTTCTTCCTGCAGTTCGGGGTCACCGTGTCCGTTGCCGTGTTGATCTCACTGTTTGTGGCCTTCACGCTTGATCCGATGATGTCGAGCGTCTGGTATGATCCGGCCGCCCATCCGGGCGCCAAGCGCGGGCCGGTGGGGCGCGCAGTGGCGCAGTTCGACCGGTTTTTTGAGTGGATCGCACAAGGTTACCGTGGCGTGTTGCGCTGGTGCCTCAAATTCCGCAAGACCACGCTTGGGATTGCATTGCTGTCCTTTGTCGGCACCTTCTTCTTGTTCCCGCTTGTGGGCGTGGAGTTTGTTCCGGCGACTGATACGGGTGAATTCCAGGTCGAGATCGAGACGCCTCCGGGTTCCTCCATCGAATACACGGCCAGCAAGGTGCTGCAGGTGGATTCAACGCTCAAGCGCTTCCCCGAGGTCGAAAGCACCTATGCGACAATCAATGCGGGTACGACCACCGGTGACAACCGCGCGACGATTGTGGTGTCCATGGTGGATCAGGGACTGCGTGAGCGCACGCCAACAGAAATGACCATCCCGGTGCGCGAGGCCCTGGCGCAAATTCCGGGAGCGACGTTCATGGTGGGGGCTGCGGGGGGACTTGGGGGGCTAAGTGCGCCGATCTCGGTGACAATTTATGGCGACAACTTCGCTGTGCTGGAGCGGCTAGCCAACCAGTTGCAGGCGCGCATGGAGGAAATCCCGGGCCTAGTTGACGTGCAATCCAGCCTCGATGCCGCCCAGCCCGTCCTGGGCGTGCGCATTGATCGGGATCGCGCCAGTGATCTTGGAGTCAGCCTGCAGCAGATCGGCAATACGCTTGGCCCCATGTTGGGTGGTCAGGATGTGACCGATTGGACCGCGCCTGATGGCGACAGCTACACGGTTTCCGTCCGCCTGCCGGAGTGGGCGCGCGATGACGTTACCGCATTGGGATCGCTGCCGATTACCCAGAGCGGGGCCACGGGCTCCAATGGAATGGTGCGGCTGGATCAAGTCGCTGAGATCGTCCAGTCCACTGGGCCAGGCGAGATTTTGCGGCAGGATTTGTCGCGCCAGGTCAGTGTTGAGGCCGGCCTGGCTGGTGTTGAACTCGGCAACGTCATGCCAGCGGTTCAGGCCGCGACGGAAAGCTTAGTTCTCCCAGCAGGATATAGTGTTTCACTGGGCGGGGATGTGGAACAGCTCAACGAAACCGCGAGTTCGGCCGGTTCGGCGCTGCTGCTGGCGGTGATTGCCATTTATCTTGTGTTGGCCAGCCAGTTTGGCAGTTTCTTGCAACCGCTGGCGATCATGGTGTCGTTGCCGCTGGCGCTGATTGGCGTGATGGTGGGGCTGCTGATCGGCGGGTCCACGCTCAACATGTTCTCGGTGATTGGCTTCATCATGCTGATGGGCCTTGTCGTGAAGAACGCTATCTTGTTGGTAGACAACGCAAATCAGCATGTCAGGGAAGGCTGGAACCTTTACGAGGCGCTGGTGGAAGCGGGCGGCACCCGGTTCCGCCCGATCATCATGACGACCCTCGCGATGATTTTTGGCATGCTGCCATTGGCGTTAAGTTTGCATGAGGGGAGTGGGCAGAATGCGCCGATGGCGCAGGCGGTGATCGGGGGGCTCGTGAGTTCCACGGCGCTGACGCTGGTGGTGGTGCCGGTGATGTTGACCTATCTCGATAGCTTCGCGCGGTTCAGCCGGCGCTTCCTGCCCAAGGCGCCATCCGATGAACCTGAGCAAATTGTCGCGTAAATATAAAGGGTTAGTAGGGAACCATTCGTCCTGCTGCCCGTTGTGAGGGGTAAGCCGGCCCAAGGCGTGGCAGCGACAATTCCAGCCAATGGGTGTGCGCTTCCGCTTCTGCCGCCGCGTTCCTTTTCAGACTGATGGAGGGCGGAGGCGAGGCAAAACCGCTGTTTGTTCATCTAGATGAACCCATTCTGAACGGGTTCTGAACGCGCGGGAGCCAGCCCATTCGCCCGGTGGCGGAGGGCTTGGAGCAGGCTGCCAAGAGACCGGGAAGTTGCCACCCGGCCGAGCTCATAATGCGCTCGATTTATGACTGATGTTGGTGTTGGCGGCACCGCATCCAAAAGCCGGCGCCGTTCGTTTCGCTTTACATAGCCGCTTGGCGGCAGCTTTGGCATAGGAGACTCAATGTCAGCCCCCCTCGCGCAGTCCAAGGCCTATCCGTCCCGGTTCGAAGCGGATGAAAACCCGCTGATCTGTTTCTCCCATCTGCGATGGGACTTCGTGCTGCAGCGGCCACAGCACCTGATGCAACGATTTTCGGCCAAGCGGCGGGTGTTCTTCTTCGAAGAATACATCCCGACCGATCACAACCTGCCTTATCTGGAATATCACCCCTTTGCGGGCACGGAAGTGATTGCCGTCCGGCCAAGGCTGCCGCGGTCCTGGAGCGAAGCGGAGCGGGAGCAGGGCCTTGCGGCGCTGCTCGATCTGATGCTCAAGGTCAATCGCATAAGCAAGCCGGTGCTGTGGTTCTATACGCCCATGATGTTTGGCTTTGCCCGGCATGTGGACGCCGCCGCCGTGATCTATGATTGCATGGACGAGCTGGCCAATTTCCGCTTTGCCCCGGCCCGGCTGCGGGTACTGGAGGCCGACCTGCTGAAGCGGGCCGATGCGGTGTTTACCGGCGGCTACAGCCTTTACGAAGCCAAGCGGCACGCCCACGCCAATATCCACCCCTTTCCATCCAGCGTTGATACCACCCACTTCGCCAAAGCTCGCCGTCCTCGGCAGCTGGGCAAGACCTTTGGCTTCTATGGGGTGATCGACGAGCGGATGGATCTGGACCTGCTGGCTGAGGTTGCAGCCTTGCGCCCAGAGTGGTCGTTCGAGATTGTCGGGCCGGTGGTCAAGATCAGCGCGGCCGATCTGCCCCAGGCATCCAATATCAGCTTTGTGGGCCAGCGCGACTATGCCGATCTGCCGGGCATTGTGGCGAAGTGGGACGTGGCGCTGATGCCCTTTGCGGTCAATGAAGCCACCAAGTTCATCAGTCCCACCAAGACGCCGGAATATCTAGCGGCGGGCAAGCCGGTGGTGTCAACGCCGGTGCCCGATGTGGTGCGCCAATATGGCAAGGTGCGGGGCGTCAGCATTGCGGCGGGTGCCGCGGAATTCGTGGCGGCCTGCGAAGAAGCGCTTGAGCTCGCCGCGGCTCCCGCCGGATGGCTGCCTGGGGTCGACAGGATCCTGGCGGAGATGAGCTGGGACAAGACCGCCATGAATATGGATGCATTGGTGCAGGAGGCAATCGAAGCTGCCAGCGTGCCATTGCGGCTGATGAATGGGCGGACAACGCTCGGGGTGAGCTCGGTATCGGCTTGACCGCCGGAGGCCTGGCGCAGGCCAGGACCTACCGGGCGATCTTAACCTTCGAGCTTGCCTGCGGATTCAGCGCCGACAGGCCACGCGCCGGGCTGTCGGGCTCGCCCCCTATTGCAAAGGAGGCCCCCGGCTGGCGGGGAGAACAAGCCATGCTGGGACAAGACCTTGATGCCGCTGGAGCGGTCCCGTGAGCGCCCCAGCGCCGGCGCCGGCGCCGAAGCTGTTCCAGTCCTTTATGCAGGGCGGGTTCGAATGCTCGACACATAAGCGCAAGAGCGGTTTGCGGCTCGACATCATTGCATCCAGCGAACATGACCAATTTGCCGCTGAGGATTACCGGCAGTTGCAGGACTTCGGCATTCGCACTGTGCGCGATGGCGTGCGCTGGTACCGGATCGAGACCAGCCCGGGCCAGTATGACTGGTCGAGTTGGTTGGGAATGCTGCAAGCGGCCAAAGCGACTGGAACCCAGGTCGTTTGGGACCTGCTGCATTATGGCTGGCCCGACGATATCGATATCTGGAAGCCGATCTTTGTGGACCGGTTCGCCCAGTTCGCGAGGGCTGCGGCGCAACTGGTGCGTGAGCAAAGCGATGCGGTGCCGTTTTATGCTCCGGTCAACGAAATCTCGTTTTTTGCCTGGGCAGGTGGGGATGCGCGCTATCTCAATCCCTTTGCCAGCAAGCGCGCATACGAGCTCAAGGTACAACTGGCGCGCGCGTCACTGGCGGCGATGCGTGCCATTCGCCAGGTGGACGCGCGAGCCCGGTTCGTGCATTGCGACCCCATCATCAACATCGTGGCTTACCCCCGCCGGCCGGAGCAGGCCAAGATAGCGCAAGGGCATACACAGGCGCAGTTCCAGGCGTGGGATATGCTGGCGGGGCGCCTGCTGCCGGAGCTTGGCGGTAGCCCTGATCTGCTCGATATCGTGGGGGTCAATTACTACCACAACAATCAGTGGTTCCATAAAGGGCACACGATCAAGATGAACTCGGCCCATTACCGGCCGCTGCGGCAGATGCTGGCCGACACGCATGCACGCTATGGACGGCCCATGCTGGTGGCGGAAACGGGCATCGAGGATGAGCGCCGGCCGGCGTGGTTTGCCTATGTGGCCGATGAGGTGGCGGCGGCGCGCACCATGGGCGTGCCGATGGAAGGCATCTGCCTTTATCCCGTGCTCAATCATTTCGGCTGGGACGATGACCGGCCGTGCCACAATGGCTTGCTGGAGCATCATCGCGAGGGCGATGGGCGGCGGGTGTATCAGCCGCTCGCCGACGAAATCATGCGCCAACGCGCGGCGCATCCCGATTGGCACTAGTAAGGGGAGCCCGGGGGGCTCCCCTCAGTTGCAGGAGGTCCTAGCCTTCGAGCCAGCGGACCTGTTCGGGCGTCAGCTTGATGTCGAAGGCCGACATGCTGTCATCGAGTTCGGCGAGGGTGCGCGGCCCGATCAGCGGCACGACGGGGAAGGGCTGGTGCAGCACATAGGCCAGGGCCACATGGATGGGGCTCTTGCCGAGTTCCCGCGCGAGTTGCACGGCGCGGTCCCGGCGGCCGAAGTTCTTCTCGTTGTACCAGACGCGGACCAGTTCCTCGTTGTCGAGCTTGTCGCGACCGGCACGGTCGGTAAAGAAGCCGCGCCCCTGGCTCGACCAGGCGAAGTTGGGGATCTGCCGGTCACGGAACCAGGCTTTCCACGCATCGTCCGACGAGGACACGCAGCCGGGCCAGATGACGTCCTGCATTTCGGCGAGGGCGAAGTTGTTGGAGAGGGCGCCGGGCTTCTGCTTGCCGGTCTTTTCGGCATAGGCGATGGCCTCGTCCATGCGCTCGCGCGTCCAGTTGGAGCCGCCAAAGATGCCGCGAATGCGGCCGGCCTGGACCTCGCGGTCCATGGCATCGACAAATTCGCCAACCGGCACGTCCGTGTTGTCGCGGTGCATGAAATAGATGTCGACATAGTCGGTTTGCAGCCGGTCGAGCGACTGGGTCAGCTGCTTGCCGATCTGGTCGGGATAGCAAAGCGGGGAGTGGGCGCCCTTGCCGATCAGCACGGCCTGTTCGCGGGTGCCGCGGCTGGTGTGCCATTGACCAAAGAGGGTTTCGGTATAGCCGGCGCCGTAGACAAAGGCGGTATCGAAGAGATTGCCGTCCTTTTCCCAATAGGCATCCATCAGCACCGAGCCCGAGGCAAAGGTGCGGAAATCCTCAAAGCCCAGCGCCACAGCCGAAAGCGCCTTGGAGAGGCCCGGCAGGTTGCGGCGCGGGATGGTGGTGCCGCCCGCGCGCAAGGCTTCGCCAGAAATGGTCGAGGTGGCGCGGGTCGATTGCTCGATGGCGAACTCGACGCCGGCTTCCTTGCGCCAGAGATCGAGGACCCGCGCATTGCCCAAAGAATCGGCCCAGGACATGCCGGGCGCATCGAGTTGGGTCTTGCCGGCAAGGATCGCCTGACTCGCCGCTTCCGCTTCGAACGAGAACAGATGGGCGTCGATGCCGAGGTCGATGGTTTGCCGGCTGCCATCGGGCCTGACGATGTCGATCCGCCCGGGACCACCGGCATTGTTGGGGCCGCCGGCAAACCAGAAGCGAGGCACTTCGATGCGGCCTTCCGAGCCCATGATGCGCAGGGTGTTGTCGAGATTGACGAGCACGGCGCAGGAGACCTGGGCGATGATGCCATTGGGGAAGGTGAGGGTCGCGGCGGCCCAGTCATCGGTGCCCTCGGCATTGAGGCGCGCGGTGCCGGTGACCTCGACCGGATCGAGGAAAGGCTGGTTCTGGGTAGCGCCGGCGATGAAGCGGGCGATGGAAACAGGATAACAGCCCACATCCATGATGCCGCCGCCGGCCAGATCATTGCTGAACAGGCGATGCTCGGGCATGAAGCGGGGCATCTGGAAGCCAAAGCTCGATTCAATCATCCGAACTTCGCCGATGGCGCCCGAAGCGATGAGCTCGCCGAGTTTGCGGGTCACGGGATGCAGGCGATACATGAAGGCTTCGGCAGCAAAAGTGCCAGCCTGGCGGTGGGCATGGAACACCGCGTCGGTCGCAGCGGCCGACAGCGTCATGGGCTTTTCCACCAGCACATGCTTGCCGGCGCGAGCGGCCTTGATGGCCCATTGCGCATGGAAGGGGTGGGGCGTCGAGATATAGACGGCATCCACTTCGGGATCATCCAAGAGGGCCTGATAACCATCGACGATCCGCGCGCCCGGGAAGTTCTCGGCGAGGTCGGGCTTGCCCGGATTGCGCGCGCCAATGGCAGTGAGCGTGCCGCTCTTGGCTTGGGCGAGGCCGAGCGCGAAGGCCTTGGCGATGCCGCCTGGCCCCAGAATGCCCCAGCGGACGGGATTGGTTGTAGTCATGGTTGGTCCTTTGCAGAAAAGTTGATCAGCGCAGCCGTTGGCCGGCGGCGTCGAAGAGGAAGGCTTTGGCTGAATTGATGGACACCAGCAGCTGATCGCGGCGGGTTTCGTGGCGCGATTCCTCGCGCTCGATCACCAGCGGTTCGCCCGATTTGGTGTTGGCGTAGAGATAGGAGGTGGAGCCGAGATGCTCCGCCACATCAACGGCAAGGGGGAGGTCGAGATCGCCCGCGCCCGCTTCCCCCCAATGTTCAGGGCGCACGCCCAGGGTGACGCGATCGCCCGCGCGCAGGCCCGGCGCGACGACGCGCATGGGCAGGCGGGCGTTGTTCTGGTTGGTGAGCTCGATCACGGTGCCAGTAGCGCCGTTCTGCACCACTTCGCCGGCCAAGAAGTTCATCTTGGGCGAGCCGATGAAACCGGCCACGAACTGGTTGGCGGGATCGTCGTAGAGCTCGAGCGGGGCGCCCATCTGCTCGATGCGGCCTTCGCGCAGCACGACGATCTTGTCGGCAAGGGTCATAGCCTCGGTCTGGTCGTGGGTGACATAGATCATGGTGGTGCCCAGCTCCTTGTGGAGGCGGGCGATCTCGACGCGCATCTGCACGCGCAATTCGGCATCGAGATTGGAAAGGGGCTCATCGAAGAGGAAGGCCTGGGGCTCGCGCACAATGGCGCGGCCAATGGCGACGCGTTGGCGCTGGCCGCCCGAGAGCTGTTTGGGGCGGCGGGCGAGCAGGGGCTCGATCTGGAGGATCGCGGCGGCGCGCTTGACGCGGCGCTCGGTATCGGCGCGATCATTGCCGTTCATGCGCAGCCCGAAGCTCAGATTCTGCTCGACGGTCATGTGGGGGTAGAGCGCATAGGTCTGGAACACCATGGCGATGCCGCGCTCGGCGGGCTCGACATCGTTGACGGTGCGCCCGCCAATGCCGATCTCGCCGGTGCTGATGTCCTCGAGCCCGGCGATCATGCGCAGGAGGGTGGACTTGCCGCAGCCGGAGGGACCAACAAAGACGACGAACTCGCCATCGGCCACATCGAGGCTGACGCCGTGGATGATGGGAACGGCGCCAAAGCGCTTGGTGACATTGCGCAGGGAGACTTCGGCCATGGCGGCGCTCCTATTTGATGGCGCCGGCGGCGATGCCGGCAATGAAGTGGCGCTGCAAGAGGAGGAAGACGACGAGCATGGGCGCGGTCAGCAAAACGGCGCCGGCCATGATGCCGCCCCAGGACACTTTGGTGAGCCCGATCAGCGAGCCCAGCGCCACGGGGGCGGTGAACATGGCGCGGTCGGTCGAGATCAGGAGGGGCCAGAGATAATTGTTCCAGGAGGCGAGGAAGAGAATGATCGAGAGGGCGGCGATGGTGGGGCGGGCGAGCGGCATGGCGACAAAGAGATAGATCTTCCATTCCTTGACGCCCTCGACGCGGGCGGCATCGAAAAGGTCATTGGGCATCATGGAAAAGGCCTGGCGCATGAACAGCACGCCCAGGGAATTAAAGAGCGGCGGCACGATCAGCGCGATCCAGGTATTGGCGAGCTTGAAGTCGCGGGCGACCATGACGAATTGGGGGATCACCACCACGAAATAGGGCAGGGTGATGGTGCCGAGGATGATCGCAAGGACGAGGGGCTTGCCGACAAATTCGTAGCGGGCGAGGGCCCAGCCGGCCATGGAGGTGAGGAATACCGAAAGGGCGGTGTAGATCACGGCGACACCCACCGAAACGCCGAGCGCGCGCAGGAAATCGGTATCGGCCTGCATGTTGGCGATGTTGGCGAAGAACTGGTCGGAGAACCAGAGCTCGATATTGGGCGAGAAGATGCCGTAGTCTGGCATGGTTGAGAAGACCAGCATCATCCAGAGCGGGAAGAGCCATAGGAGCGCCAGCGGCAGGAGCAGCAGGTGGAGGGCGATGGTTTGGGTGCGTTCGCGGCGGGACTTGCTCATTTGGGCTCCCTTCCGAGCCAGAGCTGGGCCAGCGAGATGGCGACGGCCAGCGCGGCGATGGCGTAGGCGACGGTGGAGGCATAGCCGAAGTTGCCCGAGCCAAATCCCTGCCGGTAGAGGAAGAGCCCCAGGGTTTCGGTGGCCTGGCCGGGGCCACCCCGATTGGTGATGAGGAAGGGCTCGGAAAAGAGCTGCATGGTGCCGATGATGGACAGCACGGCGCAAAAGATCAGGATGGGCTTGAGGAGCGGCAGGGTGATGAAAAAGAACTGCCGGACCTTGCTGACGCGATCAAGAGTTGCGGCCTCGTAGACGTCCTCGGGGATGGATTGCAGGCCCGCGAGGATGATGATGGCGTTGTAGCCGGCCCAGCGCCAGGTGACCGCCATGATGAGCACGGCCATGGCGGCGGTGGGGTTGGCGAACCAGTCGACGCGGGGCAGGCCGATGCCGGTCAGCAGCTTGTTGACGATGCCGAAATCGAAGCTGAACATCAGCCGGAAAATGGCGGAATAGGCGACTTCACCCACAACCACCGGGGCAAAGAAGGCGAAGCGGAACAGGGGCCGCGCCTTGAGCTTGGGGGAGTTGAGGAGCACGGCCATGAGGGTGGCGAGCACCAGCATGACGGGCACCTGGATGACGAGGATCACCAGGGTGTTGCGCAGGGCGTTGAAGAAGGCGGGGTCGCCGATCATGCGCGTCCAGTTGAACGCGGGGTTGAACACCCAGGGGTTCACGCGCGTGTTGTGCAGCGAGATCACAAAGGAATTGATGATCGGCCAGATCCAGAAGGCCAGAAAGATCAGCAGATAGGGAGCCAGGAACCCATAGGCCGGGCCATTGCGCAGGCGCATGCAAGAACTCTCCCGCTCCGGACAGTTGTGGAGGGTGAAGGGGTGGGGCGGCCCCGGGGAGCCGCCCGCGCGCGTGATTACTCCGCGATCGGCATGCCGGTGGCGCTGGCGATCTGGTTGGCAGCGTCGTCGAGCGCGGCCTGGGCGTCGGGATATTCGCCGTTGAAGTAGCGGGTCTGGACGGCGCGATAGACCGATTCAGCGTCGTTCAGGAACGCCGTGCCGCGGCTGGGCTGGATGTTGGGCAGGGTCGCAAGGATCTCGGACCAGATGGGCTGGTCGCCCCAATAGGGCTGAGGCTGGCTAACATAGGGATCTTCGAGAGCCGAGATTAGCGAGGGCACGAGGCCAAACTCGCGCAGCATGGTCACCTGGCCGTCATTGGTGGTCAGGGCGTATTTGACGAACTCCCAGGCGGCTTCCTTGTTGGCGGAGTTGTTGGTGATGGCGAGCGAAGAGCCACCCAGATTGGCAGCGTGCGGACCATCGGCGGTGAGGCTGGGCATGGGGTAGACGCCCCATTTGCCGGCGAGATCAGGCGAGCCGTCGCGGATGCTGCCTTCGAACCAGCCGCCATAAACCTGGCTAGCGACGGTGCCGGCGGTGTTGGACTGGATCTTTTCATCCCAGATGGCGGCGGTCAGCGTGCCGGCATCCTTCATTTCCTTGATCTTTTCGAGCGTGGCGACGCAGGCGGGCTGGTTGATGGTGATGGACTGGCCATCCACCGAGTAATAGCCGCAGCCCTGCTCGTTGCCGATCATGCGGAACCATTCGCTGTCGCCGTTGAAATCGGCCTGGGACATGACGACGCCCGGATTGGCTTCGGCGATCTTCTTGCCAGCTTCGATGAAATCGTCCCAGGTCTGGATGGTGGCGGGATCAACGCCAGCCTTTTCATAGAAGTCGCGGCGATAGAATACGGCCACCGGACCCGAATCCCAGGGCATGGCATAGGCCACATCGCCCAATTCGAGTTCGGTGCGCTTAAAATCGGGGAACAGCGCCTGCAGTTCGGGGGTGTAGCCGAGCTCCTTGAGATTGGCAAAGCAATCGGGGAACTGGTTCCAGAAGCCTTCGGCTTCGAAATTTTCGACGGTGACGATATCGGGCATGCCGGCGCCGCCCGCGGCGCAGCCGGCCAGCGTCTTGTCAAAGACCTGCTGGTTGCCCAGGTCCTCCACCGTGACCTTGATGTCAGGGAACTGCTGGTTGAAGCCGGGCACCACCGATTGGAGGGCCGAGGCTGCCACATTCCAGCTCCAGATGGTGATTTCGCCCGACTGAGCCGAGGCCGAGCCAGTCGCCATGGCGGTGGCGAGCGCCAGCGTCGCGCAGGCAAGATGAATGCGCATGAAAGTCCTCCCTTTTTATTTGCTCTTCCCTTGAGCGCTTTCTAAGCTACTCATGTGGTGCCCGGCGTCCCTCCGAAAGGGAATGCCAAGTTGCCGGAAAGTAAGAAGTTGGAAAAACGCTTCTGGGAGCCTGCAAAAAGCGCGGTGGAGCGCGTGCCCAATACTCTGGTGGTCAGCCACGAGCAGCCAGGCATCATGAACACGCCCCATTGGCACGCGCAGGTGGAGATCAATTACATCTTCAGCGGTACGGTGGAGTACCGGATGCACGGGCATAATGTAGCCCTCAAAGCCAACGACCTCTGCATGTTCTGGGGCGGGTTGCCGCACCAGGTGATCGACACCTCGGAAGACGCGTTCTTTGTGGCGATCCACCTGCCGCTGGTGCATTTCTTCCGGCTAAGGCTGCCCGCTGATATGTCGGAAAAGCTGATGCGGGGCGCGACGCTCGTGACCAGCACACCCGACGGCACGGATGCCGGCAATTTCAACCGCTGGTCGCGCTATATGCAGCCGGGCGACGAGAAGCGGGCCGATCACGCCATCAATGAATTACTGCTGCGCATCGAGCGCGTGCAGTTCGAGCCCTGTTATCTCGTCGAACCGGGTGGGGCGAGCAAGGGTGCGCTCGAAGGGCTGGACCAGCAATCCTTCAGCAATGTCAGCAGCATCTGCGATTTCATTGCCGGCAATTTCCGGCATGATATCTGTTCGGCCGATATTGCCTCCTCGGCCGATATCCACCCGAAATACGCCATGTCCGTGTTCAAGAAATCCACCGGCATGACGCTCAATGAGTATGTGAACCTGCTCAGGCTCTCCTATGCGCAGGCGCTGCTGATGCAGGAGGACGCCAATGTGCTGGAGGTAGCAATGGAAAGCGGCTTTGGCTCGCTCAGCGCCTTCAACAAGTCCTTCCGCAAAATTGCCGGTATGGCGCCCAGCGATTTCCGGCGCGATGCCCGGGCTCGGCCGGGTGGAGCGGGCCTGCGCCGGAACTGATTCAAGACGGATCCAGGTGCGAGGGCAGCCGCGCCGACCCGAGGGGCCGGCGCGACGAGAAGCCTGCTTATTCCCTGCTTATTCGATGAAGGTGACGGGAACGCCGGGCTCAACCATGGCGGCGAGTTCCCGGGCATCCCAATTGGTCAGGCGCACGCAGCCATGCGAGCCGGTCTTGTCGATCTTGGAGGGCTCGGGCGTGCCATGGATGCCGTAGGTGGGCTCGGACAGATCGATCCAGACCGTACCGACCGGGCCATTGGGGCCGGGCGGCAAGGTCAGCACCTCGGTGTTGTCGCCCTGCTGGAAATTGACCTCAGGATTGTAGGTATAATCGGGATCGAGCACGACGACCTCGACCATGTGCGTACCCGAGGGTGAAGGATTGTCCTCGCTGCCGATGGTCGCGGGATAGGCGACAAGAAGGCGACCGGTGGCATCATAGGCGCGCAGCATGCCCATGCGCTTGTCGGCCTCGATGGTGGCGACCATGCCCTGCAGGTCAGATCCTGGAGCGGCCACGGCGATTTCTTCGCCTTCGACAAAGCTTGCGCCCGGATTCAACGTCTCGATGAAATTCACATCCATGTGGAATTTTTCGGCAAGCGCTTCGGCGACGCTCGTATAGCCGAGGGATTCGCGCTCGGCCAATTCGGCGTAGTCGCTGGGGAGCGGCTCAACGATATCGGCAACGTCCTCGGCCGTGATGGTGTAGGCCATTACCGCCGGGTCAGGGGTTTCGAGGCGCGCCAGCACTGCAGGATCAAGTGCGCCATTGCCGGGTAGGCCATTAATTGCAGCAAAAGCCATCACCGCCTTGCGGACATTGGCGCCGTCATAGCCATCGATGACGCCAGGAGAAACGCCGGCACGGTCGAGAAGAATCTGGAGGCGCGCGATGGCTGGGTCGGGCAGCTTGGATCCCTCAGCCTCGGCTGACAAGTCGGTGGCGCCCTCGTTCTGCGGGGGCGGTGGCAACGGCTCGGCACTTTCGTCCGGCAAGGGGACGGCAAAGAGCGGCAGCAGCGGCTCAAGGCTGGCAGCGTTGATCGCCTCGGGCGTCAGGGGAGGCGGTGAAGCGGCAGGGAGCTGTTGGGCGGTGGTTGGAAGGGAAAAGGCGACGAGAAGCAGGGGGAGGGAGAGCCGGGCGGCAAATTTCATAATTGATCTCAGGACAAGCAGTTGCCACCTCAACGCCCCATGTCAGCCCAAGTTGCCCCGATTAAACCCTATTCACAGAGGCGAGCCTGACAGGCCGCGCCATGGCAGCCCATATCCACATGGAAATGGTCGTGGTGTTCAGCATTGGCTTCGGGCCCAAGTGTGGTGGAAAAGCTCGAACAGGCCGCATCATGGGCAAAGCGCAGGAACTTGCCCTCGGGCGCGTCGGCGGCGGGCCAATCGCCTTCGACCGTGACGGTGCGGCCATCGGCAAAGGTAAAGCCGACCACATCGAGCGCATTGGCCATGCCGTGCTCGGAAAGGCGATCGGAACTGCCGCCGACCCGGCCACGGCAATTATAGTTGGTGCCGACATCAAGGCTGGCCAGTTCTGTGTTTTCGCGCGCCTGCAGATAGCCATCGATCGCCTCGCCCCATTGCGGCAGCGTCGTGGCCACTTCGCAGGTCAGGGTGGCTTCGCTCGACAGCGGCACCATGCGGCCGTTGACCAGGATCCCGGTTACCGCCAGGGGGGACTGAGTGCCGCATTCGCCTTCATCGATGGGGGGCAGCAGCTTGGCTTCGATCTGGCCGCCGATCACAGCGGGGCACTGGGTTTGATAGGGGCGAGGCGGCTCGGCGGGTTCGGCGACCTCGGCGGGTTCTTGCGCGGCGGGTGCGGCATCCGCGGGCGGTTGCTCGGCTTCTGGTGCGTCCAGATCGCCCTCAGGTCGCTCGGCGCCGGCCTCGGGCGCGTTTGCGTCAGCCTCGGGGGCTTCCGCCTCGGCGTCGGCGGGCGCTGTTGCATCCGCTGGGGGCGCGTCGGTCAGGCCTTCGGGCCGGTCCCGCGGCATGGGCGGAATTGCCTCGGGCGCTTCCTGGGCGAGCGCCAGCGAGGACAAAAGCAGCATGACGGTAAGCAGTGAGGTGCGTAACATGGTGGCAGAACGCGGCTGAACGCCGCGCGTTGCCAATGCGATTCAACTTTGCCTCAAGAACGAGCGCAGCCGGTCGACACCGGTATCGATGCGTTCCGGCGCCGCGGCAAAGCACCAGCGCAGCCAGCCTTCGCCTTCATCGCCAAACGCACTCCCCGGCGCAAGGCCCAGCCCCGCTTCGGCCACGAGGCGCTTGGCAAGGGCCAGCGAGTCGGCGTGGCCGTCGACGCGGAAAAAGGCGTACATAGCGCCATCAGCTTCCGGCAGGGTGACGCCGGGCAGCTGGCGCAGGGCTGTCAGCAGGGTGGCGCGGGCCTCCCCCAGTTCACGGTGGATCTGCGTCACGGTGGCGGCGCTGGCCGGATCGGTGAGGGCGGCGAGACCCCCGGCCTGCACGAATTCGGGTACGCAGGACGTGTTGTATTCGATGAGCTTTTCGAGCTGGGGCACGAGGTTGGTGGGCAGCACCAGCCAGCCCAGCCGCCAGCCGGTCATGCGCCAGGTCTTGGAGAAGCTGTTGACGACGATGAGGCGATCTTGGGGATCGGCGACCGAGAGCATCGAAGGCGCGGCGGTTTGGCCTGGGGTGAACACCAGCCGGTCATAAACTTCGTCCGACAAGATCCAGATGCCGCGCTGGCGGCAATGGGCGAGGATGGCGGCTTGCTGCTCGGGTGTGATGGTCCAGCCGGTGGGGTTGTTGGGCGAGTTGATGACGAGCATGCGCACGTCGTCGGTAAGGGTGGCGAGCAGGTGGTCGAGGTCAAGCTGCCAGCGGTTGTTGATGACGCTGAGGGGGAACCGGGTGACCTCGGCGCCGAGGATCTTGGGGATCTCGGCGATGTTGGGCCAGATGGGGGTGACGACAACTACCCGATCGCCCGGGGATAGGACGAGCTGGCTGCCCAACATCAGGGCCGATACGCCAGAGCTGGTAACGCCGACGCGGTCGGGGCCGAGGGTGATGTTGCGCAGTTGGGAAATGTAGCTCGCGATCGCGGTGCGCAGGGCGGGGCGGCCCAAATTTTGGGTATAAAAGGTGTTGTTGCGCTCCAGCGATTCCACCGTGGCGGCGCGGATAAAGGCGGGGGTGGGCTGATCGCTTTCACCAAACCAGAACGGAACCACATCGCTGCGATCCATGCCGGCATTGGCAACCTCGCGGATGCGGGACGGGGCCAAATCAAGCACCGCCTGGCGGGCCTGGGGTGGTGAAGCGAGATGTTGGTGCATGAGATCAATCCACTGCTGGGTGGGGCGATGGGTTGCCCCGCAAATCAAGGCGCAGCTATGCCGATTGGCGCGGCCAAGGCAATCGCTTCCAGCACGGAGCAGGCGCTTGACTTCGCGGGTGTGCTGCCGCTAAATCGTATCGGATAGGATATAGTTATGATCAATATTGCCGCGGAAGATGCTCGGCGGGTGAGTGAAGCGGCGCTGAGGCGAGCTGGGGTTCCCCCGGAGGCAGCGGCGCTGCAGGTGGATCTGCTGCTGGAGGCAGAGCTGCGGGGGCGCCCGTCGCACGGCTTGCTGCGGTTGCCGCGCTTGACTGACCGCATGGCTAATGGCGTTACCAGCCCCACCGCGACCGGCAATATGACCTGGCGGAGCGAGAATTTCCTACAGGTCAACGGCGAGGATGGGCTGGGGCCGGTGGTGGCGATGGCGGCGCTGGAGCTTGCGGCCGAACGGGCGCGGCAGAGTGGAGTCGTGGTGGTGGCGATTGCGCACAGCAATCATTTGGGCATGCTGGCCTGGTATGCCGAGAAGCTGGCGCGGGACGGGCTGGTGACGCTCGGGTTCACCACGAGCGAAGCGCTGGTGCATGCCTGGGGCGGGCGCACGCCCATGCTGGGCACCAATCCGGTGGCGATCGGGGTGCCGCAGCCGGGCGATCCGTTTGTGCTGGATATGGCCACGAGCCTGGTGTCCATGGGCCAGATCTATGACTATGCGCAGCGCGGGCAAGCCTTGCCGGAAGGTTGGGCGCTGGACGCCGAGGGGGAGCCGACCACCGATCCGGAAGCGGCCAAAAAGGGCTCGATTGCCCCGTTTGGCGAAGCCAAGGGCTATGCACTGGGGCTCGCGCTTGAACTGCTGGTGGTGGCGCTCACTGATTCAGCTATCGGGCGCGACGTCACTGGAACGCTCGATTCCACCCGGCCGGCCACCAAAGGCGATGTGTTCATCCTGATTGATCCAGATTTGCAGCCGGGCACGTCGGCGCGGATAGCCGCTTATCTCGACCTGGTGCGCGCTTCGGGCGATGCCGAGGGGGCGCGCAAGGTAGCGGTGCCGGGCGACCGGGCGATGCGCGTGCGGGCGGAGCGACTCCAAACGGGTATTGCCTTGCCCGAGCCGCTTTGGGCCAAATTATGCGAATTGGCCGGTGATCCGGCTTCCACAACGAAAGAGCTGACATGAGCATCTATGGCGCCATCCGCAGTCCGCGGGCGATCTATTTTGGCGCCGGCCAGCGGCATGCGCTGCCCGCTATCGTGGCGGGGCTGGGTCAGCGCGTCCTCCTGTGCTCGGATGAACGGTTCAACCAGGACCCCAAGCTCAGCGCGATCCGCGCGGCGCTGGAAGGGGCGGGGCTGCGCACGGAGCTTTATGACGGCACCATCGCCGAATTGCCGCTGGCCTGTATCGCGGAGGCGACGGCCAAGGCGCGCGCGTTCGGGCCCGATGTGATTGTGGGGATCGGCGGGGGCAGTTGCCTTGACCTGGCCAAGCTGGTGGCGCTGACCCTGACGCATGGCGACGAGCTTTCCAAATTCTACGGCGAGTTCAAGGTGCCCGGCCCGGTGTTGCCGGTGGTGGCGGTGCCGACCACGGCGGGGACGGGCTCGGAGGTGACGCCCGTGGCGGTGCTGGCTGATCCCGTGCGGATCTCCAAGGTGGGGATTTCCAGCCCCTATCTGATCCCGGAAGTGGCGGTGTGTGATCCCGAGCTGACGTCGACCTGCCCACCCGGGCTGACGGCGGTGGCGGGTGCCGATGCGCTGACCCACGCGATCGAGGCGTTTACCGCCATCAAGCATCCGATGGACCCGGGGCGCGCCCTCCAGCAGGTGTTTATCGGCAAGAACACCCAGAGCGACGCGCAGGCGCGGATCGCCATTGCCGCGCTGGCGGGCAATCTGGCGGCGGCTGTGGCCGATGGGGGCAATGCCGCGGCGCGCGAGCAGGTGATGTATGGGGCGCTTTGCGCCGGCCAGGCCTTTGGCGTGGCGGGCACGGCGGCGGCCCATGCCATTCAATATCCCGTGGGGGCGCTGACCAAGACCGCCCATGGGCTTGGGGTGGCGGTGCTGATGCCCTATGTGATGGACTACAACCGATCAGCCTGCGGGCCGGAATTCACCGAGATCGCCCGCCTGTTCGGCATCACGCAAGGCGAGGAGGCCCAATTGGCTGATGCGGCGATCGAGGCTGTAGCCGAACTCTTTGCCACCTTGGGTATTCCGCGTACCCTGGCCGAGCTGGGCGTTCCCGTCGAGCGGCTCGACTGGGTCGCCGAGCAGTCGCTGCTGTCGGCCCGGCTCGTCAACAACAATCCACGACCTCTCGATCTGGCTGCCATGCAGCAGATTGTCCAAGCAGCTCATGCCGGCGATCGCGATCGCCTGCGCCGCCATTGAACCAAAGGCAGTTCCCATGTCCCAGTCATCAGCAATCCGCGCTCAGGGCGATTACGACAATCTCGCCACCGATCTGTTTATTGGCGGCCGTTGGCGTCCCGCTTCAAGCGGGGAGCGGATCGACGTGTTCGATCCCTCCACCGAAGAGGTGATCACCACCGTTGCCAATGCCAGCGTCGAGGATGGCATTGCGGCGGTGGATGCTGCCGCTGCCGCTGCGGCAGGCTGGGCCGCAACTGCACCGCGCAAGCGCAGCGACATCCTGATGAAGGCCTATGGCCTGATGACCGAACGCGCCGAATGGCTGGCTGAGTTGATCTCGCGCGAGAATGGCAAGGCGCTGCCCGATGCGCGGGGCGAGGTGGCCTATGCGGCCGAGTTCTTCCGCTGGTATGCCGAGGAAGGCGTGCGGCTCAACGGCGAAATCTCGATGGCGCCGAGCGGCAACAACCGCATCATCGTGCAGTACCAGCCGGTGGGCATTGCCGTGCTGGTGACGCCGTGGAATTTCCCGGCGGCAATGGCCACCCGCAAGATCGGGCCGGCGCTGGCGGCGGGCTGTACCTGCATCCTCAAGCCCGCGACCGAAACGCCGCTGACCGCCTATGCCATGGCCGAGATCCTCGCCGAAGCGGGTGTGCCCGACGGCGTGGTCAATGTGGTCACGACCGGCAAGTCAGGTCCGGTGATCAGCGCCATGCTGCATGATCCGCGGGTGCGCAAGCTCTCGTTCACCGGCTCGACGGAAGTCGGGCGTGTGCTGCTCAAGGAAGCGGCCGACCAGGTGATCAATTGCTCCATGGAACTGGGCGGCAATGCGCCGTTCGTGGTGTTCGATGATGCCGATATCGATGCGGCGGTGGATGGCGCGATGATCGCCAAGATGCGCAATGGCGGGGAGGCCTGCACGGCTGCGAACCGCTTTTACGTGCAGCGCGGCGTTCTGGAAGCCTTTGCCGAGAAGTTCGCCGCGCGCATGAAGGCGCTTCAGGTTGGGCCGGGCTATCATCCCACAACGCAGCTGGGGCCGCTGGTCAATGCCAAGAGCCGCGACAAGGTGGCTTCGCTGGTGAGCGATGCGGTGTCGCGCGGTGCGCGGGTGGTGACGGGCGGCTCGGTCCCCGAGCGCAAGGGCTTTTACTACGAAGCCACCATTCTGGCGGATGTGAGCCCTGAAGCAGCGCTGGTGCATGAAGAGATCTTTGGGCCGGTGGCGCCAATCGTCGCCTTCGACAGCGAAGAGGAAGCTATCCGGCTGGCCAATGACACCGAATATGGGCTCGTGGCCTATGTCTATTCCGGTGACCTGGCCCGGGGCCTGCGGGTCTCCGAGCGGATCGAGAGCGGGATGATTGCGCTCAATCGCGGCCTCGTATCCGATCCTGCTGCCCCCTTTGGCGGGGTCAAGCAGAGTGGGCTCGGACGCGAAGGGGCCCATCATGGCCTGCTGGAATTCACCGAAGCCAAATATATCGCCACGTCCTGGTAAGTCCCGAGCGGCGGGCACGGCCCGCCGCTAGTTACCCACTTGCTGGTTGCGAGCCCCGGACCGCGACAAACGGGGCCAGAAAAGACCGGCTCGGGCCCGATAGTCCTCGTAGTCGCTGGACATGGACGTGCCGGCGAAATGCCGCTCCTCGCTCCGTGCAGCCAGAATGTACATGACGATGATGGCAACCAGGGTCGGAATGGCCAGGGGCGACCAGGCCGCTATCGCCCACCCCGCCCAGAACATAATATAGGATGTGTAGAAGGGGTGCCGCACATAGCGATAGGGGCCGCTCTGCAACAGCGTCCTGGGTTGATTTGCGTCAAAGGCAAAGCGCAGCTGCGCGTAGCGTGAGGCGTGAATGGCCGACCAGAACAAAGCCATGGCCGCCAGCTCCAGAAGTAAGCCGACCGACTTTGCCAATATAGGCTGTTCATCACTCCAAATAATGACGGTGTAGATGATCGCGGTCAGCAGGACAAGCGCCGCGAGCAAAGCTGCGGGCCACTGCATCTTGTCCGAAACAAAGTGTCCTCTTGTTGCCCAAATGTGCTGGGCCACAACGCTCCAACTGATGACAGTGACGATAAGATCAAGCGCGGAGTTCAATTCGACCTCTCGGGTTGGAGACTGTCATTTGCCGACAAGGCCGGGGGAGTGTCAACTTGTGATCGGCTCCGGACCGAATAATTCGGTTAAGGATGCCGCTTAAGGCTTCCGCAAACTTAGAGGGGCATTGGTGGTCCGAAGGGAGCCTCTGCTATGCGGGCCAGAAGCAAAGTCATCAGGACACGCTATTCTGATATTGCCTTGCGCGACAGCGGCGGCGCCGGATACCCGCTCCTGTTGCTGCATGGTTCCGGCGCTTCGACCGATGCGTTCCGCCGGCAGTTCGACAGCCCAATGCTGCAGCCGCTCCGCCTCCTCGCGGTGGACCTGCCCGGGCATGGGCATTCCACCGATGCAGTGGATCTGGACGGCTATAGCCTCACGCATCTGGCCGAGGCGGTTCTTGAGGTGCTGGGCCAGCTCAATCTCAACCAGGTCGCGGTGTGCGGCTGGTCGCTGGGCGGCCATATCGCCATCGAAATGATGGCCCGCAGTGCTTGGATCAGCGGCGCCATGCTGGTTGGCACGCCGCCAGTGGCCAAGGGCCCGATTGGCATGCTGCGCGGGTTCCGACCAAGCTGGGATATGCTGCTGGCCAGCAAGCCTGAGTTTACCCCACGCGACGCAAGGCGCTTTCTTGCCATGTGCTATGGCGAGGGCGAGCCAGATGAGCTCAACAGGCAGGCGCTGGCCCGCGCCGACGGGCGGCTGCGGCAGAATTTTTTCAGGAGCATGATGCGAGGCGATGGCGCCGACCAGAAGCGGGTCGTGGAATCGGCTGAGATCCCTGTCGCCCTGGTTAATGGCAGCGATGATCCGGTGGTGCGCCTGCATTACCTCGAAACTCTGACCGTTCCACAGCTCTGGACCGGAAAATGCCTGACCATTCCAGCGGCGGGCCATTCGCCGTTCTGGAGCCAGGCCGAACTCTTCAACGGGCTGCTGGCGCGGTTCGTGCGGGATGTGGAAGCGCATCAGTTTTCCGCCGGTCTGCGCAAGGCGAGGCGCGCCTGAGGGGCGCCAGCTTTCAGCAGTTGCCAGCCACGAAGCGGCGGAGCGGCAACGTGCCATGGCCGGGGTGGCTTTCGGGGCGCGCCAATCTGCTGTAATCGGTGCCAAAGATTTTTCACCGCCGCCATTCATGGCGGCGGATTAGTTTGGACACCACAGCGCATGATCCGCCTCGACAATATCGGCAAGCAAAACGGCAAGCAGATCGTCTTTATCGATGCCTCGGCCAGCTTGTTGAAGGGCGAAAAAGTGGGACTGGTTGGCCCCAATGGCGCCGGCAAGACCACGCTGTTCCGCCTGATCACCGGCGAGGAGCAGCCCGACGAGGGCCAGGTTTCGGCGGATCGCGGCATCACCATTGGTTATTTCAGCCAGGATGTGGGCGAGATGAGCGGGCGCAGCGTCGTGTCCGAAGTGATGGACGGCGCTGGGCCGGTCAGTGCGCTGATCAGCGAGATGCGGGCGCTCGAAGCTGATATGGGCGACCCCGACAAGGCCGACGAGATGGACGCCATTATCGAGCGCTATGGCGAAGTGCAGCACCAGTTCGAGGAACTGGACGGCTATTCGCTCGATGGACGGGCGCGCGAAGTGCTCGATGGGCTGGGTTTTTCCCAGGAGATGATGGACGGCGATGTCGGAAAGCTGTCGGGCGGCTGGAAGATGCGCGTGGCGCTGGCGCGTATCCTGTTGATGCGCCCCGATGCGCTGCTGCTCGACGAGCCAAGCAACCACCTCGACCTGGAATCGCTGATCTGGCTGGAAGCGTTTCTGCAGAACTATCAGGGCGCGCTGTTCATGACCTCGCACGACCGCGAATTCATGAACCGCATCTGCACCAAGATCGTCGAGATCGATGCGGGCGGGCTCACCACCTATTCGGGTAATTACGAGTTTTATCAGCAGCAGCGCGCCATTGCCGAAAAGAACCAGCAGGCGCAATTCGAGCGCCAGCAGGCGATGCTGGCCAAGGAGCTCGATTTCATCGCCCGTTTCAAGGCGCGCGCCAGCCACGCCGCGCAGGTGCAGAGCCGGGTGAAAAAGCTCGACAAGATCGACCGGGTCGAGCCGCCCAAGCGGCGCCAGACGGTGGATTTCGAGTTCCGCCCCGCGCCCCGCTCGGGCGAGGACGTGGCGCTGCTCAAAGGCGTGAGCAAGAGCTATGGCAGCCGCTCGATCTATGACGGGCTCGACTTTCATGTGCGGCGCAAGGAGCGCTGGTGCATCATGGGGGTCAATGGCGCGGGTAAATCGACCCTCCTCAAGCTCGTGACCGGCACGACCGAGCCGGACGAGGGCACGGTGTCGCGCGGGCCATCGGTCAAGATGGCCTATTTTGCCCAGCATGCCATGGATGTACTCGATGGCGATCTGACCGTGTTCCAGCAGCTGGAAAGCTCGTTTCCTCAGGCGGGGCAGGCGCCCCTTCGCGCGCTGGCGGGAGCGTTCGGGTTTTCGGGCGACGAGATCGACAAGAAGTGCCGGGTGCTGTCGGGCGGGGAAAAGGCGCGGCTCGTGATGGGGATGATGCTGTTCGATCCCCCGAACTTCCTCGTGCTCGACGAGCCCACCAACCATCTCGACATCGCCACCAAGGAGATGCTGATCACCGCGCTCAGCCAATATGAGGGCACGATGCTGTTCGTGTCGCACGACCGGCATTTCCTCGCGGCGCTGTCCAACCGGGTGCTGGAGCTGACGCCCGAGGGTGTGCATGTTTATGGCGGGGGCTATACCGAATATGTGCAAAGCACCGGCCAGGAGGCGCCGGGGCTCCGCAGCTGACCGATGGCCCGATCTGGGTTATGGTTGGCCTCGGGGGAGTGCAGCTCGGGGAGGGGCAGCCATGCCGGGGCATCGGATCTATGGGATGCGCTTCGCCAGCGTTTATCCGGCCTATGTCGCCAAGGCGGAGCGCAAGGGGCGCAGCAAGGCGGAGGTGGATCGCATCATCTGCTGGTTGACCGGGCATGATGAAGCGAGCCTTGCGGGTGTGCTGGCAGCGGGCACCAATTTCGAGGATTTCTTTGCCCAGGCGCCGCAGATGAACCCGGATCGGGCGCTGATCCGGGGCGTTGTTTGCGGTGTGCGGGTGGAGGAGATCGAGGAGGCCACGATGCGCGAGATCCGCTATCTCGACAAACTGGTCGATGAACTGGCCAAGGGGCGACCGATGGAAAAGATCCTGCGCAGCTGACGGTTGCCCGAGGGGGCGGGGACAGCTATGCCCGCTGCATTAGGCAGCAGGCGGAGTTGGGTGTTTGGGGGCGGATCAG
The DNA here is from genome assembly GCF_013185965.1 of Devosia sp. 919. Lineage (NCBI taxonomy): Bacteria > Pseudomonadati > Pseudomonadota > Alphaproteobacteria > Hyphomicrobiales > Devosiaceae > Devosia > Devosia sp. 919. Next base: position 3,412,940 of record NZ_JABAOL010000001.1, on the reverse strand, counting down.
AGCAGGATTGCGGTGATTGGGCTGGGGGCAATGGCCCGCAGCCTGATCGGGGCGCTGGAAGCGCGGGGCGATGGGCTGGCGGTAGGGGCGGCACTGGTGCGCAGCCCGGCCGAAGCGGGCAATTTGGAGGTGTTCAGCACGGTCGAGCAGCTGATCGGCTGGGGGCCGTCGCTGGTGGTGGAATGTGCCGGGCACGAGGCGGTGGCGCGGCATGTGCCGGCTTTGCTCAAGGCCGGGGTGCCGGTGGTGGTGGCGTCCGTGGGGGCGTTGGCGGATCCCGAGCTCAGAACGCGGGTGGCGGGGAGCGTCACGGCTGCCGGACGGCTGACGCTGGTGCCGGGGGCGATCGGCGGGCTCGATGTGCTGCGGGCGGCGCGACTGGCGGGGCTCGACGCGGTGGTTTATTGCGGCACCAAGCCACCGCAGGCCTGGGCGGGCAGCCATGCCGAGACGCTGGTGGCGCTCGGCTCGATTACGGAAGCGGCGGAGTTCTTCAGCGGCACGGCGGCGGAGGCAGCGCGGCTGTTTCCCAAGAACGCCAATGTGTGTGCGGCGGTGGCGCTGAGCGGGCTGGGATTTGAGGCAACGCAGGTGCGGCTGGTGGCGGACCCGGCAGCGGGGGGCAACCGGCACGAGGTGCTGGCGCGGGGGGCGTTCGGGCAGTTCGAGATCGCGCTCGAGAATGCGGCGCTGCCGGACAATCCGCGCACCTCGTGGCTGGCAGCGCTAAGCGTGGAAGCGGCGGTGCGGGAGTTTTTTGCGGCCTCGCCGATCGGATAAAGAAAAGCCCCGGGTTTGCCGGGGCTTTTTGTTGTGATCAGCTGGCGGTCATGTCGGCGATAGGGGGCAGGGCGCCTTCGGGGATCGCCGTCTTGTAGCGGGCACGGCCGGCGACCTGGCTGAGAGCGACCGCAGCGGCCTCGCGCAGGGAGGCGTCTTCCAGGGCCTTGACGGCGGTCGCGGCCATGACCTTGGCGGCGTGGATCATGCCATTGTGGGCGGCAGCACTCTTGCCCTGGGCGACCAGCTGCCAGGAGTGGAACGGGGTGCCAATGGCGAAATTGGCGCCGTCAAGCTGGACCGTGGGCACGACCCAGCTCACATCGGCCAGATCGGTCGAGGCGACGCCGGCGGTGGGGACGGCGATATCGGCGGGGATCAGGAAATCGGCCAGCGCCTTGTCGTCGCGCGGGGGCATGGCATAGCGCTCGTAATCATGGCGGATATGCTCGGGCGAGAGGGTCGCCTGGATGGCGCGGGCGAAGCGTTCGTCCTCGGCACTGAACTGGGGCGGGCCCAGTTCGGCGAGAGCGGCGGACATGGCGTTCTGCAGGGGCGCGTTGTTGATGAGATTGGCCACCGAGCTGATGATCTTGATCTCAACGCTGGTGCCGGTCATCAGCGCGGCGCCGCGAGCGACATCCTGAACGCGCGCGAGCACATCGAGCATGCTTTCGACGGTGGAGGAGCGCACGGAATAGCGCACCTTCGCGCGGGCCTGCACCACATTAGGGGCAATGCCACCGGCATCGAGAATGGCATAGTGCATGCGCGTGTCGGTCGGGACATGCTCGCGCAGATAGTTGCAGCCGACATTGGTCAGCTCCACCGCATCAAGGGCGCTGCGCCCGAGGTGCGGGGCGGAAGAGGCGTGCGCGGCGCGGCCGGTGAAGGTGAAATCAATGCGCGTGTTGGCCAGGCTCGAGCGGCGGGTCACTTCGGCGAAAATGCCGGGGTGCCAGGTGATGGCGATATCGACATCGTCGAAGAGGCCGGCGCGGACCATGAAGGCCTTGGCGCCACCGCCTTCTTCGGCGGGGCAGCCGTAGTAACGGACGCGGCCGGGCAGGTTGTTGGCTTCCAGATAATCCTTGAGGGCGCGGGCAGCGAGCAGGCTGCCAGCTCCGAGCAGATTGTGGCCACAGCCATGGCCGTTGCCGCCAGCCTGGAGGGGCGTGTGGGTGGCATTGCCCGCTTCCTGGCTGAGGCCGGGCAGGGCGTCGAATTCGCCGAGGAAGGCGATCACCGGGCCGCCGTTGCCGGCTTCACCGACAACGGAGGTGGGGATATCGGCCAGGCCCGTGCGAACCGAAAAGCCGTGCTCGCGCAGCGCCGCTTCATGGGCCGCGGCGGAGCGCGTTTCCATGTAGCAGGTTTCGGGCGTTGCCCAGACGGTGTCGGCCAACGTGACAAAGGAAGCGCGGTGCTGGTCGACCAGGTCCCAGATGGCTTGGGTGTTTTTCATTTTGTGGTTCCTCAGGCCGAGTGTTGGGAAAGAATGGCGCGCATGCGCTCCACAAGCACTGGGTCGGTTTCGCCTTCGTCGGCGGGCTGGAAGCCGAACTGGACGGGCAGCGATTGCGGATCGAGCCCGAGCGGGCTGCGGCAGGAGGCGTGGATCTCGGTGATGCCAGGCACGGCCAGCATCTGCTCGACATTGGCCGGCTTGATGCCACCGCCGGGCATGACGGTGATGCGGCCGCTGGCCTGCGCCAGCAACTGGGCAATGGTGGGGGCCGCATCGAGCACCGAGCGCTGGCCGCCCGAGGTCAGGACACGCTCAAAGCCCAGCTCGATTGCCGTTTCCAGCGCTGCCGGTTGATCCGGCGTCAGGTCAAAGGCGCGGTGCAGCGTCGTGCCCATGCCCTGCGCCCGGGCGATGAGACGCGCCAGCAGGTCGGCATCGAGCGTGCCATCGGGGCGGTTGGCGCCGAGCACAACGCCGGCAATGCCGTGGGCGCGCAGCTGGTCGATCTCGGCCAGCATGGCGGCTTCGTCCGCGGCATCGAAGATGAAATCGCCGGGGCGGGGGCGCACCATGGCGTAGACCGGAACCGCCGCCTTGCTCGCGAGCGCAACCAGACCCGGATTGGGTGATAGGCCGCCGAGCGCCAGGGCGGAGCAGAGTTCGATGCGATCGGCACCCGCCTCGACCGCGCTATGCAGGCCGCGGGGACTATCGACGCAAACTTCGAGGATCATGGATTCAAGCCCTTGGGGTTTGTTGGACCAGCACCGACATGCCGACCAGCCCGCCGTTGTCGAGGAACTGACCCGGACGGACCAGCGGTTCGGCAAAGCTGTTGAGGGTGCGGGTGCGCACCTGTGCGTCGAGCGCCGCGATCAGCGCGGTGCGGGCGGCAAGGCCCCCGCCAACGGGCACCACCGAAGCGCCGGTGATGTTGACGGCAAAGGCCAGAGGTTCGCTCAGCAGCGCCAGGTAGACTTCGACAGTGCGGGCGGCAGCCGCGTCGCCGGCTTCCCAACCGTCGAGGATTTCGTGGCTGGTCTGTTCTTGACCGTGCAAATGGGAATGCAGCCGTTCGATGCCGCGCGCGCCCCCGATCGTGTCGGTGCAGCCGATCTGGCCGCAACCGCAGGCAAAGCGGGGGATGGTTAGGGTTTCCCCCGAACGGAGGGTCAGCCGGGTCTGGGTGATGGGGCCGTGGCCCCATTCGCCGGTGACGCCGCGATGCCCGCGCACGGTGCGGCCATCAACCACGAGGGCGCCGCCGACGCCGGTGCCAAGAATAGCGCAAAACACCACGTCATGGCCGCGGCCGATGCCGAGATTGGCTTCGGCCAGCGCAAAGGTATCGGCGTCGTTGGCGATCACGACCGGACGGGCCAGGGCGGCGGCAAGCTCGCCCGCTACGTCATGGCCCTTGAAAGCAGGGATATTGGCGGCATTGACGGTGCCGTTACGGTGATCAAAGAGCCCAGTAGTCGATATGGCCAAGGGCACCGCGGCGCCCGGGCCGTTCCAACGCGTGGAGAGCCCGGTGAGGGCCTCTACGAGGGCGGGCCAGTTGTCGGCCGGCGTTGGCACTTCGTCGACCCGCTGCACCTGGCCGGGCCCGAAGGCCTGGCCGAACTTGATGAAGGAGCCACCGATATCGGCGCAAAGCGCAGTGGCTGGCGCAGCCGGATCGCGCAGGAAGACGCTTGTTGGTGTGCTCATTTGCGCGGATCCAGCAGGTCGCGCAGGCCATCGCCGAGGATGTTGAAGCCCAGAACGGTCAGCATGATCGCGAGGCCCGGGAACAGCGACATGTAGATGTTGACGCCCAGATAGTTGCGGCCAACGCTCATCATGGCGCCCCATTCAGGCGTTGGCGGCTGGGCACCAAGGCCGAGAAAGGACAGGCTCGCGGCCGACAGGATCACGGTGCCGGCTGTGAGCGTTGATTGCACGATGATGGGGCCGATGGCATTGCGCAGAATGTAGTGCACCAGAATGCGGTGCTGCGGGATGCCAAGGGCCTGGGCCGCCTCGATGAACTCCATGCGCTTCAGCCCAAGCGTCAGATTGCGGCTGAGGCGGGCGTAAACCGGTACGGAAAAGATGGCGATGGCGATCAACAGGTTGATGAGGCTGGGCCCGAGCACACTGACGATGAGGATGGCGAGCACAATGCCGGGAAAAGCAAAGAGCACGTCCATGATCCACATGATGGTCTGATCGAGCACGCGACCGCCCATGCCGGCAATGATGCCGAGGGGGACGCCAGTGCAAACGGCAAGCGCGACGGCGAGCACCACTTCAAGCAGGGTGATGCGGGCGCCATAGATGACGCGCGCAAAGATATCGCGGCCATTGTCATCGGTGCCGAAGGGATGCTCCCAAGAGGGAGGCAGGAGGGTCGAGAGCAGGTTCTGCGCATAAGGATCAGCCGGGGCGATCCAGGGCGCGAAGATGGCGGCAACGACGATAAGGCCCACAAGGACCCCGCCGATCACGAGGTTGGCGTTGCCGGCAATCCAGCTCAAGGCCCGCGCCGTCCCGTTGGGGCGACGAGCCGGTGATGTCATGGGAGCGGACATCTATTCGAACCTTATTCTGGGATTGAGGACAGCGATCAGCATTTCGGCGAGGAAATTGACGATCACGACGCCGAACACGGCAACGAGCGCCACGCCCTGGATCACCGGGTAATCGCGGTAGCGCACGGAATCGACCATCAGGCGCCCGAGGCCAGGCCAGTTGAACACGGACTCGGTGACCACGGCGCCGCCGATGAGACTGCCGAAATTGAGCCCCACAATGGTGACGATAGGAATGAGCGCATTGCGCAGGGCATGGCTCCAATAGACCTGGCGCGCCGGCAGGCCCTTGGCGCGGGCGGTGCGGACATAATCCTGGCCCAGCACCTCGATCATGCTCGAGCGCGTCATGCGGGCGATCACGGCGGTGGGCAAAACGGCAAGGGTGACGGCGGGCAGGATATAGCTTTGCCAGGAGGTGGCGCCGAGCAGGGGCAGCCAGCCGAGCTCGACGGAAAAATAGTTCATCGCCATCAGCGCCAGCCAGAAATTGGCAATGGAGGCGCCGCCAATAGCCAGGATCATCACGAGGTAATCGGGCCAGCGGTTGCGGTTCATGGCGCCGGCCATGCCGGCGGGAACGCCCACGGCTACCGCCAGCAGATAGGCGAGCGCGGCAAGGGACAGCGTATAGGGCAGGCGGTCGGCGATTTCCTGCACCACGGGGAGATTGGAGCGGATGGAATTGCCGAAATTACCCTGCAGCGCATTGGTGGCAAACAGCAGATATTGCTCGGGGATGGAGCGATCGAGCCCCAGCCTGACGGTCATGGCGTCCACCGCTTCCTGGGTGGCTTCAGGCCCGGCCAGCACGCGGGCGGGCTCGCCCGGCAGGGCGCGGATGGCGATAAACACCAGCAGCGACACGCCGATCAGGATCAGCGGCAAGGATGCCAGCTTGCGCAGGAAATAGGATTGCATTGGGCTCTCGAGGCAAGGGCCGGGCGAGTGAAATGCTCGCCCGGCCGGAGACGGTTGTTAGTCCTTGGTCGCGGTTTCGACGCGCACGAAACCACCCGGCACCATCCAGGCGCCCGACACGCCGTCGCGGGTCGCATAGAGGTCCTGGTTCACATAGAGGAGGACGTGAGGCGCCTCGTCATTGATGAGCTTTTGGGCTTCCACATAGACTTCGTTGCGGGCCGCTTCGTCGGTGGTGGCAGCAGCCTTGTCGAGCAGGGCGTCGAAGTCGTCGTTCTTGAAGAAGCCGAGATTGGCGCCGCCGGGCGAGAAGCTCGAGGAGTGGTAGAGCGGGCGCAGCTGCAGGTCAGCGCCGTTGACGCCCGAAGACCATGACGCGATCACGGCGTCGACATTCTGGTCGGCCTTCTGGGCAACATCGCCAAAGGCGGCCTGGGACCAGACGCCGCTTTCCATGCGCTGCACGTTGAGCTTGACGCCCAGCGGCGCCCACATGGCCTGGAGCACTTCGCCGATGCGCGCTTCGGGTTCCTGGACCACGACATCGATCTCAAAACCATCGGCAACGCCGGCTTCGGCAAGGAGCGCCTTGGCACGCTCGAGGTCGAGCGGATAGGGGTTAAGCGAAGGATCAAAGCCGGGCGTGATGCTGGCGAGGGGGGAGGTGGCGGGGATGGCGTAGCCGGCCATGATCGCCTGGACGAGACCGTTCTTGTCGGTGGCAAAGTTCAGCGCCTGGCGGACGCGCACGTCGTTGAGGGGCTCGGACTCGGTGTTGAGCGCGACCCAGAACACGGCCGAGCCGTCCGAGACATTGAGCGAGAGCTCGGGATTGCCCTCGATCTGGCGGGCAAAGGCGGCCGGAACGGGGTTGATGATGTCGGCGTCGCCGGTCTGGAGCGCCATGTTGAGCACGGAGGTTTCGCTCGACCAGGTCCAGCGGATCTGGTCTTCGCCAGCTTCCTTGTCGCCCCAGTAGTCAGCGAACTTTTCCTGCAGGACATAATCGCCCGAGCGGTATTCGGCGAGGCGATAAGGGCCGGTGCCGACCGAGGAGGAGCCGAGATTGCCGGCTTCGTCGGCAGCCGGGCTGACCTGCCAGCCGGCCTGGGTGGTCAGGAGGGCCAGAAAGGCCGGGTAGGGCGACTTGAGGGTGATCTCGAGGGTGTATTCATCAACGGCGCGCACGCCTGCCATGAAGGTGCGCAGACGGCCGCTGGCGGCAAGGCCGCGCTCGGTATCGAGGTGGCGGTTGAAGTTGTAGGCGGCAGCTTCGGCGTTGAAGGGGGTGCCGTCATGGAAGACAACGCCTTCGCGCAGCTTGAAGGTCCAGACAAGGCCCGCTTCGTCCGAAGTCCATTCGGTGGCGAGCTTGGGCACGATCTGCTGGTTGGCGTCGCGATCGGTCAGCCCTTCGAACATCGGGCGGAGCAGCGCATTGGTGAAGGTCGCGCTTTGATCGCCCGGATCCATGGAGCGGGGGGCTTCGCTCTGCATGACGTTGAGAACGTCCGCCATGGCGAGGCTGGGGGTAAAGGCAAGCACGCCGGCAAGGGCAATGCGAGCCATGAGGCTGCGGGTAGTAGGCACAAACTTCATCCAACGCGCTCCGAGATCGACCTGTGAAAGTTTTGTTAGTGGGTGAACTAACCTGGCTTGAGTAGTTCACTCATAGGACTTAGTGTCAAGGGATAGAGGTTCATTTGCTCACACCCACGCACCATCGCATTCTGCGCAGCCTGAATTCCTCGGGTCCGCTTACCCGGGCGGAGCTGGGCAGCCAACTCGCGCTCAGCAAGGCGGCGATGAGCGGGCTCACACGCGAGCTGATCGAGGGCGCGCTGGTGGAGGAAACCACGAGCGTGCAGCGCCAGGGGCGGCCGGCCGTGCTGCTCGACCTGCGGGCGGATGGGGCTTATTTCATCGGCATCTCGCTGTTGAGCCGGCCCGCGCAGATCGCGCTGACCGATCTCAAGGGCAATATCTTTGCCCGGGCAGCGCTGCAGTTCGATCCCGACCCCGAGCAATTCGCCGATAATGTCGCGGCCGCGGTGCCGGGGTTGATCGATGGGATCGCGCGCGAGCGGCTGGCCGGGATCGGGGTGGCGCTGTCGGGCCTCGTGGATGAAGAGCAGGCGCGCTGCATCAAGTCGACGCTCCTGGGCTGGCAGGATGTGCCGCTGGCGCAGCTGATCGGCAAGCGCGTCGGGGTGCCCACCTTTGTCGAGAACGACGCCAAGGCGCTGGCGATCAGCGAAAAGCATTTCGGGGAAGCGCGCGAGTTCAACAATTTCAGCGTGATTTCGCTGGGCGGCGGGATCGGCTCGGCCCATTTCATCCATGGTCGGCTTTATCGCGGAGCGCATGGCGGGGCGGGGGAAATTGCCCATTGCACGATCGAGTTGCAGGGGCGGCCCTGCCGCTGCGGCAAGGTTGGGTGCCTCGACACCGTTGCCTCGCTCAATGCGCTAGCCGAACTGGCGCGCGAGGAGGGGCTGCAGATTTCCTCGCTGAGCGAACTCGAGCACGAGGCGACTAACGGCTCATCGGCGGCGATCCGGATCCTGCATCGCGCGGGCTCGGCGCTGGGGCTGGCGATCGCCACCGTGATCCAGATCAACGATCCGCAGATGATCCTGATCGCGCATCAAGAAAAGAGCTTTTCGGGGCTGTTTGCCACGGTGATGCAGCAGGCCATCGAAGCCAATGTGCTGCCGCGCCTGTCGGGCCGCACCCCCATCCGCACCGAGCGGGTGGACAATGATGTGTGGAGCCGGGGCGCCGCGAGCGTGGTGGCCGAAAGCTTCTTGAATGGTCTTATTTAATGGAAGGAAGATGCATGCGCATTGCCGTTGCCGGTCTGCATGTCGAATGTAGCACATATAATCCCGTTCTGGCGCGCGAGGCCGATTTCCGCGTGCTGCGCGGGCCTTCGATGATCAAGGACGGCTATTTCGAGTTCCTGACCCATTTCCCGGCTGAGTTCATCACCGTGCTGCATGCCCGCGCCATCGCGGGCGGCCCGGTGGAAGGGGCGATCTATGCGACCTGGAAGGCTGAGATCCTCGAGGGCATCCGCGCGGCGCTGCCGCTCGATGGGGTGTACCTCGCCATGCATGGCGCGATGTTTGTCGAGGGCCTGCAGGATGCCGAGGGCGACCTGATCAGTGCGGTGCGCGAGCTGGTGGGCCCAGATGTACTGATTTCGGCGAGCTATGACCTGCATGGCAATATCAGCCAGCGCATCATCGACAGCCTCGACATGTTCTCGACCTATCGCACTGCGCCCCATATCGACGTGGCCGACACGATGCGCCGGGCGGTGACCATGCTGGTGCGCGCGCTGTCGAGCGGCGAGCGGCCGCATATCGTTTGGGCGCCAGTGCCGGTGCTGCTGCCGGGCGAGCGGACCAGCACGCAGGACGAGCCCGCCAAGACCTTTTATGCGCAGATGCAGGCCGTGGAAGACCCGACGGGCATCTGGGATGCCTCGTTCCAGGTCGGCTATGTCTGGGCCGACGAGCCGCGCGCTACGGCCTGCGCGGTGGTGACGGGCGTCAATCGCCCCGCAATGGAAGAAGCGGCCAAGCATCTGGCGCAGGACTATTGGGAAGTGCGCGAAGAGTTCCGCTTCGGCCCCAAGACCGGCAGCATCGATGAATGCGTCGACTGGGCGGTGAGTTCGCCCACGGCGCCGGTGGTGCTGGCCGAGGCGGGGGACAACCCCACCGGCGGCGGTGTCGGCGATCGCGCCGAAGTGCTGGCGGCGCTGATCGAACGCAACGCCCAAGGCGTAGTGTTTGCCGGGATCACCGACAAGGCGGCGACCGATGCCGCCTATGCGGCGGGCATCGGCGCCAAGCTGCATCTTCGCATCGGGGCGAGCCTTGATGTGTCGAGCACGCCGGTTGAGACGGAAGTCGAAGTGGTCAATCTGCTCGAAGTCGAGCAGGAGCGGCTGCGCGAAGCGGTGGTGCGGATCGGTGGGATCGAGCTGGTGCTGACCGCGCGCCGGCGGCCCTTCCACTATATCGCTGATTTCACCAAACTCGGGCTTGATCCCGTGGCGGCCAAGATCGTGGTGGTCAAATCGGGTTATCTCTCGCCCGAGTTGAGCCCGATCGCCAATCCCAATTTGATGGCCCTGTCGCCGGGGGTGGTGGACCAGTTCGTGGAGCGCCTCGAGCGCAACCACAAGCCGCACCCGACCTATCCGTTCGATAAGGATTTCTCGTTCGTGCCGGAAGCCGTGCCTTCCGCCCGCGCCGAGCGCGCCCAGCGCTAAGCAATTCGGAGCTATTTGCCCATGACCACGCCTGCGCCCGTCCTGTCCGTTCGCAACCTCTCCACCTCCTTCCGCACTGGCGGGGAGTGGAACAGCGTTGTGCGCAATGTGTCCTTTGACGTCATGCCCGGGGAAACCGTGGCCATTGTCGGGGAGTCGGGGTCGGGCAAGAGCGTGACCTCGCTGTCGGTGATGCGGTTGCTGCCCCCGGGCAGCAGCCGGATCGAGGGCGAAATCCTGCTCAATGGCCGCTCGCTGCTGTCATTGAGCGAAGAAGAGATGCGGCGGGTGCGCGGCAACGAGATCTCGATGATCTTCCAGGAGCCGATGACGTCGCTCAACCCGGTGTTCACGGTGGGGCGGCAGATCGCCGAAGCCCTGACCTGCCACAATCCCATGAGCGCGGCCGAAGCGCGGGCGGAAACCATTCGCCTGCTCGAGCGGGTGCGCATTCCCAATGCCGCCGGGCGCCTCAAGGAATATCCGCACCAGTTTTCGGGCGGGATGCGGCAGCGCGTGATGATCGCCATGGCGCTCGCGAGCCGCCCCAAGTTGCTGATCGCCGATGAGCCGACCACCGCGCTCGATGTGACCATCCAGGGGCAGATCCTCGACCTGATCAAGGCGCTGCAGGAAGAAGAGGGCATGTCGGTGCTCTTCATCACGCACGATATGGGTGTGGTGGCCGAGATCGCCGACCGCACCGTCGTTATGTATCGGGGCGACGCGGTGGAAACCGGCGCCACCGCTGACCTGTTCCGGGGCGCCCAGCACCCCTATACCCGCGCGCTGCTCGCCGCCGTGCCCCAGCTGGGCGCGATGAAGGATGAGCCCAAGCCGCGCCGCTTCGCCATTATCGACCCGCAAACGGGCGCAGCCAGCGAGCCGGCTCCGACCACGCGGGAAGTGGACCGGACGGCGCCGATCCTCAAGGTCAAGAATCTCGTTACCCGCTATGATCTCAGCGGCCGCTTCCTGCGCGGACCCGGGGGCGCGGTGCATGCGGTGGAGGATGTGAGCTTTGAGCTTTATCCCGGCGAAACCCTCTCGCTGGTGGGGGAATCGGGCTGCGGCAAGTCAACGATCGGCCGCTCCATCACCCGGCTGACCACACCCCGCAGCGGGGAAGTGGATGTGGAAGGGCGCGATATCCTCAGCCTCTCCGGTCACAATCTGCGCGAGCTGCGCCAGACCGTGCAGATGATCTTCCAGGATCCGTTTGCCAGCCTCAATCCGCGCATGCGGATCGGGGAAGCGCTGATGGAGCCCTTTCTCGCCCATAAGCTTGGCACCCGGGCCGAGGCGCGCGACAAGGCACTGCACCTGCTCGAGGAAGTGGGGCTATCGCCCGAAATGGCCAAGCGCTTTCCCCACGAGTTTTCCGGCGGGCAGCGCCAGCGGCTCTGCATTGCCCGGGCACTGACGCTCGATCCCAAGGTGATCGTGGCCGATGAAGCGGTGTCGGCGCTTGATGTGTCGATCAAGGCGCAGGTCATCAATTTGATGCTCGATCTGCAGGAGCGGCTGAACCTCTCCTATCTCTTCATTTCGCACGATATGGCGGTGGTGGAGCGGGTGAGCCATCGCGTGGCGGTGATGTATCTGGGCGAGATCGTCGAGATCGGGCCGCGCCAGGCGATCTTTGCCAATCCCCAGCACGCCTATACCCGCAAGCTGATGGCGGCGGTGCCGGTGCCCGATCCGGCGCGCCGGCAAGTGCGGCGGCCCGTATCCAATGACGAATTGCCCAGCCCGGTTCGTCCGGCCGGCTTTGTGCCGCCCAAGCGGCGCTACGAGGAAGTGGCGCCGGGTCATGTGGTGCAGGTCGCCTAGGGACGGCCAATAATTTGTTGGGTCTGCCTCTCCGGCTGGCCTAACCAGCTTGATTTGCCGCGCGAAAGGCTTTCCAAGCGCGGGACGACCAGATTTTGGAGACAATGCAGTGAGCAGTTCGACCCCGATGCCGGAAATTCGTGTGTTCCCGACAGCGGAGGAAGCCGAGATCAGTGTTGCAGCGGAGCTCGGAGCGCAGCTGCGGGCGGCTCCGGCGAGCGTTTTGGGCCTCGCCACGGGCAATTCCATGATCGGGGTTTATCGTGAGCTCGTGCGGCTGCACCGCGACGAAGGTTTGTCCTTTGCGGGGATGACGAGCTTCAATCTCGATGAATATTGCGGGCTGGCAGCGGACGATCCGTCGAGCTTTGCCGCCTATATGCACCGGCACCTGTTCGACCTGGTGGATGCTGATACCAGCAAGCTGCACCTGCCGGATGGCAACTCGGCCGAGGCCGGGGCCGCCTATGAGGCCTCCATCACGGCAGCCGGCGGGATCGAGCTGCAGCTGCTGGGCATTGGCCGCAACGGTCATATCGGCTTCAACGAGCCCGGCTCGCCGCAGAATTCGCGCACGCGGATCGTCGAGCTGGCGCAGCGCACCCGCGAGGTTAATGCTACCGATTTCCCGCCCGGCGCCGAGGTGCCCCACCACGCGGTGACCATGGGTATCGCCACCATTCTCGACTCGCGCCGGATCATCCTGTTGGCAACGGGCGCGGCCAAGGCCGAAGCGCTGGCCGATGCGATGAGCGGGGCCGTGCGACCCGAAAACCCAGCCTCGTTCCTGCAGACCCATCCGCGTGTCACCCTGGTGTGCGACGAGGCGGCGGCGGCGCTGTTGCCGGCCCAGCTGCGCGGCTAGCCCAGGCGGGTAGCCGGTGCAGGAAGGCCGTGACAGGGCGCCACAATACCGTTAGCCAATAGCCTCTTATCGGAGGAGGCTTAGGCATGCGGGTATTGGTGATTGGCGCGGCGGGGATGGTCGGTCGCAAGCTGACGGAGCAATTGGTGCGCTCCGGCAAGGTGGGCGAGCAGGCGATCGAGCAGCTGACCCTGGTGGATGTGATCGCGCCGGCGCGTCCCGAGGGGCTGGCGGTGGAGTTGCGTGCAGCGGACCTGTCGGACCCCGGGGTGGCCGAAGAGCTGATTGCTGGCCGGCCGGACCTGATCTTTCACCTCGCCGCCATTGTTTCGGGGGAAGCGGAAGCCGATTTCGAGAAGGGCTATCGCATCAATCTCGATGGCACGCGGGCGCTGCTGGAGGCGATCCGGCTAGCGGGCGGGGGTGGCGGTTACTGCCCGCGGGTGGTGTTCACCTCCTCGATTGCCGTGTTTGGCATGCCCTTCCCCGATGTGATCGGGGACGAGCAGATGCTGACGCCGCTCACGAGCTATGGCGTGCAAAAGGCCATCTGCGAATTGCTGCTGGCCGATTATTCCCGGCGCGGCTTTCTCGACGGCGTGGGCATTCGCCTGCCCACGATCGTGGTGCGGCCGGGCAAGCCCAACAAGGCGGCGTCCGGGTTCTTTTCGGGAATCTTGCGCGAGCCGCTCAATGGGCAGGAAGCGGTGTTGCCGGTGGACGAGAATGTGCGGCACTGGTTCGCGAGCCCACGTTCGGCGGTGGGGTTCCTGCTGCATGCCGCGACCATGGATACGGCGCCCTTGGGCAATCGGCGCTCGCTCAACATGCCGGGCGTGAGCGCCACGGTGGCCGAGGAAATAGCGGCGCTGCAACGGGTGGCGGGGGATGAGGCGGTCGCGCTGATCCGCCGCGAGCCCGATCCGACTGTAGCCGGCATGGTCAGCGGCTGGGCGCGCAATTTCGATCCGCAGCGGGCAAAGGCGCTGGGCTTCCGGGCCGAAAACTCGTTCGACGAGATCGTTCAGGTGTTCATCGAGGACGAAATGGGCGGCAAGCCGAAGCTCGGCTAACCGCCTGTCCGATCAGGGTTCTTCGCCAAAGGTGGTCTTGGTGTCGTCCAGCACATGGGCGGCCGGGACCGCCGCCTCGTTGGTCTCCACCGTCTCGCCGGGCTCCTGGGGAATGGGCATATAGCCCTGGGCCATGAGCCAATCCTGGACCACGACATTGACCGCTTCCTCGCGGGACAAGCGCGGAGTGGGGGGCTCGTCGGTCTTGTCGATGAAGCGATCGAGCGCGGCGAGGGTCGCGGCATCGAGGAAGGCGAGGTCGTTGGTCATGGGTGTAGGTTCTCAAGAAGGTGGGCCAGCATAGCGGGGCCGAGGGCGGCAGCAAAGGAGCAAGAAGGTCATGACAACGGATGTGCGGGGCGGTGCGGTACTGGGGACTTTCCTGCATGCGCCGGTGCCGGAGCGGCTCGACGTGCTGGCCGATACGCTGATTTGCGTGGACGAGGCGGGGGTGATCAGCGCGGTTTTGCCCCGGTCGAGCCATGAAGGTGAACGGGTTCTGAACGAACTGGGCGAGCGCGTCATCCGACTACCGGATACGCATTATGGTTTGCCCGGTCTGGTCGACCTGCATGTGCATGCGCCGCAATATCCGCAGCTGGGATTGGCGCTCGACGAGCCACTGGAAGTGTGGCTGCAAAAATATACCTTCCCGCTCGAGGCGCAGTATCGCGACCTCGACTTTGCCCGCGAGCGCTATAGCGTGCTGGTGGCAGACCTCCTCGCGGGTGGGACGACCACGGCGCTGTACTTCGCCACGCAGGATCGTGCGGCGACGGAAGTGCTGGCCGATCTGTGCATCGCGGCGGGGCAGCGGGCGCTGATCGGCAAGGTGGCGATGGACGATCCGGCGGCGTGCCCGCCCGATTACCGCGACGAGAGTGCGGAAGCGGCGGTGCGCGATACCCGCGCGGTGATCGACTATATCCGTGGGCATGCCGACAATGGCGAGGGGCGGGTGCTGCCGGTGGTAACGCCGCGCTTTGTACCCTCCTGCACCGATGCGGCGCTCGAGGGGCTGGGGCAGCTGGCGCGCGAATGCGAGTGCCATGTGCAGACCCATTGCTCGGAAAGCGACTGGGCGCACCACTATGCCTTTGAGCGCTTCGGAATCAGCGATGCTGCTGCGCTGGATCGGTTCGGGCTGTTGGGGCGGCGATCGGTGGTGGCGCATGCGCCGTTCTTGTCGGAGGACGATATGGACCTGCTGGTCGAGCGGGGATCGGCGGTGGCCCATTGCGCGCTCTCCAATATCTATTTCGCCAACAGCGTCTTTCCGCTGCGCCAGGCGCTCGAAAAGCAGCTGCATGTGGGGCTGGGGACCGATATTTCGGGTGGGCCCAGTGCATCGATGTGGGAGGCGTGCCGCACAACGGTGCAGGTGTCGCGGATGCTCGAAGAAGGGGTGGATCCGGCGCTGTCCGCGGCCGAGCGCGGCCGTGGCAGTGGACGGGTCGACCTTGTCACCGCGTTTCACCTGGCAACGGCCGGGGGCGGGGTAGCGCTCGACTTGCCGATCGGGGTGTTTGCGGCGGGCTACCGGTTCGATGCGCTCGCCATCGACACCGGGGCGGTGGACGGCGGGATACGCCTCTTCGGGCAAACCGAGCCCGGGGCGGTGTTCGAAAAGATCGTTTATGGGGCCAATCGCAGCAATGTTGCTGGCGTCTGGGTGGACGGGATTTGCCGCGTCGACCGGGGCTGGCGGGAGGGTGCCTGGGGCGGCGGCAATCACGCCTAAACCATTGGGCGCAGATTCATTTTTGGAGTCGGAACGAATCACCGGGCGCGGGATTGAGTCGGCCTGTTAGTGATTCGAGAGTACCCGCCATGCCTGCTTCACGCCCGGCCTGGAGGGGCCAGATCCGCCTCTCCCTGGTCTCGATTGCCGTCGAGCTTTATCCGGCCCAAACCGAAGCACGCACCCGATTCCGAATGATCCACCAGCCGACGATGCAGCCGGTCCACTATGAAAAAGTGGTGGACGGGATCGGCGCGGTCGAGCCCGAAACCATCATCAAGGGTTTTGAATATGAAAAGGGCGAGCATGTGCTGCTGAGCGAAGACGAACTCGACGCGGTCAAGCTCGAAACCAAGCGCACGCTCGAGTTGTCGCAGTTCGTTGAACTGAGCGAAATCGATCCGGTCTATTTCAGCAAGGCCTATTATGTGCAGCCGGCGGACGACCTCGCCGAGGATGCCTATGTGGTGATCCGCGATGCGTTGCAGCAAGGGCAGAAAGTGGGGATCGGGCAGATCACCATGAATGGCAAGGAGCACCTGGCAGCGCTGCAGGCCTCCGGCGAGGGGCTGGTGCTCAATACGCTGCACTATAAGGAAGAGCTCAAGGATGAGCGCGAGTTCTTTGGCCGCATCGACGCGGCGCCCGCCGACGAGGCGGCCGTCAAGATGGCGATGGCGCTGATGGAACGGCAAACCGAAAAATTCGATATCGCCGCCTTCCACAATCATTACGAGGATAGCGTCAAGGAGCTGATCACGGCCAAGCTCAAGACGCATGCCAAGCGCAGCAAGCCCAAGGCGGAGCCGGCCGAGCCCATCAAGGGCAGCAGCAATGTGATCGATTTGATGGCTTCGCTCAAACGCTCGATCGAGCAGGCGCCGGCCCCTGAAGCCAAGCCGACTGCTCCCCGGCGGGCGGCGGCGGCGAAGGCACCCAAGGCGCCTTCTACCTCGAGCAAGGCGCCCGCCAAGCGTGCCCCTGCCAAACGCGCGCCGGCCAAAAAGGCGGGCTAGCGTTCAGCGGGTCAGCAGTGCCCGGCTGGCACAGAAATTGGCTCAGCCAAAGCGGATCAGCGCCTTGAGGAAGCCATCGGGACGATCCCGAGTGGTGTCGAGGGCGGTGTCGAGCTCTTCGAGCGCAAAATCATGGGTGTAAAGGCTCGAGGGATCGAGCTTGCCAGCCATGATGGCATCGGCGGCATCGCGAATGCCCTGAATATAGATCTTGGGGTCGCGCTCATGGGCGTTGATCACGTCGAGCCCGCGCCAGTTCCAGAGCTGCATATTGATCTGGCGCGGCCCATCCTGGTGATAGCCGGCAACGATCAGCTTGCCGCGCTCGCGGGTCAGCTCGGCCGCGAGATCAAGCGGCCATTGCTTGCCCACCGCTTCAATGACGCGATCGCAGAACTGACCATCGGTCAGTGCCTTGACCTGCTCGATGATCTGCCAGTGATCGTTCATCGGGATCACTTCGGCGGCGCCCATGGATTTGGCGATATCGAGGGAATAGGGGCGGCGGGAAATGGCGATGACCCGGGCGCCGGCGCGGGACGCGAGTTGGGTGAGGAGCGCGCCCAGAAAACCGATACCAACAATGGCAACGGTCTGGCCGGGCTGGATGTCGCTGCGCTTGAAGATGTTCATGGCGCAGCCCAGCGGCTCGCCGGGGAAGGGCTGGTTGTCGAGAGCGGCGGGGAGCTTGACCACGGCATCGGCCTCGGCCACGTCGTGGGTAGCATAGCTATGATAGGACAGCGCGGCCACGCGATCGCCGACCGCCAGGCCAGTCACGCCGTCGCCCAGCGCATCGATGCGCCCCCAGCCTTCATGGCCAAGCCCGCCGGGCTCGGTGGGGAACTGCATCCATTCGGGGCCGGCCCAAGGGGTGAGATTGGACGCACAAACGCCGCAGCCTTCGAGCGCCACGCGGACCTGTCCGGGGCCGGGCTGTGGCGCTGACTGGCGATCAATGCGAATGGCTCCGGGACCAGTAACCACTGCGGCCGCCATCTCGGGTGCTGCTGCCTCGATCTCGCTCATGACCTGCCTTTCGGTTGAGTTTCAGGGCGCCCAAAGGGGCGCAATCAGGGGTGTCTTGGTAGCGCAAGGCGGGGCGGTTGTCCGCAAGTTTTGCTGCGGGGGAGCTGCGTCAGATGGGATCGGGGGTGAGCGCGGCAGGCCTTGAGGAGCCAAGTGTTCCGCTGTGGCGGTCGAGCGTGTTGTGGGGCCCGAACCCCCACCCTAGCCCTCCCCTCAGGGGGGAGGGGATAGATGGGGGCGTCCCGAGAGCGGGTGACATGCAGAACGTTATAGAGGACGTTACAGAGAAAGAATCGAGGGCGGGGAGGAAGGTTTCTGACTTACCAATGAACTTAAACGCGCGGTGGATCACTTGGTTCCATCGTTTAGTCTATATAGTAGCTTATAAGTAACTTGGGTTAATCTACCTGCCTGGAGCCGTGCAGATCGGGCTGGTGCGCTTGACCTGAAAGCATCATCTAAGTACATGAAGCTGAGGCAGCTTTGCTGCTGCGCTGGTTTCCTTGGCGGCGATTTTCCGGTTCATGCAGCCCCTCAGGGTTGCCCGGTTGCCGCAATCGGGGGAAACTGGCTTTGGTTGTTCTTTTCTGCCGAAATCTCGGCGGATCTTCAAGCGTCAGGTGCACATGACTCACGTTCTTATCACTGGTGGCTGCGGCTTTATCGGCCGGTATGTGGCGCAGGAATTGCTGGCCAATAATTACCAGGTGCGCGTTCTGGACGCGATGATCGACCAGGTGCATGGGGATGCGGCAGCGCCAACCCCCGCCGGGGTCGAGGTGATCCGCGCCGATGTGCGCGACAAGGATGCGGTGAACGCGGCGCTCGAGGGCATCGACAGCGTCATCCACCTGGCCGCCGAAGTGGGCGTGGGCCAGTCCATGTATGAAATCGCCCGCTATGTCGGTGGCAATGATCTCGGCACCGCGGTGCTGCTGGAAGCCATGATCGATCGCCCGATCAAGCGCATCGTCGTGGCCTCCTCGATGAGCGTTTATGGCGAAGGCGTTTATGTCGGCTCCGAAGGGCAGCGCTTCGAAAGCATTCGCCGCCGCGCCGCCAGCGTCAAGACCGGCGCCTGGAACCCCACGGGCCCCAATGGCGAAACCCTGACGCCCGCGCCCACGGACGAGCAAAAGCCGGTGGACCTGGCCTCGATCTATGCGCTGACCAAATATTCGCAGGAACGGCAGGTGCTGATCTTTGGCGAGGCCTATGGGGTCGACGCCGTGGCACTGCGCCTGTTCAACGTGTTTGGCCCCGGCCAGGCGCTGTCCAATCCTTATACCGGCGTTTTGGCCAATTTCGCCTCCCGCCTCACCAATGGGCAGCCGCCCATGATCTTTGAGGATGGCGAGCAGCGCCGCGACTTTGTGCATGTGCGCGATGTGGCCCGCGCCTTCCGCCTCGCGCTCGAAGGAGCCGAAGCGCCCGGCCATGTCATTAATGTGGGCAGCGGCAATGCCTATACGATTACCCAGGTCGCAACGCTCCTGGCCGAAGCCATGGGCGTGCCCCAGATCGCCCCGGACATCATGGGCAAGGCGCGCTCGGGCGATATCCGCAACTGCTTTGCCGATATCTCCAAGGCGCGCGAGCTGCTCGGCTTTGAGCCGCAGCATCGGCTCGAAGATTCGCTGGGCGAGCTGGCGGACTGGGTGCGCGAGGCGCAGGCGATCGACCGGGGCGCCGAAATGAAGCGCCAGCTGGAGGAGCGGGGTTTGGTTTCGTGACAGCGAGCAAACCACTCAGCGCCAGCGCCATGAGCAAGGCCCCTGCTGCCGGCACCATCGTGGTGGTGGGCGGGAGCGGCTTTGTGGGCTCCAATCTCGCCGACAGCTTTTTGCGCGATGGCGAGCAGGTAGTGGTGCTCGACAATCTCAGCCGCCCCGGCGTCGAGCAGAACCTGGCCTGGCTCAAGCAGAACCATGGCGAGCGCGTGCAGCTGGCACGCGCCGATATCCGCGACCTGACGGCCATCAAACCCGTATTTGCCGACGCCAAGGCGGTGTTTCACCTCGCCGCGCAAACCGCGGTGACGACGAGTCTTGTCGATCCGCTCGATGACTTTGAGGTCAATGCGCGCGGCACGATCAATGTGCTCGAGGCTGTGCGTGCGGCCGGGCGCAATGCGCCGGTGGTGTTTTCGAGCACCAACAAGGTTTATGGCGGTCTCGAGGACATGGCCATGGCCGAAAGCGATGGGCGCTATCTGCCCGTCGACGAGGTGATGCGGGCCCGCGGCGTGTCGGAAGACCGCAAGCTCGATTTCTGCACGCCCTATGGCTGCTCCAAGGGCGTAGCGGACCAATATGTCCTCGATTATGCCAAGAGCTTTGGCTTGCCCACGGCCGTGCTGCGCATGAGCTGCATTTATGGACCGCGCCAGTTCGGCACCGAGGACCAGGGCTGGGTCGCCCATTTCCTGATCCGGGCGCTCAAGGGCGAGGCGATCACGCTTTATGGCGACGGCAAGCAGGTGCGCGATGTGCTCCATGTCAGCGATGCCGTGGCGGCTTATCGCAGTGTTCTGAGCAGTATCGGCAAGGTTTCGGGCCGGGCCTTCAACCTGGGCGGGGGGCCGCGCAATGCGGTCAGCCTCAACATGGTGCTGGCCGAAATCGAGCAGCTGGTCGGGCGCAAGGTCGAGATCGGCTATGGCGACTGGCGGGCGGGCGATCAGCTGTATTTCGTCGCCGATACGGGCCGGCTCGAAGCGGAACTGGGCTGGAGCGCGCGCATGGGCTGGCGCGACGGGATCGTGGATCTGTGCAATTGGCTCGCGCCACAGCACGCCATTGCGGTGCCCAAGGCCAGCCAGCAGCGGGTGCGGGCATAATGGCCGAGGCAATCGGGGCCGCCAATGGCAACAGCACCGGGCCGCAGCCGCGGCGGGTGCTGATGTCGCTGGATGCCGTGGGCGGGGTGTGGCGCTATGCCATGGACCTGGCTTCGGCACTGCGCGAGCAGGGCTTCAGCTTTGTGTTTGCCGGGTTTGGGCCGGGGCCTTCAGTGGCGCAGGTTGAGGAGGCCCAGCGGCTGGGCACGCTGGTGTGGCTCGAAGCGCCGCTGGACTGGACCGCCCAAAACGAGGCGGCGCTGGACGGCGTGCCCGGGCTGATCGCTGCGTTGGCCGAAGAGCATCAGGTGGATCTGGTGCATCTCAACCTGCCCTCGCAAGCCTATGGGCTTAAGCTGGATGTGCCGGTGCTGGTGGTGAGCCATTCCTGCGTCGTCACCTGGTTTGCCGCGGTGCGCAATGGGCCGGTGCCGCTGGACTGGCACTGGCAGCAGCGGCTCAACCGGGGCGGGTTCGACCATGCCGATGCGGTGGTGGCGCCCAGCGAAACCCATGCCGACATGCTGCGCCGCAGCTATGGCCCGATCAAGGGGCTGCAGGTGATCTATAATGGCGCCCATCCGACGCCGTCCGAGATCGACAAGGCGGAACTGGTGTTTGCCGCCGGGCGCTGGTGGGATGATGGCAAGAATGGCCGGGTGCTAGACCAGGCGGCTGAGCACACGGTGTGGCCAGTGGTGATGGCGGGGGCCAATAGCGGGCCCAATGGGCAGTTCCTGGCCATCGAGCATGCCGATCATCGCGGCGAGCTAACCCATGGCGGGGTCAAGGCGCTGATGGCGGAAGCCGCCATTGTCGCGTCGCCCTCGCTGTATGAGCCGTTCGGGCTGGCGCCGCTGGAAGCGGCGGGGGCGCGCGCGGCGCTGGTGCTGGCCGATATCCCGACCTATCGCGAACTCTGGGATGGGGTGGCGCTGTTTGCCGGCCCCCATGACCCCAAGGCTTTTGCCGACCGCATCAACCAGTTGGCGGGCGATCCCGCGCTGCGGGCGGAACTGGCGGCCAAGGGGCAGGAGCGCGCCCAGCGCTTCAGCGTTGCCGCGCAAGCGGGCGCCATGGGCGAGCTTTATCGCCAGCTGTTGTCGGCCGGTGCCGTTGCGGGCCGTGCCTAAGGAATTCTGATGCGTTTTGTTTTTTATACCCACTCGCTGGTTTCCGACTGGAACCACGGCAATGCCCACTTCCTGCGCGGGGTGATGCGCGACCTGGTCCGGCGCGGCCATGAGGCGCTGGCGCTCGAGCCCGAAGACGCCTGGAGCCGGCAGAACCTGCTCACGCAGCAGGGGGCAGGGGCGGTGGATCGCTTTACCAGCGATTTCCCGATGCTGCGCTCCGAGCAATATGGCGCCGGGTTCGACCACGAAGCGGCGCTCGCCGAGGCCGATGTGGTTGTGGTGCATGAATGGACCGACCCGGCGCTGGTGGCGCGGATCGGGGAGTTGCGGCGCGACGGCGCGCCCTGGACGCTCTTGTTCCATGACACCCATCACCGCGCGGTTTCCGCCGAGGGCGATATTGCCGGGCTCGAACTCGAGCATTACGACGCGATCCTCGCCTTTGGCGAAACGCTGCGCGAGCGTTATTTGCGGGCGGGCTGGGGCAAGCAGGTGTTCACCTGGCACGAGGCGGCGGACGATGCGCTGTTCCACCCTATGCCCGAGATAGAGCGGACGCGCGACCTGATCTGGATCGGCAATTGGGGCGACGATGAGCGCACCGCCGAGATCGCCAGTTTCCTCGTCGAGCCGGCGCGCCAGCTCAAGTTGACGGGCACGGTGCGCGGCGTGCGCTATCCCGAAACAGCGCTCGCGGCGCTCAAGGCGGCCGGGCTCGATTATGGCGGCTGGATCGCCAATGCCGATGCCCCGCGCGCTTTTGCGCAGCACCGCGTCGCCGTTCATATTCCGCGCCGCCCCTATGTGCAGAACCTGCCGGGCATCCCGACCATTCGCATGTTCGAGGCGCTGGCCTGCGGCATTCCGCTGATTTCGGCGCCCTGGAGCGATGCCGAGGGCCTGTTCCGGGCGGGCACGGATTTCCTGTTTGCCCGGGATGGCGCGGACATGCAGCGGCTGCTGGCCGAAGTGCTGGCCGACCGCGACCGGGCGGCGGCGCTGGCAACGGCGGGTCTCGAGACCATCCAGGCGCGGCACACCTGCCGGCACCGGGTCGACGAATTGCTGGCCATCCTGGGCCAGCACGGCACCGCCCGCGTTTCCAACCAACTTGCTGCCGGGGAGGCCGCCTCTTGAAAATCGCATTCTATGGCTCGAGCCTGCTGTCCGCCTACTGGAACGGCGCCGCCACCTATTATCGCGGCCTGCTGCGGGCGCTGGCGGCGCGCGGCTACGACATCACGTTCTACGAACCGGATGTGTATGACCGCCAGAAGAACCGCGACATCGATCCGCCGGAATGGTGCAAGGTCGTCGTTTATGAAGGCACGATCGAGGCGCTGAAACAAGCGGCCGCCCATGCGGTGGACGCCGATATCGTGGTCAAGGCGAGCGGCGTTGGCTATGAGGACGATCTGCTGCTCGACGAGGTACTGAAAGCCTCGCGGCCCGGTGCGCTCAAGATTTTCTGGGATGTGGATGCGCCGGCGACGCTGGCCGAGCTGCGCGCCGCGCCCGAGCATCCGCTGCGCCGCGCGCTCGGGCAGATCGATCTGGTGCTGACCTATGGCGGCGGCGATCCGGTGGTTGCGGCCTATAAGGCGGTGGGCGCCAAGGAGTGCATCCCCGTCTATAATGCGCTCGATCCGCAGACCCATCATCCGGTGCCGCCCAATCCGCGCTTCACCGCCGATCTGGGATTCCTGGGCAATCGCCTGCCGGACCGCGAAGCGCGCGTGGAACACTTCTTTTTGGAGCCGGCGGCGCGCACGCCCGGCCAGCGCTTCATGCTGGGTGGCTCGGGCTGGCACGACAAGCCAATGGCCGGCAATATCAACTATATCGGCCATGTGCCGACGGGCGAGCACAATGCGTTCAATGTGACGCCCAAGGCCGTGCTCAATATTTCGCGCGAAAGCATGGCGGCCAATGGCTTCTCGCCGGCAACGCGGGTGTTCGAAGCGGCCGGCGCCGGGGCGTGCCTCATCACCGATTTCTGGGAAGGGATCGAGCTCTTCCTCGAGCCCGAAACCGAAGTGCTGGTGGCGCGCGACGGGCAGGACGTGGCGCAGATCATGGCCGCGCTGTCGCCCGAGCGGGCGCAGGCGATCGGGCAGGCGGCGCTGGCGCGGGTGCTGCGCGAGCACACCTATGACCACCGGGCGGTGGAAGCGGACCGGATCTTCCGGGAGTATAGCGAGCGGGTCGGCGAGGCCGCGCAATGACCGAGCATTTCGATCTGGTCGTTGTCGGGCTGTCTCTGAGCTCGTCCTGGGGCAATGGGCATGCGACGACCTTTCGGGCACTGTTGCGCGGCGTTGCCGCAGAGGGCAAGCGCGTGCTGTTCCTGGAGCGCGACGTGCCCTGGTACGCCAATAACCGCGACCTGCCGGACCCCGACTTTTGCGAACTGGCTTATTACAGCAGCGTCGATGACCTGCTCGCGCGCTTTGGCGCGACGCTGCAGGCAGCCGATGCGGTGCTGGTGGGCTCTTATGTGCCTGAGGGCGTTGCCGCCATCGATGCGCTGTCGAGCCTGGGGCTGACGCGGTTCTGTTTTTACGACATCGACACGCCCGTGACCCTGGCCAAGCTCGACCGGGGCGACGAGGAATATCTGGCGCGCCGGCAGATCCCGCTGTTTGACATCTATTTCTCGTTTTCGGGCGGGCCGGTGCTGACGCGCCTTGAAACCGAATATGGCGCGAAGCGCGCCGAGGCGCTGTATTGCTCGGTGGACAGCAAGCGCTATGGGCCCACTGGCTCGGCGATCCGCTGGGACCTGGGTTATCTCGGCACCTATAGCCCGGATCGGCAGCCGACGCTGGAGCGGCTGCTGATGGAGCCGGCGCGGCAATTGCCGGAGCGGCGCTTTGTGGTGGCAGGGCCGCAATACCCGGCCGAGATCGACTGGCCGGCCAATGTGGAGCGGATCGAGCATTTGCCACCGGCCGAACATGCCGCATTTTACAGCGCGCAACGCTTTACCCTCAATGTGACGCGCGCCGACATGATTGCGGCGGGTTGGTCGCCCAGCGTGCGCTTGTTCGAGGCGGCGGCGTGCCGCACGCCGATCATCAGCGATATCTGGCCGGGCCTGACCGAATTGTTGCCGGAAGGGGAAGCCATCGTGCTCGCCCGCACGAGCGACGATGTGATCGATGCGCTGGAATCGCTGAGTGAAGCGCAGCGCGAAGCCATGGCGGCGAAGGCCCAGAGCCTAGTGCTGGCGGGTCATACCGGAGAAGCGCGGGCGCGCGAATTGCTGGCGGCGCTGGCCTCACTCTAGCGGGCAGGGCAGCGCTTGGCTCACGAAACTGTGTCCTTCTTGCCACAGATTGGGGCTTGCAAACGGGTGTGACGGGTCCGCCCAAGTTATGCCGATGTTGCATATCATCCATGCGTCAACTTTTACGGCTATGCGCCATTCGGAATTTGCCGAAAGAGCATAGAGCCAAACCTATTGGGTACTGAGTTGACGCGTTCACGCCTTGAGCTGCCGAATCGACGCCATTTTCTGCACATCATGGGCGCCGGCCTGGCGCTCCTGTCGACGACTTCGCTTTCGAGCACGGCTTATGCCGCACTCGAGGAGCGGCAGGAATTTGCCTTTGATTTCGACGCGTTCAGCGCGCGCATGAAGGATATCGGCGCAGCCCCTTACCAGAAGCCGGTGTTCAACCTGCCGGAAAGCTTTACCGGGCTGGATTACGACGCCTATCGGCGCATCCAATATCGTGGCGAGCGCGCCAAGTGGGCCGGCGATGACCACGGCTACCAGGTGCATGGCTTCCATCTGGGCTGGTTGTTTGCCGAGCCGATCCGCATCTACGAGATCGAAGGCGGGGTAGCGCACCCCATGGAATTCAGCGCCGACGATTTTGAGTACCACGATACCGAAGTGGATGCCGCCGCCCACGCCCAGCCATTCCCCGGCATAGCGGGCTTTCGCCTCAACTATCCGCTCAACCGCCCCGAAGCCTGGGACGAGCTGATTTCGTTTTTGGGCGCGAGCTATTTCCGCGCGCTGGGGCGGGACAATGTTTATGGGCTGAGCGCACGCGGTGTGGTGCTCAATTCCTGGGTCGAAGGGCCCGAGGAGTTTCCGCGCTTTTCTGAATTCTACCTGCAAAAGCCCCAAGGCGACGAGCCGCTGGTGGTTTATGCCGCGCTTGAGGGCCCGAGCCTTGCCGGCGCTTACCGCTTTGTGTTCACCCCGGGCAGCGACACCAACCAGGCCACGGCCATGGATGTGACGGCGCGGCTTTATTTCCGCGAGGACGTCAAGGAACTGGGTATAGCGCCGCTGACCTCGATGTTCCTTTATGCCGAAGCCAATCGCGCCGGCTTTGACGATTACCGGCCGCAAGTGCATGACAGCAATGGCTTGCTGATCGAGCGCGAGAACGGGGAAGTGCTGTGGCGCGCGCTCAGCAATACCGATGCGCTGGGCAATTCCTATCTGTGGGAAAACAATCCACGTGCGTTCGGTCTTTATCAGCGCGGCCGCGATTTCGAGACTTACCAGGATGCCGGCGCCCATTACGAGCGCCGCCCTTCGGTGCGCATCGAGCCAATTGGCAATTGGGGCGAAGGGACGGTCAGGTTGATCGAAATTCCTTCGACACTCGAGGTGGACGACAACATCGTTTCGTTCTGGATCCCGGCCGAACCCGTTGTGGCGGGGTCGGAACGCGAATTCAGCTACAAGCTGATCTGGGGCGATCTTGATCCGAGTGAAGACGCGCCAATCGCCTATGTCGCCGAAACCCGGGCCGGGCAGGGCGGGGTCTCGGGTGTCGCCAATGCCGCCAATCTGCGCAAATTCGTCATCGACTTCAAAGGCGGTGAACTCGCTGGCATGCCCGAGGACGCGCGTATCGACGTGCTCGCGACCGTCTCGAGCGGCGTGGTGCGCCATTCCGCGCTGTCCAAAGTGCCGGCCAATGGCACCTGGCGGCTGGTGCTCGATATCGAGGCGGACGCTTTGAACCCGATGGAAATCATGGCCTATCTTGTGGGCTCCGGCCGCAAGCTGACCGAAACCTGGCTGTATCAGTGGAGGCCAACCCATGAAGTATGATGGCGACCTCTTCTTTGCCAGCGCCTTGCCTGACGCTCCCCTCCCCATGCCCAAGCAGCAGCTGGAGCGGCGCCGCTCCTTGTTCCAGGCGCTCCGCAATGCCATAACTGCCTTCTCGTGGCTCTGAGGGGAACTGGCGCCAACCATGCGGTTCATGGCTTACCTGCGATGATGAGGCCAGTCCTGGTGCGGGGTCTGGCGCTCCTGGTTGCTGCCGGCTCCAGCTTGTGGGGCGGCTATCTTTTTCTCCAGTATACGGGAGCGGACGGCATTTCGGTGCTCGATCTGGTGCGCGTGGCGCTGGTGGGGCTGAGCGGGTTCTGGCTGGTCTGGGGCGCGACGGCGGCGGTGCTGGGCGTGTTCACGCCGGCGCGGCGGCCCGCATTTGATGCGCGCGCCAAGCCCAAGGGGCTGACCGCAATCCTGGTGCCGATCTATAACGAGGACCCCGTGGCGGTGTTCGCGCGCATTGCCGCGATGAACCGCAGCCTTGTGGCGCTGGGCATCGCGGACCGCTTCCATATCGCCGTGCTCAGCGACAGCAATTCGCTGGAAGCTGCGACGCAAGAAGCGGTGTGGTTCGAGCAGTTGATCCGCGAGCCTGGGGCGGCTGGGCGGATTTTCTATCGGCGGCGCGAGAACAATGTCGGCAAGAAAGCCGGCAATATCGAGGATTTCATCTCCCGCTCCGGCGCCGCCTATGATTATGCGCTGATCCTGGATGCCGACAGCCTGATGGAAGGGGAAACCATTGGCGAGCTGGCGCGGCGCATGGATGCGGACGCGAGCCTGGGGCTGCTGCAGACTGTGCCACGCGTGATCAATGCCAGGACCCTGTTCGGGCGTTGCATGCAGTTTTCGGCCGGCTATCTGTCGCCCGCCTTTGCGCGTGGCGCGGCGCTGATGCAGGGGCGCGAAGGGCCCTATTGGGGGCACAATGCCATTGTGCGGGTAAGCGCCTTTGCCGCCAATTGCGGGCTGCCGGTGCTGTCGGGCAAGCCGCCGCTGGGCGGGCATATTTTGAGCCACGATTATGTGGAAGCCGCGCTCCTGTCGCGCGGGGGATGGACTGTGATGGTCGATCCTGCGCTCGAGGGCTCCTATGAGGAGGGGCCGGAAAACCTCATCGAATATGCCAAGCGCGACCGGCGCTGGTGCCAGGGCAATCTGCAGCATTGGCGGCTGCTGGCGGCGCCAGGGCTGAAATGGTGGAGCCGGTTCACCTTTGTGCAGGGGGTCATGGCCTATATGGCCTCCCCGTTCTGGCTGCTGCTGCTGGCGGCGAGCATTATTGCGGCGGTGTTTCCGCGCCAGCCCATCGTCTTGCCGGCGCTGCCGCAGGCGACCGGTGGCATCTGGGGGCTGGGGCTTGCCGTGGCGCTGGTGCTGGTTCTACCCAAGCTGCTGATCCTGATCCGCGGAATGTTCGACGGGCAGAACCGGCGTGTTGGCGGCACCGGTGTGGCCCTCTTGTCGGTACTCGGGGAGATCGTGTTTTCCACGGTCCTGGCGCCCGTGATGCTGCTGCTGCAAAGCCGGGCGGTGGTGCAGGTGCTGCTGGGGATCGATGGCGGCTGGCCCGCCACGCACCGGGCGCAAACCGGGTTGACGCTGCGGCAGGCCTGGTCCGCAAGCTGGTGGATCGTGCTGACGGGCGTGGTGACGCTGGGGCTGACCCTCGCCCTCGCGCCCGGGGCGGCGCTCTGGCTGGCGCCGGCGATGCTGCCCGCGATCCTTGCGCCGGTGTTGATTGCCGCGAGCTCGCATGCCTCGACGAAATCGAAACTGCCAAGGCTGTTCCGCACGCCGACCGAGCAGTGCATCACCCCTGTGATGAAGGAGCATGTGGCCATCATGGAGCAATGGCAGGGCAAGCCGGAAACGGACCTGACAGCGAGCAAGATCGGCCAGCATGTCCACGCTTGAGCCGGCGGTCAGCCGGACCCAAGCAGGGCACACCTTAAGGACCAGGGGCACTGCGAGCGGAGCGCCGGCGCGGGAGGCGAGTGCCCCCGCCAGCCGGCGCGATCCGCGGCTCGACATGTTTCGCGGCCTGGCGCTGGTGATGATCTTCATCAACCATGTGCCGGGCACGATCTACGAGAATTTCACCAGCCGCAATTTCGGTTTTTCGGATGCGGCGGAAGCCTTTGTGTTCATGTCGGGCTTGGCGGCGGGGCTGGCCTATTCCAATAGCTTCCGCACCGGCTCGTTCTGGGCGGGGCTGGCCAAGGTTTGGGCGCGGGCGCGCCAGCTTTATCTCGTGCACCTGACCATGACGGTGGTGACTCTGGCGATCTTTGCCGCGGGCGCCTTGTGGTTCGGCCTGCCCAATATGTTGCTCACCAACAATGTGGCGGCGCTGTTCAAGCAGCCGCTCGGGGTGATGGTCGGCATTCCGCTGCTGAGCCACCAGTTGGGCTATCTCAATATCCTGCCGCTTTACTTCGTGCTGCTCCTGGCGACGCCGGCGCTGCTTTGGGCCGGGCTGCGCAAGCCGCTCTGGGTGCTGGCGGGCTCGGTGCTGGTCTGGATAGTGGCGGGGCAGTTCCGGCTCAATTTCCCCAGCTATCCCGCCCCAGGCGGCTGGTTCCTGGGGCCGCTGTCCTGGCAGATCCTTTTTATCGTCGGCTTGCTTTCGGGCGCGGCGATGAAAGCGGGGGAAAGCTTTGTACCGGCCAACAAGACCTTGTTCCGGGTGGCGCTCGGCTTTGTGCTGTTCGTGCTGCTGTGGGCGCGCATTCCGGCGCTGGCGGAAGCGGGGCGCGGGGTGTTAGGGGCGCTGAGCCGGGCCGGGCTGCCGTTCTACATCACCTGGTTCGACAAGACCTATCTGGCGCTGCCGCGGCTGCTGCATGCCCTGGCGCTGTTTTATGTCTTTGCCTGCCTGCCCTGTACCCGACAGATCGCGGGGTCGCCCTATGCCGCGCCCTTGCGCTGGATGGGCCAGCAGGGTCTTGCGGTTTTTGCCACCGGCACATTGATCAGCATGGCGCTGCAAACGATCAAGACCGGGGTTTCGCCCGATCCGCTGCTGGATGGGGCCATGTTGCTGGCGGGCTTGGCCATGCAATTGCTGCTGGCCTGGACACTGGTGCAAACAGCCAAGCTGCGGCGCCGGGCATCACCTGCTCCCGCCTGAGTTCTTGGCGAAAGCCGCCGCCGCAGCCTGAGCTCTTGCGGAGCGAATTTCTCGCGGCGGGTGCAAAAGACGCTTTCACGCTCCCTGATCGGCCGTATATCACCGCGCGTGCAGAACGTTGATTGCACCGGCACCTATGGCCGCCGGTTTTGCGCAGACCAGATGGAGATGGCAGGGATGACGCAGGCTTTCTTGGGGCTTGAGGGCAAGACGGTGCTGATTTCGGGCGCTGGCGGCGGCATTGGCCGGGTACTGGTGGAAAAATTCGCTGCAGCGGGCGCGCAGGTGGTCGGCGCCGATCGCGATCTGGAAATGCTGGAAGGCCTGCCGCTCGCCGCTCGCATCCTCTTTGACCAGACCGATTCCGCGGGCACGCGCCAGGCCGTCCAGGCGCACCTGGCGACCAATGGCGTGCCCGATGCGGTGATCGCCAATGCCGGCTACACCCGCGCCGAGCATTTCGGCCAGCTCGATGATGCGGTTTGGGCCAGCGAAATGGCCATCAACCTCAATGGCGCTTATGCACTGGTTGACCCCATCGCTGCTGGCATGGCCGAGCGGGGCGCGGGCAATGTGGTGTTGATTTCCTCGGTCAACGGGCTGCAGCATTTCGGCAATCCGGCCTATGCCGCGGCCAAGGCCGGGCTAATCGCCTATGGCAAGGCGATCGCAGTGGAACTGGGTGCGCGCGGTGTGCGCGCCAATGTGGTGGCGCCCGGCTCCGTGCGAACGGCTGCCTGGGACCATCGACTGGAGGCGAACCCGCATCTGCTCGACAAGGTGCTGCCGCATTACCCGATGGGGCGCATGGTGGTGCCCGAGGAAGTGGCCAATGCCGTGCTGTTCTTGGCTTCGGACGCCGCGTCGGGCATTACCGGCGTCACCATCCCCGTGGATGGGGGCCTGACTGCCGGCCACTACCGCTTCATCAAGGACGTGCTCAATACGCCCTAGCGGCAGGGCGGCAGTGCCCCGCCCTGACTAGCTCCTTTGACGCAGGTTCAGCGCTCCCATCGCAGCATTGAGCGGGGGCTGCGTCCTATTTAAGCCCAGGTGTGTGCCGCATACACTTCTCCTGGACGCCCCGTCGGGGTAACTAATGGCCAGGTGATGCGTCGGCGGCTTGGCGTATGCATGGGAATTTGAGTTGATCTTGGCGCTTTTGGAACGGTTCAGAACGGCCCTAGGTGCCATGCCTCGTCCGGCAAAGCGGGTCCTGCTGATCGGCTTTGACGCCGTGGTGCTGGCCGGCGCGGTTTGGGTGAGCTATTCGCTGCGCTACAGCGCCCCCTTTGTGCCCACGCCCGCCCAATGGCTGCTGATTGCGGCTGCGCCACTGGTGGCCATTCCCATCTTCATCCGGCACGGCCTTTATCGCGCCGTGATCCGCTACCTGCCCGAGCGGGCAATCTGGACCATGCTGCAGGCCATGACCCTCGCCGCGATGGCTTGGGTGGCGGTGGTGTTCGTAACCGAAATGGCCGGCAATGGCATTGTGCCGCGCTCGGTGCCGTTTTTTTACTGGATGATCGGGCTGCTGTTCATCGCGGGCAGCCGCTTTGCCGCCAAGCAGTTCATCTGGGCGCCGCGCGACGACCAGCTGAAATCGGGGCAAATCCTGATCTATGGCGCCGGGGAAGCCGGCTCGCAGCTGGCCATGGCATTGCGCTCGCAAGGGCGGCGCCTGATCGCCGGATTTCTGGACGATAGCCGCGCGCTGCAGGGGCGCGATGTAGCGGGGCTGCGGGTTTATTCGCCGGACTATCTGCCCCAGCTGATCGCCAATTTCGGCATTCAGGAAGTGATCCTGTCCATGCCTTCAGTGACTTCGGCCGAGCGGCAGCGCATCGTGGCCGATCTGACGCGCCACCCCATCAAGATCCGCACGCTGCCCCATATCGCCGATCTGCTGGCGGGCAAATATCTGGTCAACCAGATCCGCGAGATCGACATCGATGAGCTGCTGGGGCGCTCCTCGGTGCCGGCCGATGCAGAGCTTTTGGGGGAGATGATCCGTGGGCGCTCCATTCTTGTCACCGGGGCGGGCGGCTCGATCGGCTCGGAATTGTGCCGGCTGGTGGCGCGCTGGTCACCGCAAAGGCTGGTGCTGCTGGAGCAGAACGAATTTGCGCTTTACAACATTCACCGTGAACTGATCGAGCAGACCGATGCCGAGATCGTGCCGGTGCTGGCTTCGGTCACTGACGAAGCCGCGGTGCGCCGCGCGCTGAACTGCGCCCGGATCGATGTGCTGTTTCACGCTGCCGCGCACAAGCATGTGCCGCTGGTGGAAGCCAATGCGCTCGAGGGCATGCGCAACAATGTTTTTGGCTCGCTTTGCATCACCCGCGCTGCCTTTGAGGCAGGGGTGGAGCAGTTCGTGCTGATTTCTTCCGACAAAGCGGTGCGGCCCACCAATGTGATGGGCGCCACCAAGCGCTGGGCCGAGCTGATCATGCGCCATTATGCGGGGCTGGCGGAAGCTGCCGGCACCGGGCAGCGCTTTTGTGCGGTGCGCTTTGGCAATGTGCTGGGCTCCAACGGCTCGGTAGTGCCGCTGTTTCGCGAGCAGATCGCCAAGGGCGGGCCGGTGACGCTGACCGATCCGGCGATGACGCGCTATTTCATGTCCATCCACGAGGCGGCCGAGCTGATCGTGCAGGCCGGGGCGCTTTCCGACGGCGGCGACGTGTTCTTGCTCGAAATGGGGGCGCCGGTCAAAATCTCGGACCTGGCGCGCAACATGATCCAGCTCGCCGGTCAAACGGTGCGCGACGGCGACAATCCGGGGGGCAGCATCGAGATCGTCACTGTCGGCAGCCGGCCGGGCGAAAAGATGTTCGAAGAACTGTTCTACGACGCCAGCAGCGCCCACCCGACGCGCCACCCCAAGATCCTGCGCGCCACGCTGCGCAACGGCGCCCATGAAGTGCCCGACGCCCTCGAAGCGCTGCAAGCCGCCATCAAGCGCGGCGACGAGGCCGCGGCGCGCACAGAGCTGTTTGGGCGGATTGCCGCCCCCGTTATTCCCCTTGAGGGCCGAGCGGAGGTTACGCAGGGGACGACCGCAGAGCTGACAACACGGCTCAGCAGCAACGGCTAGGGCAGAAGGCGCGGCAGTGCTGCAAATGCCGCGGATGGCCGGGTGATCGATCTTGTTCCGGAAAGTCTCGCCCAAGCAACTCCGATGCTTCGTGTTGCCCTCTTCGTAACGAAATTATGCGGATATGTGGCCCCAGCACAGTGTGCACGAACAAGGGGTCGACATGGCGGCATATGAGTTCACCGGAGCGAAGTGGAACGGCACAACACTGGGAGCGCCCGGAGGGCAGGTCACCTGGAGTTTTGGCGCGGTGGCGGGCAATTTCTACAGTTTTGACGCGCCGATCAGTCAGCCGATTTATCAGAACCTGATCCGGGACGCCTTCCAGGCTTGGGAAAACGTTGCCAATATCGACTTCGTGGAAGTGGCGGCGAGCGCCTCCACCCAAATCCAGCTAGGCTGGGACAGCATTGACGGCAGGTCCAATACCCTGGCGGAGGCGGGATATAGCTTTTACCCCGGCGGCCAGTTCAACGAACTGGCAGAGGCGGGAATCCGGTTCGACACGGCCGAAGGCTGGGGCACGACAAAATCTTTCGTGGCCGGCGTCACCAATTTTTTTGCGGTCGCTCTGCACGAGATTGGCCATGCGCTAGGGCTGGATCATACCGACGATACCAATACCATCATGTATCCCTCGATCGGCACCCGGGTCGAGCTAACCCCGGGGGACATTGCGGGCGCCGAGGCGCTGTATGGCAGCAAGAGTAGTGGCAATCCGACTCCACCCCCCACACCAACCCCACCTGCACCTGGAAATTTTGGCGGCACCAACGGGGACGATGTCTATCTGGGCACCAGTGGCGGCGACACCATGTTCGGGCTCGGGGGCAATGACCGGTTCACCGGCGGCGGCGGCAATGATCGGATCGATGGCGGGGCCGGGCTCGACTTCGCCTTGTTCGGCGGCGCGCATGAGCAGTATGGCGTCACCACATTCGGCGCCAACGGGGTTGACGTGGTCGATCTTAGCGCCAGCTCTCCCGATGGCTCCGACAGCCTGACCGGGGTGGAAAGGCTGGGTTTTGACGACGGTACGCTGGCTTTTGATCTTGGCGGAACGGCGGGGCAGGCATACCGGCTGTATCAGGCGGCGTTTGACCGCGAACCCGATGTCGAGGGGTTGGGTTTCTGGATCAGGCAGTTGGATGCTGGACGTGGCGATTTGGTCTGGGTGGCGGACCAGTTCCAGCATTCCGAGGAGTTCCAGAAAACCTACGGCGCTCCGGCCGAGCTGTCGAACGGGCAGTTTCTGAACCTGCTCTACAACAATGTGCTCGACCGTACCCCCGACATGAACGGCTATATGTATTGGATGGGCCGGCTCGGGGATGCCTATGGCCGCGATCGGGTGCTGGTTGATTTCTCGGAAAGCCAGGAGAATGTTGCCAAGACTGCCGCGGCGGTGGAGGATGGAATCTGGTACGTTTGAGTCAGCGCAGCAGCGGGGAAAGGGCGCCCAACTGCGACCTTTTGGCCCCGGGCCCGGCGATACCCATATACTAGGCCCGCCTCCTGAATGGGCGGCCAACTGCCCGGTGCCTCGGCACCGGGATTTTTTTGTGCCGCTAACCAGATGACCCCAGGTGCGTTCCGCCGCTATGACGGCGACATAGGTCAGGATTGTGGGAGCGCGCGCCCGCGTAATCTGCTGACCTTAAAGGTCTTCCTCGATCACGAAATCGGGGTCGCTCAGCTCAAGCGCGCGTAATACCCGCAGGGCTTCAGCGGCGAAGCGGCTCGCCTGCTCGATGTCGTCCTGTGGCTGGGCGGTGATCACCTGCCCATCCAGCAGCACCACCGCCAAATGGGGCAGGGCCGATCCGGCAGGCGCCTCGTAAACGGCGGCAACCGCACGGCTGTATCCTATTCGCGTCATCGCGGATCTCCAAACCATCTCGCATCAGCCACCCACTAGGGGAAAGGACAAGTATGGCGTCTTGCTCAAGTCAACGCCAATGGTGCTTTTGGGCAGACGCTACGCGGCCGTTCGTCCCCGGCGCGTCGCCCCTGCAACGCTGCAGAGCGTGAGTGCGGCTGTGTAGCGTTCGCCAGAGTTGTTCACGTGCTGGTGTGAAGAAGCGAAGCACTGCAGGTTTAGGCGGCAAACATCGCCCACTGAGCTTCGCTTACCGCTGTGATGCCAACATCAGTGATCAACTCATCGGTGAATGCGGCAACGTTTTCCTGGCTTTGCGCGAAAGCTAGAAGCACCTGCGAGTAGCTGGTGCCGTTCGCCATTGCGCCGGTCCAATAAGCAAGGCCATCAGGCTCGCCCTCGCGGCCGAGAACGTTCTGGTACAGCATTTCGACGAACTGTGTCTCACCCAGTTCTTGAAGATGACCAAAGCGGGTCACGAATTCCGGGCTGTTGATGAGCGAGGCGGCGATGTCAACCAGGCTGCCGCCTTGCTCGATGACGCCGGTCCAGTAATCGCGGCCGCTCGCATCCAGGTCGCGGTCGAGTGCAGCGCGATAAAGGAGAGCGACGCTTTCGGCTGCAGGATCCAAGTCTACGACCGCCGTCCCGGTGGAATAAATGCCGTCGCTGAGCGCTATGAACTCAATTCCGCGCGCGAGCACCGAACCGCCGGCATAGGTGATAAGATGCGTGCCGCCGCCTTGCTCAACGATGACCACCGCTTCAAAGGGCAGGTCGATGATGATCGTGTCCGAACCGGCACCCCCATCAACTTCGTTCTCGCCCAAGCCCGGCACGAGGATGTCATTGCCGTCACCGCCCACCAGAAGGTCGTCGCCGTCCACCCGCAACGCGGCTCCGCGCAGGAGTGAGGGTACGGCGAGTTCGATACCCAGCAGTTTCAACTCGCTGCCGAGATGACCCCCGACCAGGATATCGTTTCCTTGTGCGCCATAAAGCTTGTCGTTGCCGGCTCCACCCACGAGGATATTGTCGCCGATATTGCCGACCAGAACGTCATTGCCCGCTCCGGTTACAGCGTTCTCGATGAGGGCGCGCTGGTCCCCATTGTGCAAAAATGCAGTGGCGACGTTGCCGGGAGCAAATTGGCCGGGGCCGAGCCGCGCGAGTTGACTGGTGCCGAAGTCCGTCCAGCCGCCGGGAGCGAGGTCGAGCTTCACATCGGTCTTGAAGTTCGACAGGTCGTAGGTGTCGGCGCCGCCGCCATCCCAAAGAGTTTCAAAGACCTTAGCGGCGCCGGGCGCTCCCTGGCCACGGCCATCGATGAACTTCTCGCCGGAAGTCTCGCTCCAGCGATAAACCGTGTCAGTGTTGTTGGTGCTGTAATTGGCGCCATAGAGATGCTGGATGGCCGCGATGTCGCGCAGCATGGGAGACTGGCCGTAGCCAAAGGTCTCGTTTTGGTAGCCCGAGCCCAGGACAGCGCCCTGGAATGAGCGATAGCTCATGACCGAATAAGCCATGGCGTCGACAGGATTGGCGCTAGCAGCAGCGGTCGCGGTGCCGATCTGCGCGGTTTGACCGTGAATGGCGCCTGCGCAGCAGGGGCAGAGGCCCTCGGATGCGTCGCCCACTGCCGCGCCCTTTCCGGCGTTCAGGCTCGCATCGTGGGGATGGCCCAGGCCCAGCGCATGGCCGATCTCGTGCATGATGGTGAAAAAGCCGTAGTTGCCCTGCGCTGGATTGGCGTTATAGCTCGCCGAGCCGATCCAGATGTCCCCGCTGAACTCGGCTTCCGAGGGCTGGTACGACCATGCGGTCCGCGGCAGGGCTGAAGTGCCGAGGCGTATTTCGGCTTGTGCCGAGTTGGTCTGCACCAAATCGATATCAGCAACGCCCGACCATAGCGCGAAGGCGTCAATGGTTGCTTGCTGCTGCTGGGCCGACAGGGTCTTGAAGCCGTCGCTCGCCTCGCCGCGTCCATAATCGGCGCCCAAGGCGCTAGCGGAGGCGACGAAGCCAAAGCTGATGCTGTTGGCAGTCCATTTGTTCGCTGTAAGCAGGTCGTCAACAAAGGAGGTGCCGGTCGCAAATACTTTTTCGATCTTCGCCATTCTTGGTCGCCAACAAGGTTGTGTTGCTGTTGACCGAAGGGGTAGCGACGAAAGATTTAGGGCGACGCCGAGTTTTACCTTGTATTTTATGTACGCAGGTCACTTGACGTTAACCATGTCGACTGGAGAGCCAACGGTTATTGCTTCATACATCCTTCGAGTTAATCACTGCTGCAGACTGCTGGCGCGCCGGAGCGTTCAAGTATTTGGTTTGCAAGGTGAATACTTGCCGGTGCTGAATAGCTAAGCGAATAGCAGTTAAAGCCGTTCCTCTTGCGTGGGGCGGGGCTCTCCACCGGCCTCAGGAAACTGTTTACCGTGCCGAGCAGGAGCGGCAAAAATCTGCTGGAGTCGGACTTACCTGCACTCGGATTTATTCCTAGTCGGGGTGTGAAGGCGGCCGAACTGGCAAGGTTCGGTTCTCAAGCGTGCAATGGCGGTTTGGGTTTGCTACAGACGACCGCGACGTCGACACCACCGGACGAATCGAGCACATGGCGGGACTTTTCCAAGCCGCATTGAACTATCGGTACTTCATCTGGTCTGCCATCCGGCTGGACTTTCGTGCCCGAGTGGCGCGCTCAGGCCTGGGTGTGCTCTGGATCGTGCTGTCGCCCTTGTCACAGGTCGCAATCTACGCCTTCGTGCTGTCGGCACTGATGTCTAGCCGCTTGCCGGGCATCGACAATCGTTTCGCTTACTCGATCTATTTGATGGCGGGCTTCAGCGCCTGGTTCTTGTTCACCGAGATCCTCAACCGCTCGCTGACGATCTTTATCGACAATGCCAACGCGCTCAAGAAGATCGCTTTTCCCCGCATCGTGCTGCCGCTGATCACCCTGGGCGCTGCTCTGGTTAACAATTTGATCTTTTTTGTGCTGGTGCTCGCGGCCTATGCGCTGCTCGGGCACAATCCGGGCTGGGCGCTGCTCTGGTTTCCCGTGCTGACCGTGCTAACCGCGGCGCTGGGTCTGGGCCTAGGATTGACGCTAGGCGTCCTCAATGTGTTCATCCGCGATGTGGCGCAGGCCGTCGGCATCTTGCTGCAGTTCGGGTTCTGGATGACACCCATCGTATACATCATCGACATCATTCCCGAGAGTTATCGGTTCATCCTCATGTTCAACCCCATGTTCTGGGTGGTCGATGGCTATCATCGCGTGCTGGTTTATGGCCAGGCGCCCAATCTGCTCAGCCTGGCTTGCCTGGCGGTGCTTGCCGTGGGCCTGATGGCGCTGGCAATGACCTTGTTCCGCCGCTCGAGCGGGGAAATGGTGGACGTGCTATGAGCGGTTCGGTTCTGAGCGTCAGAGGGCTGGGCAAGGCATTTCGCCGCTATCGGCACGAGTTCGACCGCATCGCCACCTGGTTTGGTGCAAGAACCCAGCCGGTCGAGGAGAACTGGGTCCTCAAGGACGTGAACTTCGAGGTGCCGCCGGGCCAAGCGCTGGGCATTGTTGGGCGCAATGGCGCGGGCAAGAGTACGCTGCTCAAGATGGTCACTGGTACGACCAGGCCCAGTGAGGGCGCCATCGAGATCAATGGCCGCATCGCCGCCATTCTCGAGCTGGGGATGGGCTTCAACTACGAAATGACCGGCCGCCAGAATGCCTATCAGGCCGCGGGCATGATGGGGCACAACCAAGCCGATATCGACGCGGTGATCGCCGGCATCGAGGAATTCTCGGAGCTCGGGGCGTATTTCGAGCAGCCGATCCGGGTTTACTCCAGCGGCATGCAGGTGCGGCTGGCCTTTGCAGTGGCGACTGCATTCCGGCCCGATATCCTGATCATCGACGAGGCATTGTCGGTTGGCGACGCTTACTTCCAGCACAAGAGTTTCAAGCGCATCCGGGAGTTCCGGGAGCTGGGAACGACGCTGATCCTGGTGTCCCACGACAAGATCGCGCTGCAAAGCATCTGCGATCGCGCCATCCTTCTCGAGGGTGGCAAGATCGTCCGGGATGGTGATCCGGAAAGTGTGCTGGACTATTATAATGCCCTGATTGCACAGAAAGAGGGCGAGGTGATCGAGACGCTCGAGCATCCTTCGGGGCGCATCCAGACCATTTCTGGTTCGCGCAAGGCCGTGATCGGGGATGTCGGCCTGTTTGATCTTGCCGGCAAGGCGCTCGACACGGTGCCGGTCGCTACCCCGGTGGAGCTTCGCGTTGAAGTGGAAGCCAGGGTCGCAATTCCCAAGCTGGTGCTTGGCTATGCGATCAAGGATCGGGTGGGGCAAACCATTTATGGCACCAACACGTTTTTTTCGGACCAAGTGCTCACCGATTTGGCCCCGGGAGAGGGCGCGGTGTTCTCCATTCGATTCCCGCTGAATCTGGGTCCGGGTACCTATTCGATTGCCTTGTCGCTCTCGGCCGATGAAAGCCATCTCGCCGAGAGCTTTGAGTGGCGCGACCTCGCCCTCATCTTTGCGGTGGTGAACCAGGGTGATCCGTTCGATGGCAAGATGTTCATTCCCTCGCAGATCGAAGTGTGGCGGGGGCAGGCGCGAACGCCGGGGCGGGTCGAAGCCGAGGTGGAGAGCTAAGCCCTCCTAGGCCAAGCCCAATTGCGCCAGCTCCTCCCGGAAGCGCTGGGCGATGATCGCCCAGGAATAGTGGTTTTCAACGATCTGGCGGGTGGCCGTGACCTGCTCGGATAGGGATTGCTCGCTGCGTTGCGCCACATCGTGCAGGGCGGCACCAAACTCGCCCGGCTCCGCAGCAAGGTAGTGTTTGTTCTCGATGATTTCGAGTCCACGGGCGCCGAAGCGCGTCGACACGACTGGCACGCCCGAGGCGAAATAGTCCAGCATCTTGAGATTGGTGCCTGACCCGCTCAGCATGGGATTGAGCGCCACATCGGCAACCGCAAGCAGGTCGCTGCGGGTCTCGTTGCTCACAACACCAAGCATCTCGACATTTGCTGGGAGCGTGCGCTTGGCGAAGGGCAGGCAACAACTGCCCGCAACCAGGAACCGGAACTCGGGAGCATCCGCCGCCTCGCGCAGGATCAGCTCGACTGCCTCCACATTGGGACCGTGCCAGCTGCCCATGAAGAGAGCCGTTTTCCTGTGTCCGACACCTGCCGATTGCTGCAATCGCCGGCGCTCCACCAGGGGGACGAAGTTGAAATCGGCGGGCTCCACGCCATTGGGCACTTCCAGCAGGCGGGCCCGCGTGGGGCCGTAAAGGTGTTCGAACTCCTTGAGATCCCGGTCGGCGCAAGCAAAAACCAGCTGCGCTTCTTGCCAGCAACGCAATTCCGCGCGGCGAACCGCGGCTAGCGCCTTGTCCCGCTCAGGAACGCCCTCAAGCATGCTTTGCTTGAGCGTAAGCTCCACATTGTGGGCTTCGTACCAAAGGGGTTTGCCGGGCGCGGCGCGGCGAATGGCATCGACCAGATAGGGATGGCTGGCAATGACCGCCTCGCTTTCGAGCGCGGAACGCTCGAGGGCCTCCCCAAAGGCCGGGGTCAGCCCGATCATCTCGATTGCCGCGATATCGGTGGCAGAATGACCGTCCAAAGCCCGTGAATAAAGGCTTTCGAGTTGCTCATGCTGGATCGACTTGGCGATGCGGGTTTCCTTGAGACCGGGCGCGATATGGCGCTCGCTGATCTCCGGCCCGCCGCTGGTCAAGGTTACGACTTCAACATCGAAACTCTGGGCCAGCTGCCGGTAGAGATTGAACACACGGGACTGGCCGCCCCCGACCGCGGGGTAAATCGGGAAAGTGGTGGCAACGGTTAGCTTGCGCCGCCCATTGGACCGGGGCAGGCGAGGCGCCTCTTCCAGCAGTCCAGTCACCAGAGTTTCCCAGGTGATGCTGCTGACCCGCTCCAACGCGCGAGCGCCCATCTGGCGGGCTTCGGTGCGATGGGAAGCGAGATGATCAATGCGCTGGGCCAATGCCGCAGGGGAGGGCGGGACGACATAGCCATTCTCGCCATCCACCACGAACTCGGTGGGTCCGCCGGAGTCTGCGAAGGTCAGCACCGGCTTGGAGCTGCGCATCGCCTCGATGGTAACGAGGCCATAATCCTCGTCATAAGGCACGAAGGGCACAGCAAGCGCATTGGCGTAGAGGTCTGGTATCTGCTCGTCGGCGACAAAGCCCAGGAACTTGATGCGCGGATCGGCGGCTGCAAGGGCTTTGAGGCGTGCTTCGTCGGGGCCGGTGCCCGCAATCAGCAGGGGAATATCGGCCTTGACCTGCTGCATGGCCGCTATCAGGAGGTCGAGCCGCTTGGGACTGTCGAGGCGGCTGGAGGTGAAGAGGTAATCGTCGCCTGCACAATGGTAATCGTCGCGATGGGCCGGCGGATAAAGCACGCTGGCGTCGACTTCGGACGGCAGATAGTCGGCGCGGCGCTTGACCGTCATGCTTTGGACGGCAAAGCGGCGGATTTGCCGCGAGCTGATTGCACCTGCATCAAGGAAGTGCACGATTTCGCGGGCAAGAGCCCCTGGAAAGCGGAAAAGATTCTGGGGCAGCTGGGCGTTCCGCAATCGCTCCAGACGTTCGAACAGGACCGCGTTTTCGGTGCGCCCGTGGATGCGGCCGGCTGCCGTCATCTCGCCCATCCAGGTCCGGAGATCGACCAGTTCGGGGACTTGGCGCAGTTCGCCCGATCCGCTGTCGCCGGGATAGGTGTCATAAAGGCCGCGCAGCTTGTGCAGCATGTAAACGATGTGATTGGGGTGATCGACCATCCACATCGGATATTTGCCTGAAATCACGCAGTCATAGGCGGAAAGGTCCAGCCGGCTCGCTTCTTGGTAGGAGCGGATCAGGTCCCACAGGTTTCCTTCTGGCGAGATCAGGCCGACAACGTCGCAGCTATGCTCGGTCAGCCGCTCAATGGCACTTTGCAGCCCCCATTTGAGGTTTTCCAAGCCGCCCAGGGCGAGCGGCACGGGATGGGGGGTGAGGATGGCAATCTTCATGGTTTTTGGTCGCCGGTAAGGGTTTCGACCACTTTGGTCCAAGATATGCCTGCAGCGTCATAGGCGTTTCGCCCAGCCGCTCCCATGGCCTGGGCCTGTGCAGGGTTGCCCGCAAGCGCGGCGATGGCCGCAGCAATGGCGGGAGCATCAGGAGGCACAACAAAACCTGTTTGGCCATCGCGAACAAATTCGAGCGGACCACCCGAGTCGGTGCAGGTGATCACCGGCTTGGCCGAAAGCATGGCTTCAAGGGTGATGTAGCCGTAATCCTCGTCGAACGGCCCGAAAAAGACGCCGAGTGCGTTGGCGTAAAGGTCCAGCAATTGGTCCCTCGTGATGTGGCCAACCAGCCTGACACGATTGCCCAGATCATACTGCTCGATCAGCCGTTCAAGTTCGGCGCGGGTGCCCCCTTCGCCCGACAGAACGGCCCCCACCGGCGAGTTGCATTGGGCGATTGCCTCGATCAACAAGTGCTGTCGCTTGAGGGTTTCGAGGCGCGAGGGATAAAAGATATAGGGCAGGGCAGCTTCACAACGGAACTGCTCGGCCCCATGGGGCGGATGGTAGAGCGGCGCCGATGCAATGCCGTTGTACTTGTGCAGCCGCTCGCTCACACGCTGCGAGTTGGTCCAGACGGGCGTGACCGCTCCGAGCGCGGCCGTATCGGCAGCGATGATGCGATCACGCAGGGCGGCATTTTCGGGACGATCCTCAAAGCCCATGGGGGTGCCGTAGAGCTCGTAAGCGGCGCGGTGCTGATGCAACAGCCATACCGCCTTGTTGGGGTGATCCAGCAGATAAGTCGGAAATTTGAGGCAGATGATCTTGTCGATCTGCCCCCCGCCATAACGGGTGAAATCCATGCTGGCCCAAGCATCCATGGACCGGCCGATTTCGGCCGCGGGCCAATAGGTGAATGGCATGCGAAGATGATGGACCAGGTGTCCGGCAGCGTGCAGCGCATCGCTTAGGCCTTGGGCATGCAGCTCGGCACCCCCAGCTATGCCGGGCGTGTAAACGGTCGCAATTCCTACCCGCATCAGTTGGCCTGGCCCCCGGCGGGCTTATGGGCAAACAGCGCATAGTCCATGGGAAGGCGGAACCAGTCATTGACCTCGGAAGGCGCGAATCCGCTTTCGGGCGATGCGAGATCGATATCGCTTAGCTCGCGAATTACCCGGGTCTGCTCAAAGCCGCGCGCCTCCGCCAGAAAACGAAGCACTTCGGGAGGAAGCGGCTTGTTGTGCGTGGGATCGTTGTTGAAGGTGCAGCCGCCCACCACCAGATTTTCGGGATTGGGCGTTTCAAACAGGATCACGCCGCCTGGCATGAGCGCCTGGCGTGCGGCATCGAGCATAGCGATCAGGTCCTCAAAGGCCAGATGCTCCACGATGTGAAAGCCAGTCACCGCGCCCAGCGTGTTCGGGGGCAGGGAGCGCATATAGGCGATGGCGTCGCCCGCCACTGCATCAAGCCCCTGCTCGCGGCAGGCGGCGGCCATGGCGCCGTTCATG
Source organism: Devosia sp. 919 (assembly GCF_013185965.1). Lineage (NCBI taxonomy): Bacteria > Pseudomonadati > Pseudomonadota > Alphaproteobacteria > Hyphomicrobiales > Devosiaceae > Devosia > Devosia sp. 919. The sequence goes on along the minus strand of NZ_JABAOL010000001.1, from coordinate 3,369,586 downwards.
TCTACGCCGCGTGAGGCGATGTTGTTGTCGGCCAGCATCTTGATCCATTCGCCACGCCCACAGCCGATATCGAGCACCACACCGCCTGCAGCCACTGCCGGGTTGCGCTGGAACAAGGGAAGATACCGGGCGATCTTTGCGGCGATTTCGGCACGGGTGCCGCGAAAGCGGTTCTCAAAAGCCAGGTAGAGGTCATCGAGGCCGTGGGCTTCGATGTCCGCGATTGCGGGTTCAATCACTGCAGGGCTTGTTTGCGCCACCGATTGGCGGGCTGTGGCAACCAGCTCCGCCACGTGCCCGGTTTGGGCTAGGGATTGTTCGCGCATGGCGCGCATTTCACCCAGGGTTTGCTCCCCAATCACCTCGATCTGGGTGGAGTGGCTTTCGCCCAGGCGCGAAAGCGATTGCAGTTCCACCCCCGCTTCGATCAGGGCCCGCCGGATGGCAAGCAGCGCCTTATTGGTCGCTTCAATGGTTTGTTTTTGCCGCAACTCACCCGCAGCCAGCCGCCGGTGAATGCGCAGCAGGGTTCCCGGCAGGTTGATCAGCGCCACAAGCGGCGAGAACAGGCGCCCGAGCACGGGGAGGGTCGCCAGGCGGTAGAGCCCATAGGCAGGCAGCAAGCGCTTGATGCGCACGCCCCGGGCGCGGCCCTCGGCCGAAAAACGCATGGCCATCAGGATCGAGGCTGGAGTGGCGCGGCCTTCCTGCAGGTTCTTGAGGTAGTGGGAGCGCCCAAGGGCGTCGCCCTCGCGCCCCAGCACCACGCGATAAGCCTCGTTGATCATTGCCTCGTCGCTGAGGGCGAGAAAGTCGCCCACCGTATAGGTGCCGCGGTTGGGATCGAGCTTATCCTCGGGGGGCAGTGGGATCAGGGGCACTTCGGCGGCACTGCGAACGCGCTGCTCAGCGCTCCATTCCGGGATTTGGCGCTGCGGTGGAGCCTCAGGTGTTCTGAGTGCCCGCACCTTATCCAACACGGCATCGATCGAAAACCGCTCGTTCATCCTTGGCTCCAGTGTTGCAGGCCGTTTGACCGTGGGAGATACACTGTCCGCTCCAGCCGATGCAACCCGAGCCCTGCATTGGGCGCCGCGACATGCCGCGCAGATTCCCGCGGCGAGGCAGGCGCAAGCGCGTGCCGTGGGCAAACCGGTGGCCTAAAAAGACGGCTTTACGCGGAAGGTTCTTTATCTGGCTTGATCGTGACCAAGCGTTCGAGCTTCGCAACGCGCTTGGCCAGCTGGCTGACTTTTGGATCACCTTTGCGCACGACGGTGAGGGCGAATTGCTTGGGTTCGCCGCCAAACAGCATGTCGTGGGTGATGGGATCGTAGAAGCGCAGCATCGATTTGGCGAAGTCATGTGGCTCGACGTTCAGCGCCTTGGCCATGGCGCCGTATTGATTGGGCGGCACCCGACCGCGACCGGACTCGATCTGGGAAATGAAGGTGTAGTAGTCGAGATCCAGCGCGCGGGACAAATCGCGCTGGCTTAGGCCCGCAGCCTCACGCAGCTCGCGCAGCCATCTGCCCGCCTCCTGGCGCAGGCGAAGAACCTCGTCGGGGTGCAGGCCATGCTGAGGATTTCCATACATCTTGTTTTCACCTCGGGGTGCGCCGATGGACGTGGCGGCACTCATGTGCTCAGGAAATCACCATCGTTTCCGTCACGCTGATCATCCGATCCCAAGATAAATACTGTACCCCCCAATGGCCAATTCTATTGCGGGTTAGGGGTGTACATCGTTTTCGCTACTGTACCGAATTACGGGCTCAGACGTAGGTTTCCGGCCGGCGGGAGGAGGAAGCTTGGGGCGAGTTCCTTATGGGTCCGCCGCCTAGTTCCATCTTCGTAAATGCCTGTTTGGCCGATTTGGTCACGGAAAAGGAAACTGAACACATGGCTACCATTCAGGAAGTCTATATTGCCCTCTTCGGCCGTCCGGCCGATCCAGTTGGCTACCAGTATTATGTTGAAGCCACTGACGACGGTGCAAACCTCGATGCGGTCGGTGATCTGTCCGCCTCCGAGGAATATACCAGTCGCTTCGAAGGCATGAGCGACATTGACCGTGTCAATCAGATCTACCAGGACCTGTTTGGCCGCCCAGCTGATCCGGCAGGCCTGCTGTTCTATGTCGATTTGCTCCAGAACGGTGGCGCCAGCCCCCAGGACATCGCCATCCGCATCCTCGATGGTGCCACGGGCACCGATCAGGACGTGATCGACAACAAGGTGGCAGCCGCCCAGCTCTTTACCGACTCGATCGACACCTCCGAGGAAATCCTGGCCTACCAGGGCGACCAGGCTGCCGAAGCCGGTCGCAACTTCCTTGATGCCGTCACCGACGATCCCACCACCATCCCGACCCAGGAAGAGGTGGACGCAGCGCTCCAGACCATCGTCGACAACTACAATGCCGGCGTTCCCGGCGACACCTTCACCCTCACCACCGGCATCGATGAGTTCACCGGCACCGACGACAACGACACCTTCCAGGCCAATGTCGGCGGCGCCGATACCACCATCACCCCGCTTGATGACATCCAGGGCGGTGCTGGCACCGACACCATGAACATCGTCGGCGCTGGCGGCGCTGACATCGACCCGCTCGCCACCATCAATGGGGTCGAGATCATCAACATCGCCACCACTGCGGCAGTCACCAATCTGTCCACGGAGTCCTTTGAAGGGGCGCAGCAGGTTTGGCAGATCGGCGTGGCCGGACCGGTAGAAGTGGGAGAAGGGGTGACAGCAGGTTTCCGCAGCATCGCCGCCTTGGCAGCCCTGGTGACCGTGGCGGATGGGGTTTCGGCTGCAACCGTAGCGCTTGATGATGTTACAGGAGCCGCCGCCGTGACCTTCGCCGAAACCACACCCGGCGATCTCACTTCGATTACCGTCGTTGGGGAAACTGAGGATGGGGAAACCCTCACACTGACTGGCACAGGGACCGAAACCGACCTCACCCTCTCGCTGAGCAGCGAAACCACAGTTGACGTTACGACCCTTGTCGGCCTCACCAATTTCGACGCCTCGGGCTCCACGGGCGATCTCACTCTCGACTTGACGCCTCTGGTCGCCATCGAGGAATTCGAGGCCGGCAGCGGCGACGACACCGTCACTCTGGCCACCACGGGCTTGACCGCTAGCGAGGTGTCCTTTGCCGCCAATGATGGCAATGACACCTTCACCATCGATGCAGCCGCCGGGACCGAAGAAGCTGTCGTGACCTTGGAAGGCGGCGGTGGCAACGACACCTTTGCCTTCACAGCCCTTGGAAACGTCACCGACGAAGCCAATTTCGAAGACAGCCTTATCGTCATCTCCGACTTCGAGGATGCCGATGACGTTATTGACCTGGCGGCCTTCACCAGGGACATCCTCACCAACACCGAGCTGGCCGACATTGCCGACGAAGCGACGCTTGAAGACGCCATCGATGTGGCCGGCAGCTACACCACTGGTGGTCAGGTCTCGGTGTTCGACTATGATGGCGACGCCTATATCCTCGTCAGCACCGCGGGCGGCGACCTCGCCAATGGCGATGGGCTGGTTCAGGTTGTCGGCTTCTCGGTGGAAGACATCGACAGCTCCAACTTCGTTTTCGCCTGATCGCCAGCGTAACGCCGAGACTACCGAACCCCAGCCCCGCCCTCTTTGGAGGGTGGGGCTTTCTTTGTCGACATCGCCGGGGGAGCGGATGGCTAAGTGGCCGCCGCGGCGAGATGGGCAGCAGTTAGCGGCAGAGCCCGGCCCGCTTTGATCTGGGAACTCAAGGTGTGGTGATCCAGATCCAGTGCGCGGGACAAATCGCGTTGACTGGGGCCCGCCTCCTTGCAAGCCGCGCAACCTTTGCCCGCTGGCTGACGCAGCCGCAACACGTGGTCGACGTTCTGTCCCTGTGGTGGATTGCTTTTCGCCTCGCAGCCGCGCCGCGACGCAACGCCGTGCTCTCGTGCCCTGGGCCGATATTTGTTGATTGGGCGCCAGTTAACAAAAGATGATGAATGTACAAGCTGCATGGGCAATTCACGAGGTTATACAAGATTAGACTATACAGTAATTGCGCAACTTTTATCCTTGACGGACTCCCGGTGAGCGACATAGCTTCCGGCGTCGACGGGATGGGGAGACTTGAGGAGATCTCCTTTGGTCGTGCCTATTCCATCGTCGTATTTGCCTCTTTGGCCAGTTTGGTCACAGAAAAGGAATCTGGAAACACATGGCTACCATTCAGGAAGTCTATATCGCCCTCTTTGGCCGTCCGGCCGATCGCGCAGGCTTTGACTACTATGTAGCGGCTACCGGGAACGGTGCCGACCTCAGCGCAGTTGGGGCGCTGTCGAACTCGCCAGAGTATGTCTCGCGCTTTGAAGGCATGGGCGATGCTGAAATGGTCAACCAGATCTTCATCGATCTGTTTGGTCGCGCTGCTGATCCCGCAGGCCTGCTGTTCTATGTTGAGCTGCTGCGCTCGGGCGCTGCCAATCTCCAGGACATCGCTATCCGCATCATCGACGGCGCAACCGGCGTCGACCAGGACGTTGTCGACAACAAGGTGGTCGCTGCCCAGCTGTTCACCGACGCGCTCGACACGCCTGCTGAAGTCGCCGCTTATGCCGGCTCCGACGCAGCTGCGCAGGGTCGTGCCTTCCTGTCGACCGTGACTGCAGATGACGCAACCATCCCCACCGAGCTCCAGGTTAACGCTTTCATCGCCTCCATCGGCGCTGGCGAGAACTTCGACATCACGGTTGCAATCAACACCCTGGCTGCGGCTCAGCAGGCGGAAGCTGACTTCCTGGCCTCGCTGGATCTGGATAACAATCCGGCTACCGCCACCGCGCGTGCAGACATTGCCAGCAACGTGACTGCGGCTGAGGGTGCTCTCGCGCGTGATCTGGCTGACGGTTCGGACAACGTCCTTGCTGCTGAATTGGCGGGTGCTAAAGCAGCTCAGTCCGCTGTTGAGGCTGACATTGCTGCTGTGGACGGCTTGGCCGAAGCAATCGTAGCCTATGAAGCCGCTGTTGCAGCTGAAGCCGAAGCTGCTGCCGCTGCTGCTCTAGCGGCCACCACCCAGACTGGTGAAGAAGGTCGCTTCGGTGCGCTGAACACTGGCGCTCTGGTGGTCGCCACCGACGGTACGGCAACTTACGATGCGACCGCTCTCATCATCAGCACCAATGGCACGCTTGAGCTGGCTGCTGGCGTGACCGAAGCGACCAATCCTGGCGTGACGGCGCTGCTGTCGGCTGTTTCGGCTGCTCAGGCAGCGGCCAAGGCTGAAGCTAACGCAGAAGCTCTGGTTGCATCCACCCAGGCAGAAGCGGTTGCACTGGATGCTGACACTGATAGCGACGGCGTCAGCGATCTCTACGAGCAGCTTGTTGCTGCACGCGCTGAAGTTGTGGCGGCCCAGAGTGAAGTCGACCAGCGTGCCGAGTTGCGGGCTGACCTTGCCGAGGCTCAGGACCTTGCTGATCAGCTCGACGCCATCGATGCGGCCATTGCCGATGCGCAGGCGACCTTTGGTCCTACCGGCCTCAACTTTGACCTCGAAGTGGTCGACTCGGCTGTCGAAGCGGCAACCGCGGGCAATGATCTGTTCCTCGCCAACAACCTTGATGCAAACGACGTCATCACCATCGCCGGCTTCGGCGCGGACGGCGACGACCTGATCTACTTCGGTCAGGGCTTCAAGTTCGTCGAGCTCAACGACGAAGTCGTGGGTCGCGATGGCGTTGGTGGTCTGGGCGTGCTGGAAATCTTCCTGCAGCAGCAGGGCGCTGACACCGTGCTCTATATCGAAGAGCAGACCTTCAATGGCAGCGATCTTGATGGCAGCTTCAACGGCGCGACCATCACCCTCACCGGCGTGAGCGCTGAAGACGTGTCGTTCAACAACGGCTACCTCACCATCGCCTAAGTTCTGGATTGTCGGGGGAGGTAACTCCCCCGCGTTCTGCGAGCCCCGCTGTCTTCGGACAGCGGGGTTTTTTTGTGTTGTTTTCCTGTCGTGGGCGCGTGGGTGTGCCGGCCGCGGGCAGGGCGCTTCAGGGGTGGTTTTCTGGCCGAGGATGCGGGCTCGGGCGGGCGAGACCCCGAGGCGTGCTGCGGCGCCGCAAGGGGGCTACGGGCCAAGATGATGAGCCAACGGAAACTGGCCCCGCGGCTGGTGTCAGGGAGCGGCTTTCAAGGCGCTGCGCTGGTGGCGCGCAGGCGTGACTAGCTTTGGGGTTCGGTTTTAACCGAAACCAGCCGTTCGAGCTTGGCCAGGCGCTTGGCGAGCTGGCTGACTTTTGGGTCGTTCTTGCGCACCACGATGGGCGAGAACTGCTTTGGCTCGCCGCCAAACAGCATTTCGTGCGTGATCGGATCGTAGAACCGCAGCATCTGCTTGGCGAAATCATGCGGCTCGACTTTGAGCGCCTTGGCCATGGCAGCATATTGGTTGGGGGGCACGCGGCCCTTGCCGGATTCGATTTGCGAGATGAAGGTGTAATAATCGAGGTCGAGGTGACGTGACAGGTCGCGCTGGCTGAGGCCGGCGTCTTCGCGCAGGGTTTTCAGCCACAAACCGGCTTCCTGGCGCAGCTTGGCTACGTCGTCGGCAGACTGCCCTTTTTGCGGATTGCCATACATTCTGTCCTCACTTCGTAGTCACCATCCCGTGATGACCCTACTGCATTCTAGCCAAGCCAAATGGCCTGGCCAGCCCCGTTTAGCGTAATCAATATAGGGGACTCAGCTGCCGGAGTCTACTGTGTTCGAGCGAGTCTAGGGTACAGTGAACCTAATACATTCTGCTTGACGACTCTAAACAGAACGGCGTAGCTTGATTTTCGACGAGATGGGGAGACTAGGGGGGAGAAACCTTTAGTTGCGCCTATTGCCTCGTTTTCGCTGCCTCTTTGGCCAATTCGGTCACAGAAAAGGAATTTGAAACTCATGGCTACCATTCAGGAAGTCTACATTGCCCTCTTCGGCCGTCCGGCTGATCCAGTGGGTTACCAGTACTATGTCGATGCGACCGACGATGGCGCAAACCTCGACGCCGTTGGCGATCTGTCGAACTCGCCTGAGTACCAGGACCGCTTCACCGGCATGAGCGACATCGATCGCGTCAACCAGATCTACCAGGATCTGTTTGGTCGTCCGGCCGATGCCGAAGGCCTGCTGTTCTACACGGCTCAGCTGCAGTCCGGCGCCGCTACGGCTCAGGACATCGCGATCCGCATCCTTGACGGCGCTACGGGTGCAGACGCTGAGGTCATCGAGAACAAGGTTGAGGCAGCTCAGCTGTTCACCGACTCGCTCGACACCGCACGTGAAATCACCGCTTACCAGGGTGAAGAAGCTGCCGACGCAGGCCGCGCTTACCTCAATGCGGTCACTGCTGACGACGCAACCGTCCCGACGCAGGCAGAAGCTGATGCTGCCATCGCCCAGATCGTAGCAGTTGACGATGCTGAGCCGATTGGCGAGACCTACACGCTCACCAACGCAGCCAATGTTCAGACCGGCGGCGTTGATGACATCGACGGCACTGCCGACGCTGACACGTTCCGCGCCGTACTTGGCGGCTCGCTTGATAGCAGCGACATCCTTGATGGTGGTGCTGGTACCGACACTCTGGTCATCTCCGAAGGTGGCATTGCCGCTGGTGCAGCACCCGTGCTGACGAGCATCGAAGAGATCGAGAACGAAGATACCGGCTCGACCCTTGATCTTGACGATGCCAACGGCGTTGTTGAGATCCGTTCGACGAAGGACCAGGCTGTCGCGGCCGCTGCTGCATTCACCTATCTCAACGCAGCTTCCTCGACCGTATTTGCTGCTGAGGGCGCTACTGCTGTCACGACCATCAACATCGACTACGACGAAGAAGGCGAAGCAAACCTCGCCGTTGAGAACGATGATGCCGCTGGCGACACCGTGTTCGACTTCGGCGCCGATGCCGGCGATATCACTTCGGTTAACCTCGAAGTCCGTGCGGGCAACGTAGCTGACGTTGACCTCGACGCGACCCTTGACGGCGTTGAGACCCTCACCGTCACTGGTGAAGGTGACACCACCTTGGACGTTGGCGCTGGTGCACTGACCTCGCTGACCACTGTTGACGCTTCCAGCATGACCGGCGATCTGACGATTGACCTGTCGACTGCCGACGAACTGACCTCGGTGGAATTCGGTAGCGGCGATGATTCGATCACGCTGGACGGCACCGAAGACGGTGACGAGGATGCTGGCCTGACCATCACCTTGGGTGACGGTTCGGACACCGTTACGTTCACGGCTCCTCCGAGCAACATCAGCGACTCTGATGAAGGTGACTTTGAAGACGACATGATCACCATCACCGACTTCGAAGGTGATGATGACTTCATCGATCTCGGCGGCATTGTTGAGCAGACTCTTGCAAATGCTGATCGCAACGCGATTGAAGGTGCTGCAACCCTGTTTGATGCAGTTGAAGAAGCTGCCACCAACACCAATGCAGTTAGCGAAGCTGTTATCTTCGAATACGGCAATAGCACCTACATCTATGTTGACACCGATGGTAGCTCGACGTTCAACGATGGTGACGGCTTGGTTGAGCTGACTGGTTACACCGGCGGCTTCACCGATGGCGTGAACTTCACTGCCTAATTAGCTCTTTAAGTTAGTTATGACCCCGCCGTCTTCGGATGGCGGGGTTTTTGTTTGCTACTCTACCTAGCGCTCTCGGTTCAGCGGAAATACTCAGCGCTAAAGGCGCGGACGGCGTTGCGCTACCGACACGATGAGTTCGACAGGCATGGCCACGTCAATGGCTACGCGGTCTGCGAGTACACCTGAGGTGACGCCTTGTTGAGGTGAACGGCCTCGCCGGCGCAAACAACGGCCCTACAGGCGCGCAGAAGCTAACGAACATCAGTACAGCAGCGAATGGCTGATCTATCCGTCGCGGCCTGGAAGGCCAATGCCCGCGTTCAGAACTGCCTAAGCACTACGCAACAGCAAACGCATCGCCATCATGAGCCTGGAGCAGGCGTAGTGGCTTTGACGCCCATCTACCTGGGCAGAGTGACAGCGCCATCGTCAAAGATTCGAGGCGATCAGGCATGAAAAAGCCCGATGCGAACACCGGGCTTTCTGGCCACCATTCAGGGGGTGGGGTTAGTGGCCCCGCTTAGGGCGGGGCTGAGCGCTACACTCAGTTATAGTCGATGTCGTTCGCGCCTGGCCCAGTGTTCCCGACGAACTCAACTTCGCCGCCAAACACTTCGATGGCAGCGTATGGGCCGCTGTCGTGGGCAAAGAAGTTGTTGTACACGTCGATGCCGGTGTTGCTGTCAAAGCCCAGCAGTGGCGACGCAGTAAGGAATGCACCCCGGAACTCATTGTTCTCGAAGACCCAACCGTCAGCACCTGGATTGAGGTAAGCCAATGGGCCACCCGTGTTATCGCCAGCGTCGAAGGTGTTGCCCGAGATGGTGACGTTATCCACGTCAGCGTTCGGCGTGTAAATCGCGTTGCCGCCATCAGTCGCAAACACTGTCAGCCCAGTGATCACTGTGCCGTTTGCACCTTCACCGATGGTGATGGTGGAAGCGCCGCCGGCGCCGCCGTCGATGATGGCACCATCCTGACCGACAATGGTCAGTTGCTTGTTGAGAGTGATAGTCTCGTTGTACGTGCCAGCACCGATGTAGATGGTGTCGCCGGCTACGGCATTATCGATTGCGTCCTGGATGGACTCGCCTTGGCCGACGAAAACGACGTTTTCTCGGTTAAATGCCTCGGAGAGAACGATCTCACCGACGGGATTTCCAGGCTGGTATGAAAGCACCTCCACCGTGTCGCCATCCGAACGGAGGATGGTGCTGCGGTCGATAGAAATGAGGTCGGCGGTCTGGAGACCCTCAACGCCCAAGTCTTCGTCGTTGCCCGTGAAGGTGCTGCGAGTGATCACAACGCTAGTCTCATCGCCGACACCGCCGACGGCGCTCGCATTGTTGGTGAAAACGGTGCGGTCAATCTCGATATTGTTGCCTTGGGCGACACCAGCATACACGCCGGATACGAGATTGGTGAAGCTACTACCGGAGATCGAGACATCGACGTCACTTGGACCTGCGCCGGTTTCAACTAGCAGCACGCCACGAGCACCTGCATCGCCGGTGCCAGTCACATCGACGCCAGTCAGTGTCAGCGAAGCGAGGCTCTGTCCGTCGTAAGTGTAGATGGCGGCGTTGGCGTCTCCAGTACCTGAAGTTTGAATGTCGATGGAGTTGATAGAGACGGTCTCTGCATCGCCGACAATATCAAAGCCTCGGACGACAACGCCGTCTTCACCAATCAGAGTGACGCTCTCGTCAATGACAAAGCGGCCCGTTCCGTAGTCGCCGGCAGCAAGGGTGATGACATCACCCTCTTCTGCATCAGCAAGAGCATCCTCCAGCTGTGCCGCATTGCTCACTTCGAAATCAGGATCAACTGGCTGGCTTGGGGTGCCGCCACCGCCGCCACCGCCGTTGCCGGGAGGATTGTTCGGCTCTTCCGCGGGCGGGTCAATTGGAGCTTCGCCGCCGGGAGTCAGCAGCTTTTGAATTGCCGCGTCGACTTCTTGCTGCGTTGCACGATCGCTTGCATCAACGCTGTCGATGAAGTCACGACCGACACCCTCGGCGGTATTGCCGGCATAGGCATCAACTTCTTCGGCGCGATCAAGGCTGTCGGTGAACATGTCGGCAGCGTCGATCTTGGCATCGAGCGTCAGCAGGTCCGAGCCCGAGGTGCCGTCAAGAATGTTGATGGCGATGGTTTCGATGCTCTGCTCACCGCTTTCCAGCAGCGCCAGGTAATGCGCGAGACCTTCCGGGTCCGCATCACGGTCAAACAGCTGCTGATAAATTGCATTGATGACCTGGGTCGGCGTCTTGCCGGCAACCAGATCCTCGTATTCGTCGGCGGCGGTGAGCCGGCCGATCAGGAACGACAAATCAGTGCCGCCCTTGGTTTGTGCAGTCCAGTAATCCAGACCTTCCGGATCTGCCGGACGCCCGAACAGCGCGATGTAAATACCCTGAATGCTCGCCATGATTGTTTCCTTAGCCCTGTGAACTTCTTTGGTCGGAGATCAGGTGGCTTTGCCCATCTCCTCCCCCGGAGAGGATAAGGGACTCAACTCATCGCGTTAATCAACAGTTAAGGTTTACTTCTGGTTAATACTTGGGCTTGATTTGCGGGTTTGCCGGTTGCAAGCCAGTTTCGACGGCAAAGACACGTTTTCGTGAGCAATGTGACGAGCTGTACTTGCGGGCCACTTCATGGACGTCGCGGGGTTTTGGGTATCGGGCGGGCTGCGGCTTCGTTAAGTATCCCGGCAAGGCTTGGGGGCATGCCTCCATCCAACACAGCAGGGATTTGTCATGACTGCAGCGCAACACCAGCCATCCATTGTCGCGATCAGCCGCGAGCGTCACGCCGGCAAGGGCTGGCAGGCGCCGGCATCCTATGAATTCGCAAAAACCAACCATCTGGTGCCGATTTCGGCGGCAGAAATCGCCCACGCCGCCCGCTCCATGCCGCTCGCCTTTGTGCAAAGCGGCGACAGGCTGGTGCTGGTGGCCATGCTCAGCCTGTTGCCGGGGAATAATCTCTTTGTGGGGCCGGACGGCAAATGGCTGGGGCCCTATATTCCCGCCGCCCTGCGCGCCTTTCCCTTCATCCTCGCCAATAGCGGGGCAGGGGCGGCCGAACAGTTCACCCTCGCCTTTGACGAGGCGAGCGGGCTGCTCAGCCACGAGGGGACACCGTTTTTCGCCGAGGATGGAGTGACGCCCCATGCGCGCACCAGCGAAATGCTGCAGTTTCTGGTGCAGGTTCGGCGCGGCAATGATGCGGTCAGCACCGCCGTCGCAGCGCTGCAGGCGGCCGAAGTGCTCGAGCCATGGCCGATCAACCTCAAGGATGGCGAAACCACCCGCGCGGTCCAGGGCATCAGCCGGATCAATGAAGCGGCCTTGAACAAGCTTTCCGACGACGCGTTCCTGGCGCTGCGCCGTGCCGGCGCCTTGCCGGTGGCTTATGCGCAGCTGATGGCGGTGCAGAACCTTTCGGTGCTGCAGCGGCTGGCGCAAGCGCAGGGGGCGGCTCGCCAGGCACCGCGCGTTGATGCCTCAAAGCTCTTTTCACCGGCGATGGAAGACGAGAAATTTGACTGGGAGTCGCTTCTGAAGGATTAAGAGCCCTCGCCGGGATCGCGCTTCGGCGCGCAGCCTAGCCCGCAACTGCCCGGTGCCTTGGAGTACACATGAGGGTCATCCTCGCTATCGATCCGGTCCGCTTTCCGCTCACCGGCATTGGCCGCTATACCTATGAGCTGGCAGGGGCCCTGGCGGCCAACCCGCAGGTGGAGCAGCTGCGCTATTTCTCCGGCCTGTCGTTCCGCGATGGCCTGCCCAACGAGGGGGAAGTGGGCGTGCCCGGCATGGCGGCGCGGCTGCGGCCGCTCAAAACCCTTATTGCCCGCAGCGAAACCATGATGGATCTGCATCAAGCCGTGTCGCATTGGCGGCGCGGGCGGGCGCTCAAGGATGCCGGGGATGCGGTGTTTCACGGGCCCAATTTTTACCTGCCGCCCTTTGCCGGCCCGAGTGTCGTAACGATCCACGATCTTTCCGTGTTCAAGTGGCCGCAATTTCATCCGCCCGAGCGCGTCCGGTTCATGGAGCGAGAGGTTGCGCTGGCGCTAAAACGCGCGAGCGTTTTGATCACCGTGTCCAAGGCGGCGGGTGAGGAGCTGGCCAGCTATTTCAACTGGCCGCCCGAGCGCATCCATGCCACGCCGCTGGCCAGTTCCCCGGAGTTTCGCCCGCGAACGGCCGCGGAAACCAGCGCAAGCTTGCAGTCGCTGGGGCTGCAGCATGGCGGCTATTCGCTTTTCGTAGGGACGATCGAGCCGCGCAAGAATATTGCCGGCCTGCTGGACGCCTATGGCAGGCTGAGCGTTGAGCTGCGCCGGCGCTATCCGCTGGTCCTGGTGGGATTTAGCGGCTGGCAGAACGAGGCCATCATGGAAAAACTGCGCGCGGCCGAAGCCGAGGGCTGGGCACGCTATCTCGGTTTTGCCGAGAAATCGCAGCTGCCCGACCTGTTTGCCGGCGCCAGGGCGTTCTTGTTCCCCTCGTTCTACGAGGGGTTCGGGCTGCCGGTGCTGGAAGCCATGGCCTCGGGGGTTCCCGTCGTGACCTCAACCAGCAGTTCGCTCCCAGAGGTCGCGGGCGGCGCCGCTATCCTGGTGGAGCCCAACGATGTCGCAGCAATGACGGAAGGTTTCGCCCAGGCGCTGGATGACGAGGCGTGGCGAGAAGGGGCGTCACGCATGGGACTGGAAAACGCGGCACAATTCAGCTGGGAGAATTGTGCCGCCGAGACGATCGTGGCTTACAGGAAAGCCCTTGGGTTATAAGGCAGCTCAGGCAACCAGTTGAGTGCCGGACAGCAACCCGGTTATGTCGTCGAGTAGCTCGATCTGGCCCACCAGGGAGATCGAGCTTCCGTCGTCCATTGTATTGTTCCAAATCCCGAGCAGTTCCGGGTTGCCGTAATCGACGTCGAGTTGCTCCACGCGCAGGACGCTGCCCTGCTCCTCGAGTTCGTATCCGCCCAAGCCCGTTATCATGTGGCGCAGCACGCTCATCAACTGCTCGCCAGTTAATGCCGTGTCGGCCGAAAACCCATAGGCAGCGGGCGCTGCTGATTCCGGGGGGAGCGCGCCAGCACGAGAGAGCTCTCCCTCGTCGGATACCACAATGCCGGAAGCCAGATCTGTACGAGTGAAGCCCGTCCAATCAAAGACGGCGAGTTCACCGAGCACTTTCAGGGACAAAGATGCCGGCGAGGCGGGGGCCTTTTCCGGCTCCGGCGCAGGCTCCGCGGCGACCGCCTGGGTGACGACGATCGGCGCGCTCTGGACCTCCGCCTTCGGCTCCGTGCGCGTCTGCCCTACGGCTGCAAACTGGAACACCACCTGATCGGTGTGGGCGGAGTGGCTTTCGGCAACCTCAAGAAGCGCGTCACCTTTTCCGACGACTGGCGCAATCAGGACCGGAAGTTTAACCAATAGCGGCGGAGTTGTTGAAGCCGTTTCAATCGATGAGTCCTCGACCTGCTGGCGGTCTTCAGCGACGCTTTCCTGGGCGGCGAGGAGTTTGCCCGGGGCTTGCTGCTCAACCTGGAACAGCATCAATTCCGGAGCAGCTTCGAATTCAGGGGCGTGCGCGTCGCTCGAAAGCAGATCGCTGGCCAGGATCACACTGGCAAGAGCTGCCACCGCCACCGGATTGTCAGCGCCTTCGAAGATGCGAACCAGCGCGGCTTGCGCGCGTGGAGGCAAACCCGATTCCTTGCGAAGTTGGGCTTCGTGTGCCCCACCGGCTACATCATCCCGAGCCAAAGCAGCACTCGTGCTGTCGAGCTTGAACAACAGGAACACAGCCGATATCGACATGATGATCCTGGATGCAGGGTGAGTGACGATGTTAGACGAGCGATCTGCACGCAGGCTGAAGCTATTGCGGATCGCTTCTTCGAACCGGTCGACCAAGAGATCAATGCGGGGCGCCCTGATCTTGATGGACAGGTGATCACTGACCAGCAGACAGGTGCCATCTATCCGGGCGATATGCAAGAAGACCTCCTGCGTAGTGGCATCGTAAAACACCAGCCACGGCTCGGCTTCGTCCGACAAGCCACGGTCCATACCAATCGCCGCGCCACTTTCGACGAGCAGGCGATGGGCCCGGAAAAAGTCGGCCATCTCCTGATTGGTCCAATCAGGGATAATCCTGCGCGGCTTCTCGCTGGAAAACTTTGCGAAGGACAAGATGCTCATACGCGATCGCGATCCTTTGTGACGCAGCCTAGGCGAGAGAACTCACCTGACGCTCGCCATGGGCTGAAAAGCACCGGCGAGTTCAGGCAGGCCGAAAACTTGCCCGCAGGTGAGGGTACAACGAGTAGCAACTAGAGACAATGCTGCCGAGCAGAATAACAGTGCTTATTGCTCGCGCATGCCCTTCGAGAACGAGTCCTGCAGCGGCTTGATCAAGTATTGTACCATGGTCCGCTCGCCCGTGGCGATGATCACGTCGGCAGGCATGCCGGGGACGAGGCGACCCTTGATCTCGTCGGGCACGTTCTCGTCGGCCACCCGAACGCGTCCGATATAGTAGGGCTCGGTGCGCCCGTCCTTGGGGTCGAACACGTCTTGCGACACCACCTGTACCTCACCAAAAATTACCGGCGTGGTGCGGCTCTGGAAGGCAGGGAACTTCACTTCAGCCGTGCTGCCGACCGACACGCTGTCAATGTCCAGTGGCCGGATACGGGCGCTGATGATCAGATCATCATCGAGCGGGATAATATCCATGATTGGCTCCGCGCTGCGGATGACGCCCTGGGTCGTATGCACCATGATGCCCTGGACCATGCCGCGCACTGGAGCACGAACAATGGTGCGGTCGAGCACGTCCTTGGCAACTATGAAGCGCTCGGACACCTCGTTGAGCTGGTCGCGGACGTCGCGCAACTCATTGCCAGCACGTTCCACAAACTCCTGGCGCAGCTGGAGGATCTGGAGTTCGGTTTCGGCGACACTCTGCTTAATCTTGGCGATCTCAGCGACGAGGCGGCCATAGTTTCCCTGCAGTTCCAAGCTCTGCCGGGTTAGCTGGGAAAGCTGGTTAGTAGAGATAACGCCACTTTCCTGTCCCGTGGTCAGCCGCCGCACTTCGTCCTCGATGGAAGTTCTCTGCGCGTCCGTCGCCTGCAACTGCACGGCAAGGCCCTCGACCTCCTCGTTGAGTTGGTCTTTGCGCACGCGCAGAATGCCGATCTGGCCGTCCTTTGTTGCCTTGCGGTCGTTGAAAAGTGTGCGTTGCATTTCAAGCGCAGCGAGTTCTTCGGGATTGTCGCTGGCAAGAAGTTCAGGTGGAAACGCCACTTCAGCTGCATCAAGACTTTCAGCCATGAGGCGCGCCTCGGTCGCCTGCAGGATAGTTTGGCGCGTCTGCATCACGGCGAAGTTGCCCTGAGCTTGGGTGGGATCCAAGACTACAAGAGGCTGGCCAGCATCAACAACATCCCCTTCACGGACCAAGATCTCTTTGACGATGCCGCCCTCTAGGTGCTGGATCGACTTGCGATTTGATTCCACAGAAACCGTGCCCGACGCAACGACGCCGCTCGCCAGAGAGGCTGTTGCCGCCCAGGTTCCGAAAACGCCAAAAGCCAGGATGATCGTGGCGTAGCCCGCCAGGATGTAAGGACGCGGTGAAAACTCGTCCGCTTTGCGCTTAGGTAAAATACCCGCGGTCTTGATGCTTAGATCGGTCATATGTCCCGTTCCTGATATTCGCGCGCGCAAGCTGCGATCTGATGGCCGCGCAAAAGGGGTGACTTTCTAGCTTGCTGCAGACACTTGAGCAATTTGGGCCGCTTCCTTGCGGGCAGCAACGGCGGGTTTGGGCTGCAAGACTTCGCGCGTTGGGCCGAATGCGCGCATGCGTCCGTCGGCCATGATCAGGGTCTTGTCTGACAAAGCCAGCAACCCAGTCTTGTGACTGACAAAAACAACCGTGCGGCGACGTTCCTTTAGATCCTTTAGCGCCCGCACCAGTGCGGCTTCCCCCTCACCATCAAGATTGGCATTGGGTTCGTCCAGAACGATGAAAGCTGGGTCGCCGAACAAGGCCCGAGCGAGTCCGACGCGCTGGCGCTGGCCGCCTGATAGCTGTCCGCCACCAACGCCAATCTGAGTTTCGTAGCCCTCTGGAAGCGACTGGATCAAGTCGTGAACACCGGCGCGTTGTGCTGCCAGGACGATTGCCTCGGGATCGGTTTCGCGGAAACGCGCAATGTTTTCCGCGATCGTGCCGGCAAAGAGTTCAACCGACTGAGGCAGGTAGCCCATGTAATTGCCCAGCTCACTGCGGTTCCAGTGATCAAGCTCGGATCCATCGATCCGAACTGCACCGGCAAGTGGCGACCAAATGCCGACCAAAGCCCGAACGAGGCTGGACTTCCCTGCGCCACTTGGCCCGACCAGAGCCAGGGTTTCACCGGGCTCGAGCTGGAAGGTGACCCCTTGTACGATCGGCATGCGCGAGCCGGGAGCAGCTATGGCTACGCCCTCGGCCGAGATGCGCCCGAGGGGGCGTGGCAGCTGCAGACGTTGCTCTTCACCAGGCAGGTTCTCGAACAGTTGCTTGAGGCGAGCATAAGCCTGCCGCGCGCCGATAACCTGTTTCCACTGCCCGACAACTTGATCAACCGGGGCGAGAGCGCGGCCCATCATGATGGAAGCAGCGATCATCACGCCCGGTGAGATCTGCCCCTCAAGGGCGAGATAAGCTCCCGTTCCGAGGATTGCGACCTGCAGTCCCATGCGGACGAATTTAGAGGCGGAAAGGAGAACGCCGGCTCGATCGCTCGCGCCTGCCTGAAGTTCGAGCATCTTGCGATGCATTTCGGCCCAACGGTGGCGAAGGCTGTCTTCCATGCCCAGGGCGCGAATCACTTCCACGTTCTGCAAGGTGGTGTTGGCGAAGTGCTGCGCTGCCTGAGAGTGCGTATTCGCTTCACCCAAGGACTTGCGGGTGACGACTTCGTTGAGCAGCGCAAGCACGAAAATAATGACGGCGCCAGACGTGGCCACCCACCCGACCAGGGGGTGGAAAACAAAGCAGACGACCAGGAATACTGGCACCCAAGGGACGTCGCAGATGGCGATCAGGCCTGATCCGGTGAAAAACTCGCGCAGCCGGTCGATGTCGCCCAAAGCGAAATGGGCCTTGGCTTGTGGTTGGGTAATGGTGCTGGTGACCACGCGATTGAACAGCGGGTTGGCGAGAGTGTCATCGAATCGCATTCCGGCCCGCACCAATACGCGCGAGCGCAGCCATTCCATCACACCATAGATCGCCAGCATGAACACAGCGATGAAGGTCAGCACCAGAAGCGTCATTTCGCTTCGGCTTTGCAGCACCCGGTCATAGACCTGCAACATATAGAGCGGGCCCACAAACATCAGCGCATTGATCGCCGCGCTAAAGACGACAGTCGAGAAGAGTACGGAGCGGTACGTCTTGAGCGCGTCAGAAAAGACGTTCTTATTCTTCATTGCGGGCCTTCGTGGTGCTCAGTGGTATGAGCAGGTCGGTCTGATCAGTCGATGCAAGTTAATGCATTCATCCCAGCGGGTAGAGCCTAGCAGTCAACTTTCAATAAAGTCTTGGTACGCGGCTGTGAGGCGGCTTTAGCATAAAAGGCCGTGTGCTTGCTAGCACGACAGATGCTGGGGGAACTTGGCGGCGGTATGACAAAAATAAGATCAACTACCAACAAGCATGAAGAGCAAGCCTGCTGTTATCGGCACAAAGACGCCCGCTGCGCTCGCGAGAAAGTGAGTCAATCGGCAGGAGCGTCCGGGTATCCACCGTTGGGCTAGCTCCAGCGCTCCGGCAAGGCCGAGCATTGCGGCTCCCGCAACCAGCACCTGCATTGGGCCAGGCAGGAAGGGAAGCAGAGTGGCGGCGCTAACGGCGTAGGCGAGGCCATGCTCGATGTGTCCATCAAGCCCGCTACGCGGGCGGTATTGACCGGGAACGAGGGAGCCGTAAAGAACCGCGCCGAGCGCAAGCAGGCAAATAGCGACAACGATGAAGGTCATGGGGGACGTAACAACAGGCTGAGGTGCGCCCCGTCAAGGGCTTTGCCCATCATACAAGCTAGGCCAGTTCATGCTGGGTTCATTGCAGAAGCGTAGCTTGCTGGCGGTGCGATCAAACACAGCAGGGGACCCGTGCATGGCTACCGAAATCCGTTCTTTCTCGCGAGTGACTCCAAACAGCCCCAGCCAGATCATCTTTGAAGATCTGGGTTTTGGTGGCAATACCCAGGATCAGATCATCATCCAGACGGACCGGGTGGGCGCATTCACCCTGACCATCAATGACGACGCGCCCACCAATGGCGGAAATTACGCAGCCGCCTTCCTGATCACCATTGCTGGCGAAACCACTGCGCCACAGCAGTTTGTTTATGTCGATTTCACCAGCTTCAACTTCCAGCCGGCGGCCAGGGAACTTGCGGAGTATTATTCGAAACTCGGTTACGTCATTTATGACGAGCACACGTCCTTCCAGGCCGCGGTCCATGCCGATCCCGGTGAGCAATTTGTGGTGACTATCTCGGGCACCTTGCACGATGATGCCCAGCAGTTTCGCGGCGGTGCGGCCCATCCGATCAGCTACACGGCGCAAATCAGCGATGCCATGCCTGTGGCCAGTGGCATCACCTTCGGCACCGATTTTCGCGATCAGGTGAATATCGCGAACGTGGGCGACTTCTTTGACGGGCGTGGCGATCTGGACGTGATCCGATTCCAGAACACGGCAGGTAGTTACAACGTTGATGTGCTCGGCGAGGGCCGGGCGGTGGTCAATGGAGTTGACTTGATCAATACCGAACGGCTGGAGTTTGCGGATTACACCCTGGCTTTGGATTTGGACGGCACGGCGGGGCAGGTGTACCGGCTGTACCAGGCCGCTTTTGATCGGCAGCCCGATTTCGATGGGCTCTCGAACAATGTCGGATTTGTCGACGATGGCATGGGCATGCGCACCCTGGCGCAACATTTTGCTGCGTCCCCGGAGTTCCGCTGGCTCTACGGCGAAAACTCGTCGAACAGCACCTTCATCAATGCGGTTTATGAGAACGTGCTGGATCGCGCTCCCGATGGCGGCGGCTGGCAGTACTGGAACGGGCAGCTGGAAGCGGGCATGAGCCGGGGTGAGGTGTTGCTGCGCTTTTCCGACAGTGCGGAAAACGTGGCCTTGGTCGCCCCCAATATCGAGAGCGGCATCTGGCTGGCGTGATTGGGCTGCCGGGCGGCCTCCCAGAACTTCCAGCGCTCCACAGATGAGCGCTGGTCGGGCTTCCCGGAACCCAGGCGAGATTCGCCCCTAGGATGTTGCGAGCGGAACCGCTCGCTCGTCCTTGCAGAAGCTGAGGAGGGTGGCGGTGCACATGGCGCCGAAGGCGAGGAGGAGTTCGGCGGCGAAGGCGGAGCCGAAGAGGCCGTAGACGGCATAGCAGACGGTGACGACCCAGCCGCCATAGCAGCGTGCATGGTATTGGCTGTCGCGCACCGACTTCCAGGTCGAGACGATCGGGATCAGCAGATAAAGGCCATAGGAGACGAGGCCGAAGATGCCCGCGAGGGCCGCGAAATTGATGTAGTCGTTGTGCAGGTGCGACCAGCCCGCCACTTCGGCAGCGATCCCGGGTTCCATGAAGGGGCGCGCGGCTTCGACGTGATGGCGCGAGCCATAGCCAAAGATGGGGGCATCGAGGAAGGCCATGATGCCCCCGCGATAGAGTTCGAGCCGGATGGCGACGGAATGGTCGATGGCCGCGCCTTCGGTGAGGAAGTGCTGGACCGACTCGATGGCGGAAAAGGCGCGCACGGTCGCGCCCAGCTGCAGCAGAATGGCGGTGCCCGCCAAAACGCCGACAAGGCTGGTGAGCAACAGCACCAGCCGACCGCGCTTGCTAAGCTGGATGCCGACGCAAACGGCAAAGACGACGCACAGGACCAGGACGATCAGCATCACGGCGCGGGTCTCCGCCAGAATGGCTGCATAGGTCCCGAGCACAGGGCCAAGGCAGAAGAGGTAGCGGCGGCGGTCCTTGAGCGCCAGGAAGCCCATGAGGGACAAAAAGCCCAGCATCACCGAGGCCATAGCGAAGGGATTAGTGGTGTTGATGAAGCCCACGACCCGATCATGGCCCAGGGCGAACTTCTCGTAGGATGCCACGGCGGCTGCAATGGCGGCGCCGATCAGCGCCAAAGTGGCGACGCGGGCAGTGTTGGAGGGTTTGGAGCCGCCATCGAGCAGGCCCAGGGCCGGGACGAACAGCAGGTAGGGAACGAAGTTTCCCAAATTATCGAAGTTGCTCCAGCCCCCCTTCGCGAAAATGTAGGCGATGGCGATGCAGAGAAAGGCGGCAACATAGCCATAGCTTTCCCGGCGATTCATGGCGGCGCGGGCCATGGGCTCTGCGATCAGGAAGGGGAGGGCAACCAGCAGGGCTAGGAGATAAAGATAGGGAGACGCATTGCCGATCAGATTGGCAAGGACGAAAAGCGCCACAAGGAAAGTCCATCTGGCGATCCCGAGGACGGCGGTTGCTGGGACGGACATGCACGCTCCGGACTTGCTGATAATGCGGTGGCTGGGTGGACCGAGGATGGCTGTACGCTAACGCGGTCCTTTGGGCAAAGGGCGGCTCGCTTGAGGATATTGAGTCCGGGCCGACAAGCCTAGCTGCGCTGATGGATCCGCCACGGGGGGCGCATGAAGGCTGCGGTTGATCTACTCAGTTGCCCCTGCCGGGGTTTCCGTGCGGGCTCCCGCATTGCACAGCCAGGCGCCCAGCACCAAGGGAAGGTAAGCGGTCAGTGTTAACTGCCATTGCCAAGGAGGGAACCACTCTGCGGCGGCGGCGAGTGGCGTCAACCAGCCTATGGTGATGATGCAATAGGCCGTGGTAACCCGCGCATGGCCATAGCGGCGCGCCAGTTGCTGGTATGCGTGGCGGCGATGCGCTTGCCAAGGCCGTTCGCCTCTGGACAGCCTTCGCAAAAGGGTAACAGTGGCATCGCTGACGAAAACTGCTGGCAGGATGAGCCAGCAGTTGTACCCCAATTCGCCCGCCGAGATGGAGAGAAGAGCCAGCGCCATCACGGTCAATGCCAAGGCATTAGAGCCGGAGTCGCCCATGAAAATCCGTGCGGGCGGCCAGTTCCGGAGGAGAAAGCCCAGGCTGGCAGCGGCCGCTGAGCAGCCGAGCCAAAAGGTCGGTTGGCTGATCGCCTCGGGCTTCCCCAGGCTCCAGACGAGCATCGCCCCCAGGATAACAAGGACGGCTTGGCTGGCGGCGATGCCGTCGATGCCATCCATGAAATTGAAAAGGTTGATCCACCAGAGCCCAACCAACAGCAGGAGCAGCAGCAGGATAGGACCGGCCAGCCAGTCGGGGCCCGGCAAGGGCAACGGTCCGGCGGCCCAAAGCAGGGCAACCAGGATCACGGCCTGGGCGGCGAAGCGCAGACGAGCCGAGAGGTCCTTGAGATCATCCGCAAAGCCCAAGAGGGCAATCGCGGCGATGCAGGCGGCAATGCACAAAAGGCGCGGGCTGCCCACGGGGCTCAACGCAATTGCGGCGGCCACGATAGTCACGGCAACGGCCAGCCCGCCACCACGCGCCGTTGGCTTGGTATGGGATGAGCGATGATTGGGTGCCTGGACGAGACCTAGGCGTTGCGCATGACGCTCTAGCCAGATGGTGAGCAGGACCGAGATAATCCCGGCTGATAACGCGATGCTGGGCAGGAGGAGTGGTGGCAAAACGTATGACTCGGTGTTTCTGAACTGCTGTTGCCAGAGCCTCAAAATCAAGTCAGGCTCTTCTGGGTCATAGCCGACTTCCGGTGGGGTTTCGCGTCACCTCCGGGAAGCAAAATTGTAAGCTGCGGTGCGAATGCCATCTTGCACAGTCACAGGCGGGTGCCAGTTCAGCGTTTCCCGGATGCTAGTGGTGTCGAGCAGCATTGTCTCGGACAGGCGATCGATTGGAGCGGCGAGGCCAAATTTGCGTGCTGCGCGCAGCAGCAGTGTTGGCACCGTAACCAACCGGCATGATTTGCCAAGGCCGTCGCAGATCAGGCGCAGCAGAGCAGGGGTTGAAAGGGGATCGGTATCGGCGATGTTGAACACCTTTCCTACCGCGACCGGGTGCTGAAGGCAGGTCAGGACCGCAGCGCCAAGGTTTTGCACTGCTAAGTAGCTGCGGCGGTTGTTGATGCCGCCAAATGGTAATGGGAAGCCCCGATCACACCAGTCAAGCATTTGCCGAAATCTTCCGCCGGCATCGGCGCCGTAGATGAGGGGAGGGCGAAGAGAAACGACCTTCAGGCCCGTTTGAATAGCGACCTCAGCAATCGCCTTTTCTGCGGCCAACTTGGATTGGCCGTAAGCGGTAACGGGGCGGGCGGTGTCCGTTTCACGGATGGCCGCGCCGTCACCCGGTCCGCTAGCGGCGATTGAGCTGATGAAGAGGAAGCGGGAAACGCCTGCCGTTGCCGCGGCCCGGGCCAGGGCGATGGTGCCTGCGGTGTTCACATCCGCGAACGCGCTGGCCTGCTCCGGTCCGATATGACCGAAGACATGGGCGCGAGCTCCCGCATGAACCACCGCGTCGCACCCGGCCAATGCGGCAGTCCAATCAGCGTCAGATGAGAGTTGGACTCTGAAATCCAGAGGAGTCTTGCTGGAATATCCGGCGGTTTTCACGTCGTGGCCGCTAGCGCGCAGCGCGTAGACAAGGTGCCTTCCTACGAACCCGCTGGCACCGGTGACTAGGATTTTCATGGTCCGCTCGCCTTGGCCGCAATGAGCTGACCATAAAGCGCCGCATATGATCTGCCCATCGCCTCGGCGGTGAAAAGTTCGACATACCGCTGGCGGGCGGCCTCGCCCATGCGCAATGCCAAGCCTGGGTCGCTAGCCAGGCGCTGCATCGCGTCGCCAAGAGCTGAGGCGTTGCCGGGCGGGACAGTCAAACCGGTAACCTTGTCCAGATTCACATAGCTCGTGCCTGTGCCCATTTCGCAGGAAATCATCGCTTTGCCAGCCTGAGCGGCCTCGAGAAGGGCGACGCCAAAGGCTTCCGAGCGCAAGTGGGACGGGAACGCGAAAACGCGGCAAAGCGACAGCAGGGCTTGCTTGTCAGCTTCATCGACCCGACCCAGAAGGGTTACATTACCGAGCCGCTCGCGCGCAACAATCGAGGGGTCGCCCCCGCCGGCAATAACGACGGGAAGACCGGTGGAGCGTGCCGCTTCTAGCAAAAAAGGCAGTCCCTTGTAGTATCTGAGCGCGCCGACAAACAGGAAGAAGCCTTCGCCGACGTGTTGTCGCATTGCCGCAATGCGGTTGAGATCGGGCGCAGGCGCTTCGGCTATCCCGATCGGTATCACCGACAGCTTGTCACGATATCGGGCCAGCACGGAACTGCTGGCCGCGTAATTGGGTGAGGTCGCCACGATGTGGTCAGCCGAACCCAGGAAGCGATCCATCAAGGGGCGGTAGAGGCGCAGAAGGTTTTTCTGTCGGACAACATCGGAATGATAGGTAATGACTGAAGGCTTTCGGACACGCGCCAGAAGATGCATCAAGTCCATCATCGGCCATGGAAAGTGGTAGTGAACGAGGTCTGCCTTCGCCACGAGCTTTTGGAACTTGGGCAGCAGCGAAAATGACAACCCGGTTGACCTCACATATAAGTCGAGCTTGGCCTGGTGAGCCCAGTGGTTGGCGATGCGGACTGGGTTCGGATCGGGATGAGCGCTGAGCGATAACACGTCCGTAGTCACGCCCAAGGGCGCGGTGCCTTCGGCTATTTGCCAAATTACCCGCTCGACGCCCGTGTAGCTGTCGGGAAGATAGACCTTGAAGAGATGAAGGACTCGCACTCGACTTCCTGAAGCAAGGT
Source organism: Devosia sp. 919 (assembly GCF_013185965.1). Taxonomy (NCBI): domain Bacteria; kingdom Pseudomonadati; phylum Pseudomonadota; class Alphaproteobacteria; order Hyphomicrobiales; family Devosiaceae; genus Devosia; species Devosia sp. 919. The sequence goes on along the minus strand of NZ_JABAOL010000001.1, from coordinate 3,344,971 downwards.
TTTGGGCATATCGGCAAGAACGTCGCCCGATGAGCGTAGCGAAAGCTCCGCCGGCGGATCAAAACTGCGCCTGCGCTTTTAGTTCTCGAAGAAGCAGCTAGTTGGCTTTCCCGGTCGGGTCCAGCGTTAGTTAACGCAACAGGAAGCTTGCGCGCCTTGGTCGCGGCAGCTTTCGGCCGATCTTGAGAGCGCTTGCAGCTAATGTTCCTCCTAATCGTTAAGCACGGCGGGCATATACCTCCGCCGGCTGTTGCGACGGTTCTTTACGTTCAGCGCTGTTAGGTCATGCTGGTGCATACACTGCCAGCTCTGGGTCCGGCACATCAGGTCGCCAACCGCGTTCGTGGTGCAGCGTCCTGGCCGGGCTGTCATATTCTCCAACTCTGGATGGCCAAGTGGATCCGACGTCTTTTGATATCCTTGTGGTCGGCGCGGGTTTTTACGGCGCTACCATCGCTGAGCGCGTCGCCAATGTTCTGGGCAAGCGGGTGCTGGTGATCGACCGGCGCGACCATATCGGGGGCAACGCTTATTCCGAGATCAACCCCGAAACCGGGATCGAGGTGCACCGCTATGGCGCCCACCTGTTCCATACGCCCAACAAGCTGGTCTGGGATTATCTGAACGGCTTTACCGCCTTTACCGGCTATCAGCACCGGGTGTTCACCTCGTTCAAGGGACAGGTTTATCCCATGCCGATCAATCTGGCGACGATCTGCCAGTATTTCGGCAAGCAGATGTCACCCGACGAGGCGCGGGCGCTGGTGCGCGAACAATCGGCCGAGCTCGGCGACGCTGCCCCGCGCAATCTCGAGGAAAAGGCGATCTCGCTGATTGGCCGGCCGCTTTATGAGGCGTTCATCCGCGGCTACACCGCCAAGCAATGGCAGACCGATCCCACCTTGCTCCCCGAAAGCATCATCAGCCGATTGCCGGTCCGCTATAATTTCGACAACCGTTATTTCAGCGACAAGTATGAAGGCCTGCCGGTTGACGGCTACACCGCCATCTTCGAGCGCATGCTCGACAATCCCCTGATCGAGATCCAGACCGGGGTCGATTATTTCGCTATCAAGGACACCATCCCCAAGGACAAGCTCGTTGTGTTCACCGGACCGATCGATCGTTACTTCGATTATCGGGCCGGCGAGTTGAGCTGGCGCACCATCGATTTTGAGCCCGAGATCGTGGGTGTCGGTGACTACCAGGGCACGGCAGTGATGAACTATGCCGACGAGGATATCCCCTTTACCCGCATCCTCGAGTTCCGCCATTTCAATCCCGAGCGGAACTACCAGACTGAAAAGAGCTATATCGTGCGCGAATATTCCCGCTTCGCGCGGCACGAGGACGAGCCCTATTATCCCATCGATACGCCCGAGGATAAAAAGGTCTACCAGGCTTATCGCAGCCTCGCTGAAGGTGAAGAGAACGTGATCTTTGGCGGCCGCCTCGGGACGTATCGCTATCTCGACATGCACCAGGCGATCGGTGCGGCGCTCAAGGCCTTCGACACCGAAGTGCAGCCCCGGCTGAGCCGGGCCTAGCTATTGGATCAATCGCCACTGCGTTGTGGTCTTTTCCACCGCAAACGAATGGGGGCAGTGAGACCGGCAGGGTTAGTTCGCATCCGCCGGGCGCACCGCGCGCTCGGCCGCGTCCAGGGCCCAGGACAGAACTGCCCGGGCGCGTTCAGCATGGTCAGCCTCGACGTAGCAACGCATCTCAGGGGCATTGCCTGAGGCGCGGTAATGGATTGTGGATCCGGTGTCCAAACGGAACTGTAGCCCATCTACTGCCGAAAGGCTGGCAACTGCGCCGATCGGCGCAAAGAAGCTCTCAGTAAACTTGGGTTCGTTTTCAAGACGCTGGAGGAACTTGGCGGAGGCAGCCGATGGTACGTTTTCCAGCCGGTCGCTCACCATCGGACGCGTCGGCAGGCCTGCCACTAGGTTCGCCACCGACACCTGCTGGCGCGCCGCCAGGCCCAAGACAGCGAGCAAGGGCAACAGCGCGTCGCGAGTTGGCAGGGCCAATAGGTCAATGCTCCCCGTGGAGCAGTCCGAGCCCAGCAACGTGCCTCCGTTGGCTTCAAAGCCAATGATCCTGCCATAGCCCTGCGCGCGCGCATCATCGATCCCGGCGATCACATAGGGAGAGCCGACTTTGGTGCGCAGGACCGCAGCAAATAGGCCGGTTCTTTCAATTGCCGAATTCGAAGTGACCGGCGTTACGATGGCGTCCGCCTGCAGGAACTGCGCCGTCAGCAAACCGAGCACGTCACCCCGCACAAACGTGCCGTTGCCATCAACCATGAACGGCCGATCGCCATCCCCGTCGGCGGAGATGATGGCATCGAGCCGGTGTTCAGCAATCCAGCCGGGTAGAGGAGCAAAGACGGGATCGTTCGGGGCTTCGGTATCCACCGGCACGAAGTCTCCGCGACGGCCCAGGCGTAGCACGGTTGCTCCACTGTGCTGCAGTGCGGCAACAAGAAGGTCGCGTGCGACGGTTGAATGCTCGAAAACGCCAATCCTGAGCCCGGTAAGATCGGCCATGGGGCGAGGCGAGGTGTAACGGCAGAGGTACAAGTTGGCGGCGGCACTGTCTTGTTCCGGCGGGACACTGGCATCGGCGGCACTTTGGGCCTTGCCCGCCGCTGCAGTGATCCCTTCCTCATCAGCTTTGCTGATTTCCCCGGCGGGCGTATAGAATTTGAGCCCGTTCCGATCAGCCGGGATATGGCTGCCGGTGATCATGATCGAAGCGCTCTGGTTATGCATGGCATGGAACGCCAGGGCGGGCGTGGGGACGAGGCCACAATCGACGGGAGTCAAACCGGCCGCGCGAATAGCGGCGGCACAATCCTGCAGGATTGCCGGACTGCTCGGCCGGAAGTCCCGAGCAAGGTAGACCCTGCCACTGCAGCTCGCACCGATGCTCGCAAGGTACTCGATGAAGCCGCGCGTGTAGCGTCGCGCGACCTCGCCCTGCAGTTCCACTGCCAGGCCCCGCAATCCGCTGGTGCCAAATCTTACGCTTGAGTTACTCATCCGGAGCGAACACCCTTTCACGCTGCTTGTTGTCAGGTCCGCCCGAAATCGTCTTCGATTCGGATGATGTCATCCTCGCCCAGATAAGAGCCGGTCTGTACTTCGATCAGCTCCAGCAAAATCTTGCCCGGATTGGCCAGGCGGTGGGTTGCCCCCAATGGCAGGTAGATGGACTGATTTTCGGTAATCACCGAAACACGGTCATCCACCGTGACTTCAGCTGTCCCACGCACCACGATCCAATGTTCGGAGCGATGATGGTGGCGCTGGAGCGACAGCTTCTTGCCGGGATGCACGAACAGGCGCTTGACCTGGAAGCGTTCCCCGGACAGCACCGAGGAATAGCCGCCCCACGGACGATAAGCGGTTTTGTGCAACTCGGTCAGGTGCACGGTATCGGCCTGCTGGCGCAACTGCGATACAATAGCGCCGACCTTCTGAGCTTCCGAGAGCTTGCCGACGAAGATGGCGTCTTCGGTGGCGATGACAGCCATGTTCTCGAGGCCTTCAACCGCAATATGGGCCTTTTCGCTGATCACGAGCGAGCCGGTAGTGTTGCTAAATGTTGCGCTGCCTTGGGCGACATTGCCGGCTTCGTCCTTGTCGCTGGCATTCCAGACGGCATCCCAGGAGCCAAGGTCGGACCATTTGTAGTTGACCGGCACAACCGCCGCGCGTGCCGTTTTCTCGAACACGGCATAATCGACGGAAATGTCGGGGGCAGCTTCAAACGCGTCCTTGTTCAACCGGACGAAGTCGAGGTCGGCGCTGGCGCCGCTTACAGCCTGCTGGGCGCTCTCATAGGTTTGTGGCGCATAGGAGCGACAATCTTCAAGAAAGTCGGCCGCGGACATCATGAAGATGCCGGCATTCCACAAGAAGTTGCCTGAGGTCACCATCGCCTCGGCCTTTTCCAGGGGGGGCTTTTCAACGAAGCGAGCGACGCGTTGCACCTCAGGAGAAATAGCCTCGCCGGCTTCAATATAGCCGTAGGCAGTTTGCGGGGCGGTGGGGGTGATGCCGAAGGTCACAAGGTTACCAGCTTGCGCGGCGCCCAATGCTGTGTGGATAGAACGCCAATACCCCTCGTCTGGCACGACGGAGTGATCGGAAGGCAGAACATGCAGCACCACGTCCTCGCCATACTTGCCCTGAGCGAATAAGGCCGCGCTGGCTATGGCCAAGGCGGTGTTGCGCGACATTGGTTCGAGCAGCACGCCGGAGAGGTCCGAGCCAATCTCTAGAGCCTGCTCGGCCACCAGAAAGCGGTACTCATGATTGGTGATCACCAGTGCTGGCAGGTAGAGCGAGTGATCACTGACGCGCTTGAGTGTTTCCTGAAAGAGGCTGACAGGTCCGGTCAGCTGCAGGAACTGCTTGGGGCGAGCGGCACGCGAAAGGGGCCACAGCCTGGTTCCCCGGCCACCTGCCAATACGACTGGAACAATCTGCCTGCTCATTGTTGTCCTCTCACTGACGAGATTCGGGTGCATAGCATCTGAATGTGGAGCGGGCAGCAGCAAATGTACGAAAAAGGGGGCACTGTGTCCTTCCGTCACCGGTTGGTTGGGCTCTTCGGCGGCTGGGAAAGGACGGCAAAGCGCTGGGCCCTTCCGTTACCTTCCCAACTAATTAGCGCCCGGCCAATCCGCACTTAGAGGCCTGTCTGAAGTAGTGCAGGGCGATGGCCCACCACGAGCCGGACGGCGGTTAGGCGGGCGGTGGCGAAGGCTCCGGTGTCGATATTGATGTGGGAGGGTAAGAGGAGGGGAGTTGGGAGCGGAGTGTGGCCATGCACCACGACCTTGCCGAAGGCGGTGTAATCGGTGGCGGCGTCGGGGCGGTACCAGAGCAGGTCATCTTCGCTTTGCTGCTCGAGGGGCAGGCCGGGGCGCAAGCCTGCATGCACGAAGATGGTGGTCGGCGTTTCGATCATGCTGGGGGCGGCTTCGATAAACCGTCGGTGAGCCGGGGGAATGGAGCTTTCCAATATGGCGCGGGCGCCTTTGCCGGACAGGCCGCGAAGCGCACCGGCAGTCAGCCCGTAGGACTGCAGTGTTTGCGTCCCGCCAAGCCCCAGCCAATGGTGCCGCTCGGAAGGGGCGGCCAGGAAATCAAGCATCATGGCTTCGTGGTTGCCGGCCAGGGCCAGCCGCGTGAAGCCATCCGGCGGGGGCGCGAGCAGATGATCGATGACGCCAGCGGAGCGGGGACCGCGATCAACATAGTCTCCCAACATCACGAGCCATTTCTCGCCCGCATATGATGCGGCGTCAGCAAGGATCATGCCTTCCAGTTGCTCGAGCAGATCAAGACAGCCGTGAACATCGCCCACGGCATAGACGACTGCAGGATCAGTTGAAGCGCGCAGCCTTGGCCGCTCCCCTTCGGCGGTGAGTGCAGATCGATCGAGCAGCCGCTGCAGGAACTTCATCTTGTGCACCATCCGCGGCACAGGTGCCGGCGTGGGTCAGGGGCGGTTCGGCTTAGGTGAGCCAGTTCTCTTGTAACACCAGTATTGCAGCAAAGGCTGCCAAGGAGATCGTGCCGACGCCACGATTTGAAATCGGTCAGGACTGTTCATCACATCGTGCCGACGGCGATGTGGTCACCCGCTGGCCCCCATTCAGCAGTGCAAGCGTGCAAGATTAACTGGAACAGCAGAGTCTTGAAGATTCAAGTTGGCTAGGAGTTCTACATACGCAATACTCTGTTTACCACGTGAGCTATCAGGCCTGCCATGAACAATGTCATGCGTCCTCTTGATACCCAGACAGCAAAGTACATTGCCGAACTTTTGCTGGAGGATGCGGGCGCTGAGGGCGCTCTTGTTCAAGTGGTTCCGGAAAACGACAATGAACCGCCCGTGCAAACGGAACATGGAGGCCTGCCGCTGCTCTGGGAAGACGGCTGTCCCGTCGCGGCTGTTCCGAGCTCGTCCCAGTTGCAGATCAAGCGAGTGGTCGATGTAACCCTCGCCCTCGCGGCGCTTGTTGGGCTGGCTCCGCTCTTGCTCCTTGTCGCAGTCCTTGTGGCCGCCACCAGCCCGGGTCCCATCCTGTTCAGGCAGCGGCGCGAAGGGCTGGGTGGGCGCTTGTTCTGGACATTGAAGTTCCGATCCATGCCGGTGGATCGCTGTGACAGGAGCGGGTTGCAGCAAACCAGGCGGAATGATCCGCGGCTCACGCCTTTTGGCGCCTTTATCCGCCGGACCAGCATTGATGAGCTGCCGCAATTGCTCAATGTGCTGTGGGGAGAGATGTCCCTGGTCGGGCCTCGTCCGCATGTGCCGGGCATGTTTGCAGGGGGCATGCCCTACAAGGATCTGGTACCCTATTACGATTGTCGGCTTGCCGTGCGGCCGGGGATCACTGGCTGGGCGCAAGCCAATGGCCTGCGCGGGCCGACGGGTGATGCGGAGGCGGCACGGTCCCGCATCGAGTTCGACTTGGCCTATATGCAGAACTTGTCCGTGTGGCTTGATCTCAGGATACTGGGTCTTACCCTGCGCAACCAGTTTTTGACCGGGTCCGGCCACTAAGCTGTTGGTGAATGGCGGGGGTGCCCTCATCGTGTCGGAACGGTGAGAGCAGTTGGTGTGCGTGCAAGGGCCAGCCAAGGGCAAGAAATTTTACCCGTGCTGCTGCGCGCGCCACGCGATGATCTCGTTTAACTCTACTCTCCTGCTAGAGTATTGCGCGCAACGTCTTCAGGGAGACTCAGATTGAGAACGACAGCCAGACTGCTTGCCTATGGCGCCTTGGGCGCTTCTCTGGTGCTGGGCTTTGCCGTTACGGCGCATGGGCAGGATCGGACCATCATCAATGTCTCGTATGATCCGACGCGTGAGCTGTACCGGCAGTTCAATGAAGCCTTTGTGCGCCATTGGCAGGAAACTACGGGCGAAAACATTGCCGTACAGGTGACCCATGGCGGTTCGGGCTCGCAGGCGCGCACGGTGATCGACGGGCTTGAGGCCGATGTGGTTACCTTGGCCCTCGAGAGCGACATCAATGCCATCGCTGACGGAACCGATCTCATCCCCGACGACTGGCGCGGGCGGTTCGAGAACAACAGCGCACCCTATACGTCCACAATCGTGTTCCTGGTGCGCAAGGGCAATCCGGACGGCATCGTTGATTGGGGTGACCTGATCAAGGAGGGGGTGGAAGTGATTACGCCCAATCCCAAGACTTCGGGCGGCGCCCGCTGGAATCTTCTGGCTGGATGGGCCTGGGCGCGCGCCCAGGAGGGCGGGAGCGACGAAACGGCGAAGGCCTTCATCACCGAACTTTACCAGCATGTGCCGGTGCTCGACACCGGCGCGCGTGGCGCGACCACGACCTTTGTGCAACGCGGCATCGGCGATGTGTTGCTGGCCTGGGAGAACGAGGCCTACCTCGCGATGGAGGAGCTTGGCCCCGATGCGTTCGACATCGTGACCCCCTCCGTTTCGATCCTAGCCGAGCCGCCCGTCGCCCTGGTGGAAGGCAATGTGGACCGCAAGGGGACGCGGGACGTTGCGGAGGCTTATCTGCAATATCTTTATTCAGACGAAGGGCAGGCCATCGCCGCTGCGAACTATTATCGCCCATTCCGCCCCGAGGCTGCGGCTCCCGAGGATGTTGCGCGGTTTGGTGAGGTCAATCTTGTGACTATCGAGGAGTTCGGCGGCTGGCGCGAGGCGCAGCCGGCGTTCTTTGCCGATGGGGGCATCTTCGACCAAATTTACTCAGGCCCTACACAGTAGTTTTGGAGGATCGGCCGGGCAGCCGGCCGATCCCCGCCTTGTTGATCCCTTTTTCGCCCATCCCGAGGTGGTGCGGGTCTATCCATTCGCTTGCGTCACTATGCCCGACTAAGGTATCTCGCGCATAAGCGTCGGGCGAGAAGGCGAAGAGCATGATCAAAGACGGCGGCGTCGGCACGGGAGTGCCCGAGGAATCATTCGTAATTGCCGATCGGCCATCGGCTTACTGCGCCAGCCTCCCAGTAGCCGACAGCCGTAACCTTGTCGCAGTGGGCCCGCGGGCCAAGCGGGAGCAAGCATGAGCGCGGCCGGGAACAGCCACAGCATGCCGCTCCCTGATCAGCAACTCGCAGGGATGCTTTCCGCACGGGACGCAATCGAGGGTCGGCTGGAGCAGTTGCTTGCCAGTCCAACAGGTGTGCCGCCCAATTTGAGCGCGGCGTTGCGTCATGCGCTGCTTGCCCCCAGCAAACGCATCCGGCCCTTGCTGGTTTATCATGTGGTGGAGCCCCAGGACGCGCAGATTGCCGGCGCGCTCGACCTGGGGTGCGCGGTGGAGATGGTCCACACCGCCTCGCTCATTCTGGATGATTTGCCCTGCATGGACGATGCGGTGATGCGCCGGCAACGCCCGACAACGCATATGGCGTTTGGGCAGGCGACCGCCATTCTGGCGGCTATTGCCCTTTTGAGCCAGGCCTTTGGGATATTGGCGGCGCTTGCCGGCGTTGACGATGCCACCAAGACCCGGCTTGCGGCGGAGTTGTCGGCGGCGGTAGGCTGGACCGGCTTGGTGGCGGGCCAGGAGCTCGACGTCAATGAGCGCGCCAGTATTGTTGCCGTCGATGGAATCGAGCAGCTGAATTGGCTCAAGACAGGCGTGTTGTTTGTCGCAGCCGCGCGGATGGGCGCCATGCTGCGCGGCCTGCCCGACAAGGAGGTTGAGGCGGTTGGCTTGTTTGCTTCCCATTTGGGACTGGCGTTTCAAACTGCCGATGACCTGCTCGACAGCAATGCGACGGCCGACGAGGCAGGCAAGGATGTCGGCAAGGATGGCAACAAGACCACGCTCGTGACCTTGTTTGGCGAACAGGCGGCGCTTCTCAGCTATCGCGAGCATTTGGACAAGGCGGAAGCTGCGCTGTTGCAGACTCGGATCAATGCCCGACCTTTGATGGCCATGATCGCCCGCCTGTTTGAACGACGCGAGACCCCGACGCCGTGATCTCGCAGCCAGCGGCACTACAAGTCCAGGCGCTGCGCATCAGCTATGGCAAAAGACAGGTCCTTAACGGGGTCGACCTCGTGGTGAACGCGGGCGAGATCTTCGGCTTGCTTGGGCCCAATGGCGCAGGCAAGACGACGTTGATCCGGTCGATCTGCGGGCGCTGCAAACCCGATGCGGGGCAGATCTCCATCGCCGGCAAAGTGGGCCGGAGCAGGGATGTGCGCCGCCAGATCGGCCTCGTGCCGCAGGAGATCGCGCTTTATCCCCATCTCACGGCGCGCGAAAACCTGCTGGTATTCGGGCGCTTGATGGGGCTTTCGGCCGCCGAGGCGAAGGCCGCTGTGGTCTGGGCGAGTGCTGCCACCCATATCGAGGCGCGACTGGCCGATCAGGTGGGGATCCTGTCAGGTGGCTGGAAGCGCCGCGTCAATATCGCGGCGGCTATTCTGCATCGCCCGGCGCTGCTGATCCTCGATGAGCCCACCGTCGGGGTCGATGTGGAAGCGCGTAACCATCTGCACGAAGTGATTGCCGAATTGGCGGGTGCGGGCATGGGAGTGCTGCTGGCGACCCACGATCTCGATCAGGCCGAAACCATTTGTTCCCGGGTGGGCTTTTTGCGCGGCGGAGTGATCGGGCCGCAGGGCGCGCCACGGGCCCTCGTGGATGAGGTGTTTCAAGGGCGCCAACAGATCATTGTCGAGTTGCGGCGCGCCCCAACACCAGAGCAGATCGACTTCCTCAATCAGCGTGGGTTTGAGCCGGTGCAGGCAGCGATGATCTGGTCGCGCATGAGCGGGGCGACGCCGATACCGGCTGCAGACCTGGCGAAATGGCTGGCCAATGCCGGCGTCGAAACGCGTGAATTGCGGCTGCGGGAGCCAGGGTTGGACAGTCTTTTTCTCCACCTGTCGCGGCAAGGGCAAGCAGTGCCGGGGGCAGCCGCGTGATCCTGGCCATGCTGCGCGTCATGGTGCTCAGTCTTGTGCGCGATCGCGGTGCGCTGGCGATGGCATTTGTGCTGCCGCCGATGATCTTTGTGATCTTTGCCGCAATTTTTGCAGGGACCGGGGGGGAGGAAATGCGCCTCCAGGTAGGGTTCGGGGTGGCTGATGCTGCGTCCGTCGATCCCCGGTTCGAGGCGGCGTTACGTGAAATCCCCGCGCTTCGGGTGCTGGAGGGCAGCATTGGCTCGGAAGCCGAGATGCAGGCATTGGTGCAGGCAGGCCGCGCCGATGTGGGACTGTTTCTGCGTGATGGGCTGGCGCGCACCGATGCCGCACCAGTCGTGATCTTTGCCGACCCCGCCAAGAGCATGGCCCCGGCCATATTGATGGGCCATGTGCAGCGCATCCTGGCCCAGGATCTGCCCGATGTCGCGGTGTCGAGAACGGCACCCCTGGTGGGTGAGCTCGTGGGCGGCTTTTCACCAGAACAATCCCAGCGTCTTACCGCGGCTCTCAACGCGCTGGCCGCCGCGCCGGCGGAGGGCGGTGCGAGCGCCGAGCTCAGCGAGATCCATACGGTGGGTGAGGCCAGCGATGGCAGCGCCGCCGTCACCTATTATGCGGGTGCCGTCGCGATCCTGTTTCTGCTGTTTTCGGCCATGCAAGGGGCTGCGACGCTGATCGAGGAGCGCAATTCGGGCATTGTCGACCGGCTGGCGGTGGGACCGGCGGGGACCGATGTCGTCGTGATCGGCAAGTTCCTGTTCCTGATCGGGCAGGGCGTGGTGCAGGCCGGCTTGATCTTCGCGCTCGCCATCCTGCTCTACCAGGTGCCGGTGTTGCAGCATTGGTGGCCATGGTTGCTGACCACTGTTGCCGCGGCCGTGGCTGCGGCGGGGCTGGGGCTGGCCGTGGCGGCATTTTGCACCAGCAAGCAGCAGGCCCAGACCATCGCGACCTTCCTCGTGCTGGTGTGTTCGGCGGTGGGTGGCTCGATGGTGCCTCGGTTCATGATGCCGCCCTGGCTGCAGGAACTGGGCTGGTTCACCCCCAATGCCTGGGCCATCGAGGCGTATCAGGGTGCGATGTGGCGGGGCGATGCGCTGGCGGCGCTGGCGCCGAGCCTCCTCGTGCTGGTTGGCATCGGGCTCGTCGGCATGGTGCTAGCCGTCGGGATTTCCCGCCTGCGGTTGCGGTTTTAGACCTGCGACTTCGATGCCCTCACTTCAGCCGCGTTCTTGGCTATGCTAAGTTCCCGACAGGCGCCTGATCGAGTTTGAACATGGACACTCTTCTCCACTATCTTGTGCCGACCGTGCTGGTGGTGGGTACCACCGCCTTCATGGAGTGGTTCGCATCCTGGTCGCATGAGCACATCATGCATGGCTGGGGTTGGGGCTGGCACCAGTCGCACCACGAGCCGCACGACGACGCGCTGGAAAAGAACGATCTCTTTGCGGTCGTGTTTGCGGGCTTTGCCATCGCCTTGTTCGCGCTGGGGGCCTTTGTGTGGTGGCCACTGACCTGGATTGCGCTGGGCATCACCATCTACGGCGCCTTGTACTTTTTCATGCATGACGGGCTGGTGCACCAGCGCTGGCCGTTCAAGCATGTGCCCCGCAAAGGCTATCTGAAGCGGGTCTACCAGGCCCATCGCCTTCACCATGCCGTGCAGGGCAAGGACGGATGTGTTTCATTCGGCTTTGTTTATGCCGAACCGGTCGACAAGCTGGTCAAGAAGCTCAACACGGGGCGCCGGCCATTCGATGCCGAGGCGCTCAAGGACGAAGAACGTCCCACCGCCTAAGGCCGCTGCCAAAGTCCGTCGCGATCGGCCTGGGGCCGGGGCAGGCGGGAGGCGGCCACATCGGCGAGGCTCGCGAGAACCAAAAGGGTTTTGCGCGTGCCCGAGGTCGAGACCCGGGCGTCCCAAGCCTGGGGGCCGCCCTGGCGCAATTGCGTGCCAATGGCGCGATAAACCCGGCGCGCCGCAGCAATGGCCCAGGCCGAACGGGGCGGCAGCGCCGCCATCCCCGAGCCCGCGGAAACATAATAGCGCTCGGCCAGGTCCAGCAGTTCGAGCGCGGCACGATGCAGGGCAGGGCGCTGTTCGGCATTGTCGGGCTCGATGGCCGTGATGCCATGGCGGGCGAGCAGGTCGGCGGGCAGGTAAACCCGGCCCGCGCGGGCATCTTCAACCACGTCGCGGGCAATATTGGTGAGCTGGAAGGCGATGCCGAGGTCCGAGGCACGATCCAGCACGCGGCTGTCGCGGGCGCCCATTATCATGGCCATCATCACGCCAACCACGCCAGCCACGTGGTAGCAATAATCGAGGGTGTCGTTGATGTTGGCGTAATGGCGCTCGGCGGTATCCATGGCGAAGCCGGCCAGCAGTTCATGAGGGTGGCGCGCCGGGATTTGGTTGCGCTCGACGACGCGGCGCAGGGCCTCAAAGATTGAGTTGTTTCCTGTTTCGCCACGCAGCGCCGCGGCGGTCTGCTCCTGCAACTGGCGGAGCCGCTCGGCTTGACCGCGCCGGAATTCGGGATCCTGCGCATGGCCCAGGGTTTGCCCGTCGATCACGTCATCGCAGTGGCGGCACCATGCATAGAGCATGACCGCGTCGCCGCGGGTTTGCCGGTCAAACAGGCGCGCGGCGGCGGCAAAGCTCTTGGAGCCCTGGGCAATGGCGGTTTCGCTTTGGGCAATGACGGCGTCGCTCATGGGGCGGCATCCGCAATCATCAGGCCCGCGGTCGCCTTGGCCGAACCGACCACGCCGGGAATTCCGGCGCCGGGATGGGTGCCGGCGCCCACGATATAGAGATTGGCGAAGTTGTCATCGCGGTTGTGGGGCCGGAACCAGGCGCTCTGGGTCAGGATCGGCTCCACGGAGAAGGCGGAGCCGAGATGGGCATTGAGTTCGTCGCGGAAGTCAAAGGGGGTGAAGTGCCGGACCGTCACCAGATCCTTGAGCAGATCGGGGATATAGTGATCGTTGAGATATTGGAGGATGCGGTCGCGATAGATCGGTCCCTGCACGTCCCAGTCGATGTCGGCGGTGCCCAGATGGGGCACGGGCGAGAGCACGTAATAGGCGCTGGAGCCGGCCGGGGCGAGGCTGGGGTCGGTGACGGAGGGGGCATGCAGGTAAAGCGAGAAATCATCGGCGAGGCCATCGGCCCCGAAGATCTCCGAAATGAGCTCGCGATAGCGCGGCCCGAACAGGACCATGTGGTGGCGCAGTTCGGGATGCTCGGTCTTGAGGCCGAAATAGATCACAAAGAGCGACATGGAGAAGCGCTTCTTTTCCAGCGCCTTGGCCCGGGCCGGGCCGCGCTGGGTGGCGCGCAGCATGTGCTTATAGGTGTGCACCACATCGGCATTGGAGGCCACCATGCCGAAGCGCTGGGTGGTGCCATCGGCCAGCGATACGCCGGTGACGCGGTCGCCCTCGGCTTCGATGCGGTCGATGGCCGCGTTGAGATGGACCTTGCCACCCAGATCCTCGAAGAGGCGCACCATGCCCGCGATCAAGGCGCCGGTGCCACCCTGGGCAAACCAGACCCCGCCCTTGCGCTCGAGCGCGTGGATCAGGGCGTAGATGGACGAGGTCTCGAAGGGATTGCCGCCAACCAGGAGCGAATGGAAGCTGAAGGCCTGGCGCAGCTGGTCGTCCTTGATGAACTGGGCGACCTTGGAATAAACGCTGCGGTGACTTTCGAGGCGCACCAGCTGGGGCGCGGCCTTGATCATCGACCAGAAGTTGAGGAACGGCACGGTGCCCAGCTTCTCGTAGCCTTCACGATACAGGTCTTCGGAATAGCGCAGGAAGCGATGGTAGCCGGCCACATCCTCGGGTGACTTGGCGGCGATCTGGCGATCGATATCGGCCTGATCATTGGCGTAGTCGAAGCGGTAGCCGTCTTCCCAGCAGAGCTGATAGAAGGGCGTTACGGGCAGGAGCGTCACATAGTCCGAAAGCTTGCGCCCGCTGAGCGCCCATAGCTGCTCAAGGCAATCGGGATCGGTGATGACGGTGGGGCCGGCATCGAAGGTGAAGCCATCGTCGGTATAGACATAGGCGCGGCCACCCGGCTTGTCGCGCTTTTCATAGAGGGTCGTGGCAATGCCGGCGCTTTGCAGGCGAATGGCAAGGGCCAGCCCGCCAAAGCCAGCTCCGATCACTGCCGCGGTTTGATTGGGCTTGGTGCTCACGAGGGCTCCTGGGACAAGAAGGGCGCTTCCCGCAGACAGGGCAGGGCGCGATGAATGGGGACGGGCGGCTTGCCCATCAGGATGCGCGCCATGTCGGCCGGCGTGGTCTGGCCGGCATAGAAGCGCTCGATCAGCGGTTCGCCAAGGCGATAGAACCGCTGCAGGACGAGGTGGCGGCGCTCGGGCCGGGCGGCGCGAAACAGCATGCGGTTGAGCAGGCGATAGAATTTTTGCGCACGGGCGCGCGCAATGGCGTGGGCGCGGATGCGTGCCGCGAGTTCGGGGCTGGCGGAGGGCCAGGTGTCGGCCACAAGATTGGCAACGCGCACCGCTTCGGGGAGGCTATAGCCGGTGGTGGGATGAAAGAGCGCGGCCCGCATGCCGGCCTGGGGGATGTCGCGCGGACGATCGGCCCAGAATTGCTCGGCATCATAGGCGAGCGCGATCGGCAGGACGCCATGTTCCTCGCGCACCACTGAGGCGATGGTCCAGCCCTGCGCCTGCGCGTAAGCGGCTATGTCGCGGGCAAGTTCGGCGCGGTCGAGATTTCCGCCATCCGAATAGCGGGTGTCCTCGATGAGGATGCGGGTGGGCGAAAAGGGGAGGAGATAGACAAAGCGGTAGCCGTCGCGTTGGTCGACGGAGGCATCCATGATCACGGGATAGGTGATCCCATGCGGCTCGGTGGTTTCAACTTCCTGGCCGACGAATTTCTGAAAACCCAGCGCGAGCGCGGGGCTGGGCGTAAAGCCGCTGGTGTCGATGACGCATTGGGCCCGCAGCTCTTCGCCGCTGGCGAGGATCACCCCATCCGGGCGCAGATCGGCGACGGGGGCGGCGCTGCGGATCGTCAGATGGGGAAGAGCTTGCATGGCTGCAGCCACTGAGGCCGAGGACAGGCTCGCATAGCCGGAGCGGAGATCGCGTGAAAAGGCCTGGAAGCGGACGGACTGGCCGGCCCAGCGATGGGCGATGAGCGGGGACAGCCAATGCAGGTCGGCCGGAGTAACATCGCCGGTATGGAACGACCATGTATGCTCGCCAAAGGGCTGGCCACTGGCTTCGAGCATGAGGATGGGCGGGGGATTGGGCGTGTTGGCGAGCCGTTGCGCAAGCAAGGCGCTGGCCAGTCCCGCACCAACGAGAATCAGCGGATCGGTGGTGGTGCCTTGCTGCATGAAGAAGGTGGGGTCCGCTCGGTGTTGGGGGCGGACAATAGGGGATTGGCGGGCAAAGTCATCAAGCTTCGTTGCAGCGGCGCTAACATCTTCGAGCGCGAAGGCGCCAGGAGGCAGAGCGCCGGGATCGAGCCCATCGTTGCCGCTGGGGCAACAGAGTGTAGCGCCATCGCGCTGTTGCGCCGCCGCGGGTGGGTGACCGATATTCCTGGCCAAGACAAGCCCAAGGAGTGTGGCCATGGCTATCGAACATTATCGGGATGCGCCGGGTGCGGGAGCGGAGGCGCCGCTCTTTGTGCTGTTTCATGGCACAGGCGGGGACGAGAACCAGTTCTTCGGGCTTGGGAGCCAGTTGCTGCCGGGTGCGCGGGTGGTCACGCCGCGGGGGGACGTCAGCGAAGGCGGGGCGCTGCGGTTTTTCCGCCGCACGGGCGAGGGCGTTTATGACATGGACGATCTTTGGGCGCGGGTGGCTGAGATGGCCGCGTTCATCGAGGCGCGACGGGCGGAAAGCCAGCCGAGCAAGCTCGTGGGGCTGGGTTATTCCAATGGCGCCAATATCCTCGCGGCGCTGCAGTTTGTCCGGCCCGACCTGTTTGATGCCAGCGTGCTGATGCACCCGCTGATCCCGTTTGCGCCGGAACCGAACCCCGGTTTGGCGGGTCGGCAGGTGTTGCTGACGGCGGGCCGGCGCGACCCGATGGTGCCAGCCGGGGCGACCGAGGCGCTCGAGCAGTATTTCGCCGGGCAGGGCGCGCAGACCCGCCTCTTCTGGCACGAAGGCGGCCACGAGTTGCGGCAGGAAGAACTGCTGGAAGCCCGGGATTTTCTCAGCTCCTTTGCCTCAGGCCAGGCCTGAGCGCAGCCCCGAGCCGGGCAATTAAGCTTGTCGACCGCGCGGGATTTGCCGGACCGGATTGCCGTGCTAGCACATGAGCATCCGGGGAGGACTTCGATGAGCCGTATCGTTCTTGCAGCCGTGACCATCGCCATGCTGGCTGTGCCGGCATCAGCCGCGAGCTTTGATTGCAGCAAGGCGAGCACGCCATTCGAGCGCGCCATTTGCGAGAACCCCGAGCTGTCGCGCGCCGATGAGACCCTCGCCAAGAGCTTTGCCACGGCGACCGGCGGGCTGACCACCCAAGCGACGGATGCCCTGCGAGCCGACCAACGAAGCTGGCTCGACTTTGCCCAGCGCGCCTGCACCGATGATGCGCAGCCCCTGACCACGGGCAGCTATGACGAAGAAGGGGTCGCGTGCCTGCGCACCTTGTTCGAGAACCGGGGCAAGGTGCTGGAAGGCAGCCGCATGCTGGGTGGCAAGCGGTTCTACCCGACGAGCAACTACGCGGTGCTGCCCGATCCGGAAGCGGCCGGTGATCCGGATTCCTTTTGGAAAGTGGCCACCCATTCGCTGGCCCTGCCCTTGCTGGACAGCGACGATCCGCTAGCCGAGGGGTTCAATGAGTTCGTGGTCGCGCAAGCCAATGAGCTGACGCCGCTGCGCACGCTGGCAAGCGAGGGGGAAGCCGAGGCGCTGGAAACCAGCAGCGACAGCGATGTCGCCATAACCGTGCAGGAGGTCACGCCCAGCCGGATCAGCCTTGATGTGTCGACATTCTGGTATGGGCATGGCGCGGCACACGGCAATTGGGCGACCGCCTATCTGCATTACTATGTTCCCGAGAACCGCGCGCTGGAGGCGAGCGACCTGTTCACGGGTGAGGGCTGGCAGGCCAAGCTGCTCAACCTGGTCTGGCAGCAGCTGCAACAAGAGCATGGCGAAGACCTGCAGCTCGAGGGGCCGCAGGATCTGGCCGAGGTGGTGATCGATCCCACACGGTGGAGCTTTGAGAATGATCGCGGGCTCACCGTGCAGTTCGAGCCCTATGAAGTGGCCGCTTACGCCTATGGCGCGCCGACGGTGACGATTGGCTGGGACAAGCTTGAGGACCTGCTCGGCCCCAATGCCAATGCGGTGCGCTACGGCTCCTGAGGCTCAGGCGCGCAGGTCAGCCCATTCGGGATGGCGGCGGAACTGCGCCACCACATAAGAGCAGACCGGGGTGATCTTGAAGCCCTCGGCGCGTGCATCGCTGATCGCCGCATTGACGAGACGAGCGGCGATGCCGCGGCCTTCGAATTGCGGCGGCACGCCGGTATGGTCGATGACCATGGAGCCATCGGGTCCCCTGCGGTAGGTCATTTCCGCCTCTGCCCCGCCATCGAGGCGCACGAGGTAGCGCCCGCTCTTGGGACCATCTTCACGTTCCACTGTGTATTGGGTGTCGCTCAAGGGGCTCGTCCTTGGTTGGATTGGGCTCGGATCATAAAACGCCGCGGGGCGCCGGCAAGTTGCCGGCGGGATGGCCGCGAGAAACTGGAGACGCCGATGTCGATGCCTATTCACCACATGATTGCCGCCGGGCCGCAACCGGTGGCGCCGTTTTCCCATGCGGTGGAGGCGGATGGCTGGGTGTTCGTCACCGGGCAAATGCCGACCGACCCGGCGGCGCCCGATGCACCGCTGCCGGAGGGGATCGACGCGCAGACGCGTCGGGTGGTCGAGAATCTGCGCGTGGTGCTGGCCGGCGTCGGGCTGGGGCTCGAGCATGTCACCATGGCGCGGATTTACCTCACGCAGTTCGAGCGGGATTACGCGGCGCTCAATGCGCTGTGGCCGAGCTTTTTCCAGCCGGGAAAGCTGCCGGCGCGGACCACGGTGGGGGTGACGGCGCTCGCGGTGGGGGCGCTGGTCGAGATCGATCTGGTGGCGCGGCGGCCTTAGAGGCGTTTGGTGCTGAGCAGTGGGGAGATGCCTTTGATCGAGGCTCTCGCCCCCCTTGATCCCTCCCCGCGAGGGGAGGGTGTTGACTGCGAGGCCGGTGAGCTTAGGCGGTGTAGGCTTTGACGGTCTGCTGCTGCTCGCCGAGGCCTTCGATGCCAAGGCGCATGACATTGCCGGGCTTGAGCCAGACGGGCTCGGGCTTGATGCCCATGCCGACGCCGGGAGGGGTGCCGGTGGTGATGACGTCGCCGGGCTGCAGGCTCATGAACTGGCTGACATAGCTGACCACATGGGCGACGCCGAAGATCATGGTCTTGGTGGAGCCGTCCTGGTACCGCTTGCCATCCACTTCGAGCCACATCTTGAGGTTCTGCGGATCGGCAACTTCGTCCTTGGTCACGAGCCAGGGGCCGATCGGGCCAAAAGTGTCGGCGCCCTTGCCCTTGTCCCAGGTGCCGCCGCGCTCGGTCTGGAAGTGGCGTTCGGAGACGTCGTTGCAGACGCAATAGCCGGCGACATAGTCCATCGCATCGGCCTCGTCGACATAGCGGGCTTCCTTGCCGATCACGACGGCGAGCTCGACTTCCCAATCGGGCTTGATCGAGTTCTTGGGGATGATGACGTCGTCATTGGGGCCGATGATGGCACTGGTGGCCTTCATGAAGATGATGGGCTCTTCGGGGATGGCAGCGCCGGTTTCGGCGGCATGGTCGGCATAGTTGAGGCCGATGCAGATGAACTTGCCCACATTGGCCACGCAGGGGCCGATGCGATCGCTTTGCAGCTGGGGCAGGGCGTTGATGTCGGCCGCACGGATGCGTGCCAGCCCGCCGTCGGACAGGGTTTGCCCGCCGATATCGGCCACAATGCCGCTCAGGTCACGAACCGTGCCGTCTTCGGCCAGAATGGCGGGCTTTTCGGCGCCCTTA
Source organism: Devosia sp. 919 (assembly GCF_013185965.1). Taxonomy (NCBI): domain Bacteria; kingdom Pseudomonadati; phylum Pseudomonadota; class Alphaproteobacteria; order Hyphomicrobiales; family Devosiaceae; genus Devosia; species Devosia sp. 919. The sequence goes on along the minus strand of NZ_JABAOL010000001.1, from coordinate 3,325,878 downwards.
GGCCCAACGCGCAGCAGTTTCATCGGCGAACTCCATGGTTGTAAGTGGCTTTGTGCGGATTGCGCTCAGCCATAGGGAAAGGTGTCGGGGGTGTCGGCACTCTCGTCGCTGTCGGCGAAGAGGTGTGGGTATTCGCGGGCAAAGGCGAAGAGTTCAACCATTACCGCATCGATATGGGCGCGGATGGCCGAGGTGGCTTGGTTCTGGTCGCCCGACAGGATGCCGTCAAAGATCGCCTGGTGCTCGGCAATGGTGAGGGCAAGGCGCCGCGGGGTGATGATGAGGCGGCGGGCGCGGTCGAGATTGGCGCGGGCCGAATCGATGATGCCCTTGATCTTGGTGAACCGCATGGAGCGGAAGATGATGTCGTGGAAATCAATGTCGAGCCCATGGAAGCGCTCGCTGTCTTCCTCAAGGGCGGCGGTGCGTTGTGCCGCCATATTGGCGTGCAGCGCCGCCATCACCTCGGCGTCGTGATTGCCGATCAGCACGCGCAGGGCTTCGCTTTCGAGGCCCTTGCGGATCAGCATGTATTCCCGGACATCGGCAATACGTACGAGGGACACGGTGGAGCCGCGTTGCGGGGCAATTTCAACGAGGCCCTCGATCTGCAAGCGGGCCAGGGCTTCGCTGACCGGAAAGCGCGAAACGCCCAGTTCTTCGCAGATGGCTGCCTTGTCGAGAGTTTCGCCGGGAGCCAGTTGCAGCGAGACAATCGCCTGGCGCAGCGAATTGGTCACATCAAGGGTGACGCTGCCACGCGCTGGGGCATGGCTTCGCTGCAGAAATTGGTAGGGACGGGCTTCCGAACTCATGCTAACATGTTAGTCGCAGTCGAGGTTCCTGGCAAATCCAACGCGCGGAGCGGTTTTCCCGTGCCGCAGTCTGGCGGCAAGTCCGCAGGCGAGAGCGCCCAGAGACCCATGAGTGGAGCCAATTATGTCTGAGACCATGATTCGTCCGGAAGCCAGGACCCTGGTGCTGAACCCTCGCGACAACACGGCCGTGGCGCTGTCCAATCTGGAAGCCGGGACGGTGACGCCGCAGGGCGTGGTGATCGGCAAGCGCGTGCCTAAGGGGCACAAATTCGCGGTGCGGCCGATCCGCGCCGGCGAGGCCGTCACCAAGTTCGGGCAGATCATCGGCTTTGCCAAGGACGCGATCGCGGCGGGCGACTGGGTGCATGAGCACAATTGCGGGATGGGTGGCGCCGATGGCACGCTGCATCACGACTACGCTTTTGCCGAGGGGGCGGTGGCGCCCGAGATGGTGCCGGTGGCCGAGCGGGCGACCTTCCAGGGCTTCCGCCGCGCCAATGGGCGGGTGGGAACGCGCAATTTTATCGGCATCCTGACTTCGGTAAACTGTTCGGCCACGGTCGCCAAGTTCATGGCCGAGGAGATCAATCGCTCGGGCATCCTGGCCGACTACCCCAATATCGATGGCGTCATTCCCTTTGTGCATGGCACCGGCTGCGCCATGGATATCCAGGGCGAGGGCTATCAGATCTTCCGCCGCACCCAATGGGGCTATACCGCAAACCCGAACCTGGGCGCAGCGCTGCTGGTGGGGCTGGGCTGCGAAGCGTTCCAGATCGGCAAGATGAAGGAAAGCTACGGGCTGAGCGAAACCGACACGTTCCAGACCATGACGATCCAGGAGATCGGCGGCACCCGCAAGATGGTGGACTGGGGCGTCGAGCGGATCAAGGAAATGCTGCCCGTGGCGGCGCGAGCCCAGCGCGAAACGGTGGATGCGTCCGAGCTGATGCTGGCGCTGCAATGCGGTGGCTCGGACGGCTATTCGGGCATCACCGCCAATCCGGCGCTCGGTTATGCGGTCGATCTGCTGGTGCGGCAGGGCGGCACCGCAATCCTTTCGGAAACGCCGGAGGTCTATGGCGCCGAGCATATGCTGACGCGGCGTGCGGTATCGCGCGAAGTGGGCGAAAAGCTCATCGAGCGCATCCACTGGTGGGAAGACTATACCCGCCGCAGCGGTGGCGAGATGAACAACAATCCCTCGCCCGGCAACAAGCTGGGCGGGTTGACCACCATTCTCGAAAAATCGCTGGGCGCCACAGCCAAGGGCGGCACCACGCCGCTAACGGCCGTCTATGAATATGCCGAGCAGGTGCGCGAAAAGGGCTTTGTGTTCATGGACACGCCCGGCTTCGACCCCGTTTCGGCGACGGGACAGGTGGCGGGTGGCGCCAATATCCTCGCCTTCACCACCGGGCGCGGTTCGGCCTATGGCTGCAAGCCGGTGCCCTCGATCAAGTTGGCCACCAATTCCGATGTTTATGCCCGCATGACCGAAGACATGGACATCAATTGCGGCGATATCATCGAGGGCGTCTCGATCGAGGAGAAGGGGCAGCAAATCTTCAATCTGCTGCTGCGCATCGCTTCGGGCGAAAAGAGCAAGTCTGAACAGCTGGGTTATGGCGACAACGAGTTCGTGCCCTGGCAGGTCGGCGCGACCATGTAGGGGACGCGCTGCGTCCCCCCAAGTGGCCGCCCGGAGCCGGGCGGCCTTGATGAACCACCCCAAATCCAAGTTGCTCGGCCACGCCGCTCGCCCGGAGCTTTTACCCATGTCCGCCCTCGACAAAGCCCTTACCATCAATGAGCTGATGGCAATCGCCAAGCGGCGGGTGCCCAAACAGTTCTTCGATTATGCCGATTCCGGCTCCTGGACCGAGGGGACCTATCGCGCCAATAGCGAGGATTTCAGCCAGATCAAGTTGCGCCAGCGGGTGGCTGTGAACATGGAGGGCCGCACGCTCGCGACTACCATTTGCGGCGAGCAGGCCTCGATGCCGGTGGCCCTTGCTCCGACAGGGTTTACCGGCATGCAGAGCGCTGACGGTGAAATCAAGGCGGCGCGGGCGGCCGAGAAGTTCGGCGTGCCGTTTACGCTATCGACCATGAGCATCTGCTCGATCGAGGATGTGGCGGAGAACACGGGCAAGCCGTTCTGGTTCCAGCTCTACATGATGCGTGACCGCGGTTTCATCGAGCGGCTGATCGACCGGGCCAAGGCGGCCAAGTGCTCGGCGCTGGTGCTGACCATGGACCTGCAGATCCTTGGGCAGCGGCACAAGGATTTGCGCAACGGCATGTCGGCGCCGCCCAAGTTCACGCCGCGGTTCGTCTTTGAAATGGCGCGCAAGCCGCAATGGGCCATGCAGATGCTGGGCACCAAGCGGCACACCTTTCGCAATATCGTGGGGCATGTTGATGCTGCGGGGGATCTCTCCAAGCTGTCGGCCTGGACGGCATCCCAGTTCGATCCAGCGCTGAGCTGGAAGGAGATCGCCTGGGTCAAGGAGCGGTTCGGCGGGCCGGTGATCGTCAAGGGCATTCTCGATCCCGAGGATGCGCGCGAGGCGGTGGCGCATGGGGCCGACGGGATCATCGTGTCCAATCACGGCGGGCGCCAGCTCGATGGCGCACCATCCTCGATCCGCGTGCTGCCCGAAATTGTCGATGCCGTTGGCAACAGCACCGATGTGTATCTCGATGGCGGCATTCGCTCGGGCCAGGATGTGCTCAAGGCCATGGCGCTGGGCGCCAAGGGGACCTTTATCGGCCGTGCGTTCCTGTGGGGGCTGGGTGCTGGAGGCGAGGCCGGCGTGACGCGGGCGCTCGAGATCATCCGGCGGGAACTCGACATCACCATGGCGCTCTGCGGGGAGCGCGATATCAAGGCGGTGGGTCTGCACAATATCTATTCCATCGACCTGCCGCCGCGGAACTCGCCGCTAGGGGCGAATGGCTGACCGCCGCTAGCTGCGATAGTGTTCTTCAGGTTCGCCGTCACCGGTCAGTTGCCGGTAGATCGCCTGCGAGACGATTTGCATCTGCGGCTCGGGCAGGGTGCCCACCACGGTGCAAGTGATGTGGGCATTGGCCCAGTAAAAGGCTTCCGCCCCTTCCAGGCTGGCGAAATCGTAGGCGTGTTCCCGGTCGGGCAGGGCTGCGGTGACATAGATGGTTACCCGGTCACGCCCAGCATTTTCGTACATCAACTGAGCGGCGCGACCGCCGGCCGCGGCCGTGCCGGGCAGCAGACGGCCACCCACCAAGGTGAAACCTTCGGCCGCGAGGTCGGGCGCGGCGAGGGGCGTTTCCAGCCGGTTGGAAAGCCAGGAAGTCAGGTGATCCTCTTCGCTGGCGGCGACCTCCACGGCGTGGCGGTTCTCAGCCACAAACACGTCATGGGCGCGCACGGCATCGGCGATCAGCACAGTGCTGGGCTGCGGGGCAGGCGACCAGGCACGGGCGAACCAGCCGGCGCCCAGGCCCAAACCCACAAGGAGGACGGCGGCGACGGCCTGCCGCCAGAGGCGGTGGCGGCGGGTGGTGAGCTCGGCGGCCATCCGCCGGGGATGCAGCCTCACCGGTACCGGCTCCGCCCCTGCTGGCTCGAACAAGGTGCGAATGGCGTCGTTCTGGCGAGCCCAATTTGAGACTTCAGCCGCGACGTCAGGATTGGCGGCCAGATAGGCTTCGACCTGCTCGCGCGTTGTGGGGTCGAGCTGCCCGTCGGCAAAGCCCATCAGCGTATCGCGGCTGGGGGCGTTCATTTCACCGTCCTCAGATGCGGCTCGGCCGGGGTGCCGGTTAGCAGGCGCAGGGCGGCGCGGGCGCGACCGAGGCGAGACATCAGCGTGCCAAGCGGAACTCCAAGGACAGCAGCGGCCTCGGCATAGGAGAGGCCTTCAAGGGCAATCAACAGCAAGGCCTCCTTTTGTTCGGGCGGGAGGGTTTCAATGGCCCTGGCCATTTCGGCCAGGGCTAGATGGCCGGGTTGGGGCGCCGCGGTCACGGGTTCGGCAATGGCATCGAGCGGCATCATCGCACCCTGGCGGTGCCGGGTGCGCAGGTCATTGCGGTACAGGTTGAGCAGAATGGTGAACAGCCAGGCCCGCATCGGGCCGGTAGGGCGGAACAGGCCACGGCGCGAAATGGCGCGCTCCAGGCAATCCTGCACCAGGTCGTCGGCGAGGTCGGCACTGCGCGTCAGCGCCCGGGCATAACGCCGGAGAGCTGGCACGCAGGCTTCGACCTCGTCGAGGAACTCGGTCACCCCAGGCTTCCGCCGTCCTTATTCAACAGCAAGATGCCAGACGCCGCCGACGCCGTCACCGGTGATGTCGCCGGGCTCCATGTCGTCCTTCCAGTAGTAGAGCGGCCAGCCTTTATAGGCCCACATCTGGCCGCCATCGGTGCGATCGACCAGAGTGAACTCGCCCTCGGGCGTGGCGCCGTCCTCGGCCATAAGCGGGGGCCAGTTGGTGGCGCATTTCTCATAGCAATTGGTGACGCCGGGCTCGTCCTTATCGAAGATATAAAGGGTCATGCCGTCGGCATCGGTCAGGACCATCTTGCCCCCGATATCGGTGGATTGAACGGCGCCGCCCAGATATTCAGCGGCGGCAAGAGGAGTGGCGAACAAGGCGAGCGCGGAGGCGGTGGCAACAAACATGCGGATCGACATGGAGTTTTCCTTCCGGTTTGGCGGGGCGGCAGAGCGGCCCTCAGCAGCGTCAACACCGGCCGCAGCGGTTTAATCCCGGCGGGCCAAAAAAACCTTTGCAGTGACGATCTTGCTGGGATTGCAACAAGATACTGGACAGGCGGCGTGCCGGCTGATTTTTTACTTCAACTTGTCACGGACGGGGCCAAAGGCTGGCCTCGGCGCGACAACGGTATTTGTGCAGCAAAGCTGCACCTATGGGGAGGAAGTGCATGAAGAGACGTGAGTTTTTCAAGTCCGCATCGGTAGCGACGATCGGTGCCGCAGCGGCAACGACGCTGGCTGCGCCCGCGATTGCGCAGGGCACCATCAACTGGCGCATGGTCACCACCTGGCCCAAGAACTTTCCGGGCCTGGGTGTCGGCGCGCAAAGACTGGCGGATCGGATCGGCCGCGCTTCGGGGGGACGGCTCAACGTTCAGGTTTTCGCTGCCGGCGAAATGGTGCCGGGCTTGCAGGCGCTGGACGCCGTGATCGATGGCTCGGCCGAGATGATGCATGGCACGCCCTATTACTGGCAGAACAAGAGCCAGGGCCTGTCGTTCTTCACCGGCGTGCCGTTCGGGCTGACCAGCCGCGAACACACGGCCTGGATGCGCTATCTCGGCGGCCAGGAAATCTGGGACGAGATCTACGACCAGTTCGGCGTTAAGGGCTTCATGTCGGGCGATACGGGCACGCAGGCCGGCGGCTGGTTCCGCAATGAGCTGACCGGCGTTGCCGATGTGCAGGGCCTGCGTTTCCGCACGCCGGGGCTCGGTGGCCAGGTCTGGGCCAAGCTTGGCGCTTCGGTGACCAATCTCGCTGCCGGCGAAATCTTTGCGGCGCTGCAGTCGGGCACGCTCGATGCTGCCGAGTTCGTGGGTCCATACAACGACATGGCCCTGGGGCTCTACCAGATCGCCAAGAACTACTATTTCCCGAGCTTTGTCGAGCCCGGCCTGGCCACGGAACTCGTGGTGTCCAAGTCCAAGCTCGCCGAGTTGCCCGAGGACCTGCAGGAGCTGGTCGCGACCTGCGCGCAGGCCGCCTATGACGATGTGGCTTCGGACATGTATGCCAATGAGCCGCGCTCGCTGGCAGCGCTGGTCAGCGAACATGGCGTTCAGGTCCGCGCTTTCCCCGAGGAGATCGTCGAGGCTGGTGCCAAGGCGTCGGTTGAACTGCTGACCGAAATCCGTGAAGGCGGCGACCCGCTGACCAAGAAGACGGCGGAGAGCTTTATCGCCGCGTTCAACCTGCTGCGCACCCGCACCGAGAACACCGACATGCCTTATCTCGTGGCGCGCGAAAAATACGTCCAGTACAGCTAAGCGGCATCGGTTGGATGCAGAAAAGCCCGGGCAATTTGCCCGGGCTTTTTGTTTGTGGGTCAGTGATCGACCACAGGTTAATACAGCATGCTGGGCAACCAGGTGATCAGTTGGGGGAAGAAGAACAGGATAAACAGCGCCAAAATCTGTAGCAGCACGAAGGGGATGATGCCGCGATAGATCATGCCGGTGCTGACCCGCGGTGGGGCCACGCCGCGCAGATAGAACAAGGCAAAGCCGAAGGGCGGGGTCAGGAAGCTGGTTTGCAGGTTCACGCCAACCATGACGCCGAGCCAGATTGGATCCACACCCAAGGCCAGCAGCACTGGCGCTGTGATCGGGATCACGATGAAGATGATCTCGAAGGTATCGAGAATGAACCCGAGCATGAACATGATCAACATGACGATGATGGTGGCGCCGATTGCGCCCCCCGGCATGTTGGACAGGAATTCATGCACCAAATTGTCACCGCCCATCATGCGGAACACGACGGAGAACACTGCCGCGCCAAACAGGATGATGAACACCATTGAGGTGATGGTGGCGGTCGAGATCACCGCCTGCTTGAGGACCGAGAAGCTCAAGCGCCACCGCATTGCCGCCAGGATCATGGCACCGACGGAGCCGACCGATGCCGCTTCGGTAGGGGTCGCCATACCGGCCAGGATCGAGCCCAGAACCGCGATGATCAGCAGGAGCGGCGGCACCAGGGCGACAAAGACTTCGCGCAGCAGATGCTTTTTCTCATCTTCGGGCACGGGCGTAGCCGGCGCCGACTTTGGATCGATGATTGCCTTGATGATGACCCAAATAGCGTAAAGCCCGACCAGCAGCAGGCCAGGCAGAATGGCGCCGGCGAACAAGGCGCCGACCGAAACCGGCTCGGGGGCAAAATTGCCCTTTTCCATCTGCACCTGGGCATTGATGCCCGAGAGCATGTCGCCCATGAAAATCAGGACGGTCGAGGGCGGGATGATCTGGCCCAGCGTGCCGGAAGCGCAAATCACGCCGGTGGCCAGCTTGGGATCATAGCCGGCGCGCAGCATGGCGGGCAGGGAGATCAGGCCCATGGTGACAACGGTTGCGCCGACCACGCCGGTGGAAGCTGCGAGGAGGGCACCAACCACGATCACCGAAAGGGCGAGGCCGCCGCGCAGATTGCCGAAGAGCTTGCCCATGGTGAGGAGCAATTGCTCGGCAATACCGGAGCGCTCGAGCATGACGCCCATGAACACAAAGAGTGGCACCGCCACCAGCGTTTCGCTGGTCATCAGGCCGAAATAGCGGCCGGCGAGGGAGCCGTAGTTGGAGGGGTCATAAACGCCCAGCCACCAGCCGACGAGGCCAAAGATCAGCGCGGTGCCGGCAAGCGAAAATGCTACCGGAAAGCCAAGCATCAGGACGCCGACCACGCCCACAAACATCAGGGCGGAGAGTATCTCCCCGATCAATACAGGGTCCATCAATGCGCTTCCTTGACGTCGTTAGCGCCGTAGCGCAGATCGGGGGGTAACAGGTTCTCGTTGTTGGTGAGAACAAGGATCGAGCGCAGGGCCATGGCGATGCCTTGCAGCCCGACAAGGACCGCAAAGACGATCACAAAGCTCTTCAGCACGAAGAGACCGGGCATGCCCCCGATATTGCTGGAGCCTTCATAATAGCCCCAGGAGCGGGCGACGGCGGGATAGGTGTAGGCCAGCACCACATACATGAAGGGCAGCAGGAAGAAGACGACACCAAAGAGATCTGCGGTGGCCTTCCAGCGTACCGAAGCGGGGCGGTAGAAGATGTCAACGCGCACATGGTCGTCGCGGAGCAGGGCAAAGCCGGCCACCCCGGTGAACATGGCGCCACTGAGCCAGACATAGAGATCCTGCACCCAGAGCGTTGATGTGTTGAAGAAGTAGCGCTGCACCACAACGGTGAAGCATACGAGGACACAGGCCAAGGCGAGCCAGGACAGTATTTGTCCCACAAGCCAATTGATGGCGCTGATGCCCCTGACGAGCATGGCGAGCAATTGCAATCGATATCCCCCAGCAGAGTTTCCGCACGGCTGCGGATCTTTGGGGACCCAACTCCTTGCCGAGCACGGAAATTTTGATGCTGCGATTGAACAGCATCGACGCTTTGCGTCAACTTGTTAGTAATCGATAGAAGGGGCAAAACTGCACTCTGCTGGTGACAAGGTCGCCCTAGATGCTATGGCGCTGCAGAACGGCAGCAAAACGCCGACAAAGGAGCGCGCATGTTTGTTGTGGGTGGGGAAAGCCTGATTGATCTCGTATCCGAGCCGCGCCAAGGGGGTGAGGAGATCCGGATGCAGGCGCATCCGGGTGGTTCGCCCTATAACTGCGCCATCGCGCTGGCCAAGCTCGGTAACGCGACGGGTTATCTCTGTCCCATCTCCAAGGATGGGTTTGGCTCCTACCTGCTCGAGCCACTGGCGCAGGCCGGTGTGCAAACCCTGCTGCAGGAGCGGGTCGCGGCGCCGACCACGCTGGCCGTGGTGACGCTCGACGCGCAGGGAAAGGCGCAATACGAGTTTTACCGCGGCGCAGATCGCGCATTTACTGCGGCGAGCATGATCGCGACGTTGCCCGCGGATTTATCGCTGTATCAGATCGGCGGTTTTTGTCCGATCCTGTCCGAGGACGCGGCAGCGTGGCTCGACGTGGTACGGGTGGCAGTCGCCAAGGGCGCCACGATCTCGATCGACCCTAATGTTCGCCCATCGCTGGTGGATGACTTTGAGAGCTACAAGCAGCGGCTGTCGTCCTTTCTCGATCTTGCCCATGTGATCAAGGTTTCGGAAGAGGATCTGGAGGCGCTGGATGCGGGCAAGAGCATCGAGGCGCATGCCGCCGAGTTGTTGGCGCGACCCAATTGCGAGCTGGTGGTGGTCACCCTGGGCGAAAAGGGATCGCGCGCCTTTACGGCATCTGGCACCGCGCAGGTCGGGATTTATGCGCCGCCGGTGTTTGGCGACACGGTGGGGGCAGGGGACAGCTTGATGGCAGGAATCCTGACCTGGCTGGACGAAACCGGCGCCCTGCGCGCAGGGGCATTGCAGGGGCTCGATGATGCGGCGCTCGCAACCACGCTGCGCTTTGGCGCAGTGGTGGCCGGTCTCAACTGCGCCGAAAAAGGCTGCCGGCCGCCGGTTCGCAGCCAGGTGGACCGGGTGCTCGCAGAGGCACAATTCTGATCCGCCTTTTAGCTGCGGCTAATTACGTATAAGCTCCGGCAATCCAATCCGGAAAGCTCGGTACGTGGTCGACGGCGGCGATGATGACATCAATGGCGGGAGCGACGATCCCGGCAACCCGGCCTACTGGCTGCGCGGGCTTGAAGAGGCTGCGGTGCCCTTTGATGGCTTCGAAGCTGAGCCGCTAGAGAGCTATGCCGGCCTCTTCCAGAGCGTGCTCGCCCATTACGGCCATCGTTGCGCGCTGACCGGACTCGCAGCGGAGGCAGAGAGTGCCCATTCGCGGTTGGAGGTCACGCCCCTGCGGCCGCGCGACGCTGGCGGCAGTTTGCAGGCCAGCAATTTCCTTTGCCTCAGCACGGAAGCGCATCGGGCCTTTGAAGCGGGGCATCTGACCATTGGGCCGGGCTACGAGATCATTGTCGATCTCAGCCGGCTAGAACGTGAATTGCTGACCAGGCTCAATCCCGATGGCCGGCTCGCCTTGCCCAGTGACCCCGAGGCGGCTCCCGATCCCGAAGGGTTGGCCTTTCACCGGATGCAGGTTTTTATGCGAGCTTCGGCGCAATAGGTCGAATCGCCCTCGTTTGCTGCGCAACGGGGTTGCAGGCGGGCCGGCAAGCTCATAACCCTGTGCTATCGTTCCTTTGCCGTGAGAGTTCCCATGCCGCAAGACGCACAAGCCATGCGCTCCATTTTGTCGCTCGCGCCCGTGGTGCCGGTCATCATCCTCGATGATGTGGCGCAGGCGCGGCCGTTGGCCGAAGCGCTGGTAGCGGGTGGACTGCCCATTCTCGAAGTCACCCTGCGCACGCCCAATGCGCTCAAGGTGATCGAAGAGATGGGCAAGGTTACTGGCGCCATTGTCGGCTCGGGCACGGTCCGAACCGCCCAGCACATGAAGCAGTCGGTGGATGCCGGGTGTCGCTTCATGGTTTCGCCCGGCATCTCGCCGCGTATTCTGGATGCGGCTGACGACATGGGTATTCCGCTGTTGCCCGGCATTGGCACCCCGAGTGAAGGGATGACGGCGGCGGAACGCGGCTATAGCTTCCTAAAGTTTTTCCCGGCCGAAGCGCTGGGTGGCGCGCCGGTGCTCAAGGCCTTCGCTTCGCCGCTCCCCGACATCACCTTTTGCCCCACTGGCGGCATCGATCCGGCCAAGGCCAAGGTTTATCTCGGGCTGCCCAATGTGATCTGCGTCGGGGGCTCCTGGATCATGCCGGCCGATGCGCTGGCCGCCAATGACTTTGGCCGGATCGAAGCGCTGGCGCGCGAAGCCTCGACGCTGCGCGGCTAAGCAGCACCAGGAACGGGAGCGGCGGCAATGAAGCGGATGGTGCTGGTTGTCGCCGCCTGGGGAGCGCTGTTGGTCGGGCCGGCCCAGGCCGAGTTGGCCCGGATCGCTGTTGCGGCCAACTTCACCAGCGTTGCCGAACAATTGGCCCCGGTGTTCACGGCGCAAACCGGGCACCAAGTGCAGTTCAGCTTTGGCGCCACGGGCTTGCTGTACGGCCAGATCACGCAAGGGGCACCCTTCGACGTGCTTTTGGCAGCCGATGACGAGCGCCCAGCACGTGCGGTGGATAAAGGCTTTGGCGTTGAGGGCAGCGTCTTCAGCTATGCGACCGGTGTGCTGGCGCTCTACAGTACGACGCTCGATGTGACGGACGGCCGGGCGGCGCTGGGCGGTGGCTTTGAAAAGCTCGCTATTGCCGATCCGCAGGCGGCACCTTATGGGCAAGGGGCGGTTGAAACCCTGAGGTCCCTGGGGGTCTATGACGCGCTCCAGCCCAAGCTCGTTTTGGGCGAGAACATCAGCCAAGCCCTGCAGTTCGTTCAAACTGGTAATGCCGAGCTTGGCTTTGTGGGTCTGAGCCAGGTGCAGGGCCAGTCAGGCGTGTGGATTGTTCCGAGCGAACTGTATACGCCCATCAGGCAAGATGCCGTGCTGCTCAAGCTGGGTGCCGACAATCGGGCAGCAACGGCGTTTCTCGAGTTCTTGCGCAGCGATGAAGCAGTGGCGCTGATCGAGGCGGCGGGCTACCGGATCGAGCGGTGAGGGGCGATGAACGGGGCCGAGATCCTGCAACCGGTCGGGTTGAGCCTGGCCCTGGCAACGGTGACAACAGCCATTCTCCTAGTTGCCGGCACGCCAATAGCCTGGTGGCTGGCGCGCAGCCGCCGGCGCTGGGTGGAGCCGGTGGCGGCGCTCTTGTCCCTGCCACTCGTGCTGCCGCCGACTGTCCTCGGATTTTATCTGTTGCTGGCGCTCGGGCCCAATGGGCCAGGCGGGAGCCTCGCCGCCCTCTGGGGTGGGCGGACGCTCGCCTTTTCGTTTACCGGGCTGGTGATCGGGTCGGTGCTGTCGTCGCTGCCGTTCATGATTGCGCCCTTGCGCGGGGCCTTTGCCGCGATCGGCAACGAGCCGCTGGAATCGGCGCTGTGCCTGGGCGCCAGTCCGTGGCAGCGCTTTTGGCGGGTGGCGGTGCCGTTGGCGCGGCCGGGCTATGTGGCGGGAGCCGTGCTCAGCTTTGCCCATACGGTGGGGGAGTTCGGGGTCGTGCTGATGATCGGGGGCAATATTCCCGGGCAGACCAAGGTGTTGTCCATTGCCATCTATGACTATGTGGAGCGGCTGGACTGGAGCACCGCTCACCTGCTGGCTGCGGGCATGGTGGTGTTCGCTTTTTCGGCGATCGTGCTGACCACGACGCTTGGGCGGGTGCGGGTGCAAACCGCGCCCTAAGCGTCGGGGGTGCCGACCTCCTTGCGCATGGCCGGAGTGATGGCCTGGTCCACATCGAAATAGCCGGTCCACGGGTCGGGTCGTTTCGCCCGCTCGGCGGCCAACGCCAGGGTAAACTGATTGGCCGCGTTAACGGCTTCGAGTTCCTCCCAGGTGACAGGCACGGCAGCCGGAGCGCCTTCGCGCGACCGGCTGGACCAAGGCGATACGGCCGTCGAGCCACGCTCGTTGCGCAGATAGTCGACGAAGAATTTCCCCTTGCGCTTGGCCTTGCTCATATTGGCGATGAACCGGTCGGGTTCGCGCTCGGACAGCACTTGCGCCACCCGCTTGCAGAAGGCCTTGACCTCGGGCCACTGCGCCTTTGGGGTCAGCGGGGCGATCACATGGATTCCCTTGCCGCCACTGACCAGTGGATAGGTCTTGAGGCCCAGCTCTTCCAGTAGTTTGGCGATGTCCCGGGCGGCGGCGCGCACATCGGCAAAGGCCAGGCCTTCATCGGGGTCGATATCGAAGATGATGCGTTCGGGCCGCTCGACATCCTCCTTGCGGGCACCCCAGAGATGCCATTCCATGACATTCATCTGCGTGCCGGCGAGCAGGCCAGCGAGGGAGTCCACATAGAAATAGTCCACCTCGCTGCCGTCCTTTTCGGTCAGCATCACTGTTTTCATCGCGTCGGGAAAGCCGCCGGAATCGTGCTTCTGGAAAAAGCAGTATTTGGCGCGTCCCTGCGGGCAGCGCACGAGGCTGAGCGGGCGATCGGCAATATAGGGCAGCATGCGATCGGCGACCGCGGCGTAATAGGCGAGCAGATCGGCTTTGGTCACGCCTTGGCCGGGATAGATGACGCGATCGGGCGAGGTGATGTGCAGCCCGGCCTTTTCGGCGGCGGCAAGGCCCGCCTCGCGATCGAGTTTGGCGGGCTCAGCGGGCTCTTGAGCCTCGGCTTTGGCCGCCGGTGCCGATTTGGCCGCGCTGCGTTTGCTCGCCTCGGCCGGCAGCGCGGCGGGGGCTTCGATGACAACTTCGCTGGCCGGCTTGTCTTCGCGCAGGCCCATGAAGGAGGGGTGACGCAAAACGCCATCGGGAGTGAATTCGGTGAAGGCAACTTCGCCCACCAGCTCGGGCTTGACCCAATTGGCGCCGCGGGTGGCCGCCCGGGGGATATTGCTGAAGGGGTTGGTCTTGCTGGCACGGGCATCGAGCTGTTGCTGCAGGGCCTGGGCTTCGTCGCGGGTGAAGCCGGTGCCGACGCGGCCGCGATAGATCAGCTTGCCGTCTTCCCAAGTGCCTAGCAGCAGGGACGCAAAGGATTTCTTCTTGGTCGAGGTGCTCCAGCCGGCAATGACGAATTCCTGCCTCTTGGAGCATTTCACCTTGAGCCAGGAGCGGGAGCGCTCGCCGCGATAGGGCGCGTCGGCCTGCTTGGCGATCACGCCTTCATGGCCGGCGCTGCAGATGCTCTGGAACACGCGCAGGCCGTTGCCGACGACGTGGGTGGAGAACTGAATGGGACTATCGGGCCCGGTTTCTCCGAGCAGCGCCTGCAGACGGGTCTTGCGCTCGGTCAGCGGGAGCGTGGTGAGATCCTCGCCATCCTGCTCGAGCAGGTCGAAGGCGAAGTAGACCAGGGACTCGCCCGTGGAAAGCGCGTTCTTGAGGGTGGAAAAATCGGTACGGCCCTTGTCGTCCAAGGCGCAGAGCTCCCCGTCAATCAGGGCCGAGCCGGAGGTGACCTGACTGAGCGCTGGAACGATGGCGGCAAACTGGGTCGTCCAGTCATTGGCGTTGCGGGTGTAGAGCCGCACCTGGTCGCCTGACAGCGCGGCGAGACACCGGTAGCCGTCATATTTCATCTCGAACACCCAGCCATTGGTCTGCGGCACCTCGTCAACCAGGGTGGCGAGTTGGGGTGGCCGGAACTCGGGGAGGGCGAGCGATTTGGCGGATGATTTGCGAGCGGGCTTGGCGGTTTTAGTCGGCTTGGCTTTTGGTGCCGCGTCGGGGGTGGGCTCGCGGTTGGAATGCCAAACGGCGTCCGCCGGTGTAGCACTGGCTTTCTTGGGCTTGAGCCCTTTGGCGATGCCGGCAAGGTCGCGACCGGTCGAGACGGAGGTGGTGAAACGGGTGGTGAGGGTTTCCTCGGGCTTGGCGTAATCGTCCTTGTGCTTGATCAGCAGCCAGTTCTCGCGCGCCGGGCCGGATTTGCGGGCGGTATCGCGCCCTTTCATGTGCACGAGCACCCATTCGCCCTTCATGCGCTTGCCGTTGATGCGCATTTTGAGGTCGCCGTTTTCGAGGCCCTCATGGGGATCGCCGATCGGCTCCCAGGTGCCTTCGTCCCAGAGCATCACGGTGCCGCCGCCATATTCGCCTTCTGGGATCGTGCCCTCGAAAGTGCCATAGTCGAGCGGATGATCTTCCACATGGACAGCCAGCCGCTTGTCGGCAGGATTGTCCGATGGTCCCTTGGTGACGGCCCAGCTCTTTAGCACGCCATCGAGCTCGATACGGAAATCGTAGTGTAAGCGGGTGGCATCGTGCTTTTGCACGACAAAGCTCAGGGGGGCGCCGGCCTGCTCCTGCTTGGCGGCACTTTCGCCGGATGGCTCCTGCGTTTTGGCGAAGTCACGCTTGGCGCGGTAGTCCTTGAGCAGCGTGTCGGACTTGGTAGCCATTGGTTAGCTCGCCTTTTTGCGAGAGGCTGCGGGTTTTTCCGCCGTAGAGCGTGACTTGCTGGTCTTTGCCGTTCCTTTGGCCGGAGCCTTGTCCGAGCCGTTGCTCCCCTCAAGGCTGCTTTTGAGCGCGGCCATCAGATCAACCACATTGGAGGTATTCGGCTTGTCGTCGGGCGCGTCATCGCTGGCCTCGACCTTCTTGCCCTTGGACTTGAGCTTTTGCGCGATCAGATCGCGGAGCGCCGCCTGATAGTGATCCTTGAACACGCCCGCGTCGAACTTGGCGGTTTTCTTGTCGATAAGGGCGGTCGCGACCTCGAGCAGGTCCGGGTCGGCCTTCTTGGCGGAAATTTCGGCGAAGAACGGGTCGGCCTTGCGGATTTCCTCTTCGTAGTGAAGCGTTTCCATGAGGAGGCCCGTGCCGGTGGGCTTGATGGCGACGAGATATTCCTTGCCGCGCAGAGCGAGTTGACCGAGCCCGACCTTCTGGCTTTCGCGCAGCGCATCGCGGATGACGCGGAAGGCATCCTCTGCCAGGTCGTCGGCCGGGACCACGAAATAGGGCTTGTCGAAATAGATGGGGTCGATCTCGCAGGCACCAACGAACTGGGTCAGCTCGAGCGTCTTGCGCGTGTCGAGCTTGACGGCGTCGATCTCCTCGTCGGTAAGGAGGACGTAATCGCCCTTTTCGTATTCAAAGCCCTTCATGATCTCGTCGGGATCGACCGGGCCGACCCCTTCGACCACCTTTTCATAGTGGATGCGCTGGCCCGTCGGCTCATGGATCTGATGAAAGGATGGCTTGGCGTTGCTCTTGGTGGCCGTATAGAGCTCGACGGCAATCGACACGAGCGACAAACGAAGCTGACCTTTCCAGACGGGACGTGACGCTGCCATGGGATACTCGCGCGCGGGGAAACTTTGGCGGTAAACGAGTCCGTGATGGGCTTTGTTCCCGCCCACCCAATTGCGTCAGGCCAGTGCGCCCCCTAAGGTCCATGACCAAGACACGAGGCGGAACCAAGGATGGGATCGATGGACGGATTTGCGCTTGATGGGCTCAGCATCACGCTGATCGTGCTGGGCGTCCTGGCCCTGCTTGTGCTCTTCGCCGGGGCAAAGACGGTACCCCAAGGGTACAACTACACCATCGAGCGGTTCGGGAAGTATACCCGCACGCTCAAGCCGGGTCTAAACCTCATCGTGCCGTTCATTGATGGCGTGGGGAAACGGATCAATGTCATGGAGCAAGTGCTCGATGTGCCCCATCAGGAAGTGATCACCCGTGACAACGCCACGGTGACGGCGAACGGCGTCACCTTCTACCAGATCCTGGATGCGGCGGCGGCTGCCTATGAAGTCACCGACCTGCAAAACGCTATTCTCAACCTCACCATGACCAATATCCGCACGGTGATGGGCTCGATGGATCTTGACGAATTGTTGAGCCACCGCGATGAGATCAACGAGCGTCTGCTACGGGTGGTGGATACGGCTGTGTCGCCCTGGGGCGTCAAGATCACCCGCATCGAGATTAAGGATATCGATCCGCCTAAGGATCTGGTTGAATCTATGGGCCGGCAGATGAAGGCGGAGCGCGAGAAGCGCGCGGCCATTCTCGAGGCAGAAGGGCGGCGGCAAAGCGCGATCCTTCAGGCCGAAGGCGCCAAGCAGGCGCAGGTTCTGGAAGCTGAGGGGCGCAAGGAAGCCGCGTTTCGCGACGCCGAGGCACGCGAGCGTTCCGCGGAAGCGGAGGCCAAGGCGACGCAGATGGTCAGTGACGCCATTGCTTCAGGCAGCGTGCAGGCGATCAACTATTTCGTGGCCAATAACTATATCGAAGCACTAGGCAAGATCGCGACTTCACCCAACCAGAAGGTTTTGATGTTGCCGGTGGAGGCCGCGAGCGTCATCGGCTCCATTGGCGGCATTGCGGAAATCGCCCGCGAGACGTTTGGTGCGCCGGCAGCACCGCCCCGGTCAGCACGGCCGCCTAGCGCCGGCCAGAGCTGAGAAACAGGCCATGCAAGTCATCAGTTTTATCGCAAGCTATGGACCATGGTCCTGGATCGTCGCGGGACTGGTGCTGCTGGCGCTGGAACTGGTGGTGCCGGGCGGGTTCCTGGTCTGGATGGGCATTGCCGGTATCGTCACCGGGCTGATGCTGTTCTTCCAGCCTGTTTCCTGGCCGCTGCAATGGCTGTTGTTCGGGGGCCTGTCCCTGATCGCGATCTTTGTCTGGGTGCGCTGGAGCCGCTCGCGCCCGCCTGAAAGCGACCACCCGCAATTGAACGAGCGCGCCGAAAGCCTGGTGGGGCAGGTCGTGGCGCTCCAAGCCCCGATTGAGGGCGGGTTCGGGCGCGTAGCCCTTGGCGATAGTTTGTGGCGGGTGTCCGGCCCCGATTTGCCGCAGGGCACACGGGTGCGGGTGACCGGCAGCAATGGTCCGGTGCTGCGGGTAGTGCCAGCCGACCAGGTTGCTCCCTCAACCAACGCATAGACGCCCGCGTTCAACCTGTTGCCGACACGCCGCCCCGAACGGTTTTTTAACCATACACTGACAGGTTGGCCGCAGCGACAACCCTCGGGCGCCGCGAACAGGCGGGTGGAGCGGGATTTGAGCGTGCGGTTCAAAATGCAGCGGCGGCGATCAGCAGGAGCATGCTTGCTTGGCGTGCTGTTGGCTGCCGGACCGGTCATGGCTGCGTCTGACCATGCCACTGGCGATGGCTCCGAGACCAGCAATGAGCGGCTGCTCCCCGATGTTTATCCAGCCGAGCCGGTGCTGGCGAGCAGTGCGGGGCTAGCTGAACCCGCGCATCCGTTTTTCGACGTGGATTGGGCAACTGCGCTGCGGGGAACCTATACCAAGTCTACGGATGACGAGACTTTCGATATCCGGTTCGTCCCGAGCTTCGCGCTTGAGCATGAGGGGTCGAGATCCCAGCTCGGAGCCTCGGGAGAGCTGGAGCTTATCCGGCCCTCCGATACCGACGAGGTGGATGTTAGCGGCTTGCGACTTAACCTTGAGGGCGGTTACGCGCTGGACAGCGTTACGGCGCTGAGCGGGGCCGCCGACCTGTCCTACGCGCAGGAGCCGGCAAGCACGCCGGGGCTCGCCAATGATATTGCCGAGCCCGCCGCAACGCTGGTGGGCAGCCTCAATGGTGGCGCCACAAGGCAGTTCGGCAGGTTTAATATCGGCGTCACTGGCGCAGTCGCCCGGTATCTTTATGGTCCCACCGAGTTGGTGGATGGGAGGGTCGAGGACAACGAGGACGACAACTACTGGACGCTCGATGGCGGGTTGCGCCTCGGCTTCCAGGCGACTCCCATCTTTGAAGTCTTCGGGAAGGGCAATCTGGGCCGTGACTTGTTTGCACGGCAGACTGGCATGCCGACGCGCGATGCCACCGATAGTTCAGTCAGTGTCGGGGTGGTGGGGCGCTGGAACGAAACCCTTGAGGCCTCCGCCTCGACCGGTTTGGCGTTACGGCGTTTCGATGATGAGAACCTGGAGGAAGTGACGGCGCAATTGTTTGAAGCTGCTGTCACCTACCGGCCCGATTCCACCTGGCGCTTGACAGGGGCTCTGACCACTGATGTGCAGCCATCGGGACCGGACAATGGCGGCACGACCCGGGTGCAATATAGCGCCAGCGCCGATCTGGGTTACACCGTCAATTCATGGCTGGCTCTGCGCGCGCTAGCGGGATGGCACACGGCCCGCTTCGAGGGGAGCGCCGACACGGAAACCGGTTATGGTCTCGGTGCCGGAGCAGATTATCGGGTAAACGCGCATACTGCCGCAAGCGTCGATTATGGCTATGCAAGGACGGACAGCACTGCCGATGGCCGCGATCGCAGCCATCAGCTCAGCCTGGGTGTCACCCTGCGCCGCTAAGGCTCAGAGCTGATCGGACAGGTCGAGCTTGCGCAATTCCTTGAGGAAGCCGTCGCGGATGTCGGGGCGGTCAAGGGCGTAGACGATGTTGGCCATCAGGAAGCCGTTCTTGGATCCGCAATCGAAGGACTTGCCCTCATACTTCACGCCGGTGAACTGCTGGCCCTGCATGAGCGTCTGCATGGCATCGGTGATCTGGATTTCACCACCCGCACCCTTGGTTTGTTCGGCGAGTAGCGAGAAGATTTCGGGCTGCAGGATATAGCGCCCGGAAATGATGAGGTTGGACGGGGCATCGGCGGGCTTGGGCTTTTCGACCATCTGGGTGATGCGGAAGCCATTATCCTCCCCTGGACCACGGGCAACGACGCCATAGGAGGAAACCTCCTCATGGGGCACTTCCTCGACGGCGATGACATTGCCGCCTGTTTCCTCATAGGCATCCATCATCTGCTTGAGCACGCCGGGCGTGCCCTTGAACAGCATGTCCGGCAGCAAAAGGGCGAAGGGATTGTTCCCGACGATGTCACGGGCACACCACACCGCGTGACCAAGGCCCAAAGGCTCCTGCTGGCGGGTGAAGCTGGTGTGGCCCGCCGAAGGCAGGTCCTTGCGCAACTCGTCGAGCGCGGCGGATTTGCCGCGCAGCTCAAGGGTGGTTTCGAGCTCGAACTGGCGGTCGAAATGGTCTTCGATCACGCCCTTGTTGCGCCCGGTAACAAAGACGAAATGCTCAATGCCGGCCTCGCGCGCTTCATCAACCGCATACTGGATCAGCGGGCGGTCTACCACTGTGAGCATCTCCTTGGGGAGAGCTTTGGTGGCCGGCAGGAACCGGGTCCCCAAACCTGCAACCGGAAAAACCGCTGTTCGTACGCGCTTGTGCAATCGTTCACTCCCGAAAGGGTAAAGGCTATGAAGGGGTGGCAACATCTGCCACATAACCCCATCGTGCAACAGTGGGTTGCCCAACAGGAGTTAATCTATGGCCGTTCTGGTAACGGGAGGCGCCGGCTATATCGGCAGCCATATGGTTCTCAAGCTTGCCGATGCCGGCGAAGCCGTCGTGGTGCTGGACAATCTGGTTACCGGCTTTGACTGGGCCATCGATGGGCGTGCCAGTTTCGTGCAAGGCTCCGCCTCCGACCAAGAACTGGTCGGTCGGATAATCGCCGATCATGGCATAACCGAGATCGTGCATTTTGCCGGCTCGATTGTGGTGCCGGAATCGGTGAGCAATCCACTGAAATATTACGCCAACAACACCGCCGCCTCGCGCGATCTGATCGCGGCTGCGGTTGCGGGTGGGGTCAAACACTTCATTTTCTCCTCGACGGCGGCAGTTTACGGCATGACCGGACTGGCGCCAGTTGTGGAAACCACTCCACTCAACCCGATGTCGCCTTATGGCCGCTCCAAGCTCATGACCGAGTGGATGCTGCAGGACGTGGCGGCGGCCCATCCAATGACCTATGGCGTGTTGCGCTACTTCAATGTCGCTGGTGCCGACCCCGAGAAGCGTTCGGGCCAGTCGACGCCGCTCGCGACCCACCTGATCAAGGTTGCCTGCCAGACTGCATTGGGGCAGCGGGCCAAGATGGACATCTTCGGGACCGATTATGAAACGCCCGATGGGACCTGCGTGCGCGACTATATTCATGTCACCGACCTGATCGAGGCCCATGCGCTGCTGCTGGAGCATCTGCGCGGGGGTGGCGAGAGCACGACGCTGAACTGCGCTTATGGGCAAGGCTATTCGGTTCGGCAGGTGGTGGACACTGTCAAATCGGTGTCGGGCGTAGACTTTAAGGTGGAGGAAGGGCCGCGCCGCCCTGGCGATCCGGCCTCCATTACCGCAACGGGCGAGAAGGTGCGCTCGCTGCTGGGCTGGACGCCGCAGCACGACGATCTCACCGAAATCGTGCGGACGGCCTATGACTGGGAAAAGCACCTGATGATGCGCAATCGCTAGGATCGGAACAAAGATGAAGCGGCTGCTGGCGGTTCTGGTGTTGAGCTTGGCGGGGCTGTCCACGGCATGGGGACAACCGGCGGAGAGCTTTGACAGCTTTGTGGCGAGCTTTCGCGCCAAGGCACTGGCTGCGGGCGTGAGTGCTCAAACCTACTCGGCGGCCATGGACGGGCTCTCACCCGACCCGCGTACCCCTGGTCTGGTCACCAGCCAGCCTGAGTTTGCTACCCCCATTTGGGACTATATCGATGGACGGGTGACCGGAGAGCGGGTGGCGCGTGGCCGCTCGGCGATCGAGCGCAATGCGGCGCTGTTCGGTGCGGTGGGGCAGAAATACGGGGTTGATCCCTATCTGCTTGGCGCCATTTGGGGCATGGAAACCGATTATGGCACGGTGCTGGGCAACAACTCACTGATCCGGCCGGTGGTGCGCTCGCTCGCGACCCTTGTGCACCAGCGTCGCTCGCGGCTTGTGGAAGATGAGGGCGATTTGATTGCGGCGCTGCTGCTGGTGCAGCGCGGACCGTTGGATGCACAGCGCCTTGTTGGCTCCTGGGCGGGAGCGATCGGGCACCTGCAGGTGAACCCATCCAATGTCGTGAAGTTCGGCACGGATGGGGACGGCGATGGCCGGGTGGATTTGCACAACTCGCTGACCGATGCGCTTGGGACCAGTGCGGTTTATCTGCGCGCGCTCGGTTACCAGCCGGGAGTAGACTGGGGCTTTGAGGTCGAGGTGCCACAGGGCTTCGACTATTTGCTGGCGTCCCGCACCCAGATGCGGCCCATCGCGTTTTTCGCTGAACGGGGGATTACCCGGGCCGGTGGGCGGGCCTTTGCCAATCCGAGCCTGCCGGTGTTTTTGTATGTGCCGGCAGGGCAGAACGGGCCCAAGTTTTTGCTGACGCAGAATTATCTGGTGCTCAAGGGCTATAACTTTTCCGATAGCTATGCTTTGGCGGTAGCGCATCTCACCGATCGCCTCAAGGGAGGAGGCGCCTTTGCGGCAGCCTGGCCGCGCGACACGGTGTTCCCCAATCTGCAGCAGCGCGAGGCGGTGCAGGCGGCGCTCAAGGCCCTGGGGCTCTATGACGGGGCGGTGGACGGACGACTAGGGCCGATCACGCAGGAGGCTTATGCGCGCTTTCAGGCGAGCCGCGGTGAGGTGGCGGACGGCTTCATCACGCGCGCTGCTTATCAAGCCTTGGTGTCTGCAGAACGCTGACATCGAGGGCCATGGTTTTGACACTGCGCCTGGGCTAATATAGCGCCATGCGTATCAAGGCTCCTTTTGTCCGTGTTGCTGTGGCCCTGTGGATCGCCATGTTCATCTTCGTGGACGTGGCGCCGGCCTTGGCACAACCTGTGCCCGACATCTTAGTCGCCCAGCAGCAAAAGCGACGCACCTTGTTTGACCTGTTGTTTGGCGAGGAGCCTCAGGCTGCTCCCCCGGTCGAGCAACCGCGCCGGGTGCAGCCGCGCCAGCAGGAGCAACGCCAGCAGCCGCGCCAGGAGCCACAGCAGCAGCAAAGGCGTCGCGAGGCGCCCGCGGCAGCTGCGCCACCGCCGAAACCCACCGTCGAGAAAGCGGCGGATGCCACCAAGCTGGCCGTGTTCGGCGACTCCATGGCTGTTGATCTCGCCAAGGCGCTGGAGCGCTTCTACGCCGAAGACCCAAACCTGGTGGTGATCGATCAGGGTGTGGGTGATTCCGGCTTTGTGCGACAGGATCATTTCAACTGGACGGCAGAGGTGGAAGAGGAGATCGCCGAGGGCAGCTTCGATCTGGCGGTGGTGATTATCGGGCTCAATGATCGCCAGGAGATCAAGGCGGAAGGCGAGACGCTGGAGCCGCTCAGCGAGCAGTGGAGCCGCCTCTACCAAGGGCGGATTACCGACTTCCTGCAAAAGCTGCGTGCAGCGCGCAAGCCGGTCCTGTGGGTCGGACTGCCACCGATGTCCAAGAACGATTACTCAACCGCGATCAGCCAGATCAATGCCATTCAGCGGCTGGCCAGTTTCTCGGGCGGCGCCGAGTTCCTCGACATCTATGAACGGTTTGTGGGTGAGGACGGCAAGTACGCCACCTATGGTCCAGATGTGAACGGACAGAACGCCCGGATGCGCCGGGATGACGGCATCCATTTCTCCTCGGCAGGAGCGGACAAGCTGGCCTTTTACGTCAGCCAGTCACTGCGCACCTTTTACCGGGGTGGTGGAGTGAGCGTGGCGGTTGCCGATCCGCTCGCCGGCACCGATGCCGCGGCGATGCTGCGGCCTCCGTTTCAGGGCTTGGGGCAAATCCGGCTGCTTGAAGTGGCAGGGGCCATTATCCCGCTTAACCGCGCCCCGGCTCGCGCCGGCGATCTGTTAACGGCAACCGGTGCGCCGAGCCCCGCGCCAGCGTTCACGCTCGATCAGTTGATGAATGCCCCGATGGGGCGGGTGGATGCGTTCGGCGTGGGCATCGATCCGGAAGCAGTACCAGCCGATAATGGCGCAAGCCCGCTCTAGGATCGCCACTTCAGAGCAGGCCTGATCTAATCGAGGAAACGCACCGCGCCGATATAGGGCAGGTTGCGATTGCGTTGCGCATAATCGATGCCGTAGCCGACAACGAATTTGTCCGGGATGTCGAAGCCGATCCATTTGGCGTGCACATCGGTTTCGCGACGGCTCTGTTTGTTGAGCAGGGCACAAACCTCGACGCGCCGGGGATGGCGCGTTTGCAGGATTTCGAGCACATGCTTGAGCGTGTGACCGGTATCGACGATGTCCTCGACGACCAGCACGTCGCGGCCGGCAATCTCCCCGCGCAGATCCTTGAGGATGCGCACTTCCCGGCTCGATTCCGTGGAATTGCCATAGGACGAGGCTTCCAGGAAATCCACTTCGACCGGCAGATCGAGCTCGCGCACGAGATCGGCGATGAAGATGAACGATCCGCGGAGCAGACCCACGACCACAAGCTTGTCGGTGTCGGCGAAATGGGCCGAGATTTCCTTGGCGAGAGCTTCCACGCGGGCAGCGATGGCCTTGGCGGAAATCAGTTCATCGACAACATAGGCCGGGGAAGTCATTGGCAGGTCCGAAGCAGGTTGATGAGGCGGGATCGCTCCCGCCCACCAGAGTTTAGCGGGGCAGGGCGGTCTTGCCCATGAGATCGAGATCGATGGCGCGAGCGGCTTGACGACCCTCGCGAATCGCCCAGACCACGAGCGACTGACCACGCCGCATATCGCCGGCGGTGTAAACCTTCTCTACGCTGGTTTTGTAGCTGAACGTATCGGCAAACAGGTTGCCGCGCTTGTCGAGTTGCGCGCCCAGTTGGGTCAGCATACCCTCCTGGACCGGACCGGCAAAGCCGATCGCCAGCAAGACCAGATCAGCCTTGATCACGAATTCTGTGCCGGGGATCGGCTGGCGCGCGCGATCAACGCGGGCGCATTCAACGCCGGTAACTTGACCCTTGGCATTGCCGATGATCTTCATCGTCCCAGCGGCAAATTCCCGAACGGCGCCTTCAGCCTGGGACGAAGAGGTGCGCATCTTGACCGCCCAGTTGGGCCAGTTGGTCAGCTTGTTTTCCATTTCCGGCGGCATGGGGCGCACATCGAGCTGGGTCACTGCGATGGCGCCTTGGCGGAAGGACGTGCCCACGCAATCGGAAGCCGTGTCGCCGCCGCCCACAACGACCACATGCTTGCCCGCGGCACTCAGCACAGCGTCCTCGGGGATGGGCTCGCCACCCAGGCGCCGGTTTTGTTGCACCAGGAAAGGCATGGCAAAGTGCACGCCATTGAGTTCAACGCCTTCAGCAGAGACGTCACGCGGTTTTTCGGCGCCACCGCACAGCAGGATTGCGTCGTGACGCGCCTGCAGGTCGGATAAGGGTCGGGTAACCCCGATATTCTCGCCATAGTGGAAGGTGACGCCTTCGGCGGTCATCTGTTCGACCCGAAAGTCGATATGGTCCTTTTCCATCTTGAAGTCGGGGATGCCGTAGCGCATCAGGCCCCCAGCCTTGGGCTCCCGTTCATACAGATGCACATCGTGCCCGGCGCGCGCCAATTGCTGGGCTGCGGCCAAGCCTGCAGGACCGCTTCCGACCACGGCAACCGACTTTCCGGTCTTTAGGGCTGCGACCTGCGGCTTGACCCAGCCTGAGCGGATGGCCTTATCGGCGATAGCCTGTTCTACGGTCTTGATGGTGACCGGGGTGTCCTCGAGATTGAGGGTGCAAGCCTCCTCGCAGGGCGCCGGGCAGATGCGGCCGGTGAACTCGGGGAAGTTGTTGGTGGAGTGAAGGTTGCGCGAGGCTTCCTCCCAATCACCATGGTAAACGAGGTCGTTGAAATCCGGGATCTGGTTGTGCACCGGGCAGCCCGTATCGCCGTGGCAGAAAGGAATGCCGCAATCCATGCAGCGCGCGGCCTGATCGGCAACGCGTCCTTCGGTCATCGGGATGGTGAACTCACCAAAATGGCGCACCCGATCGGATGCCGGTTCGTAACGCGGTTCTTCGCGTTCGATCTCAAGAAAGCCTGTAACCTTGCCCATATTAAGCCTTAGCTGACCGTCTATCGATGGTCGTCAGAAGTGGATGTCGCCGTTGACGATGCCGAACCTGCCCTAGCGTACTGCTGGCGATCCGCGTCCCTGGCCGGTTACGTCCTGGCAGCTGCCGTCAACATAGGTGAAACGGCGCAGATTAGGATGCACAAAGCCGTTGGCCATCTGGCTTTTGATCGAACGCAGGGATGCGTAGTAGTCGCGCCGGCAATCCGCCAAACTAAGTCCGGGTCGACCAAAGGTCAGCTCGATGCGCTGCTCGCCATCGGGCGACAAGAACTGAGCGACGATGGCGATTTCCTTTTCTGCAGCGGCGACGGGCCAGGTGGTCAAGCAGAGGGACGCGGCGAGTACAACGATTCTTAACATGATCCTTGTCCCTTATTCCGCTGCCACGACGGTGTTGGTGCCGGCGCGGCGCTTTTCCATTTCGAGGATGGCGCGGCGGTATTCTACCGGCATCACCTTGACGAATTTCGGGCGCATCTCTGCCCAGTGATCCAGCACATATTTAGCACGGGTCGAGCCGGTATAGTGCAGGTGGTTGGAGATGAGCTGATGCAAGCGCTCATCGTCGTGCTTGGTCATGTCGCCTGAAATATCGACGCGGCCATGCCATTCCAGATCACCGCCATGGTGATGCAGGCGCTGCATGAGGGATTCCTCCTCAGGCACCGGCTCAAGCTCAACCATGGCGAGGTTGCAGCGCGAGCGGAAGGTTTCGTCCTCGTCGAGGACATAGGCAACGCCGCCCGACATGCCGGCCGCAAAATTGCGCCCGGTCTGGCCAATGACCACAACCACGCCGCCGGTCATGTACTCGCAGCCATGATCGCCGGTGCCTTCAACGACGGCGAGGGCGCCGGAGTTGCGCACGGCGAAGCGTTCACCGGCCACGCCGCGGAAGTAGCATTCGCCCGAGATGGCACCGTAAAGCACCGTGTTGCCCACGATGATCGACTTCTCCGGGATGATGCCCGTGGTCGGGGATGGACGCACGACGATGCGCCCGCCCGAAAGACCCTTGCCGACATAGTCATTGGCATCGCCCGCGAGATCGATCGAAATGCCATGGGCGAGGAAGGCACCAAAAGCCTGCCCCGCAGTACCGGTGAGCTTGATGGAGATGGTGTCCTCCGGCAGGCCTTCGAGGCCATAGCGCTTGGCCAGGGCGCCCGACAGCATGGCGCCGGCCGAGCGGTCGCGGGAGCGGATGGGCAAGTCGATCTGCACCGCCCTGCCATGTTCGAGAGCTGGCTGCGCCAGTTCGACCAGCTTGCGATCGAGCACGGCTTCCAGGTGGTGATCCTGTCGCTCGGACTGGAACAGGGTGTCGCCACCCAGCGGCTCGGGCTTGAACAGGAGGCGAGAAAGGTCGACGCCTTCGCTCTTCCAGTGCTCGGGCATGGGTTTTTGCACGATGAGGTCGGAGCGGCCGACCAACTCGTTGAGCGTACGGGCGCCCAGCTGTGCCATCAGGCCGCGCAGTTCTTCGGCGATGAAGAAGAAGTAGTTGATGACGTGCTCAGGCGTGCCCTTGAAGCGCTTGCGCAACACGGGATCCTGCGTGGCGACGCCAACCGGGCAGGTGTTGAGATGGCACTTGCGCATCATGATGCAGCCAGCGGCAATCAGTGGTGCGGTGGAAAAACCGAACTCGTCGGCGCCCAGGAGGGCACCCACCAGCACATCGCGGCCGGTCTTGAGGCCGCCATCGACCTGCAGCTTGACGCGGGCGCGCAAGCGGTTGAGCACCAGGGTCTGGTGGGTTTCAGCGAGGCCGATCTCCCACGGACCGCCGGCATGCTTGAGCGAAGTCAGCGGGGACGCGCCGGTGCCGCCATCATAGCCCGAGATGGTGATGTGGTCGGCGCGCGCCTTGGCAACGCCGGCGGCCACGGTGCCGACGCCGACTTCCGAGACGAGCTTGACCGAGATGTCGGCGGTCTCATTGACGTTCTTGAGATCGTAGATCAGCTGCGCCAGATCTTCGATAGAATAGATGTCGTGGTGCGGCGGGGGCGAGATCAGCCCGACGCCAGGGGTCGAGTGGCGGGTCTTGGCGACGATCCAGTCGACCTTGTGGCCAGGCAACTGCCCGCCCTCGCCGGGCTTGGCACCCTGCGCCACCTTGATCTGGAGCTGGTCGGCATTGACCAGATATTCGGTGGTGACACCGAAGCGGCCGGACGCAACCTGCTTGATTGCCGAGCGCAGCGGGTTTGACGAGCCATCCTGGAGCGGCTTGTAACGGTCGGGCTCTTCGCCGCCTTCGCCCGTGTTGGACTTGCCGCCGATGCGGTTCATGGCGATGGCAAGCGTGGTATGGGCTTCGCGGCTGATCGAGCCAAAGCTCATTGCGCCGGTGACGAAGCGCTTGACCAGATCGACGGCTGGCTCGACTTCCTCAAGCGCAACGGCGGGGCCGAGAGGCTTGAAGTCGAGGAGGTGGCGAATGGCGAGATAGCCGTTCTCGGCCGTGTTCACGCGCTGCGCGAAGCTGTTGTAACGGTCCTGGGCCGTTTCGGGGCTGTCTTCGCGCGTCCGCACGGCGTGCTGCAGATCGGCCACCACATCGGGCGACCAGGCATGCTTTTCGCCACGGATGCGGTACATATATTCGCCGCCCACATCGAGCGACTTTTGCAGCACGATGTCGTCGCCGAAGGCGCCGGCATGGCGGCGGACGGTTTCCTCGGCGATCTCGAGCAGACCCACGCCTTCGATCGTGGTTGCCGTGCCAAAGAAGAAGCGCTTGACGAACTCGCTGCTGAGGCCAACTGCGTCAAAGATCTGGGCGCCGCAATAGCTCTGATAAGTCGAGATGCCCATCTTGCTCATGACCTTGAGCAGGCCCTTACCGACGCTCTTGATGTAGCGGTAAACCACTTCATGGGCGTCGACTTCGGCCGGGAACTCGCCTTCGGCATGCAGGGCCGCCAGCGCTTCAAAGGCGAGATAGGGGTTGATGGCTTCGGCGCCATAGCCGGCCAGCATGGCGAAGTGGTGCATTTCGCGCGCTTCGCCGGTTTCCACCACTAGCCCCGAAGAGGTGCGCAGACCCTTGCGGATCAGGTGATGGTGCACAGCAGCAGTCGCCAGCAGTGCCGGGATGGCGATGCGTTCGGCCGAAACCAGGCGGTCCGAAAGGATGATGATGTTGAATTCGCCCCGCACCGCGGTTTCAGCAGCCTCGCAGATGGTGGCCAGCGCCGCTTCCATGCCCGCCGCGCCCTCAGCGGCCGGGTAGGTGATATCGAGGGTCTGGGTGCGGAACTCGTTGTCGGCCATGTCGCCAATGGCGCGGATCTTTTCGAGATCCTCATTGGTCAAAATGGGCTGACGCACTTCAAGGCGCTTGTGATGCGAGGCGCCTTCAAGGTCGAACAGGTTCGGCCGCGGTCCGATGAACGAGACAAGGCTCATCACCGATTCCTCGCGGATCGGATCGATGGGCGGGTTGGTGACTTGGGCGAAGTTCTGCTTGAAATAGGTATAAAGCAGCTTGCTCTTGTCCGACAGCGCCGAGATCGGCGTGTCGGTGCCCATGGAGCCAACGGCTTCCTGACCGGTCGTGGCCATCGGAGTCATCAGCAGCTTGATGTCTTCCTGCGTGTAGCCAAAGGCCTGCATGCGGTCGAGCAGCGACTCCGAGGTGGTCGGCGCCTTGGGCTGGGTTTCGGGCAGGTCTTCCAGCACGATCTGGGTGCGGGCGAGCCAGGCCGAATAGGGATTGCGGACGGCAAGGCTCTGCTTGATCTCGTCATCAGAGATGATGCGGCCTTCTTCAAGGTCGATCAGCAGCATGCGGCCGGGCTGCAGGCGCCAGCGCTCGACCACATCTTCCTCGGGGATGTCGAGCACACCCGATTCGGAGGCCAGAACGACATGGCCTTCCTTGGTGACGAGATAGCGCGCGGGGCGAAGGCCATTGCGATCGAGCGTTGCCACGACATAGCGTCCATCGGACAGCGACATGGCAGCGGGACCGTCCCAGGGCTCCATCAGGGCAGCATGGTATTCGTAAAAGGCGCGCCGGGTGTCGTCCATCAGCGGGTTGCCGGCCCAGGCTTCAGGGATCAGCATCATGGCTGCATGGGGCAGCGAATAGCCGCCGCGCACGAGGAATTCGAGCGCGTTGTCGAAGCAGGCGGTATCGGACTGGCCCTCGTAGGAGATGGGCCAGATCTTGGTGATGTCTTCGCCAAACAGGGGCGACGACACTGAGGCCTGGCGGGCCGCCATCCAGTTGACGTTGCCCCGAATGGTGTTGATCTCACCATTGTGGGTGGTCATGCGATAGGGATGCGCCAGCTTCCAGGAGGGGAAGGTGTTGGTGGAAAAGCGCTGGTGCACCAAGGCAATGGCGGACTCGAAGTCCTCGTCATGCAGATCGGGATAGAAGGCCTTGAGCTGGTAGGCGAGGAACATGCCCTTGTAGACAATGGTGCGCGCCGACATGGACACCACGTAAAAGCCGTTGTCCGTGTCGCTTTCGGGGATCTCGCGATAAACCGTGTTGGAGATCACCTTGCGCACGATCAGGAGCTTGCGCTCGAATTCATCGATGGTGAGGCCAACCGGGCGGCCGATCACCATCTGCTCGATGATGGGCTGGGTCGCAATAACGCCGGCCGAAAGGGCGGAGTTGTCGAACGGCACGAGGCGCTCGCCGAGCAGGGTCAGTCCTTCGGCGGCGAGGCAGGCCCGCACGGTCTGAGCACAGCGGTCCCGGAGGGCGGGATCGTTGGGATAAAACAGCATGGTCACGGCGTAGAACTGCTTTTCGGGCAGCGGGAAAGGCAGAACCTTGCTGAAGAAGGCATGGGGCGTTTGAACCAGAATGCCCGCGCCATCGCCCATCAGCGGATCGGCGCCCACCGCACCGCGGTGCTCAAGGTTCTCAAGGATTTCCAGGCCCTTTTCGACCACTTCGTGGCTGGGCTTGTTCTTGATATTGGCAATCATCCCGATGCCGCAGGCATCGTGCTCATTGGCTGGATCGTAAAGACCCTGGGCCGCCGGCCGGCCGGTATTGAGAGCAACAGGGTGACCATTCTCGATCAGAGTTTTACGAGTGCTGGCTGGGCTCGTGACGGGAGAAGTGGGTCCGTTCCGGTGGAGTGCCATGGTCGTATCCTTGCTCTGTCGGCCCAAGCGGGCATGTCGCTATGTCGTGTGCATCCTGGGTGTGCCGGCAGACCAGCGGGGCGGATGCGTTGTCGTCCTCTGGTGGGCGCGTTGCTCGAGCGGGTCGTACCGGGTACGGCTCGGAAGAGCAAATACGTCCATGCGTGGGAGCGGCGCTGCATCCAAATGGCCGCTCATTCGGGCTTCGAGACTGGCCTGAACGGGCGTTCGGCGTCTCGGATTTATCCCCGCCTGTCCGTTTCCGCTAATGGCATAGCGGGCCAGCCGGATCGGCGTGCGTGCTGGCCGGGGAGACCGGGGCGACGCGTCAGAAAGGACAGACGTGCTGCCCTATCGCAGTCACAATTGCATAAATCGAAACCGGGGGTCAAGCGGGATATGAGCGGCTTGGGACAGCCAAGTAGGAAATTGCCAACTCGGGGATAGGAAAGCAGAATTTTTGCGCGTGGGGCTCCCTTAATACGGGGAGCCGCACCAGCCTGAAGTCCAGAAATAGTTATTCGAGATGCGATTTAAGGAACCACAGATCCTTGTCGAGCTCGCGTGAAAAGGCGGTCAGGATATCGGCTGAAGTGGGGTCGCCGGCCTCTTCGACGGTGTCGATATCGTCGCGAATCTGGTTGGCGAGTTGGGCGTAGCGCTCAGTCAGTGCCCCAAGATGGTCTGGCACTTTGCGGATCTCGGTGGGGTAGGGCGGCAGGCTCGTGGAGGCGGCAACCACTTGGCTGGTGCCCAAGGCAATACCGTCCAGCTGCGCCACCCGTTCGGCGATCACGTCAGTATGGGTGTCGATGGCGGCGCGGAATGGATCGAGCATTTCGTGCACCGCGATGAACTGCAAGCCTTTGAGATTCCAGTGCGCCTGTTTGGTCAGCAGCGCCAGATCGATAGAGTCGGCGAGACGGGCATTGAGCAGCTCGATCACCGCGGATTTGGAGTTGGACTTCAATTCTACCGAGGGGATGGCCATGGGTTTGTCCTTGAGGTGAGGGGCAGATGGCTGCCGTGTGTTCCAAGGGAAACCGGAGTGACGCGGTGAAGTTCCGGCTGGGGGTAAATGAAAAAGCGCAGCCCGGGTGGACTGCGCCTCTTGGATCGTTCCGAACGGGTCGGATTAGTTGACCGACTGGTCCTCGATCGTAGGCTGGCTGGTGCCGCCGCTGATCTGGATGGTGCGCGGCTTCTTGCTTTCGGGCAGTTCGCGCTTCAGTTCCAGATGGAGCAAGCCGTTTTCGAGCGTGGCACCCTGAACCTCGACATAGTCGGCCAGCTGGAAGCGGAGCTCGAAAGCGCGCTCGGCAATGCCGCGATGGAGGAATTCACGAGCCTTTTCAGTGCTCTCGGCGGGCTTGGCACCCTTCACAACCAGGCTGTTTTCCTTGGTCTCGATGGCAATATCGCCATTGGAGAAGCCAGCCACGGCGATGGAGATGCGGTAGGCATCATCGCCGGTCCGCTCGATGTTGTAGGGAGGATAAGTTTTTGCTTCCTGCCCGCTCAGGGTATCGAGGCGGTTGAAGAGGCGGTCGAAGCCGACGGTGGAGCGGTAGAAGGGGGAAAAATCGATGGTCTGCATAGCACATTCTCCTGAAAGCAACGTGGTGTTCT
The DNA here is from genome assembly GCF_013185965.1 of Devosia sp. 919. Lineage (NCBI taxonomy): Bacteria > Pseudomonadati > Pseudomonadota > Alphaproteobacteria > Hyphomicrobiales > Devosiaceae > Devosia > Devosia sp. 919. The sequence goes on along the minus strand of NZ_JABAOL010000001.1, from coordinate 3,293,173 downwards.
CGACCCTTGCTATGCGGCTCCCAAAAGAGGCAAGCCGTTGATTTTGCTCGGGTGAGGTCCCCGGATAACCGGCGGACGAGCTATATCTAGGCGCCCCGTTTGGGGGTTCAAGAGCGTTGCACAGCGGGCGCTGCAAATTTTTTTGCCCTGCAATGGCCATGTAGATGAACGCATTCTGAACGCGGTTTTGCATCCCCGTTCAGGATGGGGGGCGCATAAGGGGGCATGTGCTGGCCAAAGCCGGCGCTACGCAACTGCGGGCTTGTCACCCGCCCCCCGCACGGGCCCGCAGCGTAAGGGAGCCAGCATCTCGCAAGAGGTGCTGGCTTTCTTTTGTCCAGCGCCTATATAAGCCCACCCCTCCGGCCGGCTTGCCTCCAGCACCGGCCCCTCCGGCATGAAGGTTTGTGGCATGACCATTGTTGTGGATCCCAATGGGCCCAAACTGGCCAGCGACCCGAACAATCCGATCCCCGAAGGGGGACGCGTCGGGTTCTTCCGATCCGCCGATGGGGTTCGGTTGCGCTATGCGATCTGGCCCAAGGGCGTGGGGCCGCATCGGGGCACGGTGTGCCTGCTGCAGGGGCGAACCGAATTCATCGAGAAATATTTCGAGACCATCGCCGATTTCCGCTCGCGCGGCTTTGGCGTCGCGACCTTTGACTGGCGCGGGCAGGGTGGATCGGAACGGCTGATCGGCAATCCCAAGCTGGGCTATGTCGACAAGTTCTCCGATTACTGGAGTGACCTCAAAAGCTTTCACAGCGAAATCCTGCTGCCCGATTGCCCGCCGCCCTATTACCTGGTGGCGCACTCCATGGGGGGGCTTGCGGCGCTGTTTGCCGGGGTCAATGACCGGCTGATGTTCGAGCGCATCTTTTTGTCCTCGCCCATGGTGGGGCTGGAATCGCCGCCCTTCGGCACCGCGGGCGCCGCACGGGTCCTGAGCGCAATGAGCTTTCTGGGCCTCGGACGGCTGCCGCTGCGGCGGCCGCAGGACAAGGCTGCCTCGAAAATGGCGTTTGCCGACAACCCGCTGACCGGGGATCCCGAGCGCTTTGCCCGGAGCATCGCGGTGCTCAAGGCCCATCCCGAACTTGAAATCGGGGCGCCAACGATCCAGTGGACCGGGGCGGCGCTGGCGGCCATGGCTGCGGCACAGCGCGATGACTTTCCCGAAAAGCTGCGGGTGCCCCTCCTGATCCTGGCGGCAGCGCGGGACCGGGTGGTCTGGACACCGGCGACCGAGGAGTTGGGCCTGCGCCTGCGCACCGGCCGGCACATGGTGGTGCCCGGGGCCCAGCATGAGCTGTTCATGGAAACCGATGCGATTCGCGCGCAGGTGTTCGCCGCGTTTGACGCCTTCATCACCGAGCAGAGCTGACCGCAGGGCTCCGTCGCGCTCAGGCGCGATTCACCAGTTCGAGCGCAGCATCCAGCAGCCGGGGGGAAGCCGCGGCCACCACATTGCCCCCACCGGTGGGCTCGCTGCCGTCCCAGCAGGCAATGGCGCCGCCCGCTTCGCGGATGATCGGCACCAGGGCGGCAATGTCATAGGTGTTAAGGAAAGGCTCGACCACCAGATCGGCATGGCCGGCCGCGAGCAGGGCATAGCCATAGCAATCCATGCCGAAGCGCTGCAGGCGGGTGGCGCCGGCCACAGCCTGCCATTTGGCTTGCAGTTCGGGCGTGCTGAAGAGTGCGGGCGTGGTGGTGAATACGCGGCAGGCGGCGAGTTCGGTCTGGCCCGAGCTGCGCAGGGCTGTCTGGGTCTGGCCGCGGCGATAGCTGGCCTGGCCAGGCACCGCCAAAAAGGTTTCGCCGATAAAGGGCTGGGCCATGATCCCGGCCACGGCCACCCCATCCACCGCAAAGCCGATCAGCGTGCCCCAAACAGGGGCACCCGAAATAAAGGCGCGGGTGCCATCCACGGGATCGATGATCCAGGAAAAGCGGTGCTCGCCCGTGTTGCCCCATTCCTCGCCAATGACGGCATGATCGGGAAAGGCTTCAGCGATCACCGCGCGAATGGCGGTTTCCGCTGATTTGTCGGCCTCGGTAACCGGGTCAAAACCGCCGGCGAGCTTGTTGTCGACCAGCAGGGGCGTGCGGAACAAGGGCAGGGTGCAGGCCGCGGCGGCGTCCGCTGCGCGGAGCAGGGTGGCTTGGATGGCAGCGAAATCAATGGGCATGCGAGGGTGACCGGGGCATGACCTCGTGGCTGGGGGGCTCACCATGAGGTCTGGGGGAGACGCGGTGGTGGTAGCATAGTGAGGTGAGCGGGGGAACGGGGTGGGCTCGTCTAACTCCGCTCCCCGCGAGACCCCTCTCGCTAAAAACACGGGGGTGCTGTTGGATCGCGGGACTTAGTCACGCCGAGGGCACAGCAAATGGGCTGGTACAAGCTCGTGTTTGTGGCACTTACCTTGTTCATGTTCTCGCCATTGGCGTTCGCCGTAGTGCTGAAACTTGCCCTAAGCTTAACAATCCAAACGCCCGATGTGCCTCTTGGATGATGTCACAGCTTAGCGCCTGAGCCCAGTGACCGCTGTTTCGACCAACTATATGGCGCGGAGGTCAAACCAAGTTGGAGCCGCTCTAAACCAAGGCGCCGTTTACGTGAAGGTAGGAGGGTTCAAACTGGGCATAGGCCTGGAGCCGCTCGTAGTCCAGAATTCGGACTTCTCCTTCAGCCACCTCAATCAGTCCATCATTTTCCAGCTGACGCGCCGCTAGTCGCGCGCTGGTGGAAGTGACGCCCAGCGCGTCGCCTAGCTCCGCGTCGGTAAGCGGAAGCGACAATTTGTTGTACGCGCCAAGCCCCACTGCTTGGTACCGAAGATGCAACTCGCAGATAATGTGGGCAAAGTGCTCGGCCACTTTGAGCCTTCCAGCGGCAGCAACCCAGGTGCGGTAAGTTGAGGCGGTCACCAGAGTGTCACGCCAACACAGGTCAGAGAGCGTTGGAACGGCATGAAGCAAGGGCCGCAGGTCGTCGTGTGCAATGAGCGCTACATCTGCGTGCTGGTGCGCGGCCAGGGAGAAGTCCAGGCCCGGCAGCACTAAACTCTGTAAATCCGGGATATCGCCTGCAATGTGAAATCCGATAATCTGTCGCCTCCCATCAGGAAAGACCTTGAAGCTTGAGACCAGTCCAGAAAGGATCAGGATGCTGTCGGTTGGCTGTTCTCCTTCTTTACGGACGGTCTGCCCGCGCCAAACCTCACGTTCCCGAATGGGGAGGGCTGCAATCGCAGCCCGGTCCCTGGGAGAGACGGCCCCAATGCTCTGGAGGCGTCGAATCAACAAATCTGTGTGCTGCTGCATCGCGAGCGCCTTGAGAGGCTAGCAACGTCGGCGGCGAACATTCGCCACCGGACCGAACCTCTAGCTAATTCATTAGACCGCCATCCATGTCGTTACCTTAACATAACTCAATATTTGAGATTATTACTGCGGCCTCGAGCATGCTGATCTGCGTAGTCGATTAGAGAAAAGGGCTGGCCAAAACATCCATTGCACGCCTTAGCACTATCTAATCGCCTGCTTTAGGCCTATCATTACTGGATCGCGGGCCGATTTTCTTGGGCGCCTGCGGCTGAGAGTTCAATCCGCTCCCGCCTTTTATTGTGGGAGCAATGAACATGCCTCGTTTCTTTTTTCACGTCATGGACGGCCGAGCTATTATCGACACCGTGGGTGTAGAACTGGCTGGTGTTACCGAGGCCCGCGCTGAAGCGGTGCGGGCAGCCGGCACTATCCTGAGCTCCGAGGCAACCAAGTTCTTGGAGGGACGAGGCAGGTGGTGCATGTCGGTAGCCGATGAGACGGGCGCAGTCTGTTTTACTCTCCGCTTCTCAGGTGACAACCACGAGGACTAGCCAGGCCCGTCTGCCGAATGGATGAGACCGTTCGGTTTTTCTATCATATGTTAGATACATCCGCAGTGAACGGTGGTGGGTGGGGCCGACAAAGTGAGGGGCCATGTCGCTAAACATCCTTATTCGTAAACTGGAAGGTTATGCGGCCCTGTCCGATGAAGACCGGAGCCTGGTCAGGGAGGCAGGGTCAGGCAGCCGGCTCGTTAGTGCCAAGCGCGACATCATCCGAGAAGGCGACAACCCCAGCGATGTTCATCTGGTCGCCGAAGGGCTGGCCTGTCGCTATAAAATGGATCAGAGCGGGCGTCGCCAAATCGTCGCCTACTTGTTGCCTGGCGACTTCTGTGACCTGCGTGTGCATGTTCTGGATGCAATGGATCACTCCATTGGGGCGCTGACGGACTGTCAGGTTGTCGATATCCCGCGCGAAACGATCGACAATCTTTTCGAACGCCCAGGACTGAAGCGACCACTGTGGTGGGCGACCTTGGTTGATGAGGCGACCCTGCGGGAGTGGCTGCTGAACATGGGCACCCGGGAGGCGGACCGGCGCATCGCGCACCTATTCTGCGAGATTCATGCCCGTCTCAAGGCCGTCGGCCTCGTTGCAGATGGTAGCTTCAAATTACCTGTGACGCAGGCGGACCTGGCCGATACGGTGGGACTCTCGGCTGTGCATGTTAACCGCACCCTTCAATTCCTGCGGGCCAGCGAGATGATAACCATCCGGGGCTCCGCAATCGAAATCCTCAACCACACTGCACTGGAACAGTTTGCCGGGTTCGATCCAGCGTATCTCCACATCCGCAGGCGCAACAGCGTTGATATATAAGCGCATGGGACTCTGGGCTCGGTAAAGTAGTGAACGGCAGCCGTTCAGTTCCTCGCTCCGCATCGGAGCGGTTTAGCGGCTCCCCTGTTAGTGCTCTCGACGCCGCGGTGCGCTGCCGGCGAAAACGCTGTCCATCCAGACTGGCGGTTTCGCACAAAGGTATTCGTGGGCCGGTTTGATCAGGGATGACCATCCTTAAACGTCCGCTTCTCTAGAATGCGCTGAACCGGATTGGTGGGTTGGGTGGCTGCTGGGGTAGGGGGTAGCGGCCCGATACTGCCGCTAGAGATGAAAGTGACCGGCGGATTCGGGTTGGTAAAGTACCCGTTCGATGCGGATCTGCTGTGGACGATCGGACACCAGCCAGTCGATGGCATGGCCTTCACCATAACCCAGGATTGCGGCGCCGAGGTCGGAGAGCACCGATAGTTTGCCCGAGTTTTTGTCCGCGTCTTGCGGATAAACCAGCGTCACGTGGCGCTGCTCGTCGTCCAGCTGCAGCACGAGCCTGGAATTCATGGTGACGACATCGGGCGCGACGCGCCGGGGATTAACCACAATGGCTCGTTCGATCTCGTGTTCGAGGTCCACAATGGCCGGTCCTTGCTCGTAGGCCATCAGGTCCTGGAGGCGGGCTTTGTCCATCTCGGTGATGTAAATCTCGGCGGCTTCGGCCATGGCTCCGTCACGCAGGCGCTGCAGATAGCGGGCAGAGGTCATGGACAGGGCGGTGAGCCCTGGTGTTTCCCGATCGACCAGAAAGCCGCAGCGCTCAAAGGCCTTGAGCGAGCGGGTGTTGTCCGGATGGATCTTGGCGATGACCGTGCGGGCGCGCATATCGAGAAAGGCGAGCTTCAGCCCTTCGCGGATGGTGCTGGCGCCGAGCCGGCGACCCCAGTTGTCGTGATCGCCGATCACCAGGACGATTTCGCAATCGGGGCCGGTCTTGACCAGGCGGACGAAACCCACGGGCCGATCAGTGCGATCATGGGCCATGAAGAAGCGTCCGCCCCCGTTGAACAAATGGGTCAGGATCGGCAGCTGCGTTCGATCGAGGGCCCGGGCGATGAAGCGGGACACGCTGCTTGAATCACTGAGATAGCGCGTGACGCGTTCATCTTCCAACCAGCGCATCAGGATCTGGGCGTGGGTCCGCGTGATTTCCGGACGCAGGGCCACAAAAGGCTTGTTCATCTTCGCCACCTTGGTCGCAAGAATGAAAGCCTGTCACGGTCATGGCCGTGCTGGTTCTTTCGGGTCAGAGCTGAAAAACAGGAAAGCACACCATAGCAAGGATGTACCCGCCAAGGCCAGCGCCGGGGTGCTCACGCGGAGGGTCAGGCCCCGGGCTGCGACCCAGGGACGCGCATTTGCATGCCCACGGCATCCATGTGGGGCCTGTTGCCTTATAGGTGCAGCGGCACGCCGTGCCCCGGCATCATGATGAGGAAACCAACCGTGCTAGACGAAATCTGGTCGACCGCCCTGAGTGAATTTTCGGACGTTCCAGACGTTTCGACCATTACGCGCATTGCCATGCGGTTGCTGCTCGCCGCCATGCTTGGAGGGATTCTTGGCTATGAGCGTGAACGCAAAGGCAGAAGCGCTGGGGTGCGCACCCATATGCTGGTTGCCGTGGGGGCGGCGCTGTTTGTCATCGGACCGACCCAGAGTGGCATGCCGATCGAGGATATGTCGCGGGTCTTGCAGGGCATTGTGCAGGGGATCGGCTTCCTCGGCGCCGGCGCGATTATCGTGCGCACGGCAAAGAACCAGGTGGAGGGCCTGACCACCGCCGCCAATATCTGGGCCACCGCGGGCATTGGTGTCATTGCCGGTTTGGGCCTCGAAGCTACCGCGGTGCTGTCGGCGGCTGTTATCCTCATCATCCTGGCGGCGGTGCCACTGATCTTGCCGTCAAAAGCCGATAACGGCGATAGCCAATAGGCAAGCGCCAGGCCCCGGGGGGACACGGGGGCTGATGTGGTCTGCGGATTTTATTTACTCGCCGCTCCCTGCGGTTTATCTGCGATGGTGGCAGGATCCTTGCGGCACAAACGAGTAGGCGAGAGCGGTGAACGATAGGCCAGCGCGGGCGAAGGGAGGATCGGAGCGCGTTTCCTTCCGGCGACCACTGGTCCATGGGGGCCTCGAAACCCTCGCCGCTCACTATGTGCGCCAATCGTTCAAACCCCATTTTCACCCGCAATACCTGATTGGGGTGATGACAGCCGGCGTGCATTCGGTTTGGTGCCGGGGTGAGCAGCTCAGCGTGAGCGCGGGAACCGTCATGACCATGCGGCCCGGCGACGTGCACCACGGCAATGCGGCGGTCGAGGGTGGTTGGGGGCAACGGATGTTCTATGTCTCCGAGCAAACCATGGGGGACATCCTGGGAAATCGGGAAGGCCGCGAGGGCGTGCCCCTGCCGGACTTCAAGCTCTCCAACCGCCGGGATCCGTCCCTGGCAGCGCGGCTGGAACGCATCCACCAGGTTGTGCATGGGTCACGGCTGGCGCTGTCCCGGGACACGGCCCTCGATGCCCTGGGGGATGTGGTGGCGAGGCTTGCCGGTAACACTGCCCCAACAGAAATGGCGATTATTCTTCCGGATCACCGCGCCCGAAACCTCGTCGACTACCTCCATGCCCATGTTGAAGAGGATGTCGGGCTCGACTTGCTGTCCTCGCTGGCCGAATTGGGTCGGCGGCAGACGATCGACTTGTTCAAGCGCCGCACCGGATTGCCGCCCCATGCCTACCATATCGGCTTGAAGGTGCGCCTGGTGCAGAACCTGCTTCGCGAAAGGCACTCGCTGGCTGCGGCGGCGGCCCAGGCGGGCTTTGCCGATCAGAGCCACATGACGCGGCACTTCACGGCCATAGTCGGCACCACACCGGCGGCTTATGCGCAGGCCTGATCGGGGCTGCACTTTTGTTCTATAGCTCGCCTGCGCCATCGCCTACCCACTGACAACTAGACCGTCAGTCACAGTGGCGGGTCGGAGTTGAACGAGGGTAAAGACGATGACGGACAGGGTCCATGCGGCGGCAACACATGATCGCCGCTCCACCGGTTTGGCCGACCTGGCCGTGCTGGGCGTCGCGGTGGTTTGGGGGGCGAGCTACCCGGTCAGCAAAGGCGCATTGGCCTATGCGCCGGTTCTGGTCCTGATTTTCTACCGGTTTTTCGCCACTGCCTGCATCATGTCCATGCTGGCGCGGCGCGAACTGGCCTCCGCGGCGCGGGCGGACCTGGTGCGGGCTGCTGTGCTCGGCGTTATTCTAGCAGTGATCTTTATTGCCGAGATCGCAGGCCTTGCCCAGACGAGCGCAACCAATGCGGCTTTGATCATTTCCTTGAGCACGCTCTTTACTCCGTTTCTGGACTATGCGCTGGCGCGGCGCGTGCCGCCCCCCATCGTCATTCTTGGCGCGGTTATCGCCTGCGCTGGCGTTGGCTGCCTTGTGGGTGGACTGACCGCATGGTCGCCCGGGGATGGGCTTATTCTCCTTGCCGCCATGCTTCGGGCGGTTATGGTCGTTGCCACCAAGCGATTGATGGCGGGGCGCGCATTGTCGTCCGTGGCGCTGACTGCCACGCAAGCTGTCATCGTCAGCGTAGTCGCGCTGGCGATGCTTTGGAGCACTCAGGGACTTGGCGCGCTTGTTGTGGCGGCCGGCCCGAGCTTTTGGGCCAGCGTCGCCTTTCTGTCGCTGTTTTGTACGATCGCGGCCTTTTACGTCCAGAATGCTGCGGTCCGCCGGACGAGCCCGACCAGGGTTGGCTTTCTGATGGGAACCGAGCCGCTGTTCGGTTTTGCGTTAGCGCATCTCCTTTTAGCTGAGCCTGTAACCGCATCGACGCTTGTTGGTGCAGCCCTGATCGTGGCTGGGACATTCCTCGGCATGGCAGGCGAACGCCGGGAATTGATGCAGCAGGATGCCCGGGCAGGGTGACGGGTGCGGGTGAGGCGCCGGCCGGTCCGCTATTCGGCGGCGAGTTTCTGGGCGGCGGTGTGGGGGGTGAGGAGGGTGGGGAGGTCGAGAGTGATGAGGGCGGTGATCAGGTGGTCCATGAGGGAGCGCATGGTGTCAAAGCCGCTGTTTCGATCCAGGGTCGCTTCGTTCATGTAGAGGTGGCGGCTGATTTCGATCTGGAGGGCGTGCACGCCTTGCTGGGGGCGGCCATAGGCGCGGGTGGAAAAGCCCCCGGCATAGGGGCGGTTACGCGCAACGCGCAGGCCCGCCGCGCTGAAGATGGTTTCCACCATGTCGATCAGGGCCGGGGTGCAGGTGGTGCCATACCGGTCGCCAAGCACAATATCGGGGCCGGAGCGGTCGCTCGGGCGGTTGATGCGCGGCATGGAATGGCAATCGATCAGCACCGCGACGCCGAAGGTGCCAACGGCTTCGTTGAGCAGCTTTTGCAGCGCGGCATGGTAGGGCTGATAAATGCCCTCGATGCGCATGCGCGCGTCCTCGAGGGTCAGCCGGTCGCGATAGATGGGCTTGTTTTCGGCCACGACGCGCGCGAGCGTGCCAAGGCCGGCCGCCACGCGCGGCGAGGTGGTGTTGAACCTTGGCCCAAGGGGCTCGTCGAACATGGAGGGGTCCAGTTCCCAGGGCTCACGATTGACGTCGAGATAGGCCCGGGGGAAATGCGCGCGCAGCAAGGGAGCCCCGAGATGGGGTGCGCGGGCAAAGAGTTCGTCGACAAAAGCATCCTCGGACTGGCGGATCGAGAGATTATCGAGCCGGGTCATGGCAAGGAAGCGTTCGGGATAATTGCGGCCCGAATGGGCCGAGTTGAACACCAGGGGCGCCACGAGGCGGCGCGGCCGGATCGTTTCAAACGCTGGCTGATCCCAATAGTCGGACCGCACAGTCCCTCCCGATAGGCTTGGGCGCCGTTCTGCGACGCGGCGCCGTTTACCCCCGCAATGTGGCCCGTGGCACGCGGCTTGTCCAGTTGATCAAGATAATTGTAAGGGCCAGCTGCCCGGTTTGCGTTATGGCTAACCTGGCATAAACATCCGTGGGATAATTTGCGACTCAGTGGCGAATTGGCCGGAGAGAGTGATGAGACGAATTCTGCTGGCGGAAGACGATAATGACATGCGCCAGTTTCTGACGCGGGCGTTGAAAAACGCCGGCTATGAGGTGGTTTCCTTCGATAATGGCCTTTCTGCCTATGAGCGGCTGCGCGAGGAGCCGTTTTCGCTGCTGCTGAGCGATATCGTGATGCCGGAAATGGACGGGATCGAGCTGGCGCGGCGCGCCACCGAACTCGATCCAGACCTGAAAGTGATGTTCATCACCGGCTTTGCCGCGGTGGCGCTCAACCCCGACAGTGACGCGCCCAAGGATGCTTCGGTTCTGAGCAAGCCGTTTCACCTCAAGGATCTGGTGAATGAAGTGGAGCGGCTGCTGGCCGCGTGATCAAACACGCTGGGGCGGCGCCTGAGCCGCCTTCGAATGGGGTGCTGGAATTGCCATCGCTGCGCGCAGATCTGGGCGCTGGTGGAGGCGGAAAAGCGGGGGAGCATTTTCTCCCCAGCGGCGCGCGCGAGGCCCCTTGACCACAAAGCAAGTTTTGTGGTCTATCCGCGCCATTGGGACGGCCTAGCGGCGGTTCCTTCCCGGAGAGATGGGCGTATAGCTCAGCGGGAGAGCACCTCGTTGACATCGAGGGGGTCACAAGTTCGATCCTTGTTACGCCCACCATCTCTCTAGTCTACTTCGCCGATGGCGATGGGAGTATAGCTCAGCGGGAGAGCATTCGCTTCACACGCGAAGGGTCACAAGTTCAATCCTTGTTACTCCCACCATCCGCCCCTTCCTCGCGCCGGGGCGGCCTGCAAACAGCAATGACCTGCGCTTCCGGCTCACGTAGTAATCTACGTTGCGCACTGCAAACAGCAATGACCTGCGCTTCCGGTGCTCACGTAGTAATCTACGTTGCGCGCCGGTTCTCGGACGTTACTGTTTTCGACTCGCCCCAACCCGAAGCTGGGTCGGATGGTGCCTGACGGCCAGCATTGATTTGCCGGTTTCTCGATGACTGCTGTCTGCGCCTGCCCTGCAAAGGGGATGGCGCAACACGCGCCGCTTGCGCCGGGCCGCTCCCTCCCCGTGAGAGGAGGGTTGGGGTGGAGGTTCTGGCGGTGGGTTGTGCGCGAATCGAGTTTAGCCGGTGGCCCGAACCCCGACCCTCGATCCCTCCCCTCAATGGGGAGGGAGGCGATAGGGCATGGGCGCTGGGTGGTGGATGGCACTGGGTGTTTGCAAGTTCCGTCGGAGTCGCTTTGTCTTGCCATTCTCCTGGTGAGCTTTTGCGTCCCTTCCCTTGAGGGGAGGGATTGAGAGAGGGGGTCGTTGGGCGGGCGCAATGTTGCTAAAACGCGGCCCCCACCCCGTCAGCCATTCGAGCATTGCTCTCATGGCCTTCTCACCTGAAATCGCCCCACTGGAGCGATTTCGACTTCGGCCGGTTCGAAGCCCCCCAAGGGGAGGGAGGCGCGTGCTGCGGGCTCTCAGTGCTTGGCCGCGCTTGAGCGAGGATTGGTGCTTGGCTGATGAAAAGGGCTTGCGCGGGTAGCTGGGGCGGGAGCAGAAACGGGGCATGGCAAAGCGATTTCCCCAGCTCGAATCCCACCATCACAAGTTCATTGCGGCCCAGCATATGTTCTTTACCGCTTCGGCGGCGCCGACGGGGCATGTGAACATGTCGCCGCGCAGCACCGACATGTTCCGGGTGCTCGGGGACAATGACGTGCTTTATCTCGACCGCACCGGCAGCGGCAATGAAACGGCGGCGCATCTGCGGATCGATCCGCGGCTGACCATCATGTTTTGCGCTGTGGACGGGCCACCGCTGATTCTGCGGCTGTATGGGCAGGGGCGGGTAGTCCATCGCGACAGCGCGGAATATGCCTTGTTGCTGGCCGAGCAGTTCGGGGGCGAGGCGCCGCTGGGGGCGCGGCAGATGGTGCGGCTCGCGATCGAGCTGGTGCAAACCTCGTGCGGCTATGGCGTGCCGCTGTTTGATTATCGCGAGGAGCGCCCGCAGATGGATAGCTGGGCGCGAGCCAAGGGCGTGGATGGCATCGAGGATTATTGGCGCGAAAAGAACCAGGTGAGCCAGGATGGCTTCCCTACGGGGCTGTTCGAGGCGCCGGTCACATCGGCTTGAACGGCTCGGAGGGGTTGGGCCTGTCGCCAGGGCGGGTGCAGCACTATATGAGAGCCATGTTGAAATTTTGGAATAAGCGGGAGAATGGCATGGATGCTCATGCATTTCCGGTCACGCGGACCGATGAGGAATGGCGCAAGCGGCTGACGCCCGAGCAATACCAGGTGATGCGTAACCACGGCACCGAGCGGCCGGGGTCCTGCGCGCTGCTGCATGAAACGCGGGCGGGTGCGTTCACCTGCGCCGGTTGCGACCAGCCGTTGTTCGAATCGACGCTGAAGTTCGAGAGCGGCACGGGCTGGCCGAGCTTCAACGATCCGCTGCCCGGTTCGGTGGAGACCTCCGAGGATCGCTCCTACGGGATGGTGCGCACGGAATGCCATTGCTCGCGCTGCGGAAGCCATCTGGGGCATGTGTTCCCCGATGGTCCCCCGCCCACCGGCTTGCGCTATTGCATCAACGGCGTGGCGCTGAACTTTTCCCCCGCCGAATAAGACCCAAGAGCCCTGGAGTGATCCGGGGCTTTTTTGTGCCCGGCCTCGGGGGCACGCCCTCGTGGTTCGAGGCTCGCGAAGAGCTCGCACCTCACCATGAGGGCTACTTGGAACTCGATGCATCAACAGGCCTCATGGTGAGGTGCGCTTTTGGCGCCTCGAACCCAAGAGGGCGTGGCCCTAAGTTCCCCTTGGTTTGGCGCGGGCGGTGGGGCGGGCGGCAGCGGGATCGTCGGGCCAGGGGTGGCGGGGATAGCGGCCTTTGAGCTCCTTGGCGACGTCGCGCCAGGAGCCGGCCCAAAAGCCCGGCAGATCGCGCGTGGTCTGGATCGGGCGGTGGGCGGGGGAGAGCAGGACGAGGACGAGCCGGATGCGGCCATTGGCAATGGTGGGATGGCGGGTGAGGCCAAACAGTTCCTGCACGCGAATCTCGATCGCGGGGCCGCCTTCGGCGGTGTAGTCGATGGGCACGGCATTGCCCGTGGGGGCGGTGAAATGGCTGGGCAGCAGGGCTTCGATTTCCTGGCGCCGTGCGAAGGGAAGCAGGAGATCCAGCGCGGTGCGCAGCTGTTCGCCGGTGATTTCGGAGAGTTTGGTCAACCCGTAAAGGGCCGGGGCGAGCCAAGTCGCGGTGCTGTCGGCAAGGGCCTCGGCGCTGAGGTCGGGCCAGTCGTCGCCCAACGTGGCGTGCAGGTAATTGGCGCGGGCGCGCCAGGCCTTTTGCTCGCGGCTCCAGGGAAGGGCATCGACGCCACGCCGCGCCGCCGCTTCGGCAAGCAGGGTGGCGGCGGCTTCCGGATCATCGACGGGCACGGGTTCATCGGCAAGGCGTAGCGCACCGAGGCGGCGGGTGCGGCGGGCGCGGATGCTGGCGCTGGCCTCGTCAAAGCTGAGGGTGGTTTCGGTGGTGATCTTGTCGGCAAAGAGGGTTTCGAGCTCGGCACGCTCCAGCGCAGCGGCGGCGCGGATGCGGGCGGTGGCGGCGGCGCCGGTCAGATCGGTGACGACGAGAAAGGGCACGGCGGCGAGGGCTTCGGTGGCGTCCATGCTGGCCTGCCGGCCATTGGCGAGGCGAAAACGGCCGCGGGCACCGGCAGACTGGGCGACGCGGTCCGGGAAAGCGCGGGCGAGATGATGGCCGACAGATTGCGGGTCGGTGGCGTCGGCGCTGCCGCCGGCAGATTTGGCCCAGCGGGTGGCAAGGGCGCGGGCATCGCGGGCGCGAGGTGAGCGATCGAGCCGGAAGCGCTCGAGGCGATGGGCTAGATCGATGCCGTCGCCGCCAAGGCCGCGTTCGCCGAGCAGCACGGTCAGTTCCGCGGCGGTTTGCGCGTCGCCATCGGCGGCACCTTCGACGACCATATGGGCGAGCCGGGGATGGAGCGGCAGGCGGGCCAGGGCCTTTCCCGCTGCGGTAAGGCGGCCGGTGGCGTCGAGGGCATCGAGGCTTTGCAGCAGGGCGACGGCCTCGCTCCAGGCCGGGGCGGGTGGCGGATCAAGGAACGGCAGCTGGGTGGGATCGGCGACGCCCCAGGAAGCGAGATCGAGAGCAAAGCCGGCGAGGTCAGCCGCGAGGATTTCGGGAGTGTCGAAAGGCTGGAGCGCGGCGTTCTGGCCTTCGTTCCAGAGGCGGATGCAGTGACCGGGCGCGGTGCGGCCGGCGCGGCCACGGCGCTGGTCGGCACCGGCCCGGGAGACCCGGCGGGTCTGGAGGGTGGATAGCCCGGTGGCGGGTTCATAGACGGGCACGCGGCGAAAGCCGCTATCGACGACAATGCGGATGCCCTCGATGGTCAGGGAGGTTTCGGCGATGGAGGTCGCGAGCACGATCTTGCGCTGGCCGGGCGGGGCGGGCTGGATGGCGCGGTCCTGCTCGGCCGGGGTGAGCTGGCCGTAAAGCGGGGCGAGACTGGTGTGGGGCGGCAGGCGGTCGGCGAGGCGTTCGGCGGTGCGGGCGATCTCGCCTTGGCCGGGCAGGAAGACGAGCGCCGAGCCCTCATGCTCGCGCAGGGCGGCAAGGACGGCCGTGGCCACGGCGTCTTCGAGGCGGGCGAGGGGATCGGGCTCGCGATATTCGGTCGTGACCGGGAAAGTGCGGCCGAGGCTTTCGATGACGGGTGCATCGTTGAGGAGGCGCGCGACGGCAGCGCCATCGACGGTGGCGGACATGACGAGGACGCGCAGATCGGGGCGGAGCGCGGCCGCATCGAGGGTGAGGGCGAGGCCAAGATCGCCATCGAGGCTGCGCTCGTGGAATTCGTCGAAGAGGACGGCGGCGATGCCGGTCAGTTCGGGGTCGTCCACCAGCATGCGGGTGAAAACGCCTTCGGTGACCACTTCGATGCGGGTCCTGGGGCCAACCCGGCTATCCATGCGGACGCGGTAGCCGACGGTCGCGCCGACCTCTTCGCCCAGGAGGCGCGCCATCTGGGTGGCGGCGGCGCGGGCGGCAAGCCGGCGCGGCTCGAGCACGATGACGCGGCCATCCGCGCGCCAGGGCGCATCGAGAAGGGCGAGGGGCACACGGGTGGTCTTGCCGGCGCCGGGGGGCGCCACCAGCACGGCATAGGGGCCGGCGGCCAGCGCGTCGTGAAGGGCTGGGAGAGCTTCGTCGATAGGGAGGGGCGGCAGGGACATGGCCGGGGTTGTGGCGCATGGCGGGGCCGGGGGCAAGCGCTGCGAAAAGATGGGGGCGTGTCGGCAAGGGCGGCTGGCGAGCGTCAGAGGGAGGGGGCAGCGTGAGGCTGCCGGGGTTGTGGGGACGAAGAATGATTATTGCTGGCTGGATCATGACGGGGCTCTTGGCGCTGTTCATGCTGGGTGCGTCGGTGGCGCCAAAACTGCTGGGCTCGACGCTGGCGCTGGAGCCGCTGCAGGCGGTGGGATGGCCGCCTAAATATCTGCTGCTGATCGGGGTGATCGAGGCGGTGTGCACCGTCCTGTTTGTGATCCCACGCACTTCGTTGCTGGGGGCGGTGTTGTTGACCGGGCTGCTGGGGGCGGCGCTGGCGGCTAATCTGCGGGTGGATAATCCGCTGTTCAGCCATACGCTGTTTAGCCTCTATCTGGGGGTGTTCGCCTGGATGGCGCTGTGGCTGCGCGAGCCGCGGATCAGGGGGGTGTTTCCGTTGACGTGAGACTAGCTACATCCAGTTGGTGGAGGGGCCTGAACCCCCACCCCGGCCCTCCCCTCAAGGGGGAGGGTGCAGAAAGTGCCCTGCAACGTCCGTTGGCGTGCTGGCGTTGAGACGCGAGCAGGTGTGAACGGGGCAGCGGTTGGTGGAGCGGGGGGAGATCAGGATTGGGTTGTCGGGGTGGACCTACACGCCCTGGCGCGGCAATTTCTATCCTGAAGGGCTGCCGCAAAAGCGCGAACTGGCCTTTGCCGCGGTTCATTTCAATGCGCTCGAGATCAACGGCACCTTTTATGGGATGCAGACGCCCAAGTCGTTCGAGCAATGGCGCGACGCGGTTCCGGAAGGGTTTGTGTTTGCGCTCAAGGGGCCGCGCTATCTGACCCATATGCTCAAGCTCACCAATCCCGAGCCGCCGCTGGCCAATTTTTTTGCTTCGGGGCCGTTGGCACTGGGGGAGCGGCTGGGGCCGGTGCTGTGGCAGTTTCCCGAGCGGTTTGCCTTCAACCCGGAGCGGATCGAGGCGTTTTTTCGCTTGTTGCCGCGCGACACGGCGCAGGCGGCAGAACTGGCGCGGCGGCATGACGGGCGGTTGCGGGCGCCGCCGCATTTCGGCGACGGGGTGGTGCGACCGATCCGGCACGCCATGGAAATCCGGCATCAGAGCTTTTGCGACCCGGTGTTTATCGAGCTGCTGCGGCGCTACGAGATTGCGCTGGTCTGCGCCGACACGGTGAGCTGGCCGCTGCTGATGGATGTGACGGCGGACTTTGTTTATTGCCGACTGCATGGCTCGGAGGAGCTCTATAAGTCAGGCTATTCCCCCGCCCAGCTCGACAGCTGGGCCGAGCGGGTGCGGCGATGGTCGGTGGGGGAGCCGACCGATGGGAACTTCGTCGCCGGTCCGACTGCGGATGGCGTAAAGCGCGATGTTTACCTGTTTTTCGACAACACCGACAAGCTGATGGCGCCCGGAGATGCGCTAGGCTTGATGGCGCGACTCGGGGTTGAATGGGCGCCGCCCAATGCCGCCGAGGCCAAGGCAGTGCGCATAGCGGCCCGTTCGCGTCGAACCCTTCCACAAGTCTGAAAGGCAAACCCCATGGATCTGATCACCATCGCCAATGCGGATCTGCGCGTCGCCCTTGCGCCCATGGGGGCGGAAATGCAGTCGATCACCACCGCGGATGGCGGGGAATGGCTGTGGCATGGCGATCCGCAATTCTGGAATGGGCGGGCGCCAGTGCTGTTTCCCATTGTCGGCAAGGCGCCTGGCGATCAGGTGAGCATCGAGGGGCAGTTGTTCGCGATGAGCCAGCACGGTTTTGCGCGGCGGAGCATTTTCACGCTGGTTGAGCAGGGGGAGGATCACTGCCGCTTCGAGCTCAGGGCGTCAGAGGTGACGCACGAGGTGTATCCGTTCGAGTTCGTGCTGGCAGTGAGTTACCGGCTCGAGGGGCGCAAGGTCGTGGTGGAAGCGGAAGTGCGCAATGCCGACGGGCGGGCCATGCCGTTTGGGCTCGGGTTTCACCCCGCTTTTGCCTGGCCGCTGCCGGGCTGCGCGGGCGAGGAGCATCGCGCCGTGCTCGATAATGGGGCCGAGCCGGCGCGGGTAAAGCTCGAAGGGGGTCTGCTCGGCCCCGACATGCTGCCGTCGCCGTTCAAGCTGGGTGAACTGGTGCTGGAGCATGGGCTGTTCGATGAGGATGCGCTGGTGTTTCCGCAAGGGGCGGGCAGCGGCATCCGGTTCGTGGCGGAAAGCGGCAAGGGGCTGCACTTCAGCTGGAGCAATCTGCCGGCCTTTGCCTTGTGGAGCAAACCCAAGATGGAGGCGCCGTTCCTCTGCCTCGAGCCTTGGCACGGCATGGCGGCGCGGGTGGGCGCGGGACCGGCGCTCGAAGAGCGGCCGCTGACGCTGGTGCTGGAGCCGGGCGGGCTGGCGCGGTTCGGGTTTGCAGTGGAGATTCTGGGGTAGGCACATCCGGTGAGCTTGCGCCGGGGGCGAAATCTCGAGATGGGCCCCGGCTCAGGGCCGGGGTGACAATCGCGTGCATGGCACCGCCGGTGCAGTGTTGAGGGACCCCCACCCTCGATCCCTCCCCTCAAGGGGGAGGGAGGCGCGAAGGCCGGTGAACTGCCGGACAAAGATTATTCCGCGGCGGGGCGTTCGTCGATGAGGGCGTCGGGGCCGTTAGGGTCGCCGGGGGCGGTTTCGCAGTTGAGGTCGGGGAAGGCGACGACGCGGTTGTTGCGGAAATCGAGCCGCACGACGAGCAGGCCGCGCTCCTCGAACCAGGTAAGGAGGCGTCGGGCGCGGCTGGTGGAGTGGGTGCCATAAAGGCGCGCCACAGTGGCGTCGGAAGGGCAGGGTTCGCCCGCGAGGGCGGCTTGCGCCAGCACCAGAAAGACGCCCTGCACGTCATCCGTGAGGGTTTCCGACATGGCGAGCGCGGCCTGCCAGCCATCGCTGTCGGCCAGTTCCTTTTCGGGCGCAACGCGGGCGACGGCGAGGCGGCGCTTGAAGACGGGCAGTTCGGGCGGCTCCCCAGGAACGCGGCGGATGCGGCAGCGCACGAGAAAATCCTGATAGAGCACTGCCGTGGTGCGGAAGGCCGCATCTGGGTCGCTCAAGAGTTCGACCATGATGGCATCGATCTGCGAAACGCGCTCGGCCTCGTCGATCTCGGGGAACAGCGATTGCGGCGTCGGCTCGGCTTCCGGGCGCGCGCGGGCGACCTGGGCGAGCAGTTCGTTGGTCGAGGGCGGCGGTGGCGGCGCGGGGCGGCGCACCACGGGACGGGCGAGCTCGGGCTCGGCGGTGAAGATCAGCTCGGCTGCATCCACCGGGGCTTCAAAGGGGGTGAGCTTGGGGCTCGTGGAGCGGGCCGAGGTTTCCACTGTGCCGATAACGACGGGGAGCGGGCGGCGCGAAATGGCCGGGCCCAGGGCAATGAAATGGCCGCGGGCAAGGTCGCGGAACTGCTCGGCCTGGCGCTTTTCCATGCCCAAAAGATCGGCGGCGCGGGCCATGTCGATGTCGAGAAAGGTGCGGCCCATGAGAAAATTGGAGGCCTCGGCCGCCACGTTCTTGGCCAGCTTGGCAAGGCGCTGGGTGGCGATGACGCCGGCGAGGCCGCGCTTGCGACCGCGGCACATGAGGTTGGTCATGGCGCCGAGCGAAAGCTTGCGCGCTTCGTCGGACACTTCGCCGCCAACGGCGGGGGCAAAGAGCTGCGCTTCGTCGACGACGACGAGAACGGGATACCAGTGGTCGCGATCGGCGTCGAACATGCCGCCGAGAAAAGCCGCAGCGGCGCGCATCTGCTGCTCGACATCGAGGCCTTCGAGGTTGAGCACGACCGATACGCGGTGCTGGCGGATGCGGCCGGCAATGCGGGTGAGCTCGGCCTCGGTGCGGGCGGCATCAACCACCACATGGCCGAACTTGTCGGCAAGGGTGACGAAATCGCCCTCGGGATCGATGATGCATTGCTGCACCCAGGGGGCGCTTTGCTCGAGCAGGCGACGCAGGAGGTGGGATTTGCCCGAGCCGGAATTGCCCTGGACGAGGAGGCGCGTGGCGAGGAGTTCCTCGAGATCGAGCAAGGCACTTCCCTTGGAAACGCCGGCGCCAGTGGCGCCCATGTCGATCTGAACCTTCATTCCTGCTCCGGGTAGGCGCGGGTTCGTGCCGGTGGCGGGACTCGCGCATAGGGGGACGAAGGGCTTCCCTAGCATATCGGCCCGGCGATGAAAGCCGGGCCGAGCCGTTGAGTCACAGTTTCCTTTGTCGCCTCAGAGCCGCACGAGGGTGTCGACCTTGACCGGCAGGCCGGTGGCGAAGGACTGGTTGGCGGCAATGCCGGTGAGGATGGAGAGGGCGCCGTCGCGGTGATTGGCGCCATAACCGGGCTTGGGCGTGGCATTGCCAAAGATTTCCTCGAGCATGATCTTGTCGCCCCCGCCATGGCCGCCTTCACCGTGCTTGACCGGCACCTGGCGCGCTTCGCCGCCCAAGGGGAAGTGGTAGAGCGTGACGCCCTTCGCCGCCCCTTCAGTGTCGGAAGTCGAGCCGGCATTGATGTAGGAGGTTTCGTGCACGGTGAGCTCAAGGCGCCCGCCGGTGCCGTTGATGGCGACGTTGAAGCCCTCCCAGGGGGCGTAGGCATAAAGCGAATAGGTCATCACCGCCTTGTTGCGGTAGCGGACCATGACATTCATCGTGTCCTCGATGGAAATCCCGTCGCCAAAGACGTTCTGGTCGCGCTGATAGCCATCTTCCTTTTCAGCGTCCCAATAGAGGCCCTTCTGGGTCGGGTTGCTGGTGAGATCAATGGCGAAGGGGTCGTTCCTGGCGGCTTCCACGCCGGTGGTGCGGGTATAGGGGGTGAAGATGCCGCGCTCTTCGGCATTGGCGCGACCATAGAATTTGAGGTCGCCCATGCCAAAGACGGTATCGGGTTGCGAGCCCAGCCAGAAATTGACGAGGTCGAAATGGTGGGTGGATTTGTGCACCATGAGGCCCCCCGAATTGCGCTTGTCGCGGTGCCAGCGCCGGAAGTAATCGGCGCCGTGGCGGGTATCGAGCAGCCACTCGAAATGCACCGAGGTCGGGGTGCCGATGGCGCCCTCGGCGATCAGTTCGCGCAGGGCGGAATTATGCGGGGCGTAGCGGTAGTTGAAGGTGACGCGGACCTGCTTGCCGGTGCGCTCCACGGCGTCGAGGATGGCCTGGCACTTTTCGGGGTCGGTGGTCATCGGCTTTTCGGTGATGACGTCGCAACCGGCTTCCAGCGCCGCGATGATGTAGTGGTGGTGGGTGCGATCAATGGAGGTGACGATCACCGTATCGGGCTGGTGCTCCTGGAGCATGGCGCCGAAATCGCTGGCCTTGAAGGTGGGCACGGCCTGGCCGCCCAACTCGGTTTCGATCACGCGGTTGGTGAAATCCATGCGCACCTGATTGGTGTCGCAGAGCGCCAGCAGGCGGGAATGCTCGCGATGGGGCCCGAAGATCGCTTCATAAAACATGCGGGCACGACCGCCGGTGCCCACCAGCGCGTAAGTCTTGGCCATAGGGGAAAACTCCGGTCTTGAGGTAACGAGGCTGCTTTCGCATCTACCATACAAGATTGGGCTGTGGCACTACTTCTTTTATGATGCGTCGCGCGATATGCACTGGGAAAGCCCGGGCAGGCAGGCTCGGCGCTGGTGTGCATGCGATCCGGCCCGGAGTTGAGCAAAGCAAGTGGTGGCTGATGTGACCCAGAACGGCGAAGAAACCATGGCGCTGCGCGTCGTGCGGGCTTTGCGCGACGACATCATCACCATGGCCCTCAAGCCGGGCGATGTGATTTCGGAAAGCGATATCGCGGCCAAATATGGCGTGTCGCGCCAGCCAGTGCGCGAAGCCTTTATCCGGCTGGCGCAGCTGGGGCTGCTGCTGATCCGGCCCAAGCGGGCGACAGTGGTCAAGAAGATCTCGCCGGTCGGTGTGCGGCAATCCCGGTTCATCCGCGAATCGATCGAAGTCGAGATCGTGCGGCGCCTCGCCGCGCAGCCGGCCCCCGGCGTTCGCGCCGAGCTCGAGGCGCTATTGGCCGAGCAGGAGCAGGCTTCGGTGGCAGATGATCACCGGCGCTTCCATGAGCTCGATGAGTTGTTTCACCGCGTGCTCGCGCGGCTGGCGGGGGTGGAATATGCTTGGCAGCTGATCGACGATCACAAGATGCAGCTCGACCGGGTGCGCTATCTGACGCTGGGCGTGTCCTCGAGCCAGCGGGCCATTGCCGAGCATCGGCAGATCGTGGATGCGGTGGCGGCCGCCGATCCGGTGGCGGCCGAAGCGGCGATGCGGGCGCATCTGGCCCGGGCCGAAGTGCTGCTGGCCCAGACCATTGCCGATTTTCCTGAGTATTTTGACGAAGGCTAAGCCGACGGGGCTCATTACCAAGGCGGCGGAACCGGCACGGCGGTTGCTCGCTTTCCCCAAGCGGGTTAAGCCGGGTCAAGGCACGGGGAGAGTGGCGATGAAACAGCGGCGATTGGGCAAGACGGGGTACCAGGTTTCCGAGATCGGCCTAGGCTGCTGGCAATTGGGTGGCGGGTTCGGGCCGGTGGGCGACGAAACCGCCAATGCCATTCTGGATGCGGCCGATGCGGCTGGCGTCAATTTCTGGGACACGGCCGATGTTTATGGCGGGGGCCTCAGCGAAAGCCGGATCGGGGCGCACGCCAAGAACCCGCAGGTGCGGGTGGCCACCAAGCTCGGGCGCGGGGGCGGCATGTTCCCCAACAATTATAGTTTCGAGGGCGTGCGGGCGAGCCTTGAGGGTTCGGCGCGGCGGCTGGGCGTAGCGACACTGGACCTGGCGCAGCTGCATTGCGTGCCCACCGCGGTGTTGCGCGAGGGCTCGATCTTTGGCTGGATGGACCGGTTGCAGGCCGAAGGGCTGGTGCGCCGCTGGGGCGCGAGCGTCGAGACCATCGAGGAAGGGCTGTTGTGCCTCGAACAGCCGGGGCTCGCGACGCTGCAGATTATTTTCAATGTGCTGCGCCAGGATGCGGCGGACGAGTTGCTGCCCAAGGCGGCGGAGCGCGATGTCGGCATCATCGTGCGCCTGCCGCTGGCGAGCGGGTTGCTGTCGGGCAAGTTCGGCCGGGATACGCAGTTCGAGGCGACCGACCACCGCAACTTCAACCGGGACGGGGAAGCCTTTTCGGTGGGCGAGACCTTTTCGGGCATCCCCTATGAGCGGGGGCTGGAACTGGTGCAGGAGCTCAAGGGCCTCGCGCCCGAAAGCATGCCGCTGAGTCAGTTTGCGCTGCGCTGGATCCTCGATCATCCGCAGGTTTCGACGATCATTGCGGGGGTGAGCAAGCCCGAGCAGCTGGCCGATAATGTGGCTGCCAGCGAGCAGCGGAGCCTGTTCCCAGCGCTCAATACGCGGCTCAAGGAATGGTATGAAAAGGACGTGAAGCCCGCCATTCGCGGTGGGGTTTAGCGGGGGCGAAGCTCGCAAGTTGCGAGTAGGTTGAACCGCCCGAACCCCCACCCTCGATCCCTCCCCTCAAGGGGGAGGGAGGGCTTGCCTCTAGCGGATCAGGCTTGGGCTGCTTACCTTGGGGGCAATTGTCAGGCAGTCGAGTAGTCATGTTTTCCCATCCCGCCTTTGAACTGGTCCGCGACGAACGCATCGCTGACGTAGATTCCCAAGCGCTGTTGTATCGCCACAAAAAGACCGGGGCGGAGGTTCTGAGCCTCGTCAACAGCGATGAGAACAAGGTGTTCGGCGTCACCTTCAAGACGCCGCCCACCGATTCCACCGGGATCGCGCATATCCTCGAGCATTCGGTGCTGTGCGGGAGCCGGAAATATCCGGTCAAAAAGCCCTTCGTGGAGCTGATCAAGGGATCGCTCAACACTTTCCTCAACGCCATGACCTTCCCGGACAAAACGGCGTATCCGGTGGCGAGCCAAAACCTCAAGGACTTCTACAACCTTGTGGATGTGTATCTCGATGCGGTGTTTTTCCCGCTCCTGACCGAAGACACCTTCCACCAGGAGGGCTGGCATTACGAGCTCGAGGATGCCAAGGCGCCGCTGGTCTATAAGGGCGTGGTGTTCAACGAGATGAAGGGGGTGTTTTCCTCCCCCGATGCGGTGATGCGCGACCTGTCGCAGCGCTCGCTTTACCCCGATGTGACCTATGGCAAGTCTTCGGGCGGCGATCCCAAGGCCATTCCCGACCTGACCTTCGAGCAGTTCAAGCGCTTCCACGAGAAGTTCTACCATCCCTCCAATACGCGGGCGTTCTTTTCGGGCGATGACGATCCGGCGCAGCGGCTCGATATTCTCGACGCCTATTTCTCGCAGTTCGAGCGGGCGGAGGTCGATGCGGAAGTTGGGCTGCAGCCGCGCTTTAACGCGCCGCGCCAGCTCCATGGCACCTATGCCGGCACCAAGGACGCCGACAAACCGCGCGATGGGATGATCTCGGTCAACTGGATGATCGATCCCCCCGCTGATCGCGAGGAAGCGCTGTCGCATGGGCTGCTGAGCTATCTGCTGGCGGGCAATCCGGCGGCGCCGCTGCGCAAGGCGCTGACCGAATCGGGTTTGGGCGAGGGCATGACGGGCGGCGGGATCGGCTCGGGGCTGCGCCAGCCCATGGCGAGCTTTGGCATGAAGGGGATCGACCCCACCAACGCGCCCAAGGTCGAAACGCTGATCCTCGATACGCTGGCCGAAATCGCCGAGCGCGGCTTTCCGAGCGAGCAGCTCGAGGCGGCGATTAATACTTTCGAGTTCTCGCTGCGCGAAAACAATACGGGCTCTTATCCGCGCGGGATGACCTATATGTTCACCGCGCTTGCGACCTGGCTGCATGGCGGGGATCCGCTGGCGCCGCTGCATTTCGAGACGGCATTGGCGGCGCTCAAGGACAAGGCGCAAGGCGGCCATTTTGAAGGCGAAATCCGCCGGCTGTTCCTCGACAATACTCACCGCACCACGGTGACGCTCGAGGCTGATCCGGAGCAGGGGGCGCGCGAGGCGGCGGCGGAAGCCGACAAGCTCGCCCAGGTGCGCGCCGGCATGGATGAGGCGGCTATCGCGGCCACGATCAGCGAAACCGAAAAGCTCAAGCGCCTGCAGGAAACCGCCGATGATCCGGCTGATCTCGCCAAGATCCCCACCCTGACGCTGGGTGACCTCGATCGCGAGATCCGCAAGGTGCCGGTGGAAACCGGCGAAATCGGGGGCGCGCGGCTGTTCTACCATGACCTGCCGACGCTCGGGATCGTGTATCTCGATCTGGGGTTCGACCTGCATGTATTGCCCGACGAGTTGCTGCCCTATTTGCCGCTGTTTGGGCGGGCGCTGCTGCAGACCGGGACGAGCAAGGAAGATTTCGTGGCGCTGACGCAGCGCATCGGGCGCAGCACGGGCGGGATAAACCAGCATCGCGGGCTTTCGGCGATGCAGGGCAGCGCCGAGACGGCGGCGTGGTTCTTCCTTTCGGGCAAGGCGGTGGCCGACAAGGTCGAGGAAATGTTCGCCATCATGGGCGATGTGCTGCTCGATGCGCGGCTGGATAACCGCGAGCGGTTCCGGCAGATGGCGCTCGAGGAAAAGGCGGGGTTTGAAGCGCGGCTGGTGCCGAGCGGCAATGCCATTGTCGACACGAGGCTCAAGGCCGGCCTAACACAGGCGGGCGCCCTGTCCGAGCGCATGGGCGGGATCAGCTATCTGCAGTTCCTGCGCCAACTTGTCGGGCGGATCGACAGCGACTGGGCGGGGGTGCAGCAGGTGCTCGAAACGATCCGCGACACGCTGTTTAACCGCCAACATATGGTGGTCAATGTGACCACTGACGGCGCTTTGTGGAACCAGGCGCGGGGCGAGATCGGCGCGTTCACCGAACGGCTGCCGGCGGTGGAACAGCCACTACAGCAATGGCCGGGGCCGCTGGCGGCGCGCTCGGAAGGGCTCGTGATCCCGGCGCAGGTCAATTATGTCGGCAAGGGCGCCAACCTCAAGGCCTTGGGGTTCGAGGTTTCGGCCGCCGCGAGCGTGGCGCTCAAATATCTCAACACCACCTATCTCTGGGACAAGGTGCGGGTGCAGGGCGGCGCTTATGGCGGCTCGAGCCGGTTCGACCTGACCTCGGGCAATTTCTCGTTTTTGAGCTATCGCGATCCCAATCTGCTCAAGACGGTCGATGTCTATGACGGCGCGGCCAAGGCGCTGGCGGCTGGGGTGGGCGAGAACGATTTGACGCGTTCCATCATCGGGGTGATCGGGGATATGGACGGTTACCAGTTCCCCGATGCCAAGGGCTATGGCTCGATGTGGCGGCAGCTGACCGGCACGACCGATGCGATCCGCCAGCAGCGGCGCGACGAAGTGCTCAATGCCAGCAGCAAGGATTTCGCTGAACTGGCGGAAGCCGTTGCGGCGGTGGCGAGCCATGGGCATGTGGTGGTGCTGGGCGGGGAAGCCGCTATCACTGCCGCCAATGCCCAGCGGCCGGGACTGCTCGACGTGAGCAAGGTCCTCTAGAGGACCGCGCTCGGCGCCGGGAAAGGGAATGCTGCATGTCGCAGGCTGAAGGCTCGCTGGAGCGGCTGGTGCGCAAGGTGGAAGCGCGGGCCGCCGCCGGTGAAGCGGTGTCGATCGGCACCTTGCGCAATGTCGCGGGAGCGCAGGCGGCGGGGCCGATGCTGCTGCTGCCGGCGCTGATCGTGGTCTCGCCGCTCAGCATCCTTCCGGGCGTGCCCTCGTTGGCAGGGCTCAACACAGTGCTGGTCGCGGGGCAGCTGATGCTGGGGCGCAACCGGATCTGGCTGCCGGGATGGTTGGCGCGGCGGTCGCTGGCGCCCAAGCATGTGGGCAAGCTGCTGAGCTTTTTATATCCCGTGAGCCGGATGGCGGACGGCGTAGTGCGGCGGCGCTGGCTGGTGTTGACCGGCACCTGGGCCCGGCGACTAGGGGCAGGGGTGTGCGTGCTGATGGGCGCGATCATGCCGCTGCTGGAGTTTATTCCGCTGTCCTCGACCATCGCCGCTTCGGTGATCGCCATCTTTGCGCTGGCGCTGTCGGCGCGCGACGGTTTGCTGACGCTGGTCTGGTGGGGGTGCCTTGCCGTGCTGGTGGCGCTGGGGCTGTGGCTGGCGCCGCAGGCGATCGGGCTGGTGTTCGGGGTGGACGTGCCCGATCTGGTGCCGCCGCTCGAAGGCACACCGCTCGAGATCCTCGATCCGCTGCTGCCGGGGGGAGACACCTCCGAGACGCCCTGAACCTCGGAAGGGTTGGGGCGTTAGGCAGCTACCATGCCGCAGATCCTCGACAAAAACCTCCATCTCCGGGCCATCGATGCCTTTATCGATCCGTCCACGCCCAAGGCGCGGGCGATCATCACCCATGGCCATGCCGACCATGCGCGGGCCGGGCATGGCGCGGTGCTGGCGACGCCCGACACGATCGCCATCATGAAGGTGCGCTATGGCGAGGATTGCGCGGATCAGTTCCAGGCGCTGCCGTTCGGCGAGCCCCTGGCGATCGACGATACAAGGATCACCTTTTACCCGGCCGGGCATATCCTGGGGAGCGCGCAGGTGCTGATCGAGCAGGATGGGCAGCGGGTGGTGGTGACGGGGGATTACAAGCGGCTCGCCGACCGCACGGCGCAGCCCTATGAGCTGGTGCAGTGCGACCTGTTGGTCACCGAAGCGACCTTCGGGCTGCCGGTGTTCCAGCATCCCAAGCCGCAGACGGAGATCGAGCGGCTGCTCAATTCGGTGCGCAAGAACCCCGAACGGGCGCATCTGATCGGCTGCTATGCCTTGGGCAAGGCGCAGCGGGTGATTGGGTTGTTGCGTGATGCCGGCTATGAGGCGCCCATCTATCTGCATGGGGCGATGATCCGGCTTTGTGCGCTGTATGAAGAGCTCGGCGTGCCGCTGGGGGATCTGCGCCCGGCGACGGGTGTGGCCAAGGCGGAGCTGGCCGGCGCGATCGTGATTGCGCCGCCTTCGGCCATTCGCGACCGCTGGAGCCGGCGCTTTCCCGATCCTGTGACCTGCCAGGCGTCGGGGTGGATGAGCGTCAAGCAGCGGGCGCGTCAGGCGCTGGTGGAATTGCCGCTGGTGATTTCGGACCATTGCGACTGGGGCGAGCTGGGGCAAACCATCCACGAGACCGAAGCGCAGACCGTGTGGGTGACGCATGGTCGCGAGGATGCGCTGGTGTATTGGTGCCGCCAGCAGGGGCTGGAGGCCGAGCCGCTCAACATCCAGGGCTTTGAGGATGATGGCGGGGAGGGCGAGGAATGAAACGCTTTGCCCAATTGCTGGAACTGCTGGCGCTGACGCCCTCGCGCAATCGCAAGATCGAGGCTCTGACGCAGTATTTCCGCGAAACGCCCGACCCCGACCGCGGCTTTGCGCTGGCGGTGCTGACCGGGGCGCTGACCTTCCGCAATGTGAAGCCGGCGCTGCTCAAGGACATCGTGCTGCGCGAAGTCGATCCCGTGCTGTTCGCCATGAGCTACGATTATGTCGGGGATCTGGGGGAAACCATCGCGCTGATCTGGCCCCATCATGGCGGCGAGGGCGAGTTGCCGTCGCTGACCGACCTCATCGAGCTCTTCAACACCACTTCCAAAAGCGAATTGCCCAAGCTCATCGCGGCGCTGCTGACGCGGGCGGGGATCAATGAGCGCTGGGCGGTGGTGAAGCTGGCGACGGGCGCGTTGCGGATCGGCGTTTCAGCGCGGCTGGCCAAAACGGCGCTTGCCGAAATGAGCGGGGTGCCGCTGCAGGAAATCGAGGAGGTTTGGCATGGATTGCAGGTGCCCTATACCGAACTCTTTGCCTGGTTGAGCGGGGAGGCCGAGCGCCCCGATATCGATCATGCCGCGCGGTTCCATCCGCTGATGCTGAGCAATCCGATCGATGAGGAAAAGGATCTGACCCGCTTCAAGCCCGAGGATTTTTCGGCGGAGTGGAAGTGGGACGGCATCCGGGTGCAACTGGTGCTGGGACCGGGCACGGCATCGCTGTTTTCGCGCACGGGCGACGATATTGCCGCCGCCTTTCCCGACATTGTGGAGAATGTGAACGGGCAGGCGGTGCTGGACGGGGAATTGCTGGTGGGGCGCGATTTCGAGGCGGGCTCGTTCAACGACTTGCAGCAGCGGCTCAACAAGAAAGTGGCGAGCGCCAAGCATCTCAAGGAGTCCCCGGCCTTTATCCGCGTCTATGACATGTTGTTCGATGGACGTGAGGACATCAGGGCGCTGCCCTGGACCGAGCGGCGGCTACGGCTGGAGCGGTGGCTCGAGGCTAATCCGCAAACGCGGCTGGATCTGTCGCCGGTGCTGCCGTTCACCGACTGGGACGACCTGGCGCAGCAACGGCGCGAGGGGGCGGACCAGCACGGGCATGAAGGCGTGATGCTCAAGCTCAGGACCTCGCCTTATCTGCCGGGGCGGCCCAAGGGCTATTGGTTCAAGTGGAAGCGCGATCCCAATGTGGTCGATGCCATTCTGATGTACGCCCAGCGCGGGCACGGCAAGCGAAGCTCCTTTTATTCGGACTACACATTCGGCGTGTGGAAGGGCAACGAGATCGTGCCGATCGGCAAGGCCTATTTCGGGTTCACCGACGAGGAACTCAAGCAGCTCGACAAGTGGATCCGCACCAATACGCTGCAAAGCTTCGGGCCAGTGCGCGAGGTGCGCAAGGAGCTGGTGTTCGAGGTGGCATTCGACTCGGCGCAGGAATCGACGCGGCACAAATCGGGGGTGGCGCTGCGGTTTCCGCGCATCAACCGCATTCGCTGGGACAAGCCGGCGAACGAAGCGGCGACACTGGAAGATATGGCGGTGTTTATCGAGGCTACTTGAGCGGTTGTATAATGCTGGCATCTCAGGATGGACCCCGGCTCAAGGCCGGGGTGACAGCAGTGCGTGGCAGAAAAGGGCGGAAAAACATGTCATCACGATCCAATCACCAGCGGCTGTTGGCGCTGGAAGCGCAGATGCAGGCGGCAGCGGAAGCGATGGACTTCGAGGAAGCCGCTCGGCTGCGCAATGAGATTGCCCGGCTCAAGGGAGAGGGTGGTGCTCCGGGCGAGGAGGGCGAGGGCACGGTGACCGTGGGCCAGCCGCCGCCAGGCGCGATGGGCCTCGGGACGCATGTGCCGGTGCGCCAGCCACCCAAAGGCTGGGTGAAGCCGAAAAAGCCGGATCTCTTGACCAAGAACGTCAAGCCGCGGGGCGGGAGTTAGCGGCGCCAGATCGTCAGCGCCGGTCGTAGTGGATGCGGCACTGGTTGATCCACAAGACGGCGGCCTCGACGCGGTAGACCAGCCGGTGCTCCTGGGTGACGCGGCGTGACCACCAGCCCTTGTAGTTGCCCTTTAGGGGCTCGGGTTTGCCGATGCCTGAAAATGGCGAGCGGCGGCAATCTTTGATCAGCTCGTTGACCTTGGCCAGCGTATCTGGATCATTGGCCTGCCAATACTGATAGTCATCCCAACCAGGCTCGGTGAAGAGGAGCCTCATTCAGGCCAGTCGGCACTGATGCCGCGGCCCGCTTCGAAATCGGCATTCCCCTGGGCCAGCCGATCGGCATTAGCCTGGGTGCTGGAAAGGTGAATAGTTTCCTTCCAGGATTCAAATTCCTCCAGTGACATGACCACGACCGGCGGCTTGCCGCCGTTGCGGGTGACGATCAAGGGCTCGAGGTCGGTTACCACTGCATCGATGTCAGCGGCGATGTTTTTGCGGAAGTCGGAAATGGATTTGGTGCGCATGGGGCTTCTCCTTGCCATTAATGTACGCACTTACGTACAAAAATTCAACTCAGCGCTTGTGCAGCCGCTCCTCGGCTAGTTGCTTGATTTCACGCAGTTCGGCGATGGTGAGTTCGAGGTCGGCGCGTTGTTGTTCGAGGGAGCCGAGGCGTTGCTCGACCTTGCCGGCGAGCAGGTGGAGCTGCTCGTTGCGGTCGGCGTCGTAGAGGCTGAGATAGTCGGAGATATCGCGCAGGGAAAAGCCGAGGCGCTTGCCGCGCAGGATCAGGATCAGGCGGGCCCGGTCGCGACGGCGGAAGATGCGGGCAGCGCCCACGCGTTCGGGCGCGAGCAGGCCCTTGGCTTCGTAGAAGCGGATGGCGCGCGTTGAAATGCCGAATTCGCGCGCCAGATCGGCGATGGCGAAGAGATCGCGGTTTTCCGGTTCGGCGCGGTTCATTTGCTCGCCGACCCCGGATGGCTTTTGGCGTATTCGGCGCGCAGCTCCTTCTTGGAAAGCTTGCCGATCAGGGTCTTGGGCAATTCATCCTTGAAGATGATCTCGCGCGGCAGCTCGATCTTGTTGAGCCTATCGGTGAGGAAGTGCTTGAGCTCGGCTTCGGTCGCGGTTTGGCCGGACTGGAGCTTGACGAAGGCGACGGGCGCTTCGCCGCGATAGGGGTCGGGGGCGCCGATGACGCTGGTTTCCTCGACCGCGGGATGAGTGAGCAGGGCTTCCTCGATGACGCGCGGATACACATTGAAGCCCGAGCAGATGATGAGGTCCTTGATGCGGTCCACAAGGAACACATAGCCGTCTTCATCGATATGGCCGACATCGCCGGTGCG
Organism: Devosia sp. 919; assembly: GCF_013185965.1. Taxonomy (NCBI): domain Bacteria; kingdom Pseudomonadati; phylum Pseudomonadota; class Alphaproteobacteria; order Hyphomicrobiales; family Devosiaceae; genus Devosia; species Devosia sp. 919. The sequence goes on along the minus strand of NZ_JABAOL010000001.1, from coordinate 3,262,490 downwards.
CAGCCAGCCATCGCTGAAGGCCTGCGCGTCCGCTTCGGGGTCATTGTAGTAGCCGACCATGACCTGGGGGCCCTTGACCTGCAATTCACCATCGACCCCGATGCCCACGACCTCGCCGCTATCGACATCGACAAAGCGGATATCGGTGGCGGGCAGCGGCATGCCGATGCTCATGGGCTTGGAGGGAACGCGCAGCGCGGCGCAGCACACGACGGGGGAGGCCTCTGTGAGGCCGTAGCCTTCGGCCAGGAGGGCCTTGGACTTGGTGGAAAATTGCGCGCGCACTTCGTTGCTGAGCGGGGCGCCGCCGGAAATGGCGACCTGCAGGCTTGCCAGCTGTTCGGGCTTGACGGCGGAGGAGCGCCCGAGGGCCGCCAGCAGCGTCGGTACCGCGGGCAGGACATTGGCCTTGGTGCGGGTGAAGAGGTCCAGCAGCGCCTTTAGCTCGAAGCGGGGCAGCATGATGACGGGGGTGCCGTTGCACAGGGGCACGTTCATGCAGGCCGTCATGGCGAAGATGTGGAAAAAGGGCAGGACGGCCACGACCTTGGAGGGCGGGTAGAAGAGCTCGCAGCCCCATTTGTCGATCTGGCTCATATTGGCCGAGATATTGGCATGGGTCAGGAGTGCGCCCTTGGGCAGGCCGGTGGTGCCGCCGGTATATTGCTGGACGGCGATGTCGCGCTCTGGGTCAATGACCACGGCGTCCGGGGTTTCGCGGCGGGCGAGCAGCTTGTTGAGCGTGGTGATGCGATCGCGCGCGGGGGAGCGCTTGAGGTCGGCAAGGTCCTTGCGCTTCGCGACCGAATAGAGGACGCGCTTGGCGAGGGGCAGCGCTTCGGGGAAGTGGCAGACGACCAGCGATTTGACGTGGCCCGATGCGGCGAGGGCCTCGGCCTTGTCAAAGATCTGCTTGAGATCGAGCGTGATCATCAGCTCGGCGCCCGCATTGGCCATGATGTGGCTGAGCTCGGGGACGGTATAAAGCGGGTTGCAGTTGACCACGGTGCCGCCGGCGCGCAGCACGGCGTAATAGGCGATGGGATAAAAGGGCGTGTTGGGCAGCATCAGCGCGACGCGGCTGCCCTTGCCAATGCCGAACTGGTGCTGCAGCGCGCCGGCCAGAGCGATGATGCTTTTGGCCAGTTCGCCGAAACTGGTGGTGCCCCCGAGGAAATCGAGCGCGACGGCCGAGGGGTTCTTGGCGCAGCCGGCCAGCACCTGTTCATGGACGGGGCGCGTATCGATGGTGATATCCCAGCGGATGCCCTCGGGATAATTGGCAATCCAGGGGCGAAGCGGTCCCGGCTCGGGATTGACCATATCCATTGCTGTTCTCCTCCTGCCGTCCCGCGGGTGCGTGCCCGCTTGCGGGTAGGCGCGCCCTTTCGGGGCGCCTGTTTGCCGGCAGTTTATCCCATGGGTTTACGTTAGCGTCAAACAATTGCCCGGGTTTTTGAAGGCTGCAGCGCTGGCGCTCTACGCAAGGGGCGCGGAGTTGACGTTTACGTAAGGCTGGTTAGAGTGGTTAGGTGCCCGATGGTTGCGGGTGTGCCTCAAGGAGATGTTGCCGTGGCGTTGTTGCTGATTGTGCTGTCCCTGGTCGCCATCGCCGTGCTGGCCATCCGCGAGGCGCCGCTCTGGCAGTGGGGCGTGGCGGCCCTCGTGATCGGGCTGATGTCGGGCATCGATCTCGAAGTCGGTTATCGGCTGACGGGCGCGGGGCTCGTGCTGGCGCTGCTGCCCGGGATCGTGCTGCTGCTGTTAAGCCTGGCGCCGATCCGCAAGGCGGTGGTGATGCGCCCGCTTTATGGGGTGGTCAAATCCATGTTGCCGCGCGTGTCGCGTACCGAGCAGGAAGCGCTCGATGCCGGCACGGTTGGCTGGGATGCGGAGCTGTTTTCGGGGCGGCCGGACTGGAGCAAGCTGACGGCGATCCGCCCGCTGACCCTCAGCGCGGAAGAGCAGGCGTTTCTGGACGGGCCCACCGAGCAGGTGTGCTCGATGATCAATGACTGGGAAGCGCGGCATAATCTGGCTGATCTGTCGCCCGAGGTGTGGCAGTTCCTCAAGGACAACCGCTTCTTTGGCATGCTGATCGCCAAGGAGCATGGGGGGCTCGGATTTTCGGCACAGGCGCAATCGATGATCGTGTCCAAGATCGCCAGCCGCTCGGTGGCGGCGGGGATCACGGTGATGGTGCCCAATTCGCTGGGGCCAGGCGAGTTGCTGGAAAAATACGGCACATCAGAGCAAAAGGAGCGCTATCTCAAGCGGCTCGCGACCGGCCTCGAAGTGCCGTGCTTTGCGCTGACGGGCGTGCATTCGGGGTCCGATGCCGGCGGGATGCGCGATATCGGTGTTGTCACCAAGGGAATGTATGAAGGGCGCGAAGTGCTGGGGGTGCGCCTGTCCTGGGACAAGCGCTATATTACGCTCGCGCCCGTGGCGACGCTGCTGGGCCTCGCCTTCATCCTCAAGGACCCCGAGAACCTGCTGGGGAAGGGCGAGCATATCGGCATCACGCTGGCGCTAGTGCCCTCTGATCACCCCGGGGTGGAGATCGGGCGGCGCCATTATCCCTCGCGGCAAGCCTTCATGAACGGCCCCACCACGGGCAAGGACGTGTTTATTCCGCTCGATTACCTGATCGGGGGCACGGCCTATGCCGGGCAGGGCTGGCGCATGCTGATGGAATGCCTGTCCACCGGGCGGGCGATCTCGCTGCCGGCGATCGGCACGATCTCGATCAAGCAGAGCCTGCGGGTGACCTCCGCCTATGCGCGGATCCGGCGCCAGTTCGGCATGCCGGTGGGGATGATGGAAGGGGTGGCCGAGCCGCTGGGGCGGATGGTCAAGAACGCCTATGTCTATGAAGCTTCGCGGCGGCTGACAGCCTCCATGGTGGATGAAGGCCAGCGGCCGGCGGTGATTTCGGCGCTGCTGAAATATCGGACCACCGAGGCGATGCGCGACACCATCGATGATGCCTTCGATATCCACGGGGGCCGGGCGATCCAGGACGGGCCGAGCAACTATTTGTTTGGCGCCTATATGGCGACGCCGGTCGCCATCACCGTCGAAGGGGCCAATATCCTCACCCGTACGCTGATGACCTTTGCCCAGGGCGTGCTGCGGGCGCACCCGTTCCTTTATCGCGAAATCCAGGCGGTGCAGAACCCGGACAAGGCGCATGGGCTGGAGCAGTTCGACCAGGCTTTTGGCGGGCATACGCGCTTCATGCTGCGCAATATCGTAGCGAGTTTCCTGCATGGCTTGACGGGCGGCTCCTTTGCTTCGAGCCCAGCCGAGCATGAGGCGGGTCGCTGGTATCGGCAGCTGCATCGCTACAGCCAGTGCTTCGCGCTGGTGGCTGACTGGATCACGGTGTCGCTGGGTGGCGCGCTCAAGGCCAGGCAGCAGCTGTCGGGCCGCATGGCTGATATTTTGAGCGAGCTTTACCTGATGTCAGCGGTGCTCAAGCGCTTCGAGGATGAGGGGCGGCTGGCCGAAGATCGGGAACTGGTGGATGCCATCATGGCGGATCGCATTGCTGCCCTTGAGGGCAAATTCGGCGAGGTATTCGCCAATTTCCCCAATAGGGTCATGGCTAATGCGATGCGGGTATTGTGCTTTCCGCTGGGGCGGCATGCCCGCCCGGCAGCGGATCGGGTGAACAACCGGTATGCCCGCGCCGTGCTGCAGCCCGGCCAGTTCCGCGACCGCATGACCACGGGCGCCTATGTGTCGATGGACCCCGATGATGTCACGGGCGTGCTGGAAGATGCGCTGCTTAAGGTCACCGAGGCCGAGGAGATCGAGGCGCGGTTCGTCAAGGCCGCCCGCAAGGGGGTGATCGAGCGCCGGCTCGACCGCGACGCCATTGCCGATGCGGTAGCGGCGGGCGTTCTCAACGACAATGAAGCGGGTATCATGCGTGCAGCCGACGCGGCGACGGAACGCGCGGTGCGGGTTGATGATTTCGATCCCGACAAATTGGCAGCGGAACCGGCGCGGAGGGCAGCGGAATGATCGAAGAGCTGATGGACACCCCCATCCTGCCCTTTGAGGGCGTGACGGGCTCGTGGCGCTTCCACAAGGATGTGGAAGATATCGGCTGGCTGACCATCGATAGCCCCGATGCGCCAGTTAATACGCTCAGCACCGCGGCGATCCTCGAGCTTGAAGAGCTGATCGGGCGCATCGAGGGGATGGCCGACAGGCGCGAACTCGTGGGCGTGGTGCTGCTGTCGGGCAAGGATAGCGGCTTTATCGCCGGCGCCGATGTGCGCGAATTCGACAAGATGGACCTGGCGCTGCTGCCAGACGCGCTGCGGCAGGCCCATAAACTGTTTGACCGGATCGAGAACCTCAAGATTCCGGTGGTCGCGGGCATTCACGGCTTTTGCCTTGGCGGCGGCCTGGAGCTGGCGCTGGCCTGCCACTACCGGATCGCGGTCAAGGACGAGAAAACCAAGCTCGGCTTTCCCGAGGTCAATCTGGGGATTTTTCCGGGTTTTGGTGGAACCGGCCGCTCGATCCGGCAGGCCGGGCCGGTGGATGCCATGAACCTGATGCTCACCGGCAAGATGCTGCGGGCGGGCCCAGCGCGCGGGCTGGGGCTCGTCGACAAGCTGGTGCGCCATCGCGACAATCTGCGCTGGGAAGGGCGCAAGGCCGTGCTGCAAAAGCGCCGGTCCACTGTGGCGCCGATCACCAAGACAATCATGGCGATGGGGCCGATCCGCGGCTATGTGGCAGACAAGATGCGCCAGAAGGTCGGCAAGAAGGCCAAGCGCGAGCATTACCCGGCGCCCTATGGGCTGATCGAGCTGTTTGAAGAACACGGCAATGACTGGCGCGCGATGATTGCGGGCGAGGTGCCGGCCTTTGTGCCGCTGATGGGTTCGACCACGGCGACCAATCTGCGCCGGGTGTTCTTTTTGTCCGAGGGGCTCAAGAAGCAGGCAGCCAAGGGGCAGCAGTTCCGGCGCGTGCATGTGATCGGGGCCGGGGTGATGGGCGGGGATATTGCCGCCTGGTGCGCGCTGCGCGGCATGAGCGTGACGCTGCAGGACCTCGACATGAATCGGATCAAGCCGGCGCTGGAGCGGGGCAAGGCGCTGTTCAAGAAGCGGCTGAAGAAACGCTTCGAGGTGGATACCGCCATGTTGCGGCTGCAGGCCGATCCCGATGGCAAGGGCGTGGCGCGGGCCGATGTGGTAATCGAGGCGGTGGTGGAGGATCTGGCGATCAAGCGGCAGATTTTTGCCGAGCTCGAGACCGAGATCAAGCCGGGGGCAATCCTGGCGACCAATACCTCATCGATCGAGCTGGAGCGGATTGCGGAGGGGCTGAGCGATCCATCCCGGCTGATCGGGCTGCATTTCTTCAATCCGGTGGCGCAACTGCCGCTGGTCGAGGTGATCCGCTCGCGCTTCAACAGCGACGAGGAGATCGGCAAGGGTGCGGGTTTTGCGGTGGCGATCGGCAAGTCGCCGGTGGTGGTGAAATCGGCGCCGGGCTTTCTCGTGAACCGGGTGCTGATGCCTTATATGCTGGGCGCGGTGGAGCGGGTGGAAGCGGGGGAAAGCCCCGAACTGCTCGATGCCGCGGCCGTGGCCTTCGGCATGCCGATGGGGCCGATCGAACTCATGGATACGGTGGGGCTCGATGTCGGCCAGTCGGTGGCGACGGAGCTGGGGCATGCCGTGCCCGAGGGGTCGCGCTTTGCCGAACTGGTGCGGCGCGGCAAGCTTGGGCGCAAAAGCGGGCAGGGTTTTTACAAGTGGAGCGACGGCAAGGCGCAAAAGGGTGAAACCCCGGCCCATGCCGATCTCGCAGGTTTGGGGCGTGAACTGGTCCGCCCGCTGGTCGATACTACCGAAGTTGTGCTGGCTGAGGGCGTGGTCGCCAATGCGGATCTGGCCGATATCGGGGTGATTTTGGGCACCGGCTTTGCGCCGTTCCTGGGCGGGCCGCTGCAGGCGCGCCGGGATGGGAAGGCGTGATGGCGCTGTTTGGAGAGCAAGATGACTGAACTGCGCAAAGTCGCGATTGTGGGGTCGGCGCGGATCCCGTTTGCGCGGGGGAACACGGCCTATAGCGAGCAAACCAATCTTTCGATGCTGGCGGCGGCACTGGGTGGTCTCGCCGACAAGTTCGGGCTCAAGGGGCAAAAGATCGACGAGGTGATTGGGGGGGCGGTGATCAGTCATAGCCGCGATTTCAACCTCGCCCGCGAAGCCTTGCTCGATGCAGGTTTGTCACCGCGCACGCCCGGCACGACAATGCAGATTGCCTGCGGCACGAGCCTGCAGGCAGCGCTCAGCCTTGGGGCCAAGATCGCGACCGGCGAGATTGACAGCGCCATTGCGGCCGGTGCCGACAGCGTCAGCGACAGCCCGGTGGTTTTTGGGGACAAGTTCCAGCACCGGATGATCGATCTCAACAAGGCGCGCACCACGCGCGACAAGCTCGGTGTGTTCAAGGGGTTCTCGCTCGGGGAGCTGACGCCGGTGGCCCCTTCGACGCAGGAGCCGCGTACGGGGCTGTCGATGGGGCAGCATTGCGAGCTGATGGCGCGCGAATGGGGCATCACCCGGCGGGCGCAGGATGAGTGGGCGGTCGACAGCCACCGCAAGGCCGCGGCTGCCTATGACGAAGGTTTCCACGACGATCTGCTGGTGCCCTGCGCGGGGCTCGACCGCGACAACAATGTGCGGGCTGATGCCAATCTCGCCAAGATGGCGGATCTCAAGCCGGCTTTCGACAAGAGTTCGGGCCATGGCACGCTGACGGCAGCCAACTCGACGCCTCTGACCGACGGGGCGGCAGCGGTGCTGCTGGCGAGCGAAGACTGGGCGCGCGAGCGCGGGCTGCCGGTGCTCGCGTATCTGACTGCCGGGCGGGTGGCGGGCAATGACTTTGCCCATGGTGAGGGCCTGCTGATGGCGCCGACCATTGCCGTGTCCGAGATGCTGGCGCGCAAGGGGCTGGGCTTCGCCGATTTCGACCTGTTCGAGCTGCACGAGGCCTTTGCCGCGCAGGTGTTGTGCACGCTCAAGGCCTGGAACGATCCCGATTATTGCCGGCGCGAGCTGGGCCGCGAGGAGGTGCTGGGGCCGATCGATCCCGAGCGGATCAACCTCAAGGGGTCGAGCATCGCTTATGGGCATCCCTTTGCGGCAACGGGCGCGCGCATTCTGGGGCTGACGGCCAAGATGTTGGCCGAAGGGCAGGGGCAGCGGGCCCTGCTGTCGGTCTGCACGGCAGGTGGACAGGGCGTGGCGGCGATTGTGGAGCGGGCGGCGTGAAGGACAATGTGGTCAAGTTTCGCCGGATCGAGAAAAAGCCGGAACAGCCCCCGCGCAAACGGCGAGAGCCGCCAGCCTGGCTGCCTTTTGCACTGCTGATCGTTGTGGCGCTCGCCATATATGGAGTGCAGCGCTCAGGTATTCTCGGCGGCTAGTTCTGCACTATTTTGCGAAAATTGTAATGTTGCAGCGCCTCTGCATGGCCGGGAGGGGCGTTTACTGGCGCCTATATTGTGCAAGCCGTGGTTACGTTGACGCATAGGTCAAGGTTTTGCTTGTCAGTGGGCGGAAAGGCGGTTTACCGTCCAGAAAATGACCGGCAGGTCAAAACTGCCGGTAAACAAGGCAACCGCGGCAAAGCGGGCACACAAGAATCGACATCAGGACTTCCACAAGGAGATGGGACGAGCATGAAATTCGCGCAAACTCTTAAGGCTGTGTCAGTAGCGAGCGCCATGGCGCTGCTGATGAGCAGCGCGGCCTCCGCTGTTACGCTCAACATGATGAACGGCTCCGAGCCCGGCTCGCTCGACCCGCACAAGGCCTCGGGCGACTGGGAAAACCGGATCATCGGCGACTATATCGAAGGCCTGATGGCTGAAGACGCCAATGCCGATGCCATTCCCGGCCAGGCCGAAAGCTATACGGTTTCCGAAGACGGGCTGGTTTATACCTTCAAGCTGCGCGACGGCATTCAGTGGAGCGACGGCGAGCCGGTAACGGCAGAAGACTTTGTGTTTGCCTTCCAGCGCTTGTTCAATCCCGCCACCGCCTCGGAATATGCCTATCTGCAGTTCCCCATCAAGAATGGCTCGGAACTGGCAGAAGGGGCGATCACCGATTTCAATGAACTGGGCGTCAAGGCGCTCGACGACAAGACCGTCGAGATCACGCTTGAAGGCCCGACGCCCTATTTCCTCCAGGCGCTGACCCACTACACCGCTTATCCCATTCCCAAGCATGTGGTCGACAAGGTCGGCGATGCATGGACGGCGCCCGAGAACATCGTCGGCAATGGTCCCTACAAGATCACTGAATGGGTGCCCGGCTCCTATGTGAAGTCGGTCAAGTCGGAGACCTATTACGATGCTGCCAATGTGCAGATCGATGAGGTCAACTATTTCGTGCAGGATGACCTGGCCGCGGCCCTCGCGCGCTATCGTGCCGGCGAATACGACATCCTCGTTGATATCCCGGCTGACCAGGCCGAGTGGATCAAGACCAACCTGCCCGGGCAGGACTTCTTCGCCCCGTTCCTGGGCGTTTATTACTATGTGATCAACCAGGAAAAAGCGCCCTTCGACAATGCCGAGGTGCGCAAGGCCATGTCGATGGCGATCAATCGCGACGTGATCGGCCCCGATGTGCTGGGCACGGGCGAATTGCCCGCTTATGGCTGGGTGCCGGAAGGCACGGCGAACTATGAAGGCGTCGAGCCCTATCAGCCTGAATGGATCGACCTGCCTTATGAAGAGCGCGTGGCGCAAGCCAAGGCGATCATGGAAGGGCTGGGCTACAACGCCTCCAACCCGCTGCCGGTCCAGCTCAAGTACAACACCAATGACAACCACCAGCGCGTGGCCGTCGCCATCTCCTCCATGTGGGAGCAGATCGGGATCAAGACCGAGCTCTTCAACTCCGAAACCGCCGTGCACTATGACGCGCTGCGCGCCGGGGACTTCCAGGTCGGCCGTGCCGGCTGGCTGCTCGATTATTCCGATCCGTCCAACACGCTGGAGCTCTTGACCACCGGCATCATGCAGGATGGCCAGATGAACTGGGGCAACAACTATGGCCGTTATTCCAACCCCGAGTTCGATGCGCTGGTGAAGTCGGCCGCTGCCGAGTCTGACTTGGCCGCTCGCGCCAAGATGCTGGGCGACGCCGAAAAGATCGCCATGGATGAAACCGGTGCGATCCCGATCTACTGGTATATCGCCCAGAACGTCGTGACGCCCTCGATCACCGGCTTTGTCAACAATGCCAAGGACATCCACCGTACGCGCTGGCTGACCAAGGCCGAATAACACTAGGGCCGGCGCCGCCCCGAGCGGCGCCGGCATCCTCCGCCTCGAGCGCACCGCGGTGCTGCTGCGGGGGACCAGAAAGGTTCACCCATGTTCGGATTTGCTTTGCGGCGCGTGCTGTCGGCTTTGCCGGTAGCGCTGATCGCCGTGACGGCGTGTTTTTTCATTTTGCGGCTGGCCCCCGGGGGGCCCTTCGACGGGGAGCGCGCGCTGCCGCCCCAGACCCTGGCCAATCTGCGGGCGCATTACAACCTCGACCAGCCGCTGATCAGCCAGTATTTCATCTATATCGGCCGGCTGCTGCAGGGCGATTTCGGCCCCTCGATGGTCTACAACGACTTCACCGTGTCGCAGATGCTGTGGATCGGTTTGCCCTTCACGCTGATGCTGGGTTTCACTGCCTTTATCATCGGCACGGTGGTGGGGCTGATCGCGGGCGCGATCTCTGCGGTGAACCAGAACAAGTGGCCCGACTACCTGCTGGTGATGCTGGTAATGGTGGGGCTCGTCGTGCCCAATTTCCTGATCGGCAGCATCTTGCAGTTGGTGTTCGGGGTGTATCTGGGCTGGTTGCCGGCGGGCGGCTGGCAGAACGGCTCGATCGCCCATCTGGTGCTGCCCGTGGCGGTGCTGGTGTTGCCGCATGCCGGGCGCACGGCGCGGCTGATGCGCGGCTCGATGATCGAAGTGCTGGGCACCAATTATGTACGCACCGCGCGCTCCAAGGGCTTGGGTACGCGGCTGATCCTGGCGCGGCACGCCATCAAGCCGGCGCTCTTGCCCGTCGTGTCCTATCTGGGGCCGGGGCTGAGCTATCTGCTGACCGGCTCGCTGGTCGTGGAACAGATCTTCGCGCTGCCGGGGATCGGCAAATATTTCATCAGCGCCGCGCTCAACCGCGACTATGGCCTCGTGCTGGGAACGACCATTTTGTACATGTTTATTATTCTGGCCGTGAACCTCGTGGTTGACCTGCTTTATGCCTGGCTTGACCCCAAGGTGAGGTTGCGCTGATGGCCGGCATCACAGGCAAGGACGCCATTCTTTCCGACTATGCCAAGGCGCTGGAGGACGGCCCCAAGGGGCGGTCGCTGACGCAGGATGCGATGCGGCGCCTCGTGCGCAACAAGGCCGCGGTGGTGTCGATCTTCTTGATCGGCTTCATCATCCTCTTCGCCTTTGTCGGCCCGTATCTGCTGCCCTGGACCTATGACAAGATCGACTGGAGCGCGATCAGGAAGCCCCCCAATTTCGAGAACGGGCACTTCGCGGGGACCGACCAGAACGGGCGCGACATGCTGGCCCGTATCATGCAGGGCACGCAGATGAGCCTGATCGTGGCCGGCGTTGCTACGCTGGTTTCGGTGGTGATCGGGGTGATCTATGGCGCGGTCGCCGGCTATTTCGGCGGCAAGGTCGACGCGGTAATGATGCGCTTTGTCGATATCATGTACGCGCTGCCCTATATCCTCTTCGTCATCATTCTCGTGGTGATCTTCGGGCGCAATCCCGTGCTGCTGTTTGTGGGTATCGGGTGCCTGGAATGGCTGACCATGGCGCGGATCGTGCGCGGCCAGACCATGTCGATCAAGGAGCGCGAGTTCGTTGAGGCGGCGCGGGCGGGCGGGGCCAAGCCCTGGACCATCATCATGCGCCATATCGTGCCCAATCTGACCGGGCCGGTGGTGATCTATGCGACGCTGACCGTGCCCGAGATCATCCTCACGGAGAGTTTCCTTTCCTATCTGGGGCTGGGGGTGCAAGAGCCGCAGACATCGCTTGGAACGTTGATCTCGTTCGGCTCGCCCGTGGCGGAAACGCTGCCCTGGATGCTGATCGGCCCGGCGGTGGTGCTGGTCACCCTCCTGCTTTGCCTCACCTATATCGGGGATGGCCTGCGCGATGCGCTGGACCCCAAGGATCGCTAAGCGCTGCCCGGCTTCGTGCCGGGCGCGCCAGAAAGGCCCTGTTTGAAATGAAGCACGTACTCGACGTCCAGGATATGTCGGTCACCTTCGCGCTGCACGAAAGCGAAGTCCAGGCGGTGCGCGAGGTGAATTTTACCCTCGCGCGGGGTGAAACGCTGGCTGTGGTGGGGGAAAGCGGCTCGGGCAAGAGCCAGGCCTTTCTGTCGATCATGGGCCTGTTGGCCAAGAACGGGCGCGCGTCTGGGCGCGCTATAATGGGTGATGTGGACCTGCTGGCGCTGGGACCCAATGAGCTCGACCGCTATCGCGGCCGGGACATCGCGATGATCTTTCAGGATCCCATGACCTCACTCAACCCGACGCTGCGCATCCGCACGCAGCTGGCCGAGGTGTTGGTCAAGCATCGCGGGTTCGAGCAGAAGGCCGCCACCCGCGCCACCGTCGACATGCTTGAGCGCGTCGGGATTCCTGAACCGGCCAAGCGCGCCAACAGCTTTCCCCATGAGCTGTCGGGCGGAATGCGGCAGCGCGTGATGATCGCCATGGCGCTGCTGTGCCAGCCTAAGATCCTGATCGCCGATGAGCCGACCACGGCGCTCGACGTGACGGTGCAGGCGCAGATGCTGGAGCTGTTCAAGACGCTGACCGAGGATTTCGGCACGTCGCTGGTGCTGATCACCCATGACCTGGGAGTCGTTGCCGGGGTCGCCGACCGCATGATGGTGATGTATGGCGGCCGGGCGGTGGAAAAGGGCACGGTGGACGATTTGTTCTACCATCCGCGCCATCCCTATACGCTGGGGCTGCTGCATTCGACGCCCCATATCGCCAAGCGCGCCGAGCGGCTCGACCCGATTCAGGGGCTGCCGCCAAGTCTGGAGAACCTGCCCAAGGGCTGTTCGTTCAATCCGCGCTGCGCGTTCTGCTTTGACCGGTGCCTCGAAGAGCGCCCGCCGCTGATGGACACCGGCAATGGGCGCGAGAAAGCCTGCTTTTATGAAGGCCCGATGGCCTATGGAAAGGTCGCCTGATGGACCAGACCCCGATCAACCTGCTCGAGATCAAGGATCTCAAAAAGACCTTCTCCATTTCCGTCGGCCTGTTCAGCCGCAAGCTGACGCTGACGGCGCTCGAGAACATCAACTTTTCCATCCGCAAGGGCGAGACCCTTGGCATTGTGGGGGAAAGCGGCTGCGGCAAGTCAACGCTCGGGCGCTGCATCCTGCAGCTGATTGCGCCGGACGAGGGGCAGGTGCTGTGGCTGGGGCAGGATCTGACCCGGGTGCCGGCGGAGGAGATGCGCAAGCGCCGGCAGGACCTGCAGATCATCTTCCAGGATCCGCTGGCATCGCTTAATCCGCGCATGACTGTGGGCGACATCATCGCCGATCCCTTGCGCACCTTGCGGCCCGAGCTCAACAAGGCCGAGCGGCGGGCCCGCGTGCTCAAGATCATGGCCGCGGTGGGTTTGTTGCCCGAGATGATCAACCGCTATCCGCACGAGTTTTCGGGCGGGCAGGCCCAGCGCATCGGCATTGCCCGGGCGCTGATCACCGAGCCCAAGCTCATTGTCTGCGACGAGCCGGTTTCGGCGCTGGATGTGTCGATCCAGGCGCAGATCCTCAACCTGCTCGCCGAGCTCAAGGACGAGTTCGGGCTGACCCTGATCTTCATCTCGCACAATCTGAGCGTCGTCCGGCATGTGTCCGACCGCATCCTTGTGCTCTATCTTGGGCGAATCGTGGAGCTGGCGACGGGCGACGAGATCTATGAGGATCCCAAGCACCCCTATACGCGGGCGCTGCTGACGGCCGTGCCCATTCCGGACCCCAAATTGGCGCGGCAACGCAATGTGGATGCCCTGCGGGGGGAAATCCCCTCACCGATCAATCCGCCTTCAGGCTGCCCGTTCCGCACCCGCTGTCGCTTCGCCAAGCCTTATTGCGCGGAAAAGCGGCCAGTGCTCGAAACCATCGAGGATGGGCGGCTCGTTGCCTGCCATCGCTGGCGCGAGATCGGGGTGCCCGAGGATGCGGTGCTGGGGCACTAGGCTCAAGGGAATCGGCGCCTCGGCTTGCCGAGCTTGCCGGGGTGCGCAAAGCGGTGAAAAGAGGGTGAAAACTCTGCTTGTGCCGCGTTGACAGGGCAGGGGGAAATCCCTATGAATGCCCGCAAGTTCCGGGCGCCTAGGCGCCCCTTTTGTTTGACCCGAGGATATCAAGATGAAAGTCCGCAACTCGCTGAAGGCGTTGATGACTCGCCACCGCGCGAACAAGCTCGTCCGCCGTCGCGGCCGCGTTTACATCATCAACAAGGTGGACAAGCGCTTCAAGGCCCGCCAGGGCTAAGATCTGCTTGCTCATGCAAGTTTCTGCAAAGCCCGCCTTGTGCGGGCTTTGTTGTTTTTGGGCTGTGGACCGAAAACAGCCCCGGCGTCAGGTTGAGGGCTGGCTTGCGGTGAAGACGGCGAGCTGGGCGGCAAAGGCGCGCCGATAAGCCGGTCGCTCCTGGGCGCGGGCGAGATAGCAGCAGAGATCGGGATAATCCTCGAGGATGCCGGCTCCGCTCAAGCGCAGCAGCACATGCACCAGCATCAGATCGGCGGCGCTGAAGGCGCCATCAAGCCAGTCCTTGGGGCCCAGAAAGGCAGCAAGCTGGCGCAGCCGGTGGTGGATGCGATCCTTCACCAGCGGTAGGCGCTGCTGCGACCAGCTCTCGTTGCGTTCAAGGAGTTCGGCGACTTCGAGCTCGACGATGGGCGGCTCGACCGTTGAGAGGGCCGCAAACATCCAGGTGATGGCGCGGGAGCGGGCGCCCGGTTCCTCGGGCAAGAGGAGGCCGGGATGCTGCTCGGCGATGTGCAGGACGATGGCCCCCGATTCGAACAGGGTGAGCGTGCCCTCCTCGTAGGTCGGGATCTGTCCGAAGGGATGGAGGGCCAGATGGGCGGGCGCGCGCATTTGCGCGAAGGACACCAGGCGCACTTGGTAGGGCTGGCCCACTTCCTCGAGCGCCCAGCGCACGCGCATGTCGCGAGCGAGGCCCGCACCTTGGTCAGGAGAATCGGCAAAGGCGGTGATGGTGGGGATCATGGCAGGCCGGGACCGGGTTGAGGACGCGCTAGATAGGCACGGAGCGTAATTGGCCGGACGGATGGGGACAACATGCCTCTCCCTTGCTGGTGGCCTCCAAGGACGCAGCAGGCGCCTGCCGGACGACAATGATGCTCGCGCGGCAGGAGCGCTTCGAGGCGCCGTTCGTTTCACCCTCGAGCAGGCACTGGTTTGTCCGTTAAGCTCACCACCCAGAACGAGGAGCTGCCATGCTGCGCATCTATACCCGGACCCAGGATCGGCTGGTGCCCTTTGAAAGCGGGCACACCGGCGTCGTGCCGATCTGGCTCGACCTGATCAGCCCGAGTGACACGGACGTGCAGGAGGTCGAGCGGCTGCTGGCCGTTGACGTGCCCAGCCGAGCCGAGATGGAGGAAATTGAGCTCTCGGCCCGGCTTTATATGGAAGATGGCGCGATTTTCATGACCCTCACGGGTCTGGCGCATCTGGACACGGAAACGCCGATCAAGACGCCGATCACCTTCATCCTCAAGAACAATTCCCTGGTCACTGTCCGTTACGCCGAGCCCACACCTTTCCTGGCCTACACCAACCGGGCGCAGCGGGCGAAGGGGGCAGTGCACGGCTCGGGCGAGGAAATCATGCTCGGGCTCATCGAAGCGATGATTGACCGCACGGCGGACGCGCTGGAGCGGATTGGCAACGAGACCGACAATTTGTCCCACGAGGTGTTCAACACCACCAAGGCCAAGGCCAACAAGAAGACGCGCAGCCTCGAAAAGGTTATTTCCCAGATCGGGCAGAAGGCCGAGCTGCTGACGATGATCCAGGAAAGCCTGGTGAGCATGTCGCGGCTCGTGACCTATTATTCGGCAGTCGAGGACACGTCCGACGACAAGGAAAGCCGCTATCTGGTTCGACTGATCCAACGCGATGCCACTTCGCTGGGCGAGCATGCACGGGCATCGTCGGCCCGGCTGGACTTTTTGCTCAATGCGACGCTGGGCATGATCAATCTCGAGCAGAACCAGATCATCAAGATCTTCTCGGTGGCTGCCGTGGTGTTCCTGCCGCCAACCCTGGTGGCGTCGATCTATGGCATGAACTACGAGCATATGCCCGAACTCCATTGGCAGCTGGGCTATCCCTGGGCGATTGGGCTGATGGTGCTGTCGGCCTTGCTGCCGTTCCTGTATTTCAAGCGCAAGGGTTGGCTTTAGGGTTTTAGGGAACGCCAGATGTTCAGGGCGCCTGGCTTCGGCCCATTGCAGCAGCGCGTCGAGGGCGGGGCAAAGCGACTGGCTCCACGCTGTTAGCCCGTATTCGACCTTGGGTGGCACCTGGTGGTGCACGAGCTTGGTGACGATGCGGTCGACCTTAAAAGAAAAGCCCGCCAAATGGCGGGCTTTGTTGTGGTGCCGTGTCGCGCGCTTAGCTGGAGCCGGCGCCGTCCTGGCGGACAAAGGCGATGCGCAGCATATTGGTGGCGCCGGGCGTGCCCAGGGGAATGCCGGCGGTGATGGCGATACGGTCGCCAGGGCGGGCAAAGCCTTCCTGGTAGGCGATGATGCAGGCGCGATCGACCATGTCTTCAAGGCTCGCGGCGTCTTCGGTTTGCACGCAATGTACGCCCCAACAGATCGACATGCGCCGGATGGTGCGCTGATTGGGCGAGAGAAGAATGATGGGCTTGGAGGGCCGCTCGCGGGCCGCCCGGATGCCGGTGGAGCCCGAGGCGGTGTAGGTGACGATCGCCGCGAGATCGAGGGTTTCGGCGACCTGGCGGGTAGCAGCCGAGATCGCGTCGGCGGCGGTTGCCTCCGGTTCGGTCTGGGCGGCGCGGATGATGCCGCGGTAATTGGCGTCGCTTTCCACTGCCACCGCGACCTTGTTCATGGTCGCGACCGCTTCCACCGGGTACTGGCCCGAGGCGGATTCGGCCGAGAGCATGATCGCGTCGGCGCCCTCGAACACGGCAATCGACACGTCCGAGACTTCGGCGCGGGTCGGCACGGGCGAGGTGATCATCGATTCCAGCATCTGCGTCGCGACCACCACGGGCTTGCCGTAGCGACGGCACATGCGGATCATTCGCTTTTGCAGGCCCGGTACGGTTTCAAGCGGCAGCTCGACGCCCAGATCGCCGCGCGCGACCATGATGGCGTCGCACAGCTTGATGATTTCCTCGAGGCGATCGATGGCCTGGGGCTTTTCGATCTTGGCCATGACGCCCGCGCGGCCCTGGACAATCTTGCGGACATCGATGATGTCCTCGGGGCGCTGCACAAAGGACAGAGCGATCCAGTCGGCCTCGGCCTTGAGGCCTTCGAGCAGGTCCTTGTGGTCCTTCTCGGTCAGGGCGCCAGTGGGCAGCAGCGTATCGGGCAGGGACACGCCCTTTTTGTCCGACAGCTTGCCGCCATAGACGACTTCGGTTTCGATGGCACCGTCGCCAACCTTGGTGGCGCGCAGCTGGAGCTTGCCATCATCGAGCAGCAGGCGGTCGCCCACCGAAACGCTTTCGATGATTTCCGGGTGGGGCAGGTAAACGCGCTCGACGGTGCCGGGCGTATCGGAGCTATCAAGGATGAATTTCTGGCCGGCGGTCAGCTGGATGCTGCCTTCGGCGAACTTCCACACGCGCAGCTTGGGACCCTGCAGGTCGACCAAAACGCCAAGCGGGTGGTTTAGGGTTTTTTCGACGTTGCGAATGCGCGCCACGGTCTGGTGCAGCACTTCGTGGCTGGCGTGGCTCATATTGATGCGGAACACATCGGCGCCGGCGCGCGCCAGTTCCTCGATCATCTTTTCGTCGTGGCTGGCGGGCCCGAGGGTCGCCACGATCTTCACACGTCGCATACGTCTCATAGCTTGTCCGTTCGGTTAAACTACTGGTTCGCCGGCGGAGGATCCGTCGGCGCCGGGTCCGAAGCCGGGGGCGCATCCGGGGGCGGGACCGAATTGGCGGCAGGTGAACCTGGGGAGGCCGCCGGCGCATCGATGGTCACGTCATCCGGATCAACCACAAGGGCCGGGTCTTCCAGATTTTCCTGGCTGTCCGGGCCCACCACATCGGGAGCGCCCATGTTTTCAGTCAGCTGCAAGGTCCAGTCCGTCTGGTTCTGGGTATCGATTTCAAAGAACCCGGTGCGCTCATAGCCCCGGGCGAGGCAATCCTCAACCCCGAATATCGTGAAGGTTTCGTCACGCGTGCACATGAAGACCGCGCCGTCCCAGGCGCCGCCGCCAATATCATCAACAGCATAGATGTAATAAAAGCGCCGCTCGAGATCGCCTTGGTAAAGTACCCGGCAATCGCCGGACGGGGCCTGCCACCAGCCTTCGCTCATCCAGCCGCGCTCAGCCCGGTATCCAATCGCCACGGACACCAGATTGGCGGTTTCGTTGCAGATGCGCAGATCGGCGCGAGCCGGTGCGGAAAACAGCAGGAAGCTGGAAACCAGCGCGCCGACAAGCGTCAAGCTAAGGCGAAAGAGGTACAAGAGCATGCCGGAATACATCGGAGGACCGTTGGTGTTTGAGCGTATGGTGACCAATAGGTCAATGCATAAACAAGCCTTTGGGCGGAAATAGGCCGGGTATTGCAGAGCAATGCTCCGGCCTGCAGTGGCGTGCGGCCCAGGGACGCAGGTGTGGATTGGCGGCGAAAGCGCTTGAACCCGAACCTGTGCTGCTGTTTGAAGCAGGGTTAAAGCGAGAAGGATGTTTTTATGGCCGAAGATAGTGTTGCCCAGGACCAGCTCCGGGCGTTCGTCGAGCGCATCGAACGCATGGAAGAAGAGAAGGCAGCCATCGCCGCCGACATCAAGGAAATCTATGCCGAGGCCAAGGGGAATGGCTTTGACGTCAAGATCCTGCGGCAGATCGTTCGCATCCGCAAACAGGATGCCAATGAGCGCATGGAGCAGGAAGCCCTGCTGGAGCTTTACATGAGCGCGCTGGGCATGGTGGCGGCACCGCCGGAAGACTGAGGCCAGAACCGGCCCGCCGCCGAGCTTGTCGGCGGCAGGGCCCGATCCATCACCGAATTGCCATAGACCCGATAGCCGCCGCCATGGCGGCTTCGTCATATCCAAGAGCCCGAAGTGCTGCAGTGACGATGCCGGTGCGGTCAAGGCCGGCATCGGCATACATATCAGCCTGAGTGGCGTGTTCCACGAAACGATCGGGGATCATCAGCGGGCGGAAGCGCAGCTTGCCATCGAGCAGGCCATTGCTGGCGAGGAAGGTGGCGACATGGCTGCCAAAGCCGCCGATCGAGCCTTCTTCCAGCGTCAGCATCACATCATGGCTTTGAGCGAGCTGCGTGACGAGTTCCTCGTCTAGCGGCTTCATGAACCGCGCATCGGCAACGGTCGGGTTGAGCCCCAGGGCGGCGAGGCGGTCGGCAGCGGCCAGAGCTTCAGCCAGGCGCGTGCCCCATGAGAGAATGGCGATGGTGCTGCCGGGGCGAACAATACGACCCTTGCCAATGGGCAGGATGATGCCGCGCTCGGGCATATCGACGCCCACCCCATCGCCGCGCGGATAGCGGAAAGCAATCGGGCCGGAGTCATAAGCCACGGCCGTTGCAACCATGTGCTTGAGTTCGGCTTCGTCGGCGGCGGCCATCTGCACGATGCCGGGAATGGCGCCGAGATAGGCGGCGTCGTAATTGCCGGCATGGGTGGGACCATCGGCGCCGACATAGCCGGCACGATCGATAGCGAAGCGCACCGGCAGGCCCTGGATGGCCACGTCATGGACCACCTGGTCATAGGCGCGCTGCAGGAAGGTCGAATAGATCGCGCAGAACGGGCGCATGCCTTCGGTGGCGAGGCCCGCCGCAAAGGTTACAGCGTGCTGCTCGGCGATGCCGACATCAAAGATGCGGCTGGGATAGATTTCGGCAAACTTGTCGAGCCCTGTGCCGGACGGCATGGCGGCGGTAACCGCAACAATGCTGGGATCCTCGGCGGCTTCCTGGATCAGGGATTGGGCAAAAACATTGGTGTAGGACGGCGCATTGGAGGGCGCCTTGGCCTGGGCGCCAGTGATCACGTTGAACTTGGACACGCCGTGATATTTGTCGGCGGCGTCCTCGGCGGGCGCGTAGCCCTTGCCCTTCTTGGTGACGACGTGAATGAGGATCGGGCCTTCATCGGCATCGCGCACATTTTCGAGGACGGGCAGGAGGTGATCGAGATTATGCCCGTCGATCGGGCCCACATAGTAAAAGCCGAGTTCCTCAAAAAGCGTGCCGCCAGTCAGCATGCCGCGCGCAAATTCCTCGGTGCGGCGCGCGGGCTCGTGCAGGAACGAAGGGAGCTTTTTGGCGATGGTCTTGGCCGCTTCGCGGGCACCGCGATAAAGCGGGCCGGACACGAGGCGAGCGAGATAGGCGCTCATGGCCCCGGTGGGCGGGGCGATCGACATGTCGTTGTCGTTGAGAATGACGATCAGGCGGGCATCCATGGCGCCCGCATTGTTCATGGCTTCATAAGCCATGCCCGCGGACATCGAGCCATCACCGATCACGGCCACGACATTGCGCTTGGTGCCCTGAAGATCGCTGGCGACAGCCATGCCAAGGCCGGCAGAAATCGAGGTGGAGGAATGCCCGGCCCCAAAGGGATCATAGGGGCTTTCGGCGCGGCGGGTGAACCCGGACAGGCCACTGCGCTGGCGCAGGGTGCGGATGCGATCGCGGCGGCCGGTCAGAACCTTATGGGGATAAGCCTGGTGGCCGACATCCCAGATCAGTCGATCATGGGGCGTGTCGAACACGGCATGGAGGGCGACTGTGAGTTCGATGACGCCAAGGGCGGAACCCAGATGACCACCAGTCACCGAAACGGCGTCAATGACTTCGGCGCGCAACTCATCGGCAAGCTGACGCAAATCCTCGCGGGGCAGGGCGCGGAGTTCGGCGGGGGTTTGAACGGTATCGAGCAGGGGCGTCGATGGCTTATCGGCCAATGCTGGCTTCCTTTGCCGAACTAAAAGATAGCTCAAGGTTTTACGGGGCGCCGAGAGGCTTTGCAACAAGCCGGCGTGCCTCAGCCAGCCTCTCCCCGGTTGTGGAGAGGCCGGCGGGTGAGGCTAATTGGACGCGGTAAAGCGCGTATGGGTCACGGCCAGCGGCGCATTGCTGGGGGATAGCGCCACCGCGGGGGCCAGTGCCGTTGCCGTATCGACATCATGGGACTGGGCTTCAATCAAGGCGAAGTGATCGGAAGACAGCGGCGCGGGCGCGACCAGAAGGGCTGCGGCATGCTCCAGATCGGGGGCGGTCAATGCGGCAGGCGTTGGCGCGGCAGAAGCCTCGTCCTTGGCGATCATGGCGGCGAGCGCCTTGGCGACAGGTTCGCTTTGCCCCTGAACCGAGTTGAAGGTCGAGGCAAAGAGCGATGCCGTGGAGTCTCGGGCGGGCTCGCCACCCAGCGAGGCGGTCTTCACACCGGCAGCGCCGAGGGGGGGCAGGTTGGGTACCGGCGCGACGGGGGCGGCGGCAACCTGGGCTGCGGTTTCCTGCTCGATGAGTTGCTGGAGCATGTCCTGTGCCTGGCCGTTCTGGCCGAGGGGCGGCAGGTAAGCCGTCATCATGTCAGGCTCGGACGAGCGGCCGGCCTGCAGCGGCGGATGCGGGAAAGGCTGGCTCAGCGCTGCCAGGGCGACCACAGCGGTTTCGCCATTGCCCGCTGGCAGAGTGGAGGCGGTCGCCATCATGAGGGTCGGCGATTTGGTGGCCGGCACTGGTGCGTTCGAGGCGGTGACAAGTTCTGCCTCTGCCAAGGGGGCGCTTCCAACCGTGGAGAAGGGCACCGGTACCTCCTGTTCAGCAACGGCGACCGTGCTCGAGGCAGGCGCGGACATGCTCGCCGGCCGCATCATCGGAATGGGGGGAGCAACGGCGACGCGGGCAGCCGCTTGCGGGGACTGAGCGGCCGCAGCTACTGATGCAACCTGCACCGGAGCGGGGGCTGGCCTGGGCGCGGGCTGGTTGTTGCCCTTGTTGCCGCCAAAGAACATGTCGACCAAAGAATTGCCGGCGCTGGCTACCTGAGTGCCCGAGCCGCCATTGCCGCAGGGCACGGCGCGGCAACGTTGCCATTCGGCCTGGGCGAGGCGATAGCCTTCCTGCGACAAGGGCTTGCCATCGGCAGGCAAGTGCATGGTCCGCCCATCAGGGAACACGTCCTTGAGCTGCGCACGGGTCATGCGTGGCCAGGCGCGGACCGAACCAGTATCAAGGTGAACAAAGGGGCTGCCCGAGCTGGGATAATAGCCAACGCCGCCGACCTGCTTGCGCATCGCGACGGCGCGCAGCTTGGACAGCGAAATGCCTGGGATGAAGAAGTCCATGGCATGGCCCTTGGTGTGCTGGGAGTTTTCGGCAACACCGGAGGAGGTCTGGCGCAACATCTTGTTGGTCGCGGGCGAGCGATAAGCGGAAACGATGTTGATGGGCTGGGTAGCCCCCACTTCCTGGTAGACTTCCCAAACCAGGTCAAACAGGCGTGGGTCCATCTTGGCTGGTTCGTTACGACGCCAATCGCGCAGGAAGCGGTTGAGCTCGTTGAGCCCGGACTGCACATACTGCCCGTTGCGCTTGAAAACGATGCGGGCCGTTTCCTTGGTGTGGGTGTAGTAGAGATAAAGGCTGCGCTCGGAGGCGGCATTGGCCGGAACCACGGCGGCCTGGCCGATCAGGAGCGAAAAACTCAGCAGCGCTGCTGCCAGGAGTCGAGTGCCACGAAGGGCCAGGTTATCCGATTTTACCGCCACGCTAAACACTGCCCGGTTGAAGCTATCTGCATTTCGGATCGTACCGGCCAAGTGACTAGAGTTTGATTAACGCTAACAAAACTCGAACACGATGGCGGCCACTCACGCCAATGTTTAAGGACAAAATCCGGGCCGAACCAAGGCGAAAATGTTGACGAGCGGTTAAGGGGCGCTCGGCTCCACGGGGAACAGGGTAGAAACCCGCCGAAAGAAAAGGCGCCGGCAGAAACTGCCAGCGCCTGATCAGAGATGGTGTTGTGCGGCTCAGGGGCCGACATCGGCAATGGTTTCGGCCATCACCGGTTGAGGGAGCGCTGCGGGCGACAAGCCGAGCGCCTGGATCAGCTTGGTGTCGTGGCCGTAGATGTCGCCATAGGATTGCAGGTTGCCGTCGGCCTGGGGCCGCAGGGTAAAATAGCTGAGATGGACAGGAATCTGTTGCTCGGGGTTCACCCAGCGCTCGCTGGAGCCAAACATGGCTTCGAGCGAGGCCCGGCTGATCTTGGTTTCGTTGGCCATCAGCGCGTCGGCAAACTCCATCGGGTTCTGCACCCGCACGCAACCATGGCTGAGAGCGCGCTGGGAGCGGCTGAACAGAGCCTTTGACGGGGTATCGTGCAGATACACATCGTGCTTGTTGGGGAACAAGAACTTGATCTGGCCCAGGGCATTGCTGGGGCCGGGGCGCTGACGCACCTTGAAGGGGAACGTGTTGCCAACCGCGGACCAGTTCACCTGCCAGGGGCTGACGACGTCGCCGTTATAGATCAGGTCCATGTTCTGGGCGTCGATATAGCCCGGGTTCCGCCAGGTCTTGGGCGCAATCTCGCCTTTGACGATGGAACTGGGGACATTCCAGTACGGATTGACCACGATGTGGCGGATGTTGTCGGAAAACACCGGCGTCTGGTTCTTGACCGTGCCGACGACGACGCGGGTCGTATAGGTTTCCGCCCCGTTCCGGTTGATGGACAGGCGGAACTCGGGAATGTTGACCAGGACGTGGAAATTGCCGAGCTCGCGCGGCATCCAGCGCCAGCGCTCCATATTGGCGATGATCTGCTCACGGGTGGCGGCGTTCCCGCCGTTGAGGGCCGCGACCGTGGCAGGGCCAGCGACGCCATCAGGTTCAAGACCCAGGCCCTGCTGGAAATCCTTGACCGCCTGCACCACGCCCTGGTCGTAAACCAGGGACGCATCGGCCACGAGGCCCAGCCGCTGGCGTATCAGGGGCAGGCGCTCATCGGTCATGCCAGCCTTGAGCACGACCCCGGTCGGAATGGGGGCGGGACGATTAGTGGCATTGTCGTTGAACTTGGCCAGTGCCGCTTTAAGCGCCAGGAATTCGGGATGGGTTGGCTCGAGCTTGGCCAGCACCTTGGCCGGATCCTTGCTGGCCGCCAGTTCCACAAGGAGTGCGCCGGCATCAAGGGTCTTGGGCTCGACATCTAGGTTGGCATCGACGGAGCGAGGAGCGACGCGTCCGGTATAGATGTGGGTCGCATAGCGCAGGGTCGCGGCAGAAAACGCGGTTTCGAGCGCCGCCATGGCGACAGGATCCCCGCCCGTTGCGGGAAGCTGCAGGTCAGGAGTGAGGTAATCGGCGGGATTGAGCCCTTCGGATTCGGCCCGGGCAAACAGATCGAGGATCTGCTGGGCAGCAGGTGAGAACACGACCTGCCCATTGGCCTGTTCGCTCAGCCAGATTGGCTCGAAATAGCGCTCGCCATAAAGAAAGTAGAGCTTCTGCGCTTCGGCATAGGCCGCGGTACCGCGGCCATTGGCTGTATAGGCGGCGGACAGGCTGGCCTTTATGGTTCGCGCCAATGCGCTTTGCGCGGGAGCGATGACAATCCGGGTTGGGGTGATACTCGCTACATCCTGCGCCAGGATGGGAAGAGGGGCGTTGGCGGCAGCAACGGCGAGAAAACAAACCAGGATCTTGTGCATTTGTGCTCCGTGTACGAGGCGTTACGCAGCCCAGCCGTGCCTCAACCCAAGGTCCGGCGGGCCGCCCCATACATCGAAAGCATAAGCATCAAATGTTAACAGGAACAATCACTCGCAATGTTGTGAGCGAGCGATGTGGCTATGGTGCAACGGTCTGCAAGGCCTTGTGCAAAGGACCGCAATCGCTCGGCGATCCGCCATCCTGTCGATGCTGTGCGGTTAAGCGGCGTCGTTAATCAACTGCTCCGCGAGGCCATATTCATGCAATTTGCGATAGAGGGTCGAGCGGCCGATCTTGAGTGCGCGGGCAACACGGGACATGCGCCCGCCATGGTGCTCGATCGCAAAAACGATCAAGGCGCGTTCGATCTCGGCCAGAGCCGCCACATTGCCGGATTCATCGAGGAAGCGGTCTTCGACGGGGCTGGTTTCGAGCATTTCGCGCTGGCGCGGCGGAGCGTTATCGATGTGAACCGGCGCGGCGGGCACCGGCATGGCCGCGAGGGAAAGAATGGCGGCGTCGCGCCCTTGAGCATGGGCCATGATCTGCGGGAAATCGGCCGGCTCGAGGAAGGCTTCCTCGCAGAGCACGGTCGCGCGATAAACGACGTTTTCCAGCTGGCGAATATTGCCGGGCCAGGGATAGCTGGCGAGAAGTTCCAAAGCTTCGGGAGAAATGCCGAGGATGCGTTTGCCAGCTTCAGCGGCAAAGCGCGCAAGGAAGTGGTTGACCAGAGCCGGGATGTCCTCGAGCCGCTGCCGGAGCGGGGGCACGTAGATGGGCAGCACGTTCAGCCGATAATAAAGGTCCTCACGGAACTCGCCCGATTTCGCCAGATTGAGCAGGCGGCGATTGGTCGCCGAGATCACGCGCACATTGACGCGCTCCGGGCGCCCGGCGCCCAGCGGTACGATTTCGCCATCGGCGAGAACGCGCAGCAGCCGCTCCTGGGTGGCGGGAGGCAGTTCGCCCACTTCATCGATGAAGATGGTGCCGGTATGGGCTTCGGCGAACTTGCCGGGGGTATCGGCGAGGGCCCCCGCAAAGGCGCCTTTCTTGAAGCCGAAAAGCACGGCGTCGAGTTGGGAAGGGGAGATGCTGCCGCAGTTGACGCTGATGAATGGCTTGCCGGCCCGATCCCCGCTGCCCCCAATAATGCGGGCGATCAATTCCTTGCCGACGCCGGTTTCGCCTTCGATCAGCACGGGTATGGGATTGCGGGCGGCCTTGCCGCAAAGGGTCAGGACGCGGGTCATCGCCGGTGCACGGCCAATAAGGTCGGCAGCCGAGAAGGTCCCGGCGCGGCGGCTTTGTTCGGCACGGATCGCCGCTTCCAGCGCACCCAGCTTCATGGCGTTGCGCAAGGAGATCACCAGCCGCTCGGGGGCGACCGGCTTGACGAAATAGTCCACGGCCCCGTGGCGCATGGCGCTGACCACGGTTTCCAGCGACGGGTTGGCGGTTTGGACGATCACCGGCGTGGAAAGAGCTTCCCGGCGCATGGTTTCCATCACGGCCATGCCGTCGAGGTCAGGCATTACCAGGTCAAGAATCATCGCACCCAGATTGGGGTCTTCGCGCAAGATCTGCAGGGCTTGTTCGCCGCTGGTTGCGGTGAGTGGCTTGAAGCCGGCCTGATTGGCGACTTCGGCCGTCAGCCGCAATTGCACCGGGTCATCGTCGACCACCAGAACACGCGTCATGCAAAATCCACTTCTCTTGCCAGGCGCTCGAATCGCGCTGTGCGGTTTTGTGGAAGTATGCGGCCGGCAAATTAAGACAGCATTAATCATAATGGCGGGGCGCCATATTGCGGCTGGCACGATAGGCGGCGAAGGCCCCCTTTTCATCCCGTGAGGTGCTGGCTATGGTCCGCCCCTCACCAAGAACCGCGCTGGAGAACCCCGATGACCGAACAAGCCGCGAGCCAGAAGGGGCACAATCAATTGGGTACCTTGCCGGTCTGGGATCTCAACGATCTTTACCCGGGACGCGAGAGCCCTGAGTTTGCCGCCGCCTTGCAGCAGGCCAAGGATGATGCCGCGCGCTTTGAGAGCGACTACAAGGGCAGGCTCGCAGAGCTAACCCGGGCGGGCAAGCTCACCGATGTGATCAAGCGCAGCGAAGCGCTGGCGGATCTGAGTGGGCGCATCGGCTCGTTCGCCTTTTTGCAATATGCGCAGCGATCCACCGATCCCGACCGGGCCAAGTTCATGGGCGACACCAACCAGGCGCTGACGGATCTCTCCACGCGCATTCTGTTTTTCGAGCTCGAGTTGAACCGGATCGAGGATGCCGATCTTGACGCGGCGTTCGAGCGCGATCCGGAACTGGCGCGCTACCGCACCTGGTTCGCCGAGTTGCGCAAGGCCAAGCCATATCAGTTGGACGAAAAGCTCGAGGAGCTGTTCCACGACAAGTCGGTCACGGCCTTTTCAGCCTGGAACCGCTTGTTCGACGAGACCATGGCCAGCCTCGAATTCGAGGTCGATGGGGAAGTGCTCAAGCTCGAGGAAACGCTGCATCTGCTGTCCGAGCCCGAGGAGAAGCGGCGCGAAAGCGCGTTCCATGCCTTGGCCAAGACCTTGCGCGAGAATGGACGCTTGTTCACCCACATCACCAATGTGCTGGCCAAGGACAAGGAAATCTCCGATCGCTGGCGCGGCTTTGAGGACATTGCCGACAGCCGGCACATGGCCAATTCGGTGGAGCGCGAAGTGGTGGATGCGCTGCAATCCGCCGTCCAGGGGGCCTATCCACGGCTGTCGCACCGCTACTACAAGATGAAGGCCAAGTGGTTCGGTAAGGACCAGCTCAATGCCTGGGACCGCAATGCGCCCTTGCCGACGAGCGACGAGCGGACCTTTGATTGGGAAACCGCCAAATCTACCGTGCTGGAGGCCTATGGCCGGTTTTCGCCTGACCTGGCGGAAGTCGCAGCGCCGTTTTTCGATAGTGGATGGATCGACGCTCCAGTGGGCAATGGCAAGCTCTCGGGCGCCTTTGCTCATCCCACGGTGCCGAGTGCGCATCCCTATCTGATGCTCAACTATATGGGCCGCTCGCGGGACGTGATGACGCTCGCCCATGAGTTGGGTCACGGTGTCCATCAAAGGCTGGCGGCGGCGCAGGGGCCGATCCTGAGCAATACGCCGCTGACCCTGGCCGAGACGGCGAGTGTCTTCGGTGAGATGCTGACCTTCCGGTACCTGCTGGAAAAGACCACCGACCCCAAGCAGCGCTTTGCCCTCTTAGCCTCCAAGGTGGAGGACATGCTCAATACGGTGGTGCGGCAGATTGCCTTTTACACGTTCGAGCGCCGGGTGCACACGGCACGTCGGCAGGGTGAGCTGCGCACTGAGGAAATCAACGCCATCTGGCTGGAAGTGCAAAAGGAATCGCTGGGTGAGGGGATCATCCCCAATGAGGGTTACGATATCTTCTGGGCCTATGTGCCGCACTTCATCCACTCGCCCTTTTATGTCTATGCTTATGCCTTCGGTGACTGCCTTGTGAACTCGCTTTACGCGCAGTATGAGAAGGCCGACGAGGGCTTTGCGGAGCGGTATTTCGAGCTGTTGAAGGCTGGTGGATCCAAGCACCATACGGAACTGCTGGCGCCATTCGGGCTTGATGCCAAGGATCCGCAGTTCTGGTCGCTGGGACTTGGCATGATCGAGCGACTGATCGACGAGCTGGAAAGCACGAGCCCCTGAACGCCTCCGGGCAGATGAACACGACGAATTTCGAGGACCAAATGGCCGCAGAAGACCACCCAGCCCATTCCCACCTGCATCCACCGCTTCAGCATGAATCGGCGATGGACTATTCCCAGCATGAGTCGACCTATGCGCGCTTTGTGACGCTGGTGAAGTGGACGACGATCTCGATCGCGGCAGTGATCGTGCTGCTCTACATCTTCGTGAGGCCGTAAGCGGCAACCTGCTCTAGTAGTGCGGAGGAGGGGGTTCGGAGCGGGGATCAGCGATAAAGCCACCCGCCCGGACTTGCTCCTCCAGCACGGTGAGCCGACGAGTGAGCCCGTCAATCACGCGCCACTGCTCGGTGATGGTGGCATTCAAGTCTTCGATGGTCTGATCCTGGAAAGCGACACGCGTTTCCAGTGCCTCCAGACGCGCTGACGAATCGAGCTCAGTCGTCACGATATTCTCCCAGAAGTGTACCAGCAGGGCATGGTATGGGCGGGCGTTAATGGTCCCTTCACGAGGGCGTGTTTCCCAAAAAGGAACTCCTAAGGCCCCGCGGCCATTGGTTTGCAAGAATTTAGCAACCAGTGAGAGCCAAAATGGCCACCTTCACGGCAGTTACCCACAACTTTCCTTCGCTGCTCGATGCCGATCGGCATGACGGGATTGGCGCGGGACTGAGCGCTGCCCTCCCGCTGCTGGGTCTGGTTGCTGCCTATGGTGCTGCCGAAGCGCTTGGTGTCCAGCCGGTACTGCATGCGCCATTGGGCCTACCGGAGTGGACGGGTGCTTTGGCGCTCGCCATCAGCCTGCCGCTTTGGGGCGCTGCCCGGTGGCTGGTGGCCGGGCGTGGCTATGAAGGGCGCTCAGCGGCGCGCTGGATTGTTGCGTTGATGGTCGGCGCGATCCTTGCACCATTCCTGCTGACCGTGGCCGATCCCTTCATGAGCACGGTTGTTTCCATGGTGCTGATGCTGATCGGTCTGGCGGCCGCCGGGCGTGCCGCAAGCGTCTCGGGCCGCGCCACGCTGCTGGTGCTGCCAGGCCTTGCGTGGCTGGGCTTTGGCGCCGTTCTTGGCTTTGGCGTGGTTGCCGGCGGCTGGTCGCCGCCATTTGCGGTCACCCAGGGTGGCGACGCGTAATTGATGGCAGTGGGATTGTCCCCCGCTCCATTTCGCGCGACATGATGGCAAACAACGGGCCGCGTTGGCTCAAGGATTTGCCATGTCACCTATCCTCAAAATTGATGTGTTCACCGATGTCGTGTGCCCCTGGTGCCTTGTCGGCTCCGCTCGGCTCGATCAGGCCGTGGCGGCACTGCCCGACGACATCGACGTCATCATTGAAAATCACCCCTTTTACCTCGATGCCAATACGCCCGCCGAGGGCGTGGATGTTGGCGAAATGCTGCGCCAGCGTTATGGCCGTGACCCCGCCGAGATGTGGGAGCGAGTGGAAAGCGAAGCGCTCAAGGCAGGGATCGAGCTTGATCTCTCCCGCCAGCCGCGGATGTATCCGACGGCAAAGGCCCACACCATAACCCGGCTGAGCAAGCCGCTCGGCATTCAGCACGAATTGGCCAATGCCATAGCCGAGGCCTATTTTCTCGAGCACCGGCAGATCTTCGATGACAATGTGCTGGCCGACATCGCGGCCTCGTTCGGGTTTGACCGGGGCGATGCGCTTGATGCCATGAATGATGAGCACGAGCTGGCAATCACCCAGCAGTTGGCTGAGCAGGCGGCAGCCCAGGGCATTACCGGGGTGCCCTTCTTTGTGTTCGGCGAGAAATATGCCCTGTCCGGTGCGCAGCCCCCTGAGGTGTTCGCCCAGGCCTTGGACAAGACCATTTCGGAGTTCTAGATGCGGATTGTTGGGAGATTGGTTGCCGGGCTGGCGGTGCTGGTGGTGCTCGGCTATGCCGCCATTGTCGGGTATATGTATTTCAACCAGCGCAGCCTGCAGTACTTCCTCGAAGGGGAGGTGACGCCACTTGAGGCGGCGGGAATCGCCGGGGCCGAGGCGGTGGCGATTCCCTCAGGCGATGGCGTGGTCAATGGCTGGTACAAGGCGCCTGAGCCGGGCAAGCCGCTGATCGTTTATTACAAGGGCAATAGCGGCAGCTTTTCGGCCGAGAATGAGCGCTTCGCACAATGGGCGTCGGAAGGCTTTGGGTTCCTAGCATTTGATTATCGCGGCTTCCCCGCTTCCCCTGGTTCGGTGAGCCAGGATAGCATTCTAACCGACGCCTTGGCCGCGTTCGACTGGGCCGCGGGCAAAGGCTATCCCGTTGTAATCTGGGGGAGATCTCTGGGGTCAGGGCCGTCGACCTATGTCGCGAGCGAGCGGGATGCGGCGGCGTTGCTGCTGGAAACGCCGTTCCTGTCGGCGGTGACGGTAGCCGGGGAGCGCTATCCAATGCTGCCGGTGTACTGGGTGATGCAGGACCAGTTCCCCGTCAATGAGTGGATCACGGATGTGGCCGAGCCGGTGCTGGTGGCGCATGGAACTGCGGACACGACCATAGATGTCAGCAATGGCCAGAGGTTATACGAGCTTGTTCCCAACAAGGATGAGCTGTGGATCGAGCCCGGCGGGACCCATGTGGACCTGTGGGAGCGGGGTATCTGGCCCGAGCATGCGCGGCCGTTCTTTGAGCGGGTGGTCCCTGCAGCCGGAGGCTGAAGGGCCAAAAGCATAACGCCGCCCCGAAAGGAGCGGCGTTATGAACGCATTATGAATGAATTCTGAACGACTTAGGTGCGGGGCAGCGTGCTTGCGCTTGGGCGAGCGGGCTGACCGGGACGTGCCGTTGGAGTTGGAGCGGGCAGACCGCCTTCACGCTGGGCGCGCTTACGAGCCAGCTTGCGAGCGCGGCGCACGGCCTCGGCCTTCTGACGCGCCTTCTTCTCGGAGGGCTTCTCGTAGTAGTTGCGCAGCTTCATCTCGCGGAAGACGCCTTCGCGCTGCAGCTTCTTCTTGAGCGCGCGCA
The DNA here is from genome assembly GCF_013185965.1 of Devosia sp. 919. Lineage (NCBI taxonomy): Bacteria > Pseudomonadati > Pseudomonadota > Alphaproteobacteria > Hyphomicrobiales > Devosiaceae > Devosia > Devosia sp. 919. Next base: position 3,231,707 of record NZ_JABAOL010000001.1, on the reverse strand, counting down.
GCGCCTGATCAACGTTGTTATCGCGAACGACTACTTGCAAAGGTCAACCGCCCCTTAAAGCCTGGTGAAATATGATTGGATGGAAGCGCCGCGACTAAATAAAGCCACGTCGCCGACCAGCAGGGCCGGTCACCGTGGGGGCTCTATAGCCCAACCCCGCGGACTTGTCCACCTTTGCAAGCGAAAAAGCCCAAGTTTAGGGCCGGTCCGGCTGCAACAGGCGATTGATATGGCCCATCTTGCGACCGGGCCGCGTTTCCAGTTTGCCATAAAGGTGAGGCTGGGTGAAGCCTTGCAGCGAAGTGGGCACCCGGCCGACCTCGTCACCCACCAGATTCTCCATGACGACATCGGCGAGTCGGGCGGGATCGCCGAGCGGCCAGCCGAGAATCGCCCGGATGTGCTGCTCGAACTGATCGGTGAGGCACACCGCCTCGGTCCAGTGACCGGAATTATGTACGCGCGGCGCGATTTCGTTCACCAGCAGGGTAGGGCGCGACTCGCCTGGGACAACAAAGAACTCGACACCCAGCACGCCGACATAATCGAGGGCGACGACAATCGCTTTGGCGATCATGCCGGCATGCTTAGCGAGCGCGGGGGGAATCGCCGCCGGTACGGTGCTGGTGGCGAGGATGTGGTTGCGGTGCACATTCTCGGCCGGCTCGTAGCTGCGCACCTCGCCGGAAAGGCTGCGGGCAACAACGACAGAGATCTCCTGGCTGAAGGGGATGAAGGCCTCGAGCACGAGCGGCTTGGGGGCGAGCGCAGCAAAAGCCTCGGCAGCTTCGGCGCGATCACGCAGCACCCGCTGCCCCTTGCCGTCATAGCCGAGGCGGGTGGTCTTGAGCACGGCGGGGAAACCGAGCTCGGCCATGGCGGTTTGCAGTTGATCGAGTGATTCCACTGTCCGATAAGGGGCTACCGGTATGTTCTTGGAGGCAAGGAAGGCTTTTTCGGCCAGGCGGTCCTGCGACACGGCCAGTGCCTGAGCGCCCGGGCGCAGGGGCCTCCGCTCAGCGAGAAAGGCTGCAGTCGCGGCGGGGACGTTCTCGAACTCGTAGGTGATCACATCGACGGCATCGGCGAAGGCCGCGAGCGCCACTTCATCGTCATAGGCGGCGACGGTCTTGTGGGGGGTTACCTCGAAGGCGGGACTATCGGGGTCGGGGCAGTAGATGTGGGTGCGCATGCCCAGGCGACTGGCGGCAAGCGACAGCATCCGGCCGAGCTGACCACCGCCAAGGATGCCAATGGTGGTCCCGGGCGGCAGGGGCGTGGTGTCGGGCATGATCTACTCGGTGTCGGTGGGGAAAAGCGGAACGGAAGCGGTCTGGTTGGCGCGATAGGCATCGAGCCGTTCAGCAAGCTCGTCGTCATGCAACGCCAATACGGCAGCGGCGAGGAGGGCGGCGTTGATGGCGCCGGGCTCACCGATGGCGAGGGTGCCGACCGGGATGCCGCCGGGCATCTGCACAATGGACAGGAGGCTATCCTGGCCCGAAAGCGCCTTGGAGCGCACCGGCACGCCAAACACGGGCAGCGGGGTCATGGCGGCGATCATGCCGGGCAGGTGGGCGGCGCCGCCAGCGCCGGCAATGATGATCTGGAAGCCATCCGCGCGGGCTGTGGTGGCGAACTCGACCAGGCGTTCGGGCGTGCGGTGCGCGGAAACGATGCGCGCCTCATATTCCACATCCAGCGCTTCAAGCGTTTCGGCGGCAAGGCGCATGGTGGGCCAATCGGACTGGCTGCCCATGACAATCGCAACGGCTGGTTTGGTGAGCATGGCCTCGGTCCCCCCGCGGGCTGCACAAAGGCCGCTCCTAGCCCAATTGTTGCCACAACTCAAGCGGGGGAGGGGTCAGGCGATGATGTCGGGCAGGAGAATATTTTCGAGTTGGACGATGCGATCCTTGAGCGCGAGCTTGCGCTTCTTGAGCCGCTGAATCAGCATTCGGTCGGCAAAAGCCGAGCCGGTTAGGGTGTGGATGGCAGCGTCCAGATCGGCGTGTTCCTGGCGTTTCGTGGCCAGTTCAAGCCCGAGGCCGGCTTCCTGTTCCTTGGTCAGCGGCAGCATCGAACGGCGGTTCCCCCAGGGCACGCAACATTGTTCCCCATTACCCGATCCGGCGGCGTTTTGCACACGGATTTGATCGGCGGACCTATTGTCATCGACAAGTCACATTTTATCTGGAACCTTAGCGTCGTCCAGTCAGGCGTAAGGAGTTGTCATGACGACTGAAGGCCACATCGCGGCGTTGGAGCGCCGTCATCAGGAGTTGGATCGTCAGATCCAGGCGGAGCTGCAGAACAAGCCGCTCGATGATCTCACGGTGAGCGCGTTGAAGCGAAAGAAGCTCGAAATCAAGGACGAACTCTACAAATTCAATAGCGGCATGCAGTAAGCTCTGCGCTCCAACACAGTTGGACCGGGAAGGCCATGGCGGGAGCTGTGGCCTTTTTTGTTGCGGTCAGAGACCGAGGAACACCGCCCGCACGCCATCCCAGATCAGCTTGAGCGCCAGGAAGAACACGAGCCCATAGGCGATCTGGTAGAAGAGGGTGACGGAGATGCGCCGCACCAGCCAGATGCCGATCAGCACGCCGGCAACGCCCACCGGGATCAGCGCGGCGGACAGGGTGAGATTCTGGACGGAGAGCTGGCCCAGGAAGAAATAGGGGATCAGCTTGGCCGAGTTCACGGCGCCAAAGAAGATGGCATTGGTGCCCGAATAAATTGGCGGCGGCAGGCGCTGGGGCAGAACATAGATCTGGAAGGGTGGGCCGCCCGTGTGGGACACAAAGCTGGTAAATCCGGCAAAGCCGCCCCAGAACCCGCCCCATGGCGTGGAGGGTGGTAGCCCCTCGAGCTTTTTGCGCAGCGGCAAAACAGCGTCGAGCACAAAAAGCAGGGTGATGATGCCGACAAAGAGCAGCACCATGGCGTCGGAAACCACCGACCAAAGCGCCCAGCCGATCAGCGTGCCGACCGCCGCGCCGGGCAGCATGATCTTGAGAATGTGCCAGCTGAACTGCTGGCGATAGGCGTAGATGGCGATGGCGTCCATGGCCAGCAGCACTGGCAGCATCATGCCGGCGGCATCGCGGGCCGGCATGATGAGGGTGAGGAGGGGGACGCCGACAACGCCCAGGCCGCCCAGCAGGCCGGCTTTGGACAGGCCAACGATCAGAACCGCCAGGCCGGCCACTGAAACAAAGTAGAGGTCGACCATGGAGCGGAGCTGTTCGGGGCTAGAGGATTAGTTGTCGCTGTTGCTCTTGAGGGACTTGAGCTTGGAGAACACCGAGTCGGCATCGAACTCGGTGTGCTGGTCAGAAGAGCGACGCGTGCTTTCCTCGTCATTGTAGCCTTCGGCATCGGAATGACCGCGCGCACCGGAACGCGCGAGCGCTTCCTCGGCCGTCATCAGCATGGTGCCTTCCTCGGCAACTTCGGAGCCCACAACGCCCTTGGACGCGCGGCCAACTTCGAGATCGAGATCGATCTGGCTGCACAGGCCCAGCGTCACCGGATCCATCGGGGTCAGGTTGGCCGAGTTCCAGTGGGTGGATTCACGCACCGAATCGATCGTGGACTTGGTGGTGCCGACCAGACGCATGATCTGCGCGTCCTTGAGTTCGGGGTGGTTGCGCACCAGCCACTTGATGGCATTGGGGCGCTCATTGCGACGCGAAATGGGGGTATAGCGCGGGCCCTTGCGCTTGGCAGCGGCAACACGGACCTTGGGATCAGACAGCTTGAGGCGATAATTGGGATCAGCCTCGGCCTTTTCGATCTCCTCGCGGGTCAGCTGGCCATTCTGAATGGGGTTCACGCCCATGATGCCGCCGGCGACGTCGCCATCGGCGATGCCCTGCACTTCGAGCGGATGAAGCGTGCAGAAAGCTGCGATCTGCTCGAAGGACAACGCCGTGTTGTCGACGAGCCAGACAGCTGTTGCCTTGGGCATCAACAAGGGTTGGGTCATCGTCAAATCACTCCTGGTGGCGCGGCCGGTATTCCTCCGGGCCGCTCCGCCTCTTTGCTTCATGCTGAGGGGGAATGACCACAATATATGGCGTCAGGGCCTGATCCGCAATGGCTATAACGGCGGTTCCCCAGCACCAAAGGCCGTGAGAAGCACGATCTTGCCGGCATGGGCGCGCTGTTCCATGGCCTGATGCGCCTCGGCCGCCTCCTCAAGCGGAAAGGTGGTCAGCGCCGGACGGACGAAGCCGGGACGCTCAAGCGCGGGCAGCAGATCGGCGCGGATCCGGGCGGCAATGGCCGCCTTGGTGGCCGCGCTTTGCGGGCGCAGGGTGGAGCCGGAGATCGTCAGTTGCTTGGCCATGAGCGTGCCCAAGGAAATCTTGGCGCTGCTGCCGGCAAGGGTCGCGATCTGGACGATATGGCCACCACGAGCGCTGGCGGCAATGCTGACGGCTGCCATGGCGCCGCCCAGGAGATCAACCACCCGATCAACCCCGCGCCCCTCAGTAAGCGCCAAAGCGCGCTCGGCGATATCGTCGCGCATGCGGTCAATGGTGGCCACGGCCCCCAATTTTTCGGCATAGGCCGCCTTTTCCGGCGAGGACACGACACCGATGGGGCGAGCGCCAAGAATGGCGGAGATGGCGACGGCGGCGCCGCCAATGCCACCGGCAGCGCCATGCACCAGAACGCTCATGCCCGCTTCGAGCCCCGAACGCATGACGAGGGTCTGGGTGACGGTGAACCAGGTTTCGGGCAGGGCTGCCGCCTCGGGTAGGCTCCAACCATTTGGAACGGGCAAGACCTGGCCGGCGGGGACCGCGACATATTGGGCGTAACCGCCGCCATTGGTCAGGGCCATGACGCGGTCACCGACCTGCCAGCCCGACACATCGGCGCCAAGGACCGCGATTTCCCCGGCCACTTCGAGGCCGAGCAGGGGCGATGCGCTGGGGGGCGGATCATAAACCCCACGGCGCTGAGCGAGGTCGGGCCCGTTGACCCCCGCCGCAGCAACCCGGATCAGCACGTCGCCGTTGCCACAGGCAGGCAGTGGCATTTGGATGGGCGCAAGCATTTCGGGGCCGCCCGGCTCGGCGATAGAGATGGCGGTCATGGTAGCGGGAATGGTCATGGGGCCATGCTGGCCCATGTGGCCTTGCCCGGCAAGGGGGAGCGGTTAAGCTGCCCCCGCGACAGGAAAGGACGGCAAGATGGAAGACGAGGTAAGCGGCAAGCCCAAGAGCCACGAGATCGGCAGCGTGCTGGACGCCCTTTCGGTGACCGAGCTCGAGGGGCGCATCGTTTTGCTGGAGGCTGAAATCGAGCGGCTAAGGGCGGCCATCGCCGCACGCGGGGCAACCCGCAAGGCAGCGGAGGCGGCCTTCAAGCTCTAAGAACCTGCAAAGGAGCAGGGTTAAAAAATCTTGCGCCATTAACGGGCAATTAATCCGGACGAGTTAGGGTGTTGTTATCCAGATGGTTTTTGGATCAGAGATTTCTTCCTCTGTTTGACCCCTCCCTGTAAACTTCGAGAGCCGCCCTTCGCGGCTCTTTTTCTTTTTGATGGCCACCATTTGGCCCATTAAGGCTGCTTTCATGCTCCCGCAGCGGCAAGCGTGACGGGCAGGGTGTTTCGTCCTATCATGACGCAGTGCGAGAGCGAGGAACGAGATGGCTGAGGCTGGCGAATCCGGGCAGGCAATATCGATTGGTCCGCGCATTGTGGCTTCGGGCGGTTTCGACCTGCTGTATCGCGAAGGCATGGCGCTGATCGAAGAGGTCGCGGGCTATCTCGACGGGCACGGGCGGGCGGAAAGCCAGTTGCTGGGGCGCGAGGCCTCGTTCTTATACGCCACCGAATCCATGCGGCTGACGACCCGGCTGATGCAGCTGGCATCATGGCTCTTGCTGCAGCGCGCCGTCAACGAAGGCGAGATCAGCAAGGAAAATGCCCGCTCCGAAAAGGAGAAGGTCAAGTTTTCGGCGACGCCGTCGCAGCGCGGAGGGCCCGGCTATGAGCTGCTGCCCGAAGCCTTGCGGCTTTATATCGACAAGGGCGACCGGCTGTTTGACCGGGTGATGCAGTTTGACCAGATGGAGCGCGGGCGGATGCCGCAGCTCGATGGCAGCGTGGCCAATGACATTGCCGACCAGTTGTCGCGCCTAAAGGCAGCGTTCGGGCGGCCCTGACGCTCAGGCACGCGGCGCCCAGACGATCACGGCCGCGCCCAGCAGGCAGATTGCGGCGCCCAGCAGGTCCCAGCGATCGGGCCGGATTTGTTCCACCGAAGCCATGAAGACCAGCGACGCGGCGATATAGATCCCACCATAGATGGCAAAGGCGCGGCCAGCGCTGTCGGTGCCGGCAAGGGCCAGGAGCCAGGCAAAGCTGGCGAGTGCCAGAAGGGCGGGGAGCCAGAGCCAGGCATGCCCATGGCGCCAGGCCTGCCACACCAGATAGCAGCCGCCGATCTCGAACAAAGCGGCCAGGGCAAAGAGCGAAAGGCGCATGGTGGTGTTCCGCTGCCGGGCGCAGAAACGAAAAGCCCGGCGCAAAGGCCGGGCAAATCACTTGAAAAGGGGAGTGGCTTAGATGCCGAAACCCTTGAAGCGCTCCTTGAAGCGCGAAACACGGCCGCCGCGGTCGAGCAGCTGGCCCGTGCCGCCGGTCCAGGCCGGGTGGGTGTTGGGATCGATGTCGAGCTGCAGCGTGTCGCCTTCCTTGCCGTAGGTCGAACGGGTCTGGTAGGTGGTGCCGTCGGTCATTACCACGTTGATGGTGTGGTAGTCGGGGTGGATTTCGGACTTCATCGCGGTGCCTCAAATCAAACGGGCGCCGTGGCGCCCGGAGAGCATTGAACTGGTGTTGGCGGCTTCATAGCCAAAGCCGGGGCAATCCGCAAGGGCAGGGGCGGGGCTTTTTGTCCAAGCACAAAGCCGTTGCGAGCGGGTGGTCCAGTGCATATGTAAGGCCCGCCGCGCCACCGTCGGAGGCGCCGCCAAAAGAAGTGGCTGAAGCCGAGCGATGACAGATCAAGCCGTTCCGGCAAAAGCGCCAACCCAGGCCACGCCTTCCGTGCTCAAGCCAAAGCAACTGAACCCCTTGCGGCAATTGCTGCCTTTTGTGCTGCGCTATCCAACCCGGCTGGCGCTGACCGTGCTGTTCCTGCTGATTTCGGCGATTTCCTCGCTGGCGATTCCGGCGGCGCTGGGCGGGGCGATCGATGAGGGGTTTCTGGAGCAGAACCTTGCCAATGTGGGGCGTTATAGCTGGCTGATCATCGGGATCGCCGCAGTCATGGCGATCGCGAGCGGGGCGCGGTTTTACTTCATTTCCGTGTTGGGCGAGCGGGTGCTGGCCGATCTGCGGCAGGCTTCGTTCCGGCATTTGCTCAGCCTTGATGCCCGCTATTTCGATACCCACCGGGTTGGTGAGCTGACCAGCCGCCTCAATGGCGATGTGGCGACGATCCGGGGCGCGATCGGCTCGAGCTTTTCGCTGGCCCTGCGTTCAATCGTGACCATTGTGGGCGCGGTGGCGATGATGCTGCTGACCAGCCCGATGCTGACGCTGGGCGTGGTGGTGGCGGCGCCAGCAATCCTGCTCCCGGTAATCGCTTACTCACGGCGCTTGCGGCGCATGTCGCGCTCGACGCAGGACCGGTTGGCCGATCTTTCGGCGATGGCGACCGAGATGCTGGGCGCGACGCGAACGGTCAAATCCTTCACCCAGGAAGGGGTGCAGGCGCGGGCCTATGATGCGCGTAGCGAGGAAAGCTTTGCCGCTGAAGTTGCGCGCCTGACGGCGCGCTCGGTGCTGGTGGGCATGGTGATCTTTCTGGGCACCTCGGCCATCGTGTTCCTGGTCTGGTGGGGTGCCCGCTCGGTGTTCGAGGGTACGGTCACGGCCGGGCAGTTGGCGCAGTTCCTGGTTTATGCGCTGATGGCATCGGGGGCTTTGACCAATGTTTCGGAAGTGCTGGGCACGCTGCAAACGGTTGCCGGTGCAACCGAGCGGTTAACCGAAATTCTCTCCACCAAATCGGAGGTCCGCGAGAAGGCCAATCCGACCAAGTTGCCGCAGCCGCCGCTCGGGACGGTGGAGTTCCGCAATGTGGCGTTTTCCTATGACCCCGAGGGTGGCGAGCCCGTGCTGCATGACCTTAGCTTCAAGGTCGACGCGGGCGAAACGGTGGCCCTGGTTGGCTCGTCCGGTTCGGGCAAGTCGACAATCCTGTCGCTGTTGCAGCGGTTTTATGATGTGACGGGCGGCGCCGTCCTCGTGGACGGCATCGATGTGCGCGACGTCTCCGTTTATGATCTGCGCCAGCATTTTGCCTATGTGGAGCAGGAGCCCACCATCTTTGCCGGCACCGTGGCGGACAATATCCGCTTCGGTAAACCAGAAGCCAGCATGGCGGAAGTCGAGGCCGCGGCGCGGGCAGCGTTGGTGCACGATTTCGTGCTCGATCTGCCGCTTGGCTATAATGCGGTGGTTGGCGAACGGGGTGTGATGCTTTCAGGCGGGCAGAAGCAGCGGCTCGCCATTGCCCGGGCGATCCTCAAGAATGCGCCCATCCTGCTGCTCGACGAGGCCACGAGCGCGCTCGACGCACAAAGCGAGCAATTGGTGCAGCAGGCGCTGGAATACCTGATGCGCGGGCGTACCACCCTTGTGATTGCCCACCGACTGGCGACGATCCGCGATGCCGACACGATCCTCGTGCTCGATAGCGGACGCATCATCGATCAGGGCACTCATGACGAGCTGGTCCTCAAGGGCGGCCGTTATGCCGAGCTGGCCAAGCTGCAGTTCCGCGTGGACTAAGGTGCGACGGGCCGTGCCCCTTGGCGCAGCTTTATGCGCCTTTTGATTGCATTTGACCCATCCGTTGCACCCGGTGTTTGCTGGTTCCTATCTAGTATGGCGGTTCCACGTCGAGAAGATTGATCCTATGGCGTCACAGAATGATCGCCGTGCCGTGCCGCGCACGGAAACCAGGCTGGCTGTCACCATTGTTCATGGTGGCGGAGTGGCCCGCGAGGACGGCGACGTCCACAATATCTCGACTATGGGCGCCAAGATCGCCGTCCAGGCGGCCCAAGCCTTACCTGAAATCTTCTACCTGCTGATGCCGGGGCACCGCCTTGAGGTGTGCAAGGTGGTTTGGCGCAACGACAGCGAAATGGGCGTGGCGTTCCAAGCCTATGGGTGAGGGGCGTTGGGCGCGACAGGCTGCGCCTTTGCGCTGGAGCGACAAACCTTTGGTTTGCGCTGGGTTAGCCTTCGGTGAGCTTGAACTCGATGCGGCGGTTACGGCGATAGGCTTCTTCTGTGTCGCCGGGATCGAGCGGGGTGAATTCGCCAAAGCCGGCGGCAACGAGCCGGTTGGGCGAGACGCCGCGAGTCACGAGATACTTGGCCACAGAAATGGCGCGCGACGCCGAGAGCTCCCAGTTGGAGGGGAATTGCAGGTTCGAGATCGGGCGCCGGTCGGTGTGCCCATCGATGCGCAGCACCCAGTTGATGTCGGGCGGGATTTCCGTTTCGAGCTGCAGGATGGCATCGGCAAGGGCGTCCAGGTCGGGCGTGCCTTCGGCTTGGACATTGGCCTGGCCGGGATCAAACAGCACTTCAGACTGGAACACGAAGCGGTCGCCGACCACGCGCACATCGGCGCGACCTTCAAGAATTTCACGCAGGCGGCCAAAGAAATCGGATCGGTAGCGCGCCAGGTCCTGAACGCGCTGCGCCAGCGCAACGTTAAGGCGCCGGCCAAGATCGGCGATCTGGGTGCGCGATTCGGTGTCACGGGTTTCCGACGCCTCGAGCGCGGTTTCGAGCGCGCCGATCTGGGTGCGCAGGGCCGCGAGTTGCTGGTTCAGCAAGGCAACCTGGGCGTTGGCTTCGTCGGATAGCTCCTGCGCCTCGCTCAATTCGGTCTGCAGCCCGGCTATGGTCTGGTCGCGCCCGGCAATCCCGCTGCCGATGCCGGCCAGCTGGCCGGAAAGCTGCTGGTTTTCGGCCTCGGCACCCGAAAGAGTGGCGGTGAGATTGGCGATCTGGGCGTCAAGATCCTCGGAGTTGGCGCGTTCCAACTGCAGCAGATCGGTGAGTTCGGCGATCTGGCTGTTGAGGCGGGCAAGCGCCGTGTCGCGGCCCTGCAGTTCGGTGCCCAGGAAGAACTGGGTCAGCATGAACAGGGACAGCATGAAAATGATGACGAGCAACAGGCTCGACAGGGCGTCCACAAAGCCGGGCCAGTAATTGGCTTCCTGCCGGCGGCGCGAGCGGGCTCCCGGCATTGGCTAGTTCCGCCGTTCGGTGTCGCCCTGCGACAGGACGGCTTCGATCAGTTCGCGCAGCTTCTTGTTGGTTTCGCCCTGCTCGTTGATGTGGCGGCGCAGATCGTCCTGTTCGGTGCGGATATGCTTGACGAGGCTGTCGATGCCGCGGGCGAGTTCGGCCATGGCGCGAATGGCGTTCTGCGAGGAGTTCTGGCTTTGCATGGAGGTGCCAAGCCGATCGATCATGGCCTGGACCTCGGCGCCGCCGACCCCCGCATTGGCCTGCATAGCCGTGACGGGATGATCAAGCTCGGTCATCGAGGTCATCCAGTCCTCGAGATCGGTATAAAAGGCATTCTGCGCCTGGCTGGTCTGCAGATCCAGGAATCCCAGGACGAGCGAGCCGGCAAGGCCAAAGAGGGACGAGGAAAACGCCGTACCCATGCCCGATAGTGGGGCCGACAGGCCTTCCTTGAGATTGCCGAACAGGGACGCGCTGTCGCCTGAGGTGACATCAAGCGCATTGATGACGCCCGCCACCGAGGTCACCGTTTCCAGCAAACCATAGAAGGTACCCATCAGGCCCAGAAAGACGAGGAGGCCCGTAAGGTAGCGCGAGGTATCCTTGGCTTCATCGAGCCGGTTGCCCACTGAATCCAGGATGGAGCGCATGGAGGAGGGCGTGATGATCGCCTCGCCGATGCGCTCGCGCAGAATGCCGGCAACAGGGGCCAGCAGGATGGGCGGCCGCACCGTCGTGACCGTGCCGTCCTGCAGCGAGTTGACCCATTTCACTTCGGGGAACAGCCGGATTACCTGCCGGAAGGACAAGAAGATGCCGACTGCCAGGGCGAAAAAGATCATCGAGTTGATGAACGGGTTGGCCCAGAAAAATGCGACGATGGTGGAATAAAGAATGGCGCCGACCAGCGCCACGATCACCAGGAAGATGAGGATCTTGACCAGGTAAACGGTGGGACTGGAAAGATGGTAGGGATCGTATCCTTGCGTCATCTCGGTTTCCGTCGCCTCACCCGTGCACGCCACAAATCATCTGCTGTGGACAGTAAAGAGCGCCAAGGGGTGTGACAACCCTGCGAGTGCTGCAATGGGGGCGGTGTAGCAGGTTTGCCGGGCTTTTCTGCGCGCGGAGGACCCAGCTGGGCGGCTTGGCTCAGGCCGTAGTGTCGGCGGGGCCCTGCAGGCCCGGCGGCGGGGTGGCTGTTTCGGCGTCCGGATCGCGGCCGTGGAAGCGGTCGAGCGTGCGCATGACGGGCGTGACGGTCAGGCCATGCAAGATGATCGAGAGCAAGACCACGAGGGAGACAATGGCCCAGAGCTGCTCGCCGCCAGCAAACTGGCCGTGATTGAGCCCATAGGCCATGTAATAGATCGAGCCGACGCCACGAATGCCGAAGAAGGCGATGGTGAGCTTTTCGCCACCGGTGGCCTTGTAGCCGATGAGCCCAATAAGACCGGTGAGCGGTCGCACGACAAACAGGATGACGACAGCGGCACCGATCTCGATCCAGCCGATGCGCGAGAGCAGGCCGCCCATGATGGCGCCGCCAAAGCAAAGCAGCAGCACCATCATGGAAATGCGCTCGATCTGCTCGGTGATGTCGTGCATGTCGCGCTGGAAATCGTGATTGCGGTGGGCGTTACGCAGGGTCAGGGCGGTGACGAAGACGGCGAAAAAGCCGTAGCAATGGATGAGCTCGGACACGCCATAGGACACAAAGGTCGCGGCAATGGCAATGAGGCCATCGCCCGTCTTGGCCAGCGGTTCGCCAGGGACCTTGAAGGTCAGCCAGCCAAAGATGTGGCCAACGAGCCAGCCGCAGCCAAGGCCCGCGACGATTTCCCACAGCACGTTGTAGGTCAGCCAGTTGACGAGCCAGGGCTCGCCGGTGGCGGTGGCGATGCTAAGCGCAATGGCCAGATGCACGAATGGAAAGGCAAAGCCATCGTTGAGCCCGGCCTCGGAGGTGAGCGCGAAGCGCACGGTGTCCTCGCCGCCCTCGTGGGGCGGCCCAACCTGCACATCGGCGGCCAGCACCGGGTCGGTAGGCGCAAGCGCGGCCGCGAGCAGCAGTGCCGGGATCCAGTGCAGGCCCAGCAGGCCGGTTCCGACTCCAACAATGGCGAGGATGCCGAGAGGCATGGTGATCAGCAGCAGGCGCCAGGTGATGGCCCAGTCGCGGAAGCGAAAGACGCGGTCGATCTTGAGGCCGGCTCCCATCAGCGCGATGATCACGACGAACTCGGTAAGCCGCTCGGTGATATAGGGGTGGGCGATGGGTGAGGTATCGATGGGCAGCCGCAGCAAGCCGACAAGCGCGGCGCCAATCGCCAGGCACACGACCGGCAGCGACAAGGGCATCCGGCGGAGCGCCAGCGGCAGCCAGGCCACAAGGGCGATCAGGAGCCCAGCGCCAGTCATGGCGACGATGTAAAGGTCGGGGGCCCAGTCATTCATGGTTGATCGCTCCCGTCCTGGCGTGGCGTCAACGCATGATAGTGCCCTTGAGTCGCAAGGCTGGCGGGGCTTTGCGCAAATATACCGGTTGCGCAGGGGCGCAACCTTGGAGCCGCCAAGAGGGTTGTGTGCCTTGTTCACCTCACTGCCGCGGATTTTGCGCAGCACGTCGACGGAATTGGGGGGAATATGTAAGAAGATCGGCGCAATGGCTGCAGCCGACAGCAAATCCCCGGTGGAACACAACACCAATGGCCGACCCTCGTATTCTGACTGGCACCGCTGGACTTGATATCGTTCTGCGGGGTGGGCTGACGCCTGGGCGGCTGTATCTACTGGAAGGGGCGCCGGGTTCGGGCAAGACCACGATGGGCCTGCAGTTCCTGTTCGAGGGCGTGCGCCAGAACGAGAAATGCCTTTACATCACCTTGTCCGAAACCAGCGAGGAAATCGCAGCGGTGGCGGATTCACACGGTTGGACGCTGGACAAGATCGACCTGTTCGAGCTGTCCTCGGCCGCCGATGTGCTGGGCGGCGGGCGCGAGCAAACGCTGATCCATCCCTGGGAAGTGGAACTGACGGCGACAGTCGAGCTGCTGATCAAGCGGGTCGAGGAAGTGTCGCCCAAGCGCGTGGTGTTCGACAGCCTGTCGGAGTTGCGGCTGCTGAGCCAGGACTCGCTGCGCTACCGCCGGCAGGTGCTGGCGCTGAAACAGTATTTTGCGGGAAAGAACATCACCGTGATCCTGGTCGATGACCTTACCGGCGAGAATGGCGTGCGCGACGCGCATCTGCATTCGTTGGCGCATGGGGTGATTACGCTTGAGCGCAATACGCTCGAGTTTGGCGCGGCGCGGCGGCGGATCGAAGTGCAAAAGATGCGCGGCATCGACTTCATCGGCGGCTTTCACGATGTCACCATCCAGCGCGGGGGCATGAAAGTGTATCCGCGCCTCATCGCCTCCCATCACCATAGTGAATTTCCCGGTACGGCGGTGCCAAGCGGGGTGCCTGAGCTCGACGCCTTGCTGGGCGGGGGGCCGTTGCGCGGCACTTGTACGCTGCTGACCGGCCCCGCGGGGGCGGGCAAATCCACCGTCTCGATCCAGTACGCGATGGCGGCCTGCGCGCGGGGCGAGGCGGTCACCATGTACCAGTTCGACGAGCGGATCGGCACGCTGATGGCGCGGGCCAGGAGCATGGGGCTCGATCCGGGCAAATATATCCAAAGTGGTCTGCTCAAGATCGAGCAGGTCGAGCCGGCCGAAATTGCCCCGGGTGAGTTTGCCTGGCGCGTGCGCCAGGAAGTGGAGCAGCGCCAGGTTAGGGTGCTGATCATCGACAGCATGAACGGTTATCTGGTGTCCATGCCCGAGGAAAAGCAGCTGTTGCTGCAGCTGCATGAGTTGCTGGCTTATCTCAGCCAACAGGGCGTGCTGACGCTGCTGGTCAACCCGCAATCGGGGATCATGGGGACGATGAGCACCAGCCAGCTCAACATCTCCTATATCGCTGATGTGGTGCTGTTGTTCCGGTTCTTTGAAGCCGAAGGGCGGTTGCGCAAGGCCGTATCGGTGATCAAGAACCGTGGGGGCTATCACGAGGACTCCATTCGTGAATTGGCGGTGGATTCCCATGGCGTGCGGATTGGGGAACGCCTGACGGACTTCAAGGGCGTCATGACGGGCACGCCCGAATATATCGGCGCCGAAGGCCGGCTGATCGAGAGCCGCACCGATGCACAACCGGAGTGAGGTGGTCCACGTCCTGGCCCCGCTCGGACGTGATGCCCAAAGCGTGTGCTCGATCCTTGCGACCCGCAAGTTCGAGACCAATGTGGTTCATTCGCTCAACGAGCTGGCCGAGGCGCTGGGCGACGATACGGGCGCCGTGGTGCTGACCGAAGATGCCATGGTCGGGCGCGACTGGTCGGTGTTGGTCAAGGCGTTGGAAGATCAGCCGAGTTGGTCGTCCTATCCGTTCATCTTCATCATCGGGCGGCGCAATGCCGAGTTGTCGCCCAATGCGGCGCATGCCCTGCTGCCGCCCGAGCTGAGCAATGTCATGATGCTGGAAAAGCCGATGGGCTCGGCGACGCTGCTGAGCGCGGTGGCCTGGGCACTGGGTGGGCGGCGTCGACAGTTCCAGACGCGCGATCATCTGCGCGAACTCGAACAGAGTGCAGCGCGGCAGCGGCTGATGACGCGCGAGCTGGCGCACCGGGTCAAGAACACCATCGCGGTGCTGCAATCGATCGTGTCCCAGACCATGCGGCCATTCCCTGAAATGGGGCCGGTCAAGGACCGGCTGGTGGAACGCTTCGCCGCGCTGGCGCGGGCGCACGATCTGTTGCTGACCACCGACTTTCATAGCGCGATGTTCCGCCAGCTCGTTGTGGCGTCGGTCAGCGTGCATGACGGGGACGGCACGCATTTCACCCTGGACGGACCCGACTTCGAGATCTCGCCGCAGGCGGCGCTGTCGTTTGCCTTGGTGTTCCATGAATTGGCGACCAATGCTGTCAAATATGGCGCGCTCTCGTCGGGGACGGGGCATGTGAAGGTGAGTTGGGAGATCACGCCCGACGAGGATCTGATGCTGAAATGGCGCGAACAGGGCGGCCCGCCCGTGGCTGAGCCGGCGGTCAAGGGGTTTGGCTCGCGCCTGATCCGCACGACGCTGGCGGGCCTGGGGCAGGTGACCGTCGCGTACCTGCCCGACGGGCTGGATGTTCGGTTTGTCGGCCCCATGGCGGGGCTGACCTATTCGGTGGTGCCGGATTTCGTCGCCGAGGCGCTCTAGATTGGAGCGCCTTACCGGATAGCCTGCAACTGCTTGAGCAGAGCGGGCTGGAGCGCTTCGTTGCCTGCCACGATCTGGCCGTTGGCAACCGAGCCGGTGCTGCCGGCATAATCGGAAACAAAGCCGCCAGCTTCCTTGACCATCAGCAGGCCAGGCGCAACGTCCCACGGTGCCAGACCGGCTTCCCACAGCGCATCGAAGCGCCCTGAAGCCAGCCAAGCCATATCCACCGAGATGGAGCCCGACCGGCGAAGCCCGGCGATGGCGGGGTTGATGGCGGCCACCTGGCGCAGCTGCAGCGCATCATTGGCCGTGCCCTGGGTCTTGATGCCGGTGGACACCACCGCATCGGCCAGATGGCGGCGTGAGGCCACGCGCAGGCGCCGACGATCGTTGAGCCAGGCGCCGCCGCCCTTTTCGGCGGTGTAGAGTTCGTCCATCACGGGATTGAAGATCACCGAGGCAACGATCTCGCCGCCCCGCTCAAGCGCGATGGCACAGGCAAAGAGGGGGATGGAATGGAGGAAATTGGTGGTGCCATCGAGCGGATCGACGATCCAGCGGTGCTGGCCGTCGGTGCCGGCCACTTCGCCGCCTTCTTCCATCAGGAACGCATAGGTCGGGCGGGCCTTGCGCAGTTCATCAAAGACGATCTGTTCGGCGCGCAGATCGGCCTTGGACACGAAATCGGCGGGACCCTTGCGGGAAACCTGCAGCGACTCGACTTCGCCAAAATCCTTGGTGAGCGACTTGCCGGCCTTGATGGCGGCCGAAACCATGACATTGAGGAGAGCTGAACGAGACATGGATCAATCCGCCCGGCGCATATAGGTGGCCTCGGTGGTATCCACCACGATGCGTTCGCCCACCGCAATAAAGGGCGGCACCATGACGCGCAGGCCATTGGACACGATAGCAGGCTTGAACTGGTTGGACGCGGTCTGGCCCTTTTGCACCGGATCGGCCTCGGTGACTTCGAGCACCACATTGGCGGGGAAGCGGATGCCCAAGGGGGTGTCTTCGTGCATTTCGAGCGTGATTTTCATGCCGTCCTGTAGGAAGGCTGCGCGCTCCCCGACGAATTCGCGGGGCAGCTCAACCTGCTCGAAACTGTCCTGATCCATGAAAACAAGGTTGTCACCCTGCTCATAGAGATAGGTGAAATCGCGAAATTCCAGTTCGACCTGTTCGACGGTTTCAGCGGAGCGGAAACGCTCGTTGAGCTTGGTGCCGCCAAGGATGGCCTTGAGCTCTACCTGGGCATAGGCGCCGCCCTTGCCAGGCTTGACGTGGTCTACCTTGACGGCGACCCAGAGGCGGTCCTGGTGGTTGATGACGAAACCGGGGCGGACTTCGTTGCCATTGATCTTGGCCATAAACAGATGCTTTCGGTGCGCAATTGTCGGCTTGGGCCGAGCGCAGGTTATGCGATTGGCCAAAGAACGGGAGGGTCGGGCGTGGGCAGCTTTTTGCCTTAGAACGGGACGCGGTTCAAGGGCTTTGCGGAGGAGGGGCAGCCTGCTCGGTAACCGGGGCGGCTCCGGGCATCGGCGAAGCGGGGGCCGCCGCGGCCGGGGCCTGGCCTTCGTCGAGAGGGCCTGGCAAGGAGGGCGGGTCGGCTGGTGGCGGCGTTTCGGGCGCCGGCTCGGCACCGGCAGGCTCAGCAGGAGCTGGGGCAGCTGGGGGGGTGGACGGCCAGAAGCGGGCGCGCTCCTCGGCGCGAGCAAGCCCTTCGGGTGAAAGCGAGACCAGGAGACGATCAAGGGAGGGATCGCTCAAGCCCTGGCGTCGGGCGAGGGCGCGGTACATGGCCGCGTCCTCAAGGTTAAGCTCAATGCCCTCGCCAACGGCCAGGAGCTTGGCAAAGCGGTTCTGCGCTACCGGATTGCCCGCTTCAGCGGCAGTACGATACCAGCGCGCGGCTTCCTCGACGTTCTTTTCCACGCCCTGGCCAAGATAAAGCAGGGTGGCGTAGTCGATCTGGGCGGGGACAAGGCCTTGTTCGGCCGCAAGGGCGATATAGCGGGCACCCTCGACTGGATTGGGTGGGCTGCCCGCTCCTTCGATCAACATGGAGCCGTAGTCATACCGGGCTTCAGGCAATTCGGCGTCGGCGGCTTCCTTCATCAGGGTTGCGGCTGTGACAAGGCTGGGGGTGGCGTAGATGCCTTCCACATGCAGCAGCGCCATGTTGTATTTGGCGGGAATATAGCCGCCCTCAGCCGCCTTGGCGAAGAGCTCGGCGGCACGCTTGCGGTCGCGCTCGACGCCAACGCCGTCCTGATAAAGCAGTGCGAGTTCGAAGGTCGCGAGGATGTCGCCATTGTTGGAGGCAAGCCGGTACCAGCCAGCCGCACGCTCCTCGTTCTGGGCGACGCCCAAGCCCTTGGCGAAGATCTCGGCAATCAAGGTTTGAGCCGCGGCATCGCCTTTTTCGGCGCGCGGCAGCGCGTATTCGAGGGCGGTGAGGAAGTAGCCGCGCTGAAAGGCGCCAAAGGCTTCGTCCACCGGCAGGCGGGGACCGGCGTTTGCGTCGGGCGCGGTTTCGGTTTCCGGGGGCGCGGCATCTGGCGCGGAAGGCGCTTGGGTGCTGTCGCCGGGTGGCATATCGGGGGTCGCGGCCGGCTCATCGGCTGGTGGGGCGTCCGGCACAGGCGCGGGCTCGCCAGGCAATGGCGCTTCGGTCGGGGCTGTGGGTTGGCTGGTCGCCGGAGCTTCGCTCGAAGGCGGCGCGGGGCGTGGCCTGGGTTGGGGCGGCAGTTCCTGCGCGCCGGCCGAAAGGGGCAGGAGCGCTATGGCGAGTAGCAGGAGGCCCCTGATCATGCGGTCACCCCCAAGCTTTGAGCAAATTGCGCCAGTGCCTGAGCCGGAGAGGGGGCGGACCAGATGCTGTTGCCGAGAGCCAGGAACTCGGCGCCGCGGGCATCGGCATGGCCTTCGCTCGCAGCGGGATCGTGCAGCACAGCAGGGATTTCGAAGGTTTCGGCCCACCATTGCGCCAGATCGGGTGCAGCAGCGTCGGGCTCACCATCGAGGGCACCGAACCAGAGGTAATCCACATCGAGTTCGCCCCGGACCATGGCATCATGCCGGGTGGATACCGGGCCGGCACCCACGATCATGGCGGGCTTGAGGGCCTTGAGAGCGGCGCGAACATCGTCCTCGTCGCCGGTGATGTGCACGCCATCGGCACCGAGGCGCTTGGCCAGGGCCCAGTCATCTTCGAGCAGCACGGCGCAGCCGGCGCCTTGGCCAATATTGATGAAGTTCTTGGCCAGCGTGGCATAATCGGCGTCGTTGCGTTGGCCGCGACGCACAAGCAGCGCCGCGACGGGCGCCGCGCTCAGCACACCCATCAGTGCGGCTGGAGCCAATTCGGGCGTGGCAGCGGCGGGCGTGAGAAGCAAAAGCTGAGGAGCCATGGGATTCCGGAACGAGGGGACGCACCGGGTTGTGGCGCGCCATTGGGGCGACAAAAGGGTCGCTCTCCCATAAGGGCAAACGCGCCTCATGCGCAATGGCGGCAAGCAAAGGCCGGCGGCAGCGGTCGAAAGCGCTGTCGCCGGCCGAAAAGGAGGATGAGGCGCCTAGGCGGCGATGCGGTCCTGTTCGTGGGTCCACTGGCCCAGTGCGGCCAGCGAGTTCATGCGGGCGCGATGGGTAAAGGCGGCTTGAGCCTGGGGGAAATTCTCGCGGCGACCGGCCCAGGTGCGCAGGGCAACGTTTTGCAGCGCGCGGCCATAAGAGAAGGTCAGCGGCCAGGGCAGGCCCCCGATCTTGTTCATCGCAGAAAGGTGGGAGGTGGCTTCCTCGTCGGTTTGGCCGCCCGAAAGGAAGGCGATGCCGGGAACCGCGGCTGGCACATGCTCGCGCAGCACTTCCACGGTGCGGCGGGCAACATCATCCACGGTCGGCCGATCGCGCGAATTGACGCCCGGGAGCACCATATTTGGCTTGAGCAGCATGCCGCCAAGGTCAACGCCAGCGAGGCGCAGTTCCTTGAAGACGTTCTCGAGCACATCGCCGGTGACCTGAGCGTTGCGCTCCAGCGAATGGTTGCCGGGCTCGCCATCGCCGACGACTTCGGGCTCGACCACCGGCACGATACCGGCTTCCTGGCAGAGAATGGCGTAGCGCGCCAGGGCATGGGCATTGGCGCGGATATTGTTGCGGGTGGGGGCAATGTCATTGATGGTGATGACGGCACGCCACTTGGCAAAGCCGGCCCCGAGACGGGCATATTGCTCAAGGCGCTGGCGCAGGCCATCGAGACCTTCAGTGATTTTTTCGCCGGTGTCGCCGGGCATGGGGAAGGCGCCGCGATCGACCTTGATGCCGGGGATCACATCGGCATCGGCCATGATGGCACGGAACGAGGTGCCGTCAGCGGCGTGCTGTTCGAGGGTTTCCTCGGTCAGGATCACGCCCGAGATATAGTTGCGCATGGCTTCTTCGGAGCGGAAGAGCATTTCGCGGTAATCACGGCGCAGATCGAGCGAGTTGGGCAGGTTGATCTTGGCAAAGCGCTTGGCGATGGTGGGCTCGGACTCGTCGGCGGCAAGGATGCCTTTCCCCGGCTCCATCAATTTTTGCGCGACGGCATTGAGCGACATTGGCATGGCAGTCCCCTCAGTTTCTTTGAGGAGGAAGTTAGACTTCTGCCTTAGAAAGTCGATTAGACGAATGGTTATGCAACCAAGGTGGAGGGGTCCGAGTTGATAGACCCCTCCTGAGGTTCAGCGGGTGAGTGCCTGGACACCGGGCAGGGGCTTGCCTTCCATCCATTCAAGGAAAGCGCCGCCGGCGGTCGAAACATAGGTGAAGCTGTCCTTGACGCCGGCATGGGCGAGGGCCGCAACGGTGTCGCCGCCGCCAGCAACCGAAACGAGGCCATTGCCGCGGGTGCGCTCGGCGGCGTGCTGGGCCACGGCAACGGTGCCCGCATCAAAGGGCGTCATCTCGAAAGCCCCAAGGGGGCCGTTCCACACCAGGGTCTTTGCGGCATTGATGGCAGCGTTGATCTGTTCGACCGAGCGGGGGCCGACATCGAGGATCATGGCATCGGCCGGGACCGCGTCGGCGGCGACGGTCTGGTTGGCGGCATTGGCCTTGAACTCGGTGGCGACGACGCCATCGACCGGCAGGATGATGGTGCAGCCGGCGGATTGGGCGGCATCGAGGATGCGGCGGGCGGTGTCGGCGAGGTCCTTTTCGCAGAGCGATTTGCCGACGTCGTGGCCTTGGGCAAAAAGGAAGGTGTTGGCCATGCCGCCGCCGATCACCAGGGTATCGACGCGCGTGACGAGGTTTTCGAGGAGGTCGATCTTGGAGGAGACCTTGGCGCCGCCGACCAGGGCAATAACCGGCTTTTTGGGGTTGCCGAGGCCTGCTTCCAGGGCTTCGAGCTCGGCCTGCATGGCAAGGCCAGCCGCGGCGGGCAGCAGGTGGGCGATGGCTTCGGTGGAGGCATGGGCGCGGTGAGCGGCCGAGAAGGCGTCGTTGACATAGAGGTCACCGAGGCTGGCCATGCGGGCGGCAAGTTCGGGATCGTTCTTTTCTTCGCCGGGGTGGAAGCGGGTGTTTTCGAGCACATAAACGGCGCCATCGGGGCCGGTATCGATGCCGCGCTGGGCGTTGGAGACGTCGTTCCAATCGGTGAGGATGAAGCCAACGGGTACGCCCACGGCTTCCACAATGGCGGGGACGACCTGTTCGAGCGAATAGTCGTGGTTCACCACGCCCTTGGGGCGGCCGAAGTGGGACAGCAGGATGGCCTTGCCACCGGCCTCGGTGATGCGGCGAATGGTGGGTACCAGGCGCTCGATGCGGGTGGCATCGGTGACCTTGCCGTCAGCAACGGGCACGTTGAGGTCGGCGCGAACCAGGACGCGCTTGCCGGCGAGATCAAAGTCATCAAGGGTCTTGAAGGAGGCGGTCATGCTGGCTCCGGATCTGTGTTGCTGGGGGCGTAGCAGAGACGGGGGAAACGGGGAAGCCGCCTTGTGGGGGCTTCAGTCGGCTCGTTCGAAGAGGCCGGGATAGTTGAGCACAAGACCCTCGCCGTCGAGTTCAAGAACGCGTTCGAAGCTGCCATTGTTGCTTTGGAAGCGGAAGTGGGTGGGGTCGAGCCGGGTGTAGAGCTGTTCTTCGCGCCGAACGGTCATGTCGTCGCCATCGATCCAGGCCATGGCAAAGCGCTGCGGCTGGTTGTCGACCCAGGCGCTGCGCCAGATCGGGAGCGAATTGGTGAGCGGGGTGGGCCAGAGATCGATGTCGAGGCAGCCATTGAGGGAGGCCAGGGGTTCGGCGCGATCGTCGGACCAACTGCCGGCACCGTTGGCGAACAGTTCCAGCACCGCGCCATTGGTGCGTTCGACGCGGATGCTGCGCACGAGGCCGGCCTCATCGAGCTTGAGGCGGTAGAAGAGGCCGTAATCGGGGGTGATCACCGTGCCCCGGATGCGGGTGCCCGAGCTAGCGGGGATGATGTGGCAGTGCTCGAGGGTGACGGGGTCGAGGCCGCGCCAGCGGATGGACTTGTTCAACATCGCTAGCCCCTGTTGCATGCCGCTCGGGCGATACTAGCCAGCAGAAGATATTGGGGCTAGCCGCCCCCCCCTTGATCCCTCCCCGCTAGGGGGAGGGTGTCGACTGAACTATCAGTGACCAAGGGGCGGAAGGTTAGAGGGTCTTGGCGAGGGCGACGGTGGTGTCGCACATGCGGTTCGAGAAGCCCCATTCATTGTCGTACCAGGACAGGACCGAGACGAAATTGCCGTCCATCACCTTGGTCTGCTCGAGCGCCATGGTGGAGGAGTGGGGGTCGTGGTTGAAGTCGATCGACACATTGGGCTGGTCGGTATAGCCCAGCACGTTCTTGAGCTCGCCATCGGCGTAGCGCTTGATCGCGTCGTTGACTTCCTGGGCCGTGACATTGCGCGAGGAGATGAACTTGAAATCGACGCAGGACACGTTGGGGGTCGGTACGCGGATCGAGACGCCGTCGAGCTTGCCCTTGAGTTCTGGCAGGACGAGGCCGATGGCCTTGGCGGCGCCGGTCGAGGTCGGGATCTGCGACAGGGCCGCAGCGCGGCCGCGATAGAGATCCTTGTGCATGGTGTCGAGGGTCGGCTGGTCACCGGTATAGGAGTGGATGGTGGTCATCATCCCCTTTTCGATGCCGAATTCCTTGTGCAGCACATAGGCGAGCGGCGCGAGGCAGTTGGTGGTGCACGAGGCGTTGGAAACGACCACGTGATCCTTGGTCAGCTGCTGATGGTTGATGCCGTAAACCACGGTCAGGTCAGCGCCTTCGGCGGGTGCGGAAACAAGCACCTTCTTGGCGCCGGCCTGCAGGTGGGCCGAAGCCTTTTCTTTGGAGGTGAAGATGCCCGTGCATTCGAGCACGATGTCGATGTTCATCTCGCGGTGCGGCAGTTCGGCCGGGTTCTTGACGGCGGTCACCTTGACGGGGCCGCGGCCCACATCGATGGTGTCACCGGCCACGGTCACGGTGCCGGGAAAGCGGCCATGTACGCTGTCGAAGCGGATGAGGTGGGCATTGGTTTCCACCGGACCCAGATCGTTGATGGCGACCACTTCGATATCGGTGCGGCCCGACTCGATGATGGCGCGCAGGATGTTGCGGCCAATACGACCAAAGCCATTGATGGCGACGCGAACTGCCATGGGAGGCACTCCTTGAGGAGGAAGGGAAAAGGGGAGGTGGGTTCTCTTACAGCTGCGCGGTTACCGCTTCAACAATACCTTGAGGCGTGATGCCGAAGTATTCGTAGAGTTTGTCGATCGGGCCCGAAGCGCCAAAGGCATGCAGGCCGATGAACTTGCCCTTAGGACCAAGCAAGGTGCCCCAGGAGAGGCTGATGCCCGCTTCCACCGCGACGCGGGCTTTGGCCGAGCCGATGATCTCGTTCTGGTAGGCTTCATCCTGGGCGGCAAAGAGCTCCATGCAGGGCACGGACACGACGCGAGCGGAAATGCCCTGCTTGTCGAGCAGCTTCTTGCCGGCCAGCGCTATTTCGACTTCCGAGCCGGTGGCGAAGATCACGGCCTGCGCGTCGGCATCGCCAGCGAGGGTATAGGCGCCCTTGGCGGAGCGGTTTTCCTCGGTGAACTCGGTGCGCACCGTGGGCAGATTTTGACGCGACAGGGCCAGGAGCGACGGCGCGTCCTTGGTTTCCACCGCGAGCTGCCAGCATTCCAGCGCTTCCACGGCATCGGCCGGACGGAAGACGAGGAGGTTCGGAATGGCACGCAGGGCGGCGAGATGCTCGATGGGCTGGTGGGTGGGGCCGTCTTCACCCAGGCCGATGGAGTCGTGGGTCATCACATAAATGACGCGCTGGGTCATCAGCGCCGACAGGCGAATGGATGGACGGGCGTAATCGCTGAACACGAGGAAGGTGCCCCCATAAGGGATGAGGCCCCCATGCAGCGCAATGCCGTTCATGGCCGCCGCCATGCCGTGCTCGCGAATGCCATAGCGCATGTAGCGGCCGAGGCGGTCGGTGTCGGTGAAGGGCAGAGTCTGGGTGGTGTTGGTGAGGTTGGAGCCGGTGAGATCGGCCGAGCCGCCCAAAGTTTCGGGAACGACGCCGTTGATGACTTCGAGCGCCATCTGGCTCGACTTGCGGGTTGCAACCTTGGGTTTTTCTTCGGTGAGCTTGCGCTTGTAGTCGCTGACGACCTTGGCATAGCCCTCGGGCAGATCGCCACGGAAGCGGCGGTCCAACTCCGAGCGCTGGTCAGCAGGCAGAGCCGCGAACTGCTCGGCCCAGGCGGCGCGGGCCTGGGCACCGCGAGCGCCGGCCGCGCGCCAGGCGTCGAGCGTTGCAGCCGGAATTTCGAATGCGGGGTAGTCAATGCCCAGCGCGGCCTTGGCACCGGCCAGTTCTTCGGCCCCGAGCGGGGAGCCGTGCACCTTTTCCGAGCCCGCCTTTTTGGGCGCGCCAAAGCCGATCGTGGTCTTGGCCGCGATCATGGTGGGCTTGTCGCTGTTGCGCGCGTCGCGCAGCGCCGCTTCGATGGCGTCCTGGTCGTGGCCATCAACGGCCACCGTGTTCCAGCCCGAGGCCTGGAAGCGGGCCAGCTGGTCGGTGGAGTCCGCGTTGGAAACCTTGCCGTCAATGGTGATGCCGTTGTTGTCCCAGATCAGCACCAGCTTGTTGAGCTTGAGGTGACCGGCGAGGGTAATGGCTTCCTGGGAGATGCCTTCCATCAGACAACCGTCACCAGCAAGTACATAGGTGTAATGGTTCATCACGCTTTCGCCGAACTCGGCAGCGAGCTTGGCCTCTGCGATGGCCATGCCGACGGCATTGCCCACGCCCTGGCCGAGCGGGCCAGTGGTGGTTTCGATGCCTGGGGCGAAATGATATTCGGGGTGGCCAGCGGTCTTGGAGCCCAACTGGCGGAAATTCTTGATTTCCTCGATGGTCATGTCCGGATAACCGGTCAGGTACAGCACCGAGTAGAGCAGCATGGAGCCGTGGCCGGCCGACAACACAAAACGGTCACGATCAGGCCATTTGTGATCGGTGGGATCGAACTTCATGATCTTGGTGAACAGCACGGTGGCAATATCCGCGCAGCCCATGGGCAGGCCGGGATGGCCGGAATTGGCTTTTTCCACCGCATCCATTGAAAGGGAGCGGATGGCGTTAGCCAGATCGTTCTGCTGGGGTGTATTGGTCATTGTCCGCTCGTTTCGGTGGCACAAAAGGCGGGACGCAAGACCGCTTTTGCCAGCGTCCCGAGGCGGGTTCGAGGCATAACAGGTTCGACCACCCTGTCAATTGCCGTGGGTGGGAAGGCCGTTGCATTAGACAGGGCGCTGGGGCACCCTGCAGGGGCTGGAATGATCGGTCGCAGAAAGTGTTGTTGGCGATGAGTGAGAGCGAACTTCAAGACGGGATCAGCGCGGCAGTAGCGCGATTTGATCGTGCCTTGGCGCGACTCGAAACCAGTTCGGCCAATCTGCAGCAGCGCATGCAGCGGCTCAACCGCATCGAGGTCGATACGCAGCGGCTGGTAACTGAGCGGGCGCGGCTGGCAAGCGAGCTGGACAAGACCGCGGCCAAGGCCAAGCGCCTCGACGACAGCGCCCATGAGGTGTCGCGTCGGCTGGTGGCGGCCATGGAAACCGTGCGCGAAGTGCTGGCCAAAGCGGAGTAGGCGATGCCTGAAGTCAATGTCGAGATCAATGGCCGCCGCTACCGTATGGCGTGCGAAGAAGGCCAGCAAAAGCACCTGATTGGCTTGGCCAAGCGCTTTGATGGGGAGGTGGATGCGATCAAGGGCGTGGTCGGGGAAATCGGGGATACGCGTCTGACGGTGATGGCCGGGATCGCCGTGGTCGATGAACTGGCGGAAGCCGAAAAGCGCATAGCGGCGTTGCAGGCTGAAATCGAGCAGTTGAGCGCCGCCGGCCAGCAGATCGCCGGGGAAATGGATGCGCTCGAGCAGCGCTTTGCCGGCAAGCTCGAGCAGGCCGCGCGCTCGCTCGAAATTGTCGCCGGGGTGTTGGACGAAACGGCGGTCGGCCCCCAGAAATAAGTTCAGGAGCCGTTTTTCTGGACGATGCAGTTGCCTCCGGCGGCCATCAAGCGCTCGCATAGGGCGTTGGCTTCCTGCCGGGTAGGGCGGCCTACCATGGCCGAAAAGCGCAATTGACGCCCAAAATTGGGATTGCGCACCGTGATCAGCAGTAGCTTTTCCTCACCCAGCACGTTGGAAAATTTGCTTTGAGCGGTATCGAAGCGGTTGCGGGCGACTTCGCTGGTGTTGTGCTGGGCGATCAACACGCCCCAGGGCTGCCAGGCGGCGTTGGTGGTATCCAGGTTGGGAATTTTGACGGCCGAGGCCATGTCGAGGCAGGAATCGAGGAAGGGGCTTTCGGGCTCGAGGGTGAAGTCCACCGGCTCGGGCGCATCGTTGCGCCAATAATCGGCGGGGCGGCCGGTGATCACCGAGACATAGTTGCGCGTTTCGGCCGGAAGGCCGCCAGTGCCAGCCAGATAGCGTGAGAGGCGGGCTTCGCCACCGTTGTAAGCCGCAGCGGCAAGGCCCAGATTGCCGAATTTTTGCTGCAGGAAGCGCAGATATTCGGCCGAACGGGCCAGCGCCTGGGCGGGGTCGAAGGGGTTGTCGAGTGCGCGCAGGCGGGCGGTGCCCGGCATGAACTGGGCAATGCCCTGGGCACCTGCGGGGCTGATGGCTTGCGGATCGAAGCGGCTTTCCTGCCAGATCAGGCGGGCAAGAAACGCTTCGGGAATCTCGTAATGATTGGAAAAGCGGGAAATGGCGCTGCAGACATCGGCGACATAGCTGGTTTCAGCGATGCAGACCGGCTCGTCATTGAGGGTGAAGCAGGAGGGGGCGGGCTCTTCGGGCTCCTCTGGATTGGCGGACGCCGCGGCGGACTCGGTTTCCACGCCAAGGGCGGCGGGCTGCGCGAGCACCATCAGGAGCAGCGCTCTCAGCCACGCCAGGGATTTCGATCGCCATGTCGGCAAAGACTTCACCAAGTTCATGTCCCGAGCGGCCCCAGAATGCACACCGCCAGAGGGCTGCGCAGGGCTAGAATGAGTTAAAGGGCGGCAGGATCCAAGACGCCATCGGATTGGTCGACATATAGCGGGTTAATTGGCCCGCCGCGATTTGCCAGATTTTGTGCTGCGCGGCCCTTTGCATCCGCCTGCGAAAGGCCTATATGTCGAGCGCTGCCCGGTGCGTGTTGGATACCAATATCCCCGGGGCCTTATCGATCCTAAAGGGAGCTGTCCCTGACCGGGCCCGTGGGCTCGGACATACGGCGCCCACCTACGTAAGTAGGTTCCCGGGATCGCCTATCCCACGGCCAGGGTGGCACCTTATTTTCGCGACAGGCAACAAAGCGCCTTATGGTTGTTGAGCGTAACGAAGACACCAAGGCGAGCTTGCGACAATCGGCAAAGGCCCGCCGGGCGGCGTTATCCGCCGGCGCGCGGGCCCAGGCGGCCGAGAGTGTTACCCAGCTGTTTTTTTCCGAGCCTCGGTTCGGGCTCGCCCAGGTGATCGCGGGCTATTGGCCGCTGGTGGATGAGCTGGATTGCCGGCCAATTTTGCTGCGCTTGCTCGATGATGGCCGTACCGTGGTGTTGCCGGCGATAGTCCGGCCGCACGGCCCGCTGCAGATGCGAGTGTGGGAGCCGGACGCACCGCTTTACCCGGCGGGGTTCGGCACGCTCGCTCCCTCCGAACTTGCGCCTCACGCCCACCCGGACCTGGTGCTGGTGCCTCTTTTGGGCTTTGACCGGCTGGGCACCCGGCTGGGCTATGGCGGTGGTTATTATGACCGCAGCTTTGCCGAGCGGGAAGGGCGGCCACTGATGGTCGGCCTGGCTTACAGCGCGCAAGAGTTTGACGCCATTCCCCGGGACGAGCATGACATTGCGCTGGACGCTGTGATAACGGAAACCGGCATTCGACAGTTCGGCGGCAGATAATGAAATTTCTATTCTTGGGCGACGTCGTGGGCCGTGCAGGCCGCGAGGGAATTGCCGATCGCCTGCCCGGATTGATCGAGCGCTACGGCTTTGATTTCGTGGTGGTGAACGGGGAAAATGCCAGCCATGGGCGCGGGCTGACCGAGCCGCATTTCAACGGCATCCGGGCGGCAGGCGCCGATATCGTGACCCTGGGCGATCATGCGTTCGACCAGCGCGACACCATCTCTTTTATCGAGCGGGAAACGACGCTGGTGCGGCCCATCAACATGGCGCCAGGCACCCCCGGTCGCGGGGCAATGTTTGTCGAGGGCCGCAATGGGCATCGAGTGCTGGTGATCAACGCGCTCGGGCGCGTGTTCATGGGGCCCGCCGATGATCCGTTCCGGGCGGTGGAAGCGGCGATTGCCGCCTGTCCGCTGGGCGAGCAGGCCGACGCAATTATCGTGGATTTTCACACGGAAGCCACTTCCGAAATCCAGGGCATGGGGCACTTTCTCGATGGGCGGGCGAGTCTCGTCGTCGGCACCCACACCCATATCCCGACGGCTGACTTGCGCATTCTCAAGGGCGGCACGGCGCTGTTGGCGGATGCCGGCATGTGCGGGGACTACGACTCGGTGATCGGGGTGGACCCCGACGAGCCGCTGAACCGGTTCCTCACCGGCATTGCCAATGGCCGGTTCACGCCAGCCGAAGGGGAAGCGACCTTGTGCGGCGTGGCGGTGGAAACCGATCCGCGCACGGGACTGGCGGTCAAGGTGCTGCCGGTGCGGGTGGGCGGGGTGCTGGCGCAGGCGCTGCCGGAGTTCTAGCCCGCTTCACATTCGCGCCGAGCTTGCCTATAACGCGCCACCACAACAACACCACACCCCAAGGACTGACCGATGGCCGGCCATTCACATGCCAAGAACATCATGCACCGCAAAGGCAAAAGCGATGCGGTGCGTTCCAAGGTCTTTTCCAAGCTGGCGCGCGAAATCACGGTGGCCGCCAAGATGGGAATGCCCGATCCGGCTTTCAATTCCCGGTTGCGCCTGGCGGTGACCAATGCGCGCGCCCAGTCCATGCCCAAGGACAACATCGATCGCGCTATCAAGAAGGCGATCGGCAGCGACGGCGAGAACTATGACGAAATCCGCTACGAGGGCTATGGCCCAGGTGGCGTCGCGATCATCGTGGAAACGCTGACCGACAATCGCAATCGCACCGCCTCCAATGTGCGCTCCTACTTCTCCAAGAATGGTGGCGCGATGGGGGAAACCAACTCGGTCGGGTTCATGTTCGACAAGGTTGGCGAGATCACCTATCCGGCAAGCGCCGGCAGTGCCGATGAGATCATGGAAGCCGCCATCGAGGCAGGCGCCGATGACGTCGAAAGCGACGAAGAGGGCCACTATATCTACACGAGCTTTGAGGCGATGGTGGAAGTGGCCGCCGCGCTGGAAAAGGCACTGGGCGAAGCAGAATCAGTCAAGGCCGTGTGGAAGCCGCAGACCAATACCCCCATCGATGCCGACAAGGGCGCGACGCTGATGAAGTTGATCGCTACGCTCGAAGAAGACGATGACGTGCAGAATGTTTATTCGAACTTCGAGATGAGCGACGAGGACATGGCCAAGCTGGCCGACTAAGCCTCGACAAGGTTCCTCAGGCGCGTTGCAGGGCCTGGGGGAAGAACTGATCGGCCGCGACGATCGTCACGCGATTGCGGCCGGTTTGCTTGGCGTCATAAAGGCGCTGATCGGCAACCCGGAACAATTCGGAAAAACCGATGGCGCTGCCGAACACAGCGCCACCAATGCTGACGGACAGGGCTTGTACGGTGCCGCGCGGCACGAATTCAGCTTCATTGACCGCGCTGCGGATGCGTTCGGCAATAGCGCGAGTGATGTCGGCATCGACGCCCGGCAGGAACACGCCAAATTCCTCGCCGCCCATCCGCCCCACCAGATCTCCCGCCCGCAGCACCGAGCGGATCGCCCGGGCGATCACCGTCAGGGCAAGGTCGCCGGCATCGTGGCCGAACCGATCGTTGATGGATTTAAAGTTGTCGGCGTCGATCACTAGCAAGGCACCGCCCGGGGTGCTGCCGGCGCGCGCCAACTGCGTCGTCACCTGGGCGGTGAAGGCGCCGCGATTCAGACAAGAGGTGAGGCTGTCCGTGCGGGCGACCATGCCCAGCCGGCGATTGGCAATGGCAAGGCGCCGCAGCCGCAAGCTCAGGAGAAAAAGCAGCGGCACGCCCAGGAAGATGGGTAGCACCGTAGCGCTGATCATCGCCCGTTGCAGCGCTGCACCACCTAGATTTTCAAATAGCAGGGCATTGAACCCGACGGAAACCAGGACGCAGCCCAAGGTGCCGAACACGGTCCAGCGGGTGACGCTCGACCAGGTACGTGAGCCGCTCCCCCCGATGCTATCCTGACAAGGGCTAGCCATTGGCTACCCACCTTTCCGGGCGCTGCCCATAGGTGGTGAGCGCAGAAGCGAGCGAGTGCCCAGGGCGGGATAACGCGGTCAGGCGCGGCAATGCACAGAAGCGTCGCGGCGCCAAAGGGGCGCAGCAAACCAGGTCACAGCTCATAAGTTAATGCCCCTTCATGAACATTGCCGAACCTAGAAGGCGCTTCTTGAAAATGGGGTTTGTGCAATGGGTGGAATTTTACGCGTGTCGCTTCTTCCACAGGGCTCCGTTGCTGCTTTGTTCACTTCTGCTTGGTAGGAGAAGCGCCTTCAGGTATGGGTGAAACATGACACCACCAGTGCGAATCATCGGCATCGATCCAGGACTGCGGCGCTGCGGTTGGGGGGTAATCGAAACCCAAGGCAACAAGCTGCAATTCATCGCCTGCGGCACGGTCACTCCGCCCACGGAAGGCGAATTGGCGCAGCGCCTCGCGGTCCTTTTTACGGAGTTGTTGGACCTGCTGGAGCGGTTTGCGCCCGATGAGGCGGCGGTGGAAGAAACCTTCGTGAACTCGGGACCACGCTCGGCGCTGATCCTGGGACAGGCGAGGGGGGTGGCGCTGATGACGCCGGCCCATCGCGGCATTCCGGTGGCGGAATATGCCACCAATCTCGTCAAGAAATCGATCGTAGGCACCGGGCACGCGGAAAAGGAACAGGTGGCGCTGATGGTCAAGACCTTGCTGCCCACGGCCAAGATCAAGGGCGCCGACGCGGCCGACGCGCTCGCCATCGCGATCTGCCATGCCCATCATCGGGTTGCGGCGCAACGGGCACGGATGAGCGCATGATCGGCAAGCTCAAGGGTGCCGTCGACAGCTTTGGCGATGATCATGTGCTCATCGATGTGGGAGGGGTCTGCTACGAGGCCTTTTGCTCGTCGCGCACTTTGCAGGGATTGCCCCGGGTCGGGGAAGCAACCGTGGTGTTCATCGAAACCGTGGTGCGCGAAGACATGATCCGGCTTTATGGCTTTGGCAGCGAAGCCGAAAAGGGCTGGTTCAACCTCCTCATGACCGTGCAGGGCGTTGGCGCGCGGGTGGCGCTTGGGATCCTGTCCGCCCTGTCACCATCGGAATTGTCGAGCGCTATTGCACTAGGTGACAAGGCGATGATCGGGCGGGCCAATGGGGTTGGGCCCAAGCTGGCGTTGCGATTGGTGACCGAGCTCAAGGGCAAGGCGCCGCAGGGCGGGGGCATTGACGCGGGCACGCTCGGGCTGCAGACCGCCTTAGGCGAGGGAACAGCTAGCGGGAATGTAGCCGATGCAGTTTCCGCTTTGGTCAATCTGGGGTATTCGGGGGCGCAAGCTTCCGCCGCCCTGGCGCGGGTTGTGGCCCGTGAGGGGGATGATACCGCGACCGAAAAGCTGATCCGGCTGGGCCTGCGCGAGTTGAGCCAGTGATGGTCTTTCCGAGCCGCTCCGCCGCCAGCGCTGAGCCGGCGAACATGATGTTGGAGACAGCCATGGTGCTCCCGCTAACGCAAGTCAGGGCATCCGTTTGACCGATCTTACTTCTCCCGTTGCCGGGCGCGATGAGCCACTGGATGTGGCACTGCGCCCGTCCGGCTTTTCGGAATTTGTCGGGCAGGCGGCGGCGCGTGCCAATCTTGAGGTGTTCATCGAGGCCGCCAAGAAGCGCGGTGCGGCGCTCGACCATGTGTTGTTCGTTGGCCCACCAGGGCTGGGCAAGACCACGCTGGCGCAGATCATCTCGCGCGAGCTTGGGGTGGGTTTTCGCGCGACTTCGGGCCCGGTGATCGCCAAGGCCGGGGATCTGGCGGCACTCCTGACCAATCTCGAAGATCGCGATGTGCTGTTTATCGACGAGATCCATCGGCTCAATCCCGCGATCGAGGAGGTGTTGTATCCCGCGATGGAGGATTTCCAGCTTGACCTGATCATCGGGGAGGGGCCGGCGGCACGCTCGGTGCGGATCGATCTGGCGCGGTTCACACTGGTGGGCGCGACGACGCGGGCGGGCTTGTTGACCACGCCGCTGCGGGATCGCTTCGGCATTCCCGTGCGCCTCAATTTTTATACGCCCGAAGAGCTGGTGCAGATCGTGCAGCGCGGCGCCCGGCTGTTGGGCACGCCGATGGCGCCCGACGGCGCGCTGGAGATCGCGCGCCGTTCGCGCGGGACACCCCGCATTGCCGGCCGGCTGTTGCGGCGGGTAACGGATTTTGCGCTGGTCGAGGGCTCGAGCGAGATCACGCGGGCGATTGCCGACAAGGCCTTGTTGCGGCTCGACGTGGATGCCCGCGGGCTCGATCAACTGGATCGGCGCTATCTGACGATGATTGCCGATTTCTATGGCGGGGGGCCCGTAGGGATCGAGACCATTGCCGCAGCGCTGAGCGAGCCGCGTGACGCGATCGAGGAGATTGTCGAGCCTTATCTGATCCAGCAAGGTTTCATACAGCGCACTTCTCGGGGGCGAATGCTGACGGGCACAGCCTTCCAGCACCTGGGCAAGAGCGTGCCGCAGGGCTTTATCGGGACGCAAGCAACCTTGTTCGAGGAGCCCGAGGAGCCGTGAGCCGGAAGATCCGCCAGATCAGCCGGTTGCGCCATGGCTGAGCCGCATGTTTTTGCTGTTCGGGTCTATTATGAGGACACCGATTTCTCCGGCAATGTGTACCATGCCGCTTACCTCAAGTTCATGGAGCGGGCGCGCACCGAGTTGCTGCGGGCGCAAGGCATCCACCATGCCGAACTGGGCCGGGAAGGGCTGGCCTTTGCCGTACGTAGCATGCAGCTCGACTTCCGGGCGGCCGCGCACATCGATGATGTGCTGCGGGTGGAAACGCTGGTGGCAGGGGCAAGCGGCGCGCGCCTGCAGTTGAGCCAAGGCGTGTGGCGCGACGCCGAACTGCTGGTCGATTCCCAGGTCGTCGTGGTGGCGATCAACATGGGCGGCAAGCCGACACGGCTGCCGGCAGCACTGCGCGCCCTGGCCGATTAGCGCGGCGTGGCGTCGCATGGCGGCGGTGGGCGGTTTGTTAACCTCTTCTTGACCATAATCGAGTCACAGAAAGAGTAGTACTTGCACCGGTGCTCTCAACGCTCCGTTAGGCAAGGCTTTTCTCTTAATTTTGACAGATTTGGGCCCCATCGCCACGGGTGCACGGGCCGGCAGCAAGAGGCCAGCCAGAAGGATCACGACATGGAAGCCATGGATGCGGTGGGCGCAGTAGCGCCGCACACGGACTTATCTATTTGGGGCCTGTTCTGGGCGGCCGACTGGATCGTGAAGTCAGTGATGCTGGGCTTGCTTGCGGCCTCGGTCTGGTGCTGGGCCATTATCATAGACAAGACCCTCACTTATCGCCGCATGCAGGCGGAGATGAACCGCTTCGAGCGCACCTTCTGGTCGGGGCAATCGCTGGAGGAGCTGTACCAGCAGCAGTCCGAGCGCACTTCGGGTGGGCTAGGCGCCGTGTTTGTTGCCGCAATGAAGGAATGGAAGCGCAGCCACGAGCAGAACGCGGCTTCTTTCGTCGGCATGCAGCAGCGGCTCGACAAGGTGCTCGATGTCGCCATTTCGCGCGAAAGCGAGAACCTCGAAAAGCGGCTCGGCTTTTTGGCCACTGTTGGCTCCGCCGGCCCCTTTATCGGCCTGTTCGGCACGGTGTGGGGCATCATGAATGCGTTCACCGCCATTGCCGCGTCGTCAAACACCAATCTGGCTGTTGTGGCCGGCCCCATTGCCGAGGCGCTGTTTGCAACGGCCATTGGCCTCGTGGCCGCTATCCCCGCGGTTATCGCCTACAACAAGCTTTCCGCTGATGCGGGCAAGATGATCGGGCGGCTCGAAGGCTTTGCCGACGAGTTCTCCACCATTCTGAGCCGCCAACTCGAAGCGCGGAGCCGCTGACATGGGCATGGGCGTAGCTTCAGGCGGCGGCGGCGGCGGGCGTCGTCGGCGCGGCCGCAAGAAAGCGGTAATGAGCGAAATCAACATCACGCCGATGGTGGATGTGATGCTGGTGCTGCTGATCATCTTCATGGTGGCAGCACCGATGATGACGGCTGGCGTACCGATCGACCTGCCGCGTACGGCTGCCGGCGAGCTCTCGAGCCAGACCCAGCCTATCACCGTGGCAGTCACGCCCGAGGGCGCCATCTTTGTGGGTGAGGATCCCGTCAGTGAAGCGGACCTCGTCGCGACGGTGTCGCAGCAGGCCGTCAATGGCACCGAGGATCGTATCTTTCTTCGGGGGGACACCACCGCCAATTACGGCGCGGTGATGCGGGTCATGGGGCTGCTGTCGGCTGGTGGCTACACCAAGATCGGCCTTATCACGCAACAGGAAAATTAGTCGGGCCAATGCGCACCGGTCTTGTCGCTTCCATCGCTGCCCACCTTGCCGTGCTGACGATTGGCCTGGTCAATCTCGGCATGGCCGAGCCTATGACCGTGGTGGAAGACGCCATCGCCGTGGACCTCGTCCCCATCAGCGATTTTGCGGCGATCCGCATGGGCTCGCTCAACAGCACGGTGGTGGAAACCGACACGCCAGCCGTGGTGGAATCCGATGAGCCTGCCGAGGTCGCGCAGCCAACTGGGAATACGCAAGAAGACCAGCCGACGCCGCAAGAGGCTGATCGGCCGGTGCCGATGCCGGTGACCAATTCGGCGCCTCAACCCGAGACTGCGCCGGAACCGGAGCCTGAACCCGAGCCCGTGCCCGAACCGACCCCGGCGCCCGCTCCTGCGCCAGAACCAGAACTCCTGCCTGAGCCGGAGCCCGAGCCCGAACCGCTGCCGGAGCCCGAGCCAACGCCAGCGCCGGTGCCGCCGACGCCCGCGACGCGGCCGACGCCGCCCGAGCCGGTGCCAACGCCTGAGCCAGAGCCGGAGCCTGAGCCGACGCCAGAACCCGCGCCGGAGCCAGAACCAGCGCCTGAGCCAGAACCTGCACCCGAGCCGACGCCCGAGCCCACCCCGGAGCCCGAACCCACGCCTGAGCCTGCCGAGCCGGCAGTCGCGGCGCCGGTGCCTGCATCGCGTCCAACCAATCTCGAGCAGAAGCGCCAGCAGTTTGCGGCCGCCGAAGCAGAGCGCAAGAAGCGCGAGGAAGAAGAACGCAAGCGGGTGGCGGAAGCCAAGGCCAAGTCCGAAGCCGATGCCAAGGCCAAAGCGGAAGCCGAAGCCCAGCGCAAGCGCCAGGCTGCGGCACAGGCAGCCGAAAAGCAGCAAGCGGGCGAGCAACTCGATGCTTCGCTGGCTGATGATATTTCGGCCATCATCAACAAGGATACTTCCACCGGCGCCACCACCGGTAGTGGCGGTTCACCGACGCTGGGCGACACTAGTGGAACCTCGGCGACGCTGAGCCAGACCGAAATCGGTGCGCTGGTCGCCAAGATCAAGCAATGCTGGAACCTGCTCCCCAATGAGCAGATCAGCAGCGCGCAGGTGGTGGTCAATATGCGGTTGAATCAGGATGGCTCGCTGGCGGATGTGCCTCGAATTGTTTCGGTTAGCGAGCAGCCTGAAGCGATCACCATTGCCCAGAAGGCCGTGAGCGCCGTGGCAGGCTGCGGGCCCTACAGCATGTTGTCGGCGGCTTCCTATGACCAATGGCAGAATATCAATGTCACGTTGCGTCCGTGACGTCCTTGAAGCGCGCCTTTCCCCGGCAAGATGCCGGTGAATGGCATGAATGGAGACTGAAATGACCCGTTTAACCCGGCGCAGCGCCCTCAAGCTCGGCGTTGCCGGCGGGCTGGCCCTCGCCACCGCCAGCACTGCCCAGGCACAGCTCAACATCACGGTCGAGGGCGCCAATTTCCAGCCACTGCCGATCGCCATCCCCGATTTTGCCTCCTCGGACCCAAGCTTTGGGCGCGAAACGGCCGAGATCGTGCGCGCCAATCTGCGCCGCTCGGGCTTGTTCCTGCCGCTCGATCCGGCGTCGTTGCCGGTACAGGTCGGGGACGTCAATGCCACGCCCGATTTCAACACCTGGCGCACGGCCAATGTGACCGCGCTCGTCATGGGTGCGGTGGACCGCGGCGGCCAGATCGCGTCTTCGGTGCGCGTGTGGGACACCCAGCAGGGCGCCCAGGTGGTGGGCAAGAGCTACAACACCGATCCCAACAGCGCGCGACGCGTCGCCCATATCATTTCGGACGCCATCTATGAGGCGCTGACCGGTGGCAGCGGCTATTTCGATACCCGCGTGGTTTAT
Source organism: Devosia sp. 919 (assembly GCF_013185965.1). Taxonomy (NCBI): domain Bacteria; kingdom Pseudomonadati; phylum Pseudomonadota; class Alphaproteobacteria; order Hyphomicrobiales; family Devosiaceae; genus Devosia; species Devosia sp. 919. Next base: position 3,194,965 of record NZ_JABAOL010000001.1, on the reverse strand, counting down.
GTGGCCGAAAGCGGTCCCAAGGCGAACAGGGTCAAGCGCCTCGCGATCATGGACCAGGATGGCGCTAATCCGCAGTACCTGACCGATGGGCGCACGCTGGCGCTGACGCCGCGCATCTCGGCCAATAATGACCTGATCACTTACCTCAACTTCGAGGACGGCAATCCGCAGGTCTATCTGCTGCAGCTGTCGAGCGGGCGGCAGCAGCGGCTGGCTTCGCTAGGCGCCATGACCTTTGCGCCCCGGTTCTCACCCGATGGCGGCACGGTGGCGTTTTCCGTGGAGCAGGGTGGAGCGACCAATATCTATGCCGTGAGCACGAGTGGCGGCCAGCCGGTGCAGCTCACCTCGGGCGCGGCGATCGATACGGGTCCATCCTATTCGCCCGATGGCAGCCGGATCGTGTTTGAAAGCGATCGCGGCGGTTCGCCCCAGATCTATATGATGAGCTCGGGCGGGGGTAACCCGCAGCGCATTTCCTATGGCCAAGGCTTGTACTCGACGCCCGTCTGGTCACCCAAGGGCGATCTGATCGCCTTTACGCGCCAGTCGGGCGGGCAGTTCAATATCGGCATCATGAACCCCGATGGTTCGGGCGAGCGCATGCTGCATTCAACCTTCCATGCGGAAGGTCCGACCTGGGCGCCCAATGGCCGCGTGATCATGTTCTTCCAAGATCCCGGTGGCAATGACGGCCCCAAGCTGCAGAGCGTCGATATCTGGGGCCGCAACCTCCAGACCATCCCCACCGAAAGCTATGCGTCCGACCCCGCCTGGTCCGGGCTGCGCAGCTAAGGCGCAAGCTTTCTACTACGCGGCCGGGGCAGTAGAGCCCCGGCGCGTTTAACCATACGACCAGTTCACCAAGCGCTGTGGCAGGAATGACGCAGCCGGAAAAAGCCCGCGTTTCCGCCACATTCGCGCCCCGTTAAGCTTCAATTAACCACGACTTGGAACCCGGCCTTAAGAATAAGCACGGTAAATGCCGTACCTAGAATTATTGCCTTTCAGGAGCTTTTTCCGGATGCTGTCCCTTGCACCGATCACCACCGCGTTGCGCGCCGCCGCAATGCTGCTTTTCGTCGTCGCGATAGCGGCGTGTTCGCGTACGCCCGATAACGCAATGATGACCGGCGTGGGCAATCTCGGCCCGGGCGGCGGCGCGCCGGGCAGCCAGCAGGAATTCCTGGTTTCGGTTGGCGACCGCGTGTTCTTTGAAACCGACTCTTCTTCGCTGACCACCGAAGCCGCCGCGACCCTCGACAAGCAGGCCGCCTGGCTCAACCAGTACAGCAACTACCGCATCATGATCGAGGGCCATGCCGACGAGCGTGGCACCCGCGAATACAACATCGCCCTGGGCGCACGCCGCGCTTCGGTGGTGGTGAACTATCTCGTGTCGCGTGGCGTCAATGCCCAGCGCATCACCTCCAAGTCGTTCGGCAAGGAGCGCCCCGTCGCGATCTGTAACGACATCTCCTGCTGGAGCCAGAACCGCCGCGCGGTCACCGTCGTTCAATAAGTAGCGGGCCTGGTTCACCAGGCCCAAATGACCCGGCCCCGGCCGGCATCCAGAAGCGCCGGACGCCCTTTGTGGCTCCGGCGCTTTGTTTTCACCAAAGTTGGCCTTTACTCGCTTTGCCTCGATCACCATGTCGGCACCAAGCGACGCAGAGAACACACCGGAGGCTCCCCATTGAAGATCCCCCTGTTGCAATCCAAGGGCCGCACTGCCCTGGCAGCGGCCTGTGCGCTGCTGCTGGGCACGAGCCTGCAAAGCCGGGCCGAGGCGCAAGCCTTTCCACCGGCTGAGTTGGGCGGGCTGACGCTCACCAATGCGCAGCCAACCCGGGTGCATGTGGCGCAAGCGGCCGATACCGCCCAGTTGGCAGTGCGGGTGCAGCAGTTGGAAGAGCAGGTGCGCTCGCTCAACGGACAGATCGAAGGGCTGACTTTTCAGCTGACGCAGATGCAGACCCTGATCGAGCGGCAGGCGGAAGAAACCAATGCACGCTTGCAGGGACTTGGCACTGGCGGCGCTGCGCCCCCAGCACCTGCCCAAAGCAGCGCGGCTCCCTCGACCGAAATTCCACCACAGGGCGTGCGGCCGCTGCCGGGAGAGGCCGAGTTCGACCCGACCTTTGATGATGGCAGCGTTGGCACTTCCGATGATCCGCTGGCCGGCACGGGGCAGGGGGGCAGTGTGGACCTCGCCACCGGCCAGCCGCTGGATTTGAGCTATGATCCGGAGGCCACCGCTACCGGGGATTCCGATGCGGATGCGCAGTTCACCGCGGGCTATGAAGCCATTGTTCGCGGCGATTATGCCTTTGCCGAAGACCAGTTCAGCCAGTTCATCGAGCTATACCCTGACAATGCCCAGGCGACGGACGCCGCCAACTGGCTGGGGGAAGCGCTGATCCAGCGTGAGGCTTATGACGAGGCCGCAGAAGTGTTGCTGGACGCGTTCCAGAAAGCGCCCGACAGCCCGCGTTCGCCCGACCTGTTGCTGCGCCTCGGCGTTTCGCTTGCCGGGGCCGACGAGCGGGAAACTGCCTGCCGGACGTATGCGGAAATCGAGCGGCGCTACACGACGCTGACCCCCGCCTTTGCGGCGCGGCTCGCGGCGGAAAAGACCAAGGCCGAATGCCCACCCGCTTAATTCCGCCGCTGGACGATCCAGCAACATTGCAGGCCTTGTTTGCGGCGGTTGCCGGCGAGCGGGCCATTGGTTTGGCGGTTTCGGGCGGTGCCGACAGTTTGGCGCTGCTGCTGCTGGCGCAGCGCTGGGCGGCAAGCCTGGGTGCCGCGGCGCCGGCCTTGCAGGTTTATTGCGTTGATCACGGCTTGCGCCCCGAGGCCGGGGCGGAGGTCGCGATGGTGCTCGGGGTCGCCGAACAACTGGGCGTTCCGGCTCGCGGTCTGGTTTGGACGGGCGACAAGCCACGCACCGCCTTGCAGGAAGCGGCGCGGGCAGCGCGCTATCGCTTGATGGGCCAGGCAATGGCTGAAGACGGCGTTGAGGTGCTGCTGACGGCGCATCATCGGCTGGATCAAGCCGAAACCGTGCTGATGCGATTGGCCCATCGCAGCGGGCTCGAAGGGCTGCGCGGGATGGCCGACATGTCGGTTGTCGAGGGGGTGCGGGTGCATCGGCCCTTGCTGGGGCTCGATCCCAAGGCGCTGCACCAAGTGGTGGGCGAAGCCGGTTTGGTGCCCGCCCAAGACCCCTCCAACAACGACGAACATTACGAGCGGGTGCGCTGGCGCAAGGCCATGCCGCAGTTCGAAGCGCTGGGCCTCGATAGCGAAACCCTCGCCTTGTTTGCCGAGCGGATGGGGGAAGCCGACCGGGCGCTGGCCCAGATGGCCGATGGCGCATTCCAGACGATGGTGCGGCTGGATGGTTTTGGATCCGCGCGGATCGAGCGCGAGCCGCTGCTGGCGCTGAGCCCCGCCCTCGCGGTGCGGGTGCTGGGACGGGTACTCAACATTGTGGGCGGACGGCAGAAGCCGCGGGCTCTCGGGCAGGTGGAACGGCTGCAGCAGGCGCTGGCATCTGGCACCCATGGCAAGGCGACGACACTGCTGGGTTGCGTGGTGCGCGAAAAGGACGGTGCCGTCGCAGTGGCGCGCGAGCCGGGCCGGGTATTGCCGCCCGATCTGGCCCTGCCGCCCGGCACCGAGCTCGTCTGGGACGAGCGATTCCTGATCACCAATGGCTCGGACGAGCCGGGCTTAACCGCGGGCGTGTCCGATTACCTGCCGCGGCACCGGCTCGAGGAATTCCTGGGCTTCAAGGTGACCGCGCCCGCCGAAGCCATCCGCACAGCACCCATTGTCAGGGATGCACAGGGTGGCGTGTTGTCGTTGGGAGGGTGGTCGTTCGACGAGCGAATTCGCGTGCAACTGCTGGTGGACTGAGCAAGTTTGCCCGCTTTTGTCGTGAGGGAGGCGTTAACCCGTCGCGACAAAATGACTAGACGACGAGGCGCAAGGCTAGCAGCAGTGCCCTTGTAACGCCCCAATGCCGATCATACATTCGGCGCTAACACCGGCAGCTTGGTTGCGTCGGTCTCTCCGGGACAGGTTTGATGAACGGAAACTTCCGCAACTTTGCCATTTGGCTAGTTATTCTTTTTATGCTGATGGGCCTGTTCCAGGTCTTCCAGTCTTCCACCCGCTCCATTTCGGTCGCCGACAAGAGCTACAGCCAATTCGTATCCGACGTCGAAGGCGGGCGCGTGCAAAGCGTGACCATCACCAATGACGTCGTTTCGGGCGTGCTCAATGATGGCACCCGCTTTGAAACCGTGATGCCGGCTGGCGCCGATGTGATCAGCCGCCTCGAGGATCGCGGCGTGTCGATCACGGCGCGCGCTCCCGAATCGAGCCCGTTCTGGTCAGTGCTGCTGAGCTCCTGGCTCCCGTTCATCGTCATCATCGGCGTCTGGTTCTTCTTTATCCGGCAGATGCAGGGCGGTGGCCGTGGTGGTGCGATGGGCTTTGGCAAGTCGCGCGCCAAGCTGCTGACCGAGTCGCATGGCAAGGTGACCTTCGAGGACGTCGCTGGCGTTGATGAAGCCAAGCAGGACCTAGAAGAAATCGTCGAATTCCTGCGCGACCCTGGCAAATTCCAGCGCCTGGGTGGCCGTATCCCGCGCGGCGTGCTGCTGGTCGGCCCTCCCGGTACTGGTAAGACCTTGCTGGCCCGTTCGGTCGCCGGCGAAGCCAATGTGCCCTTCTTCACCATTTCGGGTTCCGACTTCGTGGAAATGTTCGTGGGCGTTGGCGCCAGCCGCGTGCGCGACATGTTCGAGCAGGCCAAGAAGAACGCTCCTTGCATTATCTTCATCGACGAAATCGACGCCGTCGGCCGCCAGCGTGGCGCCGGTCTCGGCGGTGGTAACGACGAGCGCGAGCAGACCCTCAACCAGTTGCTGGTGGAGATGGACGGCTTTGAAGCCAATGAAGGCATCATCCTGATCGCGGCGACCAACCGCCCCGACGTGCTTGATCCGGCCCTGCTGCGTCCCGGTCGCTTTGACCGCCAGGTCGTTGTGCCCAATCCCGATGTTGCGGGCCGCGAGAAGGTGCTCAAGGTCCATGTGCGTAAGGTGCCGCTGGCTCCCGATGTGGACCTCAAGGTGTTGGCCCGTGGTACGCCCGGCTTTTCGGGTGCGGATCTGATGAACCTCGTCAACGAGGCGGCTTTGATGGCGGCACGGCGCAACAAACGCTTTGTCACCCATGCCGAGTTCGAAGACGCCAAGGACAAGATCATGATGGGCGCCGAGCGCCGCACCATGGCCATGTCCGAGGACGAAAAAAAGCTTACGGCTTACCACGAAGCGGGCCATGCGATCATTGCGCTCAAGGTGGCGGGGATCGACCCCATCCACAAGGCGACGATCATTCCGCGTGGCCGTGCCTTGGGCATGGTGATGACCCTGCCCGAAAGCGACAGCTATTCGTTTAGCCGGGAAAAGGCCCTGGCACGCCTGACCATGCTGTTTGGCGGCCGCGAAGCCGAGATCTACAAGTTCGGCCCCGAGAAAGTGACCTCGGGTGCTTCGGGCGACATCCAGATGGCGACGAGCCTGGCTCGTTCCATGGTGATGGAGTGGGGCATGAGCGAAAAGCTTGGCCGCGTGCGCTACAAGTCGAGCGAGCAGGAAGTGTTCATCGGTCATTCCATGACCCAGTCCAACAATATGTCGGACGACACGGCCAAGCTGATCGACCAGGAAGTGCGCAAGCTGATCGAGGATGGCGAGCAGGCTGCCCGCGATATCATCCGCAACCATGTGGATCAGTTTGAAGCGGTGGCCCAGGCCCTGCTTGAATATGAAACGCTGACCGGCGATGAACTGCGGGCCCTGATGGATGGGCACCAGCCGGTTCGTCCGGACGACAGCGGCCCATCGGCGCCCAAGGCGTCGGGCGTCCCCGCTGCCGGCAAGTCCCCAAAGAAGCGGCCCGATGCGCCGCCCGAGGGCGGGCTGGAGCCTCAGCCCAATAGCTGACACTGACACCAAGGGTCGCCGCGAGGCGGCCCTTTTATGTATTGCCGGTCACCGCTTTTCCGCCGAAAAGCGTCCTTAACGGTTGTGCGATAAATTATGCGCATGACAGCGCGCAGACAGGGCAAAGCAATGGCCAGAAAATATTTCGGCACTGATGGCATTCGCGGCTTGGCCAATGGCAGCAAGCTCACCCCGGAGCTGGCCCTCAAGGTGGGCATGGCTGCGGGCCAGAAATTTGTGCGCGGGGAACACCGCAATCGCGTGGTGATCGGCAAGGACACCAGGCGTTCTGGCTACATGATCGAGAACGCCCTGACCGCAGGTTTCACCGCCGTGGGCATGGATGTGTATCTGTTGGGCCCAATGCCAACACCCGCCGTTGCCATGCTGACGCGCTCGCTGCGCGCCGATCTCGGCGTGATGATTTCAGCCTCGCACAATCCCTATGATGACAACGGCATCAAGCTGTTCCGGCCGGATGGCTATAAGCTCAGCGACGAGGTCGAAGCGGAGATCGAGAGCCTCATCGACGGCGACATGAGCCAGTTCCTCGCCCATGGCCGCGAGATCGGTCGGGCGCATCGCGATGAGGAAGCGCGCACCCGCTATATCGAATACGCCAAGCGCACCCTGCCACGGAATATCGACCTGACGGGCCTGCGCGTCGTGCTCGATTGCGCCAATGGCGCGGCCTACAAGGTAGCGCCGATTGCCCTTTGGGAATTGGGTGCTGAGGTGTTCACCATTGGCGCCGAGCCTGATGGCTTCAACATCAACTACAAGGTCGGCTCCACGGCGCCTGAAGCGGTGGCAGCCAAGGTGCGTGAAGTGCGCGCCGATATCGGCATTGCGCTGGATGGCGACGCGGACCGCGTCATCATCATCGATGAAAAGGGCCAGGTGGTGGATGGCGACCAGTTCATGGCGGTAATCGCCCAGAGCTGGATGGAACGGGAAATGCTGGCCGGCGGCGGGATCGTCGCCACTGTGATGTCCAATCTTGGGCTTGAACGTTATCTCACCTCCCTGGGGCTGACGCTCGAGCGTACCCAGGTGGGGGATCGATATGTGCTCGAAGCCATGCGCACGAAGGGCTTCAATGTGGGCGGTGAACAGTCCGGCCATATCATTCTTTCCGATTTCACCACCACGGGCGACGGGCTGGTCGCGGCCCTGCAGCTGCTCGCGGTGCTCAAGCAGCGCTCCTTGCCGATTTCGGAAGTGTGCACGCGCTTTGAGAAGGTGCCGCAGCTGCTGCGCAGCGTGCGCTTCAAGACCGGCAAGCCGCTCGAGGACAAGCAGGTGATGCAGGCCGTGGCCGACGCCAAGGCAATGCTGGGTAGCGGGGGCCGGCTGGTGATCCGTGAGTCGGGCACCGAGCCGGTGATCCGGGTGATGGGCGAGGCTGACGATGCTGCTCTGGTCACCTCGGCAGTGGGGCAAATCGAGGCCGCAATTCAGGCAGTCGCCTAGGCCACACGCCAGTCACAAACGAGTTCAGAACGCCGGCTCCGTGCCGGCGTTCTTGTTTCGATAGATAATCACCAATCGTTAGGGTTAAGCCGCAGGGTTAAGCGCCCTTTAAGAATGTTGTTCGATATTGGGCGTCAATCGACTGGTGTCGTGGCAACCGAAGGACTTCTTGATCATGCGCATGCTTTCCGCTGCGGTGCTGGTGGCAGCAGCCACTGCAATCGCCGGCCCCGCACTGGCGGCCGACTTCCCCGAATACCCGCCTGTTGTTGAAATCCCGGACGTCGATTACGGCGTGCAGGGCTCGTTCTACCTGCGCGGCAGCGCGGCGGGTAACGCCTTCTGGACGAAGGAAGCCTATGGCATCGACTGCGTGATCTGCGGTGTCACTCCCGAAGAAGAAACCTTCTCCGTTGATGAAGCCGGCTACGGCTACAGCGTCGGCGCGGGTCTCGGCTTCGAGACGGGCACCGGACTGCGCTTTGACGCGACTGTCGACTACGTTTCCAATGATGGGCTGATCGCCACCGGCGACGCCGGCGATTACGAACTGGGGCTGCGCTCCACCATCGCGCTGGCCAACGTTTACTACGACTTCTCGCTGGGCGGCGATGGTTTTGGCTACAACGCTGCCGGCGGCGCCTTTGGTTATGTCGGCGCTGGTGCCGGTGCGGCCTTCAACGAATCCTCGATCGAGGCTTCCAACGGCTTCCCGGTTCCATCGGGCGAGAACACCAGCTTTGCTGCGGCCGGTATGGTCGGCGTGGGCTATGACTTCGGTGCCGTCGTTGCCGATGTGGGCTATCGCGGCGTTTACATTGCCGATCTCGACAATGGTGCTGACTTCCCCGCCAATGTTCATTCGGAGAACAACTGGCTGCACGAAGTGCGCGGCACGCTGCGCTACCGCTTCAACTGATCGGCAGGGCGCCACAGGCGCTTGGCAGATCCGCTCTTGGCTTCGGCGCTCCCCTGGGGGCGCCGATTGCATTTGGCGGGTAACCTGTCATCCTCTGTTGTGCCTTGCAGCGGCTTGCAGCGCAAACCGGTCGTTAGCCTCGGCTGGAATGGCCGCGGGGCGTGGCTGCGGGCTTAAGCCTCGATATCGACATCCTTGGTTTCGCGCCCGAGCAGCAGGGCAATCAAGGTCAGGGCCGCCATGGCCGTGAGATAAACGCCGACCCAGAACGGGCTGCCGTCGCCGGCACTCCACAGGGCCACAGCCACAAAAGGGGCGAGGGCGGCGCCGAGGATCGAGGAGACATTGTAGGAAATGCCAGAGCCGGTATAGCGCACATTGGCGGGAAACAGCTCCGGCAGCAGCGCGCCCATTGGGCCGAACGTCAGCCCCATCAGCGTAAAGCCGATGATGAGCCAGGCCATGACGCCGACAAAGCCGGCGTTGAGCAAGGGCACCCAGAGCAAACCAAAGACGGCGATGGCGAGCGTCACCCAGATCAGCGTCTTGCGGCGGCCAAAGCGATCGGCCCAGGGGCCGGACACCAGGGTGAAGATGCCGAAGAACACGACGCCAACGATCATCATCAGCACAAAGGTCGAATACTGGTAGCCAAGCCCCGGCACGGCGGCGTCGATGGCGGCGCGACCATAGCTCAGCGAGAAGGTCGTCATCAGGTAGAACAGCACATAGGTCGCCAGCATGTAGAAGGTGCCGAGCACCAGTTCGCGCATATTCTGCTGCAGGACGGTGACGAGCGGCATCTTGCGGACCTGGCCGGTCTTGACCGTTTTCTCGAAGGCACTGCTTTCCACCAGGTTGAGCCGGACCCAGAGGCCGACCACCACCATCACGGCTGAAAACAGGAAGGGAATACGCCAACCCCAGTCGAGGAAGGCCAGCGAGGGGCGGGAGGGATCATCGGAGGGCAGCATGGCCGCGATGATCAGGAAGAGGCCGTTGGCGATGATGAAGCCGAGCGGGGCGCCAAGCTGGGGGAAGGTGCCAAAGAGCGCGCGCTTGCCCTTGGGTGCGTTTTCAGTGGCGACCAAGGCAGCGCCGCTCCATTCCCCGCCCAGCGCAAAGCCCTGCGCCAGCCGGAGGACCACCAGCAATGCCGGCGCGAGCCAGCCGACCATTGCATAGGTCGGTAGCACCCCGATCAGGAAGGTCGCCAGACCCATGGTCAGCAGGGCCGCAACCAATGTGGTTTTGCGGCCCTTCCTGTCCCCGAGATGGCCAAAGAATACGGCGCCGAGCGGCCGGGCAACCATGGCGGCGCCGAATACGGCGAAGGACGCCAGAAGGGCTGTGGTCTCATTGCCGGCAGGAAAGAACAGGTGCGGGAACACCAGAACGGCCGCCGTCGCGTAGACGTAGAAGTCGTAGAACTCGATCGTGGTGCCGACCAGACTCGCGAGCAGAACGCGGGAGCGCGAATTGGCTGGTTGAGGGGAAGCAGCCGCGGAAGTCTGGGTCATGATCGAATCCAAAATGCGCAAGGCGACGCGCCCTGCCCAGTTGTCTCTCGCTCGGCTTGCCGTTGGAGCAGGGCGAGGGACTGCAAAAACTAGCCACGCCTTACTGCCAGTGCAGGCCTGCATGCAAGACCAGAGCGCAACCTGCGGCGCTTTGAACCGAACAAGATCACTCGATGGTGGGCCGTAGCTGAATTCGACATGGTTCCCGAACAGCACTTTTCCCAAAACGGCATTGACGCGGAGCGGTATCAGGCATATCTGCGGCCTCAGGACATCTTGCCCTAACGCAAGACGCATAGACCTGGGAGGGTCGCTGAAGATGGCTGCAATGCCCCTGACCGCGCCGGCGGTGAAACCGGCTAATCCGAATTTTTCGTCGGGCCCCTGTGCCAAGCGTCCGGGATGGACGGTTGAAGCGCTGGCCAATGCGCTGGTGGGCCGCTCGCACCGCTCCAAGCCCGGCAAGGCGCGCATCCAGCGCGCGATCGATCTGACCCGCGAACTGCTGGAAGTCTCCGCCGACTACCGCATCGGCATCGTGCCGGCTTCCGATACCGGCGCCGTAGAGATGGCAATGTGGTCGATGCTGGGCGCGCGCGGCGTCGACATGCTCGCCTGGGAAAGCTTTGGCGAGGGCTGGGTCACTGACGTGTCCAAGCAGCTCAAGCTCGAAGATGTGCGGATCATCAAGGCGCCTTATGGCGAGCTGCCCGACCTTGGGCAGGTGGATTTCGCCCGTGACGTGGTTTTCACCTGGAATGGCACGACTTCGGGTGTGCGGGTGCCTGATGGCGACTGGATCGCCGCGGACCGTGAAGGCCTGACCATCTGCGACGCCACTTCGGCGGCCTTTGCCCAGAAGCTCGATTTCGCCAAGCTCGATGTGGTGACCTTTTCCTGGCAGAAGGCGCTGGGCGGTGAGGGTGCGCATGGCGTGCTGATCCTGTCGCCGCGCGCCGTCGAGCGACTCGAGAGCTTCAAGCCCGAGCGCCCGCTGCCCAAGATCTTCCGTCTGACCAAGAACGGCAAGCTGATCGGCGAGATCTTTGAGGCTGCCACCATCAATACGCCCTCGATGCTGTGCATCGAGGACGCGATCGACGCGATGGAATGGGGTCTCGCCCAGGGTGGGCTCAAGGCCATGCAAGCCCGGGCCGATGCCAACTATACCGTGCTGGCCGATTGGGTGGCCAAGACCCCCTGGGTCGAGTTCCTCGCCAAGGATGAAGCGACGCGCTCCAACACTTCGGTGTGTTTCTCCATCGTCGATCCGGCGGTTACGGCGCTCGACGATGCGGGGCAGGCGGCGTTTGCCAAGGCCCTTGTCGCGCGGCTCGACAAGATTGGCGCGGCTTATGACATCGGCGCTTACAAGGACGCTCCCTCGGGTCTGCGTATCTGGGCCGGCTCGACCATCGATGCCGAGAACCTGCGGGCACTGACGCCCTGGCTCGATTGGGCCTTTGCCGAAGAGCTCAACGCGCTCAAGGCCGCCGCGGCTTAGTCGCTCAATAGCGCGACCCCTCCCTCGATCCCTCCCCTCAAAGGGGAGGGAAGACCCGGCTCACAGGCCGGTGCCGGACAAGTTCAGGCTGGGGACGGGCGGGTCGATCAGTTTTTTGCCGGCCGCTGGCCGCACCCCATTCAGGACTACAAAAATGCCCAAGGTTCTCGTTTCCGACAAACTCAGCCCTACAGCCGTGCAAATCTTCAAGGATAACGGCGTCGAGGTCGACTATTTGCCCGATCTGGGCAAGGACAAGGAAAAGCTGCTCGAGGTGATCGGGCAATATGATGGCCTCGCCATCCGTTCGGCCACCAAGGTCACCGAGAAGGTCATCGCCGCCGCCACCAACCTCAAGGTGATCGGGCGGGCTGGCATCGGGGTCGACAATGTCGACATCCCGGCTGCGACCAAGAAGGGCATCATCGTGATGAACACGCCCTTTGGGAACTCGATCACCACCGCCGAGCACGCCATTGCCATGATGATGGCGCTCGCCCGCCAGTTGCCCGAGGCTGACGCGTCCACCCGCGCTTCCAAGTGGGAAAAGAACCGCTTCATGGGCGTTGAGGTCACCAACAAGACTCTTGGCCTGATCGGGGCGGGCAATATCGGCTCGATCGTTGCCGATCGGGCGCAGGGCCTCAAGATGAAGGTCATCGCCTATGATCCGTTCCTAACCCCCGAGCGGGCGCAGGATATGGGCGTCGAAAAGGTCGAGCTGGACGACTTGCTGGCGCGCGCCGACTTCATCACACTGCACACGCCGCTGATCGAAGCCACCCGCAACATTCTCAATGCCGAGACGCTGGCCAAGACCAAGAAGGGCGTGCGGATCATCAACTGCGCCCGTGGCGGTCTCATCGATGAAACCGCGCTTTATGATGCGCTGAAGTCCGGCCAGGTGGCCGGCGCAGCGCTCGACGTGTTCCTGGAGGAGCCGGCGCAGAACAATCCGCTGTTCGAGCTGCCCAATGTGATCTGCACGCCCCATTTGGGTGCATCGACCACCGAAGCGCAGGAGAATGTAGCGCTGCAGGTGGCCGAGCAGATTTCGGCCTATCTGATGACCGGCGAAATCACCAATGCGCTCAACTTCCCTTCGATCTCGGCCGAGGAAGCGCCGCGGCTGACCCCGTTCATCAAGCTGGCCGAAGTGCTGGGCTCGTTTGCCGGGCAGCTGACGGAAACCGCGATCAAGTCGATCACCATCGAGTTCGAAGGCGATGTGGCTGCTATGAATACGCGGCCGATGGTGGCGGCGGCACTCAATGGCGTGCTCAAGCCAATGATGGGCGAGGTCAACATGGTTTCGGCCCCGCAGATCGCCAAGGATCGCGGCATTGCCGTGCAGGTGACGACCCGCGAGCAGCAGGGCGCCTATGAGAACTATATCCGGCTGACGGTCGCGACCGAAAAGCAGGAACGCAGCCTTGCAGGCACCGTATTCGCCAATGGCAAGCCGCGGGTGATCCAGGTCAAGGGCATCAACATGGAAGCGGAACTGACCCCGTCCATGCTTTATGTGACCAATGAGGACAAGCCGGGCCATATCGGCCGGCTGGGCACGCTGCTGGGCAAGCTTGGCATCAACATCGCCAACTTCAACCTGGGCCGTACCGATCCGGGCGCCGATGCCATTGCGCTGGTTTCGATCGATGGCACGCTGTCCGAGCCGCAGCTGGCGGAGATCGCCCAACTCGAAGGCGTCAAGCAGGCCAAGGCACTGCGGTTCTAAGAGCCAAGGGTTCTACGATTTGAAAGGCGGGGCAGCGTGTCCCGCCTTTTTTGTTGGTGCTAGCGCAAGGCGCGCAGGGCGCCCCATTCGGCCAGCGCAATGCCGACGATGACGAGGGCTGCGGCAGCCATGTGGTAGAGTTCGAGCCGCTCGCCCAGCACCAGCACGGCAAAGGTGGCGGCAAAGATGGGGATCAGGTTAATAAAGAGGCTGGCACGGTTCGCGCCGATCAACTCGACGCCGCGCACATAGAACATCTGCGAAACGATCGAGGGCAGCACCATGGTGTAAAGGGCGATGAGCCAGCCCTGAGGCGTGACGGCTGGAAGGGCGGCAAAAAGCGCACCCATGCCACCGCCCAACCCGATCTGGTAGGCGATGGCGGCGACAAAGGCACCGGTACAGGTCGCCACGAGAAAGCTGATCCATCCAGTGGGGGGCTTGTAGCGCAGCGACACCGAGTAAGCGGCGTAAGCGGCGCAGGCGAGCAGGACCAGACTGTCGCCAAAGCCGATGTCGAGTGCGAGGAGCCGGCCGACCTCGCCATGGGTGGCAGTAACCAGCACGCCAAGAATGGTCAGCACCGCGCCCAGAATCTGCAGCGGCCGCACCCGGGTGCGGAAGAGCGCGAAGTTCGCTAGCATGACGAAAAGGTTGATGGTCACCTGCTCGAGGGCAATGTTGATGCCGCTCGCATGGTAGGAGGCCATATAGACCAGGATATTGAATGTAACATAGCCAACCGCGCCGTAGAATAAGTAGAGGGGCCAGCGCGATTTGATCACGGGCCAGTCGCGTTCAAGCGACGTTCGGGCGAAGGGCAGAATCAGCAGCAGGGCGCCGCCCCAGCGCAGCACGGTGAGGGTGAAGGGGTCGATATGTCCGACGGCAAGCTTGCCGGCGATGACATTGCCGCCCCAAAACATGGTGGTCAGAACCAGCAGCAGATAGGGGCGGTCCAGCAGGCGGGCGGAAATGCCGCGACTTTGGGTTATTGGCGGCTTTGTCATCGGCGCTCGGTGATGTAAGGACAATCGGACTTAGCAGGTATTCGGGTATGGTCAAACCCGGCGCCGGACAGTTGCGCGGGCCCCCGGGTTTGGGTCGCCCCCGCGCCGGCATGATTGGTGGAGTGAAGTTTTCATGGCGAATGTGGTTGTCGTCGGCTCGCAGTGGGGCGACGAGGGCAAGGGCAAGATCGTGGACTGGCTCTCCGAGCGTGCCGATGTGGTGGTGCGCTATCATGGCGGCCACAATGCCGGCCATACGCTGGTGATCGATGGCGTCAGCTACAAGCTGGCGCTGCTGCCATCTGGCCTGGTGCAGGGCAAGCTGTCGGTGATCGGCAACGGGGTGGTGGTGGATCCCCACCATTTTGTGGCCGAGATGGCCAAGCTGCGGGCGCAAGGCGTCACGATCACTCCCGATGTGCTGCGCATTGCCGACAACGCGCCGCTAATCCTGTCGCTACATCGCGAACTCGACGCCATCCGCGAAGACAGCACGTCCGGGCTCAAGATCGGTACCACCAAGCGTGGCATCGGCCCGGCCTATGAGGACAAGGTGGGTCGTCGGGCGATCAGGCTGATCGATTTGAGCCAGCCCGAAACGCTGATGCCCAAGATCGAGCGACTGCTGACGCACCACAATGCGCTGCGCCGCGGCATGGGTCTGCCCGAGATCGAGGCCGAAACGATCCGGCAGGAGCTGATCTCGGTAGCCGACCAGATCCTGCCCTTCATGGACCAGGTCTGGCAGGTGCTCGACGAAAAGCGCAAAGCTGGCGCACGCATTCTGTTTGAGGGAGCGCAGGGTGCGCTGCTCGATAATGACCACGGCACTTATCCCTTCGTGACCTCGTCCAACACTGTGGCAGGGCAGGCTGCGGCCGGTTCCGGGCTGGGGCCAACGGCAATCGGCTATGTGCTGGGAATCACCAAGGCTTATACGACCCGCGTCGGCGAGGGCCCGTTCCCTTGCGAGCTGGATGACGAGATCGGCGAGCATCTGGCCACGGTCGGGCGCGAGGTCGGCGTCAATACCGGCCGGGCGCGTCGCTGCGGCTGGTTCGATGCCGTGCTGGTGCGCCAGACCGTCAAGACTTCCGGCATTTCGGGCATTGCACTGACCAAGCTGGACGTGCTGGACGGGCTGAAGGAAATCAAGATCTGCGTCGGCTATGAGCTGGATGGATCACGGATCGATTACTTGCCTGCCTTGATGGAGGCACAGGCGCGGGTTACGCCCATCTACGAAACCCTCGAAGGATGGTCGCAAACCACAGCCGGGGCGCGCAGCTGGTCTGAGCTGCCGGCCCAGGCGGTCAAGTATGTGCGCTATATCGAGGAACTGATCGGGGCGCCGGTTGCCATGTTGTCGACGAGCCCCGAGCGCGCCGATACTATCCTTGTGGTTGACCCGTTCCAAGATTGAGTGTTTTTGATACAACACCTGCGGCAATTGTGAGTACCAAGTAAGCTATGGCCGACTACAAGGAGCTGCTGCGCCGGGCCATCTCGGCATTGCCCGAGAATAACGGCGCGGCTCGCCGTGCGGTTTACGAAAAGGCGCGTTCGGCACTTGTGGGCCAGTTGCGGGCCATTCAGCCACCGCTGCCGGCGCGCGACATAACGCAGCATCGGCTGCAGCTGGAAGATTGTATCCGGCAGGTTGAGCAGGAAGCCAGCGAAGCCGTAATTTCGCTGCGGCGTGGTTCGGTGTTTGGACGGCCGATGGCGCAACCGGTCGAGCCGCCGGTAGCAGCGCCCGAGCCGGAGCCGGAACCGGAACCCCAGCCTGAGCCGGAACCCGAACCTGAGCCCGAACCGCAACCCCGGTTCGAGCTGAGGCCGCGCTTTGAGCCGGCACAACCAAACTATCCCGCGTTCGAGCCGGTACAGCCCGCCTACCCCCAGGCGCAAGGGGATAGCCCAGCGCGCTCCGGCACCTCGATCGAAGACATCATCGCCGATGCCGCCGAAGCGAGCGGGGCAGAGTTGGTGCGCGAGGAGGGCCCGGTCGACGTGCCCGTGGCGGTTCCAAACGAAAACGAGGCCCAGGCGGTGGTTACGCCAGTGGCCGAGAGCGAGCCTGAGTCCGTCGAGAAGATCAGTAAGCCACGGGCGCGTTGGTTGCCGTCTTTCGGGCGAGCCAAGGGAGCGCGCAAGGCCGAGGCGGAAACGGCAGGCGCGAGCGAGTTGCCCAGCGACGCGCCGCTCCATGCGCCGGTGCAGGAGCCTCAGGACCAGCCGGATTCGTTTGCCGACGACAAGCCTGCCGCTGAGGAGGGTGCCCGCCGGGGAGCGTTGCTCAATTTCGCCCGCCGCACCGAACCCGCCAGCAGCATGGGACCAAGCCCCGTTGAAGCGGCACTGTCGAGTGTGCGCGAAGTCGAAGTTGAGGCGGCGCAGCCCGACACCAGCGAAGCCGAGGGCGCTATCGAGCGGGCGATCGAGACGCTGGATCGCGAAGCGCGGGGCGAAAGCCAGGCTACTCCGGCAGAGTCCACGGAGCCGGTGGCTGTGGGCCCGGCCCGGCCGGCGGTGCCCAATATGTTTGCCATGCCCGAGCGCGCGGAATTGCCGGGCGGGGCAGGCGAGGACAATTCCGACAACTTCGTGCCAGTGAGCGAGCCGCGCAGCGGAACGGGCCTGAGCATTTTCCTGATCGTTTTTGCAGTGCTTCTGGTTGGCGTGGGTGGCGCCGGCTTTTGGGCCTGGCGCGAAGGCTATGTGGACCTCAACCAGATGTTCGGGCAGGCCAGCACGGCGGTTGCCGAAGCGCCCGAGCCAGAACCTGATCTTACGACCCCGACGCTCGATCCGGTGCCGCCCAATGGGGACATTGCCGCGACCGACCAGCCCGCAGTGCCGGGCAATACGGCGACCCAGACAGCGGCCGAGCCGACTACGGCGCTCGAGGCACTGGAAACCGAGGATCGGCTGGAGCCCACGCCAGAGCCGGTGGTGCCCGACGGGACGCAGACCAGCTTGCCCGAACTGGGTGGTGGTGCGGACGACAAGAGCGAGGAGCGGCTGCCCGGGGAAGACCCTAATGCTGCCGTGGCGCTCAATGATCCGGCGGCATCGGTCGATCCGGCCGTGCTGTCGGGCAGCCAGTCGCTGCTGCTGGAAGCCTCGCAGGATGGCCGCACCGGTGCGGTACCGTTCTCGGGCACGATCGAGTGGCGCGAGGGGGTCGACGAGATCGGCCAGCCCACGCTGATCGGCCAGGCCAATATTCCGGCGCGCAATCTCGGGGTCGAGATGACCATTCGCAAGAATTCCGATCCGAGCCTGCCCGCGAGCCACCTCATGGAGGTGGATTTCGATGTGAGCGACACCTTTATCGGCGGCACGATTGCGGGGCTGCCGGGCGTGTTGCTCAAGGACCAGGAACTGGTGCCCGGAACGCCGCTGGTGGGGGCTTCGGCCCGCGTCGTGGGTAATTCCTACCTGTTTGCGCTGAGTGCGGCCGAGCAGGATGCCAACACCAACCAGGACCTGCTGCGCAGCCGAAAGTGGATGGATCTGGCAGTGGTGTATGGCACCGGGCGCAATGCGATCATCACCCTTGAAAAGGATGAGCAAGCGCAGGCGCTGTTCGACAAGGTCTTTGCGGCTTGGGGACAGGGGGGCAATTAGCCCCCCTTTTTGCATCCGCGTTTGGCCGGACAGAGGCCTCGCGGATTGACGCTCCGGCGGGGCTGGCTTAGCCTTGGCGTGTCTAAAACAGGTTAGTTCGGGAAGGTTGGCCCGGCCCCGCTTGCGGGTCCTTCCGCTACTGCAGCGGCCCATGACGATCACGGCGCCAGCATCGGGCGGGCGCCGATCGAAAGGGCATGGACATGAAACCACGGATTTCCGTTATCACTCTAGGCGTTGGCGATCTCGAGCGGGCGCTGCGCTTTTATCGTGATGGGCTGGGCCTGCCGACGCAAGGCATTGTCGGGCAGGAGTACGAGCACGGCGCCGTCGCGTTCTTTGATCTGGCGGGCGGAGTGAAGCTCGCGATCTGGGCGCAGGACGATATTGCGTTCGACACGGGCCTTGCCCGGGAGCCGGTGTCGTCCACTGCCATGACGCTGGGGCACAATGTAAGGGAACGCGGCGAGGTCGACGCGATCATGGCGAACGCCGAGGGCGCGGGCGCCGCGATCATCAAGCCCGCGCAAGACACGTTCTGGGGCGGCTATGCCGGGTATTTCCGCGACCCTGACGGGCATCTCTGGGAGGTGGTCTGGAACCCGCATTTGCTGCCGGCGGATGAATAAAGCGCCTCCTCGCCGTGGCAGCTTAGTCCGCCACCAGCTTTCGGTCCGCCAGATGATAGCGCCGGCTGGCGAGGGCGAGGATATCATCATTGTGGTGGCTGACGAGGATGGTGTGCCAGCCATGCCGGACCGTCAGCGTCTTCACCAGATCGCGGATCACGGCGCGGGTTTGATCGTCGAGGGCTGAGAAAGGCTCATCGAGCAGCAAAACCGAACGGGCGCGCAGCAGGGTGCGAGCGAGGGCGACGCGCTGCTTTTGCCCGCCCGAAAGGGTCGCGGCCGGTTGGGCGCCAATGCCGGACAAACCAACTTCGGCGAGAGCGGCTTCGACCTGCTGGTGGACGCTTGCTTTTGGCGTACGGGCGGGCAGGCCGAGGGCGATGTTGCGGCCGGCGCTCAAGTGCTCGAAGAGGCTTTCGCTTTGCAACAGAAGCGATACCGGGCGCTGCTCGGGTGGCAGGGGCACGAGTTGCTGGCCATCGAGCACGATGCTGCCCGAGGTCGGCGTGAGAAAGCCAGCGAGGAGATCAAGCAGGGTGGACTTGCCCGAACCGCTGGCGCCCGACACGGCGGTGATCTCGCCGGGCGCAGCGGCGAGGGAAAAACGATAGGGCTCGGCCGTGTTGGGATAAGCAAAACAAAGCTCGTCAACGCGCAGCACGGGCGATCCTTTCGGCAAGGCGAGGCAGGCCAACAAAGGCAATGATGGTGCCGATGAGGAGAATGGCGGCAATGGCCCCTGCATCATTGTTGCGATAGGCGCCGAGCGAGCGGAACATCAGCAGCGGCAAGGTTTGGAAATCTTGCGTGCCAAATAGGGCGATGACGCCCAGATCCCCTAGCGAAAAGCAAAAGGCGAGGGCGAGCATGACGCCCAGATCCTTGCCGATAAGGGGCAGTTCCACGAGGAAGAACTGACGCCAGCCGCCCAGCCCGAGCGAGCGGATGAGCTTGCCGCGGGTTTTCGCAATGGCTTCGAGCGGCGGCGCAAGCGTTGCCATGGCAAAGGGCAGGGCGAGGAGGCTATTAGCAAGGATGACGACAGCGGGCGCGGCGGCGGCCGGCGCAAGGCCCAGGTCGCGTACCAGCAGGAAGAAGCCCAGCGACAGCACCACGGCGGGCACGGCGAGATAGGCATAGGCCGGGATGCCCAGGAGCGTGCGCAGCGGCGGGCTGCCGGTGGCGCCGCGGCCAAGGGCGAGGGCAAGCGCCAGAAGCAGGGTGAGGAGTGCGGAGGCGCTGCCGATAAGGAGGCTGGTGAGGAGCGACCACCAGAAGCTCGGCTGGGCCAGGAGGCTGCCGAGACCGGCGGCGAGGCCATCTATCAGCACGGAGAGCAGGGGCAGACCGAAGCAGAGGGTTGCAGTGGCGAGTATCAGCCATTGCAGCAGGCGGCTGGCGGGCCCGTCGCGCCAGGTCGTGGCGGGGGAAGAACCAAAGGCGGTGGGCACGGGGGCCAAAGCCGAGGCGGCGAGGATCACCACCGAGCAAACCGCGATTTGCGTCAGGGCGAGGCGCACGGCGCCGACGAGATCGAAATCCTGGCGGACAGCGGCGTAGATGGCGACCTCCAGCGTCTGGTTGGCCGGGCCACCGCCCAGCAGCAGCACTATAGGGAAGCTGGTGAAGGCGAGGAGAAATATGATGGCCCCGAGCCCCGGCAGGGTGCCGCGCAGGGCGGGCCAATCGATGAGGGTGAAGCGCTGCCAGGCGGAGAGGGCCAGGGACTGGCCGGTCTTGAGGCGGGCGGCGGGAATGGCGTCGAGACGGGCGAGGATGATGCGCGCGGCAAAGGCACCATCGAGAATGACATGGGCAAAGAGAATGCCCCCGAGCCCGTAGGCAGGATTGCCCAAGGGGAAGCCGAGCACGGCTTCGGCAGCGCGATTAATCCAGCCGTTGCGGCCCCAGATGGCGAGGAGCCCGAAGGCCACGACCATGCCGGGGGTGACGATGGCGGAGGCAAAGAAGGCGACGAGGAGATCGCGTCCGGGGAAGCGCAGACGATTGAGCGACCAGGCCAATGCCGTGCCGACCAGCAAGGAAAGCACGGTGGTGAGCCCGGCCTGGATCGAGGTCATGCGCAGGAGGTGGGCAATATCGATGCGGCTGGTGGCGGCGGCATCGGTGGCGGCGGCGAGAATGGACCAGAGGACGAGAGCAATCAGCCCGGCGATGGCAAGCGCGAGGAGGCAAGCGGTGGCGATGCGCAAGGGGCGGGGTGGGAGGGTCATGGTCCGGTGGTTGGCGCTAGCCTTGGAGCGGGTTGATGGGCCTGATCCCCCACCCTGTCCCTCCCCTCAAGGGGGAGGGGACGTCGGCTGATGGCGCTGGGATGGCGGAGAGTCGTTGTGTGGCTATCAGGGACTGTGTTCCCTTGATCGCCCCCCTCAGTGTGCCTCCGCTCAAGGGGGAGGGGAGGCACACTGAGGGGTTCGAAGCTTGTGGCTGTCCTGATTCCTACTGGATGGCGGCGAGCATTTCGTCGATCCAGGCGGCGCGGTTGGCTTCGAGGTCGGTGTCGCTGATCGTCAGGGTTTTCGCGGGTTGCGGGAGGGTGCCAAAGGCCGGGTTAAGGTCGGCACCCAGGTCAACCACGGGGAACATCCAGTTGGTGGTGGGGATTATCGCCTGGGCGGCGGGGGAAGCGAGATAGGCCAGGAACTGACGGGCGAGCTCGGGCTGGTCCGTGGAGGCAAGCATGCCGGCAATCTCGACCTGCACGATATGGCCCTCATCGAAGAGCGCGGCCTTGACGGTGTGATCGTCTTCATCGACGATGTGGTAGGCGGGCGAGGTGGTGTAGGAGAGCGCCATATCGGCTTCCCCGGTCAGGAAGAGATTATAGCTTTCCGACCAGTCGCGGGTGACGGCGAGGATATGGGGCTTGAGGCCGGCCCAGATTTCGGGGGCACGGTCGCCATAGGCGGCCTTGATCCAGAGCACGAGACCAAGGCCGGGGGTGGCCGAGCGCGGGTCCTGGATGACGATCTTGAGATCGTCGGGGAGCGCGATCAACTCCTCGAAGGAGGCGGGCGGGGTGGCGGTGCGGTCGGTATCGTAGACAAAGGCGAAATGGGCGTAGTCGACCGGCACGAATTGCGGATCGGTCCAGGGCTCGGGGAGGGCGAGATCGCCCAGCTCCAGAGTGTGATCGGCAAAGAGGCCGGTGGCGCGGGCTTCCCCGGCGGTGGCGACGTCGAGACCGACGATGAGGTCGGCCGGGGTGGTGGCGCCTTCAAGCTGGACGCGGCGCAGGGCGCCGATGGAGGAATCGGCGGCGATGAACTCGACAGTGCAGCCGGCGCATTGGGCTTCAAAGCCTTCGGCGAGCTGGGGGCCGGGGCCCCATTCGGCGGCAAAGCCATCATAGGTATAGATGGTGAGCGCCGGTGCGGTTTGGGCCAAGGCGGGCGAGGCGGCCAGTCCGAAAAGGACCGCAAGCGCCAGGTGAGTGGTGTGGACCAAGATGGTCATCCCTTCATTGGTGTGCGGCCATGAGTGAAGGGATGGGTGTCAATGGCGGGCACGAGATGCCCTTGCCATCTCGAACTTCCTCCGCCAGCATGACCTGGTTCAGGTTCAATGGGTAATTCTCAGCTCCGGCTTGACCCGGAACACCCCAGCGAGACGCCATGATCTTATAAGAGCGCCCCCCAAGTGCAAGAGAATTTCAGCCCAGCTGCCGACGCGCCCCTGCGCTTTGCCGGACCGATCGCCATTGTGGGCGGCGGGGCGGTGGAGAGCCAAACCCTGCGTGACCTCGCGGCAGCGGGAGTGACGCTGAT
Source organism: Devosia sp. 919 (assembly GCF_013185965.1). Lineage (NCBI taxonomy): Bacteria > Pseudomonadati > Pseudomonadota > Alphaproteobacteria > Hyphomicrobiales > Devosiaceae > Devosia > Devosia sp. 919. The sequence continues at coordinate 3,172,725 of NZ_JABAOL010000001.1, read as the reverse complement.
CGGGGCCGATGGCGGGGCGGATGCGATCGGGGCGGTAGGGCTGGTGCCTGCGGCGATCATCGGGGATCTCGATTCGCTGCAGGATCGCGCCGACTGGGAGCGGCGCACCCGCGTGTTTCACCTGCCCGAGCAAGTGACCACCGATTTCCAGAAGGCACTGCGCTCGACGCAGGCGCCGGTGACGCTGGCGTTGGGCATGACCGGCAAGCGGCTCGACCATACGCTCGCGGCACTGAGCGCAGTGCTGCAATATGCCCCCGAGCGGCACTTGCTGCTGGTGGACGAGATCGATGTGGCGCTGGCGGTGGTGGGGCGGATTGCCTTTGACGCGGCGGCCGGGGAGCGGGTGTCGATCCATCCGCTGGTGCCGATCGGGTTCGAGCGCTCGGAGGGGCTCTTGTATCCGATGGATGGCCTGCAGCTGGCGCCGGGCGGGCTGATCGGCACCTCAAATGCGGCCCTGGGCGGGCGGATCGAGATTGTGCCGGTCGATCCCGTGCCCTGGCTGCTGATCCTGCCCAAGGCTCGGCTGTGGGATCTCGTCCAGGCGTGCCAAAATCCCGCCCGGGTCTGATGACCCTGCGGTTGGTGCTGCGACATGGGGCGAAGTTCGCCTCGGTGCCGGTCGTCCGGCAAAAGGGTAGAAGGTGAAGCAAGCTTCGCCCCATGCTCCATCGGAGACTCTTCGGTGAGGACCGTCCGTGGCTAGACCCGTGCCAAACGCCAGAAGCCCTGAGGCTTCATGGACCGGGGGATGAAATCGGTCCCGGATCATCCTCGTCCCGAAGGAGCTTGGGCGACCCCAAACTCATCCGATATTCCCGCACCGACCGTTCGTCGCGACCGCGCAGCTTGCCCAGGAACAAGGGGGATTGTGCCTGAGGTTTTCGGGGGCGGGGATAAGTTTGTGGGGTGGTGATGGCCGCCCTCGTGGTTCGAGGCTGCGCTACGCTGCGCACCTCACCATGAGGGCTCCGGCACATTCCCGCTCATTCCGCACTTCCGGGGGGTAAGGGCTTTTGGGGGGCATGAGTATGCCGGAGGCTCGATGGGCCCCGGGCTCAAGGCCAGGTTGGCATCGGCGGCGGGCTCGCAGGCGTAAAAAAGCCCTCGGGGGAAACCGAGGGCTGCATTGGTTGCTTGCGGCGGTCCAGCCTTATGCGGCGTTGGAGCGGGCAGCTTCGCGAACGGCGTCTTGCACTTTTTCGAAGGCGCGCACTTCGATCTGGCGGATGCGCTCGCGGCTGACATCGTATTGTTGGGCCAGCTCTTCGAGCGTCAGCGGATCTTCCTGCAGGCGGCGAGCCTGGAAGATGGCGCGCTCACGATCGTTGAGAACATCCATGGCATTGGTCAACAGACCCATGCGTTCGGAATATTCCTCGCTTTCACCAAGGGCAGTTTCCTGGCTGGGCGTGTCGTCGACGAGCCAGTCCTGCCATTCGGAGGAGCCTTCATCGGCGCGCATCGGCGAATTGAGCGAAGCATCGCCCGACAAGCGCGCATTCATCGAGACGACGTCATCCTCGGTGACGTTGAGGGTGGTCGCGATCTGCTTGATCTGGTCGGGATGGAGCGAGCCATCGTCGAGCGCGGCGATCTGGCCCTTCACCTTGCGCAGGTTGAAGAACAGCCGCTTCTGGGCAGCGGTGGTGCCGATTTTCACCAGCGACCAGGAGCGCAGGACATATTCCTGGATCGCAGCACGAATCCACCACATCGCATAGGTCGCAAGTCGGAAGCCCTTGTCGGGCTCGAAGCGCTTGACCGCGTGCATGAGCCCGACATTGCCTTCCGAGATCACTTCGGCAATGGGCAGGCCATAGCCGCGATAGCCCATGGCGATCTTGGCAACCAGGCGCAGGTGGGACGTAATAAGCCGTTGAGCAGCGGCCGGATCGGCGTGCTCCTTGTAGCGCTTGGCCAGCATGAATTCTTCATCGGGTTCCAGCATGGGGAACTTGCGAATTTCCTGAAGATAGCGGCTCAAGCCTCCTTCGGCAGAAAGGACAGGCAGATTGGTCTGGGCCATTTATGCACCCCTTTTACTTATTCCCCCGCACAGGCGGGCGGATCGATCTTCGGCCGTCCTGGCGGCCCGGCGGAAGAAGTCAGGTCATAATATATGGCGTATTGCCGCAATTGTAAGGCCGCCGAATGCAGACGAACGGTGCAGGCAGCGCAAGGGTTGCCCGTGGTGCGGGCATTAGGGGAGGGCCGGCCTGCACTTCTCGGTTACCGGCCCCCGCAAATCCTAGCGGGCGAAGGCCTTGTCATAGGGCTCGAGCGCTTCCTCGAGCGCCACAAGGTCAGGCGGGAGGGGGGCTTCAAAGAACATTTCCTCTCCGGTTACGGGATGCTCGAAGCCGAGCTCGGCCGCATGGAGGGCCTGCCGGCCTAGCGCAACGATGGGTGCGGCGACCTCGGGAGGCAGGCGGTTGATCTTGGTGGCGTAGCCCGAGGCATAAACGGTGTCGGAAACCAGGGGGTGGCCGATATGAGCCATGTGGACGCGGATCTGGTGGGTGCGGCCGGTTTCCAGCTGGCACTGGATGCGGGTGATGTCCCAGCCATCGCCGCCAAAGCGCTGCTCGACCATGTAATGCGTGATGGCTTCGCGGCCATCCTTGCGCACGGCCTGCTTGAGCCGATTATTGGCGTCGCGCCCGAGGGGCGCCTCGATCGTGCCCTTGGCCGTTTCGGTGGAGCCCCAAACATAGGCGATATAGGCGCGATGGAGCGGACCGGTGCGGCCATGATCGGCAAATTGCGCGGACAGATGCTGGTGGGCCAGATCGGTCTTGGCCGCGACCATGACCCCTGAGGTGTCGCGATCGAGGCGATGAACGATGCCGGGCCGGCGCACGCCACCAATGCCCTGCAGGCTCGCGCCGCAATGATAGATTAGCGCGTTGACCAGGGTGCCCGAAGGGCTGCCGGGAGCGGGGTGGACCACCATGCCGACGGGCTTGTTGACTACGATCAGCTGATCATCCTCGTAGAGGATATCAAGGGGGATGTTTTCGGGCTTGGGCTCGGGATCTTCGGGCGGCGGGGCGAGGAGGGTGATTGTTTCGCCGGCCGTTACGCGATATTTGGGCTCGCTGATCGGCTGGCCGTTAAGGGATACGGCTCCGCCCAGGATCAGGTCCTTGAGGCGGCTGCGGCTGAGCGCCGGGTGTGCCTTGGCCAGAACGGCATCGAGCCGGCCGCCGGCCTGTTCGGTAGTGATAGTGAATTGGACTTCGTCGCCCTCGAAGTCGTCAGCGGTTAGGTGTTCCATGAGCGATCCTTCAAATACCGGCCCGGTGGGCCAAGATGCCGAGCCGTTGTCGCCCGAAGCACAAGCCGTGCTGGGAAAGGCGCGCCGGTCGTTCGGCATCTCCATCGGCATTCTGCTGCTGGGCTTTATGGCGATTGGCTTTGCCATTGTCTATCGGGTGATGCGCGACGCACCGCCGCCCAGCATGGCCCAAACGCTGAGCGTGCCCGCCGGGGCCGAAGTGGTTTCGGCCACCACGGGCGATGGCGCGATCAATGTGCTGTATCGTCTTGATGGGGCGATGGTGCTGGCATTGTTCGATCGGGGCACGGGCGAACATATCAGTTCGGTGCAGATCGTTGCGGACGGTGCGCCCCGGCTTTAGCGCCCCTGGATTTCGCGCAGCGCTGCCATACGGTCGGTGACGCTGCCGCCGCGTCTGGCTGTGGCAATAGGCCCAGGTGGTGGTGGCGCCGCAGGGGTTTCCTCGCGCCCATCGGCAAAGCGCTGGATGCGATCAAACAGGCTTTCTTCGGCTGGCGGGGGCTGCTGGGGCGGCTCGGTATCGGCGGCGTAAACGATGCGGCTGGTATCGGCGGCAATGGCGTCGAGCTGGGCGCGCAAGGCGGTTTCATCGAGCCGCTCGGTTTCCCAATCGGCCATGATGGTGGTTTCCACATGGTTGATGCGACGATGCAACTGGCCGAGCTGGTCTTCGAGGTTGAGCTCTTCTGCAAGCGCCGGGGGCATGGTGCCATCGGCCTGGGCGGCGGTTTGCCCGGCCATGGCGTCCAGGCTGGAGCCGGCTTCGGCAATGCGCGCCTGGGCGATCTCAATGCTTTCGGCCTCTTCGAGCGCGGCTTCTTCCAGGGCGGCCTGCTCGAGCGCGGCCTGCGCGTATTCGTCGCGCAACGCCTGGATCTCGGCCGTGCGGTTTTCAAGGTCGCGCTCACGCATGCGCAGTTGCTGGGCAAGATCGGTGGTTTCGCGCTCGAGTTCGAGCACGCGATCACGCAATGCCGCTTCGCGGGCTTCGAGTTCCGTCATCTTGTCGACGGCGCTGTCGCGCTCGGCCCGCATGGCGCCAAATTCTGCGCGTCGGTCATTGTATTCGCCCACCTGTTCGGCGAGACGGGCGCGCAGCCCCTCGATTGTGGTTTCGAGCCGGCGCGTTTGGAGGGCGAATTCGGCGCGCAGTTGATCCTTGTCGGCACGGAATTCTGCGAGGGTGATGGGGGTCGCGGCCTCGATGCGCTTTTTGGTGAGGCGGACAGCGCGTTTCCACACCGCGGGCAGGATGATCACGGCCAAGAGCCCGGCAAACAGCAGGCCGAGGGCGAAATACATGATGTTTTCGATCATCATCGTGCGAACTCCGGAACCAGGCCGTCCAGATGCGGTCGACAGGAAGCTGACTTAAGCGCCGCAAAGGGTAGTGGTCGGGCCATTGCTTAGCGGTTCCGGTGGTCTACGTCACGAAAAAGCCGGAGGGTGCACGCCTCCGGCTCGCAGCATCTACCAAAGCGCTGATATCAGAAAGGGTTCCAGGTGGGCTGCTGGGTGAACTTGAGATAGCCGATATTAACGCCCAGCCGCGCGCCCACGCCCGAGCGGATCGGGACCATGATGGCGTTGCCGTACTTGATCACCGTCATGCCGAAGCCACCCACCACATAGGCGGAGCCATCAACGCCGGCGAAGCGGCCGAACACGTCATTGGTGCTGGAGAGATTGTAGACCAGCATCATGACCTTGGAGCCATCGCCGCCAACGTCAAAGCCAAGGCTGGGGCCTTGCCAATAAAGGGGCAACTCGCCGGCATTGCGGGTGTAAAGCCGGCCTTCGCCGTAACGGGCGCCGGCAAACAGCGCGCCGCCAGCGTCTTCGCCCAGGATGTAGCCGTTGGGCAGGCCGAACTCGGAAACGGCGCGCTCAACGAGGGATGCGAGGCCCTGGGCAGCGGAGCCGAAAAACTGGTGGCCCTTGTCGACCAACTCATCGCCGGAATAGCTGTCGCTGAGCGAGCCTTGGGCAAAGGCAGGAGCGGCGCCAGCGAGGGCGAGGAGCAGGGTCAGGGTGCAAAGCAGGCGTTTGAACATGGTGTTCCCCCTAAAACAGGCGAGCCGGGACTTCGCAAGACTTTAAAGTTTCTCGGTCATGGTTGGTCGGGCCAGCGCTGGACAAGGGCTGGCCCGTGGATCAATGATGACGCAAACCCGTAAACAAATCTTAACCATGCTTGCCTTTGTTCTGCCGCTTTTGGGGGGCGGCGCGGCACCGGCATGGAGCCAGTCAATCAACACGGCCGTGGTAAGCGATCCCCTTACCGGGCTGGCGCTCGGGGGCATGGATCCGGTCTCCTATTTCGTGGAAAGCCAGCCGGTGCCGGGACGCAGCGAGTTCGAATATGAGTGGGGCGGGGCACCCTGGCAGTTTAGCAGCGCGGCCAACCGCGACGCCTTTGCGCGGGCGCCGCAGATCTATGCACCCCAGTTCGGGGGCCATGCGGCGATGAGCATGGCGCGCGGCTTTTTGTCGGACGGCGACCCGGCAATCTACACGGTCTTCAAGCAGCGTCTTTATCTGTTTTATTCGGCGGCGAGCCGGGAAGCCTTTTTGCTGGCGCCCAACGCCGCGGCCCGCGAGGCACAAGCCAATTGGGCGGTTTTGTCTAAATCTCTGGTCTGGCAATAGTGCAGAAGCGCAACCCCCACTAAGGTCGGCGCAAGTGATTCGAACGCGCCCCTGATGGAGAAAACCCATGGCCGATATCATCGAGCTCAAGGCAACCGACCTTGCGGCAATGTTGTGCAGCCGGGTCTGTCACGACCTGATCAACCCGATTGGGGCGATTGGCAACGGGCTTGAGGTTCTGGCCGACCCCACGCAGGGTGACATGGCTGAAGGCGCCCGCGACCTGATCGCCAGCGCGGCCAATCAAAGCCGGGCCAAGCTCGAATTTGCGCGCCTGGCTTATGGTGCCTCCTCGACGGCGGGCACCGATATCGACACGCGCGAATGCGAGCGGGTGGCGCGGATCTATTTCGAGATCGAGAAGGCCGATCTGGAGTGGCAGGTGCCGCTGATCCTGCTTCCCAAGCACAAGGCCAAGCTGTTCATGAACATGCTGCTGATCGCAGCAGGCTCGGTGCCGCGCGGTGGCACGGTTACGGCTAGTATCACTGGACCGGCCGGAGCGGAGGTGTTTGAGTTCACCTCGTACAGCGATCCCGAGAAGCGGCAAAAGACGCTCGTGCCGTCAGGCGCGGCGGGATTGCTCTCGGGCATGCCCGAAGAGGGCGCCGTGGATGCGCGCGGCATCCAGCCCTTTTATACAGGCCTGCTGGCTCGGATGACCGATATGGAGATCAGCATCGGGCTTGAGGACGGCAAGTTCTACCTGCGTGCGCTGCCCAAGCCGCCCATCCAGGAAGAAGCTGCACCCGAGGCGCTAACCATTCCGTAGGCAGTTGCCATTCATAGTTGTTTCCGAGCCTTTGGCCGGGGAAACACATTCATGAAGTCGTGCCTGATCGTCGATGACTCGAGTGTGGTGCGCAAAGTGGCGCGCCGCATTCTCGAAGACATGGACTATATTGTCGAGGAGGCCGAGGACGGGCAGGAGGCTATCGACAAATGCCGCCTCGAGATGCCCGACGCGATCCTTCTCGACTGGAGCATGCCCATCATGGGTGGGCTCGAGTTCCTCAAGCATCTGCGCGGCTATGTCGGAGGCGAGCGGCCGCACGTCGTTTATTGCACGGTCGAGAACGATATTGGCGCTATTGCCATGGCGCTCAAGGCCGGCGCCAGCGACTATATGATGAAGCCGTTTGACCGGGCCTTGCTGGAAGCCAAGTTCGACCTGGACCGCGCGCTTCCGTCAGCCGAAATCGCCTAACAGCAAAAGGCCCGGGCGAGAACCGCCCGGGCCTTTTGCCGTCTTGAGCGAGCCAGCCGCGCCTAAGGGGTGCGGGTGAAGCTTGCGCCGGCAAGGACGCAATCGGGTGCTTCGCCGATGGTGAAGGCCGGGCCAGAGCCCTGGATGGGGCAGGTCATCGGAAAGGTCGCCGAGCCGATATTGCCGGTCGCATCGGTGAAGGTCAGCGCCTCGGCGGTAGCGGTGTAGCGGCCCGATACCGAGCGGCCGTGGCGATCGGTCATGGTAAAGCTGTCGTCATCATTGAGCACCACGGCAATGCCGCCGGCGGGGCCTTCGGCATTGGCCTCGTAGCGACCCACCAGGGCGGCATTGGCGGCGTCGCGCTGGGCGGTGGCCGAGGCGATCTGGGCTTCAAGGTCCGAGAGCTCCTTGCCGCGGGCAGCCAGCGTATTGGTCAAGTCCGTCACCTGCGGCTGCAGCTGATCGCGCTGGGTCTGGTAGCCGGCGACATCCTTGGAGAGCTGGTCGCGCTGGGACTGGAGATCGGCGATCTGGGTCTGCAGGTCCGCCAGCTGGGTGCCGCTGGTCTCGGTCTGGGCGGCAATATCGGCCAGGCGGGTCTGGATCTCGGTTTCCTGTCCGCGGGCGGCCTGCAGCTGCTGTTCGCCCTGGGCGAGCTGGCTGGTCACCGCAGCGGCTTCCTCGGTCAGCTGAGCGACGGCGGCGCGGGTTTCGGCTTCCTGGGCGCGGGCCTGTTCAAGCCGCTGGCCAATTGCGGTCATCTGCTCGTTAAGGGCAGTAACCTGGTTCTGCGCTTCTTCGCGGGCGGCTTCTGCTTCGGCGCGGCGCTGATCGCTTTGGGCGAACTCTTCCTGGATCGCCGCAATTTCAGCCCGGCGGGAATTGAGGGTTTCAGTGGTGCTGGCCAGCTCAGCACTGACGCCATCCAGTTCGCCCTGAGCGGTGTCGCGCTGGGTGGTCAGTTCGTCCAGTTGGGCCTGGGCGGCGGTGGTTTGCTCCTGGACCGCCTCGAGATCGCCGCTTGCGGTTTCGAGGTCCGCCAACTGCATCTGCAGCGCGCTACGCTCGTCGGTCAGCGCGGACACCTGGCCTTGCAGGTCGCCATTGGTTGAGCTCGAGCTGATCCAGGTTGCCAAAAAGGCAATCCAGCCGACAATGGCAATAATGAGAATGGTAAGAACGAGCGGTTCGCGAAGACGCTGCGCGAGTGAACTGTCCATGTCGTGGGCCCCCTTGATTGGGAGCTAACGATAACCGGGTTGGGGAGTTCCGCAAGAGCAAAGGCCCGGCACATCACTGCGCCGGGCCTTGCACAAGGGAAGGGGAAAGCTTAGGCGCTTTCGGAATAAAGCTCGTTCTCGTCGGGCTCGCGCAGCACATAGCCGCGGCCCCAGACGGTTTCGATGTAGTTCTTACCGCCCGTCGCAACGCTGAGCTTCTTGCGCAGCTTGCAGATGAAGACGTCGATGATCTTGAGCTCGGGCTCGTCCATGCCGCCGTAGAGGTGGTTGAGGAACATTTCCTTGGTGAGCGTCGTACCCTTGCGGAGCGAAAGCAGCTCCAGCATCTGGTATTCCTTGCCGGTGAGGTGCACGCGCTGCGATTGCACTTCCACGGTCTTGGTGTCGAGATTGACGGTGAGTTCACCCGTCGAGATCACCGACTGCGCATGGCCCTTGGAGCGGCGGACAATGGCGTGGATGCGGGCCACGAGCTCGTCCTTGTGGAAGGGCTTGGTCATGTAGTCATCGGCACCAAAGCCGAGGCCACGAACCTTGTCCTCGATGCCGGCCAGACCCGAAAGGATCAGGATGGGCGTCTGCACCTTGGCCACGCGCAAGGTGCGCAGCACTTCATAGCCGCTCATGTCGGGCAGGTTCAGATCGAGCAGGATGATATCGTAGTCGTATAATTTGCCCAGATCGACGCCTTCCTCACCCAGATCGGTGGTGTAGACGTTGAAACTTTCGGACTTGAGCATCAACTCGATGCTCTGCGCTGTCGCGCTATCGTCCTCGATAAGGAGTACCCGCATTATATTCCCCTTGTGATTCGTTCCTGCTGGAACAGTGAAGCCAGCGGCCAATGCTCGCCCCACGTCACCCGTACTGGATATGACTGAACCCTAAGCCCAAATAGTTAACAAAGTTTAATTCCATCACGCAATACGCAAAAGCTGGTAAGGTGAATTATATCTAACTGTCTGAAACTAAACGAAAAAGTGGCCGCGTTTTTCTTAAGAAAATGGTTTAAGTAGCCCGGCCAAGTGACTCGGCGGATTCAAGCATTGCGGCGATGGCAAGGGGAGCAGGGGCGCGTGGCGGAAAATCCCGCATGAAGGGGCCCTTGCGGTAGCGATAGAGCTTTTTGCTTAACGCGGGGTTACTGTTTGATTCGAGTTTTTAGCCACCGGCATCCCGACGTGAACACGTTTTCGGGAGCGGTTAAGGCGACGGGAGATCCGGCATGAAGGCGCTGATTTCAGCCATCGAGGCAATCGACGAGATTGAGGTCTTTGGCCGCGTCAAGTCCGTTCAGGGACTGCTGGTGGAAATTGTTGGCCCTGTCCGCGAGTTGCGGGTGGGCGGACGCGTGCAGATCGAAACCAGCAATGACGGGCAACTGGCCGCCGAAATCATCGGGTTCAAGGATGGCCACGCACTGTGCCTGCCTTTCGGGCAACTCGCCGGGGTTCGGCTGGGGTGCAAGGCCGTGTTCCAGCGCAGCGACGGGGCGGTGTTTCCTGCCCATGACTGGCTGGGGCGGGTGATCAATGCCAATGGCGAGCCGATCGATGGCAAGGGGCCGCTCGGGCGCGGGGCGCAGGCCTATCCGCTGCGCCAGTCACCCCTGGCGGCCCATGACCGGGTGCGCGTGGGCGAGCCGCTTGATCTAGGGGTGCGGGCGCTCAACACCTTCACCACCGTCTGCGAGGGGCAGCGGCTGGGGATCTTTGCCGGCTCAGGCGTGGGCAAGTCGGTGCTGATGAGCATGCTGGCGCGCAACACCAATGTGGATGTTGCCGTGATCGGGCTGATCGGCGAGCGCGGGCGCGAAGTGCACGAGTTCATCCAGGAGTATCTGGGGGAGGTGGGGATCGAGCAGGCGGTGGTGGTGGTTGCCACGTCCGATGAGGCGGCGCTGATGCGGCGGCAGGCAGCTTATCTGACGCTGGCCCTGAGCGAGTTCTTCCGCGACCAGGGCAAGCGGGTCTTGTGCATGATGGATAGCCTGACCCGGTTTGCCATGGCACAGCGCGAGATCGGGCTGGCGATCGGCGAGCCGCCAACGGCCAAGGGATATCCGCCCACGGTTTTCACAGAATTGCCACGATTGTTGGAACGTGCGGGTCCTGGGACAGCTTTTACGGGCTCCGTTACCGGACTCTTTACCGTTCTGGTTGAAGGTGATGATCACAATGAGCCCATAGCGGATGCCGTACGCGGCATTCTTGATGGGCACATCGTAATGGAGCGCGGGATTGCCGAACGGGGGCGTTATCCGGCGGTCAACGTGCTCCGGTCCATCTCGCGCACCATGCCAGGGTGCGTTCCGGCCTCGTTCAGGCCGGTCCTGGCAAAGGCGCGTGAACTCATGTCCATCTATTCGGACATGGAGGAGCTGATCCGGCTGGGAGCTTACCGGAAGGGATCAGATCCGAAAGTGGACCGCGCCATCGCCGTTTTTCCTGCACTCGAGGCGTTCTTGAGCCAGGAGCGGGAAGAAACGACCACGATTGCCGAGGGTTACCATATGCTCGAGGCCATTGTTGCGGAGGCGGGTGCACCGGGCTGAAAGGCCCGCTGCTCGGAGGTTTGACTTGGTGTGTAAGGAGTACAGGTCTTGAAATCGCGTAGCGAGAGCCTCATTCGGCTCAAGAAGTTCCAGGTCGACGAGAAGCGCCGCCAGGTGACGCAGATCGAAATGATGGTCAACGACTTCGAGCGCATGGCGAGCGAGCTCGACCAGCAGATCGAGATCGAGCACAGCAAGACCGGCATCTCGGATGTCGCCCATTTCGCTTATTCGACCTTCGCCAAGGCCGCCCAGATCCGGCGCGACAACCTGCTGGCTTCCGCCAATGACATGCGTGGCAAGCTTGAAAGCGCGCAGGACGCATTGGCTGAAGCGCTCGAAGACCTCAAGAAGGTCGAGCTGCTGGAGCAGCGCGAGCATCAGCGCGACGCGGTCGAACAGCTCAAGCAAGAGCAATCCGACTATGATGAAATCGGCCGGCTGCGGTTTCGCCGCTAGCCCGAGGGGCTAGGGCACGATCACCATGCGCTGCTCGTCGCGGGCGGTGGCATAGGTGAGGGGGTCGAAGGCCGGTTGCGCTTCGAGCTGTTCGCGCGAGGCGTTGATGAAGAGATAGCGCATGCCCGCCGTATCGGCGGAAAACACCAGATTATCAAAGCCCACGGCGACCGGCTTGGCACCCAGGCCCAGAAACCCCCCGACATCGACAACCACGGCATCGATGGCGCCTTCGGGCGTTTCGACGACATTGCCGATGGTGCCAATCTGCTCGTCATTGATGCCGTAAACCGCAATACCGCGCAGCTGATCGGCGGTTAGGCCGGACTGGTCGACTTCGCTGAAGCCGGTGCGATCGAGCGGCGCGGTTGCTTCGACGGGCGCATCGGGCTGATCGGTGGTGAGTTCGGGATCGATGGGCGCGGCATTGGGGTCGCCATCGACCATCTGCTCCTGTTCTTCGTCCGGCGTCATCTCGGGACCGGTGGCCGCTTCGCTTTCGCTCCAGATAAACGCGGGTGCCGCGGTCAATGCTTCGGCAGTGGTGGGCAGGACCCAACGGCGGCTGCCGTCTTCGCGCTCGATCTGCTGGAGCTGGGTGAAGTCAACGGCAACGTCTTTCTCGCCGACGCCCAGAAAGCCGCCTACGCCGAGCACTACGGCAGAAACGCCTTGGCCTGAAGTGACCACCATGTCCTTGACGGTGCCGATCTGTTCGGCGTCGTCTTCGGGCCCGGCATAAACCGTTTCGCCCAGCAGCACCGTCACCAGAATGTCCTCGCCCCGGCTGGAATATCCCTCCGACAGGATCGTGGGAGGGGTAAGGCCACTTTGCTGAAGCTGACTTGGCGTTCCGCTGCGTGGCGTTGCAGCGGGGGACTGCGCGAGGGCCGGAGCTGCGAGCAAGAGCGCGAACGTCGAAGCCAGGGTCAGGGGTCGTAGCATAGCGGTCTCCAGAAAGAGGCTCAAACAGAAAGGGCCGACCCAAAGGCCGGCCCTGAAGCGCTAATCCACAGGGGATTAGTTGGTGGTGGGAGCAGCCGGAGCCATGGCGCCACCGGCAGCAGGAGCGGTGCCATCGGCAGGAGCCGTGGTGGTATCGGTCTCTGCGTCAGCTGGCTCGTCTTCTTCCCAGACGAATTCAGGAGCGCTGGTCAGGGCATCAGCCGTGGTGGGAACAACCCAACGTTCGGTGTTGTCAGCAGCGATGACAAATTCGAGAACGTCGAAGGGAACGGCCACGGACTTTTCGCCAATGCCGAGGAAGCCGCCCACGCCGATCACGACGGCAGTGATCTGGCCATCCTGATTGAACACGATGTCGGTGATGTTGCCGATTTCCTCGGCGTCATCGCCAGCGGACGAATAAACGGCCTGGTCGATCAGCTGGGAGCCCAGGTTGTCGCTGTCTACGGCAACATAACCAGACGACATTTCAAAGGTTTCAACCGCAGCGCCTGGCTCAGCTTCAACAGGAGCCGGAGCATTGGCAGCCGGTGCCGGAGCCGTAGGGGCCGAAGTGGTCGCCGGTGCGGTTTCGGTGGTGGTCGTGGTGGTTTCGTTGTTGGCAGGTGCGTCGGTGCTCTGTACCGGAGTTGCGTCCTGAGCGATGGCGCCTGCAGTCATCAGTGCTGCGAATGCCGTAGTGGCCAAAAGGGTGCGGATCATTATAGGCTCCATAGGTTCATTGTTGTTATGAACAGGGCCGTGCGGTGCTAAACTTGCGAGGTGGCGCACCGTGCGGCCCTTGATGCTGTGGTAACGCAGCTGTGTGCGAGGGGTTCCCGGATTTGCCGACATTGCGTCGCAAGCCGAGCCCGCGCTGGGGCCGATACATGGGTTAAGGCGAGGCCGCGCCGGGTGCTGGCGGGACCCACAGGCCGCGGGGCTGTTGGGAGGGGAGTGAATGTGGGCGGCGCTGATAGTCGGGCCGCGCGCGATCCTCAATCGGCGAGGGCGGCGGTGTCGCGGTCGTAGTTGCGCATGGCCCGATGGGGCATGCCACCATCCATCAATTCAGGGCCGAAGGCGACAAAGCCAAGCTTTTCGTACATGCCCAGCTTATCGGACTGCGCGGTCAGATAAAGGCGGTGCTGTCCCGCGGCGGCAGCCAGGCGGGTGGCTTCGGCCATCATCGCCTTGGCGATGCCGCGGCCGCGCCAATGCTGACGCACGGCAACACGGCCGATCTTGGTGTGTTCGGGCAAGGCAATGAGCCGGAGCGTGCCCACCACTTCGCCCTCCGCTACGGCGACAAGATGGGTCGCCGTCAGATCATAGCTATCGTGCTCTTCTTCCTCGGGCACCTTTTGCTCCCAGACGAAAACTTCGCGCCGCAGCGCGAAGGCGGCGTTGCAGAGGGTGGAAAAGACCGGGACGGGCAGGATGGTGAGAGGCGATTGCATAGCACGGCCATAGCTCATGTCGGCCCCGCTGGGAACTGGCTGCGTCAGTGCGCAAAGCGGCCATGCACCAGATCATGCACGAAGGCGAGCTTTTCGACCACGGCGGGGGTGAGCACGAAGGGATAAGCGTCGGGGTGACCCATGGCGCGATTGAGATTGTTGAGCAGCAGGGCGAGCGGCACCCAGTGATCGGCAATGGTGGCGAAATCCTGCTGGCGATACGGGTTGAAATCGGCGTCCACGGCAAGGCTTTCGTCCTGGCCCTTGGGGCGGGCGTGCACACCAAAGGCGGCGGCCATTTCCACGGTATCGGTGATGTGGAGATAATGGGCCCAGGTTTCGGCAAAATCCTCCCAGGGATGGCAGGTGGCATAGGCTGAGATATGGGTCTGGGGCCAGCCGAGCGGGGCACCATTGGCGTAATAGGTTTGCAGCGCCTTGCCATAATCGGCCCGGTCGTCACCAAAGAGGGCGCGGAAGGGCTCGATGGCAGGGGTGTTGTCGACTAACAGGTCCCAATAGTGGTGGCCGATTTCGTGACGGAAATGGCCCAGCAAGGTGCGATAGGGCTCGCCCATCTGGGCGCGGCGCTTTTCGCGCTCAGCGTCGTCAGCTTCCACAAGGGCGATGGTGATGATGCCGTTTTCGTGGCCGGTCATCACCGGGGCGGTGCCGGCGGGTTCGTCGGCAAGGAAACGGAAGGCGAGGCCGTGCTGGGGATCTTCCCCGCGCGTTTGCAGCGGCAGCCCGAGTTCGAGCAGGGAATAGATCAGGCGCTTCTTGGCGCGCTCAATGGTTTGCCAGCGCGCGAGATTAACCGGTTCCTCAATGGGGGGAATGGTTTCGTTGTGGCGGCAGGCGGCGCAGAACACATCACCGCCCGGGGCCGCTTCGATCAGCCAGTTGCAGGCGCCGTGCTGGGCATTGGCGCAGAAGACATAGGGCTGATCGGAAAAGGCGGGCGAGGTCCAGTTGCCGCCGTCGTTCTGCACCAGGGAGACCAGGGCGTTCTTGCCGGAGATATAGCCAAGTTGATGGCCACATACTTCGCAAACGGCATTTTCGAAATAGATGGTGTTGCCGCAATGGTCGCAGTTGAACAGCTTCATGGAAGGCCCCAGAGATATGCCAGGCCTCAATGATTAACGGGGGGGGCAGTTCCACCACTTGCCCCAGGCTGGAGGAGGGGGCCGGTTAAACGCTGCCAATGGTTTTGAGGCGGATGCGGGGATGCACCTCGTTCTGGCTCATCACCACGGTTTGCGGGCGGAAACGCTCGATAATGGAGCGCACATGGGGGCGGATGCCGGGAGAGGTGATCAGCACTGGCAGTTCCCCTTGCTGGGCGGCGCGTTCAAAGGCGGTTTGAATGGCGCCAATGAACTGCTGCAGCCGCGAGGGGGCCATGGCGAGGTGGCGGTTGTCGCCTTCGCCGATCATGGCCTCGGCAAAATCGCGCTCCCAGGTGGGCGACAAAGTCAGGAGCGGCAGGTTGCCATCGGGGCCGAGATTGGCGGCACAGAGCTGACGGGCGAGGCGCGAGCGGACATGCTCGACGATCATCTGCATGGACCGACCCGGGCCGGCGATCTCGGCGACACCTTCGAGGATGGTCGAGAGGTCGCGAATGGAGATGCGCTCGTTGAGGAGAGTCTGCAGCACGCGCTGGATGCCCGAAACGGTAATGAGTCCGGGGACGATGTCCTCGACGAGCTTTTGCTGCTCCTTGGGCAGGCCGGACAGGAGCGACTGCACATTGGCGTAGCTCAGCAGGTCCGCGACATTGGCCTTGAGCACTTCGGTCAGGTGGGTGGAGATCACAGTAGAGGGATCGATGATCGACAGCCCCCGCAGTTCGGCCTCGTCGCGCAGAGCTGGCTCGATCCAGGTGGCGGGCAGACCGAAAGTGGGCTCGGTGGTGTGGTGACCGGGCAGGTCGATGGAGCGGCCCATCGGGTCCATCACCATCAGCTGGCTGGCCCAGATCTGGCCGTGGCCAGCTTCCACTTCCTTGATGCGCACTTTGTAGTCATTGGGCTCGAGCTGCATGTTGTCGAGGATGCGCACGGGCGGCATGACAAAACCCAGCTCGGTCGCGAGCTGACGACGCAGCGCCTTGATCTGTTCGGTGAGACGGTCGGAGCCGTTTTCGTCTTCCTTGACCAGCGACAGCAGGCCATAGCCGAGCTCAAGCTTGAGTTCGTCGATCTTGAGGCTATCGGTGATCGGCACTTCAGGAGCGGGGCCGCCGGGGCTACCGATCTGGGGCGGGTTTGCCAGCGCGGCGAGGCGCGTGGCATCGGCCTGCTTTTCGCTCTTGGTCGCAGCGGAGCGCCAAGCCAAGTAGCCGACGCCCGCGGCGATGGCGAGGAACGGAATGACCGGCATGCCAGGCAGAAAGGCCAGGAGCCCCATCACGGCGGCGGACATGCCCAGGGCGCGCGGATAGCCGGTGAACTGGGCGGAAAGGGCTTTGTCGGCGGAACCCGTGACGCCAGATTTGGACACGAGAATGCCGGCGGCGGTGGACACGATGAGGGCAGGGATCTGCGAGACCAGACCATCGCCGATGGTCAGCAGGGTATAAACATTGCCAGCTTCCTGGACGGTAAGGCCTTCCTGCATCATGCCGATCACCATGCCGGCGACGACGTTGATGAAGGTGATGATGAGGCCGGCAATGGCGTCACCGCGCACGAATTTGCTGGCGCCGTCCATGTTGCCGAAAAAGGCGCTTTCGCCTTCGAGTTCGGCGCGGCGCACCTTGGCGGTGGCTTCATCGATCAGGCCCGCCGACAGATCGGCATCAATGGCCATCTGCTTGCCGGGCATAGCGTCGAGGCTGAAGCGGGCCGCCACTTCGGCGATGCGGCCCGAGCCCTTGGTAATGACAATGAAGTTGACCAGCACCAGAATGGCAAAGACCACGACGCCGATGATAAAATTGCCGCGCATCACGAAGTTGCCGAAGGCTTCGATGACATGGCCGGCGGCGTGGGTGCCGGTGTGACCTTCCGACAGGATGAGGCGGGTGGTGGCAAGGTTGAGGCCGAGCCGCAGCATGGTGGCGATCAGCAGAACCGTCGGGAAGGACGAGAATTCCAGCGGCTTCTGGATAAAGAGTGCCGTCATCAGGATCATCACGGAAAAGACGATCGAGACTGCCAGCAGCCCATCGAGCAGGAGCGGCGGCATAGGCACGATGAGAATGACGATGAGGCCCATGACCCCTGTCGCAAGGGCAATATCGCCTGAGCGCAGGGTATCGAGCACGGCCGCGCCAGTCGGCAGCTTGAAGGCCGGGCGGGTGCGCAGGGTGGGCAGCTCGCTCATGCGGTGGCCTGGTCCGGGATGGTGTCGTGCTCAGCGGGAAAGGCTTGGGCAGTTTCCCAGGCCTGGGCTGCCGCCGACGCCGTGCCGAGCTGATCGGTGCTGACAGCAAGGGTCAGGGCGGCAATGATGGCCAGCGCCAAGGCCGACGGCTCGCGCGAGGCGAGTTCGGGCTTGCCCGCAAGGGCGCTCACGGGGCCCATCATGCCACGGCCCTGCGTTCACCGGGATCGGGCACCAAAGTGCCTTCATCGGAATATTGGTTGAGCTTGTTGCGCAGAGTGCGGATGGAGATGCCAAGGATATTGGCGGCGTGGGTCCGGTTGCCCAGCGTGTGATCGAGGGTGTCGAGGATCAGGTCGCGCTCCACATCGGCCACGGTGCGGCCCACAAGGGCACGGGACATGGCTTCGGCGGTTTGCGCCAGCTGGGACGAAAGGGAGCCCGCGGATGCCACTTCATGCAGGCCCATGCCGTCGGGCAGGACGATGGCGTCGGCGGTGATGCTTTCACCCGAGGACAACAGCACGGCGCGATGCAGCGTATTTTCGAGTTCGCGGACATTGCCCGGCCAAGGAGCGCGGACCAGCGCGTCGCGCGCATCCTCGGCGAGGCTGCGCGGCGGCAGGCCATTAGCCTTGCTGTATTTGGCCACGAAATGCTCGGACAGGGCGATGATGTCGCCCGGCCGGTCCCGCAGGGCGGGGAGCTTGAGATTGACGACGTTGAGGCGGAACAGCAGGTCTTCGCGGAAGGAGCCTTCCCGCACGGCGTCGGCGAGGTTGCGGTTGGAGGTGGCGAGGATGCGGATATCCACGGCCACCGGCTTGCCGCCGCCGACGCGATCGATCAGGCGCTCTTGAATGGCGCGCAGCAGCTTGGCCTGCAGCCGCACATCCATTTCGGAGATTTCATCGAGCAGGAGCGTGCCGCCCGAGGCTTCCTCGAACTTGCCGATGCGGCGGGCGACGGCGCCGGTGAAGGCGCCTTTCTCGTGACCAAAGAGCTCGCTTTCAAGGAGCGCCTCAGGGATGGCGGCGCAGTTGACCGAGATGAAGGGTTTCCCAGCGCGCTTGGAGCGGGAATGAACATATTTGGCGATCACTTCCTTGCCGGTGCCGGACTCGCCGGTGATAAGGATGGAAGCGTCGGAGCCC
The DNA here is from genome assembly GCF_013185965.1 of Devosia sp. 919. Lineage (NCBI taxonomy): Bacteria > Pseudomonadati > Pseudomonadota > Alphaproteobacteria > Hyphomicrobiales > Devosiaceae > Devosia > Devosia sp. 919. The sequence continues at coordinate 3,154,413 of NZ_JABAOL010000001.1, read as the reverse complement.
GCGATCTGGTCCGCCATTTTCACGATGCGGGCCATGGCGGGGTCGCGGAACAGGAATTCGGAGGAATCCCGAGCGACGGCGGCGATCACGGCGGCAATCAGCTCGGCATCGGGGGGCAGGGGGATGTATTCCTTGGCGCCGGCACGGACGGCGTTGACCGCGGCCGCGGCATTGGTTTCCACGCCACAGGCAACAACGGGCACGGCGATGCGCTCGGCTTCGAGCCCGCCGATGAGCCGGGCGATGTCCATCATCACGTCAACCAGCAGCAGATCGGCGCCGCGGCCGGCGCGCAGCGTCGCGAGGGCAATATCGACCGAGGGGGCATGGGCGACCTTGGCGCCGCCATCCATGGCCATCTTGGTGGCGGTGCTGAGCTGGCCTTCGAGAGCTCCGACGATGAGTAGACGCATGGCGGTGCTCCCTTATTGTGGCTTGATGACTTCGGTCATGGTGACACCGAGCCGGTTTTCGACCAGCACGATTTCGCCGCGAGCGACGAGGCGGTCATTGACGAGAATCTCGACGGCTTCGCCGACCTGACGGTCGAGTTCGATGACGGTGCCGATATCCATGCGCAGCAATTGGGACACCGGCATCTTGGTGCGGCCTAATACGACGGAGATGCGCACGGGCACATCGAAGACGGCTTCGAGGTCGGCTGCGGTGCGCTCGAGATGAGCTTCGGGACCACGAGCCATGCCGCTGGCGGCGGCCATTTCCTCAAAGTTCATGTTGTCGCTGTCGTTGGGGGCGCTCATGAATGGGGTTCCTCATGGCTGATCTGCGGGTGGCCGCCCTCGAGATAGGCGGCGATGCGCCGGTCGATGTCGGTGGAAATGGAATCAAGATCGCGCACGAGGCCGCCATCGACCCATTCGAGCCGGCCGTCGCCCAGGCGCTGTTCGGGATCGCCCATGACGATCAGGCGGCCGTTAAAGCCGGAGGTGGTCATATGGGCGGTGGCAATGTCGCGCACGCCATCGGCAATATCGGGGTGGCAACGGATCACAAGGTGCGGCACGCCTTCGAGATTGGCCATGCATTCGGCGATGAGGCCCTCGAGCTCCGCGGTGGGTTCGCGGGCCAAGAGTTGCAAGGCGAGCTTGCGACCGATGCTGGCGGCCAGTTCCACCGCTTCGCGGCGGCTATTGGCGGTCGCATCGTCCAGGGCCGCGGCCATTTCGGCGCTGCGGGTAGCCAGGGTCGCCGCAGCAGCGGCGATGGTTTGCGCGGCCATGGCGGCGGCGTTCTGGGCGCCGGCGGCAAAGCCTTCGGCATAGCCTTCTTCGCGCGCTTCGGCGACCAGGCGGGCCACAAGGTCTTCGGCCATGCCGGCGCGCGGTGAGACCGCGGCAGCACTGGGGCGCTTGCCGAGGTCGAGATCGAAGGTGAAGCGAGCGTGACTGGCCATGGTGCTAAGCGATCATCTGCTCGTCGGACTTGCCCTTGAGGATGATGATCTCACCCTGAGCGGCCAAATCCTTGGCTGTGGCGACCATGCGGCCCTGGGCTTCATCGACATCCTTGAGGCGCACGGGGCCAAGCGCTTCCATGTCATCCTTGAGGAGCTTGCCGCTGCGGGCGGACATGTTCTTGAAGAAAAATTCCTTCATCGTTTCGTTGGCGCCCTTGAGGGCGAGCGCCAGCTCGGCCTTGTCCATGCGCGCCAGCAGAGTTTGCGCCGCCGAAGCATCGAGCTTGGCCAGGTCCTCGAAGGTGAACATCAGTGACTTGATGCGCTCGGCGTCTTCGCGGCTGTTTTCCTCGAGGCCGGTGATGAAGCGGGCTTCGGTCTGGCGGTCGAAGGAATTGAAGATCTCGGCCATCTGCTCGTGGCTGTCGCGGCGCTTGGTATGCGACAGGGTCGACATGAATTCGGTGCGCAGCGTGTTCTCGATCTTTTCGAGAATGTCCTTTTGCACGGGATCAAGCCCGAGCATGCGCTGGATCACGTCCATAGCGAGTGCTTCGGGCAGAACGGCGAGCACCTTGCTGGCGTGCTCAGGCGCGATCTTTGACAGCACCACGGCGATGGTTTGGGGATATTCGTTCTTGAGATAGGCGGCGAGCACGTCTTCCTGAACGTTGGAGAGCTTTTCCCACATATTGCGGCCGGCGGGACCGCGAATTTCCTCCATGATGGAGCTGACACGATCGGAGGGGAGGAAGGACAGCAGCAGGCGCTCGGTGGTTTCGGTGTTGCCCGATAGCGAGCCATTGGCCGACACGCTGGTGACAAACTCCACCATCAACTCGTCCAGCATGGCTTGGGTGATGGGGCCGAGGCGCACCATGGCGCGGCTGAGCTGGCGGATCTCGACCTCGTCGAGCTCATCGAAGATGGGCTTGCCGTGATCGGGGCCGAGCGCAAGGAGAAGCGCTGCAGCCTTTTCGTCGCCCCTGAGCGAGCGGTGTGGCGCATCGTTGCCGACCACCAGCTGCTTGCCCATGGAACCTATGGCGTCGGTGGTGTCGAGGGATTGGGAGACCAGAGCCATGGGTTATGCCGCGCTGCTCAGCCAGTCGCGCACGATAAGTGCGGCCTGCTTGGGATTTTCCTGAACCAGACTACCCACGGTCTTGAGTGTCTGGAGCTGGCTTTCGCCCAAGGTGCGGGCATTGGCCATCCAGTCGGGCGCGCCGGTAACCGATTCGGGCGCTTCGATGGGCACGAGCTGACCTTCGGGGCCCAGCGCGACGGGTGCGCCCAGTTCGGCACCGGAGGGGAGGGCGAGAGGCTGGGGTTCAGGGACCAAGGCGCGCTTGAGCAGGGGGCGCAGCACGAAGAACACGAGGGCCAGGGCGATCAGCAGGGTCACGGCCATTTCGGCTGCATTCATCAGGTCGTCGCGCGTGAAGTCGAGGAGACCCGCGGCGCTGTCGGTGCCCGGCAGGTTGAGCTCGGGCCGTTCGGCAAACTGCATGTTGACCACGTCGACGCTGTCGCCGCGGCTTTCCGAATAACCCACGGCCGAGCGTACCAGGGTGAGCACCTGGGCAATCTCTTCAGCCGAACGGGGGCTGTAGGTCAGATTGCCCGCGCCATCATCGGCATAAACGCCATCCACCACCACAGCGACGGAAAGGCGCTTGATGCTGCCCGCTTCGGTGACGGCAGTCTGGGTGGTCTTGGAGATTTCGTAGTTGGTGACTTCTTCGGACGTGGTGCCCTGCTCGAGCGTGCCATCGGCGGCAGTTTGGGAAGCGCCGGGCAGCTCGTTGGCGATGGTCACCTGGTTCTGATTGGCGCCGGACTGGTTCTCCTGCTCGCGCAGCTGGGTGGAGCGGACGACCTGGCCTTCGGGGTCAAAGGTCTCCGAAGTGGTGGTGGAGCGGTTGAAGTCCATCTCGGCCGCAACTTCGACGCGGGCACGGCCAACGCCAACGATGTTGGCGAGCATGTCTTCAAGGCGCGTACGGAGCCGGTTTTCGTAGCCAAGGGTTTTTTCGGCCGCTTCGCCGGCGAGGGCGCCCTGCGCGCTGTCACCGGTGCCGGAGGCGAGGAGGGTGCCGGCATCATCGACAATGGAGACGCGGGTCGGCGAGAGACCCTCGATGGCGGAGGCGACGAGGTGCTGGATGGCGCGGATTTCGCCGGCAGCCAGTTCGCCGCGCACGGACAGGACGATCGAGGCGGAAGGATCCTTGCGCTCGCGCCGGAACAATTCGCGCTCGGGCAGAACCAGGTGAACCCGGGCGGACTTGATGCGGGCCAGCGAAGAGATGGTGCGGGCGAGTTCACCTTCAAGCGCGCGAACATTGTTGATGTTCTGCACAAAGCTCGTGGCGCCAAGCGTGTTCTGCTCGTCGAAGATCTCGTAGCCAACCTGGCCGCGAGTGGGGAGCCCGGCCCCGGCGAGATCCATGCGCAGCTTGGTGATCTGCTCGCGCGGCACGAGGATGGTATCGCCTTCGCCGCGCAGCTCGAATGGGATATTGAGGGTTTGCAGTTCGGTAGTGATCGCGGACGAATCTTCCAGCGTCAGCCCGGTGTAAAGCGGTGCCAGGTTGGGGGCTGAGGCGCGCATCATCAGGAAGGCGAAGAAGCCCAACATCAGCACCGCTACGGTGGCCATGGCAGCAAGGCGCGGCAGGCCAATGCGGTTGATGAGCTGGGTCAGGTTATTCAAGTCGGTACTCGAGGTTCACGTCACCGGCGATGAAAGCTGCCGCCCGGCAAAAATTACCTAGTGTTTGGTAAACATTGTCTTAACTTGTGGGTGCCCAGCGGTTGCGCGGGCAAAAATTGCCGGACGGGAGAGCAAGCGTGTTGAAAGTGCTGGGGCGGGTCACATCCATCAATGTGCGCAAGGTCTTGTGGGCGGCCGGCGAGTTGGGACTCCCCTATGAGCGGGAGGATTGGGGCCTGCCCTTGCGCGATCCCAAGGTGCCCGAGTTCCTGGCGCTCAACCCCAATGGGCAGATCCCGGTGTTGATCGATGATGGATTCGTGCTGTGGGAAAGCAATGCGATCCTGATCTATCTGGCGGAAAAGGCAGGTGACGGGCGCTTGCTGCCGGGTAGGCTGCAGGAGCGGGCGCGGGTGCTGCAATGGCTGGGCTGGCAGGCGAGCGAGCTTAATCCGCCCTGGGGCTATGCCGTGAATGCGCTGATCCGCAAGACGCCCGGCTATGATGATCCCGAGCAGATTGCGGCGTCACTGCGAGCCTGGGGCGCCAAGATGGCGTTGCTGGACGGGCATCTGGCCAAAGGCTCGCCGTTTGTGGCCGGGGCTGAGTTCAGCATTGCCGATATTGCGCTGGGCCTTTCGGTGCATCGCTGGATGAGCGTGCAGGCGGACAAGCCCGTGTTTGCAGCAGTGCGAGAGTATTATGAACGGTTGCTGGGCCGGGAGGCGGGGGCAAGATGGATGGGGGCGGAGACGCCCTAGGGGGACGGGTTGCGGGCCTTGTGCCAAGAAAACAAAAAACCCGCAGGGCGGACCCGGCGGGCTTTGGTGCTCGTTATCGGTTTGGACCGGATCAGCCCTCGCGGTAATGCTGGATCCAGGTGGTCCGCAGGCCGGCAAGTCCATGCTTGTCGATGGCAGCCTGCCAGTTCAGGAACTCGTCGACGCTGAGTGTGTAGCGGTCGCAGGCCTCTTCGAGGCTGAGCAGACCACCGCGCACCGCAGCAACAACTTCGGCTTTTCGCCGAATGACCCACCTCCGCGTATTGGCGGGGGGAAGATCTGCGATCGTGAGCGGACTTCCGTCCGGTCCGATAACGTACTTAACGCGAGGACGCATCTGTACGGTCATTTTACTCTCTACTCAACCTGACCATAGGAAGGCAGAGTAGCGATGCTGACTTAAAATTCAGCTAAGGGGAAACGAACAACAGGTTAAGAATTAGAAGGAAAATCAAGGTATTCGGGACGCAAAGCGTGTCGCGACGGGTCAGGTGCCCGGCGTGGGGGTGCGCACATCCTGGACCTGGGAAAGGGGGTATTTGGAGGTGCCGATGGTCAGCAGCGGCTCCGTGCCCGAAAAGTCCACTGCGTTCACGATCCCGACCGCCGCCGTGGTGATGCCGACCGTATTTCCGCTCAGATCGGTACCGGTGATCTCGATGGAATACAACCCAGCAGGTTGAGCTAGCCCGTTGGAGCCCTTGCCGTCCCAAGCGAACTGGCCGTTGCCCGCGGGAAGCGAGCCGTTCTCGGAGTAAACGATGCTGCCGGCGGCGTTCTTGATGTTCACCTTGGCGTTCTGCACGGCCCCCGAGGCGACATAGCCCCACAGAGCCTTGCCGCCCTTGAGCTCGGAGGAGGTGCCGGCGACGGTGACTTCCTTGCCGATATAGTTGACCGCGTCGGTTTTGCCGGCGCTTTGGCTGGCCATCATCATGGCTTCAAGGAAGTCGTTGGTCTTGAGCTGCTGTTCCACGCCAGTGAACTGCACCAGTTGCTGGGTGAACTGGTTGGTATCCAGCGGCTCGAGCGGGTTCTGGTTCTTGAGCTGGGTGGTCAGGATGTTGAGGAAGGTGTCGAAATTATCGGCAATGGTGTTGCGCGAGTTGCTGATCGCACCGGCGGCAGAGGTTGCGGATATGCCATTAACAGCCATGATTGTTCCTCAGGCGATGATGTTGACGCCGCCAGCCGCAAGGCTGCCGCGGTAAAGATTGACGCTGGGAAGGGGTAGCGGGTCGGCATCGCCGCCGCTCGGGCCGCCACCGAACGAGCCTCGGCGTTCCTGCTCCTGCCCATTGCCCTGGCGCCCGTCGCCTGGGGATGGGTTTTGCCGGAGGGAGAATTCGAGGTTGGTCTTGCTGGCATCGAGCCCGGCCTGCTGCAGGGCGCGTTCCAGCCCGCGCTGGTCGCGCTGCATCAGATCAAGGGTTTCGCTCTTGTCGACGATGAGGCGGGCATTGACCTGCCCCGCTGCATCGAATTCGAGCTTGACCTCAATGCGGCCGAGCTCGGGCGGATCAAGGCGGATCTGGAAATGGGAATTGCCGGCATTGGCCTGGTGCACCAGCTCAAAGGCGAGCTGGGGCAGGTTGAGCTGTTGCTGGGTGGTCTGGTAGCCGGGCTGCACGGGCCGCAGGGCGGCGGCGGCGACCTCGGCCCGGTTGAGCGCGCTGGGCAGGCTTTTGGCCGCGGCAGCATCAAGCGGGGGTTCGGCGGCAGCGGGAGCGGGCTTGGCGTCGGTTTCCGCGGTGGGCTGGCTGTCGGTGCCGAGAGCCGGGTCGGGCTCGATGCTGGGCTGCGCGAGCGTCGGTGCTGTTGGGGTCGTCGGGGTGAGGGGCGTGGCAGTGCTGGCGGCCGGGGCAGCCGGATCGGCGGGAGGGGCGCCCGGGGTGGCGCGGGTCAGCTTCGCCAACGCGTCTTCGAGCGCGGCGGCGCCGGCGGCAAGGGTCTGCTGATCAAGGCCGGGACCGGCTTGCTTGAGGCCGGCGAGTAGTGCGGCGAGCTTTTGACCCAGCTCGGGGCCGCCCTCGGCGGCATCGCTGCCAAGAAGCTGGTCGGCCAGCGGGGCAAGGGCATTGGCTAGCTGTTGCGCGAAATCACTGGCCGGTTCGCCACCGGTTGCTGGCTGGGCGGGGGTGGACAGTGAAATGCCGAGCTGGTCGGCGAGCCGGCTGAGAGCGGTGCTGGCCGCGCCGAGGTCGTCGCCTGCGGGAGACTGGCCGGCAGCGAGGCTTTGGGCGATGTTGGCGAGGCTGTCGAGCAGCTGGGGCAGGGCCGGCGGCTCCGGAGCGAGGGCGGCTTCGGCTCCCACAGCCAGCCCAAGATCTTCGGCTTCGATGTCGGCTTCGCCCGCAGTTTCGAGCCCGATTTCAAGCGCCTTGCCCAAGCTCAGGTTGAAGCTCGAGGCAGAGGTGGTGCTTGGCGTGGTGCCGGCGTTCGCGCCGGCGAGCAGACTGGCGAAAGCGTCGGCATCGGCAGGCGCGCCGAAGCTTCGCGTGATGCTGCCTGCACCGGTTGCGACCGAAAGGGTAAGATGGGATGCCACTTTGCCGAAAAATCCTGCAACTACTCGCCCCGTGCCATGCAAGGAGCTTGCCAGTGAGCCAAGGCGGCTAAGTGCTTGTTTGCGCAGAGCTGTGTTTTGGGCTCGAGGGACATGGCTCGAGCCGGGAGGGTGCATTGCGCCGCACGGGTGGCAAAAACTGCCGGGCGGCGTTGCAGCGCATTGCTGAAAGGGCTAAGAGGCGCGGGACAGTTGTCCGCTGGCCCTTGAACCCAACCGGATGCAAGAAAGATGCTGAATTCGCTTGATATCGCCAAGCGTCCCCAAGGCACGCGCGTTGTTGTCGCGATGTCGGGGGGCGTGGATTCCTCGGTTGTGGCGGGCCTGCTGGCTCGGCAGGGCTATGATGTAGTTGGGGTGACGCTCCAGCTTTATGATCATGGCGAGGCCACCCATCGTAAAGGCGCGTGCTGCGCCGGGCAGGATATCCATGATGCCCGCCGGGTGGCGGCGGCACTCGATATTCCCCATTACGTGCTGGACTATGAAGAGCGCTTCCAGCGCTCGGTGATAGCGCCGTTCGCCAATGCCTATCAGCAGGGTGAAACGCCGGTGCCGTGCATTGCCTGCAACCAGTCGGTCAAGTTCGTCGACCTGCTGGAAGTGGCCAAGGATCTTGGCGCTGATGTGCTGGCGACCGGCCATTACGTGCAGTCGCGGCTGGGCGAAGATGGGCGGCGGCAACTGTTCCGTCCCGTCGATGGCGATCGTGACCAGACCTATTTCCTGTTTGCGACCACCCAGGCGCAACTCGACTTCTTACGCTTTCCGCTGGGGGGGATGAGCAAGGCTGCGGTGCGCGAGCTCGCGCGCGAAATGGGGCTCGAGATTGCCGACAAGCACGATTCGCAGGACATCTGCTTTGTGCCGCAGGGCAAATATGCCGACATCATCCGCAAGATGCATCCCGAAGCGGTGGCGCAAGGCGAGATCGTCCATCTCGATGGCCGGGTGCTGGGGCGGCATGCCGGGATCGTCAATTACACGGTGGGACAGCGCAAGGGCCTGGGCGTGGCGGCTGCCGAGCCACTCTACGTGATCAAGCTCGAGCACAAGACCGGGCGCGTCATTGTGGGGCCGCGCGAGGCGCTCAAGACCCATACGGTGCGGTTGCGAGATGTGAACTGGCTGGGGGCGCGGCCGCTGGCCGAAGCTGCTGCCGGCAATGGTGCACCGGTCGAGGTCAAGGTGCGCTCGACGCGCGGGCCGCAGCCGGCCGTGATCCAGATGCGCGATGGCGCGGTTTATGTGACGCTGGTGGCCGGCGAATATGGCATTTCGCCGGGCCAGGCCTGCGTGTTCTACGCCGATGACAGCGCCACGTCCGAAGTACTGGGCGGTGGGTTCATCGCGGAAGCGGTGCCGGCGGTGTTTGCCGCCTAGTTGGCGGGGGCGGGCGTTGGCTCAGTGAAGCCCTTTTGCAGGGGGATCGCGTCTTCGGGGGCGATGTTCTGTTCTGCCTCGATCGTGTCGTAGTTGCGCCATTGCACGAGATTGGTGAACACCGTCGCTGCCACCGTGATCACGGCCAGCCCGATGAAAATCGCGAGCACCCACTGGCTGGAATTGAGTTTTCGCACGGGCATGGCAGTTGCCTTTGAAGGGGGTCAACGGGGGCGCACCCTACGGGATGCGCGCCGGGTTTAGCACCTTCGCTGCGCTTTGGCTAAGGCCCTGATGACGCGCCGCGCCGATAGGCTCTCCTCCCTCAGCGGGGAGGAGAGCTTGTGGACTGAAGCGGTTTAGACCAGGGGCTTGAGGCCCGCTTCGATGCTCGCCCGCCGGCTTTCGAGGAAGGGCGGGAGCGCCAGGCTTTCACCCAGGGTTTCCATCGGCTCGTCGGCAGCAAAACCGGGCACGTCCGTCGCGATCTCGAACAGAATGCCATTGGGCTCGCGGAAATAAAGCGAGGTGAAGTAGAACCGCTCGACTTCCCCGCTCGAGCGGATGCCGAACGAGTTGACATGGGCGATCCACTGCCGGAGCGTATCCTGGTCGGGCGTGCGGAAGGCCACATGGTGCACGCCGCCGGCGCCGGGCCGTGCGGGGGCCAGGCTTGGGTCAACCACCACATGCAGTTCGGCCGCGGGGCCACCGGGGCCCATCTCGAACACATGGGTTTCCCCATTGCGCTCGCGGGCGGGATAGGTGCGCACCTTGCGCATGTTCATCACCTGCGTCAGGACCACTTCGGTGCGATCGAGGCGCGGCACGGCAAGGCTGATCGGCCCAAGGCCGATGATCTGCCGATCGGCAGGAACGGGCGACTTGGCCCAGGGCACGACCTTGTTGGCGGGGTCGAGCACCAGGCGGAAGCGCTGGCCTTCGAAATCCTCAAAATCGAGCGAGACATGGCCATTGCGTTCCTTGATGGCCGAGGTGCCGACGCCCTGCGCCTGCAGGTGTTCTTTCCACCATTGCAGGCTGTCCTCGCTACCGACGCGCAGGCCAGTGCGGCTGACAGTGTGGTTGCCGCGCTGCTCGCGGGCGGCGTCAAAATCAAAGAAGGTCAGGTCTGCGCCAGGTGAGGCCACGCCGTCACCATAGAATAGGTGGTAAGCAGTGGTGTCGTCCTGGTTGACGGTTTTCTTGATCAGCCGCATGCCCAGGGTCTGGGTGTAGAACTGCAGGTTCTTGGCCGCCTGGGCGGTGACTGCGGTCAGGTGGTGGATGCCGCCAAGCTGAAGGTCCATTGGTGTTCTCCTTGGAGTGCACATGCTCGTCAGCCGAGCCTTGGTGCCGTTGCCCCCAAGATAGGTGAAGTTGCCCCATCCCGTCAGCCCACGGCGCCATAACGGGTTGTTGCGCCTGAGCGAACAATGGAACCCCATCGTTTCCAGGGCGAGGAGGCGATCACAAGCTGGCTAGAACAGGTTTTCGCCGGTGCTTTTATTCGGGTCGCGCGTTAAGACTGGCGTGAACAGATGAGGAACGTGGATGGCGGCTTTAACCCTTCGTCGCAAGTTGGCCGTGTTGTCGGACGCCGCCAAATATGATGCCTCCTGCGCTTCCAGCGGCACCGAGAAACGCAACAGCAAGGTGAGCGGCGGCATTGGCTCCACCGAGGGCAATGGCATTTGCCACTCCTATGCGCCGGACGGGCGCTGCATTTCGCTGCTCAAGCTGCTGCTGACCAATTTCTGCATTTATGAATGCAGCTACTGCATCAATCGCTCCTCGTCCAATGTGCAGCGGGCGCGCTTTTCCGTCGAGGAAGTGGTGGGACTGACCCTCGACTTCTACAAACGCAACTATATCGAGGGGCTGTTCCTGTCCTCGGGGATCATCCGTTCGCCCGACTACACGATGGAAGAAATGGTGCGGGTGGCGCGCAGCCTGCGCGAGGATCACCATTTCGCGGGCTATATCCATCTCAAGGTCATTCCCAATGCCGCGCCTGAACTGCTGGCGGAAGCCGGGCGCTGGGCGGATCGGCTCTCAACCAATATCGAGTTGCCGACCGATCTTGGCCTTGAAGCGCTGGCACCGGAAAAAAAGCCAAGCGAGATCCGCACGGCTATGGCGCGCATTCGCGGCAAGCTGGCGGAAGCCGCGCCGGAGGCAAAGACCAAAGCCGAAAAGCCCAAATATGCGCCGGCGGGGCAATCCACGCAGATGATCGTGGGTGCCGATGCCGCCAATGACGAAGCCATCCTGACGCGCGCGGCGGGGCTCTATTCGGGCTACAAGCTCAAGCGGGTCTACTACTCGGCCTTTTCGCCCATTCCCGATTCCAGCGCCAAGCTGCCCCTCAAGGCGCCACCGCTCCTGCGCGAGCACCGGCTCTACCAGGCCGATTGGCTCATCCGGTTTTATGGCTTTGACGTTCCCGAGATCGTGGCGGGCGGGGAGGGCGGGTTGCTGGATCTGGCGATCGATCCCAAGCTGGCCTGGGCGCTCAAGCATCGCGAGCGCTTTCCCGTCAACGTGAACCGCGCCGATCGCGAACTGCTGTTGCGGGTGCCGGGGCTGGGGACCAAGAGCATCGAGCGGATCATCACGACGCGGCGCCACCACAGTTTGCGCCTCGAAGATGTGGCGCGCATTGTGGGCTCGATCGATGCGGTGCGCCCGTTCATCGAAGCGGTGGACTGGACGCCGGGCGGGATGACCGATGATGCGCGGCTCAAGGCCAAGCTGACGCCGCAGCCCGAACAGCTGAGCCTGTTTGCATGATTTCGGTGCGGCTGGAGGAGCGTAACGACTTTGCCGAATGGCGCGGCAAGGCGCGGCAGTTGTTGTTAGCAGGCGTGCGGCCTGATCAGGTGATTTGGCGGGGGCCGGGGGAAGAAAACGGGCTGTTCGAAGCGGGCGATTCCATGCTGCCAAGCGGGGAAGGGGCGGTGGGCAGCGTGCCGCCCGCCTTTATCGAGCAGGGGCAGTTGGCCATCTGCAACAATGATCCCGAGCGGTTTGCTCTGCTGTATCGCTTCTTGTGGCGCCTGCTGGAGGATCGCGGGCTGATGACGGCGGCCTCCGACCCCGATTTGCAGCGGCTGACCGGTCTGGCTTCAGCGGTCCGGCGCGACAGCCACAAGATGAAGGCCTTTGTGCGCTTCAAGGCTGTTATCGACGATAGCGGGCTCGAGCGCTTTGCCGCCTGGTTCGAGCCCGAGCATTTTATCCTTGAACGCACGGCGCCGTTTTTCGAGCGCCGCTTTGCCGGCATGATCTGGGCGATCATCACGCCCTATCGCTCGGCCTTCTGGGACGGGCAGGAACTGTTGTTCGGGCCGGGCGGGCAGAAAAGCGACGTGCCCGAGGACGATGCGGTTGAGGGCGACTGGAAGACCTATTTCGCCTCCATCTTCAATCCTGCCCGGCTCAAGATCGGCGCGATGAAGGGGGAGATGCCCATGAAATACTGGCGCAACCTGCCCGAGGCCGAACTCATTGCTCCCCTGATCCGGGGCGCAAGAGAAGCGGAGCGGGAAATGATCGAGCGGGTTTCGAGCCAACCACCGGCACGGCATCTGCGGCGCCCGACAGAGGCGCCGGCAGTCCAGGATGGGGAGCGCGAGGTCGCCTCGCTCGCCGAGGCACGCGCGGCCGTCCAGGAATGCCGGCGCTGCCCGCTGTTCGAATTTGCGACGCAAGCCGTGTTCGGGGAGGGACCTGAAGCCGCCGATGTAATGTTTGTCGGCGAGCAGCCGGGGGACCAGGAGGATCTGGCGGGGCAGCCCTTCGTGGGACCAGCGGGCAAGGTGCTGGATGCCGCAATTGAAAAGGTGGGGATCGACCGCGAGCAGGTCTATGTCACCAATGCGGTCAAGCATTTCAAGTTCGAGCCGCGTGGCAAGCGGCGCATCCACCAAAAGCCCAATGGGGGGGAGGTGGAGGCGTGCCGATTCTGGCTTAATCTGGAGCGGGCGTTCGTTAAGCCCAAGGTGATCGTGGCGCTGGGCGCCACGGCGGCGTCGAGCCTGTTGGGGAAAGCGGCAACGATTTCACGGCTGCGCGGTGCGCCGATTACCATGGATGATGGCACGATGCTGTTTGTGACCAATCATCCCTCCTATTTGCTGCGCATTCCCGAGCGGGAGCGCCAGGACGAAGAGCGGGCCAAGTTCGAAGCGGACCTCGTTTTGGTGAGCGAGGCAATTGAGCGGGTCAGAACAGCGCAGAACTCAGTTGCGTCACACACTTGACAGCGCCGCTCGCCAAAACTAGGTATTCGCGCATCGGCCTTATCGAGGCTGAGCCGTGAGGCGGAGTAGCTCAGTTGGTTAGAGCAGCGGAATCATAATCCGTGTGTCCCCAGTTCAAATCTGGGCTTCGCTACCAATCAAAACCCCCGGGAAACCGGGGGTTTTTTGTTGCCTTCTGTCGGGATGGTGTGCCGGGCCCATCACTTGCCGGCGAGGAGGGGGAAGATGGTTTCGCCTTCCACCATGGTGACGCCGATTTCGAGTTGCTGCACGGCGCGCTCGCCGTCCATATGATGCACCAGAAGCCGTACCGCGCCCCGACCGATCGCTTCGCGATCCACCCGCGCGGTGCTCAGGCGGGGGGTAGCCATGCCAGCGATGGGCAGATCATCGAAGCCGATAATGGAAAAGCCGGGTGGGAGCGGGCTTCCGGGCCCGTAAAGGCCCTCGAGCATTTCCACCGCCGCAATGTCATTCCAGATAAAGGCGGCGGTTTCCTGCGGCGAGGGCTGCTTTGGGCGACGCGCTAGAGGGGGGCGCGGGAAGGATTTGGCTTTACGGTTGGCGCGGCTAGGCTATATCAACATTCTTGATATCGTTGCCACAGTGAGCGCCTGCCATGGCCGGAAATTTCCTCGTCGTTGATCCCCAGGAGGATATGGCCGTGATCCGGGGGCTGGCTTCGCCGGTGCGGGCGCAGATCCTCAAGATCCTGCAAGGGGGGGCGCTCAACGTCAACGAAATTGCGGCGCGGCTGGAGCTGCCGCAATCAACGGTGTCGACCAATGTGCAGATCCTCGAGGAAGCGGGGTTGATCGCCACCGAGGCGCAAAAGGCGCGCAAGGGCAGCCAGAAGATTTGCCGCTCGACCTTTGAGGAAGTGCTGATCCGCTTCAAGGAGCCGTCGGCGCAGATCAGCGACAAGACCATCGAAGTATCCATGCCGCTGGGGCTTTATACGGGGTTCGAGGTGACCGCGCCTTGCGGAGTTTGCTCAAGCGAGGGGGTGATCGGGCTCCTCGATGTACCCGATACATTTCTTGATCCAGACCGAATGAAAGCGGGGCTGTTGTGGCTGACGCGCGGGTATGTGGAATACCAGTTTCCCAACAATTCCAAGCTGACGCGAGGAGAAGTTGAAGCGATCGAGATTTCGCTTGAGCTGTCCTCGGAAGTGCCAGGCACGTCGGCCGATTGGCCCTCCGACATTACGCTAACGCTTAACGGCAAGGCAGTGGGAACCTGGACCAGTCCCGGCGATTTCGGCGACAAGCGCGGGGTTTACACGCCGCAATGGTGGAAGCTCAAGGGCAGCCAATACGGCAAGCTCAAGACTTGGCGAACCTCGGCAGAAGGCACGTTTGTCGATGGGGTGCGGATCTCGCCAGTAACGCTGGATGATCTCGACCTGACTTCGCACCATTCCATTCGCGTGCGGATTGGCGTCGAGGAAAGCGCCCATCATCCCGGTGGTATGAATATCTTCGGGCGCGGCTTTGGCAATTATGACCAGGACATCGTGCTGCGGTTGATTTTGCGCTAGCGCGCCGCTTCCCGGTTGACGCGGGACCGCTTCTTGGCTCTAGTAACCGAAAGTTCTGATACAAATCAGACAATCGGCACAAGAGGGAGAGAGTTGTGCGCGCCAGCGTTATTGCCAACCGGGACTATGTGATTTCCGAGATCGACAATCGAATCTACGGAGCGTTTCTCGAGCATCTTGGCCGGGCCATTTATTCGGGTATCTATGAGCCCGATCATCCAACCGCTGACAAGAACGGCATGCGGGCGGATGTGGCCGAGCTGGTCCGGGGGCTCGATGTGCCGATGGTGCGCTATCCCGGGGGTAATTTCGTTTCCGCCTATAACTGGGAAGACGGGATCGGCCCACGCGAGCAACGACCCACGCGGCTGGACTTGGCCTGGCACACTTCGGAGAGTAACCAAGTCGGCATTCACGAATTTGCCGACTGGTGCGAGACGGTTGGCACCCAGATGATGCTGGCAGTCAATCTGGGTTCGCGCGGGCTCGAGGAAGCGCGTAATTTCGTTGAATACGTGAACGGGCCGACGGGCAGCTATTGGGGGGATCTGCGCAAGAAGAATGGACGGGCGGACCCTTGGTACGTCAAGATGTGGTGCCTGGGCAATGAGATGGACGGGCCTTGGCAGATCGGCCACAAAACAGCGGACGAATATGGGCGCCTCGCCAGTGAAACCGCCAAGGCGCTGCGCGCTTTTGACAGTTCGCTCGAACTCATCGCCTGCGGGTCATCGCATTCCAACATGCCCACCTATCCCGAGTGGGAGCGGGTGGTGCTGGAGCACACCTATGAAACGGTCGACCACATCTCGCTGCATATGTATTCGTCCAATTACGACAAGCACACGCCGGGTTACCTCGCGCACAATGTCAAGCTCGAGGCCTATATCAGCACGGTTGCCGCCACAATCGACTATGTAAAGGCCAAGAAGCGCAGCAATCGCCAGGTGACGATCGCGTTTGATGAGTGGAATGTCTGGTATCATTCGCGCAAGCAGGACCGGGCGATCCTTGACGGCAAGCACGGCTGGCCGCATGCGCCAGCGCTGCTGGAAGACATCTATAATTTTGAGGATGTGCTGCAGGTCGGGTGTTGCCTCAACACCTTTATCCGCAAGTCCGACGTGGTCAAGCTCGCCTGCATTGCCCAGCTGGTCAATGTTATTGCTCCGATCATGACTGAGCCGGGCGGCAGGTCCTGGAAGCAGACCACCTATTATCCGCTCTATTTCGCATCCATGTTCGGACGCGGCCGGGCGCTCAACCTCGTCGCCCGCTGCCCCAGCTACGAAGTCGAACTGATTGGGGAAATCCCCTATCTCGATGTGGCCGGGGTGGAAAACGAGGCCGAGGGCACGCTCACTTTCTTTCTCGTCAACCGCAATGGCGAAGAGGAACTCGACGTCGAGCTGTCCTTGCAAGGCTACCGCGATGCAAGGGTGCTCGAGCACCAGGTGATGACGCACGACGATCTCAACGCCGTCAACACTGCAGCAAACCCGGATAATGTAGCCCCAAGACAAGGGCAGGGCGCAGTTGCGGAGGAGGACAAGTTGAGTGTGAGCCTTCCGCCGCATTCCTATCAGATGGTGCGGGTCAGCGTCGCCCGCGGTTAGTATCAGGTTTGCGGGTATGTATCGGGCAAATGGTTGACAGGAGTAACTCTTAATATAGCATGACGGTTGGGGCTGTTGAGGAACGCCCCTTTGGGAGGAGATTATGCGAAACTGGAAGATGCTTCTGGCGTCGGTTGCTTTTGCGTCTTTTGCGGTGGGCAGTTTAGCCACGGCGCAGGACGCAGCGCCCGCCGCGCCACCGCTCAACGACTTTCCGCGTAACGAGACCTTGATCCTGCAAAACCCGGAAGCAACTATCCGGAATCCCGGTTGGTTCAACATCTGGGTGAATGCCGGAGGCGGGCTCAGCACGGGTCTACAGCAGCTGGCAATGGACACGTTGTGGTTCATCGATCCCGATGCGGGTCTCGATGGTGCCATCTACAACACGCTCGCTACCGGGCCGGCCGAATATAATGACGACTTCACCGAGATGACCGTGCGGCTGCGCGAGGGCATAAAATGGAGCGACGGCGAGGATTTCAACGCCGACGACGTGGTGTTCACGGTCGAGACGCAGAAGAACACGCCCGGCATGGTGTGGAGCGGCGCATTCTCCACCCAGGTGGAAACAGTCGAGGCGATTGACCCCTACACCGTCAAGTTCACGCTCAAAGCACCCAATTCGCGCTTCCACTCTGTCTTTTCAGTGCGCTGGAACGGGGCCTGGATCATGCCCGAGCATGTGTTCAGCCAAGTCGACAATGTGCTCGAATTCGACTTCAACCCACCCGTAACGCTAGGTGCTTATACCCTCAACAGCTTTGATCCCAATGGCACCTGGTATATCTGGGACAAGCGCGAGGATTGGCAGAACACAACGCTGGGCCTCGTGGGCGAACCCACGCCCGAACACGTCGTGTACCGCAACAATATCAATATCGATAACCGGCTGATCGAGATGCGAAATGGCAATCTCGACATGATCCACGATCTTTCGCCCGAAGGCACCTTCTCCATCATTGCCGAGGACGAGAACGCCAAGGGCTGGTTCCCGGGCTTCCCCTATGCTCATCCGGACCCCACGCTGCCCAGCGTGATCTTCAACACGCAAAACGAGAAGTTCCAGGACAAGCGCGTGCGCTGGGCCCTGGCACTGTTGCTGGACGCACGGGCAATCTCCATGGCCAGCTATCGGGGCGCAGCAACGCTGTCGCCGATCGCCATTCCGCCCACCGGCACCCATCCGCAGGACTATCATGGGCCGATGCAGCAATGGCTGATCGATTATCAGCTCGATACCGGCAGCCGCACCATCCAGCCCTATGATCCCAATGTCGGCTTGCAGATCGCTGAAATGGTTCGCCCGCAATATGGTGACCAGGTGCCGACTGATGAGGGGGCCATCCGCAACGCCTTTGGCTATGGCTGGTGGAAGCAGGATGTGCAGGCGGCAACCGAGTTGCTGGAAGCGGCCGGGTTCACCCGCAACGGCAACCAGTGGATGATGCCGGATGGGCAACCCTTTGCCTTCACCCTGCTGATCCCCTCCGATGGCGTGATCAATCGCGCCGGCACCATGGTCGCCCAGAACTGGAACCAGAATGGCGTCCAGGTGGAACTGCAGGTGGCGTCCGACCACGCTGATCTACGCAATGCTGGCCGCTACGACAGCTATATCTGGTGGAGCGTGGAAAGCTGGGGCGGCCACCCCGACCTGTCTTACTTCCTTGACAGCTGGCACTCACAGTTCGTTGCGCCCCCGGGCGAAGTGCAGCCCGCCCGCAACTGGCAGCGCTGGAGCGATCCGCGGCTCGATGAGATCATCGAAAAGATCCGCGTCATCGACTTCAACGATCCCAAGAATGTGGAATACGGACAGGAGTTCGTCCGGCTGATGGTGGACGAAATGCCCATTATCCCGCTGATGAGTTACAACGTGTTCTCGGTGGTGTCGGAGCGCTATTGGACGGGCTATCCCAATTCGGAGAACCCCTATGCCAACCCGGTCAACAACTGGGCGAACTCGCGCTACATCCTGACCCAGTTAAAGCCCGTGGCGGGCAACTGACGCCCTGGGCTCAACCATGCCGACGGCGGGTTTACGCCCGCCGTCCAGCCCGCAGCGAATTGTCGGCTTGAACCGGGACCGTGCCAAACCTTGCTTCCATTAATTGGAGCGAGCGGCGGGACCTTCAGCAAGAGATCCGCCTATGACCGGCTACCTATCCTTCGTGCTTAAACGCATTTTGCAGCTGATCGGGGTGATCGCGGCTGGCATTTCGGCGAGTTTTTTCATCACCCATTTGTCGCCGGTCAATCCGGTTGACCAGGCAGTTGATCGCATCACGGCGCGCTCGGGTTTCCGGCCTGATGCCATTGCCGAACTCCGGGCGGCGCTGACGGAGCTTTACGGCACCGACGCGCCGCTGTTGACGCAGTTTTTCAGCTTCTGGGGGCGCCTGCTCCAGGGTGACCTAGGGCCTTCGCTGATCGCCTTTCCTACGCCCGCCATGGACCTGGTGATGCGCGCCTTGCCCTGGACGGCGGGCTTGCTGGCCGTAACGGTGATCATCACCTGGGTCGTAGGCAATCTGCTAGGGGGCTTGGCTGGTTACTATCAGAACAACCGCTTCCTCAAGGCGTTCGGTATCCTGACCATGGGGCTGCAGCCGATTCCTTACTATATCGTGGCGTTCATCCTCCTCATCATCTTCGGGTTCTTGTGGCCGGTGCTGCCCATTTCAGGCGGCTTTGCCATGAATGTCCGGATGGGCTGGAGCTGGGAATTCGCCTTTTCGGTGCTCCAGCATGCCATCTTGCCCGCGACCTCGCTGGTCCTGGTGGGAATTGGTACCTGGTTTTTGGGCATGCGGGCGCTGGTGTCCAATGTGGTGACCGAGGACTATGTCACCTATGCCGAACTCGCCGGCGTGCGGCCGGGACGTATCGTGAGCTCCTATGTTCTGCGCAATGCCATGATCCCGCAGTTGACGGGGTTGGCGATGAGCCTGGGCGGAATATTTTCGGGCACGGTGATCACCGAGGAGGTGTTCAATTATCCCGGGCTGGGCTCGCTGCTGATCGATGCGGTCAATGGCGGCGACTATGGCCTGGTGCTGGCGGTATCGTCGGTGTCGATCGCGGCGGTGGGGATCGCGATCCTTGCTGTCGATCTCTTGTATCCCGTGCTCGATCCACGCGTAAAAGCGGAGTAGCCAGCCATGTTTGCCGTGCTGCGCGACCTCATCCGCTACAACATCGAATTTGCCATTGGTCTGGTGCTGGTGGGGATCATCGTTCTTTATGCCTGCCTGAGCTTTTTCTCCCCGGTCGATCCCACCCAGATCTATCTGGCTATCCCGGACCAGCCGCCTTCGGCCCAATATTGGTTCGGCACCAATTCGCGCGGGCAGGACATGTTCTGGAACCTCAGCTTTGCCTTTCGCAACACGCTGACTTTCGGGTTGATCGTGGCGGCGATCTCGCGAGTGATCTCGATTACCGTGGGGCTGCTGTCAGGCTATCTTGGGGGGTGGGTCGACCGCGTGCTGATGTTCATCAACGACATCTTCGTGGCGGTGCCGTCCTTTCCGGTGCTGGTGCTGTTTTACTTCGTGATGCGCTCGGGGCTCAATACCTACACCCTGGCCGCCGTCATGGCGGTGCTGGGCTGGGCCTATGATGCGCGGCTGATCCGCTCGGTGACGCTGAGCCTCAAACATCGCGAATTTACCCGCCATGCCCGCTATTCAGGGATGTCGACACCCAAGATCTTGCTGCAGGAACACCTGCCTTATGTCATGCCGATCATCTTTGCGACGGCGATGGCCAACATGATCTGGTCGATCGGAATGGAGGTGACGCTGGCGGTGCTGGGGTTCACTAATATCAACATCCCCACCGTTGGCACGACGCTGTATTGGGCCAACAACCATTCGGCGATGGTGGTGGGCACCTGGTGGTGGCTGGTGATCCCGGTGGTGCTGATCGTCATCACCTTCATTGGGCTCTTCCTGCTAGCCGTGTCCCTCAACGAATATATCGATCCGCGCAGCCGGCTGCGGCGGATGGGAGCTTAGCCATGAGCGAGGACCTGCTCACCGTTCGGGGGCTTAAGGCCTATTACCAGATGAACTATTTCGGCGTGCGCCGGGAGGTCCGGGCGGTGGACGACATCACCATGAGCGTACGCCGCAACGAGGTTTATGGCATTGCGGGGGAAAGCTCTTCGGGCAAGACCAGCTTCATCAAGGTGCTGGCGGCGGCGATCCGGCCGCCGCTGCGCATCATCGAGGGGGTGGTGCGCTATGACTTCGATGGGCTCACCGTAGATGTGGCGAGTGCCGATAAGGCGCAGATTGAGGCGATCCGCTGGCGGTATCTGTCCTATATCATGCAGGGCTCGATGAGCGTGCTTAACCCAGTGCGCCGGATCGGCAAGATCTTCGATGATTATGCCGCCCGTCAGCTGGGCCTCAAGGGCGACGAGTTGCGCGAGCGGGTGGTGACGCATCTGGGGCGCCTGAAGCTCGGGCCCGAGGTGCTCAATGCTTACCCACATGAATTATCGGGCGGGATGCGCCAGCGGGTTACCATCGGGTTGGCGACAGTGTGCCACCCGCAGTTCATCATCGCCGACGAGCCGACCACGGCACTCGATGTGGTTGTGCAAAAGGAAGTGCTCGGGCTGATCCGGGAAATCCAGCAGGAGATGGGCTCTTCCGTGGTGTTCGTGACTCATGACATGAGCGTTCATGCCAATGTCGCTGATCGTGTCGGGATCATCTATGCCGGGCGGCTCGTGGAAGAGGGGCCGACCCGGGAGATGTTCTTCCACCCCAAACACCCCTATACCGCCCATCTGGTGGCAAGCCTGCCGCGCATCGGCGACACGGTGCAGCGGCCGGCGCTTGAGGGGAGGCCACCCAATCTGGCGGAGCCGCCGTCTGGGTGCCGGTTCAATCCGCGCTGTCCTTTGGCGGTGGACAAATGCCGGCAGGAGGCGCCACCCCTGGAAACGGTCGCGCCCGACCACCGCACAGCTTGCTGGCGCTGGCGCGATGTGGAGCCGCTCGTGGCGCCTGCCGTCAAGCTGAGGGAGCCGGCATGAGCGATCTTCTCGACGTCAGCGATGTCAGCAAGCGCTATGCGATGGGCGGACTGTTTGGCCGCAAAATGGTCGATGCGGTTCAGGATGCCAGTTTTTCGCTCGCGCTCGACACGCCCGAGATCTTTACCGTTATCGGGGAAAGCGGATCGGGCAAAACGACGGTGGCTCGCATGATCCTGGGGCTGGAAACCCCCACGAGCGGGGAAATCCGCTTTCGCGGCAAGACGATCAGCCATCATGTGAGCCGCGCTGAGCGGCAGGCCTTCATGGCCAAGGTGCAGCCCGTGTTCCAAAACCCGTTCGAAGCGTTTAACCCGCTCAAGCGGGTCGATCGTTACCTCGAGTCCACGGCGCGGCAGTTTCTTGGTTTGAGGCAGCGTGGGGAGATCGATGCCGCTATGGACGAGGCGCTGCAAAAGGTCGGGCTGAGCCTTGCGGAAGTGCGAGGCCGGTTCCCCCATGAGTTGAGCGGGGGACAGTTGCAGCGGGCGGCAATCGCGCGGGCGCTGATCCCCAATCCGGCGCTGCTGATCGCCGACGAGCCCGTCAGCATGGTGGACGCGTCGCTGCGCATGTCGATCGTCAACCTGCTGCGCTCCCTGCGTGACGACTTCCGGGTGTCGGTGATCTACATCACCCACGACCTTGCCACGGCCTATTATATTTCGGACCGCCTGATCATCATGCAAAAGGGCATGGTGGTCGAAATGGGGCCAGCCCGAGTGGTGCTGGATGCACCCGAGCATCCCTATTCACGGCTGCTCAAGGCCTCGGTGCTCGATCCCGCCGATGCTGGTGACGGGCAGCTCGAACCGGCCCGGGACTTAATGGAGCTAAGCCAGAAGGCTCTCAGCGACAGGGGCAAGTTGCTCGAGCGTCCCGATGGGCGGCTGGTGCGCAGCCCCGGACTGGTAGCGGGTTAGCCCTGCGGAGCAGGGGCGCGGTGCTGCTGTCAGTGGGGGCGGGATATGCTAGGAAGTGGTCCTGATTGAACCCAAGTCCGGATGCCGATGTCCCGCACCGAACGCCTGCTTGATCTGCTGCAATTGCTGCGCAATCGGCGCAGCCCCGTTGCGGGTGAGCAGTTGGCACAGGAACTGCGTATTTCGATCCGTACTCTGTATCGTGATATCGCGACACTGCAGGCGCAGGGGGCCGATATCCGTGGTGAGCCCGGGCTCGGTTATGTGCTGCGGCCGGGCTTCACCCTGCCGCCGCTGATGTTCTCGGTGGAGGAGATCGAAGCGCTGGTGCTCGGTTCGCGCTGGGTGGAGCAGCGTCGCGAGGACCCGAGGCTGAGCGCGGCGGCGGCGAGCCTTTTAAGTAAAGTCAGCGCCGTCTTGCCTGACTCCATCCGCGATACTGTGGAAGCGACGAGCCTCCTCGTCGCGCGCAGCGATGTGGTGCCTACTATTGTGGATCTGGGAGCGATCCGTGCCGCTATCCGGGGCCAGAACAAGCTCGCACTTGCCTATGACAAAGGTGATGGCGCCGGCTCCGAGCGCGTCGTTTGGCCCTTCGCCGTGGCGTTCTTCGAGCACGTGCGGGTGGTGCTGGCCTGGTGCGAGCTGCGGCAGGATTTCCGGGCATTCCGGCTCGATCGGATCACGCGGCTCGACGTGCTGCCCGAGCGATACGCGGCGCGGCGCGCGGCGCTTCTCAAGCAGTGGCGAGAGCGCGAAGGAATCCGCCACCCCGACCCTGCCGGAAACTGACAGTCCGGTGCCGTAGGTCTGGCTCCAGCCAAAAAGGAGCTAGACGATGCGTGTGTTGAATTATCTGTTGCTGGCGGTGGCCGATACCGAAGCGAGCGCCGAGCTGTACCAGAAGCTGCTGGGCGTCGCGCCGGTGCAGAACCGGTCGGGATTTGCCTTGTTCGTGCTGCCCAACGGCATGAAGATCGGGCTTTGGGCCAAGGACCAGATCCAGCCGGCGCCCAAGCCGGTGGGCGGCAGCGAGATCTCCTTTACCGAAGGCAGCCGCGAGGACTTGCTGGCCACTTACCGACACTGGCAGGCGCTGGGCCTGACCGTCCTGCAGGAGCCGGCCGAGCTGCCCTTCGGCTTCACCTTTGTCGCCGAAGATCCCGATGGGCACCGGCTCCGCCCGTTTGTGCCGGCTGCCAGGCCAAGCTGAGGTGTAAGCGTGCTCTGGCGCCGGTGGGCGGCGCCAGAGCAAGGGCAAGGGGTTAGACCGTGGCCCAGCCGCCCGATTTCTCGCTGGCAAAAACGGCATCGAGCACTTTCATTGAGCTGATTGCGTCCTCGACTCCCCAGGGCAGGGGCTGTTCGCCAAGCACGGCAAGGGCGAAGGCTTCGGCCTGCTCGGTATATTGATCGCAGGCGGGCAGGATTTCACGCCGGGCGAGGGAGCCATCAAATGGCGCGCCAGTGTCGACCGTGATTGCGGTCCGCTCGTTGGCGGGAGCGTTATAGGGGATGATGATCTCGAGCTTTGCCTTGGTGCCCAGCACCTGAACGCTCTGCTCACCGGTGAGCTGGGTCGAGCAGATGAAGTTGAGCTGCCGGCCACCGCCGAAATCCATCAGGACGCTGGCGAGCCGATCGGTGCCGAATTGCGGATCTCGCTCGACGAGGGACACGACCCGCTGCGGTTCGGCCTCAAACAGGAAGCGGCCGGTCGTGACTGGATAGCAGCCGATATCCATGATGCCGCCGCCGCCGATATCGGCCTGGTTGCGCACATTGGCGGGGTCGGCGTTGAAGTAGGTGAAAACCGCATTGATGGCGCGCACCTCGCCCAGTTCGCCCGAGCGGATGATCTCGCGTGCCCGCAGCCATTGCGGATGAAAGCGGATCATGAAGGCTTCGAGCACGATGCGGTCGGATGGGATCTGGCGCAGCTGTTCGGCCTCGGCAGCCGAGAGAGCGATGGGCTTTTCGCAGAGCACATGCTTGCCCGCCTGGGCGGCAGCCAGGGTCATAGGGACATGGAGGTGATTGGGCAGCGGGTTGTAGATCGCGTCGATGTCGGGATCAGCAAAAAGCTCCTCGTAAGAGCCATAAGCCTTGGTAATACCCAGCTTTGCCGCGGCAGCCTGCGCCTTGCCGAGGTCACGCGAAGCGATGGCCACCACTTCCGAATGGGCCGAGCGCATGATGGCGGGCGTCACCTTTTCCATGCCGATATTAGCCGTCGACAAAATGCCCCAACGAATCTTCTTCAACGGCTCTCTCCTTGGCCTTGGTTCCGGGCTGGCGCGAAGCGAGGGCTGCGACTGGCCCGTCGCGCCTGCAACGTGGTGCCAGTGATAGCGGCAGGCCGCGCCGCCGCCAAGCGCTGTTGAAGCAGGCGCTGCGTAGTTGACGAAAGGCCTTCGAGATCGACCATTAGCGAGGGCCGGCCGCCAAGCGGTTCGAGAGGGCGCAACGTCGCCATGGGAGGACTTGGATGAAGGTTTGGCAGAGCTGGCGCGACACCGTTAAGAGCATGCGTGGGAAAAACCTTGCCGGCAGAGTAGGACACTAGCATGGCACGTATTGCTTATCTGACTACGATTGATTTCGGGGCGGGGGAGCTGGCTTCGCTGCCAGCCGCTTTGGCCGAACTCAAGATCACCCGGCCGCTGCTCGTGTCGGATCGCGGTATTGCCGCGTCCGGGCTGCTGGCGCGGGTGGAGAGCTTGCTGCCAGAGGGGGGCGCAGTGTTTCTTGAGACGCCGCCCAACCCCACCGAAGGCGCAGTCGATGCGGCGCTGGTGGCGTACCGCGCCGGCAATTGCAATGGCGTGGTGGCGCTGGGCGGGGGGTCGCCCATCGATCTGGCCAAGGGCGTGGCGCTGCTCGCGACCCATCCGGGTAGTCTGGAGCAATATGCGGCGATTTATGGCGGGCTGGAGCGGATCACCCCCGCGGTGGCGCCGACAATTGCTATTCCCACGACGGCCGGAACCGGCGCGGAAGTAGGCCGAGCGGCGCTGCTGACGCTGGAGGATGGCCGCAAGCTCGGGATCATCAGCCCGCATCTGATCCCGCGCCGCGCTATTTGCGACCCCGAGCTGACGCTGGGGCTGCCGCCTTACCTGACGGCGGCGACGGGGCTCGATGCATTGTCCCACTGCATCGAAACGTTCTTTTCTCCGCGCTTCAATCCAACGGCCGAGGCCATCGCGCTCGACGGGGCGGGGCGGGTCTGGCGCAATCTGCCGCTGGCCTTTGCCAATGGGGCAGATATCGGGTCGCGCACCGAGGTGATGCTTGGGGCGCTGCATGGCGGGCTCTCGTTCCAGAAGGGCTTGGGAGCAGTGCATTCACTGAGCCACGCTCTAGGCGGATTGAAGGATCTCAAACTTCATCATGGCACACTGAATGCCATCCTGATGCCGCTCGTGGTCCGGTTCAACGCGCCTGCTGTGGCCGACAAGCTCGAGCGGCTCAAAGCGGCAATGGGGCTCGGCCCAGATGAAGATCTTGCCGATACGCTCGAGGCGCTAAATCGCTCATTTGGTCTGCCGACGGGGCTCGCGCAGATGGGGCTGAGCCGTGACCAGTTTGATTGGGTCATCGAGCGGGCACTCGCCGATCACAGCCATCCCACCAATCCACGGGAGGCGTCGGCCGAGGACTATCGCGCCATTCTGGAAGCGGCCATGGCGGATGGTGGAGTCACCCAATCCGCTTAAGGCCCCGGGATCGGGTCTAGACAACACCCAAGTTTTTGCGGGCGCCAAACGCGCCTGCGTGGAGGAAAGCCTAGCAATGTACAGCGTCATGAACGGTTCAGCCCATCCCCTAGCGCCGCCCGAGATTGCGGTCAAGGCGGTGCCCGATGATGAGCGGGTCTGGGTGCCGCAGGCGCAAGGCGTGTGGTTTCGGCCGCTGATGCTCAATACGCTGGTGGGACAGTGGTGCAATCTGTTGCGGGTGCGCCGCTCGGGCGTGCTGTCGCGGCACCTGCATCCCAACCCGGTGCATGGCTATGTGATCAAGGGGCGCTGGCATTATCGCGAGCATGACTGGGTGGCCGAGACGGGTTCTTATGTGTTCGAGCCGCCCGGCGAAATTCACACGCTGCTGGTGCCCGAGAATGTGGAGGAGATGATCACCTTCTTCAACATCACCGGCTCGATGGTTTATCTCGACGAGAACAACCAGCATGTCGGCTACGAGGACGTGTTCACCAAGATCGACATGTGCCGCGCCCATTACGACAAGATCGGGTTGGGGGCGGACTATGTCGACCAGTTCGTCCGCTGAGGCGGTGAGCTACGACTGGGCTCGCGGCTGGTATGCGGGCAAGCGGGTACTGGTGACCGGGGGGACCTCGGGGATCGGGGCGGCGGTGGCGCGGGCGTTTGCGCTTTCGGGTGCCCACGTGACTGCGACGGGCGTGGCGCAGCGCGAGATCGATGCGCTGTCCGGGGATGCGGATTTTGCCGGGACGGAACTGGGCCTCCTCGATGTGCGCGATGCCGCGGCCATCGGAGAGCTCGTAGGCAAGCTGCCGGCGCTCAATATCCTGGTGAATTGCGCGGGGATGATCCGGCGGGGCGAGGAGCTGGATCCAGAGGTGTTCGAGCAGGTGCTCGATGTTAATCTCAATGGCACGATGCGGATGTGTTCGGCGGCCCGGCAGCTGCTAGCCGCGACGGGGCAGGGGAGCATCGTCAATCTCGCTTCCATGCTGTCGTTTTTCGGCGGGGGGCTGGTGCCGGGCTATGCGGCGAGCAAGGGCGGCGTCAATCAGCTGACCAAGTCGCTGGCTATTGCCTTTGCCAAGGACGGCATCCGCGTCAATGCGGTGGCGCCGGGCTGGATCGCAACGCCACTGACACAGGCGCTGCGCGACGATCCTGCGCGTTCGGACCCGATCCTGGCGCGCACGCCGATGGGGCGGTGGGGTCGGCCCGAGGACGTGGCCAATGCGGTGCTCTATCTGTGCTCGCCGGCGGCCGAGTTTGTCACCGGATCAACCCTTGTCGTCGATGGCGGCTATTCAATTAGTTGAGCAGCTGCAGCTAGTTAGCCCAAGGGCATGCGGAAGGTGAAGCGGGTGGCTTCGGCGTCGGAGTGGACGTCGATCTTGCCACCATGGGCTTCGGCGATCTGGGCGGCGATGTAGAGACCGAGGCCGAGGCCTTCGGCATTGCTGCGCACCTGGCCGCGATGGAAGGCCTTGAACAGGTGCTCCATCATCTCGGGAGGGATGGGTTCGCTGGCGTTGATGACCGATAGCGCGAGGGTGGCTTCGTCTTCCAGTTTGACCTGGACGTGGATCGGCTGGTCGTCGGCGCCGTGGGTAATGGCGTTGCCGAGCAGGTTGGAAAACATCTGAGCGATGCGGTGATGGTCGACCTTGATAGCGCGGGGAATGTCGATCTCCGCGTCAATCACGCGCGCCGGATTGGCGGCGCGGATTTCGTCAACTACTTGTTCCAGCGTGGGTTTTAGCGGCCTTTCGGCGTCAAGGTTGAGGGCGATGCCGCCGCCCAAACGGCTGCGTGCCAGATCCAGCACGTTGTCGATGAGGCCACTCATGCGCGTGACGCTGTTCTTCATCAGGCGCAAGATGACGGGGGTTTTCTCGGTCCAGGCGCCCTCGCGCAGCAGGATATTGGCGCCGCCGTCGATGGCGGCGAGGGGGTTGCGCAGGTCGTGGCCGAGCACGGCGATGAATTGTTCGCGCAGGTCGGAGTTGGCTTGCTGATCGGTGGCGCGGGTTTCGGCGGCGGCGAGTTTGTCTTCGGCTTCAAGGTGATAGGCGAGAAGCTCGGCAAAAAGGGTGAGCGTGCCGATCACCTGGGGGTTGTTGACCTCAGCCGGTTCAGGATGGATGGCGCAAAGTGTTCCGAAGAACCGGCCATCGGGCATGGTAATGGGCACAGAGATATAGCTCTGGAGGCCATAGATCTGTGGTGTGTGGTGGGAAGAATAAACTGGATCTTCCGCAACATTGTCGATCGCTATGACTTGCCGGTGCTGGCGGATTTCGTGGCAGAGCGTCGTTTCTACCTTGAGTTCACCACCCGCGGGAAGGCCGAAGCCAATATTGTCAAGGACCTGGCAAGCAACCCAGCGGTCTTCCGTAACGCGGGCGACGGCGGCAAAGCCCATGCCGGTGGCGCGGCAAACGACGTCGAGGATGGTGGGGACGGCGCCAATTCTTTGAACAGCATCAACGTCTTGCTGGAAGGCGTGGGCCATGGTTACTCGCGGCTAGTTTTGGACAACACGGTGTCGCATGACGCTCGATCGTGTCGTCGCAACATGGTCAGAAACTATATTAGCGCGAAACTTGCCAGTGTCGAGAGTCGGCGAAAGGGGCTCCTAGTCACGTTATTGCCATGAAGATGAACGGGTTCTGAACGGCCCTAGACTGCTATTGGAGGGTGAGCAGCAAGCCGGCGAGCAGGCGGCCGCCCGGGACAACGGAATCGAGCAGGATGTGCTCGGTCAATTGGTGCGCATCGGCTCCCAATGGTCCGAGGCAATCGAGGGTCGGGACACCCAACGCGCCGGTGATGTTGCCGTCCGAGCCGCCGAACATCATGTCGTGACCGAATGGAAGGTCGAGCGGGTCGGCGAGGGTGCGGGCTTGCTGCCAAAGCGCGTAGTCGGCGGCGGTCGGGGTCCAGAGCGGGCGGTTGGAGAAGCGGATGACTTCGCCACGCTCGCCCATCTCTTCTTCGACGATGCGCACGAGCTGGTGGTAGACGTCTTCTAGGAGGTCGAGGGTCTTGGCGGTGGAGACGAGGCCGATCGTGCCTTCGGTGGGGATGATGGCGACGTGCTGGCCGGCCTGGATATAGTTGACGGCGAGCGAGCGGCCGGGCTGGGCCAGGGCTTCGACGCGCGGCACGATGCGGGCGAGGCCAGAGAGGGCAGAAACGCCGATGCCGGGCTCGATCAGGGCGTGGCTGGATTTGCCATAGGTGCGGATGCGGAAGCGCGCGACGGGATAGCGGCCGACGGCGAGATTGCCGCTGGTGTCGCCGCCTTCAACAACGAGCACAAAGCGCTGGTCGCGGGCGATGTGCTCGATCAGCGGGCGGCTGAAAGGGCTGCCCGATTCTTCGTCCGACACGAGGAGCATGCGGACGGGCAGGTGGAAATTGGCGCCGCCTTCGCGCAGCAGGCGCAGCACTTCGAGGGCGAGATAGTTGCCGCTCTTCATGTCGTAAAGGCCGGGGCCATAGGCCTTGTTGCCGTCCTGGCGCCAGCTGAGCGGGCCGGCGAGGGTGCCGATAGGATGGACGGTATCGAGATGGCCGAGGAGGAGGATGCCCGGGCGCGGGTCCTCGGGATTGAAATCAGCATAAAGGCAATCGCCAAAGCCCTTGTCGCCGGGGAAGCGCTCGAGGGTCGCGCCCATGCTCTGCATGTGCGTGGCGGCCAGATCCATCATGCGATTGACGGCGGCGGCGTCCCAGGAGGGGCTTTCGCATTCGACCCATGGGCGCACGCCTGCAAGGATGGCTCCGGCGTCGAGGGGGAGGGTGGTGTAGTCCATGGGTAAAGAAGGGCCCGAGATGAGGGAGGGTTAGCGGGAAAGCACGAGTTCGAGCGCGTCGACCGTCGGACCGGTAGGGCGGAACTCGAGGCCGACGGCGCCATCGTAGCCGGCGCGCTCCAGCCAATCGAGCTTGCCCTGCCAATCCATCTCGCCGCTGCCGGGCTCGTTGCGGCCGGGGGCGTCGGCGAGGTGGATATGAGCGATGCGATCGAGCCGGCCGTCGAGCACACTGGCGATGTTCTCGCCCATCACGGCCGAATGGTAGATGTCATAGAGGAGGCGCACATGGCGGCTGCCGACGGCATCGACGATATCGAGCCCTTCGGCGGTGGAATGGAGGAAATAGCCGGCGTGATCCACCAAGGTGTTGAGCGGCTCGAGCGCCAGAATGATGTTGGCGCGCTCCAGCAGGGGAGCGGCGCGGCGCAGGACGGTGACGATGGCGTCGTGCTGTTCGGCCCGGGTGAGGCCATCGATCTCGTTGCCGGCCTGGGCAATGAGAAGCGGTGCGCCCAGGCGCTGGGCGGTGGCGATGCTGTCCTCGAGCCCGAGGAGAAACTCGGCATGGCGGGTGGGATCGGTCAGCGGGATCATGGGTTCGGCGACGATGCCCGAAAGGGCAACGCCATGCTTGCGCAGCGCCGCTTCCACCGCATCGAGATCCTTGTTGGTCCAGCGCCAGAATTCCACCAAATCAAAGCCGGCTGACCGGGCGAGGGCGATGCGGGCGGTGAAATCGGCGGTTTCGGGAACAAACAGCATTTCGAGGCAGGCGGAAAAGCGCATGGGGCTAAGGCTCCTTGGCGACGAATTGCGGGGGCTGGAAAGCGGTAATGGGCGGCAGTTCGCCCGCGAAGCGCTCTACCTGCACCAGCGCGCTTTGGGCGGCGCAGCCCTGGCTCAAGCTCGAGGCGCCGACATCCTGGGTGACGGCATTGGGGTTGCCATGCTTGTCGAGGGTGCCGATCTCGCCGGGCATCAGCGGATCATACCAGGCGCCGGTGGCGATCTGGACGACGCCCGGGCGAATGGCGTCGCTGACGACGAGACCGGCAAGGAACGCGCCGCGATCATTGAAGACGCGCACCACATCGCCATGGGCAAGGCCGCGCGCACTGGCATCGGCGAGGTTCATGGTGAGGGGTTCGCGGGCATTGATCTTGGATTCGCGGCTGACGACGCCATGATCGTACTGGCTATGTAGGCGCGTGCTGGGCTGGTTGGAGAGGAGATGGAGGGGATAGGTCTGGGCGCGCGAGGCGCCAAGCCATTCGCGCGGTTCGCGCCATTCCGGGGTGCCCGGAAAATCGGGCAGGTGGAAGCCCGCGATCTTGGTCGAGGTCATCTCGATCAGGCCCGAGGGCGTGTTGAGGGGGAAATCCTCGGGATCCCTGCGGAAGCTTTCGAGCATGATCGTATCCTGCTCGGGGGCGGGCAGATCAAAGAGCCCCTCTTCCCAGAACTGATCGAAGGGCGGCAGGGTAATGCCGAAGACCTCGGCGCGGGGGCGGCATTCCTCGTAGAGCACTTCGAGCCATTGCTCGGCGGTGCGGCCTTCGCGCAGTTGCTCGGCAAAGCCGAGGCGCTCGGCAATGCCGCTGAAGATATCGTAGTCGTCCCTGGCTTCGCCGACGGGATCGGCAACGCGCTTCATGGCGACCATGAAGCGGTCGAGCGCGGCGCTGCCGATATCGTTGCGCTCAAGCGTCGTCGTGGCGGGCAAGACGATATCGGAGAACTTGGCGTGCGGTGTCCAGAAGCTCTCATTGATGATGGTCACTTCGGGGCGGCGCCAGGCCTCGATCAGCTTGTTGAGGTCCTGGTGGTGGTGGAAGATGTTGCCACCGCACCAGTAAACCAGCTGGATATCGGGATAGGTAAAGCTGCCGCCATCATAGGTGAAGGACCCACCGGGATTGAGCAGCATGTCGGAGACGCGGGCCACCGGGATGAAGGTGGTGACCGGGTTGGTGCCCTGGGGCAGGCGGGGACCGGAGAAGGGGAAGCGGCCTGAGCCGACGCTTTGCATGCAGGCATAGCCAACGCCAAAGCCGCCGCCGGGCAGACCGATCTGGCCCAGCAGCACGGCAAGGTTGACCGCCATCCAATAGGGCAGCTCGCCGTTTTCAGCGCGCTGGAGCGACCAGGCAACATTGATCATGGTGCGCCCCTTGGCCATGCGGCGGGCGAGCGCGGTGATGGTGTCGGCCGGGATGTCGCAGAGCGGGGCGGCCCAGGCGGGGGTCTTGTGCTGGTTGTCGGCGGCGCCAAAGAGGTAATCGCGCAGCTGCTCGAAGCCGACGCTGTGGCTTTCGATGAAAGGCTGGTCGTGCAGGTCTTCGGCGATCAGCACATAGGCGAGCGCGAGCATCAGGGCAGTGTCGGAGCCAGGCCGGATCGGCAGCCATTCGCAGCCCTCGGCATCGGTCAGGTCGGAGCGGCTCGGGCTGACATTGACGAACCGGGTTTTGCCGGCCGCCATGCGGCGCAGCGCTTCGCGCACCACATGGTCGCTCGCGCCACCCGGATTGACCTGGGTGTTCTTGGCGGGCAAGCCACCGAAGGCGATGAAGAGGTCGGTATGCTCGGCCAGATTGTTCCAATCGGTATGGCCCTGGGACAGCTCGCCCCAAGGCGCGACCACATGGGGCAGGATCACGCGGGCGGCCGCGAGGGAATAGCTGTCGACGCTGTCGACATAGCCGCCGGTGAGGCGGAAAAAGCGGTTGAACTGGCTTTGGGCGTGGTGGAAGCGGCCGGCGCTCGACCAGCCATAGGAGCCGCCATAAAAACTCTCATTGCCGTATTGCTCGCGCACGCGGGCGATGTGGTGGGCCGTGATGTCGAAGGCTTCGTCCCATGGCACTTCCACAAAGGCTTCGCGCCCGCGGCCTTCGCGCGAAGCGGCGCCGGATTTGAGGAAGCCGGCGCGGATGGCGGGGCGGCGAATGCGGGCGGGCGCATCGCGGCCGGAGGTGAGGGAGCGGCTAAGGGGGGAGGGGTCGCGGTCCCAGGGAGCCGGGGTCAGTTCCACCGTGCCGCCGGTGTTCTTTGCCTCGTACACGCCCCAATGGGTCGAGGTATAGGCCATGCCGTGCTCTCCACGCTGCTGCGGATCAGCGTTCCGCAGCCTCAGGTTTATTTCTTTTGATAATCAAACCTATTTTTGGGAGATGTCAAACCGTTCTTTGAGGTTTCCCGGGATGGATTTTCCACAGGGTAGGCGAGGGTTCATGCTCGAGCGCGCCGGATTGAACCGCGCGACGGACGCGATATTTACTGGTTTTTACCAGGATCAGCGGGCGTTTCGGCCGGTTTCCACCCGATACCGACTCTGGTGCTCTCGCGGTGGCTAGTTTTGTAGCAGCAGAAAAATTGCACTAAAAGCAAGCAGGCCCGATTGACAGCCACGCTTAGCCGGTCAATCAATAATCCTACACTCCAACAAATTATGGGGTGCGCAGTTTTTGGATGTCACGACCGGCCAGCAAAAGGTTTAACCCATGTCCAGCAGATCCAAGTTTCTTGCCGTATCCCTCCTCGCGCTGTCGGTCGCGGCCGGCAGCGCGCCCGCTTCGGCCCAGCAGGTGCCCGAGTTCTGGCACTATATGGGCGTTGGCGGCGAGTATGATGGCGTCAAAGCCATGATCGCCGAGATCAACAAGCAGAACCCGGACGCCCCGGTGACCGAGCGGGTGATCCCGGGCCATACTCAGGGCTTGCGCCAGCAGGTGCAGGTGTCGCTGATGGGTGGCACCCCGCCGATGGCCTATCAGTTCAACTCGGGCTTTGACCTGACCCAGGTGGCCAATTCGGGCCGCATTCTCGACATCGAGGATGTGTGGCAGGATATCCGGGGCGATGAAATCTTCCCCGAAGGGCTGCGCCGCATCATCACCTTTGGTGGCGTGCATACGGCGCTGCCGATTTCGCTGAGCATCGTCAATGACGTGTTCTACAACAAGGCGCTGTTTGAAAAGCTCAACCTGACCCCGCCCACGACCTGGGAAGAGTGGAACACGGTGTGCGAAACGCTCGAGGCCAACAATGTGGCGTGCCTCGGCAATTCGGCGGGCTGGCCCTGGAGCTTTTACAACTTTTATGCCCCGCTGCTGAGCGTTGTGGGTGAAGAGGGCTATTGGCAGTTTGCCCGCGGGGAGCTGTCCTGGACCGGTCCCGAAATGCGCGAAGCCTTCGAGATCTTCCGCGAGAACTATGCCGAGCATTATGCGCCCAACTGGACGGCGGCGGCCTGGGCTGACAGCTCGGACCAGCTGATGCGCGGCGAGATCGGCATGTA
Organism: Devosia sp. 919; assembly: GCF_013185965.1. Lineage (NCBI taxonomy): Bacteria > Pseudomonadati > Pseudomonadota > Alphaproteobacteria > Hyphomicrobiales > Devosiaceae > Devosia > Devosia sp. 919. The sequence continues at coordinate 3,120,300 of NZ_JABAOL010000001.1, read as the reverse complement.
TCAGGCCGGCAACTGGATCTCTGGCTATATGAAGGGCCGCGGCTGGACGCCGGGCGAGGATTACGACTTCTTTGTCGCGCCGGGCACCGAGGACCAGTCGATCTTCCAGACCGATACGGTGGTGGTGCTCAAGGGCGACCTGCAGGAGCAGGGCAAGCAGTTCGTGCGCTCGGTGGTGTCGGTGGAAGCGCAAACCGCGTTCAACCAGCCCAAGGGTTCGCTCGCGCCCAATGTGGAAGTGTCCACCGACATCTATGACGTGATCGGCAAGCGCGAAGCGGAGCGGTTCGCCACCATGGCACTGCCCAGCCTCATGATCCTGTTGCCGGTGGATTACCGCATGGCGATCGGCACCGAGATCGAGAAATACGCGGCCAATCCGACGCCGGAAGGGCTCGAGACTTCGCTCGCCATGCTCGAGCAAATGCGCCTCTCGATGGCCGACCAGAAGCTGTTCTACGCCTGGTGATGACACAAGGCCCCCGTTGCGACGGGGGCCGATCGTCCGGCGCGCGCGGGCGCCGGGTTGGGAATGCAGGAAGGGGCCAGTCATGGGCGGACTTGATTTCAGAGCCAGGCGCAACCTGGTTTATGCGCTGTTTTTGCTGGGCCCGATCGCGCTGTTTATCGCCGCCTTCATTTACCCGGTGATCGATACGATCTGGCTGTCGCTGCATTCCTGGGACGGAATGTCGGTGGAGCGGCAATGGGTTGGACTGGCGAACTTCCAGCAGATCCTCAACCAGCCGCGTACCATGCATGCGCTGTTCAACAATTTCCAGTGGCTGATCTATTTCCTGGTGCTGCCCACGATCGTGGGGCTGGGGCTCGCGCTCTTGCTCGATAGCGACGTCAAAGGCGCCTATATTTTCCGGACCATCTTCTTTTTGCCCTTCACCATCACGACCGTGGCAGTGGCGTCGGCCTGGCGGTGGCTGTATCGGCCGACGACGGGGCTATTCTCGACCGTGCTCAATAGTCTGGGGCTGTCGGAATGGAACCAGAACTGGCTCGGCGACCCGCAGATCGTGACCTATTCGATCATGGCGGCTTCGCTTTGGGCCTGGAGCGGGTTCACCTTCCTCATCTACTTTGCCGGGCTGCGGAACCTGCCCACCGAATATATCGAGGCGGCGCGGATCGATGGGGCGTCGCCCTGGACCATCCTGACCAAGATCAAGCTGCCGCTGCTCTTGCCCTCGACCGTAGTGGTGCTGGGGATTGCTGGCGTCGACTCCATGCGTGTCTTCGATATCGTCTGGTCGATGACCCAGGGCGGGCCGTTTGAATCGAGCTATGTGCTGGCCGTCGATATGTACGAAACGTCGTTCTCGCGCTTCCAGATGGGGCAGGGCGCGGCGATCGCGGTGCTGCTGCTGGTGCTCGCGGCCATCGTGGTGATGCCCTATGTTTATTACATGTCCACCCAGGTCGAGGAGGTGCGCGAATGAGCGCCTTTGCCGTCCGTCGCCCTGCGCTTTCCACCGGGCTGCGCTATTTCATCCTCGTCGTGCTGGCGATCCTCTATCTGACGCCGCTCTTGATGGCGTTCAATGCCAGCCTCAAGAGCCCGGCCGAAATCCCCTATTCGCTGCAATTGCCCAGCGAAATCTATTGGCAGAACTATGCCGAGGGCTGGGAGCGGATCGGGCGCTCGGTGTGGAACAGTTTCCTCATCACCATTCCCTCGGTCGTGCTGTCGGTGTTTGTGGGCTCGCTGGCGGCGTATCCGCTATCGCAGGTCAATATTCCGGGCGGGCGGGTGGTGTATCTGCTGATCCTGGCGGGCATGCTCGTGCCTTACCAGGCGGTGCAGATCCCGCTGTTCATGATCATGCGTTCGCTCGGGCTCTACAACACCATTCCGGGGATGTGGCTGGTCCATACCGCCTATGGTCTGCCCTTCGTGACGTTTTTCATGCGCAACTATTTTGCGACGGTGCCCCGCTCGATGTTCGAGGCGGCGCAGCTCGATGGCTGCGGGCCGGCGGGGTATTTCTTCAAGATCCTGCTGCCCGCATCGGTGTCGGGGCTGGCGGCGATCGCCATCGTGCAGAGCCGCTCGGCCTGGAACGATCTGTTCTTCGGGCTGACGCTCACCAGCGGGCAGAACAGCCCGGCGCCGGTCAGCCTTTATGCGATGATCGGCGGGCTCGACGTGGATGACGGCCCGATGATGGCGGCGACGATCATTTCGATCGTTCCGATGATGATTGCGTTCCTGCTGTTCCAGAAGGCATTCACGCGGGGCCTGCTGGGTGGCTCGTCGAAATGATGACCCATTCCCTGGCTGCCTCGCCACGCCCGCCCGAGAGGGACTAGCTCATGCATCCATCTGTTGTTCGCCAGATCCATGCCTCGCGCATCTTCCATGCGATCCGGCTCAATCCCAATGCCTCGCAGCGCGAGATCGCCGACAAGGCCGAGACGGACAAGTCGACGGTGTCGGCGATCCTCAAGGATTTCGAGGCCATCGGTCTGATCGAGCGCGCCACCAAGGTCGCGGGCAAGGGGCGCGGGCGGCCTGGGGAGCGCATTTCGATCTCGGCCAATGGGGGCCTGCTGGTCGGGGTGCATCCCGTGCCCGGTGAGATCAGCTATGTGGTAACGGGGCTCGATGGGGCGCCGCTGGGACAGGTGACGCGCACGCTGCCGCATCGCTCCGAACTCGCCGCCGAATTGCGCGCCGGAATTGGCGAGCTGGTGGCCAGCATCGGTCGCAGCATGAACGAAGTGCGCGCCGTGGGGGTGTCGGTGCCGGGCCTGGTGGGGCGCGACGGGCACCTCGCCCATTCGCCCAACCTGGGATGGCGCGACCTCGAATTGCGCAGCCTGCTCGACAATGCCGTCGAGGCATCGCTGTACATCGACAACAACTGCAATGCCGATGCGATGGCCGAATATCTGTTCGGCAGCGCAGCCGAGGACGAGACCTTTATCTATCTCGACAGCTCCTCGGGCGTGGGCGCGGGCCTGTTTCTCGATGGCGCGCTGTTTCGGGGCCATGGCGGCTATGCCGGCGAGTTCGGCCACACCAAGATCGTGCCCAATGGGCGGCTGTGCCGCTGCGGCAATACCGGGTGCCTGTCGGCCTATGTGTCGGATTTCGCGCTGGCGCAGCGGCTGCAGCAGGACGGGGTGCAGGTGTCCTCGACCGCCGAGCTGCTCAACCTCGCCGAAGCGGGCAACGAGCTGGCGCTGCATGTGCTAGCTGAAATGGGCAGTTATCTCGGGATCGGGGTGTCCAACCTCATCAATATCTTCGATCCGCCGCGGGTGATCCTCGGGGGGAGTCTGGCGCGGCTGGCGCCCTTTATCCGCAACTCGATGATCCACGCCGTCGAGGAGCTGGCGCTGCCCGCAGCGCTGCAGGATTGCCGGATCGAATTCTCGAGCCTCAGCACCAACAATGTGCCGCTGGGCGGGGTCGCCCTGGCGCTGGAAGGCTGCACCAATTTTTCGGGCGCCAAGGCGCCGCTCTGGCATGCGCCCAGCGCTGCCGACCCATCTGCCGCAGAATCTGCGGCGAGCTGAAAGGACCTTTATTGATGAGCATTGCCCTTCGTTCGATTGCCGCGCCGGCCATTGAGGTTCCCCTGCAGCAGCCCGCCATTCCGGGCGCGACCTATGCGGCGCGGTGCAACGAGGCCTATCGGCGTGCCGGCCATGATTGGCTCGTGATCTATGCCGACCGCGAGCACAACGCCAATATCATCTTCATGTCGGGCTTTGATCCGCGCTTTGAGGAGGCCCTGCTGCTGCTGGGCCCCGGCGAGCAGCGCATCTTCGTCGTGGGCAATGAGGATGAAAGCTATACCGCCATTTCCCCGCTGCCGGGCAAGCAGGTGATGCTGGCCCAGTCGATGAGCCTGTTGGCCCAGGACCGCTCGCGCCGTCCGAGCGTCGAGGCGGTGCTGCGTGAATGCGGCATCAAGAGCGGCGACAGCGTGGGGGTTGTCGGGTGGAAGTATTTCGAGGGGACGGAATGGGACGGCGAGGAGCCGGGCCTGTTCGTGCCCGCTTACCTGCCGATCCTCCTGAAGCGGATCACCGGCCAAAGCCCGGCGGAAGCCACTCCGGTGCTGATGCATGAAACCGAAGGCCTGCGCTCGGTGGTGGATGCCGACCAGATCGCCGCCTATGAATGGGGCGCGGCGCGCGCCTCGGCAGCGGTGTGGCGCATGGTGACGGGTATCCAGGCCGGGGACAGCGAATTGCTGGCGGCGAGCCGCATGGGCTATGCCGGCGAGCCGATGAACTGCCACCCCATGCTGACCACCAGCGATGCTACGGGGCCGGTGATCGGGCTCTCGAGCCCAACCGGGCGCATCATCGGCAAGGGCAATGGCATTTCGGCGGCGGTGAGCTTTTGGGGTGGGCTTGCCTCGCGCGCCGGGCTCGTGACCGACCATGACGAGGCGTTCCTCGCCACCGCCAAGAGCTATTTCGAGGGGCTGATCACCTGGTATGAAACGGCCGATCTCGGGGTCACGGGTGGCGAAATCCATGATGCGGTGACCGGCGCGCTGGCGCGCGGCGGCCTTGGTTCAGCGCTCAATCCCGGGCACCTGACGGGCCATGACGAATGGCTGAACTCGCCGGTGCGGCCGGGTTCGCAAAGCCGTATCGCTTCGGGCATGCCCTTCCAGATCGACGTGATCCCGGTGCCGATGCCCAATGGCTGGGCGCTCAACTGCGAAGACGCGGTGACCTTTGCCGATGCGGCGCTGCGCGAAGAGCTGCGCACGCGCCATCCGCAGGTCTATGCCCGCATCGAGCAGCGCCGCGCCTTTATGCGCGACGAGCTCGGGGTCGCCATTCACGATGCCATCCTGCCGATGTCCTCGACCCCGCTCTGCCTGCCGCCCTTCTGGCTGGCGTCCAACATGCTGCTGGCTCGCGCCTAAGCTCTCACACGAAGGAGCCGACATGGCCCATCTTTCGATCCGCAACCTGACCAAGTCCTACCAGACCTTCCAGGCCGTCCGGGGCATCGATCTCGAAATCGCCGATAGCGAGTTCGTGGCGCTGGTGGGCCCTTCGGGTTGCGGCAAATCCACGACACTGCGCATGATCGCGGGCCTCGAAACTATTTCGGGTGGCGAGATCCGCATCGACGACAAGACCATCAACGATGTCGAGCCGGGGCGGCGCGACATCGCCATGGTGTTCCAGAATTATGCGCTTTATCCGCATATGACGGTTTACGACAACATCGCCTTTGGCTTGCGACAACGACGCATGCCCAAGGCCGAAGTGGCGGCGCGGGTCGCCGAGGCTGCCCGCGTGCTCGAGATCGAGCCCCTGCTCAAACGCAAGCCGCGCATGCTCTCGGGCGGGCAGCGCCAGCGCGTGGCCATGGGGCGCGCCATTGTGCGCAACCCCAAAGTGTTTCTGTTCGACGAGCCGCTGAGCAATCTCGATGCCAAGCTGCGCGTGCAGATGCGCACCGAAATCAAGCGGCTGCACCAGCAGATCCCGACCACCACGGTTTATGTGACCCATGACCAGATCGAGGCCATGACCATGGCCGACCGGGTGGTGGTGATGAATAATGGCACCATCGAGCAGGCGGGGCCGCCCCAGGAACTCTATAACCGACCGGTGAGCCGGTTCGTGGCGGGCTTTATCGGCTCGCCGGCAATGAACTTCCTCAATGGCCGGCTGGTGGGCGAGGGCGACGGGCTGTTCGTGCAGCTGCCGGGCGAGCAGCGGCTCGCCGTGCCGGCGTCGCGCCGGGATGCCTATGCGCCATTTGCCGGGCGCGACGTGGTGCTGGGGCTGCGGCCCGAAGCTTTCAGCAATGTGCATGACCGCCCCAATACGGCGGCGCTCAGCGGGACCGTGGATCTGGTGGAGCCGCTGGGGGCCGAGACACTGCTCTATATGCGGGTGGGCACGGACAATGTCTGTGCGCGGGTGGCGCCGTCGTATCAGGCCGCGCCCAAGCAGACGATTGCCCTAACCGTCGATATGGACAGCATGCACCTGATCGATCCTGCGACCGACAAGGTTATCTACTGATGGCGGGGACAACCGCACTCAAGGTGATCGACGCGGCGACGGTCGAGCGGTTGCTGGATTATCCATCGCTGGTGGCAAAACTGCGCGAGGCGTTTTTGGCGCCACCCACGGCGCCGAGCCGGCAGGCCGTGCCGATCGAGGCGGCGCCGGGGCAAACTGCGGGCACGCTGCTGGTGATGCCGGCCGTGCGGCCGGGAAAGCTGATCGGGGTCAAGCTCGTGACTGTGTTGCCTGAACTGGGGAACCGGCCGGGTGGGGCACTGCGGGCGATCTATATGGTGCTCGATGCCGCCAGCGGCGAGCCGCTGGGCACGATCGACGGGCACGCGCTGACCACGCGGCGCACGGCCGCCGCTTCGGTGCTGGCGGCTTCGGTGCTGGCCAATCCCGAGCCCGAAACTCTCCTTGTGGTGGGCACCGGGAGCGTCGCCGAAGCACTGGCAGAAGCCTATTGGGCGGTGTTGCGGCCCAAGCGGGTGCTGATCTGGGGGCGCAATGTGGAAAAGGCCGAGGCGCTGGCCGCGAGCCTCCATGCGCGCGGGATTGCCGCGAGCGCGGCCGGGGAACTGGCCGAGGCCGTAGGGCAGGCGCAGATTGTTTCAGCGGCGACGCTGGCGCGCGAGCCCATTATTCTGGGCGAGCAGGTGCGGCCGGGCACGCATATCGACCTCGTCGGCGGGTTCCGCCGCGACATGCGCGAAAGCGATGATGCCCTGGTGCGCAGGGCGCGGGTGGTGGTCGACGTGCCGCACACAAAAACCGAAACCGGCGACATCGCCCAGCCCATAGCGGCTGGTGTGCTGGATGCAGCTGACGTAACGGAGCTGGCCGAATTGCTGGGCGAAGCGCCGCGCTGGCGGCGGGCGCCGGAGGATATCACCCTGTTCAAATCGGCGGGGCATGCCCTCGAAGATCTGGCGGGGGCGGAATTGGTGATGGAGCGCCTGGGCGCCGAGGAGATCGCATGATCAAGCGAATGGAAATGGGCAAGCGCATGAGCCAGGCCGTGGTGCATGGCGGGGTCGTGTACCTGGCCGGGCAGGTGGCCGAGGATACGAGCCTCGATATCTTGGGGCAAACCCAGCAGGCGTTGGCGGCAGTGGAGCGGTTGCTGGCGGAGGCCGGGAGCAGCAAGGCGCAGCTGCTGACGATGGCGGTGTATCTCGCCGATATCAGGGACTTTGCCGGGATGAACAGCGTTTACGACAGCTGGATCGATCCGGACAACAAGCCGACGCGCGCCTGCGTGCAGGCGCTGTTGGCGGACCCCGGCTACAAGGTCGAGTTCGTGGCGACGGCGGCGGTCGCGCAAGGGTAAAAAAGCCCGCTGGTGATGCCAGCGGTTTTTTTTTGTTGGGGCGGTTAGCCGGCTTGGCTAGCCGGCCTGGGCCATCAGGGTGGCGTTGCCGCCCGCCGCTGTGGTGTCGATGCAGACATGACGCTCCACCACGAGGCGCAGGGCGTCATCCTTGCTGGTGACCAGCGGCAGGATGGGGCCGCTGCGCTGGCTCAGGGCCTGGCGGATGGCGCCGAGCTGGCCGTCCGCGCCGAAATAGGCCACCGCATCAAAGGTCTGGGCGTGCTGGAGCACGTCGAGGTCGAGTTCGGCCAGAACAGCGGTGTTGCCGAGCGTGGCGGCCAGATTGGCCTGGGCCTGCTGATCGGCCGGGGTGGGGCCAAGGCAGAGCACGGTGCCGCGCGGGCTCACATGCATGACGTTGGACTCCCCGGTGGGGCCGGGCAGGGGAAGGGGCATGGTCTTGCCTTCGGCGGCACCGATGGTGAAGCGGGGCAGGTAGTGCGGGCCGCCCGCCTTGGGGCCGGTGCCCGAAAGGCCCTCGCCGCCAAAGGGCTGCGAGCCGACCACGGCGCCGATCTGGTTGCGGTTGACATAGATATTGCCGGCCTGGACGGCGCTGGACACGAGACGCACCCGCGAGGAGATGCGGGTGTGCAGGCCAAAGGTCAGCCCGTAGCCCGAGCGGTTGATGGCGGCGATGACGGCGTCGAGCTCAGTGGCCCTGAAGGTCGCGACATGGAGCACGGGGCCAAAGATCTCTTCGGCCAGAGCCTCGATGCCGGGCACGCGCAGCACGGCGGGAGCGACAAAGGTGCCGCCGGCTGGGGTGGGCAGGCGATGGATGAGGTTGCCCGCGCGCGCAAAGCTCTCGATATGCGCCTCGATCTTGCTGCGGGCGGCCTCATCGATGACGGGGCCGATATCGGTGCTGAGGTGCCAGGGATCGCCCAGGGTCAGCTCGTCCATGGCGCCCTTGAGCATTTCGAGGGTCCGCTCGGCCGCTTCTTCCTGCACGTAAAGCACGCGCAGGGCCGAGCAGCGCTGGCCGGCGGACTGGAAGGCGGAGGCGATGATGTCGCGCACGGCCTGTTCGGGCAGGGCGGTGGAGTCAACGATCATGGCGTTGAGGCCACCGGTCTCGGCGATGAGGGGCGCGGTGGGGGCCAGATTGGCGGCCATGGCCTGGTCGATCCGGCGCGCGGTGGCGATGGAGCCGGTGAAAACGACGCCGGCAATGGCGGGGTGGGAGGTGAGCGCGGTGCCCACTTCACCGGCGCCGGTGAGGAGCTGGATGGCGTCGCGGGGGATGCCGGCTTCGTGCATCAGCTGGATCGCGCGGAAGGCGATCAGCGGGGTTTGGGGCGCGGGCTTGGCCAGCACCGGATTGCCCGCCACCAGCGCGGCCGCGATCTGGCCGGTGAAGATGGCGAGGGGGAAGTTCCAGGGCGAGATGGCGGTGAAGGGGCCGCGGGGGGCGCCCAGGGTCTGCCGTTCGGCGCCGCGGGCATAGTAGCGCAGGAAGTCGACCGCTTCGCGCACCTCCGCCACGGCGTCGGCCCAGGTCTTGCCCGCTTCACGGGTGAGGAGGGCGAAGAACTCGGCGCGGTTGGCTTCGTAGAGATCGGCGACGGCGCGCAAGAGCTCGGCGCCGCGGGCGACGGGCTCCTTGGACCAGCCGGAGTGGGTGGCCGCGGCGATGGCGCCTTCGATCTCGTGCGGGAGGGCGTCGACCACGGTGCCCAGAATGTCGGCTGGTTTGGCGGGGTTGGTGAGGGTTTGCGCTTGCGCGCCCGGGGCGGGTTCGCTGCTGAGCGCGGTCAGGGCGTGGGCGTGCCATTGGGTGGTGGCAAAGGCGTTGCGCGCTCCCTCGGCGGCGGGGAAGGCGACGGGGTCGGTGAGATCGAGCCCGGCCGAGTTGCGGCGGGGGGCAAAGATATTGGCCGGGGCGGGGATGGCCGGATTGGGGATGGCGTCGCCCAAAGCGAGAAGCTTGGCGATGGGGTCCTCGGCGACCACAGCGGCCGGGATGTTCTCGTCGGCGATCTGGTAGACAAAGGAGCCGTTGGCGCCGTTTTCGAGGAGGCGCCGGACGAGATAGGCCAGCAGGTCCTTGTGCGCGCCGACGGGGGCATAGATGCGGGTGCGGGTGCCGTGGGCGGTGCGCAGCACTTCGTGAAGGCGCTCGCCCATGCCATGAAGGCGCTGGAACTCGAAGCTATCCTTGGGCTTGCCGGCTTGGGCGGCGAGATGGAGGACGGCGGCGGCCGTGTGGGCGTTGTGGGTGGCAAATTGCGGGTAGATCGCCTCGGCCGCAAGGAGCTTGCGGGCGGCGGCGATGTAGCTGACATCGGTTGCGGCCTTGCGAGTGAAGACGGGATAGCCATCGAGCCCTAGCACCTGCGCGCGCTTGATTTCGGCGTCCCAATAGGCGCCCTTGACGAGGCGCACCATGATGCGGCGATCGAGCGAACGGGCGGTGGCATCGAGCCAATCGATCAGGGGCAGGACGCGCTTGCCATAGGCCTGCACCACGATGCCAAAGCCGTCCCAGCCGGCCAGTTCGGGCGTGGCGAGCACTTCGGCGATGATGTCGAGCGACAGATCAAGCCGGTCGGCTTCCTCGGCATCGATGTTGAAGCCCATATTGGCGGCGCGGGCGGCGAGCGCCAATTGCCGAGTCGTGGCAACCAGTTCGCTCATCACCCTCTCGCGCTGCGCGAACTCGTAGCGGGGGTGAAGGGCCGAAAGCTTGACCGAAATGCCGGGATTGTCGCGCACGGACGGGGCGGTGCAGCGGGGAGCGAGAGTGGCGATGGCGCGGCTATACGCTTCCGCATACCGCTCGGCATCGGCGGAGGTGCGGGCGGCTTCGCCCAGCATGTCATAGGAATAGCGGTAGCCCAGAGCCTCGGGCTTGCGGGCATTGGTGATGGCTTCGTCGATGGTGCGGCCAAAGACGAACTGGGAGCCGAGGAGCCGCATGGCCTGGCCGACGGCAGTACGGATCACCGGTTCGCCCAGGCGCGCTACAGCACGATGGAGCGCATTCTTGGGGCCGACTTCGGGGTCGCCCAGCACATCGGCGGTGAGGCTGAGGGCCCAGGAGGAGAAGTTGACGAGCTGGTTGGAGGAGCCGCCGAAATGGCTGGCCCAGTCGGAGCCGCCTACCTTGTCGTGGATGAGGGCATCAACGGTTTCGGCGTCGGGGACGCGCAGCAGCGCTTCGGCCAGCGACATCAGGGCCACGCCCTCGTCCGTGGCGAGACCATATTCGGCGAGGAAGGATTCCATGAGGCCGAGGCGATTGCCGGTCCGCACGGTCGTCACCAGCTTTTCGGCCTGGGCCGAGATCGCGCTGCGCTCGGCGGGAGACAGGCCAGTATCGGCAATCAGCTGCCCAACGAGAGCAGTCTCGTCGGCCAGATTGCGGGCGTGAAGAGTTTGGCGGGCAGCAGCGATTTCAGACAATTGGGGGGCTCCAGGGCAACCCTTCCCGGTCGAGTATCTCGGCCGGAAGGCAGGTAGAAGATAATGCTGCGCCTAAAGGCATTTCGCCCGATATGGTGGCTCGATCCGGCCTAATGCAATATAGTTGGGGCAGCTTCTAGGAGAAACGCCTGTGAACCTTGCCGATCACGACGCATTGGACCCGATCGACCGTCGCATCCTGCACGAGTTGGCGCAGAACGGCCGGATCAGCGTGGCCGAGTTGAGCCGGCGGGTGAATTTGAGCAAGACGCCGTGCCAGGCGCGGATCAAGCGGCTGGAGGATGCCAAGTACATCCTGGGCTATCGGGCCGTGATCAATCCGGACCGGATGGGCTTGCCCCATGTCGCCTTTGTCGAGGTCAAGCTCAGCGACACGCGCAAGGCGGCGCTCAACGCGTTCAACAAGGCAGTGCGCGCCATTCCCGAAGTGGAGCAGGCGCATATGATCGCTTCGAGCTTTGATTACCTGCTCAAGGTGCGCACCAAGGATATCGCCGATTATCGCGAAGTGTTGGGCGAGCGCATCAGCAGCCTGCCCCATGTCGCCCATACCAGCACGCATGTGTCGATGGAGGCGGTCAAGGATCAGGCGGAATAGGGCACGGAGGGGCGGAGCGCCTGGTGACCGAGACCGGACCGGCCTCGGGCAGGTTGGAATAAATGCAGCGGTGATGACCATCGGCAATGGGAGGCTTGCCGGTGGTCAGGATCGGGTGCTTCAGGACTTCCAGTACCGCGCCAGTGTGGTTGGCGTATGCATGTTGCCATAGAGATAGGCCCAGAACTCGGCGTGGCGTTCCTTGGGAACAGTCTTCCAAAGGTCGTGCACCGCCATGTCGCCGCACCAATAGGAATAAACAAAGGGTGCCCGCAGCCCATGGCGCAGGAAGCGCAATTTGGACTTGATGGCGTGAAGCTCCTCAAAGCTCTGTTCGGCCATGATCGGCGCGATCAGATCGGCCGACATGTTGTCGTTGTGCAGCATCCAGGCGGCATTGCAGCGCAGGGCGGCGCGCATGCGCTGGAGGGCGACGGCCAGTTCGTCCTCGGGGGTTTCCACCCAATCGATGAAGAAGAGGCCGTTGTCGGCAATACCCTCAAACAGCGCGCTGCTGGCCGAGCTGGTAACGACCTGCGCTCCATCGAGCGGCATGGTGCCTTCGGCCACATATTGCTGGCGCAGGGCGAGGTGCACGAGGTGTCCGGGAAAGGCTTCGTGGCAGGCCAGGTGCTTGAGCGCGTAGGTCGTGTAGGGATGGTCGAGGTTGAGATACTGCTTGCGCGCGGGAAAATCGCAGTAAGCCGAGAAGGGCACATCGCGCAGCTCCTGGGGCTCGATCCATTCATGGCGGAAATCATACATGCGGGCGCTGACCCGCTCGCGCACCACCTTGGTCAGCTCGCGCATGGTGTCGATGACCTGGTCGGCCGGGACGCGAACCGAGGCTTCCCAGCGACGCACATCGGCTGAAATGTCGCCGGTCCACTGACCAATCTCGATCAGCTTGTCGCGGATAGTGTCCCGATAGGCCTCGATGATCGCGGGTGGCACCTTGGTGGTTTCGACCCGGATCTGGCGGCGCACCCGATCCGCAAAGGAAATGGGCGCTCCCTCAAATGTGGTCACCAGGGCGAGGAGCGAGTCGACCATTTCCAGCAGGTAGTCGCGGCGCAGATCGCTTTCTGCCTCGGCGGGAATGCGCGCCTGCAGCGCTTCGAGCGCGGCGCGCGCTTCGGCGTAATCGCGCAAGGGGCGGGGCGCCACATCGGCGACTGCAACCGGGATCAGCCCCTCGCGATCCAGAAAGCCAGCAGCGGTGTTGTGGCTGCGGTAAAGAGCATCAAGGCCGGCGGTCAGTTCGGCCAGTTCGCGTCCAAGTTTCATTGGGTCAGTCCTCGGCAAATAGGATGGCGCTACTGATGCCCGGCCACGGGCTTGGGCCGGTAGGGCGCTTCGATTTCGGCAATATCCTGGTCGGTCAGCTTGAGGCTGAGCGCGGCTACCGCATCGTCGAACTGGGTGAGGCGCGACACGCCGATGATCGGAGCGGTGATGCCGGGGCGGCTCGCGACCCAGGCATAGGCAACCTGCGCCATGGGGCAGTTGTGCCGTTCGGCGACGGCCTTGACGGCGGCCGCGACCTGATCGTCCTGCGCCTTGGTCGCCTCATAGAGCGCGGTGGCGGTGCGGTCGGTCTGGGCGCGGGTGCTGCCCTTGCCGTCTTCGCCGCGCTTGCCGGCCAGAACGCCGCGGGCCAGCGGGCTCCAGGGAATGACGCCGACCCCTTCGGAGCGGCAGAGGGGCAGCATTTCGCGCTCTTCCTCGCGATAGATCAGATTGTAGTGCGGCTGCATGGAGATGAACTGCGCCCAGCCGTGCTGGCGCTGCAGGCCCAGGGCCTTCATGAACTGCCAGGCATGCATGGAGGAGGCGCCGAGATAGCGCACCTTGCCGACGCGGACGAGATCGTTGAGGGCGTCGAGCGTTTCCTCGAGCGGCGTTTCGTAGTCGAAGCGGTGCAGCTGGTAGAGATCGATGTAATCGGTGCCGAGGCGGCGCAGGCTGCCATCCACCGATTCGAAGATGTGCTTGCGCGACAGGCCCCGGTCATTGGGGTCCTGGCTCATGGGATTGTAGAGCTTGCTCGCGAGCACCAGCTTGTGGCGGGGGTGATCGGCAAGGGCGCGGCCCAGCACTTCCTCGCTGGCGCCCAGGGAATACATGTCGGCGGTATCGAAGAAATTGATCCCGAGCTCGAGTGCACGGGCGATGATGGGGCGGGAATTCTCCTCGTCGAGGACCCAAGGGGCCCAGCTGGGGGAGCCAAAGGTCATGCAGCCCAAGGCCAGACGAGAGATCTTGAGGCCGGATCGGCCGAGATTGACATATTCCATTAGTACACCCTTTTCGCGCCCGCGGGTTCGGAGTCCAACACGCAGCCGACTGGCGGCGCGCGTTGAAGCTTAGAGAACACCGAAAATCAGCCGGTGCAAGCGCAAAGCTTTGCTCAGTGACTAGGCATTAAGTTGCTGTGGATAAAAAACGTGCGGCCCCATTGTGTTTCGGGAGAGAGTTGATACGGTCTGGGTGTATCGCTTGGATAGTACACATGTTCCGTATCGACGCATCCAGCATAGACAAGTCGCTGCCGGTCCCGGTCGGCACACAGTTGCATGGGCTTTTGACCTATGCGCTGGCCTTTGGCGGGATCCCCTATGGCAGCAAGCTGCAGTCGGTGCGCCAGTTGGCTGCGGAACTGGGCATTGCCCCGATGACGGTGAGCCAGGTGTATCAGCGGCTCCGCGATGCAGGGCTTGTCGAGATGCGCCAGGGGCTCGGGGCGTTTTCTGCTCGTGATCCGAAAAAGACCAGTGCGGGCGGTGACCTGCCGGTAAGCGCGTTGCGCGCCGATATCGAAATCCTGATCAGCAAGGCCGAAAAGCTCGGCGTTTCCCCCATGGCACTGGTGTCGATGATCAATGCGCAATCGCAGCTGCGTAAGCCCAAGACAGGGTTGCGGCTGGTGTTTGTGGCGATCTTTGAAGAGCCGGGGCGGGACTATGTGGCCCAGATCAAGCCGGTGCTGGGCGCCACTGACCAGGTGCAGATCCTGACGCTGGATACGCTCAAAGTGTCCGAGGACGCGCGCCGCGTTGCGCTCGATGCCGATCTGGTGCTGACCTTCGTTAATCGCGAAGCCGAAGTGCGTGCGCTGGTTCCGGCGGCGCGCCTGCTGGGGTTGCGGTTCATTCCATCGGAAAAAACGCGGCAGGCGCTGGCCGGGCTCGATCCACGCATGCGGGTGGCTGCGGTTACCTATTTCCCCGAATATATCGCGATAATGCGGCCCAGCGTGCGCGAGTTTGCGCCCCACATTGCCGACATCAAGGTGACCTGGTCGGCCGCGGCGGACATTTCCGAGACAATCGCGCAGTGCGATGCGGTGATTTATGCCTCGGGGGCCGATCACGTGATCGATTTGGTGGGACCGGGCAAGCCGTGTTTCGAATTTCGGCATGCGCCCGACCAGGGGGCGTTGGAAAGCGTGCTCGTGCCGTGCCTGGCCGAGCTGCGCCAGAACAAGATTGCCGGAAACGAGCCCCATGGGGCGCGGGAGCGGCAGCCCGTTGCGCGCGCCAAATAGATCGTACCGCCAACAGATTAGACACGACTGAGGGAGAAAAGAATGAAGCAGTTTTTATTGACGACCAGCGCCATTGTGGCACTGAGCTTTATGCCGCTGGGTGTGGCGGTCGCGCAGGACGCCGACACGCTGGTGGTGGGCGTGGATGTGGATGCCGGCACGCTTGATGCGCGCCTGACCCGCGATACCACGGCATTCCGTGCCGCCGACCTGATCTATTCGGGCCTCGTGACCATCACGCCCAGCCTCCAAGCCGAGCCCGACCTGGCGGAAAGCTGGGAAACGCCTGATCCGCAGACCTTTATTTTCCACCTGCGCGAGGGCCTCAAGTTCTCGGACGGCACGCCGCTAACGGCCGACGATGTGGTGTTCACCTACCAGTCCCTGATCAATCCCGACTTCAACTCGCCGATGCGCGCCCTTTATACGCCGATCGCGAGTGTCGAGAAGGTCGATGACCGCACGGTCAAGTTCGTGCTGAGCGCGCCTTATGCACCGTTGCTGTCCTATCTCGATGTCGGCATTGTGCCGCAGGAGCTGGTGGAAGCCGGGCGCGACATTGCGGCCGAGCCCATTGGCGCGGGCCCGATGAAGCTCGTCAGCTGGAACCGCGGCGCCGAGATCGTGCTCGAAGCCAATCCAGAATACTGGGCAGGCGCTCCGGCAGTCGAGAATGTCACGATGCGGCTGATCGCGGACAATTCCTCGCGGGCGCAGGCGTTCGAAGCGGGGGATCTGGACGTGATCCAGTCGCCGCTCTCGCCGCAGGATATTACCCGCCTTGCCGCCGATGACCGGTTCGGCAATGTGGTTATCCCGGGCCTGGCCGTGACCTATGTCAACTTCAACGCCAATGACCCGCTGCTCGCCGATCCCAAGATGCGCCGCGCGTTTTCGATGCTGATCGACCAGCAGACCATCGTCAATGACATCTACCAGGGCGCCGATGCCGTCGCCAATTCGGTGATCCTGCCCTCGTCCTGGGCGTATTCGGCTGAAGTGCAGCAGCCGCAGTTTGATCCCGAAGGCGCCAAGGCGCTGTTTGCTGAACTGGGCTGGACCGACAGCAATTCGGACGGGTTCCTCGACAAGGACGGCCAGCCGCTGACGGTGACGCTCTCGACCCACAGCGAAGACCCCAATCGCGTGCAGACCATTGAATATATGCAGGCGATCTTTGCCCAGGCGGGCGTGGATGCGCAGGCGCAGATCAGCGATTGGCCGACCTTTTCGACCAATTATGTGCAAAAGAGCCAGCACCAGATCGCGCTGCTGGGCTGGGTCAACATCGTTGATCCCGACCGGCTGTTGTTTGCGCAGCTGACCACGGGTGGCGGCAATAATTGGGGCGGCTACAGCAATCCCAAGGTGGATGAACTGCTCCAGGCCGGGCGCTCGTCGCTGGACCAGGCGGCCCGCACTCAGGCTTACCAGGAAGCGGCCACGATCCTTGCCGAAGAGGTGCCGTACTACATCGTTTCCTACCAGGGCTATCAGCTGTTCTATGCCAAGGACCTGCCCGGCACGGTTGAAGCGACGCCGCGTGGCAATCTGCGCGGCCTGATCGGCATGCCAAGCTAAGTCGGATTTGTTCCCGCGGCCGGCGCTCCCGTGCCGGCCGCATTCTGCCACCGAGGGAAATGTCATGGGTTTTTCGCAGCGCCTGAGCGCCCAGTATTATGCCGATCTGCACCGCGATATGCGTGCCCGCATGGCCGCGGACGGGATCGACCTGCTGCTGCTCGATGCCAATGACGACATTATCTATACCACCGGCTTTTCCCATTATACGACCGAGCGGCCGGTGGTGTTCGCGCTGACACAAGACAGCGCCTATCTGCTGGTGCCAGAGCTGGAGCGTCATCATGCGCTCGACCAGCAGGCGGCGGCGGAGCTCGTTGTTTATTTCGAATTTCCGGGCCGTGACCGTCCCTTCGACGTGCTGGGCCGCGCCATTGGCAATATCGGTGGCGTCGTTGGCCATTCCGGCGGCATTTCGCTGGCGCGGGTGCCCCAGATCGCTGCTGCCTTCCCCAATGCGCGCGTGCTCGCTTCCAACATCGTCAGCCAGATGCGCGTTCTCAAACGCCCTGAAGAAGTGGCGTTGATGCGTGAGGCGGGGCGTATCTCCGATTCCATGGTGGCGGCCGGGGTGGACCTGATCGCTGAGGCCCTGCGCGGCAATGGCGAGATGCCCACCGAGATCGAGCTCGAAGCCCATGTTATCCGCCATGCGCTCGACACCATGTATCGCGAGCATGACAATGTGATGCTGGTGCAGGGCATTGCCGGCGGGCTCGTTTATTCGGGCGCCCGCTCGGCCTTTCCCCACGGCATGCCATCGGGGCACCGGCCGCAGCGCGGGGAAAGCATCATCCTGTCGCTGGGCTGCCGGGTCGGGGGACGCGCGGCCGAAAGCGAGCGCACCTTCATCCTAGGCGAGCCGAGCCCCGAGCAGGAGCGCTATTACACCATCGCGCAAAAAGCCCAGCAGATTGGCCGCGAGGGCCTTGTCGCGGGCGCTACCTGCGCCTCGGCCGACGATGCGGCGCTGGGTTACATCAAAGGCGAGGGCGTCGGCGAATACTGCCTGCATCGGGTTGGGCACGGCATGGGCGTGATGTTCCACGAGCCGCCTTGGGTGGAGGGCGGGGACGACACGATCATGCAGCCCGGCATGGTGTTTTCCTCCGAGCCGGCGCTTTACGTGCAGGGTCTGGGGGGCTTTCGCATCTCCGACACGGTGCTCGTCACCCAAACCGGGCCCGATAGCTTGACGCATTATCCGCGCGAGCTCGCGCAAATCGTTATCGGCTGAGGGCAGGGCAGGTGCTGGCTTATATCACCCGGCGATTGCTGTTGTTGATCCCAACCGCAATCGGCATCGTCATTCTGACTTTTGGCCTGCTCTTGCTGGTGCCGGGCGATCCCGCCTCGGTGCTGCTGGGGCAGAACGCGACGCCCGAAACAGTGGCGAGCCTGCGCACGGCCATGGGGTTGGATGATCCCTGGTTTATCCGGCTGTGGGATTACTTCGTGGCGCTGCTGCATGGCGACATGGGGCAGTCGATCTTCCAGACCCAGCCTGTCAGCACCATCATTGCGGGCCGTCTCGGCGCAACGCTGGAATTGGCGGTGGTGGCGCTGGTATTGTCCATCATCATCGGGATGACGCTGGGCGTGGTTGCGGCCATGCGGCAGGGCTCGATCATCGATACCGCGGCGATGCTGTTTGCACAGTTGGGCGTTTCCATGCCGATCTACTGGCTGGGGCTGCTCTTGATGCTGGCCTTTGCGGTAGTGCTGGGCTGGTTGCCGGCGGTGGGCCGGGGCGAGCCCTTGCCGATGGCGCTGGTTGCGGCGTTGAGCGGGCGTCCGGGCGTGCTGCTGGACTCGTTGTCTCACATCCTGCTGCCCGCATTGGCGCTTGCCGCCAATACGTCGGCGATCATCTCCCGGCTGGTGCGGACCTCCATGCTTGAAGTGCTGCGCGAGGATTTCGTGCGCACCGCCTACGCCAAGGGTTTGCGCCGGGGCCGCGTGGTCGTGCGCCATGCGCTGCGCAATGCGCTGCTGCCGGTGATCTCGGTGATCGGGCTGCGCTTTGGCGCCTTGCTGGGCGGAGCGGTGCTGGTGGAATCCATCTTTGCCTGGCCGGGCCTCGGGCAGCTGACGATCGGGGCAATCGCGCAACGCGACCTGCCGCTGATCCAGGGCATCGTGCTGACCTTTGCCATCATCTATGCGCTGGTGAACCTCGTGGTTGACCTGCTTTACGCCGCGGTTGATCCGCGGATCCGGTTGGGGTGATCCGATGCGTATTCCCAAGATCTTCCGCAACACTTCGCTTGTCGTGGGCGCGCTGATTACGCTGTTCATCGTGCTTTGCGCTGTCCTCGCGCCCTATATGGCTACCCACGGCGTTGAGCAGATGGATATGCGCAACCGCTTTGCCGGGCCTACGGCCGAGCACTGGCTGGGCACGGACAATTTCGGGCGGGACCTGTGGTCGCGCCTCGTGTTCGGGGCGCAGGTGTCGCTGTCCGTAGCATTGATGTCGGTTGGCGGGGCCGTGGTGATCGGCACCACGGTTGGGCTGGTTGCCGGCTATTTCGGCGGCTGGGTCGACCTGCTGTTGATGCGGATCACCGACATCTTTCTCGGCTTCCCCGCCATTGTCCTGGCGCTGGCGATCATCGCGGTGCTGGGGCCTGGGATCTACAATATCTCGCTGGCGCTGGTGATCGTGTTCTGGACCGAATATGCGCGAGTGGTGCGGGCAACGACGCTGGTGCTGCGCGAGCAGAACTATGTGCAGGCAGCCCGCGCGCTCGGGGCTTCGCCGCTCCGCATCATCTTCCGGGAAATCCTGCCCAATGCGCTGGGGCCAATCATCGTGCTGGCTTCGCTGGGGCTGGGCACCGCGATCATTGCTGAATCGGCGCTCTCGTTTCTCGGCTTCGGGCTGCCGCCCCCAACTCCAACCTGGGGCTGGACGCTCTCCTATGGCACCCGCTTCATCCGCGACGAGCCCTGGCTCTCCATCATCGCGGGCGCGACCATCATGGTCACGGTGCTGGGCTTCAATCTGCTTGGCGACGGGTTGCGCGACATTCTCGACCCACGCCAGCTCAGCCGCTCGGCTGGCAACAAGTAACCAATCTTTCTGCGAACAAAGGACTACCCAATGGTCAAGGCGATCAACAAGCTCCGCCCCAAATTCACCACCCATGCCGATGGCAGCGACGCCGTGCTGTTCATGCACGAACTGGTTGGCGAAGAGGACGGGCCGACCGTTGGCATCTGCGCTTCAATTCATGGCAATGAAAACACCGGCTCGCAGGCCATTCTCGAGCTTTACCGGCAGATCAAGGACGTCAAGCTCAAGGGCCGCATCATCCTGCTGCCGGTGGCCAATCCGCGCTCCTTTGCGGTCAATCACCGTCACAACCCGCTGGACCAGCTGAACCTGAACCGTGAGTTCCCCGGCGATCCGCGCGGCCCTTATTCGCAGCAGTTGGCCCATGCGCTGGCAGAGGAGTTCTTTGCCAAGCTCGACTTCAATCTTGACCTGCATTCGGGCACTGACCGGCCGACGGTTGACTATGTTTATATCTGGAACGACGAGCCGCTCTCGCGCGCCTTTGGCTCCAAGATCCTGTATCGCCCGGTGAGCGGCAAGGCGGGCACGGTTTATGCGGGTACCAGCAAGAGCGTGTCGATGGACCGGCATGGCACCAAGGTCGTCACCATCGAGTTGGGTGGCGGCATTGTCGACCAGACCCCCTATGTGGAGCGCACCGTCGCGGGGCTCCTCAACCAGCTGCGCGTGATTGGCTCCATCGAGGGCGAGGTGATGCCCAATCCCCAGCAGGTGGTGGTGACCGAACTTGCCGGCATCCGGCCAAAGCATGGCGGCTGGCTCGAGCCCCTGGCGCCGGCCAATGGCGAGATCATCAAGGGCGGCAGCCTGCTGGGCCGTGTGGTCAGCCCCTATGACTTCGAGACCATCGAGGAGATCGTAACCCCGTTCGAGAACGGCATCATGGTCATGCAGCACCTGACGCGCAATCTCGTGGAAGCGGGTGACTATGGCTTCATGGTCGGCAATCTCGACGGCGCCGAGCAATAGCCAGTTCGCGCCGCGCCCCGCAAAAGGAACAACGCCTATGAGCCCAACACCCGCCCCGATTGCTGCCGAACCCGTGCTGGCCGTTGCGGACCTCGAAGTGCGCATTCGCGGCGAGCATGGCTCATTCGCTGTTGTTTCGGAAATGGCGCTGACGGTGTCGCCCGGCGAAACCGTTTGCATCGTGGGTGAATCAGGGTGCGGCAAGTCGATGACGGCGCTGTCGTTGCTGCGCCTCCTGCCCGAGGCGGCTTATGTCGCCTCGGGGCAGATCCACATCAATGGCGAGGATTTCCTCGCCATGGGTGAGCGGCGAGTGGAGGATTTCCGGGGCGAGCAGATCGCCATGATCTTCCAGGAGCCACTGACCGCGCTCAACCCGGTGCTGACCATCGGCGAGCAGATCGCCGAGGCCGTGCGGCAGCACCGCAAGATCAGCCATCGCGATGCCATGGCGCGGGCGATCGAGACCTTGCAATTGGTGCAGATGCCCGACCCCAAGCGGCGGGCCCGGCAATATCCGCACCAGCTTTCGGGCGGCATGCGGCAGCGCGCCATGATCGCTTTGGCGCTGGCCTGCGATCCGCGCATCATCGTGGCCGACGAGCCGACCACGGCGCTGGATGTGACCATCCAGGCACAGATCCTGGGTTTGATCTCGGACCTGCAGGAGCGACTGGGCACGGCGCTGGTGCTGATCACCCATGACCTGGGCGTAGTGGCCGAGGTCGCCGACCGGGTGGTGGTGATGTATGCGGGGCGCCGGGTGGAGGAGGCCAGTGTTTATGACCTCTTCGATCGACCCATCCACCCCTATACGCTGGGCCTGATGGGGGCCGTTCCGCGCTCGGTGCCGGGCCAGCAGATCGGCGAAAGGCTGGTGGATATCGCCGGCACGGTGCCTCCGCTCTGGGACTTGCCGAAGGGCTGTGCCTTTGCGCCGCGCTGTCCGCGCGCTTCGCAGCGGTGCTTCGAGGAACGTCCGCCCCTGGTCGAGAAGCGCCCCGGACACCTGGCCGCTTGTTGGGAACATGTTGATGCTTGATAACGCTTCGCCGCTCCTCGCCGTTGAAAATCTCGAAGTGCATTTTCCGGTTCGCGCCGGGATTCTCCAGCGCCAGGTGGGCGCCGTCAAAGCCGTGGATGGGGTGAGTTTTGCCATCGGACGGGGCGAAACGCTGTCGCTGGTGGGGGAATCGGGCTGTGGCAAGTCGACGACCGGCCTCGCGCTGATGGGGCTGGTATCCCCCACGGGCGGGCGCGTGTCCTTTGATGGTCAGGAGATCACAACCTTTAACCGCCGCACGCTGCGCGATTATCGCCGGCGCATGCAGATCGTGTTCCAGGACCCGTTCTCCTCGCTCAATCCGCGCCAGCGCATCCGGCAGGCGATCCGGGCGCCGCTCGATATCCACGGCATTGGCACGCCGGCCGAACGCGATGCCGAAGTGCGGCGGCTGATGGACCGGGTTGGGCTGCGGCCCGATCAGGCCGACAATTTCCCGCACCAGTTTTCCGGCGGGCAACGACAGCGCATTGGCATTGCGCGTGCCTTGGCGCTCAAGCCCGATATCATCGTGTGCGACGAGCCGGTGTCGGCGCTCGACGTGTCGGTGCAGGCGCAGATCCTCAACCTGTTGGGTGATCTGCAAAAGGATCTGGGCGTGTCGTTTCTGTTCATCTCGCACGATCTGGGCGTGGTGGAGCATATCTCGCACCGCGTGGCGGTGATGTATTTGGGCAAGATCGTCGAGCTCGCGCCCAAGGCACCCATCTTTGCCGCGCCGGTGCACCCTTATACCGAATTGCTGATGCGCTCGGCGCCAAGCCTTGATCCGCGCCAGCGGCATCGGTTCAGCGCCAGCAGCGATGACATGCCGAGCGCCATCAACAAGCCTTCGGGCTGCCCGTTCCATACGCGCTGCCCGCTTGCGACCGAAATCTGCAAGACGCAGGAGCCGGCGCTCACGCCGCGGGGCGAGGACCGCTTCGCCGCCTGCCACCACCGCTAGAGCGAGAGTAATTCGATGAACCAGCCCATTCTTTTGACCGGCGGGCGCGTGCTCGATACCGAGGCCGGCGTCTTGCGCGACAACCTGCACGTGCTGGTTGACGGCAAGCGGATCGTTGCGGTGGGGGAGAGCATCGAGGCGCCGTCGCAGGCGCGGCGGGTGGAACTCAATGGCGCCACGCTGATGCCGGGGCTCATCGACTGCCATGTGCATGTGGTGGCGGAAAGCCTCGATCTCTGGTCCAATATGGTGGCCCCGTCCTCGCTGGCCGGGCTGCGCTCGGCACGGGTGATGGAAGAAGCGCTGCAACGCGGCTTCACCACCCTGCGCGACCTTGGTGGGGCCGATCACGGCCTGGTTCGGGGCGTCGAGGAGGGGCTGATCGACGGCCCGCGCCTCGTTATTTGCGGCAAGGGGCTGACCACGACCGGCGGGCATGCCGATCTGCGTCCGCGCACCGATGCCCGGCCGGGGATGATGTCGGACCGGCTGGGCTCGATGGGCCTGATCGCCGATGGCGTTGACGAGGTGCGGGCGGCCTGCCGGACCATGATCAAGGAAGGCGCCCGGTTCATCAAGGTGATGGCCAATGGCGGGGTGTCTTCGCCCAACGATCCCATTCACTCCATCCAGTATTCGCGCGACGAGATCGCCGCGATGGTGGAGGAGGCCGAGAATGCCGGGCTTTATGTCTCTGCCCATGTTTACACCGATGCTGCAATCCGGCGCTGCGTGGAACTGGGTGTGCATTCGCTCGAGCACTGCAATCTGATCACACGCGAAACCGCGGAGATGGCCGCGAAGCGCGGGTGCATCGCCGTCCCAACGTTGGTGGCCTATGAGGCGCTGTGGCTGGAGGGCAAGGCGCTCGGGCTGGGAGAGGCGGAGTTCGCCAAGATCGATACGGTGCGCCAGGGTGGGCTCGCGTCCCTCGCCATCATGCGCGATGCCGGCTTGCCCATGGCCTTTGGCTCGGATCTGTTGGGGCAGTTGCGCGCATATCATGCCCGCGAGTTCGGGCTCTTGGCCGAGGTGCTTACCCCGGCCGAGATCATCCAGTCGGCCACGCTGATTGGAGCGCGACTTTGCGGCATGGCAGGCGAACTGGGCACGATTACACCGGGAGCTCTCGCCGATCTGCTGGTGGTGAATGGTGATCCGCTCAGCGACATCGAAGTGCTGGGCAAGGCTGAGAACCTGGCGCTGATCATGCGCGATGGCGCTGTATTCAAGGACGAGTTCGCTAGGGCTTGAGCAGGCCGCGCCGGGCCGAGACTGCGGCCGCTAGAAGTGTTCGCCCGGGCGGAAGGGGCCAAAGCGGATGCCGGCGGTGACGAGGAAGGCGGTGGACCAGCCGATCATCAAAAAGCCGGTGACGCCTTCGAGGGCCGCGAGCAGGCGCCAGGAAGGGGCGGGGACAACATCGCCAAAGCCGACGGTGGAATAGGTGATGGTGGAGAGATAGAGCGAGGTGTCGAAATCGGGCGCGACGCCAAGCGCCCAGAAGCAAAAGGCCCAAAGCCAGATCTCCACCGTCGCGACGGCGAAGAGACCGAGCACCACGCCAATCATGAGCCCGATGCGGTGGTGTGAGCGGGCCAGCCGGAAGCGTTTGGCGAGCCCCGTTGCGGTCCGGGTGATGGAGATCAACCCCAGGACGTGGATCAAGACCGTGGCGGCGATCAGCCCGGTTCCGAGCGCGAGAATAGAGATCGAAGCTGGCATGGTGGGGGTTCGGTGTGTTGGTCGATGTCGGCCGAACTAGGCAGGGCTGGGCGGACCTTAGTCAATCGCCGAGAGACATGGGCGGGTGAATTGGTTCCTGTTAGAGGTGGTAACAAAACAGTTTTGACTATTTGCGACCGCCTTTACACCGACTTCTCCGCGGCGGTGGTGGTGTCAGTACTGTTTTGCTGTGCACGCTGGAAATTGTGGCAGACGATCTTTGCTGCCGCAAGTTATAGGGGCGGAACAGCCAGTATAGGGCGGGGTTGTTTGGGCATCATCTTCCCGAAAGGAGAACACATGCACAGACGTACCATTATGGCCGGCACGGCCGCCCTTGCCTTGCTGCCGATGGCCAGCGTTGCCTTTGCCCAGACCTCGAGTGTCGACCAGGCCAAGCTGCCGGCGCTGATGGGCGGCGACTATGCGACCGCCACCAGCAAGCTGGCGGCGCAAAAGGCTACCAACCGTTCGGTCAAGACCTTTGCCGAGCTTGAAATCGCCGAGCAGGAGGCTGTTGCCGAAGCCTTTGGCTCCGAGCCCGGTGCAGCGGGCCTTAGCGAAGAGCACGCGGCAAAGCTGGCAGCACTTGAAGCTGCCGATGGCGCCGAGTTCGACGCGATGTATATCGATGGCCAGATCGAAGGCCATGAAGAGCTGCTCAAGATCCACCAGACCTATGCCAAGAATGGCGATGATCCGATGGCGCGTGGCGCGTCCATGGTCGGGGTTACCGGCATCCAGACGCATCTGGTGATGCTGAACTCGATCCGCAATTCGCTCACATAAGCTCCCGATTGCCGAGTTTTGTCGAAAGGCTCCGTCTGCGCGACGGAGCCTTTTTTGTTGCAGGCTAGAGCGCGCCGGCGAGATAGCGCTCGAGCGTTGCGGAAGTGCCGTGCTGCCAGAGGCTGTTGAGCGCCGTGCCGAAGGCGGCGGCGAAAGCCGGGTTGCGGCCGAGATCGCCATAGATATCGGTCATTCCGAGCCAGGCTTGTGGGTCGGTTTTGGCGACGGCGGCCTGTTGGGTGAGGCGATCCCAGGAAGGATCGTTGGGCGCGATGGTGGCGCCGCTATCGGTGGTGCCAAAGCAATAGCGGCACCAAAGGGCCGACACCAGCGCGATGCCGGCGACGGATTGGCCGGCGGCCACCCGATCCATGGCGGTCGGGATGATGAATTTGGGCTGGCGGTTGGAGCCATCGAGCGCGAGGCGGCGAATGGTGTCGCCGATCTTGGGATTGGCGAAGCGGCGCTGGCAGAGCGCGAAATAGTCGCCCAGGTCGGTGTCGGGCACCGGGGGGACGACGGGGATGATTTCATCCTGTTCGACCTTGGCGAGGAAGGCCGAGACGAGGGGATGTTCCATGGCTTCGTGCACGAAATGCACGTCGAGCAGGCCCGCAGGATAGGCGATGGTGGCGTGGCCGCCATTGAGGATGCGAATCTTCATGTGCTCGTAGGGCGCAACATCGTCGACGAATTGCACGCCGACCGTTTCGAGCGCCGGGCGGCCGGCAGGGAAATTATCCTCCAGCACCCATTGGCGGAAGCTTTCGCAAAGGACAGGCCAATTATCCTCGATGCCGAACTGCTCGAGCAGCAGCGCGCGTTCGCGCTCGGAGGTGGCGGGCGTGATGCGATCGACCATGCCATTGGGGAAGGCAACGGCGGTGCGCACCCATTGGGCAAGCGCCGGGTCGACGAGTTCGGCAAGGCCCGCTACGGCATTCTGGGTGACATGGCCATTTCCCGGGATGTTGTCGCAGCTCATCACGGTGAAGGGAGTGATGCCGGCGTTGCGGCGGGCGAGGAGGCCGGCCAGGATCAGCCCGAAGGTGGTCTTGGGCGCATCCATATGGGCGGCGTCATAGACGATATCGGGGTGGGTCGGATCGAAGCGCTGGGACGCCGGATCGATATAATAGCCGCCCTCCGTGATGGTGAGGGAGACGATGCGCGTGGCCGGATTGGCGAGGCGCGCGAGGATCGCGGCGCTGTCGCCAGGCTGGATGTAGTCGATCATGGCGCCGGTGACGCGGGCGGAACTGTGGTCGGCTTCCTGCTCCACCACGGTGGTCAGCCAATCCTGGGCCCCGAGCTTTTGCCGGACGGCTTCATCGGCCTCGCGCACGCTAGCGCCGATCAGCGCCCAATCATGGTCGCGGCCCGTGGCAAAGAGATCATCGAGATAAACCGCCTGGTGGGCGCGGTGGAAGTTGCCGACGCCGAAATGCACGATGCCGGGGGTGAGGGCCGCGCGATCATAGGCGGGGACAGACGCCGTGGAGAGGGTGGAGAGGGTGGCGGCGGAAAGCTTGGTGGTCATATCTGGTCCTCGAAGCCTCGGCGAGCGGTTCCTCCGGCAAAGAGGGGCCGGAGTCGCGCTGATGTCGCGTAGCATTGGCCGACCCCACCCTCAATCCCTCCCGCGAGAGGAGGGCGTCGATGGTCCCGCCATTGCGCGACTGACTAGATCGCCACACCACCCGCATCGAAGCGGTAGATGCGGGTCGGATCGGGGGCAAGATAAACCTCGTCGCCGTGGCTGAAGATCTGCTCGCCGTCAGTGCGCACGGTCATGAGGCCCATGCCTTCGAGATGGACATGGAGGAACGTGTCGGAGCCCAGCTGTTCGGCGACCCCGACAACGCCGCGCCAGCCGCCGGGCAGGGGGGTGGTGCTGATGGCGAAGTGTTCGGGGCGGATGCCGATGGAATGGGCGTCGTGCTTGCCCGCTTCCGGGCCGTCGATGAAGTTCATCTTGGGCGAGCCGATGAAGCCGGCGACAAAGCGGTTGGCGGGGCGCTTGTAGAGCTCGAGCGGGGAGCCGAACTGTTCGACCTTGCCGGCATTAAGCACGACAATGCGGTCGGCCATGGTCATCGCCTCGACCTGGTCGTGGGTGACGTAAACCATGGTGGTCTTGAGCTGCTGGTGCAGTTCGGTGATCTCGAGGCGCATGTTGACGCGCAGGGCGGCGTCGAGATTGGAAAGCGGTTCGTCAAAGAGAAAGGCCTTGGGCTCGCGCACGATGGCGCGGCCGATGGCGACGCGCTGGCGCTGGCCGCCGGAGAGGGCGCGGGGGCGGCGATCGAGATAGGAGGAAAGGTTGAGCGTGCGCGCGGCGTATTCGACCTTTTGCTCGATCACCTCCTTGGGCGCCTTGGCCATTTTGAGGGGGAAGGCGATGTTGTCGCGCACGGTCATGTGCGGGTAGAGCGCGTAGCTCTGGAACACCATGGCGAGGCCCCGCCGGGCCGGGGGCGCCTTGGTCATGTCCTGTCCGTCAAGCAGGATGCGGCCGCCTGTCGTGTCCTCGAGCCCCGCGATCAGGCGCAGCAGCGTGGACTTGCCGCAGCCGGAGGGGCCGACAAAGACCACGAACTCGCCTTCGCGGATATCGAGGGAGATATCGGGGATGACATGCACATCGCCGAAGGATTTCTGGACGTGTTCGAGGGTGATGGAGCCCATGATTGTTAGCCCTCCGGTGTATTCAACTGAGGCGCAGGATGCGGGCGATCGGGTGAGCGCCGGATGTGTGGAGAGGCCTGAACCCCCACCCCTTCCCCTCCCCTCAAGGGGGAGGGGTGCACAGGAGCCGATGCATTCGCGGGGAGGACAAACATCATTTCACCGCTCCAAAGGTGAGGCCGCGGACGAGTTGTTTTTGGCTGAACCAGCCGAGGAGCAGGATGGGTGCGATGGCAAGGAGCGAGGCGGCGGAGAGTTTGGCGAGGAACAGGCCCTGGGGCGAGGAGAAGGAGGAGATGAAGGCGGTGAGCGTGCCGGCGCGGCCCGAGGTCAGGGTGATGCTCCAGAAGGCTTCGTTCCAGGCGAGGATGACGTTGAGCAGGAGCGTCGAGGCAATGCCGGGCACGGCCATGGGGACGAGGACATGGACGATCTCGTTCCAGAGCTCGGCGCCATCCATGCGCGAGGCTTCAAGGATATCGACCGGGATTTCCTTGAAGTAGGTGTAGAGCATCCAGATGATGATGGGCAGGTTGATCAGGGTCATGATGATCGTCAGCCCGTGCACCGTGTCGAGCAGGCGCAGGTCGCGAAAGATCAGGTAGATCGGGATGAGCACGCCGACGGCCGGCATCATCTTGGTGGAGAGCATCCACATCAGCACGTCCTTGGTGCGGCGCGTGGGGGCGAAGGCCATGGCCCAGGCGGCGGGGATGCCGATCAGGAGGCCGAGCAGCGTTGAGCCCAGCGAAACGATCACCGAATTGGTGGCGTGCTTGATGTAGTCGCTGCGCTGCTGGACGGCGGCAAAGTTTTCGAGGGTGAAGGTTTGCGGGAAAAAGGTCGGGCGGGCGGCGATGGCCTCAGCCTCGGTCTTGAAGGCGGTGAGCACCGTCCAAAGGATGGGCGAGAACAAGAGGAGGGCGATCACCCAGGCGAGGAGGGTGAAGCCGATGCGCGTGCCGGTGGAGGCGTTGCGGGCCATGTCAGGTTCTCCCGAGCGAGGTGCGGGAGGCAGCTGCAGCAAGCCCCTCCCTGGCCCTCCCCACAAGGGGGAGGGTGAGATCGGGTTCGTGATGGGGGATGGTGTTCCCGCAAAGGATTGCCTTCGCCGTTACCTGCAGGTGAGCACGGAGGGACCCCCACCCCTGCCCTCCCCTCAAGGGGGAGGGAGGGCATGGTAGGAGCGTCTTGCTAAGCACGCTACTCATCGAGGTTCTTTCCCACCGCGCGCATGAGGAAGATGGCGACGATGTTGGCGAGGATGACGGCGACCACGCCGCCCGCGGAGCCGGCGCCGATGTCGTTGGAGAGAATGCCGGTGCGGAAGACGAGGAAGGTGAGGTTGGTGGAGGCGTAGCCGGGCCCGCCGCCGGTGGTGACGCGGATTTCGGCGAAAATGCCCAAAAGGAAGATGGTCTGGATCAGGATCACGATGGTGATCGCCCGGGCCATATGGGGCAGGATGATGTAGCGGAAGCGGTTGACCGCCTTGGCGCCATCCATTTCGGCGGCTTCGCGCTGTTCTTCGGAGAGGGACTGGAGAGCCGTCAGCAGGATCAGGGTGGCGAAGGGGAGCCACTGCCAGGCGACGATGACGATGATGGACTGCAGGGGAAACTGGTTGAACCAGTCGATCGGCTGCAGCCCAAAGGCGCGCCAGAGGTGGCTCAGCATGCCATAGCCCGGGTGCATAAAGCCGTTTTTCCAGACCAGCGCGGCGACCGGGGGCATGACGAAAAAGGGTGAGATGACGATGATGCGCAAGATGCCCTGGCCCCAGATGGGCTGATCGAGCAGCAGCGCGAGGAAGGTGCCGCCAATGACGGTGATCAGCAGCACGCCCCCGACCAGCAGCAGCGTATTAACGAGAGCCTGGGTGAAGCTGGGATCGCCGATGACATAGACATAGTTCGCCCAACCGGCGAAACCGGTCATCATTGGGTTGAGCAGATTGTAGTTCTGGAACGAGAACCACAGGGTCATCACCAGCGGCACGATCATCCAGATGAAAAGGACAATCACGGCCGGGGCCATCATCAGGCGCGACAGGGTGCGGGTCTGGGCTGTGGCCATGCTTTTTGTCTCCCCGCCATTGGGTACCGACGTCTTTGCTCCCCCCTTGAGGGGGGGGTGGGGTGGGGGGGTGCAGTTGTCCACTGAGGGACCCCCTCCCTCGATCCCTTCCCTCAGGGGGGAGGGAAGGGCAAGAGCCGCGGCACGGCGATGTGGCCGCTGGTTTTACTTGATGTAGCCGGCGCGGGTCATGTCGCGCAGGGTGGCGTCCTGGGCTTGGGCGAGGGCGTCGTCGGCGCTCATCTGGCCGGCAAGGGCGGCCGAGAAGAGCTGGCCGACATTGGTGCCGATGCCGGCGAACTCGGGAATGGCGACGAACTGGATGCCGGTATAGGGCACCGGATTGACCGTGGGCTTGCTCGGGTCGGCCGCGTTGATGGAGTCGATGGTCATCTGCGCGAAGGGCGCGGTTTCCAGATATTCCGCGTTTTCATAGAGCGAGGTGCGGGTGCCCGGAGGCACATTGGCCCAGCCGTCCTGTGCGGCGACGGTATTGAGATAGTCCTTGCTGGTCGCCCAGTTGATGAACTGCTCGGCCGCTTCCTTTTGCTGGCTGGAATTGGGAATGGCCAGCGACCAGGCCCAGAGCCAGTTGGAGCGTTTACCGAGGCCGGCATCGGGCGCCAGGGCGAAGGCCACCTGATCGGCGACGGTGGAATCGTCGGGATTGGTGACGAACGAGCCCGCGACCGTGGCATCGATCCACATGCCGCACTTGCCCTGCTGGAACAAGGTCAGGTTTTCGTTGAAGCCATTGGAGGATGCACCGGACGGCCCAGCATCGGCCATGAGAGCCAGATAGGTGTCGAGCGTTTCCTTCCATTCGGGGGAATCGAATTGGGGCTGCCAGTTTTCGTCGAACCAACTGGCACCAAAGCTATTGGCCATGGCGGTGATGAAGGCGACGTTTTCGCCCCAGCCCGCCTTGCCGCGCAGGCAGATGCCGTTGATGTCGTTGGCGCGGTCGGTCATGGCGCGGGCGGCCTGGCCTACGAACTCCCAGGTGGGCGCATCGGGCATGGTGAGCCCGGCTTTTTCCATCAGGTCCTTGCGGTACATGATGAAGGAGGATTCCGCATAGAACGGGGCGGCATAAAGCTTGTCCTCGTAGGAGAGGCCCGCGCGCACCGGGGGAAGAATGTCGTCAACATCATATTCGGGATCGGCGCTCAGCACGTCGAGGGGCACGAGCCAGCCCTGGCGCGCCCAGATCGGCGCTTCATAGGTGCCGATGGTCATCACGTCATACTGCCCGCCATTGGTGGCGATGTCGGTGGTGACGTTCTGGCGCAGGGTGTTCTCCTCCAGGATCACCCAATTGAGCTGAATGCCGGTTTGTTCGGTGAAGGCCGGCGAGAGACCCTGCATGCGCACCATGTCGCCATTGTTGACGGTCGCGATGGTGAGGGTCTGGGCCGAAGCGGAAGCGGCGAGCGCAAGTGTGAACGCGCCCACAAACAGGGGTGTGAGTTGCATTGTTTCCTCCCAAAGCCGCAACAATTTTGTTGCTGCGGCGATGGGGCAAGTACTCGCCTTCCGTGGCTAGTTGTCAAGCCTGCTATGCTTGGCAAGGGATGGCTTCCGCCTGAGATAAACTACGGCAAATTGCGCCGATCCACAGATTTATCTGTGGTAATGCTGATGAGACATTGGGCGCCGCCCTCCGGAGGGCGGCTAAGCATTTCGATTGGGGGGGCTGGAATGAACGCCGCCGACCGCTTTGGGGGCGATCGGCGGGGAAAATGCGGTGCGGCAGGGTGGGTCGATCAGGGCATCAGCTGGCCGCCATTGACCTCGATAGTCTGGCCGATGACATAGCTCGACAGGGAGTCGGAGGCCAAAAACAGGTAAGCGCCGACGCAGTCCTCGGCGACGCCCAGGCGGCCCTGCGGGATGGTAGCAAGAGCGGCATCAAGTTGAGCCTGGGTGGAATAGCGCTCATGGAAGGGCGTGGTGATCACCCCGGGCGCTACGGCATTGACCCGAATGCCAAAGGGGATCAGCTCCTTGGCCATGCCGCGGGTGACATTGCCGATAAAGGCCTTGGAGGAACCGTAAAGCCCCGCGCCATTGCTGGCGCCGTTGCGCGCTGCGATCGAGGTGGTGTTGATGATGAAACCACCATTGCGCTTGAGGTGCGGAATGGCCGCGCGGGTGGCCGAGAGCACCGAGCGGGCGTTGAGGTCCATGACGGCGTCATAAAGCTCGTCGGTCCATTCCGCATAAGGCTGGCGTGCGACCATGCCGCCGGCATTGTTGATGAGCCCGTCCAAGCGGCCGAATCGTGCGGCGGTGTCTTCGACGGCGCGAGCCAGTTCACCCTGGCGAGACGCATCGGCCTGAACCAGGAAGACGGTGCCGCCGGCGGCTTCGATGGACTGGGCCAGGGTGGTGGCCTGATCGGCGCTGCTGTTGTAGTGCAAGCCCACAAGAGCGCCCTGTTCGGCAAAGGCCTGGGCGAGGGCGGCGCCGATGCCCGTCGAGGCGCCGGTTATCAGAACGGCCTTGCCGGCAAGGTCGGGAATGGTGAGCGTAGATGCGGGCACAGTGTGGTCCTCCAGGAAGTGGAGCCCAGCGTTGCGACTGGATCACGGCTTGTCCACTGGTTTTTAGGGCGCATCGCCGCTAAACACAGCGTTTAGCAGGAGTGCGCATGGCTGCCGATCGCAAGGATATCCACAATTCGGACGTGCCAGTGCTGTGCCGCAGTTGCGAAGCGCGGCACCGGGGCATGTGCGGCGTGCTGGAGCCCGAGCAATTGGTGGCGCTGGCCAAGGCGACGCACAAGGCGCGCCACGAGCCCGGAACCGAGCTGATCGGGGAAAGCACCAAGATCCAGTCCTATGCCAATGTGATGCGCGGCGTGGTCAAGCTGACCAAGGTGCTCGAGGATGGGCGCCAGCAGGTGGTAGGGCTGCAATTCGCTCCCGATTTCCTGGGGCGCTTGTTCGGACACGAAAATGCAGTGGCGGCGGAAGCGGCCTCGACGGTGGAGCTTTGCGTGGTGCCCAAGCGGGCGCTGGAGGGATTAATTGCGGAGAACCCGGCGCTCGAACATCGGTTGATGCAGCAAACGCTGCGCGAACTGGACGAAGCGCGAGACTGGATGGTGACACTGGGCCGCAAGAGCGCCCAGGAAAAGCTCGCGAGCTTTCTTTACCTGCTGGCCACGCACTCGGATCCAGTGGCGGACCTCAAGGCCGGCGCCCGGTTCGAGCTGCCGCTGACGCGGGCCGATATCGGGGATTTTCTCGGGCTGACCCTTGAAACCGTGTCCCGGCAGATCAGCAAATTGCGCCAGCTCGGGGTGATTGAGGTGACCCATAACCGGCAAGTCGAAGTGCCCGATCTCAAGCGTCTGCAGGCGCTTTGCGGCTGAGCTTGGGCGGGCCGAAGCGGCCGGACCAAGATAGGGTGACGCATGGCGCCATCAAATCGGCGATAACCAACCTAGGTGAAGGCTTTCGCGAGCGGCTCGTGGCAAGCTAACATATGGCAAGTCGCTGGCAGCGGGAGCTGGCGGTTGTTCACAACGTCACAGGGTGACTGACTAATCAGATGCTGAAGAATACCGAGCTGGCCGAGGCGGTCAGGAACACGGCCTATTTTCTGTGGGAACAGGATGGCCGCCCGGAAGGGCGAAGCTTTGAGTACTGGGTCAAGGCCAAGGAAATGCATTTGCGCCAGATGGCCTATGACCGCTGGCTGGCGGAAGGCACGCCCATTGGCCGCGCCGAAGAGATTTGGCGCGATGTGGCCGAGGAAATCGAAGACGACGACGCATAAGCAAACGGGCCCCGAACAGGGGCCCGCTGCGTAAGCTGGAATGGCGGCAGGGATCAGTCCTTGGCGCGTTCCACATAGGAATTGTCTTCGGTCAGGATGACGATGCGGGTGCCGGCGCCAATATGGGGCGGGACCATGACGCGCAGGCCATTGTTGAGAACGGCGGGCTTATAGGAGGAGGACGCCGTCTGGCCCTTCACCACCGGCTCGGTCTCGACGATTTCGAAGGTCAGGCGCTGGGGCAATTCCATGGAAAGGGCAGTACCCTCAAAGGTCTTGAGGTGAACCTTCATTCCATCGATGAGATAAGCCTTCTGGTCGCCGATCACGTCATCGGCCACGGTGATCTGCTCGTAGTTCTCCGGGTTCATGAAGTGGTGGCCTTCACCATCGGAGTAGAGATAGTCGTATTCGCGGTCATCGACGTCGGCCTTTTCGACCATTTCGACGGTGCGCCAGCGGCCAACGACCTTCACGCCATCGCTGATGCGACGCATGTTGACGTTGGTGATGGAGTTGCCCTTGCCGGGATGCACGTTCTCAGCCGTCAGGACGACGTGCAGATTGCCGTCCTGCTCGACGACGTTGCCCTTGCGCAGCGAAGAGGCGATGACCTTGACCATTATTTCTTCCTTGTTCACGCCGACCGGGCGGCCTAAAGCGTTGGCACAGAGCGCCGGCCGGGACGTGGATGGGTTGTTCGGTGCCGCCCGATACCCCAAATCCGGCAAATTCACCAGCCCCGAGCATGAAAGAGGCGCAGTTGCCCCGCCAATCCTTGCCAGTTGCCCCGTCGCCATGGTGGACGCCCGAGCTGCATCGGGACCGTCGGCCCGTGCTGCTGGCGCGCAACCGGACTGAGGCGGGGGTGCGGGGATACCTGGCCGAGCACGACTTTATCCTCGTGGATCCGCCCGGCTTGCAGCGCTCGCCGGGCAATGAAACCCATCTGCATGCGTTTGAGACCACTGCCATTGGCAATGACGGGGTGGGGCATCGCGCGTTCCTGCATACCTCGCCCGAATTTGCGATGAAAAAGCTGCTGGCGGCAGGCGAGCACAGGATCGCCAGCCTCGGGCATGTCTGGCGTAATCGCGAGCGGGGGGCGCTGCATGCCCCGGAGTTCACCATGCTCGAATGGTATCGGGTGGGCGAGGACTATACCGCGCTGATGGCTGACTGCATGGCGCTGTTGCGTTTGGCGGTCGCGGCGACAGGGGCAGAGCGGCTGCGGTTTCGCGGGCGGGAAGCCGATCCAGTCGCCGAGCCGGAGCGGTTGAGCGTGGTGGACGCGTTTGCGCGCTTTGCCGGGATTGATCTTTTGGCGACGATGGACGCTGAGGGTGAGACGGATGCGGCAGCGCTGGCCGCGCAGATGCGGGGGCAGGGGCTGCAGGTGCCGGCGGAGCATAGCTGGAGCTATCTCTTCAGCCTCGTGTTGACCGAAAAGGTCGAGCCCAATCTGGGGCTGGGGCGGGTGACGATCCTGGATCGCTATCCAGCGGCGGAAGCGGCGCTGGCGCGGCGCTGCGCGGATGATGCGCGGGTGGCGGAACGGTTCGAGCTTTATGCCTGTGGGGTGGAGCTGGCCAACGGGTTCGGCGAATTGACCAATCCAGAGGAGCAGCGGCAGCGCTTCGAGGCCGAGATGAATGAAAAGCAGCGCCTTTATGGGGAGCGTTACCCGATCGACGAGGAGTTTCTGTCCGCGCTGGCGCTGATGCCGGCGGCGAGCGGGATTGCCCTGGGGTTCGACCGGCTGGTGATGCTGGCCACCGGGGCGCCGCGGATCGATCTGGTGCAATGGGTGCCGGTGGCGGAGTTTGGCGCATGAGCGACGGGCGGCCGATCCGGACGGCGGGCGAGCTCGCGGCGGCAGGGCTGGTGGCGCCGGGCGAGGTGGTCGGGCTCGAGGCGGTGGCGGCGCGCTATGCCATTGCCCTGACGCCTGAGCTCGTGGAACTGATCGATCCGGCGGATGCGGCGGACCCGATCGCGGCGCAGTTCGTCCCCCAGCTGTCGGAGTTGCACACGACGCCCGAGGAGCGGGCCGACCCGATCGGGGACCTCAGCCATTCGCCGGTGGAGGGGATCGTGCATCGCTATCCAGACCGGGTGCTGCTCAAGGCCGTGCATGTGTGCCCGGTATATTGCCGGTTCTGCTTCCGGCGCGAGATGGTAGGCCCGCAGGGGCTGGGGACGCTCGCACCCGAAGCGCTGGAGTGGGCGCTCAATTATATCCGCGCGCATGATGAAATCTGGGAAGTGATCCTGACCGGGGGCGACCCGCTGGTGCTGTCGCCGCGGCGGCTGCGGGCGATCACCGAGAAGCTGGCCGACATTGCGCATGTGCGGGTGGTGCGGTTTCATACGCGGGTGCCGGTGGTGGAGCCGGGGCGGGTGGATGATGAACTGGTGGCAGCGCTCAAGGCGAGTGGCAAGACCACCTATCTTGCCGTGCATGCCAACCATCCCCGGGAGTTCACCCCGGGGGCACGGGCCGCGGTGGCGCGGCTGGCCGATGGGGGCATTGCGCTGGTCAGCCAGTCGGTGCTGCTCAAGGGGGTGAATGCCGATGTGGCGGTGCTGGCCGAGCTGATGCGGTGCTTTGTCGAGAACCGGATCAAGCCCTATTATCTGCACCACCCGGACCTCGCGCCAGGGACGAGCCACTTCCGGGTCAGCATCGAGGAGGGGCAGGCGCTGGTGGCGGCGTTGCGCGGGCGCATTTCCGGGCTGGCGCAACCGACCTATGTGCTCGACCTGCCCGGCGGCCATGGCAAGGCTGATATCGGCAAAGCGGCGATTGCGGGCGGGGATGGATGCTTTACGGTGCGGGACTGGCAGGGGCAGGAGCATCGCTATCCGCCTGCCGGATAGATCACGGCGAGGCGTAATTGGCTGGTAAAGAGGGCAATGGCGGGCCGCCGCTGGACGAGCCCGAGCATGAATGGGGCAATGGCTCCATCGGCACGTATTTCGAATGGAAGGCGGCCAAGCAGCAGGCGTTTTACGGCGTGCCGATGGAGATTGCGCGCATGCGGGCGGAACGGGCGGCGCTGCTCGGGCTGACCTATGAAGAATATACGCTTGAACTGCTCGAGCGCGGGCGGTTTTTGCAGGCGAGCGACGCCGAACGGATTGCCCATATCAAGGCCAAGCGGGGCGTGCGCTATTGAGGGAAGGCGTATGGCCACCTTCTGCTTACCCTTCAAGGCGGTCGGGCTCGCCTCCCCCGCTCCCGGCCTCCCCCTTGAGGGGGAGGTGAAGAAAGGGGGCTTACTGCTGGACGGTTTCGAGCGGGCGGCCGGCCGGGAAGATGCCGGACATCACCACAAAACCGGGGATGCGGCGGACGCGGTCGCTCCAGCGGCGCAGGGCGGGGTAATCGGCGCGGCTGATGCCGCCTTCCTCGGACAGCATCACATAAGGAAAGCAGGCGATGTCGGCGGTGGTCGGGTGGGCGGGCGAGCACAGCCAGTCGCGCCCTTCGCGTTCGCCGAACCAGAGATGCTCGTCCATGATGCGGAAAATGCGGTGGGCGCCGGCCTGGGATTTTTCGACGTCGAAATCATAGCCATAGCCGAGCGCGAGGCGGGCGGCGGAACTGGTGGCGGTGATGTCATCGGCCACGGCGTGCCAGCGCAGCACTTCAGCGGTGATGGCCGGGTCCTCGGGGAACCACTGGCCGGAGGCGTCATATTTCTTGGCGAGATAGGCGAGGATGGCGCCGGAGTCGGAGAGGGTCAGCCCGTCATCGACCAGCACCGGCAACTGGCCAAAGGGATTGAGGCGCAGGAACCAGTCGGATTTGTGCTGGCGGCCGGGAAAGAAGTCCACCGGCACGATGTCATAGCGCAGGCCGAGAATGCTCATCAGCAAGCGCAGCTTGTAGCAATTGCCGGAGAGCTCGAAATCGTAAAGCGTGATGGTCATGGGTTGGGCTCGGTCTTGCTCAGTCTACCGGGAAAGGTAGCGCAGGGTGAGGGGCGGTGAATCACTGATGGACCCCCACCCCCGGCCCCTCCCCTCAAGGGGGAGGGGAGGGATGGCGCCGAGAGATCCGGTGCAATCAACGCCAGCATCAGATGTCGAGGACCAGCCGCTTACCCTTGGCGCGGCTGACGCAGGTGAGGATGGCGCGATTGGAGCGTTTCTCGGTGTCGTTGAGGTAAACGTCCTGGTGGTCGACCTCGCCTTCGATCACGCCGGTGAGGCAAGTGCCGCAGGCGCCTTGTTCGCAGGAGCTGGGGGTTTGCAGGCCCGCTTCGCGCATCACTTCGAGGATGGTCTTGCCGGCAGGGATCTGCAGGGTCATGGCCGAGCGGGCCAGTTCCACCTCGAAGGCCGAGGACTGGTCGATAACCTTGTCGTTCTTGAAATATTCGAAATGCACGGCCTCATCGGGCCAGCCTTGCGCGGCGGCGGTAGTGCGGACGGTTTCGAGCATGGATGCGGGGCCGCAGATATAGACATGCTGGGCGCGGCTCCAGTGGCCGAGCGCCTCGGCAATGGTCCGGCTGCTGTCGCCGCGGGGCAGGCCGGCATGGATGGTGATGTTGCCGGCGAGCTGGCCCAGTTCCTCGCGGAAGGCGGCGTGTTCGCCCTGGCGCACGAAGTAATGCAGCTCGTAGGGCAGGTGAGACTTGTCGAGAAAGCGCGCCATGGAGAGGATCGGCGTGATGCCGACGCCGCCGGCGATGAGGACGGTGCGGGTGGCGTCGCGGCGCAGCGGGAAGTTGTTGCGCGGCTCGCTGATGGCCAGCACGTCGCCCTCCCTGACGCTTTCGATGAGGATCTGCGAGCCGCCCTTGGAGGCGCTCTCGCGCTTGACGCCGATGGTATAGCTCAGCAGGTCGCCCGGGCCATTGGTGATGGAATATTGCCGGACGAGGCCGTTGGGGAGATGCAGATCGATATGCGCGCCGGGCTGGAAGGTTGGCAGATGGCCGCCATCGAGCGCCGCGAGCTCAAAGGCGACGATGCCATCGGCGCTGTCCCATTTGCGCTTGACCACGACGCGCAGGGTGTTGCCGCGCGGCACGGCGATATCGGGCATGGTGGAAAGTTCGGCCGAGACCGGGGCGAAGGCGGGCTGCAGCGGCTCGGGCGCCGGCTTGCGGCGGGCGGCGCGCTCCAGCCGATCCCGCAATTGGGTGAGGCGCTCATTGTGGTGGCGCAGCACGGGCAGGGGGCGGGTGGGCGAGCCTTCGATAAGGCCCCGGATCACGGCGCGGCCGGCGTCGACGGGCTGCACGAAGAACACGGCGCGCTCGATGACCTCACCCGACTGGGCGGTGAGGCGGACCGAAAGGGGCGACAGGCGCTCGATCATGGTGCGGGCGGCTTCGCCATCCAGCGCCTCGGCTGGCTGGAAGCGGTATTTTTCCAGAGCGAGCGCTACGTCTTGGGGGGCGGCGTTCAGAGGGACGGGGCGCAGCGCGACCCAGTCGGCGCCATCGCTACCGGCAAATGGAGCAAAGGGCTGGGCGTCGGCCGCGGCGGACCAGACGAGGCCAAAGGCCTCATGGGCGGGATAGGTGCGGTTGGTGATGCGGCGGGCCGGCGCGTCGGCCGGATGGGCGGGGATATAGGTGCAGCCGGCCGAGCGATTGGCATAGCGCCAGCCATGATACTGGCATTTGAGTTCGGCGCCCTCGTTGATGCCGATCGAGAGGCGTACGCCACGGTGCAGGCAGCGGTTTTCCCAGACATTGACATTGCCGTCATCGGCCCGCCAGACGGCCAGTTCGCGGCCCAGCAGCTGGCCCTGATAAACATGGCGGAAGGGCAGGTCATCGCTCGAGGCGATGGGATGCCAGGTGGTGTCGTCGAGGTCTAGGGGCATGGGTCAACCCAGGGCAAGTGGGGATCGCGCCACGATCGGGGGCAAACAGGCGGGGCTCTCCTGGCGTACGGGAGACCTTGGTGAGGGTTACCCTTAGGGCGGGGCTGTTCACAAGGGGGCGGGTGAAGAAAGAGGGTCGCAGGGGCGGTTGGCGGCGGGGCTGTGGCCTTCCTTCCCCTTGAGAGGAGGTTTGTTGGGGGGTGGTGCGGTGGGTCACTGAGGGACCCCCACCCTCGGTCCCTCCCCTCAGGGGGGAGGGAAGGCAGAAGCGGATGGCGTTGG
The DNA here is from genome assembly GCF_013185965.1 of Devosia sp. 919. Taxonomy (NCBI): domain Bacteria; kingdom Pseudomonadati; phylum Pseudomonadota; class Alphaproteobacteria; order Hyphomicrobiales; family Devosiaceae; genus Devosia; species Devosia sp. 919. Next base: position 3,080,507 of record NZ_JABAOL010000001.1, on the reverse strand, counting down.
GGGAGCTGGAAGTGCTGAATATGTGCTTTGCTTCGAAATCCGGACCGCGGAGGGGCCTGAACCCCCACCCTCGATCCCTCCCCTCAAGGGGGAGGGAGGCGATGGGGCCGATGGCTCGCGGACGGATGGTCTTGTTCGAGCACTGAGGTCCGGGGCTCGCGTCCCCCCACCCCGGCCCTCCCCGCGTGGGGGAGGGTGAAGCGGGGGCTCAGCCAGATTACATCTTTTCGCCGGGGAGTTGGGCGGCCTGGTGGATCCAGGCGGTGAACTGGGTGGGGTCGATGGGGTCGTGTTCGCCGATATGGTAGGCGCGCACCTTGGGTTGGGTGGAGACGATTGGTGGGGGTGGGGTCAGGGCGTGGCCGTCAAAGAAGGTCACCTTGACGTATTTGGTGAAGCAATGGAGCGAGAGGAACCAGCGGCCTTCGGTGGCGCCGTAAAGGGGGGAGTTCCATTTGACGGCCTTGTGGACGCCCGGCAGGGCGGCTGCGATCAGGCTATCGAGTTGCTCGCCGACGGCGCGCTTCCAGCCGGGCATGGCGGCGAGGTAGGCCTGGATTGGCTCGTTGCCGTGGCCTTTGGGGATTTGGGGATTACCGCCGGAGAGGAGTTTTGGTTCGCCCGTTGCTTGAGGAGTTGCGGACGGGCCTGAACCCCCACCCTTGATCCCTCCCCTCAGGGGGGAGGGAGACGACTGCTTGACTGGTGACATTGTTGTCTCCTCTTAGCGTGCGCCGCCTCGCCTCCGGTGTTCCCCGCTTATCCCGCGACGGGGATGGTGCCGTAGGTGATCCCCTTCTGGCTGAGCCAGCGGCGATAGGCGATGGCGGATTTGTCGGCACGGATGGGGGTTTCGGCGCGAGGATCGAGCGGCAGGCGCTTGGGGAACTGGTTTTCGAGGATCGGCTTGTCCTGACCGAAAATGGTCTGCTGGAAGCGGCGCAGATCGGTGATGGTGGAGGTCGAGTCGATCATTGATTGCAGCAGATGGGCGCGGCAGCTTTCCTCGGTCACGGGCTGCAGGAAAATGCCGATCACGTCGCGGCGCGATTCATCCTCGGGGCAGGATTTGTAGAGCACCGAGCAGAAGGGATGGGGCACGCGATAGACATATTCCACCTCGATCCCTTCGGTCGCCGAGAGGGCGGCGCGGGGCTGGAAGAAGCGGCAACGGGTGGCCAGCACCTCGTCGCGCTCTTCGGAGACTTCCACGTCGTATTCCTTGACCTCGGTATGGGGCTCGGAGCCGAGGATATCGGTGTGGACATAGGGGAAGTGGCCCATATCGAGGAAGTTCTCGACGGCACGCGGGGCCGAAACATGGATGCCGATGGAGCCACAGCTCATGTTGACGCGGTCAGGCTCGCTGTATTCGGGGATGGGGAAGAGCTCGGCAGGCGGGGTGCCAAGGCTGGTCCAGGTATAGCCATAGCCGGTGCTCACGGGCAGCCGTTCGGTAATTTCGGCTGGATCGATCTCGTCGCCTTGCTCTTCATCGGTGCGGCGCCAGACCACGGGATTGCCCGCGGCATCGCGGGTGAGCGCGAGCTTTTGGCCCAGAAGCATGGTGGTTTCCACAAGGCCCTGGGGCACTTCATCGGTGGCGGCAATGACGTGCCAGAGGTCGAGGGTTACGGGATCGATGGGCGAGGGCATGGGCAGGTCCAATGGTGACACCGCGCCAGCATAAGGGCTGGGCGGCGCGGTGCCAAGTTCGAGGGGCGATCAGCTTTCCCGGAAGATGTCGAAGGGGCCAAAGGCCTGGGTGGTGGCCATGAGCTGGAGGCGGTTGACGTTGACGTGGGCGGGCAGGGTCGTGGTCCAGAAGATGGACTCGGCGATGTCCTCGGCGGTCATGGGCTGGGTGCCCTGGTAGGGCTTGCCGGCCTGGGCTTCGTCGCCCTTGAAGCGCACAAGGGAAAACTCGGTTTCGGTCAGGCCCGGCTCGATATTGGTGACGCGCACCTGCTTGCCCTGCACATCGGAGCGCAGGTTGAGGGCGAACTGCTTCACGAAGGCCTTGGTGGCGCCATAAACGCTGCCGCCGGGATAAGGGTAGTCGCCGGCGACCGAGCCCAGGGTGACGATATGGCCGCCGCCGCGCTCGATGAGGCCGGGCAGGAGGGCGCGCACGGTGTAGATGAGGCCGTTGATATTGGTCGCGACCATGGTTTCCCAATCGGCGATGTCGGTTTGGGCGGCGGGCTGCAGCCCGAGGGCAAGACCGGCATTGGCGATGACGATGTTGATGGCGGCAAAGGGCTCGGGCAGGGCGGTGATGGCCGCTTCCAGCGCAGCGCGGTCGCGGATGTCGAGGGTGATGATATGGCAGTTGTCGGCGCCCAGCTCGTCGCGGAGCTCTTGCAGGCGCTCGGTGCGGCGGCCGGTGGCAATGACCTTGCCGCCGGCGGCGACATAGCGGCGGGCAGCTGCCGCGCCAAAGCCCGAGGTCGCGCCGGTGATGAAGACAACAAAGCGCGTGGGATCGAGCATCTGGTACATGAGGGGTCCTGCAAATGGTGTGGGCGAGCCGGGAAGGTGGACCGGGCGGCGGCGGGGGTCAAGCAGCGGCGGGCGTTAACCCCGTGCTAACCATAAGCGGAATGGGTGCGGCGATTCGGCAACTCCGGTGGTCACAATTAGGAACAAATTGCGCGGACCGGTTGTTCCGGCGCTGGGGTCGCTCTACACTGCCCGGTAAGGTAAACAGGCTTGCTGCAGGCCTGTCTGGCCGGTGCGGGACGATGAGCGAAGGCCTGGCGCGGGCGACCAATCTTGGTGGCGGCGCAGGCGAACTGGGGGCGGGTTCACTGCAAAACGCGCGGATTGTAACGAGTTTAAGCGCCCTTTGTCTTGCTGCGGCCTTAGCCGGGCCGGTGTTTGTGCCGGCGGCTGCCGCGTTCGAGATTTTCGGCATCAAGCTGTTTGAAGACCAGACGGAGGCGGATGCCGAGGCGGTGATTGCCGATCCGCAGCCCTATACGGTCGAGGTCACCGTCGCGGGCGAAGGGGAGGTGGAAAGCGCGGTACGCAATGCTTCGGCTCTCGTGGCCGATGCGGACGAGCCTGCTTCGGGTGCAGCCGGGTTGCTGGCCAAGGCGCGGGGCGATTACCGACGGATCATCGCCGCGCTTTATAATGAAGGTTATTACGGCGGCACGGTCCATGTCCTGGTGGCGGGACGCGAAGCGAGCGATCTTGCGCCTGACGTGTCGCTGCCCGACCCAGTCGGGGTCGTTATTACCGTGGATCCCGGCCCGTTGTTCAACTTCAACCGGGTTGCAGTGGTCAACGAAGCGCCCTTGACCAGCGATCCCGCGGATCTGGTGGAGCTGCCCGAGGAGCGCGGCTTTGGGTCCGGTGAGGTGGCCAAGTCGAGCGTCATTCTCGCGGCTGAAAAACTAGCTATCGAGGCTTGGCAGGAGCAAGGCTACCCCAAGGCGCAGATTCGCAGCCGCGAGGTCGTGGCCGATCACGCGACACGCACGGTGGATGTGGCGATCACGGTGGATCCGGGGCGGCATGCCGGGTTCGGTGACATCACTGTATCGGGTACCGAGCGGATGGACCCCGAGTTCGTGCGCCGCCAGACCGGCATCGAAGTGGGTGAGGAATACGATCCCGATACGCTGGACCGGGCGCAAAAGCGCCTCGACCGGCTCGAAGTGTTCCGTTCGGCCCGGTTTGAAGCGGCCGAAGCGGTGGGCGCGGATGGTTTGCTGCCTTATCAATTGCTGGTGCAGGAGTTGCCGGGGCGCCGCTTTGGCGTGGGCGCCAGCTATTCCAGCATCGATGGGCTGGGAGTGGAAGGGTATCACCTTTGGCGCAACCTCTTCGGGCAGGCCGAGCGGCTGCGGCTCGATGCGCGCGTCGCGAGCATTGCTTATCCGGTAGAAACCGAAGAGTTCGACTATTTCTTTGGCGGCACCTTCACCAAGCCCGGGATCTGGACGCCCGATACGGATCTGGTGGCGGTGATTTCGGCCGAGCGGACGGTTAATCCGACCTATATCGAGACATCGGCGACCGGGCGGGTCGGGCTGACCCATATCTTCTCGGATCAGCTGACCGTTGAAGGCGGCACGTTCTATGAGCGGGGCCGCTACGAGGATGATTTCGGCACGCGCGATTTCTCGCTGCTCGGTGTTTATGCGGGCGCCATTTACGATGCGCGCGACGACAAGGTCGATCCGACCGGGGGCTTTTACCTAGCGGGCAATGTCGAGCCGTTCTACGAGCTGAGCTATGGCAATGCGGCGGCACAGCTGACGGTTGAAGGGCGCGCTTATTGGGGTTTTGGCGAGGACGAGCGGTTCGTTTTGGCCGGGCGGCTCAAGGGCGGATTGCTGGCAGGCCCGGACCTGGCGGAAATTCCGCCTGACCGGCTGTTCTTTGCCGGCGGTGGCGGCTCGGTGCGTGGCTATGGGTTCAAGTCCATCGGCGTTGAAGGCCCCGATGGGATTGTCACCGGTGGTCGCTATCTGCTGGAAGGCTCGATCGAAGCGCGCGCCAAGATTACCGACACGATCGGTGCCGTGGCGTTTCTCGACGGGGGCTATGTGGCCGCAGACGAATTCCCGGGCATTGATGACCTGCAATTGGGCGCGGGTCTCGGGTTGCGCTATTACACGGGCCTTGGGCCGCTGCGGCTCGACGTGGCGGTGCCGCTCAACAAGCGGGACGAAGACCCTGACTACGCCATTTATGTCGGCATAGGACAAAGCTTTTGATGGCACTTTTCCCGTTCTTTCGGCGGCGGTTTGCGGCGCTTGTGGTTCTGGCGCTCGCGCTCCTGTTTGGCGCCACGGCGCTGTCGCTGTCCCAGGACGGGGCCGAAGAGGAGCAGAAGAACTGGATCACCAATTTCGTGCAGGATCGGCTATCGACGCCTGAGCGGCAAATCCAGCTGTCCAATATCGAAGGGGCGCTCGGCTCCAATGTGGTGATCCGCGAGATCACCATAGCCGACGCAGAGGGCGTATGGCTGCGCGTCAACAATGCGCGGCTGAACTGGAACCAAGGCGCGCTGCTGCTGGGGCGCCTGGAAGTGCGTTCGCTTGCAGCCGATTCCATCGAATACCTGCGCAATGCTATACCCAATGACCAGCTCGACCTGCCGGCCCCCGAGGCCGTGCCGTTCAGCGTGCCTGAATTTCCCGTCGCCATCACCATTGAGGAACTGGCTGTTCCGCGGGTGAGCTTTGGCGAGGACGTGTTTGGCCTGGCCTCCGAGATTTCGCTGGCCGGCGGTTTTACGCTCGCAGACGGCAATCTTGATGCGCAGCTCGATATTATCCGGCTCGACGGGCCGGGGGGAACCCTCGATCTCGATGTTGCCTATAGCAATGAAACCAGCAGCATCGAGCTGGCGCTCGCGTTGGTGGAGCCGGAAAACGGCGTGTTGGCCAATCTGTTGCGCATCGATGGGCGGCCGGCGGTGGAACTGCGGCTGACGGGGTCGGGCCCGGTGGCCGGGCTGCAAACGCAGCTGACGCTGGTGGCCAATGGGCAAACCGCGCTGTCGGGCGGCGCCCGGGTTACCCAGACGGGCGAGGGGCACAATATCGACCTGGATGTGCGCGGGCCGCTCGCCATGCTGGTGGCCGAGCCTTACCGGCCCTTCTTTGGTGCTGAATCGGTGCTGTCGGCCGATGCGCTGGTGCGCTCGGAAGGCGGGTTGAGCATCAGTGGCTTGCGGCTGAGCGGCGGGCAACTGGCGCTGGAAGCTTCGGCGCAAACCACGCCGGACAATTTCCTGCGTGAGTTGGTGCTGCGCGCCAATATCGCGGACAGCACAGGCGCGCCGGTGACGCTGCCGGTGCCGGGCGCCGCAACTACGGTGCAATCGGCCGTGCTCGCAGTGGATTACGGGGTGGGCGACAGCGAGGACTGGAGTTCGAGCTTTTCGGTAACGCAATACGCAACCGAGGGCTTTGCAGCCGATACGCTGGCGTTCAATCTGGGTGGCGTTGCGGCCAATCTGTCCGACCCAGCCACTCGCCGCCTGACCTTTAATGGCGATGGCACGCTGGGCGGCATTGCAGCATCGCCCGAGGTGGAAGCGGCGCTGGGCGACGGGATCGGCGTTGGCATTGCGGGCCTATGGAATGCCGGCCAGCCCGTTGAGCTGGCCGAGTTGCGCGTTGTCGGGGAAGCCCTGACAGCGGCGCTGTCGGGCACCATTTCGGGCCTCGATTTTACCGGCGACATCGCGATCGAAACGGCCAGCATTGCGCCGTTCTCGGGACTGGCTGGGCGGGAGCTCGATGGCGGGCTGACGCTGCGGGCGACCGGTAGCGTCATGCCGGTGACCGGGGTGTTCACGCTCGAACTCGACGGCACCGGGCGCGATCTCCAGATCGATGACGAGTTGGCAGACAATCTGTTGCAGGGCGAGGTTGCCCTGTCCGGCCTGGTGGCGCGCACCGAGGCGGGGCTGACCGCCAAGGAATTCCGCATCGCCAACCAGCAGGTGCAGGTGCTGGCGGACGGCACCTTCTCGTCCAGCGCGGCCGATTTCACCTTCAATCTCGGCTTGGCCGACCTGGCGCTGCTCTCGCCCGAAGCAACCGGCGCGCTCAGTGTTGTCGGCACCGCCAAGGGCCAGGAGGGCGTGATTGCGCTTGATCTTGACGCCACCATTCCCAGTGGCACGCTGGCCGGACGGCCCTTGCGCGAAGCGGCGCTGGGTTTTGCCGGGCAATACCAGGACGCGCGGCTCGCGGGCGCCGTTACCGGCACCGCGTTTGTGGACGGACACCGCTCGAGCCTCGGGGCCGATGTGGATGTGAATGCCGATACCCAGGCTCTACGCAACATTGCGTTCCAGACTGTGGGCGCGGAAATCACTGGCGGGCTGGTGCGCAATGTGGCCAGCGGGCTGATCGATGGTGATCTCGTGGTTGCGGCGCCCGATATTTCGGTGGCGGCAGCGCTGGCGCTGGTGGAAGCGCGCGGCGCGATCAATGCTCGGGCAGTGTTGTCGGGTGTTGATGGCAAGCAGAATGCCAGCGTCAATGGCGATGTCTCCGGCCTTCGGATCAACGATATCCAGGTGGGCGCCGCCGATTTTACCGCCGAGATCGGTGATCTCTTTGGAGTGCCGGCGGTTGATGGCCGGGTCAATGCGAGCACGGTCGCGGCAGCGGGAGTGACGATCCAGACCCTCGAGGCGACGGCGAACCAGACCGGCGACACCACCGCATTTGACGCACAGGCGCGGCTGGCGACGGGCACCGATGTGGACGTGGCGGGATCCCTGGCTCCGGTGGAGGGCGGCTATCGGCTGGCGCTCGATCGGGCGCAGCTGGCGCAAGGGGAACTTTCGGCGCGCCTGGCGCAGCCAACCGTGCTGCAGGTGAGTGGCAACAATGTTGCGCTGCAGGCAGTGCGCTTCGATGTTGGGTCGGGCTCGATCACAGCGACCGGCTCGGCCGGGGAGGTGCTCGACATTGCGCTCGAGGTCAATTCCCTGCCGCTGTCGATAGCCAATGCGGTGGCCCCGGATTTGGGCCTGGCGGGAACGCTCGATGGGCAGGCCCGCATTACCGGCAGCGGCAGCGATCCGCAGGTGCAGTTTACCGCACGGGGGGCGGGGATCAATGCAGCCGCGATCCGCGATTATGGGGTGGCCCCGCTGGCGCTGACCGCCGAAGGCAGTTTTGCCGGGGGGGTGGTGCGGCTTGGGTCGGTGCAGGCCAATGGCGCGGGCGGGCTGACCGTTTCGGGTAGCGGCAGCGTGCCGCTGGCGGGCGAGGGGCTCGATCTGCGCTTGCAGGGGGCGGCGCCGCTGACCCTGGCCAACCGCTTCGTCGCCGATCGCGGCGCGCAGTTGAGCGGCACGGTGCAACTTGACACCCAGGTGAGGGGGAGCCTGCAGGCGCCGCAATTTGGCGGCTCGGTTTCCACCAGCAATGCTGGCTATGTCGATCCGGAGCTCAATCTGCGGCTGGTGGGGATCACCGGCTCGGCGAGCCTTTCGGGCACGCAGCTGGCGATCAATAGCCTTGGGGCGCAGCTCGCCACGGGGGGCACGGTTGCGGCCTCCGGTACGGTGGGACTGACCGGTGGTTTCCCGGCTGATCTGCGGCTGGCGCTGCGTTCGGCCCGTTACGCCGATGGCGACCTGTTCGTGGCGACCGCATCGGGCGATCTGGCACTGACGGGCAATCTGACCGGTTCGCCCCTGCTGAGCGGCAATCTCCTCGTAGAGGAAGCCAATATCACCGTGCCCGAGAATTTCGGTGGCGGTGCGGCGCTGGTCGAGGTGGAGCATGTGCGCCCGCCGCGCGATGTGGCGCAAACCCTGGCCCGGGCGGAGGTGACCACCCGCGGCGGGGCACCGGTGCCGCGTACGCGGCCAGCCGGCGTCGTGCTTGATGTCAATGTCAACGCACCCAACCAGATCTTTGTGCGCGGCCGCGGGCTTGATGCGGAAGTGGGGGGCACGGTGCGGCTCACCGGACCGCTCAACGATATTCAGCCGGTGGGGGCGTTCGAGCTCAATCGCGGGCGGTTGAGCCTGTTGGGCCAGCGCATCGTGTTTGATAGCGGCATTGTCACGCTGGTGGGCGACCTGGATCCCGTGATCAATTTTGTCGCGAGCACCGAGGGCGACGACATTACGGTGTTCGTCACGGTCGCCGGCCGGGTGTCGGATGTCGAGGTGACCTTCACCTCCAATCCGGTGTTGCCGCAGGATGAAGTGCTGGCGCGGCTGATCTTCAAGCGCTCTATGGGCGAACTGTCGCCGCTGCAGCTGGCGCGGCTGGCGGGCGCGGCGGCCGAACTGATGGGCGGCGGCGGCGGGGGCCTCGTGGACTCCTTGCGCGGTGCTGCCGGGCTCGATGATCTCGATGTGGTCACCGACGCGGAAGGCAATGTGGCCGTGCAAGCCGGCACTTATATCCAGGACAATGTGTATCTGGGCGTGCAGGCTGGTGCCGGCGGGCAGAGCCGGGTGACGATCAATCTCGATGTGACTGACGACCTCAAGGTGACGGGCGCTGCTGGACAGAACGGCGAATCCGCGCTCGGGGTGTATTACGAGAAGGATTATTGAGGGGGCTTGCCTGTGTTGGTTGGCCGAGCGATCTCGTGCTGGGCTCCGGCCCAGAGCTGGGGTCGGTAAAGGTCGGTGCGTTGCTGAGGGCCCCCCACCCCCGGCCCCTCCCCGCAAGGGGGAGTGGAGGGTTCGCCCTCAGCTTTGGTGCTGTGGGGGGCGTTGTATAGGGGCGCCCTCTGCAAGATCAGGATGGGCCCTGGCTCAAGGTCGGGGTCACAATCGCGGTTGAGGGCGGGTCAAGCCCTTGCCTGATTGCTGTGCGGCGAGGGCCGGCTGTTGCCGGCCCGGTTTTTTTGCTAGCGAGCGCCACCGGTTTGGGCGGCCTTGGCTTCGTCCCACCACCAGATGGTGGGGAAGCCGCTGGAGAATTCGGGCAGGGGCTCGGGGTGGCTGAAGCGGTCCCAGTGCGCGATGCGCGAGGTGCGCAGGGAATAGGACGGCACCACGAAATGATGGGCAAGCAGCACCCGGTCGAGCGCCTTGGTGACGGCTTCCTGGGTGGCGCGGTCATCGGCGACGACGAGCTTGTCGATCAGCGCATCGATGCCGGGATCGGCAATGCCGGCATAGTTCTGTGAGCCCTCTTCGTTGACTGTTGAGGAGCCGAAGAAGTAGCGCTGCTCGTTGCCCGGCGAGAAGGATTGCGGCCAGCCGGCATAGGTGACGTCGTAGTCGAAGGAGCGCAGGCGGTTGATGTATTGCGGGCTGTCGACGGTGCGCAGCGAGACGGCGACGCCGATCTGGGCGAGGTTAGTGACGAGGTTGGCGGCGACAGGCTCGATGGTGGGGCCGTTGAGCAGGATTTCAAAGCTCAGCTGCTGACCATTGGCATCGATGAGACGGTTGCCCTCGAGGCGGTAGCCGGCGTCGGTGAGGAGGCCGAGCGCGGTACGCAGATTGGCGCGCAGCTTGGTTGGATCGCCGCCGACTGGATTGGTGTAGGGCTCGGTGAAGACGCTGGCGGGCACGAGGTCGCGCACGGATTCCAGCACTTCCAGTTCCTCGCCCTCGGGCAAGCCGGTGGAGCGGAAGGGCAGGCCGAAGAAGTAGCTGTCGACGCGCTCATACTGGCCATAAAACAGGGTGTTGCTCAGCTCCTCGAAGTTGAAAGCGTAGTTGAGGGCTTGGCGCACGCGCTGATCCTGGAATTTTTCGCGACGCAGATTGGGCACAAAGCCGATCATGAGGCCGGAATTGGCATAATCCTGGGGGAAGAGTTCCTGGATGATGCGGCCTTGAGCGACGGCAGGGAAATCATAGGCGGTGGCCCAGCGGCGCGCGGAATTCTCGTTCCACCAATCGAACTGGTCGCCCTTGAAGGCCTCGAACTGCACGGTCAGATCGAGGAAGTACTCGATGCGGTATTCGTTGAAATTGTTCTGACCGATCTGGGTTGGGTGGTCGGCGCCCCAGTAATCCTCGACGCGGGTATAGGTGATGGTGCGGCCCGCATCGAAGCTGGCGAGGCGATAGGGGCCCGAGCCCAAGGGCGGCTCAAGGGTAGACTGGGCGATGTCGCGCTGCTTGCCATTGGCGTCGGTGCCCTCCCACCAGTGCTTGGGAAACACCTGTAATTGCCCGAGGATCAGCGGCAATTCGCGGTTGCCGGTCTGGTTGAAGGTGAAGGTCACCTCGCCGGGCGCGGTGACTTCGGCGCTTTCGATATTGGCATAGTACTGCATGCGGTCGGGATTGAGTTCGATGTTCTTTTCGAAGGTCCAGACCACGTCTTCGGCTGTGACCGGCTGGCCATCGTGCCAGCGCGCCTTGGGGTTCATCCGGAAGGTGACTGCACCATAGTCCGGGGCGATCTGCAGGCTTTCGGCGAGCAGGCCGTAATAGGCGCTGACCTCATCAAGGGACGGGGTCAGCAGGGTTTCGAACAGCAGGCCGACGCCGTCGGCGGGCTCACCCTTGGGGAGGATTGGGTTGAAGGTATCGAAGCCGCCCAGACTGCCCAGCCGCACCGTGCCGGCCTTTGGCGCATCGACATTGACGTAATCGAAACGGGGGAATCCATCGGGGTATTTGGGCTCGCCCTCCATAATGAAGGATGAAGTCCACACGCCAGTCGGGGTCTGGGCCCCGGCGGGCAGGGCAAGGCAGAACAGGGCCAAGGCGGTGGCAACAAGGGGCGCAAACTTCATCGGCTGGCTCCGAACATGGGCAGAAACTGTGGTTGGAATCTAGGCTGGTTTGTCATGGGCCGACAGGGGCAGGCGGATCAAGATCACGCGTGTCAGTGGCGGCGATGTCGAAAGCCGCGGCCATAAGCGCGCGGGTATAGTCCGTCTGGGGCGCGGCAAAGACATCGCCGGCGGCTCCACTTTCCACCACTTTGCCGTGGCGCATCACAAGGAGGGTATTGGCGAGTGCGCGCACCACTTTGAGATCGTGGGAGATGAACAGATAGGTCAGGCCGCGCCGGGCCTGGATGTCTCGCAGAAGATCAACGATCTGGGCCTGGATGGAGACGTCGAGTGCGGAGGTCGGCTCATCGAGCACCAAGAAGCGCGGCTCGAGCACGATGGCGCGCGCGATGGCGATGCGCTGGCGCTGGCCGCCCGAGAACTCGTGGGGATAGCGGAAGCGGGTGGCGGGCGAGAGGCCGACCTCCTCAAGCGCGCGGACGACGCGGCGGTCGCGCTCGGCGGCGTCGAGTTTTGGGGCGTGAACTTCAAGCCCTTCGCCGATGATGCGATCAACGGAAAGGCGCGGACTGAGCGAGCCGAAAGGATCCTGAAAGACGATCTGCATGTCGGCGCGCAGTGGGCGCATGGCGCGCCAGGAGCGTTCGTGCACCTCGTTGCCGAGGACGACGATGCGGCCCTGCGAGGCGATGAGGCGGAGGAGGGCCAGCCCAAGCGTCGATTTGCCCGAGCCACTTTCTCCCACGACGCCCAGGGTTTCGCCCTCGCGGATGGCAAGGTCGACCCCGTCCACCGCCTTGATGTGGCCGATTGTGCGCCGGAGCAAGCCACGCTTGATTGGAAACCAGACGCGCAGGTCCTTGGCTTCCAGCGCGATCGGTGCATCGGGGCGGGCCGGCGGCGGGGCGCCCTTGGGCTCGGCGGCGAGGAGGCGCTGGGTATAGGGGTGTTGGGGCGCGGCAAAGAGGGCTTTGACTGCGCCGGTTTCAACAATCTCGCCGGCCTGCATGACGCAGACCCGGTCGGCGATGCGGCGGACGATGCCGAGGTCATGGGTGATAAAGAGCATGGCCATGCCCAGCCGCGCCTGCAACTGCTTGAGGAGGGTCAGGATCTGCGCCTGGACGGTAACGTCGAGCGCGGTGGTGGGCTCGTCGGCGATCAGGAGGTCCGGCTCGTTGGCGAGCGCCATGGCGATCATCACGCGCTGGCGCTGGCCGCCCGAAAGCTGATGCGGATAGGAGGCGAGGCGACTGGCGGGATCGGGGATGCCGACCTGATCGAGCAGTTCCAGGGTGCGGGCGCGGGCGGCGTTGGGGCGCAGGCCGCGATGCACGGCGAGCACTTCCCCGATCTGGCGCTCGACGGTGTGCACGGGATTGAGGGAGCTCATCGGCTCCTGGAAGATCATGGAGATGCGATTGCCCCGCACGGAGCGGAGCTCGGCGGCGGAGGCGGAAACGAGGTCGGTGGCGCCGAGCTGGATTTCCCCCGCAATGGTGGCGGTGGGCGGCAGGAGCTTGAGGATGGACAGGGCGGTGACGGATTTGCCCGAGCCGCTTTCACCGACAAGCGCCAGGGTTTCGCCTGGCGCGATATCAAAGGCGATGTTGTGGGCAGCATCGGCAGGGCCGAAGCTGATGGTGAGGTCGCGCACGGAGAGGAGAGGGGTCATGGGGTGGCCTCCTCATGGTGGTGATTGGTGGCTTGAGTGGTCGGATGGCGGGATGCCGGTGCTGGTTGCGGCCGCCGTGTTTCGTTGATGGACCCCCTCCCTAGCCCTCCCCTCAAGGGGGAGGGGACCGCTCGTTTGGGCACCGGCGTATCAGCACACAAGCCCAGTTTGCGGAGGGGCCTGAACCCCCACCCCGGCCCTCCCCTCAAGGGGGAGGGGGTAGCGCGGGGCTCAGGGGTAGTGGGAAGGCGAAGGAACTGGGTCATGCCAGGGTCCGGCGGGGGTCAAAGGCGTCGCGGACGGCTTCGCCGATGAAGACGAGGAGGGTCATCATCAGGGCGATGGTGAAAAAGCCGGTGAGGCCGAGCCAGGGCGCTTGGAGGTTGTTCTTGCCCTGGGCGAGGAGTTCACCAAGCGAAGGGGAGCCGGGGGGCAGGCCGAAGCCAAGGAAGTCCAGCGAGGTCAGGGTGGCGACGGAGCCCGAAAGAATAAAGGGCATGAAGGTCAGCGTGGCGACCATGGCATTGGGAAGGAGGTGGCGGATCATGATGGTCCAGTTGCCGACGCCAAGGGCGCGGGCGGCGGCGATATATTCAAAATTGCGGCCGCGCAGGAATTCGGCGCGCACGATGCCAACGAGCGCGACCCAAGAAAACAGCAAGAGAATGCCAAGCAGCACCCAGAAGCTTGGGGCAATGAAGCTCGAGATGATCAGCAGCAGATACAGGGCGGGGATCGAGGTCCAGATCTCGATGAAGCGCTGCATCAGGAGATCGGTCCAGCCGCCGAAATAGCCCTGCACCGCACCGGCGGCGACGCCGATGATGGAGGAAGCAATGGTCAGCACGAGACCGAAGAGGATGGAGATGCGAAAGCCATAGAGCAGGCGGGCGAGGACGTCACGGCCGCGGTCGTCGGTGCCCAGCCAGTGGTAATTGCCGAGATTGCACTCGGGATCATCGACCCCCAGGGGATAGCGCGCGCAGTTTTCGGCGCGGTCCATGGTCCAGCTGGGCGCGACGGCGCCGGAATAGGGCAGGTAGCTGTCGACAGTGGCGTAGCTGAAGTGCACGGGCGGCCAGATTGCCCAGCCATTCGCCTTGATCTCGTCAGCGATGAAGGGATCGCGGTAATTGGTGACGGCAAGAAAGCCGCCGAACTGGGATTCGGGATAATCCACAAAGGCGGGAAAGAGCAGTTCGCCCTTGTAGGAGACGAGGATGGGCCGGTCATTGGCAATGAATTCAGAGCCCAGCGTGAGGATGAAGAGGACAAGGAAGATCCAAAGCGACCAGAAGCCCCGCCGGTTGGCGCGAAAATTGGCGAGGCGCCGCTGGTTGATTGGGGACAGCCAGCCATTGCGTGGGGCTTCGAGCACGGCAGCTTGTTCGGCCATTTCGCTCATAGGCCGCGGCTTTCGAAATCGATGCGGGGATCGACCCACATATAGGCGAGGTCGGAGAGCAGGCTGATGACGAGGCCGAGCAGGGAGAAGATATAAAGGGTGGCAAAGACCACGGGATAATCGCGGTTGGCGACGGACTGGAAGCCGAGCAGGCCCAGCCCATCGAGCGAGAAGATGGTTTCGATGAGGAGCGAGCCGCCAAAGAAGGCCCCGACAAAGGCGCCGGGGAAGCTCGCGATAATCAGCATCATGGCGTTGCGGAAGACATGGCCATACAGCACCTGTCGCTCGGTCAGCCCCTTGGCGCGGGCCGTGGTGACATATTGCTTGCCGATCTCATCGAGAAACGAGTTCTTGGTGAGCAGGGTCGTCGTCGCAAAGGCTCCCAGAGCCATGGCGGTGATGGGCAAGACGAGGTGCCAGGCGTAATCGAGAATCTGGCGCCACCAGGGGAAGTTCTCAAAGCCCGGCGAGGTCAGGCCGCGCAAGGGGAAGGCGGACCAAAAACTGCCGCCCGCGAAGAGGACGATCAGCGCGATGGCGATGAGGAAGCCGGGAATGGCATAGCCCACGATGATGACTGTCGAGGTCCAGACATCGAAACGCGAGCCGTCGCTGATGGCCTTGCGGATGCCAAGGGGAATGGAGATGCCGTAGGAGATCAGCGTCATCCAGAGCCCGAGTGAGATGGAAACGGGCATTTTCTCGCGGATGAGGTCGATCACGGAGATGTCACGGAAATAGCTCTCGCCGAAATCAAAGCGGAGATAATTCCACAGCATGGTGCCGAAGCGCTCGAGCGGCGGCTTGTCAAAGCCGAATTGCTGCTCGATGCGGGCGACGAGTTCGGGCGGCAGGCCGCGTGAGCCACGATATACCGAGTTATTGCCGCCAGGATTGGCGCCGGGCTGGGCGGCGAAATCGCCACCGGCGCTGCCGGTGACGCGTTCGGCGATGGAGCTGTTCTGGCCGCTCAGATTGGCGAGCGCCTGCTCCACCGGGCCACCCGGAGCGAACTGGACCACGAGAAACGAGATCGCCATTATGCCGAACACGGTCGGTATCATCAGAAGGAGGCGGCGAAGAATATAGGCGCCCATCAGATCTCCATGGCTGGCTGTGCCCGAGCAAAGCGCCGAAGCTGCCCATGTGCAAATCACCAGCGGGTGAAATGGCTTACCGACCACAGCAACACTTCCCCCGCAAGATGGCAAGTGCCGAGGCGGTGCTTTGAGTTCGGTGCCGCTTCGGCGGGGCGGGGTTGCGGCAAAGGGGGATGAACGGCACAATCGGGGCAGCAACAAGGAGCCGGCGATGGCGTTCGAAACAATTGCCCAAGTCGAGGACCTGTCCATGGCGCGGGTGCTGGTAGTGGCGCTGCGGGCGCATGGCTTTCATCCGCTCGAGGGCGGGGAAGGCGGACTGCCGGGCGTGCGCGGGCTGTTCGGGCCGCGCGGCGTGCCGGTGCAGGTGCCAGAAGAGGAGGCGGGGGACGCAACCCTTCTGGCGCGCGAGTTGTTGAAGGAAATGCAGGGGCCTTAAAACTGCCACATCAGTGAATGGTGGTCCACGCGAAGCGGGCGATTGTGTCACACCAGTGGTTTGGCTATAAGCGCGCCCATTGTTAACCTTTAGGCAGGCCTTCGGGCAGGAGCGACTTCATGGCGGCTTGGATGCGCGGATCGGTATCGGCAGCGGGTTTGGCAGCGGTGGCCCTTTTGATGGCCGGTTGCTCTTCAACCTCCAACACCGCAAATCTCAACACGATCGGCGCCCCGGCGCAGTTGCAGCCGGTGCAGCCTTCGAGCGTGCAGCAAAGCACGCTGCCGGCACTCGGCGGCGCTACTGGCGCGCCCGCTCCCGGACTGTCGGGTCAGCCCGTGTTGGGCGGCGTTCCCAGCACCCCTCCAGGCATGGCCGGGGGCGTTTCATCGCTGCCGCCGGTTGGTGCGTCCACCCAGACGGCTTCCAACAGCTCGTTTGTAACACTTGGGCCCAATGGCGCGGCGCCAGCGGCACCGGGCGGCTTTACCGCCGGGCCCGAGGGCGTTTGGACCGTGCAGGCCGGGCCGACGCAGTGCCGGCTCAACCTGCCCATGACCGCCAAGACTGGCACCAGCTATTACCGCGCATCGGCGCCGGGCTGCGGCGTGCCGGGCCTTGCTTCGGTGGGCGGCTGGCAGCAGGTCGGCTCGCAGCTGCAGCTCTATGACGAGAATGGTAATATCGCCGCGTTCCTTGCACCGAGCGGCGGGCGCTATATCGGTACGCTGGGCGGCGGCCAAGCCATTTCCATGCAGCGCTGATCGCGCCTGACTTGCCAAGCCAGGCTGACCCATTCGCATCGTCCCAGTCGGGGCCGGTGAGCGCTGCTTATGCGGCGCTTGTCGCGCGTGGCGGTTTGAGCCGCGATCCCGCCCAGGAACAGGCGGCGGGATTACTGGACGGTATTGCCACTGCGCTCGACGCTTCGGCTTCCGGAGGCTTTCTGGCCCGGTGGCTCGACAAGCCGCAGCCCGTCAAGGGGCTCTACCTTTATGGCGAGGTGGGACGCGGCAAGACCATGCTGATGGATCTGTTCTACGAGGCGACGGCAATCCCGCAGAAGCGGCGGGTGCATTTCCATGCCTTCATGGACGAGATCCACGCGGGCATTGCCGCGTTCCGCAAGCGCGCCAAGGCCAAGGGTGATGATAGCGATCCGGTGGAAGCGGTGGTGCGGCCCATCCTCAAGGGTGGGTTGCGGCTGCTGTGCCTCGATGAATTTCACGTGCACGATATCACCAATGCCATGCTGCTCAACCGGCTGTTTGAAAAGCTGTTTGCGGGCGGGGTGACGCTGGTGGCCACGTCCAATGTGGTGCCGGACCGGCTATATGAGAACGGGCTCAACCGCGAGTTGTTCTTGCCGTTTATTGCGTTGCTCAAACAGTATACGACGGTGGCGTCACTCGACGCGGAACAGGATTACCGGCGGCTCAAATTTGCCGGCCAGCAGGTATTTGCCTTCGGGACCGGGCCGGAAACCAAGGCGGCGATGGACCGGTTATGGTTGCGCCTGACCGGTGGCGAGGCGGGGCGGCCGACCACGATCCACAGCACCGGGCGCGAAATTGCCGTGCCGCTCGCGGCGCGCGACGCTGCCCGGTTCGGCTTTGCCGATCTCTGCGAGAAGCCCTTGGGTTCGCGCGACTTTGTGCGGATTGCTCAGAGTTTTGACGCCATGATCATTGATGGCGTGCCGCAGATGGACCGCACCAAGAGCGATGCGGCCAAACGTTTTATCCTGCTGATCGACAATCTCTATGACCGCGGCGTCAAGCTGGGCGCGAGCTTTGCGGCTCCGCTGGCTGAACTGGGGCGCGACGATCGCACGGCGTTTGAGTTCGAGCGTACGGTATCGCGGCTGGTCGAGATGCAGTCGGAAGAATATCTCGGCAAGGCGTTGCGCGACGTCGGGGTGGCCGAGCACTGAGATGGAACGCATCATGATCATTGGTGCGCCGGGTGCGGGAAAGACATGGTTGGCGGGCCAAGTTTCGGTCAAGCTCGGGTTACCGGTGATCTCGGTTGACCAATTTGTGCATGACAGGGGTGGCAAGCTTCGGCCTGCTGACACCATCGACCAGGATGTCCGGGCTGCGGCAGAGCTGCCGCGCTGGATCATCGCGGGCGGTAATACCCGAACCTATGGGGACAGAGTTGCCCGTGCGGACTGCGTGATCCGCCTCAAGCTGCCGCGATTGCTGCGATTGTGGCGGCTGTGGCGCCGTGAGGGCGTTAACCTTGGCCTGTGGCGCGGCGCCTGGAGCTATGAGCGCGTGCTCGGAGACAGGGACGAAGCGGTGCTTAGCGCCGCCGGTGGCATCCCGGTGTATGATCTTCGATCAGCGGCTGCGGTGCAGGGTTTTCTGCGCATCCTTCCATGCCCGCTCGGCATGGGGGCTTCCCCCATGGGCAAGGGATGAGGAGGAGTTTAGACGAAGGGTTCACTTGCCCCTGTGACGCGACAGGGTTAAGAGGTGCGCCAATTCAACGCAGTGGGGATTGAGGCTTATGGCGCGCAAAAAGATCGCTCTTATCGGCTCGGGACAGATCGGCGGAACGCTCGCTCATCTGGCAGCGCTCAAGGACCTGGGCGATATCGTGCTGTTCGACATCGTCGATGGCGTGCCCCAGGGCAAGGCGCTGGACATTTCCCAGTCTGCACCGGTTGAAGGCTATGACGCCAAGATCACCGGCACCTCCGAATACAAGGACCTCGCAGGAGCCGATGTGGTGATCGTCACCGCCGGCGTGCCGCGCAAGCCCGGCATGAGCCGCGACGATCTGCTCGAAATCAACCTCAAGGTCATGGAGCAGGTGGGCGCGGGTATCGCCAAATATGCACCCGACGCTTTTGTGATCTGCATCACCAACCCGCTCGACGCCATGGTCTGGGCGCTGCAGAAGTTCTCGGGCCTGCCCACCAACAAGGTGATCGGCATGGCCGGCGTGCTCGACAGCTCGCGCTTTGTGCATTTCATCGCCGATGAGCTCAATGTCTCGGTCGAAGACGTCAATGCGTTCGTTCTGGGCGGGCATGGCGACACCATGGTGCCGCTGGCGCGCTATTCCACCGTGGCCGGCATTCCGCTGACCGATATCGTCAAGATGGGCTGGATGAGCCGCGAGAAGCTCGACGCCATCATCCAGCGCACCCGCGATGGCGGCGCCGAGATCGTCGGCCTGCTCAAGACCGGGTCGGCCTTTTATGCGCCGGCAACCTCGGCCATTGCGATGGCCGAGAGCTATCTCAAGGACAAGAAGCGCGTGCTGCCTGCTGCTGCGTTCCTCAATGGCGAATATGGCGTCAAGGGCACCTATGTCGGCGTCCCCGTGGTGATCGGGGCCAATGGCGCCGAAAAGATCATCGAGATCGCACTCAATGGCGCCGAGCAGAAGGCATTCGACAGCTCGGTGGACGCCGTCGAAGGCTTGATCGAGGCCTGTAAGAAGATCGCACCCAAGCTGGCCTGATGGTACTCCGAGCGCTCCCGCCGGGCGCCTAGCGCAGATTTCTGCGCTTCCGGTGCTCACGTACTCAACGTACGCTGCGCTCCGGTTCTCGACATCCACGCTATCCGCCGCGGCGGATAGCCCCCAGAGCACCATCAGGTGCCCCACACAGGGTTCAAGCAAATGAACATTCACGAACACCAGGCCAAAGAGCTGCTGAAGTCCTACGGTGCGCCCGTGGCTGAAGGCGTTGTGATTTATTCGGCTGACGAGGCGGAAGCCGCGGCCAAGAAGCTGCCCGGGCCGCTTTATGTAGTCAAGTCGCAGATCCATGCCGGTGGACGCGGCAAGGGCAAGTTCAAGGAACTTGGGCCCGATGCCAAGGGCGGCGTGCGGCTGGCACGCTCCATCGACGAGGTGAAGGCATTCGCCAAGGAGATGCTGGGCAACACGCTCGTGACCAAGCAGACCGGCGATGCGGGCAAGCAGGTCAATCGCCTTTATATCGAAGACGGTGCCGACATCGCGCGCGAGTTGTATTGCTCGCTGCTGGTGGATCGCAGCAGCAGCCGCGTGGCTTTCGTTGTGTCCACCGAAGGCGGCATGGATATTGAAGCGGTTGCCGAGCACACGCCCGAAAAGATCATCTCGGTGACCATCGATCCGCAGACGGGCGTGACCGAAGCAGATGTGGCCAAGATTGCCGACGCACTGGCGCTCGAAGGCGACGCCAAGGCGGATGCCGCCAAGCTGTTCCCCATTCTCTACAAGGCATTTGTCGAAACCGATATGAGCCTGCTCGAGGTCAATCCGCTGATCGTGATGACCGATGGTCATCTGCGGGTGCTCGACGCCAAGGTGAGCTTTGACAACAACGCCGCCTTCCGCCACCCCGAGCTCAAGGAGCTGCGCGACCTTTCGGAAGAAGACGAAAAGGAAATCGAGGCGTCCAAGTACGATCTGGCTTATGTGGCGCTCGATGGCAATATCGGCTGCATGGTGAACGGGGCGGGCCTTGCCATGGCCACCATGGACATCATCAAGCTCTATGGCGCCGAGCCGGCGAACTTCCTCGATGTGGGCGGCGGCGCGACCAAGGAAAAGGTCACGGCGGCGTTCAAGATCATCACCGCCGATCCGGCAGTGGAAGGCATCCTCGTCAACATCTTTGGCGGCATCATGCGCTGCGATGTGATCGCCGAGGGCGTGATCGCTGCGGTCAAGGAAGTGGGCCTGCAGGTGCCGCTGGTGGTGCGCCTCGAGGGTACCCGGGTCAAGGAAGGCAAGGAGATCCTCAACCAGTCGGGTCTCAACGTCATCTCCGCCGATGACCTTGACGACGCTGCCCAGAAGATCGTCGCCGCGGTCAAGGCCGCCTGATCCCCCCACCCGATTAAAGCGTAGGCCCAAACCATGTCCATTCTCGTCAACAAAGACACCAAGGTCCTCGTGCAGGGGCTGACCGGCAAGACCGGCACGTTCCATACCGAACAGGCGCTGGCCTATTACGGCACCAAGATGGTGGGTGGTGTTAACCCCAAGAAGGCCGGGGAAACCTGGACCAGCGGGCTCGATGCTTCGGCGTCGCTGCCCGTGTTCGCCTCGGTTGCCGAAGGCAAGGAGCGCACCGGCGCCACCGCATCGGTGATCTATGTGCCCCCTCCGGGCGCTGCCGCGGCCATCGAGGAAGCCATCGATGCGGAAATCCCGCTGATCGTGTGCATCACCGAGGGCATTCCGGTGCTCGACATGGTGCGGGTCAAGGCCAAGCTCGAAAAGAGCAAGTCGCGCCTCCTGGGCCCGAACTGCCCCGGCGTCTTGACTCCGGAGGAATGCAAGATCGGCATCATGCCCGGCTCGATCTTCTCCAAGGGCTCGGTGGGTATTGTTTCGCGCTCGGGCACGCTTACCTATGAGGCAGTGTTCCAGACCACCAATGAGGGTCTTGGGCAGACGACGGCGGTGGGTATCGGTGGCGACCCTGTGAAGGGCACCGAGTTCATCGACATGCTCGAAATGTTCTTGGCTGACGAAGCGACCAAGTCGATCATCATGATCGGCGAAATCGGTGGTTCGGCCGAAGAAGACGCGGCGCAGTTCCTGATCGATGAAGCCAAGCGCGGCCGCAAAAAGCCGATGGCCGGCTTTATCGCGGGGCTGACCGCACCAGCCGGGCGCACGATGGGCCATGCTGGCGCGGTGATCTCGGGCGGCAAGGGCGGCGCGCAGGACAAGATTGCGGCCATGGAAGCAGCGGGGATCAAAGTATCCAAGTCCCCGGCGCGGATCGGCAAGACCTTGGCGGAAGTGCTCAAGGGCTGATGGGGCAATAGAACCCCAACTCGGTCCCGTTTTCGCCATTGAGTGATGTTAGGGACCAGCAAGTGGGCCGGGCGGCGGCGCTCCAGGGCGCCGTCTCGCTTAACAAGATGCTCACGAAACTCGGTTAAGGCTTCGTATTCGGACTACAGGTAAGCCGGGCTGGCCGGCTTGTTGAGAAGGATGGCGGGGCTCGGGCCTCGCATAAAAGCGATGACACGACAGGAAAAGAACGACACGTTCTTGCTGACCTCGTTTCTTTACGGGGGCAATGCCGACTATATCGAACAGCTGTATTCCCGCTTCAAGGCCGATCCAAACAGTGTCGACGAGACCTGGAAGAGCTTTTTCGGCAAGCTCGAAGACAGTGACGCCGACGCCATAAAGAGCGCCGAGGGGCCGAGCTGGGGCCGCACCGACTGGCCGCAGAGCCCTCGTAGCGAGCTGGTCAGCGCGCTCGATGGGAACTGGGGCGAGATCGCCGTCAAGACCGAAAAGGCTGTCACCAAGAAGGCCGAAGCTGCTGGCGTTCCGGCGGCTAGCGCTGCGGATGTGGTGCAGGCGACCCAGGATTCCATCCGCGCCATCATGATGATCCGCGCTTATCGCATGCGCGGGCATCTGCATGCCGATCTCGATCCGCTCAAGCTGCAGGTGCGCGAAGCCGCGCCCGAGCTCGACCCGCAGAGCTATGGCTTCACCGAGGCCGATTACAGCCGCAAGATCTTCATCGACAACTATCTGGGCCTCGAATACGCCACCATCCCCGAGATGCTGGCCATTCTGCAGCGGACCTATTGCGGCACGCTCGGCATCGAATTCATGCATATCTCCGATCCCGAGGCCAAGGCCTGGATCCAGGAGCGCATCGAAGGGCCCGACAAGGAAATCACCTTCACCCCCGAGGGCAAGAAGGCGATCCTCAACAAGCTGATCGAGGCCGAAGGCTTCGAGAAGTTCATCGATGTGAAATATACCGGCACCAAGCGCTTCGGCCTTGATGGCTCGGAAGCGCTGATCCCGGCGCTCGAGCAGATCATCAAGCGCGGTGGCGCGCTGGGCATCAAGGACATCGTGCTCGGCATGGCCCACCGCGGGCGCCTTAATGTGCTCACCCAGGTCATGGGCAAGCCGCATCGCGCGCTGTTCCATGAATTCAAGGGTGGCGCGTTCTACCCCGAGGACGTGGAAGGCTCGGGCGACGTCAAGTATCACCTGGGCGCATCCTCGGACCGCGAGTTCGACGGCAACAAGGTGCACCTGTCGCTGACTGCCAATCCGAGCCATCTCGAGATCGTTGATCCCGTGGTGCTGGGCAAGGCACGTGCCAAGCAGGACCAGCACATCTCGCCTGATGGCAAGCTCATCAACATCGCCACCGAGGGCAAACCCGACCGCTCGATGGTGCTGCCGCTGCTGCTGCATGGCGATGCCGCCTTTGCCGGGCAGGGCGTGATCGCCGAGTGCCTGGGGCTTTCGGGCCTCAAGGGCCACCGCACCGGCGGTTCGGTGCATTTCGTGATCAACAACCAGATCGGGTTCACCACGAGCCCGAAATTCTCGCGCTCCTCGCCCTATCCGACCGATGTCGCCAAGATGATCGAGGCGCCGGTGCTGCATGTGAATGGCGATGATCCGGAAGCGGTGGTGTTTGCCACCAAGGTCGCGATCGAGTTCCGCCAGCGCTTTGGCCGTCCCGTCGTGATCGACATGTTCTGCTATCGCCGCTTCGGTCACAACGAAGGCGACGAGCCAAGCTTCACCCAGCCGCTGATGTACACCAAGATCCGCGGGCACAAGACCACGCTCGAGATCTATGGCGAAAAGCTGATCGGGGAAGGCCTGGTCACCGCCGAGGAGATCGACGCGCTCAAGGCGGAATGGCGCAGCAAGCTCGAAGCCGAGTTCGAGGCCGGGCAGGACTATCGGCCCAACAAGGCCGACTGGCTCGATGGCGCCTGGAAGAACTTTAAGCCGGCCGAGCAGGAAGGTCCGCGTCGCGGCCATTCCGGCGTCGAAGTGGATCGCCTGCACCAGATCGGCACCGCGCTGACCAAGGTGCCGGAGGGCTTCAACGTCCACAAGACGGTCAAGCGGTTCCTCGATAACCGGCTCGCCGCGATCGAATCGGGCGAGGGCATCGACTGGGCGACTGCCGAGGCATTGGCCTTTGGCACGCTGGTGACCGAGGGTCATCCGGTGCGCCTGTCGGGTCAGGATGTGGAGCGTGGCACGTTCAGCCAGCGCCATTCCGTGCTCAACGACCAGATGGTTGACGGCAAGACCTTTACGCCGCTCAACAACCTGGCTCCCGATCAGAGCCGCTACGAAGTCATCAACTCGATGCTCTCGGAAGAAGCGGTGCTGGGCTTTGAATATGGCTATTCGCTGTCCGAGCCCCGCGCGCTGACGATCTGGGAAGCCCAGTTCGGCGACTTCGTGAACGGCGCTCAGGTGGTGATCGACCAGTTCATCTCCTCGGGCGAGCGCAAGTGGTTCCGCATGTCGGGCCTCGTGATGCTGTTGCCCCATGGCTATGAAGGGCAGGGCCCCGAGCACTCCTCGGCGCGTCCCGAGCGCTTCCTGCAGCTGTGTGCCGAAGACAATATGCAGGTCGCCAACTGCACGACGCCCGCCAACTATTTCCATGCGCTGCGCCGGCAGGTGACCCGTGACTTCCGCAAGCCGCTGATCCTGATGACCCCCAAGTCGCTGCTGCGGCATAAGCGGGCAACTTCGGGCCTGGCTGAGATGGGCGCCGACTCCTGCTTCCATCGCCTGCTTTGGGACGATGCCGAAGCGCCCGGTGCACCCAAGACCAGCATCAAGCTGGTGGCGGACGACAAGATCCGGCGCGTCGTGCTGTGCACCGGCAAGGTGTATTACGACCTCCTGGAAGAGCGCGAGAAGCGCGGCATCGATGATGTGTATTTGTTGCGCATCGAGCAGCTTTATCCGTTCCCGGCCAAGGCGCTGCTGGATGAACTGGGCCGCTTTGGTAATGCCGAGATCATCTGGTGCCAGGAAGAGCCCAAGAACATGGGGGCCTGGGCGTTCATCCAGCCCTATGTGGAATGGGTGTTCGACCAGATGGGCCGCAATGGCCAGCGGGTGCGCTATACCGGCCGCCCGGCTTCGGCCTCCACGGCCACGGGCCTGATGCGTACGCATCTGGCACAGCTGCAAGCCTTCCTCGACGAAGCTTTCGCACAATAAGGGACTGACAATGTCGACAGAAATCCGCGTGCCGACGCTCGGCGAAAGCGTTACCGAAGCCACCATCGGGCAATGGTTCAAGAAGGTGGGCGATGCGATCGCCGCCGATGAACCCGTGGTGGAGCTGGAAACCGACAAGGTGACCATTGAAGTGCCGGCTCCTGCCGCCGGCGTGCTCGAAGCGATTGCGGCCAAGCCCGGCGATACCGTCGATGTGGGTGCGCTGCTGGGTGCGATCGGCGCTGCCGGTGCGACGGCAACTGCCAAGCCAGCACCCGCCGCCAAGGCAGCCGAGGCGCCAAAGCCGGCCGCAGCCCCTGCTGCTGGTCAGGCCGATCCGGCGCTTGGCCACCAGACCAGCCGCGAAGCTCCGGCTCCGGCGGCCAGCAGCGGTTCGGCGACGGCCAGCCCTTCGGCCCAGAAGCTCATGACCGAGAATAATCTGGGCGCGGGTGACCTTAACGGCTCGGGCAAGCGCGGCCAGGTGCTCAAGGAAGACGTGCTGGCGGCGGTCAGCCGCGTTGGCGCCGCCCCTGCAGCCGAGGCCAAGGCGCCAGCAGCGGCCCGTGCTCCGGTTGCGGCGGATGATGCCGCGCGCGAAGAGCGGGTGAAGATGACCCGGCTGCGCCAGACCATTGCGCGCCGCCTCAAGGACGCCCAGAACACCGCCGCCATGCTGACCACCTTCAACGAGGTGGACATGAAGCCAGTGATGGACTTGCGCGCCTCCTACAAGGAGCTGTTCGAGAAAAAGCACGGCGTCAAGCTTGGCTTCATGGGCTTTTTCACCAAGGCGGTGGTGCATGCGCTCAAGGAAATCCCCTCGATCAATGCCGAGATCGATGGCGATGAGCTGATCTACAAGCAGTACGCCCATATCGGCGTGGCCGTGGGCACCGATAAGGGCCTCGTGGTGCCGGTGGTGCGCGATGCCGACCAGATGAGCATTGCCGAGATCGAGAAGTCGATCAACGCACTGGGCAAGAAGGCCCGCGACGGGCAGCTGTCCATGGCCGACATGCAGGGGGGCACCTTCACGATCTCCAATGGTGGCGTGTACGGCTCGCTGATGTCCACCCCGATCCTCAATGCCCCGCAGTCGGGCATCCTGGGCATGCACAAGATTCAGGAGCGCCCGGTTGTCGTGGGCGGCCAAATCGTCGTGCGTCCGATGATGTATCTGGCGCTGAGTTATGATCACCGGATCGTGGATGGCAAGGAAGCCGTGACCTTCCTTGTGCGCGTCAAGGAAAGCCTCGAGGCGCCCGAGCGCCTGGTTCTGGACCTCTGATCGGGGCCAAATCACTGGTTTGTTGAAGGCCCGCTTCGGCGGGCCTTTGTTTTGTCTGGTCACGTTGGCGTGGGGCGGGTGGCGGGTAACGCTTTGCTAAGCTCTAACCGGTTTCTACAGGGGCTGGGGCGTTGCAGTGTGGAGTTGAGTGTTTGAAGAAGATCCCTGTCATTGCCTTGTGCCTGTTGCTGCCCGTTTCTGCCTGGGCGCAGGAGGCCATCGAACCAGCGACTGCTGTTCCCGATCCGGCCCTTGTGGGCGAGTTGATGGCGTTCCACGGCTCGGAAGCGATCGTTTCGGCGATGACCACCCATTGCTATGAAAATACCGGGCTCAACAGCGCCTATGAAACGGCGCGCGACAACTGGTATTTGCGCAATATCGGCTTTCTGGACCTTGCCGACCGGGTGATCGCGCGGCTAGGGGGCGGGGAGCCCGGCCAGCTCGAGGCGGCCGAGACTTATGGCGGCACCCAGATCATGAGCGCCTATAACAGCGCCGA
Organism: Devosia sp. 919; assembly: GCF_013185965.1. NCBI lineage: Bacteria > Pseudomonadati > Pseudomonadota > Alphaproteobacteria > Hyphomicrobiales > Devosiaceae > Devosia > Devosia sp. 919. The sequence goes on along the minus strand of NZ_JABAOL010000001.1, from coordinate 3,053,887 downwards.
CGACAAACGGGCCTTTTGCCAAAGCTTTCTCGAGCGGGTGGAAAGCGGCGAGCTCGACATCGACAAGCAATTGCCCGAGCCGCTCAAGCGGGCCCAGGATATTGCCTCGCGGTGAGGCTGCGTGGGCAGCGGGAGTGCTGCGTTTTGCCAATTCGCTTTTGCCGCGACTCCGGCTAGTAGACGACAGTGTCCGGCGAGGCTTTTCCGCGCTCTAGCGGTGGTTAAATCTCCTGACCAACATTACATCTAGCCGCAGGCCGCCAGCGTGACTGGGGCTGAACAGCAGTTGCAGGATTTTTGGGGCTATCACCATGGCAGATATATTCGACCTCATCATCATCGGCTCGGGCCCGGGCGGCTATGTGGCAGCCATTCGCGCGGCACAGCTGGGCATGAAGGTCGGCGTGGTGGAGAAGTGGCCGACGCTGGGCGGCACCTGCCTCAATATCGGCTGCATTCCCTCCAAGGCACTGCTGCATGCTTCCGAGCTGTTCGATGAGGCCGCGCACGGCTTTGCGCAACTGGGGATCGACATTCCCGCGCCCAAGCTCAACCTGCCGCAGATGATGAAGCACAAGACCGATACGGTGGCGAGCAATGTCGGCGGGGTGGATTATCTGTTCAAGAAGAACAAGGTCACCGTGCTGCGCGGCACCGGCTCAATCGTCGGCCAGGGCAAGGTGCGCGTAACGCCGGAAAGCGGCGAGGCCAGCGAGGTCGAGGCCAAGGCCATTGTGATCGCCACGGGTTCGGTTTCTGCCAACCTGCCGGGCATCGAGATCGACGAGACGCGCGTGGTCACCTCCACCGGCGCGCTGACGCTCGACAAGGTGCCAGGCAAGCTGCTGGTGATCGGGGCCGGCGTAATCGGGCTTGAGCTTGGCTCAGTCTGGGCGCGCCTTGGGGCCAAGGTCACCGTGGTGGAATATCTCGACCGCATCCTGCCGGGCATGGACAGCGAAGTGGCGCGGCAGTTCCAGCGCATTCTCGCCAAGCAGGGCATCGAGTTCAAGCTGTCGAGCAAGGTCGCGGGGATCGACAAATCAGGCGCTGCGCTGCAGGTGCGGGTCGAGCCGGCGCAGGGCGGCGAGGCCGAGGTGCTGGAAGCCGATGTGGCGCTGGTGGCGATCGGGCGCAAGCCGTTCACCGAAGGGCTCGGGCTCGAAGAAGCGGGCGTGGCGCTCGATGAACGCGGGCGCGTGCGCGTCGATGCGCATTACAAGACTTCAGTTGAAGGCATCTATGCCATCGGCGATGTGATCGAAGGGCCGATGCTGGCGCACAAGGCCGAGGACGAGGGCATTGCCGTGGCCGAGATCCTGGCCGGGCAGGCGGGCCACGTCAATTACGGCGCCATCCCCGCCGTGGTTTACACCAATCCTGAAGTGGCGAGCGTCGGCAAGACCGAGGACGAGCTCAAGGCCGAGGGTATCGAATACAAGATCGGCAAATTCCCCTTCACGGCCAATGGTCGTGCCAAGGCGATGCTGGCGACCCAGGGCTTCGTCAAGATCCTGGCCGATGTGGAAACCGATCGCGTGCTGGGCGCCCATATCGTGGGCAAGAATGCCGGCGAGATGATCCACGAACTGGTGACGCTGATGGAATTCTCTGGGGCGGCGGAAGACCTCGCCCGAACCACCCATGCGCACCCGACGCTATCGGAAGCGGTACGCGAAGCGGCGTTGTCGCTGGGTGATGGCGCCATCCATATCTAGGTCCCGAGGCGGCGGGCGTCCCGCCGCATTGGACATGAGGACTAGGTTCTGTAACGTGCCGGAGCGCATCTTGCGCTTCGGAGCCCGTTCATGTTGAGCCTGCTTTCTTATGTCGCGATCGCCGCCCAGGCGATGACGGCTGCGTTGACGGCTGGGCAGCGCAGCATGGATTGGTTCGGCGTTTGCGTGTTGGCCTGCGTGACGGCGCTTGGCGGCGGTACGGTGCGCGACATCGTGTTGGGACATTATCCGCTGTACTGGGTGGCCAACCCCTATGTCTTGTTGTTGGCCAGCGGAGCGGCACTCCTTACCATCGCCCTGGCGCAATTTGTCGACCGGCTGCGCTGGCCGTTCCTCTTGCTGGATGCGCTGGGTCTCGTGGTGTTCACCATCATCGGCTGCAATGTGGCGATGCAATCGGGCAGCCATCCCATCATCGTGCTGGTTTCGGGCATGGTGACCGGCATAGTCGGCGGCGTCCTGCGGGACGTGTTGTGCAACGACGTTCCGCTGGTTTTCCGCAGTGAGCTTTATGCGACCGTGTCTTTGGCGACAGCTGCGGTATATTACCTGGGGCTCAAGGCAGGCCTGAACGCGGAACTGGTCAGTGTCGCGGCGGCTTCCTTCGGCTTTGCGTTTCGCGTTGCCGCGCTGATTTGGCACTGGAACATGCCCAAGTTTGTCTATGATAAAGATCTGCGCTAACGCATAGGGCCTTCCGTCCCTAACCCCCTTATGGCATTGAGCTACCATACAAGTGGAGTGTGGCATGCGACAAACTTGGCGGTGGTTCGGTCCCCAGGATCTGACCAGCATTGACGATATCACCCAGGCTGGCGCGCAAGGTGTCGTCAGCGCGCTGCATCACGTACCCAATGGGGTGGTGTGGACGCCCGAGGAGATCCGCAAGCGGCACCAGGAAATCGGCACCCGCAAGGATGGCACGGCTTCGCGCCTGACCTGGGACGTGGTGGAAAGCTTGCCGGTTTCCGAAGACATCAAGAAACAGAAGAACGACTGGCGCGAGCATATCGCCAATTACAAGATTTCGCTGCGCCACTTGGCGGAAAGCGGCATCGAGGTGGTGTGCTACAATTTCATGCCGGTGCTGGATTGGACGCGGACCGACCTGCGCTTCACCGTCGCCAATGGCGCTTCCTGCATGCGCTTTGACATCAATGATTTTGCCGCCTTCGACATTCATATTCTCGAGCGGCCGGGCGCTGGCGCCGACTACAGCAATGCCATTGCCGACGAGGCCGGGCGGCGCTTTGCCGAGCTGGATGAGGACAGCAAAAAGCAACTTGCGCGCAATGTGACCATGGGGCTGCCGGGCTCAACGGAGTCGATGACGCTCGACGATGTGCGCGCCCACCTGGCGGAATATGGCCAGATCAGCGCAGAACAGTTGCGGGCCCATTTCATCGACTTCCTCGAGGAAGTGGTGCCGACGGCCGAGGAGTTGGGCGTGCGGCTCTGCTGCCATCCCGACGATCCCCCGTTCGCGCTGCTGGGTTTGCCGCGGGTGATGTCGACCGAAGCGGATTACACCACCATTCTGCAGGCGGTGGACAGCCACGCCAATGGCATGACGCTGTGCTCGGGTTCGCTGGGGGCACGGCCGGACAACGACCTGCCGGGCATGATGGAGCGGCTGGGAAGCCGGGTGCACTTCCTGCATCTGCGCAACGTCAAGCGGGACACCGACGACGTCATGGGCTCGTTTTTCGAGAGCGAGCATCTGGGTGGGGATGTGGACATGGTGGCCCTCATCGCGGCCATTGTGCGCGAGGAAAACCGGCGGCGCATTGCCGGGCGGAGCGACCACACCATTCCCATGCGCCCCGATCATGGGCAGGACATTCTCGATGACCTCAACCGGCGGGCGCAGCCGGGTTACCCGACGATTGGCCGCATGAAGGGGCTGGCGGAACTGCGCGGGGTGATGACCGCGTTCGAGCATCGGGAACTGGGACTAGCGGCGCGCTAGTCTTCCAGCAGATAGGCGCCGGCGCGGGTGGGCAGGATGGTGGAGCCCACGATCTTGGCGATACCCGCGCCGCGCCGAACATATTTGGCCGAAACGCGCGAGAGCACGATGCCGCTCGTTCCGGCGAGGATCGGGCGGCGGGCCATGAAGGCTTCCGGGCCATCCATGGCGATGAGATCGGCCACGGGCTGGCCGGCCTCGACATGGTCACCCAGCTCGACCCGGTAGGCGAGGAGCCCGGGCGCATCGACGCGCAGCACTTCGGTGGCTTCAAAGGGCGTGGGGCCAGGAGCGGGGACGGGTGCTGCCGCGGGCGCTGCGTCGATCAAGCCGCGGCCAGCAAAGAAATTGAACAGCCCCAGAGCGTCCTGGCGGCCGAAATGGTCGAAGCTGTCGGCGCGGCCCCGATATTCAAGGGTTGCGGCCTCGACGGCCACCGGAACGGGATGGCCGGGATTTGCAGCCGCGGCCTTGCGGTAGAGCGAGGGGAAGACCTCATCAAAGGAGCCACCGCCACTGTCCTCGGCCGTAAGGGTCGCGGCAACGCCCATCCAATTGGCGAGATCCTGCAGGCCCGGCATCAGTTCGGGCGAGGTGAAGATGTGCTTGAGGCTGTCGTCGTCGCAATGCAGGTCTAGCACGAGATCGGCGGAAGCGGCGGAGCGCAGGACCTGGAGGCGCAGGTGTTGGGCGGCGGAGCTGGGGATTTGTTCGTCAATCCAGGCGGCAACAGCTGAGCGGATGGCGGCGATATTGGCGGTGGGGTCGTCGCTCAGCCGGCCGGCGAGGGCCGGGGCGACCAGCGGGTAGAGATCGGGCCAGCGGCGGTTGTAGTTGACCCCGGTTTCGGTGTCGTAGCGCCCGATATGGTGGCGCAGCGACCGGTTGGCGAGCCCGAGCGGGTTAACCGAGGGGAAGATGGTGAAGCGGGCACGCAGGGCGCCATCGGCGTCGCGCAGCATGGGCAAAAGGTGATGCAGCGCCATGGTGCCAGGCTGTTCATCGGCATGGAGGGCCGCTTGCAGATGGACGGCGCGGGGCGCGTCGGCAGGGCCGGCCGTGTACCAGAAGAGCTCGGTGCTGGTGCCGGGGATGTCGCCGGAAAGGGTGTTGCGGTGGAGCTCGAAGGTCATGGGTTCAGCGCATCCATTTGGGGGCAAAGCGCAGCTTGGGCTGGTTGGGCATGTGCCGCATCAGGCGGCGGTAAACGAGGTCGAACACGAAAAAGACGGTGAGCGAAACCACGAGGAAATACAACGCGGCCACCGAGAAGTGGAGGAAGACGTTGTAGTCGCGCTCGAACAACTCCTTGGCGGTGATCATCAGGTCTTTCTGCTGGCCGATCACCGGCAGCGCGAAATACACGATGGCCGTGGCGTGGAAGAGGAAGACGACCTCGTTGGTATAGGCCGGCCAGGCCAGGCGGATGGCGCTGGGCCAGACGACGGAGCGGAACTGTTGCCAGCGGCTCATGCCAAAGGCGCGGGCGGCTTCCACCGAGCCGCGCGGCACGGCGCGCAGGGCACCATAGAAGATTTCGGCGGTATAGGCGGCGGTATTGAGGGTCAGTACCACCGGGCCGATGAAGAGGGGATGGAGCACCAGCCAGGAGATGCCCCATGGCTTCCAAACGCTGATATTGAGCGACAGCGCCAGCGAATAGAACATGAAGAACTGGATGAAGAGCGGCGAGCCGCGGAAGGCGTAGATATAGCCGCGGCAAAGGCGGGACAGCAGCGCATTGCGCGCGTTCTTCCCCAGCGCCAGCAGGATCGCCATGCCAAAGCCGATGGGGATGGAGGCGGCGGCAAAATAGATGTTGAACCAGACGGCCGGCAGGAACAGCGCCAGTTCAGCGAAAAAGCGCTCCATCAGCTGTGACCTTCGCTGATGATGCCACGGCCGACGCGCCGGGTAATGGCGGCAAAGGCCTTTTCGGACAGGAAGGTCACGAGGATATAGAAGACGAAGAGAACGAGGTAATAGCGCCAGCGCCAATCGTCATGCACCAGCCCGACGGTGGGCAGGAAATTGGGGGCGCCGAGCCGATCGGCCCACAGGACGATGTCGGCGATCTGTAGCAAGGACAGCAGGGATGTCGCCTTGATGATCAGCATCCAGACATTGGAAAGGCCGGGCAGGGCATAGACCCACATCTGGCGGATCTGAAAGCGCCAGAGCACCTGGCGGGCCGAAAAGCCGAAGGCCTGAGCGGCTTCGAGCTGGCCCTTGGGCACAGAGCGCAGGGCGCCGTGGATCACCGTGCTCGCGAATGCGCCGTAAACCAGCCCGAGTGAGACGGAAGCGAGGACGAGGTATTCGGGTGTGCCCAGGAGCCAGTTTGCGCCGGGACAGGGCGGCCAGGCTGCAGCCTGGGCCGCGATGTCCTCGGGTGAGCAAACCTGCTTGGCCAGCAGCCACTCTACGCCTTGTTCGAAGGCCAGGGGGAAAAACAGAAAAAACAGCACATCAGGTACGCCGCGCACGATGTTGGCGTAAAAACCACCCACAAGCCGCAACGGCAGGAAGCGCGAATTGCGGAATGTGGCCCCGAGCAATCCAAAGATCACGGCCAGAGTGCCGCCGGCCAGGGCGGCAAAGATCGTGAACTGGAAGCTCGCATACCAGGTGAGGTGCTTGCCATTGGTCAGATAAGCCAGCCAGAAGCCGATGTCTTCGCTCATAGATAAGGGCTGACCGGGCAAGAGGAGGAGACTTGGCGAGAAGCCGGGGCAGGGTGCCTGCCCCGGAGCAATGGTTTATTGGGCGAAGTAGGGACCGCGGCCTTCGAACCACTTGGCGATCAGCTCGTCAACGGTGCCGTCGGCCTTGAGGGCCGCAAGGGCACCATCAAGCGTTGCCTTGAGCTCGGTATCTTCCTTGCGGATGCCACCGCCGATGCCCTCGCCGATGAGGACATCTTCGCCAACGAACTCGATCCCGCCGCCCGAGGCATTCACGACTGGCTCGAGATAGGCCCCGTCGGCAAAGATGACGTCGAGATTGCCACCAGCCAAATCGGCCATCGCCTGATCGGCCGTGGTGAAGGACAGGATGGTATTGCCTTCAGCCATGTTCTGCTCGGCGTAAGCGGCCTGGATGGTGCCGCCCTGAACGCCGATTCGCACGCCGCTGAGGTTGGCGAAATCCAGATCAGCGCCGGCAGGGGCAGCGAAGCGCGACGGATCGGGCGGGAAGTAGTTGTCGGTGAAGCCGATCGACTCGCGGCGCTCATCGGTGATCGACATGCCCGCCATGATCAGGTCGTAGTTGCCGGCAAGCAGGTTGGGGATGATGGAGTCCCAATCATTGATAACCCACTCGCAGGTGAGGCCCGCCTGTTCGCAGATGGCATTGCCCAACTCGATCTCATAGCCAGCGGGAGCGCCGGAGTCGTCGAGGTAGTTCCAGGGTGCATAGGCACCTTCGGTGGCGATCCGCAGGGTTTCCTGGGCTTGAACGGCTCCGGAAAGCGACAGGGTCGCGAGCGCCGCCAGCAGTAATTTTTTCATTGTCGTCTCCGTTTTCGCTGATGTGCTGCCTAGCTGTGCTGGGCAGCGTTGAAGAATTGCCTGAGCCGAGCGGACTTGGTGAAGTTGAACACCTCCTCGGGCGTACCTTCTTCCTCGATGCAGCCCTGATGCAGGAAGATAACGCGGTCCGAGACCGAGCGGGCAAATTCCATGTCATGGGTCACAAGGATCATGGTGCGGCCTTCATCAGCCAAGACCTTGATGACGCGCAGAACCTCTACTTGCAATTCAGGGTCGAGTGCCGAGGTCGGTTCATCAAACAACATGACACGCGGATTGATGCAGAGGGCGCGGGCGATGGCGGCGCGCTGTTGCTGGCCACCCGAAAGCTGAGCCGGATAGCTCATGGCCTTGTCGGCAATGCCTACTTTATCCAGCATGGCGAGAGCTTCACGCTCCACTTCGGCGCGGCCGCGTTTTTGCACCACAAGCGGCGCTTCCATGACGTTCTGGAGGATCGTCATATGTGCCCAGAGATTGAAGGACTGGAACACCATGCCGAGCTCCGAGCGGATGCGGCGGATCTGCTCTTCATTGGCTATGCGGCGATGCGAGCCCTCGCCGCGCAGGGCAATGGGTTCACCGTCGATGCAAACAGTGCCGCGCTCGGGCACTTCGAGCATGTTGATGCAGCGCAGCAGCGTCGACTTGCCCGAACCAGACGAGCCGATCAGGGATATGACCTCGCCTTCATAAGCGGCAAAGGAAATGCCCTTGAGGACTTCGAGTGCGCCGAAGGATTTATGCAGGTCCTGGAGCTGCACCACCGGGGATCGAGCCCCAGCGGGCTGAGTTTGCGTCATACTTACCTTGCGTCCGTGGCGGGGGCAGCCGCTCTGGTCATGTGCTCGTTTTTGAGGCTCGCTCCTCAATTCGCAATCAAGAAATGCAAATCCACGGCAATAAGCAAGGGAAAACGCGTGTTTGCGGCTGCATGACTGCGTTCAAGCGCCGAACTGGTCGGCCGGGACGCGCAGTCGGTAGCTCAGCCGGTCCTCGTCGATGGTGAAGCTGGCGGTGCCCCCGACAGAAAGCGGCACGATGCGCTCGAGCACCATGGTGCCGAAGCGGGGCGCCTGGCGGGTTTTTTCGGTGTCGATGCCCGTTTCCTGCCACTCAATGAGGAGGGATGGGGGCTGCTCGTCCTCCTGGCTTACCTGTGCGTCGATCCAGACATGCCCCATCTGGCCATCCGAAAGCGCGCCGTGAAAGACGGCATTGGCGGCAAGTTCATGGATGGCGAGTCCGATATGCAGGGCAGCGTTGGGCCCGAGCAGGGGATTGTCTCCGGTCAGGCGCATCTCCTTGAGCATGCCCGAACTCACCCGGGTGAGCTGTGAGGTCACAAGCGACTGGAAGTGCGTGCCCTGCCAATTGCTTTCGGTCACAAGGTCCTGCGTGCTGGAAAGGGCGTGCAGGCGGCCGCGGAACTTGTCGAGGAAGTCCTTAATGCCCCCGCTGTGGTGGGCGGTCTGCATCGCGACGCTTTGCACGATCGCAAGGAGGTTCTTGGAGCGGTGACTGACTTCACGCAGCAGCGCCGCGATGGCCGCCTCGCGGCTGCGCTCGTCGGTGATATCATTGAGGACGATGATAACCCCGTCGCTATCGGGCAGGAACCGGCCCTCGAACTGTCGGCGGCGGGAGCCGTCAGGCAGTTCGAACGTGTTGGTTTGCACTTGGCCGGTGGCGCGGCAATCGGCAACCGCCTCGGCAAAGCTGGACGCGACGGACTCAGGCAATAGCTCCCGTTCGGTGCTGCCAATGATCGGGCAGTTGGCCCAGGCGGAGGGAAGATTTTCGGCCAGATCGAAACGGCCCTGAGAGTTGTGGTGCAAGATGGTGATCCCTTGCCCCGCCAGTCCGGCAGACAAGGCGCGCAGCCGCAGAGCTTCGGGGGGCTCGGTAGAGGTGCTCGGCATGGCGTTAACTGCTCACTATTTGCGGCTGCCTTGCAAGCCAAAGGCGCTGAAACAGCGTACGCCTTTGGCTTGCAAGGATCGCCTAGGATGCTTCAGACACGCCGCATAAGGCCGACGACGATAGAACTGGCGACCAGCACCAGGAACAAAAAGAACAGAAGTTGGGCGGCGCCGGCCATCGCGCCAGCGAACCCGCCGAAGCCGATTATGAAGGCCAACGCCGCAATGACAAGGAAGACAAGCGCGTAATACAGCATGGGTTTGCTCCCGGACCTGCCAATGCAATGGTAACGGGTGGCCGATAGCGCGGTTCCTGCAAGGCACAAAAAAGGGCCGGGAAAACCCGGCCCGATCAATGGTTTGCAGTACCCTCAGGCTGCAGCGCGCGAACCTTCGTCAAAGAACAAAGCCTGGCTGATAAGGGCTTTGACCATGTCCGGGTTGAAGGGCTTGGTCACGAGGAAAGTTGGCTCGGGACGCTCGCCCGTCAGCAGCCGCTCGGGGAAGGCGGTGATGAAAATCACGGGGACCGAATGGGTGTTGAGAATGTCGTTGACCGCGTCGATACCCGAGCTGCCATCGGCGAGCTGAATATCGGCCAGGATCATGCGGGGATTGGTCTGGTTGAAGAGATTGACCGCTTCCTTGTGGGTGCGGGCAACGCTGACCACTTTATGGCCAAGGCTTTCCACCAGCTGCTCGATGTCCATCGCGATCAGCGGCTCATCCTCGATGATCATGATCTCGGTGGCAACCTGGCGGGAGATTTCGACCGAAGCTTCGTCGAGGAGCGCGGCGAACTCGGCGTCCGAGACGGACAGAATTTCCGCCGCTTGCGGATGGGTGAAGCCTTCGACAGCCACGAGCAGGAAGGCCTGGCGGGGGCGAGGGGCAAGGTTAGCGAGGTTGCTGGCAGCGCGCTGCTCCCAGGCGAAGGTGGAGGCAGGCTCGGGAACCTTGACGGCCGAAGACGAGAACAGGGCAGAGAAGAGCTTATAAAGCGCAATCCGGTCGTTTGACGCTTCAGGGAACAATGAGATGTCCGCGATCAGAGCTTCCAGGGTGGCGGCAACATAGGCGTCGCCCGAGGTTTGAGAACCCGTGGTTGCACGGGAAAACCGCCGCAGATACGGCAAGTGCGGAGCGATCCGCGTGGACAAAGTCATTAACAACTCCCAAATGACGCTTGAAGCTTGTGGTGGCCACGATCCGAATAAACGGACCGGTGAAATGAAAGTTCCAATGGCTTGGAACTTTTTTGAGGACGGTGCATTCTACCGACCTAGTGGGCAAATCGGATCAGTTTTATAGGCATGATAAAGGATAATTTTGTGTCCCAGCAACGTATGCGTATGCAGGGGCGGGCGGAGGACGGCTTGGGTCCGAATTCGGACATCGGCTCGCGTCTGCGCGCGCTCTATGGCGCGGTTCAAGACGAGGGCGTACCCGAGCAATTGCTCGATCTTCTTGAGAAACTCGACAGCGCTGAGCAGGCACAATCACGCAAGAATCCTCAACATGGCGGAGAATAACGGCATGGAAGTTGAGGCTCCTTCTTTCAAGCGAGAGATGCTGTCGACCTTGCCGAGCCTGCGTGCATTCGCCGTATCGCTGACGGGCAAGCACGACAAGGCCGACGACCTGGTGCAAGATACCGTCATGAAGGCCTGGGCGAAGCAATCCAGCTTTGAGATGGGCACCAATATCAAGGCTTGGTTGTTCACCATCCTGCGCAATGAGTTCTACAGCCAGATGCGCAAGCGCGGCCGTGAGGTTCAGGACAGCGATGGCGCGTTCACCGAGCGGCTGTCCGTCCATCCCTCGCAATATGGCTCCATGGACCTGCAGGATTTCAAGAAGGCACTGGCACAATTGCCCGATGACCAGCGCGAAGCGGTGATCCTGATTGGTGCTTCAGGCTTTTCCTATGAGGAAGCCGCAGAAATCTGCGATTGCGCCGTCGGGACCATGAAGAGCCGGGTCAGCCGTGCGCGCACGCGCCTGCAGGACATCCTCAAGATCAGCGGCGAAGCCGATTTCGGTCCCGACGCGGTTTCAACGCAGGTAACCACGTCCAACCACTCGTTCTAGGAACGACCGGCGAGCGCCCCTGTAATGGCGCTCGTCAATTTTTGCTCGGGCACGGGCTTGAGCACGACCGAGACATCCTTCATGCCAGGAACGCCGCGAGCAGTGATGTAGTCGGCTGTGGTGAACACCAAGGGGACTCCGGCCCCGCGCAACCCCTCGCACAGCGCCAGCTCATCGGGGGAGGCGCGCTTGAGATCCACGATCGCCAAGGCGCATGAACTCCACTGGTCCTGGAGCGCGAGGGCTTCATCGACGGAATGCGCCAGGGTTGTTTGACCAACATTAAAAGCTTCCAGCACACGCTGGATGTCCAGCGCGATGAGCAGTTCTTCTTCGACAACGAGAACAGTTTGGCCGGTGAGCATGGCGATCCGATAATGTGAGCCACTCTAATGGCTCCCGGCGCGAATCCTGTCATTAAAGTTTGACATGTGAGGGGGCCGACCCTTAGCTAGCCCGCCAAGGGACCCCTTTGCTTTTCGCGGTGTTGTTTGAGTCTCGTTCTGCCCAGTTCCGGTCGACGGGTGCCTTGTCAGCAATGCCCATTGCGGGCGATGCCGCGCTTTCGCGAATTCTCCCCTGGCGAGCTGCAATTCATTTCCACCTTCAAGACGGGCGAGCTGATCGCCGAGACCGGCACCACCGTGTTGTCGGAAGGCGTCAACAACGCCCACCTTTATACGGTGCTGTCGGGCTGGGCATTCCGCTACAAGTCCCTGCCGGACGGGCGGCGGCAAATCCTCAACTATGTGCTGCCGGGGGACCTGGTGGGGCTGCAGGGCTCCGTGCTTGGGGAAATGCAGCATTCCGTAGAAGCGCTGTCGCCCATGGTGCTCTGCGTGTTCCAGCGCAATCGGCTGGACGAGGTGTTCCGCAATCATCCGGGGCTGGGCTTTGACGTCACCTGGCTTGCAGCACGCGAAGAGCGGATGCTCGATGAGCACCTGCTGAGCGTAGGCCGGCGCAGTGCCACGGAGCGGGCGGCCTATCTTATTGCGTTCCTTTATCACCGCGCGGCTTCGGTGGGCCTTGCGCCGTCGCGCACGCTGCATATCCCGATTACGCAAAGCCATGTTGCCGATACGCTGGGCTTGTCCATCGTGCATACCAACAAGACGCTGCGCCGGCTGGCCGACCGCATGCTGATTCGATGGCTCGACCGGGCGTGCGACGTGCTGGACCCCGATGGGCTGATGGCATTGGCTGATTGGGACGGGACAGTGGAGCCGAATCGGCCGTTTATCTGAGGATCGGCCTCAAAACCGCCACCCCCATTACCCAAGAGCGTGCCGGGGCCGCGCCAAGCGCATGTTGAAGTGAGGGCAGGTTGAGTCAGACCGGAACGGTCGTATCGTCGCGCGGATCAATACAAAGGCTGGCCGTGTTCGCCTCGCTGGCTCTGGTCTTGTTGGCAGCGGCGGCGGCCCTCGTGATGATGCAGGGCATTGATCGGCAACTGCGCGACGTAATCGACACCTATGAGGTGCGCAACCAGGCGCGTGAGCTCACCAACGCCTTGGCCGAAGCGGAAAGCAGCCAGCGCGGCTATCTGCTCACGGGCGATGAAAGCTTCGTTGATCCTTATCGCCGGGCGAGTGCTGCAATTCAAACCCGAATGCTCTCGCTGGCTGCGCTGACCAAGGATCGCCCGAACCAGGCCGAGCGGATGGCGTTAATCGCCTCCGAGATCGCGATGCGCACCGCTGAAATGGAGCGCAATGTGCAACTGGTGCGGACCATGCGGGCCGATCAGGCGCAAGCGCTCACCCAAACCGGCATGGGGGCACGGCTGATGGATTCGGTTCGCGAGTCGCTCGAGCAGTTTATCCGCGAGGAAAACCAGCGGCTGGGCGAGCGTAACCGCGCCATTGATACGTCTCGGCGCTGGCTGGTGGGTGCGGTGATTACCGCCCTGGCGGCAGCGGCGATCCTGGCTTATTCGCTGTTTAGCAGATCGCAGCGCATGGTCGTGTCGCTGGCCCATGGGCAGTCCGCGCTGCAATCCCAAAACGAGGTGCTCGAAGGGCATGTGCGCGAGCGCACCCAGGCGCTGGAAGAAGCGCGCGCCCATGCCGAACATGAACGGCAGCGCGTGGAAGCGCTGCTGCAGGACACCAATCACCGTATCGGCAATTCCCTCGCGACAGTATCGTCCATGCTGGGGCTGCAAATGCTGCGTTCGAAATCGCCGGAGGTGCAAAGGGCGCTGGAGTCGGCTCGTTCCCGGGTGCATGCCATTGCGTCGGCGCATCGGCGGCTGCGCTTGGGCGACGATCTGGAAACTGCCCGAGCCGATGAGTTCATGGAAGCGGTGCTTGATGATCTCAAGCTGACCGCCGCCAATGCAGGGGTGGTCCATATCGAAGGGGATGTGGAGCCCTTCGTGATTGGCGCGAGGGATGCCACCACGATCGGCATCCTGGTCGGCGAACTGGTCACCAATGCCCTCAAGCATGCTTTTCCAGACGGGCAGGGTGGCACAATCTCGGTGCGGCTGCGGCGGTCGGAGGATGGCGTGCCCACGCTCGCGGTGGCTGATGACGGGGTGGGCATTGCGCCTGATCAGGACATGGGCGAGGGTGGGCTCGGCAGTGTGATCGTCAAGCAATTGGCCGCACAGTTTGGCGGCGTGCCGGTTTACGAGCGGCGCGAAGAAGGCGGCATGAAGATCTCGGTGCCGCTGCCGACGATAGACTCTGCCGAAAACCCGACACACAGCTGAGAGGGCTTGGGATGCGCATCATTGCCGTGCTGAACAGGGATGGCGGTACGCTGCGCACCATGGACCTTGATGCCTTCAGCACTGAGGCAATCTCGATTTTTGCCGAGCACGGTCATTCCCTCGAGTGCCGGGTGGTTGGTGGCAAAGCTGTCCAGGGTGAGCTTTGGCGCGTGGCGGAAACGCCGGGGGTCGACGTCATTATGGCCGCTGGTGGGGACGGCACGGTTTCTGCAGCGGCGGGGGTGGCCTTTGCCACCAAGGTGCCACTGGCGGTACTTCCCGCCGGAACCATGAACTTGTTTGCCCGGTCTCTCAAAGTGCCGCAGGACCTGCATGAAGCGCTTGAGGCACTTGCCGCGGGCACTATCGGGCAGGTCGATGTTTGCAGCGCCAATGATCGCGCCTTTGTCTACCAGTTCAATGTGGGCGTCCATGCCAGGCTGGTGCGCATTCGCGAAGACATGGTTTATCGGAGCCGGCTGGGCAAGATTTTCGCCAGTCTCCGGGCCGTGGCCGCGACGGTGGTGCGGCCCCCCAACTTCGAAGTGGATCTGCATACGCCCACCGGCAGCCAGCGGCGGCGCGCGTCGGGCATTGTCGTTTCCAACAATCCCATCGGCTCGGGCCCGCTGCCGCATCCGGATCAATTGGATGCCGGCCTGCTGGCCGTTTATGTCGCCGAACCCATGTCGAGCTGGGCCCTGCTCAAGCTGGTAGTCGATGTTTTTCGCGGCACCTGGCAATCAAGTCCGCTGGTTACCTCGACCCTGGTCGAGGAAGCGGTGCTGCATTTTCCCAAGCGCAAGCGCGGTGCCCATGCTGTGATCGATGGCGAGTTGATCCGGCTGGATAAACTGGTAAAACTGCGGGTTCATCCCGGCGGCCTGCCGGTGCTGCTGCCGCAGCCGGCGATGCAGGTTCCCGAATGATTGCAGAATATTGGCAACCAAATACCATCCTGGTCGTTTGGTTGGGTTGATGGATGTGCGGCCTTGTCGTTGCACCATTTGCCGCAACCGGTAACGGGACAAACATTGGCAGATAATCAACGCTCTCTTCCTTCTCACGTTCGGCAAGTTCTCGAAGAGCCTGAACGACTTGCAGTGCTCGAAAGCCTTGAGTTGCTGTATGGCGAACCCGACGCCGATTTCGATCGCCTCACCCGCATTGCTGCCAGAGTGTTTGGAGCCAAGTTCGCGCTCCTGCCGCTTCTTGACGCTGAGCGGCAATGGTTTCGCTCCTGTTTTGGCGTGGATGACCTGCAAGGCAGCGAGGTGGAGGCCTCCTTTTGCGCCTATACGCTAGCCGAGCCAGGATCCGAGCCGCTCATCGTGCTCGACACCGCGGCCGATCCGCGGTTCGAGAATAATCGCTTCGTTGTGGGTTCGCCCAAGGTGCGCTTTTACGCTGGCGCGCCGGTGGTGGTGCGGGGGCAGCGCCTGGGTTCGCTTTGCGTCCTAGACACCCAGCCACGCTCCGAGGTTGACCCCGATCAACTCGCGCAACTGGTCGATCTGGCGGGCGTGGTCTCCAGCCTTTTGTCGCTCAAGGATGAGGCGCGGGTGCGGGCGCGCACGGCTGCAGCATTGATCCGGGAGGAATGGCGCCACGCCTTGACGCTGGAAGCCGGCAAGGTGGGCAGTTGGGTATGGGATGTGCCGAGCGGGGAGATCACCTGCAACGATACATTCCGGCGCATGTATGGATTACCCGATAACGAGGCAATCGATGCGCAGCAGGTGTTGGACGCTCTCCATGCCAATGATCAGGAACGCTTGCGCGAGGAGATCAAGGGTAGCCTAGAAGAAGGCGCTGACTTCAATGTCGAAGCGCGCTCAGCGGATGCGACCCGTTGGCTGGCGATGCGAGGTCGGGTTTACCAGCGCGACGCCGATGGTCGGCCCTTGGTGCTGATGGGTGCGAGCACCGACATCTCGGAAAACAAGCTCAGTGCCGACAATACCAGGCTGCTGCTGCGTGAGCTCAATCACCGGGTCAAGAATACGCTGGCGATGATCCAATCGGTAGCGCGCCAGACCATCCGGCAGAACCCGGATCCGCAAAGTTTCATCGAGGCATTTTCGGGCCGGCTGAAAACCATCTCGGATGCCCATGTGCTGCTCGCCAATCGTGATTGGTCGGGCGTGACCATGTATGAGGTGATCGGCTCGCAGTTCGGTCCACATTTTCTGGAGGAGCCGGACCGGGCCAAGGTCGAGGGTGAGAACATCATGTTGCCGGCCGACCATGCCCTGGGTCTGGGGCTGATCCTGCATGAGCTAACCACCAATACCCATCGCTATGGCGCCTGGGCGAGCGAGAACGGGGTTGTCGACATTGTTTGGGAGATCACCGATACGCCGGTGCGCGGCTTGTCGCTGAACTGGCGTGAGCGGGGCGGCCCGAGAGTCAGCACGCCCACTGAATATGGCCTGGGAGCCCGACTGATCGAACGGAGCCTTGCCAAGGTGCTCGACAGCAAGGTCGATCTCAAGTTCAACCCGGCTGGCGTGGAAGCCAGCATCTGGATGCCGCTGCCCGAGGAAGTCTGAAGCGCGACGCCAGGAGCGTCGCGCTTGGTGCTTATTCGTCGGTGCGCTTGCCGCGCCGGCGGCTGAACAGGAAGGTTGCGGCAGCGGCTGCCGCCGGCAGGGCGATGTTGCGCAGGGCCGAGGACCTCCACAAGGCAGGCAAGGCCGTCACCGTGGCGGTGGTGACAAAGGCGCTGGCCTCGGCAGCCCGCCGCTTTTCTGCCTGTTCGCGCTCTCGGCGGGCGGTGCTAACCTGGATCACGATGAAGGTCGCGAAAGCCAGCACGATCGCTACCCCGGCGCAGATCAAGGCTGCGGGCACGGCGCCCAGCCAATCGGCCAGGGCCAGATAGCCCGCCATCAGCAGGAAGCCGAAAGCGATCAGCCCGAACAGGCCCATTATCGCGTAAGCAATAATGGCCTGCCGGACACGACCGGTTATTGCCTCAAGCTCGATGCCGAGCAGGGCCGCAAGCGGCACGAGCATGTTCATGCTGTTAGTGCCGGCTCAGCAGCGCCAGGATGAAGCCTACACCCAAGGCGCTTGCCACGGCGGTGAAGGGCTTTTCACGGATGGTCTGCTTGAGGCTTTCCTCAAGCGCCCCGGCCTGATCCTGCACTTCGTCCAGAGCGTTCTGGCCGTGGCGCTTGAGGCGGTGCATCTCGGTTTCGGCGATGCCGCGCGCTTCGGTGACCTTTTCTCCGGTCAGCTGGGCCAATGTTGCGGCAATATCGCGAATATCGTTCTGGAGCTGGCTGACCTGCTGCTCGAGCTGTTGCTCCTTGGAGGCCGCGGGGATTGCGTCTTCTGCTGCTGAGGCCGCGCCGACTTTGCGGACGCCCGGGGGAAGATCAGTGCTGGTAGTGTTGGCCATGATGAGGCGGTCCTTCTCTGGAGTTGACGATTGCGGGTTGATCCGGTGTGCGGCCCGCTGAAATGGGAAAGACACCCCGACGCGACAAGGCATCGGGGTGACAGGGCAAGCGCGGGAGGGGGCTTCCCGGCTCGCAAGGCGCGTCCTGCTTGAGCAGAGGCCAATTTCATTGGCTGCGCCATATTGGTTGAGCTGGAGGGTTAGACCCGTCCCATCAGCACCAGGATCAGAACGATCACGAGGATCACGCCGAGGATGCCGGAGGGGAAGTAGCCAAAGCCGCGCGAATAGCCCCAATTGGGCAACGCGCCAATCAGCAACAAGATGAGGATGATGATGAGAATAGTGCCTAACGTCATGGGAACTCTCCTTTAAGTGACGCTAAAGTTCCGATCGCCGCTGGCCGCTAAAGAATGGCGAGGATCAAAGCGGCAGCGACGGTCAAAATAAAGAACGCAGGCGACAAAGCTTTAAGCACGTCGGAATAGTGAGTCTCCCCATCATAGCCCTCGAGTGACCATGCCGGTGCCCTGTGGCGTGCATGCTCGCTCAAGTTGCGGACAGAATTGTTCACGATGCCCTCCATGTGAAAGCCAGGTTTTCCAACAGGATCGACCGGCAATCACGCTTTGTTGTGCGTGATCAAATAACGGCGATGGAACGACTTGGTTCCGGTGATCTCCTCTCCGCCCTAGCCAGAAGGATCTAAGTGCGGTTCAGCTGGCGCCTCAGATGGCTAATGATAACCAGCTAGCGAGCAGCCCTGTTGTCGTTCAGCGTCCCAGAGCGGTGCTCAGTTCAGATTGGCGGGGCGGCGCAAGTCCAGTGTCAGCGGAAATTCGTCGGCTGGTTGTTCCTCGTGCAGTGCAAAGCCGCCAGCAGTGTAGTTGCCGGGCACGAACCGGGCGAGGCGGCGCGCTTCAGCCTCGTTGCCGTTGACGGGGAAAGTGTCGTAGTTGCGCCCGCCGGGATGAGCGACGTGATAAACGCAGCCGCCGACGGGACGTCCGGTCCAGCGATCATAGATGTCGAACACGAGGGGGGCGTTTGGCTCCAGTGTCGGGTGGAGCCCCGAGGCAGGTTGCCAGGCCTTGAAGCGTACCCCCGCAACCGCCGTGCCGGCGGCGTCGGTTTTGCGCAGGGGCAGGGGGCGCCCGTTGCAGCACACGGCGTAGCGGTCAGGATTGGTGCCTTCAAGTTTCACCTGAAGCCGTTCAACCGATGAATCAACAAAACGCACCGTGCCGCCAATTGCACCCTGTTCGCCCATGACGTGCCAGGGTTCCAGCGCTTGGCGCAGTTCAAGGCGCAGGCCCTCGTATTCCACCTCGCCGCAGAAAGGAAAGCGGAACTCCAGTTGAGCGGCGAACCAGGCGGGATCGAGCCGGAAGCCGTGGTGCTCAAGGTCGGCCAGAACATCAAGGAAGTCCTGCCAGATGAAGTGGGGCAGCATAAAGCGGTCATGGAGCGTCGTGCCCCAGCGCACAAACTTGCCCTCCAGCGGATCGGTCCAGAACCGGGCGATCAACGCGCGGATCAGCACCTGCTGCGCGAGGGACATGCGGGCATTGGGGGGCATTTCGAAGCCGCGGAATTCCACAAGGCCCAGCCGGCCGGTCGGGCCATCGGGAGAGAACAGCTTGTCGATGCAGATCTCCGAGCGGTGGGTGTTGCCGGTGACGTCGGTCAAGAGATTGCGGAACAGGCGATCCACCAGCCAAGGCCGCGGCGCCGGCTCGCCCGCTACCGGGTTCGGCACCTGCGCCATGGCAATTTCGAGTTCATAGAGGCTGTCATGGCGCGCCTCGTCGAACCGGGGCGCTTGGCTGGTCGGTCCAATGAAGAGGCCCGAGAACAGGTAGGACATCGCAGGATGGCGCTGCCAATGGAGCACGAGGCTCTTGAGCAGATCCGGACGCCGCAGGAAGGGGCTGTCCTCGGGCGTAGCGCCGCCCACAACAACGTGGTTGCCGCCGCCAGTGCCGGTGTGGCGACCGTCGATCATGAACTTGTCGGCGCCAAGGCGGGAATGGCGGGCTTCCTCGTACACGGCGGTCGTGGTGGCGACGCACTCATCCCAGTTATTGGCGGGATGGATGTTGACCTCGATCACGCCGGGATCGGGGGCAACACGGATGACGTTGAGACGCGGGTCGGTTGGTGGCCCGTAGCCCTCGAGGTGCACGGGTTGGCCGACTTCGCGGGCTGCGGCTTCAGTGGCTGCAACGAGTCCCAGATAGTCCTCGAGCGTTTCCACCGGCGGCAGGAAGACGCAAAGTCGGTTGTCGCGGATTTCAGCGGTAACTGCAGTGCGCACCTCACCCTTGATTTCGCTGATGACCTGCTCGGTGCGATCCTGCTGCTCGCCGGCGGCGGTGAACTCGGCCGCCGTTTGGGCGCGCGGATCGGCGGAAAGGCCGGGATGGGCGGCGTGGGGCAGGATAGCGTGGGCTGGCGGCAGTGGCGCACGGGGGGCGCCGGGGTCCTGCGCCACCACATGGGGATAATCGACTGGCTTGAGATGGGGCAGCGAAGACAAGGGCAGGCGATAGCCGGCGGGGCTGTCCCCTGGAGCCAGGAACAGCTTGCCGCGCCGCGTCTGCCATTTCTCGGTCAGCCAGGGGCTGGAAGCCTGTGCATTCCAGCGCTGCACCGGCAGCACATAGCCCGTGGGATTGGTCAGGCCGCGCTCGAACACGGTGGCAATGCGGGAGCGCGCTTCGGGGTCCGCGAGCTCGGAATTGGCCGGGTCGACATTGGGCGGCAGATTGGCTTCCTTGAGCAGCCATTCGCCCGGGTCCTCGTAAGCCGGCGCAATGGTGTCGCCGGACAGCCCCAGATGTCGGGCGAATGCCGCAAGGAAGGCTTCGGCGTCGCCCAGCTTGGCGGTGGTGGCCACTCCCTCGCGAGCGATTAGGTTCTCATCCTGCCAGACCGGCTGGCCGTCGGTGCGCCAGTAAAGCGAGAAGGTCCAGCGGGGCAGGGTCTCGCCGGGATACCATTTGCCCTGACCATAATGCAGCAGGCCCGTTGGGGCGAAGCGCTGGCGCAGGCGCCGGATCAGGTCATCGGCCAGGGCGCGCTTGGTCGGCCCGACCGCTCCCGTGTTCCATTCCTCGGCCTCGAAGTCGTCAATCGAGACAAAGGTGGGCTCGCCACCCATGGTGAGGCGGACGTCATTTGCCGCCAGAACACCGTCGACTTGATGGCCCAGCGCATTGAGCTCGTCCCAAGCGGCATCCGAGAACGGCTTGGTGACGCGGGGATGCTCGGCGACGCGGTCAACGCGCATGTCAAAAGCAAAGTCGACCTCGGCATAGGAGGCAAGACCTGAGATCGGGGCGGCGTTGCGGTAGTGCGGCGTGGCCGCCAGAGGGACGTGACTTTCACCCGTGAGCAGGCCCGAAGTGGGGTCAAGACCGACCCAGCCCGCACCGGGCAAATAGACCTCGCACCAGGCATGCAGATCGGTGAAGTCGCGGTCCGTACCGGCAGGGCCATCAAGGGACACGAGATCGGGCTTGAGCTGGATCAGGTAGCCCGAAACGAAACGGGCAGCAAAGCCCAAATGGCGCAGGATGTTGACCAGGAGCCAGCTGGAATCGCGGCAGGAGCCGCGGGCATTGCCCAGGGTTTCCTCAGGACTCCAGACGCCGGGCTCCATGCGCACGATGTAAGCGACGTGTTGCTGGAGGCGGGCGTTTAGCCCGGTGACGAAGGTCACCGTATTGGTGGGCGATCGATCGATGCCGGCGAGGAACTGTTCAACCAGCGGGCCGACAGGTTCGGCCTTCATGTAGATGGCGAGGTCGTCGCTGATGTCTTCGGGATACAGGAAGGGCCAGGTTTCGGCGCGCTCTTCCACGAAGAAGTCGAACGGATTGTAGACCGTCATGTCGGCCACAAGATCCACCTCGATCTTGAGCTCGGTTACGGGTTCGGGGAAGACGAAGCGGGCGAGGAAGTTGCCGTAGGGGTCCTGTTGCACATTGACGAAGTGGTTTGCTGGGGTGACTTTGAGTGCGTGGCTGAGCACCTTGGTCTTGGAATGCGGCGCTGGCTGGAGCCGGATGATCTGGGGCTGCAAATAAACGGGGCGGTCATATTTGTAGTGCGTGAGGTGATAGACGGCAGCTTTGATCGACATGCGGTTGCGTCGCTCGCTTGGGTGAAATCCGGGTCGCCTGGCGGCAGCCTAGTCCGCTTTGACCGCAGCCGCCAGCACTGCCGATAACGCGGTTGGGAGACGCAAGCTCCTCTTTACAAACGTGGAGTTTGTGGCAGGGCCATTGTCAGAGCCGCACGCATGTCGCGCTCGGTGTCCTTGAGGTGCAGGCGCATGGCTTCCCCGGCGGCGCGGCCATTGCCTGACTTGATGCATTCAAAGATACGCTCATGGTCGGCAATGGTGTTCCAAACGGTGTGGCCGCGCCGCTGATGGCCGCGCTGGCTGACGGTGAAGCCTTCGCGCAATGCCGGGGCCATGCCCTCGAACAGATAGCCGAGCACGCGATTGCCGCTGGCCAGCGCAACGGCTTCGTGGAAGGCCAGGTCATGGTCGTTGAAGCAGACCTCGTGGGTCTCCGCTGCGGTTTCCGACTCCCCCGCGGCATCGCGCATTCCTTGCAGGGCGTGCTCGATGGCCGCGGTGCCGGCCCGGGACGCGCGCTTGGCCGCCAGGGTTGCTGATTGCACCTCAAGGGACATGCGCACTTCCATGAGGTCAAACAGGCCCTTGGGATCGTAGCGCAACACCGAGGTGAGGAAATCGGTAAAGGCCGCGCCGTCCGGCTCGCGCACAACGGCGCGGCGGCCCTTGGCGATCTCGAGCAGACCCCGGCCTTCGAGCAGCTTGACGGACTCGCGAATGGTCAAGCGGCTCACCTGGTAGCGCAATGCGAGTTCGGCTTCGCTGGGCAGGCTTGTGCCGGGGATCATCTCGGTCAGGATCTGGCGTGCGAGGTGATCGGCCACGACACTGGCGGCGCTGCCCCCCTCAGGGGAGTTCCCATCCGTTGCGATGCTCAACTTTCCTCCTGCCTATCTGATAGGTCGACATAGATTGCATTGCTTCGAATGCTTTTTGGCCTCGGGGCACTGGCGGGCGGGCGGACGGTATCGTCAAGCAAGAGCGGCTGCAACCGGGAGGCTTGTTGAACTTTGGCAGGGTAGGGGGAGCGCGGGGGAAGCAAAGTCGCTTTACAGTCTTATCTGATTAAACTAGCTTCCGCGACGTGGGCTTGGGAGGGCCGCGGCTGCAACAGCGGCTGCCGGGAGAGGAATCAATGCAACGCAAATTGCTGCTGCGCCGGGGCGCCGCCGATGCCTGGTTCGCTCCGGTTCGGCATGCCTTGAGCAGCCCGCATTCGTGGGGCGCCGCCCGCCCCCAAGCACCAATGCTTATTCTTGCATACTGAAGATCATAGGGAGTCGAGACGTGAAGCTTGCCAAATCTCTTGCAACCTTGTTGACGGTCAGCGCCGTGGCGCTGGTCAGTTCGGCAGCGGTTTTTGCCCAGGACAAGGGTGCCATCGGTATCGCCATGCCAACCCAGTCGTCCTTGCGCTGGATCTCGGACGGCAATGAACTCAAGGCCGCGCTCGAGGCCAAGGGCTATACCGTCAATCTGCAATATGCTGAAGACGACATCCCCAACCAGCTCGCCCAGGTCGAGAACATGGTGACCACCGGGGTCGAGGCGCTGGTTGTCGCGTCGATCGACGGCACGACGCTGTCGAGCGTGCTGCAGCAGGCGGCCGACTCGGGGATCCCGGTCGTTGCCTATGACCGGTTGATCCGCGACACTGGCAATGTGGATTACTACACCACTTTCGACAACTTCCAGGTCGGCGTGCTGCAGGCCAATTCGATCCTCAAGGGTCTCGGCTATCCCGAGAACCCTGGCCCATTCAATATCGAGCTGTTTGGCGGCTCGCCCGACGACAACAATGCCTTCTTCTTCTATGACGGCGCGATGAGCGTGTTCCAGCCGCTGATCGACAAGGGTGACCTGGTGGTCAAGTCGGGCCAGCAGGGCATGGAAACCGTTGGGACGTTGCGCTGGGACGGTGCGGTGGCGCAGGCCCGCATGGATAACCTCCTGTCGAGCACCTATTCGGATGGTTCGCGCGTCGACGCCGTCCTGTCCCCCTATGATGGCTTGTCGCGCGGCATCATCTCCTCGCTGCGCGGCGTGGGCTATGGCTCGGCCGATCAGCCGTGGCCCATCATTTCGGGCCAGGATGCGGAAGCCCCCTCGGTCAAGGCGATCATTGCCGGCGAGCAGTATTCCACTGTCTACAAGGACACCCGTGAGCTGGCCCGCGTGACTGCGGACCTGGTGGAAACCGTGCTGACTGGCGGCACGCCCGAAGGTCTCGACACCACGACCTACGAAAATGGCGTCAAGGTCGTGCCCTCGATCCTGCTCACCCCCTATGAAGTCGACAAGTCCAACTACCAGGAACTGGTGGTGGATTCCGGCTACCTCAAGGCTGAAGATCTCCAGTAACTGCCGGGCTTTTCGTTCTCGCCCGGACGAGGAATGACTGCGCTGGCGGAGCAATCCGCCGGCGTTCTTGCAAAAGTTCTTTGCTCCACAGGGATGCGATACATGACATTTTTGAAGACCTTCGCCAGTGTTCTGGCGGTGAGCGCCGTGGCAATGACGGCCTCGAGCGCGGCCTTGGCCCAGGACAAGGGCACGATCGGCATTTCGATGCCCGAGCAGACCACGCTGCGCTGGATTTCCGATGGCGCCGAGCTCAAGGCCGCGCTTGAGGAAAAGGGCTATACGGTCGACCTGCAATATGCCGGCGACGACATTCCCAACCAGCTTGCCCAGATCGAAAACATGCTCACCACGGGTGTTGATGCCCTGGTGATCGCCGCGCTCGACGGCACGACGCTGTCGGCCGTGCTGCAGCAGGCGGGCGAGTCCGAAGTGGAAGTGTTCGCCTATGACCGCCTGATCCGCGACACGGGGAATGTGGATTATTACACCACTTTCGACAACTTCCAGGTGGGCGTGCTGCAGGCCAATTCGATCCTCAAGGGCCTCGGCTATCCCGAGAAGCCCGGCCCGTTCAATATCGAGCTGTTCGGCGGCTCGCCGGACGACAACAATGCCTTCTTCTTCTACGACGGCGCGATGAGCGTGTTCCAGCCGCTGATCGACAAGGGGGACCTCGTCGTCAAGTCCGGGCAGACCGGCATGCAGACGGTTGGTACCCTGCGCTGGGATGGTGCCACCGCCCAGTCTCGCATGGATAACTTGCTGTCCAGCGCTTATTCGGACGGCACCCGCGTCGATGCCGTGCTGGCACCCAATGACGGGCTGGCTCGCGGCATCATCTCGTCGCTGCGCGGCGTTGGTTATGGTTCGTCCGACCTCGCCTGGCCGATCATTTCGGGCCAGGACGCCGAGGCTCCGTCGGTCAAGGCGATTGTTGCGGGCGAGCAGTACTCGACCGTTTACAAGGACACCCGTGAATTGGCCCGCGTCACCGCGGACCTCGTGGAAACGGTTGTTTCGGGCGAAACGCCGGAAGGCCTCGACACCACCACTTACGACAATGGTGTCAAGGTCGTGCCCTCGATCCTGCTGACGCCATATGAAGTCGACAAGACCAACTATCAGGAACTGCTGATCGACTCCGGCTATATCAAGGCCGAAGACGTCCAGTAATCCTGCAAACCAAGGACTGGGCCCCGCATTTGTTTGCGGGGCCTTTCCCGTCACAAAGGCGTTGCTTGCCGGACCCGATAGAACCAAGCTAAGCGCCGCGCTACGGAGCGTTAGAGACAAGACGATGACCAAAACCATTCTGGAAATGCGCGGCATCACCAAGACCTTTCCGGGGGTCAAGGCGCTGCAGGATGTGAACCTGGATGTGCGCGAAGCCGAGATCCACGCGATTGTGGGGGAAAACGGCGCGGGCAAATCCACCCTGATGAAGGTGCTGAGCGGGGTTTATCCTGCCGGCAGCTACGAAGGGGAGATCATTTATCAAGACAAACCGGTTGCCTTCAAAACCATCCGCGACAGCGAACATGTGGGTATCGTCATCATCCATCAGGAGCTGGCGCTGGTGCCGTTGCTCTCGATTGCCGAAAACATCTTTCTGGGCAATGAGCAGGCAAAAGCGGGGGTGATCGACTGGGATGAGACGCGCAATGGCGCGCGCAAGCTGTTGTCCATGGTCGGGCTCAAGGAAGATCCCGATACGTTGGTCACCCATATCGGGGTGGGCAAGCAGCAGCTGGTGGAAATTGCCAAGGCGCTGTCCAAAGAAGTCAAACTGCTGATCCTTGATGAACCCACGGCGAGCCTGTCCGAGAAGGACAGCGCGGCACTGCTTGATCTTCTACTGGAGTTCAAGGCGCAGGGGATTACTTCGATCATCATCTCGCACAAGCTCAACGAGATCGCCCGTGTCGCCGACCGGGTCACGGTGATCCGGGATGGGCGCACCATCGAGACGATGGACCGCGCCGATATGTCGGAAGACCGGATCATCGCGTCCATGGTGGGGCGCTCGCTGGAGGATCGTTATCCCAAGCGCGAACCGAAGATCGGTGAGGTGCTGCTAGAGGTCAAGAATTGGTCGGTCTACCACCCGCTCCATAGCGAGCGGCAGGTGATCAAGGGGGTCAACCTCAATGTGGGCAAGGGCGAAGTGGTGGGCATTGCTGGGCTGATGGGGGCCGGGCGGACCGAATTCGCCATGAGCCTTTTTGGCAAGACCTATGGCCGCAACATTACGGGCGAAGTGTTCATGCATGGCAAGAAGGTGGATACCTCCACCGTCCGCCGGGCAGTGGATGCCGGGATTGCCTATGCCACCGAGGATCGCAAGACCTATGGGCTGAACCTGATCGACCACATCAAGCACAATACGACGCTGGCCAATTTGCCGGGCATCTCGCATGGCGGGGTGATCGACGACATGGCCGAGATGAAGGTCGCCAACGATTATCGCAAGATGACCAATATCCGCTCCTCGAGCGTCTATCAGATCGTGGGCAATCTTTCGGGCGGCAACCAGCAGAAGGTCGTGCTCAGCAAGTGGCTGTTTGCCAACCCTGACCTGCTGATCCTCGACGAGCCCACCCGCGGCATCGATGTTGGCGCCAAGTATGAAATCTATACGATCATCAACAAGCTGGCTGACGAGGGGAAGGGCATTCTGGTCATCTCCTCGGAAATGCCCGAGCTGCTGGGGATCTGTGACCGTATCTATGTGATGAATGAAGGCCGCATCGTTGGCGAGCTCGCCGGGAGCGAGGCAAGCCAGGAACGAATCATGCGCTCTATCGTGCGTGCAGAAGGAAAAATCGCATGACCACCGAAACCGTACCGCAGGTACCGAGCACCACTTCTTCGGCGCGCTCCGTACTCCAGGCCAATCTTCGCGACTACGGGCTGGTCGTCGCGTTGCTGGCCATCATGGTGTTCTTCCAGATCACCACCAATGGCACGATGTTCCGGCCATTGAACCTGACCAATGTGATCCTGCAGAACTCCTATATCGTGATCATGTCGCTGGGCATGCTGCTGGTGATCGTCGCTGGCCATATCGATCTGTCGGTGGGCTCGGTCTCGGGCTTTGTCGGCGGTCTCGCCGCGATCATGATGGTGCGCTGGGGCATTCCGCCACTCGCCACCATGGTGCTGTGCCTGGCGGTTGGTGCTGCCATCGGCGCGGCACAGGGCTATTGGATCGCTTATCTCAAGATCCCGTCCTTTATCGTGACGCTGGCGGGCATGCTGGTGTTCAAGGGCCTGGTGCTGGCGCTGCTGGGCGGCGCTTCGGTCGGGCCGTTCCCGGTGGAGTTCCAGCTGCTGAGCGCCGGCTTTGTCCCCGACATCATCGGCCCCATCACCATCCCACAGGGCGATGGCCCGCCGCTGGTGCTGCACACGACGACGCTGGTGATCGGTATCCTCGTGACGCTGGCCTATGTGTTCACCAGCCTGCGCAGCCGCAAGCGCCGCCAGGAACATGGCTATGAGGCCGAGCCATTTGCCGTGTTCGCGGTCAAGACCGCGGTGTTGGGTGCGCTGATCCTGTTCTTCTCGTATCTCCTGGCCTCCTATCGCGGCCTGCCCAATGTGCTGATCGTGATGTCGATCCTGATCGCGATCTTTGTGTTCGTGACCAAGCGCACGACACTGGGGCGGCGCATCTATGCGCTGGGCGGCAACAGCAAGGCGGCGCAGCTTTCGGGCATCAAGACCGAGCGGCTGACCTTTTATGTGTTTGTGATCATGGGCATGCTGGCGGCTCTTGCCGGGCTGATCTTTGCGGCGCGCCTCAATACCGCGACCCCCAAGGCAGGGCAGGGCTTCGAGCTCGACGTGATCGCGGCCGTGTTCATCGGCGGCGCCTCGGCCCTGGGTGGCGTGGGGCAGGTGGCAGGGGCCGTGATCGGCGCCTTCATCATGGGCGTGATGAACAATGGCATGTCGATCATGGGCGTCAATATCGACTGGCAGCAGGTGATCAAGGGCCTGGTGCTGTTGGGCGCCGTGGTGTTCGACGTTTACAACAAGAACAAAGCCTAAGCGCCTGTTCGCAGATTCAAATCTGGCCGCCGGAGCAATCCGGCGGCCTTTTGTTTACAAGGGCGGGGATGTGCCGAATCTCCGCTCGACCAAAGGTCAGCGGCTGCGACATGGGGCAAGGATCGCCTCGGTGCCGGTCGTCCGGCGAAAGGTATAGGTGAAGCAAGCCTTGCCCCATGCTATCCCGGAGACTCTATGGAAAGGACCGTCCTCGGCTTAAGCCCGTGCCGAAAGACAAACCCGGGGGCTCAAATCGGGTCACAGATCATCCTTTAAACCACAGGACATGGAGCGACCCCCATGCCATCCGGCGTCCCCATGCCGACCGTTCGTCGCGACCGCGCAGTTGCGCATGAAGATGGGGCAACAATAACCGAGCTTTTGGCACCGGGGATAAGTTGGTCGGCCGCCACGGGGCGACCGACGCGTCCGGTGCCGGCTTACTCTGCCGGGACCGGTGCCGCCGGGGCGTTGGCGGCGTCGAGTTCGCGCTCGAGGCGCGCTTCCTGTTCGGCCTTAGGCTTGCTGAAGCGGGCCAGCAGCAGATAGGCCACCGGCGTCAGGTAGAGCGTCGAAATGGCGGCGAAGCTGAGGCCGCCCACCATCACCCAGCCAAGCGCCGTCCGCGCTTCGGCGCCCGCGCCGCTGGCCAGCACCAATGGCAGGCCGCCGATGATGGTGGCGATCATGGTCATCATCACCGGGCGCAGGCGGATATTGGATGCTTCCTCGATCGCCTCAGCCACGGACCGGCCCTCATCACGCAGCTGGTTGGCAAATTCAACAATCAGAATGCCGTTCTTGGCCATGATGCCGACCACGAGGACGAGCCCGATCTGGCTGAAGATGTTGAGACTGCCTCCCGTGGCCAGCAGGGCGTAGAGCGCCGCCGCAACGCCAAAGGGCACCGTGGTCATGACGATAATGGCGCTCCACAAGCTTTCGAACTGCGCCGCCAGCACCAGAAGGATGATGACAAGCGCAAAGCCGAAAGTGAGGAATAGGCCGTTATTGGCTTCACCCAGCGTCTTGGCTTCGGCAAGGGGCAGGATGGCGGTGCCCTCGGGCATGATCGGGCGAGCGATTTCAAGCAGCCGAGTATAGGCGTCGCCGAGCGCCAGGCCGCCATCTTCAAGGCTGGCAGTGACCGTCACTGCGCGCCGCTGCTGCTCGCGCCGCAAGGTCGGCGGCACGGCAGACTCGGTGATGGTGGCGATGGTCGACATGGGCACATAGCGGCCCTGGCCGGTCTTGACGAAGAGGGTTTCGAGGTCGCGCGGGTCGTTCACCGGGTTGCTGGTGGAGAGCATCCGCACGGTGTAGCTGGTGTCCTCAATGAAGACGGTGCCCACATCGGTGCCGTCGATCATGGCTTGCATGGTGGTGGCAAGGCCGTTGATATCGATGCCGAGCGCGTCGGCTCGTTCGCGGTTGACCGACAAGGTGAGCTGGGGCTGAGTCGTATCGAAATTGACGGTAACGCGACCGAAGCGCCCGTCTTCCTCGAGCCGGTCGCTGATGGTTTCGGCCGTGTCGGCCAGCACATCATAGTTGGAGCCGACCACGGCAAATTGCAGGCCCGAGCCGCCGCCGCGGATGCCAAGGCTGTTGCCCTGACCGACCGAAGCGCGCACGCCGGGAACCTGGGCCATCAGGGCATTGATGTCGGCCGCGATTTCGGCCTGGCTACGTTCCCGTTCACCCCAGGGGGCAAGGGAAAGAGTGAGCGAGCCGCCATTGCCCCAGCCGGAGAGCACAAAGATCGAGCGGATTTCGCCATTGTCGACAAAGGGCTGCAGCATGGACTCGATGGTCGTCATCTGGCTGCGCACATAATCGAGGCTGGCTGTGCTGGGGGCCTGCACGCGCAGGGAAATCTGCGAGCGGTCCTCGGGCGGGGTGATCTCCTGACGCAGATTGCCATAGACGTAATAGGACGAGGCGGCAAAGAGCAGGGCGACGAGCACGACCACAAAGGGGTTGGCGAGGGCGAGCTTGAGGGTGCGGTTATAAAGACGGGCAAAGAAGCGCCCGATGCCGCCGATCAGACCCTTGCGGGGTTGATCGGTATGCGGCTCGGCCTTGAGCAGGCGCGAGGCGATCATGGGGCCAAGCGACAGCGCCACTACCGAAGACAACAGCACGGCGATCGCGAGAGTGAAGCCGAATTCGCGGAACAGTCGCCCGGTCTGGCCGGCAAGGAATGACAGCGGGATGAACACCGCAGCAAGGGTCAGTGTGGTGGCGACCACGGCAAAGAACACTTCCTGGGTGCCCAGGACGGCGGCGGCGCGAGGTCCAGCGCCCATCGCCTTGCGGCGGACGATATTTTCCAGCACCACGATGGCGTCGTCGACCACAAGGCCTGTCGCCAGAACGAGCGCGAGCAGCGTGATGATGTTGAGCGAGAACCCGGCGAGGTAAATGCCGGCCACGGCGCCCAAAAGGGCGATAGGCATGGAAAGTGCTGGCACGATGGTGGCGCGCCAATCGAGCAGGAACAGATAGATGATGGCGACGACCACCAGTAGCGAGACGATAAGGGCAATCTGCACCTCGTGCAGTGCCCCCTCGATGAACACCGCGTCGTCGCTGGAAATCTTGACGTTGACGCCTTCGGGCAGGGTCTGGTTGAGCACCTCGACGGCGGCATGAACACCTTCCGAAATCTCGATGGTGTTGGACTGGGCCTGGCGCACGATGCCGAGGCCAATGCCGGGCTTGCCATCGGAGCGGAGCGACGAAGTGCTGGCGGCGGCGTCGAAGACGACAGTCGCGACATCGCCCAGCGTCGTCTTGCCCGAGATGATGATGTTCTCGAAGTCCTCCGGCTGGGTGACTTCGGAGAGGGCGCGCACGGAAATATTCTGGTTGGGGCCGTTTATCGAGCCGGCGGGCGTATCGAAGGCAATGGTGGAAACGGCGTTGCGGATATCGGCGACGGTGAGCCCAAGGCTGGCGAGCTTGACGGGATCGACATCAATCTCGAACGCGGTTTCGCGCGTGCCATAGACCTGCACTTCGGCCACGCCGTTGACGGCGGCGAGGCGCTCGGAAATCACGTCCTCGACCAGCTGGCTCAGCTCGCCTACCGGGACGATATCGGACGTGACCGCAAGCTGGATAACGGCTTGGGCATCGGAGTCTGCCTTGAAGATGGTGGGGTCATCTACCCCGTCGGGCAGGGAGCGCGTGACGCGGCTCAGGGCATCGCGGACATCGGAGGTCGCGACATCGAGATTGGTGCCGTCAGTAAATTCCAGGGTAACGCGGCTGGTATTGGTGGAGGAACTCGAGGAAATGGCGGTGACGCCCTGAACGCGCGCCACGGCGCCTTCTACAACCGCGGTGACCTCGCGATCAACGGTTTCAGCGGCCGCGCCCTCAAAGCGGGTGGAGATGGACAGGACGGGCTGCTCGACGCTGGGCAGTTCGCGCACTTCGGCGCCCAGCAGCGCGGCAAGGCCGGCCACGACGATGAGGGCATTGATCACCATCGCCATGACCGGGCGGCGCACAAAGAGGCCGGCGAGGGTGCCGCCGCGCTGGTTTTTTGCTGCAATCGACATGGGCATAATCCTTTGCGGGCTAGCTGGCCGACGCGGCCTGGGGCTGTTCGCCCCCGGTGCCGTCGGGCCCTTCAAGGAGCGTCACCTGAGCGCCTTCGCTCAGCTGCAGCACGCCTTCGGTGATGATGGCGTCGCCCGGCTCCAGATCGGCCCGGACCAAAACGCCGTCACTGTTGCGCTGGACGATTTCGGCAGACACACGCACGGCGCGGCCCTCGACATATTTCCAGACATAAGAGCCCTCGGTGGACCACAGGATCGCCAGCGGATTGACGGCTGGATAGGTTTCGCCGGGGAAGCGCAGGGCCACCTGGAAAGACATGCCGGGGCGGAGGGTGCCGTCCTCATTGGGAATTTCAGCCTGGACCTGGAGCGTGCGGCTGGCGGGATCGACGCGATTGTCGAGGGCGCTGATCTCGCCTTCAAAAGTGCGGCCCGGCACGGCGAGGGCGGATACGGTGATGGGCGTTCCTGGCTGGACGATGCTGGTGTAGCGCTCGGGCACCCAGAAATCGACGCGCACCGACGCGATGTCATCAATGGTGGTGACGGTGGTTTGCGCGCCGACATAATTGCCGGGGGTGACCTGGATCAATCCGACCGTGCCGCTGATTGGGCTGGTGATAGTGCGGCGGGCGAGGGCCAGTTCGGCATTGCGCACCTCGAGGTCGGCATTGGCGGCGGCGAGCTGGGCGGCGGTGAGGGCGGTGTTGGCCACGACATTGGAGCTGGCGAGCCCTTCGGTGCGGGCAAGGGTCGCAGCGGCATCATCGGCGGCGAGGCGGGCGCGGTCGAGGGCAAGCTGTTCGGCATCGGCTTCGAGGCGGGCGATGACGTCGCCGGCTGCCACTTCCTGGCCGGGCGCGACCAGAACTTCGGTCAGCGTGCCGCCGGCGGAGGAAACCACGGTGACCGAGCGCACGGCGGTGCCTTCGCCGATGGCGCTGAGGGTGTCGTTAATGGTGGCGAGGGTGACCCCGGTGGTCACGACATTGGTTTGGCGACTGGCGCCGCGCGGGCCACCTGGGCCGCGCCCGCCCGGACCTGAACCAGGGTTTGCGCCAGGGCCGGCCGCGGGTCCACGGGGAGCGCCATCAGGGGCGCCAGGAGCGCCGCCCGGGCGCCCGGCTGGAGGGGCATTGGCAACTTCCTGGGTGGAGCCAAAGGGCAGGGCGATGCCGTAGGAGGCCAGGGTTTGTGTAGCGCCGGGGGCGAAAAAGACCCATGCCAGGGCCGCAGCGGCTAAAATGATCACCGATGCCAGAAGCTGCCGTATCAAGCTGATTTAATCCCATTCACCTAATGCGCGCGAAGGAGCCGCAGCGCTGTCGGTTGCAGCATATCAGCCTTGGTCCCCCCTGCGCACGTTACAATGCCGTTAATTAACCATGCACCGCCGTTTCAGGCGATCGGAGC
Source organism: Devosia sp. 919 (assembly GCF_013185965.1). Taxonomy (NCBI): domain Bacteria; kingdom Pseudomonadati; phylum Pseudomonadota; class Alphaproteobacteria; order Hyphomicrobiales; family Devosiaceae; genus Devosia; species Devosia sp. 919. The sequence continues at coordinate 3,020,953 of NZ_JABAOL010000001.1, read as the reverse complement.
ATCGGGATTGGCGCCCCATTCGGTCCAGGAGCCGTCATAAACCGACACATCCTTGGCGCCGGCGACCTCAAGCGCGAGCGCAAGGGCAGAGGCGGTGATGCCCGAGCCACAGGTGGTGATGATGGGGCGGCTGAGATCGATGCGGCGCTCGGCGAAAAGCTGTCGCAGCTCGTCAGGCGAGCGCATGGCACCCGCTTCGGTCAAAAGGCTCGCGGGCACATTGATGCTGCCGGGAATGCGGCCACCGCGCAGGCCCGGGCGCGGCTCGGGCACTTCGGCGTTGAAGCGAGCGGCGGGGCGGGCATCAAGGATCTGCGCTTCACGGTCGCGGCTGCGGGCGAGCACGGTGCCGAAATCGGTGACGCGGTCGGGATCGAGCCGCACTTGGAACCATTGCGGCTCGCGCTGCACGGGACCTGACTCGGTGGGGCGGCCCTCGGCGCGCCATTTGGGCGAGCCGCCCTCGAGCAGGAGCACGTTGGGCGCGCCCATGACCTTGAAGGTCCACCAGACGCGGGGGGCAGTGGCCATGCCGAGCTGGTCGTAGACCACGATGGTCATGGTATCGGCGATGCCGAGCTCACCCACGGCGCCGGCAAAGGCGGCAGGGGCGGGCAGCATATGGGGCAGGTCGGTGTCCTTGTCGGCGATCGCGTCGATGTCGAAGAACACCGCGCCCGGCAGATGGGACTCCAGATACTCGGCGTGCGGATCGCGCACGGAGCCGGGCATGTGCCAGGAGCCATCCACGATCACCAGATCGGGATCGCCGAGACGGTCGGCCAGCCAGTCGGTTGAAACAAAGTGATTATCCATGATCCGACTCCTTGCGCATTGCGCGCCACCATGGCGCGGGCGCCCGCGCGCGTCAAACCGGCGCGAGACAGTTCGGGCGGGGAAGGGGTGGCATTCTTGTCAAAAAGCAGGGCCGGGGCAAATTAACCTGGCCGCTGCTTGACAGTGTAGGGGGCCTCTGGTTGTCTCGTGGCAAGAAGGCTTTAGGAGAAGTGTTGGGTCAACCAGCGAGCTAAAGCATTGAGGTGGAATGCTGGCAGCGCCGCCCGGATCGAGGCGCGTGTGTTGGCCGGGTTCTTCCTCGTCGCATGTTTCATTCGGGAGGATACCAATGAAGATCAACAAGCTGATGGCCGGTCTGCTGGCGAGCGTCACCCTGGTGGCGAGCGCCGCGCAAGCGGCCGAGCTGTCCATTGTTTCGGGGGACACCGGCACGGGGCTGGCATTCCTGCAGACCCAGCTGGACCTGTTTGCCGAGCAGACCGGGCACACCGTCACCATCGTGCCCATGCCGTCATCGACCTCGGACCAGTTCGGCCAGTATCGGCTGTGGCTGGCGGCGGGCAATGCCGATATCGACGTGTATACCACCGACGTGATCTGGGCGCCGCAGCTGGCGGACCAGTTCCTCGACCTCAGCGAAGCGGCTGCCGATGTGATCGGGGCGCATTTCCCCTCGATCATCGAATCCCAGACCGTGGACGGCAAGCTCGTAGCCATGCCCGGCTATACCGACGCGCCAGCCCTGTATTACCGCACCGACCTGCTGGAAAAATACGGCAAGGAAGTGCCCGGCACCTGGGCCGAGCTCAAGGCGACCGCCCAGGAAGTGATGGATGGCGAGCGTGCGGCGGGGAACCCCGACATGTTCGGCTTCGTCTTCCAGGGCAATGCCTATGAAGGGCTGACCTGCAACGCGCTGGAATGGGTCAAATCCTATGGCGGCGGGCAGGTGGTTGAGGCCGACGGCACCATTTCCATCAACAACGAGCAGGCGGTCGCGGCGCTCGAGGAAGCGGCCAGCTGGATCGGCACGATCTCGCCCGAAGGCAATCTCGCTTATGGCGAAGAAGAAAGCCGCGGCGTCTGGCAGCTGGGCAATGCAGTGTTCATGCGCAACTGGCCCTATGCTTATGCGCTGGGCAATGGCTCGGACTCCAGCATTGCCGGCAAGTTCGACGTGGCGCCCCTGCCAGCAGGCGATGGCGCCGAGGCGCGGTCGGCCGCAACGCTGGGTGGCTGGAATTATGCCGTATCCAAATATTCCCAGGATCCCGATGCGGCCATCGAGCTGGCCTTGTTCCTGAGCTCGCCCGAAGTGCAAAAAGCGCGGGCGATCAACCAGACGCAATTGCCCACGATCGAAGCCCTTTATGACGATGCCGAAATCGCCGAGGCCGCGCCGATCGTGCCGAACTGGAAGGAAATCTTCCAGAATGCGGTGCCGCGTCCATCGGCCCCGACCAAGGCGGATTACAACCAGGTCTCCTCGCTGTTCTGGAGCGCTGTGCATGACACGCTTTCGGGCAATGGCTCGGCGGCGGAGAACCTCGAAGTGCTGGAACTCGATCTGACCGACCTCAAGGGCAGCGGCTGGTAAGCCAGAAGTCGGGCCCTCGTCAGCTCGGGCGGACGGCACGCTAGCCGCCCGCCTCCAGCCGGGGGCAAATAACGGGGGAGGAGCAGCAAATGGCTACCGAAACCCTGGCGGCGCCAGTCCCCGCAGCCAGACCCAAGGCCCAGTCCCAGCTGATGCAGCAGCGCCTGCGGGCGGCGCGCTGGTTCCTGTTGCCGATGATGGCGGCGCTGGCGGTGGTGGCCGGCTGGCCGCTGCTTCGCTCGATCTATTTTTCCTTCACCGACGCTTCGCTCAACGACCTTTATGGGGCCGAATGGGTGGGGTTCAGCAATTATCTGCAGATCCGCACGCTCGAAAGCGGGCGCACGATTTACCGTGGCCTGCTGGTGGATCCGGCCTGGTGGAACGCCGTCTGGAACACCGTTCGTTTCGCTGTCATTTCGGTGTCCGCCGAGGCGGTGCTGGGCATGCTGGTGGCGCTGGTGCTCAATGCCGAGTTCAAGGGCCGCGGCATTGTGCGGGCGGCCATCCTGATCCCCTGGGCGATCCCGACCATTGTTTCGGCCCGCATGTGGGGCTGGATGCTGAACGACCAGTTCGGCATCATCAACGATCTCGGCATGAAGCTGGGCCTGTTGAGCCAGAAAGTGGCCTGGACGGCGTCACCCGAAACGGCGATGACCGCGGTGCTGATCGTCGATATCTGGAAAACGACGCCGTTTATGGCGCTGCTGATCCTGGCGGGCTTGCAGATGATTCCGCGCGACATCTATGAGGCGGCCGAAATCGACGGCGTGCATCCGGTCAAGCAGTTCTTCCGGATCACGCTGCCGCTGGTCCGGCCAGCGCTGATGGTGGCGATCATCTTCCGCATTCTCGATGCGCTGCGCATCTTCGATCTGATCTATGTGCTGACGCCCAATAGCGCGGCCACCAAGACCATGTCGGTGCTGGCGCGCGAGAACCTCTTCGACTTCGACAATTTTGCCTATGGCTCGGCGCAGTCGACATTCCTGTTCGTGCTCATCGTGCTGTTCACCATCCTTTATATCTGGCTGGGACGGGTCAATTTCGATGGGGGAGATCGCTGATGGCCGCTGCTACCATCCATCCCTGGAAGCTGATCAAGCGGGTGCTGTTCTACCTGCTGGTCCTCGTGATCGTCGTCGTCTCGGTGTTCCCGTTCTATTACGCGATCCTGACCAGTTTCAAATCGGGCACGGATATTTTCCGGGTCAGCTATTGGCCGACCTCGTTCAGCCTGCAGAACTACCAATCGGTGCTGACCTCAGGCAGCTTTCCGCGCAATCTGCTCAACTCGATCTTTGTCGCGACCGTCACCGTGTTGCTGGCGCTGTTTCTGGCTGTGACGGCGGCCTATGCGCTGAGCCGCGTGCGGTTCCGGGGCCGTAGCTTATTGCTGATGACGATCCTCGCCGTCTCGATGTTTCCCCAGATCGCGGTGCTGGCCGGGCTGTTCGAGGTGATCCGCAGCCTTGGGATCTACAACACCCCCTGGGCGCTGATCTTTTCCTACACGATCTTCACGCTGCCCTTTACCGTCTGGGTACTGACCACCTTCATGCGCGACCTGCCGGTGGAGATCGAGGAAGCGGCGATCGTTGATGGCGCCACCCCCTGGGTGATCATCACCCGCGTCTTCCTGCCGCTGATGTGGCCGGCGCTGGTGACGACGGGGCTCCTGGCCTTCATCAGCGCCTGGAATGAGTTCCTGTTCGCGTTGACCTTCACCTCATCCAACAATACCCGCACTGTTCCGGTGGCGATTGCGCTGCTCTCGGGTGGCTCGCAGTTCGAAACGCCCTGGGGGCTGATCATGGCCGCTTCGGTGATCGTGACGGTGCCGCTGGTGGTGCTGGTGCTGATTTTCCAGCGCAAGATCGTCAGCGGGCTCACCGCCGGCGGCGTCAAAGGCTAACCCCGATGTTCATTCAGGTGAGGCCGGGCTGCAAATGCCAATTCGCTGCGCTTCCGGTCCTCACGTACAAAATGTACGCTCCGGTTCGGTACTCGCTTGTCGGCATTTTCGCCTCGACCTGACCCGAATGACCAATCGGTTTTCAAAGGAACCGCAACATGGCTAGCATCGAGCTTCGCAATATCCGCAAGGCCTTTGGCGTGGTGGAGGTGATCAAGGGCGTCGACCTGCAGGTGCGCTCGGGCGAGTTCATGGTGTTTGTCGGGCCCTCGGGCTGCGGCAAATCTACCTTGCTGCGGCTGATCTGCGGGCTCGAGGACATTACCTCGGGCGAGATGCTGTTTGATGGCGAGGTGGTCAACGCGCTGGCCCCATCGAAGCGCGGCATCGCCATGGTGTTCCAGTCCTATGCGCTTTATCCGCATATGACGGTCTACGAGAACATGGCCTTCGGGCTGACGCTGGAAAAGGGCAAGGGCAAGGAAGAGATCCGCCAGCGGGTGGAGCGGGCCGCCGATATGCTGCAGATCCGGCCCTATCTCGACCGGCTGCCCAAACAGCTGTCGGGCGGGCAGCGCCAGCGCGTAGCCATCGGGCGGGCGATCACGCGCGATCCGCGGGTGTTCCTGTTCGACGAGCCGCTCTCGAACCTCGATGCGGCGCTGCGCGTGGCGACGCGTATCGAGATCGCCAAGCTGCACGAAGAGATGAACGACGTCACCATGATCTATGTGACCCATGATCAGGTGGAAGCGATGACGCTGGCCGACCGCATCTGCGTGCTGCGCGACGGGATGATCGAGCAGGTGGGCACGCCGATGGAGCTCTATGAGCGGCCAGATTCCATGTTCGTCGCCGGGTTTATCGGTTCGCCGAAGATGAACTTCCTCTCCGGGGAACTGGCGGCGCCCTTTGGCGCCAAGACTGTGGGCATCCGGGGCGAACACATCATCATCAAGCCCAGCGAGGGGCTGTGGACCGGCAAGGTGATCCATACGGAAAACCTGGGTGCCGACAGCTATGTTTATCTCGAAATGGGCACCGAAGAGCCCGTAGTGGTGCGGCTCGATGGCAACAACAGCTACCATTCGGGCGAGACGGTGCATATCAGTCCGATGGACGATAAAATCCACCGCTTTGATGGCGCCGGCAAACCGATCCGCTAAAGAGCGCGCGCCTGCGCTGACCGACGCAGGCGCGCGCAACGGGAGATTGCGCCAAGCGTTGGGCTTGCGGGAGGCGCCCTGGCGTTGCTTTCCCGGTTCGATGACCCGAGTGGCGGCGCTGGATTCCAGACGAACCGCCTGTTCAGCGGAGGTCGGGCCGGCCCAACCACCCGTACAAGAGCTATCCATAGGAGACGACCATGCCGATCCGTACCCTGGTCTGGGGCGAAAATGTCCATGAGCAAAAGAACAAGATCGTCGCGGACAATTACCCCGAGGGCATGCACAACCAGATCGCCAAGCTCCTCGCCAGCGACAGCAATATCTCGACCAAGACCGCGACCCTGCAGGACCCCGAGCATGGCTGCAGCGAAGCGGCATTGGCCGAGACCGATGTGCTGATCTGGTGGGGACACGCCGCCCATGGCCAGGTCGAGGACGAGGTGGTCGAGCGGATCGCCCAGCGCGTCTGGGAAGGCATGGGGCTGATCGTGCTCCATTCCGGGCATTTCTCAAAAATCTTCAAGCGGCTGATGGGATCGCCCTGCGGCCTCTCCTGGCGCGAAGCGGGCGAGCGCGAGCGGCTGTGGGTCACCAATCCCGGCCACCCCATCGCCAAGGGACTGCCGCCGTTCTTCGAGCTCGAAATGGAAGAAATGTATGGCGAGCCGTTCTCGGTGCCCGAGCCGCTCGAAACGGTGTTCGTGTCCTGGTTCCAGGGTGGGGAAGTGTTCCGCTCGGGGCTGACCTATCGGCGTGGCGCGGGCAATATCTTCTATTTCCGCCCGGGCCACGAAACCTATCCGACCTATCACGACGATACGGTGGGGCTGGTGCTGCGCAATGCGGTGAACTGGGCCTATAATGCCAACAGCTATCCGCAGTTGCTCACCGCGCCCAACCGACCGGTCGACGAAGCGCCCGAACAGATCGAGGAGCGCGGGCCCAAGCTGCATCATGGGCGCGAAGAAGGGTTTCGCTAGGCCCGGTAAGCCCAGCGCAGTGAACATTCCCGATCTTGCAAGTGCGGCTTCCATTGCGCATCTAGTGGCGCGAACAGGGGGACCGAAATGGGCATTATCTGGAGTATTTTCGTTGGGTTCTTTGCGGGGCTGATCGCGCGCTGGATCACGCCGGGCGATCACAAGCCATCCGGCTTTATCCTCACTACGGTGCTGGGCATTGTCGGCTCACTGGTGGCGACATTCCTGGGGCAGCAGATCGGGCTCTACGACGCCAATGATGGGGCGGGGTTTATCGGGGCGGTGGTTGGCGCGGTGATCGTGCTGCTGGTTTGGAGCCAGTTGGCCCGGCGGGCTTAATCCGTTGCAACCAACAAAAAAAGGCGCCCCTCGGGGCGCCTTTCGTATTTCGGGGCGGCCACTATTTGATGACGGTGATGCGGCCATCGGTATAGGGCGTGTATTCGCCGCCGAGCTTGGCAATGTATTCGGCTACGACCTGCTCGAGCGGGGGACCGAAATCATAGGCGTTGTCGCCGCCGGCAAAGCTGGCAAAGCCGTCGCCGCCGCCGCGCACATAGTTGTTGGTGACGATCTTGTAGGTGGCCTCCTCGTTGATCGGGACCCAGTTCTCGCCATCCTTGACCATGACATCGCTGACCCGGCTGGCCACGGGCTGAGAGATATCGAAGGCGTATTTGAGCCCGGCGACCTGAGCGAAGCGGCCCGCGCCGTTCTCGACGTCACTGACCCCGTTTTCGAGAGCCTCGATCACATCGGCGCCGGTGATGTCGACCGTGGCGAGCGTGTTGGAGAAGGGGAGCACGGTGATCACCTCACCCATGGTGATTTCGCCGGCGTCAATGGAAGCACGCACGCCACCGCCATTCTGGAAGGCGATTGTGGCGCCCTGGTCGGCGACACGGTCGAGAATGGCGTCAGCCAGCAAATTGCCCATCGCGCATTCCATGGCCCGGCAAACTTCACGCGAGCCTTCGATTGGCGCGGTGGCGGTGCCGATCACCTCGCCCATGGCTTCCTCGATCGGGCCGGCCAGTGCGGTCAGTTGGGTGGCGAAGTCCTCGTTCCCATCGACGGAAGCATCGATCAGGAAGGGCTCGCCTTCGGCTGATATCACCTCGCCCTGGTCGTTCCAGGTGACAGCGAGATTGCCGAGATACTTGCCGTATTGATTGGCCTGAACCACGGGCACTTCCACGCCCATGGGGTTGTTGACCAGGGTGGGGTAGGGGCCAGCCGCGCCTTCGGCGGTGTTGGACAGCAGGGTGTGGGAGTGGCCCCCGACAATGACGTCGACGAGGGGCAGGGCGGCGGCAACCTGCTGGTCCAGCGTATAGCCGATATGGCTGAGGAGGATGATCTTGTTTACACCAGCCGCATCAAGGGCTTCGGAGGCGCCCCGCACATACTGAATCACGTCGGTGAACTCGACATCGGCGCCGGGTGAAGCGATCTCAGGGGTGTCTTCGGTGGTGGCGCCAATGATGCCGATGCGCTCGCCGCCAACATCGAGAACGATGGAGCCCTTGATCTTGCCCCGCAGGTCCTCGGAGCGGGTCACGTCGAAATTGCCGCCGATGATGGGAAACTCGGCGGCGGCGATGAAGGTGGAAAATTCTTCGGGGCCGTCGTCGAACTCATGGTTGCCGGTAGCAACCACGTCGAAATTCATCTGGTTGAAGAAGTCGGAAACGACCTTGGATTTGTAGGTGGTGTAATAGACCGAGCCCTGGAAGTTGTCGCCAGCCGAAAGCAGCAGCGAGTTGCCACCGGCCGCGTCGATGTCGGAGCGCGTGGTATCGATGATGGACTTCAGGCGGGCGATACCGCCAAAGCACTCGCCGGCCGCATCGGTTTCGGCGTCGCAATCGGAGTCTGAATCCGTGATCGGCTCGAAGCGCGAGTGGAAATCGTTGATGTGCAGGATGTTTAGCGTCCAATCGGCGTAGGCTGCGCCAGAAAATGTGGCGCAGAGGGTGAGCGCGCTGGCGCCCAAGAGCAGTTTCTTCATCCCTGTCATCCTTGATGCTTTCGACCGTGCTGTTGCAATGGCGCCTCAAGCGAGGCCGGACCACCTCAGGGAAGTTAATCAGGTCTTTATGACAGGTGGAAGTGGTTCACTTCACTCTCCCTCATCATGGCCTGTATTGCCGTGATTTCTCGCTTTCCGCCGCCAAACTGGGCCGAAACACTGGAACAGCAGGGCAGGTTTTTCGAGGGGTGGCGTTGTGCTTTGCCGGTCCGTCTTCAACAGCATAGCTGGTGGTTTCTGGGCGATGGCGAGGCCAAATCGATCATGAAGGGCGGTCGGGCCGGGGTTCCATTCAGCGGTTTATGCGGTAATCTCCGCGCCCATTGATTTGCGGGGAATGCCATGCGAAGCGCATTGATTGTTTATGGCGGTTGGGCTGGGCACGATCCTGAGGAATGTGCTGCCATTTACCGCCGGTGGCTGCACGAAGATGGGTTTTCGGTGCGCATGGCGACCGAGACGAGCGCCTTTGCGGATCCGTCCATCCACGATCTGTCCTTGATCGTGCCGATCTTCACCATGAGCAAGATCGAAAAGGAGGAGGTGGAGAACCTCACCAAGGCCGTTCAAGGTGGGGTGGGCCTGGCGGGCCATCACGGGGGCATGAGCGATGCCTTTCGGGAGGCGGTGGAGTACCAATTCATGGTGGGCGGGCAGTGGGTCGCCCATCCCGGGAACATCATCGACTATACGGTTGACGTGACCAAGCCCGATGACCCGGTGATGGCCGGGATCAAGTCGTTCCCCTATACGTCCGAGCAGTATTACATGCATGTGGACCCCTCCAACGAGGTGCTCGCGACCACAACGTTCAGCGGCGAACACGCGCCCTGGATCGAAGGCGTCACCATGCCGGTGGTGTGGAAGCGGCACCATGGGCAGGGCCGGGTGTTCCACATGACGCTGGGGCATCGGGCCAAGGAATTCGAGAACAGCGACATGGCGACAATCATGCGCCGGGGCCTCAACTGGGCGGCTCGCGACGAAGAATAGCCGGGCCTCATCGCCGTGAGTTGACTTGAAACTGCGGTGCTGTTCGCTTCGTATCTTGATGGGTTCACAAGTGGAGCGGCAAGTGAGTGAGGCAGACACAAGGCGCCGCAGGAAGGCCGTGGGGCCCCTGGTTTACCGGCAGTCGCTGGCCACCCGCGTCACCCATTGGGTATGGGCAGTCTGCCTGTTCTTCCTGCTGCTGAGTGGGCTGCAGATCTTCAACGCGCATCCCACGCTTTATATCGGCGAGCAATCGGGCTTTGAATTCGACAATTCGGTGCTGGCGATCGGGGCGGTGAACAGCCCTGAGGGGCCGCGCGGGCAAACGCGGATTTTTGGCCAGACCTTTGATACGACGGGCGTGTTGGGCGCGTCGGGTTCGGCGGAAAGTCCTGTGTTAACCGCCTTCCCGGGCGCCGTGACCATTCCCAGCTATCGGGATTTGGGGACCGGCCGGGTGGTGCATTTCTTTTTCGGCTGGCTGTTTTTGGGCACGATGCTGGTCTGGTTCGTCGCCAGCCTCCTCCAGGGGCATTTACGCCGCAACATCGTGCCCGGGATTGCCGACCTCAAGGCGGCGCCAGGCGATCTCGTCGATCATGCCCGCTTTCGCCTCCACCATAATCGCAGTTATGGGCCGGTGCAAAAGATCACCTATTTTGTCGTGCTCTTCGTGCTGTTTCCCCTGATCGTGCTGACCGGGCTGACCATGAGCCCGGCGCTCAACGCTGCCTGGCCCTGGATGCTCGATCTGTTTGGCGGGAGGCAAACGGCGCGCACGATCCATTTTGGCGCCATGGTGCTGCTGGTGCTGTTCTTTGTGGTTCACCTCGTGATGGTGGTTGCGGCGGGGCCGTTCAACGAACTGCGCTCCATGGTTACCGGCTGGTACCGGATCAGCGCGGGTAATCCAAAGCTCAAAGGAGATCGACCGTGAGCCGCCTCCTGCTTTCCCGCCGTCGGTTCCTGCAGGGTTCGGCTGGGGCTGCCTCGGGGCTGATCCTAGCGGGGTGCGACCAGTTCGATTTCCTCGGGCAGCAAAACCATCCCGCCCGCAACTTCGTCGAACAAGCCAATGTGCTGACCTACCGGGCGCAGCGCCGCCTTGTTGGCGAGCAGACGCTAGCGCGCGAATATGCCGCCAGCGAAATCCGGCAGGGGCAGAAGCCCAATGGATCGACCCAGCCGACGACGCACGAATACAAAGCGTTGCAGGAGGGTAATTTCGCCGATTACCGGCTGCAGGTCACCGGGATGGTCGAGCAGCCCTTGAGCTTCTCGCTTAACGAGCTGCGCAATATGCCAGCCCGTTCGCAGATTACCCGGCATGATTGCGTCGAGGGCTGGAGCTGCATCGCCAAATGGACCGGTACGCCGTTGGGGCCGATCCTTGACGCCGCGCGCGTCCATCCTGACGCGCGGTTCTGCGTTTATCACTGCTTTGATAATATCGAGCGGGGCCTTTCGGGCGATGTCTTTTATTATGAGAGCTCGGACCTGGTAGACGCCCATCATCCGCAATCGATCCTGGCTTACGGCCTCAATGACCAGGTGCTGCCGGTATCAAACGGCGCCCCGGTGCGGCTGCGGATCGAACGCGCACTGGGTTACAAACAGCCCAAATATCTGCACACGATCGAATTGGTGGCGGACCTGCAATCCTTTGGCCGGGGCAATGGTGGGTATTGGGAAGACTATGGCTATGACTGGTATGGCGGCATCTAACCCCGGCGGCGCAGGGCGGCCATGCAGCCGGAGAGACAATCGAAGCTTGCTATTTGCCCCCGGCTCCTCCACATAGGGTGCATCGTCACCCGCACGGTCTTGGACCGGGCAGCTATCAGTGGTGACGGACTTCTCTTCTTATCCTTGCGGTGAGCGGCGAAGTCAGCCCGGAAACAGTTTGTCCGGGTTCGAGCCAGCACCCGCGCGATACTTTCCTTTTATCGCCCGATTGCACCTGTTGACGCGCCACCTGCACTTTGCGGCTGGCGACCGGCGCGCTGCATTGTTCTGCGCGCCCGATGCGCTTCATCGGCGCAGAAAGTATGATTGAATTGAACGATTTTATTTCCCTCGGCCTGCCCGCAGTCCTGACTGACAGTCTGACCGCCGGCGGCTTCACCGAGCCCACCAAGATCCAACTCCAGGCCATTCCCAAGCTGCTGGCTGGCCGGGACATGGTCGGCATTGCCCAGACCGGTTCGGGCAAGACCGCAGCCTTTGGCCTGCCGATCCTGGCGGGGCTGTTGACGCTGACCGGCAAGGCGCGGCCGTTGACCGCCCGCGCGCTGATCCTGGCGCCGACCCGCGAATTGGCGGTGCAGATCGAAGAAAACATCCGCAAGTTTGCGGGCTCCAAGATGCAGCTCTCCACCGTTCTGGTGCTGGGCGGGGTGTCGCGTTACCACCAGGTCCAGAAGCTCGCCAAGGGCGTGGACGTGGTTGTCGCCACTCCCGGTCGCCTCAAGGACCTGATGGACGACGGCAAGATCAAGCTCAACGAAACGCGTTGGCTGGTGCTCGACGAGGCCGACCGGATGCTCGACATGGGCTTTATCGCCCCGGTCAAGCACATCGCCAAGGCCATTGGCACGCGCCGCCAGACCATGCTGTTTTCGGCGACCATGGCGCCTGAAGTTGCAGAGCTGGCCAAGGGCCTGCTGAACGATCCAGTGCGTGTTGATGCGCAGGTCGCCGGCTCGACCGTGGTCAAGATCGACCAGCGCGTGATCATGTCGGGCTCCAAGGCCAAGCGTGGCGTGCTCAACGAACTGCTCGCCAGCGAAACCGAGAATATGGAGCGCGTGATCATCTTCTCGCGCACCAAGCATGGTGCCGATCGGGTGGCAAAGAGCCTCGAGATCGACGGCCACAAGGCCGCGGCGATCCACGGCAACAAGTCGCAGAATGCGCGTCAGGCAGCCCTCAAGGGTTTTGCCACCGGCGAAGTGCGTATCCTGGTCGCAACCGACATCGCGGCCCGCGGCATCGACGTGCCCGGCATCACCCATGTGGTCAATTACGAACTGCCCGACGATCCGGAGAACTATGTTCACCGCATCGGCCGGACGGGCCGGAATGGCGCTTCAGGCATTGCCATTACCCTGTGTGACGGCACCGAGCGCGGCAAGCTGCGCGACGTTGAACGGCTGATCCGGCGCACGCTGCCGGTTTCGGGCGACCTGCACTTGGCCAATGACACCGGCGTCGTGGAAGCACCGCGCTCGGCTTATAAGCCAGCCGGTAATCGCCCCGGACCGCGCACGGCACGCAACCCCAAGCCGGCGCAGCAGGATCGTCGCTCGCCAGCCGAGCGCCGGCCATTCGCGGCCTTTGCGGAAGAAGGCAAGCCTGCCGCACGGACCCGGCCGCCTGCTGAAGCTGCACCACGCACCCGCCCGGAAGGGCAGGTCAACCGCGTGCGTCGTGATGGCGATACCGGCAAGCTGATCGGTGCCAAGGTGGATGGCAAGCCCAAGCAGCGCTGGGGCAAGCCCCAGAAGGAAGCCGGGCGGGCGCGTCGCGCCAACGGCTAAACGGAACAGAAAAGGGCGGCTCCTCGGAGCCGCCCTTTTTGCTTACGGGGTCGGTTCGCCACTTCAGGCGAGATAAAGGATGTCGCGCTTGGGCGTGCCCGAGGAAGCTCCCGCGGGGGAGAGGCGCTCAAGGAATGCCTTGGACCAGTCATCCACATTGTGTTTCTGAGCGGCAGCCATCAATGAGCGCCAACGGGTCTGACGCTCCTCCAGCGGCATGTCGAGGGCGAGGCGCAGCGCTTCGGCCGTTTCATCCGTATCGAAGGGGTTGACGAGGATGGCGTCCTCGAAGATCTCGGCCGCGCCGGCAAAGCGCGATAACACCAGGACGCCAGGGTCGGCTGGGTTTTGCGAGCCAATGAACTCGTGGGCGACAAGGTTCATGCCGTCGCGCAGGGGCGTGACCAGACCCACCCGCGCCAAGCGGTAGAAGCCTGCAAGGCTGGCTTGGCCATAGGCGCGTTTGACATAGGTCAGCGGCGCCCAGTCGGGTTCGGCAAAGCGGCCCATGACGCGGCCGCAGATGGCGTCGAGCGTGTCGCTGGTTTCCTGGTATTCCTTGATGGAGTCCCGGGAAGGGGGCGCGATCTGGAGCATATGGACGCGTCGGCGGAAGCGATTATTGTTCTCGAGCAGCTTTTCATAGGCCTCGACCCGCTGCGGCAAGCCCTTGGAATAATCAAGCCGATCGACGCCCAGGATCAATTGCTGTCCGACAAGGACGCGGTCCATGCGCTTGACCATCTTGTTGGCGGCGGGGCTTACGGCCATGCGCGAAAAAGCGGCGGGATCGGAGCCGATGGGGAAGGCGGCAACCTCGGTGCGGGCGAAATCAAACAGCTGCAGCGGGTCGCCCGAAAGATTGGTGTGGGTCATGTTCTCCACCGCCTCGGTGAAGGCGGCGACGTCGCGATTGGCCTGCATGCCCACTAGGTCATAGCGAGAGACGTCCCGCATCAAATCGAGATGATGGGGAATGGCATAAAGCGCGTCGGCAGTGGGGAAGGGGATGTGCAGATAAAAGCCCATGCGGTTGGTGGCGCCAAGGCTACGCAACTCGCTGGCGAGCGGGATCAGGTGGTAGTCGTGCACCCAAATCACGTCGTCTGGCTGCAGCAAGGGCAGCAGCGCCCGGGCGAATTGCTGGTTTACCCGGCGATAGCCCTCGTACCAGGTGGAATCGATATGCGCCAAGTCGAGGCGCAGATGGAAGCTGGGCCACAGGATGGAGTTGGAGAACCCGGCATAATAGGCCTGATGGTCGTCCCGGGTCAGATCGATGGTCGCAACCGAAAGCCCTTCAACATCCTCGAAGCGCGCTTGGACCGAGGGGGCGTCGGTCAATTTGCCAGACCAGCCGAACCAGAACCCTTCGCGCTCAGACAGGGTTTTGCGCAAGGCAACGGCAAGTCCGCCCGCGGCGGCTGATTTGCCCGGGGTCCGGTTGGAAACTACAATCAAGCGGCTCATTGCGACGGGTGCCCCCCTTCGTCTGGTCTCAGTGTGGGGGCAGGGCATCGCGCTCGCGCGCGACGATGTCTCCCAGCCCACGGATCAATGCATGCACCGATGCAACATTGGAAATGCGCATCCGCGCATGGGTGTCGCCTTCGCCCAACTTGATGCCGACGCCGCCCAGTTCCTGGGCCGCGATGAAGCCGTCCTCGTCGGTGACGTCATCGCCGATAAAGATCGGGGTGCGGCCGACAAAGGGCTCTTCCTGCATGAAGGCGCGCAAGGCGGTACCCTTGCTGATGCCCTTGGGGCGGGCTTCAAAGACCATTTTGCCGGCGATCAGCGCGAAATCGGTATAGCTGTTGACTGCTTCTTGCATGGCCTGGCGGCAGAGTTCTTCGAGCTCCGGGGCCTGGCGGAAGTGGAGGGCGACGGCGCCATCCTTGGCTTCGATCAGCAGTTCAGGGTGCGCCATAACGAGCGGCGTGACGGCCTGTGCGATGTGTTCGGCGCCCGAAAGGAGTTCTGAATCAATCTCTTCCATCGTGCCATCAGCGCGGCGGCGCTGGGTGCCATGAGCGCCGGCAACCGGGAGTTGCAGGGGAGAGAGGAACTTGTCTATGTCCTCAATCTCGCGACCCGTGATCACGGCAAAGGCGCTGTCGAGTTCGCGTGCGGCGCGCTGCAATTGATCGGGCAGGGACGCTGGAACATCAATGGAATCAGGGGTTGGCGCAATCTCAACCAGAGTGCCGTCGAAATCGGTGAAGATGGCGAGGCGCTGCGTCGTATGGGGCGCTGAATGATCGATCATGGACATGCCAGAAGCCTTCCGAGCTGTGGATGCAAGGCCAACGCGGTGGCAGGGGAATGGTTCGCTCGGGCAAGGCCGCCATGCGAAAACCACGAAGATGAACGTAGTCTTAACGGATCGTGAACGTGTTCATCAACCCTGCGATCAATTTCTTCGGGTGCGCGGGGGCAAGGTGCGCCTGCCGCGCCAGCTCAAACCGGGGCTGGCGCGCGCAGGCTCTTTTCGATCCGGGTGACAATGGGGTTGTAGCGGCTGCGCTCGTCTTCGGGGTAGCTGATCTCGAAGGCTGCGAAGGCCGAGCGGTCGCGGTTGAACAGGAACTTGGTATAGACCACGAGTTCCCGGCCGTTCTCGTCGGTGTCGTAGCCGGAAAGGACAAACCAGCTATTGCCGCTGGCCCGGTAGGTGATATTGTCGATCTGCCCGCTCGAGGCGACGGCTTCCTGCAACTGAGCGATGCTAAGGCCGTCAGTGTTGGGGGCGCCGAAAATGCTGAGCTGGCCCGAGCCATCGAGCGCATCAAAGGTGCGGATGCCTGAAGCATCGGCCGCGCCGTCCTGACCATAATGATCGAGCGGGACCTCGATGCGGTAGCCGAGGGCGGGATCCTCCAAGCGCGTCCAGCCGAGACCCGACTGGGCGGCGACGGGGCCGGCAAGAGCCAGGAAGGTGGCAGTGAGTAGCGCGGCGGGGAGGGAGGTCTTGTGCATTGCGGGATCCTCTTAACCAAGCATTCACCAACGCGGTGACCGCCCGGCCTGTTCCCGCCTAGCCAAGATCAGTGCCGTTCAGCTCGCCGCGACAACCTGCCAGGGGGTGGGGTAGAAATATTCCTCGAGATTGGGGCCGTCGCCGGCGCGATCGACCAGGAGGAAATCGGCAGCCTCGTCCAGCGGGGTCAGCACGCCATGCCAGGTGTTGATGGCGTAGTTGATGCCTTGACCGGGCGCGGTGAGGAAGGCCCGGGGGCGGCCGGGGGTGCCGTTTTCGTCGGGCGCGACGATCACAAGGAAGGGGCGGTTCGACAGCGGATGAAAGGCCTGGCTGCCAAAGGGATGGCGCTCGACCATGGCCAGGGTCAGGGGCAGGCTATAGGGCTGGCCGCGAGCAATGGAAATGATGGGGCGCGAACTGGGGCCGGCCAATTGCACCTGCGCCAGATCATGGAAGCGCTCGGTGTTGCCGTTGTTGATGGGAAAGTGCTGGGCGCCCTCGGTCTGGATCACCTGACCAAAGGGCGCGAAGGCCTCTGCCGTCAGCGGCTCGATGAAGATGGTGTTGTCGCTCATGGGCTTAAAAGCTCAGCTTGGCGTGGCGGTTGACGTCTTTGTAGAGCAGATAGCGGAAGCGCTCGGGGCCGGCGTAACAGGCCTGGGGGCAAAAGGCGCGCAGCCACATGAAGTCGCCTGCTTCCACCTCAACCCAATCGCGGTTGAGGCGATACACGGCCTTGCCCTCGAGCACGTAAAGGCCGTGCTCCATCACATGGGTTTCCTCGAAGGGAATAACGGCGCCGGGCTCGAGGGTGACGATGTTGACATGCATGTCGTGCCGAAGATCGGTGGGCTCGACAAAGCGGGTGGTGCCCCAGCGCTCCGAAGTTCCAGGCATCCAATGGATGGGCTGCTCGGTTTCGTTCGTGACAAAGGCGGTGGGCGCTTCGATGCCGGCGGCCGCCTCGTAGCGCTTGCGCACCCAATGAAAGCGCAGGGGGGCTGAACCCGGATTGCCGAGGGTCCAGCGACAGCCCGGAGGCAGGAAGGCGTAGCCGCCGGCGACGAGGGTGTGGGGCTGGCCTTCGATGGCAAGGCTCGCCTCGCCGGCAACCACGAACAGCACGCCTTCGGCTTCGGGATTGGGCTCGGGTTGCTCACTGCCGCCGCCGGGCGCCACTTCAACGATGTATTGCGAGAAGGTTTCGGCAAAGCCCGAGAGGGGCCGAGCGATGATCCAGCAGCGGGTATTGTGCCAATGAGGCAGGAAGCTGGTGACGATGTCGCGCATCACGCCTTTCGGGATCAGCGCATAGGCCTCGGTGAAGACGGCGCGGCCGGTGTGAAGGGCAGTCTGCGGCGGAAGGCCCGCAGCGGGGCTGGCATAGGATGGGGGCATGGACTCGGGTGCCGATGGTGAACGCTGGGCAAACACTAGAGCGTGTTTTGCCGCTCGGCCATGGGGAAGCGGCGGTGAGGAGCGGCAATTGTCACACTCGCTTTGCCGTGGTTGGCGCTTGGCGGTTTGTGCGGGCAGAGGCCCGCGTAAGGCGTGCGGCTTACGCAGTTCTCGCGGTGGCCTTTCCCTAATGGCTTGGTCCTAGCGCTGCAGAGGCCCGTGGCGCGCTGAGTTGAGCCCCGACCAAGAGCTAAGCTTCCGACTTCGCTACGCTTTTTCGTCCCGGACCCCAGCCGATCCATTGTCACGATCTAGATCGATAGCCGTATTCCAGTAGGCTCTTCTGGCTGGTTTGCCGTGATGGATCAGGCAAGCCACCTTCCTTGCGTATGCATTTTCCACGTTGGGCGGGGGCCGGGCAGTGGAACACACCTGCGGGGGGTAGCCATGAAACTGGCTCAGACGGTGGTCTATGGTTTAAAGGGGGCGACACGATCAGGGATCGGCTATCGCCTCAACCGGACGGCGAAATATGTGGCCGGATTATACTTCGATCTGTTTGTGCGCACCTATCGCAGCGAAGGCATGGTGTTCACCATTCCCGCTGCCTACACATCGCGCGAAATGCGCGGCAAATTCACTGTCGATACCTATGAGTATCCCGAGAGGACGCTGATCAAGCGCTATCTGCCGCACAATGCCTGCGTGCTGGAACTGGGGGCCTGTATCGGGGTGGTGTCCTGCGTCATCAACAGCCTGCTGGACAATCGGGACCTGCATGTCGCGGTGGAAGCCAATCCGCTGCTGATGCCGACGCTCGAAGCCAACAGGATGGCCAATGGCGCCCGGTTCCACGCGGTCAATGCCGTGGTGACGCGGCAGCCCAGCGCCATGATCAGCACCGATGCCGATATGGACAGCAACCAGGTGGTGGCGAGCGGCACGCCCGTGCCCACCACGACGGTGGAAGCGCTGGAAGCCGTAGCGGGAGAGGCGTGCAGCGCCCTCATCATGGACATTGAGGGGGGCGAATACGAGTTCTGCCGCGAAAATCCGATGCTGCTGCGCCAGATCGACGTGGCGATCATCGAGTTCCATCCGCTGGCGTTCGGGGAAGCGCGGCTGGGGGAATTATATCTGATGCTGGCTTCGGCGGGGCTGGAGCGGCGCGAGACGATTTTGACGGTGGAGTGCTGGTTGCGGGTGGAGGATTGAGGCTTTTGATGCGCGCTGCGTGGCGGGGTTTGCGTCGCGTCTCTGCGGTGGATCCTGGGTCAGCCCGGGCGCCGGAACCCCCACCCTCGATCCCTCCCCTCAAGGGGGAGGGAGGCGCTGGCTGTGCGGGCAGGGGACTCGCACCGTGAAGGGCTGGTGCAGGATGGAGTGACGTGGCCGTTTCCTCGACCCCCACCCCGGCCCTCCCCTCAAGGGGGAGGGAGGGCAGGAGCTGAGGGTTTGGGGCTTTGGCATTGAGACAGGTGCGGCTTTGGGCTTTCGCACCCCCACCCGGCCTCCACCGTTGAGGGGGAGGTGAAGAAAGAGGGCCTAGGGCAGGATGGCCTCGAGGCGGAGTTGGGCGATGCGTTCGACTTGGCGGCAGGCTGTGGTGAATTCGGCCTGGGCGCTGTTGTCGAGGCGCTGGCGGAAGGCGGCGAGGATGGTGGCCTTGGTGTTGTCGCGCACGGCGATGATGAAGGGGAAGCCGAATTTTTCCACATAGGCGGTGTTGAGGCGGGTGAATTCCGCCCGTTCGTCGTCGGTGAGGGCATCAAGGCCCGCGGAGGCCTGTTCGGCGGTGGAGGCCTCGGTGAGGCGCCTGGCGGCGGCGAGCTTGCCGGCCAGATCGGGATGGGCGCGCAGGACGGCGAGGCGTTCTTCATCGCTGGCGAGGCGGAACTGGGTGCGCAAAGCGAAATGCAGGCCCACCGCGGTGTCGTTGGCGGGGGCGAGTTCGCCATCCCAGGCGCGCTCGGCAATCCAGGGGGAATGCTCGAAGATCGAGCCGAAACGCTCGACGAATTCGGGTTTGGGCAGCTGGCTCGGAACCAGCGCCGGGGCCTGGTAGGGGTGCTCGCGCGCCCAGTGCTCGGCGATCTCCAAGCGAGTCGGGACCCAGACTTGGGGGAAGCTCTTGATGTAGTCGATGAACTTCTTGAGCCCCTGGAAGCGACCGGGCTGGCCGACGAGCCGGCAGTGCAGGCCAATCGACATCATCTTGGGTGAGCCGGCCTGGCCTTCGGCATAAAGGCAATCAAAGCTGTCCTTGAGGAACTGGAAATATTCCTCGCCATTGTCAAAGCCCGAAGCGGTGACAAAGCGCATGTCATTGGCCGAGAGCGTATAGGGAATGATGAGCTGCGGGCGGTTCTGGTGGAGGCGCCAATAGGGCAGGTCGTCGTCATAGGTATCCGAGACATAGGCAAAGCCGCCTTCCTCGGAGACGAGATCGACCGTGTTGAGCGAGCAGCGCCCAGTATACCAGCCCAAGGGGCGGCTGCCGGTGGCGATGGTGTGAAGACGGATGGCCTCACGGATCTGCTCGCGCTCGAGCTCGGCGGGCATGTCCTTGTGCTCGACCCATTTAAGGCCGTGGCTCGCAATTTCCCAGCCGGCATCCTGCATGGCGGCAAGCTGGGCAGGGGCCCGCATCAAGGCGGTGGCGACGCCATAGATGGTGACGGGCAACTGGGCTTCGGTAAAGAGGCGGTGCAGGCGCCAGAAACCGGCGCGGGCGCCATATTCATACATGGACTCGATGTTCCAGTGGCGAAGGCCCGGCCAGGGGGCGGCGCCCACGACATCGGCGAGAAAGGCTTCCGAGCCCGCGTCACCATGCAGGATGTTGTTTTCGCCGCCTTCCTCGTAATTGAGCACGAACTGCACTGCGATATGGGCGCCGCCGGGCCAGTTGGCGTGGGGCGGGGTGGGGCCATAACCATGCATGTCGCGGGGGTAACGATTCATGAGAGAAGTTCCGGGCAAGTGTCGGGGCGAGACTAATGAGTCGCGGGCGTCGCACCAAGATGCACAAATTTGGACCAGCTGGTAAAAATTAGGCGTTGCCCGCTGGCGCTATTGGTTTAATCTCGCGGGCCGGGGACTAGGGAAGTAGAAGAATAATGGCGGGTTCAGGACGCCTGACGACGCATGTACTCGATACCATGAACGGCACGCCGGCGCGGGGCATGCGCCTCGACCTGTTGTTTGTGCATGGCGACCATAATCACCATATTGCCGAGAGCTATACCAATGCCGACGGCCGGGTGGACCAGCCGCTGCTCGAAGGCGAGCAGTTCCAGCATGGCGAGTTCG
Source organism: Devosia sp. 919 (assembly GCF_013185965.1). Lineage (NCBI taxonomy): Bacteria > Pseudomonadati > Pseudomonadota > Alphaproteobacteria > Hyphomicrobiales > Devosiaceae > Devosia > Devosia sp. 919. The sequence goes on along the minus strand of NZ_JABAOL010000001.1, from coordinate 3,000,234 downwards.
AGATCCATTTCCATGTGGGGCAATATTTCGCCCGGCTAGGGATGGAGCCCGAAGCGGCATTTCTGGACGTGGTGCCGGTGCGGTTTACGATCAGCGAAGACAAGCATTACCATGTGCCGCTGCTGGTGAGCCCTTTTGCCTATTCCACTTATCGGGGCAGCTGATGGCCGACACTGCAAATGCAATCCGCTTTATCCTCAACGACCAGGACGTAGTGCTGGACCAGGTGCGGCCCGAGCAGACGCTGCTCGATTTCCTGCGGCTCGAGCGCGGCTTGCGCGGCTCCAAGGAAGGCTGCGCCGAGGGCGACTGCGGGGCCTGCACCGTGCTGGTGGGGCGGGTGATCGGCGACGAGATCATCTATGACAGCGTCACGGCCTGTATCCGGTTCGTCGCGAGCCTGCATGGCACGCATGTGGTGACGATCGAGCACCTGGCGGCCAAGGATGGCACGCTGCATCCGGTGCAGCAGGCGATGGTGGATCACCATGGCTCGCAATGCGGGTTCTGCACGCCCGGGTTCGTGATGTCGCTCTATGGTCTGTGGATGCGCGACCCGCAGCCGAGCCAGCGCGCGGTGGAAAAGGCGCTGCAGGGGAACCTGTGCCGCTGCACGGGCTATGCGCCGATCATCCGGGCCGCGCAGGCGATCTCGACCTATGGCGCCCCCGAGGCCGATCCGCTGCGGGCGGAGCGGATCGCGCTCAAGGGGCGGATCCTCGCGCTCAATGACGGCAGGCGGGTGGAGATCGGGGAAGGGGCGGAGCGGATCATCGTGCCGGCCAGCCTGGATGATTTCGCCGAGGTTTATGAGCAGAACCCGGAGGCGACGATTGTCGCTGGGTCCACCGATGTGGGGCTTTGGGTCACCAAGTTCCTGCGCCCGATCGGGCCGGCCATTTTCATCAACCATTTGCCGGAGCTCAAGCGCATCGCCGAGAACGACAGCGAAGTGCGGTTTTACGCCGGGGTGAGCTATTCCGAGGCGCTGCCGATCCTGCAGAGCTATTTCCCCGCCATGGAGGAGCTGTGGAGCCGGCTGGCGGGCGAGCAGGTGCGCAATATGGGCACGATCGGGGGCAATATCGCCAATGGCTCGCCCATCGGCGATACGCCGCCGGCGCTGATTGCGCTCGGAGCCAAGCTGACGCTGCGGCGCGGCGAGCACCGGCGCGAGATCAAGCTCGAGAACTATTTCCTCGCCTATGGCAAGCAGGATCGCGCGCCCGGCGAGTTCGTGGAAAGCGTGACCGTGCCGCATCTGCCGGCGGGCGAGCGGTTCGCGGTTTATAAGGTCTCCAAGCGCCGCGAGGAGGATATTTCCTCGGTCTGCGGGGCGTTCCGGGTGTTCGTCAACGATGCCGGGAGCGTGGGGATGGCGCGGATCGCCTTTGGTGGCATGGCGGCGACGCCAAAGCGGGCTCGGGCGGTGGAAGCGGCGCTGGTTGGCAAGCCGTGGAGCGTCGAGACGATCGAAGGCGCGGTGGCGGCCTTTGCCGAGGATTACCAGCCGATCAGCGATATGCGCGCTTCGGCCGAATACCGGCTGCTGGTGGCGCAGAACCTGTTGCGCCGGTTTTTCCATGAATGCACGGGCGGTCAGGTGCGGCTGAAGCGGGAGGTGGCGTGATGAACAAGCATCCGACCCTGTTGCGTTCCACCCTGCATCAACCCACGCGGCACGATAGCGGCCCCAAGCATGTGGCGGGCACGGCCGAATATATCGATGATATGATCGAGCCGCGGGGCACGATGCATGCCTATCTGGCGCTGTCGACGCGGGCGCATGCAGAAATCCTCAACATCGATTTTGCCCCGGTGCTGGCGGCGCCGGGGGTAATCGGGGTGCTGACAGCGGCCGATATTCCGGGCGAGAACGACATCAGCCCGAGCCACCGGCATGACGAGCCGATCTTTGCCGAAGGCAAGGTGCAGTTCTGGGGGCAGCCGCTGTTTGCCGTTTTGGCCGAAACGCGCGACCAGGCGCGACGGGCGGCGCATCTCGCTGTGGTCGATTACAAAGAACTGCCCTTTATCGGCGATGTGCGCGCGGCGCAGGCGGCCGGCCGCAAGCTCGTGGTCGATCCGCTGACCTTGCAGCGCGGCGATGTGGAGGCGGGGCTCAAGGCTGCGCCCAAGCGGGTCAAGGGCAGCGTCGTGATTGGCGGGCAGGATCACTTCTACCTTGAGGGGCAGATCGCCTTTGCCATTCCGGGCGAAGACGAGGATGTGACGATCTATGCCTCGACCCAACACCCCAGCGAAGTGCAGCTGATGGTGGCGCAGGTGCTCGATATCGGGCACCACGCGGTCACGATCAATGTGCGCCGGATGGGCGGCGGCTTTGGTGGCAAGGAAACTCAGGGGAACCTCTTTGCCGCTGTGGCGGCGCTGGCGGCCAAGAAATGGAACCGCGCCTGCAAGATCCGGCCGGACCGCGACGACGACATGACGGCAACCGGCAAGCGGCACGATTTCGTCGTCGACTATGATGTGGGCTATGATGAAGCCGGCCGCATCGAGGCGGTGGATGCCGTGTATGGCGCGCGGGCCGGGTTTTCGTCGGACCTTTCGGGACCGGTGACGGACCGGGCGCTGTTTCACTGCGACAATGCCTATTGGTATCCGGCGGTGCGGGCGCGCTCGGAGCCGCTTTACACCAACACCGTGTCCAACACCGCGTTTCGCGGCTTTGGTGGGCCGCAGGGGATGCTGGCGGCGGAACGCTGGATCGAGGAAATCGCCTATAGCCTCGGCAAGGATCCGCTCGAGATCCGCAAGGCCAATTTCTATGGCACCGACAGCAACAATGTGACGCCCTATCACCAGACGATCACCGACAATGTGATCGCGCGGGTGGTGAGCGAACTGGAAGCCAGTTCGGACTATCAGGCGCGGCGCCGCGCGGTGCTGGCGTTCAATGCCACGAGCCCGGTGCTGAAAAAGGGCATCGCGCTGACGCCGGTCAAGTTCGGGATCTCGTTCACCGCGACCTGGTACAACCAGGGCGGGGCGCTGGTGCATGTCTACAAGGACGGCACGATCCAGCTCAATCACGGCGGCACGGAAATGGGGCAGGGGCTCCATACCAAGGTGGCGCAGGTGCTGGCGGAAGCGTTCTGCGTCGGGCTCGATCGCATCAAGATCATGACAACCTCGACGGCCAAAGTGCCCAACACGTCGGCCACGGCGGCCTCTTCGGGTTCGGACCTCAATGGCATGGCCGCCTGGGATGCGGCTCGGCAGATCAAGGAGCGCCTCGCCACCCATGCCGCCAAGCTCTACCAGTGCGATGAGGCCGAGATCGTCTGGGTGCCCGAGGGCATCATGGCGGGCGAGGAGTTCGTGCCATTCACGGAACTGGTGGCCTCGGCTTATCTCAACCGCGTGCAGCTCTGGGCCGCGGGCTTCTACAAGACCCCCAAGATTCATTGGGATCGGGCCACCGGACGCGGGCAACCGTTCTACTATTATTCCTATGGCGCCTCGGTTTCGGAGGTCACCATCGATACGCTCACCGGCGAATACCAGGTGGATCGGGTCGATATTCTGCATGATGTCGGCAAGTCGCTCAATCCGGCGCTTGACCTCGGGCAGATCGAGGGCGGGTTCATCCAGGGCATGGGGTGGCTGACGAGCGAAGAATTGTGGTGGGACGCCAAGGGGCAGCTGCGCACCAAGGCGCCTTCGACCTACAAGATCCCGCTCGCAAGCGACGTGCCGCCGGTGTTCAATGTGCGGCTGGCGGAATGGTCCGAGAACAGCGAGCCCACGATCGGGCGCTCCAAGGCGGTGGGCGAGCCGCCGCTGATGCTGGCGATGAGCGTGGTGGAAGCGCTCGCGATGGCAGTGGCTGCGATGGCCGATTACAAGCTGCCGCCGCGGCTCGACACGCCAGTGACCCCCGAGCGGGTGCTGATGGGGTGCGAGCGGTTGAAGCAGGAAGCGCGGGGGTGATGGTTTTGCGCCCGACGGTTGGACCCCCACCCCGGCCCTCCCCTCAAGGGGGAGGGAGGGCACGAGCCCAAAGCAGGGCGATCAGCCTGCACGCCTCCTTGCAGGGACGGCTGTCATGACCTTGCGCCTGCCCCAGCTGCAATCTTTCCTTCGCGCCAACAGCGAGGCAATTGCCTGTGAGCTGACGCGGGTGCGCGGGTCGAGCCCGCGCGAGCAGGGCACGTTCATGCTGGTAGGCGCGCAAGGGATTTTCGGCACGATCGGGGGCGGGGCGCTCGAGCATATGGTGATCGACCATGCGCGGCGCCTGCTAGCCTCAGGGCAGGCGGAAGCAGCCATGGATGTGCCGCTGGGGCCCGAGATCGGGCAATGTTGCGGCGGCCGTGTCGGGGTGCAGTTGCGCTATGCCGATGCGGGCTTGCGCGGTGCGCTGCTCGAGCGGGTGGCGGCGGAAGATCGGGCGTTGCCGCATGTCTTCGTGTTTGGTGCCGGTCATGTAGGGCGGGCATTGGCCCAGGTGCTGGCGCTTTTACCGGTGCAGGCACATGTGGTGGATACGCGGGCAAGCGAGCTGGTTGGCTTGCCGGCAGGCGTCGAGGCGCGGCTGACGCCACTGCCGGAAGCGGCGATCCGGTCGGCGCCGCCGGGCAGCAGTTTTGTGGTTCTGACCCATGACCATGCGCTCGACTTCCTGCTCGCCAAGGAAGCGCTGGAGCGGGCGGACAGTCCTTATATCGGCATGGTGGGATCGGCGACCAAGCGCGCCCGGTTCAGCAGCTGGTTTCGCGCCGAAGGAGGGGACCCTGCTGCCCTCCAGCGGCTCGTTTCACCCATTGGCCGCCAAGGGCTTGGGGATAAGCGCCCCGAAGTCATTGCGGCACTAGCGGCGGCAGAAATTATGGTTCAGATTGGTCGGCGGGAAGCTGACATTGGGCATGTACAGGGCGCCAGGGAACTGAGGGCCGTGGATGGACGCTAGCATGCCGTTGCGACTGCAATTGACCGGGATCACCAAGCAGTTTCCCGGCGTTCTTGCCAATGACAATATCTCCTTTGGCGTCAAGCCGGGCGAAATCCATGCGCTGCTGGGCGAGAACGGGGCCGGCAAGTCGACGCTGGTCAAGATGATCTATGGGATCATGCAGCCCGATGCCGGCGAAATCCGCTGGAACGGCGAGCCGGTGGTGATCACCAATCCCAAGGCCGCCCGCAAGCTGGGCATCGGCATGGTGTTCCAGCACTTTTCCCTGTTTGAAGCGCTGACCGTGCTCGAAAACATCGCGCTGGGCATGGATGGCTCGCTCAAGTCGCGCGAGCTCGAGGCCCGCATTCGCGAGGTGATGACCACCTACGGGCTGCTGCTCGATCCGCACCGGACGGTCGCGACCTTATCGGTGGGGGAGCGGCAGCGCATCGAGATCGTGCGCGCGCTCTTGCTCGACCCCAAGCTCTTGATCATGGACGAACCCACTTCGGTTTTGACGCCGCAGGAAGTGGAGCAGCTTTTTGAAGTGCTGCGCAAGCTGGCGGCGCAGGGCTGTTCGATCCTCTACATTTCCCACAAGCTCGATGAGATCAAGGCGCTGTGCGATACGGCGACGATCCTGCGGGGCGGCAAGCTCGTGGATACCTGCGATCCCAAGCAGGAAACCTCGCGCTCCATGGCCGAAAAGATGATCGGCACGGGCCTGCGTGACATCGTGCGGGCCAGGGGGCGGCAGTTGGGCGCGCCCAAGCTGGTCGTGTCGCGGCTTTCGACCCACAAGACCGGCCATTTCGATGTGCCGGTCAATGATGTGAGCTTTACCGTGCGGGCGGGCGAAATCTTTGGCATCGCCGGGGTGGCGGGCAATGGGCAGAACGCCCTGCTCGATGCGCTGAGCGGGGAAATCCTCGGGGATGACAAGGAAGCCATTACGCTCGATGGCTATCCGCTGGGGCTGCTCAACACGACCGGCCGGCGCAAGCGCGGGCTGTGTGCCGTGCCTGAAGAGCGCAATGGCCATGCGGCGGTGGGCGAGTTCTCGCTGGCTGACAATTCGGTGCTGACGGCGCGCGATCGGCTCGGCATGGTGATGCTGGGCCTCATCAATTCGGGCGCGGCCAAGACCTATACGGGCAAGGTGATCGCCGATTTTGCGGTCAAGGCGCTGGGCCCGGGCTCGATGGCGGGATCGCTCTCGGGCGGCAATCTGCAGAAATACATCATGGGGCGCGAAATCCTGCAGCGCCCGAGCGTGCTGGTGGTCAGCCAGCCGACCTGGGGCGTCGATGCCGGGGCCGCCGCGGCCATCCACCAGGCGCTGGTGGACCTGGCCGCCGAAGGCTCCGCCATCGTCGTGATCAGCCAGGACCTCGATGAGCTCCTGGCGCTGTGCGACACGCTGGCGGTGATCAATCTTGGCCGCCTCTCGGCGGCGCGGCCGGTGGGCGAGGTGAGTGTGGAAGAAATCGGCTTGCTGATGGGCGGGGTCCATGGCGCCACGGAGGCAAGCAATGCTGTTCCGGCTTGAAAAACGGCGCGAGCCCAGCCAACTCATGCGCTATCTGACGCCGGTGGCGGCAGTGGTGCTGACCATGGTGGTGGGCGCGATCATCTTTTCGCTGATCGGCTATGACGGGATCGGGGCGGTGCGCGAGATCTTTCTCACGCCCCTGACCAATTCCTACAAATGGCAGGATCTGGGAGTGAAGGCCGCGCCGCTGATCATTATCGGGGTGGGGCTCTCCATCGCCTACCGCGCCAATGTGTGGAATATCGGCGCCGAGGGACAATATGTGGTTGGCGGGCTGGCCGGCACCTGGGTGGCGCTGGCGACCCATGGCCTCAACGGGCCCTGGATCTTGCCGCTGATGGTGCTCGCTGGCGTGCTCGGGGGCATGGCTTACGCCGCCATCCCAGCGCTGCTGCGCACCCGCCTCAACGTCAACGAGATCCTGACCTCGCTGATGCTGACCTATGCCTCGGTGCAGCTGATCTATTACCTGATCCGCGCGCCCTGGAAGGACCCGATGGGGATGGGTTTCCCCCAGACGCGGCTATTTGCCGAGGCGGCGCGGCTGCCCACCATCCTGCCGGGCACGATCGTGCATCTGGGTGTGCCGATCGCGGTGCTGGTGGCACTCGTGGCGTGGTTCATCATGTCGCGCTCGGTATTCGGCTATCAGATGCGCGTGGTGGGCACGGCGCCCCATGCGGCGCGCTATGGCGGGTTTTCCGAGAACAAGACGATCTGGCTGGCCATGCTGGTGTCGGGGGGCCTTGCGGGGCTTGCGGGCGTGTTGGAAGTGGCCGGGCCGTTCCAGCGCATGGTGCCGGGCTTTCCGACCAATTACGGGTTCACCGCGATCATCGTGGCGTTCCTCGGACGGCTAAATCCGCTCGGGGTGATCTTTGCCGGGCTCGTGATGGCGATCACCTTTGTGGGCGGGGAAGTGGCGCAGACGACGATCGGGCTGCCCAATGCCGCCACGGGCATTTTCCAGGCCATGGTGCTGTTCTTCCTTCTGGGTGGGGACCTGCTGGTGCGCTATCGGGTGCGCCGGGTTCATAGCGCCGCGGCGCCGGGGACGGCGTAATGGAAATCATCATTCCCATCATCGTCACGCTGGTGTTCGCGGCAACGCCGATCCTCCTGGCCGCGCTGGGCGAGCTCGTGGTGGAAAAGTCGGGGGTGCTCAACCTCGGTGTCGAAGGCATGATGCTGGTGGGCGCCATTGCCGGCTTTGCGGGGCAGTTTTATACAGGCAACCCTTATTTCGCGCTGCTTTGCGGGGCGGTGGCCGGGGCGGCGACCTCGATCATCTTTGGCTTTTTGACGTTGAGCCTGTCGGCCAACCAGACCGCGACTGGGCTGGCGCTGACCATTTTCGGCACGGGCTTTTCCGCCCTCGCCGGCGCGCCGTTTTCCGCCCGGCCGATCCAGCTGATGGGGCCGCTGTTTCCCGCCGAGCTTGCGAGCCATCCGGCGTTGCGGGTGGTGTTCGGCTATTCGGCGCCGGTGTATTTCTCGTTCTTCATGGTAGTCGCAGTCTGGTATTTTCTCGAGAAAACCCGCCCCGGGCTGATCCTGAGGGCCGTGGGGGAGAACGACCTGTCGGCCCATTCCATCGGCTACAGCGTCAAGCTCGTGCGCTATCTCGCCGTGTTGTTCGGCGGGGCGATGGCCGGTATTGCCGGGGCGTGTTTCCCGCTGCTGCTGACCCCGCAATGGGCCGAGCGGATGACCGCAGGGCGCGGCTGGATTGCCGTGGCGCTGGTGGTGTTCGCCTCCTGGCGCCCGTTCCGCCTGCTCGCGGGGGCTTACCTCTTTGGTCTCGTGATGACCATGGAGCTTTATGCCAAGGCGGGCGGCGGAGTGCTGTCGGTTATTCCGTCCGAACTTTGGGCCGCCTTGCCTTACCTCGCGACCATCATCGTGCTCGTGCTGATTTCGATCAAGCGCGATGCGTCCACCAATGCTCCGGCCTGCCTCGGCAAGCCGTTCCTGCCCACGAATTGAGCCGGCGCCAACGACCGTTTCAAGCAACCACGACCATCAGGAGAGACACATGACCCTTAACCGCCGCACTATCCTCAAGGCAGGCGCCGCCGCCGCTGCGCTGCCGCTGCTGGGCTCCCGCGCCTTCGCCCAGGGCGAACCGCTCAAGGTGGGCTTCATCTATGTCGGCACGATCAACGACAATGGCTACAACTATGCCCACAATCAGGGCCGTATCTTCCTGGAAGAGCAGCTGGGTGATCTGGTCGAGACCACCTATGTCGAGAACGTGCCGGAAGGTCCGGACTGCGAGCGCGTGCTGCGCGAACTGGCCCAGCAGGGCAACAAGCTGATCTTTGCGACGAGCTTTGGCTTTGGCGACTCCGTGATGAAGGTTGCCCAGCAGTTCCCCGACGTGAAGTTCGAGCATGCCACCGGCTACCAGAAGGCGGACAATGTCGGCCTCTACAATGCGCGCTTTTACGAAGGCCGCGCCGTTTGCGGCACCATTGCCGGGCACCTCTCCAAGACCGGCAAGCTCGCCTATATCGGCTCGTTCCCGATCCCTGAAGTCGTGATGGGCATCAATGCGCTGGCGCTGTCGGCCCGCAAGGTGAACCCCGCCATCACGGTCAAGCCGGTTTACATCTCGACCTGGAACGATCCGGCCAAGGAAGCCGATGCGGCCCGCGCGCTGATCGACCAGGGCGTGGACATCATTGCCCAGCATACCGATGGCCCGGCAGCGCTGCAGGTGGCCCAGGAACGCGGCATTATTGGCGGGTTCGGCCAGGGCGCCGATATGAGCGCCTTTGCGCCCGAAACGCAGCTGACCTCGATTATCGACCACTGGGGCCCGCGCTATGTGGCTTCGGCCCAGGCCTTGATCGATGGCACCTGGACCGCCGGCGACACCTGGGAAGGCCTCAAGGAAGACGTGGTGCAGATCGGGCCCTATGGTCCCAAGGTCACCGAAGAGGTCAAGGCTGCAGCCGAAGCGGTGCGGACCGGGCAGATCGATGGCTCTTTCCACATCTTCACCGGCCCCATCAAGGACAATACCGGCACCGAGCGTGTGGCCGCCGGCGTGACCATGACGGATGCCGAACTGCTCAGCATGGACTGGTATGTGGAAGGCGTCGAACAGCCGGCATAAGCTGGGGTTCGAATCGGATTGGAAGGGGCGGGTTTCGGCCTGCCCCTTTTGCTGAGCGGCTGCGGGTGGGGGAGGTGAGGCGGAGCATCACCGAGGGGACCCCCACCCCGGCCCTCCCCTCGATGGGGAGGGAGGGCTGGCGCCGCGGCTGCGGTGGGCGGCTGAACAGCCAGCATGCCGCCAGGGGTGTATCGAAGGAACGAAAAATGCCGGATTATGCGATTGCTTGGGAATGGCTGATGTTTGCGGTGCGCTGGCTGCACGTGGTCACGGCAATCGCCTGGATCGGCTCGTCGTTTTATTTCATTGCGCTCGATCTGGGGCTGCGCAAGACGCCGAGCCTGCCGCCGCTGGCGCATGGCGAGGAATGGCAGGTGCATGGCGGGGGTTTTTATCACATCCAGAAATATCTGGTGGCGCCCGACTTCCTCCCCGAGCACCTGACCTGGTTCAAATGGGAGAGCTACTGGACGTGGCTGTCCGGCTTCATGCTGCTGGTGCTGATCTATTATGTCGGTGCCGACCTGTATCTGGTTGATCGCAATGTGCTCGATGTGCCGGCCTGGGGGGCAATCCTCCTTTCCATGGGCTCCATCGTGCTGGGCTTTGTGGTCTATAACCGGCTCTGCAAATCGCCGCTGGGTGAATCGCAGAACGGGCTGATGCTGGTGCTGTTTGCGATCCTCACCGCCATGGCCTGGGGCTATACGCAGATCTTCACCGGCCGGGCGGCGATGCTGCATATGGGCGCGTTCACCGCCTCGATCATGGCCGCCAATGTCGCGATGATCATCATCCCCAACCAGAAGATCGTGGTGGCCGATCTCAAGGCCGGGCGGGTGCCCGATGCCAAATATGGCAAGATCGCCAAGCAGCGCAGCCTGCACAACAACTACCTGACGCTGCCCGTCATCTTCTTCATGCTTTCAAGCCATTACCCGCTGGCCTTCGCGACGCAGTGGAACTGGATCATCGCCTCGCTGATCTTCCTTGTGGGCGTGGTGATCCGGCATTATTTCAACACGCGCCATGCCCGGAAGGGCAATCCGCACTGGACCTGGGCGGTGGCGGTGATCTTGTTCGTCATCATAGCGTGGCTCTCAAGCGGCCCCAAGCTGCCGGGCGTCGGCGAAGAGGCGGTGGCGTCGCGGGCGGCCGAGCCGTTCATGGCCGCGAGCCTGTTTGCCGAGGCCAGCCTTGCCGTGCAGACGCGCTGTTCGATGTGCCACACCGCCGAGCCGGTCTGGCCGGGGATCTATGAGGCGCCCAAGAATGTCATTCTCGACAGCGATGCGGCGATCGCCAACCATGCCCGCGACGTCGCCATGCAGGCCGGCTATTCCCACGCCATGCCGCCGGGCAATGTGACCGAGATCACGCCCGAGGAGCGGGCGCTGCTGGTGGCCTGGTTCCGCGAGGGCTCGGGGCAGTGAGCCGCACCATTCTGCGCGGCCGGGTGCTGAGCTTTGTCCGCGAGCCGCAAGGGCTCGACGATGTGGACAGCTACCGGTTGTGGGAGGATGGCGCGGTTGCTATTACCGGGGGCAAGGTCGTCGAGGTCGGGGACTTCGGTGCGGTCGATAGCCGTGATGCGGAGATCATCGATCACCGGCCGCATCTGATCCTGCCAGGTTTCATCGACACGCATCTGCATTATGTGCAGACGCAGATGATCGCCTCCTATGCCGGCTCGCTGCTGGAATGGCTCAACACCTACACTTTCGTGGAAGAACAAAAGTTCGGGCAGCAGGGACATGCCGGCGCGGTGGCGGCGGGGTTCCTTGACGAGTTGGTGCGCAACGGCACGACGACGGCGGCCGTTTATTGTTCCAGCCATCCGCAATCGGTGGACGCGTTCTTCGCCGAGGCGGAACGGCGCGACATGCTGATGGTCGCGGGCAAGGTGATGATGGACCGCAATGCGCCCGAGGCGCTCTGCGACACCGCCCAGGCGAGCTATGACGACAGCAAGGCGCTCCTCGCGCGCTGGCATGGGCGCGGCCGGGCGCGTTATGCGATCACGCCCCGCTTCGCCATCACCTCGACCCCCGCGCAACTGGAGGCGGCGCAGGCGCTGGCGGCCGAGCATCCCGATTGCCATGTGCAAACCCATCTCGGCGAAAACACGGACGAGATCCGCTTGTCGATGGAGTTGTATCCGGAGGCGCCGGACTATGCGGGCATTTATGAGCAGTATGGGCTGCTGGGGCCGCGCACGCTGCTGGGGCACTGCATTCACCTCAACCATCGCGAAACCGCGGTTCTCGCGGAAACGGGGGCGGTGGCGGTGTTCTGCCCGACCTCCAACCTCTTTTTGGGTAGTGGCCTGTTTGATCGCGAGCGGCTGGCGCGGGCAGGGGTGCGGCTAGGAATTGCCACCGATATTGGCGGGGGCACCAGTTTTGGCATGCTGCGCACGCTCGACGAGGGATTCAAGGTTGGGCAGTTGCGCGGGCAAAGGCTAAGCCCATTGCACTCGTTCTTCATGGCCACGCTGGGCAATGCGCAAGCGCTGTCGCTGGAGGGCGTGATCGGCACGATTGCGCCGGGCTGTGACGCCGATCTCGTCGTGCTCGATGCGGGCGCGACGCCAGCCATGCGACTGCGGCAGGCGACGGTGAACCACCTCAGAGAAGAACTTTTCCTGCTGCAAACCATGGGCGATGATCGCGCCATTGCCGAAGTTTATGTGGCAGGCAGACGAGCTAAATCGACCTTAGTTGGGTTGGCAGGGGCATCTGCTTGACCTAAAGCTGTGCCGCGCCTGAAGAGGAAGTAAGCATGAGCCAATATTTGACCAAGTCCGGACTTTCCGTTGACGCGGGACTAGTGGACTTTGTCGAGCGGGAGGTCCTGCCGGGCCTGCCGGTTTCCGCCGATCAGTTCTGGAGCGGTTTTGCCGAAGTGGTGGCGCAACACGCGCCGGTCAATGCCCAGTTCCTGGCGCGCCGTGATGAGCTGCAGGGCAAGATCGACGACTGGCACCGCCGCTATGGTCCAGTCGCCAACAACCCGCAGGGTTACGAGTTTTTCCTCAGGGATATCGGCTATCTTGTAGCCGAGCCCGAGGATTTCACCATCGAGACCACCGGGCTCGATCCGGAGATCACGAGCCTCTGCGGGCCGCAGTTGGTGGTGCCGGTATCCAATGCGCGCTATGCGCTCAATGCCGCCAATGCGCGCTGGGGCAGCCTTTACGATGCGCTTTACGGCACGGATGTGATCAGCCGCGATGGCGAGTTGGCGCCGAGCAAGGGCTATAATGCTGCGCGCGGCGAGGCCGTGGTGGCGCGTGCCGCCGCGTTCCTTGACGAAGCACTGCCCCTCAGCCGCGGCAGCCATGCCGACGTGACGTCCTATGTGGTGGCCGAGCAGGGTGGCACCGCCACTCTCGTGATCGACACCGCGGCGGGCCCGACCACCTTGCGCGATCCCGAGGCCTTTGTCGGCTATCGCGGTGAGGGCGCCAGCGCCGAGATCGTTTTGCGCCATAACGGGCTGCATGTGATCCTTGTCATCGACAAGGCGAGCGCCATCGGCGCCGAGCACGCGGCGGGGCTTGCCGATGTGGTGGTGGAAGCGGCGCTGACCACGATCCAGGACTGCGAGGATTCGGTCGCGGCTGTCGACGCCGAGGACAAGATCGGCGTTTATCGCAACTGGCTCGGCCTGATGCAGGGCACGCTGGAAGACACGTTCGAAAAGGGCGGCAAGCAGGTCACCCGCCGCCTCAAGGAAGATCGGGTTTACGCCTCGCGTTCGGGTGGGGAACTGGTGCTCAAGGGGCGCTCGCTGCTGCTGGTTCGCAATGTCGGGCACCTGATGACCACCGATGCGGTCAAGACCGCCGACGGCAAGCCGATCGGCGAAGGGCTGCTGGATGCGGCGGTGACGGTGCTCTGCGCCATGCATGACAAGGGCGGCAACAGCACGACGGGCGCGATCTATATCGTCAAGCCCAAGATGCATGGACCCGAGGAAGTGGCCTTTGCCTGCGCCATCTTTGCGTCCGTTGAAAAGATGCTGGGGCTGGCACCGCTGACCGTCAAGATCGGCATCATGGACGAAGAGCGCCGCACCTCCGCCAATCTCAAGGCGGCGATCCATGCCGCGCGCGACCGGCTGTTTTTCATCAATACCGGGTTCCTCGACCGCACGGGCGACGAGATCCATACCTCGATGGAAGCGGGTCCGGTGCTGCGCAAGGACGAGATCAAGCTCGAGCGCTGGATCGCGTCCTATGAGGACCGCAATGTGCTGATCGGGCTGGCCTGCGGGCTGTCGGGCCGGGCGCAGATCGGCAAGGGCATGTGGGCGCGGCCCGACGACATGGCGGCGATGATGGCCGCCAAGATCGGCCATCCGCAATCGGGCGCCAATACGGCCTGGGTGCCATCGCCGACGGCGGCGACGCTGCATGCGCTGCATTACCACCAGGTCGATGTGTTCGAGGCGCAGCGCCGGCGGCACAACGAAGCGACGCCGTCGCTGGCGGAGCTGTTCTCCATGCCGGTGCAGGCGCCTTATTCGCTCAGCCGCGAAGAAATCACTCGCGAGACCGAGAACAATGCGCAGGGGATCCTGGGCTATGTGGTGCGCTGGGTGCAGCAGGGCGTTGGCTGTTCCAAAGTGCCCGACATCAACAATGTGGGGCTGATGGAAGATCGCGCGACCTGCCGGATTTCGAGCCAGCACATCGCCAATTGGTTGCGCCATGGGTTGGTGAGCCGGGACGAGGTGACCTCGATCTTTGAGCGCATGGCTGCCGTGGTGGACGAGCAGAATGCGGGCGATCCGCTGTATCGGCCGATGTCGCCCAATCTGCAGTCGGTGGCGTTCCAGGCGGCGCTAGACCTGGCGCTGCATGGCGCTGACCAGCCGAGCGGCTACACCGAGCCGGTGCTGCATGCGCGGCGCCTGCAGGTCAAGGCGCGCGAGCGCGCCCGGGCATAAGCCTAGAGCCGGTAGCGGGGCAGGGTGATCGCGGTCGCCTGCCCCGGACCGTGCAAGATCTCGATCGTGTTGGCGAGCATGGTGGTGGCGGTGCCGATCGGCTCATCGGTGCCGAGATTACGGGCATAGCGCGGATGGGCGCCTGAGGCGATCAAGAGGCGCAGGCGATGGCCGGGCCGGAAGGCATGGGCGGTGGCGTGGAGCGGGAATTCCAGCCGCCAGGAGCCATCCGGCTCTCGGGGCGTGGCGGGCGTGACGCGATAAAGCCCGTCGCAGATATTGATCGACCGGCCCTCGGGCGACACATCGCATAAACGCACGAAAAAATCGGCATGGGGGAGAGTGGCCCGGGCGTGGAGGGTCACGGTGCTTTGCCCGATCACCGTCAGCGTTTCGGAGAGGGGTGGCGATGAATACACCAGAACATCGCTGCGGGCCTCGAGGGGGGCGTTGTCGACGGGACCCGCGCCGGTGAAGGCGAAGATGGCCCCGCCCAGATTGGGCGTGGGGTCGGCGGGATCGTAGCGGTAGCGATCGACGCCGGAGGAGGTAGGTGCGGTGGGTGTGAGCGCCGCGTCGCTGCCCAAGAACCATTGCTCCAGATCGGGCGGGCCGGGCGGGTAGTGCTCGAACTCGCGCCATTGGTCGAGGCCCGAAATGTGGATGCGGACGGGCTTGGTGCGCAGGCCGGAGCTGTCGCCTTCGAGGTGAGCGCGCATCCAAAAGATGGTTTCGCGCAGATTGTCGCGCTGCAGTTCCTCGGCGATGTGGAACCAGGTGCCGACCGTGAGGTAAGGGCGATGGCCGAGCTCGACGAGGCGCGCGTAATCGGCCAAGAGCGGGTCGAGCATGAAGTCGTACCAGCCCGAAATGAAGTGCACGGGGGGCGTGGTGGCGGTCAGGCGGTGGCGGTGATCGATGGCGTCCCAGAACCGGTCATTGCCCACGGAATGCTCGAACCAGTGGCGCCAGAACGGCACGGCATGGCCTGAGGCGGCGCGGTCGGCCTCAACGAGCGGGAGGGTCATGCCAGCTTGGGCGGTGGTGCGCTCGATGCGGCCGGAAAACATGCGGGTGGCGGTGTGCAGGGGGCGCTGGCGCAGGCCCTCGATCACCTGCAGCCAGGAGAGCCAAAGCCCGAGGTGAAAGGCGCCTGAGGGAAAGACGACGGGGCGGAAATCGGCCGTGGTGACCTTGGTGGCCATGGCCGAGACGGGCGGGAGTGCATCGCAGATCGCCCATTGCGCGTAGCCGAGATAGCTGGGGCCGGATAGGCCGAGCCGGCCATCGAACCAGGGCTGGGCCTTGAGCCAATCCAGCGTTGCCAGCCCATCGGCGCGCTCATTGGTGAGGGGATCGAATTCGCCGCCCGATTTCTCGGTGCCGCGGCAGGCCTGCAGCACGACGTGGAAGCCGCGCTCGGCATAGACCTGGGCGATGGTGCCAAAGCCGCGGCGGCCATAGGGCAGGCGCATCAGGATGGTGGGGAACTCACCGGTGGCGCGCGGCGCGAAATGGTCGGTCATCAGCACCACGCCGTCGGGCATGGTGAAGGGGATGTTGCGGTGTTTCCGCACGCCATTGCGGCGGGGCGGCAGGTCCTCGACATAGGCCAGAAAGAGGCTGCTCAGGCTCATTGTCAGTCCACGAAAGCAAAGGCGTCGACGTCAAAGAGGCCGCGGTCGGTCATCTTGAGATGGGGGATGACGGGGAGGGCGAGGAAGGAGACCTGCAGGAACGGCTCGGGCAGGACGCAGCCAATGGCGCGGGCCGCATCGCGCAGCTCATGGAGCGTAGCCGCAACGGTTTCGAAGGGCTCAAGGCTCATGAGGCCGGCAATGGGCAGCGCCAGTTCGGCGGTGATCGCGCCGTTATCGGCCACGGCAAAGCCGCCGCGCAGCTCGATCAGGCGGTTGACGGCCAGCGTCATGTCTTCGTTGTTGGTGCCGACTACGGTGATGTTGTGGCTGTCATGGCCGACGGAAGAGGCGATGGCGCCGCGCTTGAGGCCGAAGCCGGTCACAAAGCCACGGCCGATATTGCCGTTGCGGCCATGGCGCTCGACCACGGCGACCTTGATCACATCGGCTGCGAGATCGGGCTGGAGCCCTTCGTCGGTGGAGGCGAGAGTCGCGGTTTCGCGGAAGGTGAGGATGAGGCCCGGCTTGACCCCGATCACCGGCGTCTGGTTGCGCGCGGGATTGGCTGGGGTGTTGAAGGTGGCGGGGGTTACCGGCTGGAGCTTGACCGAGTTGAGGCCCACTGGATCGGTGGCGCTGCTGCCGGCAAAGCGGTCTGGTGTGACCAGGCGGCCGCCGGCGATCACATCGGAAACGCGACACTCCTCGAGGTTATCAAGGAGCGCGATATCGGCGCGCCAGCCCGAGGCGAGCAGGCCGCGATCGCGCAGGTTGAAGATGCGGGCGGCCGAATGGGAGGCGGCGCGATAGACGTGATGGAGCGGGCAGCCGCGGGCGATGAGGCGGCGGATGGAGCTGTCGAGATGGCCTTCCTCGGCGATATCGAGCGGGTTGCGGTCATCCGTGCAGAGGGCAACAAAACTCGAAGTGTCGGCATCGAGGATTTCGGCTAGGGCTTCGAGGTCCTTGGACACCGAGCCTTCGCGGATCAGGATGGCCATGCCCTTGGCGAGCTTTTCGCGCGCTTCGGCGGCGGAAGTCGCTTCGTGGTCGGTGCGGATGGCGGCGGCGAGATAGCCGTTGAGCCCCATGCCCAGCAGCAAGGGCGCATGGCCATCGATATGGCCGCCCTGGAAGGCGGCGAGCTTGGCGAGCAGGCCAGGGTCCCCGGCCAGCACGCCCGGAAAGTTCATCATTTCGGCGAGCCCCACGACTTTGGGGTGGTCGCGGAAGGGGGCGAGATCTTCGATCTCGAGCGTAGCGCCATTGGTTTCAAAGCCGGTGGCGGGCACGCAGGAGGAGAGGTTGACGCGGATGTCCATGATCGTGCGCTCGGCACAATCGAGGAAATAGCGGATGCCCTCGGCGCCCAGGACATTGGCGATCTCGTGGGGATCACAGAGGACGGTGGTGACGCCATGGGGCAGCACGCAGCGGTCGAACTCGAAGGGGGTGACCAGCGAGGATTCGATGTGCAGATGGGTGTCGATGAAGCCGGGCACGGCAAAGCGGCCAGCGCCATCAATGGTCTGCAGTCCATCATACTGGGCCAGCGTGCCCACGATCCGGTCGTCCACGATGGCGATATCGGTGGGCGTGACGGCGCCGGTGATCACATCGAGCAGCTGGACATTTTTGATAACCAGATCGGCAGGGGCCTTGCCCTGGCCAACGAGGATCATGCGGGCGAGTTGAGACGAGCTGGTCATGGGGCCTTCCGAAAGCAATTGGGTGTGAGGGTCGGCCGGGGCGGCTCAGCGGTCAAGCCCTCGTGCGGTTGCAAGGGGGAACCGCGACGGCATGGCACACGTTTCCAATGCACACTCTGGGAGAGCTCTATGGAAACCTACGATCCGCACAAGAACACGACCGAAACTACGCAGGCCAGCCCCCGCAAGATGAACTTGCGCGTGCTGATCATGTCGCTGGTGGCCGTGATCGTGCTGTTTGCCATCGTCTACATGGTCTTTGCCGGAGCGCAGCCTAACCCAACCTGACACCAACATGGTTCGGCTCGTTAAGGTCGCCAGAAGCGATCTCACCATTATCCGCCAGCGTCGCGGCAAGGGCTTTTGCTATTTCGATAGCACCGGGGCCCTTGTTGTGGATCCCGCTATCAAGTCGCGCGTGCAGGCGTTGGGGATTCCCCCGGCCTGGAAGGATGTGCGCGTTTCGGCCAAGCCCAATGGGCATATCCAGGCGGTGGGCAAGGATGAGGCCGGGCGCGAGCAATATGTCTACCATGCCGATTGGGAATTGCGGCGCGAGGGTAAGAAGGTCAAGCGGTTGTCGCTGATGACCGCTGTGTTGCCGCGGCTGCGCAAGCAGGTGCAGCAGGATCTCTTGGCGCCTGCCGGCGGCCGGGAGCTGGCGCTCGCCATCGGCGTGGCATTGATCGACCGCACCGCCATGCGGGTGGGGCGCGAAAAATATCTCGAAGCCAATGGCACGCGCGGCGCGGGAACGCTGTTTTCGCGCGATGTGCGGGTGTCGGGCGATGATGTGGTGATCGCCTTTGATGCCAAGGGCGGCAAGCGGGCCGAATATGGCTTTACCGATGCCGGGCTGGCCCAGGCCATAGCGCGGATCAAGACCATACCGGGCAAGCGGCTGCTGGTGTTCCGCAATGCCGAGGGCGCGATCAAGCCGATCAAGACCAGCGCACTCAATGCCTATATGCGCGAGGTCACGGGGATCGAGATTTCCGCCAAGGACTTCCGCACGCTGCGGGCGAGTTCGCTGGCGGCGGAATCGCTGGCCAAGCTCGACGCGGGCAAATCGGCATCGGCGCGCAAACGGCAGATGGCGCAGGTGGCGCGCGAAGTATCAGAAGTGCTCAAGAACACGCCGGCGATCTGCCGCAAGTCCTACATCACCCCGTGCCTGTTCAAGCTGTTCGACGAGGGCAAGCTGCAGGATCTGTGGTCCTCGGCGGGGCCGGGGCGCGCGGGATTGCTGCAGCGCGAAAAGCGGCTGGCGGCCGTACTGGCCAGCGTCAGCTGATGAGAGGCTGCGCGATTGCACCGGGATAAGGGACGCGCTAGGCAAGACGATAGCATGCGTCTTGAATAGGGAAGAGCAATGACAAAAGTGCGGGCACTGGTGCTGGAGCGGCAACACGAGCTCAAGCTGCGCGAGATCGACCTGCCACTCGAGGTCGGGCCGGGCATGGTCAAGATCGCGATCCACACGGTGGGCGTGTGTGGCTCGGACGTACATTACTACACTCATGGCAAGATCGGGCCGTTCGTGGTCAACGATCCCATGGTGCTGGGCCATGAGGCGGCGGGCACCGTCGTCGAGGTGGGCGAGGGCGTCACCCATCTCAAGGTCGGCGACCGGGTCTGCATGGAGCCGGGTATTCCCGATCCCAATTCGCGGGCGTCACGGCTGGGGCTCTACAATGTCGATCCCGCGGTGAGTTTTTGGGCGACGCCGCCGGTGCATGGGGTGCTGACTTCGGAAGTCGTGCATCCCGCCAATTATACTTTCAAGCTGCCCGATAATGTGAGCTTTGCCGAAGGCGCGATGGTTGAGCCATTTGCCGTGGGCATGCAGGCGGCCACCAAGGCCGGGATCAAGCCTGGCGATACCGCAGTGGTGCTGGGCGCTGGTCCGATCGGGACCATGGTGGCAATTGCCGCCCTCGCTGGCGGTTGTGCGCGGGTGATCGTTGCCGATCTGGCGCAGCCCAAGCTCGATATCGCCGCCAAGTACCAGGGCGTCATTCCGGTCAATATCCGCGAACAAAACCTCGTTGAAGAGGTGAAGCGTCTGACCGAGGGCTGGGGCGCCGATGTGGTGTTTGAATGCTCGGGCTCGCCCAAGGCGTGGGAAACCATCATGGACTTGCCGCGGCCAGCGGGCACGATCGTCGTTGTGGGCTTGCCGGTGGAGCCGGTCAAGGTGGACATCGCAGCCGCTTCCACCAAGGAAGTGCGGATCGAAAACGTGTTCCGCTATGCCCACCAGTATGACCGGGCGATTGCGCTGTTTGCTTCGGGGCGGGTGGATCTCAAACCCCTGATCTCGGAGACGTTTGCCTTCGAGGATTCGATCAAGGCGTTCGACCGGGCGGTGGAAGCGCGGCCCGACGACGTGAAGCTGCAGATCCGGGTGGCGGAGACCGCCTGATCGCAGCACCGACGGCCGGACTTGTTTCGACAAGGAGCAGGCGATGGATGTGGGCAATGAATGGGGCTGGGTGCACACCTATCTGCCCACCCACATCATCGCGGTCCGGCTGCTGATGGCCGCGGTGCTGGGCGGGATGATCGGCTTTGAGCGGCAGGTCAACACCGCCGAAGCGGGGCTGCGCACCCATATTCTTGTTGCCGTGGCGGCGGCGCTGTTCACTATCCTGACCTTCGAGATTTATCACACGATCGATGTTGGCGGCGGTGCAGGCGGCAACGGCTCGCGGGCTGATCCCATCCGTGTCATCGAGGCGGTAACTGCCGGCATCGCGTTCCTGGGGGCCGGTGCCATTTTCCGCAGCGGGAGGAGCGTGCAGGGGCTGACCACCGGGGCCGGCATGTGGCTGGCCGGTGCCGTGGGCATCGCCTGCGCGCTGGGTTATTACCCGATGGCGGTGGGCGTTGCGGTGCTCGCCGTGATCGTGCTGGCGCTGCTGCGCGCCTGGTCGCACAATGTCCTTCGGCATGTGAAGGACCCACGCGAGGCGGCGCAGGCAAGCCAAGATCTGGAGCGCTAGCTACCGGGGATCAGGACGGGCTGAACAGCGCCTGCGCCAGCTCGATGAAGCGGCGGCCGCGTTCCTCGAAATTCTTGAACTGATTATAGGACGGCGCGCCGGGCGAGAGGAGCACGGCGTCGAACTGCGCCCGGTGTTCGACGAGGGCGCGCATGGCGCTGTCGAGATCGGGTGGGGTCAACACGGTGATCTGGGGCGCGGCCCTGCGGGTGGAGTCGGCCAGGCGGGCGCCGGTGACGGGCAAGCAGGCGAGGGTGGTCACCCCCGCGCCGGCGAGGAGGCCGGCGAGTTCGCCGTAGTCCTGCTCGCGCTCATGGCCGCCCGCGATCAGGGCGATGCGGTACCCGCGATAGGCGGCGAGCGCCGCCTTGGTGGCTTCGGGCGTGGTGGAGATGGAATCGTCGACAAAGACGAGGTCGCCGATGCGATGTTCCTCGAGCCGATGGGGCAGGGGCTGGAAGGCGGCAATACCGGCGAGGATACCGTCGAGAGTGCCGCCTGCCGCCAGCGCGATCTGGGCGGCGAGCTTGGCGTTATCGAGATTGTGGGCGCCCTTGAGACGGGAGGTGCAGGCCGCGGCGGTGATGGCGGCGACAGAATCGGCAGCAAGAGCGGGCAGTAGCTGGGCGGGGGCCCGCAAGGCGGCGAGGACGCGGGGATTGGTTTGCGCCGGCGTGCCGAGAGCGATGCGGATGTCACCGGGCTGGGCGAGCAGATGGAGCTTGTCGGCGTAATAGCGCTCGACCGAGCCGTGCCAATCCACATGTTCGGGATAAAGATTGGTGAGCGCGGCGATATCGGGCGCAAAACCCATGTCGGCGGTCTGGTAGCTCGAGAGCTCGAAGATCACCGTTTGGTGGCGATCGGCGATTTCGAGCGGGGCGAGGCCGACATTGCCGGCAAGGCCGGCATCGACGCCTGATTGGGTCAGCATCAGATGGGTGAGGGTGGCGGTGGTGGACTTGCCCTTGGTGCCGGTGATGGCGATCACCTGGCGGCCGGTGCGGTAGGTCTGCGCCCAGAGATTGAGATTGGAAGTGACGGGGATGCCGGCTTGCCGGGCGAGCTCGAAGACGGGCTTGTAGAGCGAGACGCCGGGGCTTTTGACGATGAGGCCGAAGCGGCCTTCGGCAAAGGCGGCGGGCAGTTCCGCCGGGGCAATAAAGGTGGTGCCGGGCAGATCGGCGGTGCCGCTATCGGTGGTCACGAAGACGGGCAGGTCGGGGTGACGGGCGGCGAGAAAGGCGCGGGTGGAGAGCGCTTCGCGGCCAGCACCGTAGAGCAGCACGGGAGCATCAAACGGCATGGGGGGACACTGCGGCAAGAACCGGGGCGGGGATCAGGTGATCGGGACTGTCGGCCATCAGGTCGTCGAGGGCAGCAGCCAGGGCCGGAGCGCCATACTGGGCTTCGAGATCGGGCTTGAGGCGCGCGACGATCGTGTCGCCGGACCATTCCGGGCGCTCGGCCAAAGCGTATAGGCAGGCGGCAGCTTCAAGGATCTCGCCGACGCATTCCCAGGGTTTTTGGCCGGCAAGGCCGGTCAGTTCGCGGAAGGAGGCTTCGTTCTCGCTATTGTCGAGCAGGTTCTGGCCAAAGATGGAGAGAAGCCGCGCCTTGTCCATGACTGGGGCGAAGATCAGGAAGACGAAGTGGCATTTGGGGCAGTGGCCGCACCAGAGCGGGCCATCATGACCGGCCAGCTTGAAGTTCTGGTTGCAGCTGGAAAAGACCCGGTCATAGCGGGTTTCGCGAGCAAAGAGCGCCGCGATGCGCGCTTCCGAATAGGGGCGCAGAAGCGAGAAGTATTCGAGCGCGCCACCGGTGGCTTCGGCGAGGATGGTGGCAATGGTGCGCTCAAAGCCCAGCGACTTGGAATATTGGTGATTGGCCTCGCGGCCATCGAACACGACATTGCCTTCGCTGGCGGAACGCTCGTTGGACAGCACGATGCGGTTGAAGCCAAAGAGCAGCGCGCAGAGCGAGGCGATCATGGAATTGATGGCGGTGGAGGGGACGTGGCCGTTGTAAAAGCCCGGCTCCTTGCCCAGCCGGATCATTTCCTTGTCGAGGATGCGGCGAACATAGACCGGGGGCACGCCGATCTTGTCGACCGAGGTCAGGATCGGGCCCTTGGGATTGACCGCAAAAGGGGTGAAGGGGATGGCGGCGGCGGACAGGAGTTCAACGCTGACCAGCGAATCCTTCCCCCCGCCAATGGGCAGCAGGGCACGGTTGGGTAGTTCAAGCTTGCGGTCGGCTGATGTGGTCACATCATGGGGCGTCGAGACCACGAGCTTGCCGAAGCGCGACAGGTTGTTGCGCGCGTAGAACTCGCCCAAGCCGTTCTCGTAGACGTCGAGCACGAACGCGGTTTCGCTCTGGGTCAGCGCGATATTTGGCGCACAGATTTCGAGCGGGGCCTTGAGCTTGAAGTAGCTGACGCCGAGGACGATTGCGGTCAGGTCGAGCAGCTTGAGGAAGGCTGGCGAGGTGAGTGCCGCCGGCTCGGCGATGGCGGGGAATTCCAGCACTTCGATGAAGTGGCGGCCATCCAGCCCATAGCTGAAGCGGGCGGTGGCATTGGCGGCATCAAAGATCGGCCGCTCGATAAGGAACTGGGACTGCACTGCCTATCGCATCTCCGCGCCGGCCCCATGGCCGGCTTTGCCCTGATATAGTTGATTTGTGCGCGATGGGGGAGAGGCGCCTAGTAGAGGCGCATCTGCAGGCGCATGACGATGTCGTTGCCCAAACGCTGGAAGCCGAATTCGCGCATGGTGCAGGACCAGGTGTCCCCGGTCTTTTCGATGCGGAAGAGGTTGTAGCGCGCGGGATCGTCGAGCGTGCCGCCCTGAGCGGCGCTGGCAGCGGCAACGCCAACCACCGGCACTTCGCGGCCAACACCGGGAATGGTGTGGATCGAGGAGCGGTGGGTGTGGCCATGCAGGATTAGTTCGGCCCCGCATTCGGCGATGACCTGACGGAAGAGGCGATGCCCCTTGAGCCCGAAGGAGGGGTGCTGCAGTTCCTGGCAGGGCGGGTGATGGATGAGGACTGCGCGATAGTAGCCGCCTTCGCCCAGAACCTTGAGAATGCGCGCGAGGCGGCTGGCCTGCTTTTCGTCGAAGCGGCCGAGAGCCACGAAGGGGCGGGTCGGCACGGCGCTGGAGCAGGAGACCACGGCCAGTTCACCCTGGCGGCGCACGAAGGGATAGATCGCGTCGTCGACGGTCTCGCCCTTCATGTAGTCGCCCCAGATGTCCTCGGCCGCTTCCAGCGCGCCCGGAACATAGGCGTCGTGATTGCCCGGGCAAACACAGATCTTTTCCGGGCTGCCCAAGGCTTGCAGCCATTCGCCAGCCCGGGTGATTTCGGATTTCAGCGCCAGGTTGGTGAGGTCGCCCGTCACGGCGGTGAAATCGGCATTCTGGCTCTGCAGGTGAGCAACCAGGCTCGCCAGCGTGCCGCTGTTGAGCTCGCCATGGCGGCGCAGCTTCCAGTTGAGATAGCCCGTGAGCCGTTTGCCGACCAGGTCGCGGACGGCAACCTGGGGCATGGGGGACAGGTGAATGTCGGAAATGTGGGCGAGGGTGATCATTGTCGCTGTAATGCCAGAAGCACTGCCGCAAGAAAATGACGAACTCACTCAAGGCACGATTTTGTGGTCGGTAACACTCTCTGCTACGCCTAAGCCAACGGAGTGAAGCCATGCAGATGAATCGCTTTCAGCAAATTCGGGCCAAGGTATTCCTCAACGTCATGGGGCTGACCCATCGCATGACCATCGGCGCGCGCGTGATGCTGGTGGATGGCGACAAGGTGCTGTTGATTCGGCACACTTATGTGCCGGGCTGGCAGTTTCCCGGCGGCGGGGTGAAGCCAGGGGAAACGGCCGAACTGGCCGCCCAGCGCGAACTGGTCGAGGAAACCGGCTTTCGCAGCACGGGACGCCTGGAGCTGTTCGGGCTTTACCACAATACGGGCCCGGTCACGAACCGGGACCATGTGGCGTTTTTCGTCGGCCGCGAGTTCGAGCAGGCGTTCGAGTTCAAGCCCAACTACGAGATCGCCGAGGTGGGCTGGTTTGAGCGCACGCAACTGCCCGAAAAGGTTACCCCCGCGACCTCGCAGCGCGTCGACGAAGTGTTCGACGGGGCGCCACGCCGCGAGACCTGGGGCTACTGAGCCTTAGCTCAGAAAGGGCAGTTCCGGGCCGATCGGAATGATCCGCGTCGGATTAATGGTGACGTGGCTCCAGTAGTAGTGGGTGCGAATATGGTCGAGGTCGACCGTTTCCTTGACGCCGGGCACCTCGTAGAGCGCCTTGAGATAATGCGAGAGGTTGGGATAATCGGCAATGCGGCGGCGGTTGCACTTGAAGTGGCCGACATATACCGCGTCGAACCGCACCAGCGTGGTAAAGAGACGCCAATCGGCTTCGGTGATGTTCTCGCCGGTGAGGTAAGCGGTCTGGCCGAGCAGGTCCTCCACCCAGTCGAGGGCTGAAAAGAGCTTGACCACGGCTTCGTCATAGGCGGCCTGGGTCGTGGCAAAGCCGGCCTTGTAGACCCCGTTGTTGATGTCGTCATAGATGCGTGGGTTGAGCTCATCGATGCGCTCGCGCAGCTCGGCGGGATAGAAGTCCTCGGTGTTGCCGGTCAGCTCGTTGAAGGCCGAGTTGAACATGCGGATGATCTCGGCACTTTCATTGGACACGATGGTGCCGCGCTGCTTGTCCCAGAGCACCGGCACGGTGACGCGGCCGGTATAATGCGGGTCGGCCTCGGTATAGACCTGCCAGAGCATGTCCTTGCCAAAGAGGGCGTCGCCAGTGGAGCCTTCATCGGTCTTGAAGGTCCAGCCGGTTTCATCGGGCATTTTGGGGGAAACGACCGAAACCGAGATCAGGTCATCGAGCTCCTTGAGGCGCCGGAAGATCAAGGTGCGATGTGCCCAGGGGCAGGCGAGGGACACATAGAGGTGGTAGCGGCCCGCTTCGGCCTTGAAGCCGCCTTCGCCAGAGAGGCCGGGGCTGCCATCGGCGGTGATCCAGTTGCGAAAGCCCGATTGGGAGCGCTCGAACTTTCCGCCGGTCTTCTTGGTATCATACCATTGGTCGGACCATTTTCCGTCGATCAGCTGTCCCATGATGAGGCTCTTTCACGAGTTTGTTGCGCATGCGAGGTAAAGTCCCGCAAGCGTCGGGTTGTTGCAGGATTGAACGGGGAAATAGGGGAGAATGCCCGCCCGGATAAGCAGCCAAATCGGCAACAAATCGTTGTGCAAAAGAAACACGGACCGCTCGCTCTTGTTTTTGCCGGCACCCGGTACGACCTTTTTGTTTACGCAGGGCCATGGTGGTGCTAATGCGGATTTCAGGCGTGGAGGCGCCCAGGATGGTAAAGGTTTTGCTGGCAACACGACGACCCTAGAGGGTTTTTGAGCGGCGCGCTTTTTGTGGCGCCGGGTTTCTGCCTGCTGCTTCCATTTTGGATTTTGCCATGACCATTGCCGCGTCCACAGCCGTTTCGGCTGCTCCTCATGCCGGTGTGCTTTCCGTTCGCCCAGCAACTCCTGCCGATGACACCTTCATCGATGAGCTGCAGGCCATTGCCTTTGGCCCGGGCCGGTTTGCGCGGACGGCCTTTCGCATCCGCGAGCGTTTTCCGATCGACAAGAGCCTGAGCCTTGTTGCCGAAGTGGATGGCGTGCCATGCGGTTC
Source organism: Devosia sp. 919 (assembly GCF_013185965.1). Lineage (NCBI taxonomy): Bacteria > Pseudomonadati > Pseudomonadota > Alphaproteobacteria > Hyphomicrobiales > Devosiaceae > Devosia > Devosia sp. 919. Next base: position 2,973,608 of record NZ_JABAOL010000001.1, on the reverse strand, counting down.
GGTGTGGATGACCCCGATCAGCGTGGGCGGCAGCAATGGCTATCTGCTGGGCCCGCTGGCAACGCACCCCAATTTCCGGAAGCGCGGCGCCGGCAAGCTGCTGGCGCTTGAGGTCAGCAAGCGCGCCCTGGCCCGCAACGAGGGTAAATTCGTGCTGCTGGTGGGTGACCAGGATTATTATTGCCCGCTGGGGTGGGTCCCGACCGTGCCTGGTGCCATCCAGTTCCCCGGGCCGGTCGACCCCAACCGCGTGCTGCTGCTGGCCGAAGATCCGGCGCTGGCCAAGTCGCTGAGCGGCGTGATCGGCGCCTTCGGGGCCTGAGTACTGCCTGCACCCGGCTTGCAGAAGGCGCGTGCAGGGACGGGCGCTGTGTCATAGATAGGGGCGATGATTGTTCGCGCCGGTGACGCTTGATTGCAGAACTAGACCTTGATGCGCTGGCAGCACGGCTGCTGGCGCAACCTCCTGAATTGCCTGAGCGGCACCTGCTGGTGCCCGATTGGTCGCCGGCGCGCCCGTTCAATCGGCCGCCCGTGCCGGCGGCGGTGTTGATCGGGCTGATCCGGCGGCCCGAAGGGCACACGGTGCTTTATACCGAGCGCTCGCCCGACCTGCGCTCGCATTCGGGGCAGGTGGCGTTTCCCGGCGGCAAGGTTGACCCGCAAGACGCCGATGTGGCGGCAGCGGCGCTGCGCGAGGCCTTCGAGGAAGTAGGCATGGTGCGCAGCGATGCGCGGGTGCTGGGCTTCATGCCGACCTATTTCACCGGCACCAATTATCTCATTACCCCGGTGGTCGCCGCAGTGGAGCCGAGCGGCCCCTTTGTGCCCAATCCCGGGGAAGTGCATTCGGTCTTCGAGGTGCCGCTGAGCCGTGTGCTCGATCCGCAAAGCTATGGCGAGGTCAAGGTGGAGCGGGGCGGAACAGTGCACCGCACCTGGCAGATCGACCATGACGGCCACCGAATCTGGGGCATCACCGCCAATCTGACGCGGCTGTTTCGCGACCTGGTGACGGGGGCACGGCCATGACGGAGGCAGCCGAAGCGCAGCAGCGCTTGCGCGATGCCGAATGGCGGCAGCGCGCCGAAACCCAGGCAATCTTTGCGGCGCTGGATGGCGCGAGAGGGCGCACCCGCGCAGTGGGTGGGGTGGTGCGCGACACCATTTTGGGACGCAGTGACGTTGATATCGACATGGCAACCGAGTTGTTGCCAGCCGAGGTGGTACGGCGCGCGGAAGAGGCGGGGATTGCGTCTTATCCGACCGGAATTGAGCACGGTACCGTGACGCTGCGGCTGGGTGAAACGCTGGTCGAGGTCACCACGCTGCGGCGGGATGTGGAAACCGATGGGCGGCATGCGGTGGTGGCGTTTGGGTCCGGCTGGGCGGAAGATGCGGCGCGGCGCGATTTCACTCTCAATGCCCTCTATGCCTTTGCCGATGGGACGCTTTTTGACCCGCTGAGCGGATTGGACGATGCGCTCAATGGCCGGGTGCGGTTCATTGGCGATCCGGCACAACGAATCGCCGAAGACGGTTTGCGGGTTTATCGGTTCTTCCGCTTTTCGGCGCGGTTTGCCGGGCAGAGCCTAGATGCCGCAGCGCTGGCGGCCTGTGCGGCGGCGGTTGGTGCGCTCGATCATCTTTCCGCCGAGCGGGTGGGCGGGGAAATGCTGCGGATGCTGGCCTTGCCGCAGATCGCGGCGACCTTGCGGGTGATGGCCGGTATCGGGTTGCTCGAGCTTGAGGTGCCAGGCCTGGCGGCGCTGGAGCGGTATGAAGAACTGGGTGGGGTGGCGGTGAGCGGGCGGCTGGCGCTGCTGCTGGGAGAGAGCAATCCAGAACAGCTGCAGCACAGCTGGCGATTGGCCAATGAAACCGTCCGCGAAGCCGTAGAGGTGCTCGCGGCGGCAAGGCTGTTGTTGCAGCGCCAGTTGAGTGAAGCGCTTTATCGCTTTGGAGCAGGGTGCGGGGAAGGGGTGCTGGTCGCGGCGGCATTGGGTGGCTGGAGTGCCGAAGCAACCGTCGAGATGCAGCGGCGGGTCGGGGAAATCGTCGTGCCGCCCTTGCCCATTGGTGGCGCCGATCTGCTTAAGCTGGGCATGAAGCCAGGCCCGGCATTGGGCCAGGAGCTGGGGCGACTGGAAGCGTTGTGGCTGGCCAGCGATTTTGCGCTGGACCGGCAGGCGCTGCTGGCAGCCGCCCAGGTATGAGCGGAGCCGAGCGCCTGCAGCAGTCCAGATGGGTCAGGGGAAGCGCACTTCGGGCGGCATGGACGATAGAATCGAATTCACATTGCCGCCGGTCTTGAGGCCGAAGGTAGTGCCGCGGTCGTAAAGCAGGTTGAACTCGACATAGCGGCCGCGACGCACCAGCTGCTCATGGCGGTCGGCTTCGGTCCAGGCCTGTTCGAAATTGCGGCGCACCAGACGGGGGTAGATGTCGAGGAAGGCCTCGCCCACGGCTTGGGTGAAGGCGAAGTCGGCTTCCCAGTCACCGGTATTGTGGTGGTCATAGAAGATGCCGCCGACGCCACGATGTTCATTGCGGTGGGGCAGGAAGAAGTACTCGTCGCACCATTGCTTGAGTCTGGCATAGTCGACGCCCGGCCGATTTTCGCAGGCAGCGCGCATGGCGGCGTGGAAATCAACGCTGTCCGGATCGGTCTGGGTGCGCCGGCGGTCGAGCACCGGGGTGAGGTCAGCACCGCCGCCGAACCACTGCTTGCCGGTTACGATCATGCGCGTGTTCATATGCACGGCCGGAACATGAGGGCTCCAGGGGTGCACGATGAGGGAAATGCCCGAGCTCCAAAAGCTCGCGCCTTCCTCGGTGCCGGGGATCTGCTTGGCAAAATCCCCCGAGAAATTGCCGTGCACGGTCGAGATATGCACGCCAGCCTTTTCGAACACGCGGCCATGGAGCATCGACATTTCGCCGCCCCCGCCTGCCGCGCGATCCCAGGGCGAGCGCTCGAACTGACCGGCGGGCAGGTGAGCATGGCTGCCTTGATGTTTGCGCTCGATGGCCTCGAACTCGGCGCAAATGCGATCCCGCAGCTGCCGGAACCAGGTGGTGGCGCGGGTTTTCTTGGTCTCGATATCGTCTGGGATATTCATGCTTGGGATATGTACCGTCATTGCAGGCTCGTCCACCCGTCAGTTTGTCGTTTGGCTTCCCCCAGAATAAGCGCTGCCGCGACGGCGACATTGATCGAGCGCAAACCGGGCTGCATCGGAATGCGAATCTTGAGATCCGCGATTTCGGCGACCGCATCAGGTACGCCAGCGCTTTCGCGGCCCATCAGCAGAATGTCGTTCTCTTGGTAGCTCGCAGCATAGGCGGAAGTCGTGGCCTTGGTCGTAAGCAGCACCAAGCGGCGCCCGGCCGATTGCCGCCAGGCATCGAACTGGCTGAACCCGGTATGCTCCACTACGCTGGCGCGATCCACATAGTCGAGCCCCGCACGGGCCAGGTTCTTTGGTGAAAAGGGGAAGCCGGTGGGATGGATGATGTGGATGGTCGTGCCCACGCAGGCGCAGAGCCGGATCAGGGTGCCGGTGTTGTTGGCGATATCGGGTTGATAAAGGGCGAGATCGACCGGCATGAGCTTGATCGTGGCAAGGGAGCGCGCAGGCATAGTCCAATAGCTGGCGAAAGGCGCCGGGTATAGTGTCGCAGCCAGCCTCGTTCATTCCCGCGCGCTCTGGACAAGCGCCGGGGACAGTGCAAAAAGAGCGCACCTGACGGGCCGCTTGAGGGCGGACGGCGGCCGATTCTGCGTAGGTGGGAGCTGGCTGCGCTTGCCGGCCGCGTCGAAGTGTATTGTACGGGGATCGTGACCTTGGCTACGCAAGCTGAACATTCATCCACGCGACGGGATTTCCTGTTTGTGGCAACCGGGGCCGTAGGGGCTGTAGGCGCCGCTGCCGTGGCCTGGCCGCTGATCAATCAGCTGAACCCGGATGCGTCTACGTTGGCGCTGGCCAGCATCGAATTCAACCTTACCGGCATCGAAGAAGGCCAGGCGGTCACCATCATGTGGCGCGGCCTGCCGGTGTTTGTGCGTCATCGCACTCCGGCCGAGATCGAGGAAGCCCGCGCTGTGCCGCTGGCAGACCTCAAGGATCCCGAGACGGACGAGCAGCGCACCCAGGAAGGCCACGAGCAGTGGCTGATCATGATCGCGAACTGCACCCATCTCGGTTGCGTGCCGGTGGGTCAGTCCGGCGACTTCGATGGCTGGTTCTGCCCGTGCCATGGCTCGCACTACGATACGGCCGGACGTATTCGCAAAGGTCCCGCACCAAAGAACCTGGTGCTGCCGCCTTATAATTTCGTCAGCGATACGCTGGTCCAGATCGGTTAGTGGGGGCTTCGCCGATGTCAGAACATTCAACTTACCAGCCGGGTACCGGCGTAGAAAAGTGGCTCGACGAGCGGTTGCCCGTTGTCAGGTTTGCCAAAGAGCACCTGATGGACTTTCCGACGCCCAAGAATCTCAACTATTTCTGGACCTTTGGGGCCATTCTGGCGATCATGCTGGTGGTGCAAATCGTCACCGGCATCATTCTGGCGATGCACTACACCCCAAACATCGCCATGGCATTCAACTCGGTTGAGCATATCCGCCGTGACGTGAATGGCGGGCGCATCATCCAGGCCACCCACGCCGTAGGCGCCTCGATGTTCTTTGCCGCCCTCTACATCCATATGGGCCGCAACCTGTATTTCGGGTCCTACAAGGCTCCGCGCGAGATCCTGTACATCATCGGCGTGCTGATCTTCATCATGGTGATGGCAACGGCCTTCATGGGCTATGTGCTGCCATGGGGCCAGATGAGCTTCTGGGCTGCTACCGTTATCACCAATATCTTTGCCGCGATTCCGATTGTCGGTAACCCGATCCTGGAGCTGCTGCGTGGCGGCTTTGCTGTCGACAATCCGACGCTGAACCGCTTCTTCTCCTTGCATTACCTGCTGCCATTCGTGGTCGCAGCACTCGTTGCGCTCCACATCTGGGCGCTGCACGTGCCGGGCAACAACAACCCGACCGGGGTCGATGTGAAGTCGAGCCGCGATACCGTGCCTTTCCATCCGTACTACACGATGAAGGACCTGTTCGCGGTCGTGGTCTTCGCCATTCCTTTCGCGTGGTTCGTGTTCTTCATTCCCGATATCCTTGGCCACCCCGACAACTATGTCATGGCCAACAGCCAGGTGACGCCGGCGCATATCGTTCCCGAATGGTACTTCCTGCCCTTCTACGCGATCCTGCGCGCCATCGACTTCAACATCCTGTTCATCGACTCGCGTCTTGGCGGCGTCATCTTCTTTGCCGGCTCCATCGTGATCCTGCTGTTCGTGCCGTGGCTCGATCGGTCGCCGGTTCGCTCGGGCACCTTCCGCCCGCTGTTCAAGTGGTTCTACTGGCTGTTCATCATCAACTTCCTGGCTCTGGCCTATCTGGGCGCGGCGCCGGCTGAAGGCATCTATGTGGTGCTCGCCAAGATCACGACGTTCTACTACTTCTTCTACTTCCTTGTTGTGTTGCCCTTCCTGCCGATGTTCGAGAAGCCCCGGCCCTTGCCGACCAGCATCTCGGAAAGCGTACTGGGCAAGGCACTGCCGTGACGGTTGGGATCAGGTCAATGTTCAATATCAAGACACTCATCTCCGCCGCAGCAGTGTCGGCCGCTCTGATCGCAGTCCCGACTGTCGCCCAGGAAGCCGATACCCACGCCACTCCGCATATCGAGCGGCAGGACTGGAGCTTCGCCGGCATTTTCGGCACCTATGACCAGAACCAGCTGCAGCGCGGCTTCCAGGTGTTCCGGGAAGTTTGTGCCAACTGCCACAGCGCCAATCTGCTTGCTTTCCGCAATCTGGCCGAGCCCGGTGGCCCGCACTTCTCGGAAGAACAGGTCAAGGCGCTGGCGGCCGAATATGAGGTTGCCGATCCGGCAGCCGAGGGCGGCGTTCGGCCGGCCGTACCAGCAGACCGGTGGCCGGCGCCTTTTGCCTCCGATCAGGAAGCTCGCGATGCCAACGGCGGCTCCGTGCCGCCGGACTTCTCCGTTCTGGCCAAGGCACGTGGCGTCAGCGATCCGTTCCCCACCTGGATCTTCAACTACTTTACCGGTTACGCTGAAGGCGGCCCGGATTATATCCACGCGCTGCTCAACGGCTATGTCGAACCACCTGAAGGCTTCGAGCTACCGGAAGGCAAGTACTACAACGAGTACTTCCCAGGGCACGCCATCGGCATGGCACCGCCCCTGGCGGACGACCAGATCACCTATGAACCCGGTGAAGACGGCCAGACTGTTCCACAGACAGTCGAGCAGTACTCGCAGGATGTGAGTGCGTTCATGATGTGGCTGGCCGAACCTGGCCTTGTGGCGCGCAAGCAGACCGGCTTTGTGGTTCTGCTGTTCCTGTTCGTGTTCGCGGGCCTGCTGTGGTTCACCAAGAACCGCATCTGGAAGAGCGTCGAGCACTGAGTGCTCGCCGCCGAACTGCGTTGAGTTGAAGGGTCCTACGGGACCCTTTTTTCACGCCATGCCCCAGTTCGGGCCTATCCCCTTGTTATTCTCGCGCGAGACCGCATTATGGGTCTCGAATCTTCGCCGAGGAGCCGTCATGTCCGCGATCCGCATTGCCGTTACCGTGGTGAGTGCAGCCGTGGCCGCCAGCCGCCATCCCGTGGTGCGGGCGGGCATGCGGGCGGTGGCCAACAATCCCAAGGCGCGCGATGCAGCCGTGACCGTTACCCGAGGTGCCGCCTACCAGGCCGGAGTGGTGGCACGGATGATCGTTCGGCGCCGGCTGCGCTAAGCTTCCCAATATTGCGAGTGTTTCATGCCGCTTGACCTGCAATCGCTGGTTCGCACCATTCCGGACTACCCCAAGAAGGGGATCCTGTTCCGCGATATCACAACGCTGATCGAGCACCCCGAAGGGTTCAGAGAAAGCATCGAGCGTATTGCTGCGGCCCATCGCGACCTCGGCATTACCCATGTGGCGGGAATAGAGGCGCGCGGCTTTATATTCGGGGCAGGGGTGGCGATCGCGCTCGGCGTGGGTTTCGTGCCGATTCGAAAGCGCGGCAAGCTGCCGGGCCAGACCATCGGCCAGAACTATGTGCTGGAATATGGGGTCGACACGATCGAGATCCACGCCGACGTGCTGACCGACGTGCACAAGGTGCTGCTGGTGGACGACTTGATCGCCACCGGTGGGACGGCCTTGGCGGCTGTGGGGCTGCTGCGGCGCACGGGTGCCATCTGCGACCATGCGGCCTTTGCCATCGACCTGCCCGACCTTGGCGGCGCCGAAAAGCTGCGTCACGAGCAGGTCGAGATTTATTCGCTGATGGCGTTCAGCGGCCACTGACTACCAGTTATTGCGGCCATCCACCTGGGAAACGGGCAGGGAGCTCGGGTCGAAGTCGGGGATCATGCGCAAGTTGACGGTGATGATCCGGTTGGCAGGGATGGCGTCGGTCATGCCGGGCTTGAGCGTGCCGTCAAGGTTGTAGAGTGAGCCCCAGTCCGGGCAGTCGCTGTGCGTGTTGCCGCCGCACTTGGCACAGAAATGATGCAGGTTCACCCCTTCGCTGGCCGAGTAGACCTGATCGTTAGTCGCGGTGATGCGAACCTCTTCAGGGGCAAAGCTGGCCCAGACGGCGCCCACGCGATTGCACAAGGTGCAATTGCACTCATGGGCTTCGGTGGGGGCTTGCAGCATCTCGATCCGGGTGGAGCCGCAGTGGCAGGTTGCAACAAGTGTCATGGTGGTTCTCCCTGAGGGTTGTGGGAGCAACCTGCCAGCAAGGGATGACAGAGCCTGTCAGCAGGTCTCAGGCCGCGATGGATTGCCGGTTGTCGAGGAGGCAGAACTGGTTGCCCTCGGGGTCGCGCAGAATGGTGCAAGTGGGTAGCACGCGCACAATCTCAGCGCCGGCCTGGGTCAGCTTGTCCACTTCGCTGGGGCGATCTGAGGCGACGATATCGAAGTGAACGCGGTTGTTGTCGGGCCGGCGGCCGTCGATGTTCTGAAAGCAGATGCTGGGTCCGGGGCCGTCGAGCATAACCATCTGGCCGGCATCGGGAGCCAGACCCAGGGCGGCGAGGCGGGCAAGTTCCGCCTCGTCTTGTTGGCGCAGTGTGTAGCCGTCCAGCAGATTGACCCAGAACTGGGCGAGCTCGGTTGGCTGTTCGCAGTCAAAGACGATCTCGTGGATGGCACCCATGCCCGATCTCCTGTTCCAATTCCCGCATTCCTTAGAAAGGAATTGCGGCAAGACTAGGCAGGGGTGCTCCAAGGGGCGTCAGGCGGGGCCGGTTAGGGCTCCAGCTGACCGGTTTTGGGGGCCTCTTCAGCGCTGATATCGGGCTCGTTGCGGGTCTTCCACAAGGAGAAGAGCACGCCACCGGCCAGGATACCAACGGTCACGACTAGCGAGAGCAGGGTGTCGATCTTGATCTCGAGGGGGACGAGGAAGATCTTGATACCCACCAGCACCAGCACAATCGCCAGGGCCGTCTGCAGGTAGCGGAACCGGTTCATGGCAGCGGCCAGGGCGAAGTAGAGCGCGCGCAGGCCAAGGATGGCGAAGATGTTGGAGGTGTAGACGATAAAGGTGTCCTGGGTCACGGCAAAGACGGCGGGCACGGAGTCCACGGCAAAGATCAGGTCGACCGCTTCCACCATGATCAGCGCCACGGCCAGCGGGGTCAGGAACATCACTACCTTACCCGTCTTGGGGTCTGGCTCACGCACGGTGAAGGCACGGCCATGCAGGCGGTCGGTGATGCGGAAGTGCTTGCGCAGGAAGCGAAATATCGGGTTGTGCTCGATGTCGGGCGTTTCATCCTGATGCTTGAACATCCGGAAGCCGGTGAAGATCAGGAAGGCGCCGAAGCCGAACAGAATCCAACTGAAGGAGTGCACCAAAGCAGCGCCAAGGCCGATCAGAATGGCGCGGAAGGCGATCACGCCCAGAATGCCCCAGAACAGCACGCGGTGCTGGTAGAGGCGGGGAATGCCAAGAAAACCGAAGATCGTGGCGATGACGAACATGTTGTCCATCGCCAGGCTCTGCTCGATCAAATAGCCCGTATAGAATTCAAGCCCGGCTTCGGCGCCGCGGGCCCACCAGACCCAGCCGCCAAAGGCGAGCGCGATAGCGACGTAGAAGCCGTAAAGCGTCAGGCTTTCGCGCGCAGAAATTTCGTGTTCGTCTTTGTGCAGAATGCCAAGGTCGAACACCAGCAATGCGATAACGACCGTGATAAACGCGGCCCAAAAATAAACGGGGGTACCCAAAAAATCGCCCGAAAGGGCGGCAAGAAGCGATTCCATCGCCGGACCATCTCCATGTGAACATTGGAGCAGCTCCGACATCGCCATAGTGAACTATGACCAGAGGGGCCCGGCGCCGCACAGCAAGAATGCGCAAATGCGGCGAAAAGTTCAACCCGGTGCGGCAGGATGCCGCCAAGTTAATTCAGCGGGGAGAGCAGAGCATGACGACGGCGTCGTTTGTTTCGAGCTGGATCACAGTGCCACGGGTATGGTCGGGCACGACTCGGCCGGCCTGAATGCCGCGCGCCGACTTGAGGCCTCCGTCGTTGAAGCCCACCCCGTCCTGGTAGCCGGTGATGCTGCCGGTTCCCGAAGCTGCATCCGCAAGGGCTGTGGAAGCAAAGCCATAGACCGCACCATAGATGGTCAGAATGCCCGCCTTGCCGCCGGTCTCGTCGCGGCAGCTCCAGTTGCCCTCAAAGCTTTGCGCTGAAGCGGGCAGAACGAGCAGGGCGATGAAGGCGGAGGCAAGGGTGATTCGGCGCATGGCGTTAGTGTGAATCGCCTCGGTGCGCTGTTCAACTGCGTCGGGCGATGAGCGGGCCGATGAGCGGGAGGTTGGTGAGTGCCTGCAACAGTTTTTGCCACCAGGGCATCCGGTAATCGCGCAATTTCGAGAACGCGACCAGTTCGGCGCTATAAACAAGATCGCCGTGCTGATTGGTGCCGGTCAGCCGGTTGAACAGCAAGCCCCAACCCGGCAGGGAATTGGAGGGGCGCTTGCCGGTGACGACAAGCTGAAAGCTGACCACATCGTCGGGCCGGACTGGCGTGGGGAAATCCATGCTGTTGACGCCGGGGGAGGGGCCGGACACTCCAGGCTCCTGCCCGAGGGCCCGCAGGCGCTCTTCCTCGGCAAAGAGGGTGTCGACCATTTTGCGATGACCAACGCTCGCGACGTGCCAGCCGCTGGCCACGAGGCCCTTGAGGTAACTTGCCCCGGCCGCGCGCGGATCGGCGTGCACGGGCTGCGGATCGTAGAGGCTGGCGAAGCGGATGATGTCATCGGCCTCGAAAGTGTGCGTGCCCAGATCGAAGGCTTCATCGATGACGATGTCTTCATACCAGCGCGTCATGCCGATACTCCAAAGGCGCGGGTGGCGACGCGCAGCGACAGGCGCATCTGCAGCACCGGCTGGCGCTTCTGATTGCCCACATCAAAGTCCAGAGCCACGATGCCGAGTTCGGGCTGGCCTGGCAGCCTCGTCAATTCCGCAATGGTGGCGGTGCCGCCGATATCGTCACCAACCATGACCGGATTTTTCCACTTCAGATCCCGAACGCTGGCGATTCCCGCGGAGTTGGTGGTGGCAAGGAAGCTATCGCCCAGCATGCGCAGGCATAGCGCGCCAGTCTGCCAGCCGCTGGCGGCCAGGCCGCCAAGCAGCGAGGCTTGGGCTGCGCTTTCGTCGAGGTGAAACGGGAAGGGGTCGAACTCACGCGCAAAGTTCGTGATCATGTCCCGCGTTACGGTGGTGCGACCAAGCTCGATCACTTCGCCGAGCTGCAGATCCTCCCAGAAGCGGGGAGAGGTAATTACCGGTTCGGTCATGCAGTTGCCCCTTACGTCAAGGCGGTTGTGCACGCTTCAGGCATGGCGGGCAAGATGGATGCGAGGGGGAGGGCAGGCGGACGGGCGAGTGGTGCTCGCCAGATCCGGTGCCGTTCAGACGAGGTCAGGTGTTGAACTTGAACAGCATCACGTCGCCGTCCTTGACCACATATTCCTTGCCTTCGTCGCGCGCCTTGCCGGCTTCCTTGGCGGGAACTTCGCCGCCCAGTGTGACGAAGTCTTCGTAGCCAATGGTCTGGGCGCGGATGAAGCCGCGTTCAAAATCGGAGTGGATGACACCGGCGGCCGCAGGGGCCTTGTCGCCCTTGTGGATGGTCCAGGCGCGCGTTTCCTTGGGGCCGACGGTGAAATAGGTCTGCAGGCCCAAAAGATCATAGGCCTCGCGGATGAGCCGGTTGAGGCCGGGCTCGTGCAGGCCGAGTGACTCCAAATATTCGGCCTGTTCCTCGTCGGGCAGCTGGGCCAGCTGGCTTTCGATCTCGGCCGAGATGATGACGACGCCGGCGCCATTGGCGTGGGCGTAATCCTCGACGGCCTTGCTCATGGCGTTGCCGCTTTCAGCCGAGCCTTCGTCCACATTGCACACATAGAGCACGGGCTTGGAGGTGAGGAGCTGCAGTTCCTGAAAGGCTTTTTCTTCCTCGGGGGAACGCTCGACGAAACGGGCCGACTTGCCCTCGCGCAGCAGCACCAGCGCGCGGTCGATCAGATCGAGCGTGGTCTTGGCTTCCTTGTCATTGCCCTTGGCCTTTTTCTCAACGCCGGCACGGCGCTTTTCGAGGCTTTCGAGATCGGCCAGCATCAGCTCGGTTTCCACCACTTCGGCATCGGCGAGCGGGTCGACCTTGTTGGCGACGTGGATGATGTTGCCGTCTTCAAAGCAGCGCAGCACATAGGCGATGGCATCGCATTCGCGAATATTGGCCAGGAATTGGTTGCCCAGGCCTTCGCCCTTGGAGGCACCCTTCACGAGGCCGGCAATATCGACAAAGCTCATGCGCGCGGGCAGGACGTTGACGGACTTGCCGATGGCGGCAAGCTTTTGCAGGCGTTCATCGGGCACCGGGACGTCGCCCACATTGGGCTCGATGGTGCAGAACGGGAAATTGGCGGCGGCAGCCGCGGCGGTGCGCGTGAGCGCATTGAAAAGGGTCGACTTGCCGACATTGGGCAGGCCGACAATGCCCATCTTGAAACCCATGGGAAACTCCGGAAATTTGTTGGTCCCCACTTGGGTCGGAATGGCGGGGAAGTCAATGCAGGCGTGCCCATCTGAGCGGGAACCAGCCTTGCCCGGGGCGGGAAGGGGGATGTAGCGTGCCCCCGATTGAAGGCGCAAAGGAAGTGAAATGACCCCAATCGTGCTCGTGCCGGGACTGCTGTGTTCGGCGGAGATCTTTGCCGCGCAGGCCACTGCCTTGTGGCCTTATGGACCGGTGACGATCGCGTCGACGCTGGAGGGCAGCACGATGGCGGAAATGGCGGCGGCAATCCTTGCCGCAGCGCCGCCGCGCTTTGCCTTGGCCGGTATCTCGATGGGCGGCTATATCTGCCTTGAGATCATGCGGCAGGCGCCCGAACGGGTGGTCAAGCTCGCCCTGCTCGACACGTCGGCCCGGCCGGACACGCCAGAACAGACCGCGGTACGGCGGGAACGGCTGGCGCGGGCCAAGGCCGGCGAGTTCGAAGCAGTGGTGGTTGAAGCCACCGGCGCAACACTGCATCCGGACCGGCAGGACGATCCGGAGCTGCGGGCCGTGAACCTGCGCATGGCGCTGGCGGTTGGCCTCCAGGGCATGGTGCGCCAGCAGGAGGCAATCATTGCCCGGATCGACTCGCGGCCAAGCCTTGGCGCCATCACGGTGCCGACGCTGGTGCTGGTGGGGGATAGCGATCCGCTGACGCCACCCGAGCGGGCGCGTGAAATTGCCGAAGGGATCGCCGGGGCCGAGCTCGTGGTGGTGCCCTATTGCGGACATGCCTCCACGATCGAGCAGCCCGAAGCGGTCAATGCGGCGCTGATCCGGTGGATTACGGCCTGAAGCGGAGCGCGGCCTAGTCCTTGTTGCCTAGCAGGCGCTTGAGCATGTCGGCCATTGGGCCGGTGGCGGGCAGCTTGGCTTGTGGCTCGGCGGGGCGAGCCTGGCGGATATGGGACTGGGCCTTGGCGGCTGGCTTGGGCGCAGCCAAGGCGGCTCCCTCGCTCTTCGTGGCCAAGGCGAGCTTGTTCATGAAACCGCTGTCGTCGCCCGCAAGCAGCATGCCGATATTAGCGGCGATGGCATCGAGCAGGGGCTCGAGCCAGGTGGCATCGGCCTTGCTGAAATCGCCGAGCACATGGTGGGTGACCAGGTCCTTGGAGCCGGGATGGCCGATGCCGAGGCGAACGCGCTTGTAGTTGAGGCCAATTTGCGGGTCGATTGAGCGGAGCCCGTTATGGCCACCATTGCCGCCACCGATCTTGACCCGCACCTTGCCGGGGGCGAGGTCGAGTTCGTCATAGAGCACGATGATCTCGGCGGGGTCGATCTTGTAGAAGCGGGCGACCTGCTGCACGCTGTCGCCGGATTTGTTCATGAAGGTCTGCGGCTTGAGCAGCAACACGCGCTCGCCATTGATCGTGGCTTCCGAAATCAGGCCGGCATGCTTGCTTTTCCAGGGACCGGCATTGTGGCGCCGAGCGATGGCGTCGATGGCCATGAAGCCAATATTGTGGCGGTTTCCGGCATATTGGTTGCCAGGATTGCCGAGGCCGACCAGCAGGTACATGAGGAACTCCCGAAACAAAACGAGGCGACCCGGAGGCCGCCTCGAAATTCAGCAACAGAACACCAGGCCGATTAGGCGGTGGCTTCTTCGCCGGGCTCAGCCTCGCCGCCTTCAGACGACTTGAGCGCCGAAGGAGCAACGATGGTCGCAATGGTGAAATCGCGATCGGTGATGGTCGGGGTCACGCCGGCTGGCAGCTGCACAGCCGAAATGTGGATGGAATCGCCGATTTCCGAGCCGGTGAGATCAACGGTGATCTCCTCGGGGATGGAAGCGTTGGGAGCCAGCACTTCAACGGTGTGACGCACCACATTGAGGGTGCCGCCGCGCTTGAGGCCGGGGCTCTGCTCTTCGTTGATGAAAGTGACATGCACTTCCACCTTGACCGTGGAATTGGCACCGACGCGGAGGAAATCCACGTGCAGGGCGAAGTCCTTGACCGGATCGAGCTGGTAGTCGCGCGGGATCACGCGGTGGACGGTGCCGTCGACGTCCAGATCGATGACGTGGCTCAGAAAGCCGCCGGCATAGATGTGCTTCATCGCGTCCTTGTAGGCGAGCGAAATGGTGACGGGGGGTTGTTTGTCACCGTAGATAACAGCGGGAACGAGTCCCTGACGACGCAGTTCACGAGCGGCCCCCTTGCCCACTCCCTCACGCGCCTGTGCCTTGAGCACCTTGGTCTCAGCCATGGAATTTCCATTCATGGGGTTGGTGTATGCGTCCTTACAACAGCATACGCGCCCGTCCTCCAGGGGTGACGAGCGCTTCATGGGCGGGCTATAGCCCAAAGCCGGGGGAGGAGCAAGGGAATGCTCGGCGTCCGGCAGCGTGCGAATCAGTTTTGGCGGGGATTTGCGGACCGCCGGAGCGCCGGCCGGGTTGGCGCAGCAGGGGCTCGGCAGGGCGACTGCGAGTCATCCCAAGGGCTTGGGCAGCTTTGCTCTCGTGGAGCATTGGCGCCCCCGGCAGGCGCGGGCGCAGTCTGCAGGGACTGGATCAGTCGAAGAGGCTCGAAACGCTTTGTTCGCTGGCGGTGCGGGCGATGGCCTCGCCAATGAGAGGGGCAATGGAAACGCGCCGGATATTGCCGGCATTGCGCTGAGCTTCGGTCTGCTCGATGGAATCGGTGATCACCAGTTCCTTGAGCTTGGAGCCGGCGATGCGGGCGGAAGCGCCTTCGGACAGCACGCCATGGGTAATGTAGGCGGAGACTTCCTTGGCACCGGCCTTGATCAGGGCCTCAGCGGCGTTCACCAGGGTGCCGCCGCTATCGACGATGTCGTCGATCAAGAGGCAGGAATGGCCGGACACATCGCCGATGATGTTCATCACTTCCGACACGCCGGCGCGGGGGCGGCGCTTATCGACAATGGCGAGATCGGCGCCGATGCGCTGGGCAATGGCCCGGGCACGGGCAACGCCGCCAACGTCGGGCGACACGATCATCAGGTTGTTGGTGTCGTAGTTCTGTTCGATATCGCGCGTCATCACCGGCGCCGAATAAAGATTGTCGGTCGGGATGTCGAAAAAGCCCTGGATCTGGGCGGCGTGCAGATCAAGCGTGATGACGCGATTGACGCCGGCGCCAGCAATGAGGTTGGCCACGAGCTTGGCCGAGATGGGCGTGCGCGGCGCCGATTTTCGGTCCTGGCGGGCATAGCCGAAATAGGGGAGAACCGCGGTGATGCGGCGGGCCGATGAGCGGCGCAGCGCATCGGTCAGGATCAGCAATTCCATCAGGTTGTCGTTGGCCGGAAAGCTCGTCGACTGCAGGATGAAGGCATCCTCGCCGCGCACGTTTTCATGCACCTCGACATAGACTTCCTTATCGGCGAACCGCTTGACCGTGCAGTCGGTCAAAGGCAGTTCCAGATAGGAGGCGACGGCTTCAGCGAGGGCACGGTTGGAGTTGCCGGTGACCAGCTTCATATGGGGTGATCCTGTCTCAACGACCCCGGGGAAGGCGGGGCTATCAGTTTCGGGCGGAGCATTAACGGCTGAAGCCCTGACTAGCAACGCTCCTAACGTAGGATAGATAAGAAGATTTATCCAAGACCGATAATGGCGATCTGCCGGCCCGTCGTGGTGCCGGCATGCGTGGCGTAGCGATGGGAGAAATAGCGGGCGGGATCGGCATAGGTGCAGCCCCCGACGTTATCGACGGTGCTGACCCCGGCGGCGGCCAGTTGATCGGCGACAAAGCCCGGAAGGTCGAAATGCGCCTGGCCTTCGGGTGGCTGGCTGAAGCGGTGCTCACTGCCGGGGTGAAGGGCAAGGAAATCGGCCTTGAACTGTTCGCCGACTTCGTAATTGGCCCCGCTGATAGTGGGGCCGATGGCGGCGATGATCCGGGCTGGCTCGGCCCCGAGTTCCGCCATAGCCTTGAGCGTGGCGCTGATGATGTTGTCGGCGGCGCCGCGCCAGCCGGCATGGGCCGCTCCGACAACGCCGGCGACCGGATCGGCGAGCAGGATGGGCGTGCAATCGGCGGTGAGAATGCCCAAGGCCATGCCGTTGCGGGCGCTGACCATCGCATCAGCCTCGACCCGGGGGCCGGAATGGGGCCCGGTGATCGTCACCACGCGGGCGGAATGGGTCTGCTTGAGCAGAGCCAGGCGGTGGGGGTCAAAGCCCAAGGCGGCCGTCACCAGCTTGCGGTTATCGGCCACGACCGTGGGGTCATCGCCATTGGTGTCGGAGAGATTGAGGCTGGCGAACGGCCCTTCCGATAGACCACCCTCGCGGCCGAAAAAGGCGTGCCGGACATTGGGAATGGCGATCAGGCCGGGGCTTTGTTCGTGGGGAACGTTCATGCGCTTAATCCTGGCGGCTGCAGGCCGGGGCTAGCGGCGCAAAAGACCTTGAACAGATCACCCATCTGGTCGGGAGCGACAAGGCGGTTGCGGGCCGCTTCCAGGTCCTTGGCCGAGCCCGGATTGGCGGCGCTGAGGGCGCGGGTGCGCTCGTTGATGCCAAGGCGGGACAGGAATTCGCCCTGCGTTGCGAGCGGCTGAACCGCAAGGCCGGCATTGCGCGCCACATTGCCCAGGGCTTCGAAATCCACATGGGCGGAAAGATCGGTTTCACCGGGGGCATCGAGCACATCGGCAAAGGCATGGCGGCGCACACCCTGCAGGGTTTCGCCGGTTTGGGTGCGCCCATAGCCATAGTCGATGGCGAGGATGGCGCCGCCTTGCGCTGCCACGAGGCGTGAGAGGCGTGACATCACCTCGCCGGCGGCAAAGCCGACCTCGAATACGGCATTGGGCGGCGCGTCGGCGAGGGCCGCGGGCATGGTGGTGGGGGGAATAGGAGTGGGTGACAGGCCAAAGGCCAGCTTATCCTCGGAAAGCCCGACCAGGCGTTCGTTCCAGCCCTGTTCGGTGCGCACGAATTGCCGGATCGGCATGGCGTCAAAGAACTCGTTGGCGACCACGAGGAGCGGCCCGGGCGCGACCTTGTCGAAGCTGTTGATCCATTGCGGCTCATAGGGCTCGAGCCGGCGGTGCTGTTCGGCAATGAGGCCGGGACTGGTTTCAAACAGGCGCAACTGGAGAGCGTCGCGGAAGCCTTCAGCGCGGCAGGCGACGCGCAGCATATCGGCCATCAGTGTGCCGCGGCCGGGACCGAGCTCAAGCAGGGTGAAGCTCTTGGGCTGGCCAAGTTGCTGCCAGAGATTGACGAAGAAGAACCCGATCAGCTCGCCGAACATCTGGCTGATCTCGGGGGCGGTAATGAAATCGCCGGAGGCACCCAGCGGATCGGCGCCCTTGTAATAGCCTTCGCGCGGATGGGTGAGGCACAGGCCCATATAGGTCGCGACCGACATGGGACCGGTTTCGCGGATCTGCATGGCGATGACTTCGGACAGGCTCGGCTTGTCAGCGGACATGGCGGCCTCGCGAGGCATAGATAACAAGGATGATGCCGCCAATGAGCATCGGCAGGCTCAGCACCTGGCCCATGGTGAGCCAGCCGCCATAGAGATAGCCGATCTGCTCGTCGGGAAGGCGCACGAATTCTACGGCAATTCGCGCCAGGGAGTAGCCAATGGCAAAGATGCCAGCGGTAAGGCCAGGGCGACGCAGGCCATAGGCGACGTGGGTGACGAAGCGGATCACGAGGAAGAGGAGCAGGCCTTCGAGCGCCGCTTCATAGAGCTGGCTGGGATGGCGCGGGGTTTGCAGCGGATCGGTGGGAAAGATGACGCCCCAGGGCAGGGTAGTCGGTGCGCCATACAGTTCGGCATTGATGAAGTTGGCGATGCGCCCGAGCATAATGCCGATGGTAGCAACGGCGCCCAGGAGATCGAGCGCAGACAGCCAGTTGCCGCCCTTGGAGCGCGTGAAGAGGATGCCGGCGAGCATCAGGCCCAGCATGCCCCCGTGATAGGACATGCCGCCATCAAGCGTGTTGAAGGCCTGCAACGGATTTTGCAGGTAGAACGGCAGGTTATAGAAGAGGACGTAACCGACACGTCCGCCCACCACGATGGCGAGCATGGTCCAGAAGGCGAAGTCCCAGATCTCCTCGGCCTTGAAGGGCGGGCGGCCATTGGGCCAGAGCCGCGTATTGCGCAGCAAAAGATAGCCATAGGCGGCGCCGAGGCCGACGCCAAACAGGTATGCGAGGGCATACCAGCGAATGGCAAAGGGGCCGATGGCAAAGGCGATGGGATCGATATTGGGAAAGGGCAATGAGCGCTCCATGGAGGTCGCGTGGACCATTGCCGCTTCGCCCGCTCTGGTCAAGTCGGCAGCGCTCCCCTACATTTGGGGCAAATGCGCCAGCTGGCGCCAACCCAACAGGTGTCCTGATGAGCCAAGGCAAGAGAATTTTCGACGATCTGGGTCGCGTGATGAATGAAGCTGCCGGTGTTGCCGATGGCGTGCGCCGGGAAGTGGAAACGGTGGTTCGCGGTCAAGCCCAGCGTTTCGTGACGGATATGGACTTGGTCAAGCGCGAAGATTTCGACGCGCTGCGCGAACTGGTTCAGGTGCAGGGCGAAGAGATCGATGCTTTGCGCAAGGAAATCGCGGCCTTGCGGGAGACCGATACGGGCCCGATCGTGATCTAACGAGGCTCATCGCAACAACAACCTTGAGGAGGCGCTGCAGTTTGCGGCGCCTTTTCTGTTTCTGCCCGGGCCAGAGGCGTTGTTAACGCCGTCTTAATGCGGGCTCACCAATCTTCCACAAGAGATTGCCGTTCTGAGGCCCCGCCTCGTCCCCGGAATCCCCGATGGCGTGTAGGGTTCTCGTTAAGAACGATTCGTAGGCAATCCCGCGTGCGGCCAGTTCCCTTGCGTACCCGAACCTGCGGCCTTTGGCCGTGGCATCGATCATCGTTGCAGGACCAAGCTGCCATGTCGCTTTTTCAGGTCGAAGCTGACCGTACCATCCACCCCGTTGATATCATCGAGCAGATCGCGGCGATCAACGACTGGAATTTCGAGCGGCAGGACGCCGACGAAATCTCGATCTCGGTGCGTGGCGGGTGGTGCGACTATCACGTTTCCTTCAACTGGATGGAAGACCTCGAGTCGCTCCATGTCGCGAGCGCGTTCGATCTCAAAGTGCCTGAAGGGCGGCGGAACGAGATCAAGCAGCTGATTGCCCTCATCAATGAGCAGCTCTGGATTGGACATTTCGACAGCTGGAACCGGGAAGGGGTGGTGCTGTTTCGCAATTCGCACCTTCTGACCGGGGGCGCCGAGGTGTCACCCCAGCAATGCGAGGCGCTGCTGCGTTCGGCAACCGATGCCTGCGATCTGTATTATCAGGCTTTCCAGTTCGTCGTCTGGGCCGGCAAAACCGCTGCCGATGCCCTGAGCCATGTGATGTTCGAAACGGTTGGTGAAGCATGAGTGCAGCCCTTCAGACTATCGGCCCGGTGATGCTGATCGGCGCGGGCAAGATGGGCCTGGCCCTCGCGCGCGGGTGGCTCGAGGCTGGTCTGCCGCCCCACAATCTGGTGCTGGTGGATCCTTCGCCGAGCGAAGCCGCAAAGGAGCTGGCGCAGGATTATGAATTGCCGATCAACGCCGAGGCGGTTGGGCTGCAACCCAATGTGCTGGTGCTTGCCGTCAAGCCGCAGGTTGTGGGTCCCGTGATGGAAAGCCTGCTGCCCGTGGTGGGTTCGCATACGGTGGTACTTTCGATAGTGGCCGGTATCCAGCTGGCGCAGCTGACGGCAGCCCTGCAAACTGGTCGCGTGGTTCGCTGCATGCCGAACACCCCGGCGCAGGTTGGCAAAGGCATCACCGGTGCCGTTGCGGGCCCCGAGGTCAGTGCGGCGGACAAAGCTTCGGTCGATGCGCTGCTGCGCGCTTCGGGCAAGGTGGTCTGGCTCGAGCGGGAGGGCGATATTGATGCCCTGACGGCAGTGTCGGGATCGGGTCCTGCCTATGTATTCAACCTGGTTGAAGCCTTGGCAGTGGCTGGGGAAGAGCAGGGCTTGCCCCTAGCCATCGCGATGCAACTGGCGCGGCAGACAGTGATCGGTGCTGCGGCGCTGCTGGAGGCGGATCCGGCGCCGGCAAGCGTGTTGCGCGAGAATGTGACCTCGCCCAAGGGCGTGACGGCAGAAGCTTTGGCCGTGCTGATGGCGCCGGACGGGTTGACGCCGCTGGTGGGGCGGGCGGTTGCGGCGGCGCGGCAGCGTTCAGAGGAACTCGGGCGCACCTAAAGGGCTCTCTCTCGTATCTCAGAGTTTTTCGGTGAGCTTGAGCCCGTCGAGCACGGGCCGGTCATTGGGCTCGACCATGCCGGCGAGAAACTGACGCACGATATTGCCCGCTTCTGCGGGCAGGCTGCTGATGGCAGCCTCGATGCGGCTGGCTTGGCTCGCCGAGAGGCTGGCGAACAGTTCGCGCCCCTTGTCGGTGGCAAAGAGCAGGCGCTGGCGGCGATCGGTTTGGCCGGTTTCCTGTTCGATATAGCCATTGTCGATCAGCTGGCGCAGCACGCGGGCAAGGCTTTGCTTGGTGATCTTGAGGATATCGAGCAGGTCGGCGACCGGCATGCCGGGCTTGAGATTAACGAAATACAGCACGCGGTGATGGGCCCGGCCGAAGCCCTGCCGCTCGAGCAAGGCGTCGGCGTCGCCGGTGAAATCCCGATAGGCGAAGAAGAACAGGCCCATGATGTCGAGGGGCAGATCAGGGGGGCCTTGGTCGCCCAAGTTTATGTCAGCTATGTTGACATTTCTCTGCTGCGCTGACATTGTCTTCCTTATCGACCGCCGATCATTCTTATCCCAAAGCCTTTGCCGTTTGCCAAGGGTATGGGCCTCGGGCATGATCCCCGGCCAGGCGGGTCTGCCTAGGATGCAGCACCGATCAATAAACGATTTTGGAGAGGATCATGGCAGGCTTGCCCATGGACCAGCGCGATGGCTGGATTTGGTTTGATGGTGAAATGGTGCCGTGGAAGGACGCGAAGATCCACGTCCTGACCCATGGCTTGCATTACGCCAGCTCGGTATTTGAGGGCGAGCGCGCTTATGGCGGCGAGATCTTCAAGTCGCGCGAGCATACAGAGCGCTTGATCCGCTCCGGCAAGACGCTGGACTTCACCATTCCTTATTCTGCCGACCAGATCGAGGCAGCCAAGCGCCTCGTGCTCGAGCGCAATGGCCTGGTCGACGCCTATGTCCGTCCCGTCGCCTGGCGCGGCTCGGAAGAGCTGAGCGTGCCGGCGCGTAACAACACTGTGCATCTGGCGATCGCTGCCTGGGTGTGGCCGAGCTATTTTTCGGTGGAAGAAAAGCTCAAGGGCATTCGCCTTGAGTGGAGCAAGTGGAAGCGTCCGTCGCCCGAGACCATCCCGTCTTCGGCAAAGGCGGCGGGTCTCTACATGATCTGCACGCTGTCCAAGGACGCGGCGATGGCCAATGGCTATGCCGATGCGCTGATGCTGGACTATCGCGGCTATGTGGCCGAGGCGACCGGCGCCAATGTGTTCTTCATCAAGGGCCAGGAAATCACCACTCCAACGCCCGACTGTTTCCTCAACGGCATCACCCGCCAGACCCTGATCGATCTGGCCAAGCGCAATGGCTACACCGTGACCGAGCGGCACATCATGCCCGAGGAGCTGAGCCAGTTCGACGAGTGCTTCCTCACTGGCACGGCCGCGGAAGTGACGCCCGTGTCGCAGATCGGCGAGTTCCGGTTTACGCCGGGGCAGGGCTGCCGCACCTTGATCGACGCTTATGGCGCCGAAGTGCAGCCCAAGCGGGCTGCCGCCGAATAAGTAGTGAGAATTGGAGGCCGGGTATCATGCCCGGCCTTTTTGTTACCGGTCTGCCAGCCAGCGCTCGCGCGCGGCGTCGTCGGCCGGCTTGGCTTCGACCCAGCGTGTGCCCGCAGGTGTTTCTTCCTGCTTCCAGAAGGGTGCGTCGGTCTTGAGATAGTCCATCAGATATTGAGCGCCATCGAAGGCGGCCTGCCGATGCGGCGCCAGCGTCATCACCTGCATGATCGGCTCGCCCGGCACGAGGCGGCCATAGCGGTGCAGCACGGAGGCGGCGGTGAGGGCGAAGCGCTGTTTGGCGCGCTCCAGGATGGCGCTGATCTCGTTTTCCGCCAGTTCGGGATAGCATTCGAGAATGAGCGCGGTGATGGGGTGCTCGGGGGTGGAGCGGACAATGCCGGTAAAGGTCACCGCGGCTCCAGCGCCATTGTCACCGGCCAAAAAGGCATTGCTGAGCAAGCCGGGATCAAAAGGCTGGTCGGTGATGCGTACGGACATTTCAGCCGCCGGTCATGGGCGGGAGGATCGCCACTGTGCTGGCACCGAGAATGGACGCATCATGGGCGATGATATGAGCGTCGCGTGAAACCTTGAACTGCTCGGGTTTTTCAAGAGCGAGTGCCAGCGCCTCGTCCTGCTGGGCCAGCCAGGCCAGCACATCGGCCGCGGTCTCAACCTCGGGCGGCAAGGTGACATCGTCTTCGCTGCGATTGAGGCGCTCGCGCAGCCAGGCGAAATAAAGGATCTTCACGGCGCTTCGCCCGACAGATGCAGCCAGCTGGCGCGGAAATACTGCAGGCCGGTCCAGAGGGTCAGGATGCCGGCGAGCCAGAGCAGGAGGTCGCTGATCAGGCCAAGGCCAGGCACGAGACGCTCCAGCAGCACCAAGGTCAGGGCGACTAGCTGCACGGTGGTTTTCCACTTGGCGAGCTGGCTAACGGGGAGGACGACCTTCACATTACCGAGAAACTCGCGCAGCCCTGAGATGAAGAACTCGCGAAAGAGGATGGCGATCACCGGGATCATGTCCCACCCCGAAAAGCTGCCATCCCAGGCGAGCACGGCGATCATGATGCCGACCAGCATCTTGTCGGCGATGGGATCGAGCATGCGCCCGAGGGGCGAGACCTGCTGCCACTTGCGGGCGAGATAGCCATCCACCCAGTCGCTGGCCGCCGCAACGATGAATAGCACCAGTGCCACGGCACGCAAGTTTTGGTCGCCGGTCATCACCAGCCAGGCGATCGGCACGATCGCAAAGATGCGCGCGATGGTGATGAGGTTCGGGATGGAGGTGATCTGGGACTTGGCCATGGGCGAACAAGACAGGAAGGCGCCCGACCGGTCAAGAGTCGAGGCGCGTCCAGTTGATGCAGTTGCGGCCCTGTGGCCCCGGGCGCAGCGCGGCAGGTTCAGGCGACCTGCTGGTTGGTCGCGTGGCGGCGAGCGGTGACAGCATCGGCCAGATGGCTGAGTGCGGCGACCGTCGTGTCCCAATCTATGCAGCCATCAGTGATCGACTGGCCATAAACGAGGTCCTGGCCGGGCACGAGGTCCTGACGGCCGGAAACCAGGTTGGATTCGACCATGACGCCGATGATGCGGCGATCACCGCTGGCGACCTGCAGGCCGACATCGCGCAGCACTTCGGGCTGCTTTTCGGGCTTCTTGGACGAGTTGGCGTGACTGGCATCGATCATGATGGTCGCCGGCAGGCCGGACTTGCCGGCCTGGTCGGCGGCGAGTGCCACGCTGGCGGCGTCATAGTTCGGCGCTTTGCCGCCACGAAGGATGATGTGGCAGTCCGGATTGCCGGTGGTGGTGGCGACGGCGGAGCGGCCCGACTTGGTGACGGCCAGGAAGTGGTGGGGTTCGCGGGCGGAACTGACCGCGTCGAAGGCGATCTTGGTGTTGCCATCGGTGCCATTCTTGAACCCTACTGGGCAGGACAGGCCAGAGGCGAGTTCGCGATGGATCTGCGACTCGGTGGTGCGGGCGCCGATGGCCGCCCAGGACACAAGGTCAGCGATGTATTGCGGGGTGGTCATGTCGAGGAATTCGCACGCCGCCGGGAGCCCGAGATTGTTGATCTCGAGCAAAAGGTTGCGGGCGGTGCGCAGGCCGGTATCGATGTCGAAGGAGCCATCGAGATTGGGATCGTTGATGAGACCCTTCCAGCCCACGGTGGTGCGGGGCTTTTCGAAGTAGACGCGCATGATCAGCTGCAGGCGATCGCCGAGCTGGTCCCGCAGCGCCGCCAGCCTGCGCGCGTAGTCCATGGCGGCCAGAGGATCGTGGATGGAGCAGGGGCCAACGACAACGGCGAGGCGGTCATCGCTGCCCTTGAGGATGTTGCTGAATTGGTGGCGGGCGCTCAGCACGGTGCGGGTGGCGGCATCGGTACGGGGATGCTGGCGCATCACCTCGATGGGGGTCGCAATCTCGGCGATGGCAGTGATGCGCAGGTCGTCAGTTGATTTGAGCAATTGTTGGTCCTCGGTAGGGGAAGGCGGCCAACAAAAAAGCCGCCTGTTGGGGGCGGCTGGCTTCGGGTTTGACTGGATCGTGTCGGGATCAGTGCAAGCGCGCGGTAGCCTCCGCCGGGAGCGGATAGCTAAAATACCAAAACGAGAAGGTGGCGGCGCTGATCATGACCGAAAGCTTAGCGCGGGTTTCGGGAGGAGTCGAGGGCCTTGAGCTCAGTCTTATGGCTAAGGCTGCATCCCGGAGCTCTCACTCCACGCGGTTGAAATGGTCGTAGATCATCTGCGCCATTTGATCGGAGATTCCCGGCACTGCTGCCAAGTCCTGCAAGGAAGCCCGGCCCACCGCCTTGGCTGAACCGAAATGATTGAGCAGGGCCCGCTTGCGGGTGGGCCCGATACCCTCGATCTCGTCGAGGGGGTTCTTGACCACGTCCTTCTTGCGGCGGGCCCGGTGAGTACCGATGGCGAAGCGGTGGGCTTCGTCGCGCAGGCGCTGCACATAATACAGCACCGGATCGCGGTGAGGGAGCATGAAGGCATCCCGGCCTTCCATGAAGAATTTTTCGCGGCCGGCATCGCGCTCCTCGCCCTTGGCAATGCCGATAAAGGTCACGTCCTTGGGCAGGTTCAGCTTGGCGATGACCTCGCGCACCGCATTAAGCTGGCCGGCACCACCGTCAATGAATACGACATCGGGCCAATCGGGCATGCCGGTCGCTTCGTCCTCCGCGTCGTCGGGGCTTTCGGCGGCAAGCCGGCTGAAGCGGCGGGTGAGAACTTCGCGCATCATGCCGAAATCGTCGCCGGGGGTGATGTCGGTGGAGCGGATGTTGTAGGTACGGTAGTGCTTTTTGGAAAAGCCCTCTTCGCCCGCCACGATCATGGCGCCTACGGCATTGGTGCCCGAGATGTGGGAGTTGTCGTAGACCTCGATGCGGCGCGGCACTTCCTGGAGGCCAAAGATCTCGCCAACACCTTCAAGCAAGGTGCGGTTGGTGGCGCCCTCCGCCAGTTGGCGACCAAGTGCCTCGCGGGCATTGTTGAGGGCGTGATTGACGAGGTCGCGTTTTTCGCCGCGCTGTGGCGTCTGCACGCGGACCCGGTAGTCGGCGCGAGAGGACAGGGCCTCTTCCATGAGCTGGGGTTCGCTGAGCTCGTGGCTCAGCAGCACCAGCTTGGGCGGCGTCCGTGACTCGTAGAACTGGCTGACAAAGGCTTCGAGCACCTCGGCATCGGACATGCTGGCGTCGGCGCGGGGGCGGAATGCGTGATTGCCCCAGTTCTGGAAGGCGCGGAAAAAGAACACCTGAACGCAGAACTGGCCGCCCTCGTGGTGGATGGCAAAGACGTCGGCTTCCTCGACGCTCTTGGCGGTGGCATCGCCTTGCGACTGGATCAGCGCCAAAGCCGAGAGGCGATCGCGCAGCAATGCCGCCCGTTCGAAATCAAGCGCTTCGGCGGCCTCATTCATGTCCTTTTGCAGATGATCGCGGACGCTTTGCGAGCGGCCGCTGAGGAACTCCTTGGCCTCGTGCACGAGCTCGCCATAGTCGGCTAGGGAGATCTCGCGCGTGCATGGCCCCGAGCAGCGCTTGATCTGGTGCATGAGGCATGGGCGAGTCCGGGCGGCGTAAAAGCTGTCGGAGCAGTTGCGCAGCAGAAACGCCTTTTGCAGGCTTGCGATGGTGCGGTTGACGGCAGTCACCGAAGCAAAGGGGCCGAAATAGTGCCCCTGGCGCCGCCGGGTGCCGCGGTGCTTCATCAGCTCGGGCGCCTCGTGGTCGGTGGCAATGAGGATATAGGGGAAGCTCTTGTCGTCGCGCAGCAGCACGTTGAACCGGGGCTTGAGCCGCTTGATGAGGTTGGCCTCAAGCAGCAGGGCCTCGCTCTCGGTCTCGGTGCGCACGAACTCCATCGAGCAGGTTGCCGCCACCATGCGCTGGATGCGCACCGGCAGGGCCTCAGGTCGGGTATAGTTAGAGACTCGTGCCTTGAGGCTGCGCGCCTTGCCGACATAGATCACCTCGCCGCTCGAATCGAGCATGCGGTAAACGCCAGGCGCGGCCGGGAGGGTGCGCACAAAGGCACGGATCACTTCGGGGCCGCATGCCTGCGGGGCGCCGGTTGGGGTGTCGTCGGTCATCTTCGGGGCGTAGCAGCGTTTCGGGGCAGAAATTGGAGATGCTCGCCACCATCGAGCAACAGCATCTGGCCGGTCATGGACGGGTTGTTGAGCAAGGTGAGTACGGCATCGGCGATGCCTTGAGCGCCGGCATGCGCCTGCAGCGGCAGGTTCGCGATCTCTCGCGCGAACTCTTCCGCGCTCTGCCCGGCATGAGGCATGACGGGGCCAGGACCGACCGCATTGACGCGGATAGTTGGCGCGAAGGTCTGCGCCAGGGTGCGGGTTGCCGTCCACAGTACGGCCTTGGACAGGGTGTAGCTGAAATAGGCAGGTGAGGGGTGCAGCACCCGCTCGTCGACGATGTTGACGATGTTGCCGCGAGTGCCCTCGGGCAGTTGCGCGGCAAAGTCACGGGCCAGAAACACCGGCGCTTCGGCGTGCAGGGCGAAATGGGTGTCCCACAGGGCTTCGTCTACGTCACGCGCACTGTCGGGCTCGAACACCGAAGCATTGTTGACCAGCACCGTGAGCGGACCAAAGGCGGCAGTTGCGGCTGCAACAAGGTTGGCGCGTTCGGTGCGCACGGCCAGATCGGCCTTAACGGCAATGGCCGAGCCGGTGCGGTTGAGCTCGCGGCAGAGTTGCTCCGCCTTTTGTGCGCCCGAGCGATAGTGAACCACAACCTTGTGGTTTGCCTGCACCAGCACGCGGGCAATTGCAGCGCCGATGCGATCGCTGGCGCCGGTCACCAGGGCGACAGGAGGAGAGGGCGGCAAAACTGAGTGATTCTTCATAAGTGCTGGGCTAGGGGACGGGAAGGGACCATAGGCCGCTTCTGCCGCCTGCTTCAACCACACAAGAACATGGTGCGTAGGCAGGATTTTACAAGCCAGCGAGGAAAGCTGCGAGGCGAGTGTCCGGTGGCGCGCACTCACCGCTTGCGCTATGGCTCACGCCGGAAGGCGCCGGCCGGCGGTGCTCCCATCTTGCGCGAGCCGTCGTCATGTCCGCTGTCATAGCCCAGTCCAAGCCTGATCAAATCGGACGAGCCATGATGCTGACGCTCATCACCATCGCGGTGTTTGGCGTGCAGGATGCCATCTCCAAGGTGCTGGTACAAAACTACTCCCCGTTCCAAACCACGATGCTGCGGTTCTGGGGCTTTGCTGCCTTCTCGCTGGTGCTGGTGCTGCGGCAGGCGCCCCTGCGGCAGGCGCTGTCGTCCAAGGTGCCTCTTTGGCAGCTTCTGCGCGGCACGCTGCTGATCGTGGAGATCTGGTTTTTCGCCATGGCCTTGCGGTCAGTCCCTTTGGCCGAACTGCAGGCTATCTCGTTGGTTTACCCGCTGATGGTGACCTTGTTTGCCATTCCCATCCTGGGTGAAAAGGTCGGCGTTTTCCGCCTTGTTGCGGTTGGTGTGGGTTTTTCCGGGGCGATGATCATCGTGCGCCCGGGTGGCCTGCCCCTTGACTGGGGGATGCTGTATGCCCTGGCTTCAGCATCACTGTATTCGCTCTATATCGTGATTACGCGCAAGGTCAGCCGGCACGACAGCGCGGCGACCAGCATGGCCTATACCGGTTTTGTCGGACTAGTGTTGTCCAGCGGAGTTGGCGTGTTCTTCTGGCAGCCCATGGCTTGGCCAGACGTTGGGCTGGTGCTCGTCATCATGGCGACTACCTGTATCGGGCACGGGCTGATGGTCCAGGCGCTGACCCTGGCGCCCGCAAGCGTTGTGCAACCGTTCAACTACTTTTCGCTGCCCTGGGCCATTGTGCTTTCGGTGCTTGTGTTCGGGCACATGATTGACTTCATCTCGCTGCTGGGCGCCGCCATCATTGTTGCCGCGGGCTTGGTGGTGATGGCGCGTGAAAGCTGGCGCAAGCGGGTGGCCGTTGAACCCATTTTGCCGGGCAAGGACTGAAGGCAGAGGAGAAGGGGTGATGATCTGGCTGATCGAACTGGCGCTGGTGTTGTTGCTTGTTGGAGGCGGGCTGAAGCTCTTCGCTGGCGGCAAAGGCACGGACCGACGCGAAGCGCTGACGCTGCGGCGGGTGGATGCCTATATCGAGACCATCCGACGCGAGCGCAGCAACCCCACGCTGGCGGCAATGAGCGACAGTGAGCTGCGCGACCTCCTGCACTCCGGCGCCCGCAATCTGCGGGTGGCGGGCGAGCGCAAGGGCTGGACGCTGCTAGGTGTCGCGGGCGCTTCGCTGTTTTGTGCCATTGTTGCAGCCAACCAGGACGGACTGCGGGGCTTTGCCATCGCTCTCGGGGTGGGTGCGCTCGCCGTCTATGGTCTCAACGAGTTCCTGTCGCGACGCATGCGCGAGCCGCTGGAGCGGCATGGGATCGATGTGGAGCGCTTGCGAGTCGAGTAAAAGGAGCGCCGCCTAGGGGCGGCGCTCCAGCCGGGCTAGCTGCCGGCGCAGAAGTAACCATTGGGGCCGTTGAAGCAGAAGCTTGCGTCCGGCTCGGCTGGGTACACCCGATAGGGCCGATAGTCGTCATAGTGACGCGGCGGACGGGGCGGGTGCCAGCGGGGCGGCGGGGGAGGATTCCACCCGCGCGGGCGGTCCCAGCCACGATCATCCCAGCCAGGGCCCCGATCGCGGCCGCGTTCCAGGTAGCTGGCGGAAACCCACCCATCTGGACCGGGCTTGGTTACATAGCACCAGCTACCTCGGCAGTAATCGATATCCACCGGCTGACCGCGCTGCAGGCTGTCTACTGCGGCATAGCCGGTGCCAGGGCCCGAGCGCACATTCACATTGGCGCTGGCAAATGCGGGGGCTGCGGAAGCTGCTACCGTGGTTCCCAGCAGCGCCAAAGCAGCGAAACCGCTAGCCAAGAGCTTCTTGTTTAAGGCCATTTGCTCCACTCCTCTTGTCGTCCGGCATCACCTGCCGATGGCGGCAGAGAACACCATTGCCGATGAACCCAAGCTGAATACCGCAGTCATCTTGGTAGCTTAGAGGGTCAGCAGCTCAACGAAGCGCTTAAGTGTGTTGGCCAGCTTCTTGCGCTGCTTGGGCTTGAGCTCACCGATCAGCGCTTCCTCGAGCTGGGCCCAGTGGTCGGCGAGATTGTTGCGGATCCGGATCCCACGCTCGGTCAAGGCGACCCCAACTGCCAGCTCCGGCCCGACCGCCTGCTGGCCGACAAGCTCGCGCTCGATCAACCGGCGCAGGCGAGGAGCCAGGCTGGCTTCGTCCAACCCTAGTTCGCTGGCAAGATCGCTTTCGAGCGTCGCTGCCCGTCCGAGAATAAAGAGCACGGCGTCATCCCCCGGCTCCAATCCGCGTTCCAGCAACGGAGTCAGTAAGGCTTTATGCGCCAACTGACCCGCTTCGATGAGCCGGTACAGCGTGGAACTGGATGTGGGTTTGGCCATGAGTGGGAAAATAGTCCGAACTCCTTGGATACGTCGAACAAGCAAGCATCCTATCGTTAATCGTGCAACGGCCAAGACGGCTTGTTGTTCGCTTGTACCGGATAGTTTATGCCGACATCCGAGCCTGCTGTGTGCGTTCGGAGCCCATGACCCAAGATCTCGCCCGCATTCGTGCCTTCGTGCAGGTGTTCGACGCCGGCGGCTTCTCTTCGGCAGCGCGAGAGCATGGACGCTCCAAGGCACTGCTGTCCAAATATGTCACTGATCTTGAGGATTACCTCGGCGTCCGGCTGATGAACCGAACCACACGCAAGCTCAGCCTCACCGAAGCTGGCGAAGCTTATTACCGGGAAGCCAGC
Source organism: Devosia sp. 919 (assembly GCF_013185965.1). NCBI lineage: Bacteria > Pseudomonadati > Pseudomonadota > Alphaproteobacteria > Hyphomicrobiales > Devosiaceae > Devosia > Devosia sp. 919. The sequence goes on along the minus strand of NZ_JABAOL010000001.1, from coordinate 2,943,269 downwards.
GCGCTGCTGCAACAGCTGGACGAGCTCGACGCAACCATCACCGACCAGACCGCCGAGCCCCGCGGCATGCTGCGCGTGTCGGCGCCGCGCAACTTCGGCGAAGATACGCTGGCTCCCGCGATCTTTTCCTATCTCCTCAAGTTCCCCAAGGTGACGCTCGATTTGCGGCTGGAGGACCGCTATGTCGACCTTGTTGACGAAGGCATCGACGTTGCACTGCGCATCTCAACTATGGCCGATAGCTCGCTGATCGCCCGCAAGATTGCTGACATGCATGTGGTGGTGGGCGCCGCTCCGGCGCTGCTCAAGAGCCACGGCACGCCACAACATCCTGAGGATCTGCGCAAGCTGCCCTGCATCGTTGACGTAAACCTGCAGGGGCAATCGAACTGGCGCTTCACCGAAGAGGGGCGGACCATATCGGTGCCAGTGACCGGGCCGCTGCGGGTCAACTCACCCTTGGCGGCGCGACGAGCGGCCACGATGGGCCTTGGTTTTGTTGTGCTGCCTTCTTATCTGGCCGACCCGGTCGTGGCCAAAGGGGAATTGACGCCCGTGCTGACTGAATTTCTGCCCACCGGGCAGACACTGCAAGCGGTCTATCCGCATCGCCGGCATTTGGCGGGCAAGGTGCGCGCCCTAATCGACCACTTGGTAGACTGGTTTGCGGTTCACCCTATTGCCTGATCTTATGAACGTGCCCACCATTCGCCGCACCGTCAAACGCCTTCTGGCCTCAGCCAGCCTGGTGCTGATCGGCGCAATACCGGCGGCCGCGCATCCCCATATTTTCATCGACGCCCAAGTCACCATTGTCTTTGATGGCAATGGCGCCGTGTCGGGTTTGCGCCACGACTGGACCTTTGATGCCGCTTTCTCCAGCTGGGTAGTTCAAGGCCTCGACACCGATGGTGATGGGGTTACCAGTCCGGAGGAGTTGCAGGAGCTTGCCGACGAGAACCTGGCTGGACTCGCGGAATTCGGGTTTTACACCTTTGCCGGCGCGCAGGATGCGCCCATGGCCTGGGAGGCCGCGGGCGACCAGCGCATGGTTTATGCGGACGGCAAAACGACCCTCAGCTATTCCGTCCTGGCGGAAACCCCAGAGGAGGTCCGGGACGGATTTGAACTGGGCATCTATGATCCAGAATATTACGTCGCGATCACCGTTCCCGGTGCCGGCAGTGTGCACCTAGAGAACGCTCCAGCCGGTTGTGCTGCCGCTGTCGAGCCGCCTCGGCCAATGGATCGGGCAGTCGAGGAGCGCCTCTACGCCCTCGGGCCCGATGTGCTCGAACTGCCACCGGATCTCGCCGCCGCGATGCGCGGCACGCAAGGGTTGATCCGGATCACCTGCCCAGCAGGTGGCGCGGGGGTTGAGCCTGCCAGCGCTGTCCAGGCGGCTGAAGCCATGGCGCAGGCCCGGCCGGCCACGCCATTTGGAGGCCCACCCGCAGAGCCGAGCTTGTCGCTGCCGCGGTCCGGCTTTTTCGGCTGGCTGCAGGAGCAGCAAAGGAACTTCTACCAGGCCATGACGGCCTCGCTTGCTGCTGTGCGCAGCGACTGGACGGCATTCTGGCTGCTGGGTGGTCTCAGTTTCCTTTATGGAGTGTTTCATGCAGCCGGGCCGGGGCATGGCAAGGTGGTGATTTCATCCTATATGCTGGCCAACGAGACCCAGCTGCGCCGCGGCATCCGCTTGAGCGTGGTTTCGGCAATGCTGCAATCGGTTGTGGCCGTTGCATTGGTGCTCGTGGCTGCCGGTGCGCTGGGGATGACGAGCCTCGCCATGGGCAATGCCGCCAACTGGATCGGCGTCGGCTCCTATGCGCTGATTGCCCTGCTGGGCTTGTGGTTGGTGTTGCGCAAGCTGCTGGGCTGGGGGCACGATCACGATCACGATCACGATCACGATCACGATCACGATCATCATCATCACGATCATGATCATGCGCACGGGCACGGGCATGCACACGCGCATAGCAATGTTGCTCATGGGCACGCGCATATTGTAGCGCCGCAGGCAACGAGCGGCGGCTGGCGTGAACAGCTTGCCGTGGTGCTGGCGGTTGGGTTGCGGCCCTGTTCGGGGGCGCTGGTGGTGATGGTGTTTGCCCTGTCGCAAGGCGTGCTGGCGGCCGGCATAGCGGCTGTATTCCTGATGGGGCTGGGTACGGCGATCACGGTTGCGGCATTGGCCAGCGTCGCGGTAGGCGCAAAAGGCCTCGCCAGACGCCTCGGGGGTGCTGAGAATCCCGTTACTGTGAGTATTGTGTGGTGGGCCGAGCTGCTCGGCGCCTTTGCGGTGCTGGGATTTGGGGTGGTTTTGTTGCTGGCGAGCCTTTAGCGCGACCCATCGCCGCCTTGCGCGCGCGGCAGGAAGAACTATGGTGCGCCAGCCTAGAATCCTTCCAAACTGGCTGACATGTCCGATCACCTGCCGCCCAACCATCCGCCTGTGCCAGAGCAAAAGATCGGCGTCTTGCTGCTCAATCTCGGCACGCCCGACGCGACCGATTACTGGAGCGTACGGCGCTATCTCAAGGAATTCTTGAGCGATCCGCGGGTGATCGAGACGCCGAAGTGGTTGTGGTGGCCGATCCTCAACCTCGTGATTCTCAGCTTTCGGCCGCAGAAAAGCGGGCATGCCTATGCCCAGATCTGGGACCAGCGCACCAATGAAAGCCCGCTGCGGGTGATCACGCGCAACCAGACCGAGGCGCTGGCCGACCGGATGTCGGGCGAGGGCGTGGTGGTGGATTATGCCATGCGCTATGGCAATCCTTCCACCAAGAGCGTGCTCGAAAAACTGCAGGCGCAGGGCTGCACCAAGATCTTGCTGGTGCCGCTGTACCCGCAATATTCGGCGACCACCACGGCGACCGCCAATGACAAGGCGTTCGATGCGCTGGGCGAGATGCGCTGGCAGCCGGCCGTGCGCACGGCCCCGGCCTATTTCGAAGACGCTAAGTACATAGAAACATTGGGAAATTCGATCCGCGACGGCGTTGCCGCCTTGCCGTTCGAGCCGGACCTGGTGATCACCTCCTACCACGGCATGCCGGTGGAGTATCTGGAGCGGGGCGACCCCTATCACTGCCAGTGCTACAAGACGACGCGACTGGTGCGCGAATATCTGGGTTGGCCCAAAGAAAAGCTGATGGTCACCTTCCAAAGCCGGTTCGGGCCGACCAAGTGGCTCGAGCCCTATACGGATGTGACTTTAGCGGCGCTGCCGGGCAAGGGGATTAAAAAAATCGCCATCCTCGCGCCGGCGTTTTCGGCGGACTGCATCGAAACGCTCGAAGAAATCAGCATGCAGGGGCGCGAGACCTTCATGGAGGCGGGGGGCGAGGAATTTGCCTATATCCCGTGCCTTAATGACTCGCCGGGTGGCATGGACATGATCGAGGCCATGGTGCGGCGGGAATTGTCGGGCTGGTTGTAAGCCAGCCCGAACGGCCCCGGGACTAAAGATCCACCTTGGCGTTGTCGCCAAAGCTGGGCTTGGCGCCGGTGACGGCAGCCGTGAGCATTTTGGCGGTGGCGACCAGCTGGTTAGGGCTGTCCCAGAGCTCGGCGCCGTCGGGGCGCACGGTCAGGAGGCGGATATCGGGGTCGTTCTCGCTGTCCCACCAGGCCTTGTCCATGTCGCTCCAGAGATCCTTGATCTTGGCGCGGTCATTGCTGAGCGAGGCAAGGCCATTCATCGCCACATATTTGTGGCCGGAATTGTCGGCAAAGGCGCAGGACACCTGCGGGTATTGCTCGATCTCGATATTCTTGTGCCCATTGGCATCCACGAGGAAATACACGGCATGCTCGTCGCGGAACACGCGCGCCGAGAGGGGCCGCGAGCGCTGTTCGGTGCCGTTCCAGGTGGTGAACATGCAAAAATCGATCTTTTTCATCAGCTCCCAGATGCGGTCTTCCACTTCGTCGGGGGTTTTGTCGGTGTGCTGCTGGTCGTTGGCCATATGGGGCTCCCTTGTTGCGTTGCCAACCGAACGGGGCGGAGGCGGCTTGGGTTGCAGGCAAGCAGGGACGCCGCCCGGCCGGACGCCGTGCGGGTTTTTTTGGGAGCGGGGCAGGCACGGCACGGCGCGGCTTTCGCCTCATCGGGGTGGTCAAAAGAGTGAGGCCAAAGCCGCACCGCACGCGTGGATTTTTTTGACCGTGACGCCTCGAGCGGCTTCCCCGCAGGGAGGGGTTCTTGCCGGCCCGCCACCCCCGGTCTTTTGGGAGCAAACGGGCCAGGAACCGGCCGGTAGTCGGCACAACCACGGCTGTCCGGGCGACCCCGCACAGTCCACACCTCCCGCCCGGCGCTTCGTCGGCGCCGCGTGTTTTCGGCGGGAATGGAGGCACTATCGCATGGCCCGATGGGGCGGGGATAAGTGAACGGCCGGGGGCCCAAACTGAACGGGTTCTGAACGCGTTGTGAACGGCTTTCCCCACGCCCTGAACCACACTTCAAAATGCAAAAGAATCAGGGGTCGAGGCGCCAGCGCGGCGCGTCCTCGCCTTCGCCCCGGCAATACAGGGCCGCGAACGCCCCGAGCGCCGTTTCCGCTTCCGCCAGCTTTTCGAGCAGCGCCGCCCGGGTGTGCGGCGCGGCGGGCTGCAGCAGGGGCAGGGCGCGGCCAAACCCGTCGCGCGAAGTGGTGCGCCTGGTTTCCCGGATCAGCTCGGCCGCTAGGGCTTTTTCCACTGGCGAGGCGGGCTGGTCGGGTTCACCCAGGGTTTTGAGCCGCGCGACAAAGTTTTTGAGGCGCGGGCGCACGGCCTCGTAGCGGGCGAGATTGGCGAAGGGGATACTTTTGTCGGGAATGGGCATGGGCGGCTCCGGAGTGATGGAGCCACGAGTGTGAGCGAAGGGGTAGTAGGCGGGGATAAGCTCCCCGCCGAGCTGTGGGCCAATATGTCTTCCTGGGCGGAGTTAACGAAGAACATTGTTAAAGCGAGGTTATACTTGCTCGGGTGAGTTATACGTAATAACTTGTGCTTAGTTTTGGAGGTGACGAATGCATTCACCGACTGAGAAACTAAGTCAGCATTACTACCCGCGAAGTTTGATGTCCCATAAAGAACTTCTTGAGCAGCTCATGCAAGGGGTAGGGGTGAGTGACGCAAGTAGTGTTGCATCAAGCATAATAGAACGATTTGGCTCGCTCCCGCTCGCGCTGTCCGCTTCTGCCTTGCGCCTAAGTGAGGTGAACGGCGTAACTGGTGACCTCGCTTCCTTGCTCAAGACCGTCAAGAAAGTGGCTGCGGGAATGGCTCGCAATCGTATTGAACTCAATAGTCCTCGGCTGAGTTCGATCAGCGAGCTTTTAGATTATCTACAAAGAACGATGACGGTGGGGGATACGAGGGGAACGAGAGTTCTGTTCTCCGACAGGAGGCAGAGGTTGATCGCTGATGAAATCCTGCACGCAGAAGTCGCTACTCGTTCATCGTTCTCCCCTGTACAACTTATAAGGCGTGCACTCGAGCTTTCAGCGAGTAGCATGATCCTGATTCAGATAACTAATTCAGAAGTAGACTACCCATCAGAAGCAGAAATTCGGCTGACTAAGAAGTTGGTAGCCATTGCCGGGCTGCTCAACATCTTCGTCATTGAGAGAATGATTATCGGTAGTTCGGAACATCTCTCGTTTCGGAAAATGGGGATTCTTAGTTCGGAACCGTCGTCTTCTAGTCCAATATCATTCTAGAACTCTTAGCTTGAAGGGTCGTAGTCCAGGTTTAGTGTCCTACGGCAAGTCATACGCGCGGGTTGTGAGATTGTTGTTTTAGCCGTTTTGGAGGCAAGATGCCGCGATCAGCTAGGGCCAGTTATTGTTCATTCTGGAGCGGGGCTCAGCAAGAGAGACTGCTTTTGGAAATACTGATGCATGTTGTGCCAGATGTGAACGCTTCGGCCCTGGTGTCCCGACTAATGTCCAGGTTTGGTTCCCTCCCGGCCACCCTTTCAGCTTCTGCAAACAGACTCACGGAAGTGGATGGTGTCACCGATGACGTTCTAGCCTTACTGAGAGCAGTCAGGGACATCGCTCTTTGCACGGCACAGGGTAGGATCAACTTCGACAAGCGCCTTGTACCGAACCAAAGCCAGCTTCTTCGCGATTACCTGCACGTAACCATGGCTTTTGAGGAGGTTGAACATTTTCGAGTGTTCTTTATCGACCCCTGGGGCAAGCTTATCGCCGATGAACTATTGCACAAGGGGACGGTGGACCATGCGCCAGTGTACCCTCGCGAGGTGGTTAGGCGTGCTCTAGACCTTTCCGCCCGCAGCATGATTCTAGTCCATAACCACCCGTCCGGCGATCCTTCTCCCTCGTCGGCGGATGTCACGCGTACCCAGGAGCTTGTTGCTGCGGCAGCTGCCTTCGACATTAGGGTGGATGACCACATCATTGTTGGAAAAGCTGGTGAGATGTCACTCGGCCAACTTGGTCTACTTGATCCATAACCAATAGATTTCTTCTGTGAGTTAGTTTCCAACCAGCCGCTCAAACACCTCATATGGCACCGGCTCCGTGTACCTGAACTGCACCGTGTCCTTGTGGGCGCGGAAGGGGGCGAGGGCGGGTTCCAGCTCCGGGGGGAGGGGCGGGATCGGGTAGAGGCCGATATGGTGCTTCCAGGCGCCCAGATAGAGATAGCGCTCGTTCCACCGAAACAGCGGCATGCCGTATTTGATCGACTCCGCCACTTCAGGCGCGGCGCGGTGGATGATCGCGCGCAGGCGCTCGAGGATGGCGCGCGCCTCGGGCGGCTGGGCGGCGAGATAGAGATCGACGCTGGCGGGGGCGGGTTGGGGCATAAACCTGGCTCCGGGTTCGGCAGCATAGGACGCGCGGGGGTGTTGGGGGCCGACAGTTTTGGGTGGGTTTTTGGGGGAGGGATCGGGGCCAGCGAGGGCCCCGACCCTTCGCCATTCGAGGGTCTGGGGCTCTCGTTGTTGGCAGGAGCGGATGAGTTGGGGCTTCCCTCCCCCTTGAGGGGAGGGATTGAGGGAGGGGGTCGTGGAGGAGGGCACGGTGGTGCCGGGGACTGTGATCTCTTGGCAGTGGGGCTGCTCTAAGTTCGGTGAAGGCGCCGACGGACCCCCACCCCTTGGCCATTCGAGCGTAGCTCTCATGGCCTTCTCACCTCGGATCGCTCCACTGGAGCGATCCGCCGCTTTGGCGGACGGCTCGGAGCCCCTCAAGGGGGAGGGAGGGCAAGGGCCGACGGGTTTGGGGCTCTCGTTGCGGGCAGGAGCGGCTGGGCTTGGGGCTTCCCTCCCCCTTGAGGGGAGGGATTGAGGGAGGGGGTCGTGGAGGAGGGCTCTGTGGTGCCGCGGGCTGTGGGCTCTTTTGCGGTGGCTGCTCCGAGTTTGGTGAAGGCGCCGACGGACCCCCACCCCGGCCCTCCCCTCAAGGGGGAGGGAGGCCAGGAGCCGAGGGGCTGGAGCTAGACCGCGCGGTAGGTGACTAAGAAACCCCGCCCGAAAGGGTATCCAGTTCCATTTCGCGCAGGCGCTTGATCTCGTCCCTGAGCCTTGCGGCCTTTTCGAATTCGAGGTTGGTGGCGGCTTCGCGCATGGCGCGTTCGAGGTCCTTGAGCACGGCGCCCAGGTTTTCGCCGACGGCGAGCTGTTCCTTGCCGTCGCGGCCCTTGCCGATCGAGACGGTGACGTGGTCGCGCTCGTAGACGCTGTCGACGATGTCGTGGATGTTGGAGCGCACCGATTGCGGCGTGATGCCGTGTTCCTCGTTATAGGCGATCTGCTTTTCGCGGCGGCGATTGGTTTCGGCGAGCGCGCGTTCCATGGAGCCGGTGATGTTGTCGGCATACAGGATCACCCGCCCGTCGACATTGCGCGCGGCGCGGCCGATGGTCTGGATCAGCGAGGTTTCGGAGCGCAGAAAGCCTTCCTTGTCCGCATCGAGAATGGTGACAAGGCCGCATTCGGGAATGTCGAGGCCTTCGCGCAGGAGGTTGATGCCGACAAGGACGTCGAAGGCGCCCAGGCGCAGGTCGCGGATGATCTCGATGCGCTCGATGGTGTCGATGTCCGAGTGCATGTAGCGCACGCGGATGCCCTGTTCGTGCATGTATTCGGTGAGGTCCTCGGCCATTTTCTTGGTGAGGACGGTGCAGAGCGTACGGTAGCCGGTTTTGCTGACCTGGCGGATTTCGTCGATGACGTCATCGACCTGGGTCTTGGCCGGGCGGATTTCGACGGGTGGATCGATGAGGCCGGTGGGGCGGATCACCTGTTCGGCAAAAACGCCCCCGGTCTGGTCCATTTCCCAGGAGCCGGGGGTGGCCGAAACATAGACCGATTGCGGGCGCATGGCGTTCCACTCCTCGAAGCGCAGCGGACGATTGTCCATGCAGGAGGGCAGGCGGAAGCCGTATTCGGCCAGCGTCGCCTTGCGCCGGAGGTCGCCGCGATACATGGCGCCGAGCTGGCCGATGGTGACGTGGGATTCGTCGACAAAAACGAGGGCGTTGTCGGGCAGGTATTCGAAGAGGGTCGGAGGCGGCTCGCCGGGCTTGCGGCCCGAGAAGTAGCGCGAATAGTTCTCGATGCCGGCGCAGGAGCCGGTGGCTTCCATCATTTCCAGATCAAAGAGCGTGCGCTGCTCGAGGCGCTGGGCTTCGAGGAACCGGCCGGCGCCGTTGAGCTCCTGCAGGCGCGCATTGAGTTCGGCGCGGATCAGCTTGATCGCCTGGTTCATGGTGGTGCGCGGCGTCACGTGGTGGGAATTGGCGAAGACGCGGATGAAGGTGAGGTCGGCGGACTTCTTGCCGGTGAGGGGATCGAATTCGGTGATGGATTCGATCTCGTTGCCAAAGAGGGTGATGCGCCAGGCGGCGGCTTCATAGTGGGCGGGGAAGAGTTCGACCGTGTCGCCGCGCACCCGGAAGGTGCCGCGCACAAAGCCGGTGTCGCCGCGCTTGTATTGCAGGGCCACGAGCTTGGCGAGCAGCTCGCGCTGGTCGATCTTTTCGCCCTTTTGCACATCGATGGTCATGGCGGTGTAGTCTTCCACCGAGCCGATGCCGTAGATGCACGAGACCGAGGAGATGATGATGACGTCGTCGCGCTCGAGGATCGCCCGGGTTGCCGAGTGGCGCATGCGGTCGATCTGCTCGTTGATGGTGGATTCCTTTTCGATATAGGTGTCCGTGCGCGGCACATAGGCCTCGGGCTGGTAGTAGTCGTAATAGGACACGAAATATTCGACGGCGTTGTCGGGGAAGAAGCTCTTGAACTCGCCGTAAAGCTGGGCGGCAAGGGTCTTGTTGGGCGCAAGGATCAGCGCGGGGCGATTGGTGCGCGCGATCACCTGGGCGGCGGTGAAGGTTTTCCCACTGCCGGTGACGCCGAGGAGGACCTGGTCGGTTTCGCCATTCTCGATGCCTTCAACGAGTTCGGCAATGGCGGTGGGCTGGTCGCCGGCGGGCTGGTAGTCGGTGACCATGCGGAAGGGGCGGCGGGGCGCGCGCTTTTCGAGGCGGTTTTGCGCCTTGTGGGGCATCCAGGGGGAGGAGCCTTCCACTTCCTTGCGGCCATGCAGGATGATCTGTTCGAGCGCCTTGACGGTGGCGGTGACGCCCACCGTCTGGGCGTTGGAGACGTCCTCGTTCTTTTTGGCCCTGGCCTTCTTGGTGGCGGCGGTGAGGGCCGCGCGGATCTCGGCGGTGGCCTCGGGATCGGCGTCCTTCGAGACGGCGCTTTGCGCCTCCTCAGGATGAGGGGCGCCGGTGATCTTGCGGGCGCTCAGCGCTTTGGCGGAGGGGACGTGGCCGAAGCCGGCCTGGGGGGCTTCGCCCATGCCGGAGAAATCGGGACGGACCACGGAATTGATCTTGGTCTTGCCCGTCTTGGGCGACATGCCGGTGACGGTGTCGTGCGAGGACTTGGTGGTGCGGCGCTTTTCAAGCGCCGTCTTGGGCTTGGCGGCTTCCTTGGCAGCGTCCTCGGCGGCAGCGGCGGCGGCCTGATCGGCGCGATCAAGCGCGCGCTTGTTGCGCATGCGCTCGGCGTAAAGGGGTTTGCTGGCGGCGAGGTCCTCGGCCTTTTCGATCTCGCCCAGGAAATCGTCGATGGAAAACTCGGCTTTGCCGGGACGTGCGGACTTGTCGGCCATAAGACACCAATGCTCGGGAAGGCACCTGATGTGGGAAACGGTGCCGCAAATTGCAACGTGCTTTACCTTAGCAGGTGGTGAACGGAGACGGAACAGGGGTGCTGACAGGCTTTGTCAGGAGCACGCAGTGTTGATGCCTGTTGTCGCGATGAACAAAGGGCAGGGCTGGCCGTTGTGGGGAGCGACAACGGAGTGCGAGCCCATGAATCAAGACCACCCCCTGGCAGATAGCCCCACCAAGCAGGCCGCGGGGGGCTTATCGCCGGCGCTGACGCGCAATATCGATGCCATCATGGAGCGGCGGCGCGAAAGCGCGCGCTCGGCCTCGCTCGAGGAACGGGCCGCGGCGGCGATCAGCAAATTCGCCGGCTCCATGATGTTTGTTTATATCCATATCGTGTTTTTCGGGCTCTGGATCGGCATTAATGTGGGATGGTTGCCGATCATCCCGCCCTGGGACCCATCGTTGGTGGTGCTGGCGATGGAAGCGTCGGTCGAGGCGATTTTCCTCAGCACCTTTGTGCTGATCAACCAGAACCGGATGGCGGCGGAGGACAATATCCGGGCCGATCTCGACCTGCAGGTTAGTCTGCTCAACGAGCATGAAACCACCCGGCTGATCGAGCTGGTGAGTGCGATTGCCCGCAAGCTCGATATCCATACGGAGGCCGATGAGGAATTGGGTGAACTCGAGCGGGATGTGTCGCCCGAAGCGGTGATGGATCGGATCGCGGATGCGGAGGAGAAGGCGGAGGTGTGAGGGGTTTTGGGGTTTTGTCAGCTCGTGCAGGACGTCGGCTGGTGCTTCCCTCCCCCTTGAGGGGAGGGATTGAGGGAGGGGGTCGTCAGGTGGGGCACGGTTGGGCCGGTGCGCCGCGACTTCTAGTGGAGGGTCGGAGATCGGTGATGGAATCGAGGGACCCCCACCCCGGCCCTCCCCTCAAGGGGGAGGGAGGGCAGAGCCCGATGCATCGGCCTTGGAGCCAGCGCGGCTCGCGCGGTTAGTAGACTTCGATCGAGGAGAGGGCCTTGTTGAGGTATTGGTCGAGGCGGGGCTGGCTGTGGGTGATGCGTTCGCAATAGCTCTGGAAGAAGCGGTCGCGGCAGGCGGCGACGGCGACTTTGCCTTCGATGCGCACGGAGGAATAACGGTTGTCGGCGCCAATCAGCAGCAGGTCTTCGATCTTGGTGCCGGGGTCGAGGCAGAGCGCGCCGCCGGTATAATTCTCGCCCTCGTAAAAGCAGACCTGCTTGGGCGCGGGGCGCTCAAAGGTCCATTCGTTCCACTCGATGCCGCGGGGGTCCTTGCCGAAATCGACGGCGTGGATCGAGGTCCAACCGCGACCGCCAGGACCATCGATCATGCACCACACCTTCTGGCAGCGCAGCACCTTGATGCGCTGTTCGGCCGGGATCTGCCCCAGAATGGGATATTCGCGGCCGGGACCCTGGTGGAGGGTTGCGGGCTTGGTGGTCCAGGCAAGGCTGCCCGATTCGGAGGCGGCGAGCGTGGGCAGAGCGCCCGTGACCAGCGAGACGCCAGCAATGGCGAGGAAAACGAGAGTGCGAAGAAGATAAGGCATGACGCTGTTCCACAACAAGGCTGGGCGGGGGGACACTAGCGCGGCACTGGGCCAAGGCCAAGGTTTATCGGAATCCTGGATGTGAAAAAGGGCGCCATCGTTGGATGGCGCCCGGGAATGGCTGCCGCCTGGGATCAGCGCACGCGGATCGAGGCGATATAGTCGTCGTAGTCACCGAGCGAAGAAGCGCTGGTGGTATAGGTGCGGCAATTGCGGAAGTTCACCTCAGCGCAAACCTGAACCCGCAGGCCATCGGGATTGTCGATCGAAGAGATGCGGTCGGCAAAGCCGCCCAAATTGCGCACGCTTTCGCCTTCCTCAAGGCACTGGCTTTCGCCGCGGAAGCGGGTGCGATCATAGAAGCAGACCTCGGCGATCTCTTCCTCATACACGGGCGGGGCAGGTGGGCGGGGACGGCCAGGAGGATTGCGGCCTTCATTGCCAACGCCGATATTGATCTGTGGGCCACCGGGGCCGGTGGAGAAGCCGAAGGACAGGCCGGGCTGGCCGGAATTGACGGGACGACCCCCTGCGCTCAGATACTGAGCCGAAACCCAACCATCCGGGCCGGGCTTGGCGATATAGCACCAGGAGCCTTCACACTGCTGCACATCCACATTGGTGCCGGCGCGCACGGTGTCCACTACCCCATAATTGCCGCCAGGGCCCGAACGCACATTGATGTTGCTCGTCACGGTACCGGGAGCTGCCTGGGCAGCTGCGGGCAGGAACACGATCACGGCGGTGGCTGCGACGGCAATACCCGTAGCCGCGGTTTTCAGCAGCTTGCGGTTGTAGCGGTTCATCCTTGAACTCCTGTTATATTCTTGGCCGACAACCGTATTTGGCCGATCGGCAGTGACGCTGTTGTTGTTGTTGATCAAACGATGATGGAAACAAACGGTTCCGGGCCGGCACGAAGACTCTGATGCTCTTTAGACCTTAGTAAACGTCCAGAGAGGAGATGCGGCGGTCGAGTTCGCGCGGCAGCCGGGCAGTGTCGCGCCGCAGCGTGGCGCAAGCGCCTGAAAGCTCTTCGTCCCGGCACACATCCACCCGGGCGCCGCCATAGATTTCGACCGAGCGGAAGCTGTCGTCCCAGAGGCCCGGCAGGTAGTCATAGGTTTCGCCTTCGGTGACGCAGAACTGCTCACCGCGGAAATCGGGGCGGGTATAAAAGCAGGCGCCGGCTTCCTCATCATCGTAGACCGGGGGTGCCGGTGGCGCTGGCGGGGGGGGCGGGAAGGGACGGCCAGGACCGCCGAAGTTGAATTCCAGATCAAAGCCGGGTTCGCCAAAGCCATTGCCACGGGGCGCGACCTGCGCCTGGGCCTGCCGACCAATAACGACGAAGTCGCTCGAGACCCAGCCGGCAACATGCCCGGCCGAGATCTGGCACCAGCCGGCGCTGCACTGGCCAACATCTACGGTGTTGTTGGCAAAGAGAGAACCAACCACGGGATGCTGCGTGCTGGGGCCAGAGCGAACATTGACATTGGTTGAAACGCTGGCCGGGGCGGCGGCAGCTGCAATAGTGCCGGCCAGCACGGCGGCGAAGGTGGTGATCAATCCGAGGCGAACAGACTTCATCGAGGGCTCCCCTTGCTTGCCGGCGCTTGGGGCCGGCGTGGTCCATAAGACCCGATGGCAACTGAATGCTGGCTGAACGATCCGGTTCGAAAAAAGTCAGGTAATGGTGCGCTTGCGGCCGTCTTCGCCCATGGCGACGTAAACAAAGTGGCCCTGGGTGACCTTGACGCGATCATCGCGCCGCTCGCGCCGGGCCCAGGCTTCGATGGCGATGGTGACCGAAGTGGTGCCGACGCGGTCAACGGCGGTGTAGACGCACAGGATATCCCCGACCTTGACCGGGGCGATAAAGGTCATGGCTTCGACTGCAACGGTGACGACGCGGCCGCCGACGCGTTCTACAGCGGCGATGGCGCCGGCGATATCCATCTGGCTCATCACCCAGCCGCCAAAGATATCGCCGGCGGGATTGGCATCGGCCGGCATGGCGAGGGTGCGGATGGTGAGGGCGCCCGAGGGCTCGGTGGCGGGGGTGGTTTGGACAGGGATCATGAGGAGGGTCCTTTCACGGGCCAGCGGCCAACGGCTTCTTCCCAGTGCATGCGGCAGAGGGAGAGATAAACGGACTTTTCGATGGCGACCTGGTCGCCGGCGGTGAGGACCCGGCCGGAGGGGTCTTGACGCACCACCATGGTGGCCTTGCGGCCGCAGGAGCAGATGGTGCGGATCTCGCGCAGGATATCGGCGATCGCCAGCAGTTCGGCCGAGCCGGGAAAGAGCTTGCCCTGGAAATCGGTGCGCAGGCCAAAGCACATCACCGGAATGCGCAGGCGATCGGCGACGCGGGCGAGTTGCCAGACCTGTTCGGGGGAGAGGAACTGGGCTTCATCGACAAAGACGCAATCGACCTTGGCGATCTCGGTGGCGTCGTGGATGGCGAGATAGAGATCGTCGGCGTCGGTATAAAGCGCGGCAGCTTCGGAGATGCCGATGCGCGAACTGATCCGCCCGACGCCATCACTGGCGTAAAGCCCGGAGGTGAACAGCAGCGCGTTCATGCCGCGCTCGCGATAGTTATAGGCCGCCTGAAGCAGGAGCGTGGATTTGCCCGCATTCATTGCGGAATAGGAGAAATAAAGCTTGGCCATGGGCTGGTTGTGCCGGAGCGGGCCCGGGGGTGCGAGGGGAAACACCGGGTGGTCCACAACAAACTGCTGGCGGTCGGGAGGGGTTGCGCGGCGCCGTTATGCTCGGTTGTTGGGCTAGGTGGTGACGGCTTGCGTGCGGGCGCGGCGGCGCAGGAGGATGGGCGGCAACACCTCGCCGAGGAGAATAGCAAGGAAGATCACGAGCGCTCCGACATAGCCGATGGGCAGGAGGCGCTCGCCAAGCAGCAGCGCAGCGCCGAGGGCGGCGAACAGGGCTTCGGAGGACAGCACCAGCGCGGCATTGGTGGCGGGGACATATTGCTGGGCGACGGCCTGGAGGGTGAAGCCGATGGCGGTGGAGCCAATGCCGGCGTAGGCGACGGCGAGCCACTGCTCGCTGATCTGGGCGAGGGTGGGGGCTTCAAAGACGAAGGCGAGCAGGATCGCGCCAAGACCGGCAAGGATAAAGGTGCCGCAGGTGATGGCGAGGGGCAGGCCGGTGCGGCTGGCGATGGCGCCGAGCATGAGCACATGGATGGCCCAGAACACGGCGCAAAGCACGATCAGCGCGTCGCCGATATTGAGCCGGTCAAGGCGGGCGCCGTTGAGCAGGTAGATGCCGACCAAGGCGAGGGCGACGCCGATCAGCACCAGAGGATGGGGCTGAGTGCGAAAGACGAGGAAGGCGATCAGCGGCACGAACAGCACGTAAAGGCCGGTGAGAAAGCCGCCATTGGTGACGGTGGTGCTGGCCAGGCCCACCTGTTGCAGCCAGCTGCCGATGAAAAAGACGAGGGTCATGGCGGCGACAAAGAGCCAGTCGCGGCGCGAAAGAGTTGCGGATTTGGTGCGGCGCTCGCGCAGGGCGAGCGGCAGGAGGAGGGCGCCGCCGATGATGAAACGCACGCCGGTGAAGCTGAGCGGGCCCATGGAGAGCATGGCGTGCTTTTGAGCGATGAAGCCAAAGCCCCAAAGAGCAGTGGCGAGCAGAAGGCAGAGGGTGGCGGTGGCGCGGGTCATGGTGGTTCCGGTCAGCTGCCAGCTATAGCTAGAGCAAGGCCGGTCGAAATTAAACCCCGGCCAATCGGGGCCGGGGCAAATGCGGCGCCGCGCCTCCCCGAGGAGAAAGGCGCGGCACCGCGGGTGTGGTTAGCCCCGGATAGCGGGAGCCGGGCTGGGCGGCGGGGCGGGAGGCTGGCTGGGCGGTGCGGCGGGTGCGGCGCCCGGCTGATCGGTTGGGGGCGGTGCGGCGGGCTGATCGACGGGCGGCTGGGCTGGTTGATCAGGGGGCGGCTGCGAGTCCGACTGGTCCGGCTGATTGTTGCCTTGCCCACCCCAATTGCCGCCGCCGCGCTGGCCGCGTTGGGGCGGCGTCAGCAGCGCCTGCTGCTCGGGGGTGAGGCTTTCGTAAAATGCAGTGACCGAAGGAACAACGCTGGTGAGCGCCTCGAGCTGGGCATTGTCGAGCACGATCCGGCGCTGCAGCAGGTCGGGGATGGTGAGGGGAGCCGTGGGGGTGGAGCGCTCGGCGCGAACCTGCGCAGTGTCGTCAACATATTTGCGGACGGCGTCCATGACCGCGGTGCGCATCTGCTCAAACAGCGGGCGCTGTTCGGCGGTGAGATTGAGCCGGTGGCTAATCCGCACAAGCGCCAGTTCGATGGCTTCGGCGCCCCTTTGGAAGTTGAACAGGCCGGTCATGCTGTTGCCCAACTGGCGGCCGTTCTGGCGCATGCCGGGGCCGTCGTTGCGGTCGGAAGGGCCGTCCATGCCGCCACCCATGCCGCCGCCGCGGCGACCGCCATGCTGACCGTCCCAGCCGCTGTTGCGCTGGCCGTGCCAGCCGCCGCGGCTGTAGCCGTCGCCCCGCTGCCAGTTGCAGTTGTCATCGCCGCCGGACTGATAGCCCATAGGAGGCTTCCCAGGCTGGGCCAAGGCGGGGCCGGTGGCCGCAAGGCCCGTGGTCGCGGTGAGAAGGACCGCGAGAGCCGCGGCGGAAATCTTGTTCATCGGATTGCTCCCTGGTGTCTGGCCGGAGGTTTCGGCTGGCCAGATGATAGAGCAAGTGCCGTGGGCAGAACCTTGCGGGAAGGTGAAAGCTTGGCAAGGTTGGTAAGGTGGGCGGAGCCGGGGCAACAAAAAGCCGGCCCCTAGGGCCGGCAATTTGGCAGCAAATCTGAGGTGGTTCAGCGCCGGGGCGGCGCGGGAGGCAGGCGGCTGGGCTTGATCCGGGCCGGCGCTTCGGCGGGCAGGTTGCCCCGCAGGGCAACGCGGGTAACTTCAACCAGAATGGCGAGAACCAGGAGCGTCAGCGGCACCATGAAGACGGCGATCTGGGTGTCGGGTTCCTGGGCGAGAGTGGCGGCAGTGGCAGGGGTGATGCCGGCAAGGACCGCAGCTGCGCCTCCCAGAACCAGAAACATGCCAGAGGCGAAAGCGTAGAGCCTGAAGCGTTTGCGCGGGGCAGGTGTAGATTCACGCATGGGGGTCGCATCTTCCTTGAAGCTATCGAGCAGCGCAGAAGTGTCACCCCAATGCGGTTCGATTGTGGCGGGCAGCGTCACGAAGCGCTGCCGACGGAACGCCGAAAAGCCGGCTTGGCGGGACTGCAAGGCTGCGAGCTTAGGCGGCAGTGGGAGCTTCGTAGCGGGCGCGGGCGTGCAACACGGTTTCGTGATGCTCGGCCGCCCACAGGCCCAAGGCCCCGATCGGACCGAGCAAGGACTGACCCAATCGGGTCAGACTGTAGTCAACCCGCGGGGGCACGGTGGGGGTCACGACCCGCTCGACGATGCCGTTCTTTTCGAGTTCGCGCAGCACCGAGGTGAGCGACTTCTGGGTGATGTCGCCGATCTCGCGCTTGAGTTCGGAAAAGCGCTTAGGGCGCTCCTGCAGCAGGGCCACGACGAGCACCGCCCATTTGCTGCCAATGATGGTGAGGATGTCGCGGGTGGCGGCGCAGTGGGGATGGCTGTGACTGAGGTAGGACGGTCTCATGGAAGTGACCTCGGTATCTTGCAGGTGCCGTCTTGTGTCGGCTGCTCACTCTCATATACGACAGGTTGGTATCCCAAGGAAACCTGGGTTTCCAAAAGATACATCCAATTGACCACAACAGCGGTCGGAGCCGGAACGCCAGCGTGGCGGGCCCGATCCTGCTTTTTGCTTCATGAAAGAAACTCCGAATGGCTCTCCAACTCAAGATCATAATTGCCAGCACCCGGCCCGGCCGCGTCGGCCCAACCGTTGCCCGCTGGGTGGAGGACTTTGCCAGGGAGCAGGGCAAGTTCGACATCGAACTGGTTGATCTGGCCGAGGTGGGACTGCCGCTGTTTGATGAACCCAAGCACCCCATGCTGCAGCAATACGAGCATGAGCACACCAAGCGCTGGAGCAAGACCGTCGGGGAGGGGGACGCCTTTGTGTTCGTGACCCCCGAATATGATTATTTCCCCCCAGCTTCGGTGGTCAATGCCATCCAGTATCTGTCAAAGGAATGGACGGGAAAGCCCGCAGGCATCGTCAGCTATGGCGGCGTGTCGGCCGGCCTGCGGGCCAGCCAGGTGCTGCGCCAGCTGTTGAGCAATCTCAATGTCGTGGCGCTCAGCCAGTCCGTGCCGATCCCGTTTACCGCCAATTTCCTGGGCGAGGACGGCGTGTTCCGACCCAATGAGCCAATGGTGCAAGGCGCCGGCCTGATGTTCAATGAGCTGCATAAATGGGCCGTGGGGCTCAAGAATATGCGCGAGGCACAGGCGCAGGCATAAGCCGGGGCCGCTGGACCAAGGCATGGGGCTTGGGGGGCGGGTCGCTCCCCAAGCTTGTGGCTAGTGACCGAAGGCCGGCCCTTCGGCGCAGGGGTCGCCCCGCGTGACCGGCGGAGGGCGGAAACCCAGGGCAAGGCGGCCCGCACTGGCGAGCCAGGTTGTTGCCCGCCGGTGCCAGCCATCACCACCGCCCAAATGCGCCGGCTTAGCCGCCGCGACAGGGGCGGGGCGTTCCCACTCATCGAAGTAAACTGATTTGAAGAGATAGCTTGGAGGGATCATTATCGCACTACTCCTTGAATCGGTTCAACCCGAGGACGTGAGTGCGGGTTGAATCGGTTCAAATTAGCATTGCGATTGCCGGCGTCAACCCGATTTGAACCGATACATCTTTTTTGCTAGTGGTGAGGGAAGGAGTTCTTCGTGGTCAAACCGCCGGTCACCATAAAACTGAGGGATGTAGCGGCGGCCGCCGGTGTGTCGCAGGGCACGGCATCCAATGTGTTCAGCCGACCTGAACTCGTCCGGCAAGAGGTGCGCGAGCGCGTGCAAGCCGTTGCCAAGGAGTTGGGCTATGGCGGACCGAGCCTGAAGGGGCGGCTGCTGCGGGCGGGCAAGGTCAATGCCATCGGGGTCGCTGCGGTTGAGCCGCTGTCATATTTCTTTGAGGATCCGTGGGCCCGCAGCCTGCTCGCGGAGATGTCCGAAATCTGCGATCGGCGCGGCGCCGGCATGGCGCTGGTTTCGGCGGTGAACCGGGAAAAGTTGGCCTGGAACATCGAAACGGCTTTAGTGGACGGATTTGTGCTGCTGTGTGTGGAGGGCGGGCACGAACTGGTGGCGCTGACGCGCAAGCGGGACCTGCCTTTCGTGGCGCTGGCGCTGGGAACAGGCGACGACTCCATCCCTGCGATCGGGATCGACAATATTGCCGGCGCGGCGATGGCGGCGCAGCACCTGGTGGAACTAGGCCACCGGCGCTTTGCGGTGCTGAGCACCGAGCTCAAAGAGGGACATGCGGGCCCGGTAGGGGAGGCGGAGATCGCCGCGGCAATTTATTCCACCTCGCGCGACCGTATGCTGGGCTATTGGCAGGTCCTGGACGGTACCGGCATTGCCCGCGCTGACGTGCCGGTGCATGAAACCCGCAATGAGCCGGCCAGCGTATGGGCGGCGCTGGAGGCAGTGTTCACCGGGGCGACCAAACCAACGGCCTTGCTGTGCATGTCGGACCGGATTGCCATTCTCGCTTTGGACTGGCTACGCGAGCGCGGGCTGCGCGTGCCTGAGGATGTTTCGGTGGTGGGTTTTGATGGCGTGCCTGAAAGCGCCGCGGCGCAGCCGCCGCTGACTACGGTGCAGCAACCGCTGGCGGATATTGCCCATCGGGCCGTGGCGGCGATCCTCGACGGGCCGGTGGAGCGCCAGGTGGTTCCGCTGTCGCTGGTGGTCCGCGGCTCCACGGGAGCGCCGCCGCCATAGCGCTTGCCGGTGCCCGAACGGGCCAGTATCACATCCCACAGATGTGGAGATGATCGATGAAACTGTTGTCGGATGCATTGGACCGGGTGGCGCCTTCGGCCACGGTGGCCATCACGCAAAAAGCGCGCGACATGGTGGCCGCGGGCAAGGACGTGATTGCCCTTTCGGCGGGGGAGCCCGATTTCGACACCCCGCTGCACGTGCGCGAAGCCGGGATCCGCGCCATCAATGAGGGCAAGACGCGCTACACCAATGTGGATGGGATCGCCGAGCTCAAGGAAGCAGTGGCGGCAAAATTCCGGCGCGACAACGGGCTCGATGTTCGGGCCGATGAGTGCTTTGTGGGCTCGGGCGGCAAGCAGATCATTTTCAATGCCCTGATGGCGACGCTGAACCCCGGCGACGAAGTGGTGGTGCCGGTGCCGTTCTGGGTGAGCTATCCCGAAATCACCCGATTTTGCGGCGCCGAGCCCGTGCTGGCGCGGGCCGATGCCTCGACCGGCTTCAAGCTCAAGCCCGAAGTGCTGGAACAGGCGATTTCGCCCCGCACGAAATGGTTGATCCTCAATACCCCGTCCAACCCAACGGGCGCAGCCTATTCGGCCGAAGAATTGCGGGCGCTGGCGCAGGTGCTGCTGCGCCATCCGCAGGTGATGATCCTGACCGACGACATCTATGAGCCACTGGTTTATGACGGGCGCCAGTTCGCGACCATTGCCCAGGTGGAGCCGGCGCTGCGCGAGCGCACGCTGACTATGAATGGCGTCAGCAAATCGCACGCGATGACGGGCTGGCGCATCGGCTATTGCACCGGGCCCAAGCCGCTGCTGGCGGCGATGACCAAGCTGCAAAGCCAATCCACCACCAATGCCTGCTCGATTTCGCAATGGGCGGCGGTGGCGGCGCTGAATGGGCCGCAGGAGTTTCTCAAAGACTGGCGGGCGGCGTTCCAGGCGCGGCGCGACCTTGTGGTCGAGGGGCTGAACGCGGCCGCGGGTGTCGAGTGCTTGGTGCCGGAAGGCGCGTTTTACGTGTTCCCCTCCTGCGCTGAATTGCTGGGGCGCACCAGCGGCGGCGGCACCAAGCTCGAAACGGACGAGGACTTCGTCTTGGCGCTCCTGGCCGAAACGGGGGTGGCGCTGGTGCATGGGGCCGCGTTCGGGCTGCCCGGGCATTTCCGGCTGAGCTATGCGGCGGCGGATGCGCAACTGCGCGAAGCGGTGGCGCGCGTGCAGCAGTTCTGCGCCGCAGTACGCTAGACCAAAAGAGTTGTGGGGGTGCCGGCCAGTGCTGGCGCCCTAGCGATCAACGAAGCGGGTGGGGCAAAAAAAAGGGCCCCATCCGAAGATGGGGCCATGGATAGGGCCGAAGCCAAATCGCTAGTAATGGTCCCGCGCAAGGGAGGAGGAGATGCGCCGGACCGGGTGGACCCAAGCCGAGGGAGGAGGATACGGCTTGAACCCGGTGTCGGGCAACGCAGGTCCGAGGGAGGAGGAAACGGACGGCGTCGCAGCGACAAGGACGTATATAGATAGCCCGATCAGTTAGTGCAACGCGGAAGAGCGAATAGGAGCTATGCGTTAGGCACAGCGACAATGTGTCCACTAAATAAGCAGGCGCATTGCTCGGCGTTGCAACCCGCCGGAACAGGCGAAAAAAAAGCCCCATCCGAAGATGGGGCTGATGATAGGGCCGAAGCCAAATCGATAGTGATGGCGAAGCGCAAGGGAGGAGGAAAGCGCTTCACCGATGGACCGGGATCGAGGGAGGAGAATCGATCCAAATCCGGCGTCGCGATGCGGGGTCCGAGGGAGGAGGATTCGGAGGGCGCCTCAGCGACAGGTTCAATATGAGGGAGAGCCGGCCCGCCAGCAATGCGCTATGGGTCATGCCAGCCATGCGCCACATGCAGGCGCTACACGATCACAATTGTGGGTATTGGAGCCGGAAGCGCCCGGCGTGCTGCAGAAAGATTCGCGATTGTTGCGCTGGGCGCGCAGCGTCATTCCGCGGGAATATTTGGGACTGACAGGGCGTTAGATGGGTAGGGGCCCAGACCGTGTCGCTGGCGGGGCAGGTCCGCCCAGCGATGGGTATTTGGAAGGCGCATCCGACAGTGAACGCGTTCGCCCGCTAAAAGCTCCACTCGCGCGCTTTGCCGACGATGAAGTCGCGGAAGACGCCAACGCGCTTGGAGTTCTTCAGCGCGGGAGGGTAAACAAAGTATGCTTCATAGGCCGGTAGCTCGATTTCGGGCAAAACCTGGACGAGGCCGCCGTCTTCCTGCTCGGTGACATAGTCAGGCAGCATGGCGATGCCGATGCTGGCCTGGCAAGCCTGGAGCATCCCGTAGATCGAATTGACCTTGAGCACCGCACGGCGCGGGCTGGAATCGCTGCGGCCCATGCGCTCGAGGAAGTTGAGTTCGGGCAGGTAGGACGGCACGGGCTCGCCGAAGCTGATGATGCGGTGATCGTCGAGCTGCTCGGGGCTGTTAGGGGTGCCGAATTCGCTCAGATACTCAGGCGTGGCATAGAAGTGGTTATGCACGGTGAACAGCTTGCGCTGGATCATCTCGGACTGATTGGGACGATGCAGGCGAATGGCGACGTCGGCTTCGCGCATGGCCAGATCGAGCTCGGCGTCGTTTAGACGGATCTCGAGCTGGATCAGCGGATACAGGCGGATGAACTCGTTGATGCGCGAGGACAGCCAGGTGGAGCCGATGCCCACGGTGGTGGTGACGATCAGCGGGCCGGTGGGCTCGTCCTGGGATTCGGACATCTGGGTTTCCACCTGCTGGAGTTCCCAGTGCATGCGGTGGGCGGTGCGGAACAGCTGCTCGCCGACTTCGGTCAGCACGAGGCCGCGGGCATGGCGGATAAAGAGTTTAAGCCCAAGATCGTCTTCGAGGGCCGAAATCTGGCGGCTGACGGCCGATTGGCTCATTCCCAGTTTTTCGGCGGCGTGGGTAAAACTGCCCGACTCTGCGGCGGTATGAAAAATCCGGAGCTTGTCCCAGTCGAGCATTACACAGTGCTTTCTTCTTAGTGGGTGGTCTACTCCGCCGCTTCGGCGAGTTCGTGTTCGGCCAGGAACCGTTCGGCATCGAGCGCGGCCATGCAGCCCATCCCCGCTGCAGTGATGGCCTGGCGATAAACGTCGTCGGTGACATCGCCGGCGGCAAACACGCCGGGGATGTTGGTCTGGGTCGTGCCGGGCTGGACCTGCAGATAGCCGCCCGGCTTCATGTCGAGCTTGCCGGCAAAGATCGAGGTCGCGGGCGAATGGCCGATGGCGACGAACACGCCGTCGATCGGCTGGGAATAGGTGCGGCCGGTCTTGAGGTCGCGCAGGGTCACCGCGTTGACCGAAGGGGGCATGGCGCTGCCATGGACTTCGTCGATCTCGGTGTTCCAGCGTACTTCGATCTTGGGGTTCTTGAACAAGCGATCCTGCAGGATGCGCTCGGCCCGGAACTCGCTGCGGCGATGCACGAGAATGACCTTGGAGGCGAAGTTGGTGAGGAAGAGCGCTTCCTCGACTGCGGTGTTGCCACCCCCGACTACGACCACTTCCTTGTTGCGATAGAAAAAGCCATCGCAGGTGGCGCAGGCGGAAACGCCAAAGCCCTGGAATTTCTGCTCGGAGGGCAAGCCGAGCCACTTGGCTTGGGCGCCGGTGCAGATGATGACGCTGTCGGCGGTGTAGGTCGTGCCGCTGTCGCTGTGGAGCACAAAGGGGCGGCGGTCGAAATCGACGGAGGTGATCACGTCGTTGACGATGCGCGTGCCGACATGCTCGGCCTGCGCGCGCATCTGGTCCATGAGCCAGGGGCCCTGGATGACGTCGGCAAAGCCGGGATAGTTTTCAACATCAGTGGTGATGGTGAGCTGGCCACCGGGCTGGATGCCCTGGATCATCACGGGCTCCAGCATGGCGCGCGCCGCGTAGATTGCAGCGGTGTAGCCGGCCGGACCCGAACCGATGATGATGACTTTAGCGTGCATCGCAACGCTCTCCCCAGAGTACGAGGCCTCCCTTGGCCTCAGTTAAAGGCCGAAGTGCGGGCGGTTTCAAGGCCGCCAACACGGCGGGGGCAATTCAGCTGGGGCTGTGCACCGAAAAAGCACAGCCTGCACCAGCCTTTGCTCGCTAAACAGGCTTAGCTGTAGCGGATTTTCAGGATTTCATAGGAGCGCGAGCCACCAGGGGCCGCCACTTCAAACGAATCGCCGACGGATTTGCCGATCATCGCCTTGGCGATGGGCGAGGAAATGGAGATGCGGCCACCCGAGGCATCGGCCTCTGGATCGCCCACGATCTGATAGGTCTTTTCCTCTTCGGTGTCCTCGTCGACATAGGTGACGGTGGCACCAAACTTGACGGTGGAGCCCGAGAGCTTGGAGACATCGATGATGTCGGCCAGCGCCAGGATCGATTCAAGCTCCTGGATACGCCCTTCGTTCAGGCTCTGCTGTTCCTTGGCAGCCGAATATTCGGCATTTTCGGAGAGATCGCCATGGGCGCGCGCTTCGGAGATGGCGTCGATGATGCGACGGCGCTCATTGGCAGTGCGGTGCTCATATTCAACGGTGAGGGCCTTGTGACCAGCCACCGTCATCGGGATCTTGTCCATTCGTATCGCCTCCAGGGCAAATGCAGGTGTCTTCCAGCCAAAACCCGTTCGGCATCCGCTTCACGACTAGTTTTCGGGGAAGATGGTTCAAATTGCCCGCCAGACGCGTTGCGGTCAAGCGGGTGACGCTCAAGAACATGGGGTGTCCACACGTGCGTTCAAGCTCCGCCCTGGTGTCAAGAGGAGGTTTGCCAATGCGCCGTCTTTCCGCAACACGATGTTCTTCCGTCATTATTGGGCTGTTTGCACCTGGGCGTCGCGCTGCCGGCTAGCATTCGCGCGCGCCGCTCGGGGAAGGTGCGGATAAGCGAGGGGTTGCGCCCGTCGGCAAAAGCCCAGCGCCCAGGGATGGCGGCTGTTGGGTTTGGGTCTCAGCGCAAAGCCGCAACAAAAAAGCGCATCCGGTGGGATGCGCTTCCTATCGGTTGGGGGATTGTTGAGGTCAGGAGGCGACGAGATTGTCGGCGGCGGATTTGCCGGTGCGTTTGTCCTTGACGATCTCGTAGGTAATCTTCTGGCCCTCATCCAGACCGTTCAGGCCGGAGCGCTGAACCGCCGAGATATGGACGAAGACATCGGTCCCGCCTTCGTCGGGCTGGATGAAGCCGTAGCCCTTTTGACCGTTGAACCACTTTACGGTGCCAGTTGCCATGATGCGCGTTCCCTCGTGCAGTCGCTGCTGTAGGCGGCCTTGGTCACAGCGACCAAGACTTGGTTGAATCGAATTGTCGGATAATGACGTCAGCAGGAGCGAATGGTATTCGCATGATCAGATCAGTCGGCCGCTTTATTCGATGAGGGGAGCTTAGCTCTAAACAATGGGGGGTTCAATACAGCGAATGATCGTGCCGAAGCACCCGGCCAAACATTCGTTTTGGCTAGGGCAAGAGCAACATGGCTCTAGTGCTTGGCATAGACTTGCGCGCTGCCAAGGCGGGAACTGAAGACGGCTCCGTAAGGGACCCAATGCTCGACAGCAGCAAAAAGCTGCAGGCGATGAAAAGATGTTAGCTCAAATGCATCCCAATGTAACCCTTTTGCGCAAAGCGTGTTCTTGCTTTTCGTCAAGAAATCCGTCACATCCGCCCTCCATCACCTCCATTCAGAGATCGTATACGCTTGACCAAGGCGTTCCAGAGTTCGGGCGACATGATCGCCGACCGACGTGCCGGTTTCGCACGACTCCTATCCGAAGAAGGCGATCACCACGCAGCTGCAGAGGTGATGGCGCAAACCCTGGAACTGGCGCCCGATTGGGCCGGGGGCTGGGACCTGCTGGGCACCTACTGCGAGAAGGCGGGCGATGTGAGCGGGGCCATTTCGGCCTGGCGGCACCTCGAAGCGCTGGACGACGAGGGGGTGTTCGGCACCGCCCTCAAGCTTTCGGCCCATGGTGCCGCGGTCGCAGCCGCGGGGACGGCAGTGAGCTATGTGGAAGCGCTGTTTGATCAATATGCGCCGCGGTTCGAGGCGTCGCTGGTGGGCAAGCTTGGCTACCAGGTGCCCGAACTGCTCGATGCAATGATCGAGCAGGAGATGGCGCGGCAGGGGATCGGGCGCTGGACCCTGGCGCTGGACCTTGGCTGTGGCACGGGCCTGATGGGCGAGCGGCTGCGAGGCAAGGTCGAGCGGCTCGACGGGGTCGATCTTTCCGCTGCCATGGTCGCGACAGCCCGGCGCAAGAACATTTATGATCAGCTGGAAAAGGACGAGCTTGTCCGGTTCCTCCAGCGCCGGCCAATCGAGGCCGATCTGATCACCGCGGCCGATGTGCTGATTTATTGCGGCGCGCTGCCCCCGGTGCTCAACGCCATGGTGGGAGCACTCAAGCCGGGTGGGCTGCTGGCCTTTTCGCTCGAGGCGCATGAGGGCGAGGAGCCGATGTTCTTGCGCCCGTCGCTCCGCTATGCGCATGGGGTTGCGGCAACGCGGGTGGCCCTTGCCGATGCGGGCCTGCATGTGTGTCAGTTTGAGACCGCGACTCTGCGCCAAGACCGCGGCGCGCCAATTGCCGGTATGCTGGTGGTGGCGCAAAAGCCCGATCCGGCCCAGCTTGAGGATGAAGCATGAATACGCTGCGTTATGATTTCCGCTCCGACACGGTGACCCGTCCTTCCCCCGGTATGAGGGCGGCGATGGCGGCGGCGGAAGTGGGGGACGATGTTTATGGCGATGACCCGACCGTGCAGCACCTCGAGCAGCGGATGGCAGCGCTGCTGGGCAAGGAAGCGGCGCTGTTCGTGCCGTCGGGGACAATGTCTAACCTGCTTGCCTTGATGAGCCATTGCGGGCGCGGCGACGAGTTCATCGCGGGGCAAAACGCGCATTGCTACATGTTCGAAGCGGGCGGGGCGGCCGTGCTGGGCTCGATCCAGCCCCAGCCCATTGCCCACCAGCCTGATGGGACGATGGCGCTCCATGACATCGCGGCAGCCATCAAGACTGACGACATGCATTTTGCCCGCACCCGGGTGATTGCGCTCGAAAACACCTTTGGCGGCCGGGTGCTGCCGCTCGCTTATATGGATGAGGTGGCCGAGCTGGCGCGCGAGCGCGAGCTGGGGTTACATCTTGATGGCGCGCGGGCGTTCAATGCCTGCGTGGCGCTGGGGATCGAGATCTCGGAGTTTGCCGCACCGTTCGATACGGTGTCGATTTGCCTGTCCAAAGGGTTGGGCACGCCGGTTGGGTCAGTGCTGGTGGGAACCGGCACGCTGATCGAGAAAGCGCGGCGCAATCGCAAGATGCTGGGCGGCGGGATGCGGCAGGCCGGCATTCTAGCGGCGGCGGGGCTTTATGCGCTGGAGCACAATGTGGAGCGGCTGGCCGAGGATCATCGCCGGGCCAAGCAGCTGGCAGAGGGGCTTGCGAGTTTTGCGGACCTCAGTGTGCCGATGCCGGACACCAATATCGTCTTCGTGAAGGCTGATGCCGAGCTCGAAAAGGCGATGACGCAGTTCCTGGGGGAGCGCGGCATTGCGGTCGGTGGGCAATATGGGCAGCAGCGCTGGGTGACGCATCTGGATATCGACGACGAAGCCGTGGACGGCGCTTTGGCGGGGGTGCGCGAGTTTTTCGGGGGCTGAGACGTAGGGGCGGGAGCACAAGCCGCCGCCCCTTTGATTTTCACCCCAGGGCCAGGCGGATGGCCCTTTCCACCGGGGAGTAGTTGTTGTCTGCCCGCTCGAGCTGGAGGGGTTCGGCGGGCAGGAGTGGCGGCTGGGCCATGAACTTGACCGTTTTGCCGCGGTGGATCTGGGCGGCGTGGACGAGGAACGGGTGGCACAGATAAACCGTGCCCGCGGGACCTGTGGCGAGGGCCTCGCGACCGGTGTCGAACCAGTCAGGCCGGTCCGTCAGCATGTCGCGCAAGCTGCGTCCGTCTTCCCCAGCCGGAGCCAGATAACGGGCGACTTCGAGATGCGAGCCCGGGCGAATGCGGGTGGGGGCATCGTCCGCCCCGACATCGGAGAACAGGAACAACATCAAGAGCGCACGGCCGCGCGAGTTGATGTTGGCGCGCCATTCGAGGAAGTCCGGGTTGTCGTCGCCAAAGCTCGCATCGATGTGCCAGCCGGTGTCGCCCTCATCCTGGGGATTGGGGAAGCGGACCGGGAAGGTGCCGAGGCCGCCCCGTGGCAACCAGCGACCGGGGCCGACGAGCTGGTTATAGGCGGCCCTCAGTGTTGGCGTGTTGACGGCTTCGCGGAACGGCGGCTGGGAGAACTCGCCGAGCCGGATTACCGGTTTGGTCCAGGTAGCGGGATCATCGGGATTGCAGCCGGTGGCGGCCCAGAGGATGGCTCGGGCCCCGGCGGCGAGGTCGGCGGGAAAGGCATTATCGATCCGCACAAAGCCGTCGGTGATGAAAGCCGTGATCTGCGCTGGTGTGAGCGCGTTGGAAGTTTCGGGCATTGAGATGTCCATGAGTTCGCGTGGCCGCACGGCGGCCTGGAGGCGGCTGGGCCGCCAGTGTGTGCCTCAGGAGGCGCCGATCAGGCGCGCAGGAACACGGCGAACTTGTTGGACAGGATCATCATCATGGTGAGCCAAGGATAGCAAAAGCGGCGCCGAGTGCAAGCGGGCGCCAGGCTAGAGGTCTTCGAGCACTTCGGCGATCCAACCCTTGGGGTCGGCGGTGAAATCACGGTAAAGCCGGAAGTGGCGGGTATCGGCGAGCCGCACCGGGGCAAGGCCGTCGCGGGTGATTTCGAGGAGGGTGGCGCCGGGGAGCGCCATCAGCAGGGGCGAGTGGGTGGCCATGATGATCTGGGCGGTGGCGTTCTGGCCCAGGCGATGGAGCAGGCGCAGCAGTTCGCGCTGGCGCTGGGGCGAGAGGGCGCTTTCAGGTTCGTCGAGGAAATAGATGCCCTGGCGGGTCATGCGGCTTTCAAAGAAATCAACAAAGCCCTCGCCATGGCTTTGCGACAGGTAGTCCGGGGCTGCGCCACCGGCGTCGATGGCTGCGGCATCGAGATAGCGGGCGACGGAATAAAACGACTCGGCGCGAAAGAACCAGCCATTGGTGACCTTGGGGAGCCAGGAGGCGCGCAGCACGTCGGTGAGGAGGGCGCCGCTGCGGTCGAGGGCGCTGGAATGGTCGACCGGCATATAGCCCTTGCCGCCGCCCGCTTCATCATAGCCGCTGAGGGCCGCGATGGCTTCCACGAGGGTGGATTTGCCGGTGCCGTTTTCGCCCACGATGATGGTGATGGGAGTGGTGAACTCAAGGCTCCAGTCGGGATCCTGCAACCAGGGGAGGTTGAAGGGATAGCCGGAGTGGGTACCCCAATCGGGGAGTCGCCACAAGCGCTTGAGGAAGGGAGCGGGGAGGCGGGTTTGCCGGCTTTGACGGGCCAAGACCGCCTCCCTTGAGCTTTGGTTGGATGGGCAGGAAAGCTTCGCCAGATGGCGAAACTTTGGCTCCCAGCCGATTTAGTGGGCGAAGTAGTCCTGCAGCGGGCGGACCTGAAGGTTGCCGTCGCGATAAGCGAGGATACCCTGCACGGCCGCCATCGCCCCATCGATCGTGGTGTAATAGGGGATCTTGGCATAAAGCGCGGTGCGGCGGATGTCGCGGCTGTCGGAGATCGACTTCATGCCATCCGTGGTGTTGATCACCAGCTGCACGCCGCCATTCTTCATCAGATCCACAATATGCGGGCGCCCTTCGAGCACCTTGTTGATCTTGGTGGCGGCAATGCCGTTTTCCACCAGATAGCGCTGGGTGCCGCCGGTAGCGAGGATAGTGAAGCCAGCCTGCTCGAGATGGCGGGCGGTGTCGATGATCAACTCCTTGTCGTCATCGCGCACCGAGATGAAGGCGGCGCCGCTGGTGGGGACCTTGGAGCCCGCACCCATCTGCGACTTGGCGAAAGCCATGGCGAAATCGTAGTCGAGGCCAATCACTTCGCCGGTCGACTTCATCTCCGGCCCGAGCACGGTATCGACGCCCGGGAAGCGGCTGAAGGGGAACACGGCTTCCTTGACGGCGATGTGCTTGAAGGTCTTTTCCTGGAGATTGAAGCTCGCCAGGCTTTCACCGGCCATGATGCGCGAGGCGATCTTGGCAATGGGCTGGCCGATCACCTTGGCCACGAAGGGCACGGTGCGAGAGGCGCGCGGATTGACTTCGAGGAGGTAGATGACACCGTCCTTGAGGGCATATTGCACGTTCATCAGGCCGCCCACCTTGAGGGCAAAGGCGAGTTCGCGGGTCTGCCGCTTGAGCTCGTCCATGATCTCGGGGGAGAGATTTTGCGGCGGCAGCGAGCAGGCGGAGTCGCCCGAGTGGATGCCCGCTTCCTCGATGTGCTCCATGATGCCGGCAACAAAGACATCCTTGCCATCGCAAAGGGCGTCGACGTCGATTTCGGTGGCGCCGGACAGGTAGGCATCAAACAGCAGCGGGTTGTCGGACAGCACCGAGTTGATCTGGCCGGTGCGGTCATTGGGGTAGCGCTGCAGGATATCGGGCGGCACAAGACCGGTCAGGGTATCCTGCACATAGCGCTCGAATTCGCTGGCGGAATGGACGATCGCCATGGCGCGGCCGCCCAGCACATAGGAAGGGCGGATCACCAGCGGGTAGCCCAGGCGCTCGGCAACAAGGCGAGCCTGTTCAAGGCTATAGGCGATGCCGTTCTTGGGTTGAGTCAATTCGAGCTTGTTGAGGAGTTTGGAGAAGAGGTCGCGGTCTTCGGCCAGATCGATGGCGTCGGGCTGGGTGCCGAGAATGGGTACGCCAGCCTTGAGCACGGCTTCAGCGAGGTTGAGCGGGGTCTGGCCGCCGAACTGCACGATCACGCCATGGAGCGTGCCGTTCTGCTTTTCGGTGAGCAGGATCTCGATGACGTCTTCTTCGGTCAGCGGCTCGAAATAGAGCCGGTCGGAGGTGTCGTAGTCGGTCGAGACGGTTTCGGGATTGCAGTTGACCATGATGGTCTCGTAGCCGGCCTCACCGAGCGCGAAGGCGGCATGGCAGCAGCAATAATCGAACTCGATGCCTTGGCCGATGCGGTTGGGACCGCCGCCAAGGATGACGACCTTCTTGCGGTCGGTGGGACGGGCTTCGTCGGCGGGCTCGCCGGCAAAGGGTGCCTCATAGGTCGAGTACATATAGGCGGTTGGGGAGGCGAACTCGGCGGCCGAAGTGTCGATGCGCTTGTAGACCGGGCGCACGGCAAGTGACTGGCGCAGCTTGCGCACGTCCGTGGTTTTTACGCCGGCGAGTTGAGCGAGCCGCGCATCGGAAAAGCCCATGGCCTTGAGCGAGCGCAGGGTCGCAGCGTCCTTGGGCAGGCCGAACTGCTTGACCTTGGCTTCGGTATCCACGATCCCCTGCATCTGCTCGAGGAACCAGGGATCGATCTTGCAGGCGGCGTGAATGTCCTCAAGGCTGGTGCCAAGGCGCATGGCTTCGGCGACATGGAGGAGCCGGTTGGGCGTTGGCGTGCCGAGAGCGGCCTTGATGGCGTTCTTGTCTTCGCCTTCGCCAAGACCGGGAATGCCGATCTCGTTGAGGCCCGTGAGGCCGGTTTCGAGCGAGCGCAGCGCCTTTTGCAGCGATTCCTGGAAGGTGCGGCCGATGGCCATGGCCTCGCCAACCGACTTCATCGAGGTGGTCAGGCGGTTGTCGGCGCCGGGGAATTTCTCAAAGGCAAAGCGCGGGATCTTGGTGACGACATAGTCGATGGTGGGCTCAAAGGACGCCGGGGTCGCGCCGCCGGTGATGTCGTTGTCGAGCTCATCGAGCGTGTAGCCGACGGCGAGGCGCGCCGCGACCTTGGCAATGGGGAAGCCGGTCGCCTTGGAGGCGAGGGCGGAGGAGCGCGACACGCGCGGGTTCATCTCGATGACAACCATGCGGCCGTCAGCCGGGTTGATGCCGAACTGAACGTTGGAGCCGCCGGTTTCCACACCGATCTCGCGCAGCACCGCCAGCGAGGCGTCGCGCATGATCTGGTATTCCTTGTCGGTCAGGGTCAGGGCCGGGGCGACGGTGATGGAGTCGCCGGTATGCACGCCCATGGGATCGATGTTCTCGATCGAGCAGATGATGATGCAGTTGTCCTTTTTGTCGCGGACAACCTCCATCTCGTATTCTTTCCAGCCGAGCACCGATTCTTCGACCAACACTTCGTTGGTGGGCGAGGCGTCGACGCCGGACTCGACGATGGCGAGATATTCTTCGCGGTTATAAGCAATGCCGCCACCGGTGCCGCCCAGGGTAAAGGACGGGCGGATGATGGCGGGAAGGCCAATCACTTCGAGCGCCTGCAACGCTTCGATGGTGTTGTGCGCCAGCATGGAGCGCGGGGTTTCGAGCCCGATTTTCTTCATGGCGTCGCGGAAGAGTTCACGGTCCTCGGCCTTGTCGATGGCCTCGGCGGTGGCGCCGATCATCTCGACGCCGAACTTTTCGAGCACGCCCATCTTGCGCAGCGAGAGCGCGCAATTGAGGGCGGTCTGGCCGCCCATGGTGGGCAGGAGCGCATCGGGGCGCTCTTTTTCGATGATCTTGGCGACCACTTCGGGGGTGATCGGCTCCATATAGGTCGCGTCAGCCAAATCCGGGTCGGTCATGATCGTGGCCGGATTGGAGTTGACCAGGATGATCCGGTAGCCCTCTTCCTTGAGCGCCTTGCAGGCCTGGGTGCCTGAATAGTCGAACTCGCAGGCCTGGCCGATGATGATCGGGCCGGCACCGATGATGAGGATCGATTTGATATCGGTACGTTTTGGCATGGTGCTCGCTCAACTGTTCACGTCGTAGTGGCGCGCTGCCGAGCAAAAGTGAGAACCACTTTTTCGGCAACGCTCCGAGAGCCCGGCGAGAAGGAGGGAATCGCCCGGACAGCACCTGTCTCGTGGCAAACTCGCGCGGCGGCAGCGCTGCGCGCGCGGGGTCAGATTCCAGACATGGTGGTTAGGTGGGCTGTCTAGCCGAGATGGTGGGGAAAGGGAAGGGGGTGGCAGCTCTGCATAACGCGGGGAACTGACGCGGGGCGCCTTGCCCGGGCCTGGTAAAAACTGCGCTGCCGCTGGGGTTTGGCTGCGGTGTTGCGCAAATGCGGCAAATACACGGCATGTTAAGTGGACTTGGCCAATAGTGCGGCTGGGGAGCCAGGATCGCGGCGCCCGTGAGTTCAAGTGGGCAGATCCGGCAGCAGCGGCAAAGTTCGCGGCGCGAGGGCGGCCTTCAAAGCGAGTGTATGCTGCATGCGCCTTCTTGTCGGTATTCTGATCGTGGTCGGCTGCGTCATGGGCGGCTATGCCGGCGTGGGCGGACATTTTGCGGTGTTGTGGCAGCCGTTTGAATTCATCATCATCCTGGGGGCCGCGATCGGGGCCTTCGTGATCGGCAATACCGGGCCGGTGATCAAGGGCACGCTGGGGGCTTTTGCGACGCTGTTCAAAGGCCCAAAATACAACAAGGCCGCTTATGTCGAGCTGCTGGGCATGCAGTTCACGCTGTTCAAGCTGGTGCAGGCCAAGGGCATCCTGGCGCTCGAGCCGCATATCGAAAACCCGCATGAATCGGAGCTGTTCAAGCGTTTCCCGACCTTTGCCAACAACCACCATGCGGTGGAGTTCGTGTGCGACTATCTGCGCATGGTGACGCTCGGGTCCAATAATGTCCATGAGATGGAAGCCCTGATGGATGAGGAGCTGGAGACCCACCATCAGGAGCAATATCGGATCGTGGGCGCCATGCAGGCGCTGGCCGATGGTACGCCGGCGCTCGGGATCGTGGCGGCGGTGCTGGGCGTGATCCACACGATGGGCGCGATCAGCGAGCCGCCCGAAGTTTTGGGCCACATGATCGGCGGCGCGCTGGTGGGCACGTTCTTTGGCGTGTTCGTCGCCTATGGGTTCTTTGCGCCCTTCGCCCAGTCGCTCAACAATATCTACCAGGCGGAATCGAAATACTTCCTGTCGCTCAAGGTCGGCCTGCTCGCCCATATATCGGGGCAGGTGCCGGTGATGGCGATCGAATTTGCGCGCAAGGCGCTGCTGTCGGAAGACCGCCCGAGTTTTGAAGAGGTCGATGCGGCAACGGCAAACCTGGCCGCGGCATAAGAGTAGAACGCCATGGCCCAGTATAATCAGCCCATCATCATCAAGAAGGTCAAGAAGGCGGCCCACGCCCATCATGGCGGGGCTTGGAAGATCGCCTATGCCGATTTCGTGACGGCCATGATGGCGTTCTTCTTGCTGCTCTGGCTGATCAGCATGACGACGCCGGAGCAGAAGGAAGGCCTGGCGGATTATTTCGCCCCGCCGAGCATTGCGCCGACGACGAGCGGGGCGGGGGGCTTACTGGGGGGCACGGCGCTTGACGCCGCTGGCGCCAAGATGGCCGGCACTTCGCTCAAGGACCAGCAGGAGGCGGCTACTTCCCCCGCAAGCACGCGCGCGGGCAGCCAGGAAGCGGGAACCGAGGGGATCAAGGGCGAGACCGGCGCAACCGAAACTACCACTGGCGTTGCGCCCAAGGACTTGAACACAGTCCAGGCCTTTCACAGCGCTGCGGCCAGCATCCGCCAGGCCTGGCAGGCGCTGCCCGATATCACGGAGATCGCCGATAATCTGCTGGTGGAAGCGACCGAGGACGGCCTCGACATCCAGATCATCGACCAGGAAGGGACGCCCATGTTCCCCGAAGGATCGAAATACCCCACCGAGCCGGCGCGCCAGGCGATTGCTGCGCTAGGGCCGATTTTGCAGAAGCTTTCGAGCCAGATCACGATCTCGGGCCACACGGCGGCGGGTGGCACATATGTCAATCCGCGCTATGGCTCCTGGGAGCTTTCGAGCGATCGGGCCAATGTGGTGCGGGGGCTGTTGGGCGAGTTCGGGCTCTCCGATGACCGGGTGAGCGCTGTGAGCGGCAGGGCGAGTGCCGATCCGTTCTTTCCCAACGACCCCTATCAGGCAGCCAATGAGCGGATCAAAATCGTCGTGCTCAACCAAGCCCCGCCGGTGCCGGCCGGCTTAAGCTTCTAGTTGGCTGAAGCGCTGCCGTAGCGCTCGCGATTGCGAGCGCGCGCCTTGGCGGCTTCGATCTCCCGATCCTTGGGCGGGGCGGCGGTTTCGAGCGACTGCAGTAGGTGGCGCAGATTGCGCTCGATGGCTTCGACGGCCTCATGGAAGGCGGCCTCGTTAGCCTTTGATGGTGCCGTAAAGCCCGAGACCTTGCGCACGAACTGGAGCGCGGCGTCGTGGATCTCGTTGCCGCTCGCGGGCGGCTCGAAATTGAACAGCGGCTTGATGTTGCGGCACATGTTTATTCCTCCGGCTCGGTGGTGAACAGCAGCGGGTAGCCCTTGCTGCGCGCCGTTTCGGTGGCCCGGTTGGCTTTTTCCTCGGCGATCTCCTTGGTGAACACGGCAACCACGCACGACCCCTTGGTGTGGGCCGTCAGCATGATGCCAAGGGCCTGAGCTTCGGGCACGCGGAATTCGGCCTTGAGCAGCCGCACGACGAATTCGCGCGGCGTGAAATCGTCATTGACGAGGATGACCTTGTGCAAGGGCGGGCGGGCAGTTTTCTGGCGCGTCTCGACGCGAGGCTTTGAGTCGGTGTTGGTTCCAGCCATGAGCAAGCCTCCCTGGTGGTGATGGTGCCTGGAGCGCCGCCAAATTCTAGCACATCTGCTGGCAGAGCAGGAGGGGCGCTGGGCAAGGGCTGCAGACCTAAGGCAAAGGCGCGGCCAAGGGCGCCGCCTTGTAATTAGCCCTGCGGAAGAGCATATATGAGCGGTATGTTTTCGGCCAATTGGCTACCTGATCCTCCCGGTCCTGCCGGTTGCTTGGCGATCCCCGAGACTTGCGACTCCCCGCAGCGCCCCGCTTTTGAGCCCGTGCTGCCCGTCCATCTTGATCCCCAGGCAGGTGCCCATGTCCAGTTTCAACTACAATGCCGCGGCCGAACTTTACCCCAGCAAGAGCTTCTACAAATCTCGCCAGGTGCGTTACCAGCGCTTCACTTCGGCCGCCGAGGCGCTACGCTACGCCATCGAAGAGATGCCAGCGGAATTGCTGCGCGGCTCGTTGCTCGAAGTCGACGAGCAGCGCTTCGAAGGCAGCGATATTCGTGATCTGTATTATGCGGAAGGTTATCCACTGGCGCGCGCGCAGGGCTAACCCACTACCGGGCTGCCGCCGGTGGCGGAGCGGCCCGGAGAGCGGCAGGCATGAAAAAGCCCCGCTCCAAAGAGCGGGGCCGATATAGGCATCAAGCCCTGGGCTAGATGCTGGTCTTGCGGTCGCCGAGGCCGGTATTGCGGTCGTCCTCGACTTCCACTTCGGTCTTGCGCACGGTGTCGCTGATGGTTTCCTCGCGGCTGGCTCCCTCCTTGCGCAGGGAGATTTCCTCGGTAACGCGAGCCTGCTTGTCGACCACAGCTTCTTCGGCGTGCTCCTCGGCCTCGATGGTGCGATCCTGGAAGGCGGCGTCGCCGGCGCCCAAAGCACGATCCACGGGGCGACGCTCGATGGTCACGCGCTCCTCATACAGGTTCACATTGGCGCTGACGGGTTCCTCGCGAACATAGGAGCGGACGCGGACCCGACCCAGATTGACGTCGCGCTTGCCAACGCGCAGTTCTTCCTCAACCACCGGGATCACTTCATCGGTGCCGAACTCGGAAGTGGTGCGATCGGTATATCCGGCACCCGAGG
Source organism: Devosia sp. 919 (assembly GCF_013185965.1). NCBI lineage: Bacteria > Pseudomonadati > Pseudomonadota > Alphaproteobacteria > Hyphomicrobiales > Devosiaceae > Devosia > Devosia sp. 919. Next base: position 2,906,781 of record NZ_JABAOL010000001.1, on the reverse strand, counting down.
TGGAGGTTGTCTGGCCCTGGCTGGCCGAGGCGTAGCCCGCGCTGCCAGTCGAGCCGGCAATGTCAGAGGTGGTGGTGGCGCCTACGCCGCTCGCGCCCAGCGTGCTGCCGCTGGTGGTGCCTGCACCCAGAGTGCCGCCGGAGCTGTTGGTGGAGTCGGCGGCGCGGCGGGCAGTGCCGGAATAATCGGTCGTGTAACCGGTCCAGCCTTCCGTGCGCCAGCTTTCCTCGCGCTCGTCCAGATCGATGGCCCCTTCGTCATCCAGGATGTCGAGAGCGGTATCGTGGTTCGTTGAATCCAGATCGCTGACCGTCACCAGATAACCGCCGCGGCTCAGGCCCTCGGCATAGGTGTAGCGGTCCTCGTCGGGCATGAAGAAATCAGCCAGCGAGGCAAAGAAGCCGCGGTGGGTTTCTTCGCGATTCTGCACGGGTTCGTCATTTTCGTAGCCAGGCATAAGGCGAACATTGTCGCGCGAGATGCCCGCGTCAATCAGCCGCTCGACAGCGCGATCAGCTTCGCTGCGGGAGTCAAAAAATGCCGAAAGCGTGCGCTCGGCGCCGGTTGCGGAAAACTGGCTCATTTATTGTTCCTCTTCGATGTTGGGTTGGTCCGTTTCACTTCTTTCAACCACCGCGTGCTGCTTGCGCAGGGTGATCGGTAATTCGACGTGCTCACGCGATACAGAACGGCGCAGATGAAGCTCCTCCTTGAGCACCAGGCGCTTTTCGACCACGAGAACCTCCTCAACCACGGGGATGATGGTGGTATCCCCTTCGGTGCGGATTGGGGGGGCCTCGGTGATCTCGATCCCACGCGGGACGCGGGTCACTTCAACATCCTGGCGGTCGAGCATGGCCGAAACCACGTCCTCCACGAGCTCAGTCTTGGTGCTAACCCGGACCTTGCCGGTGACCACGTCCTGCTTACGAATGGTCGAAAACTCGTCAACGACCTGCAGGGTATCTTGGGCGTCTGTCATTGCTGTTCCGCCGCTGTGTCGAGGCCAAGGGAACGGGCGGATTCAGGCTTGGTTCCCAATTGTGAAGTGCCGGGCGGGCACGGTTTTGTTAACATGGCTTTCACCACGTCAGAGTGATGATCGAGTGTTAGTAGGAGTTCGTGGATGCGCCAGATCGAGGTGCTAGATGGAGTGCGGGTACGGTTTCCGGGCCGGGACGATGAGTTCGACCTGGGTGTAGAGATCGGTGCGGCGGTTGTGTTGATGGCTCTTGGCGAGCCGGTGATCGAGCGGCGGGTGCGGGCTGAGTGCGTCGAGCAACTGCGCCCCCTGGCCGAGCGGTTCGGGTATCGCCTGGTTGGGGGCGAAAGCGACGAGCAAGCCGAAGCCGAAATCACGCTGTTCCATGCGTCCCGCCGGCCGCAACTCAAGCTCGTGCCGACGCAGGCTAAGCGCTAGCTGGTGCCTCCTGGGTGATAGATCATCCCCAGGCGCTGAACTCTTGGAGCGGAGAGCCGTTGGGCAGGGAGTTTGAACCTGCGCAAGGAGCTTTCGCATGGCCGGCGTCCCCAATATTTCCCTCAATGATGGCAATTCCATTCCCCAGCTTGGCTTCGGGGTCTGGCAAGTGCCCAATAATGAAGTGCAGGCAGCGGTCAGCGAAGCCTTGCAGGCGGGGTATCGCTCTATCGATACGGCCCAGGGCTATAATAATGAAGAAGGCGTGGGACGCGCCATCAAGGACAGCGGCATTGCGCGCGAGGAGCTGTTTGTCACTTCCAAGCTGCGCACCCGGGACCAAGCTTATGATCAAGCGATCAAGAGCTTCCATGGGTCCCTCGAAAAGCTCGGGCTCGATTATCTCGATCTGTTTTTAATCCACTGGCCGGTGCCGGGGCAGGACAAGTATCCCGAAGCCTGGAAGGCCTTTGTGCAGCTGCAAAAAGAAGGCCTGAGCAAGAGCATCGGGGTTTCCAACTTCCTGCCCGAGCATCTGGAGCGAATCATCGGGGAGACTGGCGTGACCCCGGCGGTCAACCAGATCGAGGTGCATCCCGAGTACCAGCAGCGCGACGTGCTGGATTTCCATGTGAAGAACCGCATTGCGATCGAGAGCTATAGCCCGCTCGGCAGCGGGGCGGCGCTCAAGAACCCCACAATCGCCGAGATTGCCGAAAAGCACGGCAAGAGCCCGGCGCAGGCGATTTTGCGGTGGCATATCCAGGAAGGCTTTATCGTCATTCCCAAGTCCACCCATCCGGAGCGCATCCGGGCTAATATCGACGTGTTCGATTTCGAATTGGACGGGGAAGACCTGCAGCGGATTGCGGGGCTCGACCGGCCAGATGGCAAGACGGGTGGCGATCCGGCGACCAATAACGCGATCTGGTAGGAACTAGCCGTGCCTGGGGCTGAGCAGCTTGGCCAGCCCCAGCACAAAAACGGCGACGAGCGCGGGACCAATTGCCAGGAGCGAGCCCGCCGCCATGAGCGCGCCCGTGCCGGCCCACATGATAGAAGCAAAGGCTTCCGACAGGGTGGCGGCGCGGGAGGCGACCTGGCGGCGGCGGAACATGGAGCGCTTGGCGGTGACGCGGAACCAGAGCTGGATGGCCGTGGCGGAGCCGGCGGACAAGGCCGCGCAAAGCGCCGTGACGGCCGCCATGGCTGGCGAGGACAGAGCCAGCAAGGCGAGCAGTGGCAGGAGGATGATCGCAATGACGGCGAGCACCGCCTCGATCTTGCTGATCAGCACCGTGCGCGCTGCGAGGGGCGCGGTGGCCACGAGGTCAGGGGCGTCCTCACCCGAGATGGCGAGCCAGGCGAGCCCGCCGGCAAGCTGGCCCGCGGCCATCACGAGAACGGGCACGGCCACGACATAGGCGCCGGCGCTGTCGCCATAGTTGATCCAGAGCAAAAGAGCTGGCGGCAGCAGGTAAAGGATCTGCATCAGCGTTTGCGACAAGAGCCAGGGGTCGCGCTTGAGAAGGCGCCATTCCTTGCGGCGCAGCGCCTGGGCTTGCGTCATCGGGCGAAAACGCGGCGGGGATGGCTCACTGCCGGCGCGGACATGGGCTAGACCCGCCGCGGCAATGGCGTGGCGCCCAAAGCTCGAGGCGGAAAGCGCGATCATGCCAGCGAGGGCACCAAAGCTGATCGCTGCGGCCAGCGCCACGGCCGCCCAGTCCCCCAGGGCTGCGCGGGCGGGAAGCCAAACGGGGCTGTTGAGAGCCGGAGCGGCGTTCACCAGATCGGCAGACTGGAACAGGGTGAAGCGCGAGAAACTGCCGTAGTGAATGATCGCGACCGCCTGGATGCCAATGATGAAGCCGGCGCCGATAATGGCGGCGACGATCTGGGCGATCAGCCGGGTTCGCTTAGCGCCCACAAGGCGGAACAAGGCCATGGTGATGGCGACGGCAATGGCGGTGGAAAGCGCGCCCGCGGCGAGAAGAAGGCCATAGGCAGCGAGCCAGCGGGGGCCATCGAGCAGGGCCAGCATGTTGATGAGCGGGCTGGCGAGCAAGGCGGAGAGGGCCACGGTGGTGATGGCAACGGCGCCGGTGCGAACGGCAAAGAGGCGGCGTGAGGAGGCGGGGGAGGACAGGATCAGATCGAGGTCGGAGCGCGCGTAATAAACGCGGGTGATCGACTCAAGGGCCTGGGAAAGCGTGACGGACCAGAACAGCAGGCCGGTGCCGGTCAGCAACACCAGCGTTGGCTTGTCGGGGACGATGCCCGCCGCGACCCAGGGGCGCACCAGCCCATAAGCAAGGAGGTGGAAGAGGACGGCGGCAAAAATACCGAACAGTACAATCGCTACGCGGCGACCCGTCTGGCCCCCGGTCATCATGACCAGCCAGTCGCGCCAGGCGAGCTTGAGCTCGTGGCGGGCAAACCAGAAAAGGGATGTGGGCGCTGTGGTCATGCAGCGGCGGTATCCGGTTCGTTGCGCGCGACCAGATCGAGGAAAATATCCTCGAGGCTTTGGTTGGCTCCGCCGATCCGGCTGCGCAGCTCGGCAAGCGTGCCTTCGGCAATGAGCCGGCCACCGCTGATCACCCCGATGCGCTCGGCCATGCGTTCGGCGACGTCGAGAATGTGGGTAGTCATGATGACGGTGACGCCTTCGCGCACCTTGCCCAGCAGCACGTCCTTGACCTGGCGTGCCGAGCCGGCGTCGAGTCCGGTGAGCGGTTCGTCGAGGATGATGAGGCGCGGGTCGTGGACGAGGGCGCCGGCAAGGGCGACTTTTTGCAGCATGCCTTTGGAGAAGCTGCCGCAGAGCTGATTGGCGTGGGGCGCGAGGCCGAGCCAGTCGATCAGGTCATGGGCCTTGCGGCGGGCGGTGGAGGCGTCCATCTGCCAAAGGCCGGCGACGAATTCGAGATATTCCAGCGGGGTGAGGCGGTCATAAACCATGGGCTCGTCCGAGACCCAGGCGAGGATGCGCTTGGCTGCCACCGGGTCTCGCCGCGCATCGATGCCGAAGATGGAAATGGCGCCGCGATCGGGCTGCAGCAGTCCCGCCACCATGCGCAGGATCGTGGTCTTGCCCGCGCCATTGGGACCGAGCAGGGCGTAGAACTCGCCGGGCCGCACGGTGAGATCGAGCTGCTGGATCACAGGACGATCAAAGGATTTGGACAGATCGGAAATGGCGAGGGCAGGGGCGGCGGTCATTGGCGAACTCCGGCTGACAAAGCCAGGTTTAACGCCGGGAGCGTTGCGGTGGCGTGAAGGGGGGCAGTTAATGTTCGGCAAAGCGGCATTTGCTGGAGCCGGGCAACCAACCCGGCCCTAGGGGTGTTCAAACCCCAACCCAGGAGGTTCTATAATGGCTGAAGTGAAGTATGAAGTTGTGGAGCATGATGGCGGGTTCGCCTACAAGGTAGGGGACGTGTTCTCCGAGGCTTATCCTACCCACGAGCTGGCGCTCGATGCGGCCGTGGCTGCGGCCGACCGGCAGCAACTGGCCGGCGACACCGCGGCCATTCTTTACCAGGACGCCAAGGGCGAATGGCACGAGGAACTCGCCACGGGCGAAGACCGGCCGCAAACCGAGATCGAAGATGCGTTGGTGGATCAGGAGCCGGTTGCCGCTGAAGAAAACGCCGGTGAGGGTGACTTCGTGGTCGGCACCACCGTTGTCGAGGGTAAGGCGCATAGCCGTGATGAGAGTTACAAGGGCCGTGCGCCCCTAGCCTCACCGAACGAGCGGCAGAGCTAGCTTCCGGAACCAAGTTGGCGCCGCGCGCATTGTGGCGACAACATAGTGCAGGAGTTACAAATGGATATTCGCGAACGTGAAACCGTTGTGGTCGATCGCGGGAGCCGCGGCGGTGGCAGCGGCTTGTTGATCGGCATCATCGTGGCGCTCGCGCTGCTCGCCATCGGTTACCTCGTGTTCTTCAACAATAATGGCGGTGGCGGCGGGACAGTCGATGTCGACGTTCCAGCAGTCAGCGTCGATGTGGTTCCCGACGGGCAGTAAGCCCCGTTAACACCAAATGCAGCAGCGGGCGCCTTCAGGGGCGCCCGCTTTGTTTTTGTTCAGAGCGTGATGCGGTACAGCCCGAAGCCGTCTTCGTTGTTGTCGCCGGTGGGCTCGACCTTGACGGCGGTGACATCGGCGACGTGCTCGGCGGCCTTGGGGCCGGTGGCAAACAGGACAGTAGTGTCGCCGATCGGGGCGAGCGACCAGTTGCTGTCCGCCTTGGGGTCAATCGTGCCGTTTTCGACGATGTAGCGCACGATGAGGTCGCGATTGGTATCGGGGCCCTTAAAGACGATCTTGTCGGCACCGATGCCGGGGAAGGTGCCGCCGCCGCCGGCGCGGTAGTTGTTGGAGGCGACAACGAAGCGGGCCGCGGGATCGATGGGTGCGCCGTTGAACTGCAGATCGACGATGCGGTTGGCGTCGGGATTGAGCTCCTGCTTGCCGTCGGCGGAAAAGCGCGAGGGCTGGGTGATGTCGATCTTGTAGGTCACGCCATCGATGACGTCGAAATTATAGGCGGGGAAATCGAGGTTGATGAGTTCCGCGTCGGTGGCACCCTTTTTCACCTGGTTGAAGATGCCGGCGGAGCGCTCCAGCCAGTTCTTGACGTCGGCCCCGGTGATAACAAGGGCCTGGATGGTGTTGGGGTAGAGATAAAGGTCGGCGACGTTCTTGATGGCGACGGGGCCCACCGGCACATCGGTGTAATAATCGGGGCCGCCGCGACCGCCGGACTTGAAGGGGGCTGCGGCGGACAGGATCGGCAGACCCTCCCACTCAGTACCCTTCATCATCTGGGCGATGTACCAGGTCTGAGCCTGGGAGACGATCTGCACGGATGGATCATCGGCCACGAGGGCGAAATAGGAGTGGAGGGGCGCTGAGGTTTCGCCCACAGGGCGGCGGATATAATCGAGGGTTTCCTCATGCTCTTGCTGGGCAGCGGCGGTGACTTCCGCCTGGTCCTCCACCAGCGGGGTGACCTTGCCATCGACGCGTTCGAAGATCGGGCGCGCTTCGGCGGTGTGGGAAACGACGGACCATTTGCCCTCGGCGTCCTGCTCGAGGAGCAGGTCGATCAGGCCCATATGCGAGCCCCAGAAGCCCGGCATCACGGCCGGCTTGCCGTTGAGCGTGCCAGCCTCGATGTCGGCGCCTTCCAGTTCGGCAAAATCGGGGCCGGGGAACACCAGATGCTGGTGGCCGGTGAGGACCACGTCGATGCCCTCGACACCAGCCAACTGCAGGGAAGCGTTTTCCGAGCCCGGCCCCTTGTCTTCGGCGATGCCGGAGTGGGATAGGGCGACGATCAGGTCTGCGCCTTCGGCGCGCATGCGCGGTACATAGGCCTTGGCGGTTTCCACGATGTCGCGCGTGGCGACCTTGCCGGTGAGGTGGCTCGAGTCCCAGGTCATGATCTGGGGTGGCAGGAAGCCGATGATGCCGACGCGGATGGTTTTGCCCGCGCCCGAGCCATCGGTCAGCTGTTTTTCGATGATGCGGTAGGGCGCGATATAGGTGTCGTCGGCGGTGGGGTCGTCGCCCAGCGTCGTGCCGCGCACCAGATTGGCTGATACAAAGGGGAAGCTGGCGCCCGAAAGGGCGGCGTCGAGATAGTCGAGGCCGTAGTTGAATTCGTGATTGCCGAGGGTGGCGGCTTCGTAACCCAGCGTGTTCATGGCCGCGATCATCGGGTGCACATTGCCCTCAAGGCCTTTTTCATAGGCGATGTAATCGCCCATGGGCGTGCCCTGGATAATGTCGCCGTTGTCGACCAGCATGGAGTTACCCGCCTCGGCACGGATCTGCTCGATGATCGCCGCGGTGCGGGCCAGGCCCATCGTGTCGTTGGGCGCATCGGCATAATAGTCGTAGGGGAACACCGCTACGTGCAGGTCCGTGGTCTGGAGAATGCGAAGATGGGCCTGATTGGCCTGGGCGAGGCTGGCAAAGGGGTGCATGGCGGCGAGGGCGCCGATGCTGACCGAGCCGGCGAGAAAATGGCGCCGGGACATGCTGGGATTGAACTTCATCGCGTTCTCCGAACTGCGGCTCTGGGAGTAAGTGCCCCCGTGGGGGGCGGTGTCGAACTCGGGTGGTCTGCCGTGTCGCCGTGACGCTGCGATGACAGCGGCAGGAGCAGGCTAGGCCTTCTGTCGGGGCGGGTCAATTTGGCGCATCAGGGCCGCGGGGGAACTCACATCCTCCTCCAAGGCTTATGGTGGCAGGCATTGTTACGCCCCGCGCAAGGATCCAGCATGAAGTGGCAAGGAAGAAATCGTAGCTCCAATATCGAGGACCGGCGCGGGCAGGGCGGCGGTTTTGGCGGCCGTCGTGGCGGCGGGCTGGGCGGGCTTGGACGCGGCGGTGGTATTCGCATTCCCATGGGCGGCCGCACGGGCGGAGGCCTGGGGCTGTTTGGCACCATCGTCGTACTGGGCATCCTCTGGTTTGCGACTGGGCAGAATCCGCTCGATATGCTCACGGGCGGCTCGAGCACCGGCGGGGTTCCGGCGCAAAGCTCGTCGCGCAGTCTGCCCACGCAGGGCGAGGATGAACTCGCCGATTTTGTGGGCGTGGTGGTCAAGGAAACCGAGGATCTCTGGACCGAGGTGTTCACCGCCCAGGGCGCGGAATATGTGGAGCCACGCGTCGTGCTGTTCACCGATGTGGTCAACACCGCCTGTGGCACAGCCGATTCGAGCACGGGTCCGTTTTATTGCCCCGGCGACCAGCGGGTGTATATCGATCTGAGCTTTTATGATCAGCTGCACCGGCAGTTTGGCGCGCCCGGGGACTTTGCCCAGGCCTATGTGCTGGCCCATGAAGTTGGCCACCATGTGCAGAACCTGACCGGCATCCTCCCCGAATTCAACCAGCGCCGGCAGAGCATGAGCCAGGAAGATGCCAATGCTTATTCGGTGCGCATTGAATTGCAGGCCGATTGCTATGCGGGGGTGTGGGCAAACTATGCGGGCCAGCAAAACCTGCTGGAAACGGGCGACTTTGAAGAAGCGCTCAATGCGGCCGAGCAGATCGGGGATGATACGCTGCAGATGCGCTCGCAGGGGTTCGTCGTGCCCAAGACCTTCAATCACGGCACATCCGAGCAGCGCCGCAACTGGTTTGACCGCGGTTACCGTTCGGGGGATCCGGCCGATTGCGACACTTTCTCGGCGCGTATCTAATGCTTGAGCCGGAAGAGTTGCTGCTCGCCGATGACGGCGTGTTTCCCAATAGCCGGCTGCCGGTGCTGGTGTATCGTGGCGCGGTCAAGCCCGAAGACGGCGCGCCGGCGCTGGAGCGCTTGTTCGAGCGTAATGGCTGGCCGCCCAAATGGCGCGACACCGTGTTCACGTTCCACCATTACCACTCCAACTCGCATGAGTGCCTTGGCGTGGCCGAGGGTAATGCGACGCTGCGGCTGGGCGGGCCGTCCGGTGCCGAAGTGAAGGTGGAGGCGGGGGACGTCGTGGTGATCCCCGCCGGGGTGGCGCATCAGCGCATGTTGGCAAGCATCGACTTCATGGTGGTGGGCGCGTACCCGCCGGGTGAAGAGCAATGGGACACGCTGCGCGGGCAGCCCGATGATCGGCCCCGGGCCGACCAGAACATCGCCAAGTTGCCGCTGCCCGAGAGCGACCCGGTGCTGGGCAAGACTGGAGCGCTGGTGGAGCGGTGGCGCTAAGCGCCGCGCGTGCTTAAAGGCCGAAGAGGTGTCGGGCGACCATGGCGGTGGCCCAGCCGGCAAACAGCATGATGAGGCCGGGATAGCGCAGCGACACGAGGCCCGCGACCAGCAGGGCGAGTTTGACGTCCCAGCCGCCATTGAAGAAGGCTGGAGCGAACAGGGTTGTCAGCACGGCCGCCGGAACGGCATCCAGCGCTGCCTGCAGGCGGGGCGGGATGGTGTGGAGCCGGGTGATCAGCACATAGCCGCCAATCCGGGTCAGGTAGGTGGCCACTGCAGCCGCAGCAATCAGGGCCAGCATTCCAGCATCGACCCCCATCAGTGAGCCTCCGGCGCTACGGAAGACCTAGCCTGCGCCAGCGGAGCGGGCAGCAGCACGGCAACAAGGATGCCGAGGACTGCGCCGATGCTGACATGCCAGGGGGAGCCGACGAAGTGATAGGCGAGCACGGCACCAGTCATGCTGGCGAGCACAACCGGATAAAAGCCGGTCCGCCGGCGGAAAGTGACCACGAGACCAAGGAAATAGATGGGCAGCAGCACGTCGATGGCGAAGGTGCGGGGGTCGCCGAGCAGGCCGCCGAACCAGGCGCCAAGGACGGAGAACACCACCCATTGCAGCCAGACCACAAGGCCGAAGGTGAGATACCAGGTGAAGCTGAGCGACTGGTTTGTCTCGGAGCGCCGGATGGCGTCGGCATATTGCGGATCGGTGAGGAGAAAGAAAGCGAGTAGCCGCTGCATGGGGCTGTAGCGGCTGAACATCGGCGCCAGCGCCGCCGAATAGAGCACGTGCCGAAAGTTCACCGCGAGGATGGAAAGGACGATCAGCCAGGCTGGAACGTGGCTGCCGAAGAGCTCGATGCCAACGAGCTGGCTGGCGCCCGCAAAAACGAGGGCGCTCATCAAGCCGACATCGAGAACGCTCAGGCCATTGTCCACCGCTACCGCGCCAAACAGCACCGCGAACGGCGCCGAGGAGACGGCCACCACAAAGCCACTGCGCAGGCCCGCGAGGAAATCGCTACGGTTCATGAGGCGAAACGCTTCCTCGCGTGAGACTTAGGTGCCCTTAGACGCCGGGCTGCTTTTGTTCGGGCTCGGGGGCCACACCTTTTTGCTCGCGCACATGGTTGAGAAAGCGCGTGAACAGGTAATGGCTGTCGCGCGGGCCGGGGCTGGCTTCGGGGTGGTATTGTACCGAAAAGATCGGCTTGCCCTCGACCGCCAGGCCGGCATTGGAGCCATCGAACAGGGAAATATGGGTCTGGGTCACGCCGGCGGGCAGGCTCGCGGAATCAACGGCAAAGCCGTGGTTCATCGAGGTGATCTCCACCTTGCCGGTGGTCAGGTCCTTGACCGGGTGATTGGCGCCGTGATGACCCTGGTGCATCTTGGAGGTCTTGCCGCCAAGCGCCAGGCCAAGCAGTTGGTGGCCGAGGCAGATGCCAAAGACCGGCTTGCCGGTATCCATCAGCTTCTGGATGGTGGGCACGGCATATTCGCCGGTCGCCGCCGGATCGCCGGGGCCGTTGGACAGGAAGATGCCGTCCGGCTGGTAAGCCATCACATCCTCGGCCGTTGCAGTCGCAGGCAGGACAGTGACGCGCGCACCCTGATCGGCCAGGCAACGCAGAATGTTGCGCTTGGCGCCGTAGTCGATGGCGACGATGTGGAAGGCCGGATCGGTGACTTCGGCATAGCCTTCGCCCCATTTCCAGCCGGTCTCGGACCAATGATAGGTTTGGGCGGTGGTGACTTCCTTGGCCAGGTCGAGCCCTTCAAGGCCGGGGAAGGCGTCGAGTTCGGCGGCAATGGCCGCATCGTCAAAGGCGCCGTCGGGCTGGTGGGCGATCACGCCATTGGGCATGCCGCCTTCCCGGATCTTGGCGGTCAGGGCGCGCGTGTCGATACCCGCAATGCCGATGATGTTGCGCTTCTTGAGCCAGGCGTCGAGCTTTTCAGCGGCCCGGTAATTGGATGGGTTGGTGATGTCGGCCTTGAGCACCACGCCACGAACGCCTGACAGGGCGGCCTGGTTGACCATCTCGATATCTTCGTCGTTGGTGCCGACATTGCCGATATGGGGGAAGGTGAAGGTGATGATCTGCCCGGCATAGGACGGGTCGGTCAGCACTTCCTGGTAGCCGGTCATGGCGGTGTTGAAGCACACTTCGCCCGCTGCCTGGCCCGTGGCTCCGATTCCGCGCCCCTCAAGACGGGTACCATCCGCAAGGATCAAAAGGGCGGTCGCGGGGGATTGCTGCCAGCCGGTCACGGTGGGCCTCCAGGGTTCTTGGCAATGTCGATTGAGGTCTCCTTCTAGAAGGAGCCACGGGACCGCGCAAGTGGCGCACGGCTTTGTTTACGCCTATATGGGCCGGCAGAATTGCATGGCAAGAGGAGATCGAGTGTGCGCGAGACCATCAGCGAAGCCCTGAAAACTGCGCTCAAGGCCCGGGACCAGCGCCGGACGGCCACGCTCCGGGCGATCAGTGCGGCCATCAAGGACAAGGATATCGCGATCCGCCAGGACAATCGCGGACCGGCCACCAATGAGGAAGTGCTCGCCATCATCCAGAAGATGGTCAAGCAGCGCGAAGAAAGCTTTGCCATTTATGCGCAGGCGGGACGCGCGGACCTGGCCACGGTGGAGAAGGAAGAAATCGATATTCTCAATGAGTTCCTGCCCAAAGGACTCACGGACGATGAGGTGGACAGCGCCATCAAGGCCGCCATTGCGGCTACGGGCGCCGAGGGACCCAAGGACATGGGCAAGGTCATCGCCCAGCTTAAGGCTGACTATCCCGGACGGATTGATTTCGGCAAAGCCAGCGGCAAGGTGAAGGCTGCGCTGTCGGCCTAGGCCACTAGCCGGGGCCCGGCAGTGGGGCCGCGGACGCAGTTCCGGCCCACCCGCCTCGGCATAATAAAGAGCGTCGTCAGCGTGGCGCAGCAGCTCTCTAAAAAGGTCCGCCCGGCGCTCCTTAGGCGGCGGCAGGCGCGCCGGGCGGCACGTCACCGCTGTGGCGCTCCCACGCATAGGAGACAACTGCAATGGCGAGCGCCAGCAGCAGCGCCGCGACCCCGATCAGGGGGAGGTTGCGGTAGCCAAAGCCGTGCTCGAGCAAGGTGCCGCCCAGCACCGCGCCGATCGCAATGCCGATATTGAAGCCGGTGGGCACCAGCGCCGAGGCGAGGTTGGGGGCGTCGCCGGCCCAGGCTAGAATGCGCGACTGCACGGGTGAGCCGAAGGCGAAGTTGACGCCGCCCCAAGCGATCACCGTGATCGCCATTAACCAGGGGACGGGGCTGGCGAGATAGAGGGCTGCATAAACGCTGGCCTGCAGCACCATGATGCCGATCAGCGATGGCATGAGTTTCCAGTCGGCGAGGCGGCCGCCGATAAAGACGCCAATGGTGGAGCCGATGCCGAAGAGCAGCAGCACCCACGGAACGACGCCAGGTTCGAGTTGGGTAACTTCGAGCAGGAGCGGGGCGATGAAGGTGAAGAGGCTGTATTGGCCGATCATCACCAGAACGACGATCAGCAGCGAGCAGATAATGGCTTGCCGACCGAGGGCCCGGAACTCGCGCTTGAAACTGCCGGCAGCGGCTTGAACGCCGGGGGCGGCGGGCAGGAAAAAGGCGGTCGCCAACGTGGCGACAAAGCCGATAGCGCCGACGGTCCAGAAGGTGGCGCGCCAGCCCAGGGCATTGCCGATCGCGGTCCCGCCGGGCACGCCAAGAATATTGGAGACGGTGAGGCCCGACAGGATCAGGGCGACGGCAAAGCCGCGCCGTTCGGGCGCGACCAAGGTCACTGCGACCACGGCGGCGATGCCAAAATAGGCGCCATGCACGACCGAGACGATGACCCGCGCAGCCATCAAGAGCTCGAAGTTGGGGGCAAGCGCGCACAAGGCTTGGCCCAAGGTGAACACGGCGCCTAGAAGAAGGATCAGGGTCTTGCGCGACATGCGATTGGTCAGGAGCGCAAGGAGGGGGCCACCTATGGCGATGCCGATGGCGTAGCCCGAGATGAGGTAGCCGGCGACCGGAACCGAAACGCCGAGATCGGTGGCGACATCAGGCAGAATGCCGGCAATGACGAATTCGGCGGTGCCGAAGGCAAATGCCGCAAGAAACAGGGCGAGCAGCGGCAACGACATCAAAGCAAACCTCGGCATGGATGGGGCGGGGCGACAAACCATGCCCGAAGCGGCAGGGCAATCCACATCAGGGTCGCAGTGGCTCGGCGGCAACCAGGGCAAGGGTGACCGATGGCTTGCGCCGCGCTAGAGTGGGGTGCTGGCAGCGGGGCCGGCCGGGAGATCTTTTGATGGCGATTAATGGAGAAATCAAGCGGCGCTTTGCGGCGATTACCGCCTTGCGCGGCCTCATCATGTTGCTGGCGGGGCTTTATGCGATCCTGGCGCCGGGCGATGCGCTGACGGTGCTGGTGCTGGCCGGCGGCATTATTCTGATCGTCGACGGAGCCCTGGGTTTGTGGAGCCTCACGTTTGGTGGCGGCAAGAGCGGCAATTACTGGTTCGACGTTATTTCCAATGCCTTGTCGCTGCTTCTTGGTGTGTTGATTCTGCTCAGCCCGCTGGTCGCCACGATTTTAACGGCGACGTTCCTCGCGAGCCTTGTCGGGCTGGCGGCGCTGCTGGTGGGGATCATGCAAATCGTCGTCATCATTCGCGAGCGTGAAATCTACGCGCGCATCTGGCCGGTGCTGCTGTCGGGCATCGCCTATGTGGTGCTTGGTCTGGTGTTTCTGGTTTTTCCCCTCGTCAGTTCAAGCGTGATGGTGGTGTTGGGCGGCATCATGCTGGTGCTATTCGCCTGTGGCCTGTTTGGCTGGGCCTGGCGGCTGTATCAGCGCAGCAAGCGCGCCTGAGGCTGTGGAAAACCGCTGAGGACGTGACATCGGTCAAGCCAGTGCTTACCTAGCGGCTATGCGCTTTTCCGATCAGTTCCTGGATGAAATCCGTCAGCGCCTGCCGATAACGCAGGTGGTGGGCGAGCACGTCATTTGGGATAAGCGCAAGTCGCAGCCGGGCAAGGGCGACATGTGGGCCTGTTGCCCGTTTCATGGCGAAAAATCGCCCAGCTTTCACGCTGATGACCGGCGCGGCATCTATCATTGCTTTGGCTGCGGGGTGAGCGGGGACCATTTTCGCTTCCTCGTGGAAAAAGCCGGGTTGAGCTTTCCCGAAGCGGTAGAGCGGCTGGCTGGGATGGCTGGCGTGCCGATGCCGGCGCGCGACGAGCGCCAGGAGAAGCGGGCCGCGCAGCAGCGCACGCTGATGGATGTGATGGAGCTGGCCGCCAAGTATTTCGAGGCGGCGCTGCATCACAATATCGGAGCGCGGGCGCGGGGCTATCTGCACGAGCGGGGTGTTTCTGCCGCCAGCCAGACGCGGTTCCGCCTCGGCTTTGCCCCCGATAGCCGCAACGGGCTCAAGGAGCATCTGGCGGCCAATGGCGTATCGGGCCAGCAGATGCTCGAAACGGGGCTCGTGGCGACGCGCGACAATGATCCCATGCCCTATGATCGCTTCCGCAATCGGCTGATGTTCCCGATCACCGATTTTCGTGGGCGCATCATCGCCTTTGGCGGGCGGGCGCTGTCGGCGGATGTGCCGGCAAAGTACCTCAATTCGCCCGAAACGGAGCTCTTCAAGAAGCGGCAGACGCTTTACAACGGCCATACCGCCCGACAGGCCGCCCATGACGGAGCGACGGTGATCGTGGTTGAGGGTTATCTCGATGTGATTGCCGCGGTCAGCGCCGGCTTTGAAGGGACGGTGGCGCCGCTGGGGACGGCACTGACCGAGGAGCATCTGCAGCTGCTTTGGCGCCTGAGCGATACGCCGGTGCTGTGTTTTGACGGCGATGCGGCAGGCCAGAAGGCAGCGCAGCGCGCGGCCGAAATGGTGCTGCCCCACCTCAAGCCCGGTCAAACCGTGAAGATCGCGACGCTGCCGGAAGGGCAGGATCCCGATGACCTGATCAAGGCGCAGGGCAGGGCAGCCTTTGCCGATGTGATCGAGCGAGCGCGCAGCTTGTCGGATGTGATCTGGAGCCTGGAAACGGGTGGGTTGGTGCCCGAAGCGCCCGAGGAGCGGGCAGCCTTGCAGGCGCGACTGCGCGAGCGCGCCAACTCCATCGGCGACAGTTCGGTGCGCTTTCATTACGCGCAGGCATTTGATGAGCGTTTGAAGGCGTTCTTCTCGCCTGTGCGCTCGGGAGGCTATGAACGGCGGGGTGGCGGAGGCGAGAAGCGATCGCCCTACGGTGCTGGCGGGTATGCTCGGTCGGGTCGCGGCTCACCGCGGGTGGTCGTGTCCGATACGTTGCGCAATTCGCGGTTGCTGAAGCCAGGTCTTGCCGCCGAGGCAACGCCGCGCGAGGCAGCCATCATCCTTAGTCTGGTCAATCATCCCGCATTGGTGGAAGACAAGTTCGAAGCGCTGGCGGCGCTCGACTTTGAGACTCCTTCGGCTCGCAATGCGCTAAGCGAAATCTTACGGCTGGTGGTACGGCACCACGATATTTCGGCGGCCGATCTTAAATCGGCACTGAGCATTCGCGGATTTGGGCCAGCCTTGGAGCGAATGGAGCAAGTCCTGCAGGGGCAGGGCGTCTGGCAGATCGGGCTGGAGATTGCCCTTATTGACGCGGAAACTGGATTGAGTCACGCGCTGGCCTTGCATAACAAGAAAGTTCAGCTAAATAAGGAACTCAAGGCAGCCGAAGCGGCGCTGGGCGATGACCCGAGCGAAGAGACCTTTGAAAGGCTGCGCGACATCAAGAACCAGATAACCACTGTCGATGGCACAGAGGCACTGATAGAAGGATTTGGTTCGCTATCGGGACGCGCGACACGCAGTTTTTAGGGTTTCTCCCTAAATGCCGCGGGTACGCGCGATTTTGCATATGTGAAGAACCCGAAGCGAACCCGGTAGCGCGCCGCGGCGTTAACGCTTGAGCTACCGCACCTTTACCGCGCTTTGAGGTGTCACCACTTAAAGACCTTACCGGCACTCGCCTGCAGCGGGTCCCGAGGAGTACCAGATGGCCACTAAGGCAGCTACCAAGACCACCAAGGAAACCGAGAAGCCGGAAGCCGGCGCCCCCGAGGCGACGAATGACAGCCCGCTACTCGACCTATCCGATGCCGCCGTCAAAAAGCTCATCAAGGTCGCCAAGAAGCGCGGCTATGTGACTTACGAAGAACTCAATGCGGTGATGCCTTCCGAGGAAGTTTCCTCCGAGCAGATCGAGGACATCATGTCGATGTTCTCGGACATGGGCATCAATGTCGTTGATGAAGACGAGGTCGAAGAAACCGAAGTCGAGAAGGACGAGGACGAGGGCGGCGGCGGTGAAATCGCGCCTGCCAGCAGCACCGGCAGCGCGGTTGCGACCACATCCAATGCCAAGGCCGGTTCAGACCGGACCGACGATCCCGTGCGCATGTATCTGCGCGAAATGGGTTCTGTCGAGCTGCTGAGCCGCGAGGGCGAAATCGCCATCGCCAAGCGCATCGAGGCTGGTCGAGAGACCATGATCGAAGGCTTGTGCGAATCGCCGCTCACTTTCCAGGCCATCATCATCTGGCGCGATCAGCTCGCCGAAGGTGAAATCCTGCTGCGCGACATCATCGACCTGGAAGCAACCTATGCAGGCCCCGATGCCAAGCAGGCCGCTCCCGCGCCCGACCTCGTCAACCTCAACGCTGCCCCGCGCATGGAGAGCGTCGCTGAAAAGCCCAAGGCTGCGCCGGCCTCGCGCCGCGCCGGTTCGGGCGAGGATGACGACTATGTGCCCGAGGAGCCGCAGGCCCCGCAGGACCCGGTCGACGATGACGACGACGAGTTCGAGAACGCGCTGTCGCTCTCGGCGATGGAAGCCGAGCTCAAGCCGCAGGTCGTGGAGACCTTTGACCGCATCGCCGAAGCCTATGGCAAGATGCGCGAGATGCAGGACCGGCATGCCGAGGATCGCAGCGCCGATATCAGCGATGCCGATCGCAAGCAGCTCGATGAGTTGCGTGGCGAGGTGATCGCCGACGTCAAGTCGCTGTCGCTCAATGCCGGCCGCATCGAGAACCTGGTCGAGCAGCTTTATGACATCAACAAGCGGCTGGTGAAGCTCGAGGGTCGTTTGCTACGCCTGGCGGAAAGCTATGGCGTAAAGCGCGAGAAGTTCCTTGAAAGCTATTACGGCCAGGAAGTGAACCCGGCCTGGGAAGAGAACCTCGCGAGTTTCGATGGCAAGGGCTGGGCTGAGTTCGCCAAGCGCGAAGTCGACACGATCCGCGAGATACGTGGTGACGTGGCGACGCTCGCAACCGAAGCTGGCCTTAATATCGGCGAATATCGCCGCATCGTGCACAAGGTGCAAAAGGGCGAGCGCGAAGCTGCCATCGCCAAGAAGGAGATGGTGGAAGCCAATCTTCGCCTCGTGATCTCGATCGCCAAGAAGTACACCAATCGCGGGTTGCAGTTCCTGGATCTGATCCAGGAGGGCAATATCGGGCTGATGAAGGCCGTCGATAAGTTTGAGTATCGGCGCGGCTACAAGTTCTCGACCTATGCGACCTGGTGGATCCGGCAGGCCATTACCCGCTCGATCGCCGACCAGGCGCGCACCATCCGTATTCCGGTGCACATGATCGAGACGATCAACAAGATCGTGCGCACTTCGCGCCAGATGCTGCACGAAATCGGCCGCGAGCCCACGCCAGAGGAGCTCAGCGAAAAGCTGCAGATGCCTTTGGACAAGGTGCGCAAGGTGCTCAAGATTGCCAAGGAGCCGATCTCGCTTGAAACCCCGATCGGGGACGAGGAAGACTCAAACCTGGGCGATTTCATCCAAGACGTGAATGCGATCCAGCCGATCGACGCGGCTATCCAGAGCAATCTGCGCGAGACGACGACGCGCGTGCTGGCTTCGCTGACGCCGCGTGAAGAGCGTGTGCTGCGCATGCGCTTTGGTATCGGCATGAACACCGACCACACGCTCGAGGAAGTGGGCCAGCAGTTCTCGGTTACGCGCGAACGTATCCGTCAGATCGAGGCCAAGGCCTTGCGCAAGCTCAAGCATCCCAGCCGCAGCCGCAAGCTGCGCAGCTTCCTTGATAACTAAGTGTAACCGGGCATCCTCGCCGGTGGCGGGGATGCTGATGTCGGCAAGGCAAGCTTTTCCATGTCCGCTGTGCAGCGCCTGAAGGTTACGGCGATCCGCGCCATAGTGCCATTCAAGCTGGTGGTTACGTTCTCGGATGGCTCGAGCGGGACCTTCGATGCCGCTCAGATGCTGAGCGAGCGCGGCGAGGGGGTCGAGCCTCTGCGCGACCGGCGTTATTTTGGCAGCGTAGCCCTGGCTAATGGCGTGCCGACCTGGCCGAACTATTTCGACCTGTCGCCTAGCTGGCTCCGCGAAGAAATGGAGCGGCGCGGTGAGTTAATTGTGCCGCGCCCGGCGCGGCAGCGCCCATAAGGAGGATGGCGATGTCGTTTCTGAGCAAGCTTTTTGGTGGCGGGGCCAAGACATCGGCTGAGCCGGCAGGGGATAAGGTCCTGGGCGAAGAAAGCTACAAGGACTTCATCATCCGGGCCATCGAGATGCGGGCGGGAAGCGAATACCAGCTGGCCGGGACCATCGACAAGGATATCAGCGGCGAGCTCAAGACCTATCGGTTCGTTCGGGCAGACCGCATGAGCTCCAAGGATGATCTGATTGCGATGGCTTTGAACAAGGGCCGGCAGATCATCGACGAACAGGGCGAGAATATTTTCAGCTAGCCCTTTTTTCAATCTTTGCAACCGGACCGGGCGCGCAGTCGTGCGCCTGGCGGTTGCTGCTGTTTAGGAGAACCTATCATGGCCAGGAAGCCAACCGCCCGCAGTGAATTCGTGATGTTTGACGTCATCTATGAAGATGGCAGCCAGCGCTCTAACCGCAAGGTCGACGCAGCCTTGTTGGGTGGCCTCGACGGCGATGAGCCGGCGCGTGCCGCCATCATGGAGCAAGATCGCGCCATTTCCGAGAAGTCGGGCCTGCCGCCGCTGCAGATCAAGTCGATCCGCCGCAGCGGCAAGTAGGCGCTTGCGTTTTATGGCGCGGCAGGCGCGCCCAAGGCTTTGTCCACCGCCGGCTTGACCACCGTTCCATAAAGCTCGATGGCCTTCATGACCTTGTCATGGGGGAGGGTGCCGACGCTCATCTGCAGCCCGAAACGGTCGTGCTTGAACCATTCATGCTGCTGCAGGATCTTGTCGATGACCTCCTGCGGCGAACCCATCACATAGGCTCCCTGTGGGCTCGCTCCAGCCTCGAACTGTGCCCGGGTGGTTGGTGACCAGCCCCGCTCCTTGCCGATCCGGCTCATGGCATCGCTATGGGCGGGAAAGGCGATGTCACGGGCGTCCTGGCTGTCTTGCGCGATGAAGCCGTGCGAGCTGATGCCGACGGGTAGGTTGGTCTCTCGGCCAACTTGCGCCAGAGTGTCGCGATAAAACTGCACCAGAGGCGCGAACTGCCTGGGCTGTCCGCCAATGATGGCGATCATCAAGGGCAGGCCGTAATAGGCGGCGCGAGCGACCGAGTTTGGAGTGCCACCCACCGCGATCCAGAGCGGCAGCGGCTGCTGCACGGGTTGCGGGTAGACGGTGATGCCGGGGATGGCGTGCGTATGCTTGCTGCCGGGCCAGACGACCTTGCCGCCCTCGCGCAGCTTGAGCAGCAGTTCAAGCTTTTCCTCAAATAGCTCGTCGTAATCGTTGAGGTCGTAGCCGAAGAGGGGAAAGCTCTCGATGAACGAGCCTCGCCCGGCCATGATCTCGGCACGGCCGTTCGAGAGCAAATCCAGGGTCGCAAACTGCTGGTAGACGCGGATTGGATCATCCGAGCTCAGCACGGTAACGGCGCTCGAGAGGCGAATGGATTTGGTGCGCGCGGCCGCTGCGGCCAGGATCGTTACGGGTGCGGAAGCCACATAGTCAGGCCGGTGATGTTCGCCCAAGCCGAAAAAGCTCAGGCCCAACTGATCGGCCAGTTCGATCTCCTCCAGGAGGTCACGCAGCCGTTCTGCCGGGCTTTGCAGATGACCATTGTTCAAGAGATCCGGGGTGTTCTCGGCGAAGGAATAAAGTCCAAGTTCCATGCGATGTCCTTTCCGTCCGCCCGGAGATGACCCTGCTGCCTGGCGCAATCAAGAACGCACATGGTTGTAACTGCCCTATAGGGGCATTCCTGTTGCCCAAACAGAAGGGCCCCGGCGAATGCCAGGGCCCTGAAGATGCCTGCCTTGGGAGTGCAAGGGCACCGTATCTGAAGTTTATTATGGAGCCACTGGAGCGCCAGCAGCAGGGGCAGCATCAGTCGCCGGGGCGGCTGGGGCGGGGGTAGCTTCAACCGGGGGAGCCGATTCGATGGCCGGAGCTGGAGCCGTCATTGCGGGTTCGGTGACAGCTGCGGGCGCCGCTGCGCCATCAACTGCAGTTGACGTGCCGGAGTTTGCAGAAAATACCAGATAGCCAATCGCCAGCAGGGCGAGAGCTACGATAATGCCTACGAACCAGCCAGTGCCGCTACTTTCGCGCACATAGGTGGTCCGAGTTGTGTCTGTATCATACACGGTGTCGCGTTCTGGATTTGCCATAGTACTCACTCCTCTATGCTGTTCCGTAGTCCAGAAACGCGAGGTTTTTACTTTCGTTCCCGATTAAGTGATCACAAGGATCATGCCGTTCCGGGAGTCTTCGGGACAAAGAAAAAGGCCGGGCACATTGCCCGGCCTTTCCAAAATAGTGGCTCTGAGCGCCGATTACTTGTTGGCGACCGTGATGAGCGGCGTGATCCGGCGGATCGTCACGCGACGGTTTTCTCGCTCGGGAGCTTCGGTGCGGATCTTGAGATAGCGTTCGCCATAGCCCTGCGTAGCAAGGTTCTCAGGAGGCACGTCGTAGAAGTCGGTCAGGATACGAGCGACCGTGGCGGCGCGAAGATCGGAGAGCTGCAGGTTCGAGATGTCGGAGCCAACCGCGTCGGTGTGGCCTTCGATCAGGAAGGTTTCAGCCGGGTTGCTTTCCAGCAGGTCGAGCATCGCGGCCGCGACCTTGGACAGCGAGCCAACCTGGTCCTGGCTGATCGTGGCAGCACCGGTGTCGAAGGTCAGACCGCCCACTTCGAGCTTGCGCACGCTGTCGCGAACGCGGGCCGAACGCTTGACCTCGTCGATGGAGTAAAGGCGCGCGACCTGTTCCACTGGTGGCTGGCGGAAGAACACTTCAACCTGTTCCTCGTCAGCATCGGCGGCATCCAGCACATATTCCTGCACCGGAATGTTGAGACGCAGCGGGGGGAGGTCCTGACCGGGGTCGCGCCATTCCAGGAGTTCGTCATCATACTGTTCGTCGAAATAGGCGAGCACGACTTCCTGCCCGTCCGGCCGGATGCGGGTGCGCTGCAGCACGTCACCATTGCGGTTGCGCACGGTTACGATCTGGGTGCCGTCGGGACGCGTCACGGTTTCGCGGATGCGGCCGTTGCGGAGCTCTTCGTAGAAGACCTCGTCTTCATTGGCATTGTAGAAGCGCGAAGTGTCCTGGCCGGGAGTGTTGACATAAAGCTGGTTGCCAAGCTCCACGACGACCTGGGTCAAGGTATCGCCATAATTGGTCTGCTGGACATTGTTCTGCTGAACGTTGTTTTGCTGAACATTGTTCTGCTGACCGATGTTGGTCGAGTTGTCGATGGCCGTATTGTTGGTGGTGTTGTTCGTGACGTTGTTGACCACATTGGTTTGGTTAACAACGGTGACGTTCTGCGGCACCTGCTGGGCAGGCAAAGCCTGAGCCTCGATAACCTGACCCTGCTCCTCGCGAACGGCAAGGACGGCAGCTTCTTCAGGAACCGCCAGGCGAGCCTGGGCGTCCGCATCGCTGGTTGGCGGGGGCGCGGCAGGCTCTTCGGCAACTGCGGGCTGTGCTGCAGTTTCGGGGGCAGCCTGGCCTTCCACGGGAGCCGTTTCGGCGTCCTTGGCGCTGTCCAGAACCGGGGCGACCTGTTCCTGGGTGACGCCTTCGGGCAGATCTTCGATGACTTCGGCAGGTTCTTCGGCCGACAGGGTCTCGATCGACTCCGAGGTAGCAGGCTGTTCAGTGGTGGTGGTTTCGGGCGTGGTCAGCTCGGGGGCGGTTTCGGCGGGCTGTTCGGTTGCAGGCTGTTCGCCGGTTTCGGTGGTAGCGGCTGGCTCTTCACCGGTCTCGGTGGTCTGCTCGGCTGCTGGCTCTTCGGCGGTCGCGGGTTCTTCCGGGACAACGGTTTCTTCTTCAGCAGCAGGCTCTTCGGCTGCCGGAGCGGTATCCTCAGCGGCCGCGGGCTCCGCTTCGGGCTCGGCTTCCTGGGTGGTTACGGTTTCGTCGACGGTTTCTTCTTCAGCCGCTTCTTCGTCTACCGATGGTTCCTCAACGGCTTCCGTCTCGACCTCAGGCTCTTCAGCGGGCGCTTCCTCGACAGCCGCAGGTTCTTCGGCCGGAGCTTCTTCCTCGACGGCAGGCTCCTCAGCCGGCGCCTCGTCTACAACGGCGGGCTCTTCGGCAGGGGCTTCTTCGGTGGCTTCGTCGGCAGCGGGAGCTTCCTCTTCGTCCGGGGCGGCTTCGGCATCGGCGCCGGCGGGCTGCGCGGCGATGCAAGATTCCAGCGTGCTGAACCCGGCGTCAACGCAAGCCTGGGGCAGTTCGGCTGGTGCGACGCTTTCCTGCGCCGAGACGCTCAATGGGGCAACGGCCAGAAGGCCCAGGCTCGTGCTGGTCAGGAGCCAGTTTCGGATGCGCATTGCTGTTTTTCCTTTAATTTTTAATGTTGGCATCAAGCATCAGCATCTCAGATGAACGGCTTCTGAACGAAACGACAGCTGGCTGGATGATGCTCTTATCCCCGCAAGGCCCGCAACGCCGGGGCTTAGGGGTGGTTCCACCAGAGCGCTGCGGCTTACTGTCTTGAAGCCAAAGATGGCGCGATTGCGGCGTGGGCCAGTGGCGGCAGGACGGGCGCCATGCTAGGGCGGGAACAGGCTCGTGGACCTTGCATGCACCAGATCATTGAAACGCTGACGATCCCGACCCGGGGGCAGGGACTTTACGAGTTCACCGCCAAGGCTTGGGACGTGGTCACGCGCGCTGGGGTCGGCACGGGGCTGCTGACCGTGTTTTGCCGGCATACTTCATGCTCGCTGCTGATCGGGGAAAATGCCGATCCGGATGTGCAAACCGACATGCAGGGCTATTTTGAGCGGCTGGTGCCCGAGGGCATGGATTGGCTGGTGCATACCGCCGAGGGTCCCGACGATATGCCGGCGCATCTGCGCACTGCCCTTACCCAGACCTCTATCGGTATTCCGGTTATCGGCGGCGCCCCCGTATTCGGGACCTGGCAAGGCTTGTTTTTGTTCGAGCACCGCCGCCGCCCGCATCGGCGGGAGGTCGTGCTGCACCTGTTAGGAGAGCGCTGATGGCCTGGGTTGAACTGGTCGGGTACTGGCCTTTCGTGCTGGGCCTCATGGTGACCGGGGTGTTCTCCGGCCTTGCCGCGGGTCTGCTCGGGATCGGGGGTGGTGCCATCATCGTGCCGGCATTGAGCAATGCGCTGCTCCTGCTAGGGTTCGATGCCGATGTGGTGCAGCACGCCGCGGTAGGCACCTCGCTCGCCATCATTATTCCCACTGGCCTGATGAGCGCACGAGCGCA
This sequence comes from Devosia sp. 919, assembly GCF_013185965.1. Lineage (NCBI taxonomy): Bacteria > Pseudomonadati > Pseudomonadota > Alphaproteobacteria > Hyphomicrobiales > Devosiaceae > Devosia > Devosia sp. 919. The sequence continues at coordinate 2,882,860 of NZ_JABAOL010000001.1, read as the reverse complement.
TCTGGCGCGTGGGGCGCTGGATGTGCCGACGCTCAGGCTCTGGGTGCCATTCATTGTCGCAGGGACATTCCTGGGTGGTTTGATGGCGGGGTTATTTTCCGGTGACGCCTTGCGCATCGTTTTTGCGGTGATGGCCTTTCTGATCGCCGCCAATATCGTGTCCAGCTGGCAGACCCGCTTGATGGGGCACCTGAACGGCTCGCGCTTGGTGCACCGGATCGCAGCCAGCATTGTTGGCTATAATTCGGCGCTGATGGGGGTCGGGGGCGGCTCGCTCACCGTGCCAACGCTGGTCGCCTTTGGTGCCACCATGCATGCCGCGGTCGGGACCTCAGCGGCGATCGGGGTGGCCATCGCCGTCTCGGGAACCCTGGGCTTTATCATTTCGGGCTGGGGCGTGCCGGGCCTTCCCCCACTCAGCCTGGGCTACATCAACCTGGTGGCGCTCGTGCTGGTGGGAACGCTTGCAGCGGTGTTCGCGCCCTATGGGGCGGCGCTGGCGCATCGGCTGGACCAAAAAACGCTCCGCTATCTGTTCGCGGCGTTCCTGGTGCTGGTCGGGCTCAACATGCTCTGGAAGGTGTTGGCTGGATAGGTTGATGGGGGCGGTTTGACTACGGTGGTCCGCCCCCATCGCCCATACCCCTCGCGAGAGGAGAGTGGGATTCTTATTTGTCGGTGTCGAGTTCCCATTGCACCGAGACATTGATGGCGAAGCTGAGCTCGCCAGCCTCGACAGGAACATCCTTCTGGGGCGCAGCGGCGGCCATGCTGCGCGCCTCGAATGGCTGCGGGCCGCTGAAGTTCTGGCTTTCGTTGATCGACACGATCTCCTCGAGCGAACCGCCGGCGGCAGTAGCATAAAGCTCGGCCTTGGTGCGGGCATCGGCAAAGGCTGCCTTACGGGCCTCGTCCAACAATTCGCTTGGATCCTCGACGCTGAAGGACACGCCATTAATGGTGTTGGCGCCGATGGTCACCGACTTGTCGAGAATGGCGCCGAGCTGGTCGAGCGCGCGAACCTTGACAGTCACGACATTGGCCACCTGGTAGCCGGCGATGCGAGGCGGCAGGGTATAGCCGTTGGTGTCGCGCTCGTCGGAATAAACATAATTTGGGCTGACTGAGAAACCCGAGGTCTGGATGTCGCGGGCCTCGATGCCCGAAGCCTTGAGCTCGGTGATCAGCTCGGCCATGGCCTTGGTGTTGAGGTCGAGCGCTTCGCGGGCGGTGGCGCCTTGGGTGGTCACGCCCGAGGTGATGAAGGCGGTATCGGGGGCGGCGGTGACTTCGCCTCGACCTTCGATGGAGATGGTCCCGGCATAGGCCGGCAGTGCAAAACCGGCAACGAGGGCGAGGGGCAAAAGAGCAGCAAGGTGACGCATCTGAACACTCCATCAGGGGCGGGGAGACTTCCCCAGTCAATGCGTCAGTATTGCGGCACAGCTGAACCGAAGTTGAACAAGGCTGTGGGTAATCGTTTAGCGCAGCCGAACGCTTCGGGCGCCGCGAGGTCTTGCGCGAGCGGGCGCCCGAGAGTAGTCAAATCCCATAAGCGGAGGGAGCATTATATGAGCGGGCAGGATTATCCCGAGGGCGTGTTGCTGGGGCGGGCACGAGTGCCGGGACACAATCATCCACGCGTGGTGACGGTGCGCGACGACGTGCTGCTGGACATCACGGCGCCGGGTTTTGCCACAGTGCGCGACATTGCCGAAAGCCAAGATGCGTCGGGATATGTCAGTTCAGCGCAGGGTACGCCGGTCGGTCCTGTCGAAGCGGTGCTACGCAACAGCCATGCCCCCAGCCACGATGCCAGCCAGGCCAGCCTGCTTTCGCCCATCGATCTGCAGGCGATCAAGGCTTCGGGCGTCACTTTTGTGGTGTCCCTGCTCGAGCGCGTGATCGAGGAGCAGGCACGCGGCGACAAAAGCCGCGCCGATTCCCTGCGCACAGAGATCCTCGACCTGATCGGCACGGACTTGTCCGAACTGGTGCCGGGCTCGGAAACGGCAGCGCGCGTCAAGGCAGCGCTGATCGAGCGGGGCGTGTGGAGCCAGTATCTGGAAGTCGGCATCGGGCCGGACGCCGAGATCTTCACCAAGGGCCAGCCGATGAGCTCGGTGGGCTATGGCGCCAATGTGGGCCTGCACCCCGCTTCGAGCTGGAACAACCCCGAGCCGGAAGTGGCTCTGGTGGTGACCAGCAAGGGCGCGATCATCGGCGCCACGCTGGGCAATGACGTCAATCTGCGCGACGTGGAAGGCCGTTCGGCGCTGCTGCTGGGCAAGGCCAAGGACAACAATGCGTCGGCTTCGCTCGGGCCGTTCATCCGCCTCTTTAGCGGCGACTTCACGCTTGAAACGGTCAGCAATGCCGAGATCACGCTGCGGGTGGAAGGCGAGGATGGCTTCGAGCTCGACGGCCATTCGTCCATGAGCCAGATCTCGCGTACGCCGGCATCGCTGGTTGCAGCCACGATCGGGGATCACCATCAATATCCCGACGGCCTGGTGCTCTATCTCGGCACCATGTTCGCCCCGGTCAAGGATCGCGGCGGCGCCGGCAAGGGTTTTACCCACAAGCTGGGCGATGTGGTGTCGATCTCGACCCCTTCGCTGGGGAAGCTCACCAACCGGGTGCAACTATCCACCCAATGTCCGCCCTGGACCTATGGCGCCAGCCACCTGCTGCGCGACCTCGCCAAGGCGAACCTGCTTTAAGGCTTTTCGGAAAGGCACGAAACCATGACTGACCTCTACCAGAACCTGATCGACGGCGAATGGGTCGGCTCGGATGGCGCCGAGAACATCAATCCATCCAACACGGCCGAAGTTGTGGGTGTTTACGCCCGTGCCTCGGCCGAAGACACCAAGCAGGCCATTGCTGCGGCCAAGGCGGCATTTCCCGCCTGGTCGCGCTCGGGCATTCTCGAGCGGCATGCGATATTGCGCAAGGCCGCCGACGAGATCCTTGCCCGCAAGGCCGAACTGGGCGAATTGCTGAGCCGGGAAGAAGGCAAGACCCTGCCCGAAGCCATCGGCGAAGTGACCCGCGCCGGGCAGATCTTTGACTTTTTTGCCGGCGAAGTGCTGCGCCTGACGGGCGAAGTGGTCCAGAGCGTGCGCCCGGGCGTCGGTGTCGAGATCACCCGCGAGCCCATCGGGGTGATCGGCATCATCACGCCCTGGAATTTCCCTATCGCCATCCCGAGCTGGAAGATTGCGCCGGCGCTTTGCTATGGCAACACTGTTGTGATCAAGCCGGCCGACCTCGTTCCCGGTTCGACCTGGGCCATTGTCGATATCCTGCAGCGCGCGGGGCTGCCCAAGGGCGTGCTCAACCTCGTCATGGGCAAGGGTTCGGTCGTGGGCCAGACCCTGCTCGACAGCCCCGATGTGACCGCGATCAGCTTTACCGGCTCGGTGGGCACCGGCAAGCGCGTGGCTGCGGCTTCCATCGAGCACAACCGCAAGTTCCAGCTCGAAATGGGCGGCAAGAACCCGGTCGTGGTGCTGGACGATGCCGACCTCAAGGTCGCGATCGAGAGCGTGGCGCAGTCGGCGTTCTTCTCCACCGGCCAGCGTTGCACGGCCTCTTCGCGCGTGATCGTGACCGAAGGCATTCATGATGCGTTCGTCGAGGGTCTCGCCGAGCGCGCCCGCAATCTGCGCGTCGGCCATGCGCTGGATAAAAACACCGAGATCGGGCCGGTGGTTGATCCCAACCAGCTCAAGCAGGACACCGACTATATCGAGATCGGCAAGCAGGAAGGCGCCAAGCTGGTGGCCGGCGGCGAGCGCGTCCAGAAGGACACGGAGGGCTATTTCCTCCAGCCGACGCTCTTTACCGAAACCACCAACCAGATGCGCATCTCGCGCGAGGAAATCTTCGGGCCGGTCGCTTCGGTGATCCGGGTCAAGGATTACGAGGAAGCGCTCGCCGTCTCCAACGACACTCCCTTTGGCTTGTCGGCGGGTATCGTCACGACCTCGCTCAAATACGCGACCCACTTCAAGCGTAATGCTGAAGCGGGCATGGTGATGGTCAATGTGCCCACCGCCGGCGTTGACTTCCACGTGCCCTTCGGTGGCCGCAAGGGCTCGAGCTATGGCCCGCGCGAGCAGGGCAAGTATGCGGCCGAGTTCTTCACCGTGGTCAAGACCGCCTATACCGCGGCCGGCTAGGCCTACCCAGGAGGGCAATGATGGACAAGGCAGACCCGCGAGCGGCGACCCCATTGGCCATCATTGCCGCCGAGGCCCCGGTTCGCACCAAGCCGTCCAACTATCCGCCGGTATTTGCCGTGCGGATGGAAGGGCGGGTCAAGCAACCGCTGGGCGATCTGTTCGCCCTGCGCAATTTCGGCGTCAACCGCACGACGCTCAATCCGGGGGCGGTCAGCGCCCTCCAGCACCGGCACAGCCGCCAGGACGAGTTCGTTTACGTGCTCGAAGGCGAGTTGTGGCTGGTGGCGGGCGAGACCGAGATGCGGCTTGAGGCGGGGATGTGCGCTGGCTTTGCGGCCGGCGGCATCAGCCACCATCTGGAAAACCGCTCCTGGGAGCCCGCGATCTATCTCGAGATCGGCGATCGCAGCCCAGGCGATGTCGGCAGCTATCCCGATGACGACCTCGTCGCCAACCACACGCCCGAGGGCTGGCGTTTTACCCACAAGGACGGCACGCCGTACTGAGGCGGCTTAGCGCAGCGTATTGCCGGACACGGTGAGGGCAGGGAACTGGCCCGCATCGTCCTGGAGGCGCGTCGAGGCGATCTCGTTCCAGCGCGCGCCCACGAGTGGATGCAGGGTTTCGGAGATCAAGTTGCCGGTGATCCGGGCGGCTCCGGCCCCATCGGCGACGCTGACGACGATGCCGCGCTCGGTGCCGCGGATCAAGTTGTCACTCACGAGCACATCCCGCAGGAACGGCCCCCAGCCCACGCCGATGCCGATGCCGGGCACGGTATCGATGATGTTGCCTGAGATGACGGCGTCCGCTTCCGCGGCGATGCCATAGGGGTTGACGTCGGGATTGGTGCGCGAGGTCGCGGTGATGTTGCGCACAATATTGCCCGAGCACATGGCGAGGCGCCCGCCATTATCCCAATTGGTCATGGAAATACCGCCGGCGGCGCCATCCACCAGATTGTTGGCGATGATCGAGCCGGCAAAGGCAAACTCGGAATAGATCGCGATCTCGCCGCCATTGGTGCAGGTATTGCCGGTGATCTGGGTGTCGTTGGTGGTGTTGAGGCGGATCGCCGAAAAGGCGCAGTCGCTGATCTGGTTGTCGGAAACGATCACGCCGTCAGCGCGGAAAATGTTGATGCCATTGCCGTTCTGGCCATTGCCGCCGTCGCGCCAGTCGATGCTGCTGACCGCATTGTTGGTGATGATGGAGCGATCCCAGCCCGGTTCGCTGCGCCAGATCAGAATGCCGCCATTGCCGCAACCGGTGATGCGGTTGCCAGAGATGAGCAGGCCCAAGCTGTCGATGGAATAGATGGCGGCGTCGGCGCTGCGCGAAAAGCTGCAGCCGGTGATGGAGGCGGCACTGCGCGCAAGGAGGAGGCCCTGGGCCGGGGCATCGGTGAAGCGGCAATCGCGCAGCATGGTGTCAGTGGCGTCCACCAGTTGGACGAGGCCGGTATCGCTGCGGCCGGTGCCATTGCCGTTGCCGGCGAAGGTGAGGCCATCGAGGATGACGTCGGCGGTGTTCTCGATGGAAAGGATGCTGTCGCCGCCGGCGGCGAGCGCCAGGATGGTCTGGCCGGAGCCCTGCAGGCGGATGGGAGCCGTGATGCGGATATTGGCGACCGCGTAGGTACCGGAGGGGAGGGCGAGCGGCTGCCCCAGGCCGGTGGCGGCGTCGATGGCGGCCTGCAAGGCACCGGACTGGTCGGCGCTTGACGTGCCATCGAGGCCAAAGGCTGATGCGTCAAGGGCCGGTTGGGCGCGCAGGGGGGAAGCCAGCGCTGCGGCGCTCGCCATCACACCCAAGGCCAAGATGCTGCGTCGCTGGATCATTGCCGGTACTCCTTTGTTCAAGGCTAGCGAGTTGCGGCGAGAGCGGGGTTAAGGCGCGGCGGGGCGGGGCTAAAATCCCTCCGTGTGCTTAGCACTTCCTTCACGCGCAACTCCGTAGTGTTGCTGCGATAGGCGTCAGGCGGCGCCGCAGCGCTGCAGGGCCGGCTCATGGCTGAATTGGCGGGCGCCTTTGCGCCTCACACAGGTATCGGCACTCGGCTAGGGCGCAGCTTCCTGCGCGACCGCGCGATCTGGCTGTTACACGCAACGGTGGCGATATGGGTGTTCTCGGGTGGCGTCGTGCTGTTCGAGCCATCGCCTTATGAGTTCAGCTTCGTGCTGGTGCTTGCCATGGCACTGGCTGCGGGGATGAGCCTTTTTAGTTCGACTATCCCGTTGCTGCTGCTGACGACGGCGTTTATCCCGTTCGGGCTTATCGCGGCATTCCAGGTGCGCTACACGCCGCTGACGGAGGCATTCACCTTCGTCGCGGTGACGATATTCCTGTTCATCACCAGCTATTTCGTCGCGAACTTCGTGGGTGAAGCTCCGGAACGGCGGGTCCGGCTGATCGTTCGTGCTTATATGGCCATCGCCGTGCTGTCGTCAGTGCTCGGCGTCTTGGCTTATCTCGGCCTCATGCCGGGCGCTGATGCCTTTGTGCTGTATGGTCGCGCCAAGGGGCTGTTCAAGGACCCCAATGTGTATGGCCCCTTCCTGATCCTGCCGGCCATGTATGTGCTGCGCGACGTATTTTTCCTGCGCGGCGGCAAGCTCTTGATCCCCGCCATCTTGTTCATGCTGGTGATGATCGGCGTGTTCATGAGCTTTTCGCGGGCGGCATGGGGGCATTTTGCCCTGTCGTCGCTGCTGGTGTTCGGCTTGTGCTTTTTTCTGGAAGCTTATGCCCGCGACAAGGTGCGGATGCTGATCCTGGCGCTGGCGGGCTTGTTTGTGATCATGATCGCGTTCGCCGGGTTGCTGAGTATCCCGGCAGTGGGGAGCCTGTTCGAGGAGCGGGCCAGCGTCACGCAGGATTATGATACCGGCGATACCGGGCGGTTCGGGCGGCAGGGCTATGCGTTCGACCTTGCGCTGTCGCATCCGCTGGGACTTGGACCGACCGAGTTCCACAATCTGCGCATCATCGAGCAGCCGCACAACACCTATGTCACCGTGATCCAGGCCTATGGCTGGGGTGGCGGCGCCTGTTATTACCTGCTGGTGCTGGCGACGTTGTGGCGCGGGTTCCGCGGCCTGGCCGACCGGAGCCGGCGCAAGCTGCTGATCCCGGCACTGGCGGTGTTTATCCCGCTCGCGCTGCAATCGGGCGTGATCGATACCGATCACTGGCGGCATTATTTTCTCGTCGTAGGGTTGATCTGGGGCGTGACTGTCCGGGCCGATCCAGACCTGCGGCTGCCCGCTTTGCGCAAGCAGGCCGCCCGAGGGCTATGACCCTCAGGCGGGCGGGAAGCGTCAGCCCATTGCGAGCACGCCCCCCAGCACGATCATCGCCAGCGTAACGAGCATGGAATAGGCCAGCAGAATGGACAGCGGCGGCGCGTGTTCGGGCTTAAGGGCCCGCGCTAGCAGCAGCAGCAGGATGGGCAGCCAGTCTAGGGTGAAGCGCTGGGCGGCATATTGCGAGAAGCCGTTGGAATGGTAGAGCAGCGTCAAGCCAAGAATGGCGGCGCAGGTGCCCAGACCCCACCAGAAGCTGCGGTTCCAGTTACCCAGAAACACCCACAACAGCACTGGCGTGACGAGGAATAGGGACGCGCCATTGGTGTCAAAGCCGCCCATCTCGGTCAGATAAGGGCCGGTGAAATCCACATGCGGGCCGGCGATGAACATGTAGATGAAGTTGAAGATGAAGTAGGCGGGGGCAAAGATCCCGATTTCGCGTACCCGCGAGACAAGGAAGTTGCCTGCTGTCTCCCCCGTGTCGAACTGGGGTGGGAAGATATAGTTGTAGCCCGTTTCGGTGAAGGAATCGAAGCGGACATAGTTGTAGGCGAGGTAGAACAGCACCCCGAGAATGGGGAAGGCAGCAAGGGTAAAGGCTCGCCGCCAGGCGGCCCGATCGATGCGGAACAGGGGCACGCCATCTTCGAGCAGGAGGATGTAGAGGAAGGGCAGGTAAAGGATCGTCATCTGCCGCGACAGGAAGGCGAGCGCGATGAAGAGCCCCGCGAGCAAACCGTTGCGGCGCCCAACCGCGAAGTAGATCGCTGCCGTACTGAACAAGGTCCCCCAGCTCTGGGCGAAGAACCAGACCCGGTCGCCCCGAATGGTGACAAAGGCGAGCGGCGTCGCGAACAGCACCAGCAAAACGAGCAGAATGGTCAGATCGCGGTTGAGCTGTATCGACGCGTTGGCGATGCGCCACCAAAGCCAGCCGGTGAGGCCAAAAGCAAGGATCGTCAGCGGCAAGAAGAAGTGAAAGCTGCTGCCGAACAGGGCTACGAAGGGCAGGATGACCAGCCCGGGCGCGGGCGGAAACACCACATAGGTGCGGCCCTCATAAAGCGCGCAGTCGCCGTCAAAGCACGGCCCGGTGGTATCGAGCCGCCCTTCGAGCCAGGATTGGGCGAGCAGCGCGTAGCTGTTGGTGCCGGGCACTTCGCGCAAAATCGAAACTGCCATGACGGCGAGGAAGGCGAGGACGAGCCCGCCCAGCACCCCTGAGATAACAAGACGCTTGCTGTTCACTTCTGCCCCCAATTACTGGGCAAAAACCTAGCCAGCAAAGAATGAAGAAAATCTCGCTGCAATTAGCAACAATTGGGAGGGAAGATGATTGGGGCTGAGCGCCAGTCGTGTTGCTGTTTCTATGCTTTCCCAAGCATTTCCACCCGCGGTTAACGGCGTGAACATGGAAAGGCACTAGGCTGCCCCGGTTCCTGCCGTTAGAGGCCAGTTGCTTGCGCGCGTTTGACTCCCAGATCGACCTTTATCAGCTGCTCGGAATTATCTGGGCGCGCCGGTGGGCCGCGCTGCTGGTGCTCCTTGTGGTGCCCGTGCTGGCATATGTTGCCGTGTCACGCGTTCCCCGGCTTTATGAATCTTCGGCCACGATCCTGGTGGAGCCACGACCCAACTACTTCGGGGCGGGTCAGCCAGCGTCCGTATCAGTTCCGGACCGAGCGACCATTTCCAGCAATGTGCAATTGCTGCGGTCACGCGACACTTTGATGGATGTGGTGGCGCAGCTCGGGCTGGCGCAGCAAGCCGAGTTCAACGGCGGCGAAACGGGGCAGGCGGCGTTTGACGCCGCGGTGCTGGCGCTCGAAGAGCGTACGTTGGTAACGAGCGAATTGGGAACCGCGATAATCTGGCTGAAGACCCGGGCACATGCACCCGAATTGGCACGCCAATTGGCGCTGAGCATCGCCGAAACCGCGATCGCCCGGCGGGCGCAGCAGGGGCTCGACGATGCCCGGCAGGCATTAGCGTGGCTTGAGAGCACGATACCGGAGTTGCGGCAGCGAGTGTTTCAAGCCGAGGACGCCGTGGCCAAGTTCCGCATTGCGCGGGGGACGATTGGGGACCTGCCGGAGGGCAGCATGGTTGGCAGCCAATTGAGCGACATGGCGGGGCGACGGCTTGCGGCTGAGGAGCGCAGTTCGAGCTTCAGGGCGCGTGCGGCGGTGCTGCGGCAGCGCCTGGCGCTAGGAGGTTCGCTGGTGGGCAGCACGGAACTGGCGGCGGATGCAAGGGGCAGAAGTCTCATTCAGCTCCGGGCCAGTCTGCAGGGACAGCTGGCGCAGCAAGCCAGCAGTTTATCGTTCAACCATCCGAATGTTCTGGGATTGCGGGCGCAGATTGCGGACGTCGATGCGCAACTCGCTACCGCGGCGCGGCACATTGCTGACCAGATGGATCGGCAGGCCGAGACTGAAGCGGCTCTGGCTGCGGCACTGGCGGCCGACCAGCAGATCTTGCAACAATCCGTCGGCGGGGAAGAGCGCGACAGCGTGGCCCTCGCGGCGCTGCAGCGCGATGCGGCGGCGCAACGTAGCGTCCTCGAGCGTTACCTGCAGCAGGCGGAAGCGGCGCGGGCTCAGGTAGACGGGGGCGCTGCATTCCCTGATATGCGCCTGGTGTCGCATCCGGTGGTGTCGAGTGCACCGGTTTCGCCCAAGACCGGGCTGGTACTGCTGGCGGTGATGATCACGGCGGGAGCGCTGGTGTTGACCTATCTGATCGTCACGAGCCTTGTGGCCCGTCGTCCGGCTGCAGGATAGGGTCGATCAGTCGGGTTTTGGCTGGCGCCACTGGCGCAGCTGCTTGGCAAAGCTCCAAAGCTTGTCGTTCTGCTTGATGTGCCGCTTAAGCGCGCGCTTGCCATTAAGGAGGGCGGCGGCGGCAGTGCCCTTAGCGCTTAGCGCAATCGCCGCGTCGTTGATCGGCGTCTTCTGGGTCCAGGAGGTTTTGTAGGCGAAATCGCCCACGCCCATATCGATGCTGCTGATCCCGGCGGCGATAAGATCTTCCACCAGCAGGAACATCAGGAGGCCCACAAGGCTGTATTTGGAGGCCGGCCCGTCCGTGTTGGAGTTGATGTATTGCGAATAATGACAGGGGGAATAGGTGCCTACCGCCGTCGCCACGATTTCCTCGGCGACATAAAGCGCATGGAGCGCTACGGCCGGCTTGTCCTCGCTGGCGCCGGCAATGGCCCCATCCCGGAACAAGGCGCGGAAGTGAGGCTCGGCAAAGACATTTGGCACGCCCATTTGCCGGAATCGCACGGAGCGATGCTCAAGGAAGGCCGCATGGACTTGGTCGATGTGCTCGAGCGTTGTGGCGCGGCGCAAAGTGACGGGACCTAGCGTTTCCTCGAGCCGGCGACGCCCGCGCAGGATATCGACCCGCCGCTTCTTAGGAAGCGTTTCGAGCATGGTGGGCGCAATGTCGGCATAATAGAAATGGTCCGGCGAAGGCTGATGGGGAAAGCTGAGCAGGGGATTGTCTATGCCTCGCCATTGGGCAGGCAGGTGCTCGAAGCTGAGCACATCGACGCCGGCCTCGTCTCGCAACCGGGCAAAGGCCCGGTTCAGCACGGGTCGGGTAAGAAGCGCCGCAGCATCGCGCCGAACAGGCATCCAGTCGCTGTTGCCAAAGGAGGAGCCGGGAATGGCCGCAAAGGTGCAGCCGGCCTTGCGGTGAAGATGCAAGGGAAGCAGGGCGGCGGGGCTGCCATCGAATTCGATCTGTAGGGTGACGAAGTCCGCATCTTCGAGCTGCTGGGCGCGGGCAATCTCGGCAATCCAGTCGAAGCGCTGGTAGGGCGTGAAGATCGCCTCGCGCTCAAGAGCGCGCCACGCCGGCTCGGCAGCGGCGAGGCCGCGCTGCAGGGTGATGCCGCCGCCGGACGTCGTGGAACCCGGAGCCGGCTGGTTGGCAAGCTCGTTGATCAGGCGTTGATCCGTGGTGGTCATGCACTGCCCCGCCGTTCCCTCAAGAAAACAGCGTTAGCAGCCGGCTTTTAACAAACCGCTTGAGCAGATCGTTACAAAATCATCAACAGGCGAGAGCAGGATCGCTCAGGCGGGCTGGGCGAAACGCTCGTCAAAGGCATAACCAGCGCCCCGCACCGTGCGGATCGGATCGGCATCGCGGCCCCGGTTGATCGCGCGGCGCAGGCGGCCGATGTGCACATCAACGGTGCGTTCATCGACATAAACCTCGTTGCCCCAAACGCCGTCGAGCAACTGCTCGCGCGAATAAACCCGGCCGGGATGGCGCATCAAATATTCCAGCAGGCGGTATTCAGTAGGGCCAAGATGGACGTCGCGGCTGCCCCGGCGCACCCGGTGAGTGGTGCGATCGAGTTCCAGGTCACCCAGCTTGAGCGAGGCGGTGACGAGATTTGGGCTGGCGCGGCGCAGCAGGGCCCGCACCCTGGCAACCAGTTCAGGCACCGAGAAGGGCTTGACCATGTAGTCATCGGCGCCGGTCGCCAAACCCCGGATGCGCTCTTCTTCCTCGCCGCGAGCCGTCAGCATGATGATGGGGATCAATGCGGTTTCCTGGCGGGCACGGAGACGCCGGCACAACTCGATCCCGGAAATCTCGGGCAGCATCCAATCGAGCAGGATCAAGTCGGGAACCTTGTCCTTGATATGCTCAAGCGCATCATTGCCGGTTTCGGCCGTGAGCACCGCAAAGCCCTCTGCCTCGAGATTGTAGCGCAGGAGGATCGAGAGGTCTTCTTCGTCTTCGACAACAAGAATTGTGGCTGGCATGGGTTACCCTCCAGTCGGGCTCATTGGCCCGATTGTTCAACTGCGCACTCCCTTTCCCTAGGGGCAGGGTGGCGCCAAAATAAACCTTGGTGCGTGCTATGCTTTGATTTGCGTGCGGTGCAGTTCCTGAACGTCGCCCGTAAGCTGCCGGCCGGTTTGCAGGTAGTAGGCCCGCTCGGCAATGTTGGTGGCGTGATCGCCGATCCGCTCGAGGCTTTTGGCGCAGAACAGGAGGTGGGTGCAGGTGGTAATGTTGCGCGGGTCTTCCATCATATAGGTCAGGAGTTCGCGGAAGAGCGATGTGTGCATGGCATCGACCTCGTCGTCGCGATTGCAAACCTCGATGGCAGCGGCAGCGTCGCGGTTCGAATAGGCATCGAGTGCGTTCTTGATCTGGCCCAGCACCAGCGCCGTCATGTTCTTGACGCCGTTATAGAAGGTGGGCTGCAGGTTCATGCCTTCGAGCTTGAGGGAGCGGCGGGCCAGTTGCTTGGCCATGTCGCCGACGCGCTCCAGGTCCTGGGCGACGTGGATCGCGGTGATGATGGCGCGCAGGTCCGAAGCCATGGGTTGGCGCCGGGCGATCATTGACACCGCCATGTCGTCGATGCGGCGCTGCATGTCGTCGATGCGCTGGTCGGCGATGATGGTGAGGTCGGCCAGTTCGCGGTCAAGCTTGAGCAGCGACTTGGTGCCGTTCTCGATGGCGAGTTCCACCATGCCGCCCATTTCCGCGATGGCCTGGGCAAGCGCGACCAGTTCGTCGCTGTAGGACGTTACGATGTGGTCTTTAGTGGCGGGCATGGCGTTTCCTCCGTTGGTGCCGGGCAAATCAGCCGATGCGGCCCATGATATAGTCTTGCGTCTGCTTGTGGACCGGGTTGGTGAAGATGTCTTCGGTCACCCCTTCCTCGATCAGCTTGCCCAGGTGGAAGAACGCGGTTTTCTGGGACACACGCGCTGCCTGTTGCATGGAGTGGGTGACGATCACGATCGTGTAGTTCTCGCGCAACTCATCGATAAGTTCTTCGATGATTGCGGTGGCGATCGGATCAAGGGCCGAGCAGGGCTCGTCCATCAGGATGACCTCGGGGCCGACCGCGATGGCGCGAGCAATGCAGAGACGCTGCTGCTGGCCGCCCGACAGACCGGTGCCGGGCTCGTTGAGGCGATCCTTGACCTCCTCGAACAGACCGGCCTTGCGGAGCGAGGAGACAACGATCTCGTCGAGATCGGACTTGTTGCGCGCTAAGCCGTGAATGCGCGGTCCGTAGGCGACGTTCTCGTAGATGGATTTGGGGAACGGGTTGGGCTTTTGGAACACCATGCCGATCCGCGCGCGCAGTTCCACCACGTCGAGCGCGGGATCGTAGATGTCTTCGCCGTCGAGCTTGATGGTGCCGCCGACTCGAGCGCCTTCGATGGTGTCGTTCATGCGGTTGATGCAGCGCAGGAAAGTCGACTTGCCGCATCCCGAGGGGCCGATAAACGAGGTCACCGCGCGATCGGGGATGTCGATGGAGATGCCGAACAAAGCCTGCTTGGCGCCGTAGTGGACGGTTACGTCCCGGGCTTCGATCCGGATAGGACGATCCAAGGCGGCAGACGGGTTCATGGCGCTAGTCACTGATTGTTGGGTCAACTTCACCTTACCGGCAAGCATGTCCATTTTCGATGTCCTTGTTGCGTGAGGTCGATCAGACGCGCTTTTCGAGGCGCGAGCGCAGATAGATGGCCGTGCCGTTCAGCACGATCATGACGCCGAGCAGCACCATGATGGCCGCTGCCGTCCGCGGTTCAAAGAAGTTGCGGTTCTCGTTGCCCTGCCAGAGATAGATCTGGACGGGCAGGGCGGTGGCCTGATCGAGCGGGGTAGCGGGCACCTGGGCCACAAAGGCCTTCATGCCGATCAGCAGGAGCGGCGCTGTTTCACCAAGGGCGTGGGCGACGCCCAGAATGGTGGCCGTGAGGATGGAGGGAAGCGTCACCGGCAGTACATGATGGAACACCATCTGCGTCTTGCTGGCCCCCATGCCCAAGGCGGCTTGGCGCAGGGCGGGGGAAACGCCCAGCAGCGCGCCACGGGTCGCGATGATGATGGTGGGAAGCGTCATCAGCGTCAGCACCAGACCACCAACCAAGGGAGCCGAGATGGGCAGGTGCATGTAGTTGATGAAGACCGCGGCGCCGAGCAGACCGAAGACGATGGAGGGCACGGCGGCGAGGTTGTTGATGTTGACCTCGATGAAGTCGGTCAGCCGCGACTTGGGCGCAAATTCCTCGAGATAGATCGCCGCGGCGACACCGATAGGAACGGCCAGGACGATCACGATCAGCATCATGTAAAGGGAGCCCACAAAGGCGCCCAGCAGGCCCGCGGAGGCCGGCGCGGCGCGGCTATCGGCATTGGTGAACAGTGACCAGGCAAAGCCATTGGTGACGGTGCCGTTCGCCTCGAACGCATCGATCACGCTGCGGGCGGCCGGTGACAGCTGCTGCTGCGCATCGCCGAGCGAGCGGTTGATGTTGCCCTTGATCCAATTATCGGCGTTGGCCGAGGCGAGAACGTCCACCGGCACAGTGCGGCCAAGCAGCGCTGGATCGGCAACGAACATCTCCCGGAGTTGATGGCGGGCATTGGTTTCCGGAATCGAGAGGAGTTCGCGCGAGGTGATCTCGGTCCCCGGCGGCAGCTTGGCGAGCAGCGCGGCCTCTAGGATGCGGTTCCAGTTCAACAAAGCCAGTTCACGCCGCCAGCGCAAATCCGCCGCCTGATATTCCGCGGGCGAGGCGAATTCGCCCGCCACGGGCGCAGGGCCGACATCGATGATGGCGGGATCGAAGAACACCTCCAGATGCAGGTTGGACTGGACGAAAGCCGGGATCCCCTTGCGGGTCACATCCACGAACAGGAGGGCGACAAAGCCCAGTGCCAGAACAATGGCGCCGATGCCCAGCCCTCGAAAGATCGCTTCGTTCCGGTGCCGACGGCGCAAGCCCGACCGGACCAGGCGCGTGCGCTGCTGGGAGATTTCGCGGGGGGCAGTGGTGAGGGTGGTGGCCATGTTACTCGTACTGCTCCCGGAAGCGGCGGACGATATAAAGCGCGAAGATGTTGAGGCAGAGGGTAATCACGAAGAGGGTGAGCCCCAGGGCAAAGCCGACGAGGGACTGAGGGCCGGAGAAATCGGTATCGCCGGTGAGCTGGTTGACGATGGACACGGTGATGGTCGCAACGGGCTCGAAGGGGTTGCCGCGCAGCACGGGTGCATTGCCCGCGGCAAGCACCACGATCATGGTTTCGCCAATCGCGCGGCTGACGGCCAGCAAAAAGGCGCCAACGATGCCCGGCAGCGCGGCGGGCAGCAGCACTTTTCGGATGGTTTCGCTCTGGGTGGCCCCAAGCCCGTATGAACCATCGCGCAGAGTGCGTGGCACCTGGTTGAGAATGTCGTCGCTGAGCGAGGAGACAAAGGGGATGATCATGATGCCCATGACAATGCCGGCGGTGAGGGCGCTGGTGGCATTGATGTTGAGCCCGACTAGACGGCCGAAATCGCGCAGGAATGGCCCGACGGTCACGAGTGCGAAAAACCCGAAGACGATGGTCGGAATGCCGGCCAGCACCTCGATCAAGGGCTTGGCGACGGCCCGCAGCCGGCGCGGCGCATATTGGCTTAGATAAATGGCGGCCATCAGGCCTAAAGGTACGGCCACCAGCATCGCGATGGCGGTGATCATCAGCGTGCCGGCGAGGAGCGGGAGCAGCCCGTAGCGGCCGTAATTGCCGGCAGCGGGGGCATTATTGGGGGCCCAAACCGTACCGAAGAAGAAATCGAACGGATGGATGAAGGTGAAGAAGCGGATGGCTTCGGTCAGCAGGGACGCAACAATCCCAAGGGTGGTGAGGATTGCGACCGCCGAGCAGAGCAGCAAAACGATGTTGATGACCCGCTCCACTGCGTTGCGAGCGCGAAGACGGGCAGTAATCCGCTTGCGGGCGTAAAGAAGCGCGGCACCGCCACACAGGGCGGCGACCAGCAGCACGCCGGCATTGGTGAGCATTTGGAACCAGCGCAGGTGCTCCCCGGCGGCTTGCTCATAGGGTGCGACTTCGCCAGCAACGCCAAAGCCCGAGGCGATAGCCTGGATGCGGCCGATGGTGGCGTTCAGGCCGGTCTGGTCGAGCGACTGGAGGGTTTCGAGGGGAATCTGCGCAACGATGTAGTTGTGGGTGATCTCGCCACCGAACCAGGCCCAGAGCAGCAGAACCAGCAGGGCGGGGATCATGGTCCAGATGGCGGTATAGGCACCGTGATATTGCGGGCGCGAATGGACCTTCTGGCCACTGGTTGTGGCAAGAGCGCGGCTGCGCGACCAACCCGTCTGGTAGGACAAGCCGAGCAACACCAGCAAGAGGCCGGCAACAGCAAGGGAATTCATGCGATGCTCCCGCACATAAGGGAGCGGGCCACCTTGGAGGGTGGCCCGCCGGATCGATTACTGTGTCGGGCCAGCTTCGAAAGCGGCCATAACTTCTTCGGTTTTTTCGGCGGGCTGGGGAATCAGGCCGGCAGCTTCAAGCACGCCGCCTTCGCCGGAAACGGCCTCTGACAGGAAGAAGGCGACATAATCTTCAAGGCCCGGGATGACGCCGATATGCTGGCCCTTGACGTAAAAGAACAGCGGACGGCTGACAGGGTATTCACCCGCTGCAACGGTTTCCTTGGAGGGCGTTACACCGTCAACGGTGGCGACCTTCAGGGTATCGGTGTTCTGCTCGTAAAAGGAGAGTCCGAAAACGCCGACGGTGTTGGGGTCGGAGTTGAGACGCGCCAGAGTTTCGGTGTAGTCACCCGAGATCTCGGTGACCACGTCCTGACGGTACGTGGTGCAAGCGGCTTCTGCTTCGTCCTCGCTCAGCCCTTCAGGCAGCCCGGCTTCCTCGCAACCGGCGTCCACAACGCGTTCCTGGAACACTTCACGCGTGCCGTGGTTCGAAGCCGGAACCGCCAACATGATGGGCTGGTCGGGCAGCGAAGGATCGATTTCGGACCAGTTGGTGTAGGGATTGTCCACGAGCTCGCCGTCCACAACGACCTTGTCCGCGATTGCCTTGTAGACATGGACAGGAGTGAGGGCGAAGTCGGGGCCCGATGCGGCAGAGGCAAAGACGATGCCATCAAAGCCGAACTGGATTTCCCGGATGTCAGTCACGCCGGCGGCGGTGCAGGCTTCGCGCTCGCCGTCGCGGATCTGGCGGGATGCATTGGCAATGTCGATGGTGTTGTCGCCAACGCCAGCGCAGAACTGGGACAAGCCACCGCCCGTGCCGCCCGAGCCAACCACTGGCGTGTTGAATTCAGGGAAAGCTGCGCCGAATTCTTCAGCGACGATCGACGCGAAAGGCAGAACGGTGGAGGAGCCGGCGATCTGGATGGTATCGCGGGTCTGGGCGAACGCAGCAGTGGAGCCGGCAACAAGCGCAACGGCTGCAGCACTGGCAAGAAGTGCAGTTTTCATGTGGTTCCCTTTTCGGAGTTCGTCTTTATCGTGTTAGCCGATCCGGCAAGTCCGGGCCCGCGCTGTGACCCGGCCAACCTATGAAGCCGTGGCGACGGTTTTATTACGGATGTGCAACACCTGTGTGACGGTGCAAGCCATTGCGGCTAAGAGCGAATTTCAATGACAACGCCACGCTTGCCAAAGGACGGGCGTTCCCAGGCGGCATAGGTGAGTAGGCATGCCACGGAGTGCCTCGGGCGATCCGCTGCGGGATTAACACGGGGAGAATTGAACCGCAGGCGAGATCTGACCGTTAGCTCACGGACAGGAGGCCCTATGAGAAACGTTCTTATCGCTCTCGCAATTTTTGTGGTTCTCGGCATCGGGGCCGTCGTGGTCAGCTCGTTCAATGCCGCAGGTCCGCAGCGTGACGTCACGGCACCAGAGTCTCTGGAAGGCGGCGCCGAGGCCTCACAGTAAGCCGGTTTGATCGAGCGGGCACTGCGCCAACAGCCCGCCTGATCTAAAAGGAGCCGCCCTGGGGGCGGCTCCTTTTAGATCAGGCGCGGCCGCCATCCACGCTCAGGATCTGCCCGGTGATCCAGCTGGCATGTTCGGAGGCTAGGAACAGCACGGCCTTGGCAATATCGGCGGGCTCGCCCAGCCGGCGGAGATGAATGGAGTCAACAAGCGCCTTTTGCCCCGCCTCACCATAGCTTTCCCATTGCCGCTGGGTGGCGGGATTGGACAGCACAAAGCCAGGGGCGACACTGTTGACCGTGACGCCATGAGGCCCAAGCTCCAGGGCGAGTTGCTTGGTCAGCCCGACCAGGGCGTGCTTGGCAGAACTATAAGCCTGGATGCCAGTCAGGCTTGGGCGCAGCCCGGCCCCCGAGGCAATGGTGACGATGCGTCCGCCTTTTTGTGCTTTCATGCCGGGCGCTGCGGCCTGGGCGCACCAGAAGGCAGCATCGACATTGGCGGCAAAGAGCTGATGCCACGCCTGTTCGGATACGTCCTCGAGCGGTTGGGCCACCTGGCCCCGCACGCCCCCGGCCGCCAGAGCCAGAACGTCAATGCCCCCGAGCAGGGCGTTGATTTCGCTGAACCTTGCCTGCACCTGACTGCGGTCGGACAGATCAAGGGTCATGGTGTGTTCAGCACCTGCGGCCTTGGCTTCGACGAGCCCTTGTGGGTCCAGGTCAAGAGCCACGACACGGGCGCCGGCTTCAACCAGCGCCGCAACGATGGAGCGGCCAATGCCTTGGGCGGCGCCCGTGACGACCGCGCGTTTACCGGTGAAATCTAGCTGCATGCTGCCAACAACTCGTCCAGAACGTCCCAGGATTGGGGGCGGCCATTTTCCACTTCGTGCACCAGCTCAACCAAGCGCTTGGTGACCGGGGCGTCAACGCCCGCTTCCTTGGCCAGATCGATGATGATGGCGAATTGCGCGTCCACCTCGGTCTTGCGCTTGCGCACGGCGATGTCGCGCCATACGCCCGAATGGGTCTTGGCGGTGTGGCGGTTGTGTTCTTCCATGGCGGCAATGGAGCGCTTGGCGTCCTCGGTTGAGGAGCCCGGCATGAAGGCAGCGGGATCAAACCCGTTGAAGCCCAAGGGTGTCACGCCACGGGCGCGGGCGACGGCCATAACTTCGCGGCCAAGGCCTTCAAAGACGGCGGCGTGCTTGGCGCTGGCGAAGTTGTCCGACATCGAGGCGGGGGTGAGGGCGGTGGCAAACAGCATGCCGCCATAGCCCATCTTGCCCCAGAGATAGCCCCAGATATTGGTGGTGAGCTCGGCATCAGGCTCGTAGAGCGAGAACAGGCGATGCACTTCGCGCAGCCGGTCGGTGACCGAGCCGTCGAGTTCACCGATCGCCACCTTGCCGCGATTGCCCAGGAGGATCTTGCCCGCTTCGAGCCAATCGGCGCCGAAATTGACAAAGCAGCCAATGGTGCGCTCGGCGCCGATCAGCTTACCGATGGTGAGCTCGTTGAGGCCGTTCTGTGCCGACACAACATAGCCGTCTTCGGCCAGGAACGGCCGGAGCGCTTCAATGGCCGCTTCGGTGTGCTGCGCCTTGACCGCCAGGATCACGGTCTTGAACTTGCCGGTGACCTCAGCGGGTAGGGCCGCCTTCAAGGGCTGGGTGAAGGTTTCCACCGGCCCTTCGATGAGCAGGCCATTTTCGTTGATGGCAGCGACGTGCTCGGGGACGATGTCCACCAGCAGCACATCCTCGCCGGCGCGGGCCATGAAGGCGCTGAGCGTGCCGCCAATGGCGCCGCCGCCCCAGATCAGGATGGTGTCGGTCATGCCCAGCCGTCCTCGATCAGCGCGCGGGTTTCAGCAATGGCAACGTCCCAGATCGCCTGCATGTCTTCGTCCGAGCGCTGGTAGCGGCCGCCGAAATTGCCGTCGCCGAGGTAGTCCTTGACCTTGCCGGCGTCCATGGTCTTGAGCTTGTCGAGATCGGCCATCGGCTTTTGCTCGTCGGGCATGCCGATGTTGGGCAGGCGCGTCCAGGGGAAGTTCTCCATCCAGGAAGCGTGCGAAGCCACGGGATCGATGGCGTGCACCTTGGCGAGGGTCTTGGGGGCGTTCCACCAGTTGTGCCAGCGGATTCGGCAATCGGGGTTGCTGTTGAGCCATTCGAGCGCCGCGGTCTGGCCGGGGGTGTTGCCGCCATGCCCGTTCACGAACAGCACGCGCTTGAAACCGGTGCTCGCGAGGCTATCGAGAATATCGGTGATGATGCGCCCATAGGTATCCATGCGCAGGGTGATGCTGCCGGGGTAGGTGGCGAAATAGGGGGTGATGCCGAAGGCCAGGGCCGGAAACACCGGAATGCCATAAGGTTCAGCAGCTTCCACCGAGATCTTCTCGGCAAGAATCGAGTCCACCGCATTGCTCAGATAGGCGTGCTGTTCGGTAGAGCCGAGAGGCACGATCGCCCGGTCATCCGATTTCAGGTAGGCTTCGACCTGAAACCAATTCATGTCGGCGATTTTCATGCTGTCTCCTTGGCAGTGGTATTGTTTCTCAGGGTATCAAGCAGCGGCAGGACGTGTTGCTGCACGAAAGTCCGGTCCGGCGCGTGCCGGTATTCGAATGCCTGTTGATGGGGAGCGACCTTGGCGGCCATCCAGTCCAGGCCGGTGGCATAAACCACGACGTCGACCTGCTCTATAAAGCGTTCGAGCTCGGGATCGTCGGCCATGGTGATCGCCGTGCTGGTCACATGAGGGCAAAAGCGCATGACGCCGGACTTCATCATCGCCATGAACTGGGGGAAGATGGAGACGATGCCGACCCGCATGCTTGGATCGAGGCCGGCGAGGCGCGTTCGGGTGGCCTCCGAGGCAATAAACTGAAGGCCGAGCACCGGGATATTGGTGCCAACGATCTGCTCGACTTCAGCCCGCCGGTTGGCGAAGGTTAGGATCAGGTCGGCAGGGGGCAGGGGCGCTCCATTGCGCAAGGCATCGACGGTTACTGCCACAAGAGTGTCAGTTGCGGGCAAGTTCGGGCGAATGTGGTCGGCATAGGCCTGGGTTGCATCGGCAAACAAGCCCACCAGCACGAGATTGAGCCCGTTTGCCTGCTGGAACCGCAGATGGCCAGCGCGACCGGCAATCATGGCGGTGATCCTGCCAGCGTCCACGCCCAGGCTTTGCCCCAGTTGCAGCAGGGCGTCAATGGCAGGATTAAGCCGCTGGAACACCGTGGGGTCAGGCAAGCTCTCGGTCTTGGCTACGAATGTGCCCGAACTGCCGCGGGACTCGATCAGTTTTTGCTGCTTGAGTTCGTTGTAGACGCCCACAATGGTCATGGGGGCTACGCCGGCACTTTCCGCCAGCTCGCGTACAGAGGGGAGCCGCATTCCGGCCGGGAGGTCACCGAGCGCAATGCCATATTGGATAAGGCCCTGGAGCTGCACGCCGAGTGGGACGGGCAGGGAGCGGTCGAGTTTCGCAGCAAATGTGGCCAGGATTAGCTCAGCCTGCGCATGTCCTAGGCGGTCAGAACGATTTGATCGTTTTTCCGGCAGATTAGTGCGAGGAGAGCTTGACATCAAGGGCCGATCTGGTTCCGTTTGGGCGCAAGCGTTCTAGTCAGTCAGTACAGGATTGAACAGTGGCGCCACGTAATCAAGGGGTTCAAATGCTTTTCCGGAAGAATGCCGTCCTCGCCCTCACCTTAGCCCTGATCGGCTCCACAACTCTGTCCGCCCAGGTCATGGCTGACGACCTGACGATCGGCGTGCGCGCCGGTCCTGACTCCATCGATCCGCATTGGTCGACCCTGGGTAGCCAGGCAGAGTCGCTGCGCCACATCTTCGATACGCTGATCGGCGTCGACAAGGACCTGCAGCTGCAGCCGGCGATCGCCACTTCGTGGACGCCAGTCGATGACGACACCTGGGAATTCAAGATCCGGGAAGGCGTCAAGTTTCATGACGGCTCCGACCTGACCGCCGAGGACGTCAAGTTCTCGATCGACCGCATTCCCCAGGTTACTGGCCCGATGAGCATGACCATCTACACCAAGTCGGTGGATTCGGTTGAGGTCATCGACGACTACACCGTGCATGTCCACACCAAGGGCACGGCCGCCACGCTCCCCAACGACTTCATTCGCCTGTTCGTTGTGTCCTCCGAGATCGGGGAAGTGGGCAATGAAGAGTTCAACTCGGGCAAGGCCGCTATCGGCACCGGCCCCTACAAGTTCGTGTCCTGGCAGCCCAAGGGCGACCTCGTCCTCGTGCGCAATGAGGAATACTGGGGCGAGCCAGCCCATTGGGAGAATGTCGTCCGCAAGGAAATCCCCAATGACGCATCGCGCGTTGCGGCTCTCCAGTCCGGTGAAGTCGACCTGATCAACTATGTGCCGGCGACCGATTATGCCGCCATGCAGAATGACTCGCGCCTCGACACCTTCATTGCCGACAGCGTCTACATCCTCAACATCACGCCCAACGTGAAGGATGAGTTGCCGGTCAAGGCGAAGGTGAACGGCGCCGAGATCGCTGAAAACCCGCTCAAGGACCTGCGCGTTCGTGAGGCCATGGACCTCGCCATCAACCGCGACATCCTGTCGGAAGTCGTGCTGGAAGGCCTGGGCAAACCCGCCAACCAGCTGATGCCAGCCACGTTCTTTGGCGGCTCCACCGATCTGCCGGTTCGTGAGTACGACCTCGAACGTGCCAAGGCACTGCTGGCGGAAGCTGGCTACCCCAACGGTTTCGAGCTCGATTTTGCCTGCACCAACAATCGTCTCCCCGGCGATGCTGCTGTGTGCGAGGCCCTGTCGCAGATGTGGGCGCGTGCCGGTCTCAAGATCAACGCCAATGCACTTAACGGCACGGTGTTCTTCCCGGCCCAGCAGGCTGGCGAATTCAGCCTCTGGCTCTCGGGCTGGGGTACGCTGACGGGCGAAGCCTCCTACACCTATGGTTCGCTGGTGCACACCGCTGATCCGGAAAATGGTCTCGGCGCGTTCAACAAGTCTGGCTATTCCAACCCGGAGATCGATGCTCTGCTCGAGGAAGGCTCGCGCACGCTGGATGATGAAAAGCGCCGTGGGCTCTACAAGCAGGCTACCGAGCTGTCGATGAACGACCGTGTGCTGATCCCGACCGTGATCATCCAGACTGTTTGGGCTGCCAAGGCCGATACGCTGACCTTCGAGCCGCGTGTTGACCAGGAAACGCTCGCCCACCTGATCCAGCCTGTCGCTCAGTAAAGCTCTCGACGCCCGGCTGTTCAGCTGACAGCCGGGCGGTTCCCATCAACCTGTTGAGCCCGATGGGGCTTCACGCTAGCGGATTTCCTGTTCTTGGGATTCTTCATCCAACGTATTTTCCAGGCAGCCATCGTCGTGGTGGTCATGTCGATCCTGGTGTTTATTGGCGTTTACGCCATCGGCAATCCTATCGATGTGATGATCGATCCGGCCTCGACCCAGGAAATTCGAGAAAACCTCATCCGGCAGTACGGCTTCGACCGGCCGCTGTACGAGCAGTATTTCGTGTTCGTAGGCAATGTGCTGCAGGGCGAGTTCGGCCAGTCATTCGTGTACCGCGTACCGGTGCTGGACCTGATCTTTTCGCGCTTGCCAGCGACTTTTGAGTTGGCGCTCGGCGCCATTTTGATGGCCGCCGTAGTCGGTGTACCCCTCGGGATCTGGGCCGGCTACCGGCCACGGGCGTTTTCGTCCAAGGCCATCATGGCGCTGTCGATCCTCGGCTTTTCGCTGCCCACCTTCTGGGTGGGCTTGTTGCTGGTGCTGACCTTCGCCGTGCAGCTGCATTGGCTGCCTTCAGGCGGGCGCGGGCCGACCAGCGACCTTCTTGGCGTGCCCTTCTCGTTCTTCACGCCCGAGGGCTGGAGCTACATCATCCTGCCGGCCTTTAACCTCGCGCTGTTCAATATGGGCCTGCTGATCCGGCTGGCCCGCGCAGGCACGATCGAGGCGATGAGCTCCGATTATGTGCGCTTTGCGCGCGCTCAGGGCCTCAAGGAAAGCAAGGTCGTGGGCCTGCATGTGCTCAAGAACATCTCGATCCCGATCGTGACCGTGTTCGGCCTCGAATTCGGTTCGACCCTAGCCTTTGCGGTTGTGACCGAGACAATCTTCAACTGGCCCGGCGTCGGCAAGCTGATCATCGACTCCATCATGGTGCTCGATCGCCCGGTGATGGTGGCTTACCTCATCCTGGTGGTGCTTCTTTTTGTTCTCATCAATCTGGTGGTCGATCTGCTTTACGGCATTCTCGATCCGCGTATTCGCGCGAGGCGGTCGGCATGAGCATGGTTGAAGATCTTCAGGTTGAAACCTGGCGCACACGGCTGCGCGACTTCTGGAGCGAGTTCTCCGAAAGCAAGGTGGCGCTGCTCTCGCTGGTGGTCATCGTCGCCATCGTGCTGATCGCCATCTTTGCGCCGTGGCTGTCGCCACAGAACCCCTATGACCTGGCCAAGCTCGACCTCTTCGACTCACGCCTGCCGCCAGGCAGCGTTGGCTCGGGCGGCTATGTGCATGTGCTGGGCACCGATGCGGCGGGTCGCGATCTGCTGTCGGCGATCTTTTACGGCTTGCGGATATCGCTGCTGATCGGGCTGATGTCGGGTGCCCTGGCATTGCTCGTTGGCATGACCATCGGACTCGTCGCCGCCTTCAAGGGCGGCCGGGTCGAGGCGCTGATCATGCGCGTGGTCGATCTGCAGCTCTCGATGCCGGCCATCCTGCTGGCGCTGGTGCTGACAGCCATGCTGGGGCAGGGGCTGTGGCAGCTGGTGACGGCTCTGGTCGTGGCGCAATACGCCTATTTTGCGCGCACCATCCACGGCTCGGCGAGCGCCGAACGCGACAAGGACTATATCGAGGCGGCCATTGCCACGCCCTTGCCGGCGCACATCATCCTCCTGCGGCACCTGTTGCCCAATTCGCTGCCCCCGCTCATCGTGGTGGCGACCGTGCAGGTCGCAAGCGCCATTGCGCTGGAAGCGACATTGTCGTTCCTCGGCCTTGGGCTGCCGCTCACCGAGCCCTCGCTCGGCGCGCTGATCTCCAACGGCTTCCAGTATCTGCTGTCGGGCCGGTTCTGGATCTCGGTTTATCCGGGGGTCGCGCTGGTGATCACCATCGTTTCAATCAATCTTGTCGGCGATCAGGTTCGGCATGTGCTTAATCCGAGGCGCGGCCAATGAGTGATGCCGTTCTGTCTGTGGAAGAACTGCAGACCCATTTCTTTACCCGCAAGGGCGTGCTCAAGGCCGTGGACGGGGTATCCTTCTCCGTCGGCAAGGGTCGGATCCTGGGGCTGGTTGGCGAGTCCGGTTCGGGCAAGTCGGTCACCGGCTATTCGATCCTGCGGCTGGTGGATGCACCGGGCAAGATCGTCGGTGGCCGGATCCTGCTGAACGGGACCGATCTGGCGAGCCTCGACAACGAGGCCATGCGCAAAACGCGCGGGGCCGTCATCTCGATGATCTTCCAGGATCCGATGATGACGCTCAATCCCGTGCTCAAGATCGGCACGCAGATGGTGGCGGCGCTCAAGGCGCATGTCAAAATCTCCACCGCCGACGCGCGCAAGCGCGCCCGGGATGCGCTCGCGCTGGTGGGTATTCCCGCTCCTGATGAGCGGCTCGATGTCTACCCGCACCATCTGTCCGGCGGCATGCGTCAGCGCGTGGCCATTGCCATTGCGCTGCTGCACAAGCCGGCGGTGATCATCGCCGACGAGCCGACCACGGCGCTCGACGTGTCGATCCAGAGCCAGATCCTGGCCGAGGTGCGCCGGCTCGCCGATAGCACCGGCACGGCCTTTGTCTGGGTGACCCACGACCTGTCGGTGGTGTCGAGCCTCGCGGACGATATTGCGGTGATGTATGCGGGCCGCATCGTGGAGTCGGGGGAAAGCGCGGCCGTGCTAGCTCACCCCAAGCACCCCTATACGGCCGGGCTGATCGCTTCGGTGCCGAGCCAAGCCAAGCGCGGCGAGAAGCTGGCGCAGATCAAGGGTTCGACTCCTTCGCTGGCCAATTTGCCGCCGGGCTGCCCATTCCAGCCGCGCTGCCCGCGCGCCACCGAGATCTGCCGAACCATGCCGCCACTGGCGCCGGTCGGCGACACTATGGTGCGTTGTTATCACCCCATTCTGGAGGGCGCGGCATGAACCAGCCGATCCTTGCCATCACCAACGCCTCCAAGCGCTTCGTGCGCCGCCCGGCCCTGACCGACAAGGTCGCCCATAAGCTGGGCGGCAAAGACCGCACGCAGACCGTGCATGCCGTAACGGACGTCAGTCTGGGCGTGCAAAAGGGCGAGGTGGTCGGCCTCGTCGGGGAGTCGGGCTGCGGGAAATCCACCCTTGGGCGGATGATTGCCGGCATTTATGACCCGAGCGACGGGGCCATCACCCTTGACGGCAAGCCCGTGGCCACCAGCACGGGCGGCCGCCCGCGCAAGCTGACGACCCGCGTGCAGATGGTGCATCAGGACCCATTTTCGAGCCTTGATCCACGCATGCGCGTGGGTGACACGGTGGCCGAAGGCCCCGTGCACCACAAGCTCGTGCCGGCCAGCGGCGCCGACAGCTATGTCGCCGACATGCTGCGCCGGGTGGGTCTCGATCCCAGCACGCGCCGCCGCTTTCCGCACCAGTTCTCGGGCGGCCAGCGCCAGCGCGTGGCCATCGCGCGCGCCCTTGCCATGCAGCCCGAACTGCTGGTGCTGGACGAGCCGGTAGCGTCGCTCGACGTGTCGATCCAGGCGCAGGTGCTCAACCTCTTCCTCGATCTGCGGCAGACGCTGGGGCTTACCGCCGTCTTCATTAGCCACGACCTCAGCGTTGTGCGCCACGTATCGGACCGCGTCGCCATCATGTATTTGGGGCGGATCGTGGAACTGGCCGATGCCGTGCCGCTGTTCGATGCGCCGGCCCATCCCTATACGCGTGCTCTGCTCGACAGCGTGCCCAAGCTGGGTGCCGGGCGCGGTGCGTTTTCGGCCGTGGTCGGGGAAATTCCCTCGCCGCTCAATCCGCCGCCAGGATGCCCGTTCCATCCGCGCTGCCCTCATGCCGGACCGCGCTGCAAGGTCGACCGTCCCGTTCTCAAGCCTGCCGCCGGTGCCCCCGGCGATGTTGCCTGCCACCTTTATGATGGTGGCACAGGAGCCTGATTGACATGACTGCTTACCAAGATTTCGTCGCCCGCTTCGGCGCGGTCAACGACGTGCTCAATGCCGTGAACATCCTCAACTGGGATGCGCGTACGATGATGCCGGCGCAGGCCAGCGTCACGCGCTCCGAACAGGTGGGCACGCTGACGGGCCTCGCCCGCGATCTGATCGTCGACAACAAGACGCGCGACCTGACCGCGGCCGCCGACGCTGAAACCGCTGGCCTGCCCGAAGATTCCATCGAGCGGCGCAGCGTGGTGCAGGCCAAGGAAGCCATCGAGTTCCACCTGCGCGTGCCTGGTGAACTGGTCCGCGAGCGGGCAGCCCAGCATTCGGTGGCTAATGACGCCTGGATTGCGGCCCGGCAGGCCAACGACTTCTCGATCTTTGCGCCGCACTTGGCGGAAATGTTGCGCCTCTCCAAGCTTTATGCCGATGCGATTGGCTGGCAGGAGCATCCCTATGATGCCCTGGTGGGGCTCTATGAACCCGGCGAGACCGCCGCTAGTTTGACGAGTCTTTTCAGCGCCCTGCGGGCCGGACTTAAGCCGATCTACGACGCGGCCGTGGCCCGTCCCGCGCCGCGCAGCGATTTCCTGTTCCGCACGGTCGATCCGGCGCTGCAGCGCAAGTTCGCGGCCCGGATGGCGGAGGCGTTCACTTTCGATCAGAACCGCGGCCGGCTCGATATTTCGGTGCATCCGTTCGAGGTGTCGTTCACGCGCAACGATGTGCGCCTGACCACGCGCTACCGTCCCAACTACATGCCGATGGCGCTGTTCGGCACGCTGCATGAAACCGGACACGGGCTCTACGAGCAGAACATTGCGCCCGAGCTGACCCGCTCGGTGCTCGCGACCGATCTCATCGGGCTTTATGCGGTGGGCGGCACCAGCTTTGGCGCCCATGAATCGCAGTCGCGCCTCTGGGAAAACCATGTCGGGCGCAGCCGCTCATTTTGGCAGCGGCATATGGACGATCTGCGCAGCGATGTGCCGGGCGTTTATGACGATGTCACTGCCGAGGAGTTCTACAAGGGCGTGACCCGGGTTTCGCCGGGCCTGACCCGCGTCGAATCCGACGAGATGAGCTACGACTTCCACATCATGCTGCGGGTGGAGCTCGAGCAGGCCATGCTCGATGGCAGCGTGGCTGTCGCGGATGTGCCAGGCGAGTGGAACAAGGCGATCAAGCGCGATCTTGGGCTCGACGTGCCCGATGACCTGCAGGGGTGCCTGCAGGATATCCACTGGTCGGTGGGTTACCTCGGCTCGTTCCCGACCTATACGATCGGCAACATCACGGCAGCGCAGCTGATGGAAACTGCACGCAAGAACGTTCCCGAAGTGATCGCCTCGAGCGAAGCAGGTGATTATGCGCCGCTCGCGGGGTGGCTGCGCGACAATATCTGGCAGCATGGCCGGCGGTTCTCGCGCGATAAACTGCTCCAGCGCGTGACCGGGCGTTCGCTCGAGATCGCGCCCTATCTCAACTATCTCCAAGCCCGTTATTCGGAAGAGGCATAAAGCATGGCAAGTCTTGTGATCCACGGCGGCGCCGGCACCATTCCGCGTGCCAACTTTACGCCCGAGACCTACCAGGCCGCCCGGGATGGTCTGCGTGATGCCCTGCGCGCCGGCTGGGACGTCCTCTCCCGTGGTGGGTTGGCGGTTGATGCGGTGGAAGCGGCCGTGGTGGCGCTCGAGAACCACCCGAGCTTCAATGCCGGCCATGGCGCGGTGCTCAATGCCGCCGGCGACCATGAGCTGGATGCCGCCATCATGGACGGCCGCACCCGTGCAGCAGGGGCCGTCGCCTCCGCCCGTGCCATCCGCAACCCGGTGCGTGCGGCGCGCCGGGTGATGGATGACAGTGATTGCGTGCTCTTGTCGGCCGGCGGTGCCGATGCCTTTGCGCGCGAGCAGGGGCTCGAAATGGTGGAGCAGTCCTATTTCACGACGCCGCTGCGCCAGCAGCACTGGCTGCGGGCCCAGGAAGAAAAGGCGGGCCTGCTGATGCGGCCGCGCAGCGAAGCCGAAAAGCACGGCACCGTGGGTGCGGTGGCGTTTGACGATCAGGGCAATCTGGCCGCGGCGACCTCGACCGGCGGCTATACCTATAAGCGCGTTGGCCGCGTTGGCGACACACCGGTGATCGGGGCCGGCACCTATGCCTGCAATGGCGTGGTGGCGGTGTCCTGCACGGGCCTGGGCGAGTATTTCATCCGCCGTGGCACGGCCCATGACATTGCCGCGCGCATCCGCTATCGCGGGGAAGCTGTGGCGGATGCTGCACAGGCTGCCATTGCCGATCTGACGGAAGACCAGTGCGGCGCCGGGCTCATTGCGGTTGATTTCGAGGGCCGGATCGCCATGCCGCACAACACCGAAGGCATGTATCGCGGCTCGGTGACAGCCGAGGGGATCGCTTCGGTCGGCGTTTATGCCGACGATTTCAGCGCGGTGCCGCTGTAAACCGCACGGTGGGCGCGTTCACCGCGCCTGCCACTCGCGAGAAATTAACAATCCTCTTGTGCGCTTAAGCCCTGACATCGCCGCGCTGCCGGGTTAAGCGGAAGCCGAGCGTCGCAACGCCCCTCCCGGGGCGCGGCGGCGTAAGCGTTTTCAATGCCGTTTTGCTGGCCCGGAGCAAAGTGCAGGTCAGCTGCCCAACGGCGCAAAGGGTAGTTTTATGGTTCGCAAGTTTATTCTCGATACCGATGGTGGCGTCGACGACGCGCAGGCGCTGCTGATGCTGATCGCAGCGGGGCGCACGCCCAATGCCATCACCACCGTGTTTGGCAATGTGGGGCTTGATGCCGCCACACGGAACATTCTGGCGGTTCTTGCCGTGGGTGGGGCGGGCGATGTGCCCGTGCACAAGGGGGCGGCACGGCCGCTGACCCAGCCCATCATCGACGCCAAATATATCCATGGCGAAGATGGCCTTGGCGGTGCACCGCGCCCGACGCAAACGGCGCAGCCCGCCAGCGAAGATGCGGTTGGCTTCCTCGTTTCCAGCCTGCGGGCAGCGGCCGCTGGCGGCGACAAGATCGATATCCTGATGATCGGACCGCTGACCAATCTGGCGCTGGCCCTGCGGGTCGCCCCGGACATCGTGGGCGGCATCGGACAGCTCACGATCATGGGCGCCACGGTTTATGGCCGCGGCAACACCACGCCCGCGGCAGAGTTCAATATTTATGCCGACCCGGAGGCGGCCGCGATCGTGTTCGGGGCCGAGATCGAGACCCTCGTGGCCCCCTGGGAGCCCTGCGTTACCCATTACATGACGGGGGCGGAAGTGGATGCGATGTTCGCTGCGCTCCCCGAGTGCTTCGAAAAGCAGTTCTCGCTGGCCCTGGCCCACCATGCCCGGCAGACCAATATCGGCTATGGCGGGGAAGACCATTTCCGCTTCGTCGACCCGCTAGCCGCTGCGGCCGTAATCGAGCCCGGCATCGTGACGAAGACGATCGAAGCATCGATCGATGTGGCGCTGGCACCCGGCATCACCCGCGGCATGACCGTGGTGGACCCCTCGGGCCGGCTGGGCACGCCAAAGGTTACCGTGATCGAGGAAGCCCGGATCGAGCGGCTGGTGGCGCTGTATCAGCGCTCGGTGGCGTATCGTTCCGCTGCCAGCTAAGGGCAGGGCGCCGCTGCCGACGAACCTGGAGTAAGACCGTTATGAGCGGTCGTCTCCAGGGTCACGCTTCGGATAAAGCGGCGTGATGGCGAAAGCGCGATCAGCCACGATTGGCTGCAGCGTGAATTCAAGCGCTCCGTTGCGGCCACTGGCGACCTGCTGATCGACGGCCCGCCCATCCGAAGTGTTCCAGCCCGTCACCTGGTAAGTGCCGTCGGCAAGGCCAGGAACGCGGACCATGGTTGAGCGGGGGGAAACGTCGGTTCGCACCCGCCCATCGGCCGCCAGTTCATCGCCGCGCAACAGCCAGACCAGTGCCTGCTGGGCGTCGCCGCAGCCAAAGGCGTGAAAGCCTTCGGCGGTGATCTCGGCATTGAGGTTGCGGCTCCTGAACTCGGTCCAGTTCAGGAGCGGCAGAAAGTCGGCCATGGCCCTTTGTGCGCGGCGCATGCCGGGCGTCAGCACATGGGGGTGGCGATTGGGCCAGCGCATGCCCCCGCCCGCCGCACCCGAGGCCAGATGCGCCCAGGCGATGTGACGGAAATACTCGTCGTCAAACGCTTCGGGCAGCGTCTTCTTCTTGTCCTTGAAGCTATGGATCGGCCCGTGCTCGGAATCGAGAAAGGGGCGGTTGTCGCGGATCTCGGCAAGACTGTCGCGAACGATCTGGCCAAACAGGACGGCCGGCTGCACCGTGTCCTTGGGATTGTCGATCGGCCCCGAGCCATAGATATGGATGGTTGCGAAATCGAGATCCGGATGGCGGAAGATATGCTCGTGCAGAGCCATATGCGGCTTCCACGTCAACTCGGGCCCGAAGACGGAAACGGTCTGGGGATGAGCGCGGCCGTAGAGTTCGGTTTCCAGTTCACGGACATAGCTGGAGAGGTCATGGATGAATTCAGAAAAGTTGTCGGCGCTGTCGCCGGCTTGAGCGGGGTGAATTTCGTTCCACAGATCCCAAGCAAAGAGCGCGCCTGATCCACCCCAGCGGCGGGCGGCAAAGCCCAGCCTTGCCTTGATCAGCTGCCGGGTTTCGGGGCAGGTGAGGATCTCCGTGGGCGAGCGGAGCGGACCGCCATTGGCCGTGTTCCAAGGGTGCCAGCGCCAATGCAGCCAGGTCCAGAACGTATCGACCGGGGTCAGGAGCAGGCGCAGGCCGATGCGCTCGCAAAGGGCAAATAGGTCGTCCCAGAACTGCACCATGGAAGGCACGTAGCGGCCAGCGGGGCGTTCGAAATAGCGGTGCCGGACTTGGGCATATTCCAGCATCAGCCGCAGACAGGTAACCCCGCTGTCCTTGAGCCACAGCAGGTGTTTTTCGACGCTTTCCGCGTCGCGGCGGCGAAACAGGCCGTTCAGCTCGGGCCAGCTGATAGCGTCGTTCTGCCCGATGGGCGTCCAGGGGGAGCCGGTTTCATCGACAAAGTATGGCGCGTGACGCGCCACCGAGATCCAGGAGAGGGATGGGGTCGCAGCGGAAAGAAGCGAGCCGTCCGCGCCAACAGCCTTACTCATCCAAACTCCTGATATTTAACTCAAGCTGCGAGCCAAATGGTTCGGGCCGGACGGGGTTCCTCCTGGCATGGACACATCAATTGGTCCAGAGCGGAGTGGCGCCCACCGTGGATGAACTCAGTGGATATTGGCCTCAGCAACGATCAAGAGGGTTGAAGCTGAACCTCACTTCCGCTCGCGCAGGGCCTTGCGGGCTCCGGCCGCGGCGCGGCGAATAATGGCGGCACGTCGATCGTCCTCGTCGGCAGCCCACATCGGGTCCACCTTGTCTTCCTTCATGATCAAATGGCGCGTCGGCTTGGTATCGGGATGCAGTTCAGCGTTCATGAGGGTGTTCTCCTGCATGGACGGTGCGCCGCCGATGGTTAGCGATGTGTGAAGAAGGTCGATCAAATCTGTTACATCGCGGGACTGTGATCTGCGGTGATGCATTTCGCAAATAGTTCGCCCGCATAGTCAACGAACCGCCGCTTAATGGTCCAGCTTGGGCTTTGCCTAGTGGCCTTTGCCGCCGCTTTCCAGCTGCAGCTTTCGCCAGCGGGCCAAGCGCTCCGGGTCGAGCGTGCCTGCCGCCACAGCTGCGCGAACGGCGCATCCTGGCTCGTGATCGTGGCTGCAGTTGCGGAACTTGCAAGCGGGGGCAAGCTCGGTGATTTCGGCAAACAGCATGTCGATGCCTTGCCCAACATCCTTCAAATGCAGGCTGCGCACGCCGGGTGTGTCGATCACCCAGCCGCCACCTTGAATGGCGTGAAGAGAGCGCGACGTCGTTGTGTGGCGCCCTTTTGAGTCAGTCTCCCGGACCCTTCCGGTTTGCTGTGGCGGCTCTCCGGTTTCACCCACCAGCGTATTGACCAAGGTAGATTTGCCAACGCCCGATGAGCCGACCACGGCTACTGTGGAGCCAGCCCCGCACCAGGGCTGCAGCGCCAACGCGGCATCAGGCGAGCGAGCGTTGAGTGTAAGCGCAACCAGGTCGCGCTGCAGGCCCTTGGCCTGGCGCAGGTAATCGGCTGGGTCGCTGGCCATGTCGGCTTTGGTCAAGACGATAACGGGTTCGGTTCCTGCATCATTGGCGAAAGCGAGGTAGCGCTCGAGCCGAGCGGTGTTGAAGTCGGCATTGCAGGAAACGACAACCAGCAGGGTATCGACATTGGCCGCGACGAGCTGGGCCGGCCTTCGGCCCTCGCCGGGACGCTGCAACAGCGTTTTGCGCTCCAGCCGTCGGTGCAGGAGCCCTGTCAGGGGATCTGCGAGGACCCAGTCCCCGACGGCGAAGTCAGCCGTGTCGGTACGCACCGGTAGATCGATGTCGATCTGGCCATTTGCCGAGAGCGCGGTGAGCCTCGCACGGTGCACGGCATCGATCCTGGCTGGGGTAAACTCTGCCTCCCCGGCCGAAAGCTGTTCCTGGAGAAATGTTCCCCAACCCAGCTGGCGCAACGAATCTGCCTGGTCCGGGGGCGGGGGCGACTTCACGCTCCGGCCCTGACAAGAAGCAGTGTTTGCAGCCCATAGGTCGATCCCTGCGAAGCCATCTACTGCTCGCTGGAGGTCTGGTCGGGATCGGTGTTCTCGGTTTCGCCGGCGGGTTTGAGCTTGGCTTCGGCTCGTTCAGCCTTTTTCTGCTTTTGCAGCCGCTCGCGTTCCCGCCGTTCGAAGTCGTAATTGGGTTTGCGCGCCATGGATGCCTCTTTCTGTATGTCTGCGTAGGTGAGGCTTTGGCGCTCAGATTGCAACCCGTCCGCGCGCTTTCCTACTTGGAGCGTGGATCGAGTGCATCACGCAAACCGTCGCCCAGCAGGTTGAAGGACAGGACGGTGATAAAGATGGCCATGCCGGGCCAGAGTGCCATCCACGGCGCATTGCCCATGAAGCGCTGCGCGGTGTTGAGCATCGAGCCCCAGGAGGGAGCGGGGGGCTGCAGGCCGAGGCCGAGGAAGGACATACTGGCTTCGGCGATAATGGCCGCCGCAATCGTCAGCGTGCTCTGCACCATCAGCTGGGGCAGGATATTGGGTAGGATATGCCGGAAGGCGATGCGCCAGCGCGGATTGCCGACGGCGCTTGCCGCTTCCACATATTCCTCGCTCTTGATCTGCAGCACCTGACCGCGCGTCAACCGGATAAAGAGCGGCATGGCGGTGATACCGATGGCGAGCATGGCATTGGTGAGGCTGGGCCCGAGAAAAGCGGCAAGTGCAATGGCAAGGATCAGGAAGGGGCAGGCCAGCATCGCGTCGGTAAAACGGCTGATGAGGCCATCGACAAAGCCGCCGATGAAGCCGGCGGCGAGCCCAAGCGGCACGCCGATGGCGATAGCAATGGCGACCGAGGTCAGGCCCGCCATCAGTGAAGCGCGGGCGCCATAGATGATGCGCGAAAGGATGTCGCGCCCGGCCTCGTCGGTGCCCATCCAGAATTCCGCGCTTGGCGGCTTGCGGACGGCCGTCCAGCTTTGGGCCGTGGGATCATAGGGTGCGATAAGGGGCGCGAAGATCGCGACCAGCACCATGAACACTACGATGATCAGGCCGAACATAGCGCTTTTGTGCCGCACGAGGCGGCGCCAGACGCGATGTTGGGTCCAGGCGGTCAGTGGGTTGGTGCGCGGCGCAGAAGAAGAGAGTGCGGCCAAGATCAGCTCCTCAGACGAGGATTAACAAGGATATAGCCGATATCGGCCAGGAGATTGAGGATGATGTAAAAGAGGGCCGTCACCAGGACGACGCCCTGCACCACCGGGTAATCCCGGGTGAACACGGCATCCACGATCAGCTTGCCAAAGCCGGGAATGGTGAAGATTTGCTCGGTCAGTACCGCCCCGGAGAGCAGGGCACCGAACTCCAGTGCACCAAGCGTGATGATCGGCGTCAGGGCATTGCGCATGGCGTGCTTGAACAGCACGACCCATTCGCTCAGGCCCTTGGCGCGGGCGGTGCGGACGTAGTCGCTCTGCAGCGCCTGGATCATGGC
This sequence comes from Devosia sp. 919, assembly GCF_013185965.1. NCBI lineage: Bacteria > Pseudomonadati > Pseudomonadota > Alphaproteobacteria > Hyphomicrobiales > Devosiaceae > Devosia > Devosia sp. 919. The sequence goes on along the minus strand of NZ_JABAOL010000001.1, from coordinate 2,847,232 downwards.
ACCGCGTGTGTGGCGCATGATGACGCCGGCGATGCTGCAGCCCAGCACGAAGGCCGGCATGATCGTGGTGGCTAGGTTCATCTGCCAGTTTTCGCCGGGGCTGACATAGCCCGATGCCGGCAGCCAGCGCAGATAGATGGAGAAGAACAGGATCATCATGATCCCGAGCCAGAAATTGGGGATCGAGATGCCGGCCAGCGACACGACGTTCGTCACATAGTCGACGGGAGTGTTGCGCTTGAGGGCGGAGATAACGCCGCCGGCGATGCCGAGCAGCAGGGCGATGACGATGCCCATCACGGCGAGCTGCAGCGTCACCGGCAGTTTGAGCAGGATCAGTGAGGCGACGGGCTGGCCATGGCGCATGGACATGCCCAGATCGCCCGAGAACACGCCCCGCACCCAGTAGAGATACTGAACGAAAATAGGCTGATCGAGATGGTACTGTGCGCGGATGGCGGCCACCGTTTCGGCATCGGGGTTCTCGCCGGCGAGGATCAGCGCTGGATCGCCAGGCAGGAGATGCTGGAGCGAGAAGATGATCAGCGACAGCAGGAATACGGTGGGGACCAGCTGCAGGAGGCGGCGGGCAAAGAGGCTCCACATGGCTCTAGTTCCTCCCGGCTGCGGCAAGCGGGGCCGTCTCGAAGGCGGCAAAGAGCTGCTCGAGCTTGGGATTGCGGCTGGCGTCAGTCCGGGTCACCGGGCCAGGCTCGGGCAATTCGCGCCAGAAGGCGCAGGCATTGGCGTGGCCGTTGGGTTCAACATCAAGCCGCATATCCACCTCCTTGCAAGCGGGGCGGGCATGGGGGCAGCGGGTGTGGAGGCGACAGCCCTGCGGGGGCGCCAGCGGGCTGGGCAGATCGCCCTGCAGGGTCGCGGCACTCGATTCGCGCTTGGTGGGCGCGGCGACGGGGATCGCGGCCAGCAGCGCGCGGGTATAGGGATGGCGCGGGGCGCCAAAGATCATGTCGGCGGTGCCGATTTCCACGAGCTTTCCCAGATACATGACGGCAACGCGGTCGGCGATGTGCTTGACCACGCCCAGATCGTGGGAAATGAACACCAGCGCCAGTCCAAGTCGCTTCTGCAGATCCTTGAGCAAATTGAGGATTTGGGCCTGGATGGAGACGTCGAGAGCTGAGACGGCTTCATCGCAGATGATGGCGCGCGGCTCGGAGGCGAGGGCGCGGGCAATCACGACGCGCTGGCGCTGGCCGCCGGAGAATTCATGCGGATAACGGTTGGCCTGTTCGGGCCGCAGGCCAACCATTTTCAGCAGTTCGGCGACGCGCTGGCGGCGCTGATTGGCGGGCACCACATTGTGCAGCATCAGCGGTTCGGCAATGGTCTGGCCGATGGTCATGCGCGGATTGAGCGAGGCATAGGGATCCTGGAAGATCAGCTGCACCTTGTGCCGGCGGCGGCGCATGGCGGCGTGGCCGAGCTTGGTGACATCTTCCCCGTCGATCCAGACCTGCCCGGCGGTCGGCTCGATCAGGCGCATCAGCAGGCGCCCGACCGTGGATTTGCCGCAACCGGATTCGCCGACAATGGCGAGGATTTCGCCCGGCATCAGCGCCAACGACACGTCGTCAACGGCTTTGACGCTGGCCAGCGGGCGACCCAGGAAGCTGCGCTTGGCGACGAACTGCTTTTCGATGCCGCGGATTTCGACAATCGGGTGAACGGCCGGCGCAGTCTGGGCTGATAGGGTGGAGGCGGTCATGGGACGAGGTTCTCCAGCGGAGTGCGCCAGCAGCGGCTGAAATGGCCCGGCGAGACTTCCAGCAGGTCTGGCATCTCGGCGCATTTGTCGATGCTGAAGGGGCAGCGGGCGCGGAAGCGGCAGCCGCTCGGCGGATTGGCCATGTCGGGCACGGTCCCGCTGATCGCCGTCAGGCGCTCGCGCTTGCCATCAAGCCGGGGCAGGGAGCCGAGCAGGCCAACGGTATAGGGGTGTTCGGGAAAGGCGAAGAGCTGCTCAACCGAGCATTGCTCAACCACCTGGCCGGCATACATGACGATCACGTCGTCGCAGGCTTCAGCCACAACGCCCAGATCATGGGTGATGAGGATGATGGCGGTGCCGGTTTTCTCCTGCAGCTCGCCCATCAGTTCGAGCACCTGCGCCTGGATGGTGACGTCTAGCGCCGTGGTGGGTTCGTCGGCAATCAGCAGTTCGGGATCGCAGGCGAGGGCCATGGCGATCATCACGCGCTGGCGCATGCCGCCCGACAGATTATGCGGATATTGGTGGTAGCGGGTTTCGGGCGAGGGGATGCGCACAAGGCGCAGCATCTCAATCGTGCGTTCCGCAGCCGCCTGTTTGGATACTTTACGGTGGCGTAGGATGGCTTCGCTGATCTGGTCCCCAATCGTATAGGAGGGGTTCAGCGAGGTCATCGGCTCCTGGAAGATCATGGCGATGCGATTGCCGCGCAGGTCGCGAATGGTCCCGTGCGGTTCGCCCAGGAGTTCGCGGCCGGCGAAATTGACAGCGCCCGAGATGCGGGCGCTGTCTTGGGGCAGGAGGCGCATTACCGCTAGCGAGGTCACGCTCTTGCCGCTGCCTGACTCACCCACGATGGCGAGCGTGCGGCCCTTACGGACGGCAAAGCTCACGCCATCAACCGCGGTTACGGTGCGATCTTCGCCGGCGAAAACGACGCGCAGATCGTTGACCTCGAGAACCGGGTTGGCGGCAAGGTCAGCCCGTTCTTCTGGGCGGGCTGACAGGGTGCGAAGCGGAGTGGGCGTGCTCATTGCAGCGGTAATGCCTGTGCTTAGTCCTGGCGGGTCACGCCACCTAGACGGATGATGCCGTCGGGGAAGGGCTGGAAGCCGGACAGATTGGCGTTGTGGGCGAAGATCCACTGCGAGTGGTAGAGATAAACGATCGGCAGATCGCGCAGCAGGATCTCGATAGCCTGGGCGTATTTGGCTTTGCGCGTTTCGGTGTCCCCGACGGCGCGCGCTTCGGTCATGATCGCGTCCAGTTCCTCGTTGCAGTAGTGCGCATCATTGCCGGCCGCACCGCACGCGAGCATGGGCGTGATGTTGAGGTCCGGATCGACGCGACCGCTCCAGCCGACGAGGTGAGCCTCGAACGCGCCTTCGCGGGCAATGTCGAGCAAGGTCATCAGCTCGGTCGGCTTGATTTCGACATTGATGCCGACTTCGCCAACCATGGCCTGGATGATCTGGGCGACCTGCTGACGCTCCGCGTCGGTGGGCACCAGCAGTTCCACGTCAACCGAGCTCACGCCGGCTTCGGCCATCTTGGCGCGGGCAGCGTCAAGGTCGCGAGCGGGAATGGGATAGTTCTGGTCGTAATAGGGGCTGCTGGGCGGGAATGGCTGGTTGCCCGTGGTGAACTGACCTTCAAACACCACCTGATTGATAGCGTCGCGGTCAATGGCGAGGCTGAAGGCTTCGCGCACAGCGGCCTGCTTGCCGGCGTCGAGGTCGGCGCCCGAGCCGTCGATGTTGAAGGTCACGCCGTAGTAGCCCAGACCCACGACGGGAGCGACCGCGAGGTTGCTTTCGCCCTGAACCGCCGGAACGTCGGTCGCGGCAAGGCGCTCGATCAGGTCCATCTGGCCCGAGCGCAGGTTGAGCAGGCGCACATTGCCATCGGGCATGCCACGATAAACCAGGCGATCGAAGTGGTAGTTGTCGGCGTCGTGGTATTCGGCGAACTTTTCGAGGACGATGCGGTCCTGGGCGATGTGTTCGACGAACTTGTAGGGGCCCGAGCAGACGGGGCTGTTGGTGAAGTTCTCACCCAGCTCTTCGCCGGCCTTGGGGCTGATGATCATGCCGGCGCGATCGGTGAGTGCGGCCAGCAGCGGCACCGAAGGCTCGCTCAGATTGATCTGGAGCTGAAAGGGGCCGAGCACCTCGATGTTGGCGATGCTGCTGATCTCGGACTTGCGGCGCGAGGCTTCCATGGTCAGTGCGCGATCGAGATTGTACTTGATCGCTTCGGCATCGACCTTCTCGCCATCGTGGAAGGTGGCGTCTTCGCGGATGGTCAGGGTCAGCGCGGTGCTATCCGCGTTCCATTCCCAGCTGGTGGCCAGCATGGGTGCGATCTGGCCTTGTGCGTCGATGTCGACGATCTTGTCGCACAGCGACTGCAGCACGTGGCGGCCCACAAAGCTCCAGTTGGTTGCCGGATCAAGGGTGTCAGGATCATCCTGCAGGCCGATATTGAGTACCGACTGCGCCTGGGCCGGCGCGGCAGCGATGCCGGTCAGGGCAAGGCTCGCCATCAGGGCGATGTGTAAGGGCTTTAGTGTCATTGGTGTCTTCTCTCCACTGGTTGCAATTGGCGGCTAGCGGGCGATGGCGTAGCCCTGCATTCCCCTCGGATTGGCTGCCGCCTTGATAAGTTGCGTCGTCCCGTCCATCTCCCGGGCCACGGCGCTGAGCCGGCCTTCGGACCAGGCGTCGCCCAAGGTGATCTTGTGACCGCGCCGTTCCAGTTCCGCCTGCGTCTCGGCCGAATAGCGCGACTCGAGGGTCACGGCGCCAAGGCTGATCTCGCGCGGCCAGAAGGAGCTGGGCAGATGGTCGGTATGGAAGCTGGGCGCGTCGATGGCTTCCTGCAGGTTCATGCCACCATGAATGTGGCGCAGCAGCATGATGAGCTGCCACTGATCCTGCTGGTCCCCACCCGGGGTGCCGAATGCGAGATACGGGAGGCCATCACGGAACACCATCGAGGGCGTCAGCGTCGTGCGCGGCCGCACACCCGGCGCCATGCTGGAATTGAGACCCTCATCGAGCCAGAACATCTGTCCGCGCGTCGTGAGGCCAAAGCCGAGACCTGGAATAACCGGGCTCGACTGCAACCAGCCGCCCGACGGCGTGGCGGAAACCATGTTGCCCCAGCGATCCACCGCGCTCACCTGCACGGTGTCGCCGCGCTGGGCGCCATCGCGGGTGAGGGCGGGTTCGCCCTGCTTATCGGTGGGCAGAAGCACATCGCGCGCAACGGTCGGCTCGCCGCCGCCGATGCCCGGCTGGGGGATCGTGCCCACAGGGCGCAACGGCGGCAGGGCGGAATTGCGCCCCTCGGGGGAGCCCGGACGAACCTCCATTGAGGCCGTGTCGCCGATCAGCTGGCGGCGCTCATCGGCATAGGCATCGGAGAGCAGCGCGGTCAGCGGCACATCGGGGCTGTCGCCATACCAGGCTTCGCGGTCGGCCATGGCGAGCTTGGCGCTTTCCACCACCAAGTGCACGAAGTCCGGGCCGAGGGTGTCGACCTTGTCGATGCCCGTGCCCTTGAGCAACTGCAGCATCTGGAGCAGCACCGGCCCCTGCGACCAGGCCCCGCATTTGTAAACGTCGTAGCCGTGGTAGCTGACCGAAACGGGCTTTTCGATCTGAGGCTGCCAGTTGGCCATGTCCTCGGCGGTCAGCAGGCCTTTGTGGGCTTTGCCCGAAACGTCCCACACTTCCTCTGTCGCGCAAAACCGGTCGATCTGTTCGGCCACGGGTCCCTTGTACCAGAAGTCCAGCGCCGCATTGATGCGGGCTTCGCGCGTTGGCGCCTTTTGGGCGTCATCCAGAATGCGGGTGTAAAGCGCCGCGACCTGCGGGTTGCGAAACAGCTTGCCTGCTTCGGGTGCCGCGCCGTTGGGCAGGTATAGTTCGGCCGAGCTTGGCCAATGGGTGGTGAACAGCTCGCGCATGGACGCGATGGTGTTGGCGATGCGTGGCACCAGGGGATGGCCGTTGGCCGCGTAGTAAATGGCCGGCGCCAGCACATCTTCGAGTTCGGCCGTGCCGAAATCACGCAACAGAGTCAGCCAGGCGCCGAATGCCCCCGGCACGCAGGCCGGCAGCATGCCAGTGCCCGGAACAACGGTCAGGCCAAGTTCGCGAAAATAGTCCAGCGTTGCCTTGGCGGGAGAGGGGCCTTGCCCGGAAATCACGATCGGCTCGGAGGCGCCGGCGGGCGTTACCAGAATTGGAACTTCGCCCGCGGGGCCGTTCAGATGCGGCTCCACGATCTGCAGCACAAAGCCCGCCGCGACAGCGGCGTCAAAGGCTGTGTGACCTTTTTCGAGAATCGCCATCCCCGTAGCCGATGCGAGCCAGTGGGTGGTGGACACCCCCCCGAACGTACCGCGCAGTTCCGGACGTGTTGTAAAGCTCATCTTTTCCCTTCAGCTTCTCGGATACGCCCTTGAGGCGCTGTGGACAAAACTCGTATCAGCTGTGAGTATTGTATACGATACAGCTGTGCAGCCCCAACACAGCGGGGGGATAAGGCGGCATAGTGTATATTGTTTGCGCACATTGCAAGGCTGTTGCATAATTCACCGATGCAAGAATGCCGCGGCGCCAAGAGGGTCCGCGAGGAAGGAGCACGATGCTGGAGACGCGCAAAGTCCACAGCCATGTGGTGGCCGAGGAGTTGGAGGAGGAAATCATCGCCGGAATCATCCCGGCGGGATCCCGCCTCGATGAGACTTCGATCGCCGAGCGATTCGGCATTTCACGAACTCCGGTCCGCGAAGCGCTCCACATTTTGTGCGGCAGGTCGCTGGCTGAACGCGTGCCCTACAAGGGCGTGCTGGTGGTGCAGATTTCGGCCGAGCGCATCGACCAGATGTTCGAGGCCATGGCTGAGATGGAGGCGACCTGCGGCCGGCTGTCGTCGCAGCGAATGACCATGAGCGAGCGGGCCGAACTCGAGCGCCTGCATCAGCAGATGAATGCCCTGGCTGAAGCGGGCGATCACGGCGGCTACGACACCGCCAACGCCGCGTTCCACGAGCTGTTATTCCAGGGCAGTCACAACAGCGATCTGGCTGGGATAGCCCAGGCCCTGCGCGTCAAACTTGCTCCGTTCCGCAAGTATCAGCTCAAGGATACCGGCCGGCTCAAGCGGTCCTGCATCGAGCATCAGCAGATTGTCGATGCGATCCTCGATCAGGACGCGCGTGCGGCCGAAACCGCCCTGCGGCGCCATCTTGTTTCGGCGGCCCAGGAAGTGCTGATCCGCCGGCAGGTCCAGGACAGCGGCGCCAGCCATTCCACCCTTTCACCCGCTTGAACAAGACCCCACAATGTCCCATTCCAAAGACGAAGCCGCCATCCGCACCGTAATTGCCGACATGCAAGCTGCTTGGAATCACGGTGATTTCCACGGCTACATGGCTGGCTTCGCCAACCCTGACGTGGTCTTCGTCTCCCGCGGGCGCATGCAGCGCGACTGGCAGGCAACGCTCGACCATTATATCCGCGATTATGGCGCGGCCCCCGAGATGCGTGGCGAGCTTGAGTTCTCCAATATTCGCATCGAGATGCTTGCACCCGATGCGGCCCAACTCATCAGTTCCTACCGCCTGTCGCGGCCGCGCGAGGCACAGCAGGGCATTAATACAAGGCTGATGCGTAAGCGGAACGGGCGGTGGGTGATCGCGCTGAATCACGTTTCGAGCTTCGAGCCAGACTAACCTCTCTTTCTTCTCATTCCTTCCGGCGCGCTTCTGCGGCCCAACCAATTCGGCGACTTCAATGGCATTTTCCACGCGACTCAAAAGCCTCGGCATTGATATTTACATGGTGCTGCTGATCGGCATGGTGGTCCTCGCGACGCTGTTGCCGGCGCGTGGTTTTGGGGCGGAGGTGGTTTCGAAGGCCTCCTATTTCGCCGTAATGCTGCTGTTCTTTTTGTATGGTGCCAAGCTCAATACCTCGGCCATTGTGGCGGGCATCTCCAATTGGCGGCTGCAGCTGCTGGTGTTTGCGTTCACCTTCATCGCTTTCCCGTTGCTGGGCCTTCTTGCGTCGACCGCGCTGGGCTCGGTGCTGCAGCCGGAAATCGTAATGGGGCTGCTTTATCTCAGCCTCCTGCCGTCAACGGTGCAGTCTTCCATCGCCTTTACGTCCATCGCCGGTGGCAATGTGCCCGCTGCAGTCTGCGCGGCATCGGTGTCGAACCTGTTGGGTGTCTTCATCACCCCGGCGCTCACAGCGCTACTCCTGCACACCGGCGGGCATGGGGTTGATGCCAGCGCCATGCTGAGCATCGGCGTGCAGATTCTGCTGCCCTTCTTTCTTGGGCAAATGGCCCGTCCGCTGATTGGACCTTGGGTGCAAAAGCATAAGCTGCTGACTTCGATCGTTGATCGTGGCTCGATCCTGTTGATCGTTTATTCCGCCTTCAGCGCGGGCATGGTGGCCGGCATCTGGAGTCAGGTGGATTGGGTGGCGATCCTCATTCTCATGCTGATCAGCTCCCTTCTTCTTGCCGTGGTGATGATCGGCACAGTCTATGTCGGGAAGGCCTGCGGCTTGTCACAGGAGGACCGCTTGGTGCTGCTGTTCTGCGGCTCCAAGAAAAGCCTCGCGAGCGGGTTGCCCATGGCCAATATCCTGTTTGCCGGGCAAGCCGTGAGCCTGATCATCCTTCCCGTGATGATCTTCCACCAGATCCAGCTTCTGGTCTGCGCCGTTATCGCCCAACGCATCGCCAATGGCCGCAAGGCGATGGTGGCCCGAGTCGAGCCAAAGGCCTCGGCGGCTTAGCAGGCTTCAAAGGCGGCGTGCTGGCGGCTTTCGCCGCTCGCGGCCTGGAGGCGGTCATTGTTGATCTCCGGTCTTGATCAGCAATGACCATGCGCTTGGAATCAGCTGACGTTCGGTTCGGCCAATAGTGGGCCAACTGCGCTTCGCCTGCAGGTGTCGCTTTCCAGGACCGCTAAAAAGCGCTGCTTTCCCGCCCGGATACAAACCGCTCGTCGCAGCGTTTGACTTTCGTTTGCAGGGTTCAGCCATGAGCGACCAGCAAACCACCCCCACTCCCGCGCCGATCCAGACCGGTCCAGCCCAGGTCGCGCTCTATGCTCTGGTGATCGGCGCGGTTGTTGGCCTGATGCTCATCGCATGGTTCCTGCGCCAGATCTTGCTGCTGTTTTTCGCGGCGATCCTGTTGGCAGTGATCATCTGGAGCGTGGCCGAACTGGTGCGCAAAATCCTGCCGCTCCGTCTCAAAGGGTCGGTGGCAGTCGCTTGCCTGATCATTGTCGCCCTCGTTGTCGGCCTGGTCTGGCTGATGGGCGCTCAGGTGGTCGAGCAAGTCTCGACCCTGCATGACGCAGTTCCCTTGGTGGCATCTGAACTGAAAACCCGATTTGGCCTGGATGTGCAGCAATGGGTCGCCCATGCTGACTACACCAGTTGGCTCCAGGACGCTCTGGGCTATGTGCCGAGTGTGTTCAGCACGGTATCATCCAGCATCCTTGTCGTGGCCGGCGGCGTCTTTCTGGCACTTGATCCACAGGGTCATCGGGAAGGGGCCCTCTTGCTGGTGCCCCGGTCCCGACGCGAGCGGCTGCGCCAAACGCTCAATCTGGCGGCACGGTCACTGCAACATTGGCTGGCGGGGCAGGTGATTGCCATGGTGATTATCGGCGGTGCAACCGCTGCGGTTCTCGCCATGTTCGGAGTTCCCTCCGCGCTGGCCCTGGGGCTGATTGCAGGTCTGCTGGAGTTCGTGCCTTATGTCGGCGCCATCGTCGCCTATGTTCCACTTGGGTTGGCCGCCATTGCTCAGGGCGTCAACACCTTCTGGTGGGTCTTAGGGGTTTACGTCCTCATCCAGCAAAGCGAGGGCAATATCCTCATGCCGCTCCTCCAGAAACGGACGGTGGAGGTGCCGCCAGTCGTCGCGCTATTTTCGGTGGTGGGCTTGGCACTGCTGTTCGGACCACTGGGAATTGTCCTGGGCGTGCCGCTGACGGTGGTGCTGCTAGTAGCCCTGCGCGAACTCTATATCATCGATGTGTTGGGGGAGCCGCGCGAAAGCGCAAGGTCCGACCGTATCCGAGCCAGACCGACCCGAAGGGCCTAACTCTAAGCACTTGAATAGAATGGTGGGCCCACCAGGACTCGAACCTGGAACCAGACCGTTATGAGCGGTCGGCTCTAACCATTGAGCTATAGGCCCCGGCTGGGTGTGTAGCAAAGTGTCGGGAGGGCCGAAAGGGTCAACTGCCAAGGAAGTGACACTTCCGTCAGGGTCTGACGTTGGGTGCTGGAGCTGGGGCTCAGCGCCCCGAGGCACTGGGGCGGCTGAACAGTTCGGTGAGCTTGAGCAGCGCCGCCAGATGCACGTTCTCGGGGGTGGAGGGATCACGCAGGCAAAGCACATCGCTGACAACGGTGAAACTCACGCCGTTGCGGATGCCCGACGCGGTGAAATGCAGCCGCCGGTGCTCGGCCGAATAGCGGGCATGGGTCACTTCAAACTGCATGATGCCAGCTAGGCATTAGCCGTTGGCAAGGCAAGCGCGATGCGCAAGAAGCGCGCAGGAGTCCGCTCAATTCTGCATGACCGGCAAGGATCAGGGTAGTCGGGCCAGCCGTTCGGCCAGCAAGGCATAGAAGCCATCGGCATCGGCGTGGCGCATGAACTGCACATTGGCTGGCTTGCCGGTGACATGCCAATAATCGGCCACGCTCATGCCGCGCGTCAGCTCGCTCCCCGTTTCAACCGCAACATGGCAGTGACGGCCGGTGAACAGAGTAGGCTTGAGCAGATAGGCGATCACCGTGGGATCATGCAGCGGCGCGCCTGACCAGCCGTATTTCTGCAAATCGAAATCCTGGGAAAAGCTCAGCATCTCGTACACCGCCGCGCCGGCGCGATTGCCCAGGGCACGGATGGCGGCGAGCCGCTCCGGTGTGGACTGTACGCCATGCGTAACGTCGAGCGGCATCATGGTGATTGGCGCCCCACAACGCAGCACAACATCCGCGGCTTCGGGATCAACATAGATGTTGAATTCGGCCGCTGGCGTGATGTTGCCGACTTCGAAGTAAGCGCCGCCCATCAACACGATTTCGGCAATGCGCTCGGCGATCCGCGGCTCCTTGATGAGCGCCATCGCGATATTGGTGAGAGGCCCCAGCGCACAGAGGGTTACCGTGCCCGGCTCGGAAGCGAGCAGGGTATTTACGATGAAGTCCACCCCATGCATCCGCTCGAGCAGGAGCTTGGGGGCCGGCAGGTGGGGGCCATCGAGGCCGGTTTCGCCATGCACATGCTCGGCCGTGATCAGCGGGCGCCGGATGGGGCGGCCGCAGCCGGCGAACACGGGAATGTCCTTGCGGCCGGAAAGCTCGACCACCTTGAGTGCGTTGCGGGCGTTTTGCGCAACCCCGACATTGCCTGCAACAGCGACCACCCCCACAACCTCAAGTTCCTCAGGTGATGCCAGCGCCAGCAGCATGGCGACAGCATCATCCTGGCCGGGATCGGTGTCGATGATGATCTTGCGGGTCATGGAAGAACCTGAATTTTGTTGGATCGAAGAATACATGTGTGGCGCCAAGGGCCTGGCGCGCCAAACCTTACATCGGCCGGCACCCGGCGCGATAGCCGAATAGCTGCCATGCCCTCATGTGCTTGACGGATGTCGCTTGGCTGCCGAACAGTCCGAGTTCATCAATGACAAGGAATCGAGTGTGGAACACGTGGTAACGGAAGCGGCAGGTCACGGGGTGGACCTGATACCCATCGTGGTGCTGCTGGCGGCAGGTGTGTTTGCCGTACCATTGTTCAAACGCATCGGGCTCGGCTCAGTGCTGGGCTATCTCGCCGCTGGGTTGTTGCTTGGCCCGTCCGTGCTGGGCGTGATCCATGAGCCCGAAGCCGTGCTTTCGGCCGCCGAGCTCGGGGTCGTCCTCTTTCTGTTCATCATCGGCCTCGAAATGGAGCCGACGCGGTTGTGGGCACTGCGCAAGCAGATCTTTGGCCTGGGGGTCGTCCAGGTACTGGTCTGCGGCGCGCTGCTGACGGGGGTGGGCATTCTCCTCGGCTTTGCGCCAGCGGTGGCCTTTGTCGCCGGCATGGGCTTCGTTTTGACCTCGACGGCCATCGTCATGCAAATTCTCGGCGAGCGCGGCGAACTTGCCACCGATAGCGGCCAGAAAATGGTCTCCGTTCTGCTGCTCGAAGACCTTGCCATCGTGCCGCTCCTGGCCATCGTGGCGCTGCTCGGCCATTCCGGCGGATCGGACAGCTTCGGTACCCGCCTGGTGAGCATTGCCATCGCGCTTGGCGCCGTGCTGCTGCTGATCTTTCTCGGGCGCCGCATCATGAACCCGCTCTTTGCGGCGCTCGCCTCCACCAAGCAGCGTGAGGTCATGACTGCCGCTGCATTGCTGGTGGTCCTGGGCGCGGCCTTGTTGTTTCAGCTGAGCGGGCTTTCCATGGCCATGGGAGCCTTCCTGGCTGGCGTGCTGCTCTCGACCTCGACCTTCCGGCATCAGCTGGAAGCGGATGTGGAGCCGTTCCGCGGCATCCTGCTCGGGCTGTTCTTCCTTGCCGTCGGGATGTCGCTGGACCTGCGCATTGTCGCCGACAACTGGGCAATCATTGCGCTCAGTGTTGCCTGCTACATGCTGGTCAAGGGTCTTGGCATCTATGCGATTGCCCGCCTGTTGCGGTCCTCCCATGGCGAAGCGCTGGAGCGCGCCGTGCTCATGTCACAGGGCGGCGAATTTGCCTTTGTGTTGTACACGACTGCGACAGTCGCCGGCATCATCGACGCACCCACCAATTCCATCTTCACCGCCACAGTCGTGATCTCGATGGTCCTGACCCCCTTTGCGATCGCGGGCCTGCGTTTTGTGACGCCAAAGACCGCCCAGTCCATGGACGGGGTGGATAGGGCCAGCAATCTAAGGGGCAGGGTGCTCATCATCGGCTTCGGGCGCTTTGGCCAGATCGCCAGCCAGCCGCTGCTGGCGATGCATCATTCCGTCTCGATCATCGACAATGATACCGACATGATCCGGGCTGCCTCGCAGATCGGCTTCAAGGTCTATTACGGGGATGGAACGCGGCTCGATATCCTGCATGCCGCAGGGGCTGACAATGCCGAGATCATCCTGATTTGCGTCAATGACAAGGCCAGTGCAACGCGCATCGCCGAATTGGTGCGTGACGAGTTTCCCCTTGCCAAGGTCATGGCCCGTGCATTCGACCGCGGGCACGCCATTGAACTGGTCAAAGCAGGGGTCGAGTATCAACAGCGCGAACTGTTCGAGTCCTCGTTGATCCTTGGCGGCAAGGCGATCACGCTGCTTGGCGCCAGCCAGGAAGAAGCCGACCAGGTCGTGGCGGGCGTTCGCGAGCGCGACAGCCAGCGGTTCGAGTTGCAGATGGTGGGCGGCGCGCAAATGGCAGGGCGCCACTTGCTGCTCAGCAATGCGGTCGATCAGGCGCGTGAAAGCGGTGTTGCCGTGCGTGAGGAGGACATCGACGAAGACGCTAAAGAAGCGTCTTCGGTGGGAGGAGCCCGTTAGTGCCGCCAAAGTGAGGGCTTTAACCAACACTGGTTAAATGCCAGACTAAAGTCTAAGAGGGACCTGTTCGTCACGTATTCCGGATCGCGATATGCCCCAGAAGCCAATCGTCTACGACGCTCCCACCCCCCAGCCTCGTGCCACTACAGTGGAGGCATTGGAAGCCGAGATCCTTGAACGGCTGATCTATTCGGTCGGCAAGGACCCCATTGTCGCGCGGCCTCATGACTGGCTGGCGGCGACAATTCTGGCGGTGCGCGATCGGGTGATGGACCGCTGGATGGAGTCCTCGCGCGAAACCTGGCGCACCTCCCACAAGCGCGTCTATTATCTCAGCCTCGAGTTCCTGATCGGCCGCCTGATGCGCGACGCCATGAGCAATGTGGGCCTGCTTGAGCCGGTGCGAGAAGCCCTCAAGAACCTCAATGTCGATTTGGGCGACCTCATCGATCTGGAGCCTGATGCCGCGCTCGGCAATGGCGGCCTGGGCCGGCTTGCCGCGTGTTTTCTTGAGTCGATGTCCTCGCTCAAGATCCCTGCCTATGGCTATGGCATCCGCTATGTGCACGGGCTGTTCCGCCAGGAAATGAGCGAAGGCTGGCAGGTGGAACTACCCGAAGAATGGCTCGCCCACGGCAATCCCTGGGAATTCGAGCGGCGCGAAAGCTCCTATGAAATTGGCTTCGGCGGCATCGTTGAGCCGGTTGAAGGACCCGATGGCACGGTGCGCCAGGAATGGCGCCCCAACGATCATTTCCTTGCCGTCGCCTTCGACACACCCATTGTCGGCTGGCGCGGAGCGCGGGTGAATACGCTGCGCCTTTGGAGCGCCCAGCCGATCGATCCGATCCTCCTCGACAAGTTCAATTCGGGCGATCATCTTGGGGCGCTCGAGGAAAGCTCACGGGCCGAGGCAATCACCCGGGTGCTCTACCCCGCTGACTCGACCGCCGCCGGGCAGGAGTTGCGACTGCGCCAGGAGTTCTTCTTCTCCTCGGCTTCCCTGCAGGACATCGTGCGCCGGCACTTGCAGCAATATGGCGATCTGCATTCCCTGCCGGACAAGGTTGCCATCCAGCTCAACGACACGCACCCGGCCATCTCGATTGCCGAAATGATGCGGATCCTCGTGGATTTGCATGGTCTGGAATGGTCCGTCGCCTGGCCGATCTGCAAGGCAACCTTCAGCTACACCAACCACACCCTGCTGCCCGAAGCGCTGGAAAGCTGGCCGGTGGCCTTGCTCGAGCGCATGCTGCCGCGGCACATGCAGATCATCTACCAGATCAACAGCCAAGTTCTGGGCGAAGCGCGGCGCAGCGCCGAGTTCAGCGATGCGCAGGTGGCCAATCTGTCGTTGATCGATGAGAATAGCGGTCGGCGGGTGCGCATGGGCCAGTTGGCTTTCGTCGGCTCGCACGCCACCAATGGTGTGTCGGCGCTCCACACCGAGCTCATGAAGCAGACGGTGTTTTCCGATCTGCACAAGCTTTATCCCGACCGGATCACCAACAAGACCAATGGCATTACGCCGCGTCGCTGGCTGATGCAGTGTAATCCCGAACTCACCAAGCTCATCACCGAAACCATTGGGCCCGCATTTCTGGATGATGTGAATGCGCTCCAGGCGCTCGCTGATCACGCCGAGGATAGGGGCTTTCAGAATAAGTTTGCCGCAGTCAAGCGCGGGAACAAGGATCGGCTGACCCGCCTGATCAAGGATCGCATGAACATCGTAGTCTCACCGGATGCCGTGTTCGACGTCCAGGTAAAGCGCATCCACGAGTACAAGCGACAGTTGCTCAACATCATCCAAGCCGTTGCCGCTTATCAGGAAATTCGCGCTCACCCGGAACGCGAATGGGTGCCCCGCGTTAAGATCTTCGCGGGCAAGGCAGCGCCAGGGTACTGGAACGCCAAGCTCATCATCAAACTCATCAACGACGTCGCCAAGGTCATCAACAATGACCCGGCGGTGCGCGGTCTTCTCAAGGTGGTCTTCCTGCCCAACTATAATGTCAGCCTCGCCGAGGTGATCATGCCAGCAGCCGATTTGTCTGAGCAGATCTCGACAGCGGGGATGGAGGCATCGGGCACCGGCAACATGAAGTTCATGGCCAATGGCGCCATCACCATTGGCACCATGGATGGCGCCAATGTGGAGATGCACAAGGAAGTTGGCGCGGAAAACATCGTCATCTTTGGCTTGTCCACTGAAGAGGTCAACGACAAGCGAGCGCGGCACGAGGCGCCCATCCAGGCCATCGATAGTTCGCCAGCTCTCAAGGAAGCCCTCGAAGCGATCGCGTCGGGCGTGTTTTCGCCCGACGATCCGCATCGCTATGGCGATCTGATCGGCGGGCTTTATGACCGCGACTGGTTCATGGTCGCGCGAGATTTCGACTCCTATGTGGCGGCCCAAGCCCGGGTGGATGGCTTGTGGCTCGATAAGGCGCGCTGGAATGCCATGGGCATTCGCAACACGGCGCGCGTAGGCTTTTTCTCTTCGGATCGCACGATTAAGCAATATGCCGAAGAAATCTGGGGCGTGCCCGTCGCTGCAACCTAGGTTGCAGCGGAGCGCGTCCGATGAATGCAATAAGACAATGAGGTCCAGCCGGCTTTGACCGGCTGTGATCGGACAAAGGATGCGCGGGTGGACAGGCAGGACTGGCAGGCAGATGCCCGGGAAGTGGAAGCGATCGTCGGTGGGCGTCATGCCGACCCGTTCGCCTTTCTGGGCTTGCACGAGAGTAACGGACAGATGGTGCTGCGCGCATTCGTGCCGCACGCCGAGAAACTGAGCGCTTGGACGCTGGGCGGCGAGTTCCTTGGCCAACTGTTGCAGAGCCATCCGGCTGGTTTTTTCGAAGGCCCGGTCCCGCTAGCTGCCCGCCAGCCGATCCGCTATCGGGCAAGCAATGCGGGCGGGGAGTGGGATGTCTATGATCCCTATTCCTTTGGTCCCGTACTCGGCCCGCTCGACGACTACTATATCGGCGAAGGCAGCCATCTCAGGCTTTACGACAAGCTTGGCGCGCATGAGATGGAATTCGAAGGCATCCATGGCACTCACTTTGCTGTCTGGGCGCCCAATGCGCAGCGCGTGAGCGTCGTTGGCTCGTTCAACGAATGGGACGGCCGGCGCCATCCCATGCGCAAGCGGCTAGATACCGGGGTCTGGGAAGTCTTCATCCCCGTGCTCGGAACGGGCACGCTCTACAAATACGAGATCGTCGGTCCCGACGGCGTCACCCAGCCGCTCAAGGCCGATCCTTACGCCCGCCAGGCGGAAATGCGCCCGCGCACCGCTTCCGTGGTCCCCGATCCATCGCCCTTCGTGTGGACGGATGCCCAATACATGGAAGAGCGCCGCTCCAAGGATTGGCGGCGCATGCCTATGTCCATCTATGAGGTGCATCTGGGCTCATGGCGCCGCAAGCCCGATGGCGGCTTCATGTCCTATGAACAGCTTGCCGAGCAGCTGGTCCCCTATGCCGCCGACATGGGCTATACCCATATCGAGCTGATGCCGATCACCGAGCATCCCTATGATCCGAGCTGGGGCTACCAGCCCACCGGGCTTTATGCGCCGACGGCAAGGTTCGGCGATCCCGCAGGCTTTGCCCGCTTTGTTGATGCCGCTCATGAAGCCGGCATCGGTGTTATTCTCGACTGGGTGCCCGCGCACTTCCCCACCGATGCGCATGGTCTGGCGCATTTCGACGGCACCGCACTGTATGAGCATGCCGATCCACGCCAGGGTTTCCACCCCGACTGGAACACGGCGATCTACAATTTTGGCCGGCGCGAGGTTGTGTCCTTCCTCGTCAACAATGCCCTGTATTGGCTCGAGCAGTTCCACCTTGACGGCTTGCGCGTCGATGCCGTCGCCTCGATGCTTTATCTCGACTACTCCCGCCAGCCCGGCGAGTGGGTGCCCAACCAGCATGGCGGCAACGAAAACCTGGAAGCGGTCGAGTTCCTGCAGCGGGTAAACACTGAAGCTTATCGGCTGCATCCGGGCACATTCATGATCGCCGAAGAGTCCACGTCCTGGCCCGGGGTGAGCCGCCCCGTTGATGCGGGCGGGCTGGGCTTCGGGTTCAAGTGGAACATGGGGTTCATGAACGACACCCTGCGTTACATGAGCCGCGAAACGATCCACCGTCGCTATCACCACAACGACATGACCTTCGGCACGGTCTACGCGTTCACGGAAAACTTCGTGTTGCCGCTCAGCCATGACGAGGTGGTGCATGGCAAGAAGTCACTGATCGAGAAAATGCCGGGCGATGACTGGCAGAAATTTGCCAATCTGCGCGCTTATTACGCCTTCATGTGGGGCCATCCCGGCAAGAAGCTCTTGTTCATGGGGCAGGAGTTTGGCCAGCGTGAAGAATGGACCGAGGCCCATTCGCTGGATTGGTGGCTGCTGGAAGCAGGCATGCATGAGGGACTGCGGCGGCTCGTTGCTGACCTCAATGCTGCCTATCGCCAGCTTCCCGCCCTGCACGAGCGTGATTGCGAGCCGGAGGGCTTTGAGTGGGTCATTGGCAACGACCACGCCAATTCCGTCTTTGCCTGGCTGCGCAAGGCACCGGGTGCCGATCCGGTGCTGGTGGTCTCCAACATGACCCCCGTGCCGCGCAGCAACTACAAGATCCCGATGCCGATTGCCGGCAAGTGGGTCGAGCGCATCAATACCGATGCGGGTTGGTATTCCGGCAGCAACACGGGCAACCAGGGTGCTGTGACCGCTTATCCCGTCGAAGGCATGCATTGGCCGGCAGAAGCCGAGATCTATCTGCCGCCGCTTTCGACACTGTTCTTGAAATTCGAACCTGCGTGAACCGGCGGGGGCCGAAGAACGCTCCGGGTCAAACCGGGCTGATATTGGAGGGATTAAATGGCTGATTATCGGGCGCCGTCGCCGTTGGCACGCGAGGCGATGGCATATGTGTTGGCCGGTGGTCGCGGCACGCGTTTGATGGAACTGACCGACCGCCGCGCTAAGCCGGCCGTTTATTTCGGCGGCAAGTCGCGCATCATCGATTTCGCGCTCTCGAACGCCATCAATTCGGGCATTCGCCGGATTTCAGTGGCGACGCAATACCAGGCGCATAGCCTGATCCGGCACTTGTCGCGCGGCTGGAACTTCCTGCGTCCGGAGCGTAACGAAAGCTTCGACGTGCTGCCAGCCAGCCAGCGGGTGCGCGAGGATATGTGGTATGCCGGCACCGCCGATGCCGTGTACCAGAACATGGACATCATCGAAGATTCCGGCGCACGCTATATCGTGATCCTCGCGGGCGACCACATCTACAAGATGGACTATGAAATCATGCTGCGCCAGCATGTGGACACTGGCGCCGACGTGACCATCGGGTGCCTGGAAGTGCCGCGGATGGAGGCCACCGGCTTTGGCGTGATGCATGTGGATGGCCGCGACCGCGTCGTCAATTTTGTCGAGAAACCCAAGGACCCTCCGGGAATCCCCGACAAGCCGGACATGGCGCTGGCCTCCATGGGCATCTATGTGTTCGACACGCGGTTCCTGATGGAGCAGCTGCGGCGCGATGCTGCCACCGAAGGCTCCAACCGCGACTTCGGCAAGGACATCATCCCTTATATCGTCAAGAACGGCACCGCCTGGGCGCACCGCTTCCCACGCTCCTGCGTACGCTCGTCCAAGGAAGAAGTGTCCTATTGGCGCGACGTCGGCACGATCGACGCCTATTGGAAGGCTTCGATCGACCTCACCGACATCCAGCCCCAGCTCGATCTCTATGACCGCGACTGGCCGATCTGGACCTATGCGGAGATCACCCCGCCGGCCAAATTCGTGCATGACTATGACGGGCGGCGCGGTGCGGCGGTGAACTCGCTGGTTTCGGGCGATTGCATCATCTCGGGCGGCTCGCTGCAGCGCACGCTGCTCTCGACCGGGTCGCGCGTCCACTCCTATTCGGAACTCAACGAAGCGGTGGTGCTGCCTTATTGCGACATCGGTCGCAGCGCCAGGTTGCGCAAAGTGGTGATCGATCGCGGCGTCAACATCCCCGAAGGCCTCGTGGTCGGCGAGGATCCCGAGTTCGATGCCAAGTGGTTCCGCCGCAGCGAAGACGGCGTGACGCTGATCACCCAGCCCATGATCAACAAATACCTGGCGAGCCGATGATCGAAGTTCTCTCGGTCGCGTCAGAGGTTTACCCACTGATCAAGACCGGCGGCCTGGCAGATGTGACGGGCGCCTTGCCCGCCGCACTGGCTGGCCGCGGCGTCAATATGCGCACCCTTGTTCCCGGCTATCCAAGCGTGCTTCGGCAGATGGAAGGCGGTCGGGTGGTCAAGGAGCTCGACGATCTCTTTGGCGGGCCCGCACGGCTGCTGGCCGGCCGCACGGCTGGCCTCGACGTGATCATCATCGATGCGCCGCATCTCTATAATCGGCTCGGCAACATCTATGTCGGCCCCGAAGGGGACTGGCCGGACAACTGGCAGCGCTTTGCCGCGCTGGGCTGGGTCGGGGCCGAGCTGGGTATGGGCATGGTCGGGGGCTATCACCCCCAGATCATTCATGCCCATGATTGGCAGGCGGGCCTCGCGCCGGCCTATATCAAGTTCGGCCGCTCGGACCGGATCAAGACCGTGATGACCATCCACAACATGGCATTCAAGGGCTTTTTTGGCGCCGAGATTTTTGGCCAGTTGCGCTTGCCGCCACAGGCCTTCAGCGTGCACGGTGTCGAGTATTACGGCGGCATTTCTTACCTGAAATCGGGGCTGGAATGCGCTGACTTTGTCACCACGGTCAGCCCCACCTATGCCGAGGAAATCCGCACGCCCGAGTTCGGCCTCGGCCTCGAAGGGCTGCTGAATGCCCGCCAGAGTACCGTCGCGGGCATTCTGAATGGCATTGACACCCAGACCTGGAACCCCGCGACCGATCCGGCGCTGGCACAGAAATATACCTCCAGCACTGTGCATATGCGTCGCGTCAACAAGGCCGCGGTGGTTGAGCAGTTCGGCCTCGAGGGGGTCGACGGTCCGCTGTTCTGTGTCGTCAGCCGCTTGACCGACCAGAAGGGTATGGACCTGCTGCTGCAAGCTGTGCCCGACCTGATCGGGGCCGGTGGCCGGCTCGCGGTCCTGGGCTCGGGAGAAGCTTATCTTGAGGATGGCTTCCGCCACATGGCCGCGGCTTACCCCGGCAAGGTTGGCCTCGTCGTGGGCTATAACGAGAACCTGTCTCACCTCATGCAGGGCGGGTGCGATGCTATTGTGATCCCCTCCCGGTTCGAGCCTTGCGGGCTGACCCAGCTTTATGGCCTGCGCTATGGCTGCGTGCCGGTTGTCAGCCGCATCGGCGGTTTGGCCGATACGGTGATCGACGCCAATCCCGCCGCGCTGCAGGCGGAAGTCGCCACCGGATTTCAGTTTGCGCCCAACAGTGTCGAGGCCCTTGCTGAAGCCCTGCGCAAAGCCGTCCGGCTTTACCGCCAGGACAAGGTTTGGAAGAAAATGCAACGCCGCGGCATGAAGGCAGATGTGTCCTGGGAAACCAGCGCCGGCCTTTATGCAGACCTTTACGCCTCTCTCCTCCGGCTCAAGAATGACGATGATCAAGACGATTGAAACCACGCCTTACCCCGACCAGAAGCCGGGCACATCCGGGCTGCGCAAGCGCGTAACCGTTTACCAGCAGCCCAACTATGTCGAGAACTACATCCAGGCGATCTTCGACTCGCTCGAAGGGTTTGCCGGCCAGACCCTCGTGATCGGCGGCGATGGCCGGTTCTACAATGATGTGGCCATCCAGAAGGCGATCCGCATCGCGGCTGCCAATGGTTTTGGCAAGGTGATGGTGGGGCAGAACGGCCTGCTCTCTACGCCCGCCGCCAGCCACATCATTCGCCATTACGGCGCCTTTGGCGGCCTCGTGCTCTCGGCCAGCCACAATCCGGGCGGACCGGACGGCGATTTCGGCATCAAGTACAATATCGGCAATGGCGGGCCGGCGCCCGAAAAGATCACCGATGCGGTGTTCGCGCGCACCAAGGTGATCGAGAGCTACAAAACCGTCGATGCGCCCGATGTGGCGCTAGGGCAGGTGGGTAGCCAGCGCGTCGGCGACATGGTGGTCGAGGTGATCGACCCCGTGGCTGATTACGCTGCCTTGATGGAAACTCTCTTCGACTTCGACGCCATCCGCGCATTGTTTGCCGGTGGTTTCCGCATGACCTTTGATGCGATGCATGCGGTTACCGGGCCCTACGCCAAGAATATCATCGAGGACCGACTGGGTGCGCCTCATGGTACTGTGGTGAACGGCACACCGTCGCCTGATTTCGGCAACGGCCACCCCGATCCGAACCTCGTCTACTGCAAGGATATGCACGACCTGCTGATGACGCCTGAGGGTCCTGATTTCGGCGCCGCCTCTGATGGCGACGGGGACCGGAACCTTATTATCGGCAAGAACCGCTTCGTTACCCCTTCCGATTCCCTCGCGCTGCTCGCCGCTAACGCGCATCTCGCGCCCGGCTATCGCAACGGCATTGCCGGGATCGCTCGTTCCATGCCCACCAGCGCCGCGGCAGACCGGGTCGCGGAAAAGCTGGGCATCGAGATGCACGAGACGCCCACCGGCTGGAAGTTCTTCGGCAATCTTCTCGATGCTGGCCGCGTCACCATCTGCGGCGAGGAAAGCGCGGGCACGGGCTCCAATCACGTGCGCGAAAAGGATGGGCTCTGGGCCGTGCTGTTGTGGCTCAACATCATCGCCGCGCGCGGGCAGAGCGTGGACGAGATTGTGCGCGAACATTGGGCCACTTACGGGCGCAACTACTATACGCGGCACGATTATGAGGAGGTCGATGCCGCTATTGCCAATGCGCTGGTCGATGATTTGCGTGCCCGACTGCCGAGCCTTGCTGGCCAGACCTTCGGCGAGGACCTGCAGATCGCCTATGTCGATGACTTCACCTACCATGATCCGGTGGATGGCTCCACGAGCGCCAAGCAGGGCATTCGCATCGGTTTTACCGACGGCTCGCGCATCGTCCTGCGCCTGAGCGGCACGGGTACCGTTGGTGCCACCTTGCGGCTTTATCTCGAGCGTTACGAGGCGGCCGACGGACGTCACGATCTGGAAACGCAAATGGCTCTGGAGCCTTTGATCGCCATTGCCGACCAACTTGCCGCAGTTCGGCAACGCACTGGCCGTGAGGCACCGAGTGTTATCACCTGAGATGGTGCCACGGCTGCTCCCCGGCCGCGGCAACACCCATGATCTGGGCGCGACGATCACCCCTGAGGGGGTCAACTTCGCGGTTTATTCCTCTGCTGCAACAGCGCTTTGGGTATCGATCTTCGATGAACATGACAGCGAGGTTCATCGCTTTCCATTCGATGTGCATCACGACGGTATCCATGCCGCTCTGATCGCCGGTCTAGCAATGGGCACGCGCTATGGGCTGCGTGCCGACGGACCATATGCGCCCGATAGCGGCTTGTTTTTCGATCCTGCGCGGCTCCTCGTTGATCCCTATGCCCGGCAACTGGATCGGGCCTTCGCCTATTCGCCCGACTTGCGTTGCCCACGAGACCCCTCCTTCGATACCGCGCCACTGGTGCCCAAGGCCGTCGTGGTCGAAAAGCTTGCGGCTGCGATTGGACCGCTCCTGACGACCCCCAAGTTCTTCTACGAGCTCAATGTGCGTGGTTTCACCATGCGCCACCCCCAGGTCCCACCGGCCGAGCGCGGTACGCTGAAGGGCTTGGGTGCGCCGGCCGTGATCGAGCACTTCCAACAGCTTGGCGTCGACACCCTGCAGTTGATGCCGGTGACCGCCTGGATTGACGAGCGGCACCTGCCGCCGCTGGGGCTGAGCAATGCCTGGGGCTATAATCCCATCGCCTATGGCGCCATTGATCCGCGCCTTGCACCCGGCGGTATCGCCGATCTACGTCAGCTCACGGACCGCTATCGGGAGGCGGGGATTGCGGTGATCCTGGATGTGGTGTTCAACCACACCGGCGAAAGCGATGCGCAAGGCCCAATCCTGAGCCTCATGGGTCTCGATCCGCAAGCTTATTTCTGGTTTGCCGATCGCGAAGAACGGCAGGAACTCGTCAATTATACCGGCACTGGCAATACGCTGCGCTGCAATCATCCAGCGACGCAGCGCCTCGTCATCGACAGCCTGCGCTTTTGGGTGGAGGAGGGCGGTGTATCGGGCTTTCGCTTCGACCTGGCGCCGGTGCTGGGGCGCGAACCAGAGTTCAATCCCCGCGCCGAACTGCTCGAGCGGATCAAGGCCGATCCACTGCTGAGCCGGTGCATCCTTGCCGCGGAACCCTGGGATCCGGGTCCGGGCGGCTATCGGCTGGGCCAGTTCGGGCCGCCATTCCGGGAGCACAACGACACTTATCGGGATGGGGTGCGGGCCTTTTGGCGGGGCGAGCCCGGCTCCATCGGCCGGTTTGCAGCCAAGCTTGCCGGCAGCGCCGAGTTGTTTGACCGCGATGGGCGCACGCCCGCTTCAGTGATCAATCTGCTGGCGGTGCATGACGGCTTCACCCTGCGTGATCTAGTGAGTTATGCGCACAAGCACAACCAAGCCAATGGCGAAGACAACCGCGACGGGCACAATCACAATCTCTCCTGGAATTGCGGCGTGGAAGGGGAAACCGAGGATGCGCAGATCAATCTAGCCCGCCGCCGCGATGTGCGCGCGCTGCTCGCCACGCTGCTGCTGTCGCGCGGCGGCATCCTCCTGCAACAGGGCGACGAGTTGTTCCGCACGCAAGGAGGCAACAACAATGCCTATGCGCAGGACAACGAGATCACCTGGCTGGACTGGTCCAACGGTGATCGGGAGCTAGCGGCCCTTGTTGCTGCCGTTTACGCTTTTCGCCAGGAGCATCCGGCGGTGCATGCTGACCGCTTCCTCAACGGGACCGGAGCCGCCGGGCACCGCGACGTGACCTGGTTGCACCCATCGGGTCACGAGATGAACAGCGTCGAATGGGAGCATCCCAATGCTTCGGTTCTGGGCATGCATCTCTGCTACGGCTCCGATGACGTGCTGATCTGGTTTAACCGCCGGCACGATAGCCTCGTCGCGCAACTGCCCGCTGGCGACTGGAGTGTGGGCCTCGCTTCCGACCTGCACCCGGTGATCGGCGGCGGAACGGTTACTTTGGGGCCCCGTTCGGTAGTGGCTCTGGTTCGGGGAAAGGCAGACAATGATCATCGCCCAGCTCAGTGATATCCACGCCAACGGAACCCGAGAGGCGCTGGCCCGGCTCGATGCCGTGCTGACCTGGCTGCGCCCTCTCGCGCCCGACGCGGTAATCGTGAGTGGGGACCTGGCGGAAGATGGCGCACTGCAAAGCTATGCTGATGTTGCCGAACGGCTGGGATCGCTCAAGGCGCCGGTTCAGGTGGTGCCCGGCAATATGGATCACCACGGCCCCATGCGGCGCGTCTTCGGCGCCGAGCACAGTTGGGGGCTGCAGGGCGCGCTTCACAGCATCAGGGATCTGGGGTCGCTGCGATTGATCGGGCTGGATGTGACCGTGGCCGGTCAGCACCATGGTGACGCTGCACCCGTGCTAGGGTGGCTCGCGGAGCAGCTGGCGGAGCAGGGCCCGCCAGCGCTCCTGTTCCAGCACCAGCATCCTTTTCGCTGCGGGATCGACAACAAGGATCGCAATATTTGCCTTAACGGCGCCGCCTTGGCGGACACGATCGCTGCGGCTGCCTCGCCGGTGCTGGGCCTTACCTGCG
The DNA here is from genome assembly GCF_013185965.1 of Devosia sp. 919. Taxonomy (NCBI): domain Bacteria; kingdom Pseudomonadati; phylum Pseudomonadota; class Alphaproteobacteria; order Hyphomicrobiales; family Devosiaceae; genus Devosia; species Devosia sp. 919. The sequence continues at coordinate 2,822,097 of NZ_JABAOL010000001.1, read as the reverse complement.
GGCATGTGCACCGACCATTGTTCACGAGCTTTGCCGGCCGCCCCGCCACGATGGCTCCTTCTGTGGCGCGCTCCAACAAGCTGCGCCTCGATGGCAAGGAGGCTCAACGCGTCGACCCGCCCGGGCTGATGATCCATCATTTCGCCGATGGCCGTCTGGTCAGCCATGTGGTGATGATCGCTTCCTAGTCCGACGCCTCGACCATGCCCATGCGGCGGTAAAAGCGTTGCGCCACTATGTTGTCGGCCTCGACCTTGAGATCAACCTGGGTCAGCCCCTCGGCGGCAAAGACGACCAAGGCGGTGCGCAGCAAGGCTGCGCCAATACCTCGATGGCGCCACCCTGGCGCAACAGCCAGATCCTTGATGAAGCCACTAGTCCAGCACTGGGCAATGCCGATGGGCCGGTCGTTCGCGTCCGCGGCGATGATGACGAGCTCGGGATGAAACTCGTCATCCTCGACAAGCCCTGTCCACCAGGTCTCGAAGGGCGGGACACTGCCGCCGCCATCGCGGTAAGCCAGCACCAGCAGATCGTGCAGGTCTCGCGGTCGGGCCTCCGCCAGCGGCATCCGGTATGTGCCTTGGGGCCAGACCGGCGCCGGCGGCGAGCCCGTAAGGCTCGCCCGCAAGCGCAGAAAGACGGTCACTGCTATTCCGCCGCCGCGGTCACCTCGGCCAGCCCGCCGGCCTTTTCGATGAAGGCGATGATCTGATCGAGGCTTTCGCGTCGCAGCAGGTCGGTGAACACATAGGGGCGGCCCTCGCGCACCTTTTGCGTATCGCTTTCCATCACTTCAAGGCTGGCGCGCACATGTGGCGCCAGATCGGTATGGGTGATCACCAGCAGGTCCGAGCGCGAGATCGCCGGGCCGCCCTTGCGCGGGATCTTTTCGCCCTGGGCCACCGAAATTACATAGATGGTGAGGTCAGCCAGGTCGGGCGAGAAGGTTGCGGCCAGATTATCGCCGCCGCTTTCGATCAGGATGATGTCGAGATCGGGGAACTTGCGGTTGAGCGCGTCGATTGCGGCCAGGTTCAGCGAGGCATCCTCGCGGATCGCCGTATGCGGGCAGCCACCGGTTTCCACCCCAACAATGCGGTCTTCCGAGATCGCCTGCACCCGGGCGAGGATCAGCGCGTCCTCCTGGGTGTAGATGTCGTTGGTCACCACGGCCATGGAATAGCGCTCGCGCATGGATTTGAGCAGCATTTCACATAGCGTCGTCTTGCCCGAACCGACGGGACCGCCAATGCCGATGCGGAGGGGACCGTTGAGCGACTTCATAGGAGCCTCAAGAGAACAAGTGCCAGAAAGCCCAGCCCGATAAACAGGCAAAGCGGTGAATAAACCCGCCGGTCGTTGAACCGGAAGCTTGGTTCAGGCGTCCGTTCCGCCCAGCGGGCGGTATAGCCCAGGCCTCCTCGCGCCAAAAATGGGATTGCACACAGCCCGCCGACCAGTGTCAGGGTGGCGCCGCCGCTGTCATGGTCCGCGAGTGCCAGGGCGACGATGCCGGCGGCCAGCGTGCCGATTGCTACGGCAAGCGAAACCAGCCGAGGCGGCATCCGCGTGACGCCCGGGGTGCCCACAATGGTTTGGGCGAGCAATTGCTCGTTGCGGATCGGCCAGGTTGTGCCCACCGACCAGAGTAGGTGGGCAAACGAAACCGCCAGCAAGGGAATGAACATGAAGGCGGCAATGAACATGCTCATGAGCGGAAGATTCTCGTATGGAGGGTCTCGTGGGCCATTTGCGCGATATCGGCGGCATAGGCAATGCCCCCGATCTCGTTTAGGCCAGCGCTCCCGCACAACGTCGCCACTTGCGCGACCGCCGGCTCCAGCGCAGCCATGATCCGCAAGCCATCGGTTTGACCGATGGGCACGAGCCGCACAGCCACCGAGACCTGCGCATGCACGGCCGCAGTGATGAAGGCCAGGAGTGTGGCGCCGGGCTCAAGCCCGTGCTTGCCGGCAATGGCGCCTACGGCGATGGGGTAGGGGCAGGGCTGGGGCAGCACCAGGGTCCCCGTCCGAGACCAGGCCTGCGCTGCCGCAGCAAAGGCATCGCCGGTAGTGACGGTTTCCGTGTGTCGTTCTCGCGCCGGCGTCAGTGCGAGGCACAAGTCGGCAAGCTCACTTAATGCTGCCGCGTCATCGGCCACGCGATGGGCGGCGGCCAGGAGGATGGCGTCGGTGCGCAGCCCACCATGATGCAGGCTGCCCTCGATCCAGTCCTGCGTCGTGGCGCGGTCATGCACCACACGGGTCTGGATGGCGGTTTCGAGCCCCGCCGACCACGCGAAAGCCCCGACGGGAAAGGCGGGTGACAGCCAGGTCAGCAGCTTTTGCAGGTCGCCGCCGCTCATCGGTTAAGCAAGGCGTGCCCGGCATCGCCATGGCTGTGATAGGCGCCGTGCTCGGCGAAAAACGGCTCGGAGATATTGGTGATGCGCGCACCGAGCCCTTCCAACATGGTTTTGAGCACGTGATCGCGCTTGATCAGGATGCGATCCGCCTCCAATTGCGCTGAAGTGTGGCGATTGCCGATATGCCAGGCGAGCCGCACCAGATGGGCGCGATCGTCGGCCCGAATCTCATAGAGCAATTCGTCCGCAGCAATGATCCCTGCAAGGCGCCCGTCCTCGAGTAGCAAGGCCCCGTCATGCTCAAGGGTCAGGGTTTGGGGAAAATCCACCAGCACTTCGGTGCCACCGCGCAGGGTCAGGAGCTTGCGGCGTAGGCGCCGCTCGTCATGGGCAAGACTGATGACGTCAAAGGCATCCCCACGGCCATGGCCGGGGGGCAGGTGGGCGGAGGCACGCAGCATGGGTTCACTCTGTTGCCTGAACGAGGGCTCAGGGGGTGTTGTTGACTTCACTACAGGTATTGATCGGGTCGGCATCCTCGCCTTCGGTGATGTCGATCAGCGTCGCGTCGACACCCTTGGTGGACCAGATGAATTGCCCCGCGGCATAGCGCACACCCGAAGCGGAGAGCACCGCGGCAAACACCAGCGGTTCGGTTTGGTCGGGCACGGGCAGGATGGCGAGGAAGTTGGGGGCGGCATTGATGTATTGCACGCTGATGGGATCACCCACTTCGCAATCATAGACGGTGACTCGGCGCTCCAGATCGCCACCTTCGTTGCCCAGCGTTATGGAAACGCTGGTCTGCGCTGCCATGGCTGGCACCACCGTGCCGGTGAGCACCGCAAGCGCGGCCAGAACTCGTTTCGTGATCATCGTGGCTCTCCCTATCGACCTCAGCCCAAAGACTTGCACCAACAAGCGGCGGAAGTTGGATGGCGCTCAGACCAGCGCCACTATAGCGAAAGCCAGAACAATCGCGATAACGTCTTCCGCCAGCCCCGCGGGTCGATCGCTGCCGAAGGCGGCGGCCATGCGGGCGCGCAATTCAGCGCCGCCGAGGGTGCCCAGAATCGCCCCTATGGCACCGGCGATCAATCCGCCGATCAGCGCGTCGCCCGAGATGACAAGCACGGCTCCAGCAAAGGCGCCGGTCACGATGCGGGCGCCAAATTGCATCGGCACCTTGCGGCTGGGTGTTTGCGGCAGTTGGTCGGTCACCAGCTCCACCACGGCCAGGATGGTGAAGATCCAGGGTGTTATCGCCGACCCCATGAACGACGCCCAGCTGTTGCTGAGGTCGATCCAGCCCAGAGCGGCCGCCCAACTGACCGCCGCCAGCGGGGTCACGGCGCGCAAGCCGGCAACAACGCCGATAAGAAGTGCGAGAAGGTAGATCATCGACGCCTCCAGCAACGATCCGCGGCAGACTGCCGCCCAGCAAGATTACTGCAGCCGGGAAGGCTTGTATCTAGGCCGATCCCAGTCAAAACAGGAAATAGCGTTGCGCCATCGGCAGCACGGTTGCCGGTTCGCAGGTCAGCAACTCTCCATCGGCGCGCACTTCATAGGTTTCGGGATCAACATCGATAACCGGGGTTGCCGTGTTGTGGATCATCGCTGCTTTGCCGATACCACCACGGGTATTGGTGACGGGCAACAATTGCTTGTCGACGCCCAGCTTGCCGCGCAAGCCGTCTTCATAGGCCGCTTGCGAAATGAAGGTGACCGATGAGTTGGTCACGAGCTTGCCGAAGGCGGCGAACATGGGTCGGTAATGCATGGGCTGGGGCGTTGGGATGGAGGCATTGGGGTCACCCATGGGGGCAGCGGCAATCGAGCCGCCAAGCAGCACCATTTCGGGTTTGACGCCGAAAAAAGCCGGGCTCCAGAGCACGAGGTCCGCCCGTTTGCCCACTTCGATCGAGCCGATATGCTGGCTCATGCCATGGGCGATCGCGGGGTTGATGGTGTATTTGGCGATGTAGCGCTTGACGCGGAAATTGTCATTGCTGCCCGTTTCTTGCGGCAATTGTCCGCGCTGCCGCTTCATCTTGTCGGCCGTCTGCCAGGTTCGGATCAGCACCTCGCCGACCCGGCCCATCGCCTGGCTGTCCGACGAGATGATCGAGAGCGCGCCCATGTCGTGCAGGATGTCTTCGGCCGCAATGGTTTCCTTGCGAATGCGCGACTCGGCAAAAGCCACATCCTCGGGAATGTTCTGGTCGAGGTGGTGGCACACCATCAGCATGTCGAGATGCTCGGCGATGGTGTTGACCGTATAGGGTCGGGTCGGATTGGTGGAAGAGGGGATCACATTGGGCAGCCCCGCCACCTTCAGAATGTCGGGTGCGTGCCCGCCACCGGCGCCTTCGGTATGGAAGGCGTGGATAGTGCGGCCCTTGAAGGCGCCGATCGTGTCTTCCACAAAGCCCGATTCATTGAGCGTATCGGTGTGGATCATCACCTGCACGTCAAACTCGTCAGCGACAGAGAGGCAGTTGTCGATGGCCGAGGGCGTGGTGCCCCAGTCCTCGTGCAGCTTTAGGCAGGATGCACCGGCCAGGATCATTTCGGCTAAGGGGGCAGGGCGCGAAGCATTGCCCTTGCCCGCTAGCGCCAGGTTCATCGGAAAGGCATCAAAGCTCTCGATCATCCGCCCGATATGCCATGCGCCGGTGCAGGTGGTCGCCAAAGTGCCATGCGCCGGGCCCGAGCCGCCGCCCAGCATGGTTGTCACCCCGCTCATCAGCGCTTCCTCGATCTGCTGGGGGCAGATGAAGTGAATATGGGCATCCATGCCGCCCGCCGTCAGGATCTTGCCTTCCCCGGCTATCGCCTCCGTGGAGGGGCCGATGATGATGTTGACGCCCGACTGCGTATCGGGATTGCCCGCCTTGCCGATGGCAAAGATCCGGCCGTCCTTCAAGCCGATATCGGCCTTGTAGATCCCTGTTACGTCGACAACCAAGGCATTCGTGATCACCGTATCCACGGCGCCTTCTGCCCGGGTCCGCTGGGACTGGCCCATGCCGTCGCGGATCACCTTGCCGCCGCCGAACTTGACCTCTTCGCCATAGGTGGTGAAGTCCTTTTCCACCTCGATAAAGAGTTCCGTATCGGCCAGGCGCACCCGGTCGCCGGTGGTCGGGCCATACATGTCGGCATAGGTGGCGCGGGAAATGCGGGCGGGCATTGAAACGGCTCCGGTGGTGGGCGGCTGAGGGTTGGTCCGGCGATCAGTTCGACTTGGCGGGGCGCTGCTGGCGGTAAAAGGCGATGGCGCGTTCGATCAGCGTGTCGATCAGTTGCTCGCCTTGAGCCACTACGGGATCATCGGCATGGCTGCGCGCCAGGATCGACATGGAAAGGGCCTGGATGGCATAGGCCTGGTTGATCCGCCCGGCGCGCTGATGGGTGTCCATCTGGGTGCCGAATTCCCCAAGCACCGCGCGCACAAAGGTCATGTTCATGGCGGATTTGGCATCGGGCCAGGTTGCAACCCTGAGCTGGTCGGCGATGCCCTGCGCCAGATGGCCCAGCGTCAGCATGGCAGGCGCGCTGCGAATGCCATCCCCGTTGAGGTCTGCCATCACTGCTGCCAGGCGCCGCTTGAACTCTTCGCGCTGTCCCACTTCGGTCTCGCTCATAGTGCCCCGCCGATCTGCCCGCGAAATCCATAGACCTGCCGGTCGCCGCCAAGCGGGATCAGCCTGATCTCTCGGGTTTGCCCGGGCTCAAAGCGCACGGCAGTTCCCGCTGCGATATCGAGCCGCATGCCGCGGGCTTGCTCGCGCTCAAAGCGCAGTCCCGCATTGGCTTCATAGAAGTGATAGTGCGAGCCGACTTGCACCGGGCGATCGCCGGTATTGGCCACTTCGAGCACGGTCACAGCAGCGCCGGCATTTAGTTCAACATCGCCGGGAACGGTGATGACTTCACCTGGAATCATGGACGGGACCTGTTGGTTCTTGGGCTGCCGAGCAGACTCGGCTCAGCGGATCGGTTGGTGGACGGTAACCAGCTTGGTGCCGTCGGGAAAGGTTGCTTCCACCTGGATGTCATGGATCATCTCGGCAATCCCTTCCATGACCTGGTCGCGGTTGACCACATGGGCCCCGGCTTCCATCAGTTCGGCCACCGGCCGCCCGTCGCGCGCGCCTTCCACGACGAAGTCGGTGATCAGCGCGATGGCTTCGGGATGGTTGAGCTTGACGCCGCGCTCCAGCCGCCGACGGGCGACGGTTGCGGCCATGGAGATCAACAGCTTGTCTTTTTCGCGGGGGGTCAGGTTCATCTGTTGTCCTATAGGTGCCACAGGCGCGGCACGCTGCCGGTCCCGGAGAGCTGGGCAAGAAGTGGAACAATTTGGCGCCGTAGCGCAAGCCCGCCTGGAGCGAGTGCGCGGATCACCAGCCGCTCGCCCACGACGCTGGCCGCGACGGGCCCGTCCAGATCCGCAATGGTTTGGCGCACTCGGGCAAGTTGGGCTTCGGCGGCATCGGCGCTCGCGGCGATGTGGAGGATCGTGGCAAAGGCGCGATGGCCGGCCAGCAGCGACAAACCTTCGCGCGGCAAGGATTCCGGCGTCAGCCGGTTCGCTTCGGCATGGATAAGGCGGCCCTCGCGCCGCACCCGCCATTGATCGGTCAGGGCGGCATGGGACGCGGTTTCTCCCATCGCATCGCGCCCGAGCAGAACCGCTTCAACAGCGGTGAGAGTGGCGCCGGCCTCCAGTTCGATGTCGATACGACGGTTGAGGGCGCTATGTTCAAAGAGAATGGTTTCCTGGGGCATCCAGTCCAGATGCGCGCCAGCGCGCACTTCGAGCCGGGCTTGCACCTGCGCAGGCCCGCCTAAGGAGCGATAGATGCGCTCGCAAGCCTGGGTGGTCACCAGCAGCTTGCCGTCCGGGGCCACCTGCGCCGACCAGGCCATTTGGTCGCCGCCGGTCAGGCCCCCCGCGGTGTTGATCAACACCGCTTCCAGATGCGGCCCATGGGTATTCGGCAGGCGGATCTTGGCGCAGCCTTCCTGACACAGCGTGTCGATCCGCGTCGCCCCGGCACGCTCCTTGGTGCCGAGCCGGCCGGCGCCGCGCGCGCGCTGCAATGGTGTATGAGCCAGGTCTATAATCGGCGAATGCTTCATCGTGACAGTTGAATGGGGCGAGCAACGATTTGCGGGGATCGGCGTTCTTTGGATGAGCACATGCTCTTACAGCACAAAAAATAAAGAGGAACCTTGCATGCGTACAAAGTCTCTGCTTTCAGCCGTTGCACTTGTCTCCGCCATGACGTTTTCTGGCTCCGCCTTTGCACAGACCATGTTCAACGGTGTTGAGCTGACCGGATCCGAGCTTGATGCTGTCCAGCAGCGCTGCACGCAGCTGGCAACCGCTGCCACCACCGAGTCGCTGACCGAAGATAGTGCTTCCGACGACGGCGACGGTGCTACGGAATCCACTCCTGGTGCCGGTGCGGATTCTACCCCCCAGGTCGAGAATCCTCCGGCCGCCAATGAAGTCGAAAATGCCGGCATCAATATCGACCTCGATACGATCACGCTGGAACAGTGCGAAGCTGCCGGTCTCGGCGAGTAAGCACTCCAAGCTTCTGCTTTAACGCCCGGCCTTGCCGGGCGTTTTTGTTTAAACCATGAGGTGCCTGCGCACCTCCGGCCGATCCAGATCGCTGGCAGGCCCCGCATGCTGGATCTCTCCTCGATCCATGACATAGATATCATCGGCGATCTCGCGGCAGAAATCCAAGAACTGCTCCACCAGCAGGATGGTCATGCCCTTTTCGTCACGCAGGAACTGCAGGGCGCGGCCGATATCCTTGATGATCGAAGGCTGAATGCCTTCCGTTGGTTCATCGAGCACCAGCACTTTGGGCCGGGTTACCAGCGCCCGCCCGATGGCCAGTTGCTGCTGCTGGCCCCCTGACAAATCCCCGCCGCGCCGGTTGAGCATGGATTTGAGCACCGGGAACAGCTCGAAAATGTAATCGGGAATGGTGCGCTCCGCGCGGGGAACGCTCGCGAACCCAGTTTCAAGGTTTTCCCGCACGGTGAGCAGGGGAAAGATCTCCCGTCCTTGCGGCACATAGCCGAGCCCCAGCCGCGCGCGCTTATAGGGCGGGGATTTGCGCAGCAGTTCGTCCCCGAGGGTGATGGAGCCTGCGGTAATATTGTTGATCCCCGAGATGGCCCGCAGGGTCGAGGATTTACCGACCCCATTGCGCCCGAGCACGGCGGTGATGCGGCCGGGCTGGCAGGTGATCGAGACGCCGCGCAGCGCCTGGGCTGCGCCGTAATGCAGGTCGATGGCGTCGATGGAGAGGGCGGTCATGCTCAGCGTCCCAGATAGCGTTCGATGACGAGGGGATTGGCGCTGACCTGCTCGAGGCTGCCTTCGGCCAGCACCGCACCTTCGGCGAGGCAGGTGACGCGCGAGCCCAGATCGCGCACAAAGCTCATATCGTGTTCCACCACTACCACTGAGCGGGTCGTGGCGATCTCGCGCAGGAGCTTGGCGGTTTCGGCGGTTTCGCTGTCGGTCATCCCCGCAACAGGCTCATCCACCAGCAGCAGCTTGGGATCCTGCGCCAGCAGCATGCCGATTTCGAGCCACTGCTTTTGCCCATGGCTCAGATTGGCGGCCAGATCATTCTTGCGGTGACCGAGCCGCACTGTGTCGAGGATGTCCTCGATCCGGGCGATGTCCGCGGCGTCGGCGGTATAAAACAGCGTTGCAAAGATGCCGCGCGGCTTGCTCAGCGCCATCTCCAGATTGTCCCAGACGCTCTGGCTTTCGAACACGGTGGGTTTTTGGAACTTGCGCCCGATGCCCAAATTGGCGATCGCCGCTTCATCGAGGCGGGTTAAGTCGGTGCGGCCATCGAACAGCACTTCGCCATCGTCGGGCCGGGTCTTGCCGGTAATGATATCCATCATCGTGGTCTTGCCCGCGCCGTTGGGGCCGATAATGGCCAGCATCTCGGCGGGATAAACGATCAGCGACAGGTTGTTGATGGCCTTGAAGCCATCGAAGGTGACCGAAACGCCGTCGAGATACAGCATGGTGCCGGTTTTGTCGGACATGGCTTACTCCGCCGCCTTGGGTTGAGGATCAAGGCCGGCTTCCAGCTGGATCGAGCTGGGCGTTTGCGGCTGGTGCTGCTCGCGCCTCGTCGTCAGGCTGCGATACTGTCCAAGCAGGCCGACAATACCCTTGGGCAGGAAGAGCGTGACGCCAACAAACAATGCACCCAGCGCAAACAGCCACAACTCGGGCAGGGCGCCGGTGAAATAAGACTTGCCCATATTGACGAGAATTGCCCCGATGATCGGCCCGACAATGGTGCCGCGTCCGCCCACTGCGGTCCAGATCACCACCTCGATGGAATTGGCGGGATCGAACTCGCCGGGATTGATGATCCCGACCTGGGGCACATAAAGCGCCCCGGCGATGCCCGCCATGACGGCCGACACCACAAAGGCAAACAGCTTCACATACTCAACCCGGTAGCCCAAAAAGCGCGTGCGGCTTTCGGCGTCGCGCACTGCCACCATCACCTTGCCGAGCTTGGAGCGCACAATGGTGGAGCAGACCAGCACCGAAAGGGCGAGCGCGATTGCCGTCGCGGCGAACAGGGAGGCCCGTGTCGTGGGCGCGGCAATCGGCTGGCCCAGGATGTCCTTGAAATCGGTCAGCCCGTTATTGCCGCCGAAGCCCATGTCATTGCGGAAAAAGGCCAGCAGCAGTGCATAGGTCATGGCCTGGGTGATGATGGAAAGATAAACGCCCGTGACCCGGCTGCGGAAGGCGAGAAAGCCGAACACAAAGGCGAGGATGCCCGGCACCAGCATCACCATCAGCATGGCAAAGGCGAAATTGTCGAAGCCCTGCCAATACCAGGGCAGTTCCTTCCAGTTCAGGAAAACCATGAAGTCAGGCAGCTGGGCATTGGCATAAACGCCGCGATTGCCGATCTGGCGCATCAAATACATGCCCATGGCATAGCCACCCAGCGCGAAAAAGGCCCCGTGCCCAAGCGAAAGAATGCCGCAATAGCCCCAGACCAGATCAAGGGCGAGCGCCAGCATGGCGTAGCTCAGATATTTGCCGAAGAGGGTCACGGCATAGTTGGGCACATGGCCGAACTGGCCCGGCGGGATCAAGAGATTGGCGGCCGGCACCAGCACCGCCAGCGCCACGAGAATGCCAATCAACCAGATCGCCTTGCGATCCAGCGCGCGAAACAAGGCCTGGGTCAGCATGGGCGGGCACTCCGGTATTGGTTGATCTGGCGCCGCCTACGAGGCTTTAGCACCCCTCCCCCTTGAGGGGAGGGGCAGGGGGTGGGGGTTCGGGCCATTCCGTTGGCTCGATGATGATGGTTGCGCCTGAACCCCCACCCTCGATCCCTCCCCTCAAGGGGGAGGGAGGCGCATGCCCGAAGTTCCACAAGCAACCGCATAATCACGCCTCTACCGACCTTCCCTTGAGCGCGAATAGCCCGCGGGGCCGGCGCTGGATAAAGAGGATGATCAGCACCAGGATCAGGATCTTGCCGAGCACTGCGCCGGCATAGGGCTCGAGAAACTTGTTGGCGATCCCGAGGGTCATGGCGCCCACCAGCGTGCCCCAGAGATTGCCGACGCCGCCGAACACCACGACCATGAAGCTGTCGATGATGTAGCCTTGCCCCAGATTGGGCGAGACATTGTCGATCTGGCTGAGCGCCACCCCCGCGAGCCCGGCAATGCCCGAGCCGAGGCCAAAGGTCATGGCATCGACAAAGGGGGTGCGGATGCCCATGGCCGAAGCCATGCGCCGGTTCTGGGTGACGGCGCGCATCTGCAGGCCCAAAGCCGTGCGGTTGAGCACCACCAGCAGGGCGACGAATACGACAATGGCAAAGACGACGATCCAGACTCGGCTCCAGGTCAGCGACAGCCCGTAGAAATCCACCGACCCCGACATCCAGCTCGGATTGCCGACCTGCCGGTTGGTGGGGCCAAAGATCGAGCGGACGGTTTGCTGCAGGATCAGCGACAGGCCCCAGGTCGCGAGCAGCGTTTCGAGAGCGCGGCCATAAAGCCAGCGGATCACGCCTCGCTCGATGGCAATGCCGATAAGGGCGGTCAGGAGAAAGGCAAGGGGCAGGGCGATGGTCAGGGAATAGTCGAACAGATGCGGCGCGTTCTGGCGGATCACCTCCTGCACCGCAAAGGTGGTGTAGGCGCCCAGCATCACCATCTCGCCATGGGCCATGTTGATGACGCCCATGACGCCAAAGGTGATGGCGAGACCGATGGCCGCCAGCAGCAGCACCGAGCCCAGCGACACGCCGAACCAAACATTTTGCAGCGCCGCCCAGGCGGCTCGATCACGCTGGAGCCCATCAAGGCTCGATTGGATGGCGGGCTTGAGGTCGTCGGGCGCACTGGCCAATGCCGATGTGAGGATGGTGATCGCATCGCGGCTGCCGGAAGCCGCGACGGTGGCTGCGGCCTGCTGCTGGTCTTCAAAGCTCACATCGTCGGATTTGAGCAGGATCACCGCGCGGGCCAGCTCCATGGTGGTGCGGATCTTGGGATCGGCTTCGCTGGCGAGCGCGGTGTCGAGCAGGTCCAGATTGGCTGGATCGGCATCGCGTAAAATGGATTGGGCAGCCGACAGGCGCGTGCCCGGGTTGTCGCTCAGCAGCGTCATCTGCCCGATAGCCGTACGGATGGTGCGCCGAAGCGAATTGTTGACGCGCACCTTTTCGGTGTCGCTGCGCGCAACCTCGCCGAGCGCGGCACCGGTCACCGGATCGGTCAGGGCATAATTGCTGCCGTTGCGCTCGACAAAGGCCACCTTGCCGGTGGCTTCCACCGCGTAAAGATCGCCTTCCCCCAGGACTTGCAGCACCGGCACGGCGCGCGGGTCGCCGGTGGCCACCAGCGCGGCGATAGCCGCTTGCCGGTCACCATAGTCACCGGGATAAAGGGCATCCACCAGCGCGGAGAGTTGCTCGTCGGGTGCCTGGGCGAAGCCGGGTGAGGAGAAGGAGACGAGGAGCGCCAAAAGCAGAGTCAAACGAGCGGCCAAGGAGCGCCAGTTCCACTGACGGTTTAACCGCAAGCCGAGGCTGGCCGTCTTGCTGCCAGACCGCTCGCCGATTAGGCTGCCCTCGATCATGCTCATATGCTTTGCTCCGCCTAGACAGGAGCGAAGGCGGCAGACCGCCTTCGCCAGCTCAGGTTGGGGTGTTACTGGGCGGCGACAGCCGCGCCGCAACTCTTGGTCTGGGTGTTGTAGTTGCCGCAGTTGGTGGGCGCGGTCCAATCGGCTTCCAGCACCGCCGACTCGGGCAGGAAGTCCGACCAGGCATCGCCCGGGACCAGGTCTTCGGTTTCCCACACGACGTCGAACTGGCCGTCGTCCTGGATTTCGCCGATCAGCACCGGCTTGGTGATGTGGTGGTTGGGAAGCATCTTGGCGACGCCGCCGGTCAGGTTGGGCGTTTCGAGCCCGACAATGGCTGCGATCACCGCATCAGCCTCGGTGCTCTCGGCCGCTTCGACCGCCTTCACCCAAAGATTGAAGCCGATATAGTGCGCTTCCATCGGGTCATTGGTGACGCGATCCTCGCTGCCGATGAACTCGTGCCAGGCGGTGATGAACTCCTCGTTCTCGGGCGTATCGACCGACATGAAGTAGTTCCAGGCCGCCAGGTGCCCGACCAGCGGCGTGGTGTCGAAGCCCGAAAGCTCTTCCTCGCCCACTGAGAAGGCCACGACCGGGATGTCTTCAGCCGCGACGCCCTGGTTGCCCAGTTCGCGATAGAAGGGGACATTGGCGTCGCCATTGATGGTCGAGACCACAGCGGTCTTCTTGCCCTCCGAGCCGAAGGTGACGATGTCGGAGACAATGGTCTGCCAGTCGGAATGACCGAAAGGCGTGTAGTTGATCATGATGTCTTCCTGCGCGACGCCCTTGTCGAGCAGGTATTGTTCAAGGATCTTGTTGGTGGTCTGCGGATAGACATAGTCGGTGCCGGCCAGCACCCAGCGCTCCACGCCTTCGTCGTTCATGAGGTAATCGACAGCCGGGATCGCTTGCTGGTTGGGGGACGCGCCGGTGTAGAACACGTTGCGCTGGGACTCTTCGCCTTCATACTGCACGGGATAGAACAGCAGCCCGTTGAGCTCCTCGAACACCGGCAGCACCGACTTGCGACATACCGAGGTCCAGCACCCAAATACGGCATCCACTTCATTGACGGTCAGCAGTTCGCGCGCCTTTTCGGCAGCCAGCGGCCAGTCCGACGCGATATCGACTACGACCGGCTCGATCTGCTTGCCCAGCAGGCCGCCCTTGGCGTTCTGCTGCTCGATCAGGAACAGCATGGTGTCCTTGAGCGTGGTTTCGGAGATCGCCATCGTGCCCGAGAGCGAATGGAGGATACCGACCTTGATGGTGTCGTCTTGGGCGAAAGCGGGGACCACCGCCGCGCCCAGTGTGATGCTCGCGCCCAGGCCCAGTCCCGCGATCAGGCGGTTTACTTTTGTCATGCTTACCTCCGGCAGATGATTGCAGCGAGGTAATTGCAAAGCCTGTGCCAGCAGCTCGCGGCGGCGGCTAAGAGACTGATTCAAATACAGGCTCACCGGCAACTACTGGCCGGTGTCTGCCCAGCTGCGTGGGCGCGTGCTGCATTTGTAAGCAGGCCTCCAAGGGTGCGATTATATTTTAGGCGCTGCCCGTGACTGCTGCTGAATTGCGCATAACAGTCGCTGTTCACGAAATTTCAGCTGGCGCAAAACGCGGGAACATTTCACCGGGCAACCCGTTCTTCCAGCAAGCTGCAGCCCCGAGGATCTGGTGGCCGGCAGGAATTGGTGATGGCCCGGTGCCGCGCCAAATGATCGGCGGGCGCTGCAAAGGCTGACGCTCCTTTGCAGTGCCTCCGGTGGGGGCGTGAGGCTTTGGTCTCGCGCCCCTTTTTGATGTTCGCTGCCTCGCTTCGGTAGGCATTGCGCCGCCATTTTGTGCAACAGAGCTCGCTGGCGCGAAATGGTGCAGTTTCTGCTTGCGCCTCGCTGTGCCGTGCGCTTGACTTCCCCCAACATTGTTGAGGGACAAACGCATGTTCAATCGCCGACACTTCACTGCTTGTGCAGCTGTTACCGCCACCCTGGCCGTTACTGGCTTTGGCAGCCTGCCCGCCTGGGCGCAGACTTCGGTCAAGCTGACGCTCGACTGGCGCTTCGAAGGCCCTGCTGCCGGCTTCCTTTTAGCGCAGGACAATGGCCACTTTGCCGCCGAAGGGCTCGATGTCACCATCGACACCGGCAACGGCTCGGTGGAAGCCATTCCCCGCGTCGCCACCGGCGCCTACCAGTTTGGCTTTGGCGACATCAACTCCCTGATCAAGTTCCTCGACGAAGATCCTGCCCAGCCGGTCAAATCGGTCATGATGGTCTATGACAAGCCGGTGTTTTCGGTGGTCGGCCGCAAGTCGCTGGGCGTAACTGACGATCCCAAGTCGCTGGAAGGCAAAAAGCTCGGCGCCCCGCCGCCTGATGGCGCTTTCGCGCAGTGGCCCGCCTTTGTGGAAGCCGCCGATCTCGACACCTCCTCCATCACTATCGAAAGCATCGGCTTTCCCGTGCGCGAGCCGATGCTGGCTTCGGGCGATGTGGATGGCGTCTTCGGCTTTGCCTTTTCAGTGATCCTGAACCTTCTCGCCAATGGCGTGCCGGAAGACGATATCTCCACCATCCTCTTTGCCGATCACGGCCTTGAGCTTTACGGCAACGCCATCCTCGTCAATGAAACCTTCGCCGAAGAAAACCCAGAGCTGGTGACCGGCTTCCTGCGCGCTCTCGCCAAGGGCTTTGCCGATGCCGTGGCTGATCCCGCTGCTGGCGCCGCGGCCGTTCTGGCCCGCAACGAAACGCTCAACATCGATACCGAAACCGCCCGCCTCGAAATGGCCAATGAGATGAACATCAAGACCCCTTACGTGGTCGAGAACGGCTTTGGCGGCATCGATGAGGCGCGGCTCGCCGCTTCCATCGAAACCCTCAAGATCTCCATGGATCTCAAGGGTGCCGTCACCGCTGCCGATGTGTTCGACCCCAGCTATCTGCCGCCCGCGGCCGAGCGTATGCTGCCCTGATAACAACAACCACGGGGTGGTCCGGCGCGCCGGGCCATCACCACCGACGGGGGAGAATGCATGGCGCTGGTCAGCATTGAAAACGTGGATATGCGCTATGGCGGCCCGGACGGCACGCTCGCCGTATCCGGCCTTTCCATGAACATCCAAAAGGGCGAGTTCGTGGCCGTGGTTGGGCCCTCGGGCTGCGGCAAGTCCACGCTGATGAAGCTTGTGACGGGTCTCCATATTCCTCAAGCCGGAGACGTAGTCGTGGCCGGCTCGCCAGTGACCAAACCCGTCTCCATCGTGGGCATGGCCTTCCAGAACCCAACCATGCTGCCCTGGCGCACCACGCTCGAGAACATCCTCTTGCCGCTCGAAATCGTCGAGCGCCACCGCCATCGCCTGCGCAGCCACAAGCGCGACTATGTCGAGCAGGCCGAGCAATTGCTTGAAACCGTCGGGCTCAAGGGCTTTGGCTCGAAATTTCCCTGGCAATTGTCGGGCGGCATGCAGCAGCGCGCCAATCTCTGCCGCGCGCTGATCCACCAGCCTGAATTGCTGATGCTGGACGAACCTTTCGGCGCGCTGGATGCCTTTACCCGCGAAGAGCTCTGGTGCGTAATCCGCGACCTGCATGCCGCGCAGGGCGTCACCATCGTGCTCGTCACGCACGATCTGCGCGAGTCAGTGTTTTTGGCCGACAAGGTCATGGTGATGAGCGCCCGGCCGGGCCGGGTCATTGCCGAGCACCGGGTGCCTTTCGCGCGCCCGCGCCAGCTCGACATCATGTACCAGCCGGAGTTCAACGAGATGGTGCAATCGCTCCATGGCGAGATTGCCAGTGCGCGGGTGGCGGCATGAGCGTCATCACCCAGAACACCGCCGTTGCCGGCACCCCGCCGCGCCCAGCCTTCCGCATCAACTGGATCCGCCTCGCGCCGCTGCTCTACACCATCGGGCTCTTCGTGCTGTGGGAGATCGGGGTGCGCCTGTCCGGCCTGCCGCACACCATTCTGCCCGCGCCCTCGCGCGTATTCGAAGCGATCGTGCAGTATTGGTCGCCGATCTGGAAGAACTCGCTGCAGACGCTTTACACCACGACGCTGGGCTTCCTGATCGCGGTGGTGGCGGGGCTCGGCATTGGCCTCTTCATCGGCTGGTCCAAGACCATCTATGCCGGGCTGTACCCGATCATGATTGGCTTCAACGCCATCCCGAAAGTGGCGCTGGTGCCCGTGTTGGTGATCTGGTTCGGCATCGGCACGGTGCCCGCCGTGCTGACCGCCTTCCTGATCTCGTTCTTTCCCATCGTCGTCAATGTCGCGACGGGGCTTGCCACCATCGAGCCGGAAACCGAGGACGTGTTGCGCGCACTGGGTGCCAAGAAGCTCGACATCATGCTCAAGGTCGGTATTCCGCGCTCAATGCCGTACTTCTTCGGCTCGCTCAAGATCGCCATCACCCTGGCTTTTGTCGGCTCGGTGGTCAGCGAAACCGTCGCCTCCAACAATGGCCTCGGAAATATGATGGCCTCGGCGCAGTCCAACTTCAACGTGCCGCTGGTGTTTGCCGGCCTCTTGATGCTCGCCGTTGAAGGCATCGCCATGTATGCGCTGATGGCGTGGCTGGAACGGCGCATGACCGGTTGGGCGCACCGCTCCACCATGGCGCAATAGGCAAAAAAAACGGGCGCCGAGGCGCCCGTTGTTCTATTCGGCTGTCGCTTCGATCACGGCGCAAGCGATGCGATCGCCCGAATTGCCCGATGGATCGGTCTTGTAGTCGTCGGCGCTGGCATGGATCACCAGGGCGGTGCCATCGTCATCGAACACGTAGGCGTCGTCACCTTCCTCCAGCGAAATCATCTCGGTGGAAAGCTCGATGTCTGCCATGCCATCGGCATCAGCCGTGATGTTGGGCAGGTCACCGGCATGCGGCCCTTCGGGATTCTCGGTGCCGTGCTGATGCTCGGTTGGGTTGAAGTGCGAACCCGCCGATTCAAACGCGGTCGAGGCATCGCAATCGCCCGTTTCGTGGAAGTGGAGGCCGTGCTCGCCCGGGGTGATGTCCATCACATGGCCAACAATGCTCACGGCATCGCCGTCCTGGGTGAGCGTCACCGAGCCCACTTCATTGCCCGAGGCATCGATGAATGTGGCTGCAGCCGTAGCGGTGTCCTGCGCCTGGGCGGGCAGGGCGGCGGCGAGAGCGAAGGCGCTGATCAGAACTAAGCGTCGCATGGTGTTTCTCCATTTTTGCGTTGAGGCATAACGGCACTCGCGTGGCTCTGTTCCGCTTTCAGTGCCGCTCGCCCCCGCAGCGCAGCCAGCAATAGCCGAAACGAGGCAAGGTGAGTTTGGCGCCGCTGTTGAAAGGTGTGCGATTATCCGCGTCCGAAAGCAGGGGCACAAAGTGCTCGATGCCTTCGATCTCGAGCGGGAAGCTCACTGGCTTGTCGGTGAAATTGTGCAGTGTCACCACGTGCCCGCCGCGCCAGCGATAGCTCATCGCCAGCACCTCGTCGGTGCCGAGGTCAACCACCTCGAACTCACCCCAGCCAATTTCCGGGGCCGAGCGGCGAGCCGCGATCATGCCGGTTACAGCGTGCAGGAGGGAATCGGGGTTGCTGATCTGCTCGGCTACGTTGATCCGCTCGCAGCCATTGGGTCCCTTCTCGGGCACATGCCGAAACAAGGCAGCCGCCTCGGCCGTCGAGAAACCGCCATTGCGCTGGTCGCTCCACTGCATGGGCGTGCGCACCGCTTCGCGCTCTTTGAGGGACAAGTCCTCGCCCATGCCGATCTCCTCGCCATACCACATCACCGGCGTGCCCGGCAGCGCGAACATCAGCGATTGCGCCATGCGGATCAGCGCCTGATCGTTGCTGAGCATTGGCGCCAGGCGTCGGCGGATACCGCGACCATAGAGCTGCATATTGGTGTCGGGCGCAAAGGCAGCGAACACTTCGCCACGCTCGGCTTTGGTCAGCCGCGCCAAGTCCAGCTCGTCATGATTACGCAGGAAACTGGCCCATTGCCCCATGCCATTCGGATCGGGCCGGTGCATCAGCGCTTGGCGCACCGGCGCGGCTGTGTGGCGGGCCAGCGACAGGAACAGCGTCTGGTTGACCGGAAAGTCAAAGATCATGCTCATCCGGTTGCCGCCGTCGAAATAATCTTCAGCCAGCTCGTATTCAATATTGGCTTCCGCCAGCAGCACCGAGCCGGCCCGGCGCCAAGTCATGAAATCCTTCATGTCGTTGAGTAGCGAGAACGGGTCCTGCGTGCCCCCATTGGGTAGGCCCATATCCTCGATCAGGAACGGGACAGCGTCGACCCGGAAACCCGATACGCCAAGCGCCAGCCAGAAACCCATGATCTTGAGGATCTCCGCGCGAACCTGCGGATTGGCAACATTGAGATCGGGTTGATGCTTGTAGAAGCGGTGCAGATACCAGGCGCCCGCCTTGCGATCAAAGCTCCAGATCGCTTCCTGCACGCCCGGAAACACCACGCCCTCGGTGATGTTGTCGGGCTTTTCCTTGCTCCACACATACCAGTCGCGAAAGGGCGAGTCCTCGCTTTGTCGCGCCGATTGAAACCACGGATGATCAATGGACGTGTGGTTCACCACCAGGTCGATGATCACGCGCATGCCCCTGTCCTGGGCTGCCTGCATGAACTCGACGAAATCACCCAGATTGCCGTAGCGCGGATCGACCCCGTAGTAATCGGTTATGTCATAGCCGTTGTCGCGATTGGGCGAGGGGTAGAATGGGTTTAGCCAGATGCAGTTGACCCCCAGCCGCTCCAGGTGATCGAGCCGGTGCGCCAGCCCGGCGAAATCCCCAACGCCGTCGCCGTCTCCATCCATGAAGGTTTCGACGTCAAGACAATAGATTACGGCGTTCTTGTACCAAAGATTGGCAGTCATGGCGGCTCCCTGAACAACAGGGGGCGCAACGGGGCGAGTGGGCTCGGCGTTCCCAAGCTGGTTACGCAAGGGCGCGGTGGTGACACAGGCGTGGCGGCACTCGCCGGCGGCTCCGCTACCTACGGGCGCATTGCCGTAGCGCTCGGCTTGGCCTACATAGCAGCCCAAACCAAGGTTCCTACGAGGTCGCAAGCCTATGGCTCGCCAGTTTATCTATCACATGAGCGGAATGTCCAAAGCCTATGCCGGTGGCAAGAAGGTGTTGGACAACATCCACCTGTCATTCTACCCCGATGCCAAGATCGGCGTGCTGGGTCCGAACGGCTCGGGTAAGTCGACCTTGCTCAAGATCATGGCGGGCATCGATACCGAGTTCACCGGCGAAGCCTGGTTGGCCCAGGGCGCCAAGCTTGGCTACCTCTCGCAGGAGCCCGAGCTTGATCCGGCGCTCAACGTGCTCGGCAATGTCATGACCGGGGTCAAGGAAAAGAAGGCCGTCATCGATCGCTATAACGAGCTGATGATGAACTATTCCGACGAGACCGCCGATGAAGCGGCCAAGTTGCAGGACCAGATCGACGCTGAAAACCTGTGGGACCTCGAGTCCCAGGTGGAGGTGGCGATGGAAGCCCTGGGTTGCCCTCCGGGCGAAGCCGACGTGACCAAGCTTTCAGGCGGCGAACGCCGCCGCGTGGCCCTGTGCGCCCTGTTGCTCAGCAAGCCCGACCTGCTGCTGCTCGACGAGCCCACCAACCATCTCGATGCCGAGACCACCGCTTGGCTGGAGCGCCATCTGCGCGAATTCGCCGGCGCCGTTTTGATCATCACCCACGATCGCTACTTCCTCGACAATGTCACCGGCTGGATCCTGGAACTCGATCGTGGTCGCGGCGTGCCCTATGAAGGCAACTATTCGGCTTACCTCTCTGCCAAAGCCAAGCGCTTCGCCCAGGAAAAGAGCGAAGACCAGGCTCGCGCCAAGGTGCTTGAGCGCGAACGCGAATGGATGGGGCAGTCCCCCCAGGCGCGCCAGTCCAAGAGCAAGGCTCGCCTCAAGGCCTATGACGAACTGGTCAAGATCAATGAGGCGCGGACGCAGTCCTCGACCGCCCAGATCATCATTCCGGTGGGCGAGCGCCTGGGCCAGAACGTCATCGACGTGGAAGGCCTCTCCAAATCCTTTGGTGATCGCCTCCTGATCGACAATCTCACCTTTAAGCTGCCCCCGGGCGGCATCGTGGGCATTATCGGCCCCAATGGCGCGGGCAAGACCACGCTGTTCAAGATGCTGACGGGCCAGGAGCAGCCTGACTCCGGCACCATCAAGGTCGCCGAAAATGTCCATATGGGCTATGTCGACCAGAGCCGGGACAGCCTCAACCCCAACAAGACTGTGTGGGAAGAGATCTCGGAGGGCGACGAAATCCTCATGCTGGGCAAGCGCGAGGTCAATTCGCGCGCCTATACCTCGTCCTTCAACTTCAAGGGCGGCGATCAGCAGCAAAAGGTGGGCAATCTTTCGGGCGGGCAGCGCAACCGGGTGCACCTGGCCAAGATGCTCAAGTCTGGCGCCAACGTCCTCCTCCTCGATGAGCCGACCAACGATCTGGACACCGAAACCCTTGCGGCGCTCGAAGAGGCGCTGGAGGAATTCGCCGGCTGCGCCGTGATCATCAGCCACGATCGCATGTTCCTCGATCGGCTGGCGACCCATATGCTGGCCTTTGAAGGCGACAGCCATGTGGAATGGTTCGAGGGCAACTTCGCCGACTATGAAGCCGACAAGGTCCGGCGCCTCGGCGCCGATGCGGTCAATCCCAAGCGCGCCACCTATAAGCCGCTGACGCGCTGATCGGACCGATGATGACGGGCGAGCCCTTCGACATCGAGATCGGCCAGGCAATCCTGGCCGGCTCCGAACTGGGCGAAGGCCTGCCCGTCGTCTTCCTGCATGCCGGCGTTGCTGACAGCCGCATGTGGGCCAGCCAGATGCAGGCGGTTGCCGCTGCGGGCTGGCACGCCATCACCTATGACCGTCGCGGCTTTGGCGAAACCGAAAGCCCCGACGAGCCCTTCAGCCATCTCGATGATCTCGAGGCTCTCCTCGACGCGCTCGATATCCACGCCGCCGTGCTGGTGGGCTGCTCGCTCGGGGGTGGCCTCGCCCTCGATTTTGCCCTGCGCCATCCCGGCCGCATCATTGGCCTTGTTCTGCTCGGCACGTCGGTGACCGGCGCGCCCTGGAGCACTTCGGACATGGAAGCGGCGGTGGAAGCGGCCGAGGAAGACGCCTATGAGCGCGGTGATCTCGACATGCTCAACAAGGTGCAGGCCCATCAGTGGCTCGATGGTCCGCGCGCCCAAAGCGGCCGCGTTGGCGGGGCCGTGCGCGAGCTGTTCCTCGACATGAACGGCATTGCTTTGCGCAAACCCGAACTCACGCAAGGGGAGCCCGCGCCCGAAGTCTGGAGCCGGGTAGGGGAGGTTGCCGCCCCGACGCTGCTGCTGGTGGGCGACGAGGATTTCGGCGCGCTGATCGAGCGGCACGACCATCTCTCCGAAGAAATGCCCAACGCCTTTGCCGCGGTACTCGAAGGCGTCGCCCACCTGCCCAGCATCGAGCGGCCTGATCTGGTCAACACGCTGCTGCTGCAGTTCCTCGATGCCATCGAAGGCGGCGGCTCGCCTGAGCTCGACTAGCCGGTGACCACAAGGGTCTTGGCGCCGCTGTCACGCCCCTGCTAAGGACACCCGAGCCCCGGTTCCGGGGCGGAGCATCCCATGTCCGCGCCAACTTCCCCCGCTACGTCCCCATCCACGACCCGCCCGCAAAGCGGCGACGCGCGCACCGGGGTCCTTGCCGCCATCGGCACGTTCCTGTGCTGGGGCTTCCTGCCGCTGCTGTTCCGGCAGCTCGATGCGGTGGGCTCGGTGATGATCGTGGCCGAGCGCACCCTGTGGTCGTTGCTGCTCTTGGGCGTTATCCTGCTCGTCACGCGCAAGTTCGGCGAAGTTCGCGCTCTCTTTGCCGATCGGCGCAAGGCCATCATCATGCTGGTGTCCGCGGTGCTGCTGGGCGGCAACTGGCTCCTTTATATCTGGGCGGTGGAAACCGGGCAGGTGATCGAAGCCAGCTTTGGCTATTTCATCAACCCGCTGGTCAATGTAGCCATGGGCATGGTGCTGCTGGGCGAGCGGCAGAACCGCCTGCAAACCATTGCCATCGCCATCGCCACCTTCGCCATCCTGCTCCAGGCCATCGGCATGGGCAGCTTTCCGTTCATCGCCCTGGGGCTGGCGCTCAGCTTTGGTTTTTACGGCTATTTCCGCAAGACGGTGATGGCCGGCCCCGTCTCCGGGCTATTCGGGGAAACCGTGCTGCTGGCTCCCGCGGCCCTGGCTTACGTGGTGTTCAACATCGCGACCTATGGCTGGGGCGCCCATGCTGATCCGGGCACGATGGTGCTGCTCATGCTGACCGGCCCCGCCACGGCGGTGCCGCTGCTGCTGTTCGCCTATGGCGTGCAGCGGCTGCGCCTGACCACGATCGGCATGCTGCAATATATTTCGCCGTCCCTGCAGTTCATGGTCGCCGTCTTCGTGTTCCACGAGGAGCTCAACGGTGTGCGGCTCGTCAGCTTCGGGCTGATTTGGCTGTCCCTTGCCGTGTTCAGCTATGACAGCTTCCGCAATCGCCGGCTGCCGGTGGAGCCCGTCCCGGCGGGCTAGCCTTTGGCCTCGCCCATCCCGGTTTCGCGGATCAGCTCGGCCACTTGTTCAAACACCCCAGCGAATGGCGATCCATCTCGCCATACGAGCGACAGGTGCCGGCCTGGGCGAGGCGGCGCCAAGGGGTGGATGGCGATGCGGTCGCCCGCTTCCTTGCGCAAAGCGATCCGGGGCAACAGCGTCACGCCCTGGCCGGCGGCAACAAATTCCACAATGGTGGACAGCGAAGTGGCGGCAAAGGTACGGCTCGATAGCTCGCTGCCGAGATCGCAAGCCGCAATGGCCTGGTCACGAAAGCAATGGCCTTCATCGAGCAACAAGATGCGCTCAGGCGGCACGCCGGCCAGCGATACCGGACCCTCGCGCGCTTCCGCCAAACTCGTGGCCAGCACAAAGGGATCCTCGAACAAGGGGAGGCTGCTCAGCTTGGGGCCGCCCCTTGGCAGCTCGGAGCCGATCAGCGCCAGATCAAGGCTCCCGTCGCCCAGCGCCGCCAGCAAGGCGCCCGTGCGGTCCTCGCTAATGGCAAAGCGCATTTCGGGCAGCCGCTGCGCCAGGGCCGGGAAAACATCGGGCAGCAAATAGGGCGCCACAGTTGGAATCAGCCCGAACCTGAGCGGTCGGTCGGGCGCGGTGGCGGGGCCAGCGGCAAAACTCGCCAGCGCCTCGGCTCCCGATAGCAGGGGGCGAGCCCGCCCAACGAACTCGCGTCCAAAGGGCGTCAGGCGCACTTCCCGCACCAGCCGATCGAAGATCGGGATTCCGCACCAGGCTTCAAGTGACTGAATTTGCTGGGAAAGGGCGGGTTGAGTAACGTTGCAGGCGGCGGCCGCGCGGCCGAAATGGCCGAGATCGGCGACCGCGATGGCGTAGCGAAGCTGTTTGAGGGTAAAGCTCATGATAGGTTCATCTTATCGCATTAAGAAGATCAATCAATTTGCCTGATGAAGATTGATTGGGCACAAGGCTGCCAGATTAGAACGAGTCCAGCTTGCTGACTCGTTGGGCGCAAGGAGTTTCTCGTGAGCGACAGACCAAGACTGACCACCACCGCCGGTGCGCCGGTTACCGATAACCAGAATGCCAAGACCGTCGGCCCGCGTGGCCCGGTGCTGCTCGAGGACTACCAGCTGATTGAAAAGCTCGCGCACCAGAATCGCGAGCGCGTTCCCGAGCGCGTGGTGCATGCCAAGGGCTGGGGCGCCTATGGCACGCTGACTGTCACCGAGGACATCACGCGTTATAGCCGTGCTGCCTTGTTCTCGCATGTTGGCAAGCAGACCGAAATGCTGCTCCGCTTCTCGACCGTGGCCGGCGAGCAGGGTGCCGCCGACGCCGAACGCGACGTGCGCGGCTTCTCGCTCAAATTTTATACCGAAGAGGGCAACTGGGACATCGTGGGCAACAACACGCCCGTGTTCTTTGTCGCCGATCCCTATAAGTTCCCTGACTTCATCCACACCCAGAAGCGTCATCCGCGCACCAATCTACGCTCGGGTACCGCAATGTGGGATTTCTGGTCGTTGTGCCCGGAATCGCTGCACCAGGTCACCATCCTGATGTCCGACCGCGGCATCCCCCAGGCGCCGATGTATATGAACGGCTACGGCTCCCACACTTTCTCAATGTGGAATGCCAATGGCGAGCGATTCTGGGTGAAGTTCCACTTCAAGACCCAGCAGGGCCACCGCACCTTCACCAATCGTGAAGCTGAGGGCGTCATTGCCAAGTCGCGCGAGAGCTACCAGGAAGAGCTTTACACCACGATCGAGAACGGTCAGTTCCCCAAGTGGACCTTCTTCATCCAGGTCATGCCGGAAGGCGAAGAAGACGAGTTTGAGAGCCGCACCGGCTGGAGCGCGTTCGACCTGACCAAGGTCTGGCCCCATGCCGACTATCCGCTGATCAAGGTCGGCGAGATCGAGCTCAACAAGAACCCCGAGAACTACTTCCAGCACATCGAGCAGGCTGCCTTCAACCCGTCCAACGTCGTCCCAGGCATCGGCTTTTCGCCTGACAAGATGCTGCAGGGCCGCTTGTTCTCCTATCCCGATGCGCAGCGCTACCGTATCGGCGTCCACTATCAGTCGATCGAGGTCAACAAGCCCCGCTGCCCGGTGCATCACTATCATCGCGACGGCGAAGCCACGCTCGGTATGCGCACCAATGCGGACGCTTATTACGAGCCCAACAGCTTTGGCGGCCCGGTGGAAGATCCAAGCTTTGCCGAACCACCGCACCGCTATGAAGGCGTTGTGGGCCGCTATGACTTCCGTGGCACGGCCGATCACTTTAGCCAGCCGCGGGCACTGTTTGCCCTTTTTGACGAAGGCCAGCGCCAGCGGCTGTTCTCCAACATTGCCGAAGCCATGAACGGCATCCCCCAGTTCATCGAAGATCGCCAGCTGGCGTTGTTCGATCAGGTGGACCCGGCCTATGGCGCCGGCGTACGGGCGGCTTTGGTCAAGGTGAAGGGCGAAACCGATGCCGAGAAGACCTCGAGCATCAGCACCAGCCACAGCAGCGAAGTCGGCTCGCACTAAGTCGCAGAGATGATGGAAGGGGCGCACTGGTTGCGCCCCTTCTTCTATCTGGTTGCGTACAATTTTAGTCAATTGCTCCGCATCCGTTTGACCGGGCGCAAGCGAGTGCGGGCGCAGGGTGGTTCTACGCATAGTCGTGGAGACCACCGATGAACGAACTCGATCAAGGCCAACGCGCATTCTCCAGCTTCCGGGTCTTGAATGGCGAGGACAATCACTCCGAGCGCGAACAGCTGTTCCGCAACATGGCGCAATTGTTCAGCTATGTTTCCGACCGCTGCGACGACGAGCAGGTTGCCCAGTATGACGAGGTGCTTTGCCACCTGGCCGAGCTGGTCGAGGTGGAAGCGCGCGCCCATGTCGCCAAGTTGCTGGCGCCACTGGAACGCGCTCCGGGCACTGTCGTGGTCAAGCTCGCCAATGATGATATCGAAGTAGCGCGTCCGCTGCTCGAATTCTCCAATGTCCTCAGTGACGACGATCTGATCGACATCATCAGCAAGCAGAGCGAAGCGCATCGTGTCGCCATTGCTAGTCGCCCCAGCGTGCCCGAACGGGTGGGCGAGGCCATTATCGAGCATGGCGAGACTTCCTCGCTGGTGCGGCTGGTGCGCAATTCCCATGCCGAGTTCGACCGGGCGACGTTGCAAAAGCTGGTCGCCCGCGCCACCCAGGACGCCGAGATCGCCCATGACCTGCGCGGCCGGCACGATCTGGATTGGCAGTCGCTGCGCGGCGAGATCCATCAGCTGTCGGATAAGGTGCTGGAAGATCTCTCGCGGGCCGAGAGCACGCTGGATCCGGTGGCCGCTGGCAAGGTCAACGCGGTGGTGTTCAACCGCATCCGCAATGGCGTCGGCTTTGCCGCCTCCGAGTGGAAGCTGGCCTATAACCAGGTCAAGGCGCTGTCCGATCGCAAGCAGTTGGACGACCGCGCGCTCGCGCGCTTTGCTCGCTTTGGCTATGGCCACCACGCGGCCGCTGCCATCAGCGTAATGCTGCGCATCACCCCCGAAGTGGTGGTGAAGTGGCTCGCGAGCCAGGATTATGTCGCGGTAAGCGTCGCGCTCAAGGCCGCGGGCGTTGCGCCCGACCTGTTTGCAGCCCTTTTTGCCGTGCTGCCCTGGCGCGATCTGCCCAGTGCCGATGACAAGGTATTGATCCAGCAGCGTTTCGTTGGCATGGATCGCGAGGAAGCCGACGAGATATTTGCGCTGTGGCGGGCCCATTCCTTCCGCAAGCGCACCGCGACCGACGAACGCGCCTCCGCCTAGGCCTAAGCCTCTGGACCTCCGTCCCAAAGGGATATAAAGATATCTTTATATCTCGTGAGGGCTGATGGCTGAGTTGGCGGAATTGGTGGGAGTGCTCAAGGCGGCAGGTGAGGGGACTCGCCTGCGCCTTCTGGCTTTACTCGCTGGCGGGGATCATTCCGTCAAGGACCTGACCGAAATCCTTGATCAAAGCCAGCCGCGCGTTTCGCGCCATCTCAAGCTCCTAGCCGATGCTGGCCTCGTGCAACGCAATGCCGAGGGCGCCTGGGCTTATTACGGCCTCGCCCAGGACGGCGAAGCGGGAGCGGTTGCGCAATGGCTGGTGGGGCGGGTGGATCACACCGACCCAGAGCGGGTGCGCGACTGCGAACGGCAGGCCGAGGTGCGTGCCGCCCAGCAGGCGCAGGCGGCGCATTACTTTGCCAAGGTCGCCGGCAGCTGGGACCTGCTCAAAACGCTCCATGTTCCTGAAGACTCCGTCGAATCGGCTGTGCTTGGGGGCTTCCAGGGGGGGCCGGTGGAGTTGCTGCTTGATCTGGGCACCGGCACCGGGCGCATGCTCCAGCTGCTGGCCGATCGCTACAAGCGCGGCATTGGCGTTGATTCCAGCCGCGAAATGTTGAGCGTGGCGCGCGCGCGGCTTGGTTCGGCCGGCGTGACCCATGCGCAGGTGCGGCTCGGAGACATGGCCGAACTGGACCCTGCACTCGGACCCGCCGATGCCATCGTGATCCACCAGGTCCTGCATTATTTCGATGATCCCGGCCGCATGCTGATGGGCGCGCGCGAATTGCTCAAGCCAGGCGGGCAGATGGTGATTGTCGATTTTGCCCCTCATGAACTCGAATTCCTGCGCACCGAGCATGCGCATCGACGGCTGGGCTTGTCCCAGGCGCAGATGAGCGGTTGGGCCGCGAGTGCCGGGCTGCAGGTGCAGACCGTGCGGGAATTCCCCAGTGACAATGGCGACCGCGGGCTGACCGTCTGCCTGTGGCGCCTCTGCGCATAAACTTGAATGGAACAGCCATGATCGAAGACAGCGACCGCACCAGCCGGCAACTTGCGGAAAAGCGCCCGCCGCTTCACCTTTCCTTTGAGTTTTTCCCGCCCAAGAACGACGCCACCGAGGAGCGCTTCTGGGAAAGCCTGCACAAGCTCGCGCCGCTCCACCCCGAATTCGTTTCCGTCACCTATGGCGCCGGCGGCACGACGCGCGAACGCACCTTGCGCATGGTGTCGAGCATCACCGACCAGACTGGGCTATCGGGTGCCGCGCACCTGACCTGCGTCGGCGCCACGCGCGACGAGGTTGATGCCGTCGTGCGCGCTTATCAAGCCGCCGGGGTCAACCGCATCGTTGCCCTTCGCGGCGATCCGCCTGAAGGGGTAGGGCAGCCCTTCACGCCCCATCCCGAAGGCTACCGCAACGCCGCGGACCTCGTCGCCGGTATCCGCCGCATCGGTGATTTCGACATTTCCGTTGCGGCCTATCCCGAGCGGCACCCGCAAAGCCCCGATTGGCAAAGCGATATCGATAATCTGAAGAGCAAGCTCGACGCCGGCGCCACCCGCGCGATCACGCAGATGTTCTTCAACAATGCCGATTACCTGCGCTTCCTGGAACGTGCTCGCGCCGCCGGCATCACCGCCCCGATCATCCCCGGCATCCAGCCCATCCACAGCTTCAAGCAGATCTCGGGCTTTGCCGCCCGCTGCGGCGCTTCCATCCCACCCTGGATGGTCGAGCGATTCGAGGGCCTGGACGATGATCCGGAAACCCATGCGCTTGTGGCCTCCGCCGTGGCTGCAGAGCAGGTCACCGAGCTACTCGACGAAGGCGTCACCGCCTTCCACTTCTATACGCTCAACCGCTCTAATCTGGTGCTGGCGCTTGCCCGGCTGCTGGGTCGGCGCGCCAATTAATTCCGCCTTAACCATGTTCTGGTGGCATGGCCAGATGCCGTTCAGGTTCTGTTCAGGCGCGTGGCCGCTATGTGGCGGGCTGACATGGTCTCCTTGAAATGGCCATGAAAACCGTCTTTCTACCGGTTTTGAGGGCGGGACAACAGGGTTTGAGAACATGATATTCGATCGTCGTCTCACCAATGGCCTGGCATGGGCCGGTCTGTTTGTTGTTGTCGGCGTACCCGTCGCCGATATGCTGTCAGCCCAGCTGCTGGGCGAGCCCGAGCGCGTGGCCGTCATCTCGCCGCAGGCGCCGATCCCTGCGCCAGCGGGCGAACGGCCCACAGCCAAGCCGGTAAAGGAAGCTGTCGCCAGCGCACCAACAACTCCGGTCGCCGCTAAGCCAGCCGCGATCGCCCCGGTCAAGGCTGAGTCGGCGGCGCCCGCCAAGGCAGTAGAGCCGGTCAAGCCCGTGGCCGAGCCCGCAAAAACCGGCAACAAGCCCGGCGATCCGGTGAACTCGTTCCTCGAGTCCGGCAAGGCGATGCCTTCCTATATCACCGAGGCCAATGCTGCGCCCCAGGCTTCCCCCGCTCAACCGACGGCTCCGGCTCCCGTTGTGGCTCCGGCTCCCGCTCCGGCCGTTGCCGCTGCGCCCCTCGATCCCGCGGCTCCTGGAGTTGACCCCGTGGAAGTCGCTTCGCTGCCGCCCCAGAAGGTGGCACCCGTGCCGATGCCACTGTCCATGCGTCCCCCGGCGCAGATTGCCGTGGCACCGAGCCGGGATGAGCCCGTGATCATTCCGCCCGATGTTGTCAGTGCCGACCGTGGCCGGATCGACGCTGACGATCTGGAGGACTGGGAGTCCGGCCCGCTTTCCGAATTCCTCAACCGGCGCCAGGGCGGATCCGGAAGGACCGCTGGCTTTGAGGAAGAATTCTATCCCGAGGAACCCGTTCGCCGGGGCCGGGATCGCCTGATCGGGCCCGTCGAGGAAGTTTATATCGTCCCCTTCCGCTGATGGGCTGGCATGCGCGGGGAGTGGTGGACGCCGCCCCGCGCCGCCGGTATTTTCCCAACCCAACTGGCGGACGAGTCGTTCGCCGGACGCTGCCGAAAGGAGCCGCAATGCTGTGCTGTGTGCGCAAAGTGGAAGAGAACAAGGATCGCTGGGAGAAACTCTCGGCCTTTCTCGGCTCGTTCACGCGTCGCACTGGACTGGCCGGCTCCGTCGCCAATATCCTTGATCCCGACACCTGGCTGCCGGGCGGACGCGATGCGGCCTTTACCCTCGCGCTGATAGCGCTATCGGCCAAGATGGCGGTGGCCGATGGGGCGGTGACCGCCTCGGAAGTGCGTGCCTTCAACGCGACGGTCGAAGTCTCCCAGGAGCAGGAGCCTCAGGTTGAGCGCTTGTTTAATCTGGCCAAGCAGGATGTAGCGGGTTTTGAAAGCTATGCCCGCAAGATCGGCCGCTTTTTCGCCGATAGTCCCGATACGCTCGAGCATGTGCTCGATAGCCTGTTCTTTATCGCGACCGCCGACGGCATGGTGCATGAGGCCGAGCTGGAATATCTCCACTCCGTCAGCAACATCTTCGGCTTTGATGAAGCGCGCTTCGAGCAGATCTCGGCCCAGCATGTCATGCTGGATAGCGATCTTGACCCCTATCTCGTGCTTGGCCTGACTCCCGGCGCGCCACCAGAAGAAGTGCGCCGCGTTTATCGCCTTCTTGTTGCCGAACACCACCCTGACCGTCTCATCGCCAAGGGCGTACCTGAGGAACTGATCGAGGTTGCTACAGCGCGCATGGCGGCGATTAATCTGGCCTATCAGGCGATTACCAAGCCACGCGTCCAGCCGCTGCTGCCCAGCAGTGCTTGACGGCACCAACGATCCGTTTCTACAAGGCCCATGCCAGTTGACCGGGTGGCCGCTGCCGGATGGGTAACCATCCGGGAGAGGAAAGTCCGGGCTCCTTCGAAACACGGTGCCGGGTAACGCCCGGCGAGGGCGACCTCAGGGAAAGTGCCACAGAAAGCAAACCGCTCCGGCGCGCCGGAGTAAGGATGAAAGGGTGCGGTAAGAGCGCACCGGGGACCCAGCAATGGGGACCGCACGGTAAACCCCACCGGGAGCAAGACCAAATAGGGATGACGCGGGGCTTCATGCCCCAGCCGGTTTTGAGGCCAGATCATCCGGGTTGGTTGCACGAGGCGCCTGGCAACAGGCGTCCTAGATGAATGGTCACCACGTACCGCGCGCAAGCGCGGTGCCCTACAGAACCCGGCTTACAGGTCAACTGGCGCCTTTTACGAGGCAGAGAACTGGAGCGACACGCGGGTGCCGCGTCCCTCGGCCTGATAGGCGACAGTGCCCCCAAGGCCGTGGGCCATTGCTTTGACAATACGGCTGCCCAGGCCCGTGCCCTGGGGCTTGCCGGTGCCGTTCCAGCCGATCCCATCGTCTTCCACCACCAGGTCGATCAGTTCGCCCTTGCGGGCAACGCTGATGCGCACTTCGCCACCGGCATCGGCGCCATAGGCGTATTTTATGGCGTTGGTGACGAGCTCGGTCACGATAACACCCACGGAAGCGGCCTTTTCCGTGGGAATGGAGATGTTCTCGACCGCAACGAGGATGCGCGAAAGGCTGCCCGCCGCCTGCATCGAGGTTTCAAGTTCGCTGGCAAGGCTTTGCAGATATTCGCCAATATGGACCGAGCGCACATCGTCAGTGGTGTAGAGATGCCGGTGCACGCCCGCGATAGCCTGGATGCGGGCCTGGGTTTCGGCCAGCGCGCTGCGAGCTTCCTCATTGGTGATGGCATTGGCCTGCAGGCCCACCAACGCCGCCACCATGGCCAGGCTATTGGCCACGCGGTGGTTGACCTCGCCCAGCAGCGTTTCGGCGCGGTCCTTGGCCTCGCGCATTTCCTGCTCCGCCTTGGCCTTGGCGCGGTTGAGGCGTTGCAGGTCCACGGCATGGCCGATTGCGCTGGTCAGGAGTTCCAGGAAGTCCATGTCGACGGTTTTAAGGACGTAATCGGCCGCGCCCGCCTTGAGCGCCGCCACCGCCACGGCCGTTTCCACCGTGCCAGTGACATAAACCACCGCCGGCCGGTCAGGCATATCGGCCAGTTGAGCCAGAACATCGAGCCCGGTGCCGGTGGGCAGATTATGATCCAGCGCCACCACGTCGATGCCGCCTTGCGCAATGCGCGCCAGGCCTTGTTCGCCCGTCGTTGCATGCTCGAAGATATAGCCGCGCCGCTCTATTGCCTTCTGCACAAGGCGTGCAAGGCCGGCATCGTCATCGATATAGAGCACATAGGGCGTGCGGTTAGGCATGGGTCAGTCGGCTTCCGGAACCTGAATCACCGAGAAAAACAATCCCAGCTGGCGAATCGCGTTGGCAAACCCGTCATAGTCGACTGGTTTGGTGATATAGACATTGGCGCCCAGATCATAGCAACGCTGGATTTCGCGCTGGTCATCAGTGGTGGTCAGCACCACGACTGGTGAGCGGCGGGTATGTTCGTTGCTCTTGACCTTCTCGAGGATGTCGACGCCGGTCATGTCGGGCAGGTTCAGATCGAGCAGGATCAGCAATTGCCGTCCGCTGCTGACTTCGCCGCTGCCATCATTGCCCATTAGATAGTTCAGCGCCGAGGTGCCGTCGGTGAAGGGGATGATCTGGTTGCTGACGCCGGCTCGCCGGATGTTCTTCTCGATCAGGCGCGCGTGTCCCTCGTCGTCCTCGATCATGACAATGGTGACGGGTGTGCCGGAGTTCATTTTGCATTGCTCCCGAGATAGCTGCGCAGATCGCGCGGCAGATTGATTCTAAAGGTCGTTCCTTTGCCCAGCTCCGAGGAGAGGGTAATTTCGCCACCCAGGCTGCGCACCATGGTGCGCACATGCGCCAGGCCGATGCCTTCGCCCGGTTGGCTCTGGCTACCAGAGCGGCGGAAAAGTTCAAAGACGCGCTCATGGTCAGTAGACGCAATGCCGCGGCCGTTATCGATCACTTCGATGTTGAGTCGGTTGCGCTCGGCGGGCAGGGCCCGGATGGCCACGGTCAGCGGTCGGCCAGGTTCCTGGTACTTGACCGCATTGTCCAGGAGATTGCCGAGCACCTGTTCCAGCGAAAGCCGGTCAGTGACGAGGCGTGCGACCTTGACCTCGGTTGTAACCGAGCCGCCATTTTCCGTCACCTGATGCTGGATGGCGCTGACCGAGGCGTCGATGATTTCGGCGAGGTTCAGTGCTTCGGGCTTGAGCTGGCGCCGGCCTTCGCGGGAAATCTTGAGGATGGCGTTGATCAGTGCATCCATCTTGCGGGTCGAAGAGCGGATAAAGCCGATCGCCTCCGGCAGGTCCTCGGTGGCGGCCAGGCGCGCCTCGGCGAATTTCGGATCTCCCGATTCTTCGCGCTCGCTCATATAGTCACGCAGGATAGCGACGCTGGTTTCCAGTTCGCTGGTAAACCCCATGATGTTGACGAGAGGCGCGCGCAGATCATGGGTCACGATGTAGGCGAAGCGTTGGATTTCCTCATTGGCCTTGCCCAGGTCCGCGGTGCGTTCCTGCACCCGCTCCTCAAGGCTTTGATTGGCTTCTTCCACTTCGCGGCGGGCCCGGGCAATTTCCCTGGTATAGGCCAACGCTGTCCAGACTGAGCCCCCCACCACAGCAACGATCACCAGCGCGCCAAAAATGGCGACCCAACGCAGCGCGGTGGCGGCATTGCGCTGGTCGACCACGCCGGTATCGAGGCGCTCCTGTGCGCTTGCCACCAGCGCCACGAGGAAGTCGCGGGTGCGCCCCATGTTCTCATTGCCGGTGTCGCTGTTGACGATCGCCAGGGCGGCATCGCGATCGCCAGCGCGCATCAGATCAATAGTTCGGGCAAGTTCTTGCAGCTTGATGTCGATGGCAGATTGGAGTTCGACAAGGCCTTCGCGAAGCTGGGGATAGGGCGCGAGCACGGTGACCAGCCGCTGCTGCAACACGGGCAGTCGTTGAACGGCCCCGGTATAGGGTTCCAGATAGGCTTCGTTGCCTGTCAGCAGAAAACCGCGCTGCCCTGTTTCGGCATCCACCAATGCGTTGCGCAGATCGGTAGCGGCGCTGCGGATCTCGCGCGATACGACCACCTCGTTGAAATAGCCCTGGGTGCGCTCAACCAGCCAGATCGTCGTGCCGACAATGCCGACCAGTGCAAAAAAGCCGACCAACAAGAGAATGGTGGTCGCGCGAACAAAGGCATTGTTCGATATCGGCATCAAATTACCCTGAAGTGACGGTTGTTCATGGCCTAATCCGCTGGAGGGGGCAACCTTGAATTCCGCCCTCCAGGTGGGCAGGCATCGCGCGCGATGCCTCGGGTGTGATCGGCAACTTGCCGTGCGCGCGACATGGGAAACAGAATCTTAAACACACTGGTCCAAGAGTGAGCTTGGTTTGAGTGACCCGCATCGACGCGGGCGTGGAGTTATGGTCGCATGGGCAAGAGTAAGATGCCCGAAGCCAGCCAAGAGAATATGTCGCATATCCCCGTGCTCCTCGATGAGGTGCTGGCGGTGTTTGCGCCTGTTCATGGCAAGCGAATCGTTGATGGCACTTTTGGTGCCGGCGGCTATTCCCGCGCGCTCTTGGCTGCCGGGGCCGAGGTCGTGGGCATTGATCGCGATCCAAGCGTGCTGCCCTTTGCCGATGCATTGAAGGCCGACTACCCCGACCGGTTTACCTTTCTGCCGGGCACATTTTCCCAGCTTGACGATTTGGCGGGCGAGCAGGGCCCGTTTGACGGGGTGGTGCTCGATATCGGCGTCAGCTCGATGCAGCTGGACGAGGCCGAGCGCGGCTTTTCCTTCATGCGCGAGGGTCCACTCGACATGCGCATGAGCGGGGCAGGCGAAAGCGCTGCTGATCTCGTCAATGGCCTTGAGGCAGAAGCGCTTGCCAACCTGCTTTATGCCTTCGGCGAAGAGCGCAAGTCGCGGCGTATCGCCCAGTTCATCGTGGCGGCCCGCCAGGAAGCGCCAATCGAAACAACCTTGCAGCTGGCCCGCATCATCGAGAAAGCCATCGGCCGCAAACCCGGCGATGCCCATCCGGCCACCCGCTCGTTCCAGGCGCTGCGTATTGCCGTTAATGCCGAGTTCGAGCAGTTGGTGCAGGGCCTGTTCGCGGCCGAGCGCCTGCTAGGTGAAGGTGGGCGGCTCGCCGTCATTACCTTCCACTCCCTTGAAGACCGCATCGTCAAACGCTTCTTTGATCCCGACAAGGGCGCGCCAACTCAGTCACGGCACCTGCCGCAGGTGGTGGGCGAAGAGCGGCGCTGGGTCGAAGTTGCTAAGGCGAAAAAGCCTGGCAGCGCCGAGCTTGAGCGCAACAGCCGCTCGCGGTCGGCCATTCTGCGCTGGGCGGTCCGGGGCGCTGCGCCCGCCCGTCCGGTGCGAATGGAGGGCCTTGGCGTGCCAACAATCCGGGGAAATGCATGATCCGCAACCTCAACATTCTGCTGCTGTTTTCCAGCGTGCTGATGCTTTCGGGCGTTTACGCGCTGAAATTCTCCATCGAGCACACCGCCAGCGAGCGCACGGCGCTGATCGCCCGCATCGACCAGCAGGAGGGTGACCTTTCTCTGCTCAAGGCCGATTGGGCGGTGCTCAACCAGCCCGGCCATATCGATCCGATCGTTCGTCGGCACCAGGCGGCGCTAGGCATTGTGCCGGTCAAGCAGGAGCAGTTTGGCTCGTTTGCGAGTCTCCCCATGCGGCCGGTCAAGCCCAACAGCGCCGCGCTTAACGCGCTGTTCCAATCGCTGGACGCCGGCATCGACCCCATCGACGCTATTCTCGAACTTGAGGGTATTGAGTAATGGCCTTGGCGCACGAGAACTTCGCCCCGCCCATTTCGCTCGACGGCGCACGCAAAGTCCGCGGCAATCTCACCCAGGCGCGCATTCGCTGGATGATCTTCGCGATCGTGCTGGGTTTTGCTCTGGTGAGCGCGCGGCTGGTGCAGTTGGGCATGGTCGTGCCCGACTCCACGATCGAAGGGCAGGCACGCGACCTGATCACCGCGACTCGCCCGCCAATTCTTGACCGCAATGGGCTCGAAATGGCGGTCGATATTCGCGTCCCCTCACTTTTTGCCGAGCCGCGCCGCATCATCGATGTGGAAGAAGCCGTGCAAAAACTGCGCACTGTCATCCCGGATCTCGACGAGAAGTGGCTGCGCGACCGGCTCACTGGCGACAAGGGCTTTGTTTGGCTCAAGCGCGAGCTGTCGCCCTCCATCCAGGAGCGGGTGATGCGGCTGGGCATCCCGGGCATCGACTTCATCACCGAATCCAAGCGCTTTTACCCCGGCATGGCCGAGGCTTCCCACGTTCTGGGCTCCACCAATATCGACAACCAGGGCATTGCCGGCATCGAGCGGCACATGGACGGCGAGAACGTCGCTCTCCTGCAGGAGCTGGGTCTTGCCCGCGGCAATGCGCTGACCCCGGTTGAGCTTTCCATCGACATGCGCGCCCAGCATGTGATGCACGAGCAGCTGATGGACGCGATGACGCGCTACCAGGCGATTGCTGCCGCCGGCATCATGCTGGATGTGCACACCGGCGAGGTCATCGCGCTCGCCTCTGTGCCCGATTTCAATCCGAATGATCCCGCCTCGGCACTGGTCAAAGACAGCTTCAACCGTATCACCGCCGGCATTTTCGAACCCGGCTCCATCTTCAAGACCGTGACCATTGCCGGTGCACTCGATAGCGGTGCGGTGTCGGTGAGCGATCAGTTCGATGCTCGCTTCGGCGTCCGCTTTGGCCGCTTCACCATCGATGACTTTCACGGCAAGCACCGCATTCTCAGCCTGCCCGAAGTTTATAAATACTCGTCCAATATCGGCACGATCCGCATCATGCAGGCCATGGGCAAGGAGCCCTATCGGCAGTTCCTGAGCACGATGGGCTTTGACCAGCGGGTACCCTTCGAGCTGCCCGAGATGCGCTTGCCAACGGTTCCCAAGCAGCTGTCCGAAGTTGGCGCGGCCACCGCGTCTTTCGGTCACGGCTTATCGGTCTCCCCTCTGCACATGGCGGTAGCCTATGCAGCATTCGTCAATGGCGGCAATTACGTGCCTCCCACGCTTTACAAACGTGACCTGGGGGAGGCCGAGTCCCTGTACCGGCGCGTCCTGCAGCCATCCACCAGTGATGCCCTGCGCTATCTCATGCGGCTTAATGCCCTTGAAGGTTCGGGCTCGCAGATGAACAAGGAAGCGCTGGGTTATCGCGTCGGCGGCAAGACCGGCACGGCCGAAAAGGTGGTTGACGGCCGCTATTCTTCCAGCAAAGTCACCAACTTCTTTGCGTCGGCGTTCCCGCTGGACAATCCGCGCTATGCAATGGTGATCATGGTCGACGAGCCCAAGGCCGAAAACCCGCAGTCCGGCACCACCGCGGGCTGGAATGCCGGTACCGTCACCGGTCGCATCGTGCAGCGGGTTGCGCCCATGCTGGGCATCGCGCCCGATTTCTCCGAAGCGCTTGATCAGGCGCTGAAGCCCGCTGGCGTTTACTAAGGCCAACCACAAGGACCTGTTGCAGTGTCACTGAGCGTATCCCAGTTGCTGGAAGGATCAGGCGCCGCGCCGGTCGAGGATCTGGGTGCGGTGTTCGGCCTCGACTCGGACAGCCGGCGGATCGAGCTGGGCGAGCTGTTCTTTGCGCTCCCCGGCGCAGCGGTGCATGGCAATGCCTTTATCGCCGATGCGGTGGGGCGCGGGGCCTTGGCAGTGGTCACCGATCTCGTGCCCGCCCAAGATCCCGGCGTGCCAGTGATCGTGGTTCCCGATGTCCGCGCCGCCTATGCCCGCGCCGCCGCGCGCATTTTTGCGCCCCAGCCGCAAACCGTGGTGGCGGTCACCGGCACCAATGGCAAGACGTCCGTCGCGTCTTTCGTGCGGCAGATCTGGCTGCATGCCGGAATTGCTGGCGCCAGCATCGGCACGCTGGGGGTGCAAACCGCCACCCGGCACATCGAAGGCAGCCTCACCACCCCCGACGCGCGATCAATCCACCAGAACATGCGCGCGCTCAAGGGGCAGGGCATCGACCATGTCGCGCTCGAAGCCTCCAGCCATGGTCTTGATCAGCGGCGTCTCGACGGTATGCGCTTTGCCGCTGTCGCCTTCACCAACCTGACGCGCGATCATCTCGATTACCACGCCGATATGGATGAGTATCGCGCGGCTAAACTGCGGCTCTTTAGCGATCTGCTGGCCGATGGTGGCACGGCGGTGGTCTATATGGACGATCCCGAGCACGCGGCTTTCCTCGCGGCCGCGGTCGACCGGGGCGCAAAGCTGCTGGGCGTTGGCCATGCCCCCGGGGCTGCCATCCAGATCCTTTCGGTGACAACGCAGGGCTACGGGCAGCGCGTCGAGGTCCGCTTCGAAGGCGAAACCGTGAGCTTTCACCTCCCGCTCACCGGCGAATTCCAGGTCGGCAACGCCCTGGTTGCCGCTGGGTTGGCGATAGCGAGCGGTGTCCCCAAGGCGATAGTTTTCGCCGCGCTTGAGGAGCTGCGTGGCGCCAAGGGGCGCCTGGAACTCGTAGCCGAGCACAATGGCGCGGCGGTGTTTGTGGATTATTCCCACACGCCCGACGCCTTGAAGACCGCGCTCATGGCTTTACGCCCCTATGTGACGCGTGATTTGCGTGTGGTATTCGGCGCCGGCGGCGACCGGGACAAGGGCAAGCGTCCGCAGATGGGCGCCGTTGCCGCCGAGCTGGCGGACAAGATCATCGTCACTGACGACAATCCCCGCACCGAAATTGCCGCCACGATCCGCGCCGAGATCATGCATGCGGTACCCCGCGCCGCAGAGATCGGCGATCGCGGCGAAGCCATCAGCACCGCCGTTGCCGCGCTCCAGCCCGGCGACGTTTTGCTCGTTGCCGGCAAGGGGCACGAGGATTACCAGATCATCGGCACGACCAAGCACCACTTCTCGGACCACCAAGCCGTGGCCGAGGCAATCAAGAGACTCTGATGCCCGCACTCTGGACCCGAGACGCCCTGTTGCAAGCCACAGGGGGGCGGATGGTGGGAACGGTTGGGGCGAGCATCGGCTCGGTTTCCATCGACTCGCGTGACCTGGGTCCCGATGCCTTGTTCGTCGCCATCAAGGGTGACCGCTTCGACGGTCATGACTTTGTGGCCCAAGCCCTGGCCAATGGCGCTGCTGCTGCATTGGTGAGCGAGGGTCGGGGCGAACAAGACGGCTGCATCGTCGTCCCCGATGCGCTGGAGGGACTGCGCGATCTCGCTCGCGCCGCCCGTGCCAGGAGCGAGGCGCTGCTGGTAGGCGTCACCGGCAGCGTTGGAAAGACCACCACCAAGGAGGCGATCCGCACCGTGCTCGAGGCAGCAGGTCCGACCCACGCATCGATCAAGAGTTTCAACAATCACTGGGGCGTGCCGCTGATGCTGGCCCGGATGCCAGCGGAAGCGCAGTTCGGCGTCTTCGAAATGGGCATGAACGCCGCCCGCGAGATCGCGCCCTTGTCGCAACTGGTGCGACCGCATGTCGCCGTGATCACCAATGTAGCCGCCGCACATCTGGAAAATCTTGGTTCTTTGGAAGCCATCGCCGCGGCCAAAGCGGAGATCTTCGAGGGTCTCGAGCCTGGCGGCACCGCGGTGCTCAATGCCGATCACCCCCAGATCGAGCTGCTGCTCGAGGCGGCACGCAAGGTGGGCGTTCAACGGGTGATCACCTATGGGTTCACCGAGAACTGCGACTGGCGCATCCTCGAAACGGATCTGCAGGTCCAGGGCAGCACCGCCACGCTTGAGCATGCCGGCGAGCGCATCTCCCTCCATCTCAACACTCCGGGCCGCCATATGGTGGTCAATGCCGTTGCAGCGCTGATTGTCGCTGACCTCGCCGGAATGGGCCGGGAGGCTGCCGTGGCAGCATTGGCCAGCTTTGGCGCACAGCCGGGCAGGGGGCAGCGCCTGCTCCTGGGCGATCCCGAGCGCCCGCTGCTGCTGATTGATGAAAGCTACAATGCCAACACCGCCTCGATGACTGCGGCGCTCGACGTCTTTGCGGCCCAGCCCGCACCCGGCGGCCGCAAACTGCTGGTGCTGGGCGACATGCGTGAGCTCGGGGCTCAAAGCGCTGCACTCCATGCCAGCCTGGCCGAAGCAGTTCTGCGCTCGGGCGCCGAGCGTATCTACCTGGTCGGCCCCGAAATGGCCGCCCTTGCCACTACACTGGGCGCCGGGCGTGTGGCTTGCCACACACAAACGGCAGCAGAGATGGGGATGATCGTGCTCAACGATCTTGCTTCGGGCGATGCAGTTATGATCAAAGGGTCCAACGGCGTGGGGCTAGCGGGCGTCGTTGAAAAAATCCGGGGCCATTTCCACCAGAAATAGCCCACCCACGCGAGGACACCTCCCAAAAATGCTGTACTTTCTTGCCCAGTTGGGGGACACGCTCGCGGCGTTCAACGTCTTCCGCTATATCACCTTCCGCACGGCGGGGGCGGTGGTTACCGCCTTGTTCTTCGTGTTCCTGTTTGGGCCGGGGATGATCTCCTTGCTGCGCCTCAAGCAAGGCAAGGGTCAGCCGATCCGCGAAGATGGCCCCCAGGGCCACCTGCTGACCAAGAAGGGCACGCCCACCATGGGCGGGCTGATGATCCTGTCGGGCGCGGTTATATCGACCCTGCTTTGGTCAAACCTCACCAATGGCTATGTCTGGGTGGTCTTGTTCGTCACGGTCGGCTTTGGCGCTATCGGCTTTTACGATGACTATCTCAAGGTCAAGCGCATGAGCCACAAGGGCTTTGGCGGCAAGCAGCGCCTCGCCCTTGAAGCGCTCATTGGCGTTGTGGCTTGTTATGCCATCTCGCAACTCTCGCCGGGCGCGTTCTCCAACGCGCTGCTCTTCCCCTTTGCCAAGGGCCTTGCCGTCGATCTCGGCATCTTCTTTGTGCTGTTCGGCGGCTTCGTCATCATGGCCGCCGGTAACTCAGTTAACCTCACCGACGGGCTGGATGGCCTCGCCATTGTGCCGGTGATGGTTGCCTCGGCCTGCTTTGCCCTGATCGCCTATCTCGTGGGTAACCAGGTCTTCTCGGATTACCTGCTGCTTAACCATGTCCCCGGCACAGCCGAACTATCGGTGGTTTGCGGCGCCCTGATTGGCGCCGGCCTCGGCTTTTTGTGGTTCAACGCCCCGCCAGCCCAGATCTTCATGGGCGACACTGGTTCGCTCGCCTTGGGCGGCGCGCTCGGCTCAATCGCCGTCGCCACCAAGCACGAAATCGTCCTTGCAATTATTGGGGGCCTCTTCGTGCTGGAAACCGTGTCGGTGATCGTTCAGGTCGCCTCGTTCCGTCTCACCGGCAAGCGGGTGTTCCGCATGGCGCCCATCCACCACCATTTCGAGCATATGGGCTGGACCGAGAGTCAGGTCGTGATCCGGTTCTGGATCATTTCCTTCGTACTGGCGCTGATCGGGTTGAGTTCCCTCAAGCTACGCTAATTGGCGGCGCTGCGCCGCAGTTGTCCAACTTGTTGCAAAATGCGATGCAAGTTGGAAATCGGTAACCATCCCTGGGTTAGATATGGGGACTAGTGTTCCGTCTGGAGGCCGCGAGGCCGACTGCCCATGATGTTTTCCCGTGCCGAAAAAACACCCATCGCCGAATGGTGGTGGTCGATCGATCGCGAACTGCTTGGGGCGCTGATCCTGTTGCTGACCTGCGGCATGGTGCTGAGCTTTGCCGCCAGTCCGCCAGTGGCCGAGCGCATCGGGCTTTCCCCTTGGTTCTTCATCATTCGCCACGCCATGTTTTGTGGCCTGGCGCTGCCCGTGCTGGTCGCAACCTCCTTGTTGAGCCACCGGCAGGCGCGGGTTGGCGCTCTCATTGCGCTGGGTGTCAGCGTTGTCCTGCTCTGGGCGACCCTGAAGCTGGGCACGGAAGTGAAGGGCGCGCGGCGTTGGATCACCCTGGCGGGTCAATCCATTCAGCCATCCGAATTCGTCAAGCCGGCCTTTGCCGTGCTGGGTGCCTGGTTGTTCTCGGAATCGATGATCCACCGCAATGTGCCGGGCAAGATCCTTGCCACCGTGATCATGCTGGTGATCGTTTGTGGCCTCTTGCTGCAGCCCGATATCGGGCAGACCGCGCTGGTACTGGCGACCTGGGCCGTGCTGCTGTTCCTGTCCGGCATTTCCTGGTTCATCATCTTTGGCCTGGCCGGTGTAGCAGCCGTGCTGCTGTTCGGCGCCTATATGTTCTTCCCGCACTTTTCGCGCCGCATCGATACCTTCCTCAACCCCGATGGTGGTGGCAATACCTACCAGATCGACCGCGCCCTCCAGTCCTTGCTGGAAGGCGGCTGGTTCGGGCGGGGCCCGGGCGAATCCATTGCCAAAAAGCTCATCCCTGACGCCCATGCCGACTATGTGTTCTCCGCCGCCGCCGGTGAGTTCGGCATTCTCTTCTGCATGGTTTTGGTGGGATTGATCGGCTTTATCGTTATCCGCGCCATGCTCGGGGCGCAGCGCCAGAGCAGCCTGTTCGCCCGCCTTGCTGCCTCGACGCTCGCAATCCA
Organism: Devosia sp. 919; assembly: GCF_013185965.1. Taxonomy (NCBI): domain Bacteria; kingdom Pseudomonadati; phylum Pseudomonadota; class Alphaproteobacteria; order Hyphomicrobiales; family Devosiaceae; genus Devosia; species Devosia sp. 919. Next base: position 2,779,525 of record NZ_JABAOL010000001.1, on the reverse strand, counting down.
GTTCGCCATGCAGTCGGGCATCAACCTCGCCGTGAACCTCAACCTCGTTCCACCCAAGGGCATGACCTTGCCCTTCGTGTCCTATGGCGGCACCTCCATGATCGCGATTGCCTTTGGCATGGGGCTGATGCTCGCCTTCACCCGCACCAAGCCCGAAGAACGCCTGGCCACCGGGCTTCCCAGTTACAAAAGCGCATTGGTGCCCGCAGAATGAAAAAGTTTATGTTGATGGCCGGCGGCACGGGCGGGCACCTGTTTCCCGCCATGGCCCTGGCCCAGGAACTGCGCCGTCGTGGTCACGTCATCGAGTTGATGACCGACCATCGGGTGGAAAGCTATGGCAGCGAATTTCCGGCGCGCGAAATCCACATCGTGCCCTCCGCCACGCCCTCGACGCGCAACCCGGTGAAGTTTGCAGCGGCCGCGGTCAAGCTGAGCGGCGGCGTTGCCGTTGCCCTGCGCAAGCTGCGGCGCAGCCGACCTGATGCCGTTATTGGCTTTGGCGGCTATCCCACCTTTCCACCATTCGTCGCAGCAAGCCTCCTGGGCATTCCCGGCATCCTGCATGAGCAGAATGCCGTAATGGGTCGCGCCAACCGCGCGCTGGTGCGTTTCGCCGATCTGCTTGCCCTGAGCTTTGCCAGCACCAAATATGCCGAGGCGCTGCAGATCGAAACCGTGCTCACCGGCAATCCGGTGCGTGATCGGGTGCGCGCCGTTGCCGATCGCCCCTATGCGGCGCCCGATGCCGAGGGGCCGTTGCACCTCGTTGTGTTCGGCGGCAGCCAGGGCGCCAAGGCGCTGTCCGACATCGTCCCCGCCGCCATTGCCGAGTTGCCCGAAGCCCTGCGCCAGCGCCTGCAGGTGCTGCAGCAGTGCCGCGCCGAAGACCTCGACCGGGTGGCCGAAATTTACCGCAAGGCTCGAGTCAATGTTGAACTGGCGGCCTTTTTCGGCGACCTGCCGGAGCGCATCGCCGCCTCCCATCTGGTGATCGCCCGCTCGGGTGCATCGACGGTGGCGGAACTCTGCGTCCTCGGGCGCCCCGCAATCCTTGTGCCGCTGCCCGGCTCGATCGATGCCGATCAGAAAAACAACGCCCTTACCGTCGAAGCGGCCGGGGGCGGCTGGGTGGCCGAGCAGGCCACGCTCTCACCGCAATCGCTTGCGACACGCCTTGCCACCTTGTTGACCGACCCTCCGGCTCTTGCCACCGCAGCGGCCCGGGCCAAGGGGCTGGGCGCGCCCCATGCTGTGGAAAAACTCGCTGACCTCGCCGAAATGCTGGCGGGCAAAGACTTTCAAGAACTGGAACATACCCCATGAAAATGCCGCGCAATATCGGGCCGGTCCACTTTGTCGGCATCGGCGGCATCGGCATGAGTGGCATCGCCGAAATCCTGCACAATCAAGGCTATGTGGTGCAGGGCTCGGATGCCGCCGCCAATCCCAATGTGCAGCGCCTGCGCGACATGGGCATCCGCATCGAGGTCGGCCAGCGCGCCGAAAATCTCGGTGAAGCGGCTGTTGTCGTCGTCTCCTCGGCCATCAAGAAGGACAACCCCGAGCTGGTTGCCGCTCGCGCCCGCGCGCTGCCGGTAGTTCGGCGCGCCGAGATGCTGGCCGAGATCATGCGCTTCAAGAACGCCATCGCCATCGGCGGCACCCATGGCAAGACCACGACCACCACCCTGGTCGCGACGCTGCTCGATGCCGGCGACCTTGATCCCACCGTTATCAATGGCGGCATCATCAATGCGTATGGCACGAATGCCCGGCTGGGCGCGGGCGAATGGATGGTCGTGGAGGCCGACGAGAGCGACGGCACCTTCGTCAAGTTGCCGGCCGACGTCGTCGTCGTCACCAATATCGATCCCGAACATCTCGACCATTACCGCGACTTCGAAGGCGTCAAGCGCGCCTTCCACAACTTCGTCGAGAACGTCCCTTTTTATGGCTTTGCGGTGATGTGCCTCGATCACCCCGAAGTGCAGGCGCTGGTCGGCGAGATCCGCGATCGCCGCGTCATCACCTATGGCACCAATCCGCAGGCCGATGTGCGCCTCGTGGACCTGGAAACCGTGGACGGCGTCAGCAAGTTCTCCGTCGAGATCCGCGACCGCATCCGCCTGACCCAGTTGCGCATTGATGGGCTCGAACTGCCCATGCCGGGCGAACATAACGCCCTCAACGCTACCGCCGCCATCGCTGTGGCCGACCAGCTGCATGTTCCGGCCGAAGCCATCCGCAAGGGCCTCAAGGGCTTTTCGGGGGTCAAGCGCCGCTTTACCAAGACCGGCGTCGTCGGCGGCGTCACCGTGATCGATGATTACGGCCACCATCCCGTCGAGATCGCCTCGGTGCTGCGCGCGGCCCGCCAATCCACCAAGCGCGACGTTATCGCCGTGGTCCAACCGCATCGCTATTCGCGCCTGCAGGACCTGTTCGACGACTTCTCTGCCTGCTTCAACGACGCCGACACGGTGATTGTCGCTCCGGTCTACGCCGCCGGCGAGCAGCCTATCCCAGGCGTTACGCACGACGAGCTGGTCAACCGTATCCGCGCCCGCGGCCACCGCGATGCTCGCGTGATCGACCGCGCCGAAGCCCTTGCGCCGCTGCTCGCCAGCCGGGTGGCCAAGGGCGACTATGTGGTGTGTTTGGGCGCCGGCAACATTACGCAATGGGCCGCCGCGCTGCCGGCGGAACTCGGCGCGCTTATGGGGGAGGATCCCCAGTGAGCCACCCCGTCGCGTTCGCTGTTCCTGGAGCAATTTGATGGCCAAGCATATTGCCGTCCTTATGGGCGGCCTGTCCAATGAGCGTCCCGTATCCCTGAGCTCCGGCAAGGGCTGTGCCGAAGCCCTGCGCCGCGTCGGCTACCAGGTGACCGAGGTCGATGTCGGCTATGACGTCGCCGAACAGCTCCGCGAGATCGCGCCCGATGTCGCCTTCAATGCCCTGCATGGCCGCTACGGGGAGGATGGCACCATCCAGGGGGTGCTCGAATTCCTGCGCATTCCCTATACCCATTCGGGCGTTTTGGCTTCGGCCTTGGCCATGGACAAGCACCAGACCAAGATCATGCTCAAGGCCGCCGGCGTGCCGGTGACCGACCATGTGGTGGCGAGCCGCGCCGAAGTGGGCCGCGCCCATGTCATGCCCGCGCCCTATGTGGTCAAGCCCGTCGCCGATGGTTCGAGCTTTGGCATCCTGATCGTCAAGGCTGACCAGTCCCATCCGCCCCAGGAGATACTGGGCGAAGACTGGAAGGGCGGCGAAGAGCTGATGGTCGAGCGCTATATCCCTGGGCGCGAGCTGACCTGTGCCGTGATGGGCGATGTAGCCCTTGGCGTCACCGAGATCGTCACCGATCTGGCCTTCTACAACTACGAGGCGAAATACTCCGCCGGCGGATCACATCATGTGCTGCCGGCGCAAATTTCACCGAAAATTTACGACAAAGTGCAGAAGATGAGCCTGCTTGCCCATGCGGCGTTGGGGTGTCGCGGGATTACCCGAAGCGACTTCCGCTTCAACGACGCGGCAGGCGAAGATGGTGAATTGGTCTGCCTTGAAATCAACACCCAGCCGGGAATGACCCCCACTTCGCTGGCGCCCGAACAAGCGGCTCACGCCGGGCATTCCTTCGAAGAACTGGTCACCTGGTTGGTGGAGGACGCGAGTTGCAACAGGTAAAAAGCGAGGCGTTTTTCGCCGGAGCGCGGGTGGTCAATCCGCGCCAGCTGCCTGTTCGCATGCGACCGCCCCGGCGCAAGCTGGCCAATATTGTGGGCCGCGCCTGGGTGCTGCACCGCCACGCCCTCGTGCGGGCCGCCAGCGCTATGGCGCTGCTCGCCATTGGGCTGGGTGTGTGGCAGGTCCGCGAGCCGATCGGGCTGGGGATGGCCACCCTTGGCGAGCTGGCGCAAGGGCAGGCTGCCGCTGCCGGCTTTGCCATTGGTGAAATCTCGATCACGGGCCAAGCCCTGACGCGCGAGCAGGACGTCTTCGATGCCCTTGGCGTGCAGCCCTACACCTCGACCGTCGCCTTTGACGTCGAAGCGGCCCGCCTGCGCATTGCCGAGCTGCCTTCGGTAGAAGCCGTCAGTGTCCGCAAGGGCCTGCCTGGTGACATCGTCGTCACCATCACTGAAAAGGTACCGGTGGCGCGTTGGCGCGTGGATGGCGTGACCTTTGTGGTGGATGCCCAGGGCGACCAGATCGGCGAAGATGCTGGTGCTTATGGCGATCTGCCCCTCGTCGTGGGCGATGGCGCGGCGGATGATGCCCTCGTGATGATCCGGGCCTTGCAGCAATATCCGGTGCTGCAGGAGGGTCTGGTGGCCCTGTCGCGCATCGCCGACCGCCGCTGGGACATGATCTACGAAACCGGCTTGCGCGTGCAATTGCCCGAGCTTGGCGTCGCCCAGGCGCTGCGCAAGCTCGATATGTATCAAACTGAATACCAGCTCCTCGACCGCGACGTCACCGTGATCGATTTGCGCGTGGATAGCCTCGTGGCAGTCCGGCCGGCCGAGATCGAAGAAGAAAAAGAAACCAAGAAACCATGATGACCGATGCCATGACTTCGCGGCTTCGTCCCCTTCAGCCCGGGCGCACCACGCTTGTGGCGGTGCTCGACATCGGCTCCACCAAGATTTGTTGCGTGATTGCGCGTTTGTCGCCCCGGCCGGAAGGCAAGTCGCTCAAGGGCCGCTCGCACAAGGCCGAGGTCATCGGCTTTGGGTATGGCCCGTCCTCGGGCGTCAAGAGCGGGGTCGTCACCGATATTGAGAAGGCCGAGCAGGCCATTCGCTCTGTGGTGGGCATGGCCGAGCGCGCCGCCGGGCTGACGCTGGAGTCGGTGCTCGTCAATGTCACTGCCGGCCGGCTCGGCTCGGAAACCTTCTCCGCAGCCGTCTCGCTTGATGGCCAGGAAGTCGAAAAGGCCGATCTGCAACGCGTGTTGCGCGCCGTTAACGAGCGCAGCGTTCGCCCCGAGCGCTCCATCATCCATGCCTTGCCCATCGGCTATTCGCTCGATGGCCAAAAGGGCATCCAGGATCCCAAGGGCATGGTCGGCGACAAGCTCGGCGTCGACGTGGCGGTGGTGAGCTCGGAAACCCTTGCCATGCGCAATCTCGAACTGGTGCTGCATCGCTGCCATCTGCAGATCGAAGCGTTGGTCGCCACGCCCTATGCCTCGGGTCTGGCGACCCTGGTTGATGATGAAGCCCAGCTCGGTGTGGCCTGCCTGGATTTCGGCGGCGCGACGACGACCGTTTCGGTCTTCAACGAAGGCCATCTTTGCTATGCCGACGCGATCGCGATTGGCGGGCATCATCTGACTCTGGATATTGCGCGCCAGCTCTCGGTCAGCGTTGCCGATGCCGAGCGCCTGAAGACGCTTTATGGCTCGGTGCTGCCCGGCCAGGCCGATGAACGCGACATGATTCCCATCCAACCGGTGGGCGCGACTCACGATGAGGCGCCGGGGCAGGTGGCTCGTTCCGTGCTGACCCGGATCATGCGTCCGAGAATCGAAGAAATCCTGACGGCCATCCGCGATCGCATGCAAGCCACGGGCATGATGGATATGTGCGGGCGGCGTTTCGTGATGACTGGCGGCGCCAGCGAAATGACGGGCCTGCCCGAAGTCGCGCGACGCGTGCTCGCACGCAATGTGCGCAATGGCCGGCCGATGGGAATCGCGGGGCTGCCGGAGATGGCCAAGGGCGCAGCCTTCGCGACCGTTGCCGGCATGCTGATTTACCCGCAGGTGTGCTCGCATGAATATGCCGAGCCGCGCGGCGCCAGCAAGCTGACCGGCACCGATGGTTACCTGGCGCGGGTCGGGCACTGGCTGAAGGCCAGCTTTTAGCGTGGTTGGCCGGGCAGCCTCCGCTGCCCGGCGACTCAATTTATCCCCGGTGCCAAAAGCTCGGTTATTGTTGCCCCATCTTCATGCGCAACTGCGCGGTCGCGACGAACGGTCGGCATGAGGAGGCCGGATGGCATGGGGGTCGCTCCATGTCCTGTGGTTTAAAGGATGATCTGTGACCCGATTTGAGCCCCCGGGTTTGTCTTTCGGCACGGGCTTAAGCCGAGGACGGTCCTTTCCATAGAGTCTCCGGGATAGCATGGGGCAAGGCTTGCTTCACCTATACCCTTTCGCCGGACGACCGGCACCGAGGCGATCCTTGCCCCATGTCGCAGCCGCTGACCTCCGGTCGAGCGGAGATTCGGCACGTTTCAGCCGCCCTGGCGCCGTTTACCATCTCGTTTTCGTGAAGCTGAAAGCCGGCCTGAAACGCCGCATGTCCCCTGGTCTCCAGAGAGCGGGGAAGTGTTGCATTTTGCATGAGGGTTAACGGCAATGGGACAGTTGTTAGGTGCCCGTTAACGATTTGGGAGGTAAATCTTTACCAACCAAGCCACTATGGGGCCCCTAATGACCATCAACCTCACGATCCCAGATATTCAGGAACTTAAGCCCCGCATCACCGTATTCGGATGTGGTGGCGCCGGCGGCAACGCCGTTAACAACATGATCGAGTCTGGGCTCGATGGCGTCGACTTCGTCGTTGCCAACACCGACGCACAGGCTCTCGCCCTCAGCAAGGCACAGCGCATCATCCAGTTGGGTGTCGGCGTTACCGAAGGCTTGGGTGCCGGCTCGCACCCGGAAGTCGGTCGCGCCGCAGCCGAAGAAAGCTGGGACGAGATCAACGATCACCTCTCGGGCTCGCACATGGTGTTTATCACCGCGGGCATGGGCGGCGGTACCGGCACCGGTGCGGCACCGGTTGTGGCTCGGGCCGCTCGTGAGCAGGGCATCCTGACGGTTGGCGTGGTCACCAAGCCGTTCTCGTTCGAAGGCAATCGTCGCGCTCGTCTGGCTGAAGACGGCATCGATGAGCTGCACCGCCATGTCGACACCCTGATCGTTATCCCCAACCAGAACCTGTTCCGGGTTGCCAACGAAAAGACCACCTTCGCCGACGCCTTCGCGATGGCAGATCAGGTGCTGTTCTCGGGCGTCGCCTGCATCACCGATCTGATGGTCAAGGAAGGCCTCATCAACCTCGACTTCGCCGACGTTCGCGCCGTGATGCGCGGCATGGGCAAGGCGATGATGGGTACCGGCGAAGCATCGGGCGAAGACCGTGCGCGTCACGCTGCCGAAGCTGCCATTGCCAATCCGCTGCTGGACGATGTGTCCATGCAGGGTGCACGTGGCCTGCTGATCTCGATCACCGGCGGCCCTGACCTGACCCTTTACGAAGTGGACGAGGCTGCCAGCCGCATCCGCGAGGAAGTCGACTCGGATGCCAACATCATCCTGGGTGCAACCTATGATCCCGATCTGACCGGCACGATCCGCGTCTCCGTCGTGGCGACCGGCACCGATGCAACCATGGTGCAGGCGCTTGAGCCCGCAAAGCCCCATGCTTCGCGCACGCCGCTTTCGGTAAAGCGTCATGTTCCCGTCGAGCCGACCCGTATTGCCGCCGAGCGTAGCGCCCAGGGCGTTGTTCAGCAGCAGATCGAGCATCAGGTCGAAGCTGCGGTGGCCGAGGCTATCTCCCATGAAGCGCCAGCCCCCGCTTATAGCGGCCATGACGATGATGGTGTGATGGTGGAGCCCTATATCCCTTCGGCCCAGGCCATCGACGAGATGGACGAGCCCGCAATGCCTGAAGAATCGCCGGTGCCGAGCGTTTATGTGCCTTCGCACGCCGCTCGCCCCGAAGGTCAGCGCCGGATGCCCCGCACTGAGGAGCTTCCAATTGTTGCGCGCCGGTCACAGGAGCCGCAGGAAAGGCAGGACGCCGAACCCCGCAATGCCCGTGCCTTGTTCAAGCGTTTGGCCTCCAATGTGGGCCTGAGCCTGGGTCAAACCGCTGAAGGCGGACGCGACGAAGCGGTCTATTCCGGAGCCGATGATGCCGCTGCTCGCAGCGCGATTGAGGCAGGCGGCCCAAGGGCTTCGCGGGTTCCGGCTGCTGCTGAAGGTGCGCGCGGCGCTCTTGATCCGCATGGTCGCCAGCCCGCTCCTGCGCCTCAGAAAGAGCATCTTGAGATCCCCGCTTTCCTGCGCAAGCACGGTTAACGGTTCCTTGTAGCGAGCATCCAACATCACTCGGTGCGGCTTCCGCACCGAGTTTTTTTTGGCTAACAGTTTCCGCGTACCCCGCTGGGGTGGAGTGATCCCGAGTATGAATAAACTGTCCACGCGCCAGCGCACCCTGTCATCCACCCTGTCCTTTGCTGGATATGGTGTTCACGGGGCACAGCCCGTTACGCTTACCCTGGGCCCCGCGCCCGTCGATAGCGGGTTCCTGATTTGCCGCGAAATGAGCGACGGAAGGGTGACCAAGCCCGTTCCGGTGCATTTCTCACGCATTACCCGCACCACGCTTTGCACCACGCTCGATCTGGGCGACAGCGTCAGCGTCGCCACCATCGAGCATGTGACCTCGGCTCTGTCGGGCATGGGCGTCGACAATGCCTTGATCACTCTGGACGGCCCGGAATGCCCCATTCTTGATGGCAGTGCATTCCCGTTCGCCCAGGCGATTCTGGAAGCAGGGCTCGAAATCCAGCCGGCCCAGCGCAAGTTCCTCAAGGTCATGCGCGCCGTTACCGTGCGCAACAACGACTCCTTTGCCGCGCTCGAGCCCTATAACGGCCGCGCCCTCGATCTCGAGATTGATTTCGACAGCAAGGTCATCGGCCGCCAGCGCATGATCTTCGACTGGACGCCACGCCGGTACTACGACGACGTTTCGCGTGCCCGTACCTTCGGTTTCGTTCGCGACGCCAAGATCCTGCGCCAGGCCGGCTACGCCATGGGCTCGAGTCTCGACAATTCCATCACCGTCCATGAGGACAAGATCCTCAATCCCGGCGGCTTGCGCTACGAGGACGAATTCGTCCGTCACAAGCTGCTCGATGCCATCGGCGACCTGTCACTCGGTGGCTTGCCGATCTGGGGCCGGTTCCGCTCCTATAAGGGTGGCCATGCCTTGAACGCCCATGTTCTGGCTGGGCTATTTTCGAGCGAAGCCAACTATGAAATAGTGGGCGCCGAGGCATTGCCGCTCGAGTTCGAGGCGTTTGACGATCAACCTGATGGTCTGGCTGTCAATCATTACCTGCGTTCGGTGCGTTAATTCTTCGTGGCCGGCACGGCCACAGTTTTGATCCATTTTCTATCTACGCCGCAGCAGCGGTACGTGTAAGGACGGGACAGTTCGTGACAGTTGTTGCTTTTGGTGGTCGCGCTAGCCGGACAGTCCGGTTGCTTTCAGTTGGCGTCATGGTCGTGGCGCTTACGGGCTGCTCGGGCATGAACCTGTTCGGGCCCCCTAAGGCCAAGGAAGAGCCGATCATCCCGGCGGAGTCGCTGTATCAGCAGGCTCTCGATAATATGGACGCGCAGCGCTACAACACGGCTGTGACCCAGCTTGAGCGCCTGGAGCGCCAGCACCCCAATTCGCCCTTGGCGGAAAAGGGCAAGCTGATGCAGGTCTATGCGCATTACCGCATCGGCAAGTTCGCTGAAGCGATCCTCGCCGCCGACCGCTTCCTTGCCCTTTATCCGAACGGCAAGGACGTTCCTTACGTGCTCTATCTCAAGGGCAACTCCTATTACGGGCAGATCAAGGACATCACTCGCGACCAGCAATTGTCGCGCGATGCCATCGACACCTATAATCTGCTGATCGCCAACTATCCCAAGTCGCCTTACGCCGAAGACGCCAAGGAAAAGCTGCTGGTCGGTTATGACCAACTCGCTGGCAAGGAAATGTCGGTTGGCCGCTATTATCTCGGCAACGGCCAGTACACGGCCGCGATCAATCGCTTCCGGGTGGTTGTGGAAGAACACCAGACCTCGACCCATATCGAGGAAGCGCTTTATCGCCTGACCGAGGCCTATCTCCTGCTCGGTCTCGTCAATGAGGCAAAAACCGCAGCGGCTGTGCTTGGACACAACTATCCCTCCAGCACCTGGTACCAGGAAGCCTTCAAAAAACTGGGCCAGCAGGGTCTAGCTCCTGCCATGGGAAGCGGCAGCTGGATGAGTTCGCTGCGCAAGTAACTAACTAAAGTGTTGCTTGTTTGTTCCGGGGCGCGCTAGTTTGCTGGCGTGCCCCGATTATTTGCCGGCCATGCCGCGCAGCGGTGCCGGTCTGGGTGGAGCTTGGGATTTCCGGGAATGCTGAACGCGCTTTCGGTTCGCAACATTGTCCTTATCGATCAGCTTGATCTGGCGCTGGGCGCCGGCATGACGGTTCTTACCGGCGAGACCGGCGCCGGCAAGTCGATCCTGCTTGATGCGCTTACGCTTGCTCTCGGTGGGCGAGGGGACGCTTCGCTGGTGCGCCGCGGCAGCGAGAACGGTCAGGTTGTCGCCGTCCTGCAACTTGCGGCCGATCACCCCGCTCGTGCGGCGCTGCGCGACAATGCCATTCCCGACGACGAAGATGTGATCCTGCGGCGGGTGCAATATGCCGATGGCCGCACCCGAGCCTTTATCAATGATCAGCCGGTGTCGGCTGCGCTCCTGCAACGCGTTGGCTCGCAGATCGTGGAAATCCATGGCCAGCACGATGACCGCGCTCTGGTGGATGTCGCAACCCACCGCGCGGCGCTCGACGCCTTTGGGGAATTGGACACCCAAGCGGCTCTGGTCCGGGACGCCTGGCAGGAACTCGCCGATGCACAAGCTGCGGTCAAGGAGCAGAAAGCCTTGGTTGCGGCGGCGTTGGCAGAGGAGGACTTCGCCCGTCACACTGTCGAAGAGCTCTCCAAGCTCGCACCGCAGGTCGGCGAGGAAGAAGAGTTGTCCGAGCGCCGGCAACATCTGCAGCAGCTTGAGCGTTCGGCCGCCGAGGTCGGGGAAATTGACGAGTTGATCAACGGACCCATGGCTCCGGCGCCAGCCCTTGCCGGGCTGATGCGCCGCTTACTCCGCAAGATCGACGGTGGGGCAGACCTGTTCCAGCCCATTGTTGATGCGCTCGACAACTCGTTAATTGCGCTTGATCGTACCGCCGATGCGCTTGAAGAGCTCAAGCGTGAGATGGCGTTTGATCCGGCCGAGTTGGAGGGCGTGGAAGAGCGCTTGTTTGCCCTGCGCGCTGCAGCACGAAAGCACCAGACCAGCTGCGATGACCTGCCAGCCGTGCTGGCGCGGTTCTCCGCTGACCTGGAGACCCTGCAAAGTGGGGAAAGCCGACTGGCCTCCCTTGAAGCCGCGGCGGCGCAGGCTGAAGCGCTCTACCGCAGCCATGCCAAGGCTCTCAGTGCTAGTCGGGCCGAGGCTGCCGGGGCACTGGGCGCGGCCGTGGGCGCCGAGTTGCCGGATTTGAAGCTGGGTTCGGCACGCTTCATCGTCGATCACCAGATCGATGAAAGCCGGCTCATGGCGTCTGGCTACGACCAGATCGCCTTTCATGTGCAAACCAATCCGGGCACCATGCCCGGGCCGCTGCTCAAGGTTGCCTCAGGGGGCGAGCTCAGCCGCTTCCTTCTGGCGCTCAAAGTGGTGCTGGCCGATCGTGGTTCGGCGCCGGTGCTGATCTTTGACGAAATCGACACCGGCGTCGGCGGCGCGGTGGCAGACGCCATTGGGCGGCGCTTGGCGCGCCTGGCCAACAAGGTGCAGGTCCTGGCCGTGACCCACGCTCCCCAGGTTGCCGCCCGTGCTCAACGGCATCTTCTGATCGAGAAGCAGGCGGTAGAAGAGGGCGCCTTTGTCCGCACGCATGTCAAACCGCTGGATACTCCGGCGCGACGCGAGGAAGTAGCGCGCATGCTCGCCGGCGCCAAGGTTACCGAGGAAGCCAGGGCCGCTGCCAGCAAGCTTTTGAGCGAAGTGCACTGACGGATCTGGAAGCGCGGAGCATTGGCAGCAGCGGATTTCCCGCTGCTGCAGGGCTACAATCTAAGCCGCTTCGCCGCCGCTCTTGTTCAGCCGTACGATCAGCACATCGCGGGCCGGCACGGTAATTGTCCCCGCACCATCCGCAGCGTTGTATGATGACCAGTAAGGCTCACCCAGGGAGGCGATTTGCTGGTCCACCATGACTTCCGCCTTTTGCGCCTCGCGCGTCGGATTGATCACCCAAAGCACAGCTCCTTCCGGTCCTTCATGCAGGCGGGCATGCAGTTGGGGGTTTGAAAGGGTGACGCGCGGTTTATTGCCGGTCCAGGCGAGCACATCAGCAAAGTAAGCCAGGTTTTCCGCGTTGCTGGTGCGGAAATATGCAATGCCGGGATGGGTGCCGACCAGCAATGTCCGGCCCTCACCAAAGCTGTTCTCCACCACCGCGGTGCGGCCGTCCGTGAAACCGCCCCGCGCAGTGCCCGTGGTCGGAGCATAGGACTGCAGGAACCCGCCGCCGCCAACCGGCTTGCCACTGAAATCGAAGCGAATGCGATCCCCGATATCAGGCATGAACTCGACCTCGCTTTCGCGGGCGCCGAACACGCCGTCGAGCCCATTATTCGGCTGCACCGTCCCCACCTTGCCGCGATCGCCGAAATAGCCCGGCGTTGCTTCCGAAATCAGGGTTCCGCCGGCTTTCACCCAAGCTGCCAAGGCCTGCGCATGCTCACCAGTCAACATGATCGGGTAGGGGGCATAGATGGTGTCGTAATCGTCAATGTGATCGATATGGACCCAGTCGGCCTGGATGCCATTGTCGAAAAAGCCGCGATAGGCACCCCACATCGCCTCACGATAAGTCTCGGGCTTGTGGTTGTGGTTGAGCAGGTAGTCCCATGCCTGTGCCTCCGGAATCACCAGCAGCGCGATGTCGCCCTTGACCGGCTTGGCCGCGAACAGCGACTTCTGTTCGGGTGCGTTGGCCCATTTACCGATCTCGCTCGCCATGTCCGAGCGCGGCGTGCGCGAGCCATCCATGCCATAGGAGCCAAAGGCACCAAACAGGGGCCCGTCCAGCAGCGGGCGGTAGCGCAGGTTGAGCACGCCGGTAGCACCAGCAGCAAAGGACGTCATGGTGAGGGTGCGGATATCCTCGGGATCCATCACCCGGCCATCTTCCTTATCCCGGCCGAGCACCTGCGGCTGCAGCCACAACGGACCGCCGGGCCGCTCGGCATGCCACCAGGGCTTGCCGCGGGCGGCCGCCCGGGTAATGTCTGGCCCGAAGAAATTCTGCCAGGGCGCAAAGCCGCGCCGGCTGGGCACCCAGGTCAGGCCATAAAGCTCGACCTTGGACGCGGCGAGCCAGTCATCCGAGCCATTGGCGGCCATGTTGGGGATCGCGCCGCCCACGCCATGGGCGGCAATCAGGCAGTCCGGATCGATCCCGCGGATGGTGTCGATCTTGAACTGCATCTGGTCGTAGTAGTTCTCGCGCTTGAAGGCGAGCCAGTCGAGATTTTCGGGATAAGCGGCCACCTCGTGGGGCGGTTCGATATCGTCCCACTCGGCGTAGGAATAACGATACCAGGCATTGGCGAGCGTATCGAGGTTGCCATATTTCGCCTGCAGCCAGAGGCGGAAATCGGCCTTCATGAACTCGGAATAATCGACATCTGCGGCATAGTTGACCTCGTTCCACACGTCATAGCCGAGCAGACCGGGATGGCCCTTGTAGCGTTTGGCGAGGGCGGAAAGGAAATGGCCGACGGCTTCCTTGACCTCGGGCGCGTTCATGCTCAAGGCACCGGCGCCACCGCCATTATTAGAAAAGCCGCCGGTGGCGGCGCTCACCCCCATATTAGAAGTCATCGGCCGACCATCCGCCCGCAACTGACGGGCGTGGGCGAATTGACGATAGGCCCAGTCCGGCACCGTATGGGTCAGCTCGGCGATGATGGTCTTGATCCCGTTCTTGGCGGCAAGGTCCATCTGCCGGTCATAATCCTCCCAGTCATAAAAGCCGGGGCGCCGCTCGATGGCGGACCACATGAACCAGTGACGGAACACATTCATGCCGTCCTTGGCAGCAACGGCATAATCGCGCTCCCAGTCCTCGCGCGGCGGGTTGGACTTGCGGAAATACACGGCTCCGAATGGCGTCTGCGGCAGCTTGTCGAGTGGCATGGCTTGGTTCCTGGGCATGAAGGTTCGTTCAGCGGCACCTCGGCGCCGCTGCTGGCAAGCTTGTGCTGGTGCGCGGGTCTAGTTGCCGCCGCCCGCCAGCGCCTCAAGGGTGCGGATCAGGGCGGAATGGTCCTTGTCGCCGTCACCTCTGGCGACAGCCGCATTCATCAGTTGCTGGGTGGCTGCGGCGTTGGGCAGGGCAAGGTCAAGGGCGCGCGCCGCATCCACCGCCAGCGCCAGATCCTTGCGGTGCAGCCGGATGCGGAAGCCCGGATCGAAGGTCTGCTTGATCATGCGTTCGCCATGCAGCTCAAGCACGCGGGACGCGGCAAAGCCGCCCATCAGCGCCTCGCGCACCTTGGCGGGATCGGCGCCGGCTTTCTGGGCAAACAGCAAGGCCTCGGCGACTGCCTGGATGTTGAGCCCGACAATGATCTGGTTGGCGACCTTGGCGGTCTGCCCATCACCGACACCACCGACGAGCGTGATGTTTTTGCCCATGGTCTGGAACAGCGGCAGGGCGCGCTCGAACACCGCCTCCTTGCCACCCACCATGATGGTGAGAGCGGCGTTCTTGGCGCCCACTTCGCCGCCCGAAACCGGTGCATCCAGATAATCAGCGCCGAGAGCCTCAATGCGGCTGGCGAAGTCCTTGGTGGCAATGGGCGAGATGGAGCTCATGTCGATCACGAGCTTGCCGGGGGCAAGGCCGGCGGCCACGCCCTCGGGTCCAAACAGCACCGCTTCGACATCGGGCGTGTCGGGCAGCATCAGGATGACGATGTCGGAGGCCTCAGCCACAGCCTGCGCGCTCGACAGCGCCTTGCCGCCCTGCTCGACCAAGGCTTGGGACACTTCCTTGACCCGGTGCAAGGCGACCTGGTGCCCGGCAGCGATCAGATGGCCAGCCATGGGGCGCCCCATGACGCCGAGGCCGATGAAACCGATATTCATGTTGCGCTCCTTAGAGATAGGGTTTCATCCAGCCGAGCCCGGCGCTGGTGCCGGCCTTGGGCTTGTACTCGCAGCCTACCCAGCCGGTGTAGCCGAGCCGATCGAGTTCGCTGAGGACGAAGGGATAGTTGATCTCGCCGGTGCCCGGCTCGTTGCGGCCGGGATTGTCGGCGATCTGCACATGGGCGATGCGTTCGCGCAGCCGGGCATAGGTGGGCACGAGATCCCCCTGCATCACTTGGGTGTGGTAGACGTCGAACTGGATGAAGAGGTTGTCGGACCCCACCGCATCAAGGATGCGCTCGGCATGGTGGGTCGTCGAGACATGGAAGCCCGGAATGTCGCGCAGATTGATCGGCTCGAGCAGCAGCTTGATGCCGGCATCGGCGAGGCGCGGCGCGGCATAGCGCAAATTGTCGATCAGGACCGCATCGCGCTCGTCCACGCTGCTTCCCGCGGGGGCAATGCCGGCAAGGCAGTTCACCTTGGTGCAGCCAAGGGCCTGTGCATAGGCGACTGCCGTCGTCACCCCGCTCCGGAAGTCCTCGACCCGGTCGGGCAGGCAGCCAATGCCGCGCTCGCCAGCGTCCCAGTCTCCGGGGGGCAGGTTGAACAGCGCCTGCTCAAGACCATTGTCCTTCAGGCGCCCGGCGACCTCATCGGCGCCAAAGGCATAGGGGGCAACATATTCGACGGCGCTGAACCCATCGGCCGCCGCCGCGGCAAAGCGCTCAAGGAATGGCTGGTCGGCATAGAGGAAGGAGAGATTGGCGGAGAATTTGGGCAAGGCGGTTTTCCTTCAGGCCACATAGCGGGTGCGGTGCAGCATCCGTTTGTTGCGGGGATCGGGGTTGGGAACAGCCGAAATCAGGCTCTGGGTGTAGGGGTGTTGCGGCTGGGTGCAGATCTGCTCGGCGGTGCCGACCTCCACCAGCTTGCCCAGGCGCATCACCGCAACCCGGTCGCAGAAATAGCGGACCACGGAGATGTCGTGGGAGATGAAGATGAAGCTCAGGCCCAGCTTTTGCTGGATGTCCAGCAGCAGATCGAGAATCTGCGCGCGGATCGACACGTCGAGCGCCGCCGTGGCTTCGTCAGCGATGATGATCTTGGGGTCGAGAGCAAGGGCGCGGGCGATGCCGATGCGCTGGCGCTGGCCGCCGGAGAACGCGTGGGGATAGCGCTCCATCGCCACGGGATCGAGCCCCACCAGCGTCAGCAATTCGGCGACGCGCGCTTCGATCGCCGCGCCGCGCATCTTGCCCGACACATAAAGCGGATCGCCGATGATCTCCTTGACCGTCATGCGCGGGTTCAGAGACGCGAATGGGTCCTGGAACACCAGCCGCACGTCGCGATGGAAGGCCCTGAGGCCCTGCTTGCTCAGCCCGGTGACGTCCATTGGCGCGCCGGCACCGTGATAGGTGACCGTGCCGGCAGATGGCTCGACCGTGCGCAGGATCAAGCGGCCAAGCGTGGTCTTGCCCGAGCCGCTCTCGCCCACAATGCCGAGGTTCTCGCCTGGATAAAGATCGAGGCTCACATCATCGACGGCTTTGAGCGCATGGCTGTTGCCACCGAACCACGCGCTCGAGGCACCATAAACCTTGGACAGGTTGCGCACGCTAAGGACCGGCTGGCGCGCCTGCGTGCTGGTCTCGGCACGGGCCGCAGTGCGCTGGTTCTGCTCGAGCTTCACCGTCGAGTTGAGCAGGCGCACCGTATAGGGATGGCGGGCATCATGGAAAATGTCCTCGGCGCTGCCCGCCTCGACAATACGGCCGTAGCGCATCACCGCAACGGCGTCGGCCACCTCGGCCACCACACCCATGTCGTGGGTGATCAGCAACATCGCCATGCCACGGCTCACCTGGAGACGCTTGATGAGGTCGAGGATCTCCGCCTGCGTCGTGACATCGAGTGCGGTGGTGGGCTCGTCGGCGATCAGGATGTCTGGATCAGCCGCCAGCGCCATGGCGATCATGGCGCGCTGGCGCATGCCGCCGGAGAATTCGAAGGTATAGCGGTCGACCATCTTGTCGGGATTGGGGATCTCGACCTGCCGCAGGAGCTCGATGGTTTCGGCACGCGCCTGCTTCTTGTCCATGCGTCGATGCAGGCGCAGGGCTTCGATGATCTGGCTGCCGATCGTGTGCACTGGCGAGAGCGAGCTCATCGGCTCCTGAAAGATAAGCCCAATGCGTCCGCCGCGGATTTGCAGCAGCTTGGGATCGCGGTCCGAGAGCGCTGCGATGTCGATCTCTTCGCCCTGGCTGCCCAGGAGGATGCGGCCGCCGGTAATGGCCCCGTTGCGATCAAGGATACGAAGCAGGGCACGGGCGGTCACCGATTTGCCCGAGCCGCTTTCACCGACAAGGCACAGGGTCTCGCCGCGCCGCAGCACAAAGCTGACATCCCGCACCGCATGCAGGATCTCGGTGCGGAGCCGGAAATCGAGGCTGAGATGCTCGACACTGAGGACAATCGGCGCCTCATCGCCTGCTGGCTGCGTGCCGGTAGAGAGGGGATGGACAGTCATGGCTCAGCTTTCATAGGGGTCGGCCGCGTCGCGCAGACCATCGCCAAGGAAGTTGTAGGCCAGCACGGTCAGAACCACAGCGCCTGCCGGCCAGATCAGCAGCCAGGGCGCGCCCGCAATGGTGCGCACATTCTGCGCGTCCTGCAGCAGCACCCCCCAGGACACGACCGGTGCCTTGAGCCCAATGCCGAGAAAGCTCAGCGCCGTTTCAGCAACGATCATCGTGGGCAGGGCGAGGGTCACGACCGCGAGGATGTGGCTCGTCAGCGAGGGCATGATGTGCCGGAAGATCAGCCGGCGTTCGCTTGAGCCATCCAGACGGGCGGCGGTAACGAAATCCTCGCCGCGCAGGGCAAAGAAGCGGCCCCGCACTTCCCGCGCCAGTCCGGTCCAGCCGAACAGCGAGACGATAAGGGTGATGAGGAAATACACCGTCAGGGGTGACCAGCTCAGCGGAATGGCCGCGGCAAGGCCCAGCCAGAGCGGGATGGTGGGCATGGAGGAGATCACCTCGATCACGCGCTGGATCAGGAGATCAACCAGGCCGCCGTAGAACCCAGAGATCGCACCGAGCGTCACGCCGAGACAGAGGCTAATGGCGACGCCGATCAGGCCGATGGACATGGACACCCTGGTGCCATGGATCAGCCGGCTCAGCAGGTCGCGGCCGAGCTTATCGGTGCCAAGCAGATACATGGTATCGGTCGACTTGAGCGGCCCGAGCAGATGTACGTCGGAAGGGAACAGGCCCCAGAGCTTATAGGGCGCGCCCTTCACGAAGAAACCAACCGGAACCACAGCGTTCTCATCGATTACGTAGCTACGGCGCAGCGATGCCTGATCCACACTCATAGTGTAGCCAGTGACGTGCAGTTGGAAGTGTTGGCTACCATCCTGCTCGGTCACGAAAAGCCTTAGTTCCTGGGGCGGCGCATTGGTGAATTGCGGGCGGGCCGCGTCGGGCAGGGTGGGTGCCAGGAACTCGGCAAAGATGCCGATGAGATAGAGCATGAGGATGATCACGCCGGCGACGAGCGCGACCTTGTTGCGCGAGAACTTGGCCCACATCAGCCGCCATGGACCCGCGACCGCAGTTTCGATCGGCTTGCCGACCTGCAGGGAAGAGACGGCAGGGCCGGTTTCGGGCGTTCCCTCGATGAAAGTGTGCGCAAGCATCAGTTGAACCTGATCCGTGGGTCAAGAAGGGCGAGCAGGATGTCGGAGATCAGCATGCCAAAGAGCGTCAGCACGCCCATCAGCAGGATAAAGCTGCCGGCCAGATACATGTCCTGGCTGATCAGGGCCCGCAGCAGCAGCGGGCCGGCCGTGGGCAGGTTGAGGACAATGGCGGTGATGGTGACGCCAGAAACAAGCTCGGCCAGGACCCAGCCGATCGCCGAAACGAAGGGGTTCAGCGCGATCCGGACCGGATACTTCAACACGGCCTTGTATTCGGGCAGGCCCTTGGCCTTGGCCGTCACCACATAGGGCTTGTTCAACTCGTCGGTGAGATTGGCACGCAGGATGCGGATCAGCGCTGCAGTGCCGCTGGTGCCGATGACGATGATCGGGATCCAGAGGTGAGCGAGGAGATCGACGAACTTGCCCCAGCTCCAGGGCGCCTCGACATATTCGGGCGAGAACAGTCCGCCCACACTCTGGCCCAAGACCTTGTAGCTGAAATACATCAGCGCCAGCGCCATGATGAAGTTGGGCACGGCGAGGCCGATAAAGCCGAGAAAGGTGAACGCATAGTCGCCCACCGAGTGGCGGCGCATCGCCGAATAAATGCCGATCGGCAGGGACACAGCCCAGACAAAGAGCAGGGCGGCGATCGAAATGGCCAGCGTCGAGCCCATCCGCTCCCAAATCAGGTCGGCGACGGGGCGGTTCCATTCAAAGGAATAGCCAAAATCGCCGCGGAAGATGATGCCGCTGATCCACTTCCAGTACTGCAGCCAGATCGGGTCATCGAAACCATAGGCGCGGCGCATGGCTTCGAGCTGCGCGGGATCGACGTTCTGGCCGCTCTCGGCCATGGTCGCCAGCATGGAGGTGAGATAATCCCCCGGCGGCAGCTGGATAATCATGAAGGCGATGAGCGACATGCCGAACAATGTCGGGATCATGTAGATCAGCCGCTTGATTACATAGTTCAACATGGCGCCGCCCCCTCTAGCTCCAGGTCAGGTGGACAACTTCGAGTGTCTCGATGCTGGGCACAACGACATTAAGCCGTCCGTCCACAGGGCTGGTCTCCAAGCGCTGGCCGGCGACCAGCAAGTCGACTTTGCCCACAGTCTTGCCAGCTGGCACCGCGATGGAGACCGTGATCTCGCCGGTTGGATAGACTTCGCGGATCGGGCCCTTCATCATCATGGGGTTGGAGATGTTGTTGAGCACGACAGCCATGCCGGCTTCGTTCTCGCGCACTGCGAGGTCGAGCACCGCGCGGCCGCCGATCTCGACGTCAGGGCGTTTGCCCAGAGCCCAGCGTACGGCATTGCCGATAAGGCGGGAGTGGTCGGCCGCGAGAACCTCCCACAGAATGGCGCCGATATTCCACGGGATGTAGACGGTGCGACCGCCGCCGGCATGCTCGCGGGTCACCACCGCCGCGCCCTTGGGCTCTTCGCGCGGGTAGACCTCTTCCATGGGAAGGTCAGGGAAGTCGGGGACGTAAAGGAAGGGCTGGCTGGTGTCGGGCGCCGCATCTACGGCTAGAAGCCTGGTGCCGCCAATAATACGGTTGGCGCCCTCAAAGCCGTCGGAGATCGGGTGTTCGCCGTTGATGGCGACATAGGTGTTTTTGACCGGTCCGCGGGCCGCCCCGGTCATGGTCACACCCAGCAGCTGGCCCAGACCAATGGCGTTGCGGAGCTTGTTGTCCGGCGTGCGGGTGGAACTTTCGTGCGCCGCGACGATGCTGCCGCCACGGGCGACATAAGCCTCCAGCGCCGCGATCTGCTCGTCGGAAAGGCAGGTGGCATTGGCGAGGATCAGGACTTTGAACTTGTCCAATGCCTCCGGGGTCATCGCCTGGTCTGAAACCATCTCGAATGGAATGCGCGCTTCCACCAGAGCCAGATAAAAGCCGAGATCGTCAGCTTCTGCTGCCCTGCGGGTGTCGAGGCCATGGTGGCGCAGGGTCGTAGCGGGGTCGAGGATTGCGATCTCGGCGGTTGGCGTCATCTGCGATAGGACCGGCTCGAGATCGGCATGCAGGTTGAAGCTATCGACCACCGGCTCGACCCAACGGGTGTCCGGCACCACGCCATTGAACTTGGTGAACCAGGGCAGGAGGCCCTGAGTCGTGCCGTCATCCACCCAGGCCTGGATCTCGGCGCCGGTGGTGACGGAGTCCTTCCAGCGATATTCCTCTTCCGGACCGATGGAGGTGATCAGAATGGCAGGGCGGTCGCGGAAGGTCGCGCGCATGCGCTTGCCGTTGCGCCCGCTCATCCACACGGGTTCGGTCCCCCGGCGGCCCTGATCGTCGACGCACAGGAAGGGGCAGTATTTCTCGACGATCTCGAGGTCGAACTCGGTCAACGATACCGAGCCCATATTGGGGATGAAGCTGGTATGCGGCTTGATGGCCTTCATCACCTCGTCCCATTCCACCACCAGGCGGCTCAGCACGCCACGGCGCCAGGCGGTCCAGGCTAGCCAGGCGGGGTTCTCGAGCTTCTGATCGAGGGGCAGTTCGTGTCCGGTTGCTTCGCGGAAATTGCTCTTGCAGGCATTGCAGTAGCAGACGCCATGGCCCTGCCAGCGATTGGCGAAGATGGCGTCGATATCGTAGTTGGACGTCAGCTCGCGTAGCACTTCGGGCATGAACTTGAAGTTGTAGTCTGAATAGGCGCAGGTCACCCAAACTTCCGGGAACGCCCAGTGGCGACGCTTGTTGCCGTCCTTATCCACGGCAATCCATTCCGGATGGGCGTCGGCGGCATCCTGGTGGATGGCGTGCGGATCGACGCGCGCCATGACGTGCATCCCGAGCTTGCGGGCGCCGGCGACCAGCTCACCGAACGGATCGCTATCGCCAATGAACTTGGACACGTAATGCAGCGGCACCTTGGAGGGATAATAGGCGATATAGCCGCCCGCGCTCAGGCAGGTGGCGTTGGAGCGCGTGCGCTTGAACACGTCCACCCAGAAGGCCGGGTCGTATTTGATGGGGTCGTCTTCGGCCAGGGTGAGCTGCGTCCAGCGGGTCGCTGACTTGTACCAGTCATGAGTGCGGAGGTGGTCGGTTGTCTGCGACTTGCTGTCGAGCATGGGATGTCCCTGGGCATGGGTTCGCTATCGCCGGCCCGGTAGGGGCGGCGGAGTGGAAAAGGGCGACTGGTTAGCGGCAGTTAGCTCTTGAAGAACTGCTCGGGGCGGGCCGGGCCAGGGGTGGGCCAGCCGAAGGAGTTGGGCATCTCCTTCATCAGGTTCACCACGTTGTTCTTGACGATCCCATAGCCATCGGGGGGGAGGCTGACGCCGAAGGTGAGGAACAGATCGGCCGCGTTCTGTAGGACCTGCGCCATGCGCTCGTTCTGGCCAGCCGGGTCGGCAGTGGCGACGAGATCGCGGTAGAGCTCCTGCTGCGCCTTAACCTCCGGGGGAGGCTCAACCGCCGCTTCATTGTCGGGTTGGGTGTAGTAGAGCGCCCAGCCGGGGGCATAGAAGCAGTTGTTGTTGATGGGCACGTAGAAGCGCGCGTCGAGCATGGCGGCAATGCCGGAATTGGCTCCGAACTGGTGCGCGGTGGCATCGTATTCACGACCGCGCCGCACGCGTTCTTCCCAGAGCGAGCGGTCCATGGTGCGCATCTGCGCATCAATGCCGACCGCCTGGAACATCGGGATAGCCAGCTCGAACATGTCGAGGAAGGTCGTACGGGTCTGGTCGATCTCGAAGATTATCGTGACGCGACGGCCTTGCTCGTCCAGCCGATAACCCTCGCCATCCTTGTTGGGGATGATGGCGTCGAGCATCTCGTTAGCCTTGGCTGGATCGTATTCGGTGAATTGCTTGGCCAACTGCTCGTTGTAGAGCGGATCACCCTCGCGCATAGAAGGCTGGGCAGGGGAACCCTGACCCACAAAGACCGCATCGATCATGGCCTGCCGGTCGATAGCGACCGAAAGCGCCTGCCGGAACGCCTTGTTGTTGAACAGGGCGTTCTTGACGGGATCGTTGTGGTTAAGGTTGAGCTGGAAGGCCATGACGTTAGCGGCCGTTTCTTTGAGCATATAGAAGCTGTAGTCGCCCGTCTCCTGGCTGTCGAACAGGACCGGCTTGTTGGCCGGCGTGGCGATATACTGGTCCATGATGTCGACCTCGCCCTGCAGCGTCTTGAGCAGCAGCACTTCGGGATCGGCGACCATCTGGTAAACGACGCGATCGAAATAGGGCAGCTGGGTGCCGGCGGTGTCGACCTTGTAGTAGTAGGGATTACGGGTGGCGATGGCCTGTTCGGTGCTGGAGCCGGGGGCGCGATCAAACACCCAGGCGTTGAGCGTCGGGCGGTTGCCGTTCTGGTAGAAGGTGTTGTCGTCCAGCATGCCGATCTCGCGCTGAAACAGCGCAATCCAGCTTTCAAGGCCCGCTTCCTTGGCGAGGGCATCGGCCTCGGGATTGTAGCGGATGTGGAATTTTTCAAGGTAGTGCTTAGGGGTGCGGGTCAGCTGGTCCTGGTTGGCCCAGGCGAGCTGCTGCACGAAAAAGCCGTTGGGGCCGGGGAAGATGACTTTGAAGGTCTGCTCGTCGACCACTTCGAGCTTGGCAGGTTCCCCATCGACCATCCACCACGCATTGCTGCCATGGGAGGTTTCGGGGTCCATGAAGTAGGCGTCGTACCAGAACTGGACGTCAGCGGTGGTGAAGGGATGGCCGTCGGACCACTTGTGACCTTTGCGCAGGGTGAAGGTGTACTCGGTCGCGGCGTCGTTCACCGACCAGGATTCAGCAACATTTTCAACGAGTCCCGACCAATCCTGGTTGTAACGGACCAGCGGCTCATAGCCTTGGTAGCGCACCAGCATGGAGAGGGAGCCGCCCCCGACGAGGGCGTGGTTCCAGTCGCCGCCTTGCTGGCCGACGCGCTCGAGCGGGGTGATAACGAGCGGGTTGGCGGGCAGGCGTTCGGCGACGGGGGGCAGTTCGCCGCTGTCGACGCGCGCCTTAAGGAAGGCTGATTCCCCGGTGGTCTGGGCCCAGGCCCAGCCCGGCATGGCAGCAGCGCCGACAAGTGCGGAGCTGGCGACGATGAAAGCCCTGCGGCTGATGGATACCATGAATATCTCCTCCAAAAAACTAACCGCCTATGGCGTTGTCAGCTGCCGGGGAGCTTGCGACTACAAAATCGTTAGGTAAAGCGTTATGTTGTTATTGATGTGGATTATTGGGCAGGGTAGGTGGATGCAAGGCTGCGGCAGTACCTCGAACTGAGCCTTACAAGGAGCTTCGATGGCACGCGTTACCTTGTCCACTATCGCCCAGCATATGGGGCTTTCCAAATTTGCGGTTTCGCGGGCGCTGTCCGGCAAGGACGGTGTCAGTGAGGCAACGCGCCAGCGGGTGCAGCAGGTGGCCGACGAGCTTGGCTATGAACGCGCGGGTGGCGACAGCGGCGTGCCGGCGCTGGGGATCGTGTTCCACGACACCGACCTCGTAAACTCGGAACTGCACCTGCTGGTGCAGAGTGGCTTTCACACCGAAGCGCAGAAATACGGCTATCAGGTGCGCATGGCTTCCACTCATTTGCTGGATGAAGTGGAGGAGTTTGCCTTGCAATGTCAGGGTGTTGCTCTGGTTGGCCCACATTCGCTGGAAAGCATGACGCGCATCAAGGAACTCGGCATTCCCATGGCGCGCAATGGGTGGGTGGACCCTCTGGCACCATTTGATCTCGTGTCAGGCACCGATCATGAGGGCGGCGCCGCGGTGGCTAATTACCTGATTGAACTGGGTCACCGTAACATCGCCTATGTGCATGGCACGCCTGGTTATCGCGGCCGCACCGAGCGGTTCTATGGCATGCGCGAAGTGCTGGAAGCCCGAGAGGACGTGGAGTTTCGGGAGATCAAGTTCCACAGCGAGAAGCGCTTCACCGCGCATCTGAAGGAAGCGAAGGCAGATGGTTTCGAGCCGACGGCCCTCTTTTGCGCCCATGACGGGATGGCGCTGACGGTGGTGACCGAGCTGCTGACGCTGGGCTATCGGATCCCGGAAGATGTCTCGGTGGTAGGGTTTGGCGACTATTCTGCCGCTACCCAGATCACGCCGCACCTAACAACGGTTAGGGTGCATGGGCGCCAGATCGGGGCAGGGTTGGTGCGGGTGCTGGATGACCGGATCAAGGGGCGCATAGCGCCGGATGTGGCGGTTCGGATCTCGTTTGCAGCGCATCTGGTGGTGCGTGAATCGGCGGGGAAAGCCAGGGTTCGGGGGGCGGAAAGGCTGGCTGTGGAGTAGCTTGCTGGAGTATTCTTGACCGCCGCGCCGCAGGCGACCACCCAGTCAGAGTGCTCCCATGTCCGATTTCAGCCACAAAGATGAACGCGATCTGAACGAAGCGGAGGCGCAGCAGGAGCTGGCCCGGCTGGCCATGCTGATCCGCGAGGCTGATCTCGCCTATCATCAGCAGGATGCGCCGGTGATGACCGACGCGGAATACGATGCGTTGCGGCAGCGCAATGCGGCAATCGAGGAGCGCTTTCCGCAACTGGTGCGGGCAGACAGCCCGACCGAAACGGTGGGTGCGGCGCCAGCCGAAGCCTTCGCCAAGGTTCGGCATGGCGTGCCGATGCTCAGCCTGGGCAATGCGTTTGCCGATGAGGAGGTGGCCGAGTTCGTGCAGCGGGGGCGCAAGTTCTTCGAGAAGGACCTGGCGCGCGATCCGGCCATGCAGCTCGAGTTTACGGCTGAACCCAAGATCGACGGGCTTTCAGCATCATTGCGCTACGAGAAGGGCGTGTTTGTGCGTGGCGCCACGCGCGGCGATGGGACGGTGGGGGAGGACATCACCGAGAACCTCCGGACGATCGCCGATATCCCGGCAAAGCTTGAGGGGGAGGGTTGGCCTGACCTGATCGAGATCCGCGGCGAGGTTTATATGACCCATGCCGAGTTCAAGCGGCTCAAGGATCATTCGGCCAAGTTTGGCGGGCAGGAGTTTGTCAATCCGCGCAACACTGCGGCCGGGTCGCTGCGCCAGAAGGATCCCAAAATCACCGCCAGCCGCAAGCTCAACTTTTTTGCCTATGCCTGGGGCGAGGCGAGTGCGCCACCGGCGGCGACGCAGTGGGACGCAATGCAGAAGTTCCGCGACTGGGGCTTTGTGGTCAATCCGCTGCTGACCCGCACGGCTTCGGTGAGCGAGTTGCTGGAGCAGTACCGCAAGATCGAGGCACAGCGGGCGAGCCTCGGCTATGACATCGATGGCGTGGTCTACAAGCTCGACCGGCTGGACCTGCGCGAGCGCTGGGGGTTCGTGTCGCGCGCGCCGCGCTGGGCGATCGCGCATAAATTTCCAGCTGAGCAGGCGACCACCGTGCTGCTGGGGATCGACATCCAGGTGGGGCGCACCGGAGCGCTGACCCCGGTGGCGCGGCTTCAGCCGGTGACGGTGGGTGGCGTGGTGGTTGAGAACGCCACCTTGCACAATGAAGATTATATCGCGGGCAAGGGCAGCAATGGCGAGCCGATCCGCAATGGCGTCGATCTGCGCATTGGCGACACGGTGGTGGTGCAGCGCGCCGGGGACGTGATCCCGCAGATCGTCGATGTGGTGATGGAGCAGCGCCCCGTCGATGCGCAGCCCTTTGTGTATCCCCATCAATGCCCGGCCTGCGGGTCCGACGCGGTGCGCGAGATCAACGAAAAAACCGGCAAGCTCGATTCGGTGCGCCGCTGCACCGGCGAGTTGATCTGCCCGGCCCAAGCGGTGGAAAGCCTCAAGCACTTTGTGGGGCGCAACGCGATGGATATCGATGGCTTGGGCGACAAGCAGGTAGCACAGTTCTATGCCGAAGGGCGGATCGCGCGGGCGGCCGATATCTTCACCTTGCGGGCGCGCGACGAGCGCTCGGTCAAGAAATTGAAGGACGTGGAGGGGTTCGGCGCCGTATCCGTCCGCAAGCTGTTTGACGCCATCGATGCTCGACGCGAGCCGGAGCTCGATCGCTTCATCTTTGCGCTGGGGATTCGCCATGTCGGGGAAACCACGGCGGCGCTGCTGGCGCGCACGTTCGGGACAATCGAGGCGTTGCGCGACTCGGCGGTGGATTCGGCCAACCATGAAGGCGAGATCAGCCCGGTCTTTCCCCAGATCAACGGCATCGGGGAAACCGTGCGCTCGTCGGTGCTGGCGTTCTTCGGCAATGAGCGCAACATCCAGGCCCTCGATGATCTCCTCAAGGAGGTAAAGCCGAAACCCTATGTGGTGACCATTGCAGTCGATAGCGTGGTGGCGGGCAAGACCGTGGTGTTTACCGGATCGCTCGAAAAGATGACCCGGTCGGAAGCCAAGGCGATGGCCGAACGGCTGGGCGCGAAGGTTGCCGCCTCGGTTTCGGCGCAAACCGATATTCTGGTGGCGGGGCCCGGCGCCGGCTCCAAGCTCAAAAAGGCCGAGGAGCTTGGGGTTGAGGTGATCAGCGAAGAAGAGTGGTTCGAGCGGGTCACGCCGTGAGCCGCTTCGCTGACGGGTGGTCGCGAGCATGGGTTTGGGACGGCAGGCGGGGCAGGGCTCCCGCCCCGGATGGGATGGAGAGCAAGATGCGCGTGATGATGCTGGCCGCCATGGCGGTTTTGGGCTTGAGTGGATGGGCGATGGCGCAGCCATTCCCAACCCCCGAGGCGCTGCTGGAGGCGTTCTACGCGCCTTATTTCTCGGGTGAGTTCGCCGAGGACGAGTCCCAGTTCCGCTCGGCGGCGTTACAGGCGCTTTACGACGCCGATGCGCAAAATACGCCGGAGGGCGAGATGGGCGCGTTGTCGTTCGACCCCTTCATCAATGGGCAGGATTTCGAGATCACTGACCTTGCCATCGGTGAAGCGGCGGTGACCGGCGATGCGGCGGTGGTGGAAGTGAGCTTTGAGAACTTCGGCGAGCCGACCGAGCTGACCTATGAGCTAGTGCTGGAAGACGGCGGCTGGAAGATCGACGATGTAGCGTCCAACGATCCGGAGAACTCGTATCGGCTGAGCGAGATTTTTGCCGAGGCGCAGGGGGAGTGAGGGGCTGGCTCCCTCGTCTTCTCGCTCTTGAGGGGGGCGTGCCTCGGCAGACTCCGAGCATGTGGGGCCGCCTGAACCCCACCCTCGATCCCTCCCCTCAAGGGGGAGGGAAGGCTGACTGCGGGGCTGTGGACCTAGACGCACGATCTCGGGCGTGGGCCTCCCTCCCCTTGGAGGGGAGGGTTGGGGAGGGGGTCGATGGGTGGAACTGGATCGTCATTTCTCCCGCTTCGTTTACCCGATCCTGGTCGAAGGTGGAGTGGTTTTCGCATGGGTGGCCGCAGTGCTCCGTTCGGCGACCCCCTCCCTCGGTCCCTCCCCTCAAGGGGGAGGGAAGGCTCACTGAGGGGCTGGTGGGGGCGCCCAGATCGGTTGGTGTTGATCGTTCGTAGATCGGGGCTGGATGGCCCCCCACCCTTGATCCCTCCCCGCTAGGGGGAGGGTGTCGACTGATGAGCTGGTGGATCGAAAAAGGAGAGGATCAATCTGTGAGCGGCGCTGTGGCGGCTTCGAGCCAGGTTTTGACTTCTCCGGTGAGGTGGGGGCTGATCTCGGTGCGGACGCGGGCGTGGTAGGTGTTGAGCCAGGCGCGTTCTGGGGGCAGGAGGAGGGTCTCGTCGATCAGCTGGCGATCGATGGGGACGAGGGTCAGGGTTTCGAATTCGAGAAAGCCGGGAGCTACGGCGCTGTCGCGGACTGCGAGGAGGTTTTCGATGCGGATGCCGTATTCGCCTGATTTGTAGTAGCCGGGCTCATTGGACAGCACCATGCCCGGCTCGAGCGGCAGGGTGTAGCGCGAGGAGATGCCGATGGGGCCCTCGTGCACACTGAGGGCGGCGCCCACGCCGTGGCCGGTGCCGTGATTATAGGTGACCCCGGCCTGCCACAGGAACTGGCGGGCGAGCACATCGATCTGGGCACCCGACGTGCCCTTAGGGAAGCGGGCCATCGAAATGGCGATCATCCCCTTGAGGACGCGGGTGAAGCGGTCGCGCTGTTCATCGGTGGCGGGGCCGCACGCCATGGTGCGGGTAATGTCGGTAGTGCCCGAGAGATATTGTGCGCCCGAATCCACCAGCATGAGCTCGCCCGGTGCGAGGGTGCGGTTGGTTTTTTCGGTCACGCGGTAGTGCACGATGGCCCCATTGGGGCCGGCGCCTGAAATGGTGTCGAAGCTGGCGTCGAGGCAGGTGGGCTCCTCGCGGCGGAAGGCTTCAAGGGCGGTAACGATGGCGATCTCGGTCAGGGTGCCGGTGGGTGCACTCTGGGCGAACCAGGCGAGGAATTTGGCGAGAGCGATGCCATCGAGCTTGTGGGCTTCGCGCATGCCGGCCAGTTCCGCCTCGTTCTTGCGCGACTTGGGCAGCAGCACCGGGTCACGTTTTTCCACGAGCGTGGCGCCAGCGGCTTTGAGGGCGGCTGCGACCGCTTCGGGCGCGGTGGCGGGATCCACTAGCACGCGCTTGCCGGCACCGCCAAGCGCTTCGAGCGCGGCGGGGAACTCGGCTACGGGATGGACGAGGTCGGCGAGCGGGCGGATGGCAGCCAGGCGCTCGGGCGTGAGCTTGGCGCCATCGACGTAAAGGGCGACATTGCGGTCCTTGTCGACCGTGGCATAGCCCAGGACGAAGGGCGCGTTGGGCACGTCGCTGCCGCGGATATTGAGCAGCCAGCAGATGGATTCGGGCAGGTTCAGAACGACGGCATCGGCGCCTTCGGCCTGAAGCGCCGTCGCGAGGTCCTCGAGCTTGCCGGCGCTGGATTTGCCGGTGAGATTGTCCGAGCGCAGGGTGATGGGGGCGTTGGGCGGAGCGGGACGGTCGGTCCAGATGGCGTCGACGAGGTTGGCAACCGGGCGCAGGGTGACGCGGCCGGCCAGGCGCTCGGTCAGCTCGCGGATTTCGGCGGGGGTATGGAGCCAGGGATCATAGGCCAGCACGCCATTGGCCGGCACGTAGTTGCCGATTTCGGTGCCGAGGGTGGTGCCCTGGCCGATTTCGATGACATCGACCAAGGTGGTGTCGGTCTGGGCGGGAGCCTGGAGGGTGTAGCGGCTATCGATAAAAAGGGCGGCGCGCTCGGGGCCGATCACGGCGACGCCGGCGGAACCGGTAAAGCCGGTGACATAGGCGAGGCGCGCTTCGCTCGGGGGCACTGATTCGCCGCGATGGGCATCGGCCCGCGGGATGAGGAAGCCATCGACACCGGCCTGCGACATTTGCGCCCGCAAGGCCTGGAGCCGGGGCGCAACATTGGCCGGGTCGGACTTTTCGGCAAAGCTCTGGAAGATGGCGGGCGGGAAGGTGGCGGGCATGGGAAGTCCTCGGAAGCATGGGAGGTTTGACCCCATTGTAGCGGGGTATGAGGCGGATGGAAAACCGGGCGCCGACGGGAGATTAAAGCGGCGGTAACCGGGGTTGCAGGACTGGCATGGCTGGTCTGTGCGCGCGGGCCTTACCCCGGTAGGCGGTTCGGCCTAGATGTGAACGCGGCGATAAGATTTGTCGTCACCGTGCATGGAGTTTGCTGCAATGGCCGAGAACAAGATCGACTTCCGCAAGGCGCTGGGTTCCGTCGTGGATGCGCGCGGTCGCGAAACCAGCCGTCCGGGCAACTACCACATGCAGCACCAGCTGATCGGCGCCTTCACCAAGCGCCCCTGAGGCCGCTGTTTGGTTTTTTGCCGGACCTGATCACGAGCTGATCCGAGGATCCCCGAACCTGCGTTCGGGGATTTTGCTTTTTAGGGGCTGCGCCTCAGCGCTTTTGCAGCATCAGGGTGGTCCATTCCTTGCGCTGCAGCTTTTGCACCAGCACCATGCCCTGGCGGGCATAGGCGACAATGACGCCGCGCGACTGGTGCTCCAAAATGCCCGACAGAATGATGGAGGCGCCGGGCTCGGCGATGCGGCCCATGGCGGGAGCGAGCGCGGTGAGGGGCCCCGCGAGGATATTGGCGACGATCAGGTCATAGGGCGCGCCGGCCTGGATCGTGGGGTGGTTGAGGCCGGTGGCCTCGATGGGCACGATGAAGCGCGATACGCCATTGATGGCGGCATTTTCGGCGGTGGTGGTGACGGCGATGGGATCGATGTCGCTGGCGATCACCGGGGTCTTGAGGCGCTTGGCCAGCGCGATGGCAAGGACCCCGGTGCCGGTGCCGACATCGAGCATGCGCCGAGGGCGGCCGCGCTTGAGGACGCGATCAATGGCTTCAAGGCAGCCGGTGGTGGTTTCGTGGTGGCCGGTGCCGAAGGCCTGGGCAGCGTCGATCTTCATGGCGGTATAGCCATGCGGGATCGCACCTTCGTGGTGGCTGCCATAGACATAAAAGCCGCCGGCGATCACGGGGGGCAGGCCTTCAAGGGATTTGGCCACCCAGTTCACTTCGGGATCGAGTGTCGTGACGCTCCATTGCACGGCGCCACCGAGGGTTTGCCGGGCGAGGGCGGAGAAGGCTTCGAGATCGGGCGGCGAATCGCAGACGGCTTCGAAGAACCATTCGCCCGTCGCTTCGTTCTCATGGGCAGAGGCGGTGAGCGCGAGGTCGTCGCGCTCCATCACGGCATCGACCAGCTTATAAGCGTCATCCTTGGAGAGCGGGGTGGAGAGTTGATCGACAGACATGCAGGGCTTCCAAAAGAGAGCAGGGCGATGGTGCCCTTCTAGGGGGTTGGGGAGGAAAATACCATGTACGGGTTGATCGGAAAGCTTTTGGCGGCACCGGGCAAGCGGGTGGACTTGCTGGAAATCCTGATGGAGGGCAATGCGCGGATGCCGGGGTGCCTCTCCTATGTGGTGGCCATCGATCCGGCGAGCACGGACGGGATCTGGGTCACCGAGGTGTGGGACAACAAGGATAGCCACGCCGCTTCGCTGCAGCTGCCACGCGTGCAGCAGATGATTGCGCGGGCCCGGCCGATCATTGCCGGGTTTGGCGAGCGGTTCGAAACCGAGCCGCTCGGGGGCGTGGGGCTGCTGCCGCAGATCGTGCCGGCCGAAGACTAAGGCTAGAGCTTGACCGCGGTGCCCGAGACCGAGACCATCAGCATCGAGCCGCTGTCGCCGACAACTTCATAGTCGATATCGACGCCGACCACGGCATCGGCGCCGAGGCGGCGGGCTTCGTCGCGCAGTTCCTCGAAGGCCTGCTCGCGCGCCTGGCGCAAGGTGGATTCATAGGCGCCCGAGCGGCCGCCGACAAAGTCGCGGATGCCGGCAAAGAGGTCTTTGAACACATTGGCACCCACGATCACTTCGCCCGTGACAATGCCGCGATATTCGCGGATCGGGCGGCCTTCTAGCGTGGGGGTGGTGGAAACGATCATGACGGTCAGCCCTTTTTGATGAAGCTATCGAGCACTTTCTTGCGGCCCGCTTTTTCGAACTCGATGGTCAGCTTGTTGCCCTCGATATCGGTGATGAGGCCGTAGCCGAACTTAAGGTGGAAGACGCGCTCGCCGGCGGCATAGCCCGAGCTTGAGCCCAGATCCACCGAGCGGGCGACCAGTTCACCCTCGATGGTGGTGGGGCCGCCGCCCTTGCGACTGGCCTGCTGGGCGCGGGCGCGCTGCCAGCCGGGGGTCTGATAGACGCTTTCGAACGGGTCGGCCTTGTTGAAGCGCGAGCTCGCGCCCCCGCCATAGCCATAGCCGCCATAAGCGGAGCCGCGGTCGGTGACTTCAACGGCGTCGGCAGGCAGTTCGTCGATGAAGCGGGAGGGGATGGCGGACTGCCAGAGGCCGTGGATGCGCCGGTTCTGGGCGGCCGAAATGCGCACGCGCTTGCGGCCGCGGGTAATGCCGACATAGCCCAGGCGCCGTTCTTCCTCGAGCCCGGCGCGACCGGATTCGTCCATGGAGCGCTGGCTGGGGAAGGTGCCATCCTCCCAGCCGGGCAGGAACACAGTGTCGAATTCGAGCCCCTTGGCGGAATGGAGGGTCATGATGGTGACCGCATCGGTCGCTTCGACGCTGTCGCGCTCCATGACAAGCGAGATGTGTTCGAGAAAACCGCCCAGGGTTTCGAACTCTTCCATGGAGCGGCTGAGTTCCTTGAGGTTTTCCTTGCGCCCGTCGGATTCGGCCGACCGGTCGGCCGCCAACATGTCCATATAGCCGCTTTCCTCGAGGATCTGCTCGACCAGCTGGTAGGGCGGCAGGCTTTGGGAGCGATAGGCCCAATCGTCGAACTGGGTAACAAGGCTGCGCAACGTGGTGCGCTGCTTGGGCTTGAGTTCCTCGGTTTGCACCATCATGCGTGTTGCCTGGAGCAGCGGGATGCGCTGGTGGCGGGCGGTGGCGGTCAGCATGTTGACGGTGGAATCACCGAGACCGCGTTTGGGCACGTTGATGATGCGCTCGAAGGCGAGGTCGTCGGCGGGTTGCGCGACGAGCCTGAGATACGCCAGCGCATCGCGGATTTCCTTGCGCTCGTAAAAGCGCGGGCCGCCGACAACGCGGTAGTTGAGCCCAAGGGTGATGAAGCGCTCTTCGAACTCGCGCATCTGGAAGGAGGCGCGCACGAGGATCGCCATTGAATTGAGCGGCTCACCGGCGCGCTGGTACTGCTCGATCTCCTCGCCGACCGTGCGCGCTTCTTCCTCGCTGTCGTAGACCTGAGTGAAGGACACCAGCTCGCCGCCTTCGGCAATATCGGTGTGGAGCGTCTTGCCCAAGCGGCCTTCGTTGAAGGCGATCAGGGTCGACGCGGCCTTTAGGATATTGGCAGTGGAGCGATAATTGCGCTCGAGCTTGATCACCTTGGCGCCGGGGAAATCGCTTTCAAAGCGCAGGATGTTGTCCACTTCCGCGCCACGCCAGCCATAGATGGACTGGTCGTCGTCACCCACGACGCAGATATTGGCTTCGGGCGCCGGCTTGCCTTGGGCCAGCAGGCGCAGCCAGAGATATTGGGCGGTGTTGCTGTCCTGGTATTCGTCCACCAGCATGTATTTGAACTTGCGGTGGTACTCGGCCAGCACTTCGGGATTTTCCCGGAACAGGCGAATGCATTCGAGCAGCAGATCGCCGAAATCGGCGGCGTTTAGCGTCTTCAGCCGGGACTGATAGTCGTAGTAGAGCTTGCCGCCCTTGCCATTGGCGTAAAAGCCGCTTTCGGCAGCTGGCACGTCCTTGGGCAGCCAGCCGCGGTTTTTCCAGGCGTCGAGCATGCCGGCGAATTGCCGAGCAGGCCATCGCTTCTCATCGATGTTCTCTGCGGCCAGCAACTGCTTGATCAGCCGGATCTGATCATCGGTATCGAGAATGGTGAACTGGGGCTTGAGGTCCACCAGTTCGGCATGGGCGCGCAGGATGCGGGCGGAAACGGAGTGGAACGTGCCCATCCAGGGCAGTCCGTCCAGGCTGGGCACGATGTCGTGGATGCGCCGCTTCATCTCGGCGGCGGCCTTGTTGGTGAAGGTCACGGCAAGGATCTGGCTGCCCCAGGCCATGCGCTGGTTGAGGATATGGGCGATGCGGGTGGTCAGAACGCGCGTCTTGCCGGTGCCGGCGCCCGCGAGCACGAGGAGCGGGCCTTCGGTCGAGACCACCGCTTCGCGCTGTTCGGGATTGAGCCCGGACAGATAATCTGGCGCGGCGGCGCGGCGCAGCTGGCTGGTGATCGGCCCGGGGGCGGGGCGGTCATGGTCGTGAGCTTCAGCGGGCATCGAGTTGCTTTCCATCGCCTGGCGCCATCGTGCGGCGCGGCGCGAGGATTGACGAATCTTGGTTTGTTCTCACCGCAATATAGGTGCGCAGGGCGCCGGTGTATAGAACGCGGCATGGTCCATCGCCGGGCAGCACGGCCATATTGGGGCCGATTTGCCGTTTCGCGGGCCATCCTTCAGCCCTTTTACCGCCTCAGCGACAAGCAAGGCTCGCCAAAGGCGCGAATGCGCTGATATGCGGGGACAGGCGGGGTTGCGCGAGGCGCGGGCTTGCCTAAACTCCGCTGCGAACACCGGGTGAACACGCGCCGTGCTGAACCGCATCTATATCATCATCGGTACCCTGGCGATCATCGTGCTCGCCGGCGCATTCATCGCACCCTATTTCATCCGCTGGAGCGATTATCGCGGGCGGATGGAAGAGTTGGCCACAAGCGTGCTCGGCACTCCTGTGACGGTGCGTGGCGACATCGCCTTCAGCCTGTTGCCCAATCCGCGCCTCGAATTTTCCGATGTGCTGGTGGGTTCCCCCGAGGAGCCGGCCGCGACGGTTGGCTCGGTCGAAGCTGAATTCTCGCTGATGGATTTCCTGCGCGACAACTACAATGTCACCCGGCTGGTGCTGCGCGAACCGGTGATCGACTTCACCGTGGATGAAAGCGGGTTGTTTGGCAGCGGCGTCGATGTTTCGGGTGATCGCTCGGCCGTGGCGCTGCAGCAGGCGAGCATCGTGGATGCAACGATTCGCCTGGCGGACCGGCGGGCCGGCGACAACTTCGTGCTCGACGATCTCGATGGCGAATTGCGGCTGGCGAGTTTTTCGGGACCGTTCCAGTTTCAGGGCAATGCCGATTACGCTGATCGCCGCTATGCCTTGCGGTTCAACGCTGCGGTGCCCGAAGGCGATGGCAGCAGCCGCGTGAGCTTTTATCTCGAGCCGGTGGATCGCTCCTCATCGCTGAGCCTTGAGGGCGTGCTGCTGGGTGGCATGGCGCCCAAGCTGGATGGCCGGCTGGTATATCGACAAACCCCGCCAGCGGGCGAAAACGCCGATGCGATCCATGGCGATCTGGTGTTTGAAAGCCCCGTCAGCGGGTCTGCCGACCGGATTGTCTTGTCCGGTTACACCTTGCAGCCTGACGAGACGCGGGCGGGAACGCGGCTGACTGGCGCGGCCAGCATCCAGCTGGGCGCGCAGCGCAGTTTCGATGCGGTGATTTCGGGGGGCGTATTTGCGCTGCCGCCGCGCGACGCTTACGAAAACACTGCTGATCTGCCTTATGAACTGGTGCGGATGCTGGCGGAATTGCCCGCGGCACCGGTACCGCAGCTGCCTGGGCGGATCGGGGTTGATCTGGCAGAGGTGGGCTTGCGCGGCTTCGCCTTACGCAATTTGCGGCTCGATGCGCGCAGCGATGGCAGCCAATGGCGCATCGAGCAACTGATCGCGCGCCTGCCGGGGGAAACCGAGTTGCGCGCGCAGGGAATGGTGACGGGCGAAGGGGACCAGCCCGTGTTCACGGGCGAGCTGGCACTGACCAGCCAAAGGCTCGATGCGCTGGCGCAGCTGTGGCGCAAGCCAGCCGAAGACAATCCGCTGTTCAACCAGCCGGGCTCGCTCGCGGCCCGGGTGATCCTGGGTCCCGACGCGTTGGGACTGACGGGCGGTCGGCTGACCCTGGACGAGCAGGTGCATGGGCTCGAAATGCGGATCGGGTTCGGCGAGGAACCGCGGCTCGACGTGGTGGCGCAGCTGGGTGAGCTCGGTGGCCAGGGCAGCGCAATTTTGGCGGCGCTGCTGCCGGGCATCGGCAATGAACCGCAATTCGGCAACAGCTTTCCCGAAGGCAGCTTTGCCGTGAATGCCCGCAGCGCCGAAGTGCTGGGGCAGGCGGGACGCGAGCTGCAGGCGCAAGGCGAGTGGTCGCCAGGGCAATTGCGGCTGGAGCGGCTCGCGGCAGCTGACCTGGGGGGCGTGGGGCTGGATGCCCAATTGCAGCTGGCAGGGAGTTTGACGGAACCGGTGATCAGCGGGGATGGCAGCGTGCAGATTGCGGCGGCCGATGCGCCGGCGCTGCGTGCCGTTTACGACCTGCTGGCGGTGCCGGAGGGTTGGCGGCAATGGCTGGCGGGTTCGGCTCCCGCTGATCTGCGCTTCGATCTGGCGGCGCCCGTCGATGGGGGCGCGCAATCGCTGACCCTCGACGGCACGCTCGGGACCGCGGCGCTGCATGGGCGGGCGGAATTGTCGGGTGGGCTCAACGGGGCGCTGTCGGCGCCAGTGCGCCTGCAAGCCAATCTCGAAAGCACGGATATCGAGGCGCTGACGCGGCAGTTGGGACTCGGTGATGCGGTGGTGTTCAGCGGCAGCGGCTCGGCGCTGGTGGTGGCAGGGCTGCAGGGCAACGCCGAGAACGGCTTTACCCTTGGGCTCAATGCGAGCCTGGGCGAGGAACGGGTGAGCTTCAACGGTGATGTCGCGGTGGCCGACACGGGCGAGTTGCAGGGCGATGGGCGCATCGAGCTCGCGCTCGAGGATGCCAGCGGGCTGGCGCAGGTGGTGGGGGCCGATGGGGTGAGTCTGCCGGGCGTAAGTGTCGGTGCGCAATTGCGGTTCGAAGGCGAGCGCGTGCTGGCCCTGAGCGAGATCGGCGGCCAGGCTGGGGATGCCGGCTTTTCGGGCAGGCTGACGCGGACACGAAGAGGCGATGCGGCGGCGCTGGAGGGGGAGCTGACCCTCGAGGCGGCGAGCGTCGAGGGGATTGCGGCGACGGTGTTTGGACCGGCGGCGCTGGTAGGGGCGGATGGCGCCTGGCCCGAAGGGCCGATCAGTGCGGGCGCTGGAGGGCGCGGTACGCGGGGCTCGGTCCGGGTCACCGCGGAGGCCATCTCTGCCGGGGGTGCCCCGTTGCTGCGCGATGCGGGCTGGGAGCTGGCCTGGGACGACAACCGTTTGCGCCTGGCGGGCTTTACGGCGCGGGCGGGGAATGGCGAAGTGCGGCTCGATGGCGCGGTGTGTTGCTCGGGGGCGCTGGCCGACAAGACCGTCACCGGGCGATTGTCGGTGGCAGGGGTTGACCTGGCTGGCCTGGCGCCGGCAGGGCTGGCATCGGTGCTCGGTGGCAGGCTCGATGGCGGGGTGCAGTTCGAGGGCACGGGTGCGAGCCTGGCCGGCGTGGCGGAAAGCCTGGCGGGGGAAGGCAATTTCACCCTGGCCGATTTCACTGCGGCCGGACTCGACCCCGATGTGTTCGGCACGGTGGCAGGGCTCGAGGATGTGCTGGAAACACCGCCTGAAACGCTGACGACGCTGATGGGGATCGCGCTGGGCGAGGGGCCGTTCCGGGCGCCCAGCGTCACTGGCGCATTCACCATTGCGGGCGGGGTGGTCCGGCTGGGCAATCTCCTGGCCGAAAACCCGACGGCGCGGCTGGCGGGCAGCGTTGACCTTGATCTGCGCACGCTGGCGCTGCAGGGGCGGTTTGCACTCACGCCGAAGGGCTTTGTTGATCCGCAGGGGCTGGTGCGCGACGACACCAGCCAGATCTTTACCGCGATTGGGGGGACGATCGGGGCGCCGGAAGTGCGGCTCGACCTCGAGCCGATGGTCGGCGCGATCCAGGTGCGGGCCAATGAGATCGAGGTGGACCGGCTCGAAGCCTTGCGCATCGAGGATGCCGAGCGGCAGCGTGCGGCGGCAGAAGCGCGCAACAGGCTGATCGAGCAGCAGCGCCAGCAGCGCGCCGCCGAGGAAGCGGCGCGCCTGGCCGAGGAAGCAGCGGAAGCGGAGCGGCTGGCTGAAGAAGAGGCCGAGCGGCAGCGCCTTGAAGCAGAAGCCGAAGCCGAGGCAGAGGCGGCGCAGGAGCCTATCGAGGAGGCGCCACCGGCTTTGCCGCAGGGGCCGCTCAATCTCGAGTTTACGCCGCTGCAGGTGCTGCCGGGCGCGAGTTTCGGACGCTAATCGGTAGCCGGAATGCGCCCCTGCAGCCAGGCCAGGGCGGCGAGACGCAAGGCAGAAGACAAGTTGGTGGTGTGACGGGTTTCGTCGACCGATTTGACGAGGCCGGCAAGGCTTTGCCCGGATTGTGCGGCCATTTGCTCCAGCACGGCCCAGAACTCGGGTTCAAGCGCGATGCTGGTGCGGTGGCCGGCAATGGACAGGGAGCGCTTCTGCACCGCCCCGATCAGGGCTTCTTGCGGAAGGCGTCGAGGCTGATGACCTTTTCGCCCGTGGCTTCGCCGTCGGCGGCGGGCTGATCAGTGGCAGCCGTTTCCCGCGCCTCGGCAATCTCGTCGGCCGTGGCACCGGCGGGTGCCGTCGTGGGATCGAAGTTGAGGCCAAACTGCACGGAGGGGTCGAAGAACCCCTTTACCGCGGCAAAGGGAATGACGAGCAGTTCGGGCTGGCCATCAAAACTCAGGCCGACCTCGAAGCCGGTTTCGGTGACCTTGAGGTCCCAATACTGGTTCTGGATGACGATGGTCATTTCCTTGTCGTACTGCGCCAGGAGCTTTTCGCTCAGGCGCACGCCGGGGGCGCGAGTGACAAAGGAGATAAAGAAGTGATGATCGCCTGGCAGGCCGGTCTTGGCCACTTCTGCCAGGACTTTGCGCACGACGCCGCGCAGTGCCTCCTGGGCGAGAATGTCGTAGCGCAGGTGATCTTCGGCCATATCGATAGTTTCCGGCTGGTGTCGATTCAGAACGGCCCATATCAGCCTCACGTTCCCTGAGAATTCAAGGACAAAGGCAAAAGTTGCGGCGATAAGCGGGGAGGGAAGTGCAGGCTTCTGTTGCCAGGTGCCTGCGGACCCCGCCTGTCAGCCGGCTAGGGCTGGAGGACTTAGATTCCCAGTACTAGCGCTGCTTACGCAGCGAGAGCGACTGGAGCCTTATGGTTGTCATTTGCAACTATAAGTTTTGGACCGATAACGGTGGTACCTCACCGAGCGAAAACACACCCTTTACGCCCTCGTCGATCCTGTTTCGCCCCCATTGGCTACTCTCGCGGGGAGGGTAGATGGTGGAGGCGCCGGGTACTGCCCCCGGGTCCGAAAGGTTTATTACGATGGCAGTTTATCGCCATAGCTCTTGCGAGCACGACATATATAGGACGCGCCCCCGCCCGATGCAAATGGCTTGATGCAAAAAGGCGGCAGCATCCGCAGGCCTTGGTGTTTGCGCGCGCCTGTGTCACACTGGCGCGGCAAAAGCCCGGAGTGCAGACGATGCAGATCAAGGCCGGCTTCACCCTCAGCTACCAGTGTCCCCAACCTACGCCCATGCTGCTTTGCCTGCATGTGCATCCATCACGCCGGGCCGATTTGCTGAGCGAGCAGATTCTGGTGTTTTCACGGCCGGTGGACGCATGGGACTACCTTGATGGCTTCGGCAATTCCTGCACCAGGATCGTTGCCCCGGCGGGGCAGCTGACCATTTCAACCGAGTTCTGGGTGTTCGATACCGGCTTGCCCGATGTGGTGCCTGCCACTGCACATCAGCACGCAATCGAGGAATTGCCGGACGAAGCGCTCGTCTACCTCTTGGGTTCGCGCTATTGCGAAACCGATTTGCTGACGCCGGTGGCTTGGGAGTTGTTCGGCGCTGCCGAGCCAGGCTGGCCGCGGGTGCAGGCAATCCTGGATTGGGTGCACAACCATATCCGGTTTGATTACGGGCAGGCCGACCGCACGCGCAGCGCTTTCGGCGCGTATCAGGGGCATGTGGGCGTGTGCCGCGATTTTGCGCATCTGGCGCTCACTCTTTGCCGCTGCATGAATATACCGGCGCGCTATTGCACGGGCTATCTGGGCGATATCGGGGTTCCGCCCAACCCGGCGCCGATGGATTTTTCCGCCTGGTTCGAGGTGTATCTGGGCGGGCACTGGTATACCGCCGATGCGCGGCATAACACCCCGCGGATTGGGCGCGTGCTGATGGGGATCGGCCGCGATGCCACCGATGTGGCGCTGTCGACCCAGTTCGGGCCCGGCACCCTGTCGGGCTTCGAGGTGGTGACCGAACAGGTGCAGCCGGCGGTCTAGCCGTTCCAGCGCATCCCCATGTAAACGCCGCCGCGTTCGAGTTCGCCAAGCATCTGCTCGAGGTGCTTTTGCTTGGTTTCGGGACGCTTCACCTTGTTGATCCACAGCAGGTAGTCGTTACGCTGATAGGGCGGGCGTCGTATTTGTCCCGCAAGCCCCGCTGCCCCAGAGCATCGCGGACAAACTCGGGCATCTCCTCGCGCGCGCGTAAAGGACGCAGCCTGGGGCTCACCGTGCGATTTCCTTCTGCTCGCGTGCTGGCCTTTGAAAAGGCGCGGGGAGGCGCAGGCTTGAAGCGATAACAGGGATGGTCATGGCGCTGCTCCTTTCAGCCAAGGCTAGACCGAGACTGCTGACACGCAAAGACAGCAGCAGCGGCGGTACTAGGCTACTCCCGCGGCTCCGCAAAAGGGCGGAAGCTACCGGGGAAAAGTGAGGCGACGGGCAGGCGCGCCGCCCCGGAATCGGCTAGGCTGGGGGCATGCAGCCTTATCTCAAGCTTTTATCCGATATCCTCGAGCACGGCGTCGACAAGGGCGACCGGACCGGCACCGGCACGCGCTCGCTGTTCGGCTACCAGATGCGGTTCAACCTGGCGGAGGGCTTTCCGCTCGTCACCACCAAGAAGCTGCATCTCAAATCCATCATCTATGAGCTGCTCTGGTTCATTCGCGGCGACACCAATGTGCGCTGGTTGCAGGAGCATGGGGTCAAGATCTGGGACGAATGGGCTGACGAGAATGGTGATCTCGGTCCGGTTTATGGCTCGCAATGGCGCAGCTGGCCGGCGCCCGACGGGCGCAAGATCGACCAGCTCGGCGCCGTCATCGAATCCATCCGCACCAAGCCCGACTCCCGGCGCCATATCGTTTCGGCCTGGAACCCGGCTGAAGTGGATGAGATGGCGCTGCCGCCCTGCCACTGCTTGTTCCAGTTCTATGTGGCCAACGGCAAATTGAGCTGCCAGCTGTATCAGCGCTCAGCGGACACGTTTTTGGGCGTGCCGTTCAACATCGCCTCCTATGCCTTGCTGACCCATATGGTGGCGCAGGTTACGGGGCTCGAAGTGGGCGATTTCGT
Source organism: Devosia sp. 919 (assembly GCF_013185965.1). Taxonomy (NCBI): domain Bacteria; kingdom Pseudomonadati; phylum Pseudomonadota; class Alphaproteobacteria; order Hyphomicrobiales; family Devosiaceae; genus Devosia; species Devosia sp. 919. Next base: position 2,737,913 of record NZ_JABAOL010000001.1, on the reverse strand, counting down.
GCACACCTTTGGCGATGTGCATCTTTATTCCAACCATTTGGAGCAGGCGCGCCTGCAGCTGACGCGCGAGCCGCGGCCATTGCCGCAGCTGACGCTGAACCCGGCGGTGACCCGGATCGAGGACTTCCGCTTCGAGGATGTGACGATCAGTGGCTACGATCCGCATCCGCATATCAAGGCGGCCGTTGCCGTATAGGGGCTCCTTCCCCCGCTGCGCGTGACGGGCTAGGGTGCGTTTATCGGGGTGCGGGGGCGTGGCCGTCCCCGGCAAAGAGGGGTCTGCGATGCGCTGGATTGGCATTGTTTGTTGGGTGGCGGCGACGGCCCCGGCGCTGGCCAATGACACCTCGGCGGTGATCGGCGCGGGTGGGCTGGAGTTCGTGTCCAACAATTCCATCGCCATGGCGAGCGAAGAGCTGTTCATCTCGGCCGAGGAGATTCGGGTCGTTTACCAGTTCCGCAATGATGGGGATGTCGACCAGGATGTGCTGGTGGCCTTTCCCATGCCCGATATTGCGGCTGACCCGTGGTCGCCGGTAGCCTTTCCCGATGGTCCCGAAGACAACCCGTTCCGCTTCGAAACGACGTTCGATGGGGTGCCGGTCGAGGCGGAGCTGCATGAATATGCCTTTGCGGCGGGGGTGGATCGTACCGACTATTTGCGCAAGCGGGGAATTCCCTTGCTGCCCTTCGGGGAGACGGCTACCGAAGCGGTAGACGAGCTCGACGAGGCGACGACTGCCGAAATGTTGCATCTCGGGCTCCTCGTCCCGGACGAGTTCGATGCGGGCAAAGGGTGGGAGCTGCATCATCGGCCATACTGGACCTGGCGGGCGGCTTATACCTGGGAAGCCACTTTCCCCGCGCGGGCGACCGTTGAGGTCGTGCATCGCTACAAGCCTAGCGTCGGCGGGACGGCAGGGATCAGCTTTCTCAACGAGGCGGGTGGCAACTACAACCCTGCCGCGGAATATGAGCGCAAATATTGTGTAGACGAGGCCTTCCGCAATGCGGTGCTCAAGACCGCCAAGCCCGGCGAGCCCTGGACGGCACCCTTCACCGAAAGGTGGATTTCCTACATTGTTTCGACCGGTTCCAACTGGGCCGGCGGAGCGATCGAGCGGTTCCGGCTTGTGGTCGACAAGGGCGCGCCCGAAAACCTGGTGTCGTTCTGCGGCACCGATGTGCGCAAGATCGGGCCAACCACCTTCGAGATGGAAGCAAGCAATTACTGGCCGCAGCGCGAGCTTGATATCCTGATCCTGCAGCGCCATGAGGCGCAGCCGTGAGCCTGCGCATCCGGCCGGCCGCCCCGGCTGATGCAGCATTGGTGCTCGGGTTCATCAAGGATCTGGCGCGCTACGAAAAGCTCGAGCACGAGGTGGTTGCCACCGAAGCGGACATTGCGCGCGACCTTTTTGGTGCCAATCCGCGGGTGTTCTGCGAGATTGCCGAATGGGACGGCAAGCCGGCGGGGTTCGCGCTCTGGTTTTACACTTATTCGACCTTCCAGGGCCGACACGGCATCTGGCTCGAAGATCTGTTCGTGGATCCGGCGTTGCGGGGGAAGGGTCTTGGCAAGGCGCTGTTGCGCCACCTGGCGCAGCGCTGTGTCGCCGAGAAGCTAGGCCGGCTGGAATGGTGGGTGCTGGACTGGAACCAGCCTTCGATTGATTTTTACCTGGGGCAGGGTGGCGTGATGCAGGATGAATGGACCAAGGTGCGGGTGGATGGCGAGGCTTTGGCCAGGTTGGGCCAGCCATGAGCGCCCAGATCGCAATGATTGCCGCCGTGGCGCGCAATGGGGTGATCGGCAGCGCCCAGACCATTCCCTGGCGCATTCCATCGGACTTTGCCTATTTCCGCGACAGCACGATGGGCAAGCCGATCGTGATGGGCCGCAAGCAATATGACACAGTGGGCCGGCCGCTGCCGGGGCGGACCAATATTGTCATCACGCGCCGGCAGGACTTTGGGCCACCCGGCGTGATTGTGGTGCCAACTCTTGAAGCCGCGTTGACCAAGGCAGCCGAGATTGCTGGCGCCGACGACGTCGATGAGATCATGGTGATCGGAGGCGGGGAAATCTATCGCCAGCTGATGGACCGCGCCGATCGGCTTTACATCAGCCATGTCGAGCTGGAGCCGGAGGGGGACGTATTGTTTCCCCCGATCGATCCCGAGGTTTGGGTGGTGGTGGATGAACCCGATATCGCCCCATCGGCCGATGACGAGGCCGCCTACCGCGTCAAAGTGTACGCCCGTCGTTAAGGGCGCGCTCATTGATCGGTTCCCTGTGCCTGCCTATATAGGTCGGCAAGTAAACGACGATGGCTGAAAGGATTATGATGCCCTGGGAGAGTAATGGAGGCGGGGGTGGCCGCAATAATGGCGGCCCGTGGGGACAAGCCCCCGGTGGCGGTGGTGGTGGCGGCGGTCCACGTCGGCCAGGCAACACGCCAAACCTTGAAGATATACTCAACCGCGGACGTGACCGGTTCCAGGGTGGTTTGCCCGGCGGACGCTGGGCAATTATCGGCGGTGTTGTGCTGGTGATCGGCTTTTGGGCGCTGAACTCCATCTATACTGTTGATCCGCAGGAAGTGGGCGTTGAACTACGGTTCGGTGCCCCCAAGCCAGAATTGTCCAATCCAGGGCTGCATTTCCATCTGTGGCCGATCGAAACGGTTGAACGCGTCACGGTTACCGAGAACCAGACCGATATTGGCAGCGCCAGCGGCTCGGGTGCTAGCGGCTCGGGCTCACGCACGGGCGGCGATGATGGGCTGATGCTTTCGGGCGACCAGAACATTGTCGATGTGCGCTTTTCGGTGCTGTGGTCGGTTTCCAGCCCGATCGACTATCTGTTCAATGTGCGTGACCCCGAAGACATGGTCCGCAATGCCGGCGAAAGCGCGATGCGCGAAGTGGTGGGCCGTCGTCCGGCCCAGGACATCTTCCGTGACGACCGTGCCGGTATCGCCATCGAAGTGCAGGAAATCACCCAGGCCATTCTCGACAGCTACGGCATTGGCGTTCGCGTCGGCCGGATCTCGATCGAAAATGCCGCGCCGCCAGCCGAAGTGGCCGATGCCTTCAACGAAGTGCAGCGTGCCGAGCAAGACGAAGACCGCCTGCAGGAAGAAGCCCGTTCCTATGCCAACACCCTTCTCGGCGATGCCCGAGGCCGGGCAGCGGCGCTGCGGGAAGATGCGGCAGCCTACACCAACCGCGTGGTGCAGGAAGCAACCGGTGAGGCCCAACGCTTCAACGCGATCTATGCCGAATATGTCAACGCGCCCGAAGTGACGCGCAAGCGCCTGTTCCTTGAAACCATGGAAGAAGTGCTGGGCGGCTCCGACAAGGTGCTGATGGAAAGCGGGGCCGGGGGCCAGGGCGTGGTGCCATATCTGCCATTGCCTGAGCTGCGTACGCGCAGCAATGCACCGACCACTCCTCCCACCACGACGAGCGGGAACTAAGCCATGCAAAACCGTTTGATTGTCATCGGCGTTGCCGTCGTTCTCGCGCTCTATGTGTTGTTCTCGTCGATCTATGTGGTCAATGAGCGCGACCAGGCCATCGTGATGCGCTTTGGCCAGATCACCGATATCCGCACCGAGCCGGGCATCTATTTCAAGATCCCGACCGATATCGTGGACAGCGTGCAGATCATCGAAGATCGGCTGCTGCGCCAGGATATCGCTGACATGACCGTGCAGGTTTCGGGCGGCGCCTTTTACGAGGTGGATGCGTTCCTGACCTACCGGATCACCGATCCGCGGCTGTTCCGCGAACGTGCGCTGGGCCAGTTGCAGGTTGCCGAAAGCCGTATCGCCACCCGCTTCGATGCAGCGCTGCGCCAGGTTTATGGCTTGCGTGAATTCAATGCGGCGCTGTCGGAACAGCGTCCGCAGATGATGCGGGAAGCCCGTGACCTGATCCGTCCCGATATGGCGGAGCTGGGCATCGAAGTGGTCGACGTGCGTATCCTGCGCACCGACCTTGCCGCTGAAGTGTCCGAGCGGACCTATGAGCGGATGCGCGCCGAGCGTTTGGCGGAGGCCGCATTGCTGCGGGCTCGCGGCCAGGAGCAGGCCCAGTCGCTGCGCGCCATTGCCGATCGTCAGGCCGTGGAAATCGTGGCAGCGGCAACGCGTGACGCCGAGATCATCCGTGGTACGGGTGACGCCGACCGGAACCGGATCTTTGCTGCCGCCTATGGGCAGGATCCTGAGTTCTTCGAGTTCTATCGCTCGATGGAATCGTACCGGACGGCACTGTCCAATACGGGCACGACCATGGTGCTGTCGCCCGAGAGCGAGTTCTTCCGGTATTTCGGCTCGAATGGCGAATTGCCGGCAGCCAATCCGAACCTTGCGCCCCCGATTGCACCGGTACCGGCTCCAGCCGTGCCGACTAGCGAGGGTCCGGCCCTTGATGGCCTCGGGATCGAGGATGCCACTACGCCTAGCCTGACGCTGGACGACGGCTCCGAACTGGCCCCGACCGTCGGCACGGATGTGCCGCCGCCAGTGGAAGGCGAGACCGCTCCTGCGGCAGCGCCCGCCCCCGAAGCACCGGCGGCACCGGCTCCGGCTCCCGCTGCGGCTCCGACGCCCTAAGCGGCACCGGATAGCGAAACGAAAACCCCCGCCAGTGGCGGGGGTTTTTTGTTGGGCAGGTGGTGGGCGGGTTAGCGGACGATGTCTTCGTCGGTATAGCCCTGCAGATAGAGGAGGGCGGTGAGATCGCCATGGTCGATCCGCACGCCCGCTTCGGCCGCAACGGCGGGCTTGGCGTGGATGGCGACGCCCATGCCAGCGGCGCGGATCATGTCGAGATCATTGGCGCCATCGCCAACCGCCATGGTCTGGCTGAGCGACAGGCCACGCTCGGCGGCGAGGGCTTCGAGCTTGGTGCGCTTGGTGTCCTTGTCGACAATGGGCTTTTGCACCGTGCCGGTGAGGCGGTCGCCATCGAACTCAAGCACATTGGCGAGCACTTCATTGAAGCCGATGCGCTTGCCGAAATGATCGGCAAAGATGGTGAAGCCGCCTGAGACAAGGGCGGTATAGGCGCCATAGGCTTTCATGGTTTGCACAAGGGCGCGGCCGCCGGGCGCGAGGGTGATGGCTTCGCGCCGGACCTCCTCGATGACCTTGCGCTCAAGGCCCTTGAGCAGGGCGACGCGGGTGTCGAGCGCCTGGGCAAAATCGAGTTCGCCGCGCATCGCGCGCTCCGTGATTTCGGCGACCTGGGGCTTGATGCCGAGGGCGGCCGCGAGCTCGTCGATGCATTCCTCGTTGATCATGGTGGAATCCATGTCGGCGAGAAGGATCTGCTTGCGGCGGCCGGTGCTGGGCACGAGGGCGGCATCCACGGCGCGGGTGCCGATGACGGCGCGGGCGGCTTCCAGCGCTTCGGTTGACTTTGGCTCGATGATCTCGCAGGCAATGCCGTGATTGAGCCAGTTGAGCTCGCCCCCGGTTTGACGCAGGACGGCTTCTGCCAATGGCGGATCGAGTTCGGAGTCAGCGGGATTGGCGATCAGGCAAAGAACCGGCATGGCGGGAATGAAACTCGGGGAGGGATGGGAGTGAAGGGCCACAGGCGCGCCGTTTTGATAGCGGGTCCAACCGCGAGCGGCAAGTCGGCCTTGGCGCTCGAGCTTGCCCGGGCGCAGGGCGGCGTGATCATCAATGCCGATGCCATGCAGGTCTATGACACCTTGCGGGTGGTAACGGCCCGTCCGAGCGCCGATGAGGAGGCACTGGCGGAGCATCGGCTCTATGGCGTGGTGCCGGCGCGGGTCCGGTTTTCCACCGGCCAGTGGCTGGGAGCGGTGCGGCAAGTGACAGAGGAAATCGATCCGGAGCGGGCGCTGTTTTTTGTGGGCGGCACAGGGCTTTACTTCGATGCGCTGCTGAATGGATTCGCCGATATTCCCCCGATTGCGGCCGAACTGGTGCTTCAAGTTCAACAAGAGATTCAAGCGCTCGACGCCGCCGGAAGGCTGACTTTGCTGGAGGCAGAGGATCCGGTGAGTGCGGCCCGGCTCGGGGTGGCCGATCCGCAGCGGCTGACGCGGGCGCTGGCGGTCAAGCGCGCGACGGGGCGGACCTTGTCGAGCTTTCAGGATGCGCCGCAGGCGGCGCTGCTCGGTGGGTTTGAAGTGGAGCGCATGGTGCTTGATCCGGACCGGCAGGTGTTGCGCGAGCGCATTGCGCGCCGGTTTGCGGCGATGTTCGAGAGCGGGGCAGTGGAAGAAGTGCAGGCGCTGCGTGCCCAGGAGCTCGACCCTTCCTTGCCGGTGATGAAGGCTATCGGGGTGCCCGAGATCGGCGACTGGCTCGAGGGCCGCAGCAGCAAGGAAGAGGCGGTGCGGCTGGCGACGATCGCCACCCAGCAATATGCCAAGCGGCAACGGACCTGGCTTCGCAACCGCTTCGCCGATTGGCCGCGTCGCGCCAGTTAAGGTCGCAGCACGCCGGAGCGTGCGGCGGGGCGCCAGCACGCTGCGCGTGCAGCGGATCTAGCGGGGACGCAAGAGCCCTAGTCGTTCGCGCATGGCAAAGCGGGCAACCAGAACCACCGCCACAAAGCCAAGCCCCACGGCCAAGCCGATCCAGATGCCGACGCCGCGCATGTCAAAGGTGAAACCAAGAAGATAGGCCACCGGCATGCCGACCAGCCAATAGCCGATGATGGCCACAACCATGGGGATCTTGGTGTCACTAAGGCCACGCAGTGCGTGCGCCGCCACGACCTGGGCGCCATCCACGATCTGGAACAAGCCGGCGACCGCGACGAAGCTGGCGGCAAGGGCAAGCGCATTGTGGTTGGCTGGCTGGTCAGGGTCGAGGAAGATGGTGACAATAGCGGGGCCAAACGCCAGGAAAACGAGGGCCGAGCAGGCCATGAAGCCGGTGCCAAGGCCAAAGGCAGTCCAGCCTGAGCGAGCGATGCCAATGGGGTCGCCGCGACCGAAGGCATGACCGACCCGGACGGTGGCGGCGGTGCCGAGGCCCAGCGGCACCATGAAAGCCGTGGAAGCGCATTGCAGGGCAATGGCGTGGGCGGCGACTTCATCAGTGCCGAGCCGGCCCATCAGCAAGGCGCTGGCCGTGAAGAGGCCCACTTCGGCCAGGACGGTGATGCCGATCGGCGTGCCGACGCGGAAAATCTGCCCGAGGCGCTTCCAGTCCGCGGCCCAAAGGCGATGCAGCAGATGCAGGCGGCGGAAGCGGCGGTGGCGCAGCACAAAGATCGCCATGGCGGTGAACATGACGATATTGGTCAAAAGGGTTGCAAGGGCAGCGCCGCGCAGCTCAAGCCGCGGCAAGCCCCAATTGCCAAAGATCAGGCCATAGTTGGCGAGGGCGTTGACGACGACCCCGCCGACGGTGATCAACAGCACGACCCGCGTGGCATCAAACGCGGCGAGCAGCGAGCGGAACGCGACAATGCCAAGGGCGGGAAACAGCAGCCAGATGGCCACATGGATGTATTCTTCGGCAAGAAGCGTTGCCGCGGGATCTTGCCCCAACAAGGCAAAAACCGGGCGGATCTGCCATATGATGGGCGTGAGCACGAGCGCCAGAATGGCCGCGGCCCACAGGCCCTGGCGCACGATATGGCGGATGGAGCGGGTGTCACGGGCGCCGCGCGCCTGGGCCACGAGGGGCGCTACGGCGCCAACCAGCCCGATACCGCCAACAAGAAAAGGCATCAGGAAAGTCGTCGCAAGGGTACCAGCCGCCAGCTGGCTCGGACCCAGCCAGCCCAGCATGATGACATCGGTGGTTGCAAGCGCGTTTTGCGCCAGCTGTGCGATCACCAGCGGCCAGGCGAGGGCAAAGGTGGCGCGCAGTTCGGCAATCCAGCTGACGCGCACGGGCTCAGGTGCAGCGGTGGCGTCGGCCACAACCGTGATTTGCTCGCTCATGTGATTTCGTCCTACTCGCGGGCGCATGCTCTAGCCCATCACAGGATGAGGTGGAAGAGCGGAGAGGGAAATGACGATGGTGCAAGGTGGGGTTCTGGCGCGATTATTGTTGGCGGGGGCTGGAGTTGTAGGAGCGATTGGGGTCGCTGCGGCTGCGGGTGCCTCGCATGCTGGCGGGTCCCGCAACATCGAGGCAATCGCTGCGGTGTGCCTCGCCCATGGCCCCGCGCTGCTGGCGCTTGGGCTGGCGGGGCGCGGGCGGATCCTGGGTGCGGCGGGAGCATTGCTGGCCATGGGCACGGGCCTGTTTGTGCTGGACCTGGGCGTGCGGGAATGGCTGGGGCAGGGCGCCTTTCCCGGCGCGGCACCGATGGGCGGGATGGGGATGATCGGCGGCTGGGTCGCGATCAGCCTTGCCGCACTGGCGCGTAGGGCGCCGGAAGAAAAAATCTAGGAATGCAGATTTGTGCGGAACCAATCACTCAATCGTGCATTTGCTCCTCCGATAGTACCTGGAGGGTTTTCCATGCATAAGTTTCTGATCATCGCCGCTACCACCCTGTCGCTGGCTGCGTGCACTGCCACACAAGAGGGTGCTGCTGTCGGCGCAGGCGTAGGCGCTGTTACCGGCGCTGTTGCCACCGGTAGCGTTGCCGGTGCGGCTGTCGGCGCAGGCATTGGCGGCGTGGTCGGCGCAGCCGCCGGCAATGTCCTCGGTCGTGTCGACGGCGACAACAATATGTGCTGGTACGAAAACCGCAATGGCGGCCGGTACAAGGACGTTTGCCCACGCGGCTAAACAGGTCGCCGCATCGCCCCATGCGGCGCGCGCCCCTCGGGGCGCCAACACTCGGTCCGGAGTCCCTCCCGGGCCGAGTGTCTTTGTTTATGAAGGACTTGAAATTTGTTTGCGGGCGCGGCATATTTCACAACATACGTTACACTCGTCTTGCGCTAATCCAATCACCGGCGTGCCGGAAACTTGGCTACCTCCTGACTGTGAATCGTTAGACCGGGCTTTCCGCCCGTATTCAACCCTTAGCCGCCGCGGCGGCGACCACTTGTTACGAGGATCAAATTCCATGGCCGCAATCACCGGTACCGTGAAATTCTTCAACACCACCAAGGGCTTCGGCTTCATCTCGCCAGAAAATGGTGAGAAGGACGCGTTTGTCCACATCTCCGCCGTCCAGCGTTCGGGCCTGCAGGGCCTGTATGAAGGCGACAAGGTGACCTATGAACTCGAGACCGGCCGTGACGGCAAGGTTTCCGCCACCAACCTGACCCTGCTGAGCTAAACTCAACAGGTTCGAGTTTCGGAAGGCCCCGGTACCGGGGCCTTTTTTGTCCCGCCGCAGAGCGCCGTTCGGCATGCCGATACCGCTAGCGCCCCGGGGGGCTTTACTTTTTCTTCAGTTCCGTGCATAAGGCAGGCATACGTTTTACAGCCTACGTCGGCTGCCTGATCTGCCGAATTTCGGCCTGGCTACCTGCTCAACTTGCGAACGTGTATGCGCCCACCGACATGTTGTCATGGGCAACGGCTCGTTCGCCTCGGCGAGAGCACACAGAAAAGGGTCAGCCATGATCACCGGTACCGTTAAGTTTTTCAACACCACCAAGGGCTTCGGCTTCATTTCGCCTGAGAATGGCGGCCAGGACGCATTCGTGCACATCTCTGCCGTTCAGCGTTCGGGCCTGCAGGGCCTGTATGAAGGCGACAAGGTCACCTACGAGCTCGAGACCGGCCGCGATGGCAAGGTTTCAGCAACGAACCTGACCCTGCTCGACAACTAAGCGATCCCTTATCGGATCTGGAAAGGCTCCCTCCGGGGAGCCTTTTTTGTTTTTGTGCCCGGCTCGGGCGATGGCATTTGCCCGCTTGACCGATTTCGGGCGAGGGGCTAGAAACAAACCAACTTTTTTATGGAGAGGTCCCGTGCGGGCACTCATTCTCGTAGTAGGCTGGCGCATCGGCGACGTGGGATAACATCCCGCGCGAATGCTGATGCGCCGAAAACAGGTCCCAAACGGGGCCTTTTTTATTGCCCATTTTCCGCCGGGGCGGAGGGGCGGAACCGAACGGCCCGGTGGGGCAACCAAGGAGCAAGCAAGATGGCGGAACACGAGAAGATGACGGGCGCCGAGATGGTGATCCAGGCGCTAACCGATCAGGGTGTCGAGCATATCTTTGGCTATCCCGGTGGCGCGGCGCTGCCGATCTATGACGCGATGTTCCAGCAGGATGTGATCCAGCATATCCTCGTGCGCCACGAACAGGGCGCGACCCATATGGCCGAGGGCTATGCCCGCTCGACCGGCAAGCCGGGCGTGGTGCTGGTGACCTCGGGCCCGGGGGTGACCAACGCGATCACCGGATTGACCGATGCGCTGCTCGATTCCATTCCGCTGGTGTGCATCACCGCCCAGGTGCCGACCTCGCTGATCGGCACCGACGCGTTCCAGGAATGCGACACGGTGGGGATCACCCGCTCCTGCACCAAGCACAATTATTTGGTGAAGCGCATCGAGGACCTGCCGCGGGTGCTGCATGAAGCGTTCCTGATCGCGACGACCGGCCGGCCCGGCCCGGTGGTGATCGATATTCCCAAGGATGTGCAGTTTGCACTAGGCACCTACTACAAGCCGGACGCGCAGAGCCTGCGCCAGCGCAGCTATCGCCCGCAGGTGGATGGGGACATCGCCGCGATCGAGGCTGCCGTCGACATGATGCTCAAGGCCGAGCGCCCGGTGTTTTATACCGGTGGCGGCGTGATCAATGCCGGGCCGCAGGCCTCTGAGCATCTGCGTGAACTGGCTGAGCTGACCGGCTTTCCGGTGACCTCGACGCTGATGGGGCTGGGCGCGTTTCCGGCGGCCAATCCGCAGTGGTTGGGAATGCTGGGCATGCACGGCACTTATGAAGCGAACCTCGCCATGCATGGCTGCGATCTGATGATCAATATCGGGGCGCGGTTCGATGACCGCATCACCGGCCGGATTGACGCGTTTTCGCCCGGCAGCCGCAAGATCCATGTGGATATCGACCCAAGCTCGATCAACAAGATCATCCCCGTGGACCTGCCCATCATCGGCGATTGCGGGCGGGTTTTGGCCGAAATGGTGCGAATCTGGCGCTCCAAGACCAACCAGCCGCGTACCGAAGCGCTGGCGCCATGGTGGGGGCAGATCGGCAAGTGGCGCTCGGTCAACTCGCTGGGCTTCCAGAACTCGGACACGACGATCAAGCCGCAATACGCGATCCAGCGCCTTTATGAGGCGACCAAGGACCGGGATGTCTACATCACGACCGAGGTTGGGCAGCACCAGATGTGGGCCGCGCAGCACTTCCATTTCCAAAAGCCCAATCGCTGGATGACCTCGGGCGGTTTGGGGACCATGGGCTATGGCCTGCCAGCGGCGGTCGGCGTGCAGGTGGCGCATCCCGACGCTCTCGTGATCGACATCGCCGGCGAAGCCAGCGTGCAGATGACGATGCAGGAAATGTCCACGGCGGTGCAGTACCGCTTGCCGGTCAAGATCTTCATCCTCAACAATGAGCGCATGGGCATGGTGCGCCAGTGGCAGGACCTGCTGCATGGCTCGCGCTATGCGCATTCCTATTCGGAATCGCTGCCCGATTTCGTCAAGCTGGCAGAGGCTTATGGCGGCAAGGGCATCCGGTGCGAGAACCCGGCCGAGCTCGATGCGGCGATTGCCGAGATGCTCGATTATGATGGTCCGGTGCTGTTCGACTGCGTGGTGGAGAAGGACGAGAATGCGCTGCCGATGATCCCATCGGGCAAGCCGCATAATGAGATCATCTTGCCCGATACCGCCAATATCGGCTCGATCATCGATGAAAAGGGAAGGGCGCTGGTTTAGGAGGCGCGATTTCTCCCGCGCTCCGTGTCTACCCCCGCCTTGAGCCGGGGCCCATCTTGAGATCTCGAGATGGATCCCGGCTCAAGGTCGGGATGATGCCGGGGCGGGAGGCACCGTTTCAGAGCCCAGCAGTTGAGGACCAAAAAAATGAACGCACATCTGCAGCCGACCGGTTCGGCTTATTTCATGACCAAGGAAAACCAGGAGATCGAGCGGCATACGCTGTCGGTGCTGGTGGACAATGAGCCGGGTATTCTTGCACGCGTGGTGGGGCTGTTTTCGGCCCGGGGCTATAATATCGAGAGCCTGACCGTCAGCGAGACCGAACACGACAAGCGACTTAGCCGCATCACTGTGGTGGTGGTGGCGACGCCCAAGGTGCTGGTGCAAATCAAGCTGCAGCTTGAGCGCCTGGTGCCGGTGCACAAGGTGCATGACCTGACCAGCGAAGGGGGCTCGGTGGAGCGCGAGCTGGCGCTGATCAAGGTGGCGGGTTCGGGCGACCACCGCGCCGAGACCTTGCGGTTGGCCGATGCGTTTCGGGCGCAAATCGTTGACGCAACCGTCGAAAGCTTCGTGTTCGAAGTGACGGGCAAGTCGAGCAAGATAGACAGCTTCATCGCCTTGATGGCGCCGCTCGGCCTGGTGGAAGTGGTGCGCACTGGGTTGGCGGCGATCTCCCGGGGTCCCGAGGGGATGTGATCGCGGTGTTGTGCCGGGCGCGCAGGATCAGTACTGCTGATGGCAGTCAGTTCCTAAACCGCACCGCAACGCCGAGTTTTTCGCGATGACCCTGCTTTCCGTCAATCTCAATGCCGTGGCGCAGCTGCGCAATCGACGCGATCTGCCCTGGCCCAGCGTAACCGGCATCGCCCGGGTGGTGCTGGATGCCGGGGCAAGCGGGATCACCATCCATCCCCGCCCGGATCAGCGCCACATCCGGCGCACGGATGTGTTCGAACTCGCGGCCTTGCTGCGGGAGGACTATCCCGGAGCCGAGTTCAACATCGAAGGCTATCCGAGCGACGATTTCCTGGCGCTGATCGATGCGGTGCGGCCCCAGCAGGTGACGCTGGTGCCCGACGATCCGGCACAGGCGACCTCCGATCACGGCTGGGATTTTGCTGCTTCGGCGGCGATGCTGTGGCCGGTGATCAAGCAGCTCAAGGAGATGGGCAGCCGCGTGTCGCTGTTTTGCGATCCCGATGCGGGGCTTTATGGCACGGAAGCGGCGCGCGATTTGGGCGCGGACCGGATCGAGCTTTATACCGGCCCCTATGGCGCCTGCTTTGATGATCCCGAGCGGGCGGCGGTTGAGTTGTCCAAGCTTGCTGGCACCACGGCCGACGCCATGGCGCTTGGCCTTGGGGTCAATGCCGGGCACGATTTGACCCTGGACAATTTGCCCGCGTTTCAGGATGCGGTGCCTGGCGTAGCCGAAGTCTCCATCGGCCATGGTATCACGGCCGATGCGCTGCTGATGGGGTTTGCCGAAGCAGTACGCCGCTATCGAGCCGTGCTGGGCGGTTGAGCCAACAGCCCGTCGGTCAGGTTTGACGAACGCTGCGTTGAACACACCGAGTGCAGCTGTTGGTGCGCAGCCCTCAAAAGCCCAGAAATCCGGCAACTTAAGGCAGTCAGATACTTACACCCATGTGCCTTAGCTCCCTTCGGGGAACCCACGGACATGAGCGTGCCCACTTGCGTGGAAATCGTACAGGCACATATATCGCCTCAGTTACGTTTTGTTACCAAGGAGGGCACGCAATGTCCAAACTCAAGATTGGCGTCATTATCTCGTCCACCCGCGAAAGCCGCTTCGGCGACAAGCCGGCGCAGTGGATTCTCGACAAGGCCAATGCCCGTGACGAGATCGAGGCTGAACTGGTCGACCTGCGCGATTTCGACCTGCCCTTCTTCAACGAAGTGGCGTCCAATATGTGGATGCCTTCAAGCGACCCCCGTGCTGTCGCCTGGCAAAAGAAGGTCGCAGAGTTTGACGGCTTCATCTTCGTCGTCGCCGAATACAACCGGTCCATCACCGGCGCGCTTAAGAACGCGATCGACCAGTCCTATGTCGAGTGGAATCGCAAGCCCTTCGGCATCGTCGCCTATGGCAGCGTTGGCGGCACCCGTGCGGCCGAACATCTGCGCGGCATCGGCGTCGAGATGCAGATGGTCTCGACCCGCTCGGCCGTCCATATCGGGGGCAGCGACTTCTTTGCCGTGCATCCGCTCGGCGGCCAGAACAAGAGCTTCAGCGATATCGAAGGCTCGATCGGCCCTAGCGCCAAGGACATGCTAGACCAGCTGATCTGGTGGGGCACTGCCACCAAGGCCGCTCGCGCCCAGGATAATGCCCGGGCTGCCGTCGCGGCCGAATAGGTATTTCGAAAGCCAGACCTCCAGCTTTCGTTGACGTCAGGGGCCGCTCGGTGTGAGCGGCCCCTGTGCGTTTGGGCGCTTGAATAGAAGTTGTGTTGTATGTGAGATATCCGAGGTGTATAGCGGCGCCCGCCGTTACCCATGAGAGCACAGGTTTATGACGCAGACGAATACGGCCGGTGCCAGCACCGGTGCCGATGCGAGCGATCTTCACGACCACTCTCACAACAAAGACCTGCCCATGCTGCTGCTCGGCGCGCTTGGGGTGGTCTATGGCGATATTGGCACGAGCCCGATCTATGCCTTCCGGCAGGCGATGAGCATTCGTCCCGGTGCCGCTTCGAGCAGCAGCGAAATCCTGGGACTGCTGTCGCTGATTGTTTGGGCGCTGACGCTGACCGTCGCGGTCAAATATGTGTTCTTCGTTACGCGCGCGGACAACAAGGGCGAGGGCGGTACGCTTTCGCTGATGGCCTTGGCGCGCAAGACCTTCACCAATCCGCCGATGTGGATCACCGTACTCGGCGTGCTGGGAGCCTCGCTGTTTTTTGGCGACGCGATCATCACTCCCGCTATCTCGGTGTTGTCGGCGGTTGAGGGTATTGAACTCGTAGCCCCCAATATGCGCCGCTGGGTGGTGCCGATCACGCTGGTGATCATTGTCGGCATCTTCATGGTGCAGCGCTTTGGCACTGCCAAGGTCTCGATCGTGTTTGGTCCCGTAACCGGGATCTGGTTCCTGACCCTGGGCATTTCCGGGCTGGTGCATATTGTGCAGTACCCAGCGGTGCTGCTGGCGATCAATCCTTTCCTGGGCGTCGAGTTTCTGGCCACGCATTTCGGCATTGCCTTTGTGGTGATCGGCGCTGTGTTCCTGGCGGTGACCGGGGCCGAGGCGCTGTATGTGGATTTGGGGCATTTCGGGCGTCGGCCCATTGTGATTGCCTGGTTCGCCCTGGTGTTTCCGTGCCTCTTGCTCAACTATTTCGGGCAGGGCGCCTTTGTGTTGCAGATGGGCGTCGAGAATGTCGAAAGCCCGTTTTTTGAAATGCAGCCGGAATGGGCCTTGGGGCCGTTTGTGGCACTTGCGACCATGGCGACAATCATCGCCAGCCAGGCGGTTATCTCGGGCACCTACAGCCTGGCGCAGCAGGCTATCGCGCTCAACATGCTGCCGCGCATGGTGGTGCAGCACACCTCCGCTACCCAAAGCGGTCAGATCTACATGCCTCAGATCAATACGATGCTGATGCTCGGCGTGCTGATGCTGGTGATTGCGTTCGGCAGTTCCGAGGCGTTGTCGAACGCCTATGGTATCGCGGTTTCGGGCGTGATGATCGTTACCCTGGCGCTGCTGCTGGTGGTGATGTGGCGCAATTGGAAGTGGAACCCGGCGGTCGTGGTGCTGTTCGGCGTGGTGTTCGTTGTGATCGATGGCGGGTTCTTCGCCGCCAATGTCTCCAAACTGTTCCAGGGCGGCTGGGTCCCCGCTGCGGTGGCGCTGACAGTCGCGGTCATCATGGCAAGCTGGATTGGCGGCCGACGGCGCCTGGCGGAAAAGACCCGGCGCGATGAAGTGCCGTTGCAGTTCCTCGTGGATAATCTCTCCAAGAAACGCCCGACACTGGTGCCCGGCACCGCCGTGTTCCTGACCAGCGATATCGAAGGCGCCCCAACGGCGCTGCTCCATAGCCTCAAGCACTACAAGGTGCTGCACGAGCAAAACGTGATTCTGACGGTGCGCACATCGGCGTCCCCGCGCGTGCCGGACGACGAGAAGGTGACGATCGACGCCTATAACGAGCTGTTCAGCCGCGTGGTCGTGACCTTTGGCTATATGGAAAGCCCCAATATTCCAAAGGCCTTGATCCTGGGGCGCAAGCTGGGCTGGAAGTTCGACATCATGTCGACCTCGTTCTTCCTGTCGCGCCGCTCGCTCAAGCCCGGGCCGCGCCAAGGGCTGGTGCGCTATTGGCAAGACCGGTTGTTCACGCGGTTGGCGCGCAATGCCAGCGACGCCACGGAGTATTTCCACATACCAACGGGCCGCGTCGTCGAGATCGGCACGCAGGTGGTGCTATAGCCCTTAGCCCTTGAGCATGTCCGGGCAGACATAGGGCACGGTTGCCGTGACGAAGCGCTGTTCCTGGGTTTCCGTGCCCAGGTGCATGCGCAGCACCAGTTCGGTTTCGGTGAGGGTGGCGATATCGGCGTCGATGGTCATGCCATCTTCGTCCCAGCTGATGGCCGTGGACGAGACCTGCTGCCATTTGGACAGCCGGTAGGTTTCCCAGCAGCTATCGCTGACCAGCGTGCCGTCCCCCAGAAAGATCTGCATGGGGCCGGGCAGGTTCTCGTCAGCATCGGAGCGCACCCAGACCTTGTTAAGCAGCGGATTGCCGGTCTCGCGCTCATCCTCCTCCATGCTGCCTTCGGCTTCCTGAGCCGTGGCGGGCAGGGTGGGGCAGGCGCCCACACCCCAGACACTGAGCAGTGCAATAACAGCGGCTTTGGTATCCACCGAGCTTCTCCTGGTTGACCGGCTGGCCAAGAGCGATCTGCCGCCGGCAAAGCGGCAGAAATAGGATGGGTGCGCTTACGTATCCTGTTCGGCAAACTCGCGCTGCTTGAGCCAGCGGTCGCGTTCGCGCACCCGGGCCGCCTGGTTGGGCCACAGCTCGTAGCCCGGTTCTCCCAGCGCGTGGCGGGCATGGACGGCCCAATTGGGGTCATCCAATGCCGCCCGGGCCAGCGCAATGAAATCGGCATCGCCATTGGCGAGCACGGCTTCATCGGCCGCCGGATCACCTCCGAGCAGACCAACCGCCATGGTGGGGATATCGGCGCCTTTGCGCAGGGCGGCGCTGAAGGGCACCTGGTAGCCGGGGGTGGAACGGATGGCGCCCGAATCAAAGCCGCCGCTGCTGCAGTCGATCGCATCGACGCCCAGCGCCTTGAGCTCGCGGGCGAGCACGACGCTGTCTTCCACTTGCCAGCCGGCGGGATCATTGTCGCTGACCGACAGGCGCACGATGACGGGTTTGTCGGCCGGCCACACGGCGCGCACGGCCTGCGTAACTTCCAGTACGAGGCGCATGCGATTTTCGCGGCTGCCGCCATAGTTGTCGGTGCGCTTGTTGGCGAGTGGCGACAGGAACTGGTTGAGCAGATAACCGTGGGCGGCGTGGATTTCGACGAGGTCAAAGCCCGCCTCATTGGCGCGCAGCGCGCCGGCGACGAAAGCTTCGATGACATTGCGAATGCCAGCGGCATCAAGGGCCGTCGGCTTGGTGAAGTTCTTGCCCTCGGCGTGGATCTCGTCGGTGGGACCGACTGGCGTCCAGCTTTGGAAGCCGACGCCAGGCTTTTCCTCCTCGGTTTCGTCAAAGCCCTTGCGCCAAGGAATGGGCGTCGAGGCCTTGCGCCCGGCATGGGCCAGCTGAATGCCGGCAGCGGCACCCTGGGCGTGGAGGAAATCGACGATGCGGGTCAGCCCGGGAATGTGCTCGTCCTTCCAGATGCCGAGATCGGCATAGGAAATGCGGCCCTCGGGGGTAACGCCCGTTGCCTCGGTGATCACCAGCCCGAACCCACCCATGGCAAAGCGGCCGAGATGCACCAGGTGCCAGTCATTGGCAAAGCCATCGCGAGCCGAATACTGGCACATTGGGGCAATCACGGTGCGATTGCGCAGCTTGAGGCGGCGCAAGGCAGTGGGGGTAAACAGCAAGGACATGAGGGAAAAACCGGTGGGGAAAACAGAACCCGCAGATTGCACACAAGCGCATCCATCGGCAAGTGCCGATGAAGAGAGACTGAGTGCGCGGAAACCAGGGCCGGGTTGCGCCGGCCCTGTTGTTGTTTGATGTGCTTGCCCTTAGGCGAGGGCTTCGGTCAGGCGGTGGGTGCCGCCTTTTTCGGACGTAGCTACAGCGGTGATCCGGGCGTCCGGGCCGTTAGCGCGGACCAGCCATTCAGCCGGCTTGGCGGTGGGGGACCATTGCGGACCCCAGTTCGACCAGTTGAATTTGCGCTCGTTGCGGCCAGCCAGATTGCCCAAATCCTGCCGCTGCGGGTTGATGATGAGGCTTGCATTGTCAAGCTTGAGCGCCACGGTCACCGGCTTGGCAACCTTGTTCTCGATGGCAACGTCGGAAAGATTGGTCGGCAGATAGCCATGATTGGCAACCACGGCCGAGATCTTGAAGAGATCGGCGCCCAGTGCTTCCACGGTGAGCTTGTCGATCCTGACCTGGGGCGCAGCCGCGGCGTGGCGCAGGTTGAACAGGGTGTTGTTGTGGCAGATCTCTTCGAGCAGCTTGCCGGGGGGATTGCGGTAGCTCCAGATGTAAACCATGCCGCCCACCTCAACTGGCCCGAGCTGAGGATGGTCGAAGTGCTCCCAATCGCGAAAGCCCTTGTCACCGACATTGTCGAGCACCCAGTCGAACACCTTCTGTTGGGTATCAGCGTCGCGTGGCCCGAGATTAAGGTAACCTTTTTTGTCGACCCCGGCGGTACGCTCCATGTCCCACAGTTCGGTGGAAAAGCAGATGATACCGAGCTCTTCATAGACCCAATCCTTAAGGCTGCCATGGCGGCCCTTGGTCTTGTCGGGGGTAAAATCCTCATAGGTCGAGATCACTGGGTAGCCGGTAAGGCGGGTGCCGACAGCGCCTAGATCCTTGTAGAGCGCGAGGTCGCGGGGGCTCATATCGGCGTCATATTTCAGCATAGATGGGCGCAGGATGATGCCGCCATGGGTGTGGTAGGCGCACATGCCGCAAATATTAGGGTGCTCCAGCACCAGCTTGCCCATGGCCATCGCCTCGGGCTCGGAAAAGGGATAGGCGCCCGCCCCATATTCCTGGGGTGACCAGTTGATCGGGAAGTTACGGTTCATATTACCGTCTTGCTGCTTCTCGATCTTTACGTGCGCGCCATCGTAATTGCGGATCAGTCCTTCGGGGTAAACACGATAGTACTGGCCGCCTTCTTCGCCCGGTTCGCGCTGGACCATCAGGCGCGGATCGCGCTCGGACTTCTTCCACTCGCCGGTCGGGTCGGGGACCCGCATATTGACGATATGGCCATCGCCATTGATGTCCTGCGGGACAAGGCCTTCGAGGCGATCTTCGCCGGGCAGACAGCGGCCATTGCCGCACCAGGCGTAATAGGGTTCCACCAGCGAAAGCTCGGCGCCATCCGGATTGATGCGGGGCAGCACATAGAACACCTGGCTATCGACCAAGCGGGTAACCTCTTCATCGCTGCCGTAATTGGTCAGGATGTACCAGAGGCCATAAAGAGCTGTGGCGCTGGTGGCGTGTTCCTCGGCATGGATCTGCGCATCGATGTAAAAGCCGGGCTTTTCGTGTCCAGGGCCGGTGTCGGGATTGGTGATCTCCATCAGCCACACATCGCGGCCGCGGTGGGACTTGGCGAGCGAGGTGAGCTTGGCGAGCTTGGGATAGGCCGCGGCAAGCGCCTGCAGATGCGCCGTCATTTCGTCATAGGTGTAGTAGGTGTCGAACGCGATATCGACCATGGCCATTGCGGCGTCCTTTCGGGTCGGGAGGAGGGCGCCAGGCAGCGCGGGAGGAGGGTAGGCAATCTAATTACCTAAGATTGTAATACAATCAGCAGATATACAACGTTGAAGTTGCGGTTGTAGGCAGCTGAATATCCCTTAACTCCACCGATGGCTGCAGGCGCGCCTGTAGCCAAGATGCAAGGAAGGGACAACTTCGGCGAAATTGGTCCGCCGAGAGACCTGCTTCCCGTCGACAGGATTCCATGCCATGCTAACGTTGTCATTCGTGCACGTGAGCAAGCGTTTAAAGTGTCAAAATACTCCGGAATAGATCATAGCGCCGCCGTCGAACTGCTCTCCGCTTTTGTGCGGGTACCGTCCATCAATCCCGCCTTCCGGGCAGAACAGGATGACCCGTCATTGTTTGGAGAAGCGGCGGCTGCAGATGTGCTGCAGTCCTGGTGCACCGAGAATGGAATTGAAAGCAGCCTGGATAGTGTTGAGCCCGGTCGGCCCAACCTCATCGCGCAGGTGAAGGGGACGACTGGCGCCAAGCGCATGCTCTGGGAAGGGCATCTTGATACGGTGCAGGTCACAGGCATGGCCGAACCGTTTGGTGCGCGGCTAGAGGGCGACCGGCTTTATGGCCGAGGCGCCGTGGACGACGGGGCCAGCATAGTAGCCTTCATGCTGGCGCTGCGCGCGCTCAAGGCGGAGCCACCTAGGGCCGATGTGGATTTCCTTGCCGCGGCTGATGAGGAATTTGCTTATCGCGGCGTCATGCATCATCTGGCGCGGGGCGAACGCTACGATGTGGGCGTAGCGGGCGAGCCCACTTCGCTCAGGGTAGTTCGCGCTTGCAAGGGAACGGTGCGCTGGTGGGTCGAGATCGAGGGGCGCAATGCCCATACTGGCAGCCCCGAGGAGGGGATCAATGCCGTCACAGTGGCGCGCAAGGTGCTCGATGCCTATGATGCCGAAATGGAGCGGCGAACCGAAGATCATCCGCTACTTGGCAAGCCAACCCTGACCTGCACGGCCTTTGAGGCGGGGATCGGGCCCAACACCGTCCCCGGCACCAGCCGCATCCGGTTCGATTATCGCTACCTGCCGACCGAAACCGGCCAGGCCGTTTACCTGCACTTCAAAAGTCTGGCGGAAGGCGTTCGCGAGCTATTCCCCGACGCGCGCATCGTGGTGGGTGCGCCTTTTGTCGATTCCTCGGCGATGGATGTGCCGGCGGCGAGCGAAATAGTGCAGCGGTTAGGCCGGATCTGCGCCCAGCATGGGCTGCCCGAAGCGGCCGTTGGGGTGCCCTATGGCTCCGACGCCACCAAGCTGGTCAATATCGCAAATATCCCGAGCGTCATTTTCGGGCCGGGTAGCATCGAGCAGGCCCATACGGTCGATGAGTTCGCCGAGATCACGCCGATCATCCAGGCCGCCAAGATGCTGGTGGACCTGGCGCATGATCTGGACGCGCCTCACTAGGGGCGCGATCCAGACTGGGCAGAATCAGGCGGGCAGGCCGGCGCCGCAGACCGGAACGGTGATCTTCTCACCGGGACGGGCGACATAGGCGCCCGAAAGCAATGCAGCAACGGCTGCCGACCCGGCAGCGTCGGCGGCAATGCCCATTTCAAACCAAAGCCAGCGTGCAGCCTTGGCCATATCCTCGTCTTCAATCAGCACCACGTCATCGACCACGGTCCGCATTTGAGCGAAAAGGGCATCATCGGTGCGCCGGCACGACATGGTGGGGATTGCGCTGGTGATCTTGGCAAGCTCAACGACCTCGCCGGCAGCCAGCGAGGCGTGTAGCGTTGGCGACCCCACGGGCTCGACGCCAATCACGCGGATCGAGGGGTTGAGCGCCTTGATGGCCGTGCCTGCACCGGTGATGAAGCCGCCACCGCCCGCCGCGATGATCACCGTCTCGGTGTCGGGCCGGGCCGCCAGCATTTCAAGCGCAGCCGTTGCATTGCCGGCGACCACGTAAGGGTCGGCAAAGGGGTGCACATAGGTGGCTTCGCCGCGTTCGGCCATGGCGCGGGCGAGCTTGTTGCAGTGGTCGAAGTCATCACCGCCCACCACGGCCCTGGCGCCCCATTCCTCCATCTTGGCGACTTTCTCAGGAGCCACGGAATTGGGGAGGAAGATCGTTGCCGGCACGCCCAGCACAAAGCCGCAGCGCGCGACTGCCAGCCCATGATTGCCGCCAGAAGCCGCCACGAGGCCTTTGGCGCGCTCGGCTTCATTGAGCGACATGACCTTGTTGATGGCGCCGCGGGCCTTGAATGAGCCCGATACCTGCAGGCACTCGAGCTTCAATGCCAGATTCGCCTCGGTTATGGGGGACTTGATCTGATTGGCGGCAACCAGCGGCGTGTGGCGCACCAGCCCGTCGATGCGGGCTGCTGCGGCCTGAATGTTTTCTAGGGTGATCATCGACTTGTCCGTTTTGGGCTTCAGTTATCCAAGCTTTTACGCATTGAGCATTGACGAGCAAGCCGCGTTGCGCTGATATGATGTTAACGTTGTCACGACCAAGACCAAAGCGTTTTCCGCGCTGCGATCAGGCGAATGGATGCAAAAAGTGAAGCAGTTCGTGCTAGACGGCAGCCAGCGTGGATACCCCGCCGACTTGGCTTCCGTCGCTGCCAGCGAGATTGGCTCGCTCGGGCTCAACCCTCGGGATGGAAGCGCGCAGCTGCCGGTCCTGACCTTTGATCGCTCCGCGTGGAATCGCAATTGCGACGCGATGTTTGCTTATTGCGCCGCTGTGGGTGCACGGATCGCGCCGCATGCCAAGACCCCGATGTCGCCCGAACTGGCCAAGGAACTGATTAATCGGGGCGCCGTCGCTATGACGGTCGCCGATATCCGGCAAGCGGCTGTCATGCTCGAGCATGGAATCGATCATTTGCTGCTGGCGAACCAGATTGGCGGCACCTCGAGTGGAGCCCGGCTCGGTCGTCTCTTGGCGCAATACCCTTCGGCAAAATTGACGCTTTATGTGGACAGCGTCGCCGCGCTGGAAACGGCAGCCGCTGTGGCTGACGCCGCCGGACGCCGGCTAGACTTCCTGATCGAAGTTGGCGGCGGTCGGGCCGGGGCGCGAGGGCTGGACGTCGTCCGCGCCATCTTTGTCCGCCTCAGTGACCTACCCAATCTGCGCGCCTCGGGCATCGCGGCCTATGAGGGTGCCTCGGTCACCGCCGATGCCACCGCCACCCGGCGTGACATCGCCGCCGTGCATGCTCTTGCCTCGGAAGCCTTTGCCCTGTTGCGGTCTCGCCAGCCGGGCGAGCGGCTCATTCTCTCGTCAGGCGGTTCTAGCTTTTTCGATCTGGTGCTGGATGATCTTGGGCCCGTCGCCCAGGCGGACGGCAATTGCGACATCCTGCTGCGCTCGGGCGCAATCTTCTTTTCCGATCACGGAATCTATGCCAAGCGCCTGCTCGACATGGACCATCGTAGCGGCTTCGAACCTGCCCGTCTTGGTGCTGCCAGCAATGCCTTTGTTCCCGCGCTGCTGGTTCATGCCGAAGTGTTGTCCCGCCCCGAGCCGGGGCTGGTGATCTGCGGCATGGGCATGCGCGATGTGTCCTTCGACCAGGGTCTGCCGGTGCCGATAGCGGGTTGGCGGGCAGGGCGGGATCTGGCCTTGCCCCAAGATGTCACGGTCACCAAGCTGAACGACCAGCACGCCTTCCTGAAGCTACCTGCCAAGGCTGACCTTGCCGTGGGCGATGTCGTCAGCTTCGGCATCTCCCATCCCTGCACAGCCCTGGACCGCTGGTCCTGGATGCTGGAGACCGCCCCAGACGGCAAGATCATCGGGGCCCTGCGGACGCATTTCGGATAGGTCCATGAATCTGTTTAATTTCCGCCCGCTGTTTCGATACCAAGACGCCTTCATCGAAGGCATCCTGACTACTTTGAAGCTGGCCTTCCAAGCCGGGGCCGCAGGTCTCATTCTCGGGCTGGTGTGCGCCTTGCTGCTGGGCCGGGGCAACCGCGCCATCAATCTCGTTATCCGCTCCTATATCGAGCTGATCCGGAACACCCCGCCGGTGATCCAGATCTTCATCATCTTTTTCGTGTTTCCCACCATCGGTTTGCGGCTGCCGCCTTTCGAGGCTTCGGTGGTGGCGTTGACGTTGTATTTCGGCGCCTTCGTAACGGAAATCGTCCGGTCCGGCCTTGCTTCAATTCCGCGTTCGCAGATGGAGGCGGGGCATTGCCTGGGGCTAACCAAGCTGCAGGTATTCCTGCATGTTGTCATGCTGCCGGCGCTGCGCAATGTTTATCCCTCGCTGACCAGTCAGTTCGTCCTGCTGCTGCTCGGCACCTCGATTGCCTCGTTCATCTCCACCGAAGAGCTGTTCCACACGGCAGCTTTCGTCGACAGCCGGACCTTCCGCAGCTTTGAGGTTTATGCGCTGATCTCGGCGATCTATGTGAGCATGGTGATTGCCTTCCGGCTCTTCTTCTTTGCGTTCGGAAAGCTTGCTTTCCGCTGGCCAACTGCGCGCTGAGGAGAGGCAAGATGCGTTCATTCGGTTCGATCGATCTGCTCTCCTTCGCAACGGCGTTTCAGTACACGGTGCTGCTGGTCGTTATGGCTCTTGTTCTGGGCGCGCCGCTGGCCCTGGGCTTTGCCACCATGCGCATATCGCGTTTGCCACCCGTGCGTTGGCTGGCGGCGATCGTGCTCCAGATCATGCAAGGCATTCCGCTGCTGGCGCTGCTGATGTTCGTGTATTTCGGGCTGCCGGTGTTCCTGGGCATTCGCATTCCGCCACTCATGGCTGTGGTGATCGCCTACACCATCTATACCGCGGTATTCCTTGGTGAGATCTGGCGCGGCGGCATCGAGGCGATTAAGCGCACCCAGTGGGAAGCGGGCGCCTCGCTGGGGATCAGCAAGGTGCAGCAGTTCCGCTATGTGATTGCGCCGCAGGCCTTCCGCATCGCCTTGCCGGCTTCGGTCGGGTTCCTGGTCCAGCTGATCAAGGGCACTTCTCTCGCCGCCATTGTGGGCTTTATCGAGCTGACGCGGGCCGGGCAGCTCTCTGCCGCGGCGACCCTCCAGCCCCTACTGGTTTATTCCATCATCGCCGCGATCTACTTCGCGATCTGTTTTCCTTTGACCCTCTTGTCGCGCAAATTGGAGGTCCGTCTGCATGGCTCTCGTTGAAATCAAAGGCCTGCGTAAATCCTTCAAGGATCTCGAAGTCCTAAAGGGCGTCTCGCTCACGGTGGAAAAAGGCGACATCGTCGCCCTGATCGGCCGGTCGGGATCGGGAAAATCGACGCTGCTGCGCTGCATCAATGGCCTTGAGGAAACCCAGGGCGGCACGATCGAAGTGGGCGGCCGGCAGATTAGCGCCAAGATGGAGGGGCTGCGCGAATACCGTCAGCGCGTCGGCATCGTGTTCCAGCAGTTCAACCTGTTCCCCCACATGAATGTTGAAAAAAACGTCACCCTGGCGCCGGTGCTGACGGGCAAGGTCAACAAGATCGTGGCGCGCAAGCTGGCCGAAGAATGCCTGACCAAAGTGGGGATGATCGAAAAGATCGACGCCTGGCCCGAGCAATTGTCCGGTGGTCAGCAGCAGCGCGTCGCCATTGCCCGCTGCCTCGCCATGGCGCCGGAGCTGATGCTTTTCGACGAAGTGACCTCGGCGCTTGATCCGGAGCTGGTCGGCGAGGTTCTCAAGGTCATGGAAGATATGGCCCGCCAGGGCATGACCATGGTGCTGGTCACCCACGAAATGTCGTTTGCCCGCAATGTGGCGAGCAAGGTGGTGTTCATGCATCAAGGAAAGATTTGGGAGGAGGGCACTCCCGAAGCGGTGTTTGGCAATCCCCAGACGCCGGAACTGCGGGCGTTCATCAGCTCGACGCACAACTAAGCTGGTCACTCAGGAAGGAACAACATGATTATCAGGAAGCTTTTGGCAACCCTATCGGTCGCCGCCATGGCACTGGCGCCGGTTGCCGCCTATGCCGACAAGTTCGAAGACATCGTCAATTCGGGCAAGGTGCGCGTCGGCATCCTGTTGGATGTGCCGCCGTGGGGCATGAATGACGAGAATGGCGCGCCCACCGGCCTTGACGTGGAAGTCGCCCAGCTGCTCGCCCAGGAGTTGTCGGTCGAGCTCGAGATCGTGCCGGTCACTGGCACCAACCGCATTCCCAACCTGCTGTCGGACCAGGTCGACATCATCATCGCGGCCATGGGCGCAAACTCCGAGCGTGCCCAGCAGATCATGTTCTCGCAGCCCTATACCGCCGTGCAGTTGGGCGTGTATGGATCGCCTGATATCGGGCAGTCCGAAGATGTCTCCGTCCTGGCCGGACACACGATCGCGGTCGCCCGTGGCACCACTCTCGATCTATGGCTGACCGACAATGCGCCCGAAGGCACGACCCTGTCGCGCTTTGAAGACGTTCCTGGCGCCATGTCGGCTTATCTCGCAGGGCAGGCTGATCTGTTTGCCGAGAATAGCGCCATCATCGCCAATCTGCGCCGCGAGCGTCCGGAAATCGTCATCGACCCGGTGTTTGAAATTCGCCAGTCGCCGGCTCATATCGGTGTCGCCATGGGCGAGCACAATTTGCTGCAGTGGGTGAACACGTTTATCTTCAGCAATGTCGTGAATGGCAAGCTGCCCGAGTTGCAGAAGAAGTGGTTTGACACCGACCGCGGTGACCTGCCAGCCCTGTAACAAAACCGAGTGCGGTCGCTCGGAAGGGCGACCGCATGCCCTTCATTCCTGATTGAGGGGCAGATTATGCCGTCAACGATTATCCCGGTGGACCGCCTTGATCCGGTTGAGCATATCCCGGATCCCGGCACCGGTCCTGCGGTTCCCCCGCCCGGCAAACGGCCGCGCATAGAAGAAGTCGCGCGCTTGGCCGGCGTTTCCATCATCAGCGTGTCGCGCGCCCTGCGGAAGCCCGAGATCGTTTCAAAGGAAACTCGCGCGCGGATTGAGGAAGCGGTTGCCGCTACGGGCTTTAGCCTCAATCCTCACGCCAGTGCCCTGCGCTCGGGGAGATCCAACGTCGTTATGGTGTTCATGTCCTCGCTTTATAGCGAGCAGTTCGTCAATGCCGCGCATGCCTTTTCCGAGGTAATGGAGCCGGCCGGTTTCGAAGTCGTGCTGGCCCGGACCTTCTACAATTACCAGCGCGAAATCCAGCTCACCCAAAGCCTGACCCAGGTTCGTCCCGCGGCCGTGTTCATCACCGGCGTTTTGGAGCAGGAGCGCAACCGCGCCATGTTCGAGCGCATGAACATCCCCGTGGTGGAAAGCTGGGCTTATACCGACCAGCCGATCGACATGTTGGTGGGGATGTCGAATACCGACGGGGCCGCGGCGGTGGCGCGTCATCTCTTTGACAAAGGCTATCGCCGCCTCGGCTTCATCGGCCGTCAAACCGGCCGCGGGCGCATCCGCCAGCTTGCGTTCGAGGAGGAATGCGGGCGATTGGGCGCGCAATATGTCGGCGGCGTTTCCCTGCCGACGGTGAAATCCTGGGAGGAGGGGGCCGGCGCACTGGCCGATTTGCTCGATAGTGGCGTTATGCCCGACGCGGTGTTTTGTGCCAACGACCTGATGGCCTGCGGAGCGCTCATGGAAACGCGATCGCGAGCCCTGCGGGTGCCTGAGGATTTGGCCCTGATCGGCTTTGGCGACAACAGCCTGATGCGCGAACTGCAGCCCGGAATCACTACCGTCACCTGCGACCCGTTCGAGATTGGGCGGCGCGCAGGCGAGATGCTGGTCAGCCGGTTGTCCGGCGACAGGCCGGAGCAGGAACGCATGGTCCTCCCCCTCAGCCTTATTGAACGCGGCTCGTGCTAGCTGCGGGCTTGAGCTTCCGGCCTGCCGCTGCCAACCGGCCCTCATACACACTGGCAAAGAAACAGTTGCGCAGAACCGTACCGTACGGTACGGCATGCCGATGAAAGTTGCGGCAGATCAGCCTGCCAGGGGAGTTCGTGCGTGCCGGTGACCATCAAGGTCAATGAAGAGAGTTTTACCCCGCGTCAGCAGGCGGTGCTGACGGCGGCGCTCGATCTGTTGGTTGAGAATGGGGAAGGACTGACCATGACCGCGGTGGCGCGGCGGGCCAGCTGTTCCAAGGAAACGCTCTATAAGTGGTTCGGCGACCGCGACGGCCTGCTGACCGCAACCGTGCAGTGGCAGGCGGCCAAGGTGCGCATGCCCCAGGTGGATCGCACGGGCCTCAATGCACAAACGCTGCGCTCGTCGATCGAGCAGTTTGCGCGCGACCTCCTCACCACGATTGTGGGGGAAGTCTCGATCACGCTCAACCGGACTGCCGTGACCCATGCCGCTCAGGAAAAGGACCGGCTCGGGATTATCGTGCTCGAAAACGGGCCGCTGGCGATCCGCCGGCGCTTGAAACCGATTCTCGAAGCGGGGCGCGATGCGCGCCTGCTACGGTTCGACAACAGCGAAGACGCGTATCGCACCTTTTTCGGACTCGTCGTGCGCGATGTCCAGATTCGGCTGCTGCTGGGTGACAAGAAGCTCACCCAGTCCAATGTCGAAGCCAATATCGAGGCCGATGCCACGGCCGCGACCAACCAATTCTTCGCCCTCTACGGGGCGGATACAGCGCCATAACAGGGGAGTGCTCCATGCGCGTTTATTATGATCGTGACGCCGATCTCAACATCATCAAGTCCAAGAAGGTCGCCATTGTCGGCTATGGCTCGCAGGGCCATGCGCATGTGCTGAACCTGCGCGACTCCGGCGTTACCGATGTGGTGGTGGCGCTGCGTCCCGGCTCCCCGTCGGCCAAGAAGGCCGAGGGCGAAGGCCTCAAGGTCATGTCGGTTGCCGAGGCTTCCGCCTGGGCCGATGTGATCATGATGCTGACCCCCGACGAATTGCAGGCCGATATCTACAAGCAGCATATCGAGCCGAATATCCGTGATGGCGCCGCGCTCGCCTTCGCGCATGGCCTGAACGTGCACTTCAACCTGATCGAGCCCAAGTCGACCGTCGACGTGATCATGATCGCCCCGAAGGGCCCGGGCCACACCGTGCGTGGCGAATACCAGAAGGGCGGCGGCGTGCCATGCCTGATCGCCGTGCACCAGGACGCCTCGGGCAATGCCCATGACATCGCGCTCGCCTATGCTTCGGGCGTTGGCGGCGGCCGTTCGGGCGTGATCGAAACCAATTTCCGCGAGGAATGCGAGACTGATCTGTTCGGCGAGCAGGCTGTGCTCTGCGGTGGCCTCGTGGAGCTGATCCGCGCCGGCTTCGAGACGCTGGTGGAAGCCGGCTATGCGCCTGAAATGGCCTATTTCGAGTGTCTGCACGAAGTGAAGCTGATCGTCGACCTGATCTACCAGGGCGGCATCGCCAACATGAACTACTCGATCTCGAACACCGCCGAGTGGGGCGAGTATGTCACGGGTCCGCGCATCATCACCTCGGAAACCAAGGCCGAGATGAAGCGCGTGCTGCACGACATCCAGTCGGGCAAGTTCACCTCCGAGTGGATGCAGGAAATCAAGGCCGGCGGTTCGCGCTTCAAGGCGACCCGGCGTCTGCATGACGAGCACCAGATCGAGGAAGTCGGCACCAAGCTGCGGGACATGATGCCCTGGATCAAGGCCGGCGCGCTGGTCGACAAGGCCAAGAACTAAATCGCTATGGACGGGGGCTTCAGCCCCCGTTTTCTTTTGCCGCACTCCATCTTCCGCGCTGCCGCCAAACCCGGTAACTAGTTCGGGAGGAGTGACCCATGCGCTTACCAGATTTCCCACAGGAGGGCGGATGCCAGTGTGGCGACGTGCGCTACCGGCTCAAGGCTGCCCCGCTTTCGGTCTATAATTGCCACTGCAAGGACTGCCAGCGCTTTTCGGGGGCGGGATGGTCGATGTCGATGATCGCCCGCGAAGACGATATCGAGCAGCTGTCGGGTGACACGGTGCGCTACGACCGACGCGCCGATAGCGGCAATGTCATTGCCATGCATTTTTGTGCCCATTGCCATGGCTGGGTGTGGAACGTGCCACCAATGCCAGGCATCCGCGTGATGCGGGCTGGCACGCTTGACGACATCGATTGGGCGGTGCCGGTGGGCAATATCTGGACGGAAAGCAAGGCCGCCTGGGCCAGCATCGATCCTGATCTCGTCAATTTTCCCCAGGGCGCCGTGGATCGCACGCCGCTGTTCGACGCCTGGACCCGCCTTCATCAGGACTGAAACATGACAACTCACGACGATATCGCGCTGATCAAACGCCAGGAACTCGAACTCGCCTTGCCGCAGCTGGATGAGGATGTGGCGTTCAGCATCGGCTCATCGGTGCGGGCACGCGCGCTGGCCGAGGGTTTGTCTCTCGTGGTGGATATCTGCACCTGGGACCGGCGGCTGTTCTTCGCGGCCACGGCGGGGACGGGCCCGGACAACGCCGAATGGGTGCGGCGCAAGATCAATTCGGTGCGGCGCTTTCAGCGCGCCAGTTACCGGTTGGTGCTGGAGCGGGGCGAAGCGCCGCCACCACCACAAGCCGGGGTGGACCCGGTGGATTATGTCTTTGCCGGTGGCGGTTTTCCGCTGCGGGTGCCGGGCGCGGGGATTATCGGGTGCCTGACCATTTCGGGCCTGCCCGGGCGGGAAGATCATAATGTTGCCGCGGCGGCCCTTTGCGAGCATCTGGGGCTAGATCGTGCCGCTTACGCGTTGGCGCTTCAGTAATGGCGGCTGACTTGACAGCCCCCCAAAGCAACCCCATTGCTGAGGGCAGGGGGCCTGTCATGAAACTCAATTATCTGCTGCTGGACGTCTTCACGCAGGAGCGCTTTGCCGGCAATCCACTGGCGGTGGTTTGCAAGGCCGATGGCTTGCTCGACGACGAGATGCAAACCATTGCCCGCGAGTTCAACCTCAGCGAAACAGTGTTTCTGCTCAAGCCACAGACCGAGCGCAATTCGGCTGGCGTGCGCATCTTTACGCCGATGACCGAGTTGCCCTTTGCCGGCCATCCGACTGTCGGGGCGGCGGTGGTGCTGGGGCTGCAAAACAAGGTCAGCGCCGTCAGGCTAGAGGAAAAGATCGGGCTGATCACGGCGCTGTTCGAAAAAACCGACAAGAGCTCGGGCGAGGCGCGTTTTGCGCTGCCGCAACTGCCCGAGCAGGTGGGCAAGCTCGACAACATGCTGGCAATCGCCCAGGCTCTGGGCATTGATCCCGAGGAGATTGGGTGCGGTCCTTATCGCCCCACGGTGTATTCGGCCGGGGTGGTGTTCCACCTCGTGCCGGTGCGGGACGCTGCGGTGCTGAAGCGGGCACGGCCGAACATGGCGGCATGGAACGAGGTTTTCCCCCACGGGCGGCACTCGGTCTATCTGTTTACGCTCACCCCCGATGAGCCCGGCAATGATATTGCCGCCCGCATGTTTGCGCCCGGGCTTGGCCTTGCCGAGGATCCGGGCACCGGTTCGGCCGCGGCGGCGCTGATTGGGCTCCTCTCCGAACATGTTAATATCGGCACCGGCCAGATCGACCTTGTGATCCGGCAGGGGGTGGAGATGGGGCGGCCCTGCCGCATCACCATCCAGTTGCGCAAGGAGCGCGACCGGCTGGTGCATGGGGGCATTGGCGGGCATGCCGTCATCGTTGGGGAAGGGGCCCTGGATCTGGGGGACTGAGCTTATCAGCACAGTTCCTTGCGCCCAGCCTGTCCTCCAGGGTTGCAACCCAGGCTGATGTGGGCCATTATCGCCACGCAACCGGATGAATGTTATGCAGCGCAAGCGCGCCATTGCCATTGCCGTCGAACAGCGCCAGGCCCTTCAGGCCCGCCTTTTCGTTGCCGCCGCTTTGTTGCTGCTTCCAGCGCTAGTGCTTCTTCTTATCAGCCCCTGATCACCGGCAGCTCGATCAAGCGAGCGGGTCGTCAGGGGATTACGCCACCAGCCGAACAGTAAATGTCCGGCCTGCAGAGCCTTGGCTTTGGGCCGTTTGATAGGATCATCCGCATGACTTCCCCCGCTACCGACACCAACAAAGACCGCGTCTTCATCTTCGACACCACGCTGCGCGACGGCGAGCAATCGCCCGGCGCCACGATGACGCTGGAAGAAAAGCTGCAGGTTGCCGAAACGCTCGACGAAATGGGCGTCGATATCATCGAGGCCGGGTTCCCCATCGCCTCCAATGGCGATTTTGAAGCCGTGGTCGCCGTCGCCAAGCAGGTCAAGAACGCCACCGTGGCAGGGCTGGCGCGCGCCATCACCGCCGATATCGACCGGGCCGGCGAAGCGGTGCGTCATGCCCGCAAGGGGCGTATCCATACGTTCGTTTCGACCTCGCCGATCCATCTGGCGCACCAGATGAAAAAGACCGAGGACGAGGTGATCGAGATCATCGCGCGCACGGTGGCCCAAGCGCGCAACCTGGTGGACGATGTGGAATGGTCGGCGATGGATGCGACCCGCACGCCGCTCGAGTTCCTCAAGCGCTGCGTTGAAACTGCGATTCGCGCCGGCGCCACCACAATCAACCTGCCCGACACAGTTGGCTATGCGGTGCCCGAAGAGCATTTCCGCATGTTCAAGACCATCATCGACACCGTGCCCGATGCCGACAAGGCGATCTTCTCGGTGCATTGCCACAACGACCTGGGCCTGGCTGTCGCCAATTCGCTGGCCGGTGTTGCCGCCGGCGCCCGCCAGATCGAATGCACGATCAATGGCCTGGGCGAACGCGCCGGCAATGCGGCGCTCGAAGAAGTGGTGATGGCGCTGCGCACCCGCGCCGACGCCATGCCCTACCGCACCGAAATTGAAACCACCCATCTCGCCCGCGCCAGCCGCATCGTTTCGGCCGCGGCCAATTTCCCGGTGCAATACAACAAGGCCATCGTGGGCAAGAATGCCTTCGCCCATGAAAGCGGCATCCACCAGGATGGCATGCTGAAGAATGCCGAGACCTATGAGATCATGACGCCTGCCAGCGTCGGCATCAAGGAAACGACCTTGGTGATGGGCAAGCATTCCGGTCGCGCCGCCTTCAAGGACAAGTTGAAGGAACTGGGCTACGAGTTGGGCGAGAATGCCTTCCAGGAAGCCTTTCAGCGCTTCAAGGATCTGGCTGACCGCAAAAAGCACGTCTATGACGCCGATATCGTGGCGCTGGTGGACGATGAAGTCGGCTCGGTCGGCGATCGCATCCGCCTTGTTGATATGGAAGTCATTTCCAAGACCGGCGGCACGCACCGCGCCAATATTACCCTGTCGATCGATGGCGATGAAAGCTCGGTGAGCTTTGATGGCACCGGTTCGGTCGATGCGATCTTCAATGCCATCAAGGAGGCCGTGGGCCAGCAGCCGCACCTGGTGCTTTATGCGGTGGACGGCGTGACCGGCGGCACCGATGCGCAGGCCAGTGCTCATGTGCGCCTCGAAATGAACGGCCGCATTGCCTCGGGCAATGCCGCCGAGCCCGATACGCTGGTGGCTTCCGCCCGCGCTTACCTCAATGCCTTTAACCGCTTGATGATCGAGCGCGGCGCTGCCGCCCAGGGCGCTATGGCTGGCTAACACCCGCTGACAACACCCCCAAGCCTGTCGCGCCAAGTTGTGCGGCAGGCTTAGCCGCGCGTTGCGTAAACGCCTGCCATCGGGCATCAAGGCGGGCGAGGTGCTTGCCATGATCAGCCGGAGCGAAATCAGGGGCGTTCTAACCGGGCTGGCCGTCACGGCCCTTGTCCTGCTGGTCGGAGGCACGGTCTGGCCATTGCTGCCCGGTCAGCCACTGCTGCAGACGCTCCGCTTCCACTCGGCACTGCTTTGCCTTGCCCTGGCGATAGCCCTGGCCATTGCCGGCTCACGCTGGCGCGCCGGGCTGCTGGCGCTGCTCGCGCTGCTGAGCGTGGGGCAGGGTGGCTGGATTATCTACGGGCAACAACAAGCGCGCCAGGCGGCTGCTGCCCGCCCGGTGACGCAGACGGTTGAGCTGGTCAGCTTCAACATCCTCAACAACAATACCGAGAATGGGCCGGCTATTGCCGGGATGCTCGCCGCCTCGTCGGCGGATGTGGCGTTTACCCTCGAATCGGCGCCCTTGTTTCCCGAGCTGGGCGCGCTTGCTGCCGTTTACCCCTATCGCATCGGCTGCGAGCAGGAGCTGACCTGCGACCTCACCATGTTCTCGCGCACCCCGCTCGAAGATGTGCAAACCCTCAGCCTGTCGAACTTCTCCCAGCAGCGGGTGATCACCGCGCGCACGCGGATCGGTGGGGAAGCGGTAACCCTCGTCGCCGTGCACCTGACCAAGCCATATTTCGACATGCAGTCGGAAGCGGAACTGCGCCGGCTGCGCGACATCCTGGAAGCGGTCGAGGGGCCCGCGATCATTGCGGGGGATTTCAATGCCGCGCCCTGGTCCTACGCGATTAATCGGCTGGTGCGGGGCAGCCAATTGCAGGTGGCGCCATTTTATCCCTCGACTTGGCCGCCTGAGTTCGGACCGCTTGGCGTGCCGATCGACAATGTCTTCACCCGCGGCAATGCGGTGGTGGAAAGCCTGGCAGCGCTGCCCGAAACCTTTGGCTCCAACCATCGGGGCCTGCGCGCCCGCATCGGCATCACCGCGCCTTAACGCCTCGCCGACCCCGAACCCGCTTTACCGCTGTTGTGCACAGCCAAAAAGGGGCTGGACGGCGCAGTTTCCCATTGTGTGCAGGCCTTTGCGCCTCGTTGTCCTTTAGATTGCATTTGATGCAAATGCGCCCGGCTCCCGCAAGGACCGCGAAGGCATGCGGTCCCATCTTCTGCGGGCGTGCCGAGTGCACCGACTCACCAGAATCTTCCGACAGGAGCCATTGCCATGAAGCCAACCTACGATCTTGCGCGCGAGCATCTCCGACGCGCCGCGGCCATGCTGCAGGGTGGCGACAACCAGTCGCGGCAGCTGCGTAACATCGTCGAGCGAACCATCACCCTGATCGATGATCTGACCGAAGATGCGCCCGCTTGGCAGGGAAACGTGCTGGATTTGCAGTCGTTTAGGGAGCGGCGTGGACTTTAGGACTTAACGGCAGGCCTATGCAGCGGGCTGGGCAAAACCATTGGCAGTATCCAAGACGGATTTCAGCCGCTCCTGCATATCAGCCCGCGCCTGCATCCAGTTGCGGCTGGACACCGCAACCCGCACCGCGAGGGTCACAGTCGAATCACCCAGGGCATCAACCAGGATTTCCGGCTGGCCGGCAGCTTCGGGTTGCCCGCTTGTAAGGCCCGCCAGCACCGCCTGGCGCACCGCGCCGATATCGGCCGTGCGGGGCACATTGAACTTGAGCTCGAGAACGCGCGACGCTTCGCGGGTATAGTTGATGATCTTGGCGTTGGAGAGCTTGGAATTGGGGGCGAACATGAAGACCCCTTCAGCCGTGCGCATCTGCGTTGCAAACAAGCCCACTTCCACCACGGTGCCGGCAATGCCGTCGGCATCGATCTGATCGCCCACATTGAAGGGGCGCAGCAGCACCAGCAGGATGCCCGCGGCAATATTGGAAAGGGTACCCTGCAAGGCCAGGGCGACCGCGAGGCCGGCAGCACCCAGCACGGCAAGGATGGAAGCGGTCTGCACCCCGAACTGGCCCAGCACGATAATGATTGTCACCAGCAGCACGCCATAACGCACCACTTGCGATAGGAGCGGTACGATGGTGGGGTCGCGGTGTAAGCGCCCGGGCAGGAGCTGCACGACGTAGCGGGACAGGAGCCCCGCCAACATCCAGCCGCCGACCAGCACGACCAGGGCGACCAGCCCCGACCAGACATTGGCGATGATCCAGGTGGAGGAAAGGGCTAGGAAATCGGAATCGAGCATAGAGGTCTCCAAGGCTTGCGCGAGCCAAAGACGATGGTTCGCCGATGGTTGCGCCGGTTGTTCTTCGGGGGATGGACTTGTTAATCTAGCTAATCAAGCCCTTGTGGAAAGTGACAGCGGGCGCTGGACAGTCCCCGATCCCTTTGCTAGAGAGGCGCCAACCTTGGTACCGGGTTTCTCAACCGGGTGCGTAGCTCAGATGGTAGAGCAGCTGACTCTTAATCAGCGGGTCCACGGTTCGAGTCCGTGCGCACCCACCAAGGTTCTTCTTTCCCCGTATTTGTGGTGATCGGCAAGGCAGTCGCCTTGACCCGTCACGGCGTTGGTGCCCCAAAAGGCGTGCCCGGTGTGCGAATCGCTGGGTCGCGGCATGGTGTGCCGTGCGCTGAACCAGCCGAGGAGGAAACGGGCGATGGCAACCAAGGTGCTGTTTGTGGGCGGGACGGGGCAGATTTCGCTCCCCTGCGTGGCAGAAGCGGTGGAGGCGGGGCACGAGGTCACGGTGTTCAACCGCGGCAAGTCCGACGTGGCGCTGCCACCCGGCGTCAGCGTGATCGCCGGCGACATGAAGGATCCAGCCAGCTATCGCCAACTCGGCGAGCAGCAATGGGATGTGGTGTGCCAGTTCATGGTGTTCACGCCCGAGCAGATGGCGCAGGACATCGCGGTGTTTACGGGGCGGGTGGGGCAGTACGTCTTCATCTCCTCGGCGTCCGTTTATGAAAAGCCGGCCCGCCATTACGTGATCACCGAGCAAACCCCGGCGATCAATCCGTTCTGGAAATACAGCCAGGACAAGATTGCCTGCGAAACCATGCTCCAGGCTAGCACCGGTCTGCCCTGGACCATTGTGCGGCCCAGCCATACCGTGCGGACGGGCTTGCCGACCATGATGGGGCCGGCGGATACCACCGTGCAGCGCCTGCTCGATGGTAAGCCGATCATTGTGGCGGGCGATGGCGCGACCCCTTGGACACTGACCCGCTCGGCCGATTTTGCCGTTCCCTTTGTGCGGCTGTTGGCCCATCCGGATGCGCTGGGCGAGATTTTCCATATCACTTCAGATCGCGGCTATAGCTGGGACGCAATCCACACCGCCATTGCTGCGGGCTTGGGCGTTCAGGCGCAGATCGTGCATGTTCCAACCGACACCCTGGTGCGGTTCAACCCGGAATGGGAGGGGCCATTGCGGGGCGACAAGAGCTGGTCGGCGCTGTTCGACAATTCCAAGATCAAGAGCGTCGTTGGGGAGTTCGAGTGCGCCGAAGTGCTCGAAACAGTGCTCGAGGAGCCGCTGGCCCATTTGCGGCGGCGCATGGCCGCCGGATTGACGGTGGACACCGGGTTCGACCAATTGATCGGCCGGATTGCGGCCGCTCAGTCGGCGCTCGGCCAGTAGCAGTCGCATCATGAAAAAGGGCCCCGCTGATCAGCGAGGCCGTTGCGTTGGAGAGAAGATCAGACAGCTAGTTTGAGCCGTCGTTCGGGCGCTGCTTGTCGCCGCCTTCCTTGGTGTCCTTGGTCTTGGCTTCGCCGCCTTGCTGACCGAAATTGGTTCCGCCGAGATGGCCGCCTGCATCCACGTGCTTGAGCTGTTCTTTTTGACGATCGTCCTTGCTCATCGTGTTCTCCATGGTGTTAGGCAAGGTCAACTGCAGAGGGGCGCACTTGTTCCCGGCCGTGCACGGAGGTGAGTCGCTCCAGCCTGGAACAACGCCCGGTAATCCCCCCTATTCACAGGGGCTGCGGCGTTAAGCGCTCCCGTTCACCTTCTTGCGAGGCAAAGCTTGGCGCGGACCCGGAAGCCTGCAATGAAGACCTCTCCCTTGAGGCTTCATTAATGTTCCGCCCCTCCCGCCGGGTTTTGCCATGAGACTGACTTATCGTGCCCGGCAGCGACGCAGGCGGGCGGCAAAAATCATGCTATATCTGGTGCTTGGCATCTTGATCTTCACGCCCAAGTTCGACATCCAGCAGCCCGTGGGCGGGACCACCCAGGTCGCGAGCATCCGCTAGCAGCGCGCTCGATCAGGCCGTATCGCACAGTGACCTCGGCCGCGGCAATGCTGCTGCGCGGCAGGCACATGGATCGGCTGTGCTGGGGCTGCGTTGGCGGGCACAGAGATCAACACGGAGCACTATCATGGTGCCCAAACATCCCCACGCCCGATGCCTGCCGAACCTTGCCGCAGCGATGAACTGCGAAGGTCCCAATCCACCACCGCGCGCCGCCGTGCAGCGCCGGCCGCAGCCGTTTCGGCGCAGTTTGTTGCAGCCCCTGCAACGCGGGTGATTATTGCGATCGTGGGTGAACGCCTTGCGGCCTGGGCCGTTGCTGGTTGGTAGCGCAAAGGAGAATGCGGTGGGCAAGCGTATCGTTTTTACCGGCGGCAGCGGCAAGGCCGGCCGGCATGTGATCGCCTATCTCCTGGGGCGCGGCCATCAAGTGCTCAATGTTGATCTGGCGCCTTTGGCCATGGCAGGGGTCAACACCCTGACAACCGACCTCACGCAGAGCGGGGAGGCATTTAATGCCCTCTCCATGCATTTCGATTTTGCCGGCCTTGAAACCGGCACCGGCCCGGCGCCAGTGGATGC
The DNA here is from genome assembly GCF_013185965.1 of Devosia sp. 919. Taxonomy (NCBI): domain Bacteria; kingdom Pseudomonadati; phylum Pseudomonadota; class Alphaproteobacteria; order Hyphomicrobiales; family Devosiaceae; genus Devosia; species Devosia sp. 919. Next base: position 2,699,664 of record NZ_JABAOL010000001.1, on the reverse strand, counting down.
AGTGGTGCATTTTGCCGCCATACCGCGCATCCTGCTGCGACCGGACAACGCTACATTCCAAGCCAATGTCGTCTCGACCTATAATGTGATCGAAGCGGCGGTGAAGCTCGGGATCCGCAAGGTCATCATCGCGTCGAGTGAAACCACCTATGGCGTGTGCTTTGCCGAAGGCGACAAGGACTATCACAGCTTCCCCCTCGACGAGGCTTATGACGTCGATCCGATGGACAGCTATGGCCTGTCCAAGGTGGTCAACGAGAAAACCGCGCGCGCCTTTGCCATGCGCTCGGGTGCTGATATCTATGCGCTGCGCATCGGCAATGTGATCGAGCCGCACGAATACGACAAGTTCCCGGCCTTTCTCGCTGATCCCCTGTCGCGCAAGCGCAATGCGTGGAGCTATATCGATGCGCGCGATCTCGGGCAGATCGTCGATCTTTGCGTGCAAAAGGATGGCCTCGGATTTTCAGTGTTCAACGCCGTCAATAACGAGATCACTGCCGACGAGCCCACCGAGGAGTTCCTGGCCAAATGGGCGCCTAACACGCCGATCCGGCGCCCGCTCGAGGGCTTTGAGGCGCCGCTGTCGAATCGCAAGGCGCGCGAGGTGCTGGGCTTTCGCGAGGAGCACAACTGGCGCCAATATGTCCGCTAGTTCGGGCGAGATTATCCGGCAGAGTTAGCACTTCCATAACCAAGAAAGCCGCAGCAGGGAGCGGATCGCGTAACCGTGATCTAGGCTCCGGCAGAGCGCTTCCCAATCGGGCCCAGACCTGCAATGAAGCGAGTTGCCGCTGGGCTCGCCCTGAATTTTCAAATGGGGAGGGCAGTGCGGCGGTCTGCCTTGTTCAGTTCATTTCCGGTCCCGATGCCCTTATCCACCAACGACACAATCCTTAAGGATGGCGGCGAATGCGGAGCGCTGCTGCGCGCCATAGACTGGACAGTTCATCCACTAGGGGTGCCCAGCGCGTGGCCACCCGAGTTGCGCACCCTTGTCGGGGTGATGCTGGGCTCGGTGCAGCCTATGCTGATCCTCTGGGGGCCCCAACACACCGTCCTTTATAATGATAGCTATGCCGCAATGTGCGGCGACCGCCACCCGGAGGCCCTGGGCCGGCCGTTCCAGCAATTATGGTTCGATATCTGGAACGAGGTGCTGCCCATCATCGACGCTGCATATGCGGGGCGCGGGACCTCGATGGATGACATCGAGTTTACCATGCACCGCAAGGGCTATCCCGAGGAAACCCACTTCGCTTTTTCCTATACCCCGGTGCGCAACAGCGAGGGGCGCATTGTCGGCATCTTTTGCGCCTGCCAGGAAACCACATCCGAAGTGCTGATGCGACGGCGCGAACTGCAGGAACGCGAGCGCTTCCTGCAGGTCTTCGAGCTTACGCTGGGGGCTATAGCCGTGCTCAGCGGGCCTGATCATGTGATCACCGTTGCCAATGCCGATTACCAGATGCTGGTGGGCCGCCGCGACATTGTCGGCAAGCCGGTGAGTGAAGCGCTGCCCGAGGTTGTCAACCAGGGTTTTGTGGAACTGCTCGACGAGGTGTACCGGAGCGGCGTTGCCCATTTGGGCAGGGGAACGCCAGTAAAGCTGCAGCGTAAGCCCGGCGGCGCTATCGAGCAGCGCATCATCGACTTCCTTTATCAGCCGCTGCGCGACCTGCATGGGCAGGTGGACGCGATCTTTGTCCACGCGATCGATGTCACCGAACGCATCGAAGCGGACCAGCAGCAGTCGCTGCTGCGCAGCGAACTTGGCCATCGCATGAAAAACCAGCTGGCGCTGGTGCAGGCAATCGTCAACCAGACGCTGCGCACAGCTCCCGATATCCCGACGGCGGCCAAGTCACTGGGCGATCGCGTCCAGGTGCTGGCCGGCGCCCATGACTTGCTGATCGCCGGGGAAACCGGATCCGCCACCGTCGGGGAGATCGTGCGCAAGCTGGTGCGGCTGCATGACGATGGCGCCCAAAGCCGGTTCCGCCTATCGGGCGAAACCATCGAGGTGGCCTCGCGACCAGCGCTTTCCCTTTCGCTGATCTTGCACGAACTCTCCACCAACGCAGTCAAATACGGCGCCCTTTCAGGCGGCGAAGGCTATGTGAAGGTGGGCTGGGGCCGGCAAGACAGTCCCGAGGGCGAGCGTTTCGTGCTCGACTGGGAGGAAGTTGGCGGTCCCCCGGTGAGTGTTCCGCGAACCGTTGGTTCGGGCTCGCGGTTGATCCGCGCCGGGCTCGCGGGGACCATCGACGGCAAGGTCGCGCTCGAGTTCGCGCCGCAGGGCGTGCGCTGCACGATTTCGGCCGATCTGGAGAGCTTTCAGCTGGAGCGGTAAAGTATTGCCCGCTAGGTTTTGCTGAAATTTCTCAGCCAAATGCTTTCCAGCGGCCATCATCGCGGCTATAGCCCAGCGACCGCCTTTTCTCCCCCACAGGACCACCCTCATGTTCGGCATTGATCCGAGTTTCTTTTCTTCGCTGCTGCAGGTCATCATGATTGACCTGGTGCTGGCCGGCGACAATGCCGTGGTGATCGGCCTGGCAGCAGCCGGCCTGCCATCGGATCTGCGCAAGCGCGCCATTCTGATCGGCATCATCGCGGCCACCATCATGCGCATCTGCTTTGCGCTGATCACGACCCAGTTGCTCTCGCTGGGCGGTGGCTTGCTGATCGCCGGCGGCATCTTGCTGCTTTATGTGTGCTGGAAGATGTATCGCGAACTCAGCCAGCCGGCCCATGAGGAACATGAAGCACTCGAAGCCCTGGGCGACGCCGATCTCAACGCCGATGGTTCGGTTGCGGGGCGCGCGCCCAAGAAGACGCTGCGCCAGGCTGTGCTGCAGATCATCATTGCGGACGTTTCCATGTCGCTCGACAACGTGCTGGCCGTGGCCGGTGCGGCCCAGCACCACACCGAAGCCCTGATCTTCGGCCTGGGTCTTTCCGTCGTGATGATGGGCGTTGCCGCCACCTTCATCGCCGGCCTGTTGACCAAGCATCGCTGGATTGCCTGGGTCGGCCTGGTGATCATCCTCTATGTCGCCGCCAAGATGGTCTATGAAGGCGCCGACGCCCTGCTGGACCACACCCTGCCGCACATTCCGCTGTTCTATGGTGGTCCCGGCTCGCATTAGCCTTTGGTAACCAGTGGCCGAGTTTTGTGGCATTTGCCACGCTCGGCTAGGGTTTTGCTCATCCCGACGCAGTAGCTTTCGGCTTGTCAGTCCGAGCCGAAAGCTGCCCATGCCCGCAATCCTGGATCAAACCGTTCCACGCCTGGACCACCGGGCACCGGCGAAAGCCCAGGCTCCGGCATTGTCCCTCGCTCCCGAACTGGCTTCCGGGGCGCAATGGGATCGGATCATCGCCGAATTCGATGAAGTCTGCCAGGAACAGCTCCACCTTTTCAGCACCGCGCGCTGGCCCTCGGTGCGGCAGGAGCCCATGGTGTTCCGGCTGAATGGGGAAATCGTCGGCGGTGCCCTGGTGATGATCCAACCCCTGCCGCTGCGGCTGGGCGCGCTGGCGGTTTCAAAATGGGCGCCGATGCTCAAACATGCCGATCACCCCCAGGCGTCAGCCATTCATGCCGGCATGGTCGAGGCGCTGGTGGCTGAATATGCCGATAATCGCGGCATGATGCTCTCCGTGTTGCCGCGCGCGTCGATCGAGCCCGACAACGCCAGCTATGCTCAACTGCGCGCTCGCGGTTTTCAGCAGGGCTCGCAGCTGCTTTATCCCAACCGCTACATCATCGATCTCAGGCTTTCTGATGCCGAGCAGCGCAAGAGCTTTGCGCAGAAATGGCGCTACCACCTCAACAAGTCCGAAAAAGCAGGCTTGAGTTTCGAGCATGCCGAGCCCGGGCGGCTGGGTGAGTTCACCGCGCTTTATGAGGCGATGCTCGACCGCAAGAATTTCCCCGATCATTCCGCCTATGAAACCGTGCCTGCGCTGATGAACACCGAGATCGCTGCGCTGCGGCCCGAGCTGTTCTTCGTGCGCCACGAGGGCGAGGTGATCGCCGGGGCCCTGATCTTCAAGGCGGGCGATCGGGCCGTTTATCTTTACGGCGCCACCGCAGATAACGCGCTGCCGCTGCGCGCGGGCTATTTCATCCACTGGCACATCATCCGCTGGCTGCGCGATAACACCTCGGCACGCTGGTATGATCTGGGCGGCACTGATGGCAATCGCGGTCTGCACCAGTTCAAGAAGGGCATGGCTGGCGACCGGGGCGTGATCCGCCCCGTGCCGCCCGTTGCCAACTACGCTTCGCGCCCCTGGCCGTTTCTTGTTGGCAATGGTGCCTTCATGGCCCGCGATACTGCTAACGCGCTGCGCCGCCATGTCGCCGGGCTGTTCAACCCCGCTGCACGGCCCGACCAGGCCCGCGACAGCGGGCAGGGCCGCGCCCCATGAGTTTGGCGCGTCGGCTGGCTTCCCAGTCCACCATCATCTTCGGCGCCCGCCTGTTCGGTGCCGGGCTGATCTTTGTCGTCCAGGCGCTGATCGCCCGCTGGTGGGGGCCGGGCCTGCTTGGCGAATATCTGCTGATCGTGGCCGCGGTGAACCTGATCAGCGTCGCCATGCCTTTCGGCTTCCAGACCGTGGGCGCTTATTTCGCCGCCGAATACCGGGCGCGCGCGCAGCAGCGGCAGCTGCTGATTTTCATGCTCTGGGCCTATGGTCATGTCCTGGGCACGCTGGCGCTGCTGCTGGTGGCTGGTTATCCACTGCTGCAGGCGATCGGGCAGGGCGGCAGTGTGCTGGCGCAGCATCTGGTGCCCGCCGCGCTGCTCGCCTTTGCCACCGCGATGTTTTACGTCAATGGCGCGCTGCTGGTCGGGCTCAAGCACCCGCTGGCCGGCTATGTGGTTGATTCCGTGTTCCGCCCGCTGATTGTCGTAGGCGCCTTCTTGGTGACTGCGAGCCTGGCTCCGCCAGCCGAGGCATTCTCCAACATGCTGTGGGTAATCGGGGTCGGCTGTGCCCTGGTGTCGCTGGTGCACTTCGCCTATGTCGTGCGGGTGTTCCGCTGCGTTCAAAACGAGGCACCGGCTCAGCCGCGTGAGCTCGCCCGGTGGTGGCGCTTCGCCGTGCCCTGGGTGCTGATCGGGCTCGCCACCGACTTCTTTTTCGATATCGACCTGCTGCTGCTCAGCCATCTGCTCGATCGCGAGCAATTGGCCATCTTTGGCGTATGCACACGCATTTTTGCCCTGGCGGCCTTCGGGGTCGGGGCGGTGTATGCCGTGACCCTGCCCGAGATCTTTGAAAGCCAGGCCAATTCTGACCGCAGCGCCTTTCTGCGCAAGGTGGGCGAGGCCAATGTGGTCGCCAGTGGCTTATCGGTCCTGCTCTTCGTGGTCATGGCCGTAGGCGCGCCGTTCGGCCTGCTGCTGTTCGGGCCAGCCTTTACCGCCGGAGCATTGCCGCTTGCCGTGTTGTGCCTGTCCCTCGTGGTGCGCTCGGTCGCGGGGCCGGCATCGCTGGTACTCTCGATCCATGATCGCCCCTATGCCAGCCTGCCTGCGGTAGGGCTGGGCATTGTCATGCTGGTGGCCGGCAATGCCCTGCTGGTGCCCCCATTCGGGCTGATGGGCGCGTCGCTGTCGGCGCTGATCGCCATTACCGCTTGGTCAGCGGGTTTGTGGCTGACGGCTTATAAGCTGGCCGGGCTCGATGTTTCCATTCTGCAATGGTTCCGTGCTAGGCGGGCCGCTACCCTGGCGACTGGCTAGCCGCAGTCGCCTCACCGGGTCAGCGCCAGTCGGGCGGAACGGCGCAGCCGATTGACCATGCCGCCGCTAACTCCACGGTCATAACCGGGGATCACCTTGGTCAGCGGGCGCTCATAAAGCAGGTAGTCTTCGCCAAAGATATGGTTCTCGAGCACCGCGATCTGCTTGAAGCCCATGCGGGTCATGATCGCCGCCGCGGGATCATTGCCGGCCTTGGTATAGGTGGCGATCTTGTGGAAGCGTCCATTGTCCCAATGGTTGATAAAGGCGCGCATGCCCTGGACCCCAAGCGTGCTGCGCCGCTTGTCGGGGAACACATAGGACCAATAGAGCCAGAGCGTGCCCAGTTCGGGACCGGAGATCATGAAACCAGCGGGTTCGCCCTTGAGGATGAACATCATCACGTGGTGCGGATCGGCATCGATCAGCGAGGCGAGATAGGGCTTGGTCAGCCGGGCCGATTCGTAGGCCTTGAACTCGCTCGAGTAAAAGGGCGAGGTCACGATAGCTTCCTGCAGTCGGGCATGGACCAGCCCGATATCGGCGTAACTGGCGGCGCGGAACAGCGGTGCCTTGGGGGCGGCTGTGCTCACGGCACTCGCTGGCGTCAGTGCAATGTCGCTCATATGGTTCACCCGGCTTGACCCCCGCACAGTACCACCAGTTCATCCTGGGTCTAAGTGCGCTCGTTTGCTGGGGTTAATGGAGCACAGCCTTGCCCATGCGCAGCCCCGGCGGTACAACAGCGCAAGGCAAAAAAGGGGAGAACCAGTGTGAGCCAAGAGCTCGTATTCCAGCCAGATGCAGCCGCAACCGCTCATACCCATGCGACCAAGGAGCAGTATGAGCAGATGTATGCCCGCTCCGTCAGCGACCCCGATGGATTCTGGGCCGACGAGGCCGGGCGCATCTCCTGGATCAAGGCCCCCACCAAGATCAAGAACACGAGCTTTGCTTACCCCGATGTCTCGATCAAATGGTTCGAAGACGGGGTGCTGAACCTTGCCGCCAACTGCATCGACCGGCATCTGGAAGAACGTGGCGATCAGGTCGCGATCATCTGGGAGCCCGATGATCCCAACACCGAAGCCGAACACATCACCTATCGCAAGCTGCACGAAAAGGTTTGCCGCTGCGCCAATGTGCTGCTTTCGCTCGGGGTTAAGAAGGGCGACCGCGTCACCATCTACCTGCCCATGATTCCGCAGGCCGCCTATGCCATGCTGGCCTGCGCGCGCATCGGGGCCGTCCATTCGGTCGTGTTCGGCGGCTTTTCGCCCGACGCCCTGGCCGGCCGCATCAACGATTGCGACAGCCGCATCGTCATCACCGCCGATGAAGGCCGCCGCGGCGGCAAGACAGTGCCGCTCAAGGCCAATGTCGACAAGGCCCTGGCGGACGCGCCGGGCGTCGACAAGGTGCTGGTGGTGCACAACACCGGCGCGGCCGTCACCATGAAGGGCAGCCGCGATATCTGGTGGCACGAGGCGGCTGCCGGCGTTGAGCCCTTCCACGATCCCGTGCCGATGGGCGCCGAGGATCCGCTGTTTATCCTTTATACCTCCGGCTCCACCGGCAAGCCCAAGGGTGTGCTCCACACCACGGGCGGTTATGCCGTCTGGGCTTCGATCACGCATCAATACGCCTTCGACTACCAGCCGGGCGAGGTGTACTGGTGCACCGCCGATATCGGTTGGGTCACCGGCCACAGCTATCTCGTCTATGGCCCGCTCGCCAATGGCGCGACCACGGTGATGTTCGAGGGTATTCCGAGCTATCCCAATCCCGCCCGCTTCTGGGAGGTGATCGACAAGCACAAGGTCAACATCTTCTATACCGCTCCCACCGCCATCCGCGCGCTGATGGGCGCGGGCGTGGAATGGGTTGATAAGGCCGATCTGTCCTCGCTGCGCCTCATCGGTTCGGTGGGCGAGCCCATCAATCCCGAAGCCTGGCTCTGGTACCACAAGCATGTGGGCCGCGAGCGCTGCGCGGTGATCGACACCTGGTGGCAGACCGAAACCGGGGGCATCATGATCACCCCGCTCCCCGGCGCAGTCGCCGCCAAGCCGGGTTCGGCCACCCTGCCGTTCTTTGGCGTGCAGCCCGTGGTGCTCTCGCCAGAGGGTCGCGTGCAGGATGAAACCAAGGGGCAGGGCGTGCTGGCCATCAAGGACAGCTGGCCCGGCCAGGCCCGTACCATTCACGGCGATCACAGCCGGTTCGTCTCGACCTATTTCGAGACCTATAAGGGCTACTACTTCACCGGCGATGGCTGTCGGCGCGACGAGGACGGCTATTACTGGATCACCGGCCGGGTCGACGATGTGCTCAACATATCCGGCCATCGCCTCGGGACGGCCGAGATCGAAAGCGCGCTGGTTGCCCATCCCAAGGTTTCCGAAGCCGCTGTTGTGGGATACCCGCATGATCTCAAGGGGCAGGGCATCTATTGCTATGTGACCCTGATGGAAGGGGAAACCAGCGACGACGCGCTGCGCACCGAACTTCGCAGCTGGGTGCGCAAGGAAATCGGCCCGATCGCAACGCCTGACCTCATCCAGTGGGCCCCCGGCCTGCCCAAGACACGTTCGGGCAAGATCATGCGGCGCATCCTGCGCAAGGTCGCCGAGAACGACTTCGCCTCGCTGGGCGACACCTCGACCCTGGCCGATCCCGCCGTGGTCGATGACCTCATCGCCAACCGGCAAAACCGGCCCGCGAGCTAGTCCGTAGGAGCGGAGGGCCAGCTCTCCGCCCGCTCCCACCTTTATCTGCAACGGACCCTTTGACGCAGTTTCCGCCGGCGCCGCCGCTATTTGGGCGCCGCGGCCTGTCGTTGTGCCTTTGGCCATCGTTTGGGCGGCTTTGGGCCGTCTAGGTCCGCTCGCTTCCTCAACTTCCGGACTATTCCTTGATCAAAGCTCTTCCTCGTTTCGCCGCCAGTGCGGTGTTTGCTCTCGCACTGAGCCTTCCTGCGGCCGCGGCAACGCTGGAAATCATGGCCGGACAGATGATCGTCGTCGGCTTTCAGGGCAATGATGCCGACGATGCTTCCGTCGTCGCCTTGCGCGAGGAGCTGGCCGCGGGCCACCTCGGTGGCGTCATGTTCCTCAAGAGCAATGTGAAGAGCCTTGCCGCCGTTACCGAAATGAACCGGCAGTTCCGGGCCGCTGCTCCCGATCTGCCCCCGCTGATCACGCTGGACCAGGAAGGCGGCTCCGTCGAGCGCCTCACCAAACAGGTCGGCTTTCGTGAGGTGCCTTCGGCGCGCTCGGTCGCGGCCCGCAACAGCCCGGCCGAAGCCAAGTCAATCTACGCCCGCATGGCCGCCTCCATTGCCGAGCTGGGTTTTACGCTCAATTTCGGCCCTGTGGCCGATATGGAGGTCAATCCCAAGAACCCGATCATCGCCAAGTTCGGCCGCGCCTATGGCGCTGATGCCGAGGACGTGGCCGCCTATGACGCGGCCTTTATCGCCGCCCATCGCGCCGCGGGCGTGTTGACCGCGATCAAGCATTTCCCGGGCCACGGCTCGTCCACCCGCGACAGCCATGCGGGCTTTGTCGACATCACCAAGACCTGGGACGCGAGCGAACTGGAGCCCTATCGCACCCTGATCGAGGCTGACGATGCCGACATGATCATGGTGGGCCATCTCTATCATGCCGCTTATTCTGGCGGCGACACACGCTTGCCAGCTTCCCTTTCGCCCGACTGGATCGAAGGCGTGTTACGGGGCGATTTGGGCTTTGATGGCGTCGTGATCAGCGACGATCTGGAGATGGGAGCGATTCGCGCTCATTTCGGGCTCGCCGACACCGTCACCCGCGCGGTGCGGGCCGGAATGGACGTGCTGTTGCTTTCCAACACGGCCAAATATCGGCCGGGCCTGGGGCGCGAAGTTCTCGAAATTCTCGTGTCAGAAGCCGACAAAGACCCCGCTTTTGCTCGGCGCATCGAGCAAAGCTACAATCGTATTGCTCGCCTCAAGGCTCGCATCGCTCCGTGACGGCGCTTGCGCTTTCCTCCGGGCACGCTGGAGGTTAAAGTGCGCCTCCCCCATAGGGCAGAGGAGTCGTTAGCGCATGGCGGAAAGCCGCGAAACCAGACAGGTCCGGGCGATCTTTATCTCGGATGTCCACCTGGGCATGAAGCCCATCCGGGTGGGACAGCTGATCGAGTTCCTGCGCGCCCATGACGCCGAGACGATCTACCTCGTCGGCGACATCATCGATGGCTGGCGGCTCGCCAAGGGCTGGCACTGGCCCAGCGAATATAATGTCTTGGTGCAGGTGCTGCTGGACAAGGCGACGGCTGGCACACGCGTGGTTTATCTGCCCGGCAACCACGACGAATTCCTGCGCGAATATCTTGGCACCTATTTCGGCGAAATCGAATTCGTCGATCGTACGGTTCACACCAGTGCGCTGGGGAAAACCTATCTCGTCATCCATGGCGATCAGTTCGACGTCGTGGTGATGAATGCCAAGTGGCTCGCCCATGTGGGCGACTGGGCCTATAACGCTGCCCTGCGCGTCAATATCGCCATCAATTGGGTGCGCCGGCGCCTCGGGCTGCAATATTGGTCGCTATCGGCCTGGGCCAAGCAAAAGGTCAAGAACGCTGTTTCCGTAATCGGGCGCTTCGAGGAGGCCCTGGTTTACGAAGCCAAGCAATCGGGCGTAGATGGGGTGATCTGCGGTCACATCCACTTCGCCGATATGCATGACCGCCTCGGCATTCATTACATCAATACCGGTGACTGGGTGGAAAGCTGCACCGCCATCGTCGAAACGCCAGAGGGCGGCTTCGAGCTGATCAAGTGGACTGATATGTCGGCCACAGAGCCGCGCAAGTTCCGCTTGCGGCGCGCATCCTGAGGAACGTGCTGCATTTCAGCACAATTTAGCCCGGCTCCAGCGAATCTGCTCTTGAACTCCACGGCATAGCCAGCAAAACTTGCTTCCGGGCGATTTGCCCGGAGTTTTTCTTTCATGCCGTCGGTATCTGCGCGCTGGGACAGTCCCAGCCTGCGCGCTTCCTTGTTTCACTTGACCGTCTTCGCCCCCATGGCGGTCAGTTCCGTGTATCTGGCCATCTGGCTCAGTGAAAAAGGCATTCAAGCCGACCAGATCGGCATTGTGGGTGCCGTGCCCGTGGCGGGCCTGCTGATCCTCAATCTCTTCATCGGGCGACTGGCCGACAAGGCCAAGGATTGGCGCACGGTGATCGTGATCCTGGCGCTGCTGGGCGGTGCCTTTCCGCTAGGGCTGTTTTTCGTCAGTGAGTTCTGGAGCATCGTCCTTGTCTGGGCCTTCTGCGCCATGTCCTCGGGTTCCATCGCCCCGGTGATCGACGCGGCCACGATGCGGCTGGTGCAACGCACGGGCGGCGATTTCGGCACCATCCGGGCCTGGGGCACGGTGGGCTATGTCGTTGCCGCTTCCGGAGTCGGTTTTGCCGTCACCGCCTTTGGCACGGCGGCCTTTGTGCCGCTGTTTTTCGCCGTCTCCCTGTTGCGCGCACTGGTGTCGCTGCAACTGCCGCGCTTCCGTGCCCCCGAGCCGGTGCCGACCCTGGCTGCGCTCAGCCCGGAGCCCGCCAAGCTGAGCGCTGCCCTCAAGCCCTGGTTCGTGCTACCACTCGTCGCCTTTGCCCTCGTCAATGCCGGGCATGGCGTGCTGGGCAGCTTTGCGGCCCTGCTTTGGCATCAGCACGGCGTTCCCGATTATTACATCGGGCCGCTGATCGCCACTTCGGCGCTGGCCGAGGCGGTGATGATGTTCTTGTGGCAGCGCTTTGGCGGCCGGGTCACGGCGCGCAGCATGATCCTGGCGGCCTGCATCGCCGCGCTGATCCGGTTCACTGCCATGGCCTTCGATCCGCCGGTCGCGGTGTTGTTCGGCCTCCAGACGCTCCATGCCGTAACCTATGGCGTCGGCTATTTCGGCGTCGTGCATTTCATCGCCAATTGGACCGGCGAAGACATTGCCGCCGAAGCCCAGGGCTTTGCGACCATGCTGCAGCAGGCCACCTTGGTGATTACCCTAGCGGGGTTCGGCTGGCTTGTCGCCCATGTGGGCGTCGCCTCATATTTCGCCATTTCAGTGCTGTCGCTGCTCGGCATCGGCTGCGTGCTGCTGTCGTTGCGCCTGCGGCCACCCAAGGATGCGGTGCTGCCCTGAGCCTCGGCGCGCGTCGGCGGAGGGGCTGGTTTTCTCAAGACATGTTGCCGTCAGCTTGCCTGGTCGCTTCAGCCGCATCCTCGTGAGCAGAGGGGAATGCCGGGGAGCACCGACCCGGGGCTGCTTGAGTTCCGCGTCTGGGCTCAGCCGTTGACGGGAATTCACAGTGGCCACGCCCAACAAAAAGGCCCCGGTTTTCACCGGGGCCTTTGTTCGTTTGTTGCAGTTCCGACTAGTTCAGGCGCCCGCTGGCATGGGCCAGCATGGTGTAGACCTTGCCGCGATCGGACAGCAGATATTCGCGCGTTTCGGCAGCTGCACGGGGACCGGCAGCCGCACGCTTCAGCAGCTGCTCGAACTCACCCATGTAAGCTTGGGCCGTACGGGCGAAATCGGCGTCGCGCTGCACGCGCTTGCGGACATCGTCATAGGTGCCCTGGCCGGTCAGCGTATAGATTCGGCGCGAGAACACGTTGGATTCCCCGGCTTGGTAGCGAGCCCAGGCTTCGCCCAGAGCGGCATCGTCGATGGCGCGGGCGATATCCTCGGTCAGCCCCGAAAGACCCTGCTGCGGCGCTTGCTGCTGGGTGCTGGCCTGCTTGGCCGATGCATTGCGCAGCACATCACGCAGCCAGCCACCGGTATCCTGCGCGGCCGGGCTTGCTTCAGCTTCCGCAGGTGCTGCGGGCTGAACCGGTGCAGCTGGCTGGACTGGCGCAGCTGGCTGGACTGGTGCGGCCGGCTGGACTGCCGCCGGACGAGCCGGCTCAGGGGCGCGGATCGGATCGACCAGCGGCTGACGAGCGGGCTCGGGCGCACGGATCGGATCCACCAGGGTTTGGCGGACCGGCTCGGGTGCCGGCTGGCGCTGTGGCTCTGGCTGGGCCGGACGGGCGGGCTCCATCCGGGCCTGACGCACGGGCTCGGGCGCAGCTTCGCGCGGCTGCGGATAGCTGGCTTCGGCGCGCGGTGCCTCATAGCGGTTAGCGCGCTGGGCCGGACGGCGGTCGTGCAGGTCATGGGTGGCCGGCTGCGCGCGCACAATGGCGTTGAGCTCGCTCAGAGCCTCGATCTGCTCGGCAACCACGCGTCGCATGGCGGCTGCACTGGCGCGGGTTTCCTCGGGCAGTTCGGCAACGCCGCGGGCCAGCTCGGAACGGGTTGCTTCGAGCTCGGAGCCCACTTCGCGGGCGGTGTCGCGCATGGCGCGGGCGGTGTCGTTGAACCGGCGCGTTGCTTCTTCCAGAGCTCGCTGCATTTCGCCGATCATCTGCTGTTGGGCGTCCTGGAGCGCGGCGCTGGCGCGCCCGCTTTCGGTTTCCGCGGTGCTGCGGAAGTCACCCAGGCGCGATGCCACATCGCCGCTGGTTTGCTCCAGAGCCTCGCGGAACGTGCCCGTGCTCTGGTCGATTGCCTGGCGCAGCACTCCGGTATTGCTCGAAACCGCATTGCGCACCGAAACGGCGCTATCACTGATGGTTTCTGCCAGCGTGCTGGTGGTGGCGCTGAGCACATCGGTGACGCTGCCGGCGGCCGAAGTCAGGATGTCGGCCACGCGGTTGGCATTTTCTTCCAGCGCCGAACTGACCTGTGCGGTTTGTTCGGAAAGGGCCGAGCGGATGGTGCTCGTGGTTTCGTTGAGCGCACCGGTGGCCGCGTCGCTGGCGCGGGAAAGGGCGCCATCGACCTGGGCGGCACTTGAATTCAGCGTCGCCGCGAAGCGTTCGGTGCTGGCATTGAGCGTCGAGTTCAGGCGCTCATTGGTCGCGTAGATCGCATCATTGACGCTGCTGGTATTGGCCTGGATCACCTCGGCAACCTGGGCCGAAGTCTGGCTGAGCGCTTCGGTCACCGCCGAAGTGGTGCTGGCCAGCGTATCGGCGACGGTATGGGTGGTTTCACCCAGGGCCTCGTCCATGGCCCGACGCGCACCGATCAGGCGGCGTTCGGTGTCGTTGACCGTTTCGGCAATCGACTGCGCGAACATGCGCATGCGGTTGTCGATGTCGTCGGCACGCGAGGTGAAGCTGGCCGCCAGAGCGTCCATGGCGTTGCGGCGTTCTTCCAGCGTTTCCACCGCGAAGTCGCCCGTGGTTGCAAGGGCCGAGGAGGCACGGTCCATATTGGCCGCTTCCGCGTCCAGCTTGCCGAGCATGGATGAGAACTCGTCCACCATGGTGCGGATGGTGTTCTGCAGCGCACCAACATGTTGGCTGACCATCTGGCCGGCTTCTTCGGTCTGGCCGATCGCTTCGCGAACAGTGGCCGAATAGGTCGCGGTCTGCTGGGCAACGCTGCTCTCGAGGCTCGCCAGATTGGCGGTCGAGGCATCGAGCACCCGCTGCAGCAGCAGGTTGGAGTCGTTGAGCTTGCCCAGTGCCGCGGTGACATCGGACAGGATGCGCGAGGTCGAGGCCGACATGATGGTTTCGGCTTCGCGGGCATTGTCGGCCAAGGCGTCGCGCAGCACATTGCCATGGCTGAGCAGGGCGCCCTGCAACTGGTCGGAGCGCTCGGTCACCAGCGCCGCAAAGGCATTGGTCTGCTCCTCCACCGAGCGGTTGAGATCGGCGATCTGATTGCCGATCGCATCGACCGCACCAACGGCCTTGACCGAAACGACCTCGTCGATGCCAGCCGCAGCCGAGCGAATCTGGTTCATCGCCGCGCGAACGGCTGCGTCCATGCTATTGGCGGTGGCGCTGATATCCTCGGCAATATTGTGGGTTGCCGCGATGATGCGCGTCGAAATGGTTTCCTCGATGCGATCAGCGCCGGCTTCCAGATCCGCCATGGACTGGGTGATCGAGGTGTTGATCGAGGCGTTGAGCGCAGCCAGGCGCTCAGCGGTGATATCGGCGCGGGCGGTGATGGCCTCGGGCAGGGTGCCCAAGCGCTGGTCAACCATGTCGGTGATGGCGCGACGCGCCATGTTTACGCCGGTCTCGATGAGATCGGCAGCCTTGCGCGCGCTTTCGCCCACAGTGGCGCTGACCGCGTCGAGACGGGCGGCAACGCCATTTTCGGCATCCGAGATCTTGGCCACGGCGCTGTCGAGCCCAACGCCCAGATGGGTGTTCACCTCGGCAACCTTGCTGGCGATCACGTCCGACATGCCATTGACGCGTTCGGCCATGGTGTCGGTGACTTCGCGCAGCGACGCATCGATGCGGGTGCGGGCCTCTTCGCTCTGCTGGGCGATAGTGTCGGCCAGCTCGGCCGTGCGTAGGCCCATGGTTTCACCGATGGAGGTGGTGTGCGTCGCCAGCGTGTCGGACAGCGCCTGGGTGCGCGCACCCAGGGCGTCGTTGAGCTGGTGGGTGCGCATGCCGATCGTGCTGGCCAGCTCATTGGTGCGCGCATCGAGCGCACCGGTGAGTGCCGCAGCCTGCGTGGTGAGCTCGGTGCTGAGCTTTTCCGTGCCGGCAGCGATCTGGCCCGAAAGGTTCGCCGTGCGCTCGTCGAGCGCGGAAGCGAGCTCTTCGGTGCGCGCGCCAAGTGCTGCGTTGAGGCTATAGGCGCGGCCATCAAGGGCCTCGGTAAAGTCGCTGACGCGGCCGTCAAGGGCCCCGGTCAGCTCCGAGAGGCGGGCATCAAGCGCGCCGGTGAGGCCCGAGCTGCGGCTGTCGAGCGCCTGGGTCAGTTCTGCGGTGCGGGTGTCGAGTACTTCGGTGAGCTCGGCCGTGCGGCTATCCAGGGCTTCGGTGAACCCAGCGCGGCGGCTGTCAAGCGCACCGGTGAGGCGCGACACACCCTGGTCGAGCGTTACCGCAATACCTCCGACGCGGCTGTCGAGGGCTCCAGCAAGCTGCGACACGCCCTGATCAAGCGTGCCAGTAATACCGCCAAGGCGGCTGTCGAGGGCCTCGCTGATCTGCGACACGCCCTGGTCGAGTGTGCCGGCAATGCCGCCGAGGCGGCTATCCAGGGTCTCGCCGAGCTGGGAAACGCCGTGATCAAGCGCACCGCTGATGCCTTCCAGACGACCTTCCAGCGCTTGCGTGATCTGCGATACGCCCTGGTCCAGGGCGCCAGTGATCCCGCCAACGCGGCTGTCGAACGCACCAGACAGTTCGGCAACGCTGCGATCCAGAGCCCCGGTGATGCCGCTCAAACGGGTGTCGAGTGCCCCCGTCAAATCGGTAACGCGCGTATCGAGGGCGCCGGTGATATCGGCGACGCGGCTGTCCATCGACCCGGTGATATCCGTCAGGCGGCTGTCCAGCGCGCCAGTGAGGTCGGCAGCACGCGTATCGAGCGCATTGATAAATGCGCCGGTGCGGCTGTCGAGCGCTTCGGTCAGATCGGCAGTCTGGCTTTCGATCGTGCCGGTAAAGCCTGTGGCACGTTCGTCGAGCATGGCGGCGAGGCCAGCTGCGCGCTGATCCACTTCGTTGGCGAAGCGGTTGGTGTGCTGATGGAAGCGGGCCGAAAGCGCGCCGGTATGCTGGTCGATGGATGCGGCGAGGCCCGTAGCGCTTTCCTCGATCTGCGTCGAAAGGGCCGCGGTGCGGTCCTGCAGCGTATCGGCAAGGCGCTGGGTGCGGCCGGCAATGGCCTGGTCGAAAGCCTCGGTGCCGGTGAGTAGGGTTTCGCCCAGTTCCTGCGAGCGCAGGCGGATGGCCTCGCTGAACTCGTTGCCACGGCCATCAAGCGTCGCAGTGAGCTCATCGGTGTGGATGGTTATGGCGGTGGTGATTTCGCTGGCGCGTGCACCGAGCACCTGATCGATCTGATCGGCGCGGGCGGTGAGCACCTGCTCAAGTTCCCCCGTGCGGGCGCTCAGCGTCTGGTCGATTTCGCCGGCGCGGCTGCCCAGGACCTGCTCGACGCGGGCGGCATGGGCACCCATGACGCGGTTGATCTCACCGGCGCGGGTGCTCAGCACCTGGTCGAGTTCGCCGGTGCGGGCGCCCAGCGCTTCATCGATTTCGGTGAAGCGATTTTCAAAGGCGCCGCGGATTTCGCCGCTGCGGGCGGTGAGGATTTCATCGAGACGTTGGGTGCGACCATCGATGGCTTCGGCGATGATGCCGGCATGGCCATCCAGCTTTTCACCGAGCTCACGCGAGGTGGTGGTGAGGCTATCGGTGATGGCCTGGGTGCGCGAACCCAGCACTTCGCCCAATTCCCGGGTGCGCTCGGCAACCACGGCGTTGAAGCGACCCGATTCTTCGTTCAGCGCCATTTCCAGAACATTGGCGCGCGCGGCAAAGCTGCTGCTTTGCGCTTCTAGGCGACGCAGCAGCTGCTCGCCTTTGTCGCCAATCACATCGTCAAGGCTGTGCAGGCGGCTATCGAGCGCACCGGTGACCTCGGCAAGGCGGGCATCGAACTGGCCCAGCGAATCCTGTCCGGCCGTGGAAAGGGTCAAACGGGCGCGTTCGGAGGAATCTTCCAAAGCGCCATTGAGCTCGATCAGCGCCGTTTGCAGGCGGCTCTCGATGCCATTGAGCTGGATGGAAACGGTTTCGTCGATCTGGCGGCTGGCCGAGTTCAGAATGCCTTCGGCTTCGCGCGACCGGTTGGCGATCTCCTCGGCAATGCGGCTGCCGATGGTGTCGAGCGCGGTGGTGACGGAGTCGCCGCGTTCGCGCAGCTGTTCCAGAAGATTGTTGCCGCCCTCCGACAACAGGGTCGCGATTTCGCTGGTGCGGTCGCCCAGGGCTCCGGACAGGTCACCGGCGCGCTGCTCCAGCACGGCCGAGAGCACACTGGTGCGGTCTTCCAGGATGCCGGCCAGGGCGTTGCTACGCTGCTCAAGCGTATCGGCCAGGGTAGCACTGCGGTCAGCAATCAGGCCGGCCAGATTGCCGGTGCGTTCTTCAAACGAGCCAGCCAGTTCGCGGCTGCGCTCATCGAGCCGGGCGGTGCGGTCGTCGATGGCACTGGCAATGTCGCCGACGCGGCTATCGAGCGCCTCCGTCAGCGCACGCATGCGGGTTTCGATGGTGGAGTCGAGCTCACCAGTGCGAGCCTCGAGCGTGCGCGCCATGGCGGCGGTTTGCTCGTCAAAGTTCTGTGACACCCGGCCAGCGCTGTTGTCGAGCGCGGAGATGAAGTCGGTGGTGCGGTTGTCGACCAGGGCAACGAAGTTTTCGGTGCGCTCGCCAAAGCTGCTGTTGAGCGTATTGCCGGCAGTCTCAAGGGCGCGGGTCAGAGTGCCGCCGCTTTCCACCAAGGTGCCGGCGATGCGCTGCGAGATGGCATCGAGATCAAAGACCAGCCCGGTATGGCTTTCGGTAATGGCTTCGCGCACCCGCTCGGTATTTGTCAGAACGCTTTCGCGCTGGCTGGCGAGTTCGGCGATCAGCGCGCGCATGCGCGACTCGTTGTCGGAATAGGTGCGCTCGAGTGCCGTGACCTCGTTGTGGATCATCACTTCGAGTTCGCCGGCGCGCGACAGGGCGCGCTCCAGCCCGTCACCCAGCGCATTGACCTCGCGGCGCACGGCCTGGCCCACCGAGGCAACCTTGTCGGCGGCGGTGACTTCGGGCTCAGCCAGGCGAATGGCGGCCTGGGTGATGGTGGAAGCCGCGTTACGCAGATCCTGCGCGCGACGGAACAAGGTAGCGACGGCAAAAAAGCCCAGCACGGGCAAGAGCATCAGCGCGGCAAGGAAGATGAAATCGATGGTGCCGACAAAGCTGCCGAAATCGGCGAACTGGTCGCGATAGCGCATAGCGCCGGCCGCGCCGGTGGCGCCCAGCCACAGCACCGACAGGATCACCGCCATCCAGACTGGCGTCGCTGACGAGCGGGTCTGCAGGCCGTAAAGGATTTTGGAAGTGCCGAACCGATCGTCATTGGCGACCGGTCCCGCCTGCGCCGCGATCTTGTCGGCCGCCAAAAGGCGCTCTGTCTTGGCAGGATCGTTGCGCTTTTCGGCGGGCTTGTCGCCGGAGCTGTCGAGATTGAACACCGAGTCCTTCAGCGCGTCTTCCACCGCTGAAAACGCAAGGGCCGCAGGATCGTTTGCTGGGGGGGTCGGGTTTTTCGCCATACTCTTTACAACTCTCGCATCGGCCTGGCAGCGGGGGCGGTTTTAAGAGGGTGATCTAACGCCAAGCCGTTGCCGGGCTTGTCGCCAAATTGGTTCAATTCGATGCAAATGGCCCTGCATCGGTCCTCTACCATCGCCGCCGCGCGCTGGTTCATCGTTAAGTAGTACATGCAATTTAACTCAAACCGAACGGTTTCTTACCCAAAGGTTAATTTTTGCAGTGGGTAACACGGACCGCTCGATGCGCGCAAACTGCGCCGTCGATTTAATAGGGTATTCACGCCAGCCGCTTAGGCTTGGACGACCGGTCGCGTTCTTGGCCGTAGTTGTTCAAGTGGAAAACCATGGCCAATCCCTCAGCATCGCTCCCCCAGCAGTTCTCGCCTAGCGAGGCCAACAAAGGGGGCCCGATCGATCGCTTGCACCTGGCTCGCCAGTGCCTGGGTGACGAGGGACTGGAGCAAGAAGTGCTGCGGCTGTTCCACGACACGATCAAGAGCTATATGGCTCGGCTGCAGCGGGCCGAAGATGGGGCGGAAACGCGGATTGCCCTGCACACGCTGAAGGGCGCTGCGCGCGGGGTAGGGGCCTGGACGGTTGCCGATCAGGCGCAGGCTGCCGAGGAGGAACTGGCCGATGCTGCGGTGGTAGGGCCGGAGCGCTTTGCCGACCTCGCCATGGCTGTGGAAGAAGTGAGCGTCTTCATCGCCGGCATGCTGACCGACGACTTAAATTAGCAAGTGCGCCGCGCACCGCTGCCGGTGAGGCCTGCGAGGACCTCCCGGCCGCTTTGCGCTGTGCACAACGCAGGAATTTGACGGCTTGCCTTGCCAACGCCTATAGAGCGCCCGATATCTAATGCGCTTTCAGGTGCATCGCCGCCCATGGTTGATGGCCACCAAGACAAGGCCCCACCCCGATGACTATGCCGACCCTGGCGCCCGAGCTTTCGCCGCGCGCCGTCTCCACCGAAGCTTACCGTACGCGCCGGACCTTTGCGATCATTTCGCACCCTGACGCCGGCAAGACGACGCTCACCGAGCGCCTGTTGGCGGCTGCCGGTGCCATTCAGCAGGCCGGTGCCGTGCGCGGCAAGGCGGGGCAGCGCTCCACCCGTTCGGACTGGATGGAAATGGAGCAGCAGCGCGGCATCTCCATCACCTCCTCGGTGATGACCTTTGAATATGACGGGCTGACGCTCAACCTGCTCGATACGCCAGGCCACTCCGACTTTTCGGAAGACACCTACCGCACCCTGACGGCGGTGGATGCCGCGATCATGGTGATCGACGCGGCGAAAGGTATCGAATCGCAGACGCTCAAGCTCTTTGAAGTGTGTCGCCTGCGCGATATTCCCATTATTACCTTCATCAACAAGGTGGACCGCGAAGGGCAAAGCCCGCTCGATCTTATCGATGAGATCCAGAGCAAGCTGGCGCTCGATCTGACCCCAGTGCTGTGGCCGATCGGGCAGGGGGTGGATTTCGGCGGCTATATCGACTTGGTCGAAAAGCGGGTGGTCAACCCGCAGGGCAAGACCATTGCCGAGTTTGACGAACTCGAAGACCTGCTCGACAACGATGCCCTGATCGACAATCCTGTGTTCATGGCGGCGCTGGAAACGCTCGAAATGGCGCGCGCCATGTTGCCCGCCTTCGATCTCGACACCTTCCACCAGGGTCACCTCAGCCCGGTCCTTTTTGGCTCGGCCCTCAAGGGCGTCAGCGTTGCCGAACTGCTGCGCACGCTCGGTGACTGGGGCCCCGAGCCGCGGCCCCAGCCGGCTCTGCCCGCGCCCATCGCCCCGGCCGATAAAAAGGTCACCGGCTTTGTGTTCAAGGTGCAGGCGAATATGGACGCGAACCACCGCGACCGTATCGCCTTTGTGCGCCTGTGCTCGGGCAAGTTCGAGCGCGGCATGCGCCTCAAGAATGTGCGCTCGGGCAAGGATATGGCCGTTTCCAACCCGATGTTCTTTTTCGGCAATAATCGCGAGCTGGCCGAAGAAGCGGTGGCGGGCGATATCGTCGGCATCCCCAATCACGGCACGCTTTCGGTGGGGGATACGCTCACCGAAGGAGCCGCGATCAACGTCACCGGCATTCCCAATTTCGCGCCCGAAATCATCCGCCGCGTCCGCCTGACCGATCACATGAAGACCAAGCAGATGAGCAAGGCGCTGTCCGACCTTGCCGAAGAAGGCGTCACACAGGTGTTCCGCCGCATGGTGGGCGCCGACTGGATCGTGGGTGTTGTCGGCCAGCTGCAGCTCGAAGTGCTTTCCGCCCGGGTCGCCAAGGAATATGGCGTGCCGATCACCTTTGAATCGCTGGGCTATGAAGTGGCGCGCTGGGTTGAAAGCGACGATCCTGAAGAGCTCAAGCGTTTCATCGCCGCCCAGAAGGTCAACATGGCCGAAGACCGCACCGGAGCCCCGGTGTTCCTCGCCCAAAACGCCTGGTGGGCCGATCGCGCCAAGCAGGATTGGCCCAAGATCCGCTTCCTCACTACCAAGGAACGGCATTGACCACTTCCGAGCGCATTGAAGAGTTTCTGGCTGCCGTTAAGAGCGCGTTCATAAGCGGTTCATTGTTGCGGCTGAAATTGGGCGGCTACCAGGGCGGCGAGCCTGACCTCAAATCCGTCGAGGTCAAGAAGATCGTTGCTAAAGGGGTGGAGAAGTTCAGCTTCACCTTCCACTACAAAACGCGTGACATCATCAAGAACCAGACCCAGCCCGAAGCACTCGCAACGCTGCGCGCGGGACTTAAGGCCGAATTCCGCAGCGCCCAGCTCGCCACCACCGAGTTCGACATGAGCTTTGAGCGCACTGGCGATAAGGTGCGTCTCAAGCGCACCGAGGTCGCGGGGCGGGAAGCGGCTCCAACCGAGCACAACCGCGCCAAGAACCGGCCGCTGACCCAGACCGACAAGCCTTATCTCAAGGCGCTCGGGATTGCCGGCAAGGACGGGACCGTGCGCAATGATGCGCAGGACAAGTTCAGGCAGATCAACAAGATGGTGGAGATCTTTGCTCCACTGATTCAGGGGATCAAGGCCGACGCACCCCGCATCGTCGATATGGGCGCGGGGAAGGGCTATCTCGATTTTGCGCTATACGACTTTCTTGCCGGGCAGGGGCGTCCGGCCGAGATCGTCGGCGTTGAAATGCGGCCCAAGCTGGTTGAAGACGGCAATGCGACCGCGGCGGAATCGGGTTTTACCGGCCTCAGCTTCGTGCCCGGAACGATCATGGACTATGACGCCGGTGGCGCCGATGCCGTGATCGCCCTGCATGCCTGCGACACCGCCACCGACGATGCAATCTACAAGGGCATCAAGGCTGGCGCTGCGCTGATCGCGGTGGCCCCTTGCTGCCACAAGCAGATCCGGCGGGAAATGGAAGCCGGTCAAGCCGACGATCGGCTGGGCGTGCTGCTGCGTCACGGCACGTTCCTCGAGCGGCAGGCCGAGATGGTCACCGATACGCTCAGGGCCTTGCTGCTGGAGCTCAGCGGGTATCGCACCAAGGTCTTCGAGTTCGTTTCGGATGCCCATACGCCCAAGAACAATTTGATCGTGGCCGAAAAAGATGGTCGTGCGGGACGCGACCGCGACACGATCTTGCGCCAGATTGCCGACACCAAAGCCATGTTCGGCATTCGCCAGCATTATCTCGAAACCCTGCTTCACTCCGACGCCCAAACACAACAGCCTGGATCGCCATGACCAAGATCACATTCGTTCAGAAGGACGGGGAACGCATCGAAACCGAAGCCCAGAACGGCGCGACGGTGATGGAGGCGGCCATCATGAATGGCGTGCCGGGGATTGTGGCCGAATGCGGGGGCGCCTGCACCTGCGCCACCTGCCATGTCTATGTTGACCCGGCCTGGGAAGAAACTGTCGGCGGGCCCTCGGCCATGGAAGAAGACATGCTGGACTTCGCCTTTGACGTGAAGCCCTCGAGTCGGCTTAGCTGCCAGATCAAGGTACGCGATGCCCTTGATGGCCTGGTCGTGCATGTTCCGAGCCGCCAGGGCTAGGATTTCCCGCCGCGCAATTTTCGCGCGAGAGCGTTTCGGCGCATTATTTTGGCCCGGCTCTGGTCGGGCCTCTTTCCCTGTTCCAAGCGTAGGCGCCGCAGGGAAAAACCCGGCTTAACTGCACCCCGGGGCCTGTTGCCGCTGGGCGGGATGGGCTAATTTCCGGGCGTCTACAGTCAGGGTTGAAATGGGTCGCCTCAACACATTTCCGTTGAGCTTGAAAGTGCAGGGTCGTCGCATCGTCATTGTTGGCGGTGGCGAAGAAGCCCTCAACAAAGCCCGGCTCGCTGTTAAGACTACCGCGCAAGTCGTGATTGTCTCTCCTCATCTGGAAGCAGACTTCTCAGCCCTGCCGGTTGAGGTTCTTGAGCGGCGGTTCCAACCGTCCGACCTCGATAACGCCGCGATGGTGTTTGTGGCGGACCATGGGCCTGATGCTTCGGTCGCACAGGATGCAGCTCGGGCTCGCAATATTCCGCTCAATGTCGTTGACATTCCGGGCGAATGCGACTTCTTCACGCCGGCCATCATCGATCGTGCGCCGCTGACCATAGCCATCTCCAGCGAAGGGCGAGCGCCCGTGCTTGCACGTCTGGTGCGGGCGCGCATCGAGGCCGTGCTGTCGCCGCGGCTGGGGAATTTGGCGAGTCTTGCCGGTGGTTTACGGCACCGCGTTGAGAGCTTGATTCAGGATGGCGCCGCCCGGCGCCGGTTTTACCAGGCGCTGGTGACCTCTCCCGAGATCGAGCGGGCGGAAGCAGCCGGGCACGGTCATGAAGCGGCCGAGAGCCTGCTGGCCGCGCATGTCGAGGCGGGCAGCGGGGCCGGCGTGGTCTGGCTGATCGGGGCAGGGCCCGGATCGGAAGATCTACTGACCTTGCGCGCGCAGCGGCTGCTGCAGGATGCCGATGTGATCGTGCATGATCAGCTCGTGCCCGATGTGGTGGTGCAGATGGCACGCCGCGATGCCGAGCAGATCGCCGTTGGCAAGGCCAAGGGGCATCATTCCTTTTCGCAGGCGCAGATCAATACGCTGCTGGTGCGGCTGGCCAGCGAAGGCAAGCGCGTGGCGCGCCTCAAGTCGGGCGACCCCATGGTGTTTGGCCGGGCTGGGGAAGAGATCGCCGCGCTCCGCAAGGCAGGGATCGCCTATCAGGTGGTGCCGGGCGTCAGCGCGGCGCTGGCCGCTGCGGCCGATACGGCAACGCCAGTGACCCTGCGCAAGGTGTCGAGCGGCTTCATCATGGCAACGGCACACGGCGCCGAGGATGATGAATTGCAGCATTGGGCTTTGCTGGCCGGGGCTGGCATGACCCTGGGCCTTTACATGGGCAAGTCGATTGCCGGCGAAGTCGCAGCCCGGCTGGTGGCGCATGGCGCGAGCGAGACGCTGCCGGTCGGTATCGTCGTCAATGCCGGCCGGGCGAGCCGCACCCTTTATTCCGGCACGCTCGGGGCCCTGGCGGCCAACCAGCTCGATTTTGCGGATGGGCCGGCGGTTATTCTGGTGGGTGAGGCTGTGGCTGAAGGCGACTGGGCGGAAGCCGCCCAGATGGCCGCTTCAAGCTTCAAGGTGGCATGACAATGGAAATCATTACCGGCAACGAGCTGCTTTCGGGCGGCACGGTTTATCTGGACGCGCAAGGCCACTGGGTCGAGCAGCTGCAAGCGGCGCGCCTCTTTGACAAGAGCGAGAGCGAAGCGCGCGACGCAGCCATTGCCGCGAGCAAGGCAACGGGCCGGATCGTCAGCGTTGAAGTCGAGGACGTCAGCGTGGAAGCGGGGCAGATCGTGCCCAAGCGCCTGCGCGAGCGTATCCGTGCGGCGGGGCCGACGGCGCCGCTGACCTTGAAGGGCGAGATCTATGATCGCCAGCATCTGAGTGAGGACGGTCATGTATCGATATGACGAATTCGACGCGGCCTTTGTGCAGGGCCGTACCGCTCAGTTCGCCGATCAGGTGAAGCGCCGCATTTCCGGCGAGCTCAGTGAAGACCAGTTCCGGCCGCTGCGGCTGATGAACGGGCTCTATCTGCAACTGCACGCCTATATGCTGCGCGTCGCTGTGCCGTATGGCACGCTGTCATCGCGGCAGCTGCGCAAGCTCGCCCATATCGCGCGCACCTACGACCGCGGCTATGGGCACTTCACCACGCGCCAGAACATCCAGTTCAACTGGCCCAAGCTCCGCGACATTCCGCAGATCCTGGCCGAGCTGGCATCGGTCGAGATGCACGCGATCCAGACTTCGGGCAATTGCATCCGCAATGTCACCACGGATCAGTTCGCCGGCGCCGCTGCCGACGAGATCATTGATCCCCGCCCGGTCGCCGAAATTATCCGGCAATGGTCGAGCCTGCATCCCGAGTTTTCCTATCTGCCGCGCAAGTTCAAGATCGCGATCACGGGGGCGCGGGAAGACCGTGCCGCCATTCGCTTTCACGATATCGGCCTGCAGGCCGCAGCCAATGCTGCCGGCGAAACGGGCTGGGAAGTCTGGATCGGGGGCGGGCTCGGGCGCACCCCGATCACCGGCAAGCTGATCAACAGCTTCGTTCCCAACGAGCACCTGCTGGCCTATCTGGAATCCATCATGCGCGTCTACAACCGCTATGGCCGGCGGGACAACAAGTACAAGGCGCGCTTCAAGATCCTCGTCCATGAAGAGGGTCTTGAATCCATCAAGGGCCAGGTGGAAACCGAATTTGCCGAAGTGCGCGGTGGCGTTCTGACCCTGCCGCGGGAGGAGCTCGACCGCATCACCGCTTACTTCTCGCCGCCGGCCTTTCGGGAGCAGGGTGCCGTGCGCATTGATGTGGAGCGCGAGAAGATTCTCGATCCCGCTTTTAGCCGCTGGCTCGAAAACAACATCCATTCCCACAAACAGCCCGGCTATGCCTGCGTGACTGTGTCACTCAAGCCCGTGGGCGGAGCGCCCGGCGACGCCACCGATGCGCAGATGGAGGCCGTTGCCGATCTGGCCGAACGCTATTCCTTTGACGAATTGCGCGTGACCCATGAGCAGAACCTCGTTCTGCCCCATGTCGCGGTAGCCGATTTGCGCGCAGTCTATGATGGGCTGGTGGAGGCCGAGTTGGCCGACGGCAATATCGGGCTCATCACCGACATGATCTGCTGCCCGGGCCTCGATTTCTGCGCCTTGGCCAATGCGCGCTCCATCCCCATCGCACAGGCGATCTCGCATCGCTTCGCCGCGCCCGAACGGCAGCGCGATATCGGCGAGCTCAAGATCAAGATTTCAGGGTGCATCAATGCCTGCGGGCACCACCATGTGGGTCATATCGGCATTCTGGGGGTCGAGAAAAAAGGCGGCGAACTCTACCAGATCACGCTAGGCGGCGACGCCACCGAGTCCGCGGCCATCGGCAAGATCCTGGGCCCGGGCTTTGAGGCCGACGAGGTGCCCGGCGCCATTGAAACGCTGGTGGACACCTATCTCGCCAACCGCCAGGGCGGCGATGAAAGCTTCATCACCGCCGTGCGGCGGTTGGGGGAAGCCCCGTTCAAGGAGGCCCTTTATGGCGCTGCCTAAGATCCTGGTTGAACCCAAGCCCGACAAGCTGCGCGCGCTGGGCATCGTTGCCCTCAACGGCATGTTCGATGACATGGATGCGCTCGGCGTGTTGCGTTATGCGGCGAGCGAAGTGCTGCCGGGGGACCTCGCCATCGTGTCATCCTTTGGCGCAGATTCGGCCGTGCTGCTGCATGTGGCGGCGCAGGTTGATCCCTCCATCCCGGTGTTCTTTCTCGAAACCGGCAAGCACTTTGCCGAAACCCTCGAATATGTCGAGACGCTCAAGCGCCATCTCGGGCTGATCAATGTTTCCGCCGTGCTGCCTGACCCCAGCGATCTCGCCCGCTTTGATCCGGATGGCAGCTTGTGGGAGAGTGATCCGGACTCCTGCTGCCACATCCGCAAGACCGAGCCGCTCGAGCCCATCACTGAACGCTTCGGCGGCTGGGTGACGGGCCGCAAGCGCTTCCAGACGGTCGAGCGGGGCGTGCTGCCGCATTTCGAGCTCACCAGCGACAACCGCATCAAGGTCAATCCGCTCGCCTATTTCAGCGATGCGGATGTGAACCAGTACAAGATCGAGCATGGCTTGCCCGAGCACCCGCTGTTCGCTAAGGGCTACAAGTCGATCGGCTGCGCACCCTGCACCTCGGCGGTTGCCGAAGGGGAGGATCCGCGTGCAGGACGCTGGCGTGGCCTCAACAAGAAGGAATGCGGCATCCATTTCGACTTCAACGGAGCCATTGCCAATCCCATGACCTCTCCTGCTGCCCCGCTGACGCTGTTCAAGGATGGCGCGTTTATTGCGGATCCATTCAGGGCTTGGGGCGAGGGCGATGAGCCATCCAGTGCCCGCTACAAGCATGTCCCGTTTGCCGCTTTTGTAGCGAACCGGGCCGCGTTCCTCGCCAACCCGCACCCTCTGGGGCTGCTGATTGTGCCGGGCGACAAGGTGGAAGAGGTCGCTGGCGATCTGGGCCGCTTTGCTTCTGTCGCGGTGCAGTTTCCGGCCTTTACCGACGGGCGGGGCTATTCCACCGTGCGCCTCCTCAGCGAGCGCTACCGTTTTGCCGGTGAGATCCGTGCCGTAGGCGATGTGCTGCAGGATCAGATCCCGCTGATGCGTCGTTGCGGAGTTAATGCCCTCGTTGTAACCCATGAGCCAACCCGGCAGGCTCTGCTGGAGAACCGGCTGCCCGAGATGGATATCTTCTATCAGCCGGTGGGGCAGGCCGAAGTGCCGATTGGCACTCGACCCTATCTTCGCCGCGTCTCCTGAGGTAAGTCGAGCATGCTTATCAGGATTGGCGGCACAAGCGGCCGATCCTGACCCCATGCGTCATGACCTGTGAGCGCCCCTGTGCCCGCAGGCGATCCGAAATTTGAGAGCAGGCGCCAAGCCGAAGCGGACTTGAGAACAGTATGAGCGGAACTGAAATCACCACCGATGTTGTTGTGATCGGCGCGGGCCCTTGCGGGCTCTTTGCCGCCTTTGAGCTCGGTTTGCTGGATCTCAAATGCCACTTCATCGACATTCTGGATCGGCCGGGCGGGCAGTGCGCCGAGCTGTATCCGGAAAAGCCGATCTACGACATCCCGGGCTTCCCGGTGATCACGGGCCAGCAGCTCACCGACAATCTGATGGCGCAGATCGCGCCGTTCTCGCCTGAGTTCCACTTCAACCGGATGGTCAATTCCATCGACAAGCAAGCCGATGGCTCGTTCCGTCTGGTGACCGATGCTGACGAGGTCTTCAACACCAAGGTGGTGGTGATCGCCGCCGGCGGTGGCTCGTTCCAGCCCAAGCGCCCGCCCGTCGAAGGTATCGAAGCTTTCGAGAACAAGTCGGTGTTCTACTCCGTGCGCCGCATGGACGATTTCCGCGGCCAGGATGTGGTGATTGTTGGGGGCGGCGACTCCGCACTCGATTGGACGCTTAATCTGCAGCCCATCGTCAATTCTCTGACCCTGGTGCACCGCCGCCCGGTGTTCAAGGCAGCGCCCGCTTCGGTCAACAAGATGCAGGAGCTGGTGGCCGAGGGTAAGATCAACTTCCTGACCGGCCAGATCGCGAAGCTCGATGGCGAGAACGGGCAGATCAACCATGTGCATTTGACCACCAGCGCCGGCGATCTGTCGGTACCCGCGACCCGCCTGCTGCCGTTCTTCGGACTGACCATGAAGCTGGGCCCGGTGGCCGACTGGGGGCTCGAGCTCAACGACAACACCATCGTGGTCGACACCGAAAAGTTCGAAACCTCCGTACCGGGCATCTTCGCCATTGGCGACATCAATTCCTATCCCGGCAAGCTCAAGCTGATCCTGTCGGGCTTCCATGAGGCTGCTTTGATGGCGCAGGCGGCCAAGGCCATTGTTTCGCCCGGCGAGCGCGTGATCTTCCAGTACACCACCAGCTCCACCAAGCTGCAAAAGAAGCTGGGCGTCGCCTGATGGAAATCCATGTCACGGATCAGGCCGGGGAAACCCATACGCTGGAAGGGCTCGAAGGCTGGCGGGTGATGGAAGTCATCCGCGACTGGGGGCTCAACATCAAGGCCGAGTGCGGGGGCGCACTCAGCTGCGCCACCTGCCATGTCTATGTCGACGCCGATTGGCTCGAAACTGTCGGTCCGCCGAGCGACGAAGAAGAAGACATGCTCGACAGCGTCGGGGATGTTCGCCCCAATTCACGCCTGTCGTGCCAGATCCTGATGGATGAGGGCCTCGACGGGCTCAAGGTTACGCTCGCGCCAAGTGCAGCCAAGGAATAACTCTGTTGCTGTTGGCGGTTGTTTAACTTCTGGCGCAGAACAGTAGTGGTGCGTCGTTACAGTCCTGCACCACGAGTTTCCCAAATGAGCGCAACTTCATGCGAGGGCTGTCGCAATGCCGACGCCAATGCATTTTCGATCCCCTTCACCATGGCGTTCCAGCCCATCGTCGATGTTCCTGCCGGCAAGATCTGGGGCTATGAAGCCCTGGTGCGCGGCGTGGGCGGGGAAGGGGCGTTCCAGGTCCTGAGCCAGGTCAACGAGCAGAACCGCTACGCCTTCGACCAGGCCTGCCGCGTCAAGGCAATCGAGTTGGCCGGCCCGAAGCTGCGCGACAGCGACGCCAAACTGAGCATCAACTTCATGCCCAATGCGGTCTATGAGCCGAAGGCCTGCATCCGTGCTACCCTGGCAGCGGCCGCAAGGACGCAGTTCGATCCTTCCCGGCTGATGTTCGAATTCACCGAAAATGAGCGCATGGATGATGTCGCTCATGTCAGCCACATCGTGGCCGAATACCATCGCATGGGCTTCACCACGGCGCTGGACGATTTCGGCGCCGGCTATGCGGGGCTGTCGCTGCTGGCCCAGTTCCAGACCGATCTGATCAAGCTGGACATGGAATTGCTGCGCGGCATCGGCAGTTCGAAGGTCAAGCAGGCCATCGTGCGCGGTCTTGCGGGTATCGCCGCCGAACTCGACATCACCCTGCTGGCTGAGGGCGTTGAGAGCGCGGAGGAACTTGCGGTGTTGCGCGGCATGGGGATCCGGCTGTTCCAGGGCTACTATTTCGCCCGCCCACAGGTCGAAATTTTCCAGGGCTTCAGCGAGTTGGCCAAGGCCGCTTAAGCTATTTGGCGGCGTCCCCGGCCAGCTTGGTAAGCTCGGGGATGAAGTCGCGCACCATGGGCTGGGTCTGGGTCTTGAAGGGCAGGGGGCGGACGACGCGGATGGCTGCAATGCCGACCCGAACCGTCATCAAGCCATTCACAACGCCCTCACCCAGCCGGGCGGAGAGCTTGGCGGCCAGCCCTTGGCCGATCAGCTGCTCAACTAGCCCGTCGGTCAGCACCAGGCCACCCGTCACTGCCAGATGGGTGAGAACGGCGCCCAGCAGGCGCCAGGAGCCAAAGAAGCCCGGGCGGGCGCCATAGAGCCGGGCGATCGCCCCGGCCAGCCGGAAGCTCTCGTAGACAACGAAGGCGACATCGACCAGCGCCCGGGGCGATACGGCGGTGACCAGCGCAACCCGTCGCGCGGAGGCCGCAGTGAGTGCTTTGGCGCGCGCATCGAGCGGCGCCATCAAGCTGCGCTCGCCAAGCGCGATCATCTCGTGGCCATCAA
This sequence comes from Devosia sp. 919, assembly GCF_013185965.1. Classification (NCBI taxonomy): domain Bacteria; kingdom Pseudomonadati; phylum Pseudomonadota; class Alphaproteobacteria; order Hyphomicrobiales; family Devosiaceae; genus Devosia; species Devosia sp. 919. Next base: position 2,669,015 of record NZ_JABAOL010000001.1, on the reverse strand, counting down.
ACAGATGCGGCAGGTTTTCCGCCACGGTTTGACGGGAGCGCGCAAGATCGGCTCGGTCGGCATAAACGGCTTCGAGCCGCTGCAATGTGCGCTTGGCCTCATCGGCATCATTGCTGGTAAAGGCGCTGTCGGCGTCATGCCGGAGGGCATCGAGGACGCGCAGGCGGCGCAGGGCGAAGACTTCGCGGGCCGCAAGGGCGATGACGGCCATAACGAAAATCGCGAGGGCAACCAGGCCCGCATAGCCCAGCCAGAGATTGCTGGCGAAGAGATCACGGATCAACCGATCTGCGGCCAGGCCCAGCCCCGCTGACACCAGGATGCTGCCGGCGCCCCAGGCGAGCTTGCCCCAAAAACCCATCGTCTTGATCGGTGGAGCAACAAGGTCTTCCTCAAGGCTCGGATCGAACTGGGGCTCGGCGACGACAACGTCGGCCGGAGCAAAGGCGCGCGGCGCGCGGCTGAGTTCGGGCGTCTCACTGGGTTGATTGGTGGGATAAGCGACCGGGCGTTTCATGCCAGACGGTCTCCCAGCAGGAAGTCGAGAGCCCGGTCGAACCGGATATGGGGGAGCACCACGTCGCCGCTGGAATTATGCTCGAGGTTGCGCGGCGGGGTGAAGCGCAGGAAGTTCAGTGACACCGGCCCGCCATCGGCAAAGAGGGAATCCGGACGGGCGGGCAGATCGCCCGGGAACAGCGCGATCTCGGTCATGCCATCATAGCGGGTGCCATCGAGCTCCTCGCCGGCCATGGGGGTGCCGATGATGGTCGGCAGGGTTTCACCGCCTTCGGTTATCGTGCCTTCGCGGGTGGCGCGGATGGCTGCGAGGGCAATCGAGCGCGATTGCGCCCCGGCAAAGCGCGCCCGCTTGCTGGCATCGGCGACCAGGCGGTTGAGGATGGCTTCGAGCCGATCGTGGCTGGTGTGATGGACGTGATCGGCTTTGGTGGCTGCAAACAGGATGCGATCGATCTTGCGGGTAAAGGGACGCAGCAGCGGGTTGGTTTCGCCCTGCCGGAAGCAGGAAAGCACAGCCGTCAGTGCCGTCTCGAGATCGGCAACGGCAGCGGGTCCCGCATTGAGGGCGCGCAAGGTGTCGACGAGGACGATCTGGCGATCGAGCCGGGCAAAGTGCTCGCGAAAGAACGGGCGTACCACCTGGTCCTTATAGGCCTCATAGCGGCCCGCCAGCATGGCATAAAGGCTCGAGCTGCGCGCCCCAGCAGTCAGCGGTAGCGGCGCAAAGGTCAGGGCGGGCGAGCCTTCGAGGTCGCCGGGCAGCAGGAACCGGCCTGGCGGCAAGGTCGATAGCGCATCGTCCTCGCGGCTGCGGCGCAGATACTCAGTGAAGGCGGCGGCCAGCCGTTCGGCCTCCAGGTCGTTAGCCGCCGACATAGGGTCAGTGGCGGCCAGTAGTTCCAGGAACGGGCCGGCCTGGCGGAGCGAAACAGGCCGCTGTGCGCGCTCGAGCGCTTCCCGGCTCCAGTCCTCAAAGCTGAGCGCCAGCAGCGGCAGGTCCAGCAGCCACTCGCCGGGGTAATCGACAATGTCGAGGTTGAGCGTGCGCGCGCCTCGCATTCCCGACAGCCAGCCGGCCGACTGGTATTTCAGCACTAGCCGCAGTTGCGAAATACGCCGGGTCCCTTCGGGCCAGAAAGGTTCGCGGCTGGTGAGGGATTCCAGATGCTGCTCATAGGCAAAGCGCGGGATGGTGGCTTCAGGATATTCGGCCAGCCGAGCACCGATGAAGCGCCCCTCGGCCATAACCGCAAAACCGGGAAGGCGCCCGCCGGTGAGGAGGTTATGCACGAGGGCGGTGATGAAGATGGTCTTGCCGGCGCGGCTGAGGCCTGTCACCCCCAGCCGCAGCGTTGGAGTGAAGGCCCCCGTCGCGGAATCGGCCAGATTGGCGAGAGCGATGCCCAGTTCGTCGACAAGGGTAGTGGGCGATCCTGCCACGCGGCTGTTCTCCGGTTCGGCTGCGAACATAGGGTGTTGTGCGGCCCGTTCAAGCCGCTGGGCAGATCACCTGGCGAGCCGCAGCTGTCACCGAACTGTCGTTCGGCCGTCGCGCAACTTTCAGGATGGCTGCTTACAGCTTGGAATGGTTCAAATCTATCCGCGTTCCAGGCTTGTTGAGGAGCTCATCCATGAACGATCAATCCCCTTTCCGAACTTCGCAGCTTGAGGCCGTCGACACAGCGCCACGCAACCCGACAACCAACCCCACTATGGGGGAGTTGATCAGCGCCCGTTTCTCGCGTCGTGGCTTCCTGCAGGGCTCGCTGGCGGTGTCCGCTATTGCCGCAACCATCAGCCCCCTTGCCTTGATGACGGCGGGGAAGGCGAAGGCCGCGGGAGGGTCAGCATTCAACTTCACCGAGGTTGAAGCTGGTATCGACGAGACACACCACGTAGCCGAGGGCTACGACGCCGATATTCTGCTGCGCTGGGGCGACGCCTTGTTCGCGGACGCGCCCGAGTTCAATCCCGCCGCCCAGACGGCGGACGCTCAGAGCCACCAATTCGGCTACAACAACGACTATGTCGGTTATATCCCATTCGACGACTCATCCGAGCACGGTTTGCTTGTGGTCAATCACGAGTACACCAACCCGCACTTGATGTTTCCCGGCATCGTGGAAATCGTGGAGGGCGAGATCACGACCAAGCCGCTCACGAAGGATCAGGTCGACATCGAGCTGATGGCGCATGGCGGCACAGTGGTGGAAATCCGCAAAACGGATGGCAAGTGGGCCGTGGTTAAGGACGGAGCACTCAATCGTCGCATCACCGTCAACACGGAAATGGAAGTCACTGGTCCCGCCGCTGGCCACGATCGCCTCAAGACCAATGCGGACCCCACAGGCACTAAAGTCTTTGGCACCATCAACAACTGTGCCGGCGGCGTAACCCCCTGGGGCACCTACATCATGGCCGAGGAGAACATCCACGGCTACTTTGCCGGAGAACTCGCTCCCGACCACCCGGAAGCGGCGAACTACAAGCGCCTCGGCATCCCCGAAGGCTCTTATGAGTGGGCCAACTATTATGACCGGTTCGATCTGTCCAAGGAGCCCAACGAGCCCAATCGCTTTGGCTATGTTGTTGAAGTCGACGTCATGGATCCCAGCTCCATTCCCAAGAAGCGTACCGCGCTGGGCCGCTTCAAGCACGAGGGTGCAGAGTCCATCATAGCCAGGGATGGCCGGGTAGTGTTTTACCTCGGCGACGACGAGCGCTTCGACTACGTTTACAAGTTCGTAACCGCTGGAAAATTCAATCCGGATGACCGAACGGCAAATATGGACCTGCTCAACGAGGGCACGCTTTATGTCGCCAAGTTCGCTGAAGATGGCACTCTGGTCTGGATGCCGCTCGTGCAGGGCGAAGGCCCCCTCACGCCCGAGAATGGCTTTGCCAGCCAAGCGGATGTGGTGATCGCAACGCGGCTTGCTGCCGATCTGCTCGGGGCTACCAAGATGGATCGTCCTGAGGACATTCAGCCCAATGGCATCAATGGCAAAGTGTACGTGATGTTGACCAACAACACGAGGCGTGAGGCTGGACAGGAAGACGCCGCCAATCCGCGAGCCAAGAACGCTTTCGGCCACATCATCGAGATTGGCGAGACAGACGGCGACTTTGCGGCGACTACCGGGACCTGGGATGTCATGCTCAAGTGCGGCGACCCCTCAGTCGCCGAAGTTGGCGCTACATTCTCGACTGCGACCACGGCAAATGGCTGGTTTGGCATGCCCGACAACTGTGCGGTCGATGCTGCGGGGCGCCTCTGGGTTTCCACCGACGGCAATAATCCGTCGGACACCGGTCGCACCGACGGCTTGTGGGCCGTAGACACCGAAGGCGATGCACGGGCGACCTCCAAGCTGTTCTTCCGCGTCCCGGTAGGCGCCGAGATGTGCGGGCCATTGTTCACCCCGGATGACGAAACCGCCTTTGTCGCCGTACAGCACCCCGCAGATGGTGGTGAGGACTGGGAGGGCTTTGGCCGCGTCTCGTACTACGAGGATCTGTCCACGCGCTGGCCGGACTTTGAAGACGCCATGCCCGTGCGCCCATCTGTGGTGGTGATCACCAAGCAGGGTGGCGGCAAGATCGCCGTATAGGCTAAGTGCGGGGAAGGCGCCTTAGCCTTCCCCGCACTTATTTAGTCCTCCGGCGTGCCGATGTTGCTGAGATCATATGGGGTAGTCTGGTAAATCTCGTTGATCCAGTTCTGGAACAACAGATGGGCGTGACTGCGCCAACGGTTTTCGGGTTCGGCAGATGTGTCGCCGTTAGGGAACAAGTTGGCCGGAGGCGGGGTGTCGAGGCCGGCCTTGCGGTCGCGCTCGAACTCGTCGGCCAGCGAGCGGTTGTCGTATTCCAGATGATTGAGGAAATAGACCGCGCGGTGCTGCCGGTCGCCCAGCATGCTGACCCCGATCTCGCGATTGTCGATCAGGATCTCGAGATTGCTGCCAAGGGTGGTGCGATCGATGTCATTGTAGCGCGACACCGGGATCATCGGACTATCGGAGAAGCCGCGCAGGAACGGCGAGCGCGGGTTGACCACCCGGTGCCGGAACACGCCGAATGCCTTGCTGTCCATGCGATAGCGCCGGGCGCCATGGAAATGGTGCAGCGCCGCCTGCGCGCCCCAGCAGATGAACATGGTGTGGTGGACGTTGGTCTGCGTCCAGTTCATGATCTCGACCATCTCACGCCAATAACGCACCTCTTCGAACGGGATATTGGCGATCGGCGCCCCCGTGACGATGAAGCCGTCGAACTTGCGTTCGCGCACCTCTTCCCAGGTCTGGTAGAAGCTATTGAGATATTCTTCGGAGGTGTTCTTGGAGCGGTGATCGGTGATCCGCACCAGCGACAGGTTGACTTGGAGCGGGGTCGAGCCGATCAGCCGGGTGAACTGGGTTTCGGTGCGCTCCTTGTTGGGCATCAGGTTGAGGAGGCCGATTTCGAGCGGTCGGATATCCTGGCGCGCGGCGCGTGAGGAATCCATGACGTTGACGCCCTCGTCTTCGAGCGTCTTGCGGGCGGGTAGATTGTCGGGAATGCGAATAGGCATAGCGAGCCTCGTAGGGGCAGGAGATCATGGCGATGTCGGCAATGCGCGTCTCCCGGGGGAGGCGCGCTAGCGCATTCGCTGCTCGATCGCCGCGGCCATCAGATCCACAAACCCCTGGCCGTCGCGCACCATGGCGAGGTCAGACGCCTCAACGACATAGCCGTGATTGTCGGCCAGCTGCTGGTAACGCGGCAGCCGGTCATGCAACAGGGCCTCAAAGCCCCAGGCGCCAAAGCCGGCGGGGTCCACGTCACGATCCTCGGTGATGCCGTTCAAGGCTTTGTACTCGGCCCATTTCTCAACCAGAAAGTGCGGACGGTAATACATCGGCTTGGGGTTCTGCTTGAAGCGACGCACCAGTTCGGCTGCGTCCTTGTCGGTGCCTCTGATATAGAGCAGCGCGGTGCTCGCGGCCAGGGTGTTGACCACCGGATCGGCCGGGTCGGCGGGATCGATCACCTCGATCAGCGAGCCGCCTGTATCGGCGATGAAGTCGTTGTAGCCATAAAGGGCATGCGCGCGCTCGATGAAATGGGGCACATCGAGGAGCGCGGCAATCTCGGCCACGCGATGCTGCTCCTGCCGACGCTGGTATTCGTGCAGCGGCAGCCCGCCCGCCTCGGGATTGCCGGGCGTGCCCAGATAGGTCGAGAGCGGATCGAGATTGTCGAAGGTGATGTTGGACGAGATATAGATCGAGTCCGAACGCAGCAGTTCGGCGAGGAACGGCACCTTCATGGCTTCGCGCTTGAAATTGTCGACGATGGCCTCACCCATATAGCGGGTGCCGATGCGGTAATCGGCGGAATAGTGGAACCAGTTCGAGGCGCGCAGCATCGACGCCAGCCGGGTCTTACCGACCCCTGCCATGCCAAACACGGTGACCGCACGGCGCGGGGACTGGATAAACTCGTCGGCGGATTTGAACAGCATGGGTACCGGCAGTCCGAAAGAATTGGGGCGATGGTGGTGGTTGCCCGCGTTTACTGCAACGGCGCCCGCTCCACAAGCACGCGGCAATTCTTGCCGGGTCGTGGGTTGATCATGCCGGGCCTGGCGCCCGAAAGCCGCGCATCTTGAGCAAATCTCCTTGCTTTCCAAGCTTCTGTGTTTTGGCACTCTGCTTGCATTACCAAGGGTGAAGCGCGCAGGCGCAAGGTGTGTTGGAGTTTAGAATGGGAATTTACGGGGCTCTTTCCAGCGCGGTCACCGGGCTGCGGGCACAAGCGCACGCGCTGGAGAATATCTCGGGCAATATCGCGAACTCGCAGACCACGGCGTATAAGCGCATCGAGACCGATTTCGTGGATCTGATCCCGGATGCTCCCACCAAACGGCAGGTTCCGGGTGCGGTACTGGCGCAGTCGCGCGGCACCAACGAGGTTCGCGGCGATATCAAGACGGTTTCGAGTGAGACCTTCGTGGCGCTGAACAGCAATGGCTTTTTCGTTGTCGAGCCCAAGGTTGGGCAGTCCGACGGCAATGCCGTGTTCTCGGGGACCAATTTCTACACCCGGCGGGGCGACTTCGAACTTGACAAGGACGGGCGTCTCGTCAATGGCGCGGGCTATTACCTCAAGGGCCTGCCGGTTGATCGGGCCACTGGGAACGTCTCGGGTTCGGTGCCGGCGCCGATCCAGATCTCCAACGGCTTTCTGGGCGCCCGGCAGTCCAGCGTCATCAAATATGAGGCCAACCTGCCGCAGATGCCGCGTCCGGCGGCTTATGATGGCGCCGATCCAGCCACGGCGCTGATCACATATCCGGTTGCGGATGCTGATCAGTTCGTCTCGGAATCCATCGAAGGCGGCTCGGTCACGCTTTACGCCAAGAACGGTGCTCCCGCCGACGTGCAGTTGCGCTGGGGTAAGGTTTCGCATGCTGATCCGGCAACGCCCGGGAGCGAGGATACCTGGCAGCTGTACTATCTGGGCAACGGGGGTGACTGGGCTGAGGCCGGCGAGTTCTCGTTCGGGTCTGATGGGGCGATGACCGAGCCGACAAACGGCGAGATCACTATCACGGGGCTCAACGTCAATGGCACGCCTATCGGTGATGTGAAGCTGCAGTTCGGCAAGGGCGGCTTGACCCAGTTCGATGACGTGAATGGCACTGCTGACGTGTCGACGCTTAGCCAGGATGGCTATGCCGCGGGTGAGTTCGTGTCGGTGGCGATCAGCGACAGCGGCCGGGTCGTTGCCACGTACTCGAACGGCAAGCGCATCGACGTGGCGCAGGTCGTGACCGCTGAGTTTAACGCCATCAACAAGCTCAAGCGCCTCGATGGTGGCGTCTATGCCACCACTTCGGAATCGGGCGAGGCCATTCTCGATCTTTCCGGCGGCGGCATCATCGGCGGGGCCCTCGAGGCGTCCAACACCGATATCTCGGACGAGTTCACCAAGCTGATCGTGACCCAGCAGGCCTATGCTGCCGGCACGCGCATCGTCAGCACCGCTGACGAGATGCTGCAAGAAGCCTTGAACATGATCCGATAGCCGAGGATCGGAGCGGCGAGGACGATGGATTCGACCTCGCCTGTTTGAACAGGAGCATGCGCCATGGGTCTGACCACCTCCTTGAACAACGCGGTTTCCGGACTGCGGGTGAACCAGGATTCCCTGACCATTCTGAGCCGCAATGTGGCCAACCAGGGCACGCCAGGCTATCACCGGCAGTCGCTCTCCGTTGGCGACTACAACAACGAGAACAGCAGCTATGCGCGTACGCTCGGGACTACCCGGGCGTTCAACACCAGTCTTCAGACCTATTACACCCGCCAGGTCTCTGACACCGCGAACGCCGGGGTTCAGGCAAGCTATCTGGAGCGGCTGGGGGGGCTTCTCGGCAAGCCGGGTAGCGCGGGTTCGCTCGACACGCTTTACGGCCAGTTGCAGAACGCCATGCAGAGTCTCGCCACCAGCCCCGACGACTATACGGTGCGCGCGCAGGCGCTTAGCCAGGCCCAGGCCATGGCTGAAGCACTGAACCGGCTTTCCGGTGATGTCCAGACGATGCGTTCTCAGACAGAAGTCCAGATCGGGTCCAATGTTCAGAACCTCAACGGCATGTTGGCTTCCCTGCACGAGGTCAATACCCGCTTGCTCGATCGCGGCGGCGATGATGCGGCCAGGGCTTCGTTGCTGGACCAGCGCGATCGCCTGGTTTCCTCGGTGGCTGAACTCATCGACGTGAAGGCGGATTACAAGGCTGACGGGACTGTTGCCCTGATGACCGGCTCCGGGGTGGGGTTGGTTGATGGCCGGGCCGCAAGCTTCAGGTTCGATACACCCGGAAGGCTCACGGCTTCCTCGGAGTTCAACAGCGACTCCGCGTTGTCTGGCGTGGGCAAGTTGACCCTCGTGACCGCGTCGGGATTGGAAATCGACGTGCAACGGTCGGGCGGAATCCGGGGTGGAGAGCTTGGCGGTTTGCTGACGCTCCGCGACAAGACCCTCCCGGAGGCGCAAAGTCAGCTGGACGAGATTGCGGCCGGGCTGGCCCAGGCATTTTCGACGGTGCAGACGCCGGGGACAGCGGTGGCGGGAGGCTTTGCTATCGATGTCAGCGGGTTGCAGCCAGGCAACGACTTGCTGCTGAAACTCGAGACCGGTAGCACTTCGCAGTCGATCAAGATCGTCAACACGACAAAGGCTGATGTCGATTACCGCGACGCCTCCGGTGCACGCGTCATCGGCATCGACTTCGCGGCCGGAAGCACTGCTGCCGCTGCGCAGCTGCAGGCGAAATTTGACAGCTTTGCTCCAGGTCCGCTCGTCGCGGTTGCAGTAAGCGGCGCCGGCAATGAAATGACATTCAGTGCCACTGGACCAACCACGACAGTTGCGGGTGTCACCAAGAGGGCAACCTCCAGTGAGCTTCAGGATGGGGGATTGGGTCTGTCCTTGTTCACGGATGGTGCGCGGGCGCCTTTCACCAACAGCGTGGACGGCATGCCCCCCCAGAAGGCGGGCTTTGCCGCCCGCATTTCGATCAATGCAGCAGTGCTCGCAGACAACCGCCTGCTGGTTCAAAGCACGCCGGGCCAGTCGCTCGGGAGCGCCGATCGTGCCAATCATATCCTGGGGCAGCTTGGGAGCATGGATTTTGTGTCCGGGACTAGCAATGGTCGCTTCCCGCTGAACGGCAATGTGGGCGAGCTGATCTCCCAGACTATCGGCTTTCAGGGCAGCAATATCGCCGCCACCATGACGCGCAGCAGCGACAAGCAACTCACCCTCGACACCGTGATGGACCAGATGCAGAGCGAATATGGCGTCAATGTCGACGAAGAGATGTCGCGCTTGCTTGAGCTGCAGAACGCCTACGCCGCCAATGCTAGGGTTGTGTCGGTGGTCAAGGAACTGCTCGACCAACTCTTCGCATCGACCTGAAGGAGACAATAGATGATCGTCAACAAGTCGATGTATCCGGTGCAGACAGGCTTCTCGGTAATCTCCAAGATGCAGAGCAAGATGGGGAACCTGCAGACCCAGCTTGGCACAGGGATGAAGGCGGGCAGCCTGGCTGAAATGGGGCGCGACTTGCCGATGTCCTTGTCCGTTCGCTCCCGCTTGGACAAGATCGAAGGCTATGCCGCCAATATCCAGACCGTGAACCTGCGCCTGAGCTTTCTCGACAAGACCATGTCCCGCTTCGACACTATGGAAGGGGAGGCACGAAATTCCGCAATCCAGGGGCAATACGGCACCAACGATATCAGCATGGCCACGCTTCCGGGCCAGGCAACGGCGCGGTTCGACGAGATCGTCACCCTGCTCAACCAGGACATTGCCGGCCGGTATCTGTTTGGCGGCAATGTGACGGACACTCCTCCACTGCCTGACGCAAAGGTGTTGCTGGAGGGGGAAGGCGGCAGGCTGGGCTTCAAGCAGATGCTTGCCGAGCGCCAGAGTGCGGATCTTGGAGACGGATTTGGCCGCCTCGACTTGCCCGCCGTTGCCGCCGGCAGCGGGGAGGTCGTGGTCGCTCAAGACGGTACGCATCCCTTTGGTTTCAAGCTCTCGACGACATCCACAACGGGTGCTCCCGCTATTGCAGTCACTCAACCCGGAGCGACGGGGCAGGTGAGCGTCAGTTTCACTGCCCAGCCGACCCCGGGGCAGAGCGTAACCATAGGCCTGACGCTGCCTGACGGTACGGAAACGCAGGTTACACTGGTTGCCAGCGCCGAAGATAACCCAGGGCGGGGTGCGTTCAGCATTGATGCCGATCCTGATGTGATGGCGCAAAACTTTCGATCGGCGCTGCAGGGTGCACTCGCGGAGGCGGCTGGTTCGACGCTCAAGGCAGCATCGACCTTTGCAGCGGCGGCAGATTTTTTCAGCGAGAGCGGCGTGCCCCAGCGTCCAGCTGGCGGACCCCCGGCTACGACGCTGGCGGACGCGGACCCCGCTGAAGTGGTGTTCTGGTACCGGGGTGAAAAGGAGGGAGACGCCAGATCCGGCGTCGCCGCTAAGGTGGATGATTCCACCACAATCCAGTATGGGTTACGGGCGACGGAAAGCGGGATCCTCAAGCTGGTGCAGTCCCAGGCGGCGCTGGCCGTAACGAAGTATTCGTCGGAAGCCGATATCCGCGCCAAGCCCGAAAACGAACAAATGCGGGTTGATGCGCACGCGCTGCCGGCGGGCTCGGCTCGCGATGCAGCGCTGGCTGAATATGAACGGGTCGTGGGCTCGCAGTATCAGCAATCGCGCGGTTTGTTCGACGGCATGGCGGATCGTCAGCAGAGCGCGCTGTCGGAAAGCCACAACTCATCGCCCGGCTCGGTCGAGCGGATCACCATGGATCTGGCGATTGCCCGCAATGCGGCCAACAATGCTTCCAAGCGCCACACGGACTACAAAGCCCAGTTGGAGAACATCCTGAGCGATGTGGAAAGCGTTTCCAAGGAAGACGTCGCCATGGAGATCCTCGCGCTGCAGACGCGGCTGCAGGCGAGCTACCAGGTAACCTCCATGGTGAGCCAGCTCAGCCTCGTCAACTTCGTCTAGCTAGGCTTCTCAATATAAAACCCCCGCTGCGAGGCGGGGGTTTATTTTTACGGGCAGCGTCAGGTGGGTCAGGCGCCGCGCAGGCCGGCGGCGATCTGGCGGTTGAGGCGCACCAGGGCATCAAGCTTTTGCGGCTGGGGCTGCATCATCATCTCGCGGGTCTCGTTGAGAATGTAGAGACCAAGATTGGCGATGTTCTGTCGCACATCCTGGGGCAGCGGATTGTCAGGCCGGGTCACCGAGCTCATGAAAATGGTCCAGAGCTTGCGGTTGAAGGTCAGGGCGGGGGCGAGGTCGTCAAAGCTTGCCGGCCACTCGTCCTTGACGCGCTGCAGATTGGCTGCAGCCTTCATCAGGAGTGCTGATTCACGCTCGCGTGGGTTCTCAACGACTTTCGCCGTCTGCTGGTAGGCCCGGGCGCCTTGCTGAAACATGGGAAAGAAGGTCCTGTTCGTAGTCGATCAGCCTTTGAGCGGCCTTCAGAGCTTTATATAAAGCCCCAGTTAATATCTCGTTGTTGATTTCGCCGATCAGTTCGGCCGCCGAGGGAACCGCTTCAAGGAACTCATCGACCAGAGCGAAGTAAGCTTCGCGCGGGGTTTCAATATCCTCGGCGATATACATGAGCTGTACCGCCAGATAGATGCGCTTGGCGGGAGTGTTGGCCGTTTCAGCGGTCAAAATGTCCTTTTCCCGGAGGATCGGGACGTGGCCATCAATAAAGAGGCGGGTGCGCTGGTCGGAATTGGTGATGATGCATTGACCCACGAGGAGCTTTTCGCCGGGTTTCAGTTCGACTTTGAGCGCCATGGTGCTGGTTCCGATCGGGGCAGAGCAAGGGCCGTTCTAGCCCGCGGTGAGCGCAAAAACAACGAAGGCGGGCCGCGGCCCGCCTTGGCGATCTGAAGTTGCCTGTCGGCCCCTTACTGGAGCAGCTGCAGGACCGACTGGTCAGCCTGCGAAGCGAGCGACAGCGAGGAGGAGGACAGCGACTGCCGGGTCTGGAGCGCGAGGAGGTTGGCGGCTTCCTCGTTCATGTCAGCAAGCGTCAGGTTGGAAGCGCCGGTTTCCAGGGTGTTGATCATGTTCTTGGTGAAGTCCTGGCGGTTCTGCACGATGGACAGATTCTGGCCGAAGGTGCTGGACTGGGAGCGAACATCGGAAAGGGCAAGTTTTACGTCATTAAGCAGCACATCGATGTCACCATCGCTGTCGAGCTGTTGGGCGACAATGTCGGTAAGCTTCAGATTGGCTGAATTGAGGGCCTTGCCGCTCTTAGTGTGTATGTCGATCGAGGAGGTACCCGTCTCGTTGAAGGTGATCTTCAGGTTGTCACCACGCAGCAGGTTGATGCCGTTGAAGGAAGCATCGTCGCTGAGCTTATCGAGTTGGTCGCGCAGTTCATTGAATTGGTTGGCGAGATCGGAGCGGACCGTGTTGCCACCCACGCTGGACTTGGCAGCGGCCTTGCCGGTAACGCCCCCCGAGGTCGAAGCTCCACTGATGTCAAGCTTCTGAGTCGAGAGGTTCTCGATGCGCAGCGTTCCATTGTCATTGGAGGCGCGAATCTTGCCCTGAAGCTCAGCCTTATCATTGATCGCGTTGACGATGCTGTCGATGGCCCCCCGGTTCGGTGCAGTGCCTGGCACCTCGGTGCCAAGTGTGCCCAATGCCGTGGTGGTACCCGCAACGGTGATCGTCGAGGGACCAGCGTTTTTGTTGCGGAACGAGATCTGGTTGGCGGCGCCTTCATAGGCTTCAACCGCGTGACCAGCCCCCAGCGCAGTGTTAATCTTGGTGATGGCCTTTGCGAGGGAGTCCTCGTCATCGGTCAGCGTCACCGTGGTCCCATTCACGGTGAAGGTCTGGTCTGCTCCGTTCGGGGCAATGGCGGCGAAGGTGCCGCCAGGTAGATTAGTCTTGGTACCCACAGGGCTAGAGATAGTACCGACCTCGACTTCAACATCGCCACCTACGGCGCCGCCCGAAAAGGTGAGCTTGTCGCCGGCGGCGAAGGCGCTGTCGAGCTTGAAGCTCTGTGTCTGGAATGTCTTGTCCTGGCGGGCTTGGCGCAAGGTCGACTGCATCGACTCTAGGGTCTTGGTGATGGAAGTCAGACCGTTGTCGGCGGCTTCCAGGGTCTGGATGCCGTTGGCCATGGAGTCCATGAGCTGATTCAGGTCACCGGCCCGGCTGTTGAGCGAGGCGGCGGTGAAGAAATTGGTGGGATTGTCGAGCGCCGAGTTCACCTTGTTGCCGCTTGAAAGGCGGTCCTGGGTCTTGGCCATCATTGTAGCGGTGTTCTGAAGCGAAAGCAGGTTCGACCGAACGGCTTTCGAAAGAGAGATATCGGACATGATGCTTCCTTCATTACGCGCCGACGCTCGGCAGGTCCTCGCTTCGAGGTTGACTGAGCTATAGCGCGCCGACTCCTAAAAGGGCGTTAACCATGCTTGTTGGCGGGGCAGTAAGCATGTTCGTTCACCAGGCGTGCGGGTTCGACCGCCGGGTTGGTCCCATCGGTTGTTGCTGGGGAGCGGACCCCGAGGCGGTTACCGCCCCTGAAGGGTAGTTTATTGAGACGGTGCCGCCTCGGGGGTGCCGGGATTTGCCGGACCAGCCCGTGTTGCGATCCCCAAAATCGGCAGGAGATAACTGTCCAACACCGCTCGGACCCACTTCGGGGGCGATCTCCCCGAAGTCCCGTGGTTCCACCCGCCCTCTGGTCGCTGCAGCGCCGCTCCTGCGGGGGAATGGGAAGGAGTATAGCGGAGGTTTTTGGCGCGGGGATAAGTGGGGACTCCCATCGAGCCGGTTACGAGGCGTGAGGAAATCTGGGGGTGAACCGCCATCTGGCGGCTTTTGGGACAATCTCGAGATGGGCCCCGGCTCGAGGCCGGGGTGACATCGGGAGTGAGGAGGATTCAATGTCTGGGCGGCGAGTTCGTGTAATAGGCAGCACGGTTGGTCGGCCGGCAACAAAAAAGGCGGGCCGAGGCCCGCCTTCTCCGGTTTGTTCAAGCTGCCGATTAACGGATCAGCTGGAGGATCGACTGGTCGGCCTGCGAAGCCAGAGACAGCGAGTTCGAGGACAGCGACTGACGAGTCTGGAGGGCCAAGAGATTAGCGGCTTCCTCGTTCATATCAGCCAAGGTCAGGTTGGCGGCGCCGGTCTGAAGCGTGTTGATCGTTGCCTTGGTGAAGTCCTGGCGGTTCTGAACGATGGACAGGTTGGAACCGAAAGCGGATGACTGAGAACGGACGCTGTTCAAAGCCAGTTTCAGTTTACCAAGTTCTGCGTCGATGTTGCTGTCGTTATCCAGGTCCTTCTGGTTCAGCGTGGTCGACACGCCCAGATTCGCCGAATTAACCTGCTTCTCCCCTCGGGTCTGGACGTCGATCGAGGAGGTGCCGGTTTCGTTGAAGGTGATGCTCAGCTTGTCGCCGCGCAACAGGTTGATGCCGTTGAAGGAGGCGTCATCAGCCAGCTTGTCGAGCTGATCGCGCAGTTCGTTGAACTGGTTGGCCAAATCGGCGCGGACGGTGTTTCCCGCAACGCTGGACTTCGCGGCTGCCTTGCCGGTTACGCCGCTAGAGGTGGACGCGCCAGCAATGTCGAGCTTCTGTGTGGAGAGGTTCTCGATGCGCAGGGTGCCATTGTCGTTGGAAGCCCGGATCTTGCCCTGAAGTTCGGACTTGTCGTTGATAGCACTGACGATGCTGTCAACAGCACCCTTGTTGGGAGCAGTGCCCGGCACCTGGGTGCCAAGGGTGCCAAGGGCGGTGGTGGTACCCGCTACAGTGATCGAGGAGGGGCCAGCTTCCTTGTTGCGGAACGACACCTTGCCGGTGTCATCAAAGGCTTCTACCGCGCTGCTGGCGCCGAGTGCAGTGTTGATCTTAGCAATGGCCTTGGCGGCAGTATCTTCAGTCGAAGTCAGCGTTACCGAGGCGCCGTTCACCGTAAAGGTCTGGTCGGTTCCTGCTGTTGGGGTGGCATAAGTGCCGCCGGGCTGGGTGGTTTTAGTGCCAATAGGGCTAGCGATGCTGCCGACGTCGATGTCTACGTTGCCGGAAACGGCGCCGCCCGAAAAGGTGAGCTTGTCGCCAGTGGCGAAGGCGGTGTCGAGCTTGAAGCTTTGGGTCTGGAAAGACTTGTCCTGGCGGGCCTGACGCAACGTCGATTGCATCGACTCGAGGGTCTTGGTCATGGCCGTCAGGCCATTGTCAGCGGCTTCCAGGGTCTGGATGCCATTGGCCATGTTGTCCATCAACTGGTTCAGGTCGCCGGCGCGGCTGTTGAGCGAGGCGGCAGTGAAGAAGTTGGTGGGGTTGTCGAGCGCCGAGTTCACCTTGTTGCCGGTGGCAAGACGGTCCTGCGTCTTGTTCATCATGGCGGAGGTGTTCTGGAGGGAAAGCAGGTTCGAGCGAACGGCTTTCGAGAGGGAGATATCACCCAAAGTAGTAGTCCTTTTCTAGGATACGCATTACTAACGCGCCTCTTCCTGAGGCACGGTCGATCCTGGCGCAGCAGCGCATAAAGAACAGTTAAGTGAGGGCCTTAAGGCTTCGTTGCTTGGGGTGGCGCAGTTGATGCGGCGTTGGCGCGAAAGGCCCGCGCTGCGGGCCTTTGCGGGTGTTTAGCTGTTTTCGCAGCGAAAGCTTCGGTTAACCACGACGGGCAATTCTGCGGGAGCAGTGGAACCGTCACAGAGCCCGGTTTACTGCGATGCCCCGGGCGGCGTGGGCGGGGTCGGTAGCGAGGGTGCCGGCACGGCCGTAGGTTTGAGCGCGATTCTGCTTGCCCACGACCGTGGCGACGTCGGAGAGGAGGTCCTCGGTGACGGTGCGGGCCGTGGCGAGGACGCGCAGGTTTTCGGCCATCTGGGTGGCAAGTTGCTCGTGGCCGAGGCGGAGCCGGTCGAGGGCATCAGGTGCTTCGGCTTTGAGGCGAAGGTTTTCGCGCTGGATGGAGCGGGCAAATTCCACATAATCCTGCGCCAGGCGGGCCTTATCAGCAGTGAGGGTTCCAGCGTCGCGCAAGCGACCGGCGCGCAGGAGCGTGGTTTCCTGGTTCATCACATCAACCAGCGCCGTCAGGGCCGCTTCGGCATTTCGGCACAGCTCGTGGGCGGAAAGGGCATCACGGGCGGCGAGGCGGGCGGCAGCGGTCATCGGGTGGAAACTCCCATAAGGACGGGTTGGTTGATCTGGTTGTTGGCGGCTTCCTGCATGGCCAGCAGGTCGCCCAGCATCTGGTCGGCAATGCCAAGGCCGCCGTTGCCGGCCATGCTGGCGGCGAGCTGCTCGGACTGCATGGAGCGCCAGGTTTCCTCGCCAAAGCCGCCGTCGCCTTTAAGGGTGGCAAACATTTCCTTGACGAGGGTATTGAGGAACACGCCTTCGAATTCCTCGGCCTGGCTGCGCACCTTGGCCACCTGGGCAGGGGTGAGGCTGGAGCCGGGCTTGGCCTGGAGTTGGTGGGCGAGCATCACAGAACCTCGATTTCGGCCTGGAGGGCGCCGGTGGCCTTGATGGCCTGGAGAATGGCGATGAGATCGCGCGGGGCGATGCCCAGGGCATTGAGGCCATCCACGAGCTCCTGCAGCGTCACGGACTCGTTGACCACGGCGAGCGCGGTATCGGACTGCATCACATCAAGGTCAGTGTTTGGCTCCACCGCGGTGACGCCATTGCTGAAGGGCTCGGGTTGAACCATTTCAGGGGTTTCGGCGATGGTCACGGTGAGATTGGATTGGGCAACGGCGACGCTCGAAACGCGGACATCCTTGCCCATGACGATGATGCCGGAATTCTCGTCGATGACGATCTTGGCGGTCTGATCGGTCTGGACCATCAACTGCTCGATATCGGTCAGGAGATCGACGATGTTGCCGTTAAAGCCCTTGGGCAGGGTTATGCGGACAGTGGCGGGATTTTCCGGCGTGGCGGTCGGCACGCCGATGAAGTCGTTGATGGCCAGCGCAATGCGGCGCGAGGTGGTGAGATCGGGGTTGCGCAAGGCGAGGCGCAGGGAGTGCTGGGCGCCCAGGGCGAACTCGATCTCGCGCTCGATGAGGGCGCCCGAGGAAATGCGGCCCGTGGTAGGCACGCCCGAGATGATTGTGGCGGCGTCGCCCTCGGCCTTGAAGCCATTGATGGAAACCGAGCCCTGGGCAATGGCATAGACTTCGCCATCGGCGCCGAGCAGGGGGGTGACGAGGAGGGTGCCGCCCTGGAGGCTGTCGGCATCGCCCAGCGCCGACACGGTGACATCCATGCGCGAGCCCTGGGTGGCAAACGGAGGCAGATTGGCGGTGACCATGACGGCGGCCACATTGGCGGTGCGCACATTCTCGCCGGCCGTGTTGACGCCGAGGCGCTCCAGCATGGATTGCAACGATTGCTTGGTGAAGGGCGCGTTGTTGAGGCTATCGCCGGTGCCGTTGAGGCCGACCACGAGGCCGTAACCCACGAGCTGGTTTTCACGCACGCCTTCGATGTCGACGACATCCTTGATGCGGGCAGAGGCAGCGACAGCGGGCAGCGTGGGGGCGAGCAAGAGCATGGGCGTCAGCAGCGATGCGAAGATGGTTCGGACGAAACTGTGCACTGATGGGCTCCCGCGGGATGGTCTGCCCAGTGCTTTGCCAGAAGCGTGCCAAGCTCGGGTCGAGGGGCTAGTGCGCTGATATTGCAGCCTTATTGAGCATGGTGGGCCTCTCTTGTTTTCTCGCCGGAATGGGGGTGAGCAATTCTTGCCGGGCGCGTTAAGCCGCCGTTAACCAAAGCGGGCAGATTTTGCCGAGGTTTTCCTTTCCCAGCTGAGTCCGCCCATGCGCATCGACAGCAATTCTCGCGCCGCCGGCCTGGCGGGGCGCGGTTCGGCCCAGCGTGCGGCGGGCGGACCCGCTTTTGTTCCGGCCGGTACAGAGGCGCCGCGGCAGGCCGGACAAGTTGCCGGCACGGCGCCCACGGCTAGCCTGAGTGCGTTGCTGGCGTTGCAGGCGGTGGAAGATCCGACCCAGGGACGACGCAAGGCGGTGCGGCGCGGTGCTTCCATGCTGGACCAGATGGAGGCGATCAAGGCCGATCTCCTCGTCGGGCAAGTCAGCGCCAACCGGCTGGACCAATTGATGAGCATGATCGCGGAAGAGCGTGGCCAGTCCGAGCCGGGGCTGGAGGGGGTGCTGGACGACATCGAACTTCGAGTGCGGGTGGAATTGGCTAAGTTTGGCCGCTTCCCTTGAGCGCAAGCTGAGATCAGTAAAACCCCGTGCGGCATTGATGAAAGCGGCGGTTCAACAATCATTGCCCCAGTCAATCACTGCGCCGTGTCCATCTTGCAGGGTTTAAATAGCTGCACTATAGAGGCGCAAATAAAGGGCGCATTGGAGTTGAGTCTGCTGATGAACTCGGGGGTTGACGTAATCGCATACCGGCCCAGTGACGATGAGCCGTTCATGAACCCACGCCAACGGGATTACTTTCGAGCCAAGCTTAATGCCTGGAAGGAAGATATTCTTCGCGAAAGCCGCGAAACCCTGGAGAACCTCCAGGAGGAAAGCCAGAACCATCCCGACATGGCCGACCGTGCCTCTTCCGAAAGCGATCGCTCGCTGGAGTTGCGGACGCGGGACCGGCAGCGCAAGCTGATCGCCAAGATCGATGCGGCGCTCAAGCGGATCGATGATGGCACTTACGGCTATTGCGAGGAAACCGGGGATCCGATCGGGCTCGCCCGACTTGATGCCCGCCCGATCGCGACGCTGAGCCTTGAAGCCCAGGAAATGCATGAGCGGCGCGAAAAGGTTTATCGCGACGAGTAAGCAAAGAGCTAAGAGACAAGAAGAAGCCCGCAGCGATGCGGGCTTTGTTGTTTCTGTCCTTGGGGACGACGATCAGTCGCCGTAGCGGCGGCGCAGATGGGCCTTGAAATAAGCCGGGTTCAGGGGCTCCCCGGTGGCGCGGGTAATCAGGTCGGGCGTGGACCAGCGCGAGCCCTGACTCCAGATCTGCTCGGCGCGCCAGGCATTGATGTCGCTGAAGTCGCCCTTGCGGACATTGTCGCGCAGATTGGGCTGGGCCCGCTCAAGGGCGGCCCATTGCTGGGCGGCGATCATGGCCCCCAAGGTATAACTGGGGAAATAGCCAAAGGCGCCGCCTGGCCAATGCACATCCTGCATGGGGCCGTCCTTGGGATCGTTGATGGTGGAGATGCCGAGATATTCGGTCATCTTGGCGTCCCAGGCCTCGGGGATCTGGCTGACCTCGAGTTTGCCCGCCACAAGATCCTGCTCCAACTCGTAGCGGAGGATGACGTGGAGGGGGTAGGTCACCTCGTCGGCGTCGACGCGGATATAGCCGCGCTCGACATGGTTGACCTCGCTCAGCACGTCCTCGATGTCCCAGCCGGGCAGCGCATTCCGCCCCAGATGCAATTGCACCAGGGGCAACATGAAATGCCAGAACTCGGGACTACGGGCCAGTTGCATCTCCACAAAGAGCGACTGGCTTTCGTGGATGCCCATGCCGCGCGCCTTGCCGAGGGGCCAATGCGACCATTCCTTTGGCAGTCCCTGTTCGTAAAGGGCGTGGCCGGTTTCGTGCAGCACGCCCATCAGCGAGGACAGGAAATCGTCCGTGCGGTAGCGGGTGGTCATGCGCACATCGGTGGGTACGCCGCCGCAGAAGGGGTGGTGCGAAACGGCAAGCGAGCCATGGGTGAAATCAAAGCCGACCGCGCGCATGGCGGCCAGGCCAAGTTCGCGCTGATGCTCGATGGGGTAGGGGCCGTTCAGGTCCCTGCGTGGGCGGCGCTGGTGGCGCCGCTCCTGCACTTCCAGGGCTTCGGGCACGAATTCCTTGAGGAAGGTCTTGAGGTCGGCAAAGACCGGATCGAGAGTTGCGGTGCGGTTGCCCGGGTCATATTGTTCCATCAGGGCGTCATAGGGGGCGAGCTTCAGGGCATCGGCACGCAGCCGGGCTTCTTCGCGCACCAGTTCCACAACGCCTTCCAGGGCTGGCAGGTAGCTGTCCCAGTCCCCCACCGCGCGCAGTTCGCGCCAGAGCTGTTCGGAGCGCATGGTCGCGGCAGTCTTGCGCTCAACAAACTCGGTGGGCAGGCAGGTGGCGTTGAGATATTGCCGCTTGAATTCGGCCAGGGCGAGTTGCTGGTCCTCGGTTTGGGGCTGCGCGGCCTCGATCCAGTCGGCGATCTCCGGAGCGGTGGATTGGGCGTGGTACATGCCGGCAAGATTTGCCATGGCTTCGGCGCGTTTTTCGCCGCCGCCGACCGCCATGTGCGTCGCTTCATCGGCGCCAAGAATGGACAGGGCATGCTCAAGCGCTTCCAGACGGCGGCCGAGTTGATCGAGTTTTTCAAAGGACATGATGGCTCCCAAAGGTCGCAACCAGATGTTTCACAAGCCAGAAGCGCGGGCAAGCGCCTGTGCTGGAACACAGAATAGGATCGAGCCGAGCCGTGCCATTGCATGGTTGGCGCCCGGGGCTGTGCTAGCCTAGATTCACTTCACCGGCGTCCCAGTTCGACTGCCAGCGGCGCCACGCGATCTGAAAGGAAAAGCCATGCGGATGTGGATCAGCTTGCTTCTGGTTCTCGCGATGAATTCGGCTGCGGCCGCCCAGTCCAGCAAAACCAATTGCCGGGCGATGCAGGAGCCGCTGGCCGCGATGACCACGCAAATGGGCGTGCTGCTGGAGGGGCTGCAGCGGACAGAGAATCTCAACGTGCTGACCCGGTTCAGGGGCGTAGAGCGGCAGGCGATGGTGGAACTGGACGCGGCACGGGCGGAGCTTGAAAAATCGCTGGAGGCTTATGTGACGGCTGCGGGAAATGCCACTCGCGCCATGCGACGATGCGCGAGGTAGGGGCATAGGGTCAGCCTCGGAGCACCAGACTTGCGTATGTCAGGGTCCGGTGACGAGGTGAGGGAGCCCACCCCTTGCCCCTCCCCCGAGGGGGAGGGGAAGCAGAACTGCGCGGCGGGCGCGAGGTGGCGACTATCCGGTGCTTAGCCGCGGATGGCGGCTTCGATCTTGGCGACATCGATCTTGCGCATCGGCATCATCGCCTCGAAGGCGCGCTTGGCTTCGCCACCGCCGCGCGCCATTGCGTCGGTGAGGACGCGCGGGGTGATCTGCCAGGAGAGGCCCCATTTGTCCCTGCACCAGCCGCATTGGCTTTCCTCGCCGCCATTGCCGACGATGGCATTCCAGTAACGATCGGTCTCCTCCTGATCGTCGGTGGCGATCTGGAACGAGAAGGCTTCGCTGTGGGTGAAGATGTCCCCGCCATTGAGCCCGATGCAGGGGATGCCGCAGACGGTGAATTGCACGGTGAGCACGTCCCCGGCCTTGCCTGAAGGATAGTCGCTGGGGGCGCGGTGGACAGCGGTGACCTCGCTATCGGGGAAGGTCGCTGCATAAAAGCGCGCGGCGTCTTCCGCGTCGTTGTTGTACCAAAGGCAAAGAGTGTTCTTGGCCGTGGCCATGGCAGTTCCTCCTGAAGTTCAGCTTTTATTGGTTGGTCTGCTCAAGAGCATGAGCTTGCAGCCCTACGGCTCAAGGCGCAACCGGGTGGCGCTCACTTGACGGCCGACCCGCGGCCCTGCCGACATCCGCTGCGTTGTTTTGTGCCAGATCCGGGCAGGCGCAGCTTTACCAGGTCTGCAACTTTGAGTGTTGCGAGAATTATGCAACCAGTGTAGTTGCGTGATCTGCAGCTGCGGACGAGCTTGTGGCTGCCTGCCGAGCACCGCCTGGGTCAACCGAGGACATGAACCATGACAAACCAAACTTCCGAACAGTTCTGGGAACAGCGCTATCAGAACATGACCGGGACACCGAACGGGCGGCCAACGGCCAAGCTCGTGGAATATGCCGCCGATCTGCCGGCCGGGCGAGCACTGGACCTGGGTTGCTCACGCGGGGATGACGTGATCTGGCTTGCCAGTCGAGGCTGGCAGGCCACGGGAGTGGATATTTCGGCCACAGCCTTGGGGGTTGCGGCGGAGCGGGCCAAGGCTGCCGGGGTGAGCGACCGAGTGCGCTGGGAGCGGCATGACTTGGCCGAGAGCTTTCCGGCCGGGGAGTTCGAGCTGGTGACGGCGCTTTACTTCCAGTCGCCGATCGCCTTTCCGCGCGCCCAGGTGCTGCGGCGAGCGGCCGCGGCCGTCGCGTCGAGAGGAGTGTTCCTCCTTGTCGAGCATTCCACCGCCGCGCCGTGGTCGTTCAAAAGTACCACACCCTTCAGCACGGTTGAGGAAACGCTTGCGTCACTCGAACTGGATGAGAGCTGGGAGCCGATTTTTGTTGGTGCGCCGGCGCGTCAGGCGAAGGGCCCGCATGGGGAAACCGCTGAGGTGCTCGACAATGTGGTGGTGATGCGCAAGCGGGCTGCGTAGGGGACGCGCTAGGGCGTTCGGGCGCAGGGTTCCGAGATTGTTCCCCCGCCGAGCGCCCCAAGGAAGCTGGCGCATGCGCCGGGTTGGTGGCTCGCCCCTATCAGGGGTTCGGCGGGCCTGCGCCGGGGAGAACGTTTTCTTCGGAAGCGCGAGCGTCGAGATCGGTTTCGCGCAGCATGCGGGTGAGAACCTCGTCGCCGATGCGGTTGTCAACGCGCAGGGCCAGAAGCGCCTGGCGGGCCGGTCGGTGCGGCTCGTCGGGATCGCCAGATTCTGCAGCCCGGCGGATGGTGGCGCGAGCGAGGTCTACCTCGCCTTCTTCCTCGCCCTCATCCACGAGGTCGGCACGCACCACGACCGGCTTGAGGGTGAGGCCCTGAAGGACAAGGGAGCCGATCACAAGGAAGGCGGCGATCACGACGATCAGGTTGCGCTCGGGGAACGGGGCGCCTGCTTCGGTTTGAGCGGGGATGGAGAGTGCAATGATCAGGGCGATCACCGAGCGCGTCGAGGCCCAGGCCATGACGCCGGCGGTCTGCAGCCCCAGCGCAGGCCGGCCTTTGCGAGCCTGCAAGGCCCCAGCGATGGGTTCGATCAGCACGGCGGGGAGCGATGCGGCGAACTGAACGGCGAGGGTAATCGCGAGAAGGACGCTGGTGACCAGAACCAGCATGGAGATGGACCAGCTTTCCAGGCTTGCAAGCGCTTCGGGGAGGGCTCTGCCGGCGAGAAAGAACAGGACGCTCGAGACCATCAGGCTCGCCTGTTCCCAAAAGGCGACCGAACTGATGCGCGACTCCGCCGATGATACCGTCGCGCCGGTGTGGCGATTGATCCGTTCGGCCGAGATCACGAGGGCTGTAGCGGTGATTGCGGCGACGCCGGAGATGCCGAGAAGTTCGGCCAAGAGAGCGGCGATGTATGGGGCGGCGATGGAAACGGCAATTTCCACCGGGGCAGGGTCGACGCGGCGGCGGAGCCAGACAATGGCGTAGCCAATTACGCAGCCGAGGACAATGCCGGCGGGGATGTCGAAGAGATAGTTGAAGGCGGTGCTCGAAGCCGTGATCTCCCCGGCGTTCAACGCTTCTCCGGCGAGCGCGAGGGTGCCGAGGATGAAGACGCGCGAAACGAGTTCGCGCGCCTTGAGGACATCGGCGATGGCGCGCGGCACGCGAGGACGCCCCTTGGCTTCGTGAAACAGCTGGGTATCAAATATCGAGGCAATGACCCCCAAGAACAGCGCGGCGGGCCAGGACAGGCCGGGCAGAAGCAGCTTGGCGGCGCCGACCACCAGCACAACTGTGACGAGGATCTGCGCGCCGCCGAGCAGGACGCCTGGCACAAAGGTGAAGCGCAGCAAATGCCAGGAAACACGCAGGGTAGAGGCGTAAACCAGCAGCGGCAGAAATAAGGTCAGCGCCAGATCGGCATCGAGATTGACCTGGGGTAGGCCGGGCAGAAAGGCGGAAGCAACACCAAGAGCGAAGAGAACCACCGAGGCGGGCGCCTTGAGATAACCGCTCAACGCCAGCACCGGGCCGATTGCGGCGAGGATGAGAGCGGCGAATTGATAGACGTTCATCGGCACCCCCTCGCTGGTTATTGGTGTCAGGTCAGGCGTAGGCAGGAGCGAGCTTGGCGAGGGGCGAAGTGTCGTAGTTGGCGAGCAGATGTTCGGGGCTCTCGAAGATAGCGAGGCACCCGGCGTCGCGGAGGACGGTTTCGGGAAAACCGCCGCATAACAGACCGATGGTGCGCAACCCGGCCTTGCCAGCGGCCTGCGCATCATACGGCGTGTCACCGACCACCCAGACGTCATTGCGGGCGTCCGCCCGGAGACGCTTGAGCGCTGCCTCAAAGATGTCGGGCGCGGGCTTGGAGCTTTGGGCATCATCGGCGGTGGTGGCGGAAGAAATGAGGGCGCCGATGCCGAGCATCTCGACATGCTGGTCCACCTCGACCTTGAGGCCGGAAGATGCGAGCACGATCACCGCGCCGTCCCCGTGAATGCGCTCGAACAGCGCCTTGACGCCGGGAAATGGACGGACCTGCGCCAGGTAGTTGCGCTTGAACAGGTCGTTCCGAAACTCGGAGATGGCCTCCCCTTGTTGTTGAAAGGTTTGGGGCGGGAGCAGGGCTGGCAGGAGCTGGTCGCCCCCTTTGCCGATCTGGTCGCGGACCTGGTCGAAGGTGAAATGGAGACCGAAATTACGGAAGGCTTCAAGCCAGCATTCGGTATGCAGGTCGTTGGAGTCGATCAAAGTGCCATCGACGTCGAAGATCACGGCTTTGGGCATTGGGGTGCTCCAGGGGGAGACATCCAACGGAGGCTGGCCGCTAAGGTTGCCCCTTTATTAACGCCGGCAACCCAGGTGATGTGATGGGGGCGGCTGAGCCGGCGGGCAAGCGAAAGGCGCAGCCTGGGGAGGGCTGCGCCTTGGGGAAGCCCCGGCCGCACAAAAAGGGGGATTGCGGCAGGGGTTTGCTGGTCCGGGCGGTGCTTGGCCGCGGAGTGGCTTTAGAAGGGCAGGATGGCGTCCATCACTTGCTGGCCGTAGCGGGGCTGCTGGACGTCGGTGATCTGGCCGCGGCCGCCATAAGCGATGCGCGCTTCGGCGATCTTGGTGGAGGGGATGGTATTGTTGGCTTGGATATCGGAGGGGCGCACGATGCCTGCGACGACGAGGTCACGCACTTCGAAATTGACGCGCACTTCCTGGCGACCCTCGATCACCAGGTTGCCGTTGGGGAGCACCTGCGTGACCACAGCCGCGACCGAGGTTTCGAGCGATTCCGACCGGTTGACCGAGCCATTGCCGGCATCCTTGAGGCCCGAGGTGAAGTCCACCGCCGCCGATGGGTCGATGGCGCCGCCCGTGACAGAGGTGACGGCCGTGCCGAAGATGCCGCCCATGCCGGCGGTGTTGGTGGAATTGCGGCTGCGCTGGGTGTTGTTGGCGATCTTGGCGCTGTCATCGATGGTGACGATGACGGTGAGGATGTCGCCGATGCGGTGGGCGCGCTCATCCTTGAAAAAGCCCTTGGCCGAGGTGCGGTAGAGCGAATTGGCCTGGTAGGTATCGGCGATGGCCGCGGGCATGGGCATGCGCACGGGCTGGTATCCAGCGACTGTGGTGGGGTCTTCAATGGCGGTCAGCGGCGGGGGATTGCCGATATTGGCGAGGCGGTCGGTGGTGTTGCAGCCGGCAAGGGCTGCAGCCAGCATCAGGACGGCGGTGAGTTTGAAGCGGTTCATGGCAGGGTTCCTGAAGCGGCGGATCAAAGGCCGGCAAGGGTAAGGGGGTCGGCGCTCACTTCCACCGCGCCGGGGGACAGCACGGTGGCGCTCAGCACGCGGTTGGACATGAGGTTGAGCACCTGGAGGGGTGCGCCGGCCGCGGCACCGGTGACGGCCTGGCCCTTGACGGTCAGGGTCATGGCGCCGCGGCGGAAATAGATGGTGACGAGATCGTTGCGCGCGACGGTCAGTGGCCTGGTTACATCGGCAGGCTTGAGGATCATGCCTTGGCGGCTTTGGCGATTGAGCTGCATGCCCACGAGTTGATCGGGCTGCGCCACCCCGAGGCTTTCGGCGTAATGGGCGGGGATCGGGCGCATCACAATATCGGCCGGGGTGAGGACCGTGCCGGCGGCAAGATTGGCGGCGAGGTGGGGAGCCTCGACCAGAAGTTCGATCGAGCCGGCCAGATCGAGGGGAGCGGGATGGCCGGCAATGGCGAAGCGGGCGGTAAAGGCGCCGCTTGCGGGCAGGTAGCGCAGGCTTTCGATGCGGGCGGGCTCATCCACCGCTTCAGCGGCGACGGTGGGGACGGGGGTGCTGAAGAGGATTTCGGCTGAGGTGCCCGCAGCGGCGATGCCGCGGGTCTGCAGTTCGCGGGTAAGGAGGTCGGCCAGGACGGCTTCGTCGACCGTGGCGGCGGCGCGGCTGACGCGGACCGAGAGGGCGCCATTGTTCTGGAAGGCGACAAGGCCGGCGCGGGTTGCGGCGGCGGTGACTTCGGCGAGGGAAACCTGGCCGCTGGTGCCGGGCTGGGGGGCGCGGAACAGGGGTTGTTCGGCAACTGGACCGGCATCCGCGAACATGTCGCCCACGGTGACGATGGGGGCCGCGACCACAACCTCGTTGCGCAGCACCGGGGCGGCAATAGCCGTAGTGGCAAGTAGGGCGGTAGCCATGAGGGCGAGGATAGGACGGATCATGGGGCGGCTCCTCAACGCAGCTGGCTCGTGGCCTGCATCATCTCGTCGGCTCCGGAGATGACGCGAGCGTTCATCTCATAGGCGCGCTGAGCGGCGATCAGGTCAGCAATTTCGGTGACGGAATTGACGTTGGCCATTTCCAGATTGCCCTGGAGCAGATTGCCCATGCCTTCGCTGTTGGCGGTACCGATCTGGGCGGGTCCGCTGGCGGCGGTTTCGGTGAACAGGTTGTCACCGGCTGATTCCAGGCCCGACTTGTTGACGAAGCGGGCGAGCTGGAGTTGGCCCAGCTGGGTGGGGGTGGCGGCGGTGCCGATAAAGGCTTCGACCGTACCATCGGCAGAGATGGACACCGAATTGGCGTTGTCGGGAATGGCGATGCCCGGCTCGAGCTGGTAGCCGCTCGAGTTGACCAGGGTGCCATCGGGGCTGCGCTCAAACGAGCCGTCGCGGGTATAGCCCATGCGGCCATCGGGCATCTGAACCATGAAGAAGCCCTCGCCGCGGACGGCCAGATCCAACTCGCGGTCGGTGGGGGTAACGGTGCCCTGGCTCATGACGCGGGGTGTGGCGACAGTCCGCACACCAGAGCCAATCTCGAGGCCGGCCGGGATCATGGTGCCCTGAGCCGAGGTCTGCGAGCCGGCGCGGTTATATTGCTGGTAGAGCAGATCCTGGAACTCGGCACGCGCGCGCTTGTAGCCGGTGGTGCGCATATTAGCGATGTTGTTGGAGATGACTTCGACGTTGCGTTCCTGGGCACTCATGCCGGTGGATGCGATATAAAGCGCTTTCATGGCGGGTTCCTCAGGTTCAAGCGTTGGTGTCGCCCAGGCGCTGGATGGCGGAGCGGCGCAGCTCATCCTGCTTCTGGGTCAAGGACACGACGGATTCATAGGCGCGGGTGACGCGGATCATTTCGGCCATTTCGGCTACGCCCGAAACATTGGAGCGTTCGATAAAGCCTTGCATTACCCTGGTGCCGGTGGCGGGAACGGGTGTGCCACCGTTGAACAGATTGGCGCCGTCCCGCGTCAGCTGCTGGGCATTGGCGAACTCGACGAGACGGAGCTGACCCTTGGGGCCAGCGCTGGAGGTGACCGAGCCATCGGTGGCGACCGAGACGCCGGTTTCCTCGGGGCCGAACTGGAAGGGACCGCCTTCACCGAGGACGGGGTTGCCGTTCAGATCAACGAGAGTTCCGGTATTGTCGATGGCAAAGGAGCCCGAGCGGGTCCAGCGTTCGCCGGCCGGGGTTTGCACGGCAAAAAAGCCGTCGCCACTAAGGGCGAGATCGAGTTCGTTGCCGGTCTGCACCGTGGCACCGGCGGACAGATCGTGCATGGTGGCCCAATCCTGCACATAGGAGAGGGTCTGGTCGCCCCGCGGAAAGTCGCGGTTGCTGGCCACCGGCATCTTGTATTGCTCGAACAGGATGTTCTCGGCCTTGAAGCCTGTGGTGTTGATGTTCGCCATGTTGTTGGCCACCACATTCATCTGCCGCTGCAAGGCGATCTGCCGTGACAGGCTGATCAGTTGCGCATTCTCGATCATTCCGATCCCCATCGGTTACGAGACCGCCGCTTCCCCAAGCCTTGGTCTCGTTGTTTACCTTGCGAGAACCATGCCATTCCAGTTTGTCGTTACATTTCAACGATGTAGAAGAACGGGTGTGCGGCAATGCTTGCGGGAAGCGTAGGGCGTGCGGCAAAAGCTGCCCGGCAAAATCTGCCGCCCGCGCGCTAATGGTAACGGCTCGTTAACCATCTCGCCCTTAGCTGGAGCAGAGCCGGATTCCTCCGGTTTTTTCCGAGTCCGAGCACAGAACAAGCATGGCCGCAGAAGCAGAAGCCGGTGAGGCCGTGGCCCCCAAGAAATCGCGCAAGCTGATGATTATCGGCGCAGCAGCAGTCGTGGTGCTGCTCGCAGGCGCCGGGCTCTACATGTTCCTGTCGGCGGGCAGCGCGAGCGCCAGTGCCGAGGGGCACGGCGAGACCGCGCATGCCGAAGCGGCTGCCCCAAGTTTCATCTTCAACTTGCCCCCGATGACGGTGAACCTCAACTCGGAAGGCGAGGCTGCTCCCGCCTTCATGAAGCTGAGCGTGGCGCTGGAAGTGGCGAGCGAAGCGGTGATGGTCGAGATCCAGCCTCGCATGGCCAAGGTGGTCGATGCCTTTCAAGTTTATCTGCGTGAGTTGCGGCGCAGCGATCTTGAAGGATCGGCGGGAATTTACCGGCTGAAGGAAGAATTGCTGCGGCGGGTCAATGTTGCGATCTATCCCGCCCAGGTGGACAGCGTGCTGTTCAAAGAAATCCTGGTGCAGTGATGGCGAGCGACGACGACAAACTCGCTGAAGAATGGCCGCTCGATGAACTCGAAACTGCGGTGATGGCAAACGGGGTCAGGGAAGCATCTCGAAACGGGGGCTCCGCCGTAGCGGGCCCTGGCTTTGAGCCAGCCGCCAAGGGTGACGTGGAAGTCACGGGCGTTCAGGCGCTGATCAATTCGGCGCTGGTGAGCTATGAACGCTTGCCGATGCTCGAAATCGTGTTCGACCGTCTCGTGCGGTTGATGACGACGTCGCTGCGCAATTTTACGTCCGACAATGTGGAAGTGACGCTGGACGCCATTTCCTCGGTCCGGTTCGGCGACTACATCAATTCCATTCCCCTGCCGGCGATCCTTTCGGTGATCAAGGCTGAGGAATGGGAGAATTATGGCCTGCTGACCGTGGACTCGGGCCTCATCTATTCCATGATCGATGTGCTGCTGGGTGGCCGGCGCGTGACCAGCCCGGTTCGAGTCGACGGGCGACCCTATACGACAATCGAGCTGGCGCTGGCGCGGCGCATGATCGAGGTGATCCTTGATGATACCCACCGCGCGTTTGAGCCGCTGACCCAGGTCAATTTCAAGCTGGAGCGGATGGAAACCAATCCGCGCTTTGCTGCAATCTCGCGCCCCGCCAATGCGGCGATCCTGATCGAGCTCAGCATCGAAATGGAGGAGCGGGGCGGCAAGATCGAGATCCTGTTGCCCTATGCCACGATCGAGCCGATCCGCGAGCAATTGCTGCAGATGTTCATGGGCGAAAAATTCGGCCGAGACCCGATCTGGGAAGGGCATCTGGCGACGGAAATCTATGCCGCCGAGGTCGAGATCGATGCCGTTCTGCATGAGCAGCAGCTGCCGCTGTCGCGCATGCTGGCGCTCAAGGCGGGGGACACGGTGATGTTCGAGCGTGCGCCTACCGATCCCATCTTGCTGCGGTGCGGCGGGGTGGAGCTGACCGAAGCGATTATGGGCCATATTGGCAGCCATGTTTCGGTGCGGGTGACCCGGCCGCTCAACCCGCCCAAGGTGACGATGGCAGAATTCGAAGCGCTGGGCGAAGTGGGGGAAGGGCGATGATGGCTGGATTTTCTTTGGGGCTGGTGATCGAAGGCGCCGTGGCGGTGCTGCTGGCGCTAACCATCGGTTATTGCGTCGTACTGAACGGCCGCCTGAAGCGGCTCCATGCCGATCGCGATGTATTGCGGCAGATGATTTCCGACCTGGTGGGGGCGACCAATCTGGCCAACCAGGCGATCAAGGAGCTCAAAGCCACCGCGGTCGAGGCCGATGTGACGCTGAACACCCGGCTCGAGGAAGCCGAGCGCTTCGGGATCGAACTCGCCAATCATGTAAGTGCCGGCACGGCGCTGATGGAGCGCATCGTCAAGATCACCACGGCGGCCCGGGCGGCAAGTCCTGCAGAGCCGGCGGCATCCGTCCAGATGGCCGAGCAGCCAAGCAAGCTGCAATCAGCATTGGCGCAGCTGCAAACGCGGCAGCGCGAGCGGGAGAA
This sequence comes from Devosia sp. 919, assembly GCF_013185965.1. Lineage (NCBI taxonomy): Bacteria > Pseudomonadati > Pseudomonadota > Alphaproteobacteria > Hyphomicrobiales > Devosiaceae > Devosia > Devosia sp. 919. Next base: position 2,638,405 of record NZ_JABAOL010000001.1, on the reverse strand, counting down.
CGCGGCGTGAAATCGATCCGCCTGCTGCCCGTCCTCGTGGTAGCGATTTCGTCGCTGCTGGTGCTCAAGACCGCTGGACTGGTGTTCAACGGTTCATATGTGCTTGGGCCGATGCCAGCGCTTGCTGCCGGTGGTGGCAGTTCGGGCGGGCATGGCGCTCCTGCAGAGACCTCCGGAGCGGGGGAGGCCGGCGCAATGCTGAGCGAACCCACAATGAGCGATGCCAGCCCCACCATGGCTGATCCCGCACCCGTGCTCGGATCTTCGGGCGCGGCTGGCGGCCACGGTGCGCCGTCGGCACCTGCGGCCGAGCATGGTGCGCCTGCCGAGCACGCTGCCGAAGCCGAGCATGGTGCCACAGTGGCGGCGGAAACCAGTTGCGCAGAAGCGGTGACCACAGCGACGCATGGAGAAAGTGAGCCGGCGGAAACTGCTGGTGACGGGCACGGCACTGCCAATCCGCTCGCCGAGAGCCTGCTCAGCACCGAATGCGACACGGGCGGGGACGCTGTTCCCATGCAGTTCGACGCGCAGGGCAACAAGGTACCTCTCACGGGCCCCGACGGCGCATCTGCCGCTCAAGCCGCGCTGCTGGAGCGCCTGTCGGGGCGGCGCGGCGAGCTTGATGCCTATGCCGAAGAGCTGGCGATGCGGCAGGCGCTGGTGGATGCCGCCGAAAAGCGACTTGAAGAACGCCAGGGAACGCTCCAGGCCATGGAAGCGCAGATCACGGCTCTGGTCGACCAGCGCGAGAAGCTGGAAACCGGGCAGTTTGCCGGGATCGTGGCGATGTATGAGGCCATGAAGCCCAAGGACGCCGCCAAGATCTTCAATACGCTCGAGATGGAAGTGCTGCTGCGGGTCGCCAAGATCATGAGCCCCCGCAAGATGGCGCCCATCCTGGCGGCAATGGAGCCGGCGCGAGCGCAGGAGCTCACCGTGCGCATGGCCGATCTGGCGGACCAGCCTGCCGGGCAGATGACAGCCAATGACCTGTCGCAACTGCCGCAGATTGTGGGGCAGTAGCGCCTGCACACTGCGCGGCGGTTGCGTAAGCGGGTGTTAAGCCGAAGGAGCTAGGGTGGCGCTCTGATGTGTCGCCTGCGTGGGTTCGGTGGTTGCAAGCCTTGCCCGGAACCGCGCGGCTGGGTGCGGTAGGCAGTTGGTGAAGAGCGGCAAACAGAAGATTTTGTGCGGGTTGGGCGGCGTGTTGTGGCTGGCCACGCTGGCCATCCCCGCGGCGGCCCAGGAGCAGGGGCAGCTCTTTGCAACCGCCGAAGAGGGCTATGCCCGGCTGGTGCTGAGCTTTCCTGGCCGTGACGATCTGCCAAGGCACAAGCTGCGCGTTGAAAATGGCGTTCTGTCGGTTGAGTTCGATGAAGCGGTGCAACTCGTGCTGCCCGATGTAGGCACGACGCTGCCGCAATATCTGTCCATCGCCCGGCTCGATGCCAATGGGCGCGGCTTGCGCGTCGGGTTGAGATCGAGCTTCAATTTCAATCGCACTGAAGCGGGCGAAAAGCTGTTTATCGATCTGTTGCCGGCCGATTGGCAGGGCATGCCGCCGGCGCTGCCGCAGGAGGTGCTCGATGAACTGGCGGAGCGTGCTCGCCTCGAAGCCATCGAGACCGAGCAGGAGCGCAAGGCGCGGCAGGCGGCCGAGCTTGGAGCCACGCCCAGCGTTCGGGTGGGGCGCAACCCGACCTTTCTGCGCCTGCAGTTCGACTGGAACGTGCCCACCTCTGGCCAATACCTGCCCGAGGGCGAGCACGGGCTGATCGCCTTTGAATGGCCGGTGCCGGTGGATTTGCGCGATCTGCTGGTCGACCTGCCGGCCGAGATCGTGGCGGCAGATAACGTGGTCACGCCTGATGGGTCGTCGGTGCAAATGCAGTTTGCCAAGGGCGTGGTACCGCGCTTTTACCAGAACTCGGACCGGCAATATGTGCTGGATGTGGATCTGGCGGGGCAGGGGCTGCCCAGCCTTGATGCTGAAGATGTTGTCGCTGAGGTAGCACATGCCGAGGCGGAGGCGCATGGGACGGAACATGCCGCCGCCGGCAGCGAGCAAACCCGCTATCCGGCAAATCCCGCAGCGGTTGTGACGCCGTTTGCCAGCGTGCTGGGCTCCACGGTGCGGGTGGTATTTCCGTTTGAGCAGGAAACGCCGGCAGCAGTGTTTCGGCGCGGCGACACTGTCTGGCTGATGTTCGACACGGTGGCTGGCATTGCCGCGCCAACCCAGTCGCCCGAACTCGACACCATCGCGCAAGAGTTCAGCGTGGTGCCGGCTGCGGATACGCAGGTGGTGCGGATCGATCTGGCGCAGGATCGGCTGGCAACGCTTGGCTCGGAAGGCATGGCCTGGGTTCTCTCGCTGGGCGATGTGGTTTTGACCCCGACCCAGCCGATGCAGCTGACGAGACGGCGCGATAATGCTGGTTCGTTCGAGATGGTGGCCGATGTGTTGCGGCCCGCTCGCGTGCACGAGTTCCGCGACCCGCTGGTGGGCGATACCCTACAGGTGGTGACGGCTTATCCGCCGGCCCGCGGCATCACCCGGCTGCTCGACTATGTGGAATTTTCGGCGCTGCGCAGCGTGCATGGGCTGGTGATCAAGCCCGAAGCCGGCGATCTGGGCGTCAAGATCGAAGAGCAGCTGGCGGTGATCTCGGCGGCGCGTGGGCTGAGCGTTTCCGCCTATGATGCCCCACGGGGCGCAGGCCAGGGCGCGGGGGACGGCGCGAGGAACCGGTTCATCGACTTGGCGGCGCTGGAACAAAGCGATCCGAACGGCTTCATCGAGCGGCGCCAAGAGCTGATGCGCGCGGCCGCGGCGGCCGAAGGGCAGCAGCGCGACGTAGCGCGGCTGGATCTGGCGCAATATCTTGTCGCCAACCGGTTTGCCCATGAGGCGCTCGGCGTGCTCCGCACCGTGGCGGGTGAAGCCAGTGCGGAAGAACTGACCCGCCGGATCGGCATGACAGAGGTCATCGCCAATACGGTGGCCTCGCGATCGGCGGATGCGCTGAAGGTGCTCAATGCGCCGGCGTTTAACGGGGATGTGGATGCCCTGTTTTGGCGCGCCATTGCTCGGGCTGATCTCGCCGACTATCAGGGCGCTCGGCAGGATGCGCGGGAGGCGCAGGGCGTGCTTGCGAGCTACCCGCAATGGGCGCGCAATCGATTCCTGCTCGCCGCCAGCGGGGCGAGCTTGCAAACCGGGGATCGCACATTCGCAGAACAGTTGCTGGACAAGGTTACCCCGGCCGAGTTGAGCGCGGAGGAGTCGAGCCGCTACCATCTGCTGACCGCGCGCCTCCTGGAAGAAGGCGGGGCGGTGGAAGAAGCGATCGATGCTTATGGCCAGGTGATTGCTGCCGATTTTCGGCCTACGCGGGCAGAGGCGGTTTACCGCACCTTGCTGCTGTTGGATGGAAAGGGGACACTCAACCTCGAAAAGGCAACGCACACTCTGGCCGCTGAGGCACTGATGTGGCGCGGCAATGCGCTGGAAGCGGAAATGCAAAAGCTGCTGGCCGACCTTTACTTCAGGTCGGGCGAATATCGCTCGGGGTTTGAAGCGGTAAAGCAGGCGGTGGCCCAGCATGGCGCTGATCCCTCGATCAATGCGCTGGGCGATCGGGCGCAGCAGGTGTTCGAGGAATTGTTCCTGGATGGACAGGCCGACAAGCTCGGGCCGGTGGATGCGCTGGGATTGTTTTACGACTTCCCGCAGCTGACGCCGCCGGGCGCGCGCGGTGACGAGATGATCCGCAAGCTGGCGCGCCGGCTGGTCGGGGTGGATCTCCTAGCGCAGGCGGCCGAGCTGTTGCAGTATCAGCTGGAGAACCGCCTCCGTGGGGTGGCGCAGACGCAGGTGGCCGCTGACCTGGCGGTGATCTACCTCGCGGACCGGCGGCCGCAGGACGCCTTGCGCGTGCTCAACGCCTCACGCTTACCGGACCTGCCGGCCGGGCTGGCGCGGCAGCGACGGCTGCTCGAAGCTCGGGCGATGATCGATGGCGGACGCAACGAGCTGGCGCTGCAATTGCTGAGCGACATGGATGGACGCGATGCCGACCTGTTGCGGGTGGATGCCCAGTGGCGGGCCAAGCGCTACAGCCAGGCCAGCGGGTTGCTGGAAACCATGTATGGGCAGGCAGGCGTCAGCGAGCCGCTGAGCCAGCCGGCGCGCATGGACCTGATCAAGGCGGCCGTGGGCTTTGTGCTGGCCAATGACAATAGCGGCCTGTTGCGCTTGCGCGAGAAGTTTGCCGAGCGGCTGGTCAAGACACCGGAATGGGCGATGTTCGACTTCGTCACCGGGCCGATCACCGCCTCCAGCCTTGAGTTCAAGAGCGTGGCCAATGAGGTGGCCGGTCTCGATGGCCTTAATGCGTTTCTTGCGTCCTATCGTGAATTCTATGGCAAGGACGGCGCCTTGACGCCGCTGGCGGCAAGCAAGGCCGATGGGGATCTTGCATCGGCGAACTAGGCACTAGCCGCTGACAAAGCTGCGCACCAGCGATCCGGCGACCAGATACCAGCCGTCCACCAAAACGAAAAAGATCAGCTTGAAAGGCAGCGAGATCACCACGGGCGGCAGCATCATCATGCCCATGGACATCAGCACCGACGCTACGACCATGTCGATGATGACAAAGGGCAGGAAAAGCAGAAAGCCGATCTCGAAGGCGCGCCGCAGCTCGGAGATCATGAAGGCGGGGATCAGGAGCTGGAGCGAGATCGCCTCGGGATCGGCGGGAGGTTCGGCTTCGGTCAGGTCGTAGAAGAGCTCGAGATCCTTGTCGCGCACATTGGCGCGCATGAACGCATGGATGGGGGCGCTGCCCAGCTCAAAGGCCTCGGGGGCTTCAATCTCCCCGGCAATGAGGGGAGCAATACCCAGGTCATAGGTCTGCTGCAGCGTTGGCTGCATGACAAAGATGGTGAGGAACAGGGCTAGCGACACCATCACCGAATTGGGTGGAGCGGTTTGCAGGCCAATGGCGGTCCGCAGCAGCGACAGCACTACGACGATGCGGGTGAAACTTGTCACCATGACGAGGATCGAGGGCGCCAGCGCGAGAATCGTGACGAGGCCGATCAGCTGAACGGCACGCTCGGTCAGGCTGGCATCATCGCCGAAATCAATGTTGACGTCCTGGCCAAATGCCAGGCTCGGCGCCAGCAGCAAGATGATGCTGGCGAGGGGAAGAAGATGAGCGGCGCGCAACCGCCGCCGGCCTGGCTGCGAGTTATCGATCGCCTTTGGTGGTGCCGCCGACACTCTCCGCGTTTTCCCTGCTCTTCGCCCCAGTGTTCTCTTTAGCTGAGTCGAGCGGGTGCGCAGCCGAATTGTCGGGGTTATGCGCCGGGTGATTGTCGCCGTTGCTGCCGGGCTTGAGCAGGCCGGTGTGGCGCAAGGAAACTGGCTTGGGCTGAGTGCCCCGGCCGAAATCGCGCAAACGCTCGATGGCGGAAGGGGGCGGTGCCGCAACAGGAGCCACCGGAGCAGGTGCTGCCGGGGCGGGAGCAACTGCCGGTGTGGCCGCCTGAGGCGCCGGCGCGGGCCGGGTGCGGCGGGAGGGGACCACGGGGACCGGACGACGCGTCGGCGTGGGAAGGTCATCAACCGGGATACCCGCTTCAAGCAGCAGGTCCTGGGTACCGCCGGTCAGCACGAGATGTTCGACATTGTCGCGGCGAACGAGGAGCAATTGGCGCCGGCCATCGAGCTGCAGGGTTTCCACCACACCCAGACGTGGGCCGCGGCCGGCGCGCGCCGGCTTGCCGGTGGCGGTGAACACGAATTTGAGCAGCCATACCGCAAGCACGATCAGGACCAGCACCGCGCCCAGGGCGAACAGGGCGGTAAGGAGCGTTGCTCCCGAGTCGCCCAGTATGCTGGTGATGAAACCCATGATCATTCTCCTCCAAACCGCTTTGCCGGCGGTAATTCTTGCCGAGTAAACGCTGCAATCGCCGCTAATACGAGGCCGCACGAGCTATGACGACAATCAGATTAACGCGACGTTAACCATGGACCCGGCAAGAATTGCCCATCGCTCCCACCTAAAGGGTTTGCTGGCCATGGGCCTGATGGATCTGCCGGTCTTTAATGCCTTGACCGACAAAATGCGCTGGCACCAAGCCCGTCAAGGCTTATTGGCCGAGAACGTTGCCAATGCGGAAACGCCGGGCTATCGCGGCCGCGATTTAGCGCAGTTCGAATTCGGGGCGCAGGGTCCCAGCTCATCCGCCAGCATTGTCACTTCGGCGACGCAGCCCACCCATTTCAGCGTTTCAAGCAGCAATGGGGGCTTTGGCGCCCAGCGCATGGCCAATTTCGAGATCACGCCGGAAGGCAATGGGGTGACGCTGGAAGACGAGATGATGAAGGTGACCACCAATCTGATGGATTACCAGGCAGCCACCTCGCTCTACCAGAAGAGCATCAAGATCATTCGCACCGCGCTCGGCAAATCGGCTTAGGAGTATCAGGGTTCATGGATTTCAACGCCTCACTCCGCATTGCCGCTACGGGGCTGCATGCCCAGACCGCGCGGATGCGCGTCATCGCGGAAAACCTTGCCAACACCGATTCGGCCGGCAAGGCGCCGGGGGACGAGCCTTATCGTCGGCGAGTGCCGACCTTTGAGGTGGGGCTCGACAACGAGACGGGAGCACGCATCGTGGAAGTGGGCAAGCTTGCCTATGACATGAGCGATTTCACCAGCCGCTATGAGCCAGGCCATCCGGCCGCCGACGAGAGCGGCTATGTGCAATATCCCAATGTCGACCCGCTGATCGAAAGCATGGATATGCGCGAGGCCCAGCGCACCTATGAAGCCAATCTGAACGTCGTTTCCGTGACCCGCCAGATGCTCGGGCGCACGCTCGACATCCTGCGCGGCTAGTTCTTTTCCCTTCAGCAAGAAGTTCACCCATGGCCATCCCGTTCAATGCCGCCACCGCCGCCTATGGCAATGCTTCGCGCCTGATCAGCCAGGCGGCCAAGCCGGGCACGGACCTGCTCGCCAAGGGGGCTGGCGGGCCAGACTTTGCGCAGATGCTGGCGCAAAGCGTCCAAGGCGTGGTGGAAACCGGCCGAGCCTCGGACCAGATGGCCATCGACATGGTCAATGGCAAAGCCAATCCGGTGGACATGGTGACGGCCATCTCACAGACGGAAATCGCGATCGAAAGCATGGTAGCGGTACGTGACCGGGTGATTTCGGCTTATGAAGAAATCATGCGGATGCCGATCTAGGCCGGCACCGAGGGTAAGCTGAGCAGAAGCGACCGAGCTGGCTTATGATCGAAGCGGGCGGCCCATGATTCGCCGCTGACCCGAGATTGCGATGACCGGCGCTGAAGTTCTCGACATTGCCACCGATGGGATCTGGACGCTGATCATTGTTTCGGCGCCGATGATGATCGTCGGGCTCTTGGTCGGCGTGGTGATCGCGTTGTTCCAGGCGCTGACGCAGATCCAGGAGCAGACCCTGGTGTTCGTGCCCAAGATCATCGCGATCTTCATCACCATGCTGCTGACGCTGCCATTCGCGGGCGCGCAGATGGGGGCCTATATGTCTCGGGTCGTCGACATGATCATCGTGGGCGGTTGAGGTGTCTCTCGCGCTCAACTGGCTGCCCAACATGGCCTTTGTGTACCTGCTACTGTTTGCCCGGATCGGGGCCATTTTGATGCTGATGCCGGGGCTGGGGGAGCAAACCATCCCGGCGCGGATGCGGCTCAGTTTTGCGCTGGCGTTTACGCTGGTGCTGTACCCGCTCTTGGCCGGGCAGATGCCGCCGCTGCCGACAGGGATCATGGGCATCGTGCCGTTGCTGTTTCATGAACTGGCGGTGGGCCTGATCCTGGGCGCGATCGCCCGGATCACGGTGATGGCGACGCAGGTGGCGGGCGCGATCGTGGCGTTCAATGCCGGGATGAGCATGGCCCAGACCGCCGACCCTACCCAGGGCGGCATCCAGGGCGCGGTGTTTGGCACCTTTTTGTCGTTTGTGGGCGTGGCGCTGATCTTTGCCACCGATTTGCATCATGTGGCGCTCGCCGCGACCTATGACAGCTACACCCTGTTCAGCCCGACCGATCCGCTGATGTGGGAGGATGCGGCGCAACTGGCGATCCGCACGGTGAGCGGGGCGTTCACGGTCGGGGTGCAGATGTCGGCGCCGTTTATCGTGTTCGGTCTCGTGTTCAATCTGGGCGCGGGGATCCTGGCGCGGCTGATGCCGGCGCTGCAGGTGTTTTTCGTATTGATGCCGGCCAATGTGATGGTCGGATTGATCCTATTTGCCTTGCTGCTGACGATGATGATGGGCTGGTATATCACCGCCTTCGAGCAGCATCTGGCGATGTGGCGGGGCTAGGGCCGGGCAGATGTCGGACGAGGCGCCCGAAAAATCCAGCAAAACCGAAGACCCTTCCGCCAAAAAGCTCGAGGACGCGCACAAAAAGGGTGACGTGGCCAAGAGCCAGGAGGTGACCACCTGGTTCATGCTGGCGGGCTCGGCGGCGGTGTTTGCGCTGCTTGGGCCATCCACCAGCGCCAGCTTGATGGGGTCGCTCAAAACGCTGCTCACCAATGCCGATCGGTACGAGCTGGGTGGTCCCGCATTCGGCTCGTTCTTCAACGGGCTGGCGCTGGCGCTTGTCGGCACGATCATGGTGCCGCTGCTGATCTTGTCGTTCTGCGCTGTTGTGGCCAATCTGGTGCAGCATCGGTTCCTGTTTTCGGCCGAGCCAATCACGCCCAAACTGTCCAAGATTTCGCCGCTGGCGGGGTTCAAGCGGCTGTTTTCGGGGGAAGCGCTGGTCAACTTCCTCAAGGGGCTGGTCAAGCTGGGACTGGTGGGAGCGGTGCTGGTGGGTGTCGTTTGGCCCGAGCGCGACCGGCTCGACACGATGATGACGGCCGACCCGCTGCTGATCCTGCAATTCTTCCAGGATATCGGGCTCAAGGTGTTCGGTGCGACGCTGGCCGTAGTGACGCTGATCGCCATGGCGGATTATGTTTATGTGCGCCGCAAATGGTGGACGCGCCAGATGATGACGCTCCAGGAAACCAAGGACGAATACAAGCAGATGGAAGGCGACCCGCACGTCAAGGGCCGCATCCGCCAACTGCGCCAGGAGCGCTCGCGCAAGCGCATGATGGCCGCGGTGCCTGACGCCACGGTGGTGGTCACCAATCCGACGCACTTTGCAGTAGCGCTGAAATATGATCGCTCGATGCGAGCGCCGCTTTGCGTTGCCAAGGGCGCTGACGCGGTGGCCCTGCGCATCCGCACGCTGGCCGGCGAGCACAATGTGCCGATTGTAGAGAACCCGCCGCTAGCTCGGGCATTGTTCGCGAGCGTCGAAGTTGATGAGCCCATTCCGGCCGAGCACTTCAAGGCCGTCGCGGAGGTGATCGGCTTCGTGATGCGATTGCGCCCCAGCACAGGGTGGCGGCCAACACGCTGAGGCTGGCAAGCCTGTTGATAACAAGCAATATCTCCCCCCGCGGCAGACCATTTGCTAAACCTTTCTGGGCACCTGATTCGGGCGGCCAGATGGTGTACGCGCTTGCGTTGCGAACGAAAGCCAAGCATTGCCTTGGTAAGCTGGCTCTGTGCCAGACCATGCGAAGCGGTCCGAAAGCCTTGCGACCGAAGACCTAGGAGCTTGAACATGGCCGTCACGCCGATCCGGGATGACAATTATCCCGAGCCGCTGGTGGATTCGGGGCGGGGTGGATACGGGCTCTGGCGCGTTGTGGCACTGGGACTGGCGCTGGTGGCGCTGGCGGTGGGCTACGCGATGTTCGGTGATCACGTGCCGCTTGATCTGGTGATGACCTTTGTGGGCATGCTGGCAGTGGTCGGCGTGTTCTGCCTGTTTGGACTGGCTGCGGGCCTGTTCCGCTTTGCCGGTAATGAGGAGCGGCGCACCACGTCCCACGCGATCGTCGACAGCCTGCCCTTTGGCGCGGTGGTGGCGGATCGGGATGGGCGCATTTCCTATGTGAATGCGCACTATGGCAGCTTTGCGGGGGCGCTCAACAATGGGGTTCCGGTGGGCGTGCCGCGCTTGTTTGCCGGACAATCCGATGCCAGCGAAGCGATTTACCGCCTGTCGCGCGCGGCCAAGGACGGGCGCAGCGCGGTGGAGGATATCCGCCTGATCGGGGGGCTGGGGGGGTCCCAGGCCGAAAGCAATCGCGCCTTCTGGTACCGGGTTGGAGTGCGGCCATTGCCGGTCACCGAAGGCGAATCCAAGCCCAAGGTGATCTGGACGGTCGAGGACATCACCCGCGACCGCGACAATAATGAAAGCGCTTTCCGCGATCTGCAGCGCGCGATCGATTATCTCGATCATTCGCCGGCGGGCTTTTTCTCGGCTGATGCGCGTGGGCGGATCCAGTATCTGAACTCAACCCTTGCCGACTGGCTGGGTTACGATCTGGCTGAATTCAATGCCGGCCAGCTCAGTCTGCGCGACGTGGTGCATGGCGATGGCGCGACGTTGTTGATGCGTGGTCGCGGTGACGGGGAAATCCGCACCGAGATCATCGATATCGACCTGGTGCGCCGCAACGGCACAACATTGCCGGTGCGTCTCCTGCATCGCGCAGCTCGCATGGCCGACGGTGAACTGGGCGAAACGCGCACCCTGGTGCTCGACATGACCAGCGCGCCCGATACCGAGGAAGCGTTGCGGGCGGCGGAAATCCGGTTCTCGCGCTTTTTCAACGATACGCCATTTGCAATCGCGACGCTCGACAGCGAAGGGCGGATTATCCGCACCAATGCCCCATTTGGGCGCATCTTCCATTGGTCGGGTGAGGAAAAGAGCCTTGAAATGCAGCCGCTGATCGACCTGATCGGCCAAGGCAGCCGCGACCGTTTTGCGCGCGCCATCGCCGATGCTTCGGCGCATCGCTCGGCAGTGGAGCCGGTGGATGCGTTGCTGAGCGCGGAAGGCGAGCACGCCGTGCGGCTTTATCTATCGGGCTCTGAAACCCTGTCGGGCTCGCCCGAGCAGGTCAATGTCTATGCCCTCGACATGACCGACCAGCGCAAGCTTGAGGCGCAGTTTGCCCAAAGCCAGAAGATGCAGGCCGTGGGACAGCTCGCCGGCGGCGTTGCGCATGATTTCAACAACTTACTGACCGCAATCATCGGTTTTTCCGATCTGCTGCTGCTCAAGCATAAGCCGGGCGATCCATCGTTCAGCGAACTGATGCAGATCAAGCAGAACGCCAACCGTGCAGCGGGGCTGACACGGCAGTTGCTGGCGTTCTCGCGCCGGCAGACTCTGCGGCCGCAAGTGCTTGAGCTGCCGCTGATCGTTGACGATCTGACCGTGCTGCTCAAGCGGATGATCGGGGACAAGAACACGCTGGGCGTTGATCACGGCCGCAATATCTGGCCGGTGCGCGCCGATGTGGTTCAGCTCGAACAGGTGGTGATCAACCTCGTGGTCAATGCCCGCGACGCCATGCCCGATGGTGGCTCCATCACCATTCGCACCAGCAATGTCAGCCGCGCCGAGGCCGAGGCCATGCAGTTCGATGGCATGGTGGCGGCCGATTATGTGTTGATCGAAGTGCAGGACACCGGCACCGGGATGAGCCAGGAAGTGCTCACCAAAATCTTTGAGCCCTTTTTTACCACCAAGGAGCTGGGCAAAGGCACCGGGCTGGGGTTGTCGACGGTCTACGGCATCATCAAACAGACCGAAGGTTACATCTATCCGGTCTCGACCGTCGGGGTTGGCACCACGTTCAAAATCTTCCTGCCCCGCTATGTGCCCTCTGAGATCGAGGCAACCGCCAAGGTAGCCGCGGCGGCTGCGCCAGTGCGGGACCTGACGGGCGAAGAGCGTATCCTGTTGGTTGAGGACGAGGAAAGCGTGCGGGCATTCTCCGCTCGCGCGTTGCGCGCGACTGGTTACGAGGTGTTCGAGGCTGACGGCGGCGAAGAAGCGCTAGAGGTGCTCGAGGAGCTCGAGTTCAAGATCGATCTCATGATCTCGGATGTGGTGATGCCCGAGATGGACGGGCCGACGCTGCTCAAGCATGTGCGCAAGACCATGCCGCGGCTCAAGGTGATCTTTGTGTCGGGTTATGCCGAGGAAAGCGTCCGCCGCGATATCGAGGATGACCAGAGCGTCGAGTTCCTGCCCAAGCCTTATTCGCTGGACCAGATCAATTCCAAGGTCAAAGAGGTGCTGCAAAAGCAGGACGAAGGCCAGGCGCAGTGAACGCGCGCAATTTCGGTGAAGGGGCGGGGGAGCGCAATGTGCTCGGCGAACCGCTCGAGCCCTGCTCCACCAGTCCGCTGACGGGGTTCTTCCGCAGCGGCTATTGTGCCGCGGGCCCAGACGGCGTGGCCCGGCATCTGGTCTGCATCGAGGCGAGCGAAGCCTTTCTCGCCTACTCCAAAAGAGCGGGCAATGATCTGTCCACGCCCCGCCCCGAATGGGGCTTTCCCGGGCTCAAGGCGGGAGACCGCTGGTGCCTTCTGGCCGAGCGGTGGGCACAGGCGCTGGAAGCGGGGCAGGCCCCCCGCGTCTTCATGCACTCAACCAATGAAGCGGTGCTGGACGGGCTGAGCCTTGCTGATCTCAAGGCTCATGCACGCGATTTGAATTGAACGGCTCCCCCTAGTAGAGATCGCCGATGATCAGCGGATGCTCGTCCTCGATCCGGACGGGATTGCGCAGGGGAGCGCCGAACTGGCTTTCCTCGATCTCGAATACGTCATTGGGCTGGGTGACGATGTTATCGGCAAAGCTGAGCGTCGCCGTGCCGAACATATGCACATGCACGTCGCCGGGTTGGCGGAACAGGCCATATTTGAAGTGGTGATATTCCAGATTGGCGATGGTGTGGCTCATATTGGCCTCGCCCGAGAGGAACGGCTTTTCCCAGATCACCGCACCATCGCGATAGATGCGCGACATGCCTTCGATATGCTCCGGCAGGTCGCCGACCCGCAATTCGGGCCCAAAGGCGCAGGCGCGCAGCTTGGAATGGGCGAGATAGAGATAGTTGACCCGCTCGGTAACGTGATCAGAAAACTCATTGGCGAGCGCAAAGCCAAGGCGACGCGGCTGGCCGTTGGCGTCGATCAGGTAGATGCCGGCGATCTCGGGCTCTTCGCCAGCATCGCGGGCAAAGGACGGGGACGGAATGGGGTGACCGGGATTGACCACGGTGGTGCCGTTGCCTTTGTAGAACCATTCCGGCTGGACGCCCCGGGCGCCGCCTTCAGGCTTGCCCCCTTCAAGGCCCATCTGGAACATCTTCATGGAATCGGTCAGCTGTTCGGCTTGCTTGGCGGCGTTGCCCTTGTGCATGGCATCGCGCGTGGCGGCCGAGCCCAGATGGGTCAGCCCTGTGCCGGTGATATAAAGATGGGCCGGATCGGGATGATCGATCGGCGCGAGCATGCGCCCTTCAGCCAGGATGTCGTGCCGATTGACGGCGTCTCCAAGCCCACGCTGGGCCACGAGCGCCGCAAGACCCGTGCCTTGGGCGAGGGCGGTCGTGGCGAGCTCATAAACGCTGGTGGTGGTGTTGACCCGGCGGGCGACGTCACCCTCTACTGCGGCCACGGCGCGGGCGCCCGATTGATCGAAAAACTGGATGAGATTCACGGGGTTTGCTCCTCGATTGCCCGTTGCGGTCGTCCCGTGCATAAAGCGCAACCCGGGCCGGCCCGGCAAGCTCTTTTGCGCGCCGCGTGGCGGTCAGAGTTCCATCTGGGCACGGAAGGGCTGCGGTCCAGGGACTGCGGTTCTTTTGTTGCAATGGGCGCGAGAAATCGCCTTGACAGGAGCGGAACAAAATGAGAACAAGAGGGCACTTCTCGTGGATTGATCTTCCGGAAAGCAGCGCGTTGCGCCCGGTCCCGGAGCGTGGAATAAGGAGAGACTCGTATGGCAAATACCCCGCTTCGGATCGTTGAAGGTGGATCAATGGACAAGGACAAGGCTCTCGCCGCGGCGCTGAGCCAAATCGAACGCAATTTCGGCAAGGGCTCGATCATGCGCCTTGGCGAGGCTGCCTCGATCGAGGTTGAGGCAATATCGACGGGCTCGCTCGGGCTTGATATCGCCCTCGGAATTGGTGGCCTGCCCAAGGGCCGCATCGTTGAAATTTTCGGGCCGGAAAGCTCAGGCAAGACCACGTTGGCGCTGCATGTGATTGCCGAAGCGCAGCGCAAGGGTGGCGTTTGCGCTTTTGTGGATGCCGAGCACGCGCTCGATCCGATCTATGCCCGCAAGCTGGGCGTCAATGTGGATGATCTGCTGATCTCCCAGCCTGACGCTGGCGAACAGGCGCTCGAAATCACCGACACACTGGTGCGCTCGGGCGCGATCGATGTGCTGGTGGTTGATTCGGTAGCGGCATTGACGCCGCGGGCCGAGCTTGAAGGCGAAATGGGCGACTCGCTGCCGGGGCTGCAGGCCCGGTTGATGAGCCAGGCCATGCGCAAGCTGACCTCGTCGATTTCCAAATCCAAGTGCCTGGTGATCTTCATCAACCAGATCCGCATGAAGATTGGCGTGATGTATGGTTCGCCCGAAACCACGACCGGCGGCAATGCGCTCAAATTCTATGCCTCGGTGCGGCTCGACATTCGCCGGATCGGCGCCATCAAGGACCGCGAGGAGATCGTGGGCAACCAGACCCGCGTCAAGGTGGTCAAGAACAAGCTGGCCCCGCCGTTCCGCCAGGTTGAATTCGACATCATGTATGGCGAAGGTATCTCCAAGACTGGCGAGTTGCTCGATCTTGGGGTCAAGAGCGGCGTGGTGGAAAAGTCGGGCGCCTGGTTCTCCTATGACAGCCAGCGTATGGGGCAGGGGCGTGAGAATGCGCGCCAGTTCCTCAAGGACAATCCGGCGGCTGCGGCAACCATCGAGCAGGGCGTGCGCGAAAGCTCGGGCCTGCTCGGAGAAGTACTGCTGGTATCGGGCGGTGACGACGCTGCCGACAGCGACGAATAAGCAGTTCCCATGCAGGGTGAAGAAAGGCATCGCGAGAGCGGTGCCTTTTCTTTTGAGTCTGAACCGCAGGCGCCCGGCTGCAAGCAGGCGAGACAGAGCTGCCGCCAACGCAATCTAGCATCGTTTATATCGGGCCTGGCGATGCTCATCGAGCCCTTTAGCCGGCGTCCCCATACCTAGCAGTAAGCGGGGCGCACCGATGCTGGACAGCGCTGCGCCGCACGGGCTAGAAAGCCAGCCAAAGTCTTGCGGCGTCCACGGGCGCCAATCCGCCATGAAAGCCATTCTATGACCAGCGTAAACGATCTCCGCTCGAGTTTTATCGACTTTTTTGCCCGGAATGGTCACGAGGCGGTTCCGTCGAGCCCATTGGTACCGCGCAATGATCCCACATTGATGTTCACCAATGCTGGCATGGTGCAGTTCAAGAACGTCTTTACCGGTCTCGAAAAGCGCCCCTATACGATCGCCACTTCGGCGCAGAAATGCGTGCGCGCCGGTGGCAAGCACAACGATCTGGACAATGTCGGCTTTACCGCCCGGCACCACACCTTTTTTGAGATGCTGGGGAATTTCTCCTTTGGCGATTACTTCAAGGACCACGCCATCGAACTGGCCTGGACCTTGCTGACCAAGGACTGGGGTCTTCCCAAGGACCGGCTGATGGTCACCGTCTACGAGGACGACGACCAGGCCATGGAGCTATGGAAGAAGATCGCCGGGATCGGGGAGGACCGGATTGTGCGGCTGGGCGCCAAGTCCAACTTTTGGCAGATGGGCGACACAGGCCCGTGCGGGCCGTGCTCGGAGATCTTCTACGACCATGGCGACAAGGTCTGGGGCGGCCCTCCCGGCTCGCCGGATGAAGATGGCGATCGCTGGATCGAGATCTGGAACCTCGTGTTCATGCAGTTCGAGCAGCATGCCGACGGCTCGCGCACACCATTGCCACGCCCGTCAATCGACACTGGCATGGGCCTTGAGCGTATTGCCGCCGTGATGCAGGGTGTGCACGACAATTACGATATCGACCTGTTCAAGGCGCTGATCGGGGCTGCTGCCTCGGCGATCGGCACCGAAGTTGAGGGCGAGGGTAACCGCAGCCTGCGGGTGATCGCCGATCACCTGCGCTCGATGTCGTTCCTGATCGCCGAAGGCGTGCTGCCGTCTAATGAAGGACGTGGCTATGTGCTGCGCCGGATCATGCGGCGCGCAATGCGCCATGCCACGCTGCTCGGCGCTGAAGAGCCGGTGATCCATAAGCTCGTTCCAGCGCTGGTGCGCGAAATGGGCCAAGCTTATCCCGAGCTGTCGCGCGGGGAGGCCATGATCAGCGAAACGGTGCGGCTGGAGGAGGGGCGCTTCCTTAAGACCCTTGGACGGGGCCTGCAGATTCTCTCGGATGAAACGAGCACTCTCGCGGAAGGCGATACGCTGAACGGCGCCACCGCGTTCAAGCTTTATGACACCTATGGGTTCCCGCTCGATCTCACCCAGGATGCGTTGCGGGCGCGCGGCATTGCTGTCGACCAAGCAGGCTTTGATGCCGCCATGGCCCAGCAAAAGGCAGAAGCGCGCCGGAGCTGGTCAGGCTCGGGCGAGGCAGCCACCGGCGCGGTCTGGTATGGGCTGGCTGATCGGCTTGGGCCCACGGAGTTTCTGGGCTACGAAACCGAAACGGCCGAAGGGGAAGTCACCGCATTGCTGCGCGACGGAGCCGAGATCGATCGGCTTGAGGCCGGGCAAGAAGGTTATGTGGTACTCAACCAAACCCCGTTCTACGGCGAGAGCGGCGGGCAGGTTGGCGATGCCGGCTCCATGCGTGGTGACGGCGTCAGCGTTGTGGTCACCGACACGCAAAAGTACCATGGTGTGTTCGCGCACAAGGTGAAGGTCGAGACTGGAGCGCTGCGCGTGGGACAGGCCGTCGAACTCGTCGTTGACCATGCTCGCCGTTCGGCCATTCGTGCCAATCACTCCGCCACCCATCTGCTGCATGAAGCGCTGCGGATCGTGCTGGGTGACCATGTTGCGCAAAAGGGATCGCTGGTTTCGCCGGATCGGCTGCGTTTCGACTTTGTGCATACCAAGGCCATGAGCCCGCTGGAACTGGCGGAGGTCGAGGATCTGGCCAATGCCATTATCCTGCAGAACACGCCGGTCGAAACGCGGCTGATGGGAGTCGAGGAAGCCAAGGATTCAGGCGCCCGCGCGCTGTTCGGCGAGAAATATGGCGACGAAGTGCGCGTGGTCTCGATGGGCGAGCCGACGGGCAACAGCCTCGGGTGGTCGGTGGAGCTGTGCGGGGGCACCCATGTCAGGCGCACCGGCGATATCGGGCTCGTGTCGGTGGTAGCTGAAAGTGCCGTGGGGGCCGGCGTGCGTCGCATCGAGGCGCTGACCGGCAATGCGGCGCGCCATCGCGGCAATACCCATGTTGCCATTGTTGAAACTGCAGCGGGGATGCTGCGTGCCGGCAGCCAGGATGTGCTTGAGCGTATCGCAGCGCTGCAGGAGCAGCTCAAGCGCTCCGAGCGGGCGCTCAGCGATGCCAAGCAGAAGCTGGCCATGGGCGGCGGCGCCGCCGGGGGCAGTGAGGTGGAAGCGATCAACGGCACGCCCTTTATCGGCCGGATCGTCGACGGCTTGCAGCCAAAGGATCTGCGCGGGTTGGTTGACCAGACCAAAAAGCAGGTTGGCTCGGGCGTTGTTGCGATCATCGGCTTGGCCGAAGACGGCAAAGCCGGACTGGCGGTCGGAATCACCGAGGATCTGATCGGCAAGGCTTCGGCCGTGGATCTGGTACGGGCGGGATCCGCTGCCATGGGCGGGCAGGGCGGCGGCGGTCGTCCCGACATGGCGCAGGCCGGTGGTCCGGATGGCAGCAAGGCCGAAGAAGCACTGGCCGCTATCCGCGCGCTGCTCTAGACCAAGGCTAGGGACAAAAGGAAAGGCCCGCCTCCTGAGCTGGAGGCGGGCCTTTTTGTTCGGTTGTAGCGGGGCGTTTAAGCTTCCTGGATCGCCGAGAGCTTCCAGTCGCCGCCCCGCGGGCGGACAAAGGTCCAGAGCTCGGTGGCCTCGGTGGGTTCGGCAGGGTTGCCCTCGACGACCCGATCAGTGGCGCGTTCCACGGTCCAGTCGCGCAGGCTGTAGCGCAAGGCAGCGGTGGCGTAATCGCTGTTATCCTCGCGCCAGCTTTCGGCAATGTCACCCTGGAGCAGCTTGATGTCGGCAAGCTGGTTGTGCAGGCCGCGGGTGGCGTTGGCAGCCATTTGTTCGGCCAGGTAGCCCATCATTTCGGGCGTGGTCAGGCGACGCAGGGTTTCATAGTCCTCGGCGCCATAGGCAGTCTGAACCTGACCCAGCATCTGCTCGAAGCTATCGAGGTCCCGCTGGCCAACGCCCAGCTCGTCCGGATTGGCCGGGCGAGCGCGCGAGGGGCGGGTGGCATTGCCGGCACCCGAGCCACCCAGGCCGCCAAGATTGCGGCCGAAGTTCTCAAAGCCCGTGCGGTTGGTGTTGTCGGGCCCGCCGGCCATGGCCGGCCGGCGCGCGCCGCCGCGGACCAGGCGCATTACCAGCCAGACGACGCCGCCGATCAGGAGAACCTGGAAGAGCAGGCTGAACAAGCCGCCAATGCCGCCAAAGCCAGCGCCAAAGAGCAAACCGAGCAAGCCGCCAAGCATCAAGCCACGGAACAGGGAGCCACCAAGGCCGCCCAGGAATCCGCCACGCTGCTGGGCGGCGGCAGGGTTCTGGGCGTTAGCGTTGGGCCGTGCCTGCTGTGCGGGTGTGGTGGAGCGCTGGATAGGGGCTACGGTGTTGGGTGCCGTGTTGGTTGGAGGCGCCGACTGGAAGGTGCGGGTGCCGCGGCTGCCAAAGCTGCCACGGGCGCGCGCGTCCGCGGTATCCACGGCGGCCATCGAGAATGCGACAACAAGTGCGGCAAACGCGCTGGCTAGCCGGAAGCGGCGGGCGATGAACATCAGGAAAATCTCCTAGGACTGAACTTGAAGCCTATATGGGGGCAGGGCTAGGCAATTGCATCCCCTGAAAGCCATGAGAGCGCGGGAAAGTTGCGTTAGGCGGCTACGTCGCTCAAGGCACAGCGGATGTTACAACAGGCGCTTTATCCTTGAACCAGCCGGGGCCGATATCCTGTGCCCCGCCGGAGCGCGTGAGCCGGTCGCGCAGTCGCTGCTGATTTGGAGGGTCCCAATTTGGGGGATCGGTGATGGCGAGCCAGGCATCCAGATAATGCTGGGGCGCGTAAACATGGCCGAACCCAACGGGCGAGGTTTGGGCCAGGGCCATGTCGAGCGCGAGCTGCAGGAAGGTGACGACTGGGTACCAGGTGAGCTGGCGCGAGACGTCGGGCGGCCGATTGCTGGTCAGCCATTCGGGCGGACGATACAGCACCTGGGGTTCGAAGAAGACAATGGGGTCGCTGGCATATTGCAGGTAAACCAGGCGCATGGGACCCCAGCTGGCACCGGGAATGTCGAGGGCATTGCTCTGGTTGGTAAAGCGGATGATGGAACTGTCGTTGAAGCGCGGCAGCCATTCCGGAGTGCCGGCCTGGCGGTTCGCGGTGGCATTGCGCCAGGGCGGGCTGGCGAAGGGCGGGCCGGCCCAAAGCGCGCCCTGGAACGGATCGGCCAGCACATCGTAAAGGGTGGCGGAGGCTTGTGACGCATAGGCACCCAGGCTCAGACCATGCAGATAAAGCCTGGGCCGTGTGTCGGAGGGCAATTCGGTCCAGTAATCATAAACCGCGTTGAACAGCGCCTGGGCCGAAGCGGTGCCAACATCAGGTTCGGCAAGGAGCGAGAGCCAACTGGTGAGATATGAATATTGCAGCGCCACGCTCGCGACGTCACCGGCATGCAGGATTTCGAGGGTGTCAATTGCGGGGGGATCAACCCAGCCCGTGCCCACGGGCATGATCAGCACCAGCACCGAGCGATCAAAGGCGCCGATCCGCTCCATTTCTGCAAGGGCAAGCTGGGCCCGCTGGTCCACCGTTTCGGCCGAACGGAGCCCAACATAAACCCGAAGCGGGCTCTTGGCTGGGCGCCCGATTAGGGCTTGGATATCGGCGGCGGTGGGACCGGACTGGACGTAAACCCGGGCGTCGAGCCCAATCGTGTCCCAGTCGATGAGGGAGCCGGCGCTGCCCGAACGCAGGGGATCGGCCGGGGGCTCTTCATATTGGCCCGCGAGGGCATCCAGTTCGCCATAGAACTGATCGGCAGCATAAAGAACGCCGCGTACCACGATGCCGTTGACAAAGAGGCTGGTCACGACGCCGACGATGAGCATGCCGCCAACCAGCGCCACCCGGCGCGGCAGGATGCGGGCCAGCCAATTCGCCACGGCCCGCACGAAGCGCACGATGGCGGTGCCGATGCCGATCAGCAGGGCGGCGGGGAGAGCCGCAATCGCGGCAACGCGTACGGGCTGGGTGGAATGAACGGGGGTCATGCCCATGACCTCGCGGATGGAGTTTTGCCAACCGGTGGATAGCCACAGAAAAACAATGGCCGTGAGCGTGCAGACCAAAAGGGCGATCAGCTTGATCCGGCGCGCGCGGGCGCGACCCGGGATGCTCAGTTCCATGAAGGTCCACAGCCACTCGCCAAACACGCCGATGCCGTAGCCGGCAGCAAAGACGCAGCCGCTCAGAATACCCTGCAGCACGAAGTGACGAGGCAGCAGCGAAGGCGTGAGGGAAAGGGCAAAGAACAACACTCCGACTAGCACGCCGCCCGTGGGCAAGCGATCCAGCGCCAGGAGGAGGCGCGGCAGGAGACGCTGCATGCGCCAGGCGCTAGCGGCAGGTGCGCGCATGGCCATTCCACGGGAGCGCTGGAGCCCGAAATGCCAACAACCAGGCGCCCAATGCACTACCCCCTCAGAAAACCGCCGGCAGAAAAACCGAGCGAAATCACCGTCCAGATCACCCACGCATCGACCAGGAAGCCGACTGCCCCGATGAGGACGCCGATGATGAGGCCCAAACCGTCGCGGTTCAACCGGGACAGGCACATTACCGCGACCCCGACATTGGGGATGGCGTTCATAAAGGGGATAGGGACCACCATGGGCAGGCACAGCACCATGACGATGAGGGCGAAGGGGCGACCCGTTCCTGTTCCAACCAGGGCTCGGAAGCGGGGAAAGGAGATGCGCGCCAATGCGCGCGAATAGCGCAGCAAACGGGCCAGCAGTTTGAGCAGGAGCTTAACTGGGACGCGCCGGTCACCCACAAAACGCGGCAGGCGCACGGGGCGGCCCAGCAGCATGGCCATGGCAAAGCCAAACATGGCCAGTGCCACTACCCCGCCATAGCCTGGGGCACCCGGGATCATGTTGAGCAAGCTGAAAACGAAGATGATGAGAGTGTGGCTGTTGACGCCAAGAACCTGGATGAGGCCCGAAAAGGTCAGTTCCGGCGCTTGGCCGCTGGCAGACAGGTGCAGCGCCTGCCGCATGGCATCGAGCTGGAGTTCAACCGGGCTGGCGTGCGGAGAAAGGGGCATTGCTATTCAGGCCGGCGCGAAAGGCGCAAAAGCAAAACGGCGCCCAGGGGCGCCGCTCGCATTACTCTCTCGAGGTCGCTCAGGCCATGGCCTTCTGCAGGTTCTGATCGATGGCATCGAGGAAGCCGATGGTCGACAGCCATGGCTGATCCGGGCCGACGAGCAGGGAAAGGTCCTTGGTCATCTTGCCTTCTTCGATGGTGTCGACGGTGACCTTTTCGAGGGTCGCGGCGAACTTGGCGAGGGCTTCGTTGTCATCGAGCTTGGCGCGATGAGCCAGGCCACGCGTCCAGGCAAAGATGGAGGCGGTGGAGTTGGTTGAGGTTTCCTTGCCCTGCTGATGCTGGCGGTAGTGACGCGTCACGGTCCCGTGGGCAGCTTCGGCTTCGACGATCTTGCCATCGGGGGTGGCCAGAACCGAGGTCATCAGACCGAGCGAGCCAAAGCCCTGGGCCACGATGTCGGACTGCACATCGCCGTCATAGTTCTTGCACGCCCAGACATAGCCGCCGGACCACTTGAGTGCCGAGGCGACCATGTCGTCGATCAGGCGGTGCTCGTACCAGATCTTGGCGGCTTCGAACTTTTCCTTGAACTCGGCTTCGTAGATTTCCTGGAAGATGTCCTTGAAGCGGCCGTCATAGGCCTTGAGGATGGTGTTCTTGGTCGAGAGATAGCACGGCACACCGCGGGCAAGCGCGTAGTTGAAGCTGGAATAAGCGAAGTCGCGGATGGAATCGTCCAGGTTGTACATGGCCATGGCAACGCCAGCGCCGGGCGACTGGAACACTTCGTGCTCGATCACCTGGCCGTCTTCGCCGGTGAACTTGATGGTCAGCGTGCCCTTGCCCGGGAAGGTGAAGTCGGTGGCGCGGTACTGATCGCCAAAGGCGTGGCGGCCGACGATGATCGGCTGGGTCCAGCCGGGGACGAGGCGCGGCACGTTCTGGCAGATGATCGGCTCGCGGAAGATCACGCCGCCCAGGATGTTGCGGATGGTGCCGTTGGGCGACTTCCACATCTTCTTGAGCTTGAATTCCTCGACGCGCTGCTCATCGGGGGTGATGGTGGCGCATTTGATGCCGACGCCGTACTTCTGGATCGCCTTGGCGGCATCGATCGTGATCTGGTCGTTGGTGGCGTCGCGGCTTTCGACGCTGAGATCGTAATATTCGATCGGCAGATCGAGATAGGGGTGGATGAGCTTGTCCTTGATCGCCTGCCAGATGATGCGCGTCATCTCATCGCCGTCGAGATCGACGACCGGATTGGCGACTTTGATCTTGCTCATGAAGAGTTCTCCCTTGGTGTCCTGCCTGTCGGCCCACAGCCGTGTTGGCGCCCCTATAGCATTGCAGGGGAAAAGCGCAAAGACTGGCTCGGCAAGGCCTCTTGCCCAAGGCGGGCAGGTTCAGGCGGGCGAAGGGCGGTAGGTCTCGTGGTGTGGAAGGTGATCGGCAATCGAGTCCCAGCCCTGGTGGGTGCGGGCGAAGATCAGTTGATTGGGCACAAACCAAGCGTTGTCGCCGGCGAAAAAGCCTGCCGCGACCAGGCGCACGGATGGAGCGCGGGAGGACTGGCCATAAAGCGGCGTGCCGCAACAGGGACAGAAGTGACGGGTGAAGGTTGCGCCCGACGCACTTGGCCGCGAGAAACTGCCGGCTTGGCCGGAGACGATCAGGTGTTGCTCGGACACGAGGGCCACGGTGGAATGACCCGTGCCGCTCGCCTGCTGGCAATGTAGGCAAGCGCACATGAACATGGAGCCGACCGGACCGACGATGGCCATGGTCAGCGCCCCGCAGGCGCAACTGGCTTTCACGTTCACCGACACTCGGTCTTGTTTGCTCATGGAGGCAGGCTGCCATGCAGGTTGGCGAGGAACAAGAGCAATGGCCTTGCCTTGATTCTCCCGAACCGCAACAATGAACGGCTTCCGCCAGGAGGACGCATGGCGCTTTATCCGACCTATCCTATGGAAACCAAGCGGCTGCGTTTGCGCCCGTTTACACGCGGCGATGTTGATGCCGTGTTTGCCTATCGGCAGCGCGATGACGTGGCGCGATTTCTGTTCGACTCGGCACTCAGCCGGGAGGAATGCGCACTGGCGGTGCAGCAGCGGATCGCGCAAACCACGCTGATCGAAGAGGGCGACAAAATCGTTCTCGGGGTGGAACTGCCCGGCACCGGCGAACTGATCGGCGAAGTTTCGCTGATCTGGCGGAGCGTCGACAGCCAACAAGGGGAAGTGGGCTGGATCCTGCACCCGGACTATCACGGGCAGGGCTATGGCACGGAAGCGGCGGGCGCGATGCTGGACCTGGCGTTCAGGCAGGCAAATCTGCATCGGGTGATTGCCCGCTGTGCGGCCGAGAATGCGCCATCGTTCCATCTCATGGAGCGCCTGGGCATGCGGCGCGAGGCGCATTTCCGCGAGCACGCCATCACCAAGGGTGTGTGGGATGAAGAGTTCATTTACGCTATTTTGCAGGGCGAGTGGCTGAGCCGGAACACGCCCCAGACCTAGTCCCAGCATCTTCAACTAACTTGCGCTAGTGCTGGAACTTCCCGCTGACGTGATCCGTTCATGATCGGTCAGTATCTATTGGGGAGGTTCGCCATCATGTCGTCACCATCTTTGCCCTTGCAAACAGATCGGTTGATGCTGCGGACCTTCGAGCGCGCCGACCTTGCGGATCTCGCGGCCTATCATACCCTTCCATCCATGCAGCGCTATGTGTTCAGCCGAACGCGCGATGAGGCCGATGTTGCCGATGCGCTTAACGTCCTGCGGGGACATGTGAGCCTGCAGCGGCCTGGCGACACGCTGACCCTGGCCATGGTGCGCAAGGGCGACAAGAAGGTCATCGGCCATGTTTCGCTGAATTGGCAGGACGCAACATCGGGGCAGGGCGAAGTTCGCTTCTGCATCAATCCCAGCTATTCGGGACAGGGCTATGCCGCCGAAGCGCTGGGCGCCATGTTCGATCTCGCTTTCGAGCGGTTCCACATCCACCGGGTATTTGTCCGGTGTGACGGGCGCAACCACAATTCCATCAAGCTGATGCAAAAGCTCGGCCTGCGCCTCGAAGCGCATTACCGCGAGCATGCGCTGTTCCAGGGCGAGTGGGACGAAGAACTGCATTTCGCCATTCTCGACCGGGAATGGAACCGCTCCAGCAAGGTCAAGGAACTGCCGATCCGCCATCGCGTGGCCTGAACCGCGCTTGGATATCTCGAATTCAGAACGGCGCTCCAGCGGGGCGCCGTTTGCGTTTGCCGCGGCGCTCCGCTAAGTGCGGCTGATAGCGAGAAGGGGCATCATGGCCGGCACCGATTCATCCATTCCCATCACCCTGGCGCCGTCACCGGCGATTATCCTGTGCGAGCCGCAGCTGGGCGAGAACATTGGCACGGCCGCTCGGGCCATGGCTAATTTCGGGCTGTGGGACCTGCGGCTGGTGCGGCCGCGCGACGGCTGGCCTAATGAGAAGGCGGTGAACGCTGCTTCCCGTGCCGATCATGTGCTCGAACGGGTGCGGGTGTTCGATACGCTTGAAGCGGCGATCAGCGACCTCACCCTGGTTTATGCCACGACGGCCCGCTCGCGCGACTTGCAGAAGGCGGTGATCGGCCCCGACGAGGCAGCGCAACGGATGGCCAGCCATATCGGTGGTGGTCGTGGTGCCGGCCTTCTGTTCGGGCGTGAGCGCTGGGGGTTGCTCAATGACGAGGTGGCCTTGGCCGATGCCATCGTGACCTTGCCGGTGGAGCCTGCCTTTGCTTCGCTCAACATTGCCCAGGCCGTGTTGCTGCTGGCCTATGAATGGCGCCGCCACAGCGCCGCCGGAACCACGCTGCCATTCGATGATAATCTGGCGCAGGTTGCCCCGCGCGAAGAACTGGTTGGCTTGTTCGGGCATCTGGAAGCGACGCTGGACCAATCGGGGTTCTTTACCGCACCGGACAAGCGGCCCACAGTGGTCAACAATTTGCGCACGATGCTCGAGCGCGGCAAGTTCACCAGCCAGGAAATCCGCACTTTGCGCGGCGTAATTTCTTCGATTGACCGGCGCCATCAGCGCCCCAATCCAAACCGGCAGCCGCGCGAAAGTGACAAAGGCTAGAAAATCGGCGGTCGGTCTGAGTTCGGGTGTGTTTGAGGCTTTGACGAGCGTTTACCGGCATGCCATGGGCAAATGATGAGCACGCCCGCACCGCATGATAAATCCCGCCTCGCTTTCAGTTACACCGGCTTCCGCTTCTTTTGGCTGACCACGCTGCTGGTCAGCTTTGCCGTCCAGATCATGTCTGTATCCATCGCCTGGCAGATCTTTGCGATCACCGGCGATTATTTCCTGCTCGGGCTGGTGGGCCTTTGCTTGTTTATGCCGGCTCTGGTGTTGATGCTGGTGACGGGCCTAGCGGCGGACCGGTTCAACCGCCGGATGATCATGGCAGTGTGCCTGGCAGTGGAGCTGGGTTGCGCGCTCGGTTTTCTCATGCTGGTGAATGCGCAGGAGCATGAGGTTTGGCCGATCTTTGCCATCCTAGTAGTGCTGGGCACCGCCCGCGCCTTCTGGAGCCCGGCAGCCCAGTCGCTGGCCCCAAACCTGGTGCCCCCTGAAGCCCTGAGCAATGCGATTACGGTCAATGCTTCGGCCTGGCAGTTTGCGGCGATCATGGGACCCTCGATTGGTGGTGTGCTGTATGCCCTGAGCCCGGTCGTTGCGTTTGGCACCGCGGGCGTGCTGTTGCTGGTAGCCAGCGGTTGTGTGCTGCTGATCCCCAAGCCGCAGCAGCGCCAATCGCAGCAGGCGACCAGCCTTGAGACGATCTTTGGCGGGTTCCGTTATATCCTGAGCAACAAGGTGGTACTGGGCGCCATTTCGCTCGACATGTTCGCCGTGCTGATGGGCGGGGCAGTGGCCTTGCTGCCGGCCTTCACTGAAGAGATACTGCATGGTGGGCCGGTGGAGTTCGGCATTTTGCGGGCGTCGCCCGGCGTTGGCGCGCTGTTGATGGCGTTGACGCTGACGCGCTTCCCCATCCGGCATCATGCCGGCAAGATGCTGTTCGTGTTCGTGGCGCTGTTTGGTTTGTTCACGACGGTGTTCGGGCTGTCGAGCAATGTGTGGCTGTCGATTGGAGCACTGATGCTGGTGGGCGCCTCGGATATGGTGAGCGTGACCATCCGCGAGACCATCATGCAGCTCTGGACGCCCGAAGAGGTGCGCGGGCGCGTCAATGCGGTCAATTCGGTATTTATAGGCGCGTCCAACGAGCTGGGCGAGTTCCGGGCCGGAACCGTGGCCCATTTCATTGGGCCGGTTGGCGCGGTGGTGGTTGGTGGCGTGGGGGCCATGGCGGTCGCGGCGATCTGGAGCCGGGTGTTTCCCGGGCTGCGCAAGCAGGATACGCTTGACCGCAAGATGGTCAGGGATGGCGTGGCCGAGCCGCTGTCTACCCCTTAGAGGCCGGCCGGCTTGACTTTGCCGCTGGCCCCTTTTATCAACCGGCCACCTATTGCGGCCTTCGGGCCCCTAGGCGCACCCGGGATCTTCTTTCATCAGAGGTCTGTCAGCCTGTCGGTTCACCGGCAGGCAGAGGAGGGCGCGATCCATTTCGACGTTTCATGAAAGGATACGCGATGTCGAAGCGCATTTCTGCCAAGCACAAGATTGACCGCCGTCTTGGCGAAAACATCTGGGGTCGTCCGTCGAGCCCGCTTAACGCTCGTGCCTATGGCCCCGGCCAGCACGGCCAGCGCCGCAAGGGCAAGCTGAGCGATTATGGTCTGCAGCTGCGCGCCAAGCAGAAGCTGAAGGGCTACTATGCCTCGATCACCGAGAAGTCGTTCAAGAAGCTCTACAACGAAGCTGCCCGCGTCAAGGGCGACACCGGCGAGAACCTTATTGGCCTGCTTGAGTCGCGCCTGGACGCGATCGTCTATCGTGCCAAGTTCGTGGCAACCCCGTTTGCTGCCCGCCAGTTCGTCAACCATGGCCATGTGATGGTCAATGGCAAGCGCGTCAACATCCCATCCTACCAGGTCAAGGTTGGCGACAAGATCGAAGTGCGCGAGCGCTCCAAGCAGCTCACCGTTCTGCTCGAAGCCATTCAGCTGGCTGAGCGTGATGTGCCCGACTATGTGGAAGTCGACCACAACAAGATGACCGCGACCTATGTTCGCGTGCCGGCCCTCTCGGATGTGCCCTATCCGGTGCAGATGGAGCCAAATCTGGTGGTGGAATTCTACTCGCGCTAAGCGAACCAGAGTTTTGAATGTAAAAGGGCCGCTCTTCGGAGCGGCCCTTTTTTGTTTGTGGGCTGCGGGGGCGTTGGGGATGGTCACCGGGCAGAGCGGCGCGTCCTGATGTGGTGATCGGAACTCGTACCAAAGAAGAAGGGCCGCTCCATGAGCGACCCTTCATTGCGTCCGGCGAGGCAGTTGCTAGGCGGAGGCGCCGCTGAGGCTAACCTTTATCGGTTCCTGATCCTGGGGGATGTAGCTTTCGAACTTGCGCAGGCGCATGACGACCGATTGTAGCTCCACAATTACCGTCCAGGCGCGCGCGAAGAACTGGAAGGAGCTAAAAACCTGTCCGAAGGCGATCTGAATCTGCTGGTAGAGGCCCATCGTGAGTGTGCCGGCAAGGATGGAAGGCGCCATGACGAGGAGCGGCACATAGCCGACCATGTTGGTGTACCCGTACCTGGCAAGGTTGAAGTAGGTGTAGTGAAAATACAGGCGGAAGTAGTTCCTCTGCACATCGGCGAAGAGGTGACGGATCGTCGGGGGTTGGGCACGATCAGCATGGTCTTCGCCGAAGACCAGCTCTTTGCGGTAGGCTGCTTCGACACGCTGGTTGGCGAAGTTGAGGCCCGGCAACTTTATTCCGACGAGCGCCAGCAGCGCCGTGCCCGCTGCAGCACCCAGCAGAGCCACCCAGACTAGGCCACCTGGCGCGGCGCCAAAGATCGGCAGCTCGCTGATATTGGCAGAAAGGCTCCAGAGCAGGGGCAGAAAGACGACTAGCGTGATCAGTGAGTCGAAGAACGCGGTGCCCAGATCCTCCATGATCGAGGCGAAGCGCATTGTATCTTCCTGAACGCGCTGTGCCGCCCCTTCGGTGTGCCGGATCTCGGGCCAGTAAGTCATGTAGTAGAAGTTCATGGCCTTGCGCCAGCGGAACACGTAGTGGGACGTGTAGAAGGCCAGCGCGACGGCGACGAGCACATTGGGGATGGTGACGAGGATGATGGTCCAGGTCAGTCCGTAAAGCTGGTCGGGTGTTACTGATCCCGGCTGCGTCAATGCCAGCTGGATGGTGTTGAAGAACGAGCCCGACCATTCATTGACGAAGGCCTGCACCTGCACCTGGAAGTAGATGACCAGCAGGATGACAGCGGAAGAAACCACCGACCACCAGTACCATTCATTGCGTTTGTAGAAGTACCAGAAGACGCAGAAAACCAGCGCCACCATAACGACGTATTGGTAGAGCCATACCCGCTCGGCCGTCAGGAAATTGAGGCTGGCACCTTCGGCGGCAGCTGCCGCTGGATTGGGAGTGACCGGAGCTTCGCTCTCGGTGGAAGCGGGAGCATTAGGATTGGTTTGCTCGGCTCCCGCGGCAGGATCCGGCACCGGCTGGTCGGCGGTGGTGGGCTGATCGGAGACGGTGGCCGCCATCACTGGATGAGTGAACCGGTCAATGCTGATCACGGCGCGCAATGGTTCCCCGATGGAGAACCACAACAGCACTGATGCCAGCAGCCATAAGGCCGCTGAACTGAAGAAGATTTTTGGAACGGGGAAAAAGGACCGAAACACCGCGCGACTCCTTGGTGCCGAGAATATCGCCGCATCTAGCCGCCGAGTTTGGGCGAATGCAAGAAAGCGAAATTAAGCTTTGGTAAGGATAGCGAAGTCCGGTTTTCCTTCCCCTCCGTGTTCCATAGGGCTATCAGCAGGACACGTTGTTCAACGAGAGTTAACGCCATGAGTGCGGTGATGGACGATCTTGCCACGCCCGAGACAGATGCGGCGGAAAGCGGCGCGCATCCCATCTATGCCGATGCCCCGCGCAGCGTGGAGTTCAACAAGCTGCGCAAGCGGCTGATCCGCAATACGCGCGAGGCGCTCGAGAAGTTTGCCATGGTCCGACCGGGCGAGCGGTGGCTGGTGGCGCTGTCAGGGGGGAAGGACAGCTATGGCTTGCTGGCTTTGCTGCTGGATCTGAAATGGCGCGGGCTGCTGCCGGTGGAGCTGCTGGCGTGCAATCTCGACCAGGGGCAGCCCAATTTTCCCAAGCACATCCTGCCCGAGTTTCTCAGTGGGCTCGGGATCGAGCACCGGATCGAATACAAGGACACCTATTCGATCGTCACCGACAAGCTGCCGGCCGGTGCGACCTATTGTTCGCTTTGTTCGCGGCTGCGACGCGGCAATCTTTATCGCATTGCGCGCGAGGAGGGCTGTTCGGCGCTGGTGCTGGGGCACCACCGGGACGATAGTCTCGAAACGTTTTTCATGAACCTGTTCCATGGTGGCAAGCTCGCCGCCATGCCGCCGCGCCTGTTGAACGATGACGGCAATGTGGAAGTGCTGCGGCCGCTGATTTATTGCGCCGAGGACGACTTAGCGCGCTTTGCCGAGCAGATGCAGTTTCCCATCATTCCCTGTGACCTTTGTGGGTCGCAGGATGGGCTGGAGCGCAATGCGATGAAGGCCATGCTTGCCGATATCGAAAAACGCATGCCGGGGCGCAAGGACGTGATGATCCGTGCGCTAGGCAACATTAATCCCAGTCATATGCTCGATCCGCGGTTGTTTGACTTTGCCGGCCTGGCCGAACGGAGAAGCTAATCGTGAACATCGATATCGAGTGGCTTGCCGGCGTGCTGCGCGCAGCGGCCAAGGCTGAGATCCTCCCCCGGTTCCGGCGGCTTGAGGATATCGACATTCAGGTTAAAACCGAGGCCATCGACCTGGTGACCGCGGCCGATCTGGCTGCCGAGCAATTCATCAAGGCCGAGATCAGCCGGAAAATGCCATCGGCGCTGTTTGTCGGCGAAGAATCGGTGGCCGCCGACCCGCAACTGCTCAGGGCGCTCGCCGATGCGGAGCTGGCTGTGGTTGTTGACCCGATTGATGGGACCGCCAACTACGCAGCTGGCTTGCCGCTGTTTGCCGTGATGGCGGCGGTGGTCGTGGGCGGCGAAACGGTTGCCGGGATCATCTACGACCCGATGGGGGATGACTGGATGCTGGCGGAACAGGGCGGCGGCACCTGGCTGCGCCGGCCCGATGGCAGCGGCAGACGCCTGCATGTTGCCCCACCCTTGCCGTTGCCCGAGATGGTGGGCACCGCTTCCATTGCCTTTGTGCCGCCGGGCAAGAAGGTCGAGATCTTGCAGAACTTCGCCAAGGTGCGGCTCGTGTCGCATTACCGCGTGGCGGGGCACGAATACCGCACCTTTGTGTCGGGGCATTCGCAGTTCGTGAGCTACAACAAGCTGATGCCCTGGGACCACCTAGGGGGCGCGCTTATGGCGCAGGAGGCCGGTGGCTATGTGGCGCGGATGGATGGCTCGGCCTATCGTCCGCACCATATCGAGGGCGGTCTGCTGGCCGCCATCGACAAGGAAAGCTGGGAGCAGCTGCGGCGTAACGTTTTCACGTTCTGAGCCGCAGCAGCGGGGCCTAGTGGGCGGCGGAGAGATCGGCCGCAATGGGGCCGTTCTCGGTGCGGAACAGCTTGCCGCGTTCGGCCACGAGGATGCAGGCGATGGCGAGGCAGCCCATGATGAAGTAGCCGACGGCCACCGGCACCACGGTGCCATCGAAGTGCTGGCCGATATAGCCGCCGATGATCACGCCACCCACGGTCTGGATGAAGCCAAAGACCGAGGAAGCGGTACCGGCAACGGCGCCGAGCGGCTCCATGGAGAGCGAGTTCATGTTGGAGGCGGCCCAGCCAAAGCAGAACATGATGACGGCCAGGCAGCTCAGGAACAGCCAGAGCGGCAGGTTGCCGGTGACCGCGAGGACAACCCAGACGCCGCTCACCAGGGTGTAGACCAACACCGCCCCATGCGAGAGGCGGCGCATGCCGAAGCGGCGCACGATCTTGGAATTGGTGAAGGACGAGACGGCCATCAGGCCGGCAATGGCGGCAAAGGCGACGGGGAAGTAGACGCCCAGGCCATAGATGTCGACATAGATCTGCTGGGAGGAGCTGATGAAGCCAAACAGCGCCGCAAACAGGAACATGCCGGCAAGGCCATAGGAGAAGGCCACGCGGTTGGTGAACACGATGCGGAAGCCATCCACCACGGAGCCGAAGGTCAGCGGGCGGCGCTTGTCGAGCGGCAGGGTTTCGGGCAGGCGGAAATAGCCCCAGATGCCGAAGATCGTGGCCAGTACGCCCATGAAGATGAAGATGGTCTGCCAGGGGCCGGTCAGGAGCAGGATCTGCCCGATGCCGGGCGCAATCACCGGAATGGCCATGAAGACCATGAAGGTCAGCGACATGACCTCGGCCATGGCGCGGCCGGAATAAAGGTCGCGCACCAGCGAGGTGGTGATGACGCGAGTGCCGGCGGCGCCGATGCCCTGCACGAAGCGCAGAATCAGCAGGGTGGCGAAATTGGGCGAGAAGGCCGCGGCGACCACCGCGACGATATAAAGGATAATGCCGAGCAGGAGCGGCGCGCGGCGCCCGAATCGATCAGACAGTGGGCCGAAGGCAAGCTGGGCGGCGCCGAAGCCGAACATGTAGACCGAGACGACGAACTGGCGCTCGTTTTCGCTGCTGATGCCAAGGGCTTCGCCCATATAGGGCAGGGCGGGGAGCATGACGTCGATGGCGAGGGCATTGAGCGACATCATCGCTGCCATCAGGGCAATAAATTCCGGACGGGAAAGCACCCGGGTCAAATGTTTGGACATGTTCTGGATCTCGAGGCTGCCGCCGGACGCGACACGATGTGCCGGACCATGAACCCGGAAGCCTAATTTGGCAACCGGCTATATCGTTAAAAGGCGATGGTGGAAGCGCCTTTTAGGTCAAGGTCAGGCGGGTTGCGGGGCGAATTTTACGTCGACTTTTTCGTTGATGGGAAGGTGGATGGCGGCCGAGGCCAGGCCGAGAACTATGCCCAGATACCAGACCAGACTATAGGAGCCGGTCACGTCATAGACATAGCCGCCCAACCAGACGCCCACGAAAGAGCCGACCTGGTGGCTGAAAAAGGCGACGCCGTAGAGCATGCCCATGTAGCGGGCACCAAAGAACAGGGTCACGAGGCCAGCCGTGAGTGGAACGGTGGAGAGCCAGAGCACGCCCATGGTCGCGGCAAAGGCATAGGCGGTCCATTCCGAGACCGGGACCAGCAGAAACACGGCGATAGCCACTGCCCGCAGGAAGTAGATGCTGGCGAGCAGCATCTGCTTGGGGAGGCGACTGCCGAGATAGCCGGAGAGGAGCGAGCCGACGATATTGAACAGCCCGATCACGGCAATGGTCCAGCTGCCGACCTCGGGCGAGAGGCCGCACTGCACAAGATAAGCCGGCATATGAACGTTGATGAACGCCAGATGAAAGCCGCAGACAAAGAAGCCGATGACGAGAAGGCGGTATGAGCCATGTCCCCAGGCGCGCGCCAGCGCTTGCATGAAGCGCAGGTCGGCATGGCCGACGGGGTTCTCGGTGCGACCGCGCAGGGCGTAGCTCAAGGGGATGATGAGCACGAGCATCATGCCGAGATAGATGAGGGCGGTGTGCCAGCCAAAGCTGTTGATGAAGCCCTGGCTGATCGGGGCAAAGATGAACTGGCCGAAGGACGAGGCGGCAGTGGCGACGCCGAAGATCAGGGTGCGCTTTTCCTGCGGGACGGAACGGCCGAAGGCGACCATCACGACGCTGAAGGATGATACGGCGATGCCAACGCCGGTGATGACGCCGCCGGTGACGGTGAGCAGACTGGCCGTGGGAGAGAAGGCCATGAGAATTACGCCCAAGGCGTAGATGGCGGCGCCGCCGGCGAGGGTGCGGCCGGTGCCGTAGCGATCAGCCCAAGCGCCCGCAAAGGGTTGGGCTATGCCCCAGGCCAGGTTCTGGATCGCCATGGCCATGCCATAGCCTTCGCGGGTGAGGCCCAGATCGGTGGAGATGGGCAGCGTAAAAAGCCCGAAGCTGGTGCGAACGCCGTTGCCGATCGCGGCGATGAGGCAGCCGCAGATGATCAGCGCAAGCAGAGGTACGGCGGGGCGAAGGCTGCTGGGCATGGCAGGAATCCAAGAAAGACAATCCTGTCTACGCCTGCGGTCCTATGTCGCAAAGCGATAATGCGGAATGACTTCGATGAATTTGGGTGATGGGGTTGACCGTTGCCCCGCCGGCGGGAACAACACGCGCTTCGCGCAGGAGCCGTTTGCCTTGATACGCCATATCATATTCTTCACCGCCCCATCACCCGACAAGATCGAGGCGATCTGCCAGGGCCTTGAGCCGCTGGGCACTATCCCGCACTCGTCCCATTTCGAGGTGCGGCGCAACAGCAAGGTCGACCAAATCTCCAATGAGATTGACGTGGTGGTTTATGCCGAGTTCGCCGATGCCGCTGCACTGGCAGCCTACAAGGTGCATCCGACCTATGCGGAAACGACCCGCAAGGTGCAGCCCATGCGCGAGTTGCGCTTTTCGGCCGATATTGAGGTTTGAAACAAAAACGCCGGCCGCAAGGGCCGGCGTCGTTGTCTGAGTCGTCGCGATCAGGCGGTTTGCTTGACGGGGATGCCAGCCTGTTCGAAATGGGACTGCAGTTCACCAGCCTGGAACATCTCGCGCACGATGTCGGCGCCACCAACAAACTCGCCCTTTACATAGAGCTGGGGAATGGTTGGCCAATTGGTGAAGGCCTTGATGCCGTCGCGCAGTTCGGCGCTTTCCAGCACATTGGCGCTGCCAAATTCAACGCCGAGATAGTTGAGTATCTGGACGACTTGGCCGGAAAAACCGCATTGCGGGAAATCAGGCGACCCCTTCATGAAGAGGAACACGTCGTTGTTGGTTACCTTGTCGGTGATGAAGGCGTTGATGTCGGTCATGGCTGCTCTCTCGCTTGCACGCTCCGAAAAGCGGACATTGTTGGTGGATAAATAGGTCATCGTCCCAGCGGTGTCGAGAACGGTGGCAGCGAAATCACGCGGCTCTAGCGGCGAGAGGGCGCCGCGCCCAGTCCGACGAGCACTTCGGGCGTGATCTTGAGTTCGCGGATGACATCATTGTGACTACGGAAGCCGATGAGTTCACGCTGAACGAAGTAGGCCCAGACCGCCTGGCGGGCAGTTTCAAGACATTGCTGGCGGTTCGAGTCGGGCTCGGCGAGCGCTGCCATTGCCGCTATCACCCGGGCTTCGGCGCTGCCGAGCGATGACGCGCGCTCGGCAACAATCTCGTGCTCGATTGCCGATGTGCCCGCTTCCGGGCGGACCATGCGGATGAGATCGAGCGAGTCGCGCAGCGACATGGTGCTTACTCGGGCGGGGCGCTGGTTTGCAGCGCCAAAGCGTGGAGGGCACCGCCCATGTCGCCGCCAATCGCCTGATAAACGATCTGGTGCTGCTGCACGCGCGATTTGCCCTTAAACGCGGTGGACACGACAGTGGCGGCGTAGTGATCGCCGTCGCCGGCCAGATCGCGAATGTCGATTTCGGCATCGGGCAGCGCGGCCTTGATTCGGCGCTCGATCTCGATTGCGTCCATTGGCATAGCGCTACTCCGTCATAGGTCGCCGACGTGGCCGGTCACTTTGATATTGCATGGTCGCCGAGGCGCTTCAATGGCCGGCATTGTCGGCAGCCATGCCCGACATGAAGCTGGGGAACCAGTCGTCATGCGCCGACTTCAGCTGCGCCACGGGAAGGGGGCGGGCGGCGCCGAGGACAAGGTCCGTGCCGCCGGTCGAGCCGATCCAGGGTGCAAAAATGCCGAGCGCCTGGGCCTCGGCCCAGAGATCGGCCAGTTCCTCGCCCTGCGGGTCCAGGTTCACGGTGACAAGGTAGCGCCCCTGATCTTCGGCAAAGTATTGCAGAATTGGGTCCTGGTCCTCGAGGTCGACGACTGTAGCGCCGATGCCGGAGGCTACGGCCATTTCCGCTAGCCCCACGGCAAGGCCGCCGTCGGAGAGGTCATGCACGGCAGTGGCGATGCCCGAGCGGATCAGCTTGCGCACGAAATCTCCGGTGCGCTTCTCGTGGGCGAGGTCGACCGGCGGCGGAGCGCCATCGGCACGGCCGAAGAGATCGCGCAGATAGATGGACTGCCCGAGATGGGTGCCACGCTGCGGCGGGGCGCCCACGAGGAGGATGACCTCGCCAGCGGCCGCAAAGCCGGTGCGGGCCATCTTCGACCAATCATCGATCAGGCCGACGCCGCCGATGGTGGGGGTGGGAAGGATGCCTCGGCCATTGGTTTCGTTGTAGAGCGAGACATTGCCCGAGACGATCGGAAATTCGAGCACGCGGCAGGCCTCACCGATGCCCTTGATGGCGCCGACCAGCTGGCCCATGATTTCAGGGCGTTCGGGATTGCCGAAATTGAGGTTGTCGGTGGCGGCCAGGGGCTCGGCGCCGGTAGCGGTCAGGTTGCGCCAGCACTCGGCCACAGCCTGCTTGCCGCCTTCAAAGGGATCGGCCTCGCAATAGCGGGGGGTGACGTCGGACGAGAAGGCGAGCGCCTTGGCAGGATGGCCATCGACGCGGATGACGCCGGCATCGCCGCCGGGACGCTGGAGCGAGTTGCCGCCAATGAGGGTGTCATATTGCTCGTAGACCCAGCGGCGCGAGGCGATCTGGTGGCCGCCCATGAGCTTGAGGAGAGCGTCGGCGACATCCATCTGCGGGACGTCGCTTGCGGCGAGCGGCGCGGGGCGGGCCGGCTCGATCCAGGGGCGATCATATTCGGGCGCTTCGTCGCCGAGATCCTTGATGGGGAGATTGGCGACTTCCTCGCCGCGCCACATGACGCGGAAGCGCAGATCGTCGGTGGTCTTGCCGACGGTGGCAAAATCGAGTTCCCATTTCTGGAACACGGCGCGTGCTTCGGCTTCCTTGGCCGGATGCAGCACCATCAGCATGCGCTCCTGGGACTCGGAGAGCATCATCTCGTAGGGCGTCATTTCGGTTTCGCGGACCGGGACCATATCGAGGTTCAGCTCGATTCCGAGATCGCCCTTGGCGCCCATTTCCACGGCCGAGCAAGTCAGCCCGGCCGCGCCCATGTCCTGGATGGCGATGACGGCGCCGGTGGCCATGAGCTCGAGACAGGCTTCCAGGAGCCGCTTTTCGGTAAAGGGGTC
The DNA here is from genome assembly GCF_013185965.1 of Devosia sp. 919. Taxonomy (NCBI): domain Bacteria; kingdom Pseudomonadati; phylum Pseudomonadota; class Alphaproteobacteria; order Hyphomicrobiales; family Devosiaceae; genus Devosia; species Devosia sp. 919. The sequence goes on along the minus strand of NZ_JABAOL010000001.1, from coordinate 2,601,460 downwards.
GCCGACCTGGACGGTGGGGCGCTTCTGCTCGATGTCATCCCCGAACTCGGCGGAAGCCATGGTGGCGCCGCCAACGCCATCGCGGCCCGTCTTGGCGCCGAGATAAACCACGGGAAGGCCGACACCTTCCGCCTTGGAGTAGAAGATCTTGTCGGTATCGGCTAGGCCGGCGGCAAAGGCATTGACGAGGATATTGCCGTTGTAGCGCTGGTCGAACTCGACCTCGCCCCCCACGGTGGGCACGCCAAAGGCATTGCCGTAGCCGCCGATGCCGGCGACGACGCCGGACACCAAATGGCGGGTTTTTTCATGGTCGGGCGCGCCGAAGCGCAGCGCGTTCATGGCGGCAACAGGACGGGCACCCATGGTGAAGACGTCACGCAAGATGCCGCCCATGCCGGTGCCGGCGCCCTGATAGGGCTCGATGAAGCTCGGATGGTTGTGCGACTCCATTTTGAAGACGACCGCCTGGCCGTCGCCGATATCAACCACGCCAGCGTTCTCGCCCGGACCCTGGATGACGCGAGCGCCGGTGGTTGGAAGAGTCTTGAGCCACTTCTTGGAGGATTTGTAGGAGCAGTGCTCGTTCCACATCGCGGAAAAGATGCCCAGCTCGGTATAGGTCGGCTGCCGGCCAATCAGGGCAACAATCTTGTCGAACTCGTCGGGCTTGATGCCATGATCGGCGACGAGTTCAGGCGTGATGGCGATGTGATTGTCGTAGGGCATGGTTGAACTGTCCGGCTGGAGCGGCTGGGTCAAGCGACGAGATCAAGGGCGCTGGCAAAGAGCGCGCGGCCATCATCGCCGCCATGGGCGAGCTCGATTAAATTTTCCGGGTGCGGCATGATCCCCAGGACATTCTTGTTCTCGTTGAGAATGCCGGCGATGTCGTTGATCGAACCATTGGGATTGGTGCCGTCGGCATAGCGGAAGGCCACCCGGCCTTCGCCCTCGAGCCGCTCGATCGTCTCGGCATCGGCGAAGTAGTTGCCATCGTGATGCGCCACGGGGCAACGGACGACCTGACCTTGCTGGTAAAGCCGGGTAAAGGGCGTGTCCGCGTTAGCCACCTGCAGCTTCACCTCACGGCAGACAAATTTGAGTGAGGTGTTCCGCATGAGGGCGCCGGGCAGGAGACCGGCTTCGGTCAGGATCTGAAAGCCGTTGCAGACGCCCAGGATGCGAACGCCATCGGCGGCGCGTTCGCGCACTGCGTCCATGATGGGGGAGCGGGCAGCAATAGCGCCGCAACGCAAATAGTCGCCGTAGGAGAAACCGCCGGGAATGACGATCAGGTCGGCTTCGGGAAGGTCACGTTCTCCGTGCCAGACCGTCGTTGGCGCGCGGCCGGAAATCTTGGTGAGCGCAGCAACCATATCTCGGTCGCGGTTAAGCCCTGGAAAGATGATGACAGCGGCCTTCATCGGCGGGGTCCTCGCGAGCTAGGGATTATGCGGGGACCTTGTCGTGGCTCTTGCAGCAAAAGGCAAGGGGCAAGAGCCGAAGAGCGCCTATTCCGCTGGCGTCCGCACGGTCGTTGTGCCGATTCGCGCACCCGGTGTGCCGGGCAGACGCGCCCAAGCCGGGCGTTCGAATAGCCAGCGGCCGCGTCCGGTCCGCTGGATCAGCCAGAACAGAACCAAGGGCGTAAGGACGGCGCTGGACATCACCAGGGTGCTGATCAGATCAGCATTGGTGAATCCGACTCTGACAAGCAGGATGCGGGTCGCGGCCATGGGCAGGGCGAAGGCCAGGTAGACCACTATGGACTGAGCTCCGAGCCAGCGCAGCCAATCCATGAACGCAAGCTTGGACACTAGGCCCGCAACAACGCAAAGGGCGACAGAGCCGGCAAGCGCCAGCGCCAGGTGAATGCCCGGGGCGGTCGACAGGCCCATATGGATGGTCATGGGCAGAACCCGATAACCTGGCGAGAACACGAGCAGTGTTTCGAGCAGTGCCCAAAGCGAGAGGCCAGCCAAGGTCTGGACGACATGGTCCTGCGCCCAGGCAACCAGCCGGAACACGACCGGTGCGAAGACGTAGCCGGAATAGAAATAGATGAAGTGCTCGGCGAACTGGTCGAGCAGATACCAGCCGGTCTGAACATGGACGAGTTGGAGCAGAGCGGCGCCGATGAGCACAAGCCAATGGGGCGCCCTGGCGTTGTGGAGTAGCTTGGCTACGGCGCTGAAGGCGGCGAGCATGTAAATGAACCACAGCACGCCATAGGGCTCGACAATGGCCCAGAGCATATGGGTCATGGCCGTAACCGGATGGCCGGCGCCAACCGCTTCCTTGAACAGGAGGTGGATCAAGGCCCAGAGCGCGTAAAAGTAAAGATAATGGACCACACGCCGGTCGGCATAGCGCCGCCAGTCGCGATCAATGACCTGAGAAAGGAATAGGCCCGAGATCAAGAAGAACTCGGGCATACGGAATGGCGAGGCCCAAGCAATGATCCAATGCAGATAGCTGACCTGGCTGGTGACTTCACCGACCCCGATCGCCGAGTGCATCATCACCACCAAAAGGATCGAAATGCCTTTGGCAGTATCGACCCAATCCAAGCGTTGCTTGCTCTCGCTCATGGTTCACTCCGCGCCAGTTCGAGCCCCTTATAGGGTTGAACGGAGGTGAAGTGACAGTTGAGCTTGGAACAAGATTAACGCGCTGTCAGCTGCTCCGGTGAAGGGCAGGTGAACGGGCCGGGACGCTTGGGAGCTTCAGACCGGAACCGAAGCGTAGGCCGCAAACATCAGGCCAAGAGTGGCGAAGAACATGACCGAGAGGGAAACGGTTTTAAGCATGGCAATATGGTCCTGCGCCCCCAAGAACGGCGCGAATATAAAAATACAACAAAGGCGTTAATCGAGAATTTCGACGGCGTAGTTTTCGATCACGGTGTTCGCCAGCAGGCGTTCACACATGCTGTTGATCTGAAAACGCACGTCCGACTCCTCGGTTCCGTGCAGCTCGATATCAAACACCTTGCCCTGTCGCAGGGATGCAACACCGGCAAAGCCCAGGCTGGCCAAAGATCCTTCAATCGCCTGACCTTGCGGGTCGAGGACGCCTGGCTTGAGCGTAACGGTGACGCGCGCTTTCATGGTGTTGTCCTAAACGAGTAGTTACTGGACCAGCCGGGGGCCGGTGGTCAGCGCATTCTCGGTTTCCACCAAGATGCCGAGGCGCTGCGCTACTTCCCGGTACGACTCGACGAGGCCGCCAAGGTCTTCGCGGAAGCGATCCTTGTCGAGCTTGTTGCGGGTCTTGATGTCCCAGAGGCGGCAGCTGTCGGGCGAGATCTCGTCGGCCAGAACGATGCGCATCATGTCGCCTTCATAGAGACGACCGCACTCGATCTTGAAATCGACCAGCTGGATGCCGACGCCCATGAAAAGGCCGGTCAGGAAGTCGTTGACGCGGATGGCGAGCGACATGATGTCGTCGAGCTCGGCGGGGGTGGCCCAGCCAAAGGCGGTGATGTGCTCTTCGGAGACCATGGGGTCGCCCAGGGCGTCGTCCTTGTAGCAGAACTCGATGATGGAGCGCGGCAGCTGCGTGCCGGGCTCAAGGCCGAGACGCTTGACCAGCGAGCCAGCTGCGTAATTGCGCACGATGATCTCGAGCGGGATGATCTCGACTTCCTTGATCAGCTGTTCGCGCATGTTGATGCGGCGAAGGAAGTGCGTGGGAATGCCAAGGCCATTGAGCTTGGTGAAGATGAACTCGCTGATGCGGTTGTTCAGCACGCCCTTGCCGTCAATGACGTCGTGCTTGGCGCCGTTGCCAGCGGTGGCGTCGTCCTTGAAATACTGAACCAGGGTCCCGGGCTCGGGGCCTTCGAAAAGAATCTTGGCCTTGCCTTCATAGATTCTGCGCCGACGGGTCATGAGGGGTCCAATAGCGATGAAGGGGAAGGGGAGGAATGGGCCGCTTCATGCGCCAGAACCGCGCAAAAATGCAAGCTATTTCGAGTCAGCTTCCAAAGCCTTGCCGTGTGCAGAGTGCCGCAGCTGGAGTGTTGCGCCTGTCGCCGAAGCGTTGATTTGGCCGCGCCGACCGCCTATGTCGAGACTGAAGGCGGCCCCAAAGGGAGGGCGGCGAAGCAATCGGAGTGTTGCATGAGCGGATTCGAAGATCGTCGGCGGGGCGAGGAAACCAAGTTCGCCTTTGACGCTGAAAAGCAGTTCAAGGCAGAAGCGCGCCGCAACAAGTTGCTGGGTATCTGGGCGGCGGAACTGATGAGTCTGCCTGCGGATGAAGCCAAGAGCTATGCGGCGGAAGTGGTCGCTGCCGATTTCGCCGAAGCGGGCGACGAGGACGTGTTCCGCAAGGTATCGGGCGACCTCAAGGCCAAGGGGCTGAACATCGGCGAGGACGTGATTCGCCAGAAGATGGTCCAACTCAAGCAGACGGCCAGCGAGCAGATCGCCGCCGAGGGCTGAGTTGGCTTGCTGTCGAACGGAAGAACCCGCGGACCATGTCCGCGGGTTTTTTATTGGCGAATGCGCTGCATCAGTCGGGTGAACATCAAGAGACCCTCGGGCCAGGGGCCATGCCCCGAGTCGAGGTTGATGTGACCCGCTTCGCCTGCTTCGTGAAATTCCGAGCCCCAGCAGGTCGAGAACTCCACGGCGCGCTCGACCGTGCAATAGGGGTCATTGGTGGACGCGACCATCAGCGAGGGGAAGGGCAGCGGGTCGCGCGGGATCGGGCGGAAGGCACTTGCCGCTTCGGGCGCATCGGGGTGCAGTTCGACATCAGGAGGCGCCACGAGGAAGGCGCCGCGCACCTTGGTGTCGGTCAAGCGGCCGGCAGCGCCCACGGCGGCAAGCACGCCGAGGGAATGGGCAACGAGAACAACCGGACGGGTCGCCATCAACACGGCCTGCTCGATCGTCGAAATCCAGTCGTCGGGGTCGGGCTCGTCCCAATCGGCTTGCTCGACAATGGCGGCATTGGCCATGCGTTCGGCCCAGCGTTGCTGCCAGTGACCGGACGGCGAGCCGCCCAGGCCCGGAATGATCAGAATGTCAGCTTCAGACAGCTTCATGCCGCTTCCCCAAATACCCGGGCGAAGATCGTGTCGACATGCTTGAGGTGATAGGCATCGTCAAACATGGCGTCGATCTGCTCGTCAGACAGGGAGACGGCCGGATCGGCCTTTAGGTTGCGTGCAAACTGCCCGGTGCGGTCGCCGCGCATTTCCCAGACCTGCATGGCGTTGCGCTGTACGGCGGCATAGCTGTCCTCGCGCGAGTAGCCGGCCTGGGTCAGGGCCAGCAGCACGCGCTGGGAGTTGTGCAGGCCGCCCAGCAGGTCGAGATTGCGGCGCATGTTCTCAGGATAGACCACGAGCTTGTCGATGACGCCGGTGAGGCGTGCGAGGGCAAAATCGAGGGTGACGGTAGCGTCGGGGCCGATCATGCGCTCGACCGAGGAGTGGGAAATGTCGCGCTCATGCCAGAGGGCGACGTTTTCGAGCGCGGGGGTGACCATGCCGCGCACCAGGCGGGCAAGCCCCGTGAGGTTCTCGGTCAGCACCGGATTGCGCTTGTGCGGCATGGCCGAGGAGCCCTTTTGGCCCGGCGAGAAATATTCCTCAGCCTCGAGCACTTCGGTGCGCTGCAGGTGGCGGATCTCGACGGCGACGCGTTCAATCGAGGAGGCGACGACGCCCAGAGTCGCGAAGAACATGGCGTGGCGGTCGCGCGGAATCACCTGGGTGGACACCGGCTCGATGGCAAGGCCGAGCTTATCGGCGACATATTGCTCAACCGAGGGATCGATATTGGCGAAGGTGCCGATCGCGCCAGAAATGGCGGCAGTGGCGATCTCCTCCCGGGCGTGAACCAGGCGCTGCCGGTTGCGGGTGAACTCGGCATAGGCCTCGGCCAGCTTGACGCCGAAGGTCGTGGGCTCGGCGTGGATGCCGTGCGAGCGGCCGATGGTGATGGTGTGCTTGTGCTCTAGGGCGCGGCGCTTGAGGGCAGCCAGAAGCGCGTCAATATCGGCGATCAACAGGTCGGCAGCGCGGGCAAGCTGGACCGAGAGCGTCGTGTCGAGGATATCGGACGAGGTCATACCCTGATGCACGAAGCGGGCTTCGGGGCCGACGATCTCGGAGAGGTGGGTGAGAAAGGCGATGACATCGTGCTTGGTGGTGCGCTCGATCTCATCGATCCGGGCGACGTCGAAGGCGTAATCACCTTGCTCGGCCTTGCGGGCATTCATCACGTCCCAGATGCGCTGGGCGGCTTCCTTAGGCACGACACCAAGTTCAGCCAGCTTGGTGGTCGCGTGTGCCTCGATTTCAAACCAGATGGAGAAGCGCGTTTCGGCGGACCAGATGGCGACCATTTCGGGACGGGAATAGCGAGGGATCATTGATCTGGACCTTGAGTTTGAGCAGGCGGCGCGGCCCGGTAGCGCGTCAGGCGTTCCGACAGCGTTCCGGTATGAAGTTCGAACAGGTGATTGTCGTGATCGTGGAAATAAAGCGATCGGCCTTCTTCAGCAAGGCGGGGGCGGCTTTCGCGCAAGTCGAGCCCTAAAGCTGTGATGCGCTCGCGGTAAAGCTCGAAGTCGGCCTCGGCGATCTTGAAGGCGACATGATTGTAGCTGCGGGCGGGTAGGGGGTCGCCCTGCATGATGGCGATCCAGAGTTCGTCATCGCCCAGCAGGAAGAAGCGCTCGGGCGAGAGCGAAAAGGTCGTGCTGCCGCTGTCGTAGATCTTTTCCGCCCCAAGCACCCGGGTGAGGATGGTTTCCATCCGGTCCAGGTCGGCCACGATGAAGGTCAGGTGGCTCAGGCCCTGCGGCCGCGGATCAGACACTGAGTGTTGTGGCCGCGTCGCGGATGGCGGCAATGCGCGCGGCATAGGTGGACGGATCGTTGCCGCCATAGATGGAGGAGCCGGCAACAAAGACATTGGCGCCCGCTTCCGCCACGGCGCGGGCATTGTCGGCGGAAATGCCGCCATCCACTTCCAAATCGATCGGGCGGCCGCCAATGAGCGCACGGGCCTGGCGCAGGCGCGAAAGCGTGGAGGGAATAAAGCTTTGCCCGCCAAAGCCGGGATTGACGCTCATAACAAGAACCAGGTCGACATCGTCGAGCACGGGTTCGATGGCTGATACCGGGGTGCCGGGATTGATCGCAACGCCTGCCTTCACGCCAAGGCCACGAATGGCCTGGAGCGTGCGGTGAAGATGCGGGCCCGCTTCGGCATGGACGGTGATGATGTCGGCTCCCGCCGCAGCAAAGGCGGGCAGATAAACATCCACGGGGGAAATCATCAGATGCACGTCGAACGGCTTTTTGGTGCGGGCACGCACGGCAGCCATGACGGCGGGGCCAAAGGAGATGTTGGGCACGAAATGGCCGTCCATCACATCCACATGGATATAGTCCGCACCCGCCGCATCGATAGCGCTGATTTCCTCGCCCAGCCGAGCAAAGTCTGCCGAGAGGATGGAGGGTGCGATGCGGATGGGTTGGGTCATGAGGCTGGCCTTTTTGCCGCAGGAGAAGCCTTTGCTCTACATAAGGGCCACGGCTGCGACAAGGCAGTGCGTGGTGCGGGCGCGGGTTTCACAAGGGGGCGATGCGGCGGCGTGGCGGTTGCTTTGTGTGGGTGACGCGCTACACAGGGTCGCGATCAACGGAGCTGTGTTGTGGAGTTTTCGCTGCCGATGGTGTTTGGCGCCGGGGTGCTGAGTTTTCTCAGCCCATGCGTGCTGCCGCTTGTGCCGCCCTATCTGACCTATATGAGCGGTGCGAGCTTCGACCAGCTGCGGGCCGAAGAGGGTGGCGCCGGAGCGCTGCAGCGGCGGGTGATGGGCACTTCGGTGTTTTTCATCCTGGGCTTCAGCGTCGTGTTCATCGCCTTGGGCGCCACGGCTACCGCATTTGGGCAGGTGTTCCGGCAGGCGCTGCCGATCCTCACGCCGCTGGCGGGCCTCCTGATCATCGCCATGGGGCTGCACTTCCTGGGCGTGTACCGGATCGCCTTGCTCGATCGGCAAGTGCGCCATCAGGGGCCGGGCGTTGCCAGCGGTCCGCTGGGCGGGTTCCTGCTGGGCCTCGCCTTTGCCATCGGCTGGACGCCCTGTATCGGACCGGTGCTGGCGGCAGTGCTGTCCGTGGCGGCAAGCCGGGATACGGCCTGGGAGGGCGCTTCGCTGCTCGGGCTTTATTCCCTGGGACTGGGCGTGCCGTTCTTTCTGGCCGGCATTGCCATCGGGCCGTTCCTGACCTTCTTCAACGGCTTCAAGAAGCATCTGCACACGGTGGAGCGGGTGATGGGCTCTTTGCTAGTCGTGACCGGCGTCTTGTTCCTGACGGGCAATTTCACCCGCATCTCGTTCTGGTTTCTCGAGACCTTCCCGGTGCTGGCGACCTTCGGCTGAACTCAGATCAGCTTGAGTGCGCGCAGGGAGGCATGGCCGTTCTTGCCGATCACGAGATGGTCGTGCAGCGTGATGCCGAGGGGCTTGGCGATATCCGCGATTTCGCGCGTCATCCGCACATCGGCCGAGGAGGGGGACGGGTCGCCCGAGGGGTGGTTGTGCAGCAAGATCAGCGCGGTCGCGCCCAGCTCGAGCGAGCGCTTGATCACTTCGCGCGGATAGACCGGGGTGTGATCGACGGTGCCGGTTTGCTGCACCTCATCGGCAATCAGCCGGTTCTTTTTGTCGAGGAAGAGGATGCGGAACTGCTCGATGGTTTCGAAGGCCATCTGGGTGGTGCAGTAGTCGATCAGCTGGGACCAGGAGGAAAGGATCGGCTTTTCCACGGCGATCCTGTCGCGGCCAAAGCGGGCGGCGACGGCTTGGATGACCTTGAGATTGGCCACTGAGGTTTCGCCAAGCCCGTCAATGTTGCGCAGGCGGGCTTCGCTCGCAGCGAACACGCCCGAAAAAGACCCGAACTCCTTTAGCAGCTGTTTTGCCAGCGGCTTGGTATCCTTTTGCGGGATGACCAGGTGCAGGGCCAGCTCCAGCAGTTCGTAGTCCTCGAAGGCATCGCCCCCGACCTTGAGAAAACGGTCCCTCAGCCGTTTGCGATGACCCGCGTGATCGGGCTTTGGCGCGACACTCTTGGCGGGAGCCACCGAGGCCTGATCGTTGGGGGCAGGAGTGTCGGCGACAAGGAAACTGGCTTCGTCGAACTCCTCGCCCCGCGCCTTGGTCATGCGGCTTGCCGTGCGGCGAGAGGATTGAACAGGCCGGCCGGGGAGGTCGTGAAAATCTCGTGTCCGGTTTCGGTGATGCCGATGGAGTGCTCGCATTGCGAGGACAGGGTGCGGTCGCGGGTGACCGCGGTCCAGCCATCGGAGAGAATCTTGACGTGCGGCCGGCCCAGATTGAGCATCGGCTCGATGGTGAAGATCATGCCGGGCTTTAGGGGCACCCCCGTGCCGGGCTGGCCGAAATGGAGGATATTGGGCTCGTCATGAAAGAGCTTGCCAACGCCATGCCCCACGAAGTCGCGCACGACGCTGGTGCGCTCGCCTTCGGCCAGGGTCTGGATGGCGGCGCCGATATCGCCCGTGGTGTTGCCCGGCTTGGCGGCCGCAAGGCCCGCTTCGAGGCTTTGATAGGTCACTTCGATCAGCCGCTCGGCCTTGCGCGAAATTTCGCCCACCGGATACATGCGGCTGGAATCGCCGTACCAACCGTCCACGATCAGCGTCAGGTCGATATTGACGATGTCGCCTTCCTTGAGCGGGCGTTCATCGGGAATGCCGTGGCACACGACGTGATTGATGGAGGTGCACAGCGAGTGGCGGAAGCCCTTGTAGAACAGGGTTGCCGGCATCGCGCCATTGTCGCGCGCGAACTCATAGGCAATGCGGTCGAGCGTGGCGGTAGGCACGCCCGGCTCGACATATTCGGTGAGAATGTCGAGGGCGCGCGCGGTCAGCTGGCCGGCCTTGCGCATGCCCTCAAAGCCTTCCGGTCCGTGCAGCGGAATAACGCCTGGCGTGCGGCGGCCTTTGGTTTCGGCATCGACATAGGTAATCATCATGCTCTCCGGCTAAGGGGCAAAGATAATCGTCCAATCGGGTGATTGGAAGAGCCAACGCTTACTGCGTGTTGGCTTGACGCACCTTATGGGGCGGGGCATTGCTGGGGGGCAATAACAGGTTGATTTCCCATGTCGAGCGCAGCTTCCGTGACCGCCGGGCTTCTGGTGATTGGCGATGAGATTCTTTCGGGCCGCACCAAGGACGTCAATATCGGCGCCACCGCCGATTTCTGCACCGATCTGGGAATCGAGCTCAAGGAAGTGCGGGTGGTCAGCGATGACACCGACGACATCATTGCGGCGGTGAACGCGCTGCGCTCGCGCTACACCTACGTGTTCACAACCGGCGGCATCGGGCCGACGCATGACGATATCACCGCCGATGCCATCGCCAAGGCTTTCGGGGTTGCGCTGCCAATCAACCCGGACGCCCGGGCAATGCTCGAGGCGCGCTGGCGCGAAACCGGGACCGAGGTCAACGAAGCGCGGCTGCGCATGGCGCGCATTCCCGAGGGCGCCGACCTCATCGTCAACAGCGTGAGCGCTGCGCCAGGGTTCCGCATCGGCAATGTGCATGTGATGGCAGGGGTGCCGATCATCATGCGCGCCATGCTCGAGGCGCTGGCGCCGACGCTCCAGGGCGGCAAGCGCGTCCTTTCGGAGACGGTGCGCGCGGCGGTGGGCGAAGGCACGGTTGGCGGCCCGTTGGGCGAATTGCAGGCGCAGTATCCCGATGTGAAGATGGGCTCCTATCCGCAGATGGGGCATGGCCGGGTGATGACCGAGCTGGTGCTACGCTCCTCGGATGCGCAAAGGCTGGCTGAGGCGACCGAGAAGGTGCGCGCCATGGTGGATGCGGCACATCGCGCCGCGGGTGTGGACGCGCCGCAAGACTGATTGGCGTTGCATCCTAGGTTTGCTAAGGAAGCGACGGCTTCGAGCGCCTCCCTGGCCTTGGATGCGTATGGAGATCGATTTGAGCAACCCTTACCAAAAGAATTTTCCCGTCACCTGGGACCAGTTCCATCGTGATAGCCGCGCCCTGGCATGGCGCCTGATGGGGATGGGGAATTTCGACGCGGTGGTGGCCATCGCTCGTGGCGGGCTGGTGCCGGCGACCATTGCGGCGCGCGAACTCAATATCCGCGTGGTGGAGTCTGTTTCGGTGAAATCCTATGATCACCAGAACAAGGGTTCGGTTAAGGTGCTCAAGCCCATCGCGCCGCAGATCATTGAGATGGCGCAGGGCGGCGGCAAGGTGCTGATCGTCGACGATCTGGTGGACACCGGCAATACGGCGCGCGCCGTGCGCGACATGCTGCCCGGCGCCCATTTCGCGACCGTTTATGCCAAGCCGATGGGGCGCGAGCTGGTTGATACCTTCATCACTGAGGTCAGCCAGGACACCTGGATCTTCTTCCCGTGGGATCTGGACGTGGCCTATGTCGCCCCGATCAGCGGCGGCACCGACTAAGCACGAGTTTCGGCACTGCTGAAACCCAAGCGCGGGCGTGGTGGAATGGTAGACACACCGGACTTAAAATCCGGAGGGGGTATCCCCGTGCGGGTTCGAGTCCCGCCGCCCGCACCAGAACTGGACAGTCATGTTTGAACGAATTGAAACTGGCATTGCGCCTTCTTCGGCTCCCGTGAATGATGCGGTACGCGCCGGCGAACAGGTTTGGCTCGTGGCCGTGGCTGAAGACCCGGCAACCGGCGAAATCGTGAGCGGTGATATCGAGGTGCAAACCGAGCGCGCCATCGGCAATCTTGAGATTGCCATGCGTGCGGCAGGGGGCGCACTGGCCGATATCGTGCAGGTGCAGGTTTTTCTGATCGACAAGGCCGATGCGGCAGGCATGAACCGCGCCTATGCCCGGCACTTCCAGCCGCCTTATCCCGTGCGTGCAACGGTGGTGGTCAAGGACCTGCTCGCCGAGGGCTTGCGCGTCGAGATGCTTGCTACTGCTGTGCTGAGCTAGCAGTGCTGCTCAAACGCGAACTGCTCGAGGACATCAAGGCCGGCAAGGTCGATCTGGTGTTTAGGCGCTGGAGCCGGCCGACCGTCCGGGCCGGCGGCACGCTCAAGACCAAGGTTGGCATTCTAGCCATCGACGCAATGGATGAAATGGACCCGGCCGAGGTGAGCCTTGCCGATGCGCAACGGGCGGGCTTTGCCGATCTCGATGCGTTCCGGCGCTGGCTCGACAGCATGAAGCCGGGCCATCTGTTTCACCGCATCCGGCTGCGCTATCTGGGTGGGGATCAGAACGGCACGGGTGCCTGAAACAGAATGAACTCGCCGGTCGTGGGATGGGTGAAGCCCAGTTCCGCAGCGTGCAGCTGCAGGCGATCGGCGGCGGCGAAATCTTCAGGGCCGGCGTAGAATGCATCGCCCAGGATGACGTGGCCCATGGCCATCATATGCACCCGTAACTGGTGGGTGCGGCCGGTCAGGGGATGGAGGCGCACCCGGGTGGCGGCGGCTTCGCGGTCCAGCACGGTCCATTCGGTTTGGGCCGGCCGGCCATTCTCATAGTCGACACGCTGGCGCGGCTTGTTGTCCCAATCCGTGGCGAGCGGCAGGTCAACCAGGCCGGTATCGGCTTCGATGAAGCCGCTCACGCGCGCAACATAGCTCTTCTTGGTTTGCCGGTGCTCGAACTGCGAGCCGATACGGCCATGGGCACGCTTGTTGAGCGCCATGACGAGAACGCCAGAGGTGTCCTTGTCCAGGCGATGGCACATGCCCGCGGTCGGCCAGGTTTGGCGGGCGCGGTATTCGAGGCAATCCCACAGGGAGGGGTCCTTGCCGGGCACGCTGAGCAGGCCGCTCGGTTTATCGAGCACCAGAATATCGTCATCCACATGAATGACGGACAGGTAGGGCTCGAGTGGGGGATGGTAATTGAGGAGGGTGGGCATTGGACCGGGCATGGCGCGATCTAGCAGGTCCTGCCGGGCAGGCATAGTCGACAAGACGGCGCATTCGGAACCATGCGTGACGCCAGTCGTTTATTATACGACACCAAACAAAGGAGCTTTCGATGCATAAGGACGAAGCAAAGGGCGCCGGTAACCAGGCCAAGGGCGCGATCAAGGACGCCGTTGGCGGGCTCACGGGCGACGAACGTCTCCAGGCCGAAGGCAAGGCTGACAAGGCGCAGGGCAAGGTCCAGCAGAAGGTCGGCGAAGTTAAAGACGCCGCCCGAGATATGCTTAAAAAGTAGCACGTCTTGCACCAAGTTCTTCAAAGGCCGCCCAATAGGCGGCCTTTACTGTTTTTGAGGCGTTACGTGAGAAGGCGTGGGATGACCTCTAAGCCGGCTTGCCGGGTTTTGGAACTATGACAGTGGCGTCGTGCTTGATCCTGCAAGCAAGCAAAGGAGCGCAGCCTTGGGTTTCAAGTTTCAGCCGCAGGATGAGGGTTCAGGTGTAGGGGTTCGCCGCATCGCGCTTGAACAGGTAGAGGCCGCGCTCGCGGAAGCCAAAGACCTGTCCAATCCTGATGAGACGATCCATTCGCTGCGGCGGCGCTGCAAGAAGCTGCGCGGGCTGCTTCGGCTCATCAAGCCCAATTTCAAGCACTTTGCCGAGGAAAACGCCGCAATTCGGGAGGCAGCCACAGGCTTGGCAGGGAATCGCGATGCTGCGGTGATGATCAAGACGCTGGAAGGCCTGCGGGAGGAGGACGTCAACCTTCCCATCACCGCAGTGCGGGCAATGCTCGGAGCCAACATCGAGGCTGCTGCGGAACAAGGCGACCCAGACACGCTCGTCCAGCAGTTCAGCGAGCGCTTCGAGGCGTTGCAGGAACGCATTCCACATTGGAAAGTGCGTGGGCACGGGTTTGATAGTCTGGCGGATGGTCTGCATGACAACTATCGACGGATGCGCCAGGAAATGGACGCAGCTGAAGCAAGTGAAGATCCAAACGAATTTCACGAGTGGCGAAAGGCCGCCAAGTATTTCTGGCATCATCTGAGCTTGCTCAGTGCCTGTGCTCCGGCCATAACCAAGCCCTATCGCGCCGCTGTTGCAGAGCTCGAAACGACCCTGGGCAACCACCACGACCTGACGGTTCTGGATGAGTTTGTCGGCGGTCTGTCCGACCCCAGCGTCCCTTCGATCCAGATCACCATCCGCCAGAAGCGCGATCACCTCGGGCAGCAGGCTATTGGCTTGGGACGGCAGCTGAGTGCGGAAAAGCCCGACGCGCTGGTCGGCCGGTTGGGCCAGTATTGGGCACTGGCCAAGAAGGGGCATTGAGGTGGGACAAGAGATCGAACGCAAGTTCCTCGTGCGATCAGACGAGTGGCGTGGCTCTGCTGACGGTGGCCGGCTGATCCGCCAGGGTTATCTCTCGGCCAATGCCAAGGCGACGGTGCGGGTGCGCAGCTTTGATGATCGGGAGGCCGTGATTACGCTCAAAGGCAAGGTCGCCGGTATTGTTCGCCCGGAATACGAGTACCCTATCCCGATCGAGGACGCGCGTGAGCTGTTGCTGATGGCGCAGCCACAAGTGCTGGAGAAACGGCGCTACCATGTGCCCCATGACGGGTTGACCTGGGAAGTGGATGTGTTCGAGGGCCGGCACCATGGATTGGTGCTGGCCGAGATCGAGCTCGATAGCGACGACCAGCAGGTGGACCTGCCGAGCTGGGTTGGCAAAGAAGTCAGCGATGACGAGCGCTACTATAACGCAACTCTGGCGCGCAGCTAGCGCGCCGCATCCCTTGCTGTTGTTGACCCACGCGGGCTTGATCCTGGACGCGGAGCTCCCGGTGGGTTGATTTTTGCTGTGAGCTTCTGCACAAGCGCAGCATTCGTCGGACCCGGTGCAAATCCGGGTGGCTCTTCTGGCCGCCGATCCGCCAGACAATCCAGCAAGAACTGCTTTGCCTTGTTCGCCTTGCGGCAGGGTCAGCGCAGCCTGGACCACCATGACTTTTACCCAAACTCTGCGCCGTGACTGGCTTTCCAACATCCGTGGCGATGTGCTTGCGGGCATTGTTGTCGCGCTTGCCCTTATTCCCGAGGCGATTGGCTTTTCGATCATCGCGGGGGTAGACCCCAAGGTTGGGCTTTATGCCTCCGTGGTGATCGCCATCGTCATCTCTTTTGCCGGGGGGCGACCGGCAATGATCTCCGCCGCTACGGCTGCAACAGCCGTGCTGATGGGAACGCTGGTCCGCGAGCACGGGCTGGACTATCTGCTGGCAGCCACGCTGCTGGCCGGCGTGCTCCAGATCCTCGCGGGCTACGCCCGGGTCGGGTATCTGATGAAGTTCGTGTCGCGCTCGGTGATGACGGGCTTCGTCAATGCGCTGGCAATCCTGATCTTCATGGCACAGCTACCCGAGCTGTTCGGGGTGTCGTGGCAGACCTATGCGATGATTGCGGCGGGGCTGGCGATCATTTACCTGTTTCCGCGGGTGACCAAAGCCATTCCATCGCCGCTGGTGTGCATCCTCGTGCTGACGGCGGTGTCGCTGGCGCTGGGGGTTGATGTACGCACCGTCGCCAATCTTGGCGAGTTGCCGTCCGCACTGCCCAGCCTGTTGCTGCCCAATGTGCCGCTGACGCTCGAGACCTTGTGGATCATCCTGCCGTACTCGGCCGGGGTAGCTGCTGTGGGGCTGCTGGAAAGCCTGCTGACGGCCTCCATCGTTGATGGGATGACCGACACCACCAGCGACAAGAACCGCGAGTCGGTGGGGCAGGGCCTCGCCAATATTGCTTCGGGCCTATTTGGCGGCATGGCGGGTTGCGCGATGATCGGGCAGTCAGTGATCAATGTCCGCTCGGGTGGACGCGGGCGGCTGTCGACCTTCGTGGCCGGTGCGTTCCTGCTGTTCTTGCTGCTGGTGCTGGGCGATGTGGTGGGGCTCATCCCCATGCCGGCGCTCGTGGCCATCATGATCATGGTTTCGGTCGGCACGTTCAGCTGGGCCTCGCTCAACAATCTGCGCTCCCATCCGCGGCGGTCGAGCATCGTGATGCTGGCGACGGTGATAACGGTGCTCTGGACTCACAACCTAGCCTTCGGGGTGGGGGTGGGCGTGCTGCTGTCGGGGATCTTTTTCGCCTGGAAGGTCGCGCAATTTTTCCGGGTGAGCTCGACCCTGTCGCCTGACGGGCAGGAACGCCGCTATCTCGTTGAGGGGCAGCTCTTCTTTGCGTCAGCTGACGATTTCCTCGCCGCGTTCGACTTCAAGGAGAAGCTCGCGCGGGCGCGAATCGATGTCAGCCGCGCTCATATCTGGGACCTGACCGGAGTTGGGGCGATCGACATGGCGGTGCTGAAGCTGCGCCGGAATGGAGCAGAAGTCGAACTGGTCGGCATGAATGAGGCGAGCGCCACGATCATGGACAAGTTCGCCGAGCATGACCAGCCCGGTGCGATGGAACGCATGCTGGGCCATTGACGGTTCGGTGCCCCGCCTTGCAGCGGGGCATTCCTTTTAGCCGAACGCGGCTTATTGCCAGCGCTTGAAGGTCTTGAGGTGTTCGAGCGTCTTGGTCACCGTGGTGGTGATCTTTTCCACACTGTCGGTAACAGGCACGACGAGCACGTTCTCGGTGGCGGGATCGGGCTCTTCCAGGGTGGCGAACTGGCTGTCGAGCAGGCTGGCCGGCATGTATTCGTGCTGGCGCCGCGCCATGCGTTCGCCGATCACCTGTCGGTCGCCCTGGAGGTAGACGAACAGGATCGGCTCGCCCGCCTGCTCGAGCAGGTAGTCGCGATAGGCCCGCTTGAGCGAGGAGCAGGCGCCGACTGCTGCACCCTTCTTGTCCGCGGCCTCGTGCAGGGCTTGAGCGAGCCGCTGAAGCCAGGGCCAGCGATCCTCATCGACAAGCGGAATGCCGGCGCGCATTTTTTCCACATTGGCGGGCGGATGATAGCCGTCGCCATCGAGGAATGGCGTATGGAGGCGCCGGGCGATGGACTGGCCCGTGGTGGACTTGCCCGAGGAACTGACCCCCATAACGATGATGATGCGGGCGTTAGACCGTGGCTGAGAAGGCGCCGTCGACATAGAGAATGTGTCCATTGATGAAGCTGGCTGCGTCGGAAGCGAGAAATACCGCGGGCGGTCCAAGTTCGGCAACTTCGCCCCAACGGCCCATGGGGGTGCGGGTTTCGACCCAGCGATTGAACTGAGGATCGGCTATCAGCGCCTCATTGAGCTCGGTCTTGAAGTAGCCCGGGGCAATGGCGTTGATGTTGAGACCATGGCGAGCCCAGTCGGCCGCCATGCCGCGGGTCAAATTGGCAATGGCAGCCTTGGCTGCGCCATAAGGGGCAACATTGGGCCGGGCGACATTGGTCAGGATCGAGCAGATATTGATGATCTTGCCTTGGCGGCGGGCAATCATGTTCTTGGCCACGGTCTTGCTGACCGCGAAGGTGGCCGTGACATGGGTCGCCAGCATGGTTTCGAACTTGTCGAGCGGGAAGTCCTCGAGGGGACCCCGAATCTGGATGCCGGCATTGTTGATGAGGATGTCGATGGACCCGAGCTCGGCTTCGCAGTAGGCGACCGCCTCCTCGATGCTATCGATGCTGGTGACGTCGAAGGCCACTGCATTGACGGTGGCGCCGGTGGTGGCGAGTTCGGCCGCTGCCCGGCCCAGCGCGGTGGCATCACGGGCATTGAGGATCACGGCGGCGCCCGCTTGGGCTAGGGCAGTTGCCATGGCGAGCCCAAGGCCGCGACTTGAGCCAGTGACAAGAGCCCGCTTTCCCGCAAGGCTGAACAGAGACGAAGATGGCACGGTGATCCCCTAAACTTGCGCAAACCTACGGGCGCGAACGGCGCGAGGCAATGGCGCCTTCCATACATGAGGCTTTTAGGCGTAAAATATGCCTCGGCAGGGCCTTCCGTCGATGGTCCGTTTGTGGTCAGGTTCGCCGCCGCGCGGGGCAAGCATGTCTCGCGCATGAATGGCGACGCATTTTCTCAGAAGGACTGTTTGCATGTCGACAGCGGATATCGGCCTTATCGGGCTGGCAGTGATGGGCTCGAACCTGGCGCTCAACATCGCCGAAAAAGGCTATACCGTTGCCGTTCACAATCGTACAGCGTCTCGAATCGATGACTTTGTTGCAATGGCAACCGAGCAGGGTCTGGTCGGCAATGTAATCGCGAAGGCTGACCTGGCTGAGTTCATTCAGTCGATCAAGCGTCCCCGCTCGATCATCATCATGGTCAAGGCCGGCGCGCCGGTTGACGAGATGATCGAGCACCTGCTGCCTTATCTGGAAGAAGGCGACGCGATCATCGAGTGCGGCAATTCGCTGTTCACCGATACCCAGCGCCGATTCGATTACCTCAAGCCCAAGAATATCGGCTACCTCGGCGTCGGCGTTTCGGGCGGCGAAGAAGGCGCTCGCCATGGTCCCTCGATCATGGTGGGTGGTTCCGAGCAGCAGTGGCACAATGCCGAGGCGGTGCTGACCGCGATTGCGGCCCAGTTCAATGGTGAAAGCTGCTGCGCTTATCTGGGTGAAGGTGGCGCGGGCCACTTCGTAAAGACCATCCACAACGGCATCGAGTATGGCGACATGCAGATGATCGCCGAAGTTTATGGCGTGATGCGCGACGGGTTGGGCATGAGCCCGGGTGAATGCGCCGATGTGTTCAAGGAATGGAACAAGGGTCCGCTTAATTCCTACCTAATCGAGATCACCGGCCATGTGCTGGCCGCCATCGACGAGCAGACCGGGCAGCCGCTGGTCGAGTTGATTCTCGACAAGGCGGGGCAGAAGGGCACCGGCGTTTGGTCGGCCATTGCCGCCCAGCAGATGGGCGTGCCGGCAACCGCCATCGAGGGCGCCGTAGCAGCCCGCTCGATTTCGGCGCGCAAGGATGAGCGCGTAGCGGCCGAAGCGATCTATGGCAAGCCGAACCGGACCAAGACCGAGGTGACGCTGGCCGAACTGGAACAGGCACTGCTCGCCGGCAAGATCGTGTCCTATGCGCAGGGCTTTGCGGTAATCGCCAAGGCCTCCGAGGAAAATGGCTGGGCCTTGCCGCTGGCAACCATCGCCAAGATCTGGCGCGCTGGCTGCATCATTCGTTCTCGCTTCCTCGACCAGATGTCGGCGGCCTATGCCAAAGGGGGCAACACCAATCTGCTGGTGGTGCCAGACTTTGTCGCTCTGATGAAAGAAGCCCATCCGTCGCTGCGCAAGGTGGTGGCGGCGGGCGCTGTGGGAGAATTCCCGCTGGTCTGCCTTTCGGCGGCGCTGAGCTATTTCGACAGCTATCGCCAGGCTCAGGGCACGGCCAATCTGATCCAGGGGCAGCGTGATTTCTTTGGTGCGCATGGGTTCGAGATCGAGGGACGTGGCTCGAACCTGCATGCCAAGTGGCCGTCAACCCTCGAGATCGCAGCGCTCAAGCCGGTGATCGGCGGCTGAGACTCAAAGACACAGCAAGCACAGGGGCTCCGCTGAGGCGGGGCCCTTTTCCGTTGCCTAGAGCGTCCTGAACATTACGTAGCTGTCCACAAAGCCGTGGACGGGATGGTCGAACGCTTTCGGCAGGGTTCCGACTATGGCGAAGCCGAGCGACTGCCACAGGGCCACAGCGCGCTGGTTGGTGGAGACCACATGATTGAACTGGATGGCCCGAAAGCCGCAGGCGCCGGCCTGCTCAATCGAGTGCGTGCCCATTGCCCTCGCAACGCCGCGCCCTTGGGCGGCAGCGGCGGTCATGTAACCGCAATTGGCGACATGGGCGCCGGGGCCGAGCTGGTTGGGTTTAAGGTAATAGGTACCCAGCACGCCGTTGTCATCTTCAGCCACGAAGACCTGATGGGCGGGGCTAAACCAATATGCCAGCACCTGCTCGTCATCGAGGTCGCGAGGCATGGCGTAGGTTTCGCCGGCCCGGAGGACTGGCGCAACGATGGCGAGGACCGCCGAACGGTCACCCTCAAAGGCCGGGCGAATCTGCATTGGTTATTTCTCGTCCAGAGGCGGGGTGCGCAGCTGGCCGGGCGGCGCCATTTCGGGAACAACGGGGTGGTTAGCCACGCTCGGGCGATGGCTGAGTTCGAAACGCCACGCGGCAACGCCAAAGAGCACCAAGGCTACGAGCACGGCGATGCCGCTGGCGACGAACGGAGCGCCGGGGAAGTAGTGTCCGGATTCCGGTGCGCTCGTGTAGTAGGAAAATATCTGTGTGGCGGCCAGCGGACCGATGATCGTGGCGAGGGAGCTGGCGGCATTGACCGCACCTTGTAGTTCACCCTGGGAGTTATCTGGCACCTGCCGCGACAGCACGCCGTTGATGGCAGGTGGGGCGAGCCCGCTGATCGTTCCGACGGCGATGAACAGATAGAGCTGGTAGACATCCGCTGAAAAGGCGATGCCGGCAAAGGCCGTTGCTGCTGCCAATAGCCCGATAATACCGACCGCAGGTTCACCGATGCGTTTCGACAAAGGCGCTGCCAGGACAGCCTGGCTGATAGCGAAACCGACCCCGAATGCGCCCAGCGTGCGGCCGATAGAGGACGATGTGAAGTTGAACATATCCACAGCGTAATAGGGGAACACATTGGGCAGCGCCTGAGTGGTCAGCTGCAAGAAGAAGAGCACGGCGAGTAGCCAGAGTACGGCCGGGTATTTACGAAGGGCGGCAACCGCGCCGAAGGGGTTGGCGCGGCGGATGTCGAACTTGCGGCGCGATGCCTTAGGCAGGCTTTCGGGGAGGACCAGCAGGCCGAACAGGAAATTGGCAAAGGCCAGGCCGGCTGCAGCATAGAAAGGAACGCGCGGCCCGATTTCACCCAATTCGCCGCCAATCACCGGGCCGATAATAAAGCCGAGGCCGAATGCCGCACCGATCAAGCCGAAGCGCTGGGTGCGTTTATGGGGCGGAGTGATGTCGGCCATATAGGCGGTTGCCGTGGCAAGCGCCGCTCCAGCGATGCCGGCAATGATCCGGCCGATAAACAAATACCAGACGAAGGGCGCGATGCTCATCATCAGGTAATCGAAGGTAAGGCCGAGCAGGGAACACAGCAAGACTGGTCGGCGCCCGTAGCGGTCGGACAGATTGCCGAGCACGGGCGAAAACACGAACTGCATAAACGCATAAGCGAACACAAGATAGCCGCCGATGACCGCCGCCTGCGCGACACCGCCGCCTGTCAGTTCCTCAAGCAGCTCGGGCAGCACGGGCACGATGATGCCGACGCCGATCATATCTAGAAGGATAGTTACGAGGATGCAGGTAAGGGTCAGGCGGGAGCGGATCGCGGTTTGCATGAGCGGGCGCTCCCATTGAAATTACTGTCGAAACGGCTTGCAGTTGACACAGGCAGGCTCCCCAACGCAAGGGCATGAGGGCAGATCAGAAGCGAACATCCCGCCTCTTGATCCGCAATAGAGCGTTATCTGGGGCGAGGCTGTGGCGCATCGGTGTCGAAACCATAAAGCCAGGCCAAGCGCCTGAGGTGGCCGCGGCGACCCTGCAGGGTGATGCCGAGGTTGCGGGCGCTGGAGAATGGCCAGGGCAGGTGAAAGATGCGGCCGTTTTTGCGTGACAGCTTGGCTACCCTTTTTACCCGGGGCTGGCGGAGTGCCGCGTAACGCATGAAAGCTTCGGCCGGATCATTGGTCTCTATGAGCAGAGGCGCCAGCGAGGCAGCGTCTTCAATCGCCATGGCTGCGCCCTGCGCCTGGAACGGCACCATGGCGTGCGCGGCATCACCCAACAGCGCGATTGGCCCCCGGTGCCAAGTGTCGGTCGAGACGGTGTAAAGGGGCCACGCAGTCCATTGATCACCCGCCAAATCCAAGATCGCTCGCAGCCGCGGGCTACGAGATGGCTTGAAGGCCAATGTTGGATGCTGCGCAGTTTTGTCGTCCCTGTGTTCGGTGAAGAGCGCCAGGTTGACGAGGTTTCGATGAGGCAGGGGATAGCACACCAGGTGCAGGTGGGGACCGAACAGCACAGACACCCGATCAAGCGCTATCTGCCCGTGCAGCGCATCGAGCGGGAGCAGCGTGCGCCAAGCAATCCGACCCGAATATGTCGCGGCGGGACCGCCCAGCAATTGGGTGCGGGTGCGGGAGTGTACGCCGTCCGCGCCAATCAGCGCGGCGCCGCGCAAGGTGCGGTTTTGGCCGTCCGCTTCCTCGATCGTGAGGGAGACGCCGGCCTTGGTGGTCTGGGCGTTCCAATTGCCCACGCCAAACATCACGTCGATATTGGCGAAGCGCCGCGAGGCCTCATAGAGCGTTTCGGCGAGATCGGCGCGGTGCATCACCGTATAGGCCGCACCAAATCGCTCGAGCATCAAGGGCGCAAGTTCCATCGTTACGAGCGGGTCGGGACGGCCGAACGGATAAACGTCAATACCGGCCGGCTCGAAGCCGCGAGCGTTGATCAGCTCGCCGACACCGAGCCGGTCGAGCACACGTCGGGCATTGGGGCTGATTTGGAGCCCAGCGCCGAACTCAGACAGCCGAGGGCTCCGCTCCAGTATAACGACGTGAGCGCCGAACTTAGCGAGCGCGAGAGCCAGGGTCAGGCCGCCGATGCCGGCACCGGCGATGAAGAATGTGCGGCCAGAAGCTGGCATGTTCCGTAACGTGCCGATGCCTCAGATCACATCGGCCCGGTAAACAGCAGTGGGAGGGATGGCAGTGCCGGCGGGCAGAGTCGGGCTGAACACATAATGGGTAGAGCAATAGGGGCAGACAACGTCATCGTCCTTGCCCATATCCAGGTAGATGTGGGGGTGGTCAAAGGGAGGCAACGCGCCGATGCACTGGAACTCCTTGGCACCTATCTCAATCTGGGCGAGGCCATCAGTGTTGTGGAAGTGAGGCGTGGTGCCGTGTGCCATGGTCAGACCCGGAGTGATTGGAGTGGCCGGACCATAGTGCAAGGCAAGCAACAAGAAAAGGGCGACGGCGGCCCGCCTTTGGGCTTGCTTTAACGCGCCGATGCCGCAAAACCGGACGGCAATCAGCTCAAGAGGATGCGAACTTGCCACGCTTTGAATCGGATGGCCTGAGCCTTGCCTTTGCCAGCTATGGAGAAGGTCCCCCCATATTGTGCATCCATGGCTTTGCCTCGAGCGGCAAGGTGAACTGGGTGGACACCGGCTGGGTCGAGACCCTGACCGGAGCCGGATACCAGGCCATCACCATCGATAATCGCGGGCATGGCGAGTCGGACCGGCCGCATGATCCGGAGGCTTACTATCCCACCGCGATGGTGCGCGATGCTGTGGCGCTGCTGGACCATCTCGGCATCGGACAGGCGGCGGTGCTGGGCTACTCGATGGGTGCGCGGGTGGCAGCGTTCATGGCGTTTGAGCATGAAGAGCGGGTGGCTGCGCTAGTGCTCGGGGGCATTGGAATGAACCTCATCAATGGGCTGACCGATAGCAGTGACATCATCGCGGGCCTGACAGCGCCGAGCCTTACCGGGCTGACGCATCCGACTGCGCGCCAGTTCCGCATCTTTGCCGACCACACCAAGTCCGATCGCGAGGCATTGGCCGCCTGCATGGAAACCTCGCGGCAACCGATGGCGCGTGCCGATGTGCGACGCATCACTGTTCCCGTGCTGGTTGCGGTTGGTGAGGCGGACGAAATGGCCGGCTCCCCCGAGGATCTGGCGGGGCTGCTGCCGCAAGGGGAAGCTTTCGTGATTCCCCGACGCGACCATATGCGAGCGACGGGTGACACCAAGTTCAAGGCCGTTGCGCTAGAATTTCTGGGGAGGACTTTCCCGGCTCAGCAAGGTTCGTGAACCAAAAGCGCGGCTGGGGCTTTGTCTTGTAGAATGAAATGGCCTATATCGGCACTTCCCGATGAACGGAGCTGCGGCCGTGACCAGCAACGCCAAGAAGTCTGCTGACCTGCAAATCGTCGATCCCGTTTGGGAAGCGGTGCGCGCCGGTGCCCGGCAGATTGCAGCCAATGAACCCTCGCTGGCAAACCTGGCGCTCTCCGCTGTGCTCAACCACGATAGCTTCGAGCAGGCGCTGGCGCATCGGCTGGCGGCGCGGCTCGACCATGATGATGTTTCGGCCGACCTGATCCGGCAGGCCTTTGGCGAAGTTCTGGCTGACCATCCTGAAATAGGACAAGCGGCGCGCGTGGACCTTGCCGCCACGCTCGAGCGCGATCCAGCCTGCCATCGGGCGGTGGAGCCCCTATTGTTCTTCAAGGGCTACCAGGCGATTCAGACCCATCGCTTTGCCCATGCGATGTTCGAATCCGGGCGGCGCGATTTCGCGCTTTATCTGCAGAGCCGGGCGAGCCAGGTGTTCCAGGTGGACATCAACCCAGCCGTGGTGATCGGGCAGGGAATCATGCTCGACCACGGCACGGGGCTGGTGATCGGGGAGACTGCGGTCATCGGCGACAATGTCTCCATGCTGCAGAACGTGACGCTGGGCGGCACGGGCAAGTCGGACCAAGACCGACACCCCAAGATTGGCAATGGTGTGCTGATTGGCGCCGGCGCCAAGGTCTTGGGCAATATCAAGATCGGCGATTGCTCGCGAATCGGCGCCGGATCGGTGGTGCTCAAGGAAGTGCCGCCGCGCGTCACCGTGGCCGGAGTGCCGGCAAAGATCATTGGAGAAGCGGGGTGCGCTCAGCCGGCGCTGGTGATGGATCAGGTGGTGCTGGTCCACGACCTCAACGCCTGAGTGGCGATTGTTACCGCTAAAATGCCACCAGGCGGGGTTGTGCGCGTTTGTCTCCTGACTAGATTGCGGCCAACACCAATCAGCAGGACACCACGCCCGTGAACCATCCCGAGATCATCAAGCTGCAGAAGTTCCTGCAAACCAAGTTCGGCAACAAGAATATCGACGTGCGCCCGCGTCCCAAGCTCAACGACTCCGTTGAGGTGTTTATCGGCGATGAGTCGATCGGGCTGATCCATGCCGACGACGAAGACGGCGACAAATCCTATATCTTCAACATGTCGATCCTCGATATCGACCTGGATGAAGTGAACTAGGTTTTCTAGCCGTTCTGCCAGGCGCCGATCGGCTCAAGCCAGCGCCGCATTTCCGCATCGAACAGGCGCCACGATCCAAGGATCGTGGCGTCAAATGCATAGACGGCAGCGATGCCGGACCCGAGATAAACCGTGCGCAGGCAACGGGGCGGTGTACCCGCTTCGACCGGCTCCGCGCATTTGGCGACAAATGGGTTGGGTGAGAGCGCGTCATACCAGACGCTTTCCCCCATATAGCCCTGACCCATCCCCAGGGGCTTGCCGACAAGACCCGGAACCCCTGCTAGTGTATCATCCCCGAACTGGTGCAGATAGACTGCGTCCAGCAAGGTGCTGCTGGTGCGAGCGCGACTGCGGGGCACCAGAGAAATGTCAACGGGCAAGGCTTTGCCCGCGCCTTGGGGCGCAAACATCACCCGCAGATCGATCTGGTCGGTAAAGCCACCGTGAACTGGCTCCCCGTAACGGAACCATGACGCCGGTATGGTGAGTTCACGTCCTGAAATGGTCTGACGAATCGTATTCCCGTCAGCATGGTTCGGCTGGGCAGGTGCAGAAGCCTTGGTGAAGCCGTCGAGCAGATAGGCCGCGCCTACCGCCAGCAACAAGACCAGAACCGCGATCCCGGCAAGATTATAGGCCACCGAGGGGGCCTGGGACATGGCGGTCGAGGCTGAGCGTGTTTGCATGTGGACAGCATTAACCAGGTGTTAAGGGTCGGGGTGACAGCGCATTGGACGCGCAATATGCTTAATGGAAGGTTAATGGCCGGGGCTTGGCCCGGTCCGGGTGGGACACGAAACATGTCGAGTGAATTGCTGCTGGCAGGATTCATAATTGGGGTGGGGCTGTGCGTGGCGGGCGCCGGTACCCACCTTTATCAATGGCTGGCGCGGGAGCAGGCGCTGCTTCGCGTCGATGGCCCAACATTGCCGGTGTCGCTGGGACATTTGGTGATGAGCTTTGTGTGCGGCCCCTATATCATGTTGCAGATGGGCCTTGAGCGCGACAGCGGCCATATCTCTGTCGGCTCGGCGCTGGTAGGGGCGATGGTTGCCTTTGGTTGGGCGTTCGTGACGGGGTTGTTGTTCATGAGCATCTACGTCGCCGTCCGGTTCTGACGGGACAAGCAGAGTGAATTACCTTTTTGTTGGCTGTTGCCGGGGCTAGTTGACGGCGGCGATGATCATCTCGCGGCTGTCGATCATGTCCACCCACTGACCCGGATTGTCCTGCGCCTGACGCTTGATGAACTGATAGGGCGTTTCGCTCCACAGCCGCACATCGCCGTCCTGATTGTCCAGCACAAGGTCACCGCGATCGGTGCGGACGATGAGAACGGCATGGCCGTTGCCGTTGGCTTCCCGAACCACAGTGATCAGCAGCGTGCTGGCGGGCCAGCCGGCCTTGATCAGGTCGCGGCGCTTGGCGAGGGCGAAGTCTTCGCAGTCACCATAGCCATTGGGGTAGGTCCAGAATTCGCTGACTTGGTAGAGGATCTCGTCGGTGACCGGAACGATCGTGGTGTTGATGTTGGTGTTCACATCGAGCAGCTGCTGCCAGCGCGCCGGGGTCAACGGCATGGCAGCGACCACTTCGGTGTTGGGCCGGCACTCCGCCGGGCGTGAGGCACAGAACTCGGCATGGCCGACCGGGATGCTCGTTGGAGCGGTGGCGGTTTGCACATAAGCGACATTGGTGAGATCGAGCGCCTGGGAGGGCACCGCTCCCAGGCCTAAGGCCAGGGTGAGCAAGGCTGAAACTAAAGCCATCTTGGTGCGGTGCATTGCGTGATCTCCTCGATGGAGACCAAACTAGAAGGCGCCGCTTGCACCGGTCCGAACACTGCCGAGTAGTTTTTATGCGAGTTTTATCGATTGGAGCAGGGGCTGGTTAACCATGAGGGCCTGGTGCTTCGGCCAGGCGGGCCAGCACGGTGGCATAAGCATCGTCGTCCTGCCCCGCCCCGTCGCGGCATTGCTTGGAGCCGATCTGGATGCTGGTGGCCGTCGGCAGACGCGGGCTGGCATAGGTGAAATCGGCTGCGCGGCTTTGTCCACCGTGTATCAGCCAGTTCTGGTGATGCACAGCCAGGTTGTGGCCTTCGGCGTCGACCACCACGGCGGTGACGCAGACATAGTCGGTGTCGCGCCGGTCATTGTCGCTCAGCTGCTGGCGCAGATGCAGGGTTTGGCGGTCCCGATCAAGCGTGATGGTGATATCGACCCATTGGTCGCGTTTCCAATCCCACTTTTCGTGAAAGTGCGGGCAGGCGAGAGTGCCGGTGGGCTGCGGAACGCAGTCGGCCACCTTGATGCTCTGCCACGCATAGCCGTGCCAATCACCCCGGCCATCGGCAAGGGCGCCGGAGATCAGGATCGTGCTGCCGGTAACAAGCAGGAGGGCAATGGCGGGGGCGAAGCGGGTCATGAGGTCAACATAGCCGCTTTTGGTGGGCAAACCAGCAGCGAGCATTGCTGCGGCAGCGGTGCTTGTTGCTCTGGCGCACGGCAGCGGCTAATCCAAGGCCCGGCGCCAGTGCGCAAAAAGGGGCATGTCCATGAAGTTGGCCTTTGTTATTCCGGCCTATAACGAAGAAGCGCTGATCGGAAAGTGCCTGGAATCGGTGGTGGCGGAGATTGCCCGGTCCGGTGCCGATGCCGAAATCATCGTGGTCAATAATGCCTCGACCGACCGCACCGGCGAGATCGCGCGCAGCTTCCCCACGGTGCGCGTGGTGGATGAGCCCAAGAAGGGTCTTGTCAATGCGCGCGATGCTGGCTTCAACGCCACGAACGCCGAACTGATTGCCAATATCGACAGCGATACGATGGTGCCCGAGGGCTGGATCGATACGGTGCTGCGCGAATTCGGCAAAGACCCCAAGCTTGTCTGCCTCAGCGGGCCCTATATCTATTATGACATGAGCTGGTTCAACCGCGCACTCGTGAATGCCTTTTATGGGCTGACCTACCTCATCTACATCGTTAATCGCTTCATCCTGCGCGTCGGATCGGTGGTGCAGGGCGGCAACTTCGTGTTCAAGCGGGCCGCCTGGGCCCAGGTCGGCGGTTATGACCGATCGATCCAGTTCTTTGGCGAGGATACCGACGTGGCGGTGCGCTTGTCCAAGGTCGGTGGCGTGAAATGGACCTTCGCGCTCAAGATGAAGACATCGGGCCGGCGGCTGGAAAAGGAAGGCGTGTTCCGCACCGCGGGCACCTATACGCTGAACTTTTTCTGGGTGACCTTCCGGGGCAAGCCGGTGACCAAGGACTACAACGACATTCGCCGCAATTAACTGCCACCGAAGCAGAAATCGGCCTACGGCTGACAAGCCACTGGCGTTTTGATTTTGGGCGGGACAGTATGGGTTCGGACCCAAGCGAAAGGCGAATGCCATAACCCAGGATCGGACCATCGAAATAGCTGCAGATCCCGCGCCCGACGCGCCGGAACCATTATCTGCAATCCTGCTTGGCATCGCCCAGAATGTGGAACGTGAGCGGATCTCCATCGGGGATCTGCTGCAAGCTCTGCAGCATCGGGCGAGCGGGGCACTGATGTTCCTGTTCGCGGTTCCCAATGCCATCCCGGTGCCTCCCGGTGTCTCCGCGGTGCTCGGGGCTCCGCTGATTTTCCTGGCGTTCCAACTCATGCTCGGGCAGCGGCCATGGCTGCCCAAGGTGATCACCAACCGCTCCTTGTCCCGCACTGAGTTCGAGAAGGTGGCCAATCTGGCGGCGCCGTGGCTCGGCAAGGCGGAACGCCTGATGCGACCACGGCTGCAGATGCTGGCCCGACCACCGGCGGAATATGTGGTTGGTGCTGTGTGCCTATTGTTGTCCATCATCCTCTTCTTGCCCATCCCACTGGGAAATATGCTGCCGGCTTTCACCATTTGTGTGTTGTCGCTGGGCGTGTTGCAACGGGATGGGGTGTGGATCCTTATCGGCATGTTCTGCGCCGTGGCGGCGGTGGTGATTGTTTGGGGCGTTACGCTGGCATTGCTGTGGAGCGCCTTGTTCGTGCTCGGCCATGTGTTCGGGTTCAGCTTCGGCGCCTGAGGCATCGCTTTGTCGCATGGTTGCAACGCTTGCCCGGCGTGACCATTTCCTCCCTGTTGATCCAGAAAGGGAGAGTCAGCATGAACTCCGAAGACCGCTACGCGATTGACGGCTTGTTCGAGCGCATCGAGCAGGTGGCGCGCAACAGCCCGCCACGGGACCGGGAAGCCGAGATGCTGATCCGGCAGCGGCTGACCGAAGCGCCGGCCTCGCCCTACTACATGGCGCAAACCATCATCGTGCAGGAGCGCGCCCTGGAAGGCGCCCAGGAGCGCATCGAGCAACTGGAAGCTGAATTGGCACAGGCGCAGCGCGGTTCGGGCGGCGGCTTTCTCGGCGGCGTGTTTGGCGACGCAAACCGACCTAGTGGGCAGCAAAAGAATCGGCAGGGGCCTTGGGGCCGACGCGACAGTGGTGACTACCAGGAGCGCCGCAGCCCGGGGATGGGCGGGGGCGGCGGCTTTCTGGCCGGCGCCGCGCAATCGGCGCTGGGCATAACCGGTGGCGTATTGCTGGGCAGTGCGATTGCCGGGATGTTTTCGGGAGATGCGCATGCCGGAGAGCTTAACGCCGATGAGCCGGGCGGGGATAACGGCAGCGAGCAAGATGCTGAGCAGGATTTTGGAGGCGGCGACGACTCCGACTTCGATATTGGCGGCGAATTCTAGGAGTCAGTACTTCTCGTAGAACTCGTTGCCGCCCGCTTCGAGCACATAGTGCATGTTGTTGTAGGGGAAGCGCAGCCCGGCGGTGTGGAAGTGCTTGGCGCCCCGCACCCCGGGGTGGCGGGCTCCCCGCATGACCTGGTCGGCCGTTTGGGCGGCCAGGATCGCGCCGGAGTCCGTCATCTTCCGGCTGAGCACGCCCTGGGCGAATTGCTTGGGTTGGCCGACGACGCCACAGACCGACTTGGGATAGCGGGGGTCATTGACCCGGTTCATTACCACGGTACCAACCGCCAGCATGCCTTCAGAGCTCGAGCGGTTGGACTCGAAATACATCGCGCGCATCAGGCATTCTTTTTCGCTGAGCCGGGCAGTGCCGAAGCTCATGCCCAAAAAACTGCAGCCGCCCAGAGTTGAGGCGGCTACGGTTACGGCGACGAGGCGCAGAATGGTTCTGGTGGCAGCGCGCATCGGCGGACTCCGGTGTGTGGCACAAAAGCATGCCAGACCGAAAATGCCGGAACATATTTAAGGAAAGTCTGCCAAACGCGGTTAAGTGCCGGTTAACCGTGCCCTCCTCAGCGGCGACGCCGCGCAAAGAGGGACGACAGCAGCACGAAGGTGCCAAGCGCCACCACCAGTGGTACAGGGTCATTCTTGATCGCTTTGCCGGCGTGGCGGGCCTGGCGGCCAAGCAGATGGGCGGCTGCAGAACCATACTCACCCAGATCCTGCGCCAGTTCGGCCGCCTGATGCTGCGCATCGTGCAAAGCATGCGAGCCCGCCTTGCGGGCAGGGGCGACACGACCGGAAAGCTCCTTGCGCAGATGCGCCAGTTGGCGGGTAAGGTCTTCGATGCGGGACAGGGCATGCTCGGTTACATTGGCCATGGGGTGACGCTCCGCCGTGGTTTTAACTGATTGCACAACACCGGGGAAAGATTGGGGTTCCGCCAGCGCTTTTTGCAGACCCTGAGGAGGGAACCGCAGGGGCTGCCCTTGGATTGCGTGAGCGGCGTCACGATATGGCGTTTACATCAGAGGAACGCCCCAATGTCCGGCAAGAGCAAGGCTCGCCTGTTTCGCCAGTTCGACAAGTTGGAGCGGCGCGTGCCCAATTTTGCCGCAAGGGCTCTGGAATGGCTTCGACGGCCCGGAGCGCGACTGGTGCGGATCCCCCTTGGGGTGTTGTTGATCCTTGGCGGCGTCTTCAGCTTTCTGCCGGTGCTGGGGGCCTGGATGCTGCCGCTGGGCTTGCTGCTGCTGGCGATCGATCTGCCGTTTTTGCGGGGGCCGGTGAACGCCGTGATTGTGACTGGCACGCGTAAATGGACGACTTGGCGGCGCAAGCGGCGCGACCGCAAGGCGGCGCAGAACCACGAGACCCCCCCTCAATAGTTACCGCCCAGCGTTTGCAGATTTGTAACCTTCGCATCGCAATCTACGGGACGGGCAGCACTGGAACGCTGCCAGACTGAAGGTCGTGATGCGCAATTCGGAAGCAGTGTTCGAAGCAGCCTGGACAAGACCTGCGAAGGCCCGGCGGCCGGTGGCAAGCGATGCGGTGTTTGCCGAGGATGTCGAGGCAGAAGCCGAGCGCCGCTTGCGCCTGTTGCGGATCGATGAATGGCGACGGCGGGCATTTGTGACCGGACGGCAGATGCCACCCGAGATCCGGCAGATGGAAGACCAGATCAACCTGGCCACGGCAGCGATCTGCCGGCTGGCGCCGATCCCGGCCGATTATCGGGATGACGTGTATTGGCCCCAGCACTGGCGCTGAAGCCTTCGAGTCCCTTGTTAGGCTGGATCGAGTTCGAGCAGGCTTGACTGCTCGCTGTCGAGTTGCGCCTGGAGGGCTTGGACGAGACCGAAGCGTTCGGCCACATCGGGCGCGTAGCGGATCAAGTCCGGGCGGAGGCGGATCAGCGCTAGGTCCTTGACCTTGGCTTCCAGCATCACGTCAAAGTCGAGCCCGGCCGCCGTGCGCATAAAGGTGGCGAACTCGAACGGGTTGACGAAATCGGCGTGACCCGTCCAGACCGGCGCGGCATTGACCATTGTGGCTTTCCCCGTTTTCTTGTCCTTGCGCGGCAATTGTCGCATCTCGGTGCGGGGGGAGGAGAAGTGCACCTTTGGGCGCACGCCATCTGGCCAGGTGCGCAGAATGGCGGTGAGCGTTTCGCGCAGGCCGGCATGTTCGGGATTGAGGCACCAGAAGTGCTGGTGGTCAAAGATCAGCCGGACGCCGGTGTGCTGGTGGATCCATAAGACGTCGGCCGCCGAGAAACGCAGGTCGTCGTGTTCGAGCACGAGGCGGCGCTGCACCGGCTCGGGCAGGCTCTTCCAGGTTTCCACCCAGCGGGTGCGGGCGGCCTCCTTGTCGTCGTAGACGCCGCCGACATGGATCACCAGCACGGCCTCGGGGCCAAGCTCCATGGCGTCGAGCATTTCGGCCTGGGAGGTCAGGTCCCAGACGCTTTTGCGCACGAGCTCCGGATCGGGGCTGTTGAGGACCACGAACTGACTGGGATGGAAGGACAGGCGCAGCCCCAGCTGGCGGGCCTTGGCGCCGGTGGCGGCAAGCTCTGCACGGCTGTCCGCCACCATGGAATGAAAGAGCGGCATGTCGGGGTGGGTGGCATAGGGGGCCAGGTCCGAACTCATGCGGTACATGTGGATGCCGTGACCCACCAGATAATCGAAGATGGCGTCGAGGTACCCCAGCGAGACTTTGAGATGCGGGGCGTTCTGGGCGCGCCGGGCATCGTTGCTCTTAAGATCGGGCTTGCCCATGATCTTGACGGGTACGCCCAAGCGCATCGGGAAATTGTCCATCCGGTACCTCCGGAGAAGGGAATGCCGCGCCCGGCGGCGCGTTCCCTTGACGGATGACAACCATTCACCGGCTGCCTCGTTAAGCTGGCAGGCGAGGGACCAGGCACGATGCCGCAGCAATGGGCGCAGTGGGGAAACGCAGTTGAGCGCTGGATGCGCGATTTCCTTGGGCTCTACTGGAACGAGTGGACGCTGCTGCAGGCGGTGCTCATCGCCCTGGCTTGGGTGATCGCGAGGTTTGCCGGCAAGGCGCTGGAGCGGCGGCTGGAGCGCTGGGGCCGGAGCATAAAGGGCAACCCCGACCTGCTGCGACTGGTGATTGCCACGATCCGGCGCTCGCGCTGGGTGGTGTTCGTGGTCGTCCTCTTCGTAATGCGGCTCACCATGATCGCGGCCGATGTTCCAGATGCGCTGCTGGCGAGCGTGCTGCTGCTGTCGGCGGCCTGGCTGGTGCTTTCGGTGCTCACGCGGCTGATCCGCAATCGGAGCCTGGCCCAGGTGGTGGCGGCGATCGGCTGGATCTATGTGGCCGTGCTGGTGCTAGGGATCGGCACGCCCGTGGCTCAAGCGCTCGATCATCTGGCGTTCAGCATCGGCGAGGTGCGCATTTCGGCGCTGCTGGTGATCCGCGCGGCACTGGTGGTCACCGGGGTCGTGTGGCTGGCGCTGTTTATCAGCCATGTGATCGAGGGCCGGATTGCGCGCGCCGATGATATGTCGGCTTCGGGCAAGGTGCTGTTGTCCAAGCTGATCCGCATTGTGCTGGTGATCGGGGCGGGCGCATTTGCGCTCACAGCGACCGGGGTGGATCTGACGGCCCTGACGGTGATTTCGGGCGCTGTTGGTGTTGGCATCGGCTTTGGCCTGCAAAAGGTCGTGTCCAACTTCATCTCTGGCATCCTGATCCTCCTTGATCGCTCGGTGAAGCCGGGGGACACGATCGAGGTGGGCGAGACCTTTGGCTGGATCACCGAATTGCGGGCGCGCTTTGTTTCGGTGGTGACGCGGGATGGGCGCAAATATTTGATCCCGAACGAGGATTTCATTACCCAGCAGGTGATCAACTGGAGCTATTCGGACCAGAATGTGCGCATCGATGTGGAGTTCGGCGTCAGTTACGAATCCGATCCCCATCATGTCACGGCCGTCGCCATTGCCGCTGCCCGGGGGGTCGAGCGGGTGAGCGCCTTCAAGGAGCCGGTGTGCTGGATGACCGCGTTCGGAGCATCGTCGCTGGACTTCAAATTGCGGTTCTGGATCAACGATCCGCAAAACGGGCTGACCAATGTGCGCGGGCAAGTGCTGCTGGCGCTGTGGGACGCGTTCAAAGTGGAAGGGATCGAGATCCCGTTCCCGCAGCAGGATGTGCGGTTCAAAACCCCGTTGCGTCTCGAAAAGGAAGTGTAGCTCGTGCTCGTATTTCTCGACTTCGAGGCATCATCGCTGGAAAAACAGAGCTATCCGATCGAAGTGGGCTGGGTGCGGGAAGACGGCAGCGGCGAAAGTCTCCTGATCAAACCGGCACCGAGATGGACCGATTGGGATCCGGGTGCCGAAGCTATTCACCATATCACGCGGGAAGAGCTGGTGGATAAGGGTGTTGAGGCGACGGAAGCCTGCGAGCGGGTGCTGCAGCTTTGGGATGGCAACCGCGTGTTTGCCAGCGCCCCATCCTGGGATGGGCATTGGCTAAGCATGTTGCTGCGAGCGGCAGGGCATCCACGGCATCTGGTGCGGCTGGAAGCAACGGACCTGGCCTTTGCTGAGGCCGCGGCAAGTCGAGGACTGGGGCCCGATGAGGCACAGGCGGTGATCGAAGCGGCGCGGGCGGAAGCGGACAGTCAGCCAGTGGCCCACCGGGCGCAGGAGGATGCCCGGCGCGAATGGCAGATATGGCGCAAGGTGCTGGGCGAGGCCTGAGCGGTTGCGCGAGGGAGTTGGCTGATCAACACTGGCAGCAGACGGCCCGGCAGGATCGGGCAATGCCAAAAATCGGAGGGCCGCCATGCGCATCTATCTTGTTCTCGGACACCCCGATGCGGAGAGTTTCAATGGTGCGCTGGCCGATGCCTACCAGGCGGCGGCAGAGGCCAAGGGGCATGAGGTACGCCGGCACAATCTAGGGGAGCTCAAGTTCGATCCCATTTTGTGGCACGGCTATGAGGTGATCCAGGAGCTCGAGCCTGACCTCAAGGCCGCGCAGGAGAATATCGAATGGTGCGAACGGATCGTGCTGTTTTATCCGGTGTGGTGGGGATCGGTGCCGGCGCTGCTCAAGGGCTTTTTCGACCGGGCGATCCTGCCGGGCCAGGCCTTCAGCTACCACGAGAATGACCCGTTCTGGGACAAGCTCTTGAAGGGGCGCGACGCGCAACTGTTCACCACTTCGGACGGGCCCTCGATCTATCTGCTGCTGGCTTATCGCAACAGCGATGTGGCGACGGTCAAGAATGCGGTGCTGCAGTTTTGCGGGATCAGGCCGGTCAAGGTCACCCGGTTCGGGGGGATCAAGACGTCGAGCGCGGCGCAGCGGGAGAAATATCTCGAGCAGGTGCGCCGCGCCGTTTAGCTCCCTCAGGCCGGCACCGGCTCGAGCCCCCCGGAGGGTTGGCTCGGGCGTGGGAAGGCGAGGGCGACGGCTGCCGCTGCAAGCCCGATCAGGGCGGAGGCGATATAGAGCCAGTGGTAATCGCCGAAGGTGTCGAAGATCCAGCCACCGCCAATGGGGCCGAAGGCCATGCCGATGCTGGAGGTCATGGTGATGCCGCCCAGAACCGTGCCCATGACATGGGCGGGGAAGTAGTCGCGGGCCAGCACGGCATAGAGGGGCATGACCCCGCCATAGGCGAGGCCGAGCACGGCGGCCAGCATGTAAAAGTCGGTGATCTGCGTCACATAGATATAGGTGTAGATGCCGGCTGCCTGGAGCAGGAGCCCGCCGATGATGATGCGCTTGACGCCCAGCCGGTCGGCGAGGAGGCCAAAGATCAGGCGCCCGAAGAGACCGGCCAGGCCCTCGACGCTATAGATGCTGGCGGCAGCGAGGGAGGAGGCGCCGCAGAGCATGGCGTAGGAGACGGTGTGGAAGATGGGGCCGGAATGGGCGGCACAGCAGAGAAAGAAGGTGCCAGCGAGGACGACGAATTGCGGGGTGCGCAGCACGGTGCCGATCGAGCCCTTGGGCGCTGTGCTGGTAGCGTTTTGAGTTGGCTCGGAAGCGGGGGCTTCGGCCGGGGCGCGGCGGATCAGCAGGGCTGTGGGCAGGAGAATGGCCCAGGCAACAATGGCGGTGAGCAGCATGGCCGAGCGCCAGCCATAGGCGGTGATGAGCACGCTGGCGAGCGGGGTGACGACCATGGGCGCCACGCCGCCGCCGATCGACACCAGCGCGACGGCAAGGCCGCGGTTCTGATTAAACCAGCCGATCGTCGTGGCCATGATGGGCGCGAAGAAGGCGCCGATCGAGGCGCCCATGACCCCGCCATAGGCCAGCTGGAAGACCAGGAGATTGGGGGCGCGGCTGGCGACGAGGAGCCCGAAGCCCAGGATGCAGGAGGCGAGCAGCACAACCGGACGGGCCCCGATGCGGTCGGTGACCGTGCCCCAGGCAAAGCCGGCTACACCCATGACGAGAAAGCCCATGGTCATGGCCAGCGAGATGCCGGCGCGGCTCCAGCCGGTGTCATCGGCAATGGGCTGCAGATAAACGGGCAGGGCAAACATCGAGCCCGCCGCCACACAGGTGATCACGGCGCCGGCGCCGACGATCACCCAACCATAACCACGCTCCATCGCCTGCTCCTCCAAGCTTGTGCCTGATCATAGACGATTGGGGCCGCGGGGGCGCGACAATGGCGATCAATTTATTTGCGGGGCGGGAATGCGGACGTGCCAAATCTCCGCTCGGCCAAGGGCCAGCGGCTGCGACATGGGGCAAGGATCGCCTCGGTGCCGGTCGTCCGGCAAAAGGTATAGGTGAAGCGAGCCTTGCCCCATGCTATCCCGGAGACTCTATGGAAAGGACCGTCCTCGGCTTAAGCCCGTGCCGAAAGACAAACCCGGGGGCTCAAATCGGGTCACAGATCATCCTTTAAACCACAGGACATGGAGCGACCCCCATGCCATCCGGCGTCCCCATGCCGACCGTTCGTCGCGACCGCGCAGTTGCGCATGAAGATGGGGCAACAATAACCGAGCTTTTGGCACCGGGGATAAGTTGAGCGGGCGGCCCCGCTTGCCGGGAGCCCACGGGCCTAGCCCAGATCGAGCGAACGGGTCAGCTTGCTTGGAGCAGGCGCTGGGGTTCGGCGTGATCGCGGCGGGCCGGGCGCAGGCGCAGTTCACCCTGGAGGGCGTGGCCGAGCTGGCGGGCATGGTAACGCACCACGGCTGGATTGACCTCGAGCAGTTCGGCCAGATCGGCGGTGGTCATGCCCTGCTTGAGGCCCTCGGCGACAATGGCGCGGCCGGCATTGGTGAGGTGACCACCTTCCGTCTTGAACAGGCGCCGGACCTGCTTGAGCCTGGCTGACAAGGCCAAGGTTTCTTCGGCATGGCGCCGAAACGTGGTTTCGTTAAACATCCTTTTAGCTCCGGTTTTCAGCCACTTATATGGTGATGGAGGGCCCGGTTTTGAAGGGTTTCAGCCCTTGAGGGGCAGCACGGCCTCGCAGAAAAGTTGAACCCGTTGAGGCGGCGTGGTTTGCTCCCGGCTATGTGCAACGACTATGAACAACATGTCAGCCAGGCGGACTATGCGCGGGCGATTGCGGCGCTGGAGGTGGGCGTAGCGGGGGAGCCCGAAGCGGCGCTGATCCGGGCCGATGATATCCGCATCGGCGATGAGGGGCCGGTGCTGCGCGCCGCAGGCAACGGGGTGGAACTGGTGCTGATGCGCTTTGGCTTTCCGCCGCCGCGGCCCAAGGCGGGGCCCGTGTTCAACTTCAAATCCGATGGGCGGCATTTTGCCGATTCCCGGCGCTGCGTCGTGGTGCTGTCCGGGTTCTTTGAATTCACCGGCAGCAAATATCCCAAGACCAAGTACCGCTTTACGCTGCACGACTCGCCTGTGATGGGAATTGCCGGGTTGTGGAGCGAGGCGGAAGACGGGGCCCTGAGCTTTACCATGCTTACCACAGAGCCTGGCCCCGACATAGCACCGATCCATGACCGGCAAATTTGCGTGTTGCGGCCCAAGGACTGGGCAGCCTGGCTGTTCCTGACACGGCCGGAAGCGGAACTGCTGGCGCCGTTGCCCGCAGGCTCGCTCCAGGTAGAGGTGGTGCGAAAAGGGGCGGAGTAGCGCCCCGTTCAGACGGGATCGCGGACTATGGCGATGTTGAAATAAACATGGCCAAGGGTCTCGTAGAGCCGGATCCACATGGACGCGAGGCTTTCCATGGCCCGGCAGGCCGTCAAGTCGCCCAGATTAAGAATGTCGCGCCAGCCGAAATCCTGCAGCAGTTCGATGACTGCGGCGCGGGCTCCTGCGTCATTGGCCGCAATAAACATAGTGTGGGGCGCCGACAGGCGTTCGGGGGCCCCCATCAGTTGGGCGCTGACGAAGTTGAGCGTCTTGACCACACGGGTGTCGGGCAGCGCGTTCTGCAAGCTTTCGCCCAGCGTATGGGTGAGGGGACCCGTGATGACGGATTGGAAGTTGCCGATATCGATCAGGAGCTTGCCGGCAAGGGGCAGGGGCGGCAGGATCGCCATGGCGTCATCGCCGTGAAGGGCATTGACTAGCCATTCGCCATGCTCGGCCGCCTCCGAATGGCTGAGGACGGGGATGCCATCCTGATCAGGGCGGGGATGGCGCGAGCCGAACACGACGTCATGGCCGAGAGATTTGAGCTTGCCGGCAACGGCCGAACCGACCTCACCAGTTCCAAATACGGCGATACGCATGGGCAACCTCCAGGGGGTATGAGCCGGATAGCACCGACAATGGGATCGGCGTGAGCGGTCGGCAAGGGCGATAAACGCGGAGGCGGCGCAATGGGTTCATCGCGGCGCCGGCTCGGGATTAACCGGGCAATCACTATGATTGGCTTGGCGGGCAAGCGAGGATGAGCGTAGTGGTGAGCATCCCTCCCTCGAGCGATCGCGCGCCAAAGCGGACCGAGCAGCATGCATTACGATTTCTGTGTGATCGGGGGCGGCATTGTCGGCCTGGCGACGGCCAAGGCGCTGTTGGCCAAGCGGCCAGGCGCTACGCTGGTGCTGCTGGAAAAGGAAGCCAGCCTCGGACAGCACCAGACAGGTCGCAATTCGGGGGTGATCCATTCGGGCATTTATTATGCGCCGGGGAGCCTCAAGGCCCGGCTGTGCAAGGAGGGAATGGCGCGGACCAAGCAATATTGCCGCGAGCAGGGCATTGCCTTTGAGGAACGCGGAAAGCTGATCGTGGCGACCAATGCACTTGAGGAGGAGCGTCTGGCCAAGCTGCACCAGCGGGCGCAGGAAAACGGGATTGCGGTGGAGTTGCTCGACCGCGCTGGTATTGAGGCGATGGAGCCCAATATCACCGGCCTGAGCGCCCTGCTGGTCAGGAGTTCGGCCATTGTCGACTACAAGCAGATCCTTGCGGCGCTGGCGGCCGAGTTGGCCGAAGCGGGGGCCGAGATCCGGTTATCCACCACGGCGGACTATATTCAGGCGCGCGGCCGCTGGGTGGAGTTGTCAGCGGGAGGCGTGCCGTTCACGGCAGGGCAGTTGGTCGCCTGCGCCGGGCTGCAATCGGACCGGGTGGCGCGCCTCGCCGGCCTTGAGGTAGACTTTGCCATCGTGCCGTTTCGCGGGGAATACTACCGGCTCGCCAGCCAGCGCGACCAGGTGGTCAAGGCCATGATCTATCCAGTGCCCGACCCCGATTTGCCGTTTCTGGGCATTCACCTGACGCCGATGATCGGCGGTGGGGTGAGCGTAGGGCCCAATGCGGTGCTGGGCCTGGCGCGCGAGGGCTACAACAAGGGCGCGGTCTCCCTGCCCGACATCGCGGCAGCGGTGGGGTTTCCGGGGTTCTGGCGCACGATGGGCCGCCATTTTCGGGCGGGCGCCGAGGAAATGGCCAATAGCCTGTTCCGGCGGCGCTATCTGGAGGCGTGCCGCAAGTACTGCCCGTCGCTGACCCTTCAAGACCTGACCCCGATGCCGGCGGGCATCAGGGCGCAGGCGGTGCGGCGCGACGGGACCATGGTGCAGGATTTCCTGCTGCTGCGGGGGGAGCGCATGCTGCATGTGTGCAATGCACCGTCTCCCGCAGCAACATCGGCCCTGCCGATCGGCGAGCACATCGCGCGCGAAGTGCTCGAAGCGGCGAACTAGGCGGTAGGGCTTCTGCTGATCAGTTCGCGGTAAAGCCGTACTGTTTCGTCATCGGGCCCGACACCCAGCTCCTCCCGCAGCCGCTTGCTGCAATCATTGAAGAGTTGCTTGACGAACGAGAACTGGCCCTTGGCAGCCGCGTCATACATCAAGGCGCGGTGGGCGCCCTCATGATATGGGTCGATCTGCAGCAAGCGGGTGGCACAGGCATGGCGCTCCTGAGCCGTTAGATCGGTGTCGAGCTCGATGGCCTGGGAGACCGCACTGATGAATTCGTAACGCAGGGCAGTTCGCTGAAAGGCCAGCCACTCCTCGAACCCTTCGCCCGCCGAGCGCAGGGATTCCAGCAGTTCCCCCCGATAGATCTCGCACATCCGCACGCAGCCCTTGGAGGTGGGATTGGCGGCGATATCCAAGAATTCGGCCAAGTCGATATAGATGTTCTGGTCCAGATTAAGCCAGGCCATCTGTTGATCGGCAGAAAACAACTCGAAGTTGTTGTCGTCCTGGAACTTGCGGATACGCGCCACCGTTTGGCGGATATCGGCATTGGCCTGTTCGGAGCCATTGTCCGACCAGATCAGATCGCCGATACGCCGTCGCACAACCGGTTTTCCGTGTCCTTCAAGCAGGATGTAGACCAAAATTCGCAGCAAGTTGAACGGTGGATTGATCAACCTGCCCGAAGATTGCACATGGCAATTTCCGAAGGTAAAAATCGACACCTGTGCCGTTCGGCCGTCTATCACATACATGATATCCCCCCCGGGTTCCGGCTTACGATCTGTAGTTTAGCAATTATGACACGCCTAACTCGTCGGCCCTCCTTACGACGGTGATCGTAGCGGATGGGTCGCGGCAACAGTCAGTCTATTATTGTAGTGGTTTGCGCGGATTGACTGGTGTTGCTGTCCGTGGCCGCCTGGACTTCAATTTACTCACGCTAGGGGTTTTTAACGCCCCTTCATAGCGTCCGTACGATAGCGGGCATGGTGCCTGCTGGTGGGGTGTCATAGCCCGGTCGTCGATCAAACGAGCGAAACACAGCCGCTGCCTGGGTGCGGTTATGCACCTTTAGCTTACGGATGATGTTGTGCACGTGCACTTTCACCGTGTGCTCGGACAGCTCCATCTTGGCCGCGATGATCTTGTTCTGATAGCCGTCGGACATCAGCTCAAGCACTTCGGCTTCCCGGTTGGACAGTACCCCAACGGTGTCGCTGCCCGTGGCTCCTTCCGGGCCACTCGAGGGACTGCGGCGGGTCAGAAAGCCGCGCGCGGCTGAGCGAGGGGAGGCGACGCTCGGAAAATACTCGCCACCATTAAGCAGGAGCCAGATTGCAGCTAGCCAGACATTGATCTGGAGGTTGAAGGGCACAAGGCCCTGGATCGCGCGTTCGGCCACAACAGCACGCAGCGCCGGATCCTCGCTCCAGCCATTCTCGACCAAAAGCGCGATGGGCGAGTCCGGGTAGCGCTCGCGGCATTGCGAGATCATGCCCGGTATATTGCGAAAGGCGAGAGCGTCCAGCAGGATCAGCCGCGGCTTGTATGGAACCGTGGCGTCCTCAGGCAGCTGACTCGATAGGGTTACCCCGACGCGCAAGAAGCACTGCTGAGCGGCCTTGAGCAGACTCTGGAATGTCACGCCAGTGTTCGCCAGGATGAGAATTCCGTCTCGGCCCTCTGCATCGCGCGACGGGGTCGTGTGCCAGAAGGCATAGATGCCTTCTTCCTTGTGGTTGATGACTTCCAACATGATTGCCCCAACTGATGATTTTTTAGTCCTATTTAACTTAGGACGCTCCCAAGGAACATACCCGTCGTGACACAGCCGTGACAAACTCGCGGCTCAAGCCAGACGAGCGCAAGTATCTTGGCAATTGATTATTTTGGGTGCGGTAAGGCTAGTAGGCCAAAATAGTAGCCGAAAAACGCTCCGGGGGGTTGCTTTGGGTTCCGCCGGGAGTTCTTCGAAGCGGGTCAAACTGGGTGAGATTTTCTTGTGCACGGGGTGGGGCCGAACTGGCGTTCTTGAGAAATCAGTTGCATTTTCAGATAATTAAGCTGGTTTCGTGAACCGGAGTAGTTTGTTCGGGCGGCCGAGTTCCGGCAACTCCCCAGTGGGCCCTTATCTTGGTAAGCGAGGAGCCATAGGGTTTATGGCTTGTTGCAACCTCCTATCGGGCGGGCGCTTTTCGGCCCGTTTCCCCGTCGCGGTCGGCGAGATTGCGCGCAAGATGCGGCTGAATTGCCACAGGAAAGATACTGGCGACAAGAATCATCATATCTCTGTTGTCCTTGTAAGTTGCTTGCTTTCGCTGATTTGTGCGATCAATGAGCAAGTAAATTATGGATTGAACTCTCAATAAAGGTCAGGATAACTGACGGACCGCTGCTTCGCATGTGGCGGGAGTGTCTCAGTTTGGGACGGCATGTGGCGGCCGGCGGCGCGGCCACTGACAATTGATGCGACGCAGTGTTCGCTCGCGGGTGGTGTGGCAGCAGGCCCGCTAGTCCACATGTTTTAGCAGACCGGGGCACGGCCGATCCTCTGGACTAGCGATTGCCGCGACACCACAAGTTCGGGCGATTGCCCATTGGCCTTGGCGGCTGCAATCCTGATGGGACAAGGCAGCATATTTCAGGAACCGTGGTGAGCGATACAAGTGAGGATGATCGGGCGCAAACCCGATATGGAGCGATTCTGAAATCAACCTCCCTCATTGGAGGGTCATCGGTCATCAATATCCTCATGTCCGTAGTGCGTCTCAAAGTGCTTGCTGTGCTTCTGGGCCCTGCAGGCGTGGGGCTGTTCGGGCTGTTCAACGTGATCATTGACCTCGGCTCGAGCATTGCCGGGTTGGGCATCCAGGCCAGCGGGGTGCGGCAGGTGGCACTCGCCAGCGGGACCGGGGACGCACTCAAGGTTGCACGCGTGGCCAAAGTGCTGGCGCGCGCTTCGTTGCTGCTGGGTGTACTGGGGATGGTTTTGCTGATCGGTTTTGCGGTTCCGATCGCCACCTTGTCCTTTGGAACGGCGGCGCATGCGGGCGCGGTGATGCTGGTGAGTGTAGCGGTGCTGCTGCGGATTCTCGCGGGCGCACCGATGGCGATCATCCAAGGCAGTCGCCGCATCGGGGATCTAGCGAGGATGACGGTGGTGGGTGCGGTGCTCAACACGGTGGTGGCGGTTCCC
The DNA here is from genome assembly GCF_013185965.1 of Devosia sp. 919. Classification (NCBI taxonomy): domain Bacteria; kingdom Pseudomonadati; phylum Pseudomonadota; class Alphaproteobacteria; order Hyphomicrobiales; family Devosiaceae; genus Devosia; species Devosia sp. 919. Next base: position 2,558,319 of record NZ_JABAOL010000001.1, on the reverse strand, counting down.
CTGGTATATTGGCTCGGGGAGGCCGGCATTGTGCCGTCGCTGATTGCGGTGGCGGCGACCACCTGGATTGCTGCGCTATGGTATTGCCGCAAAATCACGCTGCCTGAGGTCAGCCTTTCGCTGCCTGAGTTTAGTGCCGAGGCCAAGGGGCTGTTGATGCTGGGCTTTGCCTTCATGGCTAGCGGGTTGCTGATGGCCGGATCGGCCTTTCTTATCCGGATCCTCGTGGTGCAGGAACTGGGCGTGGATGCCGCCGGCAACTACCAGGCGGCCTGGGCGCTGGGGGGCATTTATGTCGGCTTTATCCTCCAGGCGATGGGCACCGACTTTTACCCGCGCCTTTCGGCGGTTGCCGATGACCAGGTCGCCAGCACACGCATGGTCAACGAGCAGGCGCGGGTTAGTCTCCTCCTCGCGGGACCTGGACTGCTGGCCACGCTGGCGCTGGCTCCGCTGGTGATGGCGGTGTTTTACTCAGCAGAGTTTGCAGGCGCGGTGCCGTTGCTACGCTGGTTTTGTCTCGGGATGCTGTTGCGCGTGGTGGCCTGGCCGATGGGGTTCATCATCCTAGCCAAGGGCAAGCAGCAGATCTTCTTCTGGACGGAGCTCGCGGCGGCAACGGTGCAGGTCGGGTTGACCTGGTTGCTGCTCGATCTTGTTGGCCTGGCCGGCGCAGGCATCGCCTTTGTGGGGCTTTATCTCTGGCACGGCATGCTGATCTATGGGCTGGTGCGGAGCCTTGATGGCTTTCGCTGGTCGCGCGAGAACCTGGTGCTGGGATCGGGGTTTGTTACCCTGAGCGCCGCGGTGCTGGCGGCAGTGGAACTGCTGCCATTCTGGCCCGGCTTTGCGGTTGCGGCGATCGCGACGGCCGGAGCGAGCTGGTATGCACTCAGCCAGTTAATTGCGCTGTTGCCGCAGCGCTGGATACCCGCTTGGTTGCCCACGGTGGTACGGGTGGGGCTCGGGATGAAGCCGACGCGGACGGCGTCAGCTGTTGATGGGGTTTAGGACGCGAGTTCGGGAACCTGCTCGAGAATCTGGGCCAGTTCCGCAACAACGAAGCGCACATCGTCTTCACTCATCTGCGCAAAGAGCGGCAGCATGATCCCGGTGCGCTGGGCGTGCTCGGAGTGCTCGAGCGAGCCGGCCTGCCGATGGAGGTTCTTGCGGGCATAGGCGGGCTCGAGATGGGAGTTCATCACGGCGCGCCGGGCAGAGATGCCGCGATCGAGCAGGGCCTGCATAACAGCCAACTGATCGGCATGGGTGGGCAGGGTGACGCAATAGCTCTGCCAGTTGCTGCGCGCCCAGGCTGGCTCAGCCGGTGGTTGCAGACCGGGAATGGCCGAGAGCAAGCTTGTGTAGAGAGCCGCAAGACGCCGGCGATCAGCGATGATGCCGGGGAGACGCTCGAGCTGGACGCGGCCAATGGCGGCCTGCAGGTCCGTCATGCGGTAGTTGTAACCGACCTCGGTATAGCTCTCGAAGATCACCTGGCGGGCGCCGTGGCGGACGGTGTCGGGCACCGACATGGCATGTTGGCGCAAATGGCGGAAGGCCCGGTCGAAGTCAGGGCTGGCTGTAGTCAACATGCCGCCGTCGCCGGTGGTGACGACTTTGCGGGGGTGGAAGGAAAAGCAGGCGACGTCGCCATGCGGGCGGCCGATGCGCTCCCAAGATCCGTTCCAGAGGATTTCGCTGCCGGTGGCGCAGGCGGCGTCTTCCACCACTTTCAGATCATGTTCGCGGGCAATGGCGAGGATCGCAGCGAGATCGCAAGGCATGCCGAGCTGGTGCACGACGAGGATGGCGCGGGTGCGCGGCGTGATGGCGGCGGCGATGCGATCGGAATCGATATTGAAGGTGCCGGGCGCAATGTCGACAAAGACCGGAGTGGCGCCGCAATAGCGCACGGCGTTGGCGGTGGCGATGAAGGAATGGCTGACGGTGATCACCTCGTCGCCGGCGGCGACGCCCACGGCCATCAGCGCCAAGTGCAGCGCCGTGGTGCAGTTGGAGAGGGCACAGGCATGGGGGGCGCCGACATAGGCGGCGAATTCCTGCTCGAACTGGGCGACTTCGGGGCCCTGGGTGACCCAGCCGGAAAGGATGACGCGGCGGGCGGCTTCGACCTCGCGTTCATCGAGCACGGGCTTGGCGACGGGAAGCTGGGGGCGGATGGCGGTCATGCTACATCGCTCCTGACAAGGCCGCGGCTCGCCTGCCACCAGGCGACGAGATCGCGCAGGCCTTCCTTCATCGAGATTTCGGCGGTGAAGCCCAGCTCGCGCGTCGCTTTTTCGGTTGAAGCGAGGCGGCGGGCGACGGGGTTGACCTTGCGGGCCGGCTCGTGGATCGGCGCCAAGGACGAGCCCATGACATCGAGGAGGGTGCGGGCCAGCTCGGCGAGGCTCGTTTCAGTGCCGCTCGCCACATTGTAGACGGTGTCGCTGGCGGGCGCTGCGGCGGCCAGCACATTGGCGCGGGCGATATCGCGCACATGCACGAAATCCATGGTCTGGGTGCCATCGCCCATGATGATGGGGGGCAGGCCATTGGCGATGCGCTCCATCCAGCGGATCAGCACCTCGGTATAGGCACCGTAGACATCCATGCGCGGGCCGTAGACGTTGAAATAGCGCAAGGCGACATAGGGCAGGCCATACATCTCGTTGAAACTGCGCAGCAGCGCTTCGTTGTAGGTCTTGGCGGCGCCATAGATGGTGCGGTTGTTGTAGGGGTGGTGCAGCTCGGTGGTGGGGAACTGATCGGCGGCGCCGAGCACCGAGGCGGAAGAGGCGGCAACGACCTTGCCGACGCCGGCTTTCACCGCGGCTTCGAGCACGTTGAAGGTACCGGTCGCCAGCACATCATGGGCGAGGCGCGGGTCTTCGGCGCACTGAGTGATGCGGATGGCGGCCTGGTGAAAGAGCGTGTCGATCCCCGCCATGCTGGCATGGACCAGGGCGATGTCGCGGACATCACCCTCGATGATCCGGATCGGCGCCTTGGCTTGCGCTGCGGCCAGGTTGTCCATGCGGCCGCGCACGAAATTGTCGAGGATGACGATTTCGGCTGGAGATTGGTCGGCGACCAGATCGGCAATATGGGAGCCGATAAGGCCGGCTCCACCCGTGATCAGAACCCGTTTGCCTTGCATCAGGACGCTCCTTGATTGGGGTTTTGGACGATGTCGTCGTCCTTGCGCCAGCGCAGCACGCGGGCGGGGACACCCGCGGCGACGGCGTAGGCGGGAATATCGGTGGTCACCACGGCACCGGCGCCGATGATGGCGCCTTCCCCGATGGTGACGCCGGGCAGAATGGTGGCATTGGTGCCGATATCGGCGCCGGCGCCGATACGCACGGGGCGGATGTCGAGATCGGTGGCGATGATGGGCTCGGAGACGGGCAGGCCGGTGTGCTGGGAGCCCAGCAACTTGGCGCCGGGGCCCCAGCCGACATAATCGCCGATGACGAGATTGCGGGCGTCGAAATAGGCCTGGGGGCCGATCCAGACCTTGTCGCCGATGATACAGGTGCCATCGAACCGGCCCTGGATGTAGGCGCCAGCGCCGATGAAGACATTGGCGCCGATCTCGAAGGTTTCGATGTGCTTGAAGCCAGCCTGGCTGCCGACCTGCAGCCCCGGCCCGCAGCGCCGGGCGGCGCTGCGCCAGACGAACTGGCGCATCAAGGCGTCGAGGTCGCCATCGCCAACGGCGAAGCGGCCATAAAGGTCGCGTACGGCTGAGGCCGGGTAGTGCTGGCGCAGCCAGCCGACCATGCCGTCTTCAAAGGTGGGACCGGGATCAATCTCGCGGCGGCCATGCACCGAGCGGGCGATGCGCGGGGTATCCACCATTTCAATGGACATAGGCATCCTGACGCACCAGATCGGAGATGATCTCGACTTCCTGGGTGCTGAGTTCGGGGTAGATGGGCAAGGACAGGACGGTGGCGGCGGCCGCCTCGGCCTGGGGGAAGTCGCCGGGCGCGTGGCCCAGATCGACATAGCTGGGCTGCAGATGCACCGGGACGGGGTAGTGGAGCCCGGTCTCGACGCCATCGCGGGCGAGCATTTCGCGCAGGCCATCGCGGTCGCGGGTGCGGATGGCGAAGATGTGCCAGACATGGCGGCGGCCCGGCGCTTCGTAGGGGAGCTCCACCGGGCCGCCGGCCAGCAGCTGCTTGTATTCGCCGGCGCAGGCCCGGCGCGCTTCGGTCCAGTTCTCCAGCTCGCGCAGCTTGACGCGCAGCACCGCGCCCTGGATGGCATCCATGCGGAAGTTGTAGCCTTCGAGCACGTGGTGATAGCGCCGGTCCTGGCCCCAGTCGCGCAGCATGCGGATGAGACGGGCCTGCTGGTCATTGCTGGTGACAACGATGCCGCCTTCGCCGCAGGCGCCCAGGTTCTTGCCGGGATAGAAGCTGAAGCAGCCGGAAAGGCCAAAGCTGCCGGCGCGTTGTCCCTCGGTGGTCGCGCCGTGGGCCTGACAAGCGTCCTCTATGACCGCAAGGCCATGCTTGGCGGCGACCATGCCGATGGCGTCCATATCGGCCATCTGGCCGTAGAGATGGACCGGCATGATCGCGCGGGTGCGGGGCGTAATCGCCCGCTCGATGAGATTGGGATCGATGCAGAAGGTGCGTGGATCGATATCCACAAAGACCGGGCGGGCGCCGATATAGCGGATGGCGGCGGCGGTGGCCACGAAGGTGAACGGCGTGGTGATCACCTCGTCGCCGGCCTTGATGCCGGCGGCCAGCAGCGCCAACTGCAGAGCGCTGGTGCCGGTATTGACCGCGATGGCGTGGCGCGTGCCGCAATAGGCGGCGAACTCTTCCTCGAACGCCTCCACCTCGGCGCCCAGCACATATTGGGTGGAGCGCAGGACGCCAAGAGCGGCGGCTTCGATCTGGGGCTGAATGGCGGCGTATTGTGCGCGCAGGTTGAGAAAGGGGATCATGCCAGCACTCGTTGAGGGGCAAGTTCGATCACAGTCCCGCCTTGCGCCATGGAGCGGGTTGCAGCTTCAAGAATGCGGACGACGCGCAGGCCCGCTACGCCATCGGCAGTAGGGCTGGTGCCGCGCTGTACGCAGGCGATGAATTCGGCGAGTTCGGAGCCCAGCGCCTCGGTGATGTCGAGCTTGGGGGCGAACATGTCGCCCGCGCGGTAGCCGATGCGCATCTGCTGCTTTTGCTCGCCGGCGCGAGGGGCCATGGGGTCGAGCGTGATGCCGCTGTCATAGACCTTGATCTTCTCGCTGGGCTCGAGATCGTCGTAGACCACCATCTTGTTGCTGCCGCCCACCAGGGTTCGGCGCACCTTGACCGGGGCCAGCCAGTTAACGTGGATATGGGCCATCAGCGTCGTGTCGAAATGCAGGTTGAGATAGGCCATGTTTTCGGGTGAGCCGGCGATATGGGCGATGCCAGTGGCCGAAACAGCGCGCGGCTGTACGCCCAGCACGTAATCCATGATCGAGAGATCGTGGACCGCGAGGTCCCAGACCACGCTGACATCGTGCTGGAAGAGCCCAAGATTCACGCGGACGGAGTCGTAGTAGTAGACTTGGCCCAGGTCCTTCTGGATGACCTCGCGAAGCTTCTTGACGGCGCCGGTGTGGATGAAGGTGTGATCGACCGCGACGACGAGGCCGCGCCGGTCGGCTTCCTCGATGAGGCGCTCCGCCTGTTCGGCGGTGGCGGTGATCGGCTTTTCGACAAAGACGCTCTTGCCGGCGCGCAGGGCACGCATGGCCAGATCGAAATGGGTGGAAACGGGGGTGGCGATGGCTACGGCATCCACCTTGGGATCGGAGAGCACATCGTTGAGATCTTCCGTGATGCTGACCGCCGGATAGCGCAGGCGCAGCCGGGCCAGCCGCTCGGTCTGCAGGTCACATACCCAGCGCAGATCGACACTGGGGATATCCGAGAAGTTGCGAACGAGGTTGGGACCCCAATAGCCATAGCCAATAACGCCGACGCCGATCATTGTTGCAGCCTTCCGGTATCCAGTTGGGCGGGTTGGGCGGAGGCGGCGAGGGGGCGCGCGGGCACGCCCGCCACCACCGCTCCGGCGGGCACGTCGCGGGTCACCACGGCGCCGGCGCCGATCATGGCGCCTTCCCCAATGGTGATGCCGGCGAGAATGGTGGCATTGCTGCCGATCGAGGCGTTGCGGCGCACGAAAGTGGGCACCACCGTCCAGTCATCGCCTTCCTGCGGCTCTCCGGTGGCGGTGGTGGCCCGGGGGAAGAGATCATTGGTGAACATCACGCCGTGGCCGATGAACACGCCGTCGTCGATGGTGACGCCTTCGCAGAGGAAGCTGTGGCTCGAGATCTTGCAGTTGCGGCCCACGACCGCGTTTTTCTGAATCTCGACAAAAGCGCCGATGCGGGTGCCGGCACCGATGCAGCAGTCGTAAAGATTGACCAGATCGGGTTGTCGGATAATCACCCCGTCTTCGAGCTGGACGCGCGTCAGCATGTGGTTACCCCTGAGATGGCGAGCGGGTGAAGGCAGTGATTGCTGCGCGCAGTGCTCGACTTCCGGCAAAGCTAGCGATCCCTGGGCGATGGGCAATTTGCTAATCGAGCTAGCGAGTTAGCTGCCTTTCCGGGCAGCGAGCTAAAATCGCTGCCGGGGCTATTGGTCGGCGCGTGCCCCGTAAGCTTAAGGATTTATTGCCGAGGTCCGCACCCGTCCTTTGAGCGGGGCACTCCCGTCGGGATAGTTATGGGTCGCCGTGGAACTCTGCGGTGGACGTGGCAAGCCGCACCTTGTTCGAGATGTGGATGGGAAACGATGGGGAGGTCGCGTCAAACGAGCCGTGGCGGGGCGCGGGGCCGCGGTCCGGCAGGGCCGGGACTGCGCTAAAGCTGGAAGTTCACGTTCTGGTCGAAGGCGTAGCGGCACTTGTTGAGCACGACGCCGAGCATGCGGGTTTGGGCGCGCAACTCCCGCTCGCATACATCAATGTCATCGACGGTACTGTGGTCGGCGCCAACCACCAGCAGTGCGGCTTCCACTTGGGGCAAGAGCCCCAGGCAGTCATCGCTTTCCAGCATGGAAGGCAGGTTAAAGATGAGCATGTCGGCGCCCAGTCCCTGGCGCAAGCGTTCGAGCATTTGGGCTGCACCGGGGCCGTGCAGCAGTTCGGCTGGGTAACCGGTTGAGTCGGAACTGGCGCCAATTGCCAGATTGTCGCCGACGCGGACCAGGAAGTCTTCGGGCAGGCATTCGCCGCGCAGGAATTCCTCGGTGCTGTAGCGGCTCTTATGGGCAAAGATCTGGGCGATGCCTGGCCGGCGCAGGTCGATATCCACAAGGGCGACGCGGACCTGCTCGTGCTTGGTCAGGCTGATCGCCAGGTTGGCCGCAATGGTCGCCTTGCCGCAGCCAGCATCGGGCGAGGTGATGCCCAGCGTTTTCCAGCCCTGCTCGCGGGCGGCCTTGAGCAGTTTGGTGCGCAAGATGTCAAAGGCGAGAGCAGCCTTGTGCCGGCGCTGGAAGGAAACGATCTTCTGCTTGGTGAGCCAGCGCGGGTCCACTGGCAGGTCGGTCAGTTGCGACCAGGCAAGGGAACCGGCGCCCGTGGGCTTTAGCGGGAAAGTCGTCGCGGCGGCGTGGCGTTCGGCTTCGATGGTCATGGCTGAACTCCCGGCAAGGGTGAGGCAGTCGCGGCCTGGGTCTGGCCAATGATGTTCTTGTGCGGAGAAAGATAGATGCCGGCGACCAGCAGCACCACGGGAATGGTGAGAGTCGCCGCGACGCTCATTGCGAGGCGCCGATGATCAAAAATGCGGCGTTCGATATAGGGAACAGTGATATAGGGGACGATCTGCAAGCGAGATGTGAGCTCGGCTGGACGGCGAATGCGACGGTTGAAGAACTCCGGCACGACCACGGCGACAAGACCGGCCAGCACGCCGACAATGAGGCTGGCGAACAGCAGCATGCGGGTGCCAAATCCTTGGAAGTTACGCGGCGGGACCGCGCTTTCGATCAGGGAAAGCCGTTCGCCCTTTAGCAGCAGTTCGATCTGCTTGCCCGTGGATGCTTCGGCGAGGCGCGCTACAGCCAGGTCGTATTGCGCCTGCAGGTTATGATGATCGCGCAGGAGCGAATTGAGCCGGGTTTCATTGCTCGGGGTGCGGGCGATGGACGCGCTGAGATCGGCGATCTTGCGCTGGACCTGCTCGCGCTCCTGAGCGATGGCGGCGAGCCGGTCGGTGATGTCAGCGATCTGGAACTGGCGCGCGTTGGTGGGGCGGTCGGAGCCGGGTTGAGAGCTGGCTCCGGCAAGATCGCCCTCGATAGCGGCGATACGGCCACGCAGTCCCTTGATGGTCGGGCTGTCTTCGGCAAACAGCGCCTGCTGCTGAACCAGCGATTGGCGCAGCGCCTGGAGGTTCTGCTCTACCGGGGAAGTCGGTAGTACGCCAAGTTCCAGCGGGCGGGATTCGAGGTCTGTGCGCTGCTTGCGCAGCATTGATTCTTCCTGCGCCAAAACCAAAAGGCGTCGCTGCTCAACGGTTTGCTGCTCGCGGCGGAAGTCGAGGCTGTCGGGCAGTGCGTCGATGTGCTCGTTCTTGAAGGCAAGAATCCTGCTGTCCGCTTCGCGCAGGGCTTGATCGAGCCGCGCCGCTTCGCCATCGAAAAAGGTGACGGTGTCGGTGGCGCGACCGGTGCGCAGCTGGATGTCCTTGTCGAGGATCTGGGTCACGAGTGTATTGACGAAGTTCGCGGCGCTATCAGGGTCGCCCGCCTTGAAGGCTATCCGGAATACGGTGGCAACAGCTCCGGTGCCGCTTTCAATATGGGTGGGCGCGATTTCGAGGCGCCGGATCAGATCGTCATAGGTTTCGGCGCGCGACATTGGTGGGCGGCCCTGATAGAGCGCCAGTCGGTCGGCGAGCGCGAGCAGATTGTCGCGCGAAAGCACGTGCTGCTGAATGATCTGGAACTGCTCGGCCGCGCCGGTAGGCACGGTGGACTTGGCGAGTTCTGCCGGGATCTGCGGGGATTCAACAAGAATGCGAGCGGTGGCCTGAAAGACGATGGGGCGCAACACGGTGGCGATCACGCCGGCGCTTGTCGCGATCACCAGGACGATCAGGAAAAGCGGCAAGCGCCGCATAAAGAGGGATAGATAAAATCTGAAGTCGATATTGCTCAGTGCATTCACGTCAATCACCCGACCGGTCTGCAGCGGCGCCTCAGCCAAACTGTCTGGCGTTGAACCTAGAGCGCGACTCATCAGCGGCTCCATCGCCAACACGGGTGAGACCGGGGATATGGTACGCCGCTGGAGCTAAGCCGCTGTAGCTGGTTCTTTTGCCCCTGCCTCGCGATACGATCACGCAATGCTGCTGGAGCGGGGCCCAACCATGTTGAACTTGCACGATTTCTCGCTGGCGATACGGCGCCGGATGCGCCTGGCGGTGCTGCTGGCGGGTGTTTCGCTCGCCTCCACCGCGATGGCGGCGCCGGCGCCACTTGCCCCGCTGACCAAGCTCAGGATCAGTGTGGTGCAGTTTGTTCCGGCAACGGGCGACTACAAGCGCTGGGACGCAGTGAGCGGAGAGTTCGTGATCGAGCCCGATGGGTCGCTAGCGGTTCCGACGCTGGGCTCCATGGATGTCTCGGGCCTGAGCGCGGAGGATCTTGGCACGCGCATCGGCGAGTTGCTGCAGACCAAGCTGGGGCTGCTCGATGCGCCCAATGCGTCGGTGCAGGTGCTTGAATATCCGCCGGTTTATGTGGTGGGCAATGTCGAAGCGCCTGGCGCATACAGCTATCGTCCCGGGATGACGGTGATCCAGGCCATGGCGTTGGCAGGGGGCGAGCAGCGGATCGAGGGCGCCTCGGGTTTGTCCGAAACCATCAAGCTGCAGTGGGACCTTGAGGGTTATAGCCGCGATATCCTGCGCACCACGACGAGGTTGGCGCGGCTCAAGGCCGAATTTGCCCGCGAGCCTGAGATCACCTTCGACCCCACGCTCAACTCTGCCGATCCGGTGGTGGCCGAAATTATGGAGCAGGAGCGGCGCATCTTTGACGCTCACACCAACGAGTTGTTGCGCCAGCAGGTGGGGCTGGAGCAGTTGGCCGTACTCTACAAAGCCGAGATCGATGCGCTGGAGCAAAAGTCGGGCGCAATCGATCAGCAGATCGAGCGGGCGCAACAGCAGGTGGATTCGCTCAAGACGCTGCTGGCCGCAGGTGCTTCCACGGTGGCGCGGCTGACCGATGCGGAGCGTATCCTTGATGATCTGCGCTCGGACAAGCTCGACAATGTCATTGCCACGATGTCGGCGCGGGAAAATCTCAACCGATCCGAGCGGGACTTGGCCAAGCTGCAGGACGAGCAGCAATCCTATGCTGCGGCGCAATTGCAAGAACAGCAGGCGACGCTGGAAAAGCTGATGCTCAACCAAACAGCAACGATGCGCATGCTGCGCCAATCGATGGATTTCGACGCCAACGCCACGCTGGCCCAGACGGCGAAAACGGGGATCAGCTATTCCATATTGCGCCAGGAAGGGGAGCAAACAGTGTCGCTGGACGCCAGTGAAGCCAGCGTGTTGGTGCCGGGAGACCTGGTGCGGGTAGCGCTGGAGGTGCAACTACCGGGACGATCACCAGCGCAGACGCCCGGCGGCACGGCGGCCCCGGTGGACCTCGCCATCATTCCCTAGGAAAGGCGGCAGCCTAGCAACCGGTGCCGCGGAACACGACTTCAACCGTGCGCCAAAGGATGCGGAAATCAGTGCCGATTGAGGCTATTTGCCCGTAGCGCGTGTCGTAATCGGCCCGGGCGGCAAAGGAGCAGTCATTGCGCTCGCTGATCTGCCAAAGGCCGGTCAGTCCCGGCAGCATGTCGAAATAAGCGGTGCCGTGGTAAAGTGGGCGTTGGGAGGGCAGCATGGGACGCGGGCCGACAAGGCTCATTTCCCCGATCAGCACATTCCAGAGCTGGGGCAGTTCATCGAGCGAATAGCGGCGGAGGAAGCCGCCAATGGGTGTCAGCCGCGGATCGCGGCGCAGTTTTTGCGTTGCGGCCCATTCGGCGCGTGCTGCTGGATCACCCTCGAGATGCCGGGCCAGCGCGGCATCGGCATCCACCACCATGGTGCGAAGCTTAACCAGCCGAAACACGCGCCCGTAACGCCCCAGGCGCGGCTGGCGATAAAATGAAGGCCCTCCATCAAGGCGCACCAGCAGGGCAAGCATCGCGATGAGCGGCAGGAACAGTGGCCCGAACACCAGTACCAACACCAGATCGCTTAGGCGCTTGGTTGGTTGATAGAAGCGGCGGGCGAGGGCGAGCCGGCGCTTGCTGGGGGCGACACCGGCACCGGGCTTGGCCGGCTTGCCGACGAAACTGTCAAACATCATAGGCCTCGCTTGTTGCATGGCAGGCGCCAGATGCCGATGTTGGCGAGTGGCGGCAGCCGGGGCAGTTGTTGCCGCCAAAGCTCATGCGGATGCAGTTCCTGCGTGCTGGGACGTTAGGACCTCCCACACGGGGGCAAAACTCGCCGAGGGGATTAAGCTGTCGCAGAGAGGAACCCCAACAAGCTCCGAGCGCCTTAGGTGAAGTCGGCTTCGTATCAATAATTGCGAGGGTTTCCGTAGGTTTAAGTACCCTCAAGGAGTTACGGGTGCGGCTCGGCCTAGGCCATTTCCGCCTGCCGCTGGCGCCCGACCTATCTAATTGATTGCCGTGCCATACCGTGGAGGGAGCAAGCGTGCTTGCCGCTCCGCCCACTAGGTTGATGTGATTATGCCGATCGTGGCAGCCGCGCCCTAGCGTCTTTCCGCGCCCGACCGGGGCGTGGACGAGGACAAGATCATGCCCAAGATACTGGTGGCCTATGGAACCCGACCCGAGGCGATAAAGATGGCGCCGCTGGTGGCGGCGCTGGCGGAGTCGGGGCTGGTCGAGCCGGTGGTTGCGGTAACGGGGCAGCATCGGCAGATGCTCGACCAGGTCAATGCCTTGTTCGGCATCGTCCCCAAGCATGATCTCAACATCATCACGGAGCGCCAGTTGCTGACGGGAATCACCTGCCGAGCCCTGGAAGGGGTTTCTGCCATTATTGCCGAGGAGCAACCGGACGCAGTGCTGGTGCAGGGAGATACCACCACCTGCTTTGCCGCTGCGCTTGCGGCATTCTACCAGCGGGTGCCGGTGATCCATCTGGAGGCGGGCCTGCGGACGCACAACAACTATAATCCGTTCCCTGAGGAGGTGAACCGGACCATGGTGTCCCGGATCGCCGAGCTGCATCTGGCACCCACGGCGACATCGCGGCAGAACCTCGTAGCAGAGGCGATTTCGCCAAGCGCGGTTGCCGTGACGGGCAATACGGTGATCGATGCGCTGCTGGAAGTGGCGGCGCTCCAGCTGCCGCCGGCAAATCCGGACCTGCTCAAGCTACAAGGGCGCCGCACCGTGCTGATCACCGCCCATCGGCGCGAGTCCTGGGGGGAACCGATGGCGCAGGCAGCGCGGGCCATGGCGCGCCTCGCGCAGGCGTTCCCCGACATCCAGCTGTTGCTGCCGGTGCATTTGAACCCGGCTGTGCGCGAGATTCTGCTGCCGCACCTGCAGCATCTGGAGAACGTGCTCATCACCGAGCCGCTAGGCTATAGCGACTTCGTGGGCGCGATGCAGGCCTCGGACATTGTGTTGACCGATAGCGGGGGCGTGCAGGAGGAGGCGCCCAGCCTTGGCAAGCCGGTGCTGGTGATGCGGGCAACCACCGAGCGACCGGAAGCTGTGCTGGCAGGAACGGTCAAGCTGGTTGGCACCAATGAGAACCGCATCTTTGACGAGGTGAGCCGGTTGCTCACCGACCGGGCCGCCTATGATGCGATGGCAAAGGCCGTCAACCCTTACGGCGACGGCCATGCCTCAGATCGTTGCGTGAAGGCCATTGCGCATTATTTCGGCCTCGTGGCTGAACGCCCGGTCGATTTCGCTCCCAGTCTCGATCCCGCTCAGGCCCAGGCACCGCGCGTGTCGTAAACCACCTTGCCGTTGTGCCGGTTGTGACGTAGCGCCTTGAAGGCATCGTGCTCGACGAGGAGCACGATGATATCGGCCTCGTCCACCGCCTGCCCGGCGGGCACCAGCCGCAGATTGGCATTGCTGTGCAGTTTGGGTGGGAGATCGCTGACATAGGGATCGGCCACCATGATCTCGACCTCCGGCAGGGCATTGGCGATCAAGCCCACCACATCGATGGCCGGGCTTTCCCTGACGTCATCCACGTTGGCCTTGAAGGTGAGCCCAAGGCAGGCAATGGAGGGCGTGCGGAAGCGCTGGGCCTTGGCGATGACCTGATTGGCGACATGGTGGGGCTTGTGGTCATTCACTTCGCGCGCCGTGCGGATAAGTCTGGCGGTATCCGGTGCAGCCGCGACGATGAACCAGGGATCAACCGGGATGCAGTGGCCGCCAACACCGGGGCCAGGTGACAGGACATTGACCCGGGGATGCTGGTTGGCGAGGCGAATGACTTCCCACACATCGAGCCGCAGGTGCTCGGTGATCAGGGAGAGCTCATTGGCAAAGGCGATGTTGACGTCGCGGTAGGCGTTTTCCACCAGCTTGGCCATTTCAGCACTGGCGGCGTCGGTGAGGAGGATCTCACCTTGGGAAAAGACCCGGTAGATGCTGGCTGCCTTGATGGCACAAGTGGTGGTTAGTCCGCCAACAACGCGATTATTGGTGATCATCTCGATCATGATGCGGCCCGGCAGCACCCGCTCGGGGCAGTGGGCGACGTAAACATCGGCGCTGCCCCCGACAACATGGGGCATCTTGAGATCGGGCCGGACCGCACCGATCCAACGGCTGACCTTTTCGGTGGTGCCGGGCGGGCTGGTGGATTCGAGCACCACAATATTGCCGGGGCGCAGCTTGAGCGCGACCTGCTCGGCCGCCGCCTGGACATAGGAAAGATCGGCGGTGTGATCGGGGTTGAATGGGGTGGGCACGGCGATGATGAAGGCATCCGCCTCAGGGATCTCGCGCGACATGGACAGGCGCCCCATCGCCACCGCACCGCTGACGGCTACCGCCAGGTCGGGCTCGATAAAGGGGGTTTCACCGCGCGAAATCGCTTCCACAATGCGCGGATTGACGTCCACGCCGATGACCTGGATGCCCCGGGTGGCGAGAACGGTAGCGGTGGGCAGGCCGATATAGCCCATCCCGATTACGGCCAGCGTGCCGCTGAAGACTTCGTTCAACATGAGTTCGATCCTGTGAGCCGCAGACATCAAGCCGGGGTGCGCGGCGGCGGCGCAGCTGGCGGTGTGGGGGAAAGGGCGCCGGCCGGGCGCAAAGCTTCGCGCAGGGTCAGGGCGACAAAGGCGGTGTTGGTGACGAGATAGCGCTTCCACATGCGGCCGGGCTCCTGGAGCAGGCGGTAGGCCCATTCGAGGCCGAGCCGCTGCCAGCTGCGCGGAGCGCGCTTGGTGAGGCCGGCCATTACGTCGAAAGAACCGCCGACCCCGTGCAGGATCGGCACGCCTAGCTCGTGCCGGAAGCGCTTGAGGAAGATTTCCTTGCGCGGCGAGGCCATGCCCAAAAACAGCATATCGGCTCCCGAGGCGCTGATCTGGGCTGCTACATCCTCGACCTGCGCCTCGGCGTAATAGCCATGCTGGCTTCCAGCGATCCGCAATCCTGGCCAACGCGTGGCGATCTGGCGCATGAGGGCGGCGAGTACCTCCGGCTTGGCGCCTAGCAGGTAAACGCTGCGGCCTTCACGGTGGGCCATGTCCAGCAATTGTTCAAAGAGATCGATGCCGGCGACGCGCTCGGGCAGGGGCCGGCGCAGCAGCTTGCTGGCCCAGACGACGGACTGGCCATCGGCCAGCACCATGTCGCAATCGAGCACGGCTTCCTGGAGCTGCGGGTCGCGCCGCATGTTGACGATCTTGGCGGCATTGACGACGCCGATCAGCAGGGGCTTGCGGGTGAGCATCGCTTCGCGGCAACGATCCACCGCCTGCTCCATGCACACGGCATCAAGCTGCACGCCAAACAGCAGGCGTCGATCCGGGACGGCTCCCCCCTGTGAGGGGTCATCTGGCCGCCCCTGGGGTGAATGAACTCCCTGGTGCATGGAGGCTCCTCCGGCAGATTTCTTCTGCTGCAGGGAGCCTAGGTGCGTCGCTGACGGGGTCGCAATAAGCCCATTTTGCGGGAGTTTAAGCTAGTGGGCTTAGGCGGGGAGCGGCCGGACTGAGGGCGGAGGTAGCCGAGCTTGTCGATAGTTCGTTCTCGCTAGCTTTTGAGGGCTCGGGCAGACCGCGCAGTGCAGCGATAACCATAGTTGCTAAGCGTGAGGGCCGACGAGGTTGACGCCGGCCCTCACGGGGTGATGCATGGACTAGAACAGGAAGTCGTTTGCGGTCAGCTGGACGGTGCCGCTGAGTTCGATTTCGAAATCATGCCGTCCATCTCCGTTTACATCGCCCTGGACAACGGTGCGGTTCTGCCCCGGCTCGGTGTGCCAGGCGATTTCCCCGCGTGTGCCGGTGAAGCTGGCGCCATTCCGGGCCAGAAAGGAGAAGCTCTGGATGCCATCGACATTGGGGTCAGCGTCCAGGCTGGACAGGTCGATCGTGTCCCGACCGGCCTCGAAGTCGGTGATGACGTCACGCGAGCCGACATAGGAGCCCGTCTCCGCCGCGGTTCGGAAGACGAAGGTGTCATCTCCTCCGCCCCCAGTCATGGTATCCCAGCCCCAGCCACCGATGATGGTGTCGGCACCACCCCGAGCATCTATCGTGTCATTGCCGCCGCGCCCGTCGATAGAATTGGCGCCGTCGTCGCCAACCAGATTATCGCTGCGCGAGGTGCCGGAAATAACAGTGGCGGGTGGCACTTCAGGAGCGGGGGAAGGGGTGGTCCCGCTGGCCAGCCCGGCAATATCGCTGGCGCTAAGCTTGACGATGCCGCTGAGCTGGATTTCGAAGTCATGAATACGGTCGCCATTGGTGTCGCCCTGGATCACCGTTCGGTTCGCGCCCGCCTCTGTGTGCCAGGCCAATTCACCGGCACGACCGGTGAAGCTGGCATTGTCCTGGGCGAGCCAGGTGAAGCCCTGCTTGCCCGCCAATTGATTATTGGCGTCAAGGGCTGACAGATCGATCTTGTCCTGCCCCGGAGTGAAGTCGGTGATGACGTCGCGGCTAAAGGCACTGCGGCCCATCTCGGCGACGTTCTTGAAGACGAAGAGATCATTGCCAGCGCCGCCGGTCAGGGTGTCACGGCCCAGACCACCGATGATGGTGTCGTTGCCACCGGCGCCATTGATGACGTCATTGCCGGCCCTGCCATCCAGCACATTGGCAGCGCCATCCCCCGTGAGGGTGTCGGCGGCATCAGTGCCGGTTCCACCGGGCTGCTGGGGCTGAGGATCAGGATCAGGCTGCGGTTGTGGCTGTGGCTGAGGAGCCGGCTCGTTGGGAGCGCCGCCAGAGTCGGGTAGGGGCCAAAGGTCCCCGATCTCGGTATTGCCGGACACTTGGGGGCGGTTCTCAAAGAAGGCGTAGTAGCCCCATTGACCTTCGCCGAGAACGTTGTTGGTGATCTGCACGCCGCTGATCTGTTCGTCGGTGAACCGGCCATCGGAGTAGATGGTGTAGCCACCGCCGGTCAGGTAGTTGTTGTCGATAAGGATATTGCCGACACCGCCAAAGTAGTTGTCGATCATGATCGCGGAGGTTTGGCCGTGATCATTGATGATCGTGTTGTGGCGGATGATGGTCTGCTCGGCTGAACCGCCGCCACCATTGATCTCGATCCCATCGTAGTGAGCGTCGGGACCGCCCTCCAGATCGTGGATGTAGTTGTGCTCGATCACGCTGGGCGAATAAACGTTGATGCCGTTGTCAACTTGGGAAATGTCGTTGTAGCGGAAGGTCCCCGACCCGGAGATCCCGTTGGTGCCGCCCACAATGTCACAGTGCTCGACGGTTACGTCGTTTCGCTGCGAGATGATGCCGTTGTAGCTGTTGCCGACAATGCGGCAGTCTACGATGGTGACGTTCTTTGCTTCGATGGTCAGAGTGCCGCGAATATCGAGCCCACTGATCACCGCGTTGTCCTCGGTGACGGTGAACCCGCCGACCTGTTTAAGATTCACGCCTGACCGAACGCCGGTGCTGTCCGCGTCAGGGAAGCCTTGCAGCGTCCTTGTGAGATCCAAGGGCATGTACGTCTCCTGAATTACCGCACCCCCGTTTGGATGCGCGGTATTAGGTGACGGCGGAATGGGACCAGTTGGTGTTCCCATCGGGATGATCCGCCATAGTGCTGCCACATGCCAAACGCGCCGGCGTCACGTTTTTCCAGGCAATCCGTTGATCGACATTCCGTTTTCTTGAACTGGCGGTGGTCGAAGAGCTGCCCCATTTGGAGCAATACTCCGCCAGGTTCTTGGCGGGAAAGTATATGGATTCAACCCAGATGATGCAGGTATGCAACATCTTCCGTGAGATTTGATGGTGGAAGGGGCTTGTTGATCCTGATTCGTTCTGTTTCTTGCCGACTACTATCTAAGTACAGGCAAGGATTATGAAAGCTCCAACTCACGTGGTTCGGGAGCTGCCGGGGCAGCATGGAGCTTTCTGACGGCCAAGTCGCCGATCAGGCCACGTGCCAGAGCCGCATTATGGATGGCGATGATGTGGCGAGCTGGCCAGGGACGATGATCGAGAACGGCAGCAGCATCGAACTGGGTGACCTCATAGAGGGCCGCTTCGCGCGGATGGAAGTAGAAGAAGCGGTAACCCCAGCCCGCAAGTTTGGCATATTCTGGCAGCGATGCGAGACCGAGGAGCAGCACCAGAATGTCGGCGCCGCCGCGCCTGAGCAGCGGTTCGGCGCCGGCTAGAACAGCGGTTTCAAAGCCAGCCACGTTGATCTTAAGTAGGGAGAGATGGTCAACGCCGAGGTGCTCGAGCTCTCCCGCGAGGGTGCGCACCTGCACCGTCTCGGTTTGCTCTACGGCCCCCGAATGGCCGGAGCTTTGGGCCAGACGGCTGACCCAGGTGTGGTCAGTGGTTTCGAATACCGCCTCATATTCGGCTTCACCGAGCGCCAGCTGATGGATATGGACGCGGTCGGCAAGGCAATTGCGCTCGATGTTGCGCTGCAGGGTGCGGATATTGGCCCCGCTCGGCTCAAAGGCATGGACGCAAGCAACTGGCAGACAGCCGGCAAATAACGTGAACTGCCCGATAGCGGCGCCGATATCGGCGACGATCCAGTCTGGCCGGGCAATGCGGCGCAGGAATGCGAATTCGGGATCGATCAGGTCACCGAACATGACGAGCGCCGTGGGAACCTGGCTGGGATAAGCGAACTCAATGACAGGGCCGGAGGCGAGCTTGATCTGGGCGTGTTGCGGGCGCTGCAGATGGAGAAGGGCGGAACGCACAGCACCCCGAAGCGTCGCCGTGATCCCTACCGAACGCATGCCCCAGCCAAGCTTGTAGGCGTGCGACCGGGAGCTAGCCAGCATGGATGCAAGACGGTTGTTTACGTTCACTTTGTTCCTCCGCTTGCTCGAGTTTGTTCGGCGCCGGCAGATGCTAGGCGTCCCAGGTGCGAGCATTCAGGAGGACAAGGCGGCCCGCATTAGCCAATCAAGGCTGTCGCGGGAGGAGGGGCTGATCCGAAGGATGTAGTTGAGAGCGTCACGCTGTTCTCTAGTCTGCAGCAAGACGGGGGCTGACCGGGACTTGCTGGTAGGGTTGATGGAACAAGTCGCAATTGCCGGGGCCGGTCGAACCGCAAGTGGGCTTCGGTCCACCGCATCCCAAAATCGGGGCGCGCTCATGAGCGCGAGGGAAGCATCGTCGTTGGCAGATCGCGTCAAGGGTCTGAACCCACTGGTTCCGGTGCTGCTATTCTCCTTGTTCGTGCCCTGGCTGTTCCATGTGGGGGCGCTGGTTATCAGTCCTTACCGGCTCCTGCTGCTGCTGACGGCCATTCCTTGTTTGTGGCTGTGGGCGAGCGGCAGGGCGGGGCCGGTACGTCTCCCCGATTTTGCCGTGCTTGGATATGCGCTTTGGGGCGCGATCAGCCTTGGGGTCAATCATGGTGGTGATGTGGGATTCCAGTCCGGCGGCGTGCAGGGCATGGAAACGGTGGGCAGCTATTTCCTTGCCCGAATCCTGATCCGGACTGCCGAGGAATTTCGCCGCATGTGCGCGGTACTGGTTACCGCCATTCTCCTCCTGCTGCCCTTTGCTTTGATTGAAACGGTGACAGGCCAGAACATCCTGTTGCGGACCTTTTCTTCCGTGATGTCGTCGATCAACGAGTTCAGGATGCCGGGGCGGCTGGGGCTGGAGCGGGTGCAGTCGGTTCTTGATCACCCGATCCTTTTTGGTGTCTGCACCGGAAGCGCGCTGGCCCTCAGCTTTACAGTCTTGGGTTACGAGCGGCCGGTTTGGCGCCGCTGGGGCACCGCCTTCCTTGTGGCGCTCACCTCCTTCACCTCGCTGTCAGCCGGGCCGATGAGTGGGCTCGTTGCGCAAATCTTGTTGCTGTTGTGGGGGTGGGTGTTGCGGCCCTTCAAGGCACGCTGGACGATTTTGCTTGTAATGATCGGCCTTGCGCTCCTCGCCATCGAGCTTTTCGCCAAGCGGCCGCTGCCCAATGTGCTGCTGTCCACCATCGCGCTCGATGGGGAGTCCGCCTATTACCGCGTCCTGATCTGGAATTTCGGCTCGGAATCGGCCCTGAACCATCCCTGGTTCGGCGTCGGCTATGGGATGTGGGACCACCCGTCCTGGATGACGCAGAGCATCGACATGTTCTGGCTCTATCCCGCCATCGTGTTCGGAATCCCCGCCAGCTTGATGATGTTCATGGCTTTCCTGGGCAGCACGATCGGTGTTGGCCGCAAGCGCAATTTGCCGCCCAGGGAGTATTCCTATCGGATGGGATACCTCATCTGCATGGCCGGGTTCTTTGTGGTCGGGTGGACCGTTCACTACTGGAACGCGACCTATGTCTTGTTCATGTTTTTGATGGGCAGCGGGCTGTGGCTGATGGATGTGCCTGAGGGAAGCCGCGTCGAGGCGGTGGCGCCGGCTCGCGAGGGCCGGGCACCGCGTGATCCCCGGCCGGCTCGCCCGTCGATAACAAGAGACGGCCGTCCGGAGCCGCCTCCCCAGCGAGGGGTCGGGAGAGCGTGATGGGTCGTCGCAAATTGTTGCTGGTTGCGCCAACTTGCGATGGCGCGGATGTCGGTGAAGCCTGGGTTGCGTTCCAGTGGGCGTCACGGCTAGCGGAGCGGGCAGAGGTGACGCTGCTGACCTATCACAAGCGCAATGCTCGCCCTGCGGCCGAGCAGTTGCCGGGGCTGCGGGTGATCGAGTGGCCGGAAATGGCGCTGTTCACCCGTGCCGAGCGGCTCAACAGCATGCTCAAGCCGAGTTATGTACCGTTCTATTTTCGCGCGCGCCGCTGGATCAAAACGGCACTGGCACGGGGGGAGCAGTTCGATGTCGCCCATCAGCCAACGCCGGTGGCCATGCGCTATCCGTCGCCAGCGGCGGGGCTGGGCATTCCGCTGGTGATCGGCCCCGTTGGGGGTGCGCTGGCGTCGCCGCCTGGCTTTGCGGAGGAAGAAGGCAGCAATCCCTGGTTCATGCGACTGCGGGGGATGGACCGGTATCGCCTGCAGTTCGATCCGCTGCTGCGCGCCTCTTATGAAAGTGCCGATTGCGTGCTGGGCATTGCACCCTATGTGGGCGAGACGCTGGCGGAGTTGTCGCTGAAACGGCTCGAGTTCATGAGCGAAACGGCCCTTGAGCAGGTGCCCGAACCAATTGTCCGGACGGACAGGGGGCCCACCGTCAAGCTGCTGTTTGTGGGGCGGCTGGTGCGCACCAAAGGCGTGCGCGACATTGTCCGGGCCATGCAGTTGCTGAGTGACGTTGCGGTGACGCTAGACGTGGTGGGCACCGGCCCCGAGCAGTCGATTTGCGAGGCACTGGCGGCGGAGATGGGTGTGTCCAGCCGCATTACCTTTCATGGCTGGAAGGCCAGGGCCGAGCTCGACGCCTTCTACCGCAATGCTGATCTGTTCGTATTTCCAAGCTATCGCGAACCTGGCGGCAATGTGGCGTTGGAAGCCATGTCCTATTCGCTGCCCTTGATCGTGGTGGACCGAGGAGGACCGGGGAACGCGGTCTCGCCCCAATGTGCGATCCGGCTGCAGGCGAGCACGCCCGAGAACCTGGCCCGGGAAGTTGCCGCTGCGATTCGGCAGCTGGCCGGCGATCCCGAGCAGCGCGCGCGGATGGGGCAGGCGTCCTACCACCACGTCAAGGCGACCGGCCTGTGGTCCGCCCGTATGGCGCGGATCGAGGCGATCTATGACGAGATCGAGGCCGGGCAGTTAAGCGTGCGGCTGGCTGGTTCCAGCTAACCAGCCAGGGCGGCACGCAGGGCGGCGCGATGGCCGCGGCCAAGGGGCGTGCGCATGGTGGAGCCCACAATCAGCGCCATCCGGAAGGCCCAAGTGGCCAGCGGACCATGATGGCGGCGGAAGTAGCGGATGCGGTTCGTGGTCATCAGCGCCGAGAGATAGGTGCTCTCATGATAGGCGCCGCCCTTATGGGTGACATGGGCTTGCGCGACATAGGCCGGGGTAAAACCGGCGTCCCGGACGCGGCGGAGATAATCGACCTCTTCGCTGTAAAGAAAGAAGGACTCGTCCCATTCACCGGCGGCGCGGCGCGCCTCCGCCGAGACCAGCAACGCGGCGCCGCTGGCCCATTCGATTTCCCCGCCCTTTTCATAAAGGTCCTTGCTGGCGACGATTTCACCCAAGCCCATGCGGGCGGCAACGGCGGTGCCGACCAAGGCGTCGGACCAGGCCGTGATCACCGAGGGCTCACGCCGCAGCGAAGCGGCGAGGGTGCCGTCGTCGTGGAGCAGCTTGGGCACGGCAACCCCGATCCGCGGATCGACGATACGCTCGAGCAAGAGGCGCATGGTGCCAGGCTGGAGCCTCGTGTCGGGATTGAGGATCAGCAGGTGCGCCTCAGGTCCGGCCAGGGCCGCACCGATATTGATGCCGGCCGCATAGCCGCCATTGCGGCGGGTTGGCACGACAATGGCACCCACAGGATGGGCTTGGGAAATGGCGACGGAGTCATCGTGGGAGTCGTTGTCGATCAC
The DNA here is from genome assembly GCF_013185965.1 of Devosia sp. 919. Classification (NCBI taxonomy): domain Bacteria; kingdom Pseudomonadati; phylum Pseudomonadota; class Alphaproteobacteria; order Hyphomicrobiales; family Devosiaceae; genus Devosia; species Devosia sp. 919. Next base: position 2,536,071 of record NZ_JABAOL010000001.1, on the reverse strand, counting down.
AAAGACGTCCAGCCGTGCGACTTCGGTGCGGTGCTGCTGGATCGAGTCGAGCAAGCCGGGCAGGGCATCGGCACTGTTGTAGGCCACTATGATGATGGCCAGCCGCTCGGCCGGTTCAGCGATCGCGTTCAATTCAGTGTCTCCGTAAACGCATGCCCGGTTTCCCACGCCATGGACAGCAAGGGTCGGAACTGGCTGTTATCCTTGTTGATCTCCAACGGTTATTCACCTCAGCAATCAGGGTGAAGCGGCAACATCGATCCGTGCTTCGATGTAGGTGGCGCCGTGGGCTACGCCCAATGGTTTGGGTCAGCTGTCCTTTGGGTAGCCTCCCTTGCGGGGGTGAACTTCTTACTGTCGCCAGCACAGAGCCGCGCGGCCGGTTTGGGTCGTGCCGAAGATCAAGCAGAGCGCATCCATGCCACTCATCTCGGTTATCCTGCCAACCTTCAATCGAGCCCATAGTTTGCCCGGCGCGATGGGTTCGGTGCTGACCCAGTCGTTCCAGGATCTCGAACTCATCGTCGTAGACGACGCCTCTACCCAGGATATCTCGGCGTTGGTGCAGCAGATCGATGACCCACGGGTGCGGCTGGTTCGCCGGCCGGTCAATGGCGGCGCGGCAGCGGCGCGCAATAGCGGGATTGACGAGGCGCGTGGCGCGTTCATCGCCTTTCAGGATAGCGATGATCTGTGGCTGCCCGGCAAACTCGAAGCGCAGCTTGTGCTGTTAGCAGGGCTCGGGGGCGAGTTCGGTGCGGTGACCGGGCCCAAGATCTATTATGGACGGGATGACCGGCTCCGATACGGGCCGGGCCATGTTTCGGTGACGCCCTCGCCCAAGGGCCGATTGCCCGCGGTTGGTGACCAGGTGGGCCGCCTGCTCGATGAGAACCGGCTAAGCGTTCAGTGCGCGCTGTTCCGGGCCGACTGCATGCCGCCAGGCCCTTGGTTCGATGAGCGGGCCCGGGCCAATGAGGATTGGGAATTTGCGGTTCGGCTGGCGCAGCACACCAAGATTTTCGAGCATACCGACGCGGCAGTGCTAGGGTTTGTGTCGGGTGACAGCATCTCGATGAACTCGCGCCGCCAGATGCTGGGAGAGTTGCTGATCGCCAAGAACAACAAGCAACTGCTGCAGCGTTATCCGCGGCAAAAGGCTGCCATCATGCGTAACGCGGCCCGCGTCCTGCTCAAGACCGGCAAGCCCAGAATGGCGCGGCGGCTGTTGCTGGCCAGCATTGCTCATTATCCGCCCAGCACGATGACGGTTCTTGAAAGCTTGAGCCGGAAACTCCGCGGCGGGGTTACGCTGGCGGGCCAGCGCCTTGGCTTGGTGCAGTCGGGTTAGTCGGCAAGTCGAAGGTCGCCGAAGCCTGTCCCCGGAACTGGAGGGAGGTTAGCAGCTGCTGGCGGTGCCGGGACTTGGCCCAGCTGAGCCGTGCCCGCCATTGATAGGGAAGAAGCCGATGCGCGACGAACAGCGCGGTTGTGCGCGTCATGTCGGCCGCAAATTGCCCAAAGCTCGGCTGTGCGACGACGCAATCGGCCATGAGTTGGTGCAGATCGCTCGCGACCTGGGCCAGGCTGAAATTGCGGGTGACAAAGGCTCGGCCGAACGCGCCCAGTTCGGCAAGACGTTCGGGGGCGGCCGCAAGCTCGGCGATATGCCGGGTTAGTTGCGCGCGGCCGGACTGGCCGTCGCCAAGGCCATAGATGCCCATCTGGAGGAAACTGGGTGCCGTTTCGGGCGTGAAAGCGCCGGAGAACCCCTGTTCGCCCACTACGATAACCGGCTTGGCGAAAGCCATGCCCCGCAAAGCGGATCCGCCCATGCCGATGACGATGTCAGCCGCAGCATAGGCGGGACGGGGATCGAGCATCGGGCCGATCACATGCACGGCGGTGCGGCCGAGTTCGCGATTGACCTCTTCGGATAACGCTTCGATCTCGGGGCGGGCGGTGCCGTCACCAACGATCACGAAGTGCAGGGGCAGATCGTGACCTAGAGTGCGGACGGCCTCGATCGTGTCCCGCAAGCTTTCGGCTTTCATCCAGTGCACAAGACGGCTGACGGTGACGAGAACAATGTCGCGCTCCGAGAAGGAGTGGCGATCGCGAAAGTCCTGGCCTTGCGCGGGGTCGGGCTGGTTGAAGTCGGTATCCACCGGCGGCAAGAGCGGGCTTGCCCGGCGGCCGGAGCGCACCGCCTGGGCCACGAGGTCGGGCGTCCCGAAAGTAGTCCGGATGTGCCGGGGGAACTCGTTGTTCACCACCATGGCCATGGAGGTGACCACCATAGGCACCCGCGTCCAAAGGTGGACGGCAAACATCGCTTCCAGGTATTGCGGTGCATCCCAGACATGGATGAGGTCGGGGCGCTCGGCTTGGGCTAGCCGATATAACGCTCGCATCCGGCTAGGGGAATAGCCGGCGCCGGTCGGGGCGGGGATATAACGAAGCCCTTTGTCCTCGACGAGCGCGACCATGGGACCGGGCACGGCGAAAAGCACGACATCGTGGCCATGCGCATCGCGCATCTGGGCGGCTAACTCGATGGCGTTAACCTGGGTGCCGCCGACCTCGAGCTTGTGCGCAAAGACCAGAATCTTCAAGGCGGTGCTCCTGCTAACGGCCCCTCAAGCGGAGCTCGGTCGAACAGCCGATGCTAGGAATAGTGCGCGTGGCGTTGCAATCACCGGAACGGGCTAGGAGTAGTGGCGCCGCTCCGAGCGGACCTGCGGGGTGCAACCTGCGTATCTTTCCGGATCAGGCTGCAATGTGAGCTAGGTGCGAGCAATCCTTCGGTTGATTTCGGCCTACGGCGACGCATGCAATTTTCATGGTCTTCAAGCATTTGGCGGGCTGACATGAAATCCTATCGCAGCAACGGCGGCAGCCAGTCGACGGCCCGTTACCAGGGTGCGTCGGGCGGCAGCGCAATGTTCGGCAGCCCGGTTTCCCGATTCAAGGCAGGCGAACGCGCAAGCACCAGCTACCGGGCGGGCAATGCCGCGAGCTCCGTCGGAACTGCCGCGTCCGGCGCGATGCAGCATCGACCGAACAGACTTCAAAACCTCGGTGCAAATAGCGATAAGGAAATGTATTTTTCCCAAACGGGAAAGCCCATTCTGCTGCGAAGTGCCGAGGTGTCCCCGTCCAACTTAGCTCCGTCCGCCCGGGACAGTTCCGCGAGTAAGCCAACACCTATGTTGCCGCCGGCAGCAGTGGCCATGGCTGCAGCCGGCTCGGTGGAACTGCCGACGAGCAGCGCGCCCGATCTTGCCCAGGCAACTGCAGCCAGTGCCAGCTTGGGCCGGGAAGACAAGTCGAGCGCAGCGACACCTGCAGCCCTCAAGGTCAGCGCCGAAACGGCGACTGTTGCAGCGACTCCCACATTGACGCCGGCGGGAGCGGCCAGCCCCGACTGGCGCGGCAGCTGGCTGAACGCTGCTGCCACGACCCCCTGCGGATCCTGTACCGGACGGGCCTGCACCATGTGTTCGGTGCGCACCGGTGGGCCGACGGCCAGCAGTGGGCTGCCGACCGGCTATTCGCCCAATACGCTGATCCTGCTTGAGCCATCCGATGAGATTGCCGCCCCTACGCCGCCGCGGGGATCGCCCGGAATTGGGTTGGATCCGTCGGCCGCTCCTTCCGATCTCCCTGGCGCGCCCCCGCCCAACGCCATTGTGCTGGAAAACCTGGAAGAGGGTACGCCCGAGAGCGAGTGGATGATTGGCAAGGCCGATGCCTCGATCGAGGGTTTTGCGGCGCAGTTCACCAGCAATCATGGTGAAACCGTCGACTTCAAGATCAACACCGATTCGACTGACTATCGCATCGATATCTACCGGCTGGGCTATTATGGCGGGGCGGGTGCCCGGCTGATGGACAGCATCGACCGGGACTTGGCCGCCCCGGTGATGCAGCCGATCCCCTACAAGGATGAGGAAACCAAGCTGGTTGATGCGGGCAACTGGTCAGTATCAGCCTCGTGGGAAATCCCGGACGACGCCGTTTCAGGCGTGTATTTCGCCAAGCTGACGCGGTTTGACGGCTCAGGCGGGGAAAACATGATCCCCTTCATCGTGCGCGATGATGATGCTCCGAGCGACATAACCTTCCAGACTTCAGACACGACCTGGCAGGCCTACAACTGGTGGGGCGGTTACAACCTTTATGGCGGCATTGAAGCCGGCGGCCGGGCGGGTCGTGCGAGTGCGGTCAGCTATAACCGGCCGATTATTTCACGCGATGGTGGTTTCTCGTCCGGCCCGCAGAACTATGTGTTTGGCGCGGAATATGCCGCGATCCGCTTTCTCGAGCAGAACGGCTATGACGTCGATTACATTACTGGGATCGACACCGCCTCGGACGCAGCCCAACTGCTTAATGGCGAGATCTTCCTCACCGTCGGCCACGACGAATATTGGTCGAGCGAGCAGCGGGCCAATGTCGAGGCGGCACGCGATGCGGGCGTCAATCTGTCGTTCTGGAGCGGCAATGACGTTTATTGGGAGACCCGCTGGGAAAACAGCATCGATGGCACCAATACGCCATACAAGACGCTGGTCTCCTATAAAGAGCGCTGGGACAACGCTAATACGGACGCAGAGGGCACCACGTCCACCTGGCGCGACCCGGTGCTTGGCTCCGGCAAGCCCGAGAACGCGCTAACGGGCACGATCTTCACCGTCGATTCCTATCGGCTGGACGCCATCGACATACCCTATGACATGTCCAACCTGCGCTTTTGGAGCAATACGGAGGTTGCCGATCTGGAGCCGGGCGAGGTTTATACGCTCACCAAGAACCTGCTCGGTTATGAGTGGAATTCCGATCTCGACAACGGTTTCCGGCCAGCGGGCTTGGTGCCGCTGTCATCCACTACTGTGGACGTCGAAAGCCTGCTGCTGGACTATGGCAGTGCTGTTGGCTCGGGAACGGCGTCCCACAGCCTGACCATGTATCGGGCTCCCAGCGGCGCCTTGGTGTTTAGTGCCGGCACGGTTTACTGGTCCTGGGGCCTGGACAGCCACCACGACAACGAAGCGACCCCGACCGACCCCAATGTGCAACAGGCCATGGTCAACCTGTTCGCCGAGATGGGGGTGCAACCGGCCACCCTGATGGAAAGCCTGGTTGCCGCTTCCGAGAGCGAAGATGATCTGGCGCCCACGACAACGATCACGTCGCCAACGGCAACGGGCCAGCTGACTGCTGCCCAAACAGTGACGATCACCGGCACGGCAAGTGATGCCGGCGGGGGGAGTGTGGCCGTGGTCGAGGTTTCGACCAATGGCGGCACCTCGTGGCACCGGGCCAGCGGCACCACAAACTGGACCTATAGCTGGACGCCCATTTCGGGAGGCAACTATACCATCCGTACGCGCGCGGTGGATGACAGCATCAATCTGGAAACGCCAACTGCCGGGGTGACCGTCAATGTCGACCAGGGTGGCACGGGTCACCTGTTCGGGCCCAATGATCTTCCGGCCAACCCGCTCAACCGCGATCCCAACCCGGTCAATGTCGGCGTGCGCTTCAGCGCCGCCACTTCGGGCAGCATAGTGGGGATCCGCTACTACAAGGGCATGGGCAATGCCGGCGAGCATATCGGCACTTTATGGGGTCCCGGGGACGTTCGGCTGGCCAAGGCTACTTTCACAGCGGAGACAGCGAGCGGCTGGCAAACGGTGATCTTCGACTCGCCCGTTTCCATCACCGCGGGGACCACCTATGTGGCGAGCTTGTCCACCCGCGGGGGCTATGCGGCAACCACCAACTATTTTGCCACGCCCAAAACGCGTGGAGGGCTGACATCAACCAGCGGGGTCTTCAGCTACGGCAACTCAGACGTAGCTCCAGTTACGCAGTCCAACACCAATTACTGGGTAGATGTCGTTTATAGCGGTGTTCCCACGCCCAATGATCCGCCCGCGCCACAGAACGACGACGGCTTCCCGGTGCTCCGGGATCGGCCGATTACGTTTCTCGCCTCGACACTGCTGGCGAACGATGCCGACCCCAACAATGATCCACTCACCATTATCGGGGCTGGGGCGGCCTCAGGCGGTTCGGTGGTCTTCGACGCTAACGCGCAGACCCTGACTTTCACCCCCACGCCAGGCTTTGTCGGTGAAGCCTCGTTTGGCTATTCGGTGTCGGATGGGCGCGGTGGCACCGGTTCGGCGCAGGTCAACATGGTGGTGGTGCCGACACTTTCCACCACCTCGCTGTTTGCGCCAGGGGCGGCCCCGGCCGTTGTGAGCGGAACGGACCAGTCGGAGGTCAATCTGGGCGTCAAGTTCGTGGCTTCCGCGGCCGGGGCAATCACCGGGATCAAGTACTACAAGAGCGCTACCGATACCGGCACGCATACCGGCACGCTCTGGAGCAGCACCGGCAAGCAACTGGCCACGGCAACCTTTGTGAACGAAACGGCCAGTGGCTGGCAGACGGTTCTCTTCAGCAATCCGGTTCAGATCACCGCCGGCACGACCTATGTCGCCAGCTTCCAAAGCAATGGAGGCTACGCCACGACGTCAAATTACTTCACCGCCCCCCAGAGCAACGGCCCGCTTACGGCGCCAGCAGCAGGCAACGGCGTTTTCACATACGGCGCCGACAACCTCATGCCGACCAGTAGCTTTAAGGGAACGAACTACTGGGTGGACGTGCTGTTCGAGTCAGCCGTTCAGCTCAACCGGGACCCTGTCCCGGGCGACGATAGCGGCTTCAACACGGTCGTCAATACGGCGCTAACGATCAATGCCGCGACCCTCCTCGCCAATGACACCGATCCCGACGGTGACCCGCTGACCGTTACGGGCATCAGCGGGTCCAACAATGGCACGGCCGTGTTCAACGTCCAGACCAACACGATCGTCTTCACCCCCACCAGCGGCTTTTCCGGCGCGGCCTCCTTTAGCTACACGGTAGCGGATGGGGAGGGCGGGACGGCCAGCGCAAGTGTGGCCGTGACCGTCACGCCACCCGTCAATCGTGCTCCCGTGGCCGCCAATGACACGGGGATGGTCACGGGGCAGGGGCAGGTGCTCCAGATCGCCGCCCCGACCCTCCTTGCCAATGACAATGACCCAGACGGAGACCCGCTGACCATCACGGGCGTCAGTGGCGCGGTGAACGGTGCCGTGGGCTTTAATGCCCAGACCAATATCGTGACCTTCACACCCAATGCTGGGTATGCCGGGCAGGCGAGTTTCAATTATGCAGTCTCTGACGGCCGGGGCGGAACCGCGTCAGCTTCCGTGGGCGTGGCCGTCACCGAGCCAGTGGTAGGCAGCAACGTCTTTGCCGATAACGTTACGCCGGCAACGGTCAGCGTAAATGAGGCGCGATCAGTGGAATTGGGCATGCGGTTCACCGCTGCATCCAGCGGCTTCATTTCGGGGATGCGCTTCTACAAGGGCCCACAGAATACGGGGACCCATACCGGCACTTTATGGTCCAGCACTGGTGCCGTGATGGGCACTGTCGTCTTTGAAAACGAGACGGCATCTGGGTGGCAATCGGCCAATTTCAGCACGCCCATCGCGATCTCCGCCGGCGCCAGCTACATCGTTTCTTATCGCGCACCGAACGGCCATTACTCGGCCAGCCCCGGTTACTTCAACACTGCTACAACAAGTGGGCTGCTCACTGCGCCGCAGAGCAGTCCGGGGAGTCTCAACGGGCTGTTCTCCTATGAGAACACAAATACCCCGCCCGACCGTAGCCTGAACGCGACCAATTACTGGGTGGACGTGTTTTATCAGCAGGGCGCCAACACTGCGCCGCTTGCAGTCAACGATGCTGGCCTAACCACGCAGCTCAATGCTGCGATGCAGATCACGGCCGCGTCCCTGTTAGCCAATGACAGCGATAGTGATGGCGATGCGCTCACGATCACCGGCGTGAGCGGCGCCAGCAATGGCACGGTGGTATTTGATCCACAGACCAAGCTGGTCACCTTTACACCAGCAGCGGATTACGCCGGTCCGGCAGGGTTCTCCTATACGGTGGCTGACGGGCGTGGCGGGACGGCTTTGGCCCAGGTGGCGGTGACGGTAGCTCCGGCGGCGACGGGGATCTCGCTGTTCCCCGAAACGGCGACGCCCGCAACAGTGACCGTCAATGATCCTAGTCCGGTTCAACTGGGAATGAAGTTCACCAGTTCGGTGGCTGGCGTGGTGAGCGGGATCAAGTTCTACAAGGGGCCCCAAAATACGGGGCTGCACACGGGCGCGCTTTGGACTGCCGACGGCCAGTCAAAGGGCAGCGTGACCTTCCAGAACGAGACCGCCAGCGGCTGGCAGACAGCCTCCTTTGCCACCCCGATCGCCATTGAGGCGAACACCACCTATGTCGTTTCCTACCACACCAATGGCAACTACTCGGCGACGCCATTTGGCCTCGCCTCCCCGGTAACCTCCGGGCCGCTGACTGCACCGTCAAGCGCCTCAAGCGGCGGCAATGGTCTGTTCGCCTATGGCGGGACCAGCGCCTTCCCCAACGGCAGCTACAACGCCACAAACTACCATGTCGATGTGATCTTCAACGCACTGGCCTCTTGAGCCAGAACTAAAGTCAGGGAAGCAGTCATGCAAGGCGAACTCTATGCAGATGCCATCGGGGAGATCACCGTCACGGGGACGGTGGTGCGGATCGATCTGGTCAGCCTTTCCGCAACCATGCGCGATACGGGCGGCCAGCCGATACCAGAGCACCGGCAGCGCATCGTCATGTCGCTCGAGGGGTTTGCCAACAGTTTCGAGGTGCTGCAAAACGCCATGAACGGACTGATCGAGGCCGGCGCCATTCGACGCAATGAACCGAGTAATGTCATTCCGGTGAATCCGCCCAGGGCAAACGGCAACAGCCAGCAAAGCGCCTCACCCAATTTCGACTCCTAGCCGGTTCCCATTGCCATGCAGGCGTTTGTTCAAACTGGCCCGGAATGCCTTGCCGCGGCTCTGCGCCACCATGGCCTCGATGGCAACGGTGGGCGGCTGGTGGCCGAGCATGCGATCGGCGCCGAAGGCATAGGCTTTGACCTGATGCTGCGCATGGCGCGGGAGTCAGGGCTGCGGGCGCGCCGCATCAAGGCCAAGCCCGCCACCATCCTGCGCTTGGGGCAGGCTTATCCGGCGCTGGCTCGGCTCGGGAACGGCAATTGGGTGTCGATCCTGGGGGCCCAGCAGGATGAAACCGGCGCCGTGGTGCTGCGCATATTCGACCCCCTAGCGAATACTCCGGGCGGGATGATCGTGGTCAAGCTCGAGCAGTTCGCCACGCGGTGGAATGGCGAGTTGCTGCTGGTCAAGCGCAGCTATGCCATTGCCGATCCTGAGCAACCCTTTGGCTTTGCGTGGTTCGTCCCTGAAATTTTGCATCAGAAACGGTTGTTCATCGATGTCGCGATCGCCGCCTTGTTTCTTTATGCGCTGGGACTGGCCACGCCGGTCTTTTTCCAGCTCGTGATCGACAAGGTGCTGGTGCACCAGAGCTATTCAACGCTGATCGTGCTCGCCATCGGGATTGGTGTGGCGCTGGTGTTTGAGGCGATGTTCGTGTTCCTGCGCCGCTACCTGCTGATCTACGCCACCAACCGGATCGATATTCGGGTGGCAACCCGCACCTTCCGGCACATGCTCGATCTGCCAATCAACTTCTTCGAACGCTCCTCGGCAGGCGTTCTGGTCAAGCACATGCAGCAATCCAGCCGCATTCGGGAATTTCTCACCGGCAGGCTGTTTCTGACCATGCTCGACACGCTGTCGCTGTTGGTCTTCATCCCCGTTCTGCTGATGTATAGCGTGCAACTTTCCCTGATCGTGCTCGGATTCAGTGCCCTGATCGCGCTGGTGGTGGCGCTGCTGGTGGCGCCCTTTCGCAAGCGGCTGGCAGCGCTTTACGCCGCGGAGGGTGAACGCCAGGGCCTCTTGGTGGAGACCATGCACGGCATGCGAACTCTCAAGTCCCTCGCCATGGAGCCGCTGCAGCGGCGGGTTTGGGATGACCGGTCAGCCCAGACCATCAACACCCGTTTTAAAGTCGAGACTATCTCGATCTCGGCGCAGGCCGTCACCGGGCTGCTGGAAAAGCTGATGGCGGTCGCGATCATCAGTGTTGGCGCGCTTCTGGTGTTTGATGGCGCGATGAGCGTGGGCGCGCTGATCGCTTTTAACATGCTGGCTGGCCGCGTTTCAGGACCCTTAGTGCAGATCGTCACCATGGTGCACGAGTACCAGGAGGTGGCGCTGTCGGTGCGCATGCTGGGCGAGGTGATGAACGAGAAGGTGGAGCGCAGCGGCAGCACGGAAGGACTGCGCCCCGAATTAGAGGGCGCGGTGGAATTCCAGGATGTCTCGTTTCGTTATCGTGACGACGGGCCCTTTGCGCTCAACGAAATCAGCTTTGCCGTGCCGGGCAATACGATCATGGGGGTGGTGGGGCGCAGCGGCAGTGGCAAGAGCACCGTCACCCGACTGATCCAGGGCCTCTATCCGGCTCAGCAAGGGGTGATCCGCATCGGCGGCCATGACTTGCGCGAACTGGACCTCAACCATCTCCGCCGCAGCGTCGGTGTGGTGCTGCAGGACAATTTCCTGTTCCGTGGCACGGTGCGCGACAACATCGCGGCAGCCAAGCCGGATGCGACCTTCGAGGAGGTGGTGGATGCAGCCAGACTCGCAGGCGCCGTCGAGTTCATCGAGCAGCTCTCGCGCGGTTACGACACCTTGATCGAGGAGGGGGCAGAGAATCTTTCGGGCGGCCAGCGCCAGCGGCTCTCGATCGCACGAGCCCTCGTCACCAATCCGCGTATCCTGATCCTCGACGAGGCGACCAGCGCGTTGGATCCCGAAAGCGAGGCGATCGTCAAGCAGAGCATCAAGGGCATCGCCGCGGGGCGCACCGTGATCATCGTTTCGCACCGGCTCTCCATGCTCACCGATGCCGATGCAATCCTTGTTATCGACCGCGGGCGGCTGGTGGATGTGGGACCCCATAGCCAATTGGTTTCGCGCTGCACCACCTATCGCCATTTGTGGAACCAGCAGATGAAGCTTGTCGGATGAGTGCCGTTGAAAAGGAACCAGCGCGGCTCAGGCCCACCGGCAGGCCCGAACTCAAACTCGTGGAGCCAGGAACCGCGCCGGCGATCCGGGATTTCCAAACCGACGCGATTGCGCTCGAAGAACGCCGTCCGCCGATCACGGCCCGGCTGACGCTTTACCTCGTCGCCACCGCGATTGGTGCTGGTGTTTTCTGGGCCAGCGTGTCGCGGATCGACCAGATTGTTGTCGCGCCGGGCAAGCTGACCACCAGCCAACCGACCCTGGTAGTGCAGCCCTTTGAAACCTCCATTGTCCAGTCGATCGCGGTCAAGCCTGGCGATGTGGTGCGCAAAGGTCAACTGCTCGCTACCCTTGATCCGACCTTTGCCGATGCCGATGCCAGTCAATTGCAAGCCAAGCTCGCGGGCTTTGTGGCCCAAATCGCCCGCATGGAGGCTGAGCTGTCAGGAGCGGTTTATGCGCCACCGCTCCACGCTTCTCCCGAGGCGCAGATGCAGGCGGAATTGGCCCGGCAGCGGCGGGCCGCCTTCGAAGCCAGGTTGGCCGATTTTGACGCGCAGATTGCCCATGGCGAGGCGCTGATGCAGGCGGCAAAGGCGCAGGAAGTAACGCTGCGCAGGCGCCTAGGCGGTTTGCGCGAAATCCAAGATATGCATTCTACGCTGGCGGATAGCGGGAATGGTTCGCGGCTGGCATTTCTGCAGAGCCGTGATCTCGGGCTGGAGCTCGAAGTAACGCTCACTCAGGTGCAAGGGCAGTATGCCGAAGCTCTGCACGGGCTTCAGCAGGTGCAGGCCGAGCGGCAGAACTTCGTCGAGGATTACCGGCGCCAGACCTTGGAAGCGCTGGTTGAGCTAGAGGAGAAGCAGGCGGGAATCAACGAGGAAGTGCGCAAAGTGACCTTACGCGCTGCCATGTCCCATCTGCTGGCGCCAGCGGATGCCGCGGTGCTGGAGGTGGCGCAACGCTCCCAGGCTTCAGTGGTGCAAGCCGCCGAGCCGCTGGTTACCCTGGTGCCGCTCAATGTTGCGCTTGAGGTTGAAGTGGCTGTGCCCAGTAATGACATCGGGCATCTGGCCCTTGGCGATGCGGCACGGATCAAGTTCGATGCCTTCCCCTTCCAGGAACATGGGACAGTTGCGGGCACAGTGACCTCGATCAGCGAAAACTCTTTTGCCAAGCAGCCCGGCGAGGATCCGGCGGGCGGCACGGCGTTTTATCGGGTGCGCATCGGTCTGAGCCAAGAAAAGCTGCGGCAGACGCCGGCCGATTTCCGCTTGCTCCCGGGCATGACGGTTTCAGCCGAGATCCACGCGGGGGAGCGGAGCGTGATCTCCTATTTCCTTTATCCCCTGATGCGCGGCATCGATGAAAGCCTGCATGAACCCTAAGCGGCGGGCGCGTCAGTTCAGGGGTGCAAGTCCTGCACCACAGCCCGCGAGCGCCAAGCGTAAAGCAACCAGCCAAATTCATATGGCCGGCATTCGTAATCGATCTTGCCGGGCCGCAGCACTGCGTCGAGGCCAGGTAGGTGCCAACCCTTTTTGAGCGCCGTGGTGCCGGCGGCGATCCGACGGGCCAGCTTAGGGGGCTCGGTCCTGGCAACCTTGCGCCAGATCACGCTGTGCTGTTCCGAGATCATCGGCTGGTCCGTTTCGGGATGATCATCCAGCCAGCCCAGGCCCTTGACGATGGCGGCGCGGTGATCCTGTCCGCCGGCATCCAGCAGATCGAGCAGGGCCATTGGGGCCATGGCATGCTGGTGCACACTATACACCGGATAGCCCTCAACTACGCTGCCATCACGCGTATCGTAGTGCCACCACCATTGGCCGGCGCTGCCTTGCAACTCGACAATCCTAGCAGCGCAGGCATCAGCGGCCTTTAGAGCGGCTATGTTGTCGTCGGCATAGCCGAGGCGGGCCATGGCCTGGATGGGATAAACCTGATCGGCGAAAGAGCCCACATGGCCGCGCACCCAGCCACCGGCCGAGACCGGGGTAACATGGGGAAACACTCCGCTGGGCGACTGGGCGTCACGCAACATGATCCAGGCCAGATCCTTGACGCGCCTCGTATCTCCCAAGTGCTGTCCAGCAATTGCGGCGGTGAGCGCCCAGGCACATGGCACCAACTCGACGCTCTCGCTTTCAGCAAGGATCTCGACAAGGATATCGTAGAGGTTCCGGGCAAAGATCCCCGCAGTTTCCGCTGCAGCCCACGCAGCCAGTGCGACGGCTCCGGGCTCGCGCGATTGGGCGGCACGGTCAATGCAGGACTGCGCGAGTTCCCTCGCGCTATGCCCATGTAGCACGCCCCGCTGCACCGTTTCGGGCATCCAGGCCAGACCTTGGGCAACATTGATCGTGTAGCGCAGATTGTCGCCTTCGGGGCGGGGTGCGGCAGCTTTTCTGGCGTCGATGCTGCGCATCGTGTGGGGAAACCGCATGTTTGGCAGCGCCATGTGCCGCAGGCCGTCAACCGCCAGGCTGCACAGCTTGGGCAGGCGTTCGCGCGCTAGGGGATAATCCTCTTCGAGCTGTAAAATGCGATCGAACTCAGGTCCTCGCACTCGCTTGGGACTAGGGTTGGAGCCGAAATCCTGCAACATGTTGATACCCTTGATTTCCATGCGCGCGCTTTGCATGGGGTCCGCCAGAATCTGAATCTTGCATGGGGGGTGGTGGTGCGCACTTCGCTCTTATGGTGCAGTTTGAAGAGGGCAGGATCACCCGGGCGGACTAGCGCCCCGCAGTGCTTAGGGAGCGTCGCCCTAGCGATTCCACATGTTCACCATGCTTGCGGCGTTGTCGTTCCAGACCAGGCGCAGCATCCGGCCGGCGCGATAAAGCCGGACCTGGGTCACGCATCTGAGCGCCAGGACACGTTCGCGCAAACTGCCGGCACGATCGGAGCGCCAGATTCGTACCACCTCCACGGCAGGCGAGGCCGCAATAACGACACTCTTGGCCAGCCATTTGATCCGACCCTGGGTCCCGCTGGCCGCTTTGAATTCATGGGCCACATGGCGGTCCCAACGGCGAGCCAGCTCGCTGAAGCACTTGCAGGAGGGGGTATAGACGCGAGCATCCCCGACAAAGGCGATGCCGTGGCCCATGGCGGTGGCGCGCTGACCCCACTCGGTGTCTTCCATGGTGCCAATGCCCCCAAACAGCCCGACCTTGGGGAATATCTTGGCGCGCACGGCCATATTGCCTGTGGCGGCGAAGCCATGCCGTTCGACATATTCGCGAGCGCGGTAGCTGAAGATATTCTCGTAGGCTTCGATCGCCGTGAGCTGGTCGGGATCGTTCGGCCGGATCCGGATGTCACCCCCCACAATGTCGGTTTCGGGGTGGTGCTGAAACCAGGCTACGATTGCCGCCAGCCAGTTTGGCGCGGCGACGCAGTCCGCATCGATGAAGGCCAGGATCTCACCGGCGGCTTCCGCCACACCCAGATTGCGGGCCGGGCCTGGTCCCGGGATAGGTTGGACCACCAGACGGGCTTGCGGAACGGCAGAGACCGCAGCGCGCGGCAGGTCGCGCGAGCCATTATCGACCACGATGATTTCGAACGAAATGCCCCGGCCTGCCTGCCGGGCCAAGGAATGCAGGCATGCCGGCAGATCGGGTTCGTTGAGATGTGGAATGATGATGCTGACGAGCGGTGGATTAGCCATCTTGATGCCCCTCACCAAGCGGCGGAAGCGTTGTTGCTTCGCCTCGATTGCCCCTAGGCACTCACTGTGGTCCGACCAGATTTGTGCAGCAATAATCCCATCGCGGGCCTGGCTAACTAAGAAGGCTGGCCTGACGCCCCGATGTGTTCAGATCACAGAAGCGCGAGCCACCGATAGGATTTGGGTCAAATGCAATACTGGGCAGGAGGATCAAGGTCATGCCAATTCGGGACCTCGCAAGGGAGCTCAGTGGCCAAAGCCATAGCGCACCGTTTTGCGTGGTCGGAGCCGGCATTGCGGGATTGCTGCTGGCCACACGACTTGCCCGGCACAACAGGAAAGTCATTGTCGTTGAAAGCGGCACCGTGGCGTTTGATCCCGCTATCCACGAGCTCAACGACATTGATGACGCGGGTGGGGGGTATGGCCGTGCCATGACGGGCCGCTATCGCGGCCTTGGAGGCTCGTCGTCACGCTGGGGCGGGCGGATGATCCCCATTGCGGGGTTCGATCAGGGCGCTCGCGAACATGTCGACCAGCCCGAGTGGCCGGTGGCCCCGCACATCCTGAGACGCTACCAGCAAGAGCTGGAAGCGTTGTTTGGTGTCGGCCACGATTCTTTTGATGAGCTTGATACGAGAGCGCCGGGTTCGGCGGGCCTGCTCATCGATACCGGTGAGGATTTCATGACCCGTTGGGCGAAATGCCCCACGTTCAAGCGCTGCAACATCATCTCGATCCTGGGACGGGAGATCCGATCCAATCCCAACATTACGGTCTGGCTAAACGCGACGGTGTGCGGCTTCGATCTGGACACCGAAGCTGGAAAGCTGCGCGCCATCACCGCCAAGAGCCTTTACGGGCACGAGCTTACCGTGCGCGCCGAGGAATTCGCCCTTGCAGCCGGGACCATCGAGTCCACACGACTGCTGCTGCTGCTTGACGCGGCCAGCGGCAATCGCGCCTTCGAGCGAACTGAGGCCTTGGGGCGCTACTTCCAGGATCATTTGAAAGCGGAAGTTGCGTTGGTGGATCGTACCCGTGCCGACCTTACCAATCATCTGCTGAGTTGCCGCTTCGTTCGGGGTATCCGCCGCGACTTGCATCTTGAGCTATCCGGCAGCGCCCAGCGCGAAGACCAGGTTTCAAGCGGGTTCATCTATGTCGCCATGGATATGGGCAATAGCGGTATGGCGGCGATCAAGAGTATCGCCAAGGGCGTGCAACGACAGGAAGTGGAACCACGCCAGATCGGCACGGCAGTTCGGGATGTCGGCCTGATCGCCAAAAGCGGGTTCTGGCGCTTCTGGCACAAGCAGCTTTATGTGCCGCCCGCCGTGGATTTGCGCCTCATGGCGCTGGTCGAGCAACTGCCCGACCCCGGGAACCGCATCTCCCTATCGGAGAAAACCGACCAGATGGGGGTGCGCAAAGCTTTGCTGCACTGGAAGGTGCTACCTAGAGACGAGCGGACCTTCCGCTTGGCCGCGCGCAGGCTCAGGACCTATTGGTCCCGAGCGGGTCTGGATAATCTCTGCCCATTGATCTGGGCTCCTGGCGTCAACAGCCCGGATGGCCAGATCATCGAAACGGTCGAAGCCTGCGCCCACCCGTCTGGCTCGACGCGCATGGGAACCAACCCAGCGTCCTCGGTGGTTGGCCCCGATCTTCGCTGCCACCACGTGCCCAATGTTGCGGTCGCCAGCGCCTCGGTGTTTCCAACCGCAGGCAGCGCCAATCCGACCTTCACGATCATGCAGTTGGCGCTATGGCTTGCCGATTCCTACCTGTTGATCGGCGCTTAGATGTGGACGAGAGACGAGGCAGGCCCGGGTGGTTCGGCTTGTCTAACGGATCAGCAGTACCGCGTGAGAACTTGCTGCGGAGGCTACCCGATCCTCACACAACTGGATCCTTTGTTGGCACGGCGCTGAGGTGCTGGAGCAGGTGGGCGTGGGTTGCAGCGTTCGCAACGATAAGCGCGCCGGTGCGCTCGAATATGTCGGGGCCGCGACCCCACCAGTCGGTGACGACACCACCCGCTTCCTCTACTAGTAGAATACCCGCCGCCGTATCGACAAAACCGGTTTCCTCGAAATAACCGGTGAGGCGCCCGCACGCCACATAGGCGCAGGAATTGGCCGCGCTGCCGACAACGCGTACGGCGCCGATCTCGGCGCGGATGGCATCGAGCCGCTCGTAGGCCCCAGGGTAAAGCTGCAGCCCTGGGGTGGGCAGGCCAGTGCCGACGCACATAAGGCCGATGTCAGTGGAGCGGCTGACATAGAGGCGTTCGCCATTGAGCCAGGCGCCGCCCCCCTTGGTGGCCGTGAACATCTCGTCCGAGACCGGATTATAGACGAGGCCACAGACGGTCTCGTTGCCCCGCCGCAAGGCGATGGTGATGGTGTAGTGCTGGCCGAAAATGAAGTTGGTGGTGCCATCGATGGGGTCAACCAGCCAGCGGTGCTCCCGGTCCGCGCCTTCGACCGGGGCAAACTCTTCTCCCGTCAGGCTCCAATCGGGATTGATGGTAAAAAGGCGCTTGCGGATCAGTTGCTCGGACTCTCGATCCGCATCGGAAACGAAGTCACCCGGACCCTTGATGCCGACCTCAAGGTCGCGAAAATTCTTGAAGTGCTCCAGGGTCAAGGCTCCCGCCTCGCGCGCCGTAGCAACCATTTCGTCGAGTATTTTGCTGTAATCGGTTATCATCTTGCGAGAGCCGCGAGCAGCTCCTCCGGGTCGTCGGTTGTGATCTGGTCAACCTTGAGCTCAAGGAGCGTGTCAACCTGGGCGAGGGTTTCGGGGGTGATCTGGCGAATGGTCCAGGCATCAATCCGGCGCCCCGCGGCGTGGATGGGCGCGATGATGTCAAAGCCCGCGGCTCGCGCGGACAAGACGATTTCATAGGCCAGGTAGATCATCTCGGCTTTCGGAGCGGCCGCGAACGCGTCGGCAATGAAGCTGCAGTAGTCGCCGGTAGCACGCAGTCGTGCCAGCGACTCCCCGTAGCAGGGGTCGTGGCCGGTGCGGAGACCCGGCGCCGCTTGGGCGAGGACTTCGATCGCCGCCGCGTCGCCCCCCGAAAGGATCAATGAACCAGCTACCGGCGCAACGCCTGCAGCAAAGTTTGCGACTGTCCGCCGATCCAGTGCCGCAAGATCTTCCTTGAAGTCCAGCTGCAGCAAAGCGTCAGGATGGGGAGGATTGCGCTGCAACAGCTGGCAGAGGTCCTCCAGCAGCATCACCCGGTCAGGTAATGGTGTGCCCTGATTGTCCCGCAAGTGCAGACCGCGCAACATCGCGGTACCGGTTTCGCGCACCCGTCCGGCGCCAGTTGTTTCCGCTTCGAGAGTTGGGTTGTGGAGGATGGCAAAGCCGTGGTCGGCGTGAACGACTAGGTCAACCTCCACGCTGGCGCCCAGCCGCATGGCTTCGAGAATGCGGGGGCCGGTAAACACCGGGTCGGAAACCCGGCGGCGTGCCCTATGCCATTTTAGCCAAGTGCGGTGGCCGTTCCGCTCGATAAAGAGTGGATCAGTCATTTCAGCTCCGAAAGACCTGCCCATCGTCGCGATAGGCCATTATGGCCCGCGGCCGGAGATGAGCGCCTTGCCCGGTCTTGAACAGGTCGGGGTGGGACACCATCGCTTTGAGGCGAGTGCCGTCAGGCAGCGCAAGGTCCACTAGGCCGTGGGTGCCAAAATCAGTGACGCGGTGCACCTTGGCTGGAGCATCCTCCGAAGCTTCCAAGTCGAGTGCTTCAGGCCGTACGGCGAGGATTGCCGCACCGTCAGAGATAGGCAGCGGCACTGTGAGACCCGCATGGCTGAAACTGCCGTTGCGCACCTCGCCTTCCACCAGATTCATGGTTCCGATGAAACCAGCGACGAAGGGCGTCTGCGGATCACGATACACCACGTCTGGCCGGTCGATCTGTTCGGTGCGACCATCGCGCATTACGACGATGCGGTCGGCCATGGACAGCGCCTCGTCCTGGCCGTGGGTGACGAACAGCGTCGTAATCTTGAGGCGCTGCTGGATGTCGCGCACCTCCTCGCGAAGGCGTTCGCGCAAGTGCTGGTCGAGGCTGGCAAATGGCTCGTCCAGCAGTAGGATCTTGGGTTCAAGCACCAGCGAGCGGGCGAGCGCAACGCGTTGCTGCTGCCCGCCCGAAAGCTTGGCGACATGGCGGGTGCCGTAGCCGGAGAGGCCCACGAGATCGAGCACGGCCTCGACGCGCCGCTTGATCTCATCCGGAGCCACTTTGCGCAGTTTTAGCCCGAAGGCGAGGTTCTTGAACACGTTCATATGGGTCCAAAGCGCGTGGCTCTGGAACACCATGCCGGTAGGGCGTTTTTCGGCGGGCACATGGGTGATGTCTTCGCCATCAATGGTCATGTGGCCGCTGGTGGGGCGCTCGAACCCGCCCACCATGCGCAGCAGGGTGGATTTGCCAGAGCCGGAGGGGCCGAGCAGGCACACAAGTTCGCCATCGGCCACATCAAGCGAGAAGCTGTTCACGGCGCTGACGGCGCCGCCAAAAATTTTGGATACGTCTTTGATCTTGAGAACGGACATCAGTTTTTCCTAGCCGCCGAAGCCGCGGGCGAACGAACCGGAATTGACAACCCGGCGGGCAAACAGCAGGGCAATGAAACTTGGCACCCAAAGCAGCACGGACAGCACCGCGCCAAACTGGATCACCGGCTGATTGTTGATGAAGGAGATCATCAGCACCGGCAGGGTGCGCACCTGCGGCGCGCCAATCAGCCAGGCGCCTTCGGTTTCATAAAAGGTGCCGACAAAGCTGAGGAGGATTGCCGCTGCGATGGTGGGGCCAGCCTGGGGCAGGGTGATGGACCAGAACACCCGGAACGGCCCGGCACCGACATCGCGCGCCGCTTCTTCCATGCGCCGGTCCACGGATTGGAATGCCGCCACCGGAATCCAAATCATGAACAACAAGGTGCCCACGAGTTGGATCAGCACCACGCCCCAAAAGGTGCCGATAAGATTGAGTTGCAGGAAAATGCCGGCAATGGCGACGAGGAGGCCAAATTTGGGGAAGGCGTGGCCGGCGAGAAACGAGAAGAACAGGAGGTCCCGGCCGGGAAACTCCAACCGGGCGAAGGCAAAGGCGGCCGGCAGGCAGATGGCAGCCGAGATCAGCGTGACCGTGGTCGCCAGGGTCAGGCTCATCGTGATGGAGGTCCAGACATCGGCGCGGCCCAAGGTCTGCCCCCAGAAGCGGAGACCGAACTCCTGCGGGATCACCGAAGGATAGCGCCACACATTGGTGAAGGCCCAGGTGCCCACCACGAGCAGCGGGAACACGATAGCTAGCGTTAAAACAACGGCCAGGATGATGCCGGTCCAGTCGACGCGGCGATGCACAAGAGTGGCCATGCTAGGGCGTCCTGTTCTTGGCGACCGAGCGCACATAGAAAAGACCGAACACGATGCAGAACCCGAAGGTCACGACGGCCTGGGTGATGGCACTGGTTGGATCATAAAGGTCGCGGAAGGTGCGCTGCATGAAGGGGCCCATCATTTCGGGCGCCGCTGGGCCCAGGATGTAGGGCAGGGTGAAGGCCGAGAAGATGCCCAGCACGGCAAAGGAGATGGCGACCAGGATGGAATTGGTGATACGCGGCAGAATGATATGCCAGAGAAGCGTGAAGCGGCCGGCGCCGACGTCTCTTGCGGCCTCGATCGATTGGTTGGACACATTACCGAGACCTGAAAGCAGGATCAGAACGGTCAGCGGGATATTGTCCCAGACGAGGCCGATCACGGGTCCCCATGGCGTTAGATAGGGGGAGCGGATCTTGGGCAGGCTAATTGCATTGAGCAGCAAGTCTACGGTGCCATTGGGGCCAAGAACGCGGATCAGGGCGAAGCTCAGGATGATCGAGGGCACGAACATGGGAAAGATGGCGAGGCCCTGCACATAGGCCGCAACCTTGCTGTCGGAGAAGCGCAAGTAGAGCGCGATCGGCAGGCAGATGACGAGCAGCAAAATGGCGCAGACGCCAGTGGTCCACAGTGTGACCGAGAGGTTTGATAGGCTGTAGCCGTCTGAAAAAAAGAAGCGGTAGGTCTCGAGCGAGAACTGGGTCCCCTCGGGTGTCCTCAACCATATGGTGGTGATCACGGCCGAGATGATGGGCCAGATCACGAGCCAGAGAACCAGCAGCACCGGCACGGCGACGAGCAGGAGGCCGACCGGCCTCCTGCGTTCTGGCGAAGCGGGCATAACCGGTCGGCCCGCGTCGATTGCGGTCACGAGGCGGGGTCCACGTTTGGCGCCACCGTGCGATACCAACCATCATTGATAGCAACTTCCCAGGGGCCGCTGGGGAAAACCGGGATGGAGCTGGGGATGATGTCGGCGAAGCGCTCGCGCAGATCAGACGCCACATAGTCCCAAGATACGCCGGGAAAGCCGCCGAGTTCGGTCAGAACTGCCGACTGGATCTCTTCGCTCAGAACGAAATCAGCCAGCTTGATCGCCGCATCCTTGTTGACGCCATTTGAGAGAATGGTGATGCGCGAGAAGCCGCCGGGCAGTCCAAGATCCTGCAACTGCACCAGGCCCGTGGTTTCTGGGAGCACCCCCTGTTCGATGGCCTTGAGCACCTGATCGGACCACGCCGGGATCATGGTTACGGCAGCCTGCCCGAGCAACTGCAGCGATTGGGTATTGCCGGATGTATACGCACCCTGGTCGAACAGCGACGGGGCAATATCCTTTAGGATTTCCCATGCCCCGGGCAGCATAGCCGCGGTGTTTTCGGGCGTGGCATTATCGACCGTAAACTTGCTGAGATCCTGGCCATTGGCTTCGAGCACAGCCCGTCGCACGAAATTGAGACCCGAACCGCCCTTGTTGGGGCGATTATAGATGAACTGGCCTGGATTGGCTTTGATCCAAGCCATCAGGTCCGGCCAGGTCTTGGGCGCATTGGCGGGATCAAGCTTGGTGGTGTCGTATGCCAGCAGCACCTGCGAGCCGCGGTAGGGCAAATTGGTGGGGATGTCGATGCCGAGCGGATTAAGCTTGGAGTAGTTGGACAGCCCCGCCTGCTCGAAGTCGACCCACAGACCTTGTTCCAGGGCGCCGACCGGTTGCCGCGAGTCGAAGCCTTCGAAGAAATCTGCCTGGGGGTCGGCGTTCGAACTCATGGCAGCGAGGCCGCGCTCGGCGATGGATTGGAGGCCCGCATTGTCCCCGCCGTCCACCAGGTTGAGCGTGGTGCCCGGATTGGCCGCTTCGAAAGCGGGCTTCACTACATTGGTCCAGAAGTCGAGAATGTTCTGATCCGAGCTCGTGTACCAGTCGATGGTGCCTTCGGCGGCGAAGGACATGCGGGGTAGGACGGCCATTCCGGCTGCGGCGCCGGCAGCTGAGATCATAAAGGTGCGGCGTTTCATTGTGCTTCTCCCATGAGGCGATCCGGGGCGGATCGCCGCGCTTTCCGTGCCGATCGCGGAGGCGGATGGCGGCTCTTGGCCAAACAACGAACCGGATCGGCGCCGACTCGTTCGCCCCATGGGCTCCTCCCGCGCATGCGCATCGACGAGGCCGACCCAATCTGGTGCTGGGTTTTGCCGGCCGGCGAGACATATGCTGGGGCCAAGACAACACCGAAATACGACTGCACACAAGTGCAGCAGCGAACATTTTTCGTCGGTGTGTCTAGCGCGGTTGCATAACGCTTTAATGACAAACATGCGCGTTGCGCACGTGTGCAAGGATGCGGCTAGGGCGCGCCCGGACGAACCGAGCGGCGCCAGATCGGCATCGGCTCGATCACCCTTCGCGTCGAGTCCGCATTGTCGGGCTGCTGCAGCAGTGCCACGACTTCATCGGCGATCAGCTCTAGCGGCTGGGAGAAGGTGGTCAGGTTGTAGGATGCCCAACCGGCTTGCTCGATATCGTCGAAACCGATGACACACAGGTCTTGCGGAATGCGCAAGGCAAATTCCTGGCGCGCAGCGTCCATAAAGCCTAGCGCAAAGAGGTCGGTGACACAAAAGACGCCGTCCGGAGCCTGGGAGCGGCCAAACAGCCGCCGGGCTGCCAGCTGTCCTTCGGCATAGCTGGAAGGGCCGACCTCGGTGGCGGCTACGGCCATGCCGGCAGCTGTCGCGGCCGCAACAAATGCACGCTGCCGTTCCACCAGACTCGCCGTGCGGGTGTTGGAGGTGACAACCGCAAGGCGCAGGCAGCCCGCGCGCTGTAGCAGGTACTGCGCCTCGGCGCCCGCCATGGCGTTGTCGACGCCCAGATTGGAGCTACCAACCAGCCGCTCGTCGCGGTTGATCAGAATCACCTGCTGGCCGTTGGCAAGGCCAGTCTCGATCAGGCTCGCGGGGGGCGTGCCGGATAGCACCACCGTAGCATCGGCGCGATAGTTGAGCGTTTGGCGCAAGGCTTGCGCCGCGCTTTCCTGATCGGTTTCGGTGTTGATGATCATGATGATCTTGCCCACCGCCTGCAGCCTGCGCGTCAGCACATCGACGAGGCGGGCGCGGATAGGGGTGGTGAGATTGGCGACGACCAAGCAGACGATATTGCTGTTTTCGCGCAGGCCGCGGGCAAGGTGGTTGACGTGGTAGCCAAGGGCGCTCGCTGCATCGAGCACCTTGCGGCGGGTGGCTTCCGATACGCTGGCGCCGTCCGTGAAGGTGCGCGACACCGCCGAACGGGAGACGCCGGCGCGCTCCGCCACCATCTGGGCTGTGACGAAGGTTCTGGGTCTGTCGCTCATGGTGTGCGCCATCCTGCTCGGGCGGCGCGATTAGCCGGGAGAACACAATCGACGTCAAGATGGGAGGGTGTTCGGCAGTGCTGGGATCGGCGGGCAAGCCGCTCAGAGCGTCAGCACGAAGCGGAAGAGCGCATCGCCTTCCCACCACATGGGGAAATTGGTGCCCCATTTGTTGTTATAGAGATTGACCCGCAGTCCGGCAGAAAAATCTGGCACATCAGGCTGGAACGGCAGGAAGGGCGAGCCGGCCGGGGCGACGAGGGCGGCGTCGAGCAGGTCAAGCGTAAGCTCGCCAATTGCACCCTTGGCCCGAACCGCCTCCACTGCTTGAAGCTGACCGCCGCCCTTGCGGACGATGGCCTTCGAGTCGTGCCAGAGTCCCAGCTTGCACAGGTACCAGTTGCTGAGGCCTGCAGGGCTGAACTGGAGGAAGCCAGCTTCGGGCATGCGGTTGGCCGGCTTGTTGCGCAAGATGAGGCGGATCTCAACCTGCCGCTCGCCGAGACCATGTAGCGCAATTTCGCACTGAGCCGGCGCGCCGAGTTCGGCATGAGCTTGGGGGGGCAGAGTGGCCATGGCCGTGCTGACGCCCGCTACCCCAACCAGGCTTGGGACGAAGCTGGCGGTGCGCGCAGTCCTGGCGGTTTGCAGGCCGGGCTTGTCGTGGTCGAGAATGGCCCAGATTTCGCGATGCTGAAGATAGCTGTCGAGGTGCTCCTGCAACGCCGCCCAGTCATAGCTTTCGTGGCTATAGCCGAGCAGGAGCCCGTTTTGCCCCTCAATGCGCGAGCCAGCGGGCGATAGCAGCGCTCGAATTCCGCCGGTGACTGGATCTAGATCCGCGACCCAGCCGGCATCGCTGATCCGGTTGCCAGTTGCATCTGGCACCGGCGCAGTGCCCGGCGAAGTTTCTGCAAGTGCCGCTTCGGCGATCTCCCAATCGATGGGCTGGAGCTCTGCCAGTGCGGCATCGAGATAAGCGCGCTGCTCGGCCCAGGATTGCTCGGTATAACTGAAGCGGTAGTCAGTTGCGCGTGCGCGCTCGAAGTCGACCCGATCCCAGGCCGTTTCGTCGCGCAGATAGGTCTTGATGTCGACGCCCCAGGTATGTTCCGCCACCATGGCGAGGCCGCGGCCAAAGGCGCGGCGCTCGGTCGTCGGTTCGCCAATCCAGCCGTCATGAAGCCGCTGCAGAGCGCGAAAACGCGCCAGCTTATGCGGGTCGCTCGCCGTGCCATGGATCCAGCTATCGCCGATCTCCTCGGTCACTACGGGAAAGCTGTCTCGCCGGTCCCACATCAACTCGCCAAAGGCATCCAGGGTCGAGGCGGCAATGGTTGCACCTGGATTGGCGTGCTGGATATGGCGGAGCGCTTCTACCGTCTGCGGCACGCTTTGGGGCCCGATATTGTCGGCGGTGTGGGCAAAGCTGAGCCCAATATGGTGGCCGGCGGGAAAGTCGGTGGCGCCATAGGAGCCTTGATACATCACGACGATTTCCGCGCCGCCCGGGGCGCGCCAGCGGAAAATCGGCGGCACGTCGGGAACCGGGCTCGCGGTATTAACCCCGAGATGCAGGAAGCGCACCCCGGCGGCGGCGAGCAGCGGGACCATGCCCAGCGTATGTCCCGGTACATCGGTCATCTTGGCCGCGGTGGTGGTGCGGCCGAAGCGGCGGTCGAGTTCCTCGGAATAGGATAGCCCGGCTTGGAACAAGGCTGGCGACATGAGCTCGGTATGGGTGGTGAAAGGCAGGGCGTGCCAGGTGATCAGCCCGCGCCCGATCGCACGCTCCAGACGCTTGACACGCTCGGCGTCCTGGGAATGGAGGTGATCCCAGATCAGCCAGGCGCCCGTGGTCCAAATAAATGCGGGATGGACGGGATTTTCGGCAAAAAAGTGCTCCCCCGTCCGGATCGCCTGGGGAATAAACTGGTCATGATATTGCTCGCGAACTCGCGCGGCCTGGTCGGTGAAGCCGATATCCAGATGGGTCTTGAAGATCAGGTGGATATGTTTGGCCATGGAGCTCAACCAACCGTACCGCGCACGATGAGCCTGGTGTTGAGGGTTTCATGAAGCCCCGCAGCTTCGGGCTCGTTGAGGCGGCGCAGAATGAGACGCACCAGGGCACTGACCCGCTCGTCTAGGTCGAACTTGACCGTGGTCAGGTTGTAGCTTTTCCAATGGGACTGGGCGATGTCGTCAAAGCCTACGACCTTGACGTCTTGAGGCACGCGCAAACCGAGTTCATGGCGCAGGGCATCGATAACCCCGAAGGCGCCGACATCGTTGGCGGCGAAAATCGCATCCGCGCCGTCGCGAACGCGAAAGAAGTTCACCGTGGCCTGGTAGGCGGTGTCATAGCTGTAGTCGCCCTTGATCACGACTGGTGGAGGCAGGCCGCGTCGCGCCATCACCTGTTCGAGGGTGTGCTGCCGCGACGCGTTGGCGCGAGATCCGCGCGCTCCCGAAAGATAGGCGAGGCGCCGCGCACCATAACCCTGCAGCAGGGCAACCGCCTGATCGATCCCATCCCAGTGCAACACGTTGAGCCGGTCATGCATAGGGCCGCTGCTGGGCTGGTCGGCGGCACCGGGCGCGGGATAGTGCACATAAATGGGCACCGCGCGGCCCATGAACCGGGCCAAGGTGCTCGGCTTGACGTTCTCGACGAAGGCAATCACGGAATCTGGGTTGTGGCCCCGCATCGTGGCCAGCAGCTGCTCGTCCATGGAGTAGTCGGTGCGCGTCTTGAACAGGAGGGTGGCAAAACCCTCGTGCTGCAGTGCAGTGGTCAGCGCGTCAATCTCCTGGCTTTCCCAATAGGCATAGACGTCGGGCACGATGATGCCAACTAGGTGGGAGCGCCCGCTGACCAGCGCACGGGCAGCTCGGTCGGGAGTGTAGTCCAACTCCTTGGCGATGCGCAGGATCAGTTCGCGCTTGGCGGGCTTGAGCGACGCATGGGGATTAAAGGCGCGGGACACGGCAACCCGCGAAACATTGGCGCGCGCTGCGACCATTTCCGCAGTCGCCCTGCCGCGAAGGGCCCCACCTAATTCGTTCAAACGCGCCTCCCGTCATCTGCCAAAAAGATGAAAGCGTGTACAAACCTCTGGGCGCAGCGCGTCGGTCTGTCAAGAATGGCCCATTGAGCAGGAGCTGGCATTTCGTCGGTAATCGTCACTGGAACGTCACCAATACATGCCATCTGGGCTGCCGGGCCTCAATGGGGCCGCGAACGGGGCTGCGAATCTCCGCATTGACGTTCTGTGATAACGTGTTCATTCTGGTTGGGCTGGTAGAGCACAGGCACTGTCCGACGCCCCGGCCAATATAGGGCTACCGGAGAATTCGGAGCCACCACATGGGAGGTTTTGCAATGAGCAATCGTTGGCGTGCAGTTGCGCTTGGTGTGGCCGGGGCAGCAGCCATGGTTACTCCGGCTCTTGCCGTTGATCTCGATGTCACCTGCCGTTGCGTGATTGGTGGCGTTAACAGCGGCACGGCCGAGTGGATCGAAAACAGCGTTATCCCGGCTTTTGAAGCGGCGCATCCCGACGTCGATGTCCGGCTCAATCAGTTCGGCGGCGAGGACGCGCAGCTCACCCAGCAGCTGGCGCTGGATTTCTCGACCGGCGCAGGTCCCGATGTCTCTGCCTTCGATGGCTTCCTGATCCCCTCCTTTGTGGAAGGCGGCTTGCTCAAGCCATTGAACGCGGTCGCCGGTGAAGCGGTCGATAGTTGGACGGGCTGGGCGGCGCTTTCGGAGGGATCGCGTGCGCTGATGGCATATCAGGGCGATTATTACGGCATCCCGCTGGGGACCGATGTGCGTATGCTTTACACGCGAAAGGATATCCTGAGCGAAGCGGGGATCGATGCAGAGAACTGGCAGCCCACCTCCTGGGACGATATTCTGGCCGCTGCGCGGGCGATCAAGCAGGCCAAGCCTGACAGCTTCCCGATCCAACTCAATGCAGGCGTGGCGATGGGCGAGGCCACCACGATGCAGGGCTATTGGCTGGCGCTGCTCGGCACTGGCGAGGGTGTTACCGACGAGAGCGGCAAGTTCATTGTTGCCAGCCAGGGCATTCTCGATACGCTCAACCTTTACAAGACCATCTATGTCGATGAGCAATTGGGTGATCAGCGCGCCCAACTCCTGGCCGATGGGCGGAACCGCTCCTTTGCCAATTTCCGCGACGGTGTAACGGCGTTGTTGTTTGAGGGCGATTATTTTTATCGCTCCGTGACCCCCGAGGGCTCCGAGTTCGCAGTGCCTGATCGTGATGCCGTCCTCGGGTGGGCCAAGATCCCGGCCAAGGCGCCCGGCGCTGGCATTCGCGGGCAGGATTTTGTCACCATCTCAGGCGGTACCGGGTTTGTCATCAACCCGGCAACTGATGCACCCGCCGAGGCATGGGCGTTCCTGTCGTTCATGAACGAGCCCGAGCAGCTAGCCGCCTTCCAGGCGATACAGCCGCGGATCACCGCGCGTACCGATGTTGAGATTCCCAACAACCCCTTTCTGACAGAAACCAGCCAGGCGCTGCTGCGACTCACCACCGCGCGGCCCAATGATCCCAACTACAATGCGGTGTCGGCTGAGATCCAGCGCATGACCGAAGCGGTGGTTTCGGGCGAACTCTCGCCCGAGGATGCAATGGCTCAGTACGGGTCGGCGGTCATTGCGATCGTCGGCGAGGAAAACACCGTCAGTCTGCTCTAGCCCTCCCAGGCGCTGGGCGCGCCGGAGCAATCCGGCGCGCCTGCTCTCACACCATGAGGTGCTTTGCCCGGGCAAAGCCTTGAACCAGCCGGTCAGCGCAGCAGCGTTTGTGCCAGCCTCTCATCCTAAGGCCAGTGCGGCCGAACTCTAGTTTGACTTCTGACTACGCGGGGCCAGCATGACCACCGAGACCACCGCAGCTCCGCGCAAGCGCAAGCCCCGCAATTTCGC
This sequence comes from Devosia sp. 919, assembly GCF_013185965.1. Taxonomy (NCBI): domain Bacteria; kingdom Pseudomonadati; phylum Pseudomonadota; class Alphaproteobacteria; order Hyphomicrobiales; family Devosiaceae; genus Devosia; species Devosia sp. 919. The sequence goes on along the minus strand of NZ_JABAOL010000001.1, from coordinate 2,507,559 downwards.
CCTTTTGTCGAACTGGGCGGGAGCGGCGTTCCTTACGCCGGCGGGGATCCTGGTGTCGGTGTTCGTGATCGTGCCCTTCTTCTGGGTGATCTTTGTTTCATTCACCAACCGAACGCTCCTGGGGCGCACGGCGCTCAACCCGGAGTTTGTTGGTCTCGGCAACTATCTCACCCTGTTTGATCCGGCGACCTTCTTTCAGCGCGGGCAGTTCGGTTTCTCGCTGATCCTGACGACGCAGTTCGTGCTCGCCTCGGCGCTGCTGGGACAGGCGCTGCTGGGTCTGCTCTTGGCTTGGCTGATCCAGACGGTGCCACCCTGGGTCAAGCGCATCACCGAAACCTTTGTCATTGCCGCTTGGATTCTGCCCGAGGTTGTCATCGGCTTTGCCTGGTTCGCGTTTCTCGATCGCGACCAGGGCACGCTGAACATGATCCTTGAAGGCGTTGGCCTGCCGCCGGGCGACTTCCTCCTTCAGCAGCCGTTCTGGGTGATCGTTGCCTTCAATACTTGGCGCGGCGCGGCCTTCTCGATGATGCTGTTCAGCTCGGCCTTTTCATCGATCCCGCCCAGCTACTTCCAGGCGGCTGACGTGGCCGGCGCGTCGAACTGGCAGAAGTTCCGGGATATCGGGCTGCCGCTGATCCGCGGTCATATTGTCACCGATCTCATCCTCATCACCATGTGGACCTTCAATACCTTCACGCCCTTTCTGCTCACCAATGGCGGGCCGAGTTATCGGACGGAGCTGGTGTCCATCTACAACTATCGCGTCGCGTTCCAGGATTTCCAGTTCGGCAAGGGCGCGGCGGTGGGCGTGATCATGATGCTGATCAACCTGGCATTTGCGCTGATCTATCTCAGCCTTGGCCGCAAGAAAAAGGTGCGCTGAGCATGGGCCTGACCATTCCCGCCTTTGTCGGTCGCATCGCCTTCTCGGCACTCGCCGCGTTGATCGGCGTCGTCTTCGCACTGCCCTTGCTGTGGTTCCTGTTCGCCCCATTCAACGCCCGCGCGGAACTGGGGCTGGCGGTGCCCGACCCCTGGACGCTATCCAACTTCTTCACGGTCTTCGGCAATTCCTATGCGGTGCAGGCGCTGTGGAACAGTTTCATCCAGGCCATTGGCGGGGTGATCCTGGTGGGTGCGGCGGCAACGCTTGCCGCTTATGCCCTGAGCCGCTCATCCATCCCGGGCAAGGGCGCTGTCACTTATATCCTGCTGCTGTTCTCCTCGGTGGTGTCCGGGTCGGCGGCAATGGTGCCCATCTTCCTCATCATCTCGGCCGCCGGGCTCATGGACACGCATCTTGCCGTGATCCTGACCTTTGCCGGTGGCTTGCTGCCGACCGCGATGTTCATCCTGCGCGACTTCATCGACTCCATCCCCAAATCCTATGAGGAAAGTGCGATGGTGGCAGGTGCTTCCCCGGTGCAAGCGTTTTTTGATGTAGCGCTGCCGGTGATCCGGCCGGGGATCGTCGTCATCGTCGTGTGGAGCTTCGTCAATATCTGGGGCTCGTTCCTGATCCCCTTCATTCTGCTGCGCAGTGACAGCAACATGCCGGCGTCCGTCGCGATCTATTCCTTCTATTCGGAGGCCGGCATGCCCATCGTGACGCTGCTTGCGGCCTATTCACTGATCTACTCGCTGCCGGTGATCGCGCTTTATCTCTTTGTCAGCTGGAGGTTCGGCTTCCGGTTCTTTGGCGGCATCAAGGCTTAGGTTACATGGCATCAGTCCAGTTCAAGAACATCACCAAGCGCTTCGGCGAGTTCAATGCCGTGAACGATGTCAGCTTGGATATCGGGGATGGCGAGTTCGTTTGCCTGCTCGGGCCGTCCGGCTGCGGCAAAACAACTTCGCTGCGCATGATTGCGGGACTTGAAACCCCGAGCTCCGGCCAGATCCTGATCGGTGGCGAGGAGGTGACGGGCCTCCACCCCAAGGACCGCAACATCGCCATGGTGTTCCAGGACTACGCGCTTTATCCGCATATGAACTTGGCCGACAACATCGCCTATCCACTCAAGGTGCGCGGCCAGTCCGTTGCCAACCGGCACGGGCGCGCCAAGGAAGTGGCCGATGTGCTCAAGATCGGCCATCTGCTCGACCGGCTGCCGAGCCAGATTTCGGGCGGCCAGCAGCAGCGTACGTCGCTCGCGCGGGCGCTGGTGTATCCGGCCAAGGTTTATCTGTTCGACGAGCCGCTTTCCAACCTCGACGCCAAGCTGCGCCTCGAAGCCCGCGGCTTTCTCAATCACCTGCAGCGCGACATGGGCATCACCGCCGTGTACGTGACCCACGACCAGGCCGAGGCCATGGCGCTGGCGACCCGTATCGCGGTGATGGACGCCGGGCGCATCGTGCAATATGCCCCGCCGATCGAGATCTACCGGCGGCCTGCCACCACTTTCGTGGCCAATTTCGTCGGCAATCCGCCGATGAACCTGATCGAGGTCGAGGGCATGAACGGCGGCGGCATGCTGCGCCTCTCGGCCGATGGTCTGACCATCGCCGCCTTGCCGATGAGCGACGCCATTGGCAAGGCGCTGGCGCAGGGGCCAAAGCTCACCTTGGGCATTCGCCCTGAGCATCTCGGCATTGCAACTGCTGGCAGCGCCAACACCATCACGGCGCCCTTGTTCGCCAACGAGAATATGGGTCCGGAAAGCCTCGTCACCGTTGATCGCGGGCAAGGGGTGCGTGCCACAGCCCGCATCTTCACCGACGAGCACCTGGACCTTGATGAAATGGTCACCCTCGGCTTCTCGCTCGAGCATGTGCATCTGTTCGACGGCGCGCAGAACCGTATTCCCGCTCTGGGGGAGGATCGGGCGTGAGCCAGACCATCACTGCCCGGGTCACCCCGGCCGAGCAGGCTCGGAACCCCTATTTCTATCTTCCCTTTGAAATACCCGAGGGAATAACCCGCATCGAAGTGACCCTCGTTTACTCCAAGGCCGAGGACTGCGTGATCGATCTCGGGGCTTTTGATCCACGCGACACCGGCTATCCCACCCAAGAGGGCTTCCGCGGCTGGAGCGGCGGGGCGCGTGAGAGCTTCTTCATCGCCACCGATGATGCGACGCCCGGTTATATCCACGGCGAGATCCAGCCCGGCACCTGGAACATCGTCCTTGGGCTCTACAAGGTTCCGCCCGAAGGTGCGCAGGTCAGCGTCACGATCAACCTCGACGCCGCGCCCCGTAAGCTCGCGCCGCAGCCCGCCCGAACCTTGCCCGTGCGGGAAGGGCCCGGATGGTACAAGGGGGATCTGCATTGCCACACCTTCCATTCCGACGCTCGCGGCGGGCCGGAATTACTCCATGCAGCCGCGCGGCAGGCAGGACTCGATTTCCTGGCGGTCGCCGACCACAACACGATCAGCCAGCGCCGCTATTTCCACCCGCAGTCCTCGCCCGACCTCATCTTTGTGCGCGCCATGGAGGTGACCACCGCTGTGGGGCACGCCAATGTTTTTGGCGTGGATGAATGGATCGATTTCCGCATGACCGCGCCAGCTGACGCGCATGTGCTGGCTGACCTCGTGCACCGGCGTGGCGGGCTGTTGTCGATCAACCACGACAAGCCCACCATTCCTTGGGACTACGAATTTCCCGCCGCCGATTGCCAGGAAGTGTGGCAATCGACCTGGCTGGCCTGGAACTGGATCGCACTGGAGCGCTACCAGCAGCGGCTCGCCTCCGGCCTCAAGCTGTCGGCTATAGGCGGGTCCGACTTCCACCAGCCGGACCGCCTGCTGCCGGAGGGGCCCCTAGTGCTGGCGCGTCCGACCACGGTGCTTTGGCTGCCCCAACTCAGCGAAGACGCTGTTCTGGCCGCGATGAGGTCGGGCCACGGCTATGTCACTGAAAGCCCGAGCGGCCCGCATCTTGAGATCAGCGCCGGGCCAGTCGCGATGGGCGGCACCGCGGCCAGTCTTGCAAGCATCGACGTCCGCGTCAGTGGCGCCGCAGGCGATGAACTGGTGCTGATCGATGCTGCCGGACCTGTCGCCCGCGCCGAGATCACCAGCGACGACTGGCGCACCACTGTCGCACTGTCTGCGCCACAAAAATTCGTTCGGGCGGAAATCATCGCCGGGGCGAGCCGTGCGGCCCTTGTTGACCAGTTCACCGCCGCGCTCGAGGGCCGCGAACTGCCCTGGCAGCTCAAGGGGGCGGATCTGCTCGATCAACCCGTTCGTCGTGCCCTCAGCAATCCCATCTATCTCAGGTCTTGAACACCATGCTTATCGGCAACGCCCCTTGTTCCTGGGGCATCAACTATCCCACCGGCAACCGCTACACCTGGCAGCAATATCTCGATGAAGTGGCAGAGGCTGGCTATGCCGGGACCGAGCTGGGGCCGTTTGGCTTTTTGCCCAAGGACGCCGCCCTGCTCAAGGATGAGTTGGCCAAACGCCAGCTGACGCTGATCGGCGCCACCCATGTGCACACTTTTGGCGATGCCACGACTGCTGCGCAGTTCACCCAGACCCTGCGCGAATTGTCTGACCTGCTTGCCAAGCTTGGCGCGCGGCACCTCGTGATCATGGATGAAAGCAATTGGTATCCTGAAGGGCAGGAGGGTGTGCTTGATGCGCCGGCTTGGCACGGGCTGATTGGCATGGTCCGGGATGCCCAACAGCTGGTCGAGGGTGAGTTCGGCCTCAAGCTCAGCTTTCATCCACATGTCGGCACCGCAGTGGAGCGGGAGGATCAAATCGACCGGCTGCTGCACGACACCGAGATTGACCTTTGCTTCGACACCGGCCATCACGCCTTTTGGGCGCAGGACCCGCTCGCCTATATGGAAAAGGTCTTCCCCCGCATCGCCTATATGCATCTCAAGAACGTCGACCCCGTCGTGCGGGGCTGGATGCTTGCTGGAGAGCTTTCGATCGCGGATTCCTACGGCGCCGGCATCATGTGTCCGCTGCCCGATGGCGTTGTCGATATCGCAGGCGTGATGGCTTTCCTCCAAGCGGGCAATTTCGCCGGACCCGTTGTGGTGGAACAGGATGTTGCCGCTAACGCCGCCGAAACGCCAGTGCAGCTAGCCGCGCGCAATCTTGCGTTTGTGAAAGGGATTGGGGAATGACCACTCCACTCAAGGTCGGGCTGATCGGGTTGGGGGAAGTCGCCCAGCTTATGCACCTGCCGCTCCTCGCCGATGACCAGCGCTTCGCCATCACTGCAATCAGCGATGTTTCGCTGAGCCTTCTGGACTATATTGCCACCCGCTACGGTGTCCCCTCGCGACACAGCACGGCTGACGCGCTGATTGCCGATCCGTCTGTCGATGCCGTCTTTATCCTCACGCCCGATCATCTCCATGCCGAGCTGCTGGAAAAATCCATTCGGTCGGGCAAGCATGTCTTTGTGGAAAAGCCGGCCTGCCTGACGGTGGAACAGTTGGAGCCGATCCTGTCGGTGCCGCGCCGCGACGGGCAGATCGTCTTTGTCGGTTACATGCGCCGGTTCTCGCGTCCGTTTCTCGAACTCAAACGGCGCCGTCCGCCCCTGGCGGCCATCCGGCATGTGCGGGTGCGCGATATCATCCGCGAGGCACCGTTCTTTGTGGGCCAGACCCGCAATGTGTTCCGGCCCAGTGACGTTCCGGCCGAGGTGATCGCGCAAGGTCGGGCTAGCACGCAAGCCATGCTCCGATCGGTTATGGGCGAAGAGTGCCCGCCCGAAACTCTGCGCGCCTATCAGGTGCTGACTGGCCTTTCTTCACACAGCTTTTCCGCCATGCGAGATCTGTTGGGCCCGCCCAAGGGCGTGCGTTATGCCACCCAGCACAAGGGCGAAACGGTGATCGCCCTGTTTGACTATGGCCACTTCACCGCGCTTTATGAGGCCGTGATCGATGATGTCTCGCGCTTTGATGCCGGCATTGAGGTGCTGACACAGACTCAGCACTTCAAGCTCAACTACGACACGCCCTATATCCTCAACTTGCCCACGCGGCTCGAGATCACCACTTCCTCGGACACGGAAACGGCGACGGAGATCATCGGCCCCGTTTATGAGGATCCGTTCCGGATCGAGCTCAATGCGTTTCTTGATAGCGTCCGCACCGGCCAGCCTCCGCGCACCGGACTGGAGGATTCGCTCGAAGATCTCAGGCTGTTCCGGGAAGTCGGGCAGCACTTCCGGCGCTAGACGACGCGGCGGCTTGCCGCCAGCGGCACCCGCGGGCCGCTGGGTAGTTTGGAATGTATGTTCCGCGTTGACAAAGCAGCAGAACCGGGATTTCCTCAACTCAGCCGGATGAATGGGCCACGAAGAGCCCCGGTTGAGGGGGAGTTCCGTTGTGGCGTCCCAGTTCGCAATCAACCACATATTTGTGCCGCGGCCGCGGCTTGCAGGGCTTTGGGCTAGTGCCGTGGAGGCGCGGCTCGATGCCTGCTGTTCCCCGGGCGCCTCGCAGGTTTCCATGATGGAGGGGCGGGCCGGCTCGAGGTCGTGAACGTCGGAGATTTCAATTCCCGCAAAGGGACATCCGGAACAAAGGGGCGAGACCGGACGCCTGCTCTGTGGAGGAGACGAGGACATGAACAAGATCGCGCTGGCCGCACTGGCCACGACCATGCTGTCGACCGGATTTGCCGGTGCTGCCCATGCTGAAACCGTGGGTGTCAGCATGGCTGCTTTCGACGACAATTTCCTGACCGTGCTGCGCAATGGCATGGCTGATTATGCAACGACGCTGGAGGGGGTTGAACTGCAAGTGGAGGACGCCCAGAGCGACGTTTCCAAGCAGATGAGCCAGATCCAGAATTTCATCGCATCAGGCGTCGACGCCATCATCGTCAATGCGGTGGATACGGATGCGACGGCTCCCATGTCCCAGCTCGCAGTCGATGCGGGCATTCCGCTGGTTTATGTGAACCGGCAGCCGGTGAACCTCGATGCGCTGCCCGAGAACCAGGCTTTCGTTGCGTCCAACGAGGTGGATTCCGGGACCCTCGAGACCAAGGAAGTTTGCCGGTTGCTCAAGGAGGCCGGCAAAACGGAGGCCAATGTCGTGGTGATGATGGGCGAGCTGTCCAACCAGGCGGCCCGGCAGCGCACGCAGGATGTGCATGATGTGATTGCCGCGGACGAATGCTCGTTCATGACGGTTGTGGAAGAGCAGACTGCCAACTGGTCACGCCAGCAGGGGGCCGATCTCATGACGAACTGGCTTTCGGCGGGCATCCAGTTCGACGCGGTCATCGCCAATAATGACGAGATGGCAATTGGCGCAATCCAGGCCCTCAAAGCCGCCGGTACCGACATGGACGCCATGATCGTGGGCGGGGTGGACGCGACCCAGGATGGCCTGGCCGCTATGGAGGCCGGGGATCTCGATGTCACCGTGTTCCAGAACGCCGCCGGACAGGGCCAGGGGGCGCTCGATGCGGCCCTCGCTTTGGCCCGGGGCGAAGAGGTTGAGCGGGAGGTCTGGATTCCGTTTGAACTCGTGACGCCTGACAATCTGGCCGAGTACCAGAACAAGAACTGATCCTCCTTGGCGCACCGCTTCGGTGCGCCATTAACATCATTGGTTCGGGACATCATGATGAAACTGAATTCTGTACTTCTGGCTCTGAGCGCGCTGCCCTTGTCTTTGGTGCTACCCGCCCATGCCGAGAATATTGGCGTGTCCATGGCGAGGTTTGATAGCACCTTCTTGACCCTGCTTCGCAACGGCATGGAAGCGCGTGCCGCCGAACTGGGTGACGTCACGCTCCAGGTGGAAGATGCCGTCAATGATCCCAGCACCCAGCTTAACCAGGTTAGCAATTTCATTGCATCGGGGGTTGATGCCATCATCATCGCGGCGGTGGACGCTGAGAGTACGCCGGGTATGAGTGCCCTGGCGGACGCCGCCGGCATCCCCATTGTCTATGCCAACCACCCACCAGCCGACATTGATGCCCTGCCGGAGAAGGGCGCCTTCGTAGGCTCAAATGAGGTGGACTCGGGCACCCTGCAGACCCGCGAAGTGTGCCAACTCTTGGGGGGCAGCGGCAATGTGCTGATCCTTATGGGGCCGCTTAATAACCACTCCGCCCTTCAGCGCACTAAGGACGTGCACGACGTCATCGCAACGGACGACTGCAAGGGGATGAGCGTGCTCGAGGAGCAAACCGCCAATTGGGATCGCCTGGAAGCGGCCAATCTGATGACCAACTGGCTATCCTCCTCCATGGAGTTCGATGCGGTTATCGCCAACAATGACGAGATGGCGATCGGCGCGATCCAGGCGCTGAAGTCAGTAGGTCGTGACATGGATGGAGTTGTAGTTGCGGGCGTGGACGCGACGCCAGATGGATTGGCCGCGATGGCGGCGGGCGATCTTGATGTGACCGTGTTCCAGAACGCCCAGGCGCAAGGGGCCGCCTCCGTGGACGCGGCCATTGCCTTGGCACGCGGTGAGGCGACTGAACAGAAAATTTGGGTGCCGTTTGAACTCGTCACGCCCGAAAACATGGCCGAGTACCAGAACAAAAACTAGGCTTAGCTTCCCGTCGGAGGGGAAGCGACCCTGAGCAAGGGAGGCGGGGCGATGGTTAGTCCGCAGACGATGCGCGCCGTTCGCGAGAGCGGGGCGGTGCCCAATTCGCCGTTCCTTCTGGAGATTGCCCATGCCCGCAAGGAGTTCCCGGGGGTGGTGGCGCTGGACGACGTGTCGTTGCACCTGCGGCGCGGCACGGTGCATGCGCTGATGGGAGAGAATGGGGCGGGCAAGTCGACGCTGATGAAAATCATTGCCGGGATCTACACGCCCGATAGTGGCTCGGTGCGGCTGCGGGGGCAGGAGATCCGCCTCAAGTCTCCGCTCGATGCGCTCGAGAACGGCATTGCCATGATCCATCAGGAACTCAACCTGATGCCCTATATGACGGTGGCCGAAAATATCTGGATCCGGCGCGAGCCGCTCAACCGCTTCGGGCTGGTTGACCATCGCGTACTCAACCGGCGGACGCAGGAGCTGTTTGATCGGCTCCATATCGACATCGACCCAGAAGTGCAGGTTTCGAGTCTCACGGTGGCCAGCCGCCAGATGGTCGAGATCGCCAAGGCAGTCTCCTATGAGAGCGATGTGCTGATCATGGACGAGCCCACTTCGGCCCTGACCGAAAAGGAAGTGGCGCATCTGTTTGCGATCATCCGCGACCTGCGCAGCGACGGGAAGGGCATTGTCTACATCACCCACAAGATGAGCGAGCTTTTCGAGATCGCCGACGAGGTCTCGGTGTTCCGGGACGGACGCTATATCGGCACCCATCCTGCGGCAGAGGTCACGCGCGACGAGATCATCCGCATGATGGTGGGCCGCGAGATCACCCAGCTCTTCCCCAAGGAGGAGGTGCCGATCGGGGAGGTGGTGATTTCGGTCAAGGACCTCGCGCTAGAGGGGGTGTTCGCCGACATTTCGTTCGATGTGCATGCCGGGGAAATCCTGGGCATTGCGGGCCTTGTGGGTTCGGGGCGCTCCAATGTTGCCGAAACGATCTTTGGCATCACGCCGGCCACTGCGGGCACGATCGAGGTGCGGGGAGAGCAACTGGACGTTACCTCGCCCACGGTCGCGATCCATCATGGCATGGCGCTGATCACCGAGGATCGCAAGGAGACGGGCTGCCTGCTGATGCTCGACATTCAGGAGAACATGCAGCTGGCGGTGATCCAAGACAGGTTCACCCGCGCAGGCTTTGTGCAGCAGGGGCCGCTCAGCCGCGCCTGCGAGGAGATGAGTGCCAAGTTGCGGATCAAGGCGCCGAGCCTTGAGGAGCGGGTGGAGAATCTGTCGGGCGGCAACCAGCAGAAAGTGCTGATCGGGCGCTGGCTGCTGACCGGACCCAAGATACTGATCCTCGATGAGCCGACCCGCGGCATCGATGTGGGGGCCAAGGCCGAGATCCACCGGCTCGTGACGCAACTGGCGCGGCAGGGCGTGGCGGTGATCATGATTTCCTCCGAGCTGCCCGAAGTTCTCGGCATGAGCGACCGCATCATGGTGATGCATCAGGGGCGCGTTACGGGGATCCTCGATCGCGCCGAGGCCGATCAGGTCAAGATCATGGACCTGGCTGCACGATGAGTGATTACTGCAACACGGCCGCAGGGAGGACCTGAGCCATGACCATCACATCCGATACCATGGCCCCTCCGCGGGTCCGCCGGCGCCGCTTGCCAACGGAACTCTCGATCCTGCTGGTTCTTCTGGGCATTGCCCTCACCTTTGAAGCCTTGGGCTGGATATTTATCGGCCAATCCTTCCTGCTCAATCAGCAGCGCCTCACCATCATGATCCTGCAGGTTTCGGTGGTGGGGATCATCGCGGTGGGCGTCACCCAGGTGATCATCACCGGCGGCATCGATTTGAGCTCTGGCTCGGTGGTGGGCATGACAGCGATGATTGCCGCGAGCTTTGCCCAGAGCGCCGATTGGGCGCGGCCAGTTTATCCGGGGCTGGTCAGCCTTCCCGTCGTGGTGCCGATCCTGATCGGGCTGGCGATCGGCACGCTGGCCGGGGTGATCAATGGCTCGCTGATCGCCTTCACCAAGATCCCGCCCTTTATTGCCACGCTCGGGATGATGGTTTCGGCGCGGGGCGTCGCCAAATGGTACACCAAGGGGCAGCCGGTTTCGGGGCTTACGCCAGAGTTCACCTCGATCGGCTTCGGGATCTGGCCGGTGCTGATCTTTTTGGGGGTGGCGCTGATCTTCCACATAGCGCTGCGCTATACGCGCTACGGCAAGTTCACCTATGCCATTGGCGCCAACCCGCAGGCGGCGCGCGTATCCGGCATCAATATCGAGCGCCACCTCATCAAGGTCTATGCCATTGCCGGCATGCTGGCGGGGCTCGCCGGCCTTGTCACCGCGGCCCGGGCGCAAACAGCGCAGTCGGGCATGGGGGTGATGTATGAACTCGACGCCATCGCTGCCGCCGTGATCGGGGGCACGTCGCTGGCGGGCGGGCAGGGGCGGATCACCGGCACGGTGATCGGTACGATTATCCTCGGGACGATGACGTCGGGATTCACCTTTTTGCGCATCGACGCCTACTACCAGGAGATCATCAAGGGCATGATCATCGTTGCGGCCGTGGTGGCCGACCAGTATCGCCAGCGCAAGCGCAAGAAAGTCTAGGATTGGCGCAGCGCGCCAGCTCCACGTCCATCACGATGCCGGCTGGTTTCATCCGGTAGCATCCTGAAATCTCGGCATCGACCGCGGCGCATGGCCGGGTTATGCGCCGAGTAGAGTTGAACCAGCCGCGTCAGGAGCCTGGCGCATATTTTGGAGACTACACATGACGGTTCGTTTCGGCCTTCTGGGTGCTGGCCGCATTGGCAAGGTGCATGCCAAGGCGATCACTGCCAATTCCCAGGCGCAACTGGTGGCGGTGGCCGACGCCTTCCCGCAGGCTGCGAGCGATCTGGCGGGGCTTTATGGCGCCGAGATCCGCAGCACCGAGCAGATCCTCAACGCCGCCGATGTCGATGCGGTGGTGATCTGCACGCCCACCGATACCCATGCCGATCTGATCGAGCAGTTTGCGCGTGCGGGCAAGGCGATCTTTTGCGAGAAGCCGATCGATCTCGATGTGGCTCGGGTGCGGGCATGCCTTTCCGTGGTGGATGCGGAAGGCGCGACGCTGATGGTGGGCTTCAACCGCAGGTTCGACCCGCACTTCACCGCGGTCAAGGAGGTGATCGGCCGGCACGAGATCGGGCAGGTGGAGATGGTCACTATCGTGTCGCGCGATCCCGGGGCGCCGCCGGTCGATTACATCAAGCGCTCGGGCGGCATTTTCCGCGACATGACGATCCATGATTTCGACATGGCGCGGTTCCTGCTGGGCGAGGAGATCGAGAGCGTTACGGCGCAGGCCTCCGTGCTGGTCGATCCGGCTATCGGAGAGGCCGGTGATTTCGACAGCGTTTCGGTGATGCTGCAGACCGCTACGGGCAAGCACGCCACGATCTCCAACTCCCGGCGCGCCACCTATGGCTATGACCAGCGCATCGAGGTGCATGGCTCCAAGGGGTCGGTGGCCGCCGAGAACCAGCGTCCGGTGTCGATCGAGGTCGCCAATGCCTCTGGCTATACCCGCCCGCCGCTGCACGACTTCTTCATGACGCGCTATACCGAAGCCTATGCCCGCGAAATCGAGGCGTTTATCGATGCCGTGCAAGCCAAGGCACCGGCGTCGCCGAGCGGGCTTGATGGATTGATAGCGCTGGCGCTGGCGGATGCGGCGCTCCGATCCGTGCGGGAGGGCCGCACGGTCAAGCTCACTGAAATTCTCAGCTAAGCGCTATTTCAGCAGCCACTCATGGTCGGGCGCATTGTGGAATTTCCAGATGCGCTTGGGCCCGGCCATGACGTTGAGATAATAAAGGTCGTAGCCGGCGGTGGTCGCCACAGGATGGTAGCCGCGCGGCACGAGCGTGACGTCGCCATCCTCGATCACCAGCGCTTCATCAAGGCTGCGATCATCGGTGTAAACCCGCTGCATGGCAAAGCCCTGGGGCGGGTTGAGCCGGTGGAAATAGGTCTCCTCCAGCTGGCTTTCATGAGGGAGATTGTCCGTGTCATGCTTGTGGGGCGGGTAGGACGAGGTGTTGCCCTGAGGGGTGATCACTTCGACCACCAGCAGCGCGTTAGCCGCGCCGTCATCCTCGGGCATGATGTTGTAGACATGCCGGACATTGGCGCCCTTGCCGCGGGTGATGCGGGGATGCCGGCCCGGCTCGATCACCTGGGCGGTGTATGCGACGCCGCCGGGGGCCGAGCAGACCGCCAGTTCGAGCGGGGTGGTGGCATCCACCACCCATTCGCTGCCCATCGGCAGGTAAACGGCCCAAGGCGGGCCATCAAAGGGCGACATGCGCTCGCCCAACTCGCCCAGATCGACCCCATCCACCGAAACGCGGGCCTTGCCGCTGACGAAGACGAGGCAGAGTTCGTTGATGCCCGCCTCGCCGCCCGCCACCTGGCCGGCCTCGAGCTTGTGGAGGGCGAACCCGACATGGCTCCAGCCCGCCGAAGCGGGGGTTACATCATGCACCAGGCCCGTCTTGGCCATCGGGCGGACGCGTAGACTGCTCTGGCTCATTGCCGGGCTCCTGCTTGGGGAAGGCGTAGAAGTAATTGTAGAGGAAGTAGGCCAAGGCAGCACCGACCAGCACACCCCAGAACGGCTCCTGGTTCCAAAACCATTCCCAGGCGCACCAGATCACCAGAAAGACCGCGACGGCCACGCGGCGCCAGAGGGGCTGAAACCAGGAAATGTCGTTGGATTTAAGCGCCACGTGCGAGCCTCCTGCGGGGAACTCCCCCCTTTTACTTACGGGAAAGCCTGCCCGTTGGGAAAGCCTTGTGTTTCCACAGTGTAACCCGCGGCGCTCATGACGCGCATAAGTTCGGCATGACCAATTTGCGCCATCCGCAGCGGCGGGTTCTGGCGCGGGTCCTGTTCGGCTTCGACCACGAACCAGCCTTCATAGCCGTAATCGGCAAGGCGCTGCACGATGGCGCCGAAATCGAGCGAGCCATCGCCCGGCACGGTGAAGGCGCCAAGGGCCACGGCATCGAGGAAGGACTGGCGCGAGCGATCGAGGGCCTTGATGACCTCGAGCCGGACATCCTTGACGTGGACATGATTGATGCGGGCGTGGTGGTTGTCGATGGCGCGCAGCACATCCCCACCGGCAAAGGCGAGGTGGCCGGCATCGAGCAGCAGCGGAATGCCGGGGCCGGAATTGCGCATGAAGGCGTCGAGCTCGGCTTCGGTTTCCACTACGGCGGCCATGTGGTGGTGGTAACTCAACGGCATGCCTTGGCCGGCGCACCACTCGCCAAAGCGGGTGACCCGGGCGGCATAGGTCTTCATCTCATCGTCGGACAGGCGCGGTTTGGTGGCGAGCGGCTTTGAGCGGTCGCCTTGGATGGAGCGTCCGACTTCGCCATAAACAATGCAGGGCGCGCCCACGGCCTTGAAGAGCTCGATCATGGGGGCGATGCGGTCCTGGTTGGTAGCCAGCTCCTCATCCACGAGGGTGCCGGAAAACCAGCCGCCGCAGAGCGTGACATCGGCGGCCCGGAGGATGGGCAGCATGGTGGCGGGGTCTTCGGGGAAACGGCGGCCCTTTTCCATGCCGGTAAAGCCCGCCGAGCGCGACTGGCGCAGGCATTCCTCCAGCGACACGTCATCGCTGAGTTCGGCGAGGTCGTCGTTCCACCAGGCGATGGGGGACATGCCAAGCTTGGCTTTCATTTTTCTGCCTTCTTTGCTGCCACGCCCTCGTGGTTCGAGGGCCGCTGCGCTCCCGCCTCACCATGAGGGCTACTGGGGCGCTGAGTTGGTACGAGCTTCCGATGGTCCTCGTTGCGAGGACGTGGCACCTAGCCGACCTGCTGGGCCTTGAGCGCTGCCACATAGGCTTCGCGGGCGGCGTTGACCTGAGGGCGATCGCTAACTTCGGGCACGGCCACGTCCCACCAGTGACCGCCCGCTTCGGTGGCGATCAGGGGATCGGTGTCGATGACGATCACCGTGGTCTGGGTGGAGGTTTCGGTTTCCTGCAGCGCCGCTTCCAACTCGCTGATCGAGGCCACTTTGCGCGAGACGGCACCCATGGCGGCGGCATGGGCGGCAAAGTCGATATTGGGCAGGGTGGTGTGCTGGGTGTCCTTGAGAAGGTTGTTGAAGTTGGCTCCGCCGGTGGCCATCTGCAGCCGGTTGATGCAGCCAAAGCCGGCATTGTCGAGCAGCACGATCGTAAGCTTGGCGCCCAGCATGATGGCGCTGACGATTTCGGAATTGAGCATCATATAGCTGCCATCGCCCAGCATAACGACGACGTCATCCTCCGGGCGGGCGAGCTTGACGCCGAGGCCGCCGGCGATTTCGTAGCCCATGGTCGAAAAGCCGTATTCCATGTGGTAGCTGCCGGGGCCTTCGGCTTCCCAGAGCTTGTGCAATTCGCCGGGCAGACCGCCCGAGGCACAGACCAGGGTGGCGCCGGGGCGGGCCCGCTGTACGGCTCCGATCACCTGGGCGTCGGAGGGCAGCTCGGCATTGGTGGCGGCGGTGACGGCGTCGGCCGCCACGAGCCATTCGTCTTTCTCGGCATGGGCCTTGTCGGTCCATTCGGGGTCAGCCTGCCAACCGGTCAGGGCGGCGTTGAGCGCTTCGAGGCCCGCGCGGGCATCGGCGACGAGGGGCAGGGCGGCGTGCTTTTGCGCATCAAAGGGCTGCACATTGAGCCCGATGATCTTGAGATCTGGGTTCTTGAACAGGGCCCAGGAGCCGGTGGTGAAATCCTGCAGCCGCGTGCCGACGGCCAGCACCACATCGGCCTCTTCGGCGAGCTTGTTGGAAGCGGAACTGCCGGTGACGCCGACCGAGCCCATGTTGAGGGGGTGATCGTGGGGGAGGCTCGATTTGCCGGACTGGGTTTCCATCACCGGCACGCCATAGCGTTCGGCGAAGTTGCGCAGGGTGTCGGTGGCTAGCGAATACAGCGTGCCGCCGCCAGAGATGATCACCGGCTTTTTTGCGTGGAGCAGCGCCGTGGCGGCTTGGGCGAACTCGTCGCCATCGGGCATGATGCGGCGGACCGTCCAGATCTTTTCGGCGAAGAAGCTCTCGGGATAATCGTAGGCTTCGGCCTGCACATCCTGGCAGAGGCTGAGGGTCACCGGGCCGCATTCGGCCGGATCGGTCAGCACCTGCATGGCGCGGCGCAGGGCGGGAATGATCTGCTCGGGGCGGGTGATGCGGTCGAAATAGCGGCTCACCGGGCGGAAGCAGTCATTGGCGGAAGTCGTGCCGTCGCCCCAGTTTTCGACCTGCTGCAGCACCGGATCGGGGAGGCGATTGGCAAAAACATCGCCGGGCAGGAGCAGCAGCGGCAGGCGATTGACATGGGCAAGGGCGGCAGCCGTGACCATGTTGAGCGCGCCCGGGCCGATGGAGCTTGTGACAGCCATGAAGCGGCGGCGAAAGCTTGCCTTGGCAAAGCCAATGGCCGCATGGGCCATGCCCTGCTCGTTCTGGCCGCGATAGGTGGGCAGGGTGTCGCGGACGCCATAGAGCGCCTCGCCGATCCCCGCGACATTGCCATGTCCGAAAATGGCGAACACACCGCCGAAGATGGGCACGGTTTCGCCGTCGACCACCGTCATCTGCTTGGTCAGAAACCGGGCCACGGCCTGGGCCATGGTTAGTCGAACAGTTTGCTGGCTCATGATCTTTGTCTCGGTTCCTGCGTCTGCAATGTGGTGCCCTTCGGGGTCAACTCGGCAGCCTGATGCTTTCAGCCGGCCACCTCAAGCCGCCGGCTTTCGCCCAGCCGCTCCCATACTTCCACCAGCGCGCCGAAGCGCTGGGCCATGTCGGCGACTGCCTCCTCGTCGCTCATGGTGCCGGCGAGCCATTGTCTGGCGGCGTCGGCGAAGATGGTGCGGCCCACTGCAAAGCCTTTGACCCACCGCGAATTGCGAGCGGTCTGGAAGCCAGCTTCGAGCACATCGTGCGGCGCTTCAAGGCCCAGCAGCACCACGCCCCGGCAATAAGGGTCGTTGCTTTCGATCACGGTGTCGATGGCAGACCAGGCCGCGGTGCTCTTCTGGGTTTCGAGCTTCCACCAATCAGGCTTGATGCCGGCGGCATAGATCTCGGTCATGGCGCGGCTGATCGTGTCGTCGGCGATGGGGCCGTGCTTGCCGGCAATGATCTCAACCAGAATGTCGCGTCCGACCTTGCGGGCGGCCTCGTAGGCGGTGCGCAGCTTGTCGATCTGGTCACGCTTGAGATCGGCGGCGTCGTCGGGGTGGAAAAAGCAGAGCACCTTGAGGCAGTGGTCGACTGGCCAATCCACGAGGCGCGAGCCAAGGTCCTGGCTGAACTCGAAGCGCAGGGGCCGGGAGCCGGGCAGCTCGACGGGGCGGCCAATCCAGAAGTCGGGCAGGGCGGCTGCGGCGAACAGGGCATCGCGGCCATATTTGTCGTCGAGCAGCATGCCAAAGCCCGGGCGACCCCCAGCGATTGCGGCAGCGGCCTTGACGGCCAAGGCCTTGAAGGCGGGGATGCGGGCCAGCTTTTGCGGATCGCCGCCGGCAAGATCCTCGAGCTGGCTGCGGTGATCGACGGCCAGCGCCATGAGGCTGGGGATCTGGCGGCGACGGGTCGTGGCCCAATGGATGTGGTTGAGCTCGGCATCCTTGCGCAGGGCGCGTTCGCTGCTGCCCTTGGCGAGGAAGTGGTTGAGCTCGGCCCAGCTGGGATATTCGGGCGAGCAGAGGAGGCGCGACACCGCAAATGCGCCGCAGGCATTGGCCCAGGTGGCGCTGGTGGCATGATCCTCGCCGCGCAGCCAGCCGCGGAGCCAGCCGCTCATGAAGGCATCGCCGGCCCCCAGGACATTGTAGACCTCGATGGGGAAGCCCTTGCCGACAATGCCATCCTCGAGGTTGTCGGGGATGGGGCCGTCATAAACGATGCAGCCCATGGGGCCGCGCTTGAGGACGATCGTGGCATCCGAAAGGGTGCGGATGGTGCGTAGGGCCGCGGGCAGATCGGCCTCGCCCGAGGCGATCAGCACTTCTTCCTCGGTGCCCACGATCAGGTCGCAATCGGGCAAGACGCTCTTGTATTTTTCGCTGACAACATCCGAGGCGACATAGCGCGAGAAGCCCGCTTCATGCCCGGCCAGGCCCCAGAGATTGGGGCGGTAATCGATATCGAAGCCGACGCGGGCGCCATGGGCCTTGGCGAGGCGGATGGCCTTTTTCTGGGCCGCTTCGCTGTGGGGGCGGGAGAAATGGGTTCCGGTGACGATCACGGCGCCAGCCGAAGCGATGAAGCTTTCGTCGATATCGTCCTCGGACAGCGCCATGTCCGCGCAATCGGTGCGGTAAAAGATCATGGGCGAGACGCCCTCGGCTTCCACCGACAGCAGCACCAGAGCGGTGAGGCGCTCGGGATCGGTATGTACGCCGGCGGTTTGCACGCCTTCGCGTTCGAGCTGTTCGCGGATGAAGCGGCCCATCTGCTCGTTGCCGACCCGGGTGATCAGCGCCGATTTGAGCCCGAGGCGCGCGGTGCCCACGGCGATATTGGCGGGGCAGCCGCCGACGGATTTGGCGAAGCTGCCGATGTCTTCGAGGCGAGTGCCGATCTGCTGGCCATAGAGATCGACCGAGGCGCGTCCGATGGTGATGACGTCGAGGGGTTTATCCCCGGTGCTGGGATTTGAACTCCTCACAGCGATCCTCCCATTCGGCTTTGCCGATTTGCAGTCATGCAGCGTGCTGCTTAACCTTTTGAAACATGGGTTCTGCGCTGCGTCAACATGGAACTGCCGTTCCAATCGGGAGGGCTGGAGCCTCCATGCGGATGCCAAAGATCGCGGTGGTCAGGCGCGGCGGCGCTGTTCGGCGATGCTGACGGTCAGGGCCATGGCAAAGGCCATGCTGGCGGAGAGCGAGCGGAACCCGGCATGGTCGGCTTCCACCACCTCGAACCATTCGCGCGAGCATTCCGCGAGGGGCGAAAAGGCGGAGTCGGTGAGGGAAACGACGGGGATATCTCGCGCCGCGAGGGTGCGCGCCTGGGCGGCGCTTTCGGGCGCGTAGGGCGAAAAACTCACCGCAAAAGCGGCGTCGCGCGGGGTGGCCATGGCGAGAAGGTCGTCATCCATGCCATTGGCGGTGCCCACGAGTTGGCAGCGCACGCGCAGCTTGCCGAAGGCATAGGCCATGTAGCTGCTGATGGGGTAGGAGCGGCGCTTGGCGATGAGGTAGATGGTGTCGGCCCTGGCCAGCAGCGTTACCGCCCGCTCAAAGCTGTCCGGATCGACAGCGGCGCCGATGGCATCAATGGAGCGGTGTGCCGCCGCCAAAAAGCCGTTGAAGATATTGGTGCTCTCCGCCCGCGCCGTCCCGTCCAGCTCGAGGGTGCGCAGGCGCTCCTCATAGGATGAAGTGCGTTCGCGCAGGCGGGCGCGAAAGAGCTGTTGCAGGCCGGAAAAGCCGTCAAAGCCGAAATGCTGGGCGAAGCGCACCAGGGTCGAGGGTTGGACATCGGCCGAGAGGGCGATGCTGGCGGCGGTACCGAAGGCGATCTCGTCGGGATTGTCGAGGGCATAGGCGGCCACCTGGGTCAGCCGCTTGGGCAGCTCGTTCTTGCGCTCGAGAATGGTGGCGCGCAGGGCATCGTAGTCGGCAGGGGTGAGGGGCTTGGCAGCGGCGTCAGTCATCGGCGAAATCCCGGTTCCCCTCCCATAATCCTCAAAGCCCCGGACGGCGCAAGGCGCGAGCCCTATTCCCGATCACCCCAAGCTCGATTATCCATTTTAGCACGAGGGAGGACGTGATGGATAATTCGATTGGTGTGGGCCTGATCGGCACCGGCTATATGGGCAAATGCCATGCACTGGCATGGACCGGCGTCAAGGCGGTGTTCGGCGACGGGCCGCGGCCGCGCCTGGTGCATCTGGCAGAGGTAGATGCGGGATTGGCGGCGCGCCGGGCCGAGGAGTTCGGGTTCGGGCGCTCAACCGGGGACTGGCGCGTACTCGTGACCGACCCCGATGTCGAGGTGGTGTCGATCACCACGCCCAATGCGTTTCACGCGGAGATGGCGGTGGCGGCGCTCGAAGCGGGCAAGCATGTGTGGTGCGAAAAGCCGATGGCGGTGACGCTGGCAGATGCCGAGCGGATGACCGCGGCGGCGCGGGCCTCAGGCAAAACAGCGGTGCTGGGCTACAACTATATTCAGAACCCGATGGTCCGGCAGATCGGCGCGATCCTCGCCGAGGGCACGATTGGCACGGTCAATCATGTCCGGCTGGAGATGGACGAGGATTTCATGGCCGATCCCGAGGCACCGTTCTTCTGGAAGAACGAGCTGGCGGCGGGCTATGGCGCGATCGACGACTTCGGGGTGCATCCGCTCAGCCTCTTGCAGGTGCTGTTCGGCCTGCCCAGCCGGGTGTTTGCCAATCTCAGCAAGCCCTATCCTGATCGGCCCAGCCGCGAGGGCGGGCGGCGCAGTGTCGAGAACTGGGATGTCAGCAGTATCCTGTTTGAACTCGGGCCCGAGATCAGCGGCCTCATGGCGCTGAGCCGCACGGCGTGGGGGCGCAAGGGGCGGATCGCGCTGCAGATCTTTGGCAGCAAGGGCAGCATTGCCTATGACCAGGAGCGGCTCAACGAGTTGCAGCTTTATGTGACGAGCGACAAGCCAAGCGAGCAGGGGTTCCGCACCATCCTGTCAGGTCCGCGGCATCCGCCTTATGACCGCTTCGTGCCGGCGGCGGGGCATACATTGGGGTTCAACGATCTCAAGATCATCGAATGCCACGAATTGCTGCGGGCGATTGCCGGCGAGCCGGCGCAGGTGATCGATTTCGAGAGTGGGCTGCAGATCGAACGGGCGGTGCATGCGATGGGTCAGTCGCATCGCGAGCAGCGCTGGGTGGAGGTCGATTAGAGACGGGGCCGGTCAGAAGGCGGAGCACTCGCGTTCCACGATTTCGGCGAGGACGCTGCGGTGGCCGCCAACGCGGCGGAGGAGCCGCAAGGATGGCGCTGGATTCCAGCGGCCGACGATGGGCTGAGGGGGAAGAGGGTCAGCGCTCTGGCCGAAAATCGGTCGGAGCGCAAGGTCGGGATGGTTGAACGCAGTTAGGGCCCAGGGCTTGGTCGCCCCGGGTCGAAGCGTTAGTCAGTCGCCACTTAGTCGTCGGTGTTGAGCGACAGCGATGCGGGAGCGAAAGTCGAAGAGGTGCGGGCCGCTGGTGCGCTGGCGCCTACATCGAGATTGGTCCCAACAGCGTTGGTGCTGCCGAGTGGGCTGAGCGTATAGCGATCAACGAGCACGACATAGTGGCTGCCATCAGGGTTGACGGCCTGCACGCGGATGGCGTCGCCCCACTGCTCGACGCTGGTGGCGTCGATGTCGCGGTGCGCCAGAACCGAGGTGATCTCGTTGATGGTGCGGCCGTTGATTTCGCGGGTCTCAACCAGGCTTTCAGCGGCCATTGTGACGGGTGCTGTAGCGAGGAGAGCGAGGGTGACGAGGCTGATTTTCAGTGACATGGAAGAATCCTTTCGTTTGAATTTCCGTGTGACTGATAGCTAGGTCGACCATGGTCCCCGAATAAGACGTGGAATGTAGAAGCTTTGTTTCTCTACAGAGACAATCAGCTGGTGGGAGCCAGGAGCTCCTGTCAGGCTGCCGCGTTGGCCTGATCGGCCAATCGCTCGCAGGTGGCGAGCCGCTCGGGTACTGCGCCGGCGAGGTAATCCAGCAAGACCCTTACAGCCGGAACAAGACCTTTGCGTGACGAAAAAACGGCATGAACGATGCCGTCCGGCGTGTACCAGCCAGGAAGCAAATGCACCAATTCGCCGCGGGCAAAGGCGGGAGCCGCAGCATATTCAGGCAAGACAGTGACGCCGAGGCCGGCAATGGCGCTGGTGCGCAGAACAACAAAGCTGCTGCACATCAGGCGCGGCCGACTGCGGATCTGGCGGGTTTCGCCATCGGGCCCCGTTAAAAGCCAGTCCACCTCCTCGTGGACGTTGAGAGAGGATAAGGTGGGCAGTTGCGGCAGGGTATCGATAGTGATGGGGTGACGCACCGCTTCTACCAAGGCGGGGCTGGCGACAAGGACGCCCCGGGCCTGCCCAAGACGGCGCACGATCAAGTTGGGGTCAGAATCCAGGCTCGAACGGGCCCGAATGGCGACATCGACGCCGTCCTCGACCAGATCGGCAGCCCGGTCGATGACCTTAACCTGCACGCGAACCCGCGAATAGCGGGCGAGGAATTCGGGGAGGAGATCGTTGATCAGTTCATCGAGCAGGGCCTGGGGACAGCTGAGACGGACGATGCCGTTGGGCTCGGTCTGAGCTTGCGCGGCGACGGCCTGGGCGCCTTCCGCACCGGCCAGCATGGTTTCCGCCTGCTCAAAGACGGCGCGGCCGACTTCGGTGAGCCGTAAGTGGCGCGTGGTGCGCTCCAGCAGGCGTACGCCGAGCTGGGCTTCGAGCTGGGCTACGCGCTTGCTCAACGTTGCCTTGGGCGTGCCCGTAGCTCGGCCGGCAGCGGTGAAGCCGCCATGGGTGGCAACGGAGTGGAAGAAGTAGAGATCGTTCAGATCGAGCATTGTATGCATGTGTCCATCTCGCCGAGACGCTCCGAACCGCCTGCCGGGGGCCCGGCGACCGGGCAGCTCGCGCAGCCAGGTGGAGGCAGGTTTGGCCGCGAGGGCGCAGTCTGTCACGGTTTGGGTGCCACGTGGATTTCTTCTGCGCAACAATTGTTGCCAATATGCTGTTAGCCGCTGTGGCAGCGGCTGGACCCCGGCGGGTTGATTGCCAAGCGCTGGCGATTGGCGTTATGGCCTTAGGGATGCAGCGAGCCACCGCCGCAGGGAGGAATGCGAGTGAGCGTAGCCTTTACCAAGGAAGACAGTGCGCAAACCGCGGCGGAAACCATGCTGCCGGATCGCCCGATCCCGGCGGCACCCAATCTGGTGACCGAATCGGGATTGACGGCGCTGCAGGCGCAGTTGGAGGCGGCGCGCGCCGCCTATGAAGCTGCCATGGCGATCGAGGACACCGATGAAAAGCGGCGCGAAGGGGCGGGCCCCTTGCGCGACCTGCGCTATTTCACCGAACGGGTGCGCACTGCGCAGGTGATGCCCGAGCCGGCAGGCACCGATAGGGTGCTGTTTGGCAGCACGGTGACCTTTCAGCGCGATGATGGGCGGGTGCAGACTTATCGTATCGTGGGGGAAGACGAGGCCGACCCGAAGGCCGGCTCCATCTCCTACGCTTCGCCGATCGCCGCGGCGCTGATGGGCAAGGCCGTAGGCGATGCGGCTAACCTGGGCGCGCAAGAACTCGAGATCGTGGACATCGCATAAGCCGGCAAGCTGCAGCTAAAGCCGCACCGGCCTTGGCCGTGCGGATATGGGGCAGGCGGGCGTCGCAGCAAGGGCTGCGACATGGGGCGAAGTTCGCCTCGGTGCCGGTCGTCCGGCAAAAGGGTAGAAGGTGAAGCAAGCTTCGCCCCATGCACTATCGGAGACTCTTCGGTGAGGACCGTCCGTGGCTAGACCCGTGCCAAACGCCAGAAGCCCTGGGGCTTCATTGGACCGGGGGATGAAATCGGTCCCGGATCATCCTCGTCCCGAAGGAGCTTGGGCGACCCCAAACTCATCCGATATTCCCGCACCGACCGTTCGTCGCGACCGCGCAGCTTGCCCGGGAACAAGGGGATTGTGCCTGAGGTTTTCGGGGCGGGGATAAGATTTTGGGGTGGGGCGGTGATGGCCGCCCTCGTGGTTCGAGGCTGCGCTTCGCTACGCACCTCACCATGAGGGCTCCGGCTCCGTGTTTACTCGGCCGCTTGCGCGCGCTCGGTTTGTCATCCCGTTTCAGGCTTGTGAGCGTGCCCGAGCGCTGCAAGGCGCGGGTGAAAGGGAAAATTAGCCAGTTTCGGGGAGGAGTGGTGGCAATTGTCCCACCAGGAATAACGCATGCGCAAAGCCCTTTTCGCCGTCCTCGGCCTGTTGCTAGTGACCTCCGCTGGTGCTGCCGAATGGAAATATGAAGGGGGCAATGTTCCCATTGCCTGGTTCGACAATGGCGATGCCCAGTTCCAGTTCGCCTGTCGTGGCGGCCAGTTGGCCATGGGCTTTTGGGTGCGCAAGCCCGAGGCGGCAGTTGCCGGCAGCACGGCCCTAAGCCTCGCCATTACTCCAGACCCGGCCGAGGGCAGCAAAGTTACTGGTGGGGCCGGCACCAGCTTTGCCCAGGACATGCCGCTGGTGCATTCCGATGGCTCTTCGGTGATCGTCCGCGGACCCGTAGCGCGCCAGTGGGCCAAGATCGCGCAGGGCGCGCGCGATCTGATCCGGGTCGCCTATGTGCGGCCGGCCGCCAGTGGGCTCGACGTATTCGACACCAATGTCTTTGGCGCCAAGGGTTCCTCGGGCGCCATCGCCAAGGTGCTGGCTAAATGTAGCTAGGGCCGGGCGATCCTAAGCAGGCGGCTCGGTCACGAAGGGCATGATATCGACGCTGTCCCCGGGAAACACGCTGAAATGGGGATGGTTCTCAAAGAGGCGCGCAGCGTCCTCGATGGTTGGTGCTTCCACCGTGAGATAACCGCAGACCGCGTTGGTGGCGGGCGCGGCTCCTGAGCTGGAAACGCGCAGGGTCTTGCCGACCATGCCGCCGCGGTCGGGGATATGAGCGGCGTTGCGGCTCTCCCATTCCGTCCATTGCGCGACGCCTTTGGCATCAATGGCGTCCTGTTCGGCCTTCGGGAGGGCGCGGAAGCGGACGACGTTCTCGGGCTGCATGGTGTAAAGGGCGAGAAAGCGGGGCATCGGGAGGCTCCTGGTTCTGGCGTTACACGGGTTAGCTTAGCCGTTCGGCGCGCGCGTGTCGCTAGCGGCGATGCGGGGCTTGGGTCCGGCCTTTCCTGGCACCCCGAGCAGTGGCCACCCGGACGTGGTTTCATGTTGGTCCGGGCGGCCGGCATTTTCCTCAGTTCGATCGTCCATTCCCCCGTCACGCGGCAATAACCGGGATTTCCGCTGCGGCGCGACGTTCCAGCAGCGCCAGCACAAGAACGATCGCGGCCTGGACGAGGAGAAAGGTCCAGCCCAATGCGCTGGGGGTAAAGAGACCAGCGAAGGGCAGGGCGATGCTGGCGACTACCCAGGCAATGTTGCCCAGGATGATGAAGTTGGTTGCCCAGTTCGCCGGGTACTGGCGGCGGGCGGTGATGGCCATGAAGATGGCGACGGAAAGCAGCAGCATGCCAGCGTAGAACAGGAAGCTGGACGGGATGGCGGTCAGCCTCGATAACGGCCCTGAGCCAGCGAGCAACAGCAAAGCCATTGCGGTGCAAGTTGCCGCATCAATGAACAGCAGACGACGAAGCGATAGATTTGGCATCGGATTGGTCCTCGGTTGAGCCGGCCAGCACGGCCGGTGAGGAAAATCTGCTATTGATGTGTGCTGAGGTCGATTACCTGCCAGGTAATCGGCACAAGATGACCGCACCGATATTCAGGGCGCATGAGTATGACCGATACCCTCAGCATTGGTGAACTTATTGCGGGCTGGCGCCGCCGCCGCAGGATGAGCCAGCTTGAACTGGCCCTGGAAGCGGGGATCTCGCAACGGCATCTCAGCTTTCTCGAATCGGGTCGTTCGCGCCCCAGCCGCGACATGGTGCTGCGGCTTTCCGAGCAGATGAGCGTGCCTATGCGCGAGCGCAATGCCCTCCTCGTGGCGGCAGGCCATGCGCCGAGCTTTCGGGAGCAAAGCATCGACCACATCGAGATGGCGGCGGCCCGCCAGGCGGTGCAATCCATCCTCGATGGCCACCGCCCGCACCCGGCGCTTGCCCTTGACCGGCACTGGAACCTGCTGCTGGCAAACGCGCCGGCATTGCGGCTCATGGACGGCGCCGACGCTAGTCTGGCGCAAGCGCCGGTCAATGTGTTGCGGCTGAGCCTGCATCCGCGGGGTCTAGCAGCGCGGATCATCAATTATCGGCATTGGAAAGCCCATATCGTCCAACGGCTGATCCAGCAGATCGAACTCACCGGCGACCAAGAGCTGGTGGCATTGCTGGACGAGATCCGATCCTTTCCGGTGCCCGCCAAGGCGGAGCCCCATTCGGGGAAGGTCGCAGGCGGTCACCCCATAGCGGTTCCGCTTCGGCTTGCCAGCCCACAGGGCGTGTTGTCGTTCCTTTCGACCACCACGATCTTCGGGTCGGCGCTCGATATCACCCTGTCAGAACTGACGATCGAGACCTTTTTCCCGGCTGACCCGCATACGGCGGAGGTGATGCGGCTCGCCGATCTATAGGTCCTGAGCTGCACTAAGCGCCGACGAAGGTTCTTGGCTGCGCCAATGCGGGACCGGTTCGGCCAGCGTT
Organism: Devosia sp. 919; assembly: GCF_013185965.1. Lineage (NCBI taxonomy): Bacteria > Pseudomonadati > Pseudomonadota > Alphaproteobacteria > Hyphomicrobiales > Devosiaceae > Devosia > Devosia sp. 919. The sequence goes on along the minus strand of NZ_JABAOL010000001.1, from coordinate 2,481,567 downwards.
TGCAGGGTGTTGATCTCGGCGCCCGCAATACGCTGCAGCAGCAGTCGGGTAAGCTCCTCGCCGGCCGAAAACACATCCTCGCATAGCGGATGGTGTCGGCCGACGAGTGCCGGTCAAATTCGGGGATCACGGTCAGATGGTAGCGGGTGCCCTTAATGGCTTGCCCGATCCCCTGGCCGGGCACGCAAACCCAGACGCTCACGATCTTACATGGCCGTGCCGCTAGGCTCGCTGCATGTGTTCGACGAAACCGGGGGGCGCTGCGGAGCTAGGTGGAGCCGCCCGTGCCAGCACGAAATCGGCCGGGGCGATGCCCTGGACGGCACTGAACTGGCGCACGAATTGCTCCGGCTCATTTCGGCCAAGGCAACGGGCAAAAACCGCGATTGGGACCCGCGGCGCGCAAACAGGTGCGCTCGGTAAAAGAGCTGCCTGAAGTGGTGGGGCGCCACCACTGAGAAGCGGGCGAGCAAAAGAAAACGTGGCGCCTCGGAGGTGCTGAGCGCGGCTTTAGGCTACGCGCTGCTTGCGGGTGCCGCGGGCCCATTGGGGCAGCATGTCACCGTGGGCTTCGGTCAGATCATCAACGAGGTTCCAGATCTGGTCGAGGTCGAGCTCGGCCGCGGTGTGGGGGTCCATCATCGCCGCATGATAGATGTGCTCGCGGTTTTCGGTCATCAGCGCTGCGACGGTGAGTTCCTGCACATTGATGTTGGTGCGAATGAGGGCCGTGAGTTGCGGGGGCAGATCGCCGATGTAGGTGGGCTGCAGGCCATTGTCGTCAACGAGGCAGGGCACTTCTACCGCAGCATTGTCGGGCAGGTTGGTGATGACGCCATTGTTGCGCAAATTGCCGTAGATCACCGAAGGCTCGCCGGTCCAGACCGAGTTGACGATGGAGGAGGCATATTCCTTGGAGGGCTTGACCTCGATGCGGTCGGCCTTCTTGTAATCCTCGGACGTCTTCTTCCAGCGCGCGATCTGCTCGATGCAGCGCTTGGGATATTCATCGAGCGGCACGCCGAACTTCTCGATCAGGTCCTCGCGGCCCTCTTTGATGAAATAGGGGGTGTATTCGGCAAAGTGCTCGCTGCTTTCGGTGACGAAATAGCCGAGCCGGGTCAGCATTTCATAGCGCACCTTGTTGTTCTGGCGCGGGTTCCAGCTGCTGGGCTTGGGCGCACGGCCTTCGGCATAGGCTTTGAGCAGCGCGGGATAAAGGTCCTGGTAGGAGCCGTCGGGCAGGCGGTGCTCGAAGTTGAGGAAGAAGGCCATGTGGTTGATGCCGGCCGAGCGGTAGCGGATTTCCTCGTAGGGGATGTCGAGGTCGTGGGCCAGTTCCATGGCGGTGCCTTGTACGGAATGGCACAAGCCGACCTGCTTGATGGCCGGGTATTTCTCGGCGATGGCCCAGGTGTTGATGGCCATGGGGTTGACGTATTGAAGCATCACCGCGTCGGGCGCGACCCGCAGCATGTCCTCGCAGATGCTCCAGAGATGGGGCACGGTACGCAGGCCGCGCATGATGCCGCCGACCCCGAGCGTGTCGGCGATGGTCTGGCGCAGATTGTACTTCTTGGGCACGTCGAAATCGATGACGGTGGAGGGTTCGTAGCCGCCGATTTGGAAGCAGACCACCACGAAATTAGTGCCATCAAGCGCCTGGCGCTGGTTGGAATAGGTCTCGACGGTTGCGGGCACGCCAAGGGTCGCGATCAGCTTGCTGGCGATGATCTCGCTTTCGGTGAGGCGCGTGGGATTGATGTCCATCAGCCGGATGGTGGCGCCGGCAAGGGCGGGGCGCTGGAGAATATCGCCCACGATGTTCTTCATGAACACCGATGAGCCCGCGCCGATAAAGGTGATCTTGGGATTTGCCATAACTGAATGCTCCTAGGGGGCAATGTCGAACGTGCGCAATAGGCGGGCCGTATATTCGGTTTGTGGAAGCGCCGAAGACATTGCCGAGGTGGTAGGGCTGCACCCGAACTATGCGACCAATCTCTTCAGCAAGGTGATGCACATCTCGGTGCAGAAATTTGTCATCCGCATGCGCCTGATCCGCGCCCGCTCGCTGTTGTTCGCGGGCAGTCTATCGGTGGCCAATGTCGCCTTTCAATCCGGCTTCAGCAGCCAAACTCAGTTTTATGAGCATTTCCGCAAGGCCTATGGCATGACACCAAGTCAGTTGCGCCGGCACACTATCGCGGGATAACGAGGAGGGCGGCCGCAAGCAGCCGCCCCGAAGCGTTCATTATTGCAGCGAGGCGGTGAAGTGGTCGATGCCGGCCTGGGCGACTTCGGTGTCCTGCGCCGGGGTGCCGGAGCTGACGCCAATGCCGCCCACCACAGCGCCATCGACGAGGATCGGCAGGCCACCGCCGACCACCATCAGGCGGCCACCGATAGCTGAACCGATGCCATAGGCGGGGGCGCCCGGTTGGCTGGCCGCGCCATATTCGTGCGTCGCCTTCTTGGCCGCCGAGGCGGTGAAGGATTTGTCGATGGCAATGGTGATGCTGGTGATCTTGCCGCCATCCATCCGCTCAAAGGCGATCAGATTGCCGCTTTCATCGGTTACGGCAATGCACATCGGCACGCCAATCGATTCAGCCTTGGCGCGGGCGCCCGCGATGATGGTGTGGGCGTCGGTGATATCGAGGCGGGTGATGGTCAGCATGGCGGTTCCAGTGTGGGGTTCACAAGCGGCTGTGGCCTAGCACGCCGGTGTTGCGCGCGCACCCCTGTAGCGCGAGAGAGCCGGCGGCGTGTCGATGTTTCCCCCAAACTCATCCGATATCCTCTGCCCACCGTTCGTTGCGACGGCGCAGCTTGTGCGGGAGCAGGGGGGATTGTGCCTGAGGTTTTCGGAGCGGGGAGAAGTAAGGGGCCGGCCTGCCGAGCCGGTTGGCACCATTCCCAACAGGTGCACGAATGGAAGCGGAAACCATGGTTGGACAAACTTGCGCCGGTTTCGGCTTCGTTTCCGCCCGCCGCGCGTAAACCTTAGGGTCTCACCCGTTTGCCGAGCTTGGACCTGGGCTGAAGGCGGCACCTCGACCAACCCAGTTAGAGGATAGGAATCGTGGACCTTCTCAATCAGCTGTTCAGTCTTATCGAAGAGTTCACCTGGGGGTGGTCGCTGATCCCCATCCTTATCATCTTTGGCGGCTTCATCACCGTCATGAGCGGGTTTGTGCAGATCGAGTATTTCGGGCGCATGTTCCGGGTGCTGTCGTCCAAGAACCAGAGCGGGGATCCCAATGCGATCAGTGCGCGGGAAGCCCTGCTGGTCTCGGTGGGCGGCCGCGTCGGCGGCGGCAATATTGCCGGGGTGGCGGTGGCGATCACACTGGGCGGCCCGGGGGCGGTATTCTGGATGTGGGCCGTGGGCCTGCTGGGAATGGCGACGAGTCTCGTCGAATCCTCACTGGCGCAGCTCTATAAGCGCGCCAATGGCGATGGCACCTATCGGGGTGGCCCGGCCGCTTACATCATTCATGGGCTGGGGGCGCAGTACCGGTGGTTGGCAGTGGTGTATGCCGTTTGCCTGCTGGCGGCGTTTGGGCTCGGGTTCAATGCATTCCAGGGCAATACCTTTGCCGGCGCGGCCAATGACAGCCTTGGCATCGACCGGATCTGGACCGGCGCCTTCCTCGCCGTGGTGACCGGGCTCATCGTTTATGGCGGCATTCGCCGCATCGCCAAGGTCGCCGATGTGATCATCCCGATCATGGCCGTTGCCTATATCGGGATGGCCCTATTGGTGATCGCCCTCAACATCACGGCGCTGCCGGGGGTGCTGTGGTCGATCTTTGCCAATGCCTTCGGCTTGGAGGAGGTTGTGGGTGGTGGGGTCGGCGCGGCGCTGGCGCAGGGGCTGCGACGGGGCTTGTTTTCCAACGAGGCGGGCCTCGGTTCGGCGCCCAATGTCGCGGCAACCGCAGATGTCAGGCACCCGATCAGCCAGGGGATCACGCAGTCCTTTTCGGTGTTCATCGATACCATCGTCGTTTGTTCCTGCACCGCCTTCATCATTCTGCTGAGTCCGGTTTACGTGCCCGGCGTCGAGGGAGTGGACGGGGTGGTGCTGACGCAGCAGTCGCTCGTCAGCCAGCTAGGTGGATGGTCGCAATATCTGCTGACCTTTGCGATCCTGCTGTTTGCGTTCAGCTCGATCATCTACAATTACTATCTGGGTGAAACCGCGCTCAAGGTGATCACGGGGAACGATGCGGCACTGCACGCTCTGCGTTTTGGCATTGTCCTTGTCGTGTTTCTGGGCGCCTCGGCACCGGCAGCCACGGCCGTGTTCTTTTTCTCGGACCCGTTGATGGGGGTCCTCGCTTTGGTCAATCTCATGGCAATCATGATGCTGTTCCCGGTGGCGCTGCGCATTCTCAACGACTTCCGCGCCCAGCTAAAGCAAGGGGTCGAGCGTCCAGTATTCCGGCCCGAAAATTTCAGCGATCTCGATATCGACCCCACGGCCTGGCCCTATGCCAAAGAGGAATCACAGGGTGGGGCGCAGCCGGCGGCAGCTCGCCTGCCTTAGTGGCCTAGGGGCACACTTGGAATAGTTGCTGGCGGGCGCCGCAGCGGCTTCAAGGGTGGGGGCGCGTTGTCGCGGTGCCGGATTCGTGTACCTGCCGGGGAACCCTTAACGCTGTTTCATTGCTTATCTTATGAATTGATAGGCATAGTGCATCCGAGCGCGAAACCATGCGTTTGCATGCGTTCCTTTGAGAGATGATCTGGACGATGAAAAAATACGTAGTGACCGCAGCCCTGGCCGCTTTGTTGCAAATTGGCTCCATGCTCGCGCCGGCCAGCGCGGCCGAATCCAACATGGCATTGCTTGCATCCTACACGGGTGACTGGCGCGGCAACGGTGCTTTGGTGGGCGGGGACGAGCCCGAGGCGCTGCGCTGCCGGCTGAACATCACCAGAGGCAATGCCGGCAAGATCAACTATTCGGGCCGCTGCAATCTGGCGCGCTCGACGCTGTCGGTGAGCGGCACCATCGCTTATAACGGGCAGGCCGACCGCTACGAAGCGGCGATGAGCTCCAATGCCGGCTTTACCGGCACGGCTGTTGGCCAGCAGCGGGGCAGCGACATCACCTTCAACCTGCGTGAGCAGCAAAAGGATCGCGGCGGCAGCGATGTGCGGATCGGCGCTACGATCATCTTGAAGAATGATCAGGTGCGGGTGGACTTCGAGGTCGAGTTCAACAATTCGGGCGAGGTGCTTACCGCCCAGGTCCCCTTCAACCGCTAGTTCAAGACAGACAGGTGACGCGACGCTGCGGCTCTGTTCCTCGGAACAGATCCGTGGCAGTCTGGCCTGGCCTCGTAATGGCCAGAGTTGGATTGAATCAATGAATGAGATGGGGAGCAATGCCCTGGCCCGACAGGACCAAAACGTCATCGAGGGGCATGACGTTGGTTACACGCTCAATGTCGCGTCCCGGCCGCTCAACATTTTGCACGATGTCAACCTGGTGGTTCGGCCCGCCGAAGTTGTCGCCATTGTCGGCGCGTCAGGCAGCGGCAAGACTTCGCTGCTGATGCTGCTGGCGGGGCTGGACCGGGCAACTTCAGGCAAGATCCTGGTGCGCGGCACCGACCTTGGCACGATGGGCGAGGACGAGCTTGCCCGGTTCCGCAGGGGCTCCCTTGGTATCGTATTCCAGAGCTTCCACCTCATTCCATCGCTGACCGCGGTCGAGAATGTCGGGCTGGCGCTCGAAATCGCCTCGCCTGAACTGGCTTTGGCAGAGGTGCGCCGCCGCGCCGCTGAGGCGCTCGAAGCGGTGGGCCTGGGTGGCCGGGCCGATCACCGGCCATCCGCGCTTTCGGGGGGCGAACAGCAGCGCGTTGGCCTTGCTCGCGCTATGATCGCCAATCCGCCCCTGTTGCTGGCCGATGAGCCCACTGGCAATCTTGACGAGAAGACCGGCGAAGTGGTGATCGAGCTGATGTTCGGCCTTGCCCGGAAGAATCAGACCGCCGTGGTGCTGGTCACCCATGATCCCAAACTCGCGGCGCGCGCCGACCGGGTGCTGACCATGAGCCAAGGACACCTTACCGAAACCACGGCGGCTCGATGAGCTCTTTGTTGGGAGCCATCCGGGTTGGGTTGCTGGATATGCGCGGCGATCTTCGCCGCTTTGTGCTGCTGGTCGCGTGCCTTGCTATCGGTACCGCGCTGATTGGCGGGGTTGGCTCGATCGGCGCCAGCATCACCGAGGCGATGGACCGCAGCGCCGCCGAACTGATGGGCGGTGATCTGGAGTTGTCGCGGGCCGATCGCCCCGCTACCCCCGAGGAACTTGACGCGATGCGCCAGTTCGGCCGGATTGCGCCGATCGTGGACACCAATCTGCGCGCCAAGGGGGCTGAAGCGGACGCCTTTGTCGACCTGGTGGCGGCTGGCGAGGGGTATCCGCTGGTGGGGCATGTGGTCAGCCCGGAATTGGGGAATGCCGCCGCCAACGAATTTTTGAGCGAGCAGGACGGTGCGTTCGGCGCGCTGGTTGACGCGGTGATGCTGGACCAGTTGGGGATCGGCGTCGGTGATCGCTTCCAGCTCGGGGGCACCGAGTTCGAGGCGCGCGGCACCTTGTCGAGGTTGCCCGATGCGGCGGTGCGCGGCTTCAAGCTGGGTCTGACGACGCTGATTTCAACCGATGCTTTTGCCACCGTATCGGATCGGACCTCGCCGCTGCCGGGTTTGGGCGTATGGTATCGCTACAAGCTGCTGCTCGAGGAAGGTGACGCCGAAGCGGTGCAGGGGGAGATCGCTACGGCACTGGCTGATACCGGCTGGACCATCCGCACCGCCCGTGACGGGCTGGGCGACATGGTGCGCTATTACGACCAGTTCATGCGCTTCCTGATGATTGTCGGGTTGGGTTCACTGCTGATCGGGGGCGTCAGCGTCTGGACCAGCATGCAGGCTTATATCGCCGAGCGCACCCAGGTGATTGCGGTGCTGCGCAGTATTGGTGCGACGCATAACCGGGTGTTGGTGCACTTCCTGTCCCAAGTGGGCGCGCTGGCGCTGGTTGGCGTGGTGGCTGGCATCGCCATTGGCGGCGGTGTTGCTTATTTCGTGCTGCCTTATGTGGGCGAAGCCATGGGTATCGGCCTGCGGCCGAGCATCAATCCGCAACCGCTGCTGGTTGCAGCTGCGGCAGGGATCTTGACCGCCTTCGCGTTTTCCTTCCAGCCGCTGCAGCGCACGCAGGCGATCCGGCCCATCCTGCTGTTCCGCGCCAAGGGGCTGGACGTTGGCAGCGCCAAGTGGACCGATCTGTTGCGCATGCCGCAGGGCCTGCCGATGATCATCGCCGGTATTGGCCTCTTCTGGCTGGCTTATCTGATCACCGGCGATGCACTGCTGGTCGCGGCCTTCGCCGTGGCGAGTGCGCTCTCGGTGGTGCTGTTCCAGCTCTTTGTCCGCGCAGTACGGGCGACGATTGCCGGACTGCCCGAAATGCCGGGGCAGGTGCTGCGGCATGCCGTGCGGTCCATTGCAGTGTCGCAAACGGCGGCCGCCTCGATCGTCACGGCGGTAGGCATGACGCTGACCATGCTGATCATCGTGCTCGTGCTGCAGGGCAATCTGCGCCAGGAGTTCCTCGGCGCTTCGGCCTTTGATGTCCCCACGCTGGTGGCCTCAGACCTGTTCCCTGACGAGATGGAAGATCTCGAGGCCATGCGGGCAACCACGGCGGGGATCGAAGCTGTCGTGGCAACCCCCATGCTCCGCGGCGCGCTGGCCGAGGTGGCTGGTGAGCCCGTGGACACGCTGCGGCCGCGCGGCCCCGAAGCCACGTTCCTGCTGTCGGGCGAAGTGCCCCTGACCTATCGCGATGCCTTGCCGACCTCCTCGGTGGTGACGGCGGGCGAGTGGTGGCCGGCGAACTATGAAGGGCCCGGCCTGGTTTCGCTGCACCGGAGCCTGCGGGAGGGGCTTGGTGTCGATATTGGCGACGAGCTGACCTTCAGCATATTCGGCGAGCCGATCACTGTTACGGTCGCGAGCTTCCGCGATTATTCCTGGCAGGGCGGCATCGACTTTCTCGCCACCTTCTCGCCCGGGGTGCTGGAGGAGTATCCAACGACGCTGTTTGCCGCGGTGACGGCGGCACCCGGCGCCGAGGAGCCAGTGGAGCGCGCGCTTGCCAGCACCTTGCCGGACGTGAACTTCATCCCAGTGGGTGAAACGCTCAAGCAGGTGACGGACGCGCTGCAGCAACTTTCCTTTGCCGCCTTGCTGGTGGGTGGATTGGCGGTCGGTAATGGGCTGCTGGTAGTGCTGGGCAGCATTGCGACCGGCCTCAAGCAGCGGGAGGCTGATGCCGTGATCAACAAGATGCTGGGCAAGGCCCGGCCAACCATCCTGACCACGGCGCTGGTGCAGTATCTTGTGCTGGGGCTGCTGGCGGCGATCCCCGCAATGGTGGTGGGACTTGGCCTGGGCTGGCTCGTCAGCCGGCTGTTGACTGATGTGGAATTTACCGCCGAGGCGGCCACGCTGTTCAGCGTCGTGATCGCCAGCATTGCGCTTACCGGCGCATTGGGGGCGGCGACCTTGCTGCGCGCCACCACGGCTGCACCGGCCCGGCTGCTGCGCGAGTTGTAGCCGGCGTCGCCCTTCGGGCGGGACTTACTCGACCTTCTGATGGGCTTTTCTAGTTTGCCGGTTTTGCCGGCGCCTCAGCGTCGGCATGGAGGGGCGCGACCACCGGGGTAGTCTGGGGGATGGTTCGGAATATGGCCTGGTCGCTGGCTTGCGGGGACGGTCGGATCCGGGTGCGCCAGATGCCAAAGCCACCAGCTGCGAGACCCATGGCAGCGGAAAAGATGAAGAGCCCATCGGGTCCGAACAGCGATATGCTGAAAGATGCGATCAGCGGGCCGAGGATCGAACCCACGGAATTGAGCAGGATCAGCCCGCCGCTCGCCGCCACCAGATCGGCCCTGGCGACGTGGTCGTTGGCGTGGGCGAGGCAGAGCGGATAGATGCTGAAGGAAATGCCGCCAAACAACAGGGTAGAAAGCAGGAACATCCAGCTGCCATAGCCGGAGGTAAGCATGGCAATGCTCAAGAGCGCCAGGGCCCCGCATACACCGATGATGATGGTGCGTCGGTCGAAGGCGTCGGAGAGTTTGCCCAGGGGAAATTGCAACAGCACGCCCCCAGCGATCAGCACGGTCATGAAGGTTGCCGTCCCCGTCATGCCGAGGCCCGTCGAGGCCGCATAGACGGGCGCGAGGCCATAGATGGCCCCGATCACGCCGCCGCTGAGGAACACGCCAACCAACCCCAGTGGAGAGGCTTGGTAGAGGGCGCGGAGGCTGAAGGAGCTGACATCAGGCAGCGACGGGGGCGCCGAGCGGGTCAGGCAGACCGGCACCAGCGACAGCGAAAGCAGGATCGAGATGATCATGAACAAGAGTGGGCTGCCGCTGGCATTGAGGTTCAGTAATTGCTGGCCTGCAGCCATCGCCGCGTAGAGCGTGACCATGTAGGACGACACGATCAGGCCGCGCGTCTTGTTGCTGGCTTCGGCATTGAGCCAACTCTCGATGCACATATAGATGCCGGCAAGGCACACGCCTTCGGCAAAGCGCAAGGCCGCCCACAGGATGAGATTGTCCGAGAGGGCGTGGCCGAGCGAGGCGGCGGAATAGACCGAGGCGAATGCCGCGAAGGCGCGGATATGGCCCGCCTGCTTGATGAAACGGAAGCACTGCAGCGAGCCAAAGGTCAGGCCGGCAAAGAACGCGGCCGTCACGGCGCCCACAGCGAGCGAGCTTGCCCCGGTATTGGTCATGCGCAGGCCAATCAGGGTGCTGAGCGCCCCATTGCCCAGCATGAGGATGGCGACGCTGGCCAGCACCGGCAGGATTGGGCGAATGGATCGCAGCATGTGTTTCTCCGGCCCTTGTGCTAATGTTAAAACCCGGAACCGCAGAAGCGGTCCCAAGCCAGACCGGCTCGCGACCAGTTGGTTGATGCCGTGCGGCCTCGCCCAAGGAAGCGGAACCAGGTGGGGATTATTCGCAATCCAGCCGGCATCCTGCTGTTCGATGCCTTGGTGCTGCCGGCACCATTGTTTCACCGCAGGGAGCGCGATAGCAGCGATTTCCAGCAGCTTTGCGGCAGCGAGGTTATCGGCAAGGAAGCTGCTATTGGCAACCGGCACAATGCGGTTGACCGGGAAACCAGCGGTCGCACCCCCCCGATCGCGATCACGGAGGTGATGACGACCCTGGAGGGCGCCAGCATCAGTCTCTGGTTGAGCCGGGCCGTGACGGTACGCAGTGCGAGGGCGGCTGGACCTCGATCGGCATCTGCCAGGGGGTCGAGCCAAAGGCCTAGCAGGCCCCATCGGCTGCTGGGTGCGCCTGAAGCCGCACCGGCCTTGGGCCGTGCGGGTATGGGCAGGCGGGCATCGCAGCAAGAACTGCGACATGGGGCGAAGTTCGCCTCGGTGCCGGTCGTCCGGCAAAAGGGTAGAAGGTGAAGCAAGCTTCGCCCCATGCTCCATCGGAGACTCTTCGGTGAGGACCGTCCGTGGCTAGACCCGTGCCAAACGCCAGAAGCCCTGAGGCTTCATGGACCGGGGGATGAAATCGGTCCCGGATCATCCTCGTCCCGAAGGAGCTTGGGCGACCCCAAACTCATCCGATATTCCCGCACCGACCGTTCGTCGCGACCGCGCAGCTTGCCCAGGAACAAGGGGGATTGTGCCTGAGGTTTTCGGGGGCGGGGATAAGTTTGTGGGGTGGGGGCGCGCCGTGGGACCGGTGTTGGCCGCCCTCGTGGTTCGAGGCTGCGCTGCGCTGCGCACCTCACCATGAGGGCTCCGGATGGATCTGGTCGTTGCGGGACCTCGATGAGCCCTCATCCTGAGGTGCCGCGTAGCGGGCTCGAAGGGCAAAGGCGGCAATCACCGCTCCTTGCGGCTGGCCAGAGCAGGCAGTGCCTCATAATCATAGCTGATCAGCGCTTCCTTCTTGCGCCGGCTCCAGCCCTTGATCTGCCGCTCGCGCTCGATGGCATCGACGATCCGCTCATAGGTTTCGGTGAACACCAGTTCCACGGGGCGGCGGCTTTTGGTGTAGCCTTCAGTGAGCCCCTCATTGTGTTCCCAAACCCGCTGTTCGACCGGCTTTTTGGTGAGGCCGGTGTAAAAGGAGCCATCCGAGCAGCGCAGCAGGTAAACGGTGACTTCCATGATGCCCTCCGGAGCCTGATGCTGGGGCGGAAACGGGGTGGGTGCAAGGGGCTTGCGCGGCCATTACCAAGGCGTGTTGGGAGCCCTCATCCTGAGGTGCCGCGCAGCGGCCTCGAAGGACGGGGGCGGCTTGCTGAAATCGCGGTGGGTGCTATGGACGGCATGGGGGCTGCGCCCTCGTGGTTCGAGGCTGCGCTGCGCTTCGCGCCTCACGATGAGGGCTAGGGGGCGGTAATGCTGGGTGGGAGATCGGTTCTGGGGGCGTCGGTTTTCCCCGCCCTTGCGGCAGCCCTCATCCTGAGGTGCCGCGCAGCGGCCTCGAAGGACGGGGCGGCTTGCTGGACTCGCAGTGGGTGCTATGGACGGCATCGGGGCTGCGCCCCCGTGGTTCGAGGCTGCGCTACGCTTCGCGCCTAAGCAAGCGAGGGCCGGAGGCCCTCGCTGCATGCTGCTATTTACTGAGTGTGACAGGTAGGGCAGCAGTAAAAACAGCCGTTGACCTGCGTATAGTAGGTCTTCGCAGAAGCTACAGCAGGACGGCAGTCTGAAAATTCGCCAAGGTAAATGCGATTTTCAGCCAGCGGCAGGCAGTAGCAGGTCTGGATATGGACCTCATGATCGCCATTGGTCTGTTCGTTCCGGTTTACGTAGTAGGAAGCCATTGGGCATGCTCCTTTCTCCCGCAACTCTTGTGCCAATGTGCTCGGGAAACTCGACGGGTTTGGTGCCAAACACCTGCCCGTCGATTATCCTTGGGGCAGTAGCGAACGCGTCGCTTCCCGCGGTGCGGTCCTTGCGGCTCACCGCGATCTGCTCTATCGCATCGCAGAACTCGTCGAAGCCGTCGCCATCAAGCGAGTGCAGGGATACCAGACCGCCGCCTCGTCGGCCGCAGCGAAATCCCCATGGATCGTTTCCACAAGAAGCGCCATAGCTTTTCCTTTAACATGGAGGTGCTCTGGCTCGCTGTGAACCTCTATGTACTAGGCGAGCACGCGGGACGCGCCGTTTTAGACGTGACCGGGTCCGGCACACCGCGGGGCGGCGACGACACAGTGACGATGCTGGACACATCATTGGATTGCCGCCCGTCAGCCAGTCCGCAACCGCAAGTATCCCTTCAAGGTGTTGGGTAGCAATACGCTGCCCAGCACGTGCTCTCGCATCGCGACCACCTGTGATGGCGGGGTGGGGGCCGCCTGCAGTCTGTCAGCTTTCGGGACGCCAGGATCGAATAGCCGCCGTTTGGCGCCGTTTGGGCTGAGGGCAGCTCCCGACCCCATTTCGGCCATTATCGCTCTGTTTGGCACCGCCAAAAGCGGACATCATCTTGATGCTTGTCAGCTTCTTCGAGTTCAAAGAGCATCCATGACAACCCTTAGAAGCCAGGACGTTCTGGGTGGCTTGAACAATGCACCCGGCAAAGTTGGAAGACCAATCATCAAGGACCTGGATCAGCGATCCGGCCTAGGTCTTTCCGGCAACGATCATAATGGGAAGAAAAGAAATGCCGTAAGGGCAGCCAATATGTTTATAGCCGACCGGTGTCGAAATTTCTCTCGCGAGTGTCGAAATGCTTCTTCTTGGCGCGACATTGAACAGGATGAGGAGCTGACAATGAATAAGCACGTATTAGCCACGCTTAAGGACGACATCATCATGGGTGAGTGCACCCGGTGGTATGACGGACGTATCTGGTTCGCCGACTGGATCAAGGGCGCCATCTACGCCGTAGATGATGCCGGGTATAGCACGACGGCGATAACCTTGAAGTCGCTTCCAATTTCGTTCGACTGGAACAATGAGGGGCGTTGTTTTGTCGTGAATGCCGGCGCGCGCAGGCTGCAACTGCTGGAAAATGACCAACTGACCGACTTCGCCGATCTGTCGGCAGCGCCCTTCCCCTACAATGAAATCGTTATCGATGATGCCGGCCACATTTATATCAACAACATCAATTTTCAGTTTCCGGGCGGTGAATTTCAATCCGGTTTTATCGCGCTAGTAACGACAGACGGCCGTGTACTCCGCCAAGAGGGGGATTTGGCCTTTCCTAATGGCATGGTCGTGACGCCAGACGGCAAGACGCTGATTTGCGCCGAGTCTTACAACGGCAAATTGACTGCATTCGACATTGCACCCGACGGGACTCTGTCCAATCAGAGGCTGTGGGCGCATATCGAGGGACAGGGCGGCGACGGCATCTGCGTCGATGCGGAAGGCGCAATCTGGGCAAGTTCTGGAAAGCGCTGCGTCCGCATCATAGAAGGCGGCGCCGTGCTCGATACCGTCGATCTGGACCGGATGGCATTTGCCTGCATGTTGGGCGGAGTCGACGGTAAAACGCTTTATATCGCAGCTAACGAATGGACCGGCAAAATCGACCCAACTGGAACAACCGGTCGGCTTTACTCGACGCAGGTTCAAGTTCCCCATGCCGGCTTCCCCCGCAATGGGTGATGGGGGAAGTTGATCGCGCTTAGTGATATGCTATTGGCAGCAACCTGTCTGAGCATAAGGGGCATCTTTGCTGGGCCGAAAGCTGGCATCTCCGGCTTGATCATCCCGACCCTTAGGTCTTTGGCTGAGTAGATAGCCTTCCCGTCCACCAAAACCTGTCCCTCGGCCTGCCCTAGTGTCAGTGCACCCCGCCGGGCTCGCTTGATGCTGACTTCGTACCTAACCAGGTTGGATGAGGGGGTGATGTCGCCACTAAAGCGCACTTCACCAACGCCAATAGCCCGCCCCTTGCCGGGCGACCCGACCAGCCCAGCCAATAGCCGACGATCTGCCACATGGCGTCCAAACCAAGGCATCCTGGCATGACCGGATCATTTACGAAGTGGCAGTTGAAGAACCAAAAGGCTTGGAGTGATATCGAGCTCAGTGGCAACGTAGCCGTTCCCATATGAACCCCCATCCATGCTGATTTCGGTGATCCGGTCCATCATCAGCATCGGAGGAGCGGGAAGCTGGGCGTTGCCAGGACCGAAATATCCCCCGTTGGCCGAGGCGATCAGGTCAGGCTTGGAGTACGACGACTGCGGTGTGTGGAACGCGTGTGGACTTGGCACCCTTCAATACTCCAGTCAGCTATGTGTCTGCCGCGAGGCTGTTTCAGTTCCACCAGAATTAACCCGCTCCTGTTGAGACCGCCACTCCCTTGAAGCGCCACAGCGCTAACGCGTCTGCCCTACTGCAAATTGGCACTCGATAGCGGACCGGCAGAAAACCACCCCGACTTTGCCGTTAGTATGGTGTGGATGATGGCAGCTTTCTGGAAAGCTAAGACGTGGGTAGCGCGACCATGCGTTGGAGCGTGCTCCTGGCTCGGGCCAATCCAGAGGGATGATGGCGTGCCGCGGCGCCTGAGCTTTGGCGCAATCACGAATTGCGCAAGTTGCGCTCCACACTTTGCAGGTGTTGGCGCATCACGGCCGCAGCGCGGCTGGTGTCGCGATCGGCGATAGCGTCGACGAGTTGCTGATGCTCCACAAAGCTGTGGTGATCGCGGGCAGGGCGGTCTGGGCCCCGCAATCGGCCCCAGGTTACTTCGCGTCGTACGGCATTGAGCGTATCGAGAAGCCCAAGCAGCAGACTGTTCTGGGTAGACTCGCCGATCAAGCGATGCAGGCGATTGTCCCATAACTCGTATTGTCGCCACGACGCGGCCTCAAGGGTGCGGGCAATGCAGTTGCGCATCTCGGCAACTTGCGCTGGCGTCGCATTCAACGCGGCGGCCCGGGCGATTTCAGGTTCAAACACGCTGCGGGCGCCCATTACCTCGATCGGGTTGCTGCGCTTCGCCATCGCCGACACATCCGCGAAGTTGTCGAAGGGGCGGCTGCCCCAAAAGGTGCCCTTGCCAACCTGGCGCCAGATGTGACCCTCGGCCTGCAGCACGGCAAGGCCTTTGCGCAAGGCAGACCGCCCTACACCGAGGGCTTCGGCTAGCTCTCGCTCGGGTGGCAGGCGCCGGTCCCCCGATAACTCGGTTTCGCCAAGAAGCGCTCTAAGCCTCTCGCCTACCTCCGCCGCCGAAACGGGCAACTTATTGTCCTGCATATCTCAACCAATCGCTATATTGGTTCCGGTATAGGCGGGCCCGTCGGGGCTGTCAAACGAATATTGGTAGTTGTCCAGACAGAAGCCGAAATCCGTTAACTCACTGTTTTAGACCAATAAAAGTAGGATTTCTCCCACGGCAAGGTACAACTCCATTGCGCGATTGGATTGATGTTTGCTTGAAAAGGTTGACATTGGTCTTGGCGCAGACTTAGTCTATTTCACGATTGGTTGCGGATTGGCTTGGCTAACAAGCAGCGCATCCCACGGGAGGGAAGACATGAAGTTCACAGCTAAACTCAGAACAACCACTGCTGCCTGGGTGTTCGGGGCGATGATCGCCGCCGCCCCCAGCCTCGCAATGGCCGAGCCGATCCGGATTGCGTTCGGCGATATCGCCACCGTTGAATCCCTGCACTTGCTGGTCGCGTTTGAGCGAGCCCGCGAACAGGGACTTGAACTTGAGGTCACCTATCTCAAGTCGGAAGATATTGCCGCGCAGGCCGTGGTCGGCGGCCAGGCTGATATTGGCGTCGGCGGCCCATATTCGTTGATCCAGAAGGTCAACGCGCCCGTGCGACTGTTTCTACAATTGAGCCAGCTCCGGTTTTATCCGGTGGTCAATTCCGAGTTTTATCAGGAATGGGCGGACCTTGATGGTCAGGACATCGCCGTGCATTCGCGCGGCTCGGGCACCGAAGCGATCATGAAGCTGATGGCCGACAAGCACGACATTTCCTATGCGAGCATTTCCTATGTGCCGGGCGCGGAAGTGCGCACCGGCGCTCTGCTGCAAGGCAATGTGAAAGCCACCATCGTCGACTCCTCGGGCAAGCGCATCCTCGAGCAGGAAGCGCCCGGCAAATTTGTCTTCCTGCCGCTTGACGATGTCAGCGCCACTGACGAAGCTTTGTTCGCGAACACGGCTTTCCTGGAGCGTGAGCCGGAAAGCGCCGCGATCCTGATCGAAGCGATCCTGAGCACTTGGCGCGATGTTGCTGCCGATCCCGCATCGATCCTGGAGATGCGCGAGCAGTACAACCTGCTGCCCGACGCCACCCCCGACATGGTGGCCGATATTGTCCCCTACTTCACGGAAGCCGCAGCCTTGGGCATGCCGCTTAATGGCGGCGGCCCGGATGCGGCCCGCGATGATTTCGACTTCTATACAATCTCTGGTGCGCTTGAAGGCAACGCCGCCGACCTCAAGGTCGAGGACTTCTGGGAATTCGGCCCGCTCGACGCGGTTATCGCCAAACTCGGCGCAAAATAGGTCTGAATATGTCATCTTCGATCAAACTGGGCACGATGACCGGGGCTCCCTCTGCCCCGGTCGGTAAGGGTGCATCCATCAGTCACGCCTACCAGAAGTGGCCGATACTTTGGCCGCTTTCCTCGCTGCTTATTCTGTTTGTTGCGTGGGAAGTGGCCGGAATGGTGCCCATCAGCATCGCCTTCCCCACTTTTTCCGCCACGGTGGCGGCGTTCGTGGAAATGGTGCTCGATGGCTCCATGATCTACGCCTACTTCCTGACCTTGCAGCCCCTCATACTTGGCGTCGTCATCTCGGCAATACTCGGCGTTGTCATGGGCATTGCCATGGGGCTGTCGCCCAAGACCGAATGGTTCGTGGCGCCTGTGTTTATCGTGCTCCAGGCCGCCCCCATGGCCGCACTCGTGCCACTGGTTACCTTTGTGTACGGCATTGGCCTGACGGCAAAGACACTCGCCGTCATCATGTTGGCTCTGCCGGTCATTGTGCTCAACTCCTATAAGGCAGTCCGCCACGTCAATCCTTCGCTGGTTGCCATGTGCCGCTCGTTCCAGGGTACCCGCCTGCAGCAAATCGCCAAGATCATTATTCCTGATGCTTCTGCCGTGATTTTTGCCGGTTTGCGCCTGGGCATCGCGGCCGGGTTTATCGGTGTGATGCTCGCGGAATTGTTGATCACCCCCACAGGGGTCGGCGACCTCATCACCTACCATCGCTCGGTGGCCAACTACGCTCACATGTATGCTGCGGTGGCCTCCATCATCGTTGTTTCCACATTCACGCTTGCCGGCCTCCAGCGCTTCGAGATCGCCTTCCTGCGTCCAGAAAAAAGAAAGAAGTGACATGGCGTATTCCGCTCTTTCACCAGACACTTCCCATGCATCCGTCGCGCCACCCGCGCCCATAGTCGATGGGGTGGTCAAGGTTCGCGGCGTCTCCAAGACTTATGGCGACATCGAAGCACTGCGCAATATCGAGCTCGAGTTTGAACGGGGCCAATTGACGACCCTGCTTGGGCCTTCGGGTTGCGGCAAGACAACGCTTCTCAAGATCATCGCCGGACTGGTCCCTGCGACATCGGGTGAGATCCAGGTCAACGACCGCGTCGTAACCGGACCCGGGCCCGAGCGCGCCTTCGTGTTCCAGGATTTCGCATTGATGCCGTGGGCCACGGTCATGCGCAACGTCGCCTTCGGGCTGGAGCTGCGGGGCATCAATGCGGCCGAACGCAAGCGCATCGCGTCGCGATATATCGAGGAGGTTGGCCTCGCCGGATTTGAGGACAAGTACCCACACGAGCTGTCAGGCGGCATGCGCCAGCGCGTCGGTATCGCCCGCGCATTCGCCGTCAACGCGGACGTGCTGTTGCTCGACGAGCCCTTTTCGGCAGTGGACGAACAGAACCGGCGCAAGTTCCAGGAAGACCTGTTGCGGCTGGTGGCCCTTGAGAAAAAGAGCTTCATCTTTGTTACCCATTCGATCGAAGAGGCGGTTTATGTATCGGACCGCATCGTCCTGCTTTCCCCCCGTCCGGGTCGCATTTCGCAGATCATCGATCCCCGGATCGATCGCAGTGCGACCCCCGACGACATCCGCCGCGATCCTGGCTACCTCGACACCGTCGAGGAAATCTGGAACGGGCTGCGTCATTACGCGGAGTGAGGTGAACCATGACCTTATTCGGTAAGCGCATTCCCATGATGGCCTCATTGCTGGTCTGGGCACTGGTGTGGGAAGTGGTGGGCCAGCTGGACCTGATCTTTCTCATTCCACCCATGAGCGCGATCATTCAGACCGGCATACAACTGGTCCAAAGCGTCTCCTGGCAGAGCGCATCCATCATCACCATCCGCAGCTTCTGCATCGGCATGGCACTCGCGATCGGCGTCGGCGTTCCGCTGGGAATTCTGATGGGCCGGTTCAAGGCCATCGACAATCTGATGGCGATTTGGGTCAACATGTTCGTCAGCGCCCCGCTGTCGGCCTTGGTGCCCATCCTGATGATCCTGTTCGGCCTGGGTGAGACCACGGTAGTGGTGACGGTTTTCCTGTTTGCGGTGTGGATCATCGTGCTCGATGCCCGTGCTGGCGTTATGCAGGTGCCGCCATCGCTGCTCGAAATGGGCCGCAGCTACGGCGCGTCCGGCTGGAAGTTGTTCACCCAGATCATCCTGCTGTCAGCGCTGCCCGAGATTCTCGCGGGTATTCGCATCGGCCTCATTCGCGGCGTCAAGGGCGTCGTCATCGGCCAGATCCTCGTATCGATCGTGGGATATGGCGAGTTGTTCGAGTTGTTCTCGCGCAGCTTCGAGATGGAAAGCTTCTGGGCCCTGACTCTCATCCTCTTCGCGGCAGCATTGCTGTTGTCTGCGCTGGTCGAAATCTTTGAAAAACGCATCGAGTACTATGCTGGAGCACGCTAAATGAACGTCCACGCCCCGACCAAAAACTATGTCTTTGACCCCTTGCCGATCCCGACCTTGCCAGTTGTGGGTTCCAGCGATCTGTTCCCGGTGCACCGCATTTACTGTGTCGGGCGCAACTTTGCCGAACATGCCATCGAAATGGGCCACGATCCCAATCGCGAACCCCCATTCTTCTTCCAGAAGAACCCCGATACGCTGGTGCTTTCGGGACAGGACTTTCCGTATCCCGCGCAGACCAGCGATGTGCATCACGAGATCGAGTTGGTTGTTGCCTTGAGCAAGGGCGGCGTCGATATCGCGGTGGAGGATGCCCTGGACCACGTTTATGGGTACGCCGTGGGTCTCGACATGACCCGTCGCGACCTTCAGGGCGTGGCCAAGAAAATGGGCCGCCCCTGGGAAACCGGCAAGGCCTTCGAAGCCTCGGCGCCTTGTTCCGCAATCGTGCCTGTCAGCCAGGTCGGCCATCCAACCGACGGCGCCGTTTGGGTCAAGGTCAATGGCGAAATGCGCCAGACCGGTGATCTCAACCAGATGATCTGGAAGGTGCCAGAGATGATCTCTTACCTTTCCGGCCTGTTCACGCTTCAGCCTGGTGACCTGATCTATGCCGGCACCCCATCGGGTGTGGGTGCTGTGGTCCGCGGCGACAAAATCCATGGCAAAATCGAAGGCGTTGGCGAGATTTCGACACTCGTCGTCTGACGCCATCTTTCGGGCGCGCTGGAGATCCAGCGCGCCTTTTTGCCGTTTTGATCCTCCCATCTCCTCATGCGTTTGACGCGCAACTTCTCAAAGCTGCCCGTCGTGCAGTGGCTGAAAGTTCATAATGTATAGCCTCAGTTTTATTCTTCCCTTCGCGCTCGGGCTTGCCGCCGTGGGCTGCGTTTCCGGCTTCATGGCCGGGCTGCTAGGGGTTGGCGGCGGCATCGTTGTTGTGCCAGTGCTCTACCACGTGCTCGAGGCGTTCGGCGTTGACGATGAGCTCCGCGCCTTTATCGCGGTAGGGACGTCGCTCGCCACGATCATTCCCACCTCGGTCCAGTCAATCAAGGCTCACCGAGCGCGAGGAGCGGTTGATTTCGACCTGCTCAAGTGGTGGGGCCCGTTTGTCGGCGTGGGTGTTGTCATCGGCATCCTGCTGGCGGCGATCTTCAGCGGAGCCGTGCTGACCGCCATCTTCGGCGTTGTCGCGGCAATCGTGGCGCTGCATATGCTGCTGACACCCGAAGGCGTTTATCTGCGCGAAAGCGTTCCCGCCAAGCCAGTCCAGGCGGCCATGGCTACCACGATCGGCACGATCTCGACCCTGATGGGTATTGGCGGCGGCACGTTGACCGTGCCAACGCTGAGCCTGTGCAACTATCCGGTCAGGCGCGCCGTGGGGACCGCATCGGTCATCGGCCTGATCATCGCTTTGCCCGGGGCCATTGGCTTTGTGATCAATGGCTGGTCCGCCCAAGGATTGCCGCCATTCTCGCTGGGCTATGTGAACATTGCCGGGTTTGTGGCTATCGCTCTGACCAGCATGTTCTTTGCGCCGCTCGGGGCCAAGGCTGCCCACACGATGAACCCGAAATGGCTAAAGCGCCTGTTCGGTGTGTTTCTCGCCGTCACGTCGGCAAAAATGCTGTTGGATTTCGCCACCCTTTAACGAACCCAGCCGCGGCCGCCCAAGTGGAAGGCCGCGGCTGGTCTATACTTTACCCAATGATCCGCGTGAAAGTGGCGGAGGGCCGCATCACTGCACCCGTCTTGGCTGGATCGGTGTGGTAGTAGCCACCCAGATCAGCCGGTGTTCCCTGGGCGGCCGCCAACTCTGCGACGATGGTCTTTTCGTTCGCCGCCAAGGCCTCTGCTATCGGAGCAAAGTGTTTGGCAAGGTGGGTATCTTCGGTCTGAGCCGCCAGTGCCTGAGCCCAGTAAAAGGCGAAGTAGAAGTGGGTGTCGCGGGTGTCGGTTTGGCCAACTCTCGAGCGGGGCGATTTGTCGTTGTCTAGGACCGCCTGTGTAGCGACGTCAACGGCGTTTCCGAGGACTTTAGCCTTGGCGTTCCCCTTGAGTTCATTCAGGAATTTCAGGCTTTCCCCCAGCGCACAGAACTCCCCGAGGGATTCCCAACGCAGGTGGTTTTCCTCGGTCAGTTGCTGGGCAAGCTTGGGGGCTGAACCTCCTGCACCGGTTTCGAACATGGCGCCGCCGTTCATCAACTTCACGATCGAGAGCATCTTCGCCGATGTTCCCAGTTCGAGAATAGGGAACAGATCCGTCAGATAGTCGCGCAATACGTTGCCGGTTATCGAGATGGTGTTTTCGCCCCGACGGATCGTCTCAAACGAGACCCGCGTCGCTTCACCCGGGGCAAGGATCTCGAACTTGTCGGTCAGTCCAACGGCGGCGAGCATTGGCTTGACGTAGTTGATGATCTGGCCGTCATGGGCACGGGTCTCATCCAGCCAGAAAATGGCCCGGCAGCCTTCTGCCTTCTGGCGCGCGATGCCGAGCTTGATCCAGTCTTCAATAGCGGTTTGCCGCGTCGAGGCTGCGCGCCAGATATCGCCGGCCTCAACTTCGTGCTGGTGCAGCACGTCGCCATCTGCTGCGATCAACTGGACAGTGCCGTCCTTGGGGATCTTGAACGTTGTCGGGTGTGAGCCGTACTCTTCGGCCTTTTGCGCCATCAAGCCAACATTCTGAACCGACCCTGCCGTGGCTGGGTCAAGGGCTCCGGTTTTCTTGAAATAGCTGATGGCCTCCCGGTAAACGGCGGCATAGGAGCTGTCTGGGATAACGCAGTTGGTGTCGGCTGCCTGGCCATCAGGGCCCCAGCCCTTGCCGCCGGCGCGGATCAGGGCCGGCAGGGATGCGTCGATGATCACGTCCGAGGGGACATGCAGGTTGGTTATGCCCTTGTCCGAATTGACCATGTACATCGCCGGGCGGTCTGCCAACACGGCCCGGATGTCCGCCTCGATAATCTCGCGCTCTGGCATCAGGGCGACTTTATCGAGCAGGGAACCAAGTCCGGAGCTGGGGTCGACCCCAGCATCGCGCAGCGCCGCACCATGCTTGTTGAATACGGGCTTGAGGAATTCTTCCACCGCATGGCCGAAGATGATCGGGTCCGAGACCTTCATCATGGTCGCCTTCAAGTGCAGCGAAAACAGGACACCGTTGCGCTTGGAGTCATCGATTTGTTGTGCCAAAAATGCGCTAAGGGCCTTGGCCGACATGAACGTCGCATCCACTACCGTGCCGGCAGGGTAATCGAGTCCCTCTTTAAGGACGGCAACCGTGCCGTCCCGGCCCGTCAATTCGATCCGGGCTGGCCCGGCCTGCTCAGCGCTGATGGTCACCGATTGCTCGTTGGCGCGGAAATCGCCGCCTGACATGGTGGAGACATAGGTTTTGCTGTCTGGCACCCAAGCACCCATCGAATGTGGGTGGGACTTGGCATAGTTCTTGACCGCGACTGCGGCGCGCCGATCCGAATTGCCTTCGCGCAGAACCGGGTTCACCGCCGAGCCTTTGACTGCGTCGAACCGCTTGCGGATTTCGTGTTCCGTCGGCGTGGATGGATTTTCGGGATAGTCGGGCAGGTCATAGCCTTGTGCCTGCAGTTCCTTGAGGGCACCGACCAGCTGGGGTACCGAAGCGGAAATATTGGGCAACTTGATCACATTGGCCCCGGGGGACTTCACCAGGTCGCCCAGTTCGGCCAGATCATCGGCCTGACGCTGCGCTTCGGTCAGGTTTTCGGGGAAAGCTGCAATGATGCGGCCGGCCAGCGAAATGTCCTTGGTGCCCACCGAAACGCCTGCGGCTGCAGCAAAGCGACGGATGATCGGCAACAGCGACGCTGAAGCAATCTCGGGCGCCTCATCGACCTTGGTGTAGATGATGTCGGGAGTCTGATCGATGCTTGGCATGTTTAACCTAGTTTGCTCTGATGGGGAGTGTTCGGGTGGCGGCGGGGCGACTGTTTATCAAGGCGGCTGCCTTGAGTTGGAATTTCGTCTTCCATTCTCAAGTGATGGGATACGGGCTTACGGCCGATGCCCAATCCAGTGGGATGCGCCGATTGCTGTAAGCAGGGCACTTACCTCCTGCTGATCGACTGCCATGACAATTACTTGCGTCCGCTTCCGAAATCAATCCCAACCAATTGTTCTGAACACAAACAGGCGCTTATTCTGGGACTTTGACCATTGAGTCTTGAAGAGAAGTGCCGGGGATGGCATGGATTGGTTGACCAATCGAGGGAACTATGGTGTCGAACCAACTTCTCGGAAACACTGATCCAGTAGCGCGACTGCGCGGCTATATCATTGAAGGCGGGTACACTCATGGGGTGCGCCTTCCTCCCGAACGCCAGCTGACCGAGACGCTCGGGATGACGCGGGCCACTCTGCGCAAGGCTCTCGACGTTCTTGAGCGCGACGGACTGATCTGGCGCCATGTCGGCAAAGGCACATTTGTCGCTGACGGGGCGCCGGTCGGGGCGAGCAGCGCTCTGGCGGGGCTCGGGCGGCAATTGACCCCATTTCGGATGATGCGTGCGCGCATCGCCATTGAACCGGGCATCGCACGCGAAGCTGCAATAAACGCTTCCGGGGACGCGCTGAGCAGGATGATGCAGGCCATTGATCGATCCAAAGCGGCAGCAAACTGGTCGGAATACGAAGCGCAGGATGACGTGTTCCACCGCACTGTGGCGGAGGCAAGCGACAATCGCCTGCTCCTGTCGCTGTTTGACCAACTCAACGAGGTGCGGCGAGCGGTGGCGTGGGGGAATGTGACGAGGCACAGCGAAAGACCGACCCCAACCCATGTCAGCTTTACCGAGCACGATGCAATTGCACGAGCAATTGGGGAGCGTAATTCGGCAGCGGCTGGCGATGCGATGCGGGCACACCTGCTTTCGGTCGCGCAGCGGCTTTTCGGAGAAAACTGACGCAGAGCGCCGCCAGATCGGTCCCCCGCCCGGAGAAAGACAATTTCCTCAGGCTAGACAACAGCGGTTTCGACCTCGATCGTCGTCTGGTCCATCTCGTCGTAGTCAGCAATAGGCCTCTGGTACAGCCCGATCACGGCTGCATGCCCCAAATGCTGGCCCGGTAGTGAAGAGAGTGGGGTCGGCCTTCTCATCTCTGGTTCTCAGGGCGCGGCACGTGCTCGTCGATATCCATGACGAAGCCCGGCGCGAACCCGTTGCCCCTTTCGGATAGGACGAAGTGATGGCCGCGCGGGTTTGCTACGACCCTCGTGCCACCGACCTGGTAATCCAGATGGCGGTGGATGTGCCCGTGGATCCAGACGTCGGGCGCGTCGGGCCCCTGCAAAATCGTCGATAGGCTGGAGCCATAGCACCAATCCGGGCATCCCCCGTGCCGGGGATCAAGGCTATTGGGATGTGGCGCATGGTGCGTCACGACCGCCGTCCTGCCGGCGAAAGGCTGCGCCAGCTCGGCCTCCAGGAATGACCGAGTCGCCCGATGCGCGGCGATGGTATCCTCTGGACGCAGTCGCTTCCGTTTGCCTTCGTGTGCCGTCGACCACCGCTTTATCGCCCGTTAGTCCGACATGCCCTCTCTGCCTGCAGCTTCGGCCATCTTCGATCGAGTATCGGAACGCCCAACCGTCTGAAAGTCGGTCCATAATGTGCCGCCCGCGAACCGCACGCCGGCGATCTGGACGCTGTTATCGAGCAGCAGATGGATACCGAAGCGATCCGCGAGTTTTCGCCCCGAGTCAGTCTGCTCCGTCATGGTGTAGCTGCCGCTGTCGGCGACGAAGAAGTCTTGGTTTCCGGGACGTAGATAACCGGCACGCCTGTGAAGCGATCTGCGATCCAGCGTAGGTGGTGCGCTTCATCATCGTTTACCCCCACATGGACCCGACATCGGCTGAATTCTCCATGAGACACGTAGCAAGCCCGCGATCGAGAGCCTAATCTCCAGGCCGGTCCGAACGAAGCGACAATGTCGATCCTGTCATCTCTGCCTTAACTGCCGGTGCTGCTGCAGTCTGCGCTTAGGCTCGCCGATGAGCCGCAGCAGAGCGACTTCGGTTTCATGTTGCCGCAGAGGAACACGCTTTCCCTGATGTTGATGGCAAGCCCAGAGCTTGATCTGTGGACAAGCGGCCATCACATGGGTAGTTATTGATCTTCAGATGGTGGAGGCCGGAGTGTTGCAGATCGATGTTCCAATGCCGACAATGCCCAACCGGCAGGACTTCTCGGCCGAGAGTGACCGCGTACGGCTCTCGAAGGTCGCCCTGAAAGCCTACAAGCGTCTCGTCAAAGAGTGGGGTCTGAAGGGTGAACAGGCGGCGGCGCTGCTCGATGTGTCCACGAGCACCTGGGAGCGCATGAAGCAGGAGGGCAAGGACAAGGCCCTCAGCCAGGACCAACTGACCCGGATCTCCGCCCTGGTGGGCATCTACAAGGGGCTGCATCTCTTGTTCGCCGATGGCATGGCCGACCACTGGCCCGGATTGCACAACAAGGCACCGCTGTTTGCCGGGATGAGCCCAATCGACTCCATGCTCAAGGGCGGCATTCCGCAAATGCTGGAGGTGCGGCGCTATGTGGACGCCGTCCGTGGAGGCTTGTGATTGTCGATCGACGGTGTGCCGGTCGTCACCGAAGCCTTTCCGAGGACGGTTCGACTGGTAACGACAGCGCGGCTGCGGGCGGCGGTGTTGACGCCTCTCGTCGACAACGAGGACGAGCTCGCCGTGCTGTCCGAGATCGAAGGCGCGACGAGCAGCCGGTTGATGGCACAGGATCGCGGTATAGCCGGGCTCGCCGCCAACGAGCTCGTCTACGATGTGCCGCATGCGCCTTTTATTAACGCGTCCTTTGCCTATGCCAAGCCACAGCAGCCGAACCGCTTCAACGGTGCTGACCGGGGCGCCTGGTATGCCGCTCTGGATGTCGCCACCTGCATCAGCGAGGTCGGATATCACCTGACCAACATGCTGGCAGACGCGGGGGATTTCAACGCCACCGTGGAGTACGCGGAGATGTTTTGCAGCCTCGCTGGCGAGTTCCTGGACCTTCGGCAGGTACCCGGCCATCCTTCGCTCGAGCCCGACCCGGTTAAGGCTTACCCGGTCGGCAACGCCATCGCGGAGAGCGCCCGGGCCACCGGGCTCAACGGCATCATCTACCCATCCGTACGACACCCGGGCGGCACTTGCATCGTCGCCCTGCGGCCGGCCGCCGTTCAGTCCGTTCGCCAGGGGGCCGTCTACCGCATGATTTGGAAGGGCGATCCAGCACCGCTGATCGAAGGGCCGCTGTGATCGCTTCGACACTGATCAGGTGGATGGTTGGACGGAAGCAGGGCAGGGGCGCGTTGCCGTCCGGCAGCAACGCGACCCCATTGCGGCCATTTACAGTTCAATCTGAGATGCCGGAAAGCGGCCATTCTTAGCGTACAGGGGGTGCCTAGAGCTTTTCAGACTGAAGGCCAACAGAATGCTGCTATGCCGCCGTGAGGCACTTGCTTTTGCGTGGCAGCGAGCTTGCAGGAAAGCGCCATGGCGCTTCCCTGCATTGGCTCAGTTAAGCTGGTAGAACATGGGTTCGCGGCGTTCCTTTCGCGTAAACATGCTCTGCAGGAAGCCCGGCGTCGGGTCTGAACTCATAGTCCAGCTTGGCAAGTTCGGAAGCTAGCCCGGGGCCGTCATCCAAGTTCGACAAGCCCAGCAGCAGGTCCAAAATTGGCTTGGCCAGAAGACCTGGAATCGAGGTGCTGCCCACATGCTCCAGGCCGCATACTCGACTCGCAAGCGACTGCCGTAGATCCGAAGCCTCTTCCTCAAATGCGGCTCGCCAACCTTGATCGTAAGCCGCCAGTCTGACGCGACCATGCTCCAGACCCAAGTTATGATGCGCCACGGCCGCGTCCCATTCTTAAGTGCTTCAACTTACGATTGAAGGATAGTACTGGTGGAATCAATGTCCAATAACGGCCAATGCCCCACCTGGGCGATCAACTTTTCCACTATAATGGCCCGGCTGCGCGAAGAGCACCGCTCCTCCTGGAAGCTGCCGTCAAGCCTCTCAGCGGCACTACACGACCAGTTGGCGCTCTGATCTCGCACCGGTTAGGTCCGCCTGTCGCTCGAGAGTAAGTACGGCGCGTGGACTATCTGAGCGGCGCCCTAATTTGCGTCTTAGCCAGAGAGGCCACTCCGCACCTCCCCCAAGGGTGGACTGAAGCCAGGGAAATACCGGAGAGCCCCGTTTCCGATGCCAGGGGAGCGGCCTGGAAGGGATGGTCAATCCCAAGGCGAAATTCTGCTTTGCAAGGCATACGGCCCCGCATCACTCGGGCTTGTATTGGCCCTCCGTGAAGGTATTTAGTGCGAAGGACTGACCTGACCCTACTAAATGTTAGCCTTGAGCAACGCCTGGGCAATGGTGAACCGGCAGTCTCCGCACGCTGACCAACGCGGCCGAGCCGGACGTGCGTGGAGGCCCTGCCTCAGTTGCAACACGCCGAGGGACACGATCCCGTCAACTTCGAGGACTTCCCCCGTCGCCACTCCGGCACCGGTGAAATCGTCACGATCTTGACCTTGGTCAACGCCGCAGTGGGTGAGGAAACTAGAATGATCTCAGGCTCCGAGGTGCGGGGCTTCCAAGGAGATCACGATGCGCCAAAACTCTGAGATCGAACCCCGGTATACTGACGGCATCCAGGCAGACGCTTTCCGCGACGCGATCCAGGAAAGAGTAGTAAAGACAGGACTTCTTGCAGCGCTTACCCTCCCCATGATGTTTGCAACGTCAGGGGCCGCTTTCGCCGCCAAGCTGGAGGTCGGCTCTCTGGCCTGCACGGCCGGAGAGAGCGGCGGCATCATCGTAATGACGGAGCAAGCGCTGGATTGCGTATTCCAGCCGTCCGACGGCGGTGAACCCCAGCAATACGTTGGCGAGGTCCGTAAGTTCGGACTGGACGTTGGCGTTACGGGCGGGACCCAGATCCAGTGGCTTGTTCTCGCCGACGAGTCCGACTGGGATCCTTCGGCGCTGGGCGGTAACTACCTCGGTGTGTCAGCCGATGCGTCCCTCGGCATCGGCGCGGGCGTTAATGTCCTGCTCGGTGGCACCAACGGCTCCATCGTGCTGCAGCCGGTCAGCGTCCAGGAAGAAGTCGGCCTCGATATCGCCGTCGGCATCACCGACCTTCAGTTGACCCCCGTATAACTGTACCCGACGGCGCCAACGGGCGGGCATTCTGGTTCCGCACCGCAATCGTCGGGCCATCAGAATGCGGCCGAGCCAAATGGCTCGCCAGACTTTTTCAGGCGCCCCACTGCTGTACCGAGTTGACAACCGTCCCGCACCCCAACCGGATCGCTACTAAGAGGAGCCGGCGTTGAACTCCGCTTTGTAAAAGGAGTGTCACTCGGCTCATCAAGGACCTACCCCGATCCATGGCCGAAATCTTCGAGACCCTTCGACGGAAAGCGCGCGCAGATGGTCAGCTCAATCGAGCTCTCCTGCTTGAAGCCGCTAAGCGTGTGCTGAACGAAAAGGGTGCCGCCGTCAGTCTGAACGAGATCGCCCAAGCGGCCGGGGTGGGGAACGGGACGCTCTATCGGCACTTCCCGACGAGAGTCGCCCTAGTGGCGGCAGTGTATCAGGAGGACGCGCGCGAACTTATCAACGCCGCTACCCATCTGGCTGCCACACGCGCGCCGCTAGAGGCGCTTTCAGCGTGGATGAATGCCTTTATCGGGTGTATTGCGACCAAACAGATCGTTGCGGAAGCCACTAATGCGCTGCTCTCCACATCCCTGGACAGCACAAACTCTTCCCGCGCCGATGTCGGCGCGGCCCTCACGTTGCTCTTCGATCGCGCTGTCGCCGAAGGACAGATAAGGGGCGATGTTGACCCGTTGGACCTCGTGCGGGCTGTAACCGGCGTCGCGACGATCAACTCGCACCCTGACTGGAAGAACAACGCTAGGAGGCTGATTGGCGTGATTATAGCCGGGCTGAGGCAGAACTCATCCACTTGAGGCGGGCGCGTGAGACTCTCCGCGACCACCTACCATGTTCGCTTTGGTCATTCTGGTCCTCAGAGCTACCGGACAGGAATCCACCCCGTGGCGGTCGGTCTGCAGCCGACCCCATCTCTGTCATACAGAGTGGGCGTGATAAGTTCCAGAAGCGGACTTTGCTGTTCCAGGGTTAGATTGGCGATGCCCGGTCAGTGGCCGGTACTTTGCAGACCGCCGCTATGGCGTCGTGGCTCGCCTCCAGAACCTCATCTGCAAGCGCCTTGTCGGCTTTCGCGACCGCCCGCGACACCGCAATGGCCCCGATCTGGGCGGCGCTGGCGGCAACGGCCAGTTGGCGCCGCTCGCTCGTGGTGAGCGAAGGCTCAAGCGATTTCTCAAACATTGCCACCACCTCCTCGAACGCATCTGCGAACCTCTCGCTGAGGGCGTCGCCCTGACGAGCAATCTCGCTGGCCGAGGCGGACATTGGGCAGCCGGTCTCAAGCCGGTCGCGCGTCCCCTTGGAGAAGAGGCCCTTGAGATATTCGTCGAACGAACTGGTGTGCGCTTGCTCCAGTACTCGCGTCTCAGCCACGTTGGCTTCGAAGCCATAAGAGAATGCTTCGGCAACGAGTGCTTCCTTTGACGGGAAGTGGGCGTAAAGCGCGCCATGCGTCAACCCGGCGGCCTTGGCGACCTCTGCCACGCCTACGCCATCTATACCCCGCTGCCGGAACAGTTGGCTGGCCGCCTGCAACAGGGCTTTTCGGTTCTCGGCCGACTTCTCCTTTGAAACCCGCATTTTCAACACCTCTGAACTTCGAGTCTGAATTTTAGTTGCATGCGCAACCAAAGTCACTAAGATTGTGACCGCAATCACAAAGTCTCGCTGCTTTGGCGAA
This sequence comes from Devosia sp. 919, assembly GCF_013185965.1. Taxonomy (NCBI): domain Bacteria; kingdom Pseudomonadati; phylum Pseudomonadota; class Alphaproteobacteria; order Hyphomicrobiales; family Devosiaceae; genus Devosia; species Devosia sp. 919. The sequence goes on along the minus strand of NZ_JABAOL010000001.1, from coordinate 2,451,624 downwards.
GGCCTCTCCTGAACGGAGAAGGCCCACACTTGATCGCGCAACTACGAAGGAATGACACTTTGCGATATAAAATCTTTGGCAGACACACCGGCCTGCGGGTTTCCGAGCTTGTTTTGGGAACGGCCAATTTCGGCATGGCCTGGGGCCACGGCGCCGGCCCGGAAGAAGCCCGGCGGATATTTGACACTTATGCCGACCAGGGCGGCAATTTCCTAGATTCCTCCAATGGGTATCAGGGCGGCGAGTCGGAGGAGTTTCTCGGCGAGCTGTTGAAGGGCCGGCGAGACGATTTCGTTGTCTCCACCAAATACGCCGTTCAGACTGATCCGAGCTCGGGCGTTCTGGTCACCGGCAACAGCCGCCAGGCAATGGTGGCCTCGGTAGAAGCAAGCCTTAGGCGCCTCAAGACCGACCGCATCGATCTCTATTGGAACCACGTCTCGGACGGCGTCACCCCGCTTGAGGAAATTGTGCGCGGCTTCGACGACTTGGTCCGGGCTGGGAAGATTCTTTATGCCGGTCTCTCCAATTTCCCGGCGTGGCGTGTTGCGCGGGCGGCAACGATCGCCGAGCTGCGCGGCGCCGTTCCCATCGCTGGTATCCAGGTCGAGCATAGTCTGGTGCAACGAGCTACCGAACAGGATCTTATCCCTGCCAGCCAGGCGTTGGGCATCGGCGTGGTGGCCTATTCGCCGCTTGGCGGGGGCGTGCTGACAGGCAAATATCGTGCAGGCAAGAGCGACAGCCGGCGAGACGAAGCTTGGGCCGGCGCCGGATTCCAGCCCGAGAACAGCCCGCAACGGACCGCCATCATTGACACCCTGCTCGCGGTCGCAGAGGAGGCGGGCGTGACCCCTGGTGAGATTGCCATTGCCTGGGTCGCCAAAAAAGGATCCCTGCCCATCATTGGGCCGCGCACACATGAGCAGCTGGAAAGCAATCTCGCTGCCTCAAAAGTGTCGCTGTCGCCCGAACAGATGGAGCGCCTCGATGTCGTGAGCGCCCTTCCGCTGGCCTATCCTTACACAGTGCTCGATGACCCCCGCATCAAGGGTCTGATCACCGGCGGTAAAGACGATCAAATCGACCCTCCGGCCTATCCAGTCGCCTAAGCGAGGGAAAAAGCACGGCTTATCACCCAAAGCCGTGCGCCTCCCGCCACGCTTACCCCCAACATCGATGTTAAGTCGCCGTGCTTGGGCGCGCGCGACAGGAGAAATACCATGGACGATCTTTCGTTCGCGACCGCCCCGAGCGCGAAGCTCAATGGCAAGCACGTGCTCATCTTCGGTGGCACCTCAGGCATCGGCCTGGCAACGGCCAGGCAGGCCAAAGCCGCAGGTGCCGTTGTGACCGTCGTTGGGTCTGATCCAGCACGCACCCAGAAGGCTGCAACAGAGCATGGCTTTTCCGACTGGCGGGCCGCAGACATCGCCGATCCCGACGCTATTGGGCCGGCGCTCTCCTCCATCGGCACCGTCGATCACTTGGTCCTGCTTGCCGGATCATTCATTGTGGGCACGCTGTACGACACCGACATCGCCCTGTTTCGCCGTGCATTCGATGAGCGTCTGTGGGCTGCGGTTCACATTCTGCGAACCCTTGGAGATCGGCTGGCAGCGGACGCCTCGATAACCTTCGTGTCCGGCGTGGCGGCGGACCGACCCAGTGGCAACGGCACGGCGATCATCGCTGCTGCGAGCAAGGCCGTAGAAACTCTGGGGCGGGGGCTTGCCCAGGAGCTCGCTCCGCGTCGCGTCAACACCATTTCGCCGGGCCCTATCGATACCCCCATGCTGAGCAAAGCCCTTGGCGAGGGACGCGACGCCTTTGTCGCAGGCCTGAAAAAGCAACTGCCAGCAGGTCGTTTAGGCACTGCAGACGAAGCCGGTAACGCCATCATTTTTCTGATGTCCAACGGCTTTATGACAGGCGCCACCATCAATATCGATGGCGGTATGATCCTTACATCGTAACTGAGAAAGCAAGCGATCCTTACGTGGCTTTGTGGCTCGGCTCCGTCGCAAACGGACATCCAATCACAACTCCTTTGCCAATCTGCTCAAGTGCGCTTTTGCAGTTGGGGGCCGATCAGCAGACGGTCACCAAACCACCCCGTTCCTGCCGCTTGGAATGGCGTCCCTGAAGGGCAGGGTAGGGGCCGGGAGCGGAATAGCAGCTTTCGTCGGTGTGCCTGCGATAGCGGACATTCCGCGCACGCGGTGCCATGTGGTCATAATGGCGTCGGAGGCTATCAGTCCGGGTCGGAGAGAAGTAAGTGAAGCAGACGCTGTCGACAAAAGCGCCCAGGTTTGCCCAGTCGCGCTCGTTGAGGCAGGCGATATATTCGTTGTAGATGAGGGGCAGTCTGGCTTGGTCGAATGGGCTATCCTCAGCACGGCAATTTGCAGTCGAAATGCTCAACCTCAAAAGCCGCCGTTAAGTACGGCTTGGCGGGGTCGCATCGTCGGGCCGGCCGCCCATACCCATCCCCATGCCTCCGCCGCCTCCGCCAACACCACCGGCACCGCCTCCGCCATCTTCGCGGCCACCGCTGCCCTGCTGACCACCACCCCTGCCTCGTCCGCCAGTGCTGGCCGGTCGGCTCGGGCCCTGCATGGGGATCTGCAGGTCAGCCGGAATTGCAGACAGGTCGAGCGCCTGGCGAATGAAATTGCGTAGCGACACCACGAGCTCATCGGTATGGATCTGATTGCCGGCCACGAGGTCACGCGCCGCCTTCTCGGCCAGCCGAACATGCTCGTCAGTGCCCAGCAGGATTATGTCGGACAGCGCCGCTTCCACCGCGTCACGCATCTGGCGAACGCGTTCGAACATCTCGTCGCTCATGGTGCGCGGCACGACCGCCTCCCCGCCCTGCTCGGCCGCCAGCTTTTCAGCCGCTCGGATGTCGCGCAGGTGGCGCGGCTCGACCGAGAGTCTTCCGGTAAACGAGCCGCCCAGCACCTTGTACGCAGCCATCAAGGTCTTGAGGCGCTCGTTGATCTGTCGGTTTTGGCGCTGCTGGCGCTGCTGGATCGTGGTCATCATCACCAGCCGAATCCCGATGCCCACCAAAGCGAATAGGGCGACGCCGACCAGGGTGGTCAGGACACTCTCCCAAGAACTGAAATCGTAACTGCGCAAACTATTCTCCTGCAACTGGCGCCAGAGTGCCATGCTAGGTGGATTGGTGCAAAGCGAGATCGGGATCGTCTTCTCGCGAGGTTATTACCCTTGCGGTTGCTAGCCAATGTCCCCTGGAACCAAAAACCGGGCAAGCAGCAGCGACACTGCCACCAAATTCAGTGTGAGGTGTAACGCTAAGGAGGACATCTCGGCCTTTGCTGATTGCTTTTTGGCTAAGCTCTGCGCCAGAATTCAGACAGACTGCATACCACCCGGTGCAGTCGGTCGCACTTTGCTTTGTCGATTCTCATCCAGCGCCGCCACTGAACCGCTTCCAGCTGACTTACCCTGTCACCAAATCCTGCTAGACGTGCGTTTCACTTCCAAGCAGGACGCGCGATGAAGTCCCATCACCGCATTTACCTCCTCCAGTTCATCTTTGCCCTGTCCATGGGCGCTCTTCTGGCGCGCCTGCCGGATTTGCAAGTGCAGTTTGAACTCGGCGAAGGACAGCTGGGTCTACTCCTCATCACCATGTCCTGTGGTGTCCTTGCGGGGCTCACTTTTCTTGGGCGCACCGTGCAGCGCATAGGCGCACGTGCCACAACGTTCATGACCATCTTCGGCGCTACAGTTTGCTATGCGCTAGTTCCATGGATGCCTTCAGCGCTCGGAGCGGCCCCTCTGCTGTTCATTGCTGGTACTCTAGCAGGCGCCCTTGAGATCAACGCCAATGTGGAAGCGGATCGGCATGAGGCAGTGCTCGGTCGACGTATCATGAGCCGTGTTCATGGCATGTGGAGCCTTGGCTTCTTCGTCACCGCGTTGGCTGCGGCGGCGCTACGGCAGTGGGGAGTTTCGGTGGAGCTCCACATGATCCTGGCATTAGCGGTGGTGGTCGTATCGGGCACTCTCGCCTTCTGGAACATGCAAGGAGCCCCGGCAAGGATCGATGGCGGGTCAACGGATCAGCCGCCTTTCGCCTTGCCAACTGTGGGTCTGCTGCCTCTCTGCCTGCTTGGCGCTGCACCGCTTTGGGTGGAGGGGGCAGGGGTGGACTGGTCCGCAATCTACATGCGCGACATCTATTCAGTGGAGCCCTTCGTAAGTGGGCTCAGCGTTACCCTGTTCTCGCTCGCAATTGCTCTAGGCCGCCTTAGCATGGATCCGGTGGTGGATCGCTTTAGCCCTCGTGCAGTCGCCACAGTCCTACTTCTCCTGGCGATAGCCGGAGTCACGCTGGTTGCGCTGGCGCCAGATCCTGTGACGGCACTCCTCGGGTTCGCCCTGGCGGGTATTGGCTGTTCCTCTGTATATCCGCTGGCCGTCTCGGCCGCTGCTCGCCGTACCGACCGACCATCCACACAGAATGTCGCGGCACTCAGCCAAATGACCTTTGTCGTTTTCTTCGCTGGCCCACCTTTACTCGGCTTCGTCGCAGAGCACCTCGGCCTGCGGTTCTCTTACGGCATTATCTTGCCGGTGCTAATTGCAGCACTGATGGTGAGGGGAGCGCTTAGTTCTAAGCGCAGTACTGGGACACTGATAGGCATTCCAGCGGACCACTGAACGTCTGCCTTCCGGAACCGAATAATCAAAGCGGACGGTCTGCATTCCACCCCAAAGGGGCGGTCCGGAGCCGAGCCGGAATGCCGCTCTCATCGCCGCAGGCGCTTGGCTGCGGCACCGTCGTCGCAAATGTGCAAGCGAACCTCCACCAGCTTGCTTCCAGCAAACAGAAACTGCTCGGCCAAATGGATTGTCCCGGCAGAACCGACCAGACCTGCGCGAATGGTGGCGAACACGATATCCCCATCGCCGTATACGCCAAGCAGCTCAAAGCGGTCGAAGTCATAGAACGCCCGCACTGCGGGATAGAACTTCTGAAACTCACCCAATCCCCGATACGTCCCCCCGAAGGGCAGGGATGCCGGTTCATGCATGATGAGGTTATCGTCGAACCGATCGGGGTAGTCCTCGAGGCGCCTCTTGGAGCCGATCATTTCCCGAATGAACGCCTTGTTCTCGTCGGTTAAGCTCATATGGCAGCACTCCCGATTCCAGCCATCTGTGGCGGCTGTGTCGGTAAACTGAGTGAAGCGGCGGGCACGAACAAGTACGCACAAGTTTGGCTGCGAGTACCATTCTTGAAAGTAATGCGATGCGCTGGAAGCGGTCTGAGCAGAGAACGGGATGCCCGATAGAGGCAACCCTATCGGTCGTAGGTGGCGTGTGGAAGCCACTGATTTTCTACGCACTGCTGAGCGGGCGACGGCGCTTTGGCGAACTTCACCAGCAGATCCCCGGATCGACGCCGAGGATGCTGACGCTGCAGCTGCGAGAGTTGGAGGCGGACGGCGTCGTCGTCAGGACCGTCTTCGCGGAAGTTCCTCCCAGGGTCGAATACGAACTAAGCCCGCTGGGGCATTCTCTGGCGCCCGTCCTGGCAGGGCTGCATGAATGGGGGATACTGTATCGTCGGCAACTGCAACCCCCGGAGGAGTAGCATCCATTTGCCAGGACCTGGCCGCCCGTTGTTCGGCTGGTCGGCTGGCCTTGGTGTCTTCATCGATCCTGGATGGCTTCTGGCCAGGCTCCGTGATCGGTCCGATAAAGCTGATCGGTCAGATGTTCCACGCCGACCGCGCGGCCGTGACGATGACCGAGAACGATAGCATGTTCTGGGTCGGTTTGACCGCGCCGGCTATGATGCAGTCAGCAGCGTCCGCACCGTTGCTACCGGCATGAACAGCCGGAGGGGATGAGAGGGCATTGGGGTAAAGCCGTAGCCTTCATGGAGAGCTTTGCGTCGGGCCGTCTTCGTGGCGTCGCCGCAATTCAGGACATCCAGCACGGCCACGGCAATGCCGATCTTGTCGGCCGCGCTGGCGATGCGGCGCAGACCATCCACCAGCAGGTCGCCACCATAGCCATTCCCTTGATGGCCACCATCGACGCCGATCATAGAGATATAGGCGGCGGGAATGCTGCCATGGCCAGGGCGGGTGCGGGAGTATTTCGTCGGTAGGTCTATATAGTCCACCGCATGGGCATTGAGTGCATAAAAGCCGATCAGGTCATCGACGGGCCTGGTCATGACAAACACCCGCAGATTGTCCGCTGTGGCCAGCTTGTTCGCGGTTCGCTTGAAGAAGTTATCGACCTGTTCGACGCCGCAAGAAAAGGCCGCTTGATCATGTTTGTCAGGATCGAGCGGCGCAATGATGTCAGTCGTGTTTCCTTCGCTGCCGTCACTTGCAATCGATCGTAGTCCCGTGGTCCGAGTTGGGATGAAGGACCCGGCCACGCTAATCGGCCCCACCATCAGCGATACGTCCGTATATGGCGCCCGGGCACCATATACGGACGCAACTCGCAATGGATTGTCAGCTTGTTCAATCCAGTTGCCTGGCAACAACGTCCATCGCGACCGCCCGGGGACTCTGCTCGAGCTTTCAAATCTGTTTGTTGCCATTGCCACACCTTGGCTACTCGGCTGCGCTACGGATAGCGCTCCTCTCGGATGGATCGTCGAAGGGACTGCGGCGGCTGCCCCAGGACGCGCAGGAAGGCGCGCCGCATTCTGCCGGCCTCGCTGAAGCCAACGCGTCGGGCAATCTCGTCGAAGGTCCACAGACCTGCCTCGACGAAGTCTCGGGCGGCCGCGACCCGCATTTGCTCCACTGCTTTGGCTGGAGTCGTTCCCATCTCGCGCAGGAAGGCGCGTGCGAAGTTGCGCGGGCTCATCGCGGCGCGCTCTGCGAGCTGCTCGATCGTGAGCGCCTCATCGAGGTTCTCGTTCACCCATGCGACCAGCGCTTCGAAGCGTCCCGATTGACCGCCGAGCTCGAGCAGACCCGAGAACTGTGATTGCCCCCCAGGGCGGCGGGCATGAACTACCAATTGCTGAGCGGTGCGGCGGGCGATTTTAGGCCCGTGATCGTCTTCGATCAGGGCGAGGGCTAGGTCGATGCCTGCCGAAATGCCAGCTGAAGTCCACGTGTCACCGTCTTTGGTGAAGATGCGATCCGGCTCGAGGCGGACCCGTGGATAGCTGCGCCGGAAACGCTCGGTGCTCTCCCAGTGAGTGGTGGCCGAACGGTCGTCGAGCCTGCCGGCCTCGGCCAAGAGGAATGCGCCTGAGCACACGCTCGCCAGCCGGCGCGGCCGAACGGTCCTCAACCACTCAACGACAGTGTGGAAGGCGGCCATGTCCCAGACGAGCTGGCCGCCTGACACAACGATCGTGTCGATTCCGCCGGCGTCCAGTTTCATCGCCGCTAACTCGAGGCCGGAGGAACTGGTAATCATTCCTGCCGTTGGCGCCAGAACTTCGAGCGCATAACTTTCCGGAACATAGCGCGAAGCAATTTCGAACGCCGCCGTCGGACCGACCACGTCAAGAAACTGAAACCCAGGGTGGATCACCAAGCCGACCTTCCGAGTCATGGCAGTTTTCGCCCGATATATGTCATTTCGGACATAGTCGGCCCTGAGCTAAGCTCCAGTCAATATGCGGCTCAAGGAGAAGCGAAGTGAGGAAACGGATCGTCGCGGTTTGGGGCCTTGTGGGCACTGCAACTTTGGGGCTGAGCGGATTCGGCATCTGGCTGGCCACGCTTCCCTCCGACGTAGTAGCGTCGCCCGAGCCGGTGCCCGCGTCGGAGGAGGCCGCGGTACTGGAGGCGCTCCGGCCTCCCGCGGGCGAGCGGCCGATCATCGCTGTGATCGGCATCAACGATGCGACTGAGACCACCGACTACCTCGTGCCGACCGGCATTCTACGTCGAGCCAATATTGCCGATGTGATGATGGTGGCGACGGGACCAGGTCCGGTGCAGCTTTATCCCGCGCTCCAAGTCGAGCCGGATGCGGCGGTCTCGGAGTTCGACGCCGCGCATCCGGAGGGAGCGGACTACGTGATCGTGCCGGCCATGAGCCGGGATGATGACCCCGCGGTCATGGCATGGCTTCAGCAGCAATCGGCCAAGGGCGCCATCGTGATCGGCGTCTGCGCTGGGGCCAAGGTCGTCGGCGCTGCCAGCCTGCTCGACGGCAAACGCGCTACGACGCACTGGTACTATCTCAGGGACCTGCTCGGGCGCAGCCCCACCATCGACTACGTTGCGGACCGCCGCTTCGTAATGGACGGACACGTCGCGACGACCACCGGCATCACCGCCTCCATGCCGATGATGCTGACGCTGATCGAGGCCATCGCAGGGCGCGAGAAGGCGGAGGCGGTGGCCCGCGACCTCGGCCTACAAGACTGGGGTGCAGAGCACGCAAGTGCGGCATTCACTCTCACGCGTCCGTTCGCTTCGACCGTCCTCGCCAATACCTTGACCTTCTGGAACCGCGACGAGCTCGGCATCGCGCTCGAGCCGGGGAGCGACGAGGTGTCACTGGCATTGGTGGCCGATGCCTGGTCGCGGACCTATCGATCCAAAGCGGTCACGTTCGCAGAGCTACCCGCCGTGGTGACGGCCAACGGCATTCGCGTTCTGCCTGACCGGAACGCGGAGGCGTGGCCGGATGATCGTGTCGTCTCGATCTTCCCCGACCAGCAACCCGCAATCGCGCTGGACCAGGCCCTTCAGACAATCACCGAGCGATACGGCGAAGGCACGACCAATCTAGTGGCGATGCAGCTCGAGTATCCGAGGTCAGCCGAGTGACCGCAGTGGGAGGCCTTGGTCTGCCAAACGAAACCGTCACGACGGATACCAAGAGCGAAAGTTGCTCGCATGTCGATCTCGGTCACACCTTGTTCGTCGTGTTGGCATCAGCTCTCAACCGAAAGGAAAATTCGATATGCTCCGCACAGTCATCTTTGCCGCCGGTCTCGTTGTTGCCGCTCCCTCTCTTGCCCAGTCCGAACCCGCAGGCGACTACGCCGAGGTCAATGGCATGCGGATGTATTACGAAGTCTCGGGCGAAGGTGAGCCGATCGTCGTCCTGCCTGGCGCCCACATGAATATCATCACGATGGGCAGGATCATTCCGCTGCTCGCCGAGGCCCACAAGGTCTACGCCCTCGAATTCCAGGGACACGGCCGCACCAACGACATCGACCGGCCGATCACTTACGAGAATCTCGCCGACGACGTCGCCGCCTTCATGGATGCGGTCGGGCTCGAGCGGGCCGATATTTTCGGCTACTCGATGGGCGCAGGCGCCGGTCTGCAACTCTCCATCCGCCACCCCGACAAGGTCGGACGTCTCGTGGCCGCTTCGATGTCCTACAGCTCCGAAGGCTGGCAGCCGGTGTTCCAGGAAATGATCCCACAGATGTCGCTGGAGATGTTTGCTCAGTTCGAAGAGCAGTGGAAGTCACTCGCCCCAAATCCCGATGGGTATGAAGCGTTCATCGACAGGATGATCGCGCTCGAGCACGAGGAGTTCGACTGGCAGGAAGGCGTCGCGGCGCTCGAAATCCCGGTCCTGCTGATCACCAGCGATGCCGACGTGACCGTCCTCGAGCACTCGGTTGAGCTGTTCCGTCTTCTGGGCGGCGGGATCATGGGCGATATGGGCCAGCCCCTGCCCAAGTCACGGCTCGCGGTTCTGCCGGCGACCTCGCACACGGCGATCATCACCCAGACCGACCTGCTGATGGGCTTCATCGAGCCGTTTTTGAAGGACGAGACTCCCAAAGGCTTCTTTGAGCAGTAAGGGGGCACTTGTCCGACTACGACTCCGGGCGTCCCCGTAAGCGGACTCTGGCGCCCGGCACCGCAGCACCGAGCAAACAAGAGGACGAACATATCACTCGTCCACGTACAGGATTTTTCGATCTCGCTCGATGACTTCGGGGCGGTCGAGGGTCTCAGTCGCGATGACCCGTTCGGCCACGCCGGCGAACGGCTGCATGAATGGATGTTCGAGACGCGATGGTGGCATGAGAGGAGCGGAGTATCGGGTGGCACGAGCGGCGTCGACGACACCTTTGTGCCCCGCTTCCACACCAATAATGACTGCTTCATCCGGATCTCACACAAAAGCTGACATTCGGCTTCCCACCCCGTTTCTGCTGTTCCGCATAACGACCCGGAAGGGCAGGGTAGGGGCCGATAGCAGTCCGGCTGCTTTTAAGATCTATGGCCCAAAAGCCGCCGTGTAGCAGCAGATCGCCGCAGGGCCTATTCCATCCCACATCATCTTTCCGCGCTCGGCGTCTCTCGAGGTCCGGAGCTAACGTGAGGACTGGGCGGCTCCCAGGTATTTTTTGATATTAGGCGTGTCAATGCTGAGGGCTGGAGTGTCCATCCTGATTCAGGAGTTTAATGGCTAACACGGGGGACGTAGTCGCCGCTGCCGCCGACGAGAAAATCCATATCGGCTCCGCTGTCGGCCTGGAGAACATGTTCGACATAAAGCTTTTCCCAGCCACGCCGGTAGGGCGAGACGAAGGCCACGAGGTCGAGCCGACGGCGCTCCAGTTCGGCTTCGCTGACATCGAGGTGCAGCAGCCGGTTGGCGACATCCAGGGTGATTAAGTCGCCGTCGCGCACCAGAGCCAGCGCGCCCCCGGCCGCGGCCTCGGGCGCGACATGCAGCACGACGGTGCCAAAGGCGGTCCCGCTCATGCGCGCATCGGAGATGCGCACCATGTCGAGGATGCCCTTGTCGAGTACGCGCTTGGGGATGGGAAGGTTGCCGATCTCGGCCATGCCGGGATAGCCCTTCGGCCCGCAATTGCGCAGCACCAGCACGGAATTCTCGTCCACCGGCAGGTTGGGATCGTCGATGCGGGCCTTGAGGTCATCGGGATCGTTGAAGACGATCGCCGGGCCGGTATGCTGCATCAGGTGCGGGGTGGCGGCGGAGGGCTTGATGACCGCGCCGTCGGGACTGAGATTACCCCGCAATACCGCGATGCCACCGGCCGGCTTGAATGGGGCGCTCAGCTGATAGATCACCGCGCTGTCGTGCACGTCGGCACTGACATGGCTTTGCCCAAGTGATCGTCCGGTAACGGTCATTGCGTCCAGGTCGAGCAGCCCTACGATCTCGCCGAGCACTGCTGGCACGCCGCCGGCATGGAAAAAGTCTTCCATCAGATATTGTCCGGATGGCATCAGGTTGACCAGGCACGGCACGTCGCGACCCGCTGCATCCCAATCAGCGAGCGTGAAATCAACCCCGAGCCGACCGGCCAGCGCCAGCAGGTGGACGACCGCGTTGGTCGAACCACCCAGCGCAGCATTGAGCCGGACCGCATTGAGGAACGCAGCCTTTGTCAGGATCTGCGACATCCGCAAATTCTCGCGGACCATCTCGACGGCACGCCGGCCGGCATTAAAGGCCATGGCCTGCCGCCGGGCGTCGACGGCGGGGATGGCGCCGTTCTCCGGCAGGGCGATGCCAAGACCTTCGCAGAGACTTGCCATGGTCGACGCCGTGCCCATGGTCATGCAGGAGCCGGCACTGCGTGACATGGCGGCCTCGGCGGCCATGAACTCATCGACCGTCATCGAACCGGCGCGGACCGCCTCTTTGAAGCGGATCACATCTGTGCCCGAACCGATCTGCCTGCCCTTCCAGCGACCGGACAGCATCGGGCCCCCGGAGACAAGGATCGTCGGCAGGTCGACGCTTGCCGCGCCCATCAGGCTGGCGGGGGTGGTCTTGTCGCAGCCGACCAGCAGCACCACGCCATCGAGTGGATTGGCGCGGATTGAGGCTTCGACATCCATGCTGGCGAGGTTGCGGAACAGCATGGTGGTGGGACGCATGTTGGATTCGCCGAGCGACAGCACTGGAAACTCCAGCGGAAAGCCCCCCGCCGCATAGACCCCACGTTTGACGTGTTCGGCCAGGCCGCGCAGGTGGCCGTTGCAGGGCGTTAGGTCCGACCAGGTGTTGCAGATGCCGATCACAGGCTTGCCGTCGAACATGTCCGCGGTATGGCCCTGGTTCTTCATCCAGCTCCGGTAGATGAAGCCGTAGGAATCCTGGCGGCCGAACCACTCGGCGCTGCGCAGCTTGGGCTTGTCGTCCTTGCTCATGGTGTGCTTCCTAGTCGAGCCAATCGAGTATCTTGCCGGTCACTACCACGTGCTGGCCCTGGCGCACGCGGGCGCCCCAGGCCTGGCCAATGACGACGCCATCGACACCCGCCCGGGCCGGCCAAGCGGGGGCGTCGATGCGTTCGAAGTCATGTACCAACCCAACCACTTCGCCAGCTGAAACGCGGGTGCCGCATTCGAGCAGCGGCTCGTAATGGCCGGAAAAGGGTGTAGTGGTAAAACAGGCCCGGTCGACCATTTCGGCCTTGAGCTGGGTCTTGTCGCGATGATGGTCGATCGGCTCGATCCTGCCGTCGAGCAAGCCGTTGCGCATGGCGGCCGCCAGCACGCCATGCTTGCCCCAACGAACGCCGTTCGCCTGCACCGCCGAGCCCCAGCCCAGCTCTGCGCCGATGGTGATCTTGCCCAGACTCTCGGCCTCGGAGGGCAGCAGCCCCGGCGTCTCGTTCTGGTAGACGATGACGATCGGTGTGCCGAACCAGCGCGCCGTTTCCTCGATCCGGCGGCCCTGCACCGGATCGTCGATGGGGTGAAAGCTTGTGCCTGGCGCGAAGCGTCCCACATCGCCGCCAGCATGCAGATCAATGACGATATGGACATGGGGCCAGATCGCCTGCCGCACGAAGCGGGCAATGCGGTGGGTAATACGACCCAGAGCCGGCGTTGTGCCAGCGCCGTCGACGAAGGCCCGGTTGAGATTGGCGCCGTCATCGAGCGTTGAATCGCGCGTACCCGCTCGGAACGCCGCTGGGTTGAGCACCGGGACCAGGATGATGCGCCCGGTGACTTGGCCAATGTCGATGTCGCGGAGCAGGTGCCGGATCACCACCGGCCCCTCATATTCGTTGCCGTGGTTGGAGCCGAAAACGACCATCCCTTCCCCAGCCTTGGCGTCGGGGCCGACCATCACCGTCAGCGGGATCAGGTGATCGCCCCAGATTGAGTCGTGTTCGAGCGCTACGAAATAGTCTCGGCGACCGGGGCTTTCGAGGTCGAGCTGGGCGGGTTTGACGATGTGTCGCGGCATGGTCGATCCTTGTTCAAAGCGTCACGCGATGCGCGGCGATAAAATCGAAGTCCACGTCGACACCGCCCCCCGGACCGTCGGGGATGGCGAGCATGCCATCGTCGTCGATCTTGAAGCTGGCCTGGGCGATACCACCCGTCAGGGCGCTCTGGCTGACGTTGAACTCAACAAACGGCGCCCTCGGCAAAGTGGCGATGAGTTGCAGGCTGTAGCCCGTCAGCAAATGCGTCAGCCAGGAATGCGGCACCAGGTCGATATTGGCCCGTTCCGCCATCTGCGCGATGCGCCGGGCGACGGTCAGGCCGCCGCAGCGTGACAGGTCGGGCTGGATGATATCGACGCAGCCTTCGCCGATGAACCGCTCGAACTCCCAGACCGTCGCCAGTTGCTCGCCGGCGGCAATCGGCACGGGGCTGAGGGCGCGAACTTCGGCATATTCGTCGAAGCGCTCGGGATGGATGAAATCTTCCACCCAGCCCACGCCATAGTCGCCCAGCCAGTCGCACAGCTCGATCGCCTCGCGGCGACTGCGCATGGGACCCGGCTTGCTCCAGCCGGCAGGGTACCAGCCCGGATCGACCAGCAGATGCCGGTCGGGCCCAAGCGCGTCGCGGGCCGCGGCCACCAGTTCGCGATCGCGGCCTTTGTCTTCGCCGAAGACGCCCCAGCCGAACTTGACCGCCTGGAAGCCCTTGTCGATGTAGCCGCGCGCGGCCTCGGCCATGCCTTCCGGGGTCGAGCGAAACAGCGTCGACGCGTAGGCCAACACCTTATCGCGCTGGCGTCCGCCCATCAGTTGGGCTATCGACAGGCCGGTGGCCTGCGCGCGGATCGACCAGAGGCAGTTGTCGATAGCCGAGATGCACTGCATGGCAATGCCGCGCCGGCCATAGTAGGCGCTGCCGACGTAGAGCTTGTCCCATAGCCGCTCGATATCGAGCGGATCCTCCCCGATCAGGATGTCACCCAAAGTGTGGAAACCGAGCGTTCCCATGCCCTGCCCGGCGATGATGGCCACCGCTGCCGGTGCCAGCGTCTCTGCATCGGCCCAGCCTTCGATCCCCTCATCGGTCATCACCCTGACGAGCAGTTGCCAGTCGCCGTTGTCGGTCGCCTCCGCCCCGTCGGCAGGCGAAGCATAGGCTTGGTTGCCGCGCAGCAGGATGGGTTCGACCTGGGTGATGCGCATGGGTCGGCTCCTATGGTGCTGCGGGAGCGGGAACGGGTGCTGAGCCCCCGGTCAGCTCGGCAAAGTGGCAGGCGACGTGCTGGCCGGGCTCGATTTCGCGTAGGGCCGGATCGTCGGTCTTGCAGATATCCTGCGCCAGCGGGCAACGGGGATGAAAGTGACATCCACTGGGAGGGTTGAGCGGGCTGGGCATTTCGCCACGCAGGCGTTTGCGGCTCTGGCGCAGTCGCGGATGGGGCACCGGCGCCGAGGCCAGCAGGGCCTGGCTATAGGGGTGGCGTGGGGCGACATAGAGCTTGGCTTTGGGCGCTGTTTCGACGATCCGGCCCAGATACATCACCGCGATGCGGTCGGCGATATGTTTGACCACCGCCAGGTCGTGCCCGATGAACAGGTAGCTCATCGCCAGCTCTTCCTGCAGATCCTGCAGCAGGTTGATCACTTGGGCCTGAACGGAAACGTCCAGCGCCGAAACGGCCTCGTCGCAGATTATGAATTTGGGCTTGGGCGCAATGGCCCTGGCAATGCCGATGCGCTGGCGCTGCCCGCCGGAGAATTCGTGCGGATGGCGCTGGGCGTGCCTTCTGGACAGGCCCACCTTCTCGAGCAGTTCGCCAGCATAGTTGGTGAGCTCGGCCGACGAGCGCTCGCCCTGCGCGTAGAGCGGCTCGAGGATGATGTCCTCCACCTGCATGCGCGGATTGAGCGAGGCATGCGGATCCTGGAAAATGATCTGGAGATTGCGCCGCAGCCGCCGCAAGTCGCGTGGATCGGCTCCCACGAGTTCAGTGCCCATGAAGCGCACGGTGCCGGCGGTGGGTTCGATCAATTGCAGGATCAGTCGCCCGGTGGTGGACTTGCCGCAGCCACTTTCGCCCACGAGGCCCAGCGTCTCACGCTCGCCGACCGAAAAGCTGACCTTGTCGACAGCCTTGACCAGCGGCTTGTCGCGCTGGAACCAGTTTTCCGAGCGGGTCTCGAAACGTTTGACGAGTCCCTCGACCTCAAGCAGTGCGGTCATGCCAGAGCCTCCAGTGCGAGTTTGGGGGCGCGGATGCAGGCCGCCTTCTGTCCACCGGGCAAAGCCAAGAGCGGCGGCTGCGCCGTGGTGCATTCAGGGATCGCCTTGGGGCAGCGCGGCGCGAACAGGCATCCGGGCGGCAAGGCACCGGGCGAGGGCATGCCGCCGGGGATGGTGACGAGCCGCCGGGCGGTGCCCCCCATATCCGGCGTGCTGCCGAGCAGGCCCTCGGTATAGGGATGCTGGGGCTCGTCGAAGAGCTGAAAGATACCGGCTTCCTCGACCACGCGACTGGCATACATCACCACCACCCGGTCAGCGACTTCGGCCATGACGCCCATATTGTGACTGATCAGGATGATGGCGGCGCCCAGTTCTTCCCGCAGCCCATTGAGCAGGTCGAGCAGTTGCGCCTGGATGGTCACGTCGAGCGCCGTGGTCGGTTCGTCGGCGATCAGCAGCCGCGGCGAACAGGCAAGCGCGATGGCAATCATCACGCGCTGACGCATGCCACCGCTCATCTGGTGCGGATAGTCTTCCAGCCGACGGCGCGGGGACGGGATGCCGACCTTGTCGAGCAGGTCCACGGCACGGTCGGCGGCCGCCTTCTTGCTCATGCGGTCCTGCGCGGTAACCGCCTCCATGATCTGGTCGCCCACGGTAAAGACCGGGTTGAGCGAGGTCATGGGCTCCTGGAAGATCATGCCCAGCTGCTTTCCGCGCAGGTGCCGCAGCTCCCGCTGTGACATGGCCAGCATGTCACGGCCTTCGAACTGCAGGCTGCCGCGAAGCTGGGCCGTCGGTGGCAGCAGGCCCATTATCGCCAAAGCTGTGACGCTCTTGCCCGAGCCGGATTCACCGACAATACCCAGCAATTCGCCGGGATGGACGTCAAAGCTTGCCGAATTGACCGCCAGGACATGTCCCTTGCCGGCAGGAAAGCCGACCGAGAGGTCCCTGACGCTGAGAAGGGGCGTCCGGGTCATCACTGTTCCACTTTCATGCGGGGGTCGAGCACGTCGCGAAGGCCGTCGCCCAAGAGGTTGAGACCGAGCACAGTTACGGCGATGGCGACGCCCGGCACCATGGTGAGCCAGGCAGCTTCGCGCATATAGGCGCGGCCTTCCGAGATCAGCACGCCCCAGCTGGGCACGGTGGGTGGCGATCCGAGGCCGAGAAAGCTCAGCACAGCCTCCGAGAGGATGGCATAGGCAAAGACGAAGCTGAGCTGGACGATCAGGGGCGCCATGCAGTTGGGCAGGATATGCTTGGTTATGATGCGTGCGTCCGTTGCCCCCGAGGCACGCGCCGCCTGCACATAGTCCAGTTCACGCACCACCAGGATCGATGCGCGCACCACGCGGGCGGTCCGAGGGATGTAGACGACGGCCAGGGCCACAATTGCCGTAACTGCCGATGGCCCGAGGGCGGCTGCAATGCCGATGGCCAACAGCACCGCCGGAAACGCCATCAAGGCGTCAGCGACGCGCATCAGGATATTGTCGAGACGCCGATAATAGCCGGCGAGTGCCCCGAGCAGCACGCCGAACACGGCGTTGAGCAGGATGACCGCAAAGCCGATGCCCAAGCTCAGCCGGGCGCCATAGAGCACCCGGCTCAGCATGTCACGGCCCAGATTGTCGGTGCCGAGCAGGAATTGCCAGGAGGGGGGCTGGAAGCGGTCGCGGATCGACAGCGCATTGGGGTCGGTCCCCACCAGCAGCGGTCCCACGAGCGCGGCAAGGCAGATGAAGCCGAACAGCAGGCTGCCCAGAGCGAAAGCGCGGTTGGCCAGCATACGACGCATGGTTGCGCGGGTACGGGCGAAACGGGGCGGCACCGTCAGGGCGAGATCGGTCATTTGCCGCCTCCCACACGGATGCGCGGGTCGAGCCAGGTATAGAGCACGTCGACAACGATATTGAGCAGCAGCAGCGCTGCGGTGACGAAGAGCAGCCCGCCCTGGATCATCGGATAGTCGCGGCTGGAAATGGCGTTGCCCAGCAGGGAGCCGATACCGGGCACCCCGAAAATGGTCTCGATGACGATCGAGCCCGACAGCAGGACCGAGAGGATCAGTCCGAGCACCGTCACGACGGGCATCATGACATTGGCCAGGGCGTGCTTGCCGACGACCTTCCACTCCGAAATCCCCTTAGATCGGGCGGTGCGGATATAATCCTGGCTCAGCACTTCGAGCATGGTGGACCGGGTGATGCGGGTCAGCAGCCCCGCCTGCAGCAGCGCCAAGGAGACAGCCGGCATGGTTGCGGTGCGCAGCCAGCCAATGGGATCCTGGGAGAACGGCACATAACCCCCGGTTGGCAGCCAACCCAGATTGACCGAGAACAGCACGATCATCACCAGCGCCAGCCAGAAATTGGGCAGCGATACCCCGATCAGCGCGAAGATCGTTGCCGCCTGGTCAAGCCAGCGATTGTGGTTGAGCGCGGCGATGATGCCGGTCGACAGGCCCAGGGCAATGGTGAGGACAAGCGAATAGATGGCGATGCCGATGGTGACGGGCGAACGCTGGATCACCGCCTCGGTGACCGGAATGCCCAGCAGCAGCGAACGCCCCAGATCGCCCTGCAGCAGGTTGGCATAGAACGTCCAGATCTGCACATGAAGCGGCTGGTCGAGGCCGAGATTGGCCCGGATCTGTGCCAGGTCCTGCGCGCTGGCGGAGGGCCCGCCGATCACCGTCGCCGCATCCCCCGGGATCAGGTAGATGATCCCGAAGGCCATGAGGCTGACCAGGAACAGGATGGGGATCGCCTGCAGCAGGCGGCTGATCGAATATCCTAGCAAATGACGATCCCCGATGTTGGAGACCGGGCCGGTCGACCCGGCCCGGCGTGACTACTGCTCAAGCCAGACGTTTGATACGCGCGTATTGTAGTAGGGCTGGTAGCCCTCCACCGTCGCGAGCACGCCCTGGGCATTCGACATGATGCCGAACGGGATGGCCATCACGTTCTCAAAAGCGATCGCCTGGGCCTCGGCAAAGGCTTCGCGCCTGGCGTCGAGGTCGACCCCGGCCTCGATCTTTTCGAAAGCCGCGTTGAACGCCTCGTCACCGGCATTGTCCACGGGCTTGTAGACATTGTTGGGATTGGCGAGGTTGCGCAGCGAAGTCGGCCCGCCCTGCGCCGTTACCGTGGCCCAGAAGGTGAAGAAGATGTTCCAGCCAGCGGTTTCCTTCTCACTGGTGGCGAGCGCGGTCGGCCAGTCGAGCACCCGCAATTCGGCGTTCATCCCGGCGGCCTGCAGCTGTGCCGCCATCACCAGTGCACTGTTGTACATGTTGGGGAACTGCTGGTTGGTCAGCAGCACGATGGGCTCGTTGTTATAGCCTGACTCGGCGAGCAGAGCCTTGGCCTTTTCCAGATCGTGCTGGTTGTAGAATTCCTCGCCGGCGGTCGAGTAATAACCGGTGTCGGGAAACTGGAACGATGGGTTGAGCTTGAAAGCACCGTCAGTGGCCGCCTCCATGATTTCTTCCATGTCGAGTGCGGCCAGGATCGCCTGACGCACCTGCAGGTTGTCCGTCGGTGGCGCCGACCAGTTGGGATAGGCCACGTTGAGCGCGAAGTTCTCGAGCCGCACCAGCTCGATCCCCTCGGTGCCGGCGAGCCGTTCCTGGGAAATCGTCGGCACGTTTTCCACGATGTGGACCTCGCCGGTTTCCAGTGCGGCCATGCGGGCGCCTGGCTCGGTCAGCATGCGGAAGGTGACGGTATCGACGCAGGCCTGCTTGTGTCCGGCAAAGCCAGACAGGCCGGGGAAGCTGTCATTGGCGACATAATCGTCATAACGCTCGAGCTTGACGAAGCTGTCGGGGACGAACTCGGCGAACTTGAACGGACCGGTTCCGATCGGCTCGATCTGTCCGGCCGGCTTGGCTGCCTCTTCGGCCGGCAGGATGACGATCGGCACGGTGTAGGACGAGAGGCTTTCAAGGAATGTCGGCTGCGCCTCATTGAGCGTAATGACGAAGGTCTTGTCATCGGTTGCTTCCCAGGAGGCGACGACGTCGAGCGTCGCGCGATTGACGCCCAGTTCCTTGTAGCGGTCAAAGGAGGCAACGACGTCGGCGGTGGTCAGGGGCTCGCCATTGTGGAACTTGACGCCATCGCGCAGCACGAAGGTGTAGGTGAGCCCATCATCGCTCACCTCGATCAAGGCGGCGAGATCAGGGGCCGGATTCATGTTTTCGTCGCGAATGACCAGGGTTTCGAAGATGTTCATGGCCACGTTGCGGGTCGCCGAAGAGGTGGCGGTATGCTGGTCAAGCGTTGGCACGCCGGATTCAATGCCCACGATCAGATCGCCACCGGTCGCCGGACAGGTAAAGGCCTCCTGGGCCATTACGCTGGTCGTCGACATGAGGGCGGTTAGCGCGCCAGGCACAAGCAAGTTCAGAAGTCTACGAGAAGGCATATGACACTCCCATTTGGCTTTGGACCGATATGCGCCGGCGGTCGTCCATAATCCGCCGTCAGAGGCTGAGCCCACCGTGCCACCAGTGCTGGAACGGGTTGGAATAAAGGATGGAGTCGATGGTCTCGGTGCTGACCCGGGGCAGTGCGGTGCCTTCGACCTGCGCGTTGATGTTGCGCAGGCCGTCGATGCTCTCGCGCACATGGGCGAATGGGAAATCGGTGCCCCAGAAGATCTTGTCGCGCTCGGTGATGCGGTATTCCTGGGCCGTGATCAGGATGTTGTAGAACTGCCAGGGGCGGTAAAACAGGGCGGACACTTCGCAATAGACATTGGGGCGCTTGCGCGCGACCACGATGCACTCCTCGGCCCAGGGATGGGCCATGTGCGCCATGATCATCTTGAGCTCGGGATAGCGCCCGGCGATTTCGTCGACCGCCAGCGGGCGGCCATATTCGATCGGCGCGTTCTGGGCGAATGTCGTGCCCATATGCATGGTCAGGGGCAGGTTGTTCCTGACGCAATATTCGTAGACCGGCACCATGCGCGGATCGAGCAGCGACACACCGTTGTAGATCGGTCCGAACTTGACGCCCTTGAGCTTGAGGTCCTCGACCGCATGCTCGAGTAGGTCCATGGCGTCGGCACGGCGCGGATCGACGGCCGCAAAGCCAACGAACTTGTCCGAATATTTGCGAACGGCCTCTGCGGTAACCTCGTCATCGCCATCGATGCCAGCGCTGTCGGCGTAGCGCAGCGTAAAGACGATCGCCTTGTCGACGTCGGCCATGGCGGCATAGACCGTATCGGGATCCGCCAGCGGGCTTACGGCGCCAGGGCGCGCATGGGTGGTCCCGGCGGCAAACAGCGGCCGCACATGCTCGGGCTTCCAGAGGTTAACGTGGCAATCGACGATCATGGTCCGCCCCCTACAGCACGCCGAATTCGTCATAGACATCGGCAAGGCGACGCCCTGCGAGCAGCGCGTCGCGCGTCTTGTTCTCGCCCTTGAGCTTTTCGTAGGCCAGCGCCACGACCTCGGCTTCGATGGCCTTCGGAATCACCACGACCCCGTCGGCATCGCCGAACAGGATGTCGCCCGGATTGATCCGGACACCGGCGCATTCCACCGGCACGTCGATCGCGATCACCTCGCCACGCCCCTTGCTGTCGAGTGGACCAATGCCGGCATGAAACAGCGGGAATTCCAACTCGCGGACATGCCGGATGTCGCGCACCAGGCCGTCCATCACCGCACCGGCGGCGCCGCGGACCTTCGAGGCCGTGCTGAGCAGCCCGCCCCAGGGGGCAATGCGACCCGTGGCGCCGCAGGCACAGACCGCAACCTCGTCCGCACCCAGGCTGTCGACCAGCTTGATTTCGAGTTCATAGGGGTTTTCGCCAGCCTGCGGCCGCGCATAGACGTCGGCATAGAGCATGGTTCGCGCCCGCCCCACCATGACAAGGGTTTCGTCCAGCGGACGGATGCGAGCCGGCAGCGCCTGATGCATATACCCCAGCTCATCAAGGGTATCGGACAGCAGGGCACAAAAGAAATGCTCCCGCATCTGGGCAATAAGGTTGTCGTCTGACTGGCTCGGCAGGGTCATCGTCACATCCACGCTTTATCGTTAAAGTTGTGTCGCGGATTTTTCTTCGCGTCAAGCGGCCCTGACGATATTTCTGGCAGGAATGTTTGGTGCCTAAATTACAGCCTAGGTAAGAGACGTCTCAACTCGATGCGGCGGCGACGAATTCCACCGGCAGGACGATGTCCGGCGCCGAGAAGGCCCCTGTGCGAAAATTCGTCAACAGCTCCTCGCCCGCGCGCAAACCCATCTGGTAAGCGGCCGAGCGCACCGTCGTCAGCGCAGGCTTGCTGTATGCTGACAGATCGAAGGCGTTAAACCCGGTCACGCCCACTGTCTCTGGCACGGCGATCGCGTGGGCCGACAGCCATAGTAGGGCCGCCATGGCCATGCGATCGTTACCCCCGATAACCGCATCGGGCACGCCATGTGCGGCCACGGCCGCTGCGAGGGCCGTCTCGGTGTCGCCCAACCCCTCGTCGCCGCAGCGCACCAGGATGAGCTGGGCCCCGGCGCCCGCACAAACTTCCCGCACCCCCGACTCGCGCTCGTTCATCGCCGGCCATTCCTCGGCCGGCAGCAGCATCATGATGCGGCGCGCGCCGCGCGACAGCACGTGCCGGGCGATTTCCCTGGCGCCTCCCCGATCGTCCTGGCGGATCGTGCACACGCCGGGCGCCACCAGATGCTCCTGCACCAGCACGAGCGGCATGCCAAGGCTCAACAGCCGTTGCGTCAGGCTCTGACGCTGCTGTGCCGTTCCCGAGAGCAGCGCGCAGACCCCATCGGCCTCGATCTGGGACAGCAGCGGCGCATTCTCGAAATTGGCGTAACGAACCCCCTGCAACACAAGGGTATAGCCGTTGTCGGCGGCCACATTGGACAAGCCGGCAATGACCTGGTTGGTAAAGGGATCGCTCAAAAAGGCCGGCACGTCGTCGAGCACCAGCATGCCGATGGCATTGCGCCGCCCGCTCCGCAGACGCCGCGCCACCGAATGGGGCCGATAGCCCAACAGTTCGACGGCGGCGACCACTTTGGCCCGCGTTTCCTCACTGACCTGGCCGCTGCGCTGATTGAGCACATTCGACACCGTCATCGGCGTCACCCCCGCCAGCCGGGCAACGTCCTTGAGCGTTATAGTCCCGGTCCCGCCGAACTTCCTGTTGAAATCAGAAACCATCTTCCGCTCGCTAAGCTCACACCGGGCAGTATCGGGGCGCCCGCGAGCGGTCAATGTTGCCCGCTTCTGCCGCCAGCCGTCCACACCGAACGGCCCACGGCTGCCTCCCCGTCGCGAAATTGGTAGTAGACCACCCCTTTGCCTTCATCATTGAAGCGTTCTCTGCTGAACGGCTGCATTTGGCAAAATCCGCGAGGGGCGCGAATGTCCCGAATGGGGCGCACTCCTGCCCACCAGCTACGACCCTATTCCAGACCAATCTTCAAAGAGGA
Source organism: Devosia sp. 919 (assembly GCF_013185965.1). Lineage (NCBI taxonomy): Bacteria > Pseudomonadati > Pseudomonadota > Alphaproteobacteria > Hyphomicrobiales > Devosiaceae > Devosia > Devosia sp. 919. The sequence continues at coordinate 2,428,739 of NZ_JABAOL010000001.1, read as the reverse complement.
TTGTGCGGCACTTTAGCGCGCAAGCAATGATTGTGGATAGTCCGACTTCAACCTGGGTGGAGGGTCTCGGGAGGCGCATATCGCCGAAGCACGTGGCCGCTTTGGTATGAACGACTACAAGTCCATCCGGCGTTGGTCGAGCAAGTATCCAGGCAAGCGGAAGCCCCTTCGACCCGAAGACACCATCGCGGCACACGCGGAGACCAGGAGCTTCCTCGATTCTCATCTGGAGCAAAGGTCAAAAACTCCGACCGTCGTTGTGACCCATCACGCGCCGCTATCAGAAAGCATCGACGTCACTGCGCGTCTATCGTGGTGCTATGCGAGCCGGATAGATTATCTTTTCGATGGCGACGCTGGTCCAGCACTATGGCTGCACGGTCATATTCATCAGCCGGTCGACTATGTTCGCGGAGCTACGAGGGTTGTCAGCAATCCCCGTGGCTACGCCTTCACTGATGAGCAACGTGAGAGGAAATTCAATCCGGGTCTGGTGATCGAGGTGCCAATCTAGGATCTTCCCGATAGGGCCGCACTCAAAGCCCTAAACGCGACTATGTCGGAGCGTCTTCCATCGCCTAGCAAGCAGAAAAGCCCCGGTTCCCGGGGCTTTTCTTTGGGTTCTGCTCTGAGAGCGGAACTGTTGCGTCGTTTGGGTGAGCACTAACTGTCGATATGCATAACCTTTGCGCGCATCCACATTCGGCGGCCGACTAACCCTCAGCTACAACCAGTCGTCGTACCGCAGGTATCACACTTCAAACATGTGCCGTTTCGGACCATCGTGAAGTTGTGGCACTCGGTGCATTGGTCGCCGGTATAGCCTTTCATCTGGGCTTCGGCGCGGAGCACGCCCGTGTCCTTGGACGGGGGCGGGGTTGGGATGGGGTGGAGCTCGGCGGCGTTGAGGGCAGTCGGGGTCGGGTCGATCTTGAGGGCCGTGGCCGAGCGCAGCGTGGTCACCGTCGAGGCGGAGGCTGCCGGCGCCGCGTAGTGCGCGGCCTGGGCGGTGGGGACCAGCATCAGCGAGGCGTTCTGCGTGCGGCCACGGGTCATGCCGCGGGACACGAACTTTTCGGCTGGAACCGGTGCCGGGCTGGCGGAAGCCGAGGGGCGCGCATGGTGTTCCTCATCAACGCCACCGGAAAGCGAGGTGGGGCTGTCGGGGTTCACATGGGCCAGGTCGTCGCGGTCGAGATAGGAAACGGCGAGTTCGCGGAACACGTAATCGAGGATCGACGTCGCGTTCTTGATCCGGTCATTGCCCATGACCATGCCAGCGGGCTCGAAGCGGGTGAAGGTGAAGGCCTCCACATATTCGTCCAGCGGTACGCCATATTGCAGGCCCAGCGAAATGGCGATGGCGAAGTTGTTCATCATGGCACGGAAGGCGGCGCCTTCCTTGTGCATGTCGATGAAGATTTCGCCCAGGCGACCATCGTCATATTCGCCGGTGCGCACATAAACCTTGTGGCCACCGACCACGGCCTTCTGGGTGTAGCCCTTGCGGCGATCGGGCATCTTTTCGCGCGAGCGCACTTCCACTTCGCGCTCGATGATGCGCTCGACGATCTTTTCGGCGATCGCGGGGACGCGGGCATCGGCGTTCATGGCGACAAGGTTCTCGACGTGATCCTCGTCCTCATCCTCGTCGGCTGCGGCGAGCACGGAGGAGTTGAGCGGCTGGGAGAGCTTGGAGCCATCGCGATAGAGCGCATTTGCCTTGAGCGCCAGGCGCCAGGACAGCATATAGGCCTGCTTGGCGTCCTCCACGGTCGCGTCATTGGGCATGTTGATGGTCTTGGAAATGGCGCCCGAGATAAAGGGCTGGGCCGCCGCCATCATCAGGATATGCGAGTCAACCGACAGGTAGCGCTTGCCGATCTTGCCGCAGGGGGTGGCGCAATCGAACACGGGCAGATGCTGGTCCTTGAGGTGCGGCGCGCCTTCGAGGGTCATGGCGCCGCAAACATGGATATTGGCGGCCTCGATGTCCTTTTTGGAAAAACCAAGGAAGGGCAGCAGCTCGAACGAGAAGTCGTTCATCTGCTCTTCGGTGACGCCGAGCGACTTGAGGAAATCGACACCCAGGGTCCACTGGTTGAAGATGAACTTGATGTCGAAGGCGGATGCGGTCGCAGCGTTGAGCGCGGCGATCTTGTCATCGGTGAAACCCTTGGCGCGCAGCGTCGATGGGTTGACGCCCGGTGCCTGGTTCAGGTTGCCGTGGCCCACGGCATAGGCTTCCATTTCGGCAATCTGGGATTCCGAATAGCCGAGGGTGCGCAGGGCCGGGGGCACGGCACGGTTGATGATCTTGAAGTAGCCGCCGCCAGCGAGCTTCTTGAACTTCACCAGGGCGAAATCGGGCTCGATGCCGGTGGTGTCGCAATCCATGACAAGGCCGATCGTACCGGTGGGGGCGATCACGGAAACCTGGGCGTTGCGATAGCCATGGGCTTGGCCGAGTGCGAGGGCATTGTCCCAGGCGAGCTTGGCGCGCTCGCTGAGGTTGGCGTCAATCAGCGAGGCATGATCGAGCGGCACGGGGGTGATGGAGAGACCCTCATAGCCCTCGGCATTGCCATGGGCGGCGTTGCGATGGTTGCGGATGACGCGCAGCATATGGGGGGCGTTGCGCTTGTAGTCCTTGAAGGGGCCGAGCTCCTTGGCCATCTCGGCCGAGGTGGCGTAGGCGACGCCGGTCAGGATGGCGGTGACGGCACCGGCAATGGCACGGCCTTCGGCGGAGTCATAGGGAATGCCCGAGGTCATCAGGAAGCCACCGATATTGGCGTAGCCGATGCCCAGCGTGCGGTATTCGAACGAGCGTTCCGCAATGGAGCGCGAGGGGAACTGCGCCATCATCACCGAGATTTCGAGCACAATGGTCCAAAGGCGGACGGTGTGCTCATAGGCCGAGGTGTTGAACGAGCTATCGGGGTTGCGATAGGGCAGCAGGTTCACCGAAGCGAGATTGCACGCGGTGTCGTCGAGGAACATGTATTCCGAGCACGGATTGGACGCGTTGATCGGGCCGGCCGCGGGCGAGGTGTGCCACTCATTGATGGTGGTGTGGTACTGGATGCCAGGATCGGCCGAAGCCCAGGCGGCATAGCCGACCTGTTCCCACAGATCGCGCGCCTTGAGGGTCTTGGTGACCTTGCCATCCTTGCGAGCGGTCAGGTTCCAGTCGCCATCGGTTTCGACCGCCTTGAGGAAGTCGTCGGTGACGCGCACGGAATTGTTGGAGTTCTGGCCCGACACGGTCAGGTAAGCCTCGGAATCCCAATCGGTGTCGTAGATGGGGAATTCGAGATCGGTATAGCCCTGCTTGGCGAACTGGATGACGCGGTAGATGTAGTTCTCGGGCACCAGCGCCTTTTTGGCGGCGCGCACTTCGCGCTTGAGGGCGGGGTTGAGGGTCACGTCAAAGCAATCGTCACCATTGCCTTCGCAATTGACGCAGGCCTTCATGATGGCCTTGAGGTGCTTGGAGACGGTCTTGGAGCCGGTCACGAGCGCCGCGACCTTCTGTTCTTCCTTGACCTTCCAGTTGATATATTCCTCGATATCGGGGTGATCGATATCGATCACCACCATCTTGGCGGCGCGACGGGTGGTGCCGCCCGACTTGATGGCGCCGGCAGCACGGTCACCGATCTTGAGGAAGCTCATCAGGCCAGAAGAACGGCCGCCGCCGGAAAGCTTTTCGCCACCGCCACGGAGCTTGGAGAAGTTGGTGCCGGTGCCCGAGCCATATTTGAAGAGGCGCGCTTCACGCACCCAAAGATCCATGATGCCGTTGTCATTGACGAGGTCGTCGTTGACCGACTGGATAAAACAGGCATGCGGCTGGGGATGTTCGTAGGAGCTCCTGGACTGCACGAGCTTGTGGGTGAAGGGATCAACATAGAAGTGGCCCTGGCCGGGACCATCGATGCCATAGGCCCAGTGCAGGCCGGTGTTGAACCATTGCGGCGAGTTGGGGGCGACGCGCTGGGTGGCGAGCATGTAGCAGAGCTCGTCAAAAAAGGCGCGGGCATCGTCCTCGCTGTCGAAATAGCCGCCCTTCCAGCCCCAATAGGTCCAGGTGCCGGCAAGGCGATCAAAGACTTGGCGCGAGTCCATTTCCGAGCCGAAGCGTTCGGCTTCCGGCAGCTTGGCGAGCGCGGCTTCGTCAGGGACGGAGCGCCACAGCCAGGACGGAACGGAGTTTTCCTCAACCTTCTTGAGCGCACGGGCTACGCCGGCCTTGCGGAAGTACTTCTGCGCAATAATGTCGGCAGCGACCTGGCTCCAGGTTGCGGGAATCGCGATGTTCTCGAGCTTGAAAACGACCGAGCCATCCGGGTTGCGAATCTCGCTCGTGGCGGAGCGGAATTCGATTGACGCGTAGCGGTCCTCGGCGGCGGCAGTGAAACGGCGATCGATCTTCATGGTGGCCTCGATTGATGCGGTTTGAGACTGGCGAGCTTAGTGGCCAGACTCCGGTGTTGGGTCATCGATACCATCTCCCGCGAAGCTGTCGACGGGAGAAAATTCGCTAGAGCTTGTGCGTGAGCTGCTGGCACTGATCTATATATAGTACCAGCCTGTGAAAAACGAGGAAAACCGGGGGTTCGCGAAACCGTTATCAAATCGTTAATGGATGATGATAAGGACGCCGCGTTCGGGCTCGATTGAGCGAAGAGTCAGGAGTCCTAAGGGCTTACCGAAATGCCGGCTGGCTGCGACTCTGGACCGCACGGGAGTCAATGGCAAAAAATCGAGCTGTGCGGAGCAGGGGGGGCCTTGTGTTTGCCGAGCGTTCTTGTTCCCCGCACGAAACCCTAGTGTCGCCATATGCAGCATGGTAAAGGCACTGCAGCCCCAACGCGGGCACAAGACTGATGTGGAACGCCCGATGAAAGACTTTCTCCTTGAGATTTTCCGTTGGTGGCACGGCCAGACCTGGGGCACCAGGCTGTGGCTGAAGCGGCACGGCGAGTTCGTGGGAACGGACCAGTTCGGCAACCGCTACTACAAGGACAAGAAGAGCAATCGGCGCTACGTGACCTATAACGGGCCAGCCGATGCCTCGAACATTCCCCCAGGCTGGTATGGCTGGATGCACGGGCGCACGGACCTGCCGCCCACCCAAGACACCTACACCCCCCATGCCTGGGAAAAGCCGCACCAGCGCAACATGACCGGCACGGCCGAGGCTTACCGTCCCGATGGCAGCCTGCTCAAATCGGGCGAGCGTCCCCGGGTGACGGGTGACTATGAAGCCTGGTCGCCTGAATAGGCCGAGACTTTGCGCTTCACTGATTTAGAGCCACTGCGCCTTTGGCGCCGAATCGCCGTGCTCGGCACCATTCTGGTGCTCGCCGTGCCAGGGTCGGCCGTCGCCCAGCCCATCGCCAATCCGGTCGCGACCTTTGCCGGGCTCGACAAGATCACCGGGCGCATCACGCGCTTTGACGTTTATGTCGACGAAACCGTGCTGTTCGGCGCGCTCGAGATCACGCCGCACGTTTGCTACAACCGGGCGCCAACCGAAACCCAGCAACGCACCTCCGCATTCTTGGAAGTGGAGCAGCGCAGCCTGCAGGGCGTGAGCAAGCGCATTTTCACCGGCTGGATGTTTGCAGACAGCCCGGCGCTCAACGCCGTGGACCATGCGGTTTATGATGTTTGGCTGGTGGAGTGCAAAACCTCCACCGATGTACCGCCGCCGGACGCGCGCTAAGATAAAATTCCCCTGGGCTGCAATTCTTGTGGCGGGCCTGTCGGCTTGGCAGGTCCACGCGCGTCCTGTTCCTGATCAAACCAGGAGAACACGATGCTGAGCTTGCCCCAGATCGTTGAACGGCCTGAACAGGCCTATGCCTATCTACCGTTCCGGGTCCGAATGGATGAGATGAAACTCCCGGCCGACCAGGGATTTCCGAAGCTGTTCGGTTTTCTAGGCGAACAGGGCACCGCCCCCAGCTCTGCGCCCTTTTACAATTATCGCCGCATCAACATGGCCGAGACCCTCGATGTCGAGGCTGGCGTGCCCGTGGCGCAGCCCGGGCAGGAGGCAGATGGCGTAAGGTTCGGCGTGTTGCCGGCGGGGCGCTATGTGACCCTGGACTGGCACGGCCACTACGATGCACTCGAGCAGGTAACGGCCATGCTGATCGGCTGGACGAGGTTGGTGGGCCTCGAGTTCGACATGGTCGAGAAAGCCGAAGGGGATCATTTCGCCTGTCGGCTAGAGATCTACGAGACCGATCCGAGCGAGGTCCCCAACCCGGAGGATTGGGTGACCACGCTGGCGTTTAAGCTCAAGCCCTGACAGTAGTTTCGATGCTGCTGTGGCGGGCAGTCAGCAGGGGGATCACGATCTCCATTACGCCGATCAGCACATGGGGCCACCAGATCCGATCGGCGAAGCCGAACAACCATGGCGAAGCTGCCAGCAGCAGACCGCTGGCAATGTCGAGGCCCAGATGCACCGGCATGGGGATGAGCTTGGCAATACTCAGCTCGTAGCGGGTGAGCAGGCTGTAGATGAGCGCGGTAACGCCCAAGATCATCGGCACCCATTGGGCCGCCGTTCCATCGGCAAAGCCGAGAATATAGGGCGCGAGGATCAGAACAATAGCGACGATATAGTCGATGACGCCATGGACGCGAGTTGGAATCATGGTCAGTTCTCCGGTTGTTTGGCGTCAACTGGAGCGGGGGACCTAAGTTCCGCAAGCAGCGCAGCGCTTAGACCATGTTATGGCAGCTGTGCTTGTTGCTTGCCGCTAGAACAGGTTGTCGAGCGCATTGTAGTAGCGGTAGCGGACCTCGTCCCATTCGGCGCCATAGCTGGCGAGGAATTGGGCGACACGTTCCTCGCCAATATTGTACTGGATGCTGCGGCAGGCTAGCGCCAGGTCCTGCCAAAGATCGGCCACGCCCAACCGAGCGCAATCAACCATGCCAGAAAAGCGCCCATCAGACGCAAGAATGTTGGGCGCGCAAGCATCGCCGTGAGTGACGATGCTGTCGCGGCTGGTGGGCCTGTTGCGGTGCAACCAGTCGAGCACAGCCCCTGCGCTCCACCCCTGCTGGTCGGGCCCGAAGTCGGTTTCGTCGACAAGGCCGGCCGCAACCTGGGCCTGTGCGGCGGCGAGGCGCTGATCGAGGCTATGGTCGAATGGGCAGGTGCGGGGATCCAGGGCGTGCAGCCGCCGCAAGCCTTGAGCGTAGATGCGGACAAACTCGGCTTTGTCCACCATCCAATGGGTAAGATCCTGGCCGGGCACCGCAGTCATGAGCAGCCATAGTCCGCCCTGGGTCTCATCCGTGTCGACGATGCGCGGCGCCTTGAAGCCCATGCGGGTGAGCCAGCCAAGGCGGTCGATCTCCCCAGGCAGTTCCGCCAGCGGATGGTTGGCTTCGCTTTTGAGGAAAACCGCGTTGCCATCGCTGAGGGCGATGCGCCAGACCCGCGCACCGGACTTGCCGATGGTGATCGGTGTCCAGTCGCGTGCGGCCAGATCAGCGAATTTCGGGGGAAGGTCCGCAGGTATGGTCATTGGCGGTCAATCGCGTGCCAGTCGCCTTGCAGGAGAAGCGCATTGCCCAAGCGCTCCTCGTAATCTGCCCGCGCAATTTCGATGCCGCCGAGCGATGCCAGGTGATCGGTGACAAACTGGGTGTCGAGCAGTGTGAAGCCGCCTGCATTGAGCCGATCCACCAGATGGGCGAGGGCCATCTTGCTGGCATTGGTGGCGCGGTGAAACATGGATTCGCCAAAGAATGCGCCACCGATAGCGAGGCCATAAAGGCCGCCCACCAGGTCCGGCCCATCCCACACTTCCACAGTGTGGGCAATGCCGCGACGGAACAGTTCGCCATAAACCGAGCGGATGGTGGCGTTGATCCAGGTGCTGCGCCGATCCTTACCCACGGTGGCACAGCCTTCGATGATGGCGGGAAAATCGGTATCAACGCGGATGGTGAAGGGGGATTTGCGGATCGCTTTGCGCAGGCTGGCGGAAAGATGAAAACCATCCAGCGGAATAATGCCGCGCATTTCCGGGCTGACCCAGAACACGTCCTTGTCGGCGGCGTCCTCCGCCATGGGAAATATGCCCGCGCGATAAGCCCGGATGATCAACTCCGGGGTGATCTCGATGCTGAACGGGTCAGGACGGCGCGGCATTTGTGTGGCTGCAACTCCTGGAGCGGTGTGCCCGCCCCGTGGTTCGAGGCTCGTGAAGAACTCGCACCAGACCATAGCCCCTATAACAGGGCGGTAGAAAAGCCCCCATGGTCAATGCGCCACCCAGCGCCGGACCACGAGGGCTTGAAGTCTAGACCTTGTTGGCGGCGAGGTATTTTTCGAGCCAGTGGATGTCGTAGTCGCCAGCCAGGATTTCCGGCTCCTTGATCAAGCGCTGGAACAAGGGCAGGGTGGTCTTGACCCCATCGATGACGAATTCATCGACGGCGCGGCGCAAGCGCTGCAGGCATTCCTCGCGGGTGCGGCCGTAGACAATGAGCTTGCCGATTAGCGAGTCGTAATAGGGCGGGATCTTGTAGCCCTGGTAAACGGCAGAATCGACGCGCACGCCCACGCCACCGGCCGGGTGGTAGAAGGTGATTGTGCCGGGCGAGGGAGCAAAGGTCTGCGGGTCCTCGGCATTGATCCGCACTTCGATGGCGTGGCCATAGAAGTTGATCTTGTCCTGCGTCATCGAGAGCGCCTCGCCCGAGGCGACGCGAATCTGCTCATAGACGATGTCGATGCCGGTGATGCGCTCGGTGACGGGGTGTTCCACCTGAAGGCGGGTGTTCATTTCGATGAAATAGAACTCGCCATTCTCGTAGAGGAACTCGACCGTGCCTGCGCCGGAGTATTTGAGCTTGCGCATGGCTGCGGCGCAAATCTCGCCGATCCGGTCGCGTTCCTCAGGCAGGATGGTCGGGCCGCCCGCTTCTTCCCAGACCTTCTGGTGGCGGCGCTGCAGCGAGCAGTCGCGCACGCCCAGATGAACGGCGTTGCCCTGACCATCGCCCAGCACCTGCACTTCGATGTGGCGCGGCTTGCCCAGGTATTTTTCCATGTAAACGGAATCATTGCCAAAAGCGGCCTTGGCTTCCGAGCGGGCCGTGGACCAAGCCACCAGCAGTTCGGCTTCGCTATGGGCGACCTTCATGCCGCGCCCGCCGCCACCGGCGGTGGCCTTGATCAGCACGGGATAGCCGATTTCGGCCGCCGTGGAGATGGCGTCCTCATCGTTCTCGACGGCGCCGGCGGAACCCGGCACAACGGGAATGCCCAGCTCAACGGCGGTCTTTTTGGCCGTGATCTTGTCGCCCATGATCTCGATATGGTGCGCGGAAGGGCCAATGAAGGTGACGTTGTGCTCGGTCAAAATTTGAGCGAAGCGAGCGTTCTCGGACAAGAAGCCATAGCCGGGATGCACTGCATCGGCGCCGGTGATCTCGCAGGCGGCCATGATCGAGGGGATGTTGAGATAGCTGTCCTTGGCGGCGGGGGGGCCAATGCAGACGCTTTCATCGGCGAGGCGCACATGCATGGCATTGGCATCGGCGGTGGAGTGAACCGCAACGGTCTGGATGCCCAGCTCCTTGCAGGCGCGCAGGATGCGCAGCGCGATCTCGCCGCGATTGGCGATCAGAACCTTCTGGAACACGGGGCCGCCTCCTATTCGATGACGACGAGCGGCTCGCCGTATTCCACCGGCTGCGCGTCCTGCACCAGGATGCGGACAACAGTGCCGGAGCGATGGGCGGGGATCTGGTTCATGGTTTTCATGGCTTCGATGATCAAAAGGGTCTGACCCTCGGTGACCTTGGAGCCAACTTCGGCAAAGGCGGGCTTGCCGGGTTCGGGCGAGCGGTAAGCGGTGCCGACCATGGGCGAAGTCAAGGTGCCGGGATTGGAGGCGAGGTCCTCAATCGCGGCGGGCGCAGCAGCCGGCACGGAGCCGGCAGGGGCCAGCGGAATGGCCACTGCTGGCGCAGGCGCGTATTGCGGCGGGGCTGCGTAGGTGACCGTCTCGCTGGCGTAGGACCGGGTGACGCGGACGCGGAAATCTTCTTGTTCAATCTCGATCTCGGCGAGATTTTCCTTGTTGAGGAGTTCGGCGATGGCGCGGACCAGATCCTGATCCACTTGCGATGACTTGCTCATTCTTGTTGGTCTCCCGCGCTTGCGCGTCGATCGTTGTTTACAGTTTTTCAGCCAGTGCCTGGAGCGCCAGCTTATAGCCGAGCGCCCCAAAGCCGCAAAGCACACCCACAGCAACGGCTGAGACAAAGGAATGGTGCCGGAATGGCTCACGCTGGTGAATATTGGAAAGGTGGACTTCGGCTACCGGCAAGCCGACGGCCTTGAGGGCATCGGCAATGGCCAGGCTCGTGTGCGAATAGGCGGCCGGGTTGATCAGGATGGCATCGGCCGTGGCGCGCGCGTCCTGAATCCAGGTGACCAGCTCGCCTTCATGATTGGACTGCCGGAAATCGACGCTGAGGCCGAGTTCGGTCGCCGTATCCCGGCACAGGTTCTCAATATCCTTGAGGGTATTGGAGCCGTAGATGCCGGGCTCGCGGATGCCCAGAAGATTGAGATTGGGTCCGTTGAGTACGAGTACGCGCTTAGCCATGAAGGTCGCCTTTGCACCGGCGGTTGAGGGCCGGAAGTTCGTCGGTTACACGACTCGGCGGCAAAAGGCAAAAGGCGGCGTCAGCCTTCACACTGGCTTTCACCACAAGCGCGCATGTTGCGGATGCGGCTGCGCAGCTCGTCAATGCCGATGGCGCCCGGAATGACCTCATTGCCGATGATGTAGGTGGGCGTGCCGGTGATGTTGAGCGCCTGGGCGATTTCGTAGGAGGTCTTGATCGTCTGGGCGACCGTTTCCTCGTTCATCTGCAGCTCAAGGTTGACCGGGCTGAGGCCAAGATCAGCGGCCGCAGCGAGGGCTGCGGTTTTGTCCACCTGGCCGCGCGTGGTGAAGAGGGCCTCGTGGAAGCGCCAATAATCCACATCCTCCCGGCCCACCAGAACGGCGATCCGGGCGGCATCCATCGATTCGTTGGACAGGATCGGGAATTCCTTGAGCACGACGCGCAGATTGGGATCTTCCGCCAGAAGCGTGGCGAGGTCGGGCAGGGCACTGCGGCAATAACCGCAGTTGTAGTCGAAGAGCTCGACCAGGGTGACGTCGCCCTCCGGATTGCCGAGTACGACCTGGCCGGGATCGTTGAAGATGGCTTCGCGCATGCTGGCGATGGCCGTGGTGGCTTGTTCGCGCTCGGCGGTGCGCAGCTTGGTGTCGAGAGCGGTCGAGAGGCGCTGCAGGATCGTCGGGTCGCTCATCAGGTAGTTTTCAATGAGCGGGTTGAGCTGGGCAGGATCAAGCTCAGCCAGAGCGGGAGCAGCGGCAGGGACCGGTGGTGGAGTTGCGGCCTCGCGCTCGGCCAGGGCCGTTTCGACAATGGCGCGAACCGCGGCTGCATCGGTTTGTGGAGCCGGGCGGCTCCACATGGAGTAGCCCAAAGCGCCAGCCAGGACGCCGACCAGGGCAACAAGAGCAAGGGTGAGGCGAGGCATGGACGACTCCGAAGCAGGACGCTGCGCCTTTTAGCAGACACCAAGCAATATTACAGCGGCGCGTAAACGGCCCGTGGCTGGCGCATCACTTGGTTGAGAGCGCGGCCAGAACAGGATAGGCCAAACCCACAGCAGGAGCTCATTCATGTCCGACCCAGCACCAGACGGCTTGATGCCGTTCCAAGCCATGGAAATTCTCAAGCGCGCCAAAGCCATGGAGGCGACGGGCCGGACGGTTTGTCACCTCGAATTGGGCGAGCCGGGCTCGCCGCCGGCGCCGAAGGTGATCGAAGCCGTCACCAAGGCCTTGCCGCGGGCGCAGGGCTATACCAATGCTAAAGGGTTGGCGGAACTGCGCGAGGGACTGTCGGCCTATTACTCGGCCCAGCATGGCGTATCCGTAGATCCGGACCTGATTCTCGCGAGCATGGGGTCATCGGCCGGGTTCATTCTGGCGTTTCACGCTGCTTTTCGGCCGGGGGCTCGCATTGCCATTACCCGGCCGGGCTATCCGGCCTATGTGAACACGCTGCTGGGGCTGGGGTTCGGGGTGGCTGAAATTCCGCTCACCGCTGCCAATGGCTGGCGCCTAACTGGTGCGGAGATTGCCGCCACCCATGCCGCGTCGCCCTTTGAGGGACTGCTGTTTGCGAGCCCAGCCAATCCGACAGGGGCAACGGTGGACCGGGAAGGGCTGCGCGACATCGTTGACACCTGCGCCCGGCTCGGCGTGCGGCTGATCTCGGACGAAATCTATCATGGGCTTGATTATCGCGGACCTTCGGTCAGCGCGCTGGAGCTGACGCGCGATGCTGTCGTGATCAACAGCTTTTCCAAATATTACTGCATGACCGGTTGGCGGATTGGCTGGATGGTGATGCCGGAGGACCTGATCCGACGTACCGAAATCCTGCAGCAGAACCTGTTTATTTCGGCCCCGACGCTGAGTCAGATCGCCGCTACCGTCGCCTTGGGTGAGCGGGAGTATTCGGAAGAGCAGAAAGCGGGCTACGCGGCCAATCGCGGACTGCTGCATGACGGCCTGAGCACGCTGGGCTTTGCCCTGGGCGAGCCCTCGGACGGGGCGTTCTATGCCTATGCAGGGATCGCCAAGTTCTCCAATGACTCCCTGGAGTTCTGCGAGCGGATGCTGGAAGAGGCCGGGGTGGCGATCACGCCGGGCATCGATTTCGACCGCGTCGGCGGACAGGGCTATGTGCGTCTGAGCTATGCCGGTAAACGCGAAAGCATCGAACTGGCGCTCGAGCGCATGGCCAAGGCACTCCGATGAGCGCTGAAAACGCGGTATTTTGTCAGCCCTAGATGTGAAAAAGGCGGCCCGAGGGCCGCCTTTGTAGTTTCTAGCCAAGGCCGAGGCGGCGCTGCCACCAACCGGCTTTCTTCTTTTCAGGCTGCTTGTCCGGCTCACCCTCAGGACGAGGGGTGCTCGAGGAGACTACGACGCCTTCCTCAGGCAGCTCCTTGCGCGTCCGGCGGGTGCGGGCGGGCTCGGCTGAAGCCGAAGCGTCGGGCGCTGCCTCAGCGGCGGGCTCCGGCAGTGGCTCCGCCGGGGCGGCAAGCTCGACTTCGGCCGGGGCCTCGGTCGGTGCGTCTGTTTCCGCAACGGCGACCGGCTCAAGGCCTGGCGCTTCCGATGCCGGTACAGATGGCGCTTCCGCTGCAGCTTCGGAAGCCGGCTCGGTGGCGACAACGGGAGCCGCTTCTTGCACCGTTTCGGGCTCAGCTGCTGCAGCTTCGGCCTTGGGCTTGCGGGCGCGAGGCTTGCGCTTGGGCTTTTCGGGCGCAGCCGCAGCTTCTCCGGTCGCGACGGCAGCAGGTTCAGCGCTTGCGTCGGCTTCGGCCGGCACCGGATCGCTTTCCTCGGTCTCGATGACCTTCTTGCGACGGCCGCGCTTAGGCTTTTCGGCAGGGATTTCTGCCGCCGCTTCCGCTGTTGGCTCCACCGGCACTTCAACTGGAGTTTCAGTCAGGGTCGGCTCGCCCGTCGCGATCTCTTCCTGGGCCAGGAGGACGTCGGCGACTTCCGCAACCGCTTCCATGCTCAGTTCGGCCTCACCAGCTGGCACAGCTTCCGTGACACCGGCTTCGGCTTCCAGTTCACGCCGATTGCGGCGACCACCACGGCGGCCACGACGGCGACGCTTGCGGCGCTCTTCCTCGCTGCCCTCATCGGCAGCGAAGCCGACGGCTTCACGCACGCTCTCAGGCTCCGCCCCGGCTTCCTCGGCTTCGCTGCTTGCGGCGGAAGCGTCTTCAAGCTCGGCTTCGTCAATGGGCGCAGCCAAACGGGTCTGAGCGGGGCGACCACCATTATCGTCGCCACGTTCACCACCGCGGCGGCGGCGACGGCGGCGCTTGCGCGAGGGCTCGCCTTCGCCAACTTCGCCAGCCGACACGGGCTGGTCTTCGGCCTCGTCAGCCTCGTCCTCGATGATCTCGTCATCGGCATCGTCGATGGTGGCGGTATCGACCCGCACATGCTCGACAGCACGGGTTTCAGCATAGGCGGAAACGCGGGCTTCACCCTTCTCGATGGCGAACTGCTGGCCGGTCATCTTGCCATCGGCGGTGATGGTGATGGAGAGGTTATTGCGCTGCTCCAGCGCGGTCAGGGTTTCACGCTTGAAGTTGAGGATGTAGAGCGCGACCTCGATGGGCAGCCGGACATTGATGGACTGGCCCTGCTTGCGCATCACATGGTCTTCGATGTGGCGCATGATCATCAGCGCCATGGATTCGGTGGAGCGCACCAGACCCGTGCCGTCGCAGATCGGGCATTTGTGGGTGGAGCTTTCCACCACGCCAAAGCGGATGCGCTGGCGGCTCATTTCCATGAGACCGAAATGGGAGATGCGGCCAACTTGGATACGGGCGCGATCGTCCTTGAGGCAGTCCTTGAGCTTGCGCTCGACAGCCCGGTTGGAGCGGTTCTCCATCATGTCGATGAAGTCGATGACAATGAGGCCGGCAAGGTCGCGCAGGCGGAGCTGGCGGGCCACTTCTTCGGCTGCTTCCAGATTGGTCTGGAGCGCGGTGTCCTCGATATTGTGCTCCTTGGTGGAGCGCCCCGAGTTGACGTCGATGGAAACCAGCGCCTCGGTCGGGTTGATGACGAGGTAGCCGCCCGACGGCAGGGTCACGGTTGGCGAGAACATGGAATCGAGCTGCGCTTCGATGCCGTATTTAGAGAAAAGCGGCTGATCTTCCTTGTAGAGCACGACGTTCTTGGCGTGGCTCGGCATGATCATGCGCATGAAGTCGCGCGCTTCGATGAAGGCGTCCTCGCCAGCGACGAACACTTCGTCGATGTCCTTGTTGTAGAGGTCGCGAATGGTGCGCTTGATCAGCGAACCTTCTTCATAAACGAGGCAGGGAGCCTGCGACTTGAGGGTGAGCGAGCGCACCGATTCCCAAAGGCGCATCAGATATTCAAAGTCGCGCTTGACCTCGGCCTTGGTGCGCGAAGCACCGGCCGTGCGCAGGATCACGCCCATGCCCTGCGGCACTTCCAGGTCGGAGGTGATTTCCTTGAGGCGCTTACGATCCGCCGCATTGGTGATCTTGCGCGAGATGCCGCCACCGCGAGCAGTGTTTGGCATCAAAACGGAATAGCGGCCGGCGAGCGACAGATAGGTGGTCAGAGCCGCGCCTTTGTTGCCGCGCTCTTCCTTGACCACCTGCACCAGCATGACCTGGCGGCGCTTGATCACTTCCTGGATCTTGTAGTGGCGGCGGTTATTGCTCGATGAGCGGCGGCGCTCCGGCACTTCCTCAAGCGCATCGGCACCGCCGACGCTTTCCACCGGCTCGTTATTGGCCGGCGCCTGCTCGATATGGCTGTCGTCGCCCTCGGCAGCGTCGGATGTTTCAGATGTTTCGCCCGCTTCTTCAGCGGGTTCGCTGACGGACTCGGGGGCTGCGCCTTCATCGGCGGCCGCCTCGTCGGAAACTTCTTCCTCCTGCTCTTCGGCGAGGAGGGCTTCGCGATCGGCAACGGGGATCTGGTAGTAATCGGGATGGATTTCGCTGAAGGCGAGGAAACCGTGACGGTTGCCGCCATATTCGACAAAGGCTGCCTGGAGCGAAGGCTCCACGCGGGTGACCTTGGCGAGATAGATATTGCCGCGCAACTGGCGGCGGGTTGCCGATTCGAAATCGAACTCTTCGATGCGGTTACCCGCAGTGACGACGATCCGCGTTTCTTCCGGGTGGATGGCATCCACCAGCATTCTCTTTGTAGCCATTATGAGCTCCGCGCACTCGCGCGCCGACAAGAGGCTGCCCAACAGGTGGCAATCTCCGAGTGGCGCAATGCGAGGCGAGTGGTTTAAGGGGGGTGGCGCGCGGGACCAGGCTGGTCGGGGCGCCGGCAGTGCAGGTCATGGCCGAAAATGGCAGCAAAGCAAAACGGCGACCGGTTTCGTCGATCACACCACGTTCTGTTCGCCTGCGGGCCATATGACCTCTTCCTTTTGGACTGAGTGGGGCAGAGCGCCGGTCCCAGCCGTCCGGTTCATCAGAACCGAAATTCATAGAGAAGCGCTGGATTTGCCGCATCTGATCGGGGTGTCAGGCGTATTCTGCGCCTGTGTCCCGAGCCCTTCCGGCTTACGTTTGCAGTGCCTTAGGGCACCGGAACCGTCATGCAGGAAGCTTGCACTTCACCTCATAGCGTGTAGGGCCGTTGCGTCCGATTAGCAACAGGAAAGTCCCAAACTGCCGAGCGGCTGATCAGCCACCTCGGACGAGCTGTTCTTGGCCATTGGGCCGAAACAGCGCATAAAGGAAATGCCGCAGAATCGCTTCAAAGCGATGGCATCTGCGCGCCTAAATTATAGATAAGGCCTGTCCGCATTTGTTTAAACCCCTCCGTGCGCTCGCGCTGTTCTGCATTCTTTTGGGAGCGTTGGGCGTAGCGCCAATTGCCAGCTTGGCGCAGGAGCCGCCGGCGACGGCAACTCCGGCCGCACCAGCAGCGCTACCCAATGTGATGGAGGTGCGCGTCAGCTCGACGCCCGAACGCGCGCGGCTCGTGGTTGACCTCGCGGGCCGGACCGACTTCGCCCTGGTCTCGCTGGGCGATCCTAACCGGCTGGCGATCGATGTGCGGGCGGCGACCTTTTCGCTCGCCGAGCCATCCGGCACGCCTGCGGGGGAAGGGCTGGTGTCGGGCTATCTTGTGGAGCAGGCGGCAGCTGACCGGGTTCGTACCACCCTGACGCTGGCTGCTCCGGCCCAAGTCCAGCAAGCCTATGTGCTCGATGCCTTCGAGGACCAGCCGGCTCGGCTGGTGGTGGACATCATTCCCGCCACGCCCGAAGAGTTCGCGGCAAATGCGGCGCGTGACATCACCGGCACCACGGAAGCGGCCCCGGCGGCGTCCACGCCTCCAGGGGGCACTGAGCTGCCGGTGGTGACGCGGCCGCTGGTGGTGATCGACCCGGGCCATGGTGGGATCGATAGCGGGGCGGAAACTCCCAACGGGGTCAAAGAAAAGGACATCGTCCTTTCTTTTGCTCTGCGGCTGCAGGAATTGCTGGTGGAATCGGGCCGGTTCGACGTGGCGCTGACGCGCGAGGACGATACTTTCCTGCGGCTGGAAGAACGCGTCGCGCTGGCGCGCACCAACAAGGCAGATCTCTTTCTTTCCATTCACGCCGACAGTTTCCAGCAGCCCGAAATCCGTGGCGCCAGCGTTTATACACGCGACGAGAATGCCACGGACGTGCTCGATAAGGTCCTAGCCGATACCGAGAACAAGACCGATGTGATCGCCGGCTTTGCGCCCCCGCAAATGGCACCAGAGGTCGTGGATATCCTGGTTGACCTGATGCGCCGGGAAATGCGGGTGCAGTCCTATATGGCTGGGCAGGCCATCGTGCACCAGCTCGAGCCAAGCGTGGCGTTGCGGAAATTTCCGCTGCGGCAGGCTGACTTTTTCGTGCTGCAGGCGCCTGATGTTCCCTCGGTGTTGATCGAGCTAGGCTTTTTGAGCAATGCCACTGACATCGCCAATCTGATGGAGTCGGACTGGCAGGATCGGACCGCCACGGCTCTAGCGCGCGGGATTTCGACATATTTTGACAGCATAGCGCCGCCGCAATGATGTGACTTTGAGGTGACGGCTGCGCGTCCCAATGCGGGGTTTGCGCGGTCGTGATCCCCAACACAGCTTACGTCTGCTATGATTCCTGACACATCGGGCCGCAAGCCCTGGAGACTTTTTGTATATGCTGCGCTTGCTTG
Source organism: Devosia sp. 919 (assembly GCF_013185965.1). Lineage (NCBI taxonomy): Bacteria > Pseudomonadati > Pseudomonadota > Alphaproteobacteria > Hyphomicrobiales > Devosiaceae > Devosia > Devosia sp. 919. Next base: position 2,410,864 of record NZ_JABAOL010000001.1, on the reverse strand, counting down.
GCTGGCTGTTTAGTTTTGGAATGTTCGCGGTGCTGGGGGTGCTGGCGCTCGCGGCAGTCTATCTGACCATGGTTACGGCCCAGCTGCCCGATTACACCGTGCTGAAGGACTACCAGCCGCCCGTGACAACGCGCGTTCATGCCGCCGATGGCACGCTCTTGGCTGAATATGCGCGCGAGCGCCGGCTGTTCCAGCCGATCGAGACCGTGCCGCCGCTGCTGGTGAACGCGTTCCTGTCGGCCGAGGACAAGGATTTCTACCGTCATGGCGGCATCGCGATCGATGGCGTGGTGCGCGCCGTGCGTGATAACCTGCTGCAAAAGCTGGATGGCGGCAGTGGCCCGATGGTGGGCGCCTCGACCATTACCCAGCAGGTGGCCAAGAATTTCCTGCTGAGCTCGGAGCAGACCTGGGACCGCAAGATCCAGGAAGCGCTGCTGGCCGTGCGCATCGAATCGACGTTCTCCAAAGATCGGATCCTCGAACTCTATCTCAACGAGATTTTCCTCGGGCTGAACTCCTATGGCGTGGCTGCAGCGGCGCTGAACTATTTCGACAAGGCGCTCTACCAACTCACGCTCAGCGAAGCGGCCTATATCGCTGCCCTCCCAAAGGGCCCGAATAATTACCACCCATTCCGGCGACCCGAGGCGGCCGTACAGCGCCGGAACTGGGTAATCGATCGCATGGTCGAGAACGGCTATGTGACGCCCGAAGAAGCGACCGCTGCGAAGGCGGAGCCACTCAACGTCATTCCACGGGCCTCGGGCAGCCAGTTGTACTCGGCGGAATATTTCACCGAGGAAGTGCGTCGCGAGCTGGCCAAGCTTTATGGCGAGGACCAGCTTTATGGCGGCGGCTTGTCCGTGCGCACGACGCTTGAGCCCAAGCTGCAGGAATATGCCCGCCGGGCACTGATGGACGGGCTGATCGCGTTTGATCATTCCAAGGGATTCCGCGAGCCGGTTGCCAGCATCGAGATCGGCGAGGACTGGGGCCTGGATGTTGCCAAGATCCAGCCGCTCCGCGACGTGCCGGAGTGGCGGCTTGCCGTGGTGCTCGAGATGAATGGCAACCAGGCCCGGATCGGGCTGCGACCCGCCGATGACGTCGACGGCGCCATTTCGGACGAGCGGACGGAAGCTGTGCTGTCCGGACCCGAGATCAAGTGGGTGTCCAAGCCGCTGTCGAGCATCCTCAAGGTTGGGGATGTGGTTTATGTTTCCCCGGTCGCGGGCAAGGACGGGATTTACACGCTCGAGCAACTGCCCGAGATCGAGGGCGCATTGGTGGCGATGGACCCGCGCACCGGCCGGGTGCTCGCCATGGTGGGCGGTTTTTCGTTCGCGGAAAGCGAGTTCAACCGCGCGACCCAGGCCCTGCGCCAGCCCGGCTCCTCGTTCAAGCCGATCGTTTATGCCGCTGCGCTCGATAATGGCTATACGCCCGCATCGGTGGTGCTCGACGCACCGGTAGAAATCCGCAATTCGGATGGCTCGGTTTGGCGGCCGGAAAACTATGCGCAGCAGTTCTATGGCCCGCAAACGCTGCGGCGCGGCATCGAGCGCAGCCGAAACGTGATGACGGTTCGACTGGCCAAGGATCTCGGCATGCCGCTGGTGGCAGAATATGCCCGCCTGTTCGGCGTTTATGACTCCATGCAGCCCGTGCTCGCGATGGCGCTGGGTGCCGGCGAAACCACCGATATGCGGATGACGGCAGCTTACGCCACCATCGCCAATGGCGGCCGCAAGATCGTGCCGACGCTGATCGACCGCATCCAGGACCGTTATGGCATGACGGTTTACCGGCATGACGAGCGGGTATGCGAAGGCTGCAAGGCGCAGGCCTGGCAGGGGCAGGGCGAGCCGATCATTGTGGATAATCGTGAGCAGGTGCTCGATCCGATGACGGCCTATCAGATCACCTCGATGATGGAGGGTGTCGTGCAACGCGGCACCGGAACGGCCGCCAAGGCGCTCAACCGTCCGGTGGCTGGCAAAACCGGCACTACCAATGACTACAAGGACGCATGGTTTGTGGGCTTCACCCCTGAACTGGCGGTCGGGGTTTATGTTGGCTATGACCAGCCGCGTTCCATGGGCTCTTCGGTGACCGGCGGCACGTTCTCGGTCAATATCTTCACCGAGTTCATGCAGAACGCCCTGCGGGGCAAGCCGCCGACGCCATTCAACGTACCCTCCGGCATGGCCACGGCCTGGATCAATCCGAACTCCGGCGTCGAGGCCTATCAGGGTGAATCGGCTATTCTCGAGGCCTTCAAGCCTGGCAGCGGCCCCAATCTGATGACCTCGGTCATCGGCATCGAAAGTGGCGGCTACAACACGGCACAAAGCCAGCAGCCGCAGCCGGGCTATGAGGCTTATCGGCAACCTTATTCAGGTGGCTTCCAGGATTCGCCCGCCCAAGCCATGCCCAGCGGCCGCTTCCAGGAGTATGAGGCCCCGCAATCCCTGTCGGAGTAACGGGGGTGACCGGAATCTTGCCGTTTGTCCGCTTTCCCCATCCGGCGCTTTCGGCGCCCGCAGCAACGCGGCCCCTCGACGCGGCGATGGAACGGGCAGGGGAGCAATTGCTTGCCGCCGCAGAAGCCGCCAAGGCTTACGGCTTGGCCGCGGCCCATATCGGGCTGAACGAGCCCGTCATCGTGGTGAGCATTGCGGCGGACACATCAGGTCGCGATTATCGGGTGATGTTCAATCCCAGCATTGCCGAGTGTAGCGCTGAGGCGGAAGTCGGCAGTGAGGGTTCGGTATCTTTGCCGGGGATCGAGGTGGCGATCAACCGGCCGAATTGGGCCGTGATTGAGTACGACACTGCGGCGGGGGATCGAGTGACGCAGCGCTTCGACGGGTTTGTCGCCCGCTGCTGCCTGCACGAGATCGAGCAGATGCAGGGCGTGTTTTTTCTCAGCCACCTGTCGCGGCTTAAGCGCGAAACAGTGCTGCGCCGGTTCAAAAAGGAACAGCGTGCCGGTTGAAGTCGCCTCGCTGACTACTCCGGCATGCTTGGTGGCGCCATGACGATAAAGGGCGTTGTCGCTGGCGTGCCGGGAGGGGCATAGGCAGGCGCTGGTTCGCCCACCGGACCCAGGGCGACGATATACTGGTAGAGGGAGCGCATTTCCGTTTCGGTGAAATGGCGCAGGTTGAACCAAGGCATGGGCGGCCGAGTCTCGAGTTCAGACAAATACGCCACCCATTCATCTTCGCTATGCTCGGCAGCGGTGAGCCGCAGATTGGCGGCATAGGTGGTGCCCCAGGGCCCTTGGTAGCCAACCGGACTGCCGATCAGCGCGGTGGCGGGATCGAGTTGACCCCCGTTTTCCGCATAGCCGGGGCTATGGCAATCATGGCACCCACCGATTCGGGCGATCCGCTCGCCATGCTCCACCGATGGCTCCGCTTCCGCAGCCAAAGCGGCGTGCGACAGTAATACCGCGGCCAGCAACACTCCCATGCGTAACATGTGCGTTTCCCTTGCGATGTTGAACTTCCCCTGGATCAGCCTTGGCCGGGCGAGGCCGTTTGGCAAGTCCGCTTTGATAGCTCAATGGGTTGATTGGGCGGGGGTGGACGGCTACATGAGGCCCCACACAAAAGGATAGTTCACATGCGTGCGGAAATCGAAAAAGCCGTCGCCGACATCGAGCAGGTTTTGGGCCTGCTGAGGAGGCATCTTTGACTGGGATACGGCACAACTTCGTCTCGACGCGCTAACAGCGCAGACTGAATCACCCGACTTCTGGAACGATCCCGAAAAGGCTCGCGTCACCATGCGTGAGCGCGATGAGCTCGACGTGGCGGTCAAGGCCGTGCACGAGCTGGAAAACGGCGTCCGCGACAACCTCGAATTGATCGAGATGGGCGAAGCCGAAGGCGACGCCGAGATCGTCAAGGAAGCCGAAGAGGCAATCTTCGAGCTGCGCATCAATGCGCGCCGCCGGCAGATCGAGACTCTGCTTTCGGGTGAAGTCGACGCCAACGACTGCTATGTGGAAATCCACTCCGGTGCCGGTGGCACCGAGAGCCAGGATTGGGCCAACATGCTGTTGCGCATGTATACGCGCTGGGCGGAACGGCGGAAGATGAAGGTCGAAACCATCGAAATGCATGATGGTGAAGAGGCCGGCATCAAGTCGGCGACCATACTGGTCAAGGGCCATAATGCCTATGGCTGGCTCAAGACCGAAAGCGGCGTGCACCGGCTGGTCCGGATCAGCCCGTACGACTCGGCGGCTCGGCGGCATACCAGCTTTTCGAGCGTCTGGGTTTATCCCGTGGTGGACGACTCGATTGACATCGAGATCCGTGAAAGCGATCTCAAGATCGATACTTATCGCGCGTCCGGCGCGGGCGGGCAGCACGTCAACACCACCGACTCGGCCATCCGCATCACCCACGTGCCTTCCGGCATCATCGTGGCGTGCCAGGCCGAGCGCAGCCAGCACAAGAACCGCGCGACGGCCATGAACATGCTCAAGGCTCGTCTCTATGAAGCCGAGTTGCAAAAACGCGAGGAAGCGGCCAACGCGCAGGCAGCGAGCAAGACAGAGATCGGCTGGGGTCACCAGATCCGCTCCTACGTGTTACAGCCCTACCAGATGGTCAAGGATCTGCGCACAAGCGTGGAAAGCGGCCAGCCCTCCGTGGTGCTGGATGGCGATCTCGACGAGTTCATGGAAGCGGCTTTGGCGCAGCGCGTTGGCGTTGCGACCGATGTCGTGGCCGAAGGCAAATAGTGGTTAGCCGAGCAGCGCCTGCAGGCGCTTGCCGGCTTCCATGAACTGCTTGGGATCCATGGCGCGGCTGCCTTGTCGCACTTCAAAATGCAAATGCGGGCCGGTTGACCGGCCGGTAGAGCCCACCTTGGCAATAGGGGTGCCGGTGTGCACCTTCTGGCCCTTGCTGGAAAGGAAGCCGGAGAGGTGACCATAGCGGGTCACCAAGCCGCTGGGATGAGTGACCTCCACCACATTACCATAGCCAGAGCGCACGCCGACAAAGGTCACCACGCCCTGGCCCGCGCTCAGTACGGTGGTGCCGGAGCGCGCAGCGAAATCGAGCCCGGAATGAAAGGCGCGCTTGCCGCTGAAGGGATCGCGCCGATTGCCAAAGCCTGAGCTCTGGCGGTAGGTGCCGGCGATGGGCAGGTGAATGGGCGCGGCATCGATTGATTCACGGGCCGCCTTGTAGCGCACCAGCGCTGCCATCACGGCGTTGGCATCCTCGATCATTGGCGCTGCGTCGTCGCCGTCACTCGGCGCGAGCAGGGGGCCGCCAACGCCATCAAGGGCATCGGGCAGGCTGACGCGAATGCCGATCTCGGCCAGCTCGTTGACAATGCTGGTCGTCCGCTCGGTAGCGGTCTGGGCGATGCTGGTCATGGCGTGCTCGGTTTCACCCATCATTTGGGCGAGGGCACGAGCCGTTTCGTCGATGTCGGGATTTCCGCTGGGGTTGGTAGGCGCCGCCATCGCCAGATCACCCGGACTGGACCCGAGGGCGGCAGTTTGAATGCCAAGCTCGCCGGCTTTGTCGACAAGGACCTTAACAAGTTGATGCTGTTCCAACAGCACTTCCTGTTGCTGCGAAAGTTCCTGCAGTTGCAGGTTGATGTCGCCCGCCTGGGCATAGGAGCGGGAATGGAGACGGTCGACTTCAACACGCAGCTGGGCGATCCGATCCTCGTAGGCCTGGATAACCTGTTCGGTTTGGCCGTTGAGGACTTTGGCGATCTCGGGTGAGAACAGCAGGGCAGTGCCGGTCAGGGCATTGCCGGCCAAGAGCAGCGTGAACATGCCGTAGAACCAGAGCGGGCGAATGCCGGCGTGGGGAGCCGTTTTGGGCTTGGCTCGACCCGGCGACGAGAAGCTCGCTCCATTACGCACGCCATACACTCCGCTGATCCATATTTATGGTTAGCGAGTATGATCCTGCATGGTTAAAAAACGGAAAAGCCTCAGCTTTCCGAAGTAATGGGCTGCAAATTTCCGAGAAGGTCGAGAACCTTTCGAGCGTGACCCTTAACGCGCGTGACGCGGAGCACGGCGGCGACCCGGCCATCAGGCGCGACAACGAAAGTGGTGCGTACGAGGCCCATGAATTGGCGGCCATAGAGGCTCTTGAGCTGCCATACCCCAAATGGCTCGATCACGGTCCGCTCGGGGTCGGCGGCCAGTGGCACCGTGAGGCTGAATTTCTCCCGGAACTTGCGATGCGCTTCCACACTATCAGGCGATATGCCGACAAGGACAGCACCGCTTCGGGCGAACTCCGGCTCCAGGTTGGAGAACTCGAGGTTCTCCTTGGTGCAGCCTTGGGTATCGTCCTGCGGATAGAAGAACAGGACCACAAACTTGCCGCCGTGATCGGCAAGGTGGAAGGAGGTGCCGTCGTCGAGCGGCAGGGTAAAGTCGGGAGCGGTATCCCCAGGCGCAAGCATGCCGGTTAAATCCTGTTTTCCCCACGAGATTGTAGCTGCCGGTGCCATATTCCAGCCGGTATCATCGCGCAAGAAGCCGCCACTTGCGGTTGATTCTCAAGAGGCCGGGAGACTTATCGGCCGAGCTTGATCTGGATGTAAGTGAGCGCGTCAACAACCCTCGAAGACACGCCAGGTCCAGCCCCCGCAATGCGGCGTCGGCATCCTATGCGTCTTGCCGCCAAGATGGGCGCCTGGGTGTTGGGCGTGCCAGCCGTCCTGCTGATCGTTCTGTATTTAGTGCTGCTGGTGACCCCGCTGCGACTGCCATTTGGCGGTGAAGCGGCGCGTGCGCTGGCGCAATCCATCATGCCGCCCACCAGCAAGCTCGATCTGGGGGGAATGGCGCTGGCGCTTGAACGTGGCGTTTGGCCGGTGCTGCAGTTCTCGCCCGTGCTGATGACGGATGCCAAGACCGGCGCCAAGGTCAAGATGGATGCGCTTGAGATTGGATTCTCGCCGATCCGCGCGCTGGTTGGGCAGCCTGGGGCCACCATCACCATTGTGCGCCCCCACATCCAGATCGTGCAGGACCTGTTTGGGCCGCGCACCACGAGCTTTGAGCTAGTGGCCGGGGAGCAGGGCGGGACGACTGCAAGGGTGCTGGAGGGGGAGGATGCGTTCCCCAGCGTCAACATTTCCGCCAATGGCGTCGACGTTCAGGGTGGGTCGGTGCCGCTGCAGCTGCGGTCCGACAATGACTGGCTTATCTACAATCTCGAGGCGAGCGAGAAGGGTGTGGCCGACATTGTGGAGCAGGCGCAACAGGGCCGGTTCTCCAAGCTGACGATCAAGGACGGCACCGTCGAGATGATCGATGCGGTTTACGGGCGGATGCGTCAGTTCAACGGCGTGAACCTCGAGATCGGCCCTACGCCCGGCGGCGAGGACACCAGGGGGACATTCTCGGCCGCCCTGGGAGGGCGTACGATGATGGGGAGCCTGTCGCGCACTCTCGACGACAAGGGTGGCTCCCGGCTCGAGGCCGACATTGCCAATATCGATTTTGCGGCCGTGGCCCCCTTTGTCGATAACGCTGAAAGCATTGCGGCCCTGCGGGGCGCGGGTGCGCTATCCATCGATGTGCATTTTGCGCCCGAGACGGGCAAGCTCGTGGACGGCGCGTTCAAGATCGACCTGACGGGCCTCGACATGCGCATCGAGGACGAGTTCTTCCCCGTCGCGAGCTCGATCATGGACGTGACCTGGTCGCCAAAGGACGCCCGGTTCGAGTTGCACGAGGCCGCCTTGCAGATCGGCCAGAGTTCCGCCCGCGTTTCAGGCACGTTTGCGCTCGGCCTGGATGCGGAATTCGGGCCGACGATCGGCATGCTGATCAAGGCACGCGAGGTCCGCGTGCACCCCAACGACATGGCGGCACCGGCGGAGCCATTCGACAGCGTCGAGTTCTCGGGCTGGTCGGCGCCACTTTATGGTGCCACGGGCATCGACCGGCTCGTCGCGAAAAAGGGCGCGGCCATCGTCGAAAGCGCCGGCCGGATCGATATCCTCAAGGCCGGCATGGCTCTCGACATGACCATTGTCGGCCAAGGAGTCAGTGCGGACGACCTGAAACGCCTCTGGCCCTATATGCTGGGCACGGAAAGCCGTGACTGGTTTGTGGCCAATGTTAGCGACGGTATGGTGACGCGCGCGCGGCTGAAGTTCAAATTTCCGGTGGGCAGCCTGGAAGTGGGTGGCGAGGACAAGCCGATATCGCCCGAAGCGATGCAGATCGACATGGTTGGCACCGGCGTCGTGGTCAAGCCAGTGCCGGAGATGGCCGATATCGCCATTGATGGCGAAACGCGATTGCAATTGAGCGGCCCCAACCTGACGGTTTCGGCTGGTGGGGGTGCCATCGCGACCACGGCCGGGCCGATTGCGGTGCGCAACCCGGCCGTGATCATGGACAACTCCAATCCCGCAGAAAGCATTCTCGAGATCTCGGGCGATGTGAGCGCCGGTATTCCCTCCCTGCTTGCCCTGGCCAAGGAACAGCAGCCCGAAATGCTGGCGCAAGCCAGCCTGCCGCTCGATCTTGCCGCGCTATCGGGTCAGATCGATCTGGGGCTTGTGGCAACCATCAAGCTGCCCGATGAAGCAAGCGGCGCGCCGCTGGACCTCGACTATGTGGTCAATGGCAATGTCGCCAATTTCGCCAGCACTCAGGCCATACAGGAGCGCACAATCGGCAACGGGCAGCTGTCCTTCAGCGCGTCGCAGGACGGCTATCAGGTGCAAGGTACCGCTGACATAGACGGTATGGAGGCGCAGCTGGAGATTGCCGGCACGCCGGAAACTCAGCCGGCGTTCCGGCTCGCTTCCACGGTGGAGGTGAAGGACCTGGCCGCCATGGGGTTCGATGCCTCGCCGTTCATGAGCGGGCAGGTTGGCTTTGTGGCGCAGCCGCTGCCGGATGGCTCGCTGCAGATCGCGGTGGACCTCAAGGAGGCAGCGCTCACCATTGGGGATCTGGGGTTGAGCAAGGCTGCCGGCGTCCCTGGCACCTTGCAGACAATCGTCAAGCAAACCGATGGTGTAACCGAGCTATTCGGGATTGATCTGGCTTTTGACACCGTGAAACTCAAGGGTGGCCTCAAGTTCGACGCCGAGGCTGGGCTGCAAAGTGCCGAGTTCATCGATTTCGGCCTCAGCGAGGGGGATGGTGCGCAACTCAAGCTCGCTCCGATCGACGGCGGCTATTCCGTGCAGGTGCGCGGTACCCAATTGGACCTCAAGCCCATGCTGAAGCGCTTCTTCAGCCTAGATGAAGGCACCGGGGGGGTGCAAACCACCGAGTTCGACCAGACGCTGGTGCTCGACGTGGAGCTCGATCGAGCGCTGGGTTATTACGCCACGACCGCCTTCAATCTCGATCTGGACCTGTCCCTGAAGGGCAGCGACATGCGGCGGGCGCGGCTGACGGCGCAGTTTGGTGATGACAACGCCATTTCGGTCACCACCAATCCCGCGCCCAAGGGGCGCACGATGACGGTGGCATTCAGCGATGCCGGAACGATCCTGCGGCTCCTGGGCGTGTATTCACAGCTGGGGGGCGGCGAGGGCAATCTCGTCATGACCACCGACAGCGAAGCAGGCGCCGAGTTCGGCCAGTTGCGCATGCGCGGCTTTTCCATTGTGGACGAGGCCAATGTTGCGCAGGTGCTTGGCAACCACGCGGATTCGCGAGCGGTGATCGCGCGCGGGAACCGGCTGGATTTCGACCGCGGCATGGTCAATTTCGTGCGGCGCTCGGACCGCGTCGAGGTTACCAATGCTGTTTTGACCGGCGACACCGTAGGCGGAACGATGCGCGGCTTCATCTATACCGACCAGCGGCAATACGATCTGGCGGGCACCTATGTGCCGCTATTCGGGCTCAACAGCGCGTTTCAGAAAATCCCGCTGCTCGGGCCGCTCTTGGGCGGACGTGATGGTGAGGGGCTGGTGGGCGTGACCTTTGCAGTCAAGGGACCACTCGCCAAGCCCGATTTCCGCATCAACCCGCTATCGGCGCTGGTGCCCGGAGCCTTCCGCGAATTGTTCGAGTTCCGCTCGCGCGAGCAGCCACGGGTCGACTAGGCCGGGGGCCCGCCTTGCGCTGCCGCAGCGCCAGCCCGAGGCAGAAGGCAGCGTGGAGAGCCGCGGGTGCAAGCAGGGCGAGCGGGCCCAGGCGCTGATAGGATGCCGCGCCCAGGGCGGCACCCAGCAACAGGGAAAGCCAAACCAGGAGGTGTTGCGTCCATCGCCAGCGCGGGGCCAATTTGTGGATGGCCTTGGCCAGGTCCTGGCCGGCAGCGAACAGAGTTCCCGTCACGAAGGTGGCGCCAAGCCGAACGGAGCCGGCAGGGGACAACAAAGCGTTCTGGGCGCCTGCGCCAAACGCCAGGGGTCCCATCGAAAGCGGCGAGTCGGCGCCGGCAAAGTGCAAGGCGATTGCCCCTGTTGTGCTGGAAAACAACAAGGCCGCAACAAGGGCTGGGCCAAAACGCTCGCTTGCCAAAGACAGCAGCGATCCCACCGTGCTGCCAGTGAAAAACAGCAGCAAGAGGCCCAGCGGCAGCAACGCGGCTGCCGAGGGCGTATCGAGCAGGTAATTGCCCAATTGGGTGGTGTTGCCGCTCATGAACGAGGTGTAGTAGCCACCCAGTTCGATAAAGCCGATCGCATCGATGAACCCGGCCAATCCGGTGAGCAAGAGCCCTTGGCCGAGCTTGGGAGCGGGCGTCACCGGCTTAAAGTCGGCTGGCGATTTCTTGCGCCAGCCCGGCCATTTCAGCGGCGTCAGCAGCACCCTTGCCATGATCGCCTAAAGCCTCGCCCTCGTAGACGGGAATGAGGTGGAAATGCAGGTGAAACACGCTTTGTCCAGCTGGGGCTTCATTGAACTGGACGAGGCGAATGCCATCAGCCCCCGTCGCTGCCTTGAGCGCAACAGCCACCCGCTGCACGATCGGCATCACGGCCGAGAGGGTGGCCGGATCCGCGTCGAGCAGGTTGCGCGAGGCAGCCTTGGGCAGAACCAGCGTGTGCCCGCGTGACTGGGGGAACACATCGAGCATCACCAAGGCGGTGTCGTCTTCGTAAACCTTGTGGGCTGGCATTTCGCCCCGGAGAATGCGGCCGAAGATGTTGCTGGGATCGTAGGCAGTGCTCACGGTGTACCTCGCGGGAGTGGATGGCCTTGGCATACTCCCGGCAAGGTGCTCGGCTCAAGAGCCGAGATCAACCGCCTATTCGGCCGGGGCTGCCTGTCCCGAGCGGCGCTGGAAGAAGCGGAAGCGGAAATAGTTCAGAACCGCAAGGCCGGTAAAGGTGACCGGCACATAGGAAAAGCCGCGGCGAATAAAGAACAGCGTGATGTTGACGGCGGTGGCCGCGCTCATTGCCCCCTTGCCCATTGCGGAGGTAAAGCTCGACGGGACGATGTGACGGTAGAAGACAGCGTCGGAGTGGTAATAATCCAGCGCACGGCGCGCAAAGGCGCGCTTGGACGCCGAATAATCCTTGAGCTCTTCCATGCCCATATCGCCGTGAAACTCGACTTCCGAGCCCACCGCCCAGACTTCGGGCGGGGTGAGCCTGTCTTTGCCAAGGGCGGTGAAGAGCTCGACCAGATCGGTAAAGGTGACGAAATTGGCGTTCCAGCAATCCTGCGACTTGGCGCCATGGGCGAGCACCAGCACCTCGGCGCGTTCAAGCTTTTCGCGCATGCGGTCATAGTCGCCGGCTGAAAAATCGGTGCCTGACTTGGCGGTTTCCACAAGACCACCCAGATCGGTCAACTTTGCCACCATCGCCGAGCCATAAGACCCGCTGGCGCCGGTAACGAGAAAGCGGCGACCCTTGATCTGGCAAGTGGTGCCGAACAGCAGGTCGAAGATGTTGGCGAAGGACGAAAAGAAGTTATGCGGGTAGACGTGGTGCATGGCGTGGTAGTTGTTGTCCACCCAGAGCAGACCCTGCTGGGCACCGACGCGATCCATCGCCATGTGGTTGTAGTCGAGCCCTTCCTCGCGGAAGGTCATCACCAGCATGATGGTACGAATGACAGCCACAAGCGCTATGGGCGGCCAAGGGAAAACGAGCAGGAACAGCGCGATCCCCAGCATCGAGGTCGCGTATTCCGGCAGGATGTGAAACCAGATATTGGCCCGGGCATAGGCCGGATTGATCTTCATATCGAGGTCGAGAAACTTGTGATGCACCCAGTGCCAGGACGAGAAGGTGCGCAACAGCTTGAACCGCGAGGTTTCCCAGCGATGCAGCAACCAGTGCAGCGCATCGAAGAGGGCGGTGGAGAACACGAAGGTGACGCCGGCCTGGAGAATAAAGACGAAAGCGTCAGAGATATTCATGCGGATTCCTGCAGGGAGCGTTAACCTACATAGCCTCCGGTGCCGGCTAAGTCCAAGGGGCATCGTGCCGCGCTAGCGGTCGGTGCGCTCGCCCTTGCGGAACGGAGTGTAGGTGTCCAGCGCTTCCTGCTCGCGCGCAACCGAAGCGCGCTCATGCTCAAGGAAGTCGGCAATGGCCCCGCGCAGGCCAGGATGGGCGATATAGTGCACGGAATAAGTGGTGGCGGGAGCATAGCCGCGGGCGAGCTTGTGTTCGCCTTGGGCCCCGGCTTCCACCACAGCCAGCTTGTGCGCGATGGCGTAATCGATCGCCTGGTAGTAGCAGAGCTCGAAGTGGAGAAACGGCACCTCGCGGGTAGCACCCCAGTTGCGCCCGAAGATGCGATCATGGCCAAGGAAGTTGATCGCGCCGGCGATTGGGGTGGGGCCGTCATAGGCCAGCATCAGCACGATCCGGTCGGCAAGGGTTTGACCAAGCAGGGAAAAGAACTTGCGATTGAGGTAGGGCCGGCCCCATTTGCGCGCCCCGGTATCCTCGTAAAAATCGTAAAAGGCGTCCCAGTGATGCTCCTGGAGGTCAGAGCCCGTCAGCCACTTGACCGTAAGGCCATCGACGAGCGCATCGCGGCGCTCCCGCCGGATGGTCTTGCGCTTGCGCGAGGAGAGGGTTTCGAGAAAACCCTCGAAACTGTCGAAGCCCTGGTTGTGCCAGTGGAACTGGGTGTCGAGGCGCTTGAGCCAGCCAGTTGTTTCCACCAGATCGGCCTCGGCTTCGGGCACGAAGGTCATGTGCACCGACGAGGCGTCGCGCTGGCTGGCGAGTTGCTGAGCGGCGGAAAGCAGCGCCGCCTGTTCCTCAAGGCTACCGCTAGGTACCAGGAGCTTGGGCGCGGTGGCCGGGGTAAACGGCACCGAACATTGCAGCTTGGGGTAGTAGTCCCCGCCCGCGCGCTCGAAGGCATTGGCCCAGCCGTGGTCGAAGACATATTCGCCCATGGAGTGGGACTTGAGAAAGAGCGGCATCAGCCCAACGGGCTGGCCCGCGCTGTTGGCCAGCAGGATGTGCTGAGGTTGCCAGCCGGTGCGGGCAGTGGCGCAGCCGGATTGTTCGAGGGCCAGGAAGAAGGCGTGGCTCAGAAACGGGTTATCCGCCACCCCGTTCGTGGACGGCACAAGGCTGTTCCAAACCGCCGCCGAAATGCCGGCGGTGGTTGGATGGATGGTGGCGGTATAGCCGGGATCAGGCAAGGTCCGGGTCGAAGCCTTCAAAGACGATCTGGTCGATATGGGGCCGGGCGGCTTCCCACTCCTGTTTAGACCGGATCGTCCAGCCGGTCACCGGTTTGCCGAGTGCTCGCCAGAACTTGATCGCGGGCAGCTCCAGCGCGTCCTTGGCACAGGAGATGAAATCGAACTGAGTTTCATGCCAGTGCAGCAGATGGCGCAGGGTCCAGCGCTGCTCTGCCGTGTAGTTCTGTTCGGCTTCAGCGCCTTCGTAGTTATAGGTGATGATGCCGCGAGGGCCCGCGAAGCCGAACTGGCGGATCTGGGTGATCAGATTGGGATCGAACGACTCGACCGTCACCGGTCCCGTGTAGGATTTCAGCGCTTCGGCCGCCGCGCGGGCGAGCAACTGAGTGCCGGCGCTGTCGGCCTGATGCTTGAGCTCGATCTGCAGCAGCGCACGGCCATTGATCTGTTCAAGGAACTCGGCAAAGCGCTGGGGCCGATCACCGGCGGCGCTGTCGAGTAAGGGGATCGCGGTGAGTTCGGCAGCAGTGAGCTCACTGACCGCACCGGTGCGTCCGGTGAGGCGCTCAAGCTTGCTGTCATGGAACAGCACCGGCACGCCGTCCGAGGTCAGCTGCAGATCGCACTCGATCGCCCAGTTGCCGGCGATAGCGGCTTCAAAGGCGGAAGCGCTGTTTTCGATGACACCAGCGGCACGATTGTGCAGACCACGATGGGCGACGGGACGCGGGAAAAGGGGCAGGTCGGTCAAGTTTTGGTATCCAGTTGTGCTGGGGATATGGAGGTGGGCGAGAACCGGGTGTGTGGCTAGACTTCCACCACGGCTTCGATTTCCACGGCGGCGCCAAAGGGCAGCGCGGCAACGCCGAAGGCGGCACGGGCATGCTTACCCCGGTCACCCAGCACCCCGACCAGGAGGTTCGAGCACCCGTTGGCAACCAGATGGTGCTCGGTGAAGTCAGGCGTTGAAGCCACAAGAACCGTGATCTTGAGAATGCGCTTGATCTCTTCCAGCGGCACGCCACCCATATGGACGATTTGCGACAACACGTTGAGCGCCGCGAGTTCGGCAGCGTTGCCGCCCTGCACGACATTCATGGTATCGCCCAGGAGGCCGGTGACGACGCCGGTTTCATTGCTGGAGATCTGGCCCGACACGTACAGGATATTGCCGGTGCGGGTCACCGGAACATAGCTGGCGACCGGCGGTTTGGGGGCAGGGAGCTCGTAGCCGTATTCACGCAGTTTTTCAGTGGGACTGGTCATCGCTGTTTGCCTTGGTTGTCGTCATTTTGGTTGGGCCGGCCGTGCATCGGCTTCACTTGCATGGCCGAAGCCCAATGCGCTGAGATGTTCAACTCGACTGCGGGCCTCGGCATTGCCGAACTCCGGCAGATCGCACCGTAGCCTTGGCCTTCCCGAAACCGATACACCGATTCCGAGCGGCCGGCAGCGCACCCCAACACCTGGCCGGTTCAGCAGAGGGCAGCCGACGCCATCGAGCACATCAGCCGTGTCGCCGGATCATCAGGGCTCCGGGGCGGCGGCGCAAGTGAAAACCGGCAGCATGCCCTGAAGGCGTTCGTGCTTAGCCGGCTGGATTGAGCTGGTGCCAGACTCGCATGAAGGTTTCGGGTGCCATGCCGGTATTGGCACAAAGTGACAGGAGCAGCGGCTCGTTGGCCGCAAAATAGTCGATAAGTCCGTGCTGGAAGGCTGGGGAACCGGTGGAGCGCCGAAGCGAGTCGGGATCAAGGCCGGCGACCTGCATGAATGCCAAGAGTTCATCCGGGTTCTCGGCAAGGTAGGAGAGGCAGGCATCGGCGAGCCCGGAGGCATTGGGAAGGGGCGCAGATTCAATACGGGGCACAGCCAGGCTCATTTGGTCTTTTGTAATGAGTTCGATGTTACCTGAATGGCGCGGTAAAACGAAGTGCTGAGGGTACTCGAGCAGCGCAAGCGAGGTTTGATGCCAAAAACAGTGATGATCGTGGAAGACAACGAGCTCAACATGAAGCTCTTCAACGATCTGCTCGAATCGCGCGGTTACGCCGTCATCCAGACCCGCTCCGGCATGGAAGCGCTGGATCTGGCGCGCGCGCACCATCCCGACCTGATCTTGATGGATATCCAGTTGCCTGAAGTGTCGGGCCTGGTGGTGACCAAGTGGCTCAAGGATGATGAAGAGCTTGCCCATATCCCGGTAATCGCGGTGACTGCCTTTGCCATGAAGGGCGACGAAGAGCGGATTTTGCAAGGAGGTTGCGAGGGTTACATCTCCAAGCCCATTTCGGTGCCTCACTTTCTGGAAACTATTGCCCGCTATATTGGCCCGGCTTGAGGGGGCCGTTGCGCTCGGCGCGGCCATGGTGCTGCCCGGTCGTCTATATGCCGGCTGTGGTAGGTGGGGCGAAGAGTGACTGCACGCGTATTGATCGTCGACGACATTCCGACCAATGTACGCCTGCTGGAGGCTCGCTTAGCCGCTGAGTATTACGAGGTCCTGACTGCCAGTTCCGGCCCGCAGGCCATCGAAATCTGCAATCGCAATGATGTGGATATCGTCCTACTCGATGTGATGATGCCCGATATGGATGGCTTTGAAGTGTGCCGCCGCCTCAAGGCGAGCCCGAGAACCAACCACATTCCGGTGCTGATGATTACCGCGCTCGACCAGCCCTCCGACAAGGTGCGGGGGCTGGAAGTGGGCGCCGATGATTTTCTGACCAAGCCAGTCGATGACATGCAACTGATGGCCCGGGTCAAAAGCCTGGTGCGCCTCAAGACGCTGACCGACGAGCTGCGCGCGCGGGCCCTCACGGGCCAGCAGATCGCCATCGAGGATGCGCTGCGTGCGATGGACAATGTCGACACCGGCGGCGGGCATGTGCTGGTGATCGACACCGACGCGCGCCATGCCGAGCGGATCAAGACCTATCTTGTTCCCGAGCATAGCGTTGATGTGCTCGTTCAGCCCGCCGATGCCGTGTTCCAGGTTACCGGGGCGCCCTACGAAGTTGTGCTCGTCGCCATGGCGCTGGAGGATTTCGACCCGCTCCGGGTGTGCTCGCAGATCCGTACGCTCGAACATACGCGCACCTTGCCCATCATTCTGATTGCCGATGAAACCGACCGCCCCAAAGTGGTGCGGGCGCTGGATCTGGGGATAAATGATTTCATTATGCGCCCGGTCGAGCGCAATGAGTTGGCGGCGCGGGTGCGCACGCAGATCCGCCGGCAGCGCTATGCGCTGGAGCTGCGGCAAAGCGTCAACAACACCATGGCCATGGCGGTAACGGACGACCTGACCGGGCTATATAATCGCCGCTATTTCGAGCGGCACCTGCATGTGATGTTGAGCAAGGCGCAGTCGCAAGGTCGGGACATGGCCGTCATGATTCTCGACATCGACCACTTCAAGGCCGTCAACGACACCTATGGGCACCATGTGGGCGACAGCGTGCTCAAGGAGTTCGCGCAGCGGTTGCGGCGCAGCGTCAGAGGCGTCGACCTTGCTTGCCGTTTCGGCGGGGAGGAGTTCGTGGTGCTAATGCCCGATACCGATATGGGGCAGGCGGAAGCCGTCGCCGAGCGGGTGCGCCGAGCCATTGCCGAACAGGGTTTTGATGTCGGCGGCGACCGGCCGATGTGGGTGACGGTTTCGGCTGGCGTGACACTCAACGAGAGCGTCTCGGATACGCCGGCAGTGCTGATGAAGCGAGCCGATGTGGCGCTCTATCGCGCCAAGCGGCAGGGCCGTAACCAAGTTGTCTTTGACGCCGCTTGAGCCTGCCAGCTACGTCGTTAGGGTTATCCATTATACTTAACAGAAGCTTAGCGGCCACAACCTGCTGGATATGCTTGAGTTTTAGCGGGGCAGGCGTAGGGTTTCTTTAACGGCGCTGCCAAGTTCTTGTGGATGGTGCCCAAAGTTCCCTACGGCTCTCTCAGGTCCGCCGCAACTCCTGAGACCGTAGGGCGGCTGGTCCGGACGCGGACAGAGTGGCCTCTTCGACATGCCGCTCCGGACCAGCCACTTTCCTTTCATCATCTGGGTGGCCTGCAGGCCGTGGCCGCTGCTCGCAGCCTCAGAAACAAAAAACCCCGCATCGCTGCGGGGTTTTTTGTTCGGCTAGGAAGAGGATCAATTACTTGATCTTGGCTTCCTTGAATTCAACATGCTTGCGCACAACCGGGTCGTACTTGTTGTACGACAGCTTCTCGGTCTGGGTGCGGGCGTTCTTCTTGGTGACATAGTAGAAGCCAGTATCAGCCGTCGACACGAGCTTGATCTTGACGGAAGCGGCTTTGGCCATTGGAGTGTCCTCGCGTAAACAAAGAGGCGCCGCGAACGCGGCGCCGGAATTTGGGTGCAACCTACGGATTTACCGCCGGATGTCAAGCCTCACGCTTGGCTGGGTCGAAGCCATACATGCGGTTGGCCCATTGCAGCCCCACAACGGCACCCTTGATCGAGGGCAGCATAGCCAGCGGCATGATGATGCCCAAGGGTACCATGGTATAAAGATAGGTCAGCGGATTGACGTGATAGGTCATGTCCATATGCATCATCACGCCAACAAGCAGGTGGCCGACAATGGTGATGGCAATATAGGGCGGCAAGTCATCGGCGCGATGATGGTGAAACTCCTCACCGCAGTTTTCGCAGCGGTCGGCGACTTTTAGATAAGCACGGAACAGCTTGCCCTCGCCGCAATGTGGGCACTTGCACAGCACGCCACGCCACATAGCCTGCATGACGCTGCGTTGATTGGTACTTTTGGCTACGATGCTCATGGCGTCACCTCTTGCGACGGCCTTTGGGGCCGAGTGTCCTAGATGGGCGTTTCGTTGTCCGCCGTGTAGTTGACGGATTGACGCGGCTGCCCTCCGAGAGAAGTTCAAACCGCATTGCCCCTGCCACGGGGGCAACTTCGAGCAGGCGAACGGTCACGCGGTCGCCCAGGGCGAACTTCTCGCCGGTGCGATCGCCGATCATTGCCTGCTGCTCTTGCTCATAACGATAGAAATCGGCTCCCAGGGTGGAGGCGGGAACAAAGCCGTCGGCTCCGGTATCAAGGAGCCGAATGAACAGGCCGGAGCGGGTAACCCCGGAGATCCGGCCCTCGAACCGCGCCCCGATCTGGCCGGCCAGAAATTGCGCCAGCAGGCGGTCGGACGTTTCTCGTTCCGCCGCCATGGCCCGGCGCTCGGTCGCTGAAATGTGCTGGCCGATGCCGGCAAGCTTTTGCATCTCGTTGTCCGAGAGGCCATCATCACCCAAGCCCAGTGCCCGGATCAGGCCGCGGTGGACGATCAGATCCGAGTAGCGGCGAATGGGCGAGGTGAAGTGGGCGTAGTTGTCGAGGTTGAGGCCGAAGTGCCCGTAATTTTCGGGGGCATATTCTGCCTGCGCCTGCGAGCGAAGCACCATTTCCGATACCTGCTCGGCATTGCCCGCCTTGCGGGCCTGGGCCAGGATGCCGTTGAAGTCGCTGGCTCGCACCGCGTCGGATTTCTTGACCGCAATATCGAGCGAACCAAGGAAATCGCGAAGGGCGGCGAGTTTCTCGGTCGAAGGGGTATCGTGGACGCGAAACAGCAGGGGCATATTCTTGGCCTGCAGCGTTTCGGCCGCCGCGACATTGGCCGCGATCATCATTTCTTCGATTAGCCGGTGGGCATCGAGGCGCTCGGGGATCCGGATGTCCTTGACCATGCCTTTCTCGTCCAGAACGATCTTGCGTTCGGGCAGGTCGAGATCGAGCGGCCCACGCTGGTCGCGTGCCTTGGCCATGGTCTCATAGGCGTCCCAGAGCGGGCGCAGTATCGGCTCGAGCAGCGGGCCAGCCTTGTCATCGGGCTGGCCGTCAATGGCTGCTTGTGCCTGCTGATAGGACAGTTTGGCGGCCGAGCGCATCAGCACCCGGTGGAAGCTGTGCGAGCGCTTGCGCCCGTCGGCGCCGATGACCATGCGCACGGCAAGGGCCGCGCGCGGTTCCCCTTCCTTGAGCGAGCACAACTCGTTGGAGATGCGCTCGGGCAGCATGGGGACGACGCGGTCAGGAAAGTAAACAGAATTGCCGCGCAGATAGGCCTCGCGGTCGAGCGCTGAGCCGGGACGGACATAGGCCGCCACATCGGCAATGGCCACGGTGACCAGGTGCCCGCCGGCATTGGCGGGATCGGGATCGGACTGGGCATAGACGGCGTCGTCGTGATCCTTGGCGTCGAACGGATCGATGGTGATCAACGGAAGGTCACGCCAATCCTCCCGGCCCTTGAGCGTGGCTTCCTTGGCTTCCTCGGCCTCACGTAGCACCGATGTCGGGAAGCGATAGGGGATCTCGAGGCTGTGGATAGCAATGAGGCTGATGGCGCCTTCGGAAGCCGGGTTGCCGATCACGGCCGTAACGCGCGCACGCGGGATCATCAGGCGGCCTGAAAGCTTGACCTCCACTTCCACCAGATCGCCGTCGCGGGCCTCGCCAAGGTCGCCCATCGGGATGCGCATTTCCTTTTGCTTGCGATCCACGGGAATGAGGCGGGCGCCGTCCTCGTCCATCCGCACAATGCCGATATGGGCGCGGCGCGGCTTGTCGAGGATCTTCATCGGGCGGGCGGTATAGGCCGGGATCTCGCCATCACCGGCGTCAATACGGGCCAGGATGCGGTCGCCTGGAGCGGGTACGACGCGGGCGTCGCGCCCCTGATAAACGAGGACGCGGGGGCGCTCGCCTTCTTCGTCATTCCATTGGGCAGGGAAGGCGTGAAGGTGATCGGGATCGGCATCGGTGGGGATGTCGAGCACGGTTACCGGGGGCAGGGCGGCGGTACGGCGCAGCGCCTTGCGCGTGCGGGTAATAACGCCCTCGCCTTCCAGCTCAGCCAGCATGGCCTTGAATGGTTTGCGCAGATCGCCGCGGATGCCGAACAGCTTGGCCAGATCGCGCTTGCCCTTGAGATCGGGCGTTTCGGCGAGCGCCTGCAGCAATTGCTCGCGTGAAGGTAGTTGCTCGGCAGCACTGAGGCGGGGGCGCTTGGGGCCGGAAGTGTTTTTTGCTCTTGTTTGTAGTTTGGCCATAAGTGTCAGTTCTTTTTATGTTGCAACATAAATAGGGATCGCCCGGGCTTTTGCAAACCGCCGCTCTGCCAAGTCCGCCCGACCTGCCCAATTTCAATGTCTGACGCGGCTGGAATGTTGCGCGACGAGATCGAGGTTATTGCGCTCTGGTGCCGAGTATGGCCGGGATAAGGCCGTTATTGCTCTATCTTCACCGAGGTCGTCCATGCGGAACAAGGCACAGGTTATCGGCTGACCCGTCCCCGTCCAGAGGATGCTAGGGTGCCCAGATTCCACCGATTCTGCTGAGTTCCCATGACCATTCCATTTTTCGACGGCCACAACGACACCTTGCTCAAGCTGCTGGAAGCGGGTGTCGCCGACCCCGAGCGGCTGTTTGTGGAGGGGATGCCTGCGGCCCAGATCGATGGTCCACGTGCCCAAAGGGGCGGTATGGTGGGCGGGTTCTTTGCGATCTTTCCGCCACCGCTTAAGGGCGGCCTTGGATCGGTGGTAGCCAATTCGGCCAATCCAAGCTCCACGCTTCCCCCTGAATTGCCGCTGGCCGATGCGCAATCGGTGACTCTTGCCATGGCCTCGATCCTGCTGCGGCTGGAGCGGGCTGGCGCCTTAAGCCTGTGCCGGAGCGCTGCCGAGATTCGCCAGGCGATCGCGGCCGACAATCTGGCAGCAGTGCTGCATATCGAGGGCGCCGAAGCGATCGACACGGATCTGCGCTCCCTTGATGTGCTTTACGCGGCCGGTTTGCGCTCGATCGGGCTGGTGTGGAGCCGCGCCAATGCCTTTGGCACCGGCGTGCCGTTTCGCTACCCCGCCGATCCAGATATCGGCCCGGGACTTTCGGATGCGGGCAAAGCCTTGGTGCGCGCCTGCGATAGCCTCGGCGTGATGATCGACCTGTCGCATCTTAATGCCGCGGGGTTTCGAGATGTGGCTGCGATCAGCAACAAGCCGCTGGTTGCCACTCATTCCAATGTCCATGCCATCACCGCGCATGCGCGCAACCTCGTCGATTGGCAGCTGGCAGCGATCGCCGAAAGCAAGGGCGTTGTCGGGTTGAACTTTGCCACAGGCTTTCTGCGTCCGGACGGGCAAATGCGCGCCGATACGCCCGTCGAAATGATGGTCCGTCATGTGGACAGTCTGGTGGAAGCGCTGGGCGAAGACGGCGTGGCGCTTGGCTCGGACTTTGACGGCGCCATGATCCCCGCCGAGATCGGCGATGTCACGGGCGTGCAAAAGCTGCTCGCCGCGCTGTTGGACAAGGGCTATGGCGAAACGCTGGTGCGCAAGATCGCCTGCGACAACTGGCTGTCGCTGATCGAACGCACAATCGGCTGAACCGGTGGCCGGCGTCTGGCGGCGCTCCAGCCGACGCGGTGCCGGGTTCGTCCGAGGCCGAAGCCGGCGCCGGTGACCACGCAACCTTGTCCTTGCGGCGCGTAAGCCCCCCCTTGGGGTTGCAGTGCTAAGCTAAAGCAGGGGCCGATCAGTGCCCTTGATCCAGATCATGCTCGCGCGCCCCGACAAACCATGCGTCAGAACGGAACGTCTTCGTCGGCCACGGTCTTGGTGGCGGTCGCCTTCTTGGTCGCAGCTTTCTTGGCCGCTGGCTTTTTAGCGGCAGCAGTCTTGGTAGCGGGTTTCTTAGCAGCTGCCTTCTTGGCCGGTGCCTTCTTGGGCTTGGTGCCGGTGGCTTCGGCGCGCGCGGCGATCCATTCCACCGCCTGGTCCACCGTTACATCCTCGGGTTTGATGTCCTTGGGAATGGTGGCGTTGATCTTGCCCTGGTTGACATAAGGACCATAGCGACCAGCACGCACGGTGATGGGGCCGTTGTCGTGCTCGAATGTCTGGATCGCGGCGACGGCAGCGCCACCGCGCTTGAAACCGCCCGCCGCCTTTTGCGCCAGGAGGTCCACGGCGCGGTTGATGCCGACGGTGAACACTTCCTCCACATCGGGTAGATTGGCGTATTTGCCGTCATGCAGGATGAAGGGGCCGTAGCGCCCGAGCCCTGCCGTGATCGGCGAGCCCGTTTCCGGATGGGTGCCCACTTCCCGTGGCAGTGACAATAACTGCAGGGCCTTGTCGAGCGTCAGGGACGCTGCTTCCCAGCCCTTTGGCAGGGAGGAGCGCTTGGGCTCCTTGCCGTCACCAAGCTGCACATAGGGGCCAAAGCGCCCTGTCTTGAGGTAAACCTCTTCCCCCGTTTCCGGATCGGTGCCCAACACGCCGTCACCTGCCGCCGCTTCCGAGGACTGGCCAGTGGCCGCGTCGGACAGCTGCATGGTGTGCTTGCATTCGGGATAGTTCGAACAGCCGATAAAAGCACCGTATTTCCCAAGCTTGAGCGACAGCTGGCCCGTGCCGCAGGTTGGGCACAGGCGACGATCCGATCCATCAGGCTTGGCCGGGAAGATGTGGTCTTCCAGCAAGTCATTGAGGGCGTCGAGCACCTCGGTGACCCGCAGATCCTTGATCTCGGTGGTCGCAACTGTGAAATCACGCCAGAAATCGCGCAGCACCTGCTTGTAGTCGAGCTCACCGGCGGAAATCAGATCGAGCTGTTCTTCCAGATTGGCAGTGAAGCCATATTCCACATAGCGATTGAAGAAGCTCTCGAGGAAGGCCGTGACGATGCGGCCGCGATCCTCGGGATGCAGCGCCTTACCCTCAAGGCGCACATAGTCGCGATCCTTGAGGGTCGAGAGGGTAGCGGCATAGGTGGAGGGCCGACCGATGCCGAGCTCTTCCATCTTCTTGATCAGACTGGCTTCGGTGTAGCGGGCCGGCGGCTGGGTGAAGTGCTGCTCGATTTCGACGGCCTGCAGGGCAGGCTTGTCGCCAACGGCCAGCGGCGGCAATTCGCGGCTGTCCTCGTCTTCCTCGTCATCGTCGCTCTTGGCTTCAACGCCATACAGCGCCAGGAAGCCGGGAAAGGTAACGACGGAGCCAACAGCACGCAGTTCGACCTGGCGGCCGGGCACATTGACGGCGATGTCAACGGTGGTCCGATCGATCTCGGCCGAGCGCATCTGTGACGCCAGCGTGCGGCGCCAGATCAGGCCATAGAGCTTGAGCTGGTCGGCATCGAGATTGCTCATCGTATCGGGATGCTTGAGCATATCGGTGGGACGGATGGCCTCGTGCGCTTCCTGGGCGTTCTTGGCCTTGGTCTGATAGATGCGTGGCTTTTCCGGCAGGTATTCGGCACCAAAGTTCTTGGTGATGGCAGAGCGCGCCATGGCGATGCCTTCGGGGGCCATCTGCACCGCGTCGGTACGCATATAGGTGATCAACCCGTCCTCGTAGAGGCGCTGGGCGATCTGCATGGTGCGCGACGGCGACAGACCTAGCCGGGACGAGGCATCTTGCTGCAGCGAAGAGGTGGTGAAGGGCGCATAGGGGTTGCGCTTGGTGGGCTTCTTCTCGACGCCCGAAACATTGAACTGCCCCGATTCGATCAGCGCCTTGAGTGCGGCGGCATCCTCGCCGTTCTTTACTGCGAGCTTGTCGGTGCGCTTGCCATCCACCGAATAAAGCCGGGCCACGAAGCTCTTGCCCTTTTGCGCGAGCTTGGCTTCCACCGACCAGTACTCATCGGCTTTGAAGCGCTCGATCTCGGACTCGCGGTCGGACACAAGGCGCAAAGCCACCGATTGCACGCGTCCGGCCGAGCGGGAGCCGGGCAGCTTGCGCCACAGGATCGGCGAAAGGGTGAAGCCCACGAGATAGTCGAGCGCGCGGCGAGCGAGATAGGCATCGACCAGCGGCATGTCGATGTCGCGCGGCTTGGCCATGGCCGCAGTCACGGCATCCTTGGTGATGGCGTTGAACACCACGCGCTGGACCGGGGTGTCTTTCTTGATCGCCTTTTTCTGGCGCAACACGTCGAGCACGTGCCAGGAAATGGCTTCGCCTTCGCGATCAGGGTCGGTCGCAAGGATCAGTTCATCAGCGCCTTTAAGCGCGTTGGCAATGTCGGCAAGGCGCTTCTTGGAGGCGGTATCAACCTCCCAGGACATGGCAAAATCTTCGTCGGGCCGGACTGAACCGTCCTTGGCGGGCAGATCACGGACATGGCCGAAGGAGGCCAGGACTTCATAGTCCTTACCCAGATATTTGTTGATTGTCTTAGCCTTAGCCGGACTCTCAACGACAACGACCTTCATGGAAAACCCGATCCGAAACACTGCAACGCAAGGTGGCGCAACATGGTGAAGCCGAGGGGCAGTGTCAACGGGCGCTGATTTAGTATGATCCCGTGGAGCCGAGTGTCGTCCGGGCCGTTGTGGCGATCAACAGGAGGAAGTTGACAATGGATTTACGCAAACTGGGCAATAGCGGCACCGTGGTTTCGGCACTCTGCCTTGGGACCATGACCTTCGGGTCGGACGCGGACGAGGCCACTTCGTTCGCCTTGATGGATGATTATGTCGAGGCGGGCGGAAATTTCCTCGACACGGCTGACGTCTACACCAATGGCACCTCCGAAGAGATCATTGGTCGCTGGCTCAAGAGCAAGGGCGGGATGGCTGACCGGCTGGTGATTGCCAGCAAGGGCCGCTTTCCGACGCTGGAAGGGTCCAACGGCCTTGGCTTGTCGCGCAAGCATTTGGGGTACGCGCTGGATGCCTCGCTGCGGCGATTGGGCGTCGAGCAGATCGATCTTTACCAGATGCATGCGTGGGACGCGCTGACGCCGATCGAGGAAACCCTGCGCTTCCTTGATGATTCGGTGCGTAACGGCAAAATCGCCTATTACGGCTTTTCCAATTTCCTCGGCTGGCAGCTGACCAAGGCAGTGTGGATTGCCAAGGCGCAGGGCTATACCCCTCCCGTAACCTTGCAGCCGCAATACAATCTACTGGTGCGCGATATCGAGCACGAAATCGTGCCTGCCGTGCTCGATGCCGGCATGGGCCTACTGCCCTGGTCGCCGCTGGCTGGCGGCTGGCTGTCGGGCAAATACAAGCGTGACGAAATGCCAAGCGGGGCAACGCGGCTGGGCGAAAACCCGAAGCGAGGCATGGAGGCGTATGAAAAGCGCAATGCCAACCCACAGACCTGGGCGGTTATCGACGCGGTCATGCAGATCGCCGAGCAGCGTGGCGTCAGTGCAGCGCAGGTGTCGCTGGCCTGGCTGGTGCAAAAACCCGCCGTCACCTCGGTGATCCTGGGCGCCCGCAAGCGCGAACAGCTGGCCGACAACATGGCTGCGGGCGATCTGAGCCTAAGCGCTGAGGAGGTTGCGCGGCTTGACGAGGCGAGCAAGCCGCAGATCGGCGATTACCCCTATGGCGCTGGTGGCATCAACCAGCGCCATCGCAAGCTCGAAGGCGGGCGCTAAAGCGAAGGCGCGGCGGTCAGCGGTAGCGTTTAGCGACCAGCTGACCGCTCGACCACTCGATCTCGCCCGCCAGATCGAGCTCCAGCAACAGCATCTGCATGGCTGCGGCAGACAGTCCGGTTTGCCGCAGCAGTTCATCGACTTCCATCGGAGCGGTGCTCAACAAATCGCGCAAGCGATCCGCGTCACTAGGATCGGGGACGTCTGACCCAGCGCCGACCTCGTCGGGGTCCGGCTCCCATTGTCGATCAAATAGGGCTTGGCGCGACGGATCGGCCGAGCCCAGGCTTTCGATGATGTCCTCGGCATTAGTGATCAGCTTCGCCCCTTGCTGGATCAAGGCATTGCCGCCTTCGGCCCGGGGATCCAGGGGCGAACCCGGCACCGCAAAGACATCCCGGTTCTGCTCCAGCGCAAGGCGCGCCGTGATCAGGGAGCCCGAGCGTTTGGCCGCTTCCACCACGACAATGCCGAGCGACAGCCCTGACACCAGCCGATTGCGGCGCGGGAAATCGCGGGCACGAGGCTCCCAGCCGAGCGGCATCTCGGTGAGCAAGGCGCCGCCGTGGTCGAGAATGTCATGGGCAAGCGGAATGTTCTCATCGGGATAGATCTGGTCAAAGCCGCCCGCCAGGACCGCAACGGTGCCGGTTTGCAGACTTGCCCGGTGGGCCGCTGCATCAATGCCGCGGGCGAGGCCGGAAACGATCGTATAACCGCGGGCACCAAGATCGGTAGCGAGCAGGCGCGTCATCTTCACCCCGGCCGAGGAGGCGTTGCGCGCACCGACCATGCCCACGGTGCGCCGCCAATCCAGATTGGCGCCGCCCGCGAGGGTCAGCACCGGCGGCGCGCCGGCAATGAAGCCGAGATGGGGCGGATAGTCGGGATCGCAGCTGAGCACGAGATGGGCGCCGAAGCGCTGCAGGCCAGCGAGTTCGTCTTCGGCCTGCATACGGGTCGAGATGCGCGGCTGCGTTCCGGCCCGTTTGAGCAAGCCGGGCAGGGCGTCGAGCGCCGCCTCGGCTGAACCGAAGCGGCCGAGCAGTTGGCGAAAAGTGACGGGGCCGACATTGTCAGTGCGAATCAGGCGAAGCCAGGCAAGGCGCTCTTGGTCAGAAACCAGTGCAGCGCCTTTGCCCACGGATCAGGCTTTCTTGGTAGAGCCGATGGTTGGCTCGGTTCCCGCCATCAGACGGGCGATGTTGGTGCGATGCTGGATAAAGAGCAGGATCACCATGACCGCCACTGCTACCGCGAGCCACTCATTGACGACGACATAGGCAAAAATCGGCGCGGTGGCGCCAGCGGTGAGTGAAGCGAGGGAGGAGGTCTTGCGCGTCACCGCGATCAGCAGCCAGACCGCGCAGAAGATCAGCCCCACAGGCCAAGACAACGCCAGGAGGGCACCGATCAGCACGGCGACACCCTTGCCGCCCTTGAAGCCCAGCCACGCCGGAAAGCAGTGCCCGATAAAGGCGCCGATCGCAGCAACCATTGCCGCGTCCTCGCCCCAAAGATAGCGAGCCAGCAAAACCGGCACGGCGCCCTTAGCGGCGTCGAGAACCAGCGTTGCGGCCGCGAGCCAGCGATTGCCAGTACGCAGCACATTGGTGGCACCGATATTGCCCGAGCCAATCGCGCGGATATCGCCAAGCCCGGCCGCGCGAGTCAGCAGTAGGCCGAACGGCACCGAGCCACAGAGATAGCCGAGCACGATGGCGTAGAGCAGGGTAAGCAGATCAGGGGCCATAACAGGTTCCGAGCGAAGGTGAGTATTGGTAGCCCCAGCCTCGCCCGTTCCACAAGGGCTCGCACATGGCTAGAGCGTGTAGGTGTGGAGATAAACCGTTTGTCCACCCACAATGGTGCGCATTACCTTGCCGGCAAGGCGCGCGCCTTCAAAGCTGGTGTTGCGCGAACGCGAGCGTATCGCCGTTTCGCTGACCTGCCAGGGATAATCGGGATCAAACAAGATCATGTCGGCTGGTGCTCCGCGCGCAATACGCCCGGAAGGCAGGCCCAGGATTTGCGCCGGCCGGATGGTCATCGCCCGCAGCACCGACAGGAGATCCACCTCGCCGGAATGAACCAGCCGCAATGCCGCCGCCAGCAATGTTTCGAGCCCGATCGCGCCATCCGAGGCTTCGGCAAAGGGCTGCCGCTTCACCTCGCTGTCCTGTGGGTCATGATCGGAATGGATGGTGTCGATCGTGCCGTTGCGCAGCGCCTCGATCATGGCCTGGCGATCATCTTCGGAGCGCAGGGGTGTTGCGAGCTTGAAAAAAGTCCGGTAGCGGCCGATGTCGTTTTCATTGAGCGCCAGATTGTTGATCGACACGCCGGCCGTCACATTGGCGTGCCGGGCCTTGGCCGCCCGGACCAGTTCGGCGGAGCTGGCAGTGGAAATCTGTGCCGCGTGGTAGCGCACGCCGGTCAAAGCAGCGAGTTGCAGGTCCCGCGCCAGGGGAATGGTTTCCGCCTCTCGCGGAATGCCCTTGAGGCCCAAAATAGTGGCGAAGAAGCCTTCGTTCATTACGCCATCGCCAACTAGCCCACGGTCCGCGAGGTGATGAACGACCGGCATGTCGTAATTGGCGGCATAGCTCATCGCCGTGCGCAGCAGCGCGCTGGACTGGATGGAGCTGCGCCCGTCGGTCAGGCAAACAGCGCCGGCTTCCTGGAGCAGCCCGAACTCGGTGATCTCCTCGCCACGCAATCCCTTGGTGATCGCGGCGGCGGGCAAGATATTGACCTTGCTCGTGGCTTTGCCCCGGCGCAGCAGGAAATCCACCAGCGCACCATCGTCGACCACCGGGCTGGTGTCCGGCATCATCACAAAGCTCGTCACTCCGCCGACGGCGGCGGCCTCGCCGGCCGACTGGAGCGTTTCACGATATTCCTTGCCGGGCTCGCCGGTGAACACGCGCATATCGATGAGGCCCGGCGCCAGCACGTGGCCCGCAGCATCGATCACCTCGGCTCCGTCAGGGACACCGATGGGCCCCTCAAGCGCGAGATCGGTGATGACGCCATTCTCGACCAGCACAGCTCCGCGGGCATCTGTGCCGGAAGCCGGATCAACGAGGCGGGCGTTCTCAATCAGCAATGGGCGGTTCATCGAACGTCTCCCGCAGGCAGCAAGGCATCGAGCACTGCCATGCGTACGGCCACGCCCATTTCCACCTGGTCGGTAATCACCGAAGCGGGACCGTCGGCAATGGCTGGGTCGATCTCCACGCCCCGGTTCATCGGGCCGGGATGCATCACAATCGCATCCTGCTTGGCATGGCTGAGCTTATCGGCGTCCAACCCGTAGAAGCGGTAGTATTCGCGCACCGAAGGGATCATGCGGCCATTGGCGCGCTCATGCTGCAGGCGCAGCATCATAACCACGTCAGCACCCTCGAGGCCCTTGCGCATATCGGTGAACACTTCGGTTGCGAGTTGCTCTATCCCCGCAGGCAAGAGATTGCGCGGGGCAATCACCCGGGTGCGGACATTAAGCGCGCCGAGCAACAGCAGGTTGGACCGCACCACACGCGAATTGGCGATGTCCCCGCAGATCGCGACTGTCAGCCCATTGATACGGCCCTTATGGCGCCGGATGGTGAGCGCATCGAGCAGCGCCTGGGTGGGGTGTTCGTGGGCGCCGTCACCAGCATTGATAACCGCACAACCCACTTTTTGCGAGAGAAGCTCCACCGCGCCGGCCGCCGAATGGCGCACCACGATCACATCCGGGCGCATGGCGTTGAGCGTTGTCGCGGTATCCACCAGCGTCTCACCCTTGGATACCGAGGAGGACTTTACCGACATGTTCATCACCAGCGCGCCGAGGCGCTTGCCGGCGATCTCGAACGAGCCCTGAGTACGGGTCGAGGGTTCGAAGAACAGGTTGATCTGGGTTTTACCCGACAGGGTAGGATGCGTCTTGCGCTCCTGGCGCGAAACGGGGACCATGCGCTCGGCCCGGTCGAGCAGGTCGATGATCTCGTGCTGCTTTAGATCGGCGATGGAAAGCAGGTGACGCTGGCGAAAGGGGGGGAAGTCGCCAGCGCTGCTGCCAGCTTGCGTGACGTTGCCGCCGGTTGGTTCAGCCATGGCCTCGGATCCCCTGCAATTAGCTGCGGTCTAGCGGAGGGGTGGCGGGTGTTCAACTGTTTGTTGCTTTATCCCCGGCGCAGGCGATCGAGCGCGCCCTGGAGGATGTAGCTGGCCGCGAGTTTGTCGACCAGTTCGGCGCGCCGGTCGCGCCGCAGATCGGCGTCGATCATCATGCGGGTAACGGCGCTGGTGGACAGGCGCTCGTCCCAGAATGCAATGGGAATGCTGATCCGCGCAGCTAGATTGCGGGCGAAGGCCCGCGTCGATTGCACCCGCGGCCCTTCACTGCCATCCATGTTTAGCGGCAGGCCGAGAATGATCGCGACGGCATTATTTTGTGCGATCAACTCGTCGAGTCGCTCGGCATCTTGGGTGAACTTGGTGCGCCGAATGGTTTCGAGCGGCGTCGCCGAATAGCGCATCGCGTCTGAGACGGCCACGCCGATCGTCTTGGTGCCAAGATCAAGACACAGCAGCTTGCCGGTGGGGGGCAGACCAGCGAGGGGATTTTCCGGGAGATCGTCGCTCATGCTGCACCTCGGCTTGCTCAATGGTGCCGCTCCTATAGTTTTCCCCTGACTTTGGCGATTGGACTTTGCAATGAAACTCACCTGGTTTGGCGGTACGACGCTCCGCATTCACATTGGCGGCTTGATCCTGGTTGCGGATGCCGGTGTGGTCCCGGCCGGGATCGACGCGGCTGAGCTGGTGTCGGGGGCGGATCGGGTTTTCGGATTGGCTGCGGCGGAAGATTGCCTGCCTCAGGTTGATCTTGCCCTTTGGAAGCCCCGGCGCATCCGGCCGCTCGACGCTGGTCCCGTCGAGGCAACAATCTTGCGGGCAGGGGCGGGGCTGGTTCTCGTGCATGTGGATGGTGAGCGGCCCTTGCTGCTGGTGGCCGGGGAGTTGTTGCCGTTCGGGCGGTGGCTCGGCGATGCCGTGGTGGTGCTGTTTGGTTCGGCTGGTCAATTGGTGGCCAACGGCAGGAATCTGCTGGAGCGCCAGCCTCCGAGATTGCTTGCGCTGGCGGCTGCTGACGCTGAGCTTGATGAAGCCATTCCCGCTTTGAGAGCCCACCTGGACGACACCGCTCTGGTTGCTCTCGAGTCACGGCTGGGGCTGGAGCTCTAAAGCCGCGGCGCCTCTGCCATTGCAACTTGCCCGCCACCATTGTTAAAAGCGGCACCAGAGCGGCAAGGGCCGCATCTCCCTATTTGGAGGCATGAGCCATGTCGGTAGACGCCGCAACGGTGAAGCGTATCGGGCGCCTCGCGCGTATTCGCATCGAGGACGAGGAAGTCGCTGGCTATCAAAGCGAGCTGAACGCCATTCTCGGTTTCGTGGAACAGCTGGGCGAAGTGGATGTGTCCGGCGTCGAGCCAATGACGTCGGTGACCCCGATGCAGTTGCGCCGGCGCGACGATGCGATCACCGATGGCGGCTATCCTGAGCTGATCGTGGCCAATGCGCCGCTGTCGGAAGACAATTTCTTCATGGTCCCCAAGGTCGTGGAGTAGGCGATGGCCGTCACGATTGGCATTGAAACGCCGTTGCAGGACGATGTGCGCCGCCTCGTGGCGGCGCTCAACGATCACCTGCTGCCGCTTTCGCCAATCGAATTTCAGTTCAAGATGACCGTTGAGCAGATGGCGGGTGACGACACGACGGTTTTCGTGGCGCGCAATGCCGAAGCCGAGGCAGTGGGCTGCGGCGCGCTCAAGGTTCATTCTTCGGATCTGGGCGAGGTCAAGCGCATGTTCACGGACCCGTCCGTTCGTGGCCAGCGGGTTGGCTCGGCGCTGCTTGGCGCCATTGTCGATCTGGCGCGGCAAAAGGGGCTGAGCCAGTTGATGCTGGAAACAGGCACGGGGCCCGGCTTTGCCGAAGCGCAGCGGCTCTACCAGCGCAGCGGCTTCACCCCGCGCGGCCCGTTCCTTGATTATCCCGACAGCGAGTGGTCGGCTTTCTTTGCCATGCCGTTGCGGCAGGGAGCAGAAGCATGAGCATCCGGATCGTCAAAGGCGCCGTATTGTCAAGCGTCGTCATCCTCGCCGCGGGGACTACCCAGGCGCAGGAGATTTCCAGCGTCGACCGCACCAAGGTTTACGTGAGTGATCCCGCGGGCTGCGATGCGCTGGAAAAAGATGGTCTGGACGCCATCTCCACCCTCGGGTTTCAGGTGATGACCTTTGACGATGGCATCCAGACACTTGAGTCCAGCTGCCACTTCTTTGACATCAAAGCCAAGCCGGGCAATGCCCACCTTTTCGTGTCAGCCGTCTGTGAAAACCCGGGTGCCATTTATCCCGACACGTTGGCACTGACACCACTCACATCCGACACCGTGCAGGTGGTGTCTTCCCATGAGGCTGCCATGAGTGCGGCCGCAACCAATGAAACCAGCTCGGAGGGAGCTTCGCCCGGCGCGACGCTTTTCCACCGCTGCGCCAATCTAAGCGAGTTACCGCGTTGACCGACCTGACCAAATTGAGCCTTGCCGAAGCCAGCAAAGGTTTGAAGGCCAAGAGCTTTTCCGCCACCGAGCTGACCGGCGCGTACCTTGGCGCGATCGAGGCGGCCAATGGCGCGCTCAACGCCTATGTTGCCGTGACTGCCGAGCAGGCCACTACCATGGCCAAGGCCAGCGACGAGAAACTTGGTAAGGGCGAGGGCGGCTCCCTCGAAGGCATTCCGCTTGGGGTCAAGGACCTGTTCGCCACCAAGGGCGTCCACACTCAGGCCGCCAGCCATATTCTGGATGGGTTCAAGCCAGGCTATGAGTCGACTGTCACCAGCAATCTCTGGCGCGATGGCGCGGTGATGCTGGGCAAGCTCAACATGGACGAGTTTGCCATGGGCTCGTCCAACGAGACCTCCTTTTACGGCCCTGTTGTCAGCCCGTTCCGCTCTGAAGGCTCCAATGCCCAGCTGGTGCCCGGCGGCTCCTCGGGTGGTTCGGCCGCCGCTGTGGCGGCATGGCTCTGCGCTGGGGCAACTGCCACCGATACCGGCGGCTCGATCCGCCAGCCGGCGGCGTTCACCGGCACAGTGGGCATCAAGCCGACCTATGGCCGTTGCTCGCGTTGGGGCACCGTCGCCTTTGCCTCCTCGCTTGACCAGGCCGGCCCGATCGCCCGCACTGTGGAGGATTCAGCGCTGATGCTGCGCTCCATGGCGGGCTTTGATCCAAAGGATTCCACCAGTGTCGACCTGCCGGTGCCAGACTTCGCCGCGGCGGTTGAGCGTGGCGTAAAGGGCCTTTGCATCGGTGTTCCCAAGGAATACCGCATGGAAGGGATGCCCACCGAGATTGAAAAGCTCTGGGAGCAGGGGCTGGCATGGCTGCGCGCTGAAGGCGCTACGGTCAAGGATATCTCGCTGCCGCATACCAAATATGCGCTGCCCGCCTACTATATCGTGGCTCCGGCCGAAGCCTCCTCCAACCTGGCGCGCTATGATGGCGTCAAATACGGGTTGCGCGTGACGGGCAAGGACATCACCGACATGTATGAGCTGACGCGCGCCGCCGGCTTTGGCCGTGAAGTGAAGCGCCGGATCATGATCGGCACCTATGTGCTGAGCGCCGGCTATTTCGATGCCTATTACGTCAAGGCGCAGAAGGTTCGTACCTTGATCAAGAAGGATTTCGAGGACGCTTTCGCCGCCGGCGTTGACGCCATCCTTACCCCGGCAACGCCGTCGGCGTCCTTCGGCATTGGCGACGAGACCCTCGCCGCCGATCCGGTGAAAATGTACCTCAACGACGTCTTCACGGTGACCGTGAACATGGCGGGCCTGCCGGGCATTGCGGTGCCGGCGGGCAAGGACGGGCAGGGGCTCCCGCTGGGGCTGCAACTGATCGGCAAGCCCTTTGACGAGGAAACCCTCTTTGCAGCCGCTCGGGTGATCGAGCGCAGCGCGGCGACCGATTTCTCACCGAAGCCCTGGTGGTGAGCCAGAGCCGGTCTCTTGAACCGGCTTCGGCAAGGGTCTATTTCAGCCCTTGCGTATTTGGCCGTCCTTCGGGACGGCCCGTTTCTTTTCGGAAAGTCATATGTCCGTGGATATCTTCACCTCGCTCGATTGGTCCGAGCCGCCCAAAGACATGAGCAAGCCGCTGCAAGCGCTGTGGTGGCTCAAGAAGGGTGAGTTCCGTGTCGGCCCCGAGTGGGAGCAGGCCCACACCATCGTTCAGGCCATGGAAGGCGTACAGGCATTTGATTGGGTGCATGCGCTGATGCACTGGATCGAAGCCGATATGGGCAATGCCGACTATTGGTACCGCCGGGCCGGCAAGCGCCGCGCCACCGCCAGCGTCGCGCAGGAATGGGAACATATCGCCGCGGCGCTCAGCGAGGTGACGCGCCACTAGGGGGTCGCGAACGGTTGCCTTTGCCGGCAGGTCGGTGCAAACCAGCACTGAGTTTTGCACCAATGGACCTTTGCCGTGACCACCGCGCCCGCCGACTGCCAGACCAAAGATGATGTCCGTGCCGAAATCGATCGGATCGACCAGGCGCTCCTGCACCTCTTCGCGGAGCGGCATCGCTATGTCACCCGCATGGCCGAGATCAAGACCGACCCGCATGAGGCGCGCGACCCCGTCCGCATCGAGGCAGTGATCGCCAAGGTGCGCGAGCGTAGTTTGGCTCTTGATCTTGACGAGGATCAGGCCGAACTTGTGTGGCGAACCCTGATCGATTGGAACATCAATTACGAGAAGGGCATCATCACGGCGCGGCGGCGCGCCCTTTAGGAGAGTGTGTCATGCGCAGTGTCCTGATCCGCAATGCCGAACCCAGTGACGCACGCATTCTGGCCGACATCGCCTACCGCTCCTGGACAAAGGGCATTTTGCCGCTGCTGACCGAAACACCCGGCATGCGCGACGCCGAGCAACACCGGCTTCGGCGCGCCGTGGCCGAAACGCTCACGCGCATCATTGTGGCCGAACAGGATGGCATGCCTGTCGGCTGGTGTTCGCGCTCCGCCCGGCGCGCTTATATCCCGTTCCTGTTTGTGGCTCCGGAGAGCCAGGGCCAGGGGATCGGCTCCATGCTGCTGCGGCGCATGGAGTCGGTGCTGGAACTGTTCGGCGCCAGCCGGGTGCAGCTCGAAACCCCGGCAGACCATATCCGCGCGGTCCGCTTTTATGAACGGCAGGGCTACCGCATTCTCGCCATGCGTCCCGATGGGCGTGCCCATCATGAGCCGTTCATGAGCGTTCATCTCGAGAAGAAATTACACCCGTTCGCGGGCGATCTCGACGACGAGGACTGAGCTGGGCGGCCCACGGAACTGACCAGATCGGGCAAAGAGGCGTTGCATCGCGCGCCGCTGGTCAGTAAGCACTGGGTCGTGTTCCCGCATGCCGTTCAGAGAGCTCACTTTGACCCTTATCGACACCCGTACGCCCGATCCGAAGCGCTTTATTTCCGGCTCCACTGGAGACTGGGAAGTGATCATCGGCATGGAAGTGCATGCGCAGGTGACCTCCGAAAGCAAGCTGTTTTCCGGCTCCTCGACCGCCTTCGGCAATCCGCCCAACAGCAATGTTTCGTTCGTGGACGCAGCCATGCCCGGCATGCTGCCGACCATCAACGAAGAATGCGTGCGACAGGCTGTGCGGACCGGCCTTGGGCTTAAGGCCGTGATCAACAAGCGCTCCGTTTTTGACCGCAAGAACTATTTCTATCCCGATCTGCCGCAGGGCTATCAGATCAGCCAGTTCAAGGACCCCATTGTCGGCGAGGGCAAGGTACTGCTCGACATGGGCGACGAGACCATCGAGATCGGCATCGAGCGGCTCCACCTGGAGCAGGACGCGGGCAAGTCCATCCATGACCAGCATCCATCCATGAGCTTTGTGGACCTCAACCGCTCCGGCGTGGCGCTGATGGAGATCGTCTCCAAGCCGGACCTGCGCTCGGCTGACGAGGCTAAGGCTTATCTGTCCAAACTCCGCACGATTCTGCGTTATCTCGGCACCTGCGACGGCAATATGGAGCAGGGCTCCATGCGTGCCGACGTCAACGTGTCGGTGCGACGCCCCGGGGGTGAGTTCGGCACGCGCTGCGAAATCAAGAACGTCAACTCCGTGCGCTTTGCCGGTCAGGCGATTGAATATGAGGCCCGCCGACAGATCGATATCCTTGAAGACGGCGGCTCGATCGACCAGGAAACCCGGCTGTTCGATCCTAAGCTCGGCGAAACCCGGTCCATGCGTTCCAAGGAAGAAGCGCATGACTACCGCTACTTCCCCGATCCCGACCTGCTGCCCCTGGAGTTTGACGACGCTTTCGTGGCGGCGCTGGCGGAAAACCTGCCCGAACTGCCGGACGAGAAGAAGGCCCGCTTTTTCCGCGATTATGGCGTGACGCCCTACGACGCCATGGTGTTGACGCTGGATCGCGAGACGGCCGATTACTTCGAGGCCGTTGTGGCCCATGGGGGTAGCAAGCGCGACGGCAAGTCTGTCGCCAATTTGCTCAACGCCGATGTTGCCGCCTATGCCAATAGCCAGGGGCTTGCTGTTTG
Organism: Devosia sp. 919; assembly: GCF_013185965.1. Lineage (NCBI taxonomy): Bacteria > Pseudomonadati > Pseudomonadota > Alphaproteobacteria > Hyphomicrobiales > Devosiaceae > Devosia > Devosia sp. 919. The sequence goes on along the minus strand of NZ_JABAOL010000001.1, from coordinate 2,374,167 downwards.
GGAAACCCATCTGCAGCCAGCTCAGATCGCGGGGATTGTTGACCTCGTGGCCGCCGGCACGATCTCCAGTAAGATCGCCAAGGATTTGCTGCAGATCATCATCGCCGAGGAGCCGGAGGGCGAACCTGCCGAGATCGTCCAGCGGCGCGGCATGAAGCAGGTCACCGACCTCGGCGCCATCGAGAAGGTGGTCGACGAGATCATCGCCGCCAACCCCGATCAGGTCGCCAAGGTTCAGGCCAAGCCCACCATGATTGGCTGGTTCGTTGGCCAGGCGATGAAGGCATCGGGCGGCAAGGCTAACCCGCAGGCGTTGAACGAATTGATGAAGCGCAAGCTCGGCCTCGAAGAGTGAGCGAACCCGCCGAAAACAAGGAAGCCCCAAAGCAGTTGCTGGATCACGGGATGGGGCCGTGGCTGATGCGCGTCATCGGCGCGCTGGTCAGCCGCATCATCATCCTGCCGGTGCTGGCCACAATGGCCGCTTCAATGGCGTTGATGATCTATGGGGTCGCCGAAACCTGGCACTTCATCCGGGAGCTGTTCTTCGCCGACCATCCCGTAAGCAAGGACGAGGCACTGCTGCACGCCATCGAGCTGGTTGATCTTTTCTTGCTCGCGACCGTGGTGCAGGTGGTTTCGCTCGGCCTTTATCAGCTCTACTTCAACCAGGATCTGGCTTTGCCACGTTGGCTCAAGATCAGCAATCTCGATGATCTGAAGTCGAAGCTGGTGGGCGTGGCCATCACCGTGCTGGCGGTTTATTTTCTCGGGCGTGCGGTTACCTGGAGCAGCGGCCCGGACATCGTTTATCTGGGTGCCGCAACAGCGGTCGTGATCGGCGCACTCACCTATTTCCTCAGCAAGATCGACGGCCACGACTAAACGGGGGCCGTCGCTAAGTTACGGATTGATGTCGTGACCTGGCTCGGGGGGAAGTTCCGGCTGGTAGTCTGGCTGCGGATCTTCCACCGGCACGTTGCCCGGAATTTCCGATGGGTCTGGAGTGGGGAAGCTCACCGGCATCGGCGGCGGCGGAACAGGCTGCGGCACGATCTCGGGGGTTGCCGCGGGATCGATCTCTGGATTGGGTGGAATGGGCATGCCTGCCTCCTCGTTGGGACCTATCTCAACGGGGGGATACGACCTCAGTTCCGGAAACTGGCTTGCGCCAGATCTTGAGAATGCGACCGTCGATCAGCAACAAGCCCAGAAACACCACGGCCATGCCCAGCAAGTGAATGGGCAAAATGGATTCTCCCAGCAGCGACACCCCGAGCAAGACCGCCACGACCGGTGTGACAAAGGTGTTGGAGGCGAAGTTGGTGGTGCCAACGCGCGGCAGCAGCCGATACATCAGCTGGAACGCCAAGGCGGTGCAGAAAACGCCGATGGCGATCCAGGCCGCCCAGGTTTCGATCCGCTCGATGTGTGGCACCCCTTCAACCCAAAGCGCAACTGGCACTGAAGTCAACGCCGCGCCAGAGATGGCAATGGTGGCGATGGTCGTGGGCTCGATCGCCTTGAAGCTTCGCGCGACATTGAGCGTGATGGCGTAGAGCATCACGGCGGCAAAGCAGACGGCAATGGCCCAAAGCTCGCCATGCTCATTGCCGGCCGCCAGGGATGGTGAAGCCAGCAATGCCGCACCGGTAAACCCCGCAACCACGCCGGCAGCCTTGTGGCGCTTTATTTTTTCGCCGCCGGGCCAATAATGCGAGACCAGTACGGTAACCACCGGGAGCAGGGCATTGATGATCGCAGCAAGCCCGCTCGGAATGTGGGCCTGGCTGATGGGGAAAAGCGTAAACGGCACCGCATAGCTGAACACGCCGAGGAGGCCGAGCTTGAGATACAGCATCGGATCACGGGGCAGGGGCTTGCGAAGGGCGAAAAACAACAACCAGCTGACCAGCGCGGCGATGGTCACCCGGCCTGCGGCCACGGTGATTGGCCCCAGTTCACGGATCAGCACAGCATTGAACAGGAACGAGGTGCCCCAGATGCTTCCGATAAAAATGATTAGCGCCCAGTAGCGTGCCGACATGTGATTCTTTCCCAGGAAGCGGCGACGCTAGGCCTGTCGCCAGCAAAGGTCGAACCGATTTTGACGATGGCAAGCATCAATGCACGTGATGAGCGGATGGCTCCTATGCGCCATTGCAGTTGCATGCGTTGAGGGGGCTGCTAGCCTTCACCGGTAAACTTCTGAGGGCTCTTATGCACAAACTTGGTCTTGCCGTTTCTGCTCTTCTGCTCGCCACCGCCGCGCCCGCGGTCCTGGCGGCGGAAACTCTGGATACCACGCCGCGCATCGCGGTGATGTCGGCCTTTGGCCCCGAATGGATTGCGCTGCAGGAAGCCCTCAGCGAACGCAAGGATTACACGGTCAATGGCACCACCTTTGCAACCGGGGTGATTGAGGGCAAGCCGGTGGTGCTGTTCTTGACCGGGGTCAGCATGGTCAATGCGGCGATGACCTCGCAGCTGGCGCTGGACCACTTCAACATCGAAAGCATCGTGTTTTCCGGAATAGCGGGTGGCGTTAATCCCGAGCGCCATATCGGGGATGTGATTGTGCCGGCGCAGTGGGGCCAGTATCTCGAGGTCATCATGGCGCGCGAAGTGGATGGGAAATTCACGCCGCCCTCATTCATGGACGCGCCCCATCCCTCCTTCGGCATGATGTTCCCGCAGACCGTGGATATCGCCCGCCAGGGTGGCGAGCCCGAGGAAAAGTTCTGGTTTGCCGCCGATGCGGAGCTGTTGGCGGTCGCCGAGAAGGTTGCAGCTGAGATCAAGCTGGAGGATTGTTCGGCAGAAAACGCCTGCCTCACCACCGCGCCGAGCATTCATGTTGGTGGCAATGGTGTTTCGGGCGCGGCCTTTGTGGACAATGCAGAACTGCGTGAATATGCGTTTGGGACCTTCGAGGCGCAGGTGCTCGACATGGAAAGCGCCGCTGTAGCGCATGTGGCCTATGCCAATGATGTGCCCTTCATTGCGTTCCGCTCGCTGTCAGATCTGGCGGGTGGCGGCGAAGGCGAAAACCAGATGGGCACCTTCATGGGCCTGGCGTCCAACAATTCGGCTGCCGTCGTGACCGCCTTTATTGCAGCACTGCCGGAGTAAGGCTGCCCAAGGATCCGAACTCTCCAGAGGCGAGCTGCCGCACCGCCTCTGGATAAAGCCGGTGCTCTTCGACAAGCACCCGCGCGGCAAGGCTGTCGGGCGTATCGCCCGGCAGAACCGGCACTTCAGCTTGCAGGATAGCGGGCCCTTCGTCCAAGCCCGGGGTGACGAAATGAACGGTGCAGCCATGGCGGGTCGCGCCATCGGCTAGTGCCCGGGCATGCGTGTCCAGCCCCCTGTAGAGCGGCAGCAGGGAAGGATGGATGTTGATCAGGCGCCCCTGCCAGCGATTGACAAAATCTTCGCCCAAAACCCGCATGAAGCCGGCAAGGCAGACCAGCTCGGTGTCCCAGCTTTCAAGGACCTGGGTCAGAACGTCCTCGAACATGTCCCGGCTCGGAAACTTGCTTTGTGCAAGGCTCGCCGTCGCGATCCCTTCAGCCGCAGCAAGGGCCAGTCCTTCAGCAGCGGCCCGATTAGAGACCACGCCCACAATTTCGGCGGGGTAGTCGGGGGCCTTTGCCGCCTCGATCAGCGCCGCCATGTTAGAGCCACGGCCCGAGATCAAAATGGCAGTGCGCGTGCGGCTCACAGCGAGAGCCTGCCCTCGAAGGTCACCGCCTCGCCGGTGCGTTGCACGAGTTCGCCAACGATTGCTGCAGTTTCCCCAGCATCGTTGAGGTGCTGCACCAGGGTGGCGGCCTCGTCTGTGCCAACCGCGATCAGCATGCCAACACCGCAGTTGAAGGTGCGCAGCATTTCGGCTTCAGCGAGACCGCCCGTGTGGGCCAGCCAGCCAAAAACCTTGGGCACGGTAATGGCTCCGAGATTCACATGCGCCGCCAGATGATCGGGCAAGACGCGGGGGATGTTGTCGATAAAGCCGCCGCCGGTGATATGGGCCAGGGCCTTGATGCCGATCCCGGCTTTTAGCGCCGCGAGGATGGGCTTCACATAGATGCGGGTAGGGGTGAGCAGGGCTTCGGCCAGAGACTGGCCGGGCGCAAATGGCGCATCCATGAACCAGTCATTGCCCGAGAGCTCCACGATCTTGCGCACCAGCGAATAACCGTTCGAGTGCACGCCCGAGGAGGCTATCGCAACGAGCGTATCGCCTGGCGCAAGATCGGCTCGCGGCAGCAGGGTCCCGCGTTCGGCAGCGCCCACGGCAAAGCCGGCCAGATCATAGTCCTTGCCGTGGTACATGCCCGGCATTTCCGCGGTTTCCCCGCCGATCAGGGCACAGCCGGCTTGGCGGCAGCCCTCGGCGATGCCCTCAACGATCGCGGTTCCCTGCTCAACATCAAGCGCGCCAGTGGCGAAGTAATCCAGAAAGAACAACGGCTCGGCACCCTGAACGACGATGTCGTTGACGCACATCGCAACAAGATCGATGCCGATGCTGTCGTGCTTGCCAGCTTCAATGGCGATCCGCAGCTTGGTGCCGACGCCATCATTGGCCGCCACCAGGACGGGGTCGGTGAAGCCAGCGGCCTTGAGGTCGAACAGGCCCCCAAACCCACCGATCTCGCCATCGGCGCCCGCCCGCCGCGTGGAGCGTACGGCGGGCTTGATCGCATCGACAAGGGCGTTGCCCGCATCGATGTCGACGCCGGCCTGCTTGTATGAAAGACCGTTTGGTGGCAGGTTTTGGGGGTCGGACATGGGCCTCAGTGCCAATTGGGGAAACCGTGCGCAATGCCGCAGGCTAGAGACCAGGGCAGTTGCCATTTCCGGAGGGGGCCGGTAGAGGGCCTGATAGCTTCTCCACCCAACCGACGCAAGGGCCGGTCCAGTCAATGACACTGCGAAATCAAGTGCTGATCTGGATCGGATCATTCGTCGTGCTGATCCTGTTGCTCTGGTTGTTCCGGGGCATCCTGCTGCCCTTCGTTGTCGGGGCCGCGCTGGCCTATCTGCTCAACCCGATCGTCAACCAACTGCAGAAATGGCACTTCAACCGCGCTTGGGCGACGGCGCTGGTGCTGGCTACAGTCGTGGCCATACTTCTGGGCCTGATATTCATGCTGGTGCCGCTCGTCGCGCAGCAGGTTGGCGGGCTGGTGCAGCGCCTGCCGGGCTATGCGGCCGAGTTGGAAGCATTGGCGCGTAAATGGGCGCCCGAACTCAATGCATGGCTTGGACCTGAGCGCGCGGCGCAGGTGGAAGCCACCATGACGGACCTGATGGGTCGCATGGTGGGCCTTGTGGGTGTCCTCACCGGGGAAGTGCTTTCAAGCGGCGCGACACTGATCAGCGCCGTGGGTATCATCATCTTCACTCCGGTCGTGTGCTTTTATCTGCTGCTCGACTGGGAAGGCATGGTGCGCGGGCTGGAAAGCCTGCTGCCGCGCGACCACAAGGGCGAAATCCAGGGCATCCTGCGCGACATCGACAGCGCCATGGGTGGCGCCATTCGCGGGCAGGGCAGCGTAGTGCTCATCCTGGCCGCCTTTTATGCGACCGCACTCAGCCTTGTGGGGCTGAACTTCGGCCTTGCCATCGGGCTGATCGGTGGCCTGTTCAGCTTCGTTCCGTTTGTGGGCTTCGCCATTGGCTTTGTGCTCTCGATGGGCATCGCCATCGTCCAATTCTGGCCTGACTGGTGGTTCATCGTTATCATCTTCATGATCTACATGGTCGGCCAGTTTGTTGAAGGCAACATTCTCTATCCCAAGCTTGTCGGCTCTACGATCAACATCAACCCGGTCTGGATGATGTTCGCGCTGCTCGCCCTGGGTGCTTTGTTCGGCTTTGTTGGCCTGCTGCTGGCCGTGCCGATGGCCGCGATCGGTAGCGTGCTGGTGCGCTATGGCGTGCGTAAATATCGTGAAAGCGCTCTCTACCAGGGCGAAGCAGGCAGCATCGATGGCGATGCCGATGTTGTCTGAGGACGACGAAATCCCCGATACCGGTGCGCAGCTGACACTGGATCTGGGGCATACGCCATCCCATGGCCTCGAGGACTTCCTGGTGGGGGACGGCAATGAACTGGCGCATGGCCGGATCATGAGCTTTCCCGATTGGGCCGACCCAATGACGCTGCTGGTCGGTCCAGCCAAGTCGGGCAAGTCACACCTGGCGCGCATCTTTGCCGAAAGGAGCGGGGCGGTGTTTGCCGGAGCGGATGAGCTGGCGCGTCTCGCCAGCGATGGCGGCCGGCAGCCAGTGATAGTCGAGGATGTCGACAGCCGGGGCTATCCTGAGGCCGCCTTGTTTCACCTCCTCAACCAGTCCTTACGCGACAGCCGCCCGCTTTTGCTGACGGCACGCGAGGGGGTCGCCCACTGGCCGCTGGCAACCGACGATGTCCGCTCCCGAGCGCGGCGTGCTGCGGCATTTACGCTGGAGTTGACCGATGACATCCAGCTGTCACAGATGTTGGTGAAACTGTTTGGTGACCGACAGATCGTGGTCGAGCCAAAGGTGATTTCCTTTATCGTGGCGCGCATGGAAAGATCGGCTGCCGAGGCCGTTAGTCTAGTGGAGTTGATGGATCGCCTGGCTCTCGCCAAGGGTACAGCCATCACCCGCAGCGTTGCTGCCGAGGCTCTCGATCGCCGGTTGGTGGCACAAGGCGCCGGGAGCGATGAATTGGACTGGGGTGGGCCGGAAGATGAATGAAATCGGTCAGATTGGGGAAGCAGACGCCGCCGTGCCGGAAGCCGAAGCTCTGCGCAAAAGCCCGGCCCGGTTCGTCAACCGCGAAGTCAGCTGGCTCCAGTTCAATATGCGCGTGCTTGAAGAGGCCGCCAACACCGCCCATCCGCTGCTGGAACGGCTGCGCTTCGTCTCCATTTCAGCCAACAACCTCGATGAATTCTTCATGGTCCGCGTTGCAGGTCTCAAGGGCCAGTTGCGGGCTGGCCTCGTCAAACAAAGCGCTGACGGTTTATCGCCGAGCGAACAGCTGGACGAGATTTCCACGCTGGCCCAGCACCTTCAGCTCGAACAGCAGGATCATTGGCAAAGCTTGCGCGAAGAGTTGTTCGAGCAGAACGTGGTAATCCATGAAACCAATGACCTGAGCAGCGAACAGGTCAATTATCTCGCCAAGCTGTTCCGCGAAGAAATCTTCCCGGTTCTGACCCCGATCGCGGTCGATCCGGCCCACCCGTTCCCGTTCATTCCCAATTTGGGGCTCGCGCTCGCCTTTGAGCTGCGGCGGCCCAACAGCGAAGTGCCGCTGACAGCCCTGGTGCGCATCCCCAGCAATCTTGATCGCTTCATCAACCTGCCTACGGGGCTGGTATCGGATGGGCGCAGCGAGGTCGTGACGATCGACACGTTGGTCAAGCTGTTCTTTCACAAGATGTTCCCTGGCCATGAAGTTGTCGGCTCCGGCGCCTTCAGGCTGGTGCGGGACAGTGAGATCGAAATCGACGACGAAGCGGCCGATCTGGTGGTTGAATTCGAGTCGGCGCTACGCCAACGCCGCCGCGGTCTGGTGATCCGGCTGGAAATAGAGCGAACCATGCCCCGCGCGCTCAAGCGCCAGATCAGCGAGCAACTCGGCGTCAAGGACAGCGAAATCTTTGAAGTTCAGGGGTTTCTCGGGCTCGCCGATGCTCGCAAGATTTGTGACATCAACCGCCCCGACCTCAAATTCACCCCTTATCTCGCGCGCTTTCCCGAACGTATCCGCGACTACAACGGCGACAGCTTCGCCGCGATCCGCGCCAAGGACATCTTGGTCCACCACCCATTCGAGAGCTTCGATGTGGTTGCGCAGTTCTTGATGCAGGCGGCGCGAGACCCCGAAGTGGTCGCCATCAAGCAGACTCTTTACCGGACCTCTGCCGATAGTCCGATCATCAAGGCATTGGTGATGGCGGCGGAAGCGGGCAAGTCGGTGACGTGCCTTGTGGAACTGAAGGCACGCTTTGATGAAGAAGCTAATATCCGCTGGGCGCGCGACCTGGAGCGGGCAGGGGCCCAGGTGGTGTTCGGCTTTATCGAGCTCAAGACTCACGCCAAAATGAGCCAAGTGGTGCGCCGTGAAAAGGGTAAGCTCGTCAGCTACTGCCATATCGGCACCGGCAACTACCATCCGATCACCGCCAAGGTTTACACCGACCTCAGCTATTTCACGATCGATCCTGCCGTGACGCGCGACGTGGCCCGGGTGTTCAACTTCATCACCGGTTACGCAAGGCCGACGGAACTGGAAACCATCGCGGTTTCGCCCGTCAATTTGCGGCAAACCTTGCTCGACAACATCAATCGGGAAGTGGAATTCGCGCAGGCGGGGCAGCCCGCGAGCATTCTGCTCAAGATGAACTCGCTGGTGGACCCCGAGATCATCGACGCGCTCTATGACGCAAGCCAGGCCGGGGTGAAGATCGATCTGGTCGTTCGCGGGATTTGTTGCTTACGGCCGGGCATCCCCGGTTTTTCGGAAAATATCCGGGTAAAATCGGTGGTTGGCCGCTTTCTCGAGCACAGCCGCATCTACTGCTTTGGCAATGGTGAAGCGATCCCGTCCTCGCGCGCCAAGGTCTATATTTCTTCGGCGGACCTGATGCAGCGCAACCTCGATGGCCGGGTCGAAGTCATGGTGCCGATCCTCAACCAGACGGTGCATAAGCAGATCGTCGACCGGATCCTCGTTGCCTATATGCGCGACAACCAGCAGAGCTGGGAAGTGCTGCCCGATGGCAGTTCGCACCGCATCCGCCTTGCAGAAGGCGAGGAACCGTTCAACGCGCACGACTATTTCATGACCAATCCATCGTTGTCGGGTCGCGGCACGGCGGGGCGGGAAGATGGCGACGAGGATTTTGATTGAACCAGTTTTGGGGCGTAGATGCCGATCCCACCGCTCAGGGGAGGATCAAGGGCGCTCGGCCAGTAGCAGTGCTCGACATCGGGTCCAACTCCGTACGACTCGTTGTTTATGAACGTCACGCCCGCGCCTTGACGCCGCTCTACAATGAAAAGGCCTCCTGCGCTCTCGGCCGTGGCATTGCCAAGTCGGGGCGCCTGGCTGACGCCAATGTCGCCCAGGCGTTGGAGGCAATCAAACGCTTTGCCCTGGTCACGCGCATGATGCGAGTTGGCAAGGTCTATGTGCTCGCAACATCTGCCGTGCGCGATGCGGCGAACCGGGAGGCATTCGTCACCGCCGTTGAAGCCATCATCGACAGTCCTGTGCAAGTACTGACGGGTGAGCAGGAAGCCCATTTCGCCGGCCTTGGTGTGGTCGCAGGCATTCCAGATTTTGACGGCATTGTAGGCGATCTGGGGGGCGGCAGCCTTGAGCTGTCGCGCATCATCGATGGCTCCGACCGGGAAGGCGAGTCGTTCGAGCTTGGCGTGATCCGCCTGCAAGACGACAGCGACGGCTCGCCCACCAAGGCGGCAGCTCTTGTCCGTGATCGCCTGAAGAAATCCGCGCTTGCCCAGCAGAAGCCCGGCGGGAGCTTTGCTGCCATTGGTGGCACCTGGCGAACGCTGGCCAAGCTGCATCAGGTCCAACGCGACTATCCCCTGCAGATGGTGCAGCACTACAAGGTGCCGGCGGACGACATGATCAAGCTGTGCACCGATATTATCGAGCACGGCTCGCTCAAGCACTATCCAGGTGCCGAGAATGCCAGTTCCTCCCGCCGTGAGCTTGTGCCCTTTGGCGCAGCCGTGATCAGTGAAGTGCTAAAGGCCGGCCAATTTGGCGAGGTGGTGTTTTCGGCGCTGGGTGTCCGCGAGGGCTATCTATTTGGTATGCTCGACAATCGTGAGCGTGCGCTTGATCCGCTGATTCAAGGCGCCGAAGAGCTATCCGTGCTGCGGTCGCGGTCCCCGTCCCATGCCAATGACCTGATCGAGTTCACGGACCAGTTCTTCACGGTAAGCGGCACAGTAGAAACCGAAACTGAAAAGCGATTACGGATCGTCTCGTGCCTTCTTGCCGATATCGGCTGGCGGGCTCATCCGGACTACCGTGGCTCGCAAAGCATAGATGCGGTGGCCTTTGGCGGTCTGACCGGTGTGGACCACCCTGGGCGGGCGTTCCTCGCCACGGTTATCGCGGTTCGATATAACGGGCTCAAGACCAAGGGCATCACGCAGCCACTGCTTGGCTTGGCATCGCCCGAAGGCACCGCCCGGGCACGACTGATCGGAGCCTTGTTCCGGGTGGCTTACCCGATTACTGCCGCCATGCCGGGAATCCTGCAGCGCATTGGCCTGTCTGCCGACGGCAATGAGTTGCAGTTGGTGCTGCCGCGCGACCTGGCGTTTCTGGATGCCGAACACCTGCGCAACCGCTTTGAGCAGTTTGTCGGCCTGACCGAGTTCAAGACCTCACGCGTGCGCGTCCAATAGCTATTCGGCGGCAGCAGCGCGCGGCCGCACCAGGATCTCCCGCACGCCCTTGTTGGTCGCCACGAGGCCGATCCGCCCATGCTTGATGTCGAGCGCCTTTTCACCAAACAGTTTGCGCCGCCAACCCTTGAGGGCCGGCACATCGGCATCGTCGTCCAACACCAGGGCGTCGATCTCGTCTGAGGTGGCGATGATCCGCGCGGCGACGCCGTGCTCGTCGGCCACTGATTTCAGCAGCACCCGGATCAGATCGCCCACAGCGCCTTTAGGAGAGGGGCCCCGGTAGCGTTCGGCCACAGCAGGCAGCTCTGCCTTGGGCAGAGCTTCCACTTCCTTGAGCAACGCCATCAATTCAGCTGCGGTCGCGCTCCGGCCAAACCCGCGTGGGACCGTGCGCAGCTTTTCAAACGCGTCTGGCGTCAGTGGACGCTGCATGGCCAGATCAAACAGCATATCGTCCTTGAGAACACGGCTGCGTGGCTGGTCGCTATCTTGCGCCCGGCGTTCCCGCCACGCCGCCAGGCGCTGCAACGCAGCGAGGTCGCGCGGCCGGTTGATCTTCATCTTGAGCCGTTCCCAGGCCTGCTCAGGCTGAACGACATAGGTGTCGATGCTGCGCAGCACCCCGAGTTCGTCCTCGACCCAGTCCCAGCGGCCAGTGGCATCAACCTGCTTGCGCAACTCGCGATAAACGTCACGCAGATGTGTCACATCGGCGAGCGCGTAAACCTGTTGTTTCTCGCTCAGAGGACGCGCTGCCCAGTCGGTGAAGCGGGAAGACTTGTCCAATTCGATATTGGTGATCGAGCGCACCAGGTTGTCATAGGACACCGAGTCGCCAAAGCCGCAGACGCTGGCCGCAATCTGCGTGTCGAAAATGTTGTTGGGGACCCTGCCGGTCAGCTTGACGAAAATCTCAATGTCTTGCCGGGCAGCATGGAACACCTTGATAACGTCGGGGTTGGCCAACAGCTCGAAAAAAGGAGACAGATCAAGGTCAGGCGCCAGTGGATCGATCAAAACCGCTTCATCGTCCGTAGCGGCCTGAATAAGGCACAGCTTGGGCCAGTAAGTAGTCTCTCGCAGGAACTCGGTGTCAACAGTGACGAAATCGAACTTGGCGGCCCGCTCGCAAAAAGCGGCCAGCACGCCTGTGGAAACTACAAGGTTCATACCGAGGTCCGTCTTGAAATAGTCACGATTGTTTCTAGCAGGTGAGCCTAGCCCACTCCATACCTGAATGCGACCGCAGAGTTCTCCCCGCGAAGCCATCTGCGGAACGGTGGGGGTGCTGCTTGACATCGAACCGCGCCCATGCGCTTTTCCCCCCCAATTTCCGGCCAGTTTTTCAGAGTTTGCTATGACCACACATCGCTATCGTTCGCACAATTGCGGTGCCCTGACTGCGCAACAGGCCGGCGACACGGTGCGCCTGAGCGGGTGGGTGCATCGGGTGCGTGATCACGGCGGCTTGCTGTTTATCGATCTGCGCGACCATTACGGGCTCACCCAATGTGTCATCGATCCTGATTCTCCGGCCTTTGCCGACGCGGAGAAGGTCCGCGCAGAGTGGGTGATCCGCATTGACGGGGAAGTTAAGTTGCGCGACGGCGCAGCCGTGAACCCGAATCTGCCCACGGGCGATATCGAGGTGTTCATTCGCGAGATTGAAGTGCTTTCCGCCGCGCGCGAACTGCCGCTGCCGGTCTTTGGCGAACCCGACTATCCAGAAGATGTTCGGCTGCGCTATCGCTTCATCGATCTGCGCCGCGAAACCTTGCACGCCAATATCGTCAAGCGCACCAAGGTGATCTCCTATATGCGCCGCACCATGGAGGGGATCGGCTTCACCGAGTTCTCGACCCCCATCCTGACAGCCTCCTCGCCCGAGGGCGCGCGCGATTTCCTGGTGCCGAGCCGCATTCACCCCGGCAAGTTCTTCGCCTTGCCCCAGGCGCCCCAGCAGTACAAGCAGCTGCTGATGGTGGCCGGCTTTGATCGCTACTTCCAGATCGCGCCTTGCTTCCGCGACGAGGATCCGCGCGCGGATCGCTTGCCTGGCGAGTTTTATCAGCTCGACCTCGAGATGAGCTTTGTGACCCAGGAAGATGTCTGGGACACGATGGAGCCCGTGCTGCGCGGCATCTTCACCGAGTTTGCTGACGGCAAGCGCGTGACCGAGAAATTCCCCCGCATTCCCTATGACGTAGCGCTCCGGAAATACGGCTCGGACAAGCCCGATCTGCGCAACCCCATCGAGATGCAGTCCGTCACCGAGCACTTCGCCGGATCGGGCTTCAAGGTCTTTGCCGGCCAGATCGAAGCCGATCCCCAGGTTGAGGTCTGGGCAATCCCGGCGCCGACCGGCGGCTCGCGCGCGTTTTGCGATCGCATGAACGCCTGGGCACAGAGCCAGGGTCAGCCCGGTCTAGGCTACATCTTCTTCAAGGACGGTCAGGGCTCGGGCCCGGTCGCCAAGAATATCGGCGAGGAACGCACAGCGGCTCTCCGGACCCAGCTTGGCCTTGCGGATGGCGACGCCGTGTTCTTTGTGCTGGGTCGCCCCGAGAAGATGTATCGCTTTGCTGGCGAAGCGCGCACGCGGGTCGGCACCGAGCTCAACCTCGTTGACACTGAGCAGTTTGCCCTGTGCTGGATTGTGGACTTTCCGTTCTATGAATGGAGCGAGGAAGAAAAGAAGCTCGACTTCGCCCACAACCCCTTCTCCATGCCGCAGGGGGGACTTGAAGGGCTTAACGGGCCCGATCCGCTGTCGCTCAAGGCCTACCAGTATGATGCGGTCTGCAACGGCTACGAAATCGCGTCCGGCTCCATCCGGAACCAGGAACCGGAGACTATGGTCAAGGCCTTCGAGCTGGTGGGACTTTCGCGCCAGGACGTTGAAGATCGCTTTGGCGGGCTGTATCGCGCCTTCCAGTATGGTGCGCCGCCCCACGGTGGCATGGCCGCCGGCGTAGACCGGATCGTGATGCTGATCTGCGGCGCGCAGAACCTGCGCGAGATCACCGCGTTCCCGATGAACCAGCAGGCTGAAGATCTGCTGATGAGCGCGCCAAGCCCAGCTTCGGCCAAGCAGCTGCGCGAGCTCGGCATCCGTATCAACGTGCAGGAAAAATAAAGACATTCCCCCGGGCAGTCGCAAGACTGCCCGGCTATCGGCGCTGGACTTAAGTAGCCATTAAGCGCGGCTTGATATTCAAGGCTCTCCAGTTTGGGCCGGGCGCGCCTTGAGAACGAAATACCCCCATATACTCATGTTGCTTGGTGCGATGCTGGCCTTTGTGCCCATCGCAGCGGTGGACCATCTGCTGGATGCCTATGTCCGGGTGAAAGAGACCGACATAGCGGGCCGTTCCGTTGCGGCGGTGACCCGCTCCATCGAGACCGGGGTAGCCGACGCACTCGCTAGTCTCGATCGCATTTCTGCGGAAAACCGCTCGACCTGCACCCCGACTTTCCTGGCCAGCATCGAGCGCGCCATTGAAGCAAGCTTCAGCCTTAAGCAGGTGCTGGTCGAGAACAGCGACGCGGTTCAGTACTGCGCGGCCTTCGGTCGAACCGTCCGCTATTCGCCCTTGTCCGCAGCGCTACCGACAGGCGAGGAGGGCGAAGCCATACGCGTGGTGAGCATGGGCGATATTGCCCTGCCAGCCCTCCAGATCAGCCGTTCTTCCGGGCCCGAGCGCATCGTCTCGGTCTTTGTGCCGTTGATCGGAGCCACGACTGAAGGGCTCGAACGGGCCATTCCTGCCGGCGGCATGATCCGGGTCCTGCTGGCTGATGGTAACCCCGTTGCGACCATCGGTGATCCCAAGCCGTTCGAGGGGCGCGCATCCGCTGACCAGTTCATCTTCAGCCAGGGGTTTGCCGGCCAATTGCCGATCAAGGTTGAGTCGGCGGTGCCGTTCGCGACGGTGCGGGCGGGTTATGCCGATCTGGATGTCAGCTTCACCGTCATTGCCTGCCTGATGAGCGCGGCCTTCTTGATCCTCGCCATCCACTCGGTGCGGCATTCGCGCGTATCGGGCTTCGAGCTTGAGCGGGCAATCGCGCGAGGCGAAATGCGGCCATGTTACCAGCCGGTGATCAATTTGCGGACCGGCGAGCTGGTCGGCTGCGAGGTGCTGTGCCGCTGGCAAAAGCGCAGCGGAGAGATCGTTTCCCCTGGCGCCTTCATCGATTATGCCGAATCATCGGGCTTGGCCATTCCCATGACCTTGTCGCTGATGCAGCAGGTCAAATACGACCTCGGGGAGCTTTGCACCCTCATGCCCGAGCTCAAGATCTCCATCAATCTGTTTGAAGGACATTTCCGCGACGGCTCCATCGTTGAAGATGTCCAAGCGATTTTTGGGGGATCAGCCGTCGATTTCCGGCAATTGGTGTTCGAAATCACTGAGCGCAAACCACTGGGCAATTCCCAGCAGGCCCATAGCGTTATTGCCGGGCTGCATGCCCTTGGCGCTCGCCTGGCCATGGACGACGCCGGCACCGGACACTCCAATCTGGCTTATCTGCAGACGCTGGGTGTCGACGTCATCAAGATCGACCGCGTCTTCATCGACATGATCAAACCCGGAACCACCAATGTGCCCGTGCTGGACGGCTTGATCGCCATGGCTCGCGACCTTGAGTGCGAGATTGTGGCCGAGGGCGTCGAGACGGAGGCCCAGGCACTCTACCTTCGTGCCCACGGCGTGCTGCAGGCGCAGGGTTTCATCTTTTCGCCAGCCCTGCGCGCCGAAGCATTCAAGGAACTCGCCCTTGCCCTGCACCAGGCGACCATCTCGCGAAGCCGGACTCCCGGCCTCGTTGCCGACGCCGCATAGGGGGCTTAAGCGCAATCGGGGTCATTCGCCCTTTTCAACTGCGCTGAATGGTGGCACGAACGCGCCAGCCGGCCCCGATGGCCGGGAATCCACCTCGGAGGAGACGGGATTGTCGACGGACATCAACGAGCAGCGTCGCGCTTTGCGCGAAGCGGCACTTCACTTCCACGAATATCCCAAGCCGGGCAAGCTTGAGATTCAGCCCACCAAGCCCCTGGGCAACCAACGCGATCTGGCACTCGCTTATTCTCCTGGCGTTGCGGCGCCTTGCGAGGAAATCGCGCAGAACCCCGACGCGGTCTCGCGCTATACCTCCCGGCAGAACCTCGTGGCGGTGATTTCCAACGGCACAGCAGTGCTGGGCCTGGGCAATATCGGCGCACTCGCTTCCAAGCCGGTGATGGAAGGCAAGGCGGTCCTGTTCAAAAAGTTCGCCGGCATCGACGTCTTCGACCTCGAGATCGACGAGATCAATCCGGGCAAGTTCATCGAGGCCGTGGCGCCGCTGTGGCCGACCTTTGGCGGCATCAACCTCGAAGATATCCGCGCACCCGATTGCTTTGAGATCGAGGAGGCGCTCCGCGAGCGCATGCCGATACCGGTGTTCCACGACGACCAGCACGGCACTGCCATCATTGTGGGTGCTGCGGTGCTCAACGGCCTTGAACTGGCTGGCAAGCGCATCGAGGACGTCAAGATTTGCACGTCGGGGGCAGGGGCCGCGGCCATTGCCTGCCTCAATGTGCTGGTGGCGCTCGGCGCCAAGCACGAGAACATCTGGGTTGCGGACAAGGACGGCCTCGTCACCCACAAGCGCAACGACGTTAACGACAAGTGGCGCGGTCAATTCCGGCGCGTCAGCGACGCCACAAGCCTGGCTGAAGTCATCGACGGCGCCGACGTGTTCCTGGGGCTCTCCGCCGCTGGGGCGCTTCGGCCAGAGATGCTCGAGAAGATGGCGCCCAAGCCCTTGATTCTGGCGCTGGCGAATCCCAATCCCGAGATCATGCCCGAGGTGGCAAAAGCTACGCGTCCCGATGCCATGGTCTGCACCGGCCGGTCGGACTACCCCAACCAAGTCAACAACGTGCTGTGCTTCCCGTTCATCTTCCGCGGCGCGCTGGACGTGGGCGCAACAACCATCAACGAGGAAATGAAGCTTGCGGCGGTGCGTGCCATTGCCAAGCTCGCCCATGAGCCGGGGCTCGAAGTATCGCCTTCGGGTGCGCCGGCCGTGTATGGTCCCGAGCACATCATCCCCAACCCATTCGATCAGCGCCTGATCCTGCGCATTGCCCCGGCTGTCGCGCGCGCCGCAATGGATTCGGGCGTGGCCAAGCGGCCTATCGAAGACTTTGGAGCCTATCGCGACAGCCTAAATCGCTTTGTGTTCCGCTCCGGCCTCGTAATGAAGCCGATCATTGATCGGGCGCAGGGCCAGAACAAACGCATTGCTTTTGCCGACGGCGAGGACGAACGCGTTTTGCGGGCTACCCAGGTGCTGCTGGAAGACCGGATCGCGCGCCCCATCCTGATCGGGCGCCCGGCCGTCATCGAAGCACGCATCGAGCGCTTCGGCCTCAATCTTCGTCCCGGCGACGACTTCGAGGTGATCAACCCCGAAGACGATCCGCGCTATCGCGACTATGTCTCACTCTTCCATTCGCTGGTGGGCCGCGATGGCGTGACGCCGGACACCGCCCGTCAGGTGGTGCGCACCAACACCACGGTGATCGGGGCACTGGCAGTCCAGCGGGGCGAGGCGGACGCACTGATCTGCGGTTTGCAGGGTCGGTTCATCAAGCATGTCCGCGATATCCGTTCGGTAATTGGCCTGCAGGACGGGGTGAGCGATGTTTCGGCTCTCTCCATGCTGATCATGCCACGCGGCGCATTCTTCCTGGCTGACACCTATGTCAACATGGATCCGACACCTGACGAGATCGTGGGGATTGCTCTCCAGGCCCGCAATCACCTCAAGCGCTTCAATATCGAAGCGCGTGTCGCCCTGCTCAGCTATTCCAATTTCGGCTCACGGGACGGCGACAGCGCCTTCAAAATGCGGGCGGCTTACCAGAAGCTCAAGGCGGTCGCGCCTGAGATGATCGTTGAAGGCGAAATGCAGGGCGATCTGGCGCTCAATGAGGAGCTGCGCGAGCGCTATATCCCCGACACGATCCTGCATGGGGAAGCCAACCTCTTGATCTTCCCCAATCTCGACGCCGCCAATCTGTCGATGACGCTGCTCAAGGAAATGAACAACGCGCTTTCCGTTGGACCCATCCTGATGGGGCCCAAGGCACCGGCCCATATTCTGGCGCCTTCGACCACCAGCCGCGGTATCGTGAACATGGCCGCGATCGCGGCCACCGAGGCGATTGGGATGACGGAAACGGATCAGTAGTCCGCCATGAAACAAGTCAGCGGCCGAGATTGTTGGCTGACGCTTAGCGAGGGGGCGAGTGCTCCCTCGCTAACCAATCGCACCTTGGAATTGCACCGGCATCGCAACCTGTCATTAAGCCCTGCTGGCGCATGATCGCGCCGTTCAACAGCAGCTGGCCCTCATGCCGACTCGTCTCAAGCGACCCCCATTCTGGCGCCCACTTGGCCTAACCGCAGCTTTGCTCGCGTTCCAGGGCTATCTGGGCTTTTCTGCCATTGGCGGGCAGTTCGGCATCGAAAGCCGCGCGCAGATCTTGGCCGACATCGACGTCCTGAAGAACACATCCTCCGCTTTGCAGGCTGAAATCGACGCCTATAAGCACCGCGCGACCCTCATGGACACGCGCCGCCTCGACCCAGACCTGGTGACCGAGCGCGCTCGTGCAATGCTGAACATGGCGAACGAAGCGGATATCATCGTGATGGTCGATCCGCGCACAGGTAAACCACTATCTGGTTCATTTGACGAAATAACCGCGGATAGGTTAAACGGAATTTTAAACGCAGAAACAACCCTATAGTCTGTGCTGAGGGCGACCCGGCGGGCTTGCCGTAGCGTGGCGGCTTGCGTTAACTTGCGGTTCTGTGGCCAACTTGGCCAAGCGTGTTTTTCCCCTCATAGCGGAGCGCTTGATATGGCGCGTAAGGGTGTAGCCGGCATGGCAACGACGCAATCCAATGTTCCCCAGTTCAGCGCAGAACAGGAGCTCGAGGCCTTCCGCGAGATGCTGTTGATCCGGCGTTTCGAGGAAAAGGCCGGCCAGATGTATGGCATGGGCCTGATCGGCGGCTTCTGCCACCTTTATATCGGCCAGGAGGCGGTCGTCACTGGCGTAACCATGGCCAGCGAAAAGGGCAAGGACGCGCAGATCACCGGCTATCGTGATCACGGCCACATGCTGGTCATGGGGCTGGACCCCAAGGGTGTCATGGCCGAGCTCACCGGGCGCCGCGGCGGCTTGTCAAAGGGCAAGGGCGGCTCGATGCACATGTTCTCCAACGAGCACCGCTTTTACGGTGGCAACGGGATCGTGGGCGCCCAGGTGTCGCTGGGGGCTGGCCTGGCATTTGCTGCCAAGTACCGGGGCGATAATTCGGTGAGCCTTGCCTATTTCGGCGACGGCGCCGCCAATCAGGGTCAGGTTTATGAGAGCTTCAATATGGCCAAGCTCTGGAACCTGCCGGTGGTGTTCATCATCGAGAACAACAAATACGCAATGGGCACCTCACTCGAACGGGCTGCCGCCACCACGAACCTTTCCAAGCGCGGCCTGAGCTTCGACATCCCCGGCGAGCAGGTGGATGGCATGGATGTGCGGCTGGTTTACGATGCAGCCAAGCGCGCCATCGAGCATGCCCGCTCGGGGAAGGGGCCCTACATCCTCGAAATGCTGACCTACCGCTATCGCGGCCACTCGATGTCGGATCCCGCGAAGTACCGCAGCAAGGACGAGGTCACCAAGTATCGCCAGGAGCGTGATCCCATCGAGCAGGTCCGTGCTCGCCTGCTGGAAGGCGGCTTGGCAACGGAAGAAACGCTCAAGACACTGGAAAGCGAAATTCGCGCCATCGTCAGCGAGGCCGCCGATTTTGCGACCAATGATCCCGAGCCGGATGCCGCCGAGCTCTGGACCGACGTCACCGTTTCGGCCTGAGGCTCGAATGAGCATCCTTCTGGGCGTTGTTGCCTTGTTTGCGCTGCTGACACTGATCGTTGCAGTGGTGCAGGCAATGGCAATGGTGCGGCTCGCCGCCCAGCCCGGGCTGGCGTCACTGTTCCCCTTCGGATGGTGGAAGTTCAGTGCGCTGGAAGTGCGTGGCGGGGCCCGAGCCCTGCCGCATCTGCGGGTGTATAAGCGTGCCGTGATTGCCTTTTTGGTCTTTGTTGTTCTGGGCTTGATGCTGAGTAGTTGGGCGGCGAACACACGCGCTGTCCCCACCGGAATAGCTGCCCTGTCTTTTTCCCTTGCCAGCCTGCCGGCCATTGGGCCCGCTGCGCTTTCGCTGGAGAGCTAAATGCCTCAAATTCTCATGCCTGCACTTTCTCCGACCATGGAAGAAGGCAAGCTTTCCAAGTGGCTCGTCAAGGTCGGCGACAAAGTCTCGCCCGGCGACGTTCTGGCCGAAATCGAGACCGACAAGGCGACCATGGAAGTGGAAGCTGTTGATAGCGGCACCGTTCAGTCGCTGATGATCGAGGAAGGCACTGAAGGCGTTAAGGTCAACACGCCCATTGCCCTGGTGCTGGGCGAAGACGAAGAACTTGGCGAAGCCAAGGAAAACGCTGCCCAGGCTTCATCGTCCGATCCTCAGGGCCAGTCACCCGTTGCCGAGACCACCTCGGTTCCGGCTGAAGCCAAAGCACCAGGCGCTGCCGAAGCACCCAAGTTTGCCGCTCAGAGCGATCCCGACCTGCCTGAAGGCGTTGAGATGGTTGAGATGACGGTCCGCCAGGCACTCAACGAGGCCATGGCCGAGGAGCTGCGCCGCGACAAGGACGTCTTCATCATTGGCGAGGAAGTCGCCCAGTACCAGGGTGCCTACAAAATCACCCAGAACCTGCTCGAAGAGTTCGGTCCCGAGCGCGTCGTTGACACGCCGATCACCGAGCACGGGTTTGCTGGGCTGGCAGTCGGCGCCGCTTTCGCCGGCCTCAAGCCGATTGTCGAGTTCATGACCTTCAACTTCGCCATGCAGGCGATTGACCAGATCATCAACTCCGCCGCCAAGCAGCTTTATATGTCGGGCGGCCAGGTTAATGCGCCCATGGTGTTCCGCGGCCCCAATGGTCCGGCAGCGCGCGTGGGCGCCCAGCACAGCCAGGACTTTTCGGCATGGTACAGCCATGTTCCGGGCCTGACCGTCGTGGCGCCCTATAGTGCCGCCGATGCCAAAGGTCTGCTCAAGTCCGCGATCCGCTCGCCCAATCCCGTGATCTTCCTCGAGAACGAGATTCTCTACGGCTCGAGCGGCCTTGTGCCTAAGATGGACGATTTCCTGCTGCCCATCGGCAAGGCCCGCATCGCCCGCAAGGGTGCTGATGTGACCATCGTGTCCTTCTCCATGGGCATGCGCTACGCCACGCAGGCAACTGAGAAGCTGGTCGCCGCTGGCGTTGATGTGGAACTGATCGACCTGCGTACGCTGCGCCCGATGGATAGCGATACAGTTATTGAATCGGTCAAGAAGACCGGTCGCCTCGTGACTGTGGAAGAAGGCTGGCCGCAGGGCGGCATTGGTGCCGAGTTGTCGGCGCGGGTGATGGAACAGGCATTCGACTACCTTGATGCGCCGGTGGTGCGCGTGACGGGCAAGGACGTGCCGATGCCTTATGCCGCCAACCTTGAGAAGCTGGCGCTGCCCAATGTCGATGAAGTGATCGCGGCTGTTAATGCCGTGACCTACCGCTCCTAAGGAGAGTTCCGATGCCGATCGATATCACCATGCCGGCGCTCTCTCCCACGATGGAAGAGGGCAAGCTTGCCAAATGGCACGTCAAGGAAGGCGACACCGTTTCCTCCGGTGACGTGATCGCCGAAATCGAGACCGACAAGGCCACCATGGAAGTGGAGGCCGTGGACGAGGGCAAGATCGGCAAGATCCTTGTGGCCGAAGGCACCGACGGCGTGAAGGTCAATGCCGTTATCGCCGTGCTGCTGCAGGAAGGCGAAAGCGCCGATGCTACATCCGCTCCCGCTCCTGCTGCACCGCCGAAAGCGGAAGCACCACCTGCCGCCGAGGGGCCGGCCAAGGGCGATGCCGGCACGCTGATGTATGACAAGGGCACCTCGACGACTTCGACGGCACCGGTGGACGCTCAGCCGCAGGCGCCGGCGCCAGCAACAGCGGCACCCTCGGCCAACAACGGCAATGGTAAGGTGTTCGCGTCGCCGCTTGCCCGGCGCCTGGCGCGTGAAAGCGGCATTGATCTGGCGACCGTTGCGGGCTCCGGCCCCAAGGGCCGCGTGATCAAGGCCGATATCGAAGCGCTTCGCTCCGGCAAAACTCAGCCCAAGACGGCTCCGGCCGCCGCTGCAGCACCGGCATCGACCGCTGGCGCCGCCGCTCCCGCGGGCCTCAGCAAGAGCCAGGTCATGGCCATGTACGAGGAAGGCAGCTACGAGATCGTGCCGAACGACGGCATGCGCAAGGTGGTGGCCCAGCGCCTCACCGAGTCCAAGCAGACCATTCCGCACTTCTACCTGACGCTTGATTGCCGGATCGACGCGCTGATGGAAGCGCGCGAGCAGATCAATGCCGGTGCGCCAAAATCAAAGGACGGCAAGCCCGAGTTCAAGCTTTCTGTCAATGACTTCGTGATGAAGGCTTGGGCCTTGGCCCTGCAGCGCGTGCCAGCGGCAAACGCCACCTGGGCGGGCGACTCCATTCTCTATCACAAGCGCTCCGACGTTGCGGTCGCCGTGGCGGTGCCCGGCGGGCTGTTCACGCCAGTCGTTAAGTCAGCCGACACCAAGTCGCTCCGTCAGATCTCCGAGGAGGTCAAGGATCTCGCGACGCGAGCCCGCAACAAGAAGCTGGCCCCGCATGAGTATCAGGGCGGCGCCACTTCGGTGTCCAATATGGGCATGTACGGCATCAAGCACTTCGCGGCGGTGATCAACCCGCCCCATGGCACGATCCTGGCGGTTGGTGCCGGCGAAGAGCGCGTTTATGCCGAAAAGGGTCAGGTCAAGACCGGCCAGTTCATGACGGTAACGCTCTCCTGCGATCACCGGGCCGTCGACGGTGCCTTGGGCGCAGAACTCCTGGGCGTGTTCAAGGGCCTGATCGAAACTCCCGTGATGATGTTGGCGTGAGCGCGATGAAAACCATCCTGGCTTATGGCGATAGCCTGACCTATGGTGCCAACCCGCTCACGGGCGGCCCGCGCCATGCCTTTGAGCACCGCTGGCCCAGCGTCCTTGAGGCTGGCCTAGGCGGTCAAGTGCGGGTGATCGCCGAAGGCCTCGGTGGTCGCACCACGGCCTTTGACGACTGGACCGCTGACTCCGATCGCAATGGCGCCCGCATCCTGCCGACGCTGCTCGCGAGCCATGCTCCGCTTGATCTCGTGATCATCATGCTTGGCACCAATGATCTGAAGCCGGCAGTGTGCGGCAGCGCGCTGACCGCATCCTTTGGCATGCGTCGCCTGGTGCAGCTCACGCGTGGTCACTTCGCCATGCTCAATGAGCCGGTGCCTCAAATCCTTCTGGTGGCGCCCCCGCTCGCCTGCGCTACCGACAATGCCGACATGATCCGCAGCTTTGGCGGCATCGAGCATGCGGTGCGGGAATCCGGCGAGTTCGCGGCCGATTACCAGCGCCGCGCGCAGGAATTGAGCACTGGCTTTTTCGACGCCAGCACCGTCGCCACGCCTGATCCGCTGGACGGAATTCATTTGGACGCGGCCAATACCCGCGCAATCGGCGAGGGCCTTGTGCCTGTCGTCGCATCCATGCTGGCTCTTTGAGCCGCTTCTATCGACCATTCGGAGGCCAAAATGGCTGACCAATACGACTTACTCGTGATCGGCGCCGGCCCTGGTGGCTATGTGGCCGCCATTCGCGGGGCACAGCTGGGCATGAAAGTTGCCGTTGTAGAGCGCGAGCACATGGCCGGCATCTGTTCCAACTGGGGCTGCATCCCCACCAAGGCTCTGCTGCGTACGGCCGAGGTATACGGCCATATGGAGCATGCCAGCAATTACGGGCTCAAGGCCAATGACTACGGCTTTGACATGGATGCCATCGTCAAGCGTTCGCGCGCCATTGCCGCGCAGATGAACAATGGCGTGCAGTTTCTGATGAAGAAGAACAAGGTCGACATCATCTGGGGCGAAGCCGTCCTCACCAAACCGGGTGAAATCCGGGTTGCGCCGACCAAGAAGGCGATCGTGCAGCCGCAGGGCCCGGTGCCCAAGAATGCGCTGGGCGAGGGGACCTACAAGGCCAAGAACATCATCATCGCTACCGGTGCCCGTCCTCGCGTGCTGCCCGGCATCGAGCCAGATGGGGAACGCATCTGGACCTATTTTGAAGCCATGAAACCGGCGAGCATGCCCAAGTCGCTGGTGGTGATGGGCTCGGGCGCGATTGGCGTCGAGTTCGCATCCTTCTACCGCTCCATGGGGGCGGAAGTGACGATTATCGAGCTGCTGCCGCAGATCTTGCCGGTGGAGGATGCCGAGATATCGGGCCTTGCGCGCAAGCGTCTGGAAAAACGCGGCATCAAGATCCTGACCGAAGCCAAGGTGGCCAAGGTTGACAAGACAGCGGACGGCATTGTTGCTCATGTTGAGCTCAAGGGCGGCGAAAAGCAGGAGATCCGTGGCGAAAAGCTGATCTCGGCCATCGGTGTGCAGTGTAATATCGAGAATATCGGGCTTGAGACCGTTGGTGTGAAAACCGAGCGCGGCGCCATCGTGATCGATGGCTTCGGCAAGACCAATGTGGACGGTATCTGGGCCATTGGCGACGTCGCGGGTCCCCCGATGCTGGCGCACAAGGCCGAGCATGAAGCGGTGATCACGGTCGAAAAAATCGCGGGCATGCACGCCCATCCGCTCGAAAAGCTCAAGGTCCCCGGTTGCACCTATTGCGAGCCGCAGGTGGCAAGTGTCGGGCTCACCGAAGCGAAGGCCAAGGAAAGCGGGCGCGAGATCAAGGTCGGGCGGTTCCCGTTCGTGGGTAATGGCAAGGCCATTGCACTGGGTGAACCGGATGGCCTGGTCAAAACCATCTTCGACGCCAAGACCGGCGAGTTGCTCGGTGCCCACATGATCGGGGCTGAGGTGACCGAATTGATCCAGGGCTTTGTGATCGCCATGAACCTCGAAACTACCGAGGAAGAGCTGATCCACACCATCTTCCCACACCCTACGCTGAGCGAGACGATGAAGGAAAGCGTTCTGGATGCCTATGGGCGGGCGTTGAACGTCTAGGCGCGCCGGCAATGAGCGCACTGCGGACAAACACAGGGAACAAGCCAGATGGTCAAAGCCATTCAGGTCGGCCTCGGGTTCTGGGGCTTCGACTGGACCAAGGAAGTTATTCCCCAGGTCCGCACGGTCGAGATGGTGGCCTATGTAGATGCCAATCCTGAGGCGATTGCGCGCGTCCAGGCTGAACTGGGTGTCCCCCAGAACAAGTGCTTTCTCAGCCTCGAAGAGGCGGCGCGAAGCGTAGAGGCCGATCTGGTGATCGCCACCTTGCGCACCGAAGCGCATTATCCCGTCGTCAAGCAGGCTCTTGAGCTCGATTTCAACGTCATCGTCGAAAAGCCCTTTGCCTCAACTATCGCGCAGGCCAAGGAGTTGGTGGCGCTCGCCAAAGCGCGCAACCGTATCTTGATGGTCAGCCAGAACTACCGCTTCCAGCCAGCTCCGATCGCCGCCGCGGAAATGATCGGCGCGCAAAAGTTCGGGCCGATCAATCTGGTTTCCATTGATTTCCGCCGCCACGCGCCGTCCCAGGGCTACCGCTATTGGGACATGCCCGATCCGCTGCTCGCTGATATGTCGATCCACCATTTTGACCTGATGCGCATGGTGCTCAACGACAATCCCAAGCGCGTGTCCTGCCGCACCTGGAACCCGGCGGGCAGCCCCTTTGGGCATCACCCGACAGGCGTTGCGACAATAGAGTTCGAGAAGGGCGTGATTGTCTCTTATCGGGGCTCCTGGATGAGCAATGGTCCGGCCACGCCCTGGGCCGGGGAATGGACCATCGACTGCTCGGAAGGCGAAATCTGGTGGACCTCGCGGGATCACTTCATGGGCAAGGCGGGTCCGGATCGGCTGCAAACCCGCGAGCGTGATGCTCAGCCCAAGCAGGTTGAACTGGCGCCGGTGGAATACCCCGACCGCAGGGGAACCCTAGCTGCGGTCGCCAAGGTGATCGAGACCGGGTCGGTCCCGGCTCGCTTCAGTTCGGGCGAGGACAACCTTTATTCCCTCGCCCTGGTACAGGCGACGATCCTTTCGGCATTTCGCGATGGCGAGTGGGTCGAGATCGCCGAGGTGATGGATCGGGTTTGAACTTCTCGGTCATGCAACGAGAGGCTGGGTTGAACCGGCCCCGTAAGGGAGCGATATAGCAGGCACATCGTGCCAGTCAGGACCTCATCTTGGTTACGCTCATCGACAATTCGCTGCTTAAGCCCCGCCACCCGGAAAAGGAGCATCGGCCCGACAATGCCGTGCTGCGCAAGCCGGACTGGATTCGTGTGCGCGCGCCGGGCTCGCCGGTCTACAAGGAAACCCAGCAGATCGTGCGCGAGAATAATCTCGTCACGGTGTGCGAGGAAGCGGGCTGCCCCAATATCGGCGAGTGCTGGAGCAAGAAGCACGCGACCATGATGATCATGGGCGAGATCTGCACCCGCGCCTGCGCCTTTTGCAATGTGCGCACGGGCCTGCCGGGGCCGCTTGATCCCAATGAGCCGGAGAATGTCGCCAAGGCCGTGCAGAAGCTCGGGCTCGAACACGTCGTGATCACTTCGGTGGATCGCGATGACCTGGCTGACGGCGGTGCCCGGCACTTCGCCGAAGTTATCCTGGCGATCCGCGCCAGCAACCCAGGCACTACGATCGAGATTTTGACCCCTGATTTCCTGCGCAAGGATGGCGCATTGGAGATCGTCGTTGCGGCCAAACCCGATGTGTTCAACCACAATTTGGAAACGGTGCCGTCCAAATATCTGAAGGTGCGGCCAGGCGCCCGTTACTTCCACTCCATCCGCCTGCTGCAAAAGGTCAAGGAACTCGATCCCACCATGTTCACCAAGTCGGGGATCATGGTTGGGCTGGGCGAAGAGCGCAACGAAGTGCTCCAGCTGATGGACGATCTGCGCTCAGCCGATGTGGATTTCCTCACCATTGGCCAGTATCTGCAGCCCACTAAGAAGCACTATCCGCTGCAGCGGTTCGTGACGCCCGAGGAGTTCAAGTCTTACGCCACCGTGGCGACGGCTAAGGGCTTCTCCCTCGTGTCCTCTAGCCCGCTGACGCGCTCGTCCCACCATGCGGGCGAGGATTTCGCACGCCTTCGCACTGCACGGCTCCAGAAGCTTGGTTATTGATGAAACGTACTTTTGAGCGGCATGTGCCGCATCTGCCCCAACGCATGTTCGAAATCGTCGCCGATCTGGAAGACTATCCGCGTTTCGTGCCCAACTGCCGTAACATGGTGGTGCAGCCCGACCCGGCCGCGCCCGAGAGTACCCGGCTCGCCCGCATGACCCTGTCCTTTGGTCCCATCACGCAGGCCTATACGAGCCGAGTGAAGCTGGATTCTGAAGCACTGGTAATCGATGCCAAGGCGGTGGACGGTCCCTTTAGTTATCTCGACAGTCGCTGGCGCTTCGAGCCGGAAGGGGAGGGGACACGCGTGCGCTTCGAGATCGACTTCAAGATCTCCAATCCCTTCATTGCCGCCGTGGCCGAGCCCGCCTTTGCCGCCAAGCAGGAAGAGATCATGCGCGCCTTTGGCGAGGAAGCGGACCGGCGCTACGGGCTTTGAACATCCCCTAGCACCTGAAGCGCCAAATCGAGCGCTGCATCGACGCTGGCGCGGCGGATACCGTCGCGACCCAAATCGCCGAAGCGGTGCTCGATCACGACGGTCGCGAGTTCTGACGACATCGCTACATAAACCAGGCCCACCGGTTTTTTCTCGCTGCCTCCGTCCGGACCGGCAATACCAGTGACTGACAGGGCGTAGTCAGCCCGCGCCGTGTTGCGCGCGCCGTCCGCCATGGCGCGCGCAACCTGGTTGGACACGGCGCCATAATCCCGGATCAAGCGGGGCTGCACCTGGATCATGCGCGACTTGGCCGCGTTCGCGTAGGTGATATAGCCGCCGTAAAAGGCCGATGATGAGCCGGGAACATCGGTAATGGCCGCCCCGATCATCCCCCCGGTACAGCTTTCGGCGGTGACGATTGTCTTGCCAGCAGCAGCCAACAGCGCGATGACGCGCTCCGCCCGACCAGGCTCTGGTTTGAGGGTCATCAATCGAGCCTCGGCAGTTCAATGCTGGCGCTGGCCATGGCGACCATTCCTTCCTCCCGCCCGATAAAACCGAGCCGCTCGTTCGTCGTCGCCTTGATCGCGATTCTCGTAGTCGCAATTCCAAGCGCCTCGCCGATCACAGCTTGCATGGCGGGCACATGTTCGGCAATCCGCGGCCGCTCGCAAACTATCGTGACGTCGACATTAACGATCCGGCCCCCCGCTTTGTTCACGAGGTCACCGGCGTGCCGCAGGAACACGACGGAACCCACGCCTTTCCATCGGTCGTCGCTGGGCGGAAAATGAATGCCGATATCCCCTTCGCCTATGGCACCCAGCAGAGCGTCGGTGAGGGCATGCAGCGCCACGTCCGCGTCAGAGTGACCCTTGAGCTTGGCGGTGTGTGGAATACGCACGCCGCCCAGCCAGACAGCGTCGCCCGGCTCGAAGGGGTGCACGTCAAAGCCGGTGCCAACACGGGTTTCTGTGATCATCTCAGCTCCTGCCAGCAGGCGCTCGGCTAGCTGGAAATCATTTGGGTGGGTAATCTTGAGATTGCGATGCGTGCCCGGCACCAGCCCTACCCGTAGGCCGGCCCATTCGGCGATCTCGGCATCGTCGGTGAAGGTGCGCCGCACCGTCGAAGCGCGCATATGCGCCGAGAACAACTGGGGAAAGCGGAAACCCTGTGGGGTCTGCGCCGCAAACAAGGTCGAGCGATCCTCGGTCGCCGTGACCAGGGCGCCATCCGGCGAGCGCTTGATGGTGTCGGTTACTCCTACGGCGGGCAGGGCGCCTTCCAGTTCGGCAAGCGCATCGATCACCCCGGCGACCACGTCACCTTTCACCAGCGGGCGAGCAGCGTCCTGGATCAAGACGTAGTCCGGCCGCAGCTTGGCGAGGCTTTTTAGCCCCTCCAGCACCGAAGCCTGCCGGGTAGCGCCGCCAGACACCGGGGGCAATAGATTCTCATGCTGCAATTCTAGAGCCGCAAAGCGATCGGCATGCTCGGCATGGATAACCGGCAGCACATATTGAACTTCGGGCAGCCCCAGAAATGCCTTGAGGGTGCGCGACAGCACCGCCTCGCCCGCTAGCATGCGATACTGTTTGGGCTCGGAAACGCCGCCTGCAGCGGCCCTCTCGCCGCGCCCCGCAGCAACAACGATGACGGCAATGGATCGAGAACGCATAAGCAGGGAACCTGAAACAACAAACCGTCACATCGCGCTGGTCTAACCGCGCTGCAGCCATGCGGCAAGTGCAGGCAGGCCTCTCCCTCAGCGCAGCGTTTGACTGTTGCGTGCTCGGTGGAATTGATTATTGTGCAGGCAAATCCCACGAAGTGAATAAATCCGGGGCAGTTGGTGAGTAAGTTTGCCTGCGCGTTGAGCATCGGAAAGCATCAGCTTCCGAACAATGCCTTGCTGGCCCCAATGGCGGGCATAACCGACCGCCCGTTCCGCTCCCTGGCCGAGCGCTTCGGTGCCGGCATGGTAGTGTCGGAGATGATCGCCAGCGCCGCGCTCACCACCGGACACCAGGACATGGTGCGCAAGCTCGGCAAGCCCGCCGGCTCCCTGCCGCATATGGTACAGTTGGCCGGCTGCGAAGCAGAGTGGATGGCCGCTGGGGCGCGCGCGGCCTATGAGGCTGGCGCTGATATCATCGACATCAATTTCGGCTGTCCCGCCAAGCGGGTGACCAACGGGTATTCCGGTTCAGCCCTGATGCGGGTGCCCGATCAGGCCATTGCCCTGGTGGATGCTGTTGTGACCGCCACTCCGCTTCCTGTCACGGTGAAAATGCGTTTGGGCTGGGACGACGACACGCTCAACGCGCCCGAAATCGCCCGACGGGCGGTCGAGGCGGGAGCGCAGATGATCACGGTGCATGGGCGCACTCGCCAGCAATTCTACAAGGGCCAGGCCCGCTGGGACCGCGTGCGCGCCGTGGTTGAGGCTGTCTCAGTGCCCGTTGTGGTCAATGGCGACATCATCGATCTCGCCACGGCGCGCGAGGCGCTGGCCCTGTCGGGCGCTGCAGCGGTGATGCTGGGCCGGGGGGCCCAAGGCCGCCCCTGGGCGGTGGGTCAAATCGGCGCCGAGCTTGCTGGCGAAGCGCCCGCTCCGGCACCGATCGGCACTGCGCTGGCCGAACTCGTCGCCGAGCATTACGAAGCGATCCTGCTTGAATATGGCACCGCTGTTGGCCTTCGCGCCGCCCGCAAGCACCTCGACTGGTATGCGGAAGCGGCGGATCTTTCCTTCGACAAAGCCACTCGCACCGCGCTGCTTAACTGTGAGTCGCCGCCTGAGGTGCTCAGCATGATCTCTCGCCTTTATGCCGCCGACTGGAGGGTTGCCGCTTGAACGCGACGCTTGATGAGTTCCCGTCCACCGCCGTGCTGCAGGCGTTGCCACAGCCCATCATCGTCTGCGCGGAAGACCGCCAGATCACCTTCGTCAATTACGCCGCCGAGGCGTTTTTCGGCGCTTCGCTCAGCGTTCTCAGCCGCCAAAAGCTTGATGATCTCATTGCCTTCGGCTCGCCCATTATCGGGCTCGTTGATACCGTTGCTACCCGGCGGGCACCGATGACGGAATATCGCGTGCGGGTGGGTTCATCGCGCTTCGGTGACGAGCGCATTGCCGACGTGTTTGCCAGCCCGATTTCCGACACCGATGGCCGCATCGCGATCCTCATCCAGGAGCGCACCATGGCCGACAAGATCGACCGGCAGATGGTTTCGCGCGGTGCCGCCCGTTCGGTCACCGGCCTGGCCTCCATGCTCGCCCATGAGATCAAGAACCCGCTTTCAGGGATCCGAGGTGCCGCGCAGCTTCTGGAACAATCCGTTGCCAGCGAGGAAATTCCGCTCGCCCGACTCATCCGTGAGGAAACCGACCGCATCGTCAACCTGATCGACCGCGTCGAGGTCTTTGGCGACGAGCGGCCGATGGAACGAGACGCTATCAACATTCACGTCATCCTTGATCGGGTGAAGCTGCTCGCGCGCAATGGTGTTGCCCGCGGCATTGCCTTTTCTGAGGAATACGATCCGTCCCTGCCTCCAGTGCTCGGCAATCGCGACCAGCTGATCCAGGTGTTCATCAACCTGGTCAAGAATGCCTCCGAGGCACTGGAGCGCACGCAAAAACCCGAGATAAGGCTCACAACGGCGTTTCGCCCCGGCATTCGCATCAGCGTCACCGGCGTTTCCGAACGTATCTCGCTGCCACTCGAGATCGTGATCGAAGACAATGGCCCGGGAGTCCCTCCCGATATTCTGCCGTTCCTGTTTGATCCATTCGTGACCACCAAGACCAATGGCTCGGGCCTTGGCCTTGCCCTTGTTGCCAAGATCGTCGGTGATCATGGTGGTGTCATCGATTGCGAGAGCCGCCCCGGCCGCACGCGCTTCCGCATTCTCCTTCCGGTCGCCAGTGGCGTTTCTCAAGCGCCATCCGAAGAGGTTTCGGCTCCATGAGTCACGTTGTTCTGCTTGCCGATGATGATGCCGCCATTCGCATGGTGCTCAACCAGGCCTTGACCCGTGCGGGCTACGAGGTTCGTCCCACGGGCAATATATCCACCATGTGGAACTGGGTCAGCCGCGGGGAAGGGGACATCCTCATCACTGATGTGGCCATGCCCGACGGCAATGCCTTTGAGGTCATGCCCAAGATCAAGAAGATCCGGCCGGACCTGCCCATGATCGTGATGTCGGCCCAGAACACCTTCATGACGGCAATTCGCGCCTCCGAGGTTGGTGCCTACGAATACCTACCCAAGCCGTTCGACATCACCGAAGTCCTGTCGGTTGTCGCACGCGGACTGGCCGATGCCAAAAAGCCCACACCCGCCGAACGCAAGGCGGAAGATCCAGGCGAAACCATGCCGCTGGTGGGCCGCTCCACCGCGATGCAGGACA
Source organism: Devosia sp. 919 (assembly GCF_013185965.1). Lineage (NCBI taxonomy): Bacteria > Pseudomonadati > Pseudomonadota > Alphaproteobacteria > Hyphomicrobiales > Devosiaceae > Devosia > Devosia sp. 919. The sequence continues at coordinate 2,342,471 of NZ_JABAOL010000001.1, read as the reverse complement.
TCTATCGCGCTCTTGCCCGGCTGATGCAGACTGACCTTACCGTCATGATCAACGGCGAAAGCGGCACCGGCAAGGAACTGGTGGCGCGCGCGCTCCACGACTTCGGCAAGCGCCGCAATGGCCCGTTTGTAGCCATCAACATGGCCGCCATTCCCCGCGACCTGATTGAGGCCGAATTGTTCGGCCATGAAAAAGGGGCGTTCACCGGTGCCAATGCGCGCTCTTCTGGCCGCTTCGAGCAGGCCGAAGGGGGCACGCTCTTTCTCGATGAAATCGGCGACATGCCGATGGACGCGCAAACCCGGCTTCTGCGCGTGCTGCAGGAGGGAGAGTACACGATGGTCGGTGGTCGCAGCGCCATCAAGACCAATGTGCGCATCGTCGCCGCCACTCACCGCGACCTCAGCCAGATGATCCGGCAAGGACTGTTCCGCGAGGATTTGTTTTATCGCCTCAATGTCGTGCCGCTTCGGCTGCCGCCGCTGCGCGAGCGGGTGGAGGATGTCGGTGACCTCGCAGCCCACTTCCTGCGCTCGGCCCAACGGGAAGGCGAGCCGCCCAAGACCATCACGCCCGAAGCCATTCGGCTCATGCAGAACTATGCCTGGCCCGGCAATGTGCGCGAGCTGGAAAACCTCGTTCGCCGGCTTTCTGCCCTTTATGTCGACGAGAACATTTCCGCCGAGATCGTCCAGAACGAACTGAACATCATTGATCGCTCCCCCTCGTCAGCCCCCAGCGGTCCTGTCGACGTCTCCATGGCGGTGGAAACCCATGTGGGGCAACTGCTGCGCGAGTACGAGCCCAATCTGCCCCCGGCCGGGCTCTATCAGCGGGTGATCGACAAGGTGGAAGCCCCGCTAATCGCCATGGCGCTCAACGCCTGCGGTGGCAATCAGATCAAGGCCGCGGACCTGCTGGGCCTGAACCGCAACACGCTACGCAAGAAGATCCGCACTCACAGCATCGAAATTGTAAAACACAGCCGACGCAACGGCTGATCCGGGTCGATTAGAGACCAAAACCGCTCCACGCAGCGGAAGCACGGCCGCGCCGCGGCCGCGGGTGTCACATTTCGGCAACAATTATCTTGAAGGAAGGAGCGAATTGGGTCAGGCTCCGCCTCCCCACGGCAGCAACGGGCCCGGACCACGATTTGACCGAAGCGACAAGCAGGATCATCCGATACAAGGCGGGGCGGCCAGCGAAGGCTGCAGCAAAGTCGCGCTCGCTGTTTGCCGCCGCTGGCAATGGACCGCTCCGCGTTCTGGGCTTTGTGGTCGTAGTGGCATCGGTGCTGATGTCCTCGCTGTCCTTCCTGATTCTGTCTGGCATCACGCGGATCGAGCCATCCCCGGAGGTGTGGACCGCAATCTGGATCGTCACTGGCATCCTCGTACTGCTGGTGATCGCGCTGGTGGTGACCGAGGCGACCTTGCTGGTGCAGGCGCGCCTGCGCCGTCAGGCAGGCGCCGGCATGCAGATCCAGATGGTCGGCATGTTCGCCTTTGTGGCGGCGGTTCCCGCAGTGATCGTTGCCGTCGTGGCTTCGCTGGCGCTCAACCAGGGGCTCGACCAGTGGTTCTCCGAGCGAACCCGAGCCATGGTAGAAAGCTCGCGCCTCGTCGCCCGCTCCTACATGCTCGAGCATGCCCAGGTGCTGCGCGACGACATCATCTGGGTGGCGGCTGAACTTGAGCAGGCCCATGGCACCTTCGAGGAGGACGAAGACCGCTTCCGACGCATCCTGACTGCCTTGGCCATTACCCGCTCGCTCCCTTTCACCTCGCTGATCACCGGCGACGGTGAAACGCTGATGCGTGCCCAGATTGCCGTCCAAGGCGCTTATCCCAAGCTACCCGAGGGAATCACCCAAGGCGTGGGGGAGGGGGCTCCGACTTCAATTGCCCCGGGCAAGACCAATCTGGTCGGCTCCATCGTCAAGCTGCGCGGCTATGACGACACTTTCCTGTTCGTCGCCCGGCCGGTTGACGCCGAGGTGCTCGAATATATGCGCCTCACCGACGAGAACATCACCGAGTACCGGGAATACGCCTCCAACCGGCTGGTGCTGCAGATCACCTTTACCATCATGTATATCGGTCTCGCGGTGGTGCTGCTCCTCGCCGCCCTCTGGACCGGCATTGCGCTCGCCAACCGGTTCGTCGACCCAATCCGTAACCTGATGATCGCCTCCTCCCGCGTCAGCCGCGGCGAGTTGGACGTTCAGGTGCCCGTGCAGGAGGGCAGGGGCGATCTGCGTGATCTCTCCACTGGCTTTAACCGCATGACCCAGCAGTTGCGCTCTCAGCGCGAAGCGCTGCTGACGGCCAACGAGATGAACGAGAAGCGTCGGCAGTTCACCGAAGCGGTGGTGGAGGGCGTCTCCGCCGGCATCATTGGCCTCGACTCATTTGGCGCGGTAACTCTCGTGAATGCCCGCGCCTGCGAGATGCTCGACACCGATGAAATCAGCCTGATGGGCAAGCGCATCGAGGATGTGATGAGCCAACTCGCACCCATCCTGGAGCGAGCCCGTTCGGCGCGTCGCGGCCAGGTTCGCGATCAGATCCAGCTCGGCAACGAAACGGACCGGCGCACCTATCAGGTCCAGCTCACCCGCGAAGGCTCCATCGCCGAATCCAAGGGCTATGTTCTGACCTTTGACGATATCACCGATCTCGAATCGGCTCAGCGCACCAGCGCCTGGGCCGACGTGGCGCGACGCGTGGCCCATGAGATCAAGAACCCCCTGACCCCCATCCAGCTTTCCGCCGAGCGCCTGCGCCGTCGCTATGGCGCCAAGCTCGAAGATGATCGCGATGTGTTCGACAAGTGCATCAACACCATCGTGCGGCAGGTTGGCGATATCGGTCGGATGGTCGACGAGTTCTCGGCGTTCGCGCGCATGCCAGAAGCGGCGCCCGAACCGGCCGATCTGTCAGATACCGTGCGCCAAGCCGTGTTCCTGGAAAGCGTCCGCTTGCCGGATCTCAACATCATCACGCATCTGCCCGAAAAGGCCATCATTGCCTTCTTTGACAGCCGCCTGATCTCCCAAACGCTGACCAACCTCATCAAGAACGCGGTGGAAGCTTTCGAGTCGGTGCCGACTGGTCCTGATTGGGAGCCCACCATCACGGTCGCGGCGCAACTTGAAGGCAATTTCGCCCGGGTCACCGTTTCTGACAACGGCAAGGGCTGGCCTAAGGACAACCGGCAGCGGCTGCTCGAGCCTTATATGACAACGCGCGAAAAGGGCACGGGGCTGGGCCTCGCCATCGTCGCCAAGATTGTCGAACAGCATGGCGGTATCGTCGAGCTGGTCGACGCCGAACCAGATCCCAGCGGCCGGGTAGGGGCTTGCGTGACCTTCACGCTGCCCCTCCGCTCGCCCCACAGCTTTTCGGATAACGCCGGTTCCTCGCGGCAGGAACAATGGCCATCCCAACAGGAGGAACCGCTCATGCAAGCGGCTGTTCACACCTAATGGCACTCGACATTCTGATCATCGACGACGAAGACGACATCCGCGAACTCATTGCGGGCATCCTTGAGGACGAAGGCTTTGAAGCTCGCCAGGCTCATGACGCCGATAGCGGTCTCAACGAGATCGCCCGCCGGCGGCCCAGCCTCGTTTTCCTCGACATCTGGATGCAGGGCTCGCGGCTCGACGGCTTGCAATTGCTCGATGTCTTCCAGTCCCAGCACCCCGAAATGCCGGTGGTAATGATTTCGGGCCACGGCAATGTTGAAACCGCCGTTTCCGCCATCCGCCGCGGCGCCTATGACTATATCGAAAAGCCGTTCAAGATTGACCGGCTGCTCCATATCACCCAGCGAGCGATGGAAGCGACGCGCCTGCGCAACGAGGTTGCCGAGCTCAAGGAGCGATCGGCCACCAAGAGCGAAATGGTGGGCAGCTCCCCCGCGCTCCAGCAGGTCCGCGGCCTGATCGAGAAATCCGCGCCCACCAATTCGCGCATCTTCATTTCCGGCCCTTCAGGCGTTGGCAAGGGGCTCGTCGCGCGCCTGCTGCATCAACGCAGCCCTCGCGCCGATTCGCCGTTTGTCGAGATCAACGCCTCCCTCTACGCCCCGGAAGAAGTGCCGGTGGTGCTGTTTGGGCGCGAAACCCGCGACAAGTCCGGCGTGCTCAAGGTTGAAGTCGGAGCGCTGGAAAAAGCTCATGGCGGCACACTTTACCTTTCCGAGGTTACTACGCTGCCGCAAGCCACCCAGGCAGCCTTGCTCCGTACGCTGGTCGAGAACCGCTTTAATCGTGTCGGCGGAACCCAGGCGGTGCCGATCGATGTTCGAATCATCGCCTCGAGTTCGCAGAACGTTGCCGCGCAGATCGAGTCGGGAGAATTCCGCAGCGACCTGTTCCATCGCCTTTCCATCGTGCCCTTGCCGATCACGCCCCTTAAGGAGCGGCGCGAAGACGTGCCGCCGCTGGTCAACGTGTTCATTGAGCAGGTCTGCCGCATGCACAATCTTCAGCGCCTGGCCGTCGGCGACGACGCCATGGCGGTGCTCCAGGCACAGGAATGGCCCGGTAATGCCCGCCAGTTGCGCAACTCGATCGAACGGCTCCTGATTCTGATGAAGGACCAGCAGCCCGAAGACGGCACAATCAGCGCAGCCATGCTGCCGTCTGATATCGGCGAGGTGCTGCCAACCGTAGGGGACACCGACTCGTCGGCCCATCTGATGAGCCTGCCGCTGCGCGACGCGCGCGAAGTGTTCGAGCGGCAGTATCTGCTGGCGCAAATCGAGCGTTTCGGCGGGAACATCTCCAAGACTGCGGAGTTCGTCGGTATGGAGCGCAGTGCTTTGCATCGCAAGATCAAGTCGCTGGGACTCTAAGACCGAGGAAAACGTAGCCGAGCCATGCAGCCGCCGCGGGTAGGCAGCAAAAAGCAGGCGTGCCATAGTGCCGGAACAAACGACGACCCCATAAACCGGAACAACGCGGTGCTTCCGGGGACCATACAGACGCTCAATCAGAGGCGTCGCGCAACAAGACTGCCGCATAAAAGAGGCCTGAATGCCCAGTGAAAAGCAGCAGAATCTGCAAGATTCCTTTCTCAATCACGTGCGCAAGCAGAAGGTACCGGTCACCATATTCCTGGTGAACGGCGTCAAACTCCAGGGAGTAATCACCTGGTTTGACAATTTCTGCCTGCTGCTGCGGCGCGATGCGCAGTCGCAGCTCGTTTACAAGCACGCGATATCGACGATTATGCCCGGAGCCCCAATCCAGCTTTTCGATCCGGAGCAGAACCAAGACAGCGACTAATCCATGACCGATCACGACGAGCTAGACGACGACCTGCCAGGCGGACCCCAAGCTTTTATCGACCGGCGCGAGGTACCCACGCGCGCCGGCCTGATTTGCCCCGATGTGCGCGGCAGTTCCTCCGCCCATACCATCGAATCGCGCAAGTCCGAGTTCGAGGGGCTCGCTGGAGCCATTCGGCTCGACATCGTATTCTCCGAGGTGCTCAAGGTTCGCGAGATCAAGCCGGCCACTTTTCTTGGCGGCGGCCACGTGGAAACCCTGGCGCAGCGCGTCAAGAACGAGGATATCGACTTGTTGCTGGTGGATGCGGCGCTGACGCCGATCCAGCAGCGCAATCTCGAAAAAGAAACCGGCGCTAAGGTGCTCGACCGCACCGCGCTGATCCTGGAGATTTTCGGCGAGCGCGCGGCAACCCGCGAAGGCGTGCTGCAGGTGGAACTGGCCCACCTCAACTACCAGAAGAGCCGTCTGGTGCGCTCCTGGACCCACCTTGAGCGGCAGCGCGGCAGCGGCGGCCTGGGCTTCATGGGCGGCCCGGGCGAAACCCAGATCGAAAGCGATCGGCGGCAGCTGACCGATCGGATTGTGCTGCTCGAGGATAGGCTGGAAAAGGTCAAGAAGACGCGCGCTCAGCAGCGGCGGCAGCGCGACGACACCCCGTTCCCCATTGTGGCGCTGGTGGGTTATACCAATGCCGGTAAGTCGAGCCTGTTCAATGCTCTGACCGGGGCAGGGGTGTTCGCCGAGAATCTCCTCTTTGCTACCCTAGACACCACCGTGCGCAAGCTGCAGCTGCCGCATGGGCGCGAGGTGATGATCAGCGACACTGTGGGCTTCGTTGCCGATCTACCCACCGACCTCGTTGCTGCTTTCCGCGCCACGCTTGAAGAAGTGGTGGATGCAGACGTTATTCTCCACGTCCGCGACATCGCCAATAATGACCATCTGGCGCAGGCGCTCGATGTGCTCAAGGTCCTGGGTGACTTGGGCGTTTCACCGGAAACCACGCCCGTCATCGAAGTGTGGAACAAGATCGATCTGCTGGCACCCGTCGCTGACGGCGATGATCCGCTGCTCGCCTCGGTCAGCCCGGCCGGCAAGGTCGCGGCAGTGGTACAGGTTTCCGCCAAAACCGGGCAGGGACTCGACGAGCTAAAGCTCGCGGTCGAGACCGCGCTCGCCGACAAGAGCCGCACCTATCATGTGCATGTGCCCCACAGCGCCGGCAGCGATATCGGCTGGCTGCATGCCCATTCCGAGATCATCTCGCGCGACGAACCCAATGAGCAGGGCTCGGGCTATGTGGTGCGCGTCGAACCGCGCCAGAAAGCGGCCTTCCTCGAGCGCTTCAATGGCCGGATCGAAAGCGTCGAAGCCTAGGCTTTGTCCGCGGCACGGATCTCGTTCCAATAGCTGTCAAGGCGCTCAAGCCCAGCGTCCTTGACAGCAACGCCGTCCTCGCGGCACCGCGCCTCCACATAGTGAAAGCGCCGGCTAAACTTGCTGTTGGCGTCCCGCAGCGCCGCTTCTGGATCAACGCCGGCTTGACGGGCCAGATTGGCGGCGGCGAACAGCAGGTCGCCGATTTCCTCCTGCACCGCGGCTTGATCCTGCATTTCACGCGCGCTGTCGACTTCAGCCAGCTCTTCCAGCAGCTTCTCCTTGACCGCTGCATAGTGGGGCCAGTCAAAGCCAACCTGAGCCGCACGCTTGGTCAGCTTCTCGGCCCGGGCAAGCGCTGGCAGCGTCGAGGGGACATCATCGAGCACTGAAGGCGTCTGCTCGCCCTTGCGAGCCGCCTTGGCGGCGCGTTCGTCGACCTTGATGGCTTCCCAGCGGCTTTGGGCCGCTTCCGCATCATTGGCATCGAGATCCCCAAACACATGCGGATGCCGGCGGATCAGCTTGCTGGTGATGGCATAGATCACATCGCCAATATCGAAGTGCCCAGCTTCCTTGGCCAGCTGCGCCTGGTAGATCGGCTGCAGCAGCAGATCACCCAGTTCTTCGCGCAGATCAGCGAAGTCCTCGCGCTCAACGGCGTCGGCGACCTCATAGGCTTCCTCGATCGTGTAGTGCCGGATGGTGGCAAAGGTCTGCTCCAGATCCCACGGGCAACCCGTCACCGGATCACGCAGCGCCGCCATGATCTCGATTAGCCGTGAAATTTCGCGCGAGGGTTGCATGGAGGAACCTTGATTGGAATCAGCGCCGACAGCTTAGCAATGCCTAGGGCTTGCCAGTAGCCCAGCACGGCAACAGCCAATTAGAGCGGGTGAGGCGGGTTCGCCAAGCCGTCAGCAGCCACGGTTTTCTGCACATCCGCAGTTCGCATAAGATATATTATGGAACTGCGATGTGTCTGAAGCGCAGCAAGATGCATGCGTTATAGACGGCCAGCAGTGTCGGCTGGCAGACGCCCGTCATCTCGCACTGCCTTCTGGCCCTAAGCCCTGCGCAACGCCTCCATAACAAAGCGCCCACCCAGCCCCAACGTGCCAGCACCTGGCCGGGTCCACTTCCTGGTGCCAGGCCAGGCTTCGTACGAGCTCCACGCCACCGTCCTTGAATGCCTGGACGAGACCGGGGTCTGGCGTGCCGGCCGCGCCTTCCGCGAAGATAAAGCTGACCGGGCTGATAATGCTTGCAGGATGCAACCCGCTTGCCTTTTCGACCCGTAGCGCCACACCTTGAGCAAACCTGGCGCCATTTGGCTTGGCCGGGCTTGCGACCCCGAGCGGGAATACCAGGCGTCCGCCCATCTTGAGGCGGTCGATCCATGGCTCGGCAGGCCGCTCCACCGCGAAGTTGACATAAACGCCTTCAACGTCCTCCCGAGGCCAATCGCCCCCATCACCGGTGATGACCTCGACATTGGGCCGATCAGCGAGGTGGCTGTGCGCTTGCTGGGCGAGGTTGTGATCAAATTCCACGGCAACAACGCGGCCCGTTGCTCCCACCAGTTCAGCAAGGATCGCGCTGTAATAGCCTGTTCCAGCACCGATATGGGCGACGGTGTCGCCAAGCTTGGGAGCCAAGGCGTCGAGCATGCTGGCATGCAAAGACGGGCTACCGTTATTGATGCCTCGCTCTTCGTCGAGGGCAATCAGCACATCCTGATACACATAGACCGGGTCGTTGGCTGGCAGGCGAACAAAGCCCTGAGCCCGTTTGACGATATACCAGGGGTCGCTCCCCAGAAAGCGCTCTCGTGGCACAGCGGCAAAAGCCGCTTCGAGCCTCTCGTTGCGGGCGCCCAGAAGCGCTGTTACTTGCCGGGCGTAGCCACGCCGAACGATCTCCAGGTCAGTGGTGCTCAAAATCAGCCCCGCTCCGTTCCGCCTCCGTCTTTCCGAGACTAGAGCGACCGCGGGCAGATGACCAGAACGTACGCCGCAACATGTCTTATGTTGGCACGCCTTACTCCGCTGGTCGGAGCCCAATCAGGCTTTCCTGACGTGGGCTTGATCGGGCGGTAGCGAGCACCCTGCCCTTATGGCGGCACGCGCCCGGACAGGCAGGTCTGATGGACCTAGTGCCTGCTGCGCAGGTGCGAGGGCGACGGATTCCCCAATCTTGGTCTGGCACCTAATAGTTGAACGAAAATCGTCTGGACAGGCCAACGCCAACAACGAACTGGTTTTCGGTACCCAGTTGCACGACTGGAGAGTCGGCAGCATCGGCCACCAGCCTGCTATATTCGGCACTCGCATTGAAAAAAGTATCCGGGATAAATTCGTACCGCGCGGCCAACTTGACGCCAACCGCCGTTACACCCGCTCCAGGATCATACGCGTCCAAACGCCCGCCACTCGCTATGGCCTCCGGCGCCGTCACGCCAAAATAGGTGTCCACATAGTCCTCGCCCGCCATGCTCGCGTATACGCCGCCCACAACCTCAAGCTGCGGTGTCAGGCGAGCCGTCGCGTCCAGTCCCACTTCCCCGACGAGCCCTTCCGCACCGCCAAAGGCGTAGCGTGCCTGCCCATATAGCTCCGTACTGAGCACGTCGCTGAAAATGAACTCGTAGCCAACTCGGCCGCCGACCTCGTAGGTCGTATCGACGTCGTCCAGTCCCAGGAGCTGCTCGTGGTCTGAACTGATCCGTTCCCCTTGCACCGCAAAGGATGGGCCGAACCGCAAACCGCCGGCGGACTTTTCTCCGCCGATATCGATAAGCCCGGGGATATTGAGACGCTCAACGCGAATGATTGGGTTGACCGTCATGCCGTACTCGGTCGAGCCCGGATAGATTGGGGCAGTGCCGACACCAAGGCCCAACTCGAAGATCAGGTCAGGTTTGCTCGTTTCAATCGCCACGAGCTCGGTTGCGGCCGCACCGAAGGAATCGAAGTCGGCCCCCTGGGCGACTGTTGGCGAAAGAACAAGGGCGCTCAGCAATGCCTTGCGCTTCAAGCGGCTTGTGAAGTCGTGTCGCACTTGTTCCACCTTGTCTAGGATCCTGCCTTCATCGCACCGGCGAATCAATGCCTTGCTTGAAGCTCGAGCACAATACTGCTCCTATCTTGCATCAACCTTTCACAAACGCGGTTTTTACCGACATTGCGCGGCGGCCAGCAGTCCTGCGATGGAGATCGTGGTGCGATCTTCCAAATAAGGCCCGATGATCTGGATGCCGGTGGGCCGGCCGTCGCGCATGCGCCCTATCGGCATCACCGTGGCCGGCAGCGCCGCGCCATTTCCCAAGGCGGTCCAGGCCACGCTGTCGCCCCGCTCCATGGCAACGCCATCCACCAACACGCTCGGTGCCGCGGCTTCCGCTTCCCCCAGCGCCGCCACCGACATGGGCGGGCAGATCAGCGCATCCCAATCGCGAAACACCTCCTGCCAGGCCCAGCGCAGCTTCACCCGCGCTTCATTGGCCTCGATCCATTCGGCATGGCTCGCCACCATGCCGCCGATGCGCCACGCCGCCATACTTCCAGGATCAAGCCCCAGGAGTTCTTCGCGTGCCGCTGCCAGCTGTTCCGCCGTCTGCCCCAGCGCCACCGCGCCCCCAAGCAGCCGCAGATAAATCCGCGTCGCCTCCTCGACATCGGGCATCACGCCCTCGGCGCGCCGCACCTTCGCCCCTGCCCGCCCGAGCAGTTCCGCCGCCAGCGCCACCCCTGCCCGCACTTCGGGATCGGTGGGTACCATCGGATGCTCCTCCAGCACCAGGACCCGCAACTCGCTTAGTTTCTCCACCCTTGGCGGCGGCAGCGTCAGCGTATATCCCACTGCCTCATCGGCATCGGGCCCCGCCATGACCGTGAGCCCCAACTCAAGATCCCGCGCGCTCCGCGCCAGTGGCCCCGGACAGGACAGGTCGAACCGCGCCTTGCGCCCAGCCAGCGCATGCCCGCGCAAGGGGATCAGCCCCATGCTCGCCACATGGCCCCAGATGCCGCAAAACTGCGCCGGCCCGCGGATGGAGCCCCCCAGGTCCGAGCCGATATCAAGCGGCACATAGCCTGCCGCCACCGCCGCGGCCGCCCCCGAAGACGAACCGCCCGGCGACAACCCGGCCCCCACCGGATTGCCCGTCCGGCCATAAACCGGGTTCTCGGCATTCCAGCCATCTAGCCCCTCGGACACATTGGTTTTCCCGAGGATCACCGCGCCGGCGGCGCGCAGCCGGGCCACCGCTACCGCGTCCTCGCGCGCCACCGCGCCGCGAAAAGCCTCCAACCCCCAGCTTGTGGGCAAGCCTTCCACATCAAAGCTTTCCTTGATGGTGATCGGGACGCCCAGCAGCGGCAGTTGCTCCCCCGCCGCCAAGCGCCGGTCCGCCTCGCCGGCCGCCGCGCGGGCCCGCTCGAAATCGCGCACCACCACCGCATTGAGCACGCCATCGCCAGCCTCGATGGCGGCAATGCTCTGCTCCACCAACTCCACCGCCGATATCCGACCTGTGGCCAGCTCCGCGCTCAGCGCCGTGGCATCAGGCGCCATCAGCTAGCCGTCGCGAAAAAGCGCTTGGCGGCCGCCAGGCACGCCTCAAACACGCTGAGATCGCCAAAGGGCAGCACCGTGCCTGCCGGCGGCCGCGCCACCAGCCCGCCGCGCAGATGCATGCCCCCATCCAGCATCAGATTGTCGGACATGGCGTGGTCTTCCACCATTTGCCCGTCCGGCCCTCGCGTCACCCCCTTGGCATCGGGTGCCACCTTGCCGCCGTAAAAATCCTCGGCGGCTCGCTGCCCATAAAACCGGCTGTCATTGGTGTAGCCAAAAGCGGGCTTGCCTTGCGCGCACATGAAGCCGATTTCATAGGCCGTGCCCACATCGGCGCTGATGCCCCGGAACGGGGTCATGTTGGCGATCATGAAGTCGCTGTCGCTCATCACCGCTTCATTGCCCCGGGCGATGAACACCCCAATCTCGAACTTGTCGCTGGGCCAGTCCCGCTCTTCGTTCCAGACCTGGGGCACAAAGCCATAGCTGCGGGTCAGCTCGCGTTTGGCCGCAGTGATTGCTGCCCCGTCCGGAAAAAACACCTCGGGGCCGGCTAGGTAAACCGTTTTCATGTCGCGCCCTCAGGACAACTCGCCCGCCGCAATGGCTGCCATGATGCGGTCGCGATAAGAGGTGTCGCCGGTTTCGATCCGGTTCTCGACGCGCGACGCTTCAGTCATGAAATGCTCGTAGCCGCGGCCCATTTCCCAGCCGCGCTTGGTATGCATGTCGATGGCGAAGTCGGGCACTTTGGGCGCCTTGTTGCGCACAACGTTTTCCAACCGCGCGAAATTGACCATGTCGTCGGTGGTGCGGTCCTTGGGGCTTTCGGCGATCAGCCGGATGGCATGGGCAGCAAACAGAAACCTGTCGCCGATCGGACGCGGATAGCGCTGATGAGTGCGATAAAGCGTATCCACCAGCACCGGCAGGTTCAGATTGCCCGCCCCCACATCCTCCACTGCGATCACGCACAAGCGCGACCACAGCATCTCCTCCATCTCGGGGCTGGTCACATACATCTCATAGGCCAGCAGGAGCGCGGTCTCGGCCATGCCGCGCCGGAGGCATTTCTGCAGGCCCGAGATCACCTCATCGGCAGGGATGCCGTGCTGGGTCTTGACGTTCTGCCAGGGATCAGGAGGCAAGGTGACTTTGGACATCGGCAAACAACCTATTTCAGTTCGATTTCAACAAATTCGACGGGGCTGTCGGAAAGGTTGACCACGTTGTGCTCGGCCCCCAGCACTCGCCCATAGCTTTCCCCCACCTGGTAGGCGACCTCGCGCCGGCTGCCATCGAGTTCAACGATGGTCAGCGTTCCAGCCAGTGTGGGCACAACAACATAGTCATGGCCATGCTTGTGCCAGCCGGTCTCCGATCCCGGCGCAAAGTGGTAGCGGGTGGCCCTGACCCGCTCATTGTCCACCTGCACCGTGGCGATGGCGGGGATGAGATGTTCGAGATCTTCGTTCATTGCGCTCACTTCCATCTGTTGTTGACGCGCCGCTCTGCCCCAAGGGCCGCGGTAAAGCACAGCACCGAAATCACGGTGGCCACGACACTGGTGCCAAAGGCCCGCTCCGTCTGGAAGTCACTGGCCGCCGAGCGGAACAGGTAGCCAAGCCCGCTCGAGCCCATCAGGAATTCGGCCACCATGGCCGACAGCACTGCGGGCGGCGCGGCCAGGCGCAGCGCGATCATCCAGTTGGGCACGGCCGAAGGCAGCACCAGGTGGAAAAACCGCGTCAGACGCGAGGCCCCGAGGACCTTGAACAGATCATCGCTCCCGGGCGGCAGTGCCTTGAGCCCGGCCGAGGTGAACACAAAGGCCGGGAAAAACGAGATGATCACCACAATGGCGAGCACGGTTTTGAGGTCATAGCCGAGGAGGCGCGCCAGCACCGGGATCAGCGCCACTACGGGCACCGAAGAAAAGATCAGCCCCAATGGCACGAGGATCCCGTTCAGCAGCCGCGAGGTCCAGGCCAGCACCGCAACAATCGTGCCCAGGAGCATGCCCAGCACCAGCCCCAGGGCGGCAAGTATCAAGGTTTGCCCGCCATTGGTGATGTACACCATCGGATTGGTGACCAGATCCGTCAGCACATTGATGGGCTGGGGCATGACAATGGCGTTGACGCCCGAGATCGACACCCAGGCCTGCCAAGCCAACAACACCGCCAGGACGCCCCAGTAGCGCGACACGGCAGTACGCAGGGTAGAGCCAAAGCTTCGTTTTGCCGATGTGCTCATGCGTATCGCCCATAAACAAAGCGCTCGAGCAGGCTCATCGCTCCAAAAGCCAGAAGCGAAGCCGCCGAGGCAATAAATACCGCGCTCCACAGCAGCGGGATCTGGAAGTTCTGCATCGCGCTGACCATGAGCAGCCCCAGCCCGCGCGAGGAGCCAAACCATTCGCCGAGGATCGCGCCGATGAAAGCGGCAGGAATGGCAAATTTCAGCCCACTCACCAGAGCCGGCAGTGCGGCCGGCAAATCGAGGCGCAAGAGGCGCGTCAATGGCGACGAGCCCAGCACTTGGAAGAGGTCCCGGTGCGTCACCGTGGAATTGGCCAGTCCCGATGTGGTCGCGACATAAAGCACAAAGAACACATTGAGCGTTGCGATCGCCATCCCGGTCAGTTCCCGGTCGAGCAGCACGATAAACAAGGGCGCCAGCGCAATAGCGGGAATGGCGTGGATCACCCCGGCGAGCCGGTCGAGACCGGGCCGCAACACCGGCACCACATGCACCAGCCCCGCGGTCACAACGCCGATCAGCGTCCCTAGCGCATAGCCCGCCGCCACCATGGAAAAACTCGCCCCCATCGCACGCAAGAACAGCGCCTGACGCGAGGGATCGAACATGAACACCAGTACCGTACTCAGCGGCGGCCAGGTCAACCCAGCCAGCCGGTTGACCCCGATCACCTCCCACAATCCCAAGAACAGCAGGATGCCGATGGCCCCCAACACCCCCGCCTGCGCCTTGTCGCTCGCGATGCGCATCAATGCAGCCCCTCGGGTTCCAGCGCCAACGTCAACTCGTCGGCCATGTGGTGGAACTCGGCCGTGCGCTGCACATCGGGGCTGCGCGGCCGCGCGAATGGCACTTGGATGGATTTGATCACCCGCCCCGGCCGCCCACTCATCACGATCACGCGGTCGGCGAGAAACAGCGCTTCCTCAACCGAATGGGTGACGAGGAGGGTCGTGATCTTGGCTTCGCTCCAGATCCGCTGCAGTTCCACATTCATGTGCCGGCGCGTCACCGCGTCGAGCGCCCCGAATGGCTCGTCAAGCAGCAGCACATCGGGCCTGAGCACCAGCGCCCGGGCAATGGAAACGCGCTGCCGCATGCCGCCGGACAACTGCTTGGGCCGCGCCTTCTCGAACCCCGTCAGCCCCACTAACGCCAGCAGTTCGGCCACGCGCGCCTCATCCACCTGCCGCCCCGCCACTTTGAACGGCAGGGCGATATTGTCGTGAATGGTGAGCCAGGGCAAAAGCGCATGATCCTGGAATGCCACGCCTAAGCGGTGCGCGCGCGACAGCTCCAGCGGATCGCGCCCTTCAACCGTCACCCGCCCATGAGTGGCATTGTCCAGCGCCGCCACCAGCCGCAACACCGTGCTCTTGCCGCAGCCCGAAGGGCCAAGGAGCGCGACGAACTCGCCCTTGCCGATCTTGAGATCGACCTCCTCGATGGCGACCAGTTCCTTGCCGTCGTCGAGCTTGAAACTCTTGCGCACGCGGTCGACATTGATCGACCAGTCCTGTGACACCATTGGGCTGCTCATCACGCCACCAGCCGCTCGAACCGTTCCGAAATCACTGGCAGGCGCTCCTTGAGCTTGGCGCGGATCGCTTCCTGGTCGATCCCCAGCATGGCGCGGTCCTGCATCACCACCTTGCCATCCACAACAACCGTTTCCACGTCCCGGCCGACCAGGATCGAAGCCGCAACAAACAGCGGGTCATAGATCGGCGCATGATCCATATGCGAGGTGTCGCAAAGCAGGAGGTCGGCCTTTTTGCCCACTTCGAGGCTCCCCACCTCATCGAAGATCCCCAGCGCCCGCGCCCCGCCATGCGTCGCGATCCGCAGCAGTTCTTCGGAGGAAATCGGCTCGCGCTGGTGGAACACGGCTGAATTGACCGCCTGCTGACCCACGCGCGCCACATGCGCCACCTGGAACAGATCGAGCGTCCCCGCCGAACCCGGGCCGTCCGTGCCCAGCCCGATGGCGATGCCGCGCTTCCACATTTCGATCAGCCGGGGATGGCCGATGGAATAATTGTTGAAGCCGCAATGACAGGCTGAGAGCTGGTACTTCTCGTAGAGATCCACTTCCTTGGGCGAGAGCAGCACCGAATGGGCGCAATGCAGATTGTGGTCCAGCACCTGCATGGTCTCGAGCCACTCGGTCGGCCGCAGTCCGAACTTTTCGAGCGTATAGTCGATCTCGTAGCTGCCCTCGCACAGATGCGTATGGATCTTCACCGCCAGCTCGCGCGAGGCCTGCGAGATATCGCGGATCAGCTCGGGAGAGCACACGATCACCTGCCGTAGCGAGAGCCACGCCTTGACCCGCTCATTGCTCTGCCAGCGCTCTACCAGCGCCACATTGCGCTCGAGCGCCTGGTCATGCGTCATCAGCATATTGGCTGGCACTTCCGCGCCAATATTCTCGCTCTGATTGACCGTCGACAGCGACACAAACCCCCGGATGCCTACATCCATGGCTGCCCGTCCCATCTCGTCGGGGTGCGGTCCGCCGGCTTCCGCGAAACAGGTCGTGCCGACCTGGATCATGTTGGTGTAGGCGACGAGCCCCGACAAATACACATCCTCGGGCTCGAGGCAGCTCTCGAACGGGATCAGGTAGTTCTTCCACACCGGCAGCTTGAGTGGGCGCTTCCTGGCAATCGCCTGCAGCTTTCCTCGCAGCAATTGCTGTCCGGTATGGAAATGCGCATCGATCAGCCCGGGCATAGCGATCCGCCCCCGTGCATCGATGGTGGTGCGCCCCCGATAGGCTCGCCCCCCTCCCCCTTCACCCAAAAAGACGATCCGCCCCCCATCCACTGCGATCGTGCCATCGCTGATCACCCGATTTTCGGCATCGAGGGTCACGATCTCGGCGCCGGTCACCACCACATCCACCAGCTGCGGCTCGCCCGTGGTGGTAAAGTTGTCTGGGGTCATGGGGTGATCTCCTTGGAATAAACAGGTCAGAGCGAAGCCAGCGCTTCCTGGGCGAGGCTGGTGTCGACGATATCGTCAATGGGGGGGAGTTCGGTGCGCCCGGTTGCGCGTGCCGCGTCATACATCGGGCCCGCCATCTTGGCCTTGTCGAGCCCATAGATGGGGTAGGCCGGATCTCCGCCCGGTCGCATGAAGGGAAGCTGCAGCTCGTTCTGTCGGGTCTGCTGAGCCAATTCGAGCCCGAAATCGGCGCCGTATTTCTGCACCGCCAGCTTGGGCGCCAGCGTCAGATCCGCCTCATTGACCTGGAACGCCTGCATCAATGCAGCGAGATAGGCCACGATCGCCGGCCGGTTGACCTCGAGAAATGCCCGCGACACAAAGCCCAGCCCCGCATAGGAGGGAAAGCCCAGTTGATCAAAGGAGCGGAAAAAGAAGTCCTTTTCTGGCACCATGCCCATGTTTTCGAGCGTAATGGTCTGGTTCACCGCAAAGGCGGTGTAACCCTCGCCATCCCCTGCCACCAGGGGCTCGGGCGAAAACCCGGCCGGCACCATGGTCCAGCTCTCCGGGTCGAGCCCCGCCAAGCCCAGCGTCGCCTGGATGGCGGTTTCTTCCGCGGGGCCCTGCGCCAGGATCCGCGAACCCACAATGTCTTGGGCCGTTAAAATCGGCTTGGCCGCCAGCGAAATGATCCCCAACGGCGAAGTCTGCTGGCGCGCGGTGATCAGCACGAAATCATTGCCGCGCCCAACGGCATCCAGAAATGGCAGCCAGCTGGTGTAACCGATCTCGGCATTGCCCGCCGCAATCAGGGTCAACGGATCGGGGGCATTGGGGCCGCCTGGGCTCACCGACACATCCAGCCCCGCCCCGCTGAACAACCCATTTTCCAGCGCAATCCAGTGGTCGCCATATTCCACATTGGCGATCCAGCCGAGTTGCACGCGCAACGGCGTGCTCGCCTGCGCCATGGCAAAGCGCGGCAACAAGGCCGAGGCCAACAGACCCCCGGCAGCGGATGCAAGCAATTGGCGTCTCAGCATATCGGCACACTCCAAAGGGCTGCGCATGGGCGCGTTGAACCAGCCACCCCGCCACGGCGCGGGATGGAACCACAGGATAGGGAGGCTCTCTAAAACTCAGAGCGTCGCGTGCGCTTCCTCGAGCACGCTTAGGTCCACAAGCTCGGCAAGGGGCGGCACTTTGCGGCCCGCCGCCACTGCTGCATCCGTCATCGCCCCCTCGATCACGGCGGGGTCGAACCAGAACAGCTTGCCCTCGCCTTCCGGCTTGATCAGCGGAATCTGCAGCTCCATCTGGCGCTGCTGCTGGGCGAGGTCGAGCCCCAGATCGGCGCCATATTTGTCCACTACGATCTGTGGCGCATATTGGGGATTGGCAAAGGCATAATCCCAGCCGCGGATCAGCGCCCTGATATAGCCCACCATCGCCGGCCGGTTTTCGGCGAGGAACGATTTCTTGGTCACCATCAGCGCCTGCTTGACCTGGTAGCCAAGGTCATCCATCAGCGTCACGAAAAAGTCGGTGCCCTGCACCAGGCCCAGATTTTCCAGCGTGATCGGCTGATTGGTCGCAAAGGCGAAATACACATCGCCATCGCCCGACAGAAGCGGCTCGGGCGAGAACCCGGTCGGCATGATCTCGTAGTCGAGCGGCAGTCCGGCATTGCCCAGAATGGCGTCGATGATCAGCTTGTCCGTGGGGTTCTGCGCGAGGATCCGCGCCCCCACCAGATCCTTGGCCTCGCGCACGGGCTTGGCTGCCAGCGATATCAGTGCCGCGGGGCTCTTTTGCCACATGGCGCCCAGCACCACGAAGTCATTGCCCTTTTCGATAGCATCGAGCACCGGCAGCCAGTTGGCATTGCTGATCTGGGCGCTGTCAGCTGCGAGCGATACGAGCACATCGGGGGCATTGGGGCCGCCAGCCAGGAAGTCCGCCTCGATCCCTTCCTCGGCGAAATAGCCCTGCTCAAGTGCCGTCCAGAAGCCGGCATATTCCACATTGGAGATCCAGCCGAAGGCTTGGGTGATTGCGGTCTTACCCGCTTCCTGCGCCCAGGCCCCTCGCGGCAGCAGGCTCAATCCCAGACCGGCACTCCCCGCCAGCAACACCTGCCGCCGGCTCGGTTGAAAATAGCGCGAAAACCCCATCGGCACGGCTCCTTGCTGCTGTCCACACATGCGAAGCTTGGCGTTTACGGCCGCAAAAGCGCTGGCTGTAATCCGTTGTTACAGCTACGCTAGCATATGTAATTTTGATTACAATAGCATTCGGAGGCAAAAATTGAACCTGCCTAAAACTTCATCATTTGGCTATTTGCCTGCCGATTCCGAAGTCGCCCAGCGCATCGCCAGGGCTTATCCGGATTTGTCGCCGGCCTTGCGTTCCTTCGCCGATTTCGTGCTCTCCGAGCCGATGCAGGTGGCGCAGATGAGCATCAACGATACCGTCACCGCCTCTGGCGTTTCCGTCGCTACCGCCAATCGCTTTGCCCGTTCCTTGGGCTTTGAAGGCTATGCGCAGTTTCGCGCCGAGGTGGTGCAAGGCTTTGAATCGGTGTTTGCCCCGGTGGAGCGCCTGCGCACCAAGCTCTCGGAAAAGTCGAGTCTGCGCGATGTAATCGCCGCCTCCATCGAGCAGGACATCGACAATCTCACCCAGACAATCCGCAATCTCGATACCGCCAGCGCCGAGCAGGCCGTGGAGATGATCCTGGGAGCCGAGAACATTTTCATCCTCGCCTTCGACAATGCCGCCGCCCTCGGCAATGTCTTTGCCCATCGCCTGGAACTGGCCGACCGGCCGGTGCGCATGATCGATAATGGCGGGGGCACGCTTTCGGCGGCCCGTAATCTTTCACGTTTCACCAAAAAGGACCTCGTGGTCTCGATCGCCTTCCCGCGCTATATGCGCGACACCGTGGAAATCACCCGCACCGTGCAGCGCCGCGGCATCCCCATTCTCGCCATCACCGATCAGCAGACTTCGCCCCTGGCGAGCCTTGGCACGCTGACGCTTTATGTGCGCGCCACCCGCTCCTTCAGCTCCACTTCCGATACGGCGATCCTGGCCCTGCTCGAAGCCTTGGCCGCCGGGGTCGCCTCCCGCTCCCCCGGCGCGACGCAAGCCGCCGAAAAATTCGCCGACTTCGCCTATCCCTGGCTCATCGCCCCCGAACGCAGCCGCTAGGCGCCCGCCACCATCGTTTCCACGAACAGCCCCTCGAAGCGCTCGCTGTCCACCGCCACGGCCACTCCGGCATTGGGCATCGTCGTGCCGGTTCGGCGGCGATCGGGAATAACTTGGCCGCGTGTCAGCTCCCCGACGCATTCCACATCGATCTGCATCGGCTCGATGGTCACCACCGATGGGTCCTGCGCCACCGCCACTGCCAGCGGGTCATGCAGCGCGCAATAAGTTATGTCCGGATACTGCGCCTGATAAGCTGCGAGATAGAACCGAGCTGCCTGCATGGTGATCCCGGCCGCCTTGCCGCCGCGCGCGGCGATTTCGTCCATCATCGGTGCCGTCAGCTTGGTTTTCATGGTCACATCCATGCCCACCAGCGTAATCGGCGCGCCCGATTGCAACACGATCCGCGCTGCTTCCGGATCATTGAAAAAATTGGCGTCGGCCACCGGCGAGGCGATGCCGGGCACGCCCGGATGCCAGATCGTGCCACCCATCAGCACCAGACCTTTGAGCTTTTCGGCAATGTCAGGCGCCTTCATCAAGGCCTGCGCCACATTGGTCATCGGCCCAACCGGCACCAGCGTCAACTCGCCCGGATTGGCCCGCACCAGCTCAATGATCAGGTCTGGCCCCCAGATCGGCCGCGCTTGGCTTGCGGGCAGCGGCAGTTCCACTTCGCCCAACCCATTGGAGCCATGGATGCGGCTGCCGCGCTTGTGAAACGGCCGCGTCAGCGCCCGCGAACACCCCGCCGCGACCGGAATATCCGTCCGTCCCGCCGCTTCCAGCAGCTGCAGCGTGTTGCGCGTGGCGGAAGCCACATCGATATTGCCGTAGGTTGTGGTCAGCGCTTCCAGCTGAATGCCGGGATGATTGAGCGCAAACACCACGGCCATGGCATCGTCGATGCCGGTATCAACGTCGAGGATCATGCGGCAGGTCGAGGTCACTTGCGGGTCCTTGAGGAGGCTGGAGGGAGGCACCAAGCCTAGCGCTGAAAATATTCTTAGCAAGTCCTCTTTGTGCTGAAATTATCCATACACCGCCCCCGCCCTGTTGGATGGCTGTCTCATCGGCTCCGCCCTGCCGCGAGCCTGCTGGGCCCAAGCTTGTTTCCGGCTTCACCAAGCTTCCTGGGTCAGACGGATGGCAAGACAGGACTTTGCGTCGCGTCTTGGGTGCTCTAGAAGCCAAGCTCTTCTGCGAGACTTCAACCGATGCGGCGCACTATTGATCACGCGGCCATGGCCGTGACCGGCTATGTCGAACCCTGGACCGGCGATGCCGCTCGGGAGCGCCTGGTTTCCTGTTCCAGCCGCAGCCCGGTCGAAGCGGTCCGTATCCGTGCTCTTGATCGCGACGATCTGCCGGAGCTGGACTGGCCGGTCAAGCGTCTGCAGGAGGTCAAGCATTGCAGCTTCTCGCAAGGCTCCTGGCTGAGCATCGAGGCGCCGGCCGCAGTCACCGCGCTCTCGTTCGAGCTCCTGCTCACCCGGAATTCCGGTCGGCGCGTGCTGCTCGATACCGGCAGCTTCGCGCTCCTCGTCGAGGACAATGACCGGCTGATCTACCAGGCTGCAGGCGCCGAAACCCTGATCGGCACCCTGCCCACCAACCAATGGCTGAAGGTCGAGCTCGCGGCTGGCACCCTCGCGATCACTGCCCTACATCGCTTCAGCCCTTTCACGCTGTCCTGCGAGCTTGCAGCTCAGACACCTCAAAGGCTGGTCTTCTGCTCGGATGCAGGCGAAGCACTCCCGACCCTCAACTGTCGCCTCGGCAACATCGCCGTCACCACCGAGAGGGGCCGGGCCAACTGGACGTTTCCGACGCTATTCACCACGGAGCCACTTCCCGCGGGCGACCTGCAGTTGACGCTGCATAACAACCCAACCTTTTGCGTCCGCTCCGCCCGTTGGGACGGCTCGAGCCTTGATCCGCGGCTGACACCCAGCCATTACGACGCCATCCATTTTCACGACACGGACATGGCTGGCCTTGAGTGGTCCGCAAACTTCGCCATCGACATTCCCGCCGATGCACGATCGGGCGTCTACGCGGTTGAACTGGTGGCTGCAGGCGGCGAGATCGAGCGGCTGCCGTTCTTTGTTTCTGCTCAACAGGCCCAATCTCGGCTGCTCTTTGTGGCACCCACCGCCGCCTATCTCGCCTATGCCGATGAATTCCTGCCGCCGCATCTCTACGAATGGATCGGCACCGATCGTGGTCATGCGTTCGCCCGCGCCAACAATCTACGTTCACTCTACGACTATCACTCGGACGCGAGTGGTGTTTCCCTTGCATCCACCCGGCGGCCAAAGGCCACCCTGCGCGACGATTACCTTTACCCGCTTTGCGGCGCGCCCCATCTGCTGCCCGTCGATCTGCATTTCCTGCGCTTTGCCGCCCGCAACGGCATCGCCCTCGACCTCACCACCGATCATGATCTGCATCGGGAAGGCGCTGACCTGCTGGCGCGCTACAAGGGCGTTGTCACCGGCAGCCACCCCGAATATCTCTCGGTCGCCATGGAAGAAGCCTACCGCACCTATGTCGCCGGTGGCGGGCGCCTGGCCTATATGGGGGGCAATGGCTTTGCCGCCGCAGTCGCCTTCAAGGACGATTTGATGGAGCTGCGCCGTGGCCCCACCCAGCCGGGCCGCACCTGGGACGGCCCGCTCGCCGAGATGCCGCTCGCCCTCACCAACGAGCCAGGCGGCTATTTGCGCGACCGGGGCCGGGGCGAGTTCAGCCTGACCGGCGTCGGCATTGCCTTGATGGGGTTCAGCAAGGCCCTGCCCTTCACCCGCGCGCCGGCCAGCCATGACGAGGGGTTCGCCTGGCTGTTCGATGGCGTGATCGGAGAGAACTTTGGCGATACCGGCATGGTTCTCGGCGGAGCCGCTGGCTACGAGGTCGACAACACCAACCGGCTCCTCGGCACCCCGGACGGGATCGTGGTTCTCGCCACCGCTTCGGGCTTTCCCGAGAACTATGTCGACGATCCCGGCCGATGGTATGAAGGTGGCTCGCCGGAGCGGGAAGCTCGTCGCCTCGCCGAGATGACCTATCTGCTCCATCCATCAGGCGGGGCCGTCTTTTCCGCTAGTTCCGTATGTTTCCTTGGCGCCCTGCCCGGCCCCGATGATCAAAACGATGTGGGCAGAATCACCACGAACCTGCTCTTGCACTTTGCAAGCTGATCTAATCCGTTCATGTATGCGGCCGATTGCTCACCGGCGTGCCACCAAAGGAAATTGCCCATGAAAATTGCATCGATTGCCTTCGCGAGCCTGGCGCTGACGGCGCTCGCCCTTCCTGCTCATGCTGAGGCCATCAAGATCGGCGTGCAGCCCTGGCTTGGCTATGGCCCGCTCTGGATTGCCGATCAAAAGGGCTTTTTCGAAGAGAACGGCGTCGAAGTTGACCTTATCAACTTCACCTGGGACCAGGACATGGCGGCAGCGCTTGCCAGCGGCAATATCCAGGTCATCTCGGCTGCCACCAACACCGTGATCCTCAACATCAACAACGGCGTGGACCTCAAGGGCTTCATGATCATGGACGGCTCGACGACGGCTGACGCCGTGTTGGCCGGCAACAACATCGCGTCGATCGCCGAGCTCAAGGGCAAGAAGGTCGCCTATGAGATCGGCTCCACCAGCGATCTGCTGATCAACTACGCGCTTAACTCCAACGGCCTTACCATTGCCGATGTGGAAGCTGTCCCGTTGGCGGCCGCTGATGCGGGCCTGGCGCTGATCGCTGGCCGCGTCGACATTGCCGTCACCTATGAGCCCTATATCTCCGCTGCCCTGGCGCAGGGTCCGGACTTCAAGGTGCTCTATACGGCTGGCGAAAAGCCGGGCTTGATCAGTGACGTCCTGGCCGCCGAAGCAAGCTTCATTGCCGAAAACCAGGACGCCCTGGTCGGCATCATCAAGGCCTGGGACCAGGCGGTGACCTTCATGCGCGACAACCCGGAAGAAGGCGGCAAGATCATTGCCGACGCCGTCGGCAGCCCCATCGAGGAATTCAACACCGCCTTTGCCGGCGTGCACCTCTATGACCTCGCTGAAAATGCCGCAGCCCTTGGCGGCGAGTTCCAGGCCACCGTCGAAGAGATCGGCGGTATCATGCAGCAGGCCAATCCGAACGACGTCAAGACCGTGCCGACCGGGGAAGACTTCCTCGACCTTGCGGCGGTCAACGCGGCCGCCAGCCGCTAATCCCTGGCCGGCGCTCCTAGGCGCCGGCTTTCACTCCGGATCACAAGAACCAGCATGCCCAAGAGTTCGAGCATCGCCCAAGCCGCCGCTGCCGGCCGGACCGATCGCCGCAAGAGCCGCAGCCGCGCCGGCCTGTTGCGGCTGCGCCAGTCCATTCCAGACGGCGTTTTCAACGTCGCGGGCTTTGTGGTTCCGGTTGCGCTGGTGTTGGTGTGGTGGGCGGTCACGGCGCTGGGCCTCGTCAAACCCCTCTTTCTTCCCAGCCCCTACGCCATCCTCGAAGAAGCCTGGCGGCAGATCAGCACGGGCATTCTCCTTCAGGATGCCAGTGTCAGCGTCTACCGCATCCTTGTGGGCTGGCTGAGTGCGGCGCTGCTGGCCATTCCGATTGGCATCCTCATGGGCAATTTTCGCCTGTTCGAAGGCGCCCTTGAGCCGCTGATCTCGACCATTCGCTACATGCCCGTCGTGGCGCTGATCCCGCTGACCATCCTGTGGGCCGGCATCGGGGACGAGCAGAAGATCCTGATCCTTTTCCTCGGGACCTTTTTCCAGATGGCCCTGATGGTGATGGACAATGTCAAGACCATCGACATCAACCTCATTCGTGCCGGCCAGACCCTCGGCTTTTCCAATACCGAGATCCTGTGGCGCATCATCCTTCCCGCCGCCCTGCCCGCCATCTGGGACACGTGCCGCATCACCATTGGCTGGACCTGGACCTATCTCGTGGTTGCAGAATTGGTTGCCGCCCAAACCGGCCTTGGCCGCCGCATCATGGACGCCCAGCGCTATCTTGCCACCGACACCATCATCTTCGGCACGCTGTTTATCGGCCTGCTCGGCTTGCTGACGGACTACGCCTTCAAACGCACGGGCCGCTCCCTATTCCGCTGGACGGGTAATCGATGAGCGCCGTATCCACTCCCAAGATCGTCGTTGATGCGGTCGGCAAGATTTTTGGCGAGGGCGATGACGAGTTCCTGGCCATCGACCGCATCGATCTGACCGTCGCGCCCAACGAATTCGTTTCCATCGTCGGCACCTCGGGCTGTGGCAAGTCTACGCTCCTCAACATGGTTGGCGGCCTGACCAAGCCGACCTTTGGCGATGTCCTTATCGATGGCAAATCGGTGACCGGCCCCGGCCGGGACCGTGGCTTCGTGTTCCAGGGCTATAGCCTCTTCGAGTGGATGACCGTTGAGGGCAACATCCTCTTTGCGCTCGAAAAGAGCCGCATGGGCAAGGCCGAAAAAGCTGAACTGGTGCGCCAGTTCATCGCCGAAGTGGGGCTCGCCGGCTTCGAGCAGGCCTATCCGCGCCAGCTCTCGGGCGGCATGCGCCAGCGTGTCGCCATTGCGCGCGCCCTCGTTTACAAGCCGTCCCTGCTGCTGATGGACGAGCCGTTCGGAGCCCTCGATGCCCAGACCCGCGGCATGATGCAGGAGTTGCTGCTCAAGGTATGGGAAGACCACAAGGTCACCGTGCTGTTCGTCACCCATGACGTGGAGGAAGCCATCTTCCTGGCTGACCGGGTGGTTGTTCTGGCGTCGCGGCCCGGCCGGCTCAAGCGGGAACTCAAGGTCGATCTGGAGCGCCCCCGCCGCTACGACATCGTCACCAGCCCCGAATTCTCAGCCCTCAAGCGGGACGTCCTCGCCGACATCCGCGAGGAAACGCTTAAAGTCATGTCCATGGAGCATCGCTAGGCATCCCACAGCAGGCTCACGGCCGACAGCTCGCGCCGCCGACGATTAACCCCCGCGCTGGAACCGCAAGATCAAAATGACCCTTAAACCTCGCTCCGGACTGCTTTTCGACATCGACGGCACCTTGGTTGAAAGCGATCCGCTGCACCTCAAGGCCTTCAACCAGGCCTTTGCTCCTTATGGGCATCAGTTCGATAGAGAGCGTTTCGGGCGTGAATTGCAGGGCATGGCCAACGAAGCCATCGGCGCGCGGTTTTTCCCCGGCGAGACGCCCGCAGTCCAATGGGACATCATGATGCGCAAGGAAGCGCTGTTCCGTGACCTGGCTGCCGCGGGCGTCGAGTCCGTGCACGGCCTGTTTGCCTTGCTCGACTGGGCCGATGCGCAAGGCCTGCCCGCCATCGCGGTGACCAACGCCCCCCGTCCCAACGCCGAATTGCTGCTCGACAGCATCGGGGTGCGCAAGCGCTTCAAGGACGTCGTCATTGGCGATGAACTCGCTCATGGCAAGCCGCACCCCCTGCCCTATCTCGAATGCCTGCGCATCCTTGGCGCCGATCCGGCCAACTGCGTGGCCTTCGAGGATTCGCGCACCGGCATCATGTCGGCCACCGCCGCCGGCATCACCACGATTGGCATTGCCACCGGGCTTGAACCTGAGCAACTCGTTGCCGCGGGAGCGAGTATGGCTGCTAGGGATTTCGCCGACGAGAAGCTGCTCGCCCTGATGGCTGCGAAGGTTCTCTCCGCCTAGTCCCCCGTGAGCATGACCTTGACGCTGCGCGAGCGGTCGGCGGCAAGTTGAAACGCATCATTTGCCGCGGCCAGGGATCGTTCCGCCGTCACCAACTTGAGCACGTCGATCTCCCCGGCGGAAATCAGCTCCACGGCCTGGTTGAACTCGGTGCCGAAGCGGAAAGTGCCCTTGAGGTCGATTTCCTTGCTCATCACCGCATTGGCCGGCACCGGGATCGTGCCGCCCGGCAGATTGCCGATCTGAACCACTGTGCCACCGCGCCGAACACTGGCAATGGCGGCAGCTAGGCCTGCCGCAGTGCCGGAAACCTCAAAGGCAATGTCGAACGGACTTTCGGCCGCCAGCGCGGTCAACTCCGCCTCTCCACGGGACAGGTCGATGGTGCGGTCCGCTCCAAGTCGGTCGGCAAAAGCCAGCGGCGCCTGGGCGATGTCAGCCACCGTCAGCTGGCCGCAGCCCTTGAGGCGCGCCGCGAGCATCACCAGCAGGCCGATAGGGCCGGCGCCGAAGATGATCGCGTTCTTGCCCCCGATTTCCCCGGCTCGCGCCACGGCGTGCAAACTGACTGCGAGCGGCTCGGCCAGTGCTGCTGCCTGGAAGGAAACGTCTCCCCCAACCCGCACGCATTGCGCCGGCATTGCGTCAAAGATGCTGGCAAAGCCGCCCTGCATGTGGGGAGTCTTTGACGCCGAGCCCATGAAGTAGATGTTTTCGCATAGATTGGCCCGCCCCTCCTCGCAGCGGGCGCAATGGCCACACCAGCGGGAAGGATTAACCGCTACGCGGTCGCCGACGCTGAGCCCAGGCGCCGCCCCATTGATCTCGACGACCTCACCCGCCACTTCGTGGCCAAGGATCAGCGGCGCATTGACCACGAAATCGCCAGTGCGCGCGTGGCGGAAATAATGCAGGTCTGAGCCGCAGATCCCGCCGGCACCAAAGCGCACCCGGACCATGCCGGGCGCCAGTGCCCCGAGCGGGTGCTCGATGACGCGAAGATCTTCGGGACCGAACAGTGTCGCCGCAATGGGCTCATTGGTCATCGGATCAGTCCCATTTGCGTCGGCAGCCAAAGGCTGATCGCGGGGATAAAGGTGATCAGGATCAAGGCCACCAAGAGGGGAACCAGCCAGGGCAGGATCGCCATGGTCGTGCGCTCCACCGAAAGTTTGGCGATGCGCGAGAGCACGAATAACACCATGCCGAGCGGCGGATGCAGCAGCCCGATCATCAGGTTCAGCGTCATGATCAGGCCGAAATGCACCGGGTCGATGCCATACAGCAGCGTGATCGGCAGCAGGATTGGCACGAGGATGGTGATCGCCGCGATCGTGTCGAGAAAACACCCGATCACCAGCATCAGGATGTTGACCAGGATCAGGAACACCCATTTGTTGTCGGTCAAAGAGGTGATGAAGCTCGAGAACACCTGTGCTGCCTGGCTGACGGTCAAAAGCCAGGCAAAGATCGACGCTGCCGTTACGATAAACAGCACCGATGCCGTGGTCTCGATGGTGTCAAAGCTCGCCTTGGCCAGGCTTGCCAGCGTCATCGTCCGGTAGCGCACCAGCCCCAAAAACAGCGACCAGACCACCGCCGCCATGGCGGCCTCGGTAGGCGTGAACCAGCCCATGGTCATGCCCCCGATCAGGATAACCGGGGTCATCAGCGCCATCACGGCCGAAAAATCGAAATACCAGTCGCAGACAATGAGGACCAGCAGCGCCAGCCCTACGGCCAGGTTAAGGGATAGCCCCGCCCAGGTCAGCAGGTAAACGAACAAGGGAAAGGCGGCGACCACCAATATTTCGACCGAGGCCGCACCCAGCTTGCGCCACTGGAACGGCGTGTCGGAGCCCCAGCCCCGGCGATACGCAAAGATGGCGACCGTGACCATCATCAGCAGGGTCATGACGACGCCGGGCAGAATACCGGCCATGAACAGCGCCCCGATCGAAACATTGGCCATCATGCCGTAGATCACGAAGGGGAGTGACGGCGGAAAGATCGGGCCCAGCGTCGCCGAGGCCGCAGTCACCCCCACCGCCGCCTCGACCGGATAACCGTGCTCGCGCATGGCCTTGATTTCGATGGTGCCAATGCCCGCCGCGTCAGCGAGGGCCGCTCCAGACATACCTGAGAAGATCACGGAGCCGATGATGTTCACCTGCGCGAGGCCACCCTTCATCCAGCCCACCAGGGCCAGGGCAAAGGTGTAAATGCGCCCGGTGACGCCGGCTATGTTCATGAGATTGCCGGCGAAAATGAAGAACGGGACGGCGAGCAGCGGGAAACTCTCGACGCCCGCAATCATGCGCTGGGCGGCGATGATGTCGGGCGCCACCCCATAAACCAGCAGGTAAAGCAGCGAGGAGCCCGCCATCGATACGGCGACGGGCACGCCAATAAGCATCAGGGCGAGAAAGGCGCCGATCAGGAGCAGCATGGTTTATTCCCCCAGCCCGTCAAAGGCGGTTGGTCGCTCCAGCACTGAATAACCCCGCCGAATATTGCCGACGAACACCTGGACGGCGCGCACCGTCATCAAGGCAAAACCCGCCAGAACGGCGTAGAACACCACATTGCGCGGCAGGTCGATGGTCACCATGCGCTCGTCATGGACGATGCCGACATAGCGCCAGAACAGCCAGGTCATGTAGGCAAAAAAAGCGATGGTGATCAGGTTGACCGCAAGCGCCAGCCAGCGCCCAACCCCCGCAGGCAGATAGTGATAAATCACATCCACATGGATATGCCGGGTCATTCGGGTGCACATCACTGCGCCCAGAAACACCACCACAACCAGGCAGTTGATCGCGATCTCTTCGGTCCAGGCAAAACTGTTGTTCATCACATAGCGGGTGAAGAACTGCAGGAAAACGCAAAGGGACATGCCCCAGAACACGGCGAGGGTGATCCAATCTTCCCAGGCATATTGTTTGAGATCGATCGGCGCAGTGTCTTCCTGGAAAGCGCTGGAGAGTTCTTCGGCGGAAATCTGGGTGTGGGTTTCTTGGCTCATTCGCCGCAGCTCCGAAAGCAAGGGGGCGGAAAAGCAGGCCGCGGTTTGTGCTGCCGGGCCTGCCTTGTTCGCGAACTACTGGATGGCGCGGATCGCCTCCCAATCGGCCTGGCGATAGCCGAACTCCTCGAAAGTCACTTTCTGCATGACATTGGCTTCGAAATCGGCGCGATCCACCTCGGTGACCGTCAGGCCACGCTCGGTAAAGGTTTGCACAAGCTCGGCTTCGCGCTCGACGACGATGTTGGTGGCCCGCTCTGCGGCTTCCTGCATGACCTCGGTGAAGATCGCCTTGTCTTCGTCGGAGAGCTGCGCCCAGCGCGACTGCGACACGATCGTATTGAGATGGTCAACGATGTGCCCGGTCAGGATGATGTGCTTTTGCACTTCGTAGAACTTCTTGGCGTCGATGGTGGTCAGGGGATTTTCCTGCGCTTCCACCGTCCCCTGCTGCAGGGCCAGATAGACTTCGGCAAAGGCAATGGGTGCCGTGTTGGCGCCGCAAGCACGGGGCATGGCCAGATAAGCGGGCACATCGGGAACCCGGATCTTGAGCCCCTGCATGTCCGCGCATTTCTCTATCGGCCGATTGGATGTGGTGTGCCGCGTGCCGTAATAGGTGGTGGCCGCGATGTGGTGACCTGACGCCTCTTCGTAACCGGCCGTCAGTTCCTTGTACTTATCGCTTTGCGTATAGGCGAGCAGATGGTTGGCATCGCGGAAGATGAAGGGGAAGTAGGTCACCCCGATGGGCGAAAACTCCCGGGCGGCAAAGCTCGAGCCGGAAATGATGATATCGACCGTTCCAAGGGTAAGCCCCTGATTGATGTCGGTTTCCTTGCCCAGCTGCGAGGCCGGAAACACATCGATGGTGTAGCGGCCATCGGTGCGTTTCTCGATCTCTTCCGCCGCCCACACCGATTCCGTGTGAAAAGGTTCGGAGGTTTCGTAGACATGGGCCCATTTCAGCGCAGTTTGGGCCGAAGCTGACGCGATTGGCAGCGCGACTGCAGCAATGGTGCCCAGTAGAACGGCGTATTTTTTCAACACAGTGAACCTCCCTTTTGTTTTTGCTCTGACTTCTTGCGCCAAGTCTCCTCCCGGCGCGTGACTAGCCCCTGCCCCTTCGCTGAGGTAATTTCCGCAAAGCTCTCAGAGCATCGGGTTTCCAATAGCAGCGGAGACCTTTGCATCGGTCTTGCGGGTCTGGAATCATGGGCGGGATTGGGTTGCACGAACGCCGCACTTCAGCTTCAGGCGTAAGCAGCGCCCCGCAAACGGTGGCGCGCCACATGTCCAGCCAACCATAGCGATACCGCAACCGGTCGCTCGCCAGGAAGTCCCTGGCGTCTATCCGTCGGCGTGGCTGGTCTGCGATCTGCCGATAAAGCCGGCGTGGTTCGACGGCCTGACTTGGCATCGCCGCTATATCCTCCTCGCCATGACCGCCTGCCTCCCAGGAAGCGGTCTGACCTTTACCGGAAGGCTGTCGCGTTCGCCCTGCAGTGTCAAGGAGGTATTCTGCTGCGGGCAAAAGTTGTGTGTGGACAACACTATAGCAATTTTGGCCGCAGCCGAGATTGCTGAACTTGCTATCTCCTGCCAGCCGAACAATTTCGAGCCGCTTCGAGCGGTTATCGTCTGGTGGGGCTCCCGCTAAGGTCAACGCATCAAGAAACGGGCCGTGCCCACCCGCTCAGAAAGCGGGTGGGCGTGAGTTAAAGCTTACCAGGTTTGCTTGAGGGTCGCGCTGATGGTGCGGCCGGGATTGTAGAAAGTGGCGCCAAAGCCGCCGACATATTTCTGGGCGGCATGCTTTTCATCGAAGATGTTGCTGACATTGAGCTGCAGCGTGGTGTTTTCCTCAATTTCATAGTTCAGGGCAGCATCGAAGATTATGGCCGCATCGGCCTTGGTCGTGTTGGCGTCGTCGATGTAATAGGCTCCGGTATAGCGCGCGCCGGCGCCAAGAGTGATCTCACCCAGGCTGCCGATGCTGGGGATGGTGTAGTCCACCCAAAGCGAAGCGAGGTGGTTGGGCACGCGGGAAAGCTCGTTGCCGGCATTGCCCGTGGCGCCATCCTCCACGATCTCCGACATCATGTAGCTATAGGCGGCGGTGACCGTCAGATTTTCCATCAGCTCGGCCTTGGCTTCAAGGTCGATGCCATTGACGCGCACTTCGCCCAGGGTTTCCTGGGTCGGCGGGGTTCCCGGTATGGTGACGGTGATGTTGTCCTTGGACAGGCTGAAGAGCGAAGCGGTAAACAGCGCCGGATAAGCCTCGGGCTGGTATTTGACGCCCACTTCCCATTGCTGGCCGCGCTCGGGCGCAAGGGTGGTGACGGGCGTGCCATAAGGCGCTGCCGGAACCGCCGACTCGGCATAGCTGACAAAGCCCGACACTTCCGGGGTGAACTTGTAGACCAGGCCGGCGCGCTTGGTGAACTCGCTGAAGTCACCGCCAAAGGTGGTGCCGCTGAGATTGTCGGTTTGCTCCAGATCGAGCCAATCATTGCGGACGCCGACTGTGGCGATCAGGCTATCGGAGAAGGTCAATTCCTGCTGCAGATAGATCGCGTTGCCCTTGGTGTTGTAGGCCGCATCGGCATAGATCGGCAGCACTTTGGGCGCCCCGGTATAAACCGGGTCCGTCCAATCAATGCCGGGAGCAGCGCCGTAAAAGCCCTTGCTCGTGGAGTTATCGTCGTTGTGCTCGACGCCGACCAGTGTGCGGGAATCGACATCGCCGAGGCTAGCCTCGTATTGCAGGCGCCCATCTATGATGAAGTGTTCGCGGCTGCCTTCGCTGGCCACGAAGTCGCGGGCCGCCACGGTGCCGGTGGTTGGGCCCGAGATATAGGCGTAGCCATAGTCACTGGCTGAGTTGGAATAGCGCGCGTTGGAGCTGAAAGTGAGGCCCGACCCGAAATCGTGGTCGAACATCAGGCTCACGGTGTCACGGTCAAGCGTGGCGTAGTTGAAGTCGGGTTCGCCAAAAAACACGTCGCGGTCAAAGTCGGTGCCCACCGGATGGCCGCCGCTATTGGGCGAATTCCGCTTGCGGAGGTGGTCGTAGACAACGGTCAACTTGGTGGCGTCGCTTGGGCGCCAGGTGACGCCGCCCATTGCAAAGGCCTCGTCGTCATTGGAATACTCATATTCGTCCCCGGCCAGGCGCAGCTTGCCGGTGAGACGGTAGGAGAGCGTCTCATCGGGGGTGATATTGTCGCCGAAATCAGCGCCGATCTCGCCCCGGCCGAACGAACCTCCGGTCACAAAGACCTCGCCGAACTTCTCGCTTCTGGGGGTCTTGCTGACATAGTTCACCGAGCCGCCGGGGTCGCCGAGGCCGAATGCGGTGGAGTTGGCGCCCTTGACCACTTCCACCCGCTCAAAGGCATAAGGCTCCTCGCGCACGCCCAGGAACGGCCGGCCGATTCCAAGGCCATCCCGATAGGCATAAGCATCGAGCCCGCGGATCTTGAAGTAATCGAAGCGGCCATCCGAACCATAGAAGTCGGTGACCACGCCGGGTGTATATTGCAGGATCTCTTCGGCCGTTTCGGCGTCGCGGCGCTCGATTTCCTTGGCCGTGATCACCGAAACCGTGGCGGGGGTGTCGAGGATCGGGGTCGCAAGTTTTGAGCCGCTGGTGGTGGTACGCGCAACGATCGAGGCGCGGTCATCGTCGCTATTCTGGGCCTGGCCCTCGATGGTAATGGCAGGCAGGACCAGGGTTGAGCCGGCGCCAGCGGTGTCCTGCGCAAAAACGAGGCTGGGCACCATGCCCGCCAGGGCCGTGCAGCCCAGCAGCATGGGGATCCCCAAATGCCCCCGCTTGCGCTTGCTCGTTTCGCCGTATCCCTCAATGCCCATAGTCGTACCCAATTCAATCCGGATGATACTGGTTCAACAGCGATCCGGCCAGTTTCGGTGGCTCGCTGGTAAGCTGACTGCTATGCTCCGGTTTTAGCAAAGCCGACCAATGCGTGGCAATTCACCGGCAATTTCAAAATCTTGCTGGTGGTGTGATTTCGCCGGTTGACGCCGCACCGTCAAACCTGACATGGACAGTCCGCTTTGTACCTGAAGGACTTTGCCGATGCTGCGGCTGCCTCGTTTTGCTGCGATCCTCATTATGGCGTGGAGCGCTACCGGCGCTGCCGGCGGCGTGATGGCGCAGGAAAGCGCCAGCTTTCCCCTCACCATCGAGCATGCCCTGGGCACCACGGTGATTCCCGCCAAGCCAGTGCGGGTTGCGACGGTCGCTTGGGCCAATCACGAGGTGCCGCTGGCGCTTGGCATTGTGCCCGTGGGCTTTGCCCGTGCCGATTTTGGCGATGACAATGCTGATGGCGTGCTGCCCTGGGTGGCCGACAAGCTCGAGGAACTCGGCGCGCAAACGCCGGTGCTATTCGATGAGGGCGACGGGATCGACTTCGAGGCTGTGGCCGCAACCGATCCCGACGTGATCCTGGCCGCCTATTCCGGGCTCAGCCAGCAGGACTATGACATGCTGAGCCAAATCGCTCCCGTGGTCGCCTATCCCGATGCGCCATGGTCGACCGAGTGGCGCGAGATGATCCGCCTTAACAGCCAGGCGCTCGGCCTGGGCGCCGAAGGCGAAGCGCTGGTCACCGGCATCGAGGCCGAGATCGCCGAGGCAGCCGCCGCTCACCCCGACCTGCGCGGCAAGCGGGCCATGTTCGTGACCCATCTCAATGCCTTTGACCTCAGCACCATCAATTTCTACACGGCCAACGACACGCGGGTGAAATTCTTCGCGGATTTGGGGCTGCAATCCCCCCAAAGCGTCACCAACGCCTCCCTTCCCGGGAAGTACTCGGGCTCGGTGAGTGCTGAGCAGATCGACATGTTCAACGACGTCGATATCCTCGTCACCTATGGCGATCAGCAGCTGGTGGATGCCGTTAAAGCCAATCCCTTGATCTCCAAGATGCCGGCGGCTGCGCGGGGTGCACTCGTGGTGTTGGGCTCCGATCCCACGGGAACCGCGGCCAATCCCACCCCGCTTTCGATCTCCTTTATTCTCGACGACTACCTGGCGCTGCTGTCAGATGCTGCGGAAAAGCTGCAATGACAGTGTCCGGCGCGTCAACGACCGCTCCCCGCAAGCTGTTTGGCCCATCGGGTGGGCAACGCAGCCTGTGGCTGCCCGCCGGTGTTGTACTCGTGGCGCTGCTTTGCGTGCTTTCGATCACCGTGGGCTCGCGCGAGGTTTCCTGGGCGGACATCACTGCAGCCCTGCTCGGGCATGAAGACACGATCGGCCAGGCCTCGGTCACGCTGCGCATCCCCCGAACCGTGCTCGGCTTGCTGAGCGGGGCCGCCCTTGGCCTTGCCGGTACCGTGATGCAGGGCATCACCCGCAATCCCCTGGCCGATCCAGGTATTCTGGGAGTCAATACCGGGGCTGCGCTGGCGGTGGTGCTTGGCATTGCCTGGTTCAACATCAGCTCGACCCAGGCCTTTGTTTGGGCGGCAATCGGCGGCGCGGGTGGCACCGCCCTCTTGGTCTACACCATCGGCTCGCTGGGCCGCGGTGGTGCGACCCCGCTCAAGCTGGTGCTGGCTGGTGCCGCGACCTCGATTGCCTTTTCCTCGCTGGTGACAGCCGTGGTGCTGCCGCGCAACGACATCGCCGGCGGCATCCGCTCCTGGCAGATCGGCGGGGTCGGCGGCGCTGACTTCGAGCGCATCCTCGTTGTGCTCCCCTTCCTCGCTGTCGGGCTCATTGTCAGCCTGCTTTGTGCCAAAAAGCTCAACGCGCTGGCTCTGGGCGATGACCTGGCTGCAGGCCTGGGAGAGCACGTTGCCTTGATCCGGGCGGTGGGGGCGTTCGGGGCCATCCTGCTCTGCGGCGCCACCACGGCGGCGTGCGGTCCGATCGGCTTTGTCGGCCTTGTCGTGCCGCATTTGTGCCGCCTGCTGTTTGGCTCCGATTATCGCTGGCTGCTGCCGCTTTCGGCCATTGGCGGCGCAGGCCTGCTGGTCCTGGCCGATATTGTCGGGCGCATTGTCGCCCGTCCGGCCGAGCTCGATGTCGGCATCATCACGGCCCTGGTCGGCGCACCCTTTTTCATCTGGGTGGTTCGCCGCCAACGTATCCGGGAGCTGTGACCGTGCTCGCCGCCGCTCCGTTCAGCTTCACCGCCAGCCGTCGCAACCGCATGGCCCGCCACGCGACCGTCACGGCCGGGTTGCTTGCGCTCCTCGGGGCTCTTTTCGTGCTGACCCTCACATTGGGCCAATCCTTCACGCCGCCGGCCGATGTGCTGCGCGTGCTGCTCGGCGAGGATGTGGCCGGCGCCAGCTTTGCCGTCGGGCAGTTGCGCCTGCCGCGCGGCGTGCTGGCAATCTTGTCCGGCCTGAGCTTTGGCATGGCGGGCGCGGCCTTTCAGATCATGCTGCGCAATCCCCTGGCCAGCCCCGACATCATCGGCATCAGTTCGGGCGCGAGTGCTGCCGCCGTGTTCGCCATTGTCGTGCTCTCGCTCAAGGGAACCGTCGTATCCCTTTTTGCCGTTGGCGCGGGCCTTTCGGTCGCGCTCCTCGTTTACGGGCTGTCCTTTCGCAACGGGGTCGCGGGCACCCGGCTGATCCTCGTGGGCATCGGCGTTTCCGCCATGCTGGAAAGCATGGTTGCCTATCTCCTCACCCAGGCCCCGGACTGGAATTTGCAGGAGGCCCTGCGTTGGCTGTCCGGCAGCCTCAACGGCGTCCAGCTGGTTCAGGCCGTTCCGGTGCTAGGAGCCCTCGCCTTGTTTGGTGGCGTTCTGCTCCTCCTCACCCGCGAGCTTGATCTACTTCGATTGGGCGACGACACGGCCTCGGCCCTTGGCGTACGCGTTTCGCAAACGCGGGTGTTGGTGATCGTTTCGGCCGTGGGCCTGATCGCGACTGCCACCGCAGTCACCGGCCCAATCGCCTTCGTGGCCTTCCTGTCCGGACCTATTGCGGCCCGGATCGTGGGCCCGCGCCAGTCGCTGCTCGTTCCGGCGGCGCTGGTGGGGGCATTGCTGGTGCTGGGTGCTGATTATGCCGGGCAGTTCCTGCTGCCCGCCCGCTATCCTGTGGGTGTGGTCACCGGCGCGTTGGGCGCGCCTTACCTGATTTACCTCATCGTGCGGACCAACCGCACCGGAGGGTCGTTGTGACGCGCCATTCCCTCACGGTCGACAAGCTTCGCGCTCGCTATGGCGAGACGGAAATCCTCCATGGCCTCGATCTGCAGGTGCCGATGGGGCGGATCACGGTGATCGTGGGCGCCAATGCCTGTGGCAAGTCCACCCTGCTGCGCGCCATGTCGCGCCTCCTCATCCCCTATAGCGGGCAAGTGGTGCTGGACGGCAAGGCGATCCACCAGACCCCACCGCGCCAGCTGGCCCGGACACTGGGCTTGCTGCCGCAGTCGCCCATTGCGCCTGAAGGCATAGCCGTGGCCGATCTGGTGAGCCGCGGTCGGCATCCGCACCAGGGGCTGTTCGCGCGCTGGACCCGGCAGGACGACGAAGCGGTCGAGAACGCCCTCCTTGCCACCCGGACCACTGAATTGGCGGAGCGCCCGATCGAGGAATTGTCGGGCGGACAGCGCCAGCGCGTCTGGATTGCCATGGCGCTGGCGCAGCAAACCGACATTTTGCTGCTCGATGAGCCAACCACCTTTCTCGACATCAGTCACCAGATCGAAGTGCTTGACCTCCTGACCGACCTCAACCGCTCGCGCGGCACCACCATTGTCATGGTGCTGCACGACATCAACCTGGCCGCTCGCTATGCTGACTGCCTTGTGGCGATGGCCGGCGGGCAAGTGCAGGTGATCGGCCATCCCGATCAGGTGGTGACACCAGCCACCATCCAGCAGGTGTTCGGCATCGCGAGCCAGGTCATCACCGACCCAGTTACGGGGCGCCCCATCATGCTGCCCATCGGCCGGCACGGCACGCTCGCTCCCCCAACCCATTCCAACCCCCACCACCGCTTCAAGGAGACCTCCCCATGATCGCTTTGCAGGAATACAAGCTTTCAGGCGTGGCGCTTCCGAGCGATCCGATCTGGATGCTGGAGGAAATCTGCGAGCATTTCGTCGAGCACGCCGAAGTGCAGCGTTTGGATAATTTCGCGCTGTTGCGCAATGAAGCCGGCCTGGCCAGCATCCGGGCCGATGCCGGCAAACTGTTGATCGAGCTGACCGCGCCCACGCCCCTGGCGCTGGAGATGAGCCGCACCGATCTGGCGGAGCACCTGTTCTATTTCGCCGGCAAGGAGCCATTCGCGCTGGAATGGTCCGAGCCAGCCCAGCCCCTGACCCTACCGAACCTGCACCATGTCACGGTGGCGGGCGCCGAGGACATCACCCCCCGCATGCGGCGCGTGAAATTCAGCTGCGCCGATGTTAGCCCATTCGTTGGCGGAGAAATGCATGTGCAACTCCTGGTGCCGCCGCAGAACCG
This sequence comes from Devosia sp. 919, assembly GCF_013185965.1. Taxonomy (NCBI): domain Bacteria; kingdom Pseudomonadati; phylum Pseudomonadota; class Alphaproteobacteria; order Hyphomicrobiales; family Devosiaceae; genus Devosia; species Devosia sp. 919. The sequence continues at coordinate 2,304,584 of NZ_JABAOL010000001.1, read as the reverse complement.
CCCGCCGGTTTGGCCCAGCTATCGCCGCGATGGCCGGGTGAACTGGCCTGAGGGTGATGATGCGCTGCTTGTTCGCGCCTATACGATCAGGGCGGTCGACACCGAGCGCGGCGAACTCTGGATCGATTTCCTGCAGCACCCCGCACCAGGAGTCGAAACGCCGGGCGCGGACTTCGCGCGCGATGCAGTGCCCGGTATGAAAGTGGCTCTCTTGGGCCCATCCAGCGGCAAGCTGCCGGAGGGCGATTCGATCTTCCTTGCCGGGGACGAAGCGGCTTTGCCGGCCATTGCGCGCATCGCGGAGGAAGCGTCGGCGGGGACGCGCCTGCAAGCTTTGATCGAGGTTTGGGACGAGAGCGAAGAGCAAGAACTCCGTTCCGCCGCCGCGCTCGATATCCGCTGGCTGCACCGCAAGACCTATCCCGATGCAAGCCAGGGCACCTTCGCTGGCGAAATCAAGCAAGCCCTCGGCGCGGTTGATAGCCAGACCTATGTGTGGGTGGCCTGCGAGAAGCAGGATGTCCGCGCCGTGCGCTCATTCCTCAAGAGCCGCGGCCATGATCGCAAGGCCATGTATGTCGCGTGGTATTGGGAGCGCGAGGCGCCCGCAGGCTCAGTCAGCGATTGAGCACTTCGCCGCTCAGCATGTCGATCTGCATGCCATCGAAAGCTGGCGTGACATTGTCGGGTGTGCCCGCTTCGGTGGCGCGGTAGTCCAGGTCGATATGCAGATTGGTCAGTACCGCCTGGCTTGGCGCGAAGCGCTCGATCAGTTCGAGCGTTTCGGGCAGGCTCAAATGGCTGGGATGCGGCGCCGGACGCAGCGCGTCGATCACCCAGGACGTCAGCCCTGACACCGCCGCAAAGGACTGGCCTGGAATGCCCGAAAGATCGCAGGAATAAGCGAAGTCAGCGACGCGGAAGCCGAGCGAGCGGATATTGCCGTGGTCCTGCTCGAAGCCGGTAATGTCGATGCTCCCACCCGGACCGTCAATGGTCAGCCCTTCCCCGGGCTCGATCTCATGGGCGTTGAGAATTGGCGGATAATCGCCACCCTTGGGCGTGGCAAAGCAATAGCCGAAGGCCTCGCGCAACCGCTGCCCGCATTCAGGCGTGAAGAACACATCCACCCGGCGGCGGTTCTGCAGCGCCAGCACGCGCAGATCATCGATGCCGTGTGTGTGGTCGGCATGCTCGTGGGTATAGAACACGGCGTCCAGCCGCCCAACTTGCGCATCGAGCAGTTGTTCGCGCAGATCGGCGCCGGTGTCGATGAGAATGCGCGTCGGCTCCGTGCTGCCCTCGCTCCGGCCTTCGATCAGCAGCGAGCAGCGGCGGCGCCGGTTGCGCGGCTCGCTGGGGTCGCAATCGCCCCAATTATTGCCCACGCGCGGCACGCCGCCCGAGGAGCCGCAGCCCAGGATCGTCGCAACGAGCTTGGTCGCGGCTGCCATCGCTCAAACCAGCCCGGTCTTGCTGAACAGCCGCGCAAAATTCGCGGTGGTCTGCGCGCCAAGGGTTTCCAGATCGATGCCGCGCACCTCGGCGAGCTTTTCGGCGGTGTGGCGCACAAAGGCCGGCTCATTGGATTGGCCGCGATGGGGAATGGGCGCGAGATAGGGCGCGTCGGTTTCCACGAGATAACGATCGGCCGGCACAAAGCTCGCGACTTCCCGGATCTCCTCGGCATTCTTGAAGGTGATGATCCCCGAGAACGAGATATAGCCACCCAGCGCCAGGGCCCGTCGCGCCAGCTCCGGTCCCGCCGTGAAGCAGTGCAGAACAAACGGGAAGGCCCCGTGCCCGGCCTCTTCTTCAAGGATGGCAGCCATGTCTTCGTCCGCTTGGCGGCTGTGGATAACCAGTGGAAGACCGGTGATCCGGGCAGCTGCGATGTGGCGGCGCAAACCTGTGGCCTGCGCATCGCGGGGCGCATTGTCGTAGAAGTAATCCAGCCCCGCCTCGCCAATGGCAACGCAGCGCGGATGGGCACTTAGCCGCACGAGTTCATCTGCCGTGATATGCAGTTCCTCATGGGCGTTATGCGGATGGGTGCCGACCGAGCACCAGACGTTCTCGTATCGTTCCGCGAGGTCCGTATAGGTCGAAAAGTTTTCCACACGTGTGGAAATCGTCACCACTCCGGTGACCCCGGCGGCCTTGGCCCGGCTCATCACGCCGTCCAGATCGGCGGACAGCGCCTCGAAATCGAGATGGCAGTGGCTATCGATCAGCATCTTACTCTGCCGGCTTGTCCAGACGCGCGAAAACGCCCTGCGGCACGGGCAGTTCCGTGCCAGGAGCGAGGCGGTCTCGCACCAGCGCCAAGGGCAGCAGCCGGTCGGTTTCGGGCACCGCCAGCTGGTCGAGCAGCTTGGCGGCCGAGCCCGGCACAAAGGCCAGCATCGGGATGGCCAGGCGCCGCACGGTGTCGGCAGTGCGATACAGCACGGTGCCCATGCGCTCGGGATCGGTTTTCTTGAGGGCCCAAGGCTCCTGGGCCGCGAAGTAATTGTTCGCCGAGCTCAGCGCGGCCATGATCGCCCCGGTGGCTTCGTGCACCAACTGCTCGTCCATCGCCTTCTGCGCGGTTTGGATGGCCTCGCCGACTTCGCGCTCCAGCGCCTCGTCGGCCGCCGTAGCGTGGCCAACAGCGGGCACCTTGCCGTCGCAGTTCTTGTTGATCATCGACAGCGAACGCTGCGCCAGATTGCCCAAATTATTCGCCAGGTCGGCATTGACCCGGTTCACCAGCTTTTCATTGCTGTAGTCACCGTCATGGCCAAACGAGACTTCACGCAAAAAGAAATAGCGCAGGGCGTCAGCGCCGAAGGTCTCGACTAGATGGAACGGGTCGATGACATTGCCGAGCGACTTGCTCATCTTCTGCCCGTCGACCGTCAGGAAGCCGTGCGCAAAGACGCGATGCTGCACCGGCAGGCCGGCGCTCATCAGGAAGGCCGGCCAGTACACCGTATGGAAGCGAATGATGTCCTTGCCGATCACATGCAAATCAGCCGGCCAGAATTTCTTGAAGAGCTCATTCTGCTCATCGGGAAAACCGAGGCCCGTGATGTAGTTGGTCAGCGCGTCGACCCAGACATACATTACGTGGCCCGGCGCATCGGGGACCGGAATGCCCCAGTCGAAGGTCGTGCGCGAGATCGACAGATCCTGCAGCCCGCCTTTGACGAACGAGATGATTTCATTGCGTCGCTCCTTGGGCGCGATGAAATCGGGATTGGCCTCGTAGAGGTCGAGAAGTTTTTGCTGATAGGCCGAGAGGCGGAAGAAGTAGGTGGGCTCTTCCACCCAGTTCACCTCGGCGCCCGTGGGCGCAAAGCGCTTGCCGTCCTTTTCGGTGAGTTCGTCCTCATCGAAATAGGCCTCATCGCGCACCGAATACCAGCCCTTATAGGTGGACTGGAAAATGTCGCCATTGCTGCTGTCGGCCATGCGCTTCCAGATGGCCTGGCTCGCTTCATGGTGGCGCGGCTCGGTGGTGCGGATGAAATCGTCGTTGGAAAGCTCGAGCGCTTCGGCCAGGCGCCGGAATTCGCCCGAATTGCGGTCGGCCAACTCGCGCACCGGGATGCCCTGCGCCTGGGCGGTCTGCACCATCTTGATGCCATGCTCGTCGGTGCCGGTGAGGAAATACACCTCGCGCCCTTCGAGGCGCTTCCAGCGGGCGATGGCGTCGGTCGCGATCATCTCATAGGCGTGGCCGATATGGGGCGCGCCGTTGGGATAGGAGATGGCGGTGGTGATGTAAAAGCTGTTGCTCATGAGTACTCGGTCGGGGCGGCAGCGGTCCGGTCGAGGTGCCGCCGAATGGCATCGAAGATAACGACCAGGGTCTGCTTGGTATCCAGATTGATGCTCTCGGCTTCCTCGAGCAATGCGTGCGCCTTGTCCCATAGCTCGTTTGCCGAGGCAAGCCGCAAGCGGTTGGATGGCTCAATCGCCGCCCGCCGCGCTTCGTCGGCCATCCAGTTGTCTAGCATTTCCTTGGCAAAGGACATCTCCGCCCCCTGCGGGTCGGCGCCCAGTGCATCGGCAAGGGTCAGGTGCACGCTGGCGGGCTGGCGCGTTGGCGCCTGCAGCCACGCGCTGAGGGCACCAAGCGCCGAGTCTTCGCCCAGCGCCAGGGTTTCAAAGGCCCGGCGTGGCCGCCCGCCGGCAAGCGCTACGGCGCGTTCCAGCTCGGCGACGGAAAGATCGGGTTTTTCCCCTGCCACCACAGCCCGCAGCTCGGCGTCGACGAGCGGGCGCAGCCCCAGCACATGGCAGCGCGACTTGATGGTGGGCAACAACCGCCCCGGCCGATGCGAGATCAGCAGGAACGTCGTATCTGGTGGTGGCTCTTCGAGGGTCTTGAGCAAGGCATTGGCGGCGGAAGGGTTGGCGTCATCGATCGGGTCGATGATGGCAACCCGATGCCCCGATCGCCCGCGCGTGCGGTGCATGCTGTCGCGCAGGTCACGCACATCTTCGACCCGGATCACGGTGTAAAAGCCCTTGGCGTCCTTGGGACGCCGCCGCAGCACGAAGAGATTGGGATGCGACATGGCCGCAACCTGCTCGGCAACACGATGGGCATCCTCGTCGCCCGTCGCCGCAAGGATGGCACTCGCCAGTTCAAAGGCCAGCGTAGCCTTGCCGATGCCCTGCGGGCCGTGCAGCAGAATGCCACCGGGCAGCCGCCCCGCCGCCAGACGCTCCAAGATGGTGGCGCGGGCATTATCGTGCCCCCGGGCGCGCTGGCGCCGCTCGGGCGCGGGCAGATCGGCAAGCGCGTCAGGATCGCTCACGCCTGGGTGCCTTCGAGCAGTTCGGGAAAGCGCGCCTGCACCGCGTCCCAGATTTCCGCTTCCAGCGCGTCTTCGTCCTGGTCGGCGGACAGCACGACGCAACGGTCGGGATTGGCCGCAGCAATGGCGAGAAATCCCTCGCGCAGCCGCCGGTGCCAGTTGAGCTCTTCCTTTTCGAACCGATCGCCCGTTTGCGCCAGCCCATCCTCGAGGTCGCGTTGCGCAACGCGCCGAAACGCCAGTTCGGGGTCCATGTCGAGCACGATGGTGAGGTCCGGCGTGTGGCCGTCCAGCGCCAGAACTTCGAGCGCCTCGATCAGCTTGTCGTCAACGCCTCCGGTCAGCCCCTGATAAGCGCGAGTGCTGTCATGGAAACGGTCCGAGATCACCCAGGTCCCCTGGCTCAAATTTGGCGCGATCAATTGCGTCACGTGATCGTGGCGGGCCGCCGCAAACAGGATGGCTTCGGCTCCCGGCCCCCAGCTTTCCGAACGTCCCTGCAGGATAAAGGAGCGAATGGCCTCGGCCCGCGGCGTACCACCCGGCTCGCGGGTGCGCACGGCCTGGATCGAGAAATTGTTGAGATTGGCGAGCAGACGCTTGACCTGGGTCGACTTGCCGACCCCCTCGCCCCCTTCGAAGGTCAGGAAGCGGGCGGGGCGAGGAATGGGAGCCTGAAGCATGAGATGGGGCCTATGTTCTGCCTACATCCAGCCCAGGGCAAGCTGCTTCAAAGCATCGGTTGCCTTGCGCACCAAATCGCCTTCTTCCACCGTTTCGGCGGCATAAAGGGGCGCAGCCTGCACCAGCTGGTTGTCACAGAACACGCGCAACTCGGCGATCTGGTCGCCCGCCTGCACCGGCGGCATCAGTGGGCTGGTATAGACAACTTCGCCCTTGAGGCATTTGCGCGAGCCGCGCGGCAGGTAAAGCGACACCTCGCCGTCGCCCACAAGGCCAACGCTGCCGCTGCTGCCGCCATAAACATTGGCATAGGCGACAACCTTGCCCGCGGGATAAGCGGCAATGCGCTCGAACGCCCGCGTGCCCCAGGTGATGAGCTTGCGCCCCTCTTCGGTGCGCTGCGCCATCGAGGTCAATCCATGCACGACCCCGATCAGGCGGCGGCCGCCGTCGTCCGTAGAGATCACCGAGCCATAACCGGACGCTTCCGTGTGGCCCGTCTTGAGGCCGTCCACGCCGATGCCCATTTCCACCAGCGAGTTGCGGTTGGGCTGGCGGATGCCGTTCCACTCCATCTCGGGTTCCGAGAAGTAGTGGTAGTATTCAGGATATTCGCGGATCAAATAGCGGGCCAGGTTCGCGAGATCGCGCGCCGTCACATGCATCTCGGGATCAGGCAGTCCCGTGGAATTGGTGAAGTGCGAACCGCGCAACCCGATATCCTGGGCCAGCTCGTTCATCATCGCGGCAAAGCTGCCTTCCGAACCGGCAATACCCTCGGCCAGCACAATTGCCGCGTCGTTACCCGACTGGATGATCACCGAGCGGACGAGATCCTCGACCTTGATCTTGCTGTTGAGGTCGGCAAACATCGTCGAACCACCCGAGGACGCGCCGCCGGTGCGCCAGGCATGCTCGGATACAAAGAACTCGTCGGTCAGGCTGACCCGCCCGGCACGCACTTCATTGAATACCACGGCCACGGTCATGAGCTTGGCCATGCTGGCCGGCTCCATGGGCACATCGCCATCCTTTTGGAAGATGACGGTTCCCGATTCCTCATCCATCAGGACGGCGAACTTGGCTTTAGTGTCGAAATTGGCTTGCGCAAAGGCAGGAACTGACAGCGCCAGCAGCGCTGCCAGACAGACAAGAAAGCGGTTCACGATCGACAATCCCATGGCTTGAGTCTCCGGAAAGGAGCCGGGCACAAAGTGCCCTTCGCCGATTAATAGAGGACTATGTCGTTGAGGCCAAGTTCTCGCGCAAGTTCGAGTACATCAGTGCGTGATACACCGGGCTTGAGTTTGGTGAGCACCAGCTGGGTTGCCGCGCGGCCATTGACGCTCACCGGCTTCTCGTCCACTGCGCCGAGTACGGCGAAGCGCTGCGCCAGCGCAATGGCGTTATCGCTGTCACTGAATACGCCCAGTGCCAGCTTGATATCTCGGGCGTCGGCATCCACCGCCTCGACCCAGTCCTTGAGCTGGGGCGCGCGGGTTGCCATCGCCGTGGCCGCAGCGTGAGCCGTGTCGATATTGAGGTCCTGCGCTTCGGGCGTAGTGTCGGCATAGGCAAACAGGCCGCCGACCATGTCGAACAGGCTGTTATTGCCACTATCGGCAAAGCGCGTATTGCCGCTGTTGATCGGCGGGCCCGAATAGCTGGCGAGCAGCATGCGGGTATCGTCCCCTTCCAGCGGGGCCGGCGCGACATATTCGACGCTCACCTGCGCATGGCCATTATTCACATAGCCCAGCAGCTCGGCGGCACGATGGGACAGATCCATCACCCGGCCGGGCATATAAGGGCCACGATCATTGACCCGCACCACAACCGAGCGACCATTGGCCTGGTTGGTCACGCGCACATAGGAGGGCAGCGGCAGGGTTGGGTGCGCGCCGGTGATGGCATTGGCTGAAAAGATTTCACCATTGGCGGTGCGGCGGCCGTGGAAGTCAGAACCATACCAGGACGCCTCACCGGCAGCCCGGTAGTTCGGATCGTGCTGGGGTACGTAGACCTTGCCCCGAACCTTATAGGGCTTGCCAAGCTGATACCGCCCGCCACCCTTGGGTGGGTTGGGATGATTGGTGACGCGCGGCGAAGCGCTGACGCCGAATTCTTTGGAGGTAAATGCATCGCGCTTGACGGTGGCGCCTAGCCCGCCACCGCCGCATGCGGCGATCACGGGTGCAATGAGGGCCGCGAGGGCAAGGGCGCGAACGGCGGACTGCCTGGAGGTCTTCACTTTATACAAACTCATGTAACCACGCTGCTGAGCACAGACTGAAGCCCGGTGCTGGCCTGCTTGGCGCCTATGGAACGGGAATCTGGTTGAAGTGAAGTTAAGGCGAACGAAATGTGAGCGACAAAGCTCGCCTTTGTCCGCAATTAGCGGCAATAGGCGCGACGCAGCCCACCCTTGCGGCGCAGGTCATATAAAGATATCTTTATGTCTCGCGCGATCCGACGAACCGAAGTTTAAGATAGGACGGCTATGACTCAGCCCGTTGCCCAGCCAGATCAGCCCGCCCTGCCCGATTGGACCGAGGTTCGCCAGGCCATCACTGCGGCAGCGCGTGAGCGCATCCTGATTCTGGATGGTGCCATGGGCACCATGATCCAGCGGCTCAAGCTGTCCGAAGAGAACTTCCGGGGCGAGCGCTTCCGCGATTGGACCTTGCCGCTCCAGGGCAACAACGACCTGCTGGTGCTGACCGAGCCGCAGCAGATCGAGGATATCCACTACGCCTACTTCATGGCCGGCGCCGACATCGCCGAAACCAACACCTTCTCGGCGACCTCCGTGGCGCAGGCCGATTACGGCACGGAGTCTGCCGTCTACGACATCAACTATCAGGGCGTCGTCGTCGCTCGTCGCGCCGCGCTGCGCGCCGAGGCCGCTGATGGCCGCCGCCGCTTTGTTGCGGGGGCGCTTGGGCCCACCAACAAGACCTCGTCCATGTCCACGGACGTCAACAGCCCCGGTCACCGTGCCATCACCTTTGATGAGCTGGTGGTCGCCTATGGCGAAGCCATTCGCGGGCTCGTGGATGCGGGCGCGGATCTGCTCCTGTTTGAAACCATCACCGATACGCTCAACACCAAGGCCGGCATCTTTGCCGCGCAGCGCTTGTTCGAAGAACGCGGCATCGATGTGCCGGTAATGATTTCAGGCACCATCACCGATCTCAGCGGCCGCACGCTGTCGGGGCAAACGCCTTCGGCGTTCTGGTACTCGGTGCGCCACGCCAATCCCATCACCATCGGGCTCAACTGCGCTCTGGGCGCCAACGCCATGCGCGCCCATCTGGGCGAATTGAGCGATGTCGCCGACACGCTGATCTGCGCTTATCCCAATGCCGGCTTGCCCAATGCCTTCGGGCAATATGACGAGTCGCCCGAATTCATGGCCGAGCAGATCGCCGGTTTCGCCGAGTCCGGTTACCTCAACATCGTGGGCGGCTGCTGTGGCTCGACGCCCGACCATATCCGCGCCATTGCCGATGCTGTGTCCCGCTTTCAGCCCCGGGCAATCCCGACCCAGGAGCCCCTCCTGCGCCTTGCCGGCCTTGAGCCCTTTACGCTGACGGAGGACATTCCCTTCGTCAATGTGGGCGAGCGTACCAATGTCACCGGCTCGGCTCGCTTCCGGAAGCTGATCACCGCCGGCGACTACACGGCCGCTCTGGAAGTGGCACGCGACCAGGTCGCCAATGGCGCCCAGATCATCGACATCAACATGGATGAGGGCCTGATCGACTCCAAGCGGGTGATGATCGAGTTCCTCAACCTGCTCGCCGCCGAGCCCGATATCGCCAAAGTGCCGCTGATGATCGACTCTTCCAAATGGGAAGTGATCGAGGCGGGCCTCAAATGCGTGCAGGGCAAGGCGCTGGTCAATTCCATCTCGATGAAGGAAGGGGTCGAATCCTTCCTGCACCAGGCCCGTCTGGTCCGGGCCTATGGCGCTGCCGTGGTGGTCATGGCCTTTGACGAGCAGGGCCAGGCCGATACGCTGGAGCGCAAGGTCGAAATCTGTACGCGCGCCTACAAGCTCCTCACTGAGGAAGTCGGCTTTCCGCCCGAAGACATCGTCTTTGATCCGAATGTCTTCGCCGTGGCTACCGGCATCGAGGAGCACAATGGCTATGGCGTGGCGTTCCTTGAGGCCACCAAGCAGATCACCGACACCCTGCCCCATGTCCATATCTCGGGCGGCATCTCCAATCTCAGCTTCTCGTTCCGCGGCAATGAACCGGTGCGCGAGGCCATGCATGCGGTGTTCCTCTACTATGCCATCCAGAACGGCATGGACATGGGCATCGTCAATGCCGGCCAGCTCGCCGTTTACGAGTCCATCGACCCCGAGCTGCGCGATGCCTGCGAGGACGTGATTCTCAACCGCCGCCCCGATGCGACCGACCGCCTGCTGTCCCTCGCCGAACGATATCGCGGCACCGCTGGCAAGGAAGCCACGGCCAAGGACTTGAGCTGGCGCGACAAGCCCGTCGAGGAGCGCATCGCCCATGCGCTGGTCAACGGCATCACCGAATATATCGACGCCGATACCGATGAAGCCCGCCGCAATGCGGAACGCCCCCTCCATGTCATCGAAGGCCCGTTGATGGCCGGCATGAGCATTGTTGGCGACCTGTTTGGCTCGGGCAAGATGTTCCTGCCCCAGGTGGTCAAATCCGCCCGGGTGATGAAGCAGGCCGTGGCGCTGCTGCTGCCCTATATGGAGGCCGAAAAGAACGCCGACGGCAACGCCACCGGCCGCAAAAGCGCCGGCAAGGTGTTGATGGCCACCGTCAAGGGCGATGTCCACGATATCGGCAAGAACATCGTCGGGGTCGTGCTCTCCTGCAACAATTACGAGATCATCGATCTGGGCGTTATGGTGCCCACCACCAAGATCCTGCAGACCGCTCGCGACGAGAAGGTCGATATCATCGGCCTATCCGGCCTCATCACCCCGTCGCTCGACGAGATGGTGCATGTCGCCGCCGAAATGGAACGCGAGGGCTTTGACATTCCCTTGCTGATCGGGGGCGCCACCACCAGCCGCGTTCACACGGCCGTCAAAATCCATCCGCGCTACGAACGCGGCCAGGCCGTCCATGTCAACGATGCCAGCCGCGCCGTTGGTGTCGTCGGCAATCTGCTGTCGGCGGACAACAAGGTGTCGTTCATCGCCGATATCCGCGCCGAATACGCCAAGGCCGCCGCCGCCCATGAACGTGCGGAATCGGAGAAGCAGCGCTTGTCGCTGGAAAAAGCCCGGGCCAACCGTTTCGCGCCGGATTGGTCGAGCTACACCCCGCCGGTTCCCGCCTTCCTTGGCACCCGCATCTTTGCCGATTGGGACCTGGCCGAGCTCGCCCGATATATTGATTGGACCCCGTTCTTCCAGACCTGGGAACTCAAGGGCCGCTATCCCGCGATCCTCCAGGATGAGCGCCAAGGGGAAGCGGCGCGCCAGCTTTGGGATGATGCCCAAAAAATGCTGGCCCAGATCATCGATGAAAAGTGGTTCAAGCCCAAGGCCGTGGTCGGCTTCTGGCCCGCAGCTTCCGTCGGCGACGATATCCGCTTGTGGAGCGACGAGAACCGCAGCGAGGAACTCGCCACGCTTTTCACCCTGCGCCAGCAGCTGACCAAGCGCGACGGCAAGCCCAACATGGCGCTCGCCGATTTCGTAGCGCCGGTCGACAGCGGCAAGCCCGATTACATCGGCGCCTTCGTGGTCACGGCCGGGCTCGAGGAAGTGTCGATCGCCCAGCGCTTCGAGCAGCAGAACGATGATTACTCGGCCATTCTGGTCAAGGCGCTGGCCGACCGCTTCGCCGAAGCCATGGCCGAAGCCATGCATGAACGGGTGCGAAAGGAGTTCTGGGGCTATGGCGCGAACGAAACCTACGCCCCCGAAGAGCTGATCGCCGAGCCCTATCGCGGCATCCGCCCGGCCCCTGGTTATCCCGCCCAGCCCGACCATACGGAAAAAACCACGCTGTTCCGCCTGCTCGATGCGGAAAACGCGGCCGGCGTCACCCTCACCGAAAGCTATGCCATGTGGCCGGGCTCATCGGTTTCGGGCGTGTATTTCAGCCATCCCGACGCCTACTATTTCGGCGTAGCCAAGGTGGAACGCGACCAGGTGCTGGATTACTCCAGGCGCAAGAATATGAGCGTGGCGGAAGTGGAGCGCTGGCTCGGCCCGATCCTCAACTACATCCCCGGCCCGGCCATCGTGGCCGCCGAGTGATGCTGAACCCGCGTGCCCCAGCTGGGGCACGCCTCCTTTATTCCGTCCCACCTTCGGCCAGCCGGCCGGGGCCAGCGGCGAGGTCAGCGATGCCCCATAATCGCATTCCGGTGACACTGGTGAGCGCCCCTCGCTTTCTTGCGGCCCTCGACCCGGAAACCGCCCTGCTCCGTCTCCCCGCCAATACCGGGCACGGTCACGCCGATGGTGAGCAGTGCCCCGCCTGCGCCGCCCAGCTCGACATTCGTGCCCAGCTCTTCAATTTGCTGGAAGAAGCCCGCCAGGGCCTGCGCCCGCCCTTTTCCAAGGTCGTCGTGGATGCCAGTGCCGTCCAGGATCAGGCCCGGCTGGTGGCCGCGCTCCAGGGCAAGCTCCCGGCCCAGGCCCTGCGCGACCACGCCGTAGCCCGCGCCTTCTACCTCGCCAGCGAGGCCTGACGCTGAGGCGACTGAAAGCCGGGAGGGCACATCCATGCTATCGGCAGCCGCAGCGACTTCCGGCAGCCGCAAAAACGCTAAAAGAACCGCACCAGTGGCGTATCGAGTCGCAAATACAGCGGATGCTTGGGCGAGCCATCGGCGTTGACCCCAAAGCACCACAACTCCACGCCGTCGGCGCGGAGCGCCTCCACCAGTTCCCGCCCGGCCGGTGCCAGTGCCTTGTTGAGCTTGCCGTGGCAAAGCACCACCCGGTCAGCCCCGGCCGCTGCAGCGCGCAGCGAGGGCAAATTGGCCGGCGAGGACACCACAACGCCCGGCACCAGCAGCGCCTTGGGGTCGGTGGCGCGATAATCGCCCACATTGCCCTTGGCCATGGCCGTGTAGCCCTCGCGGCGGGCGAAAGTCCATTCGCGCGCGCAGGTGGGATCGTTGACAGTGGCATCGGCCGTCGAAGGGTTCATGCCGATGAACATGATGTACTGTTCGGGGAAGCTGTCGCCCAGCCAGCGCCGCATCAGTTGGCGATGTTCATGGTCGCTGAACTGCGCATCCCCGCGTACGCCCGGCGGCAAGGCCAGGCGTACCCGACCGCCCGGATCATGGTCGTCTCCAATCATGCGGTCAGATCGCTGGGGGGCACCAGCCCATTGATCAGCGACGCTGTTGTCACCGTATTGGCCAGCAGGCACGCAATGGTCATTGGCCCGACCCCTCCCGGCACTGGCGTGATGGCGCCTGCAACCTCCGCTGCCGAAGCGAAGTCCACATCGCCCAGCAGCCGTGATTTGCCGGGGCCGCGCTCGGGTGCATCAACCCGGTTGATACCGACATCGATCACGGTCGCGCCGGGCTTGATCCAATCGCCCTTGATCATCTCGGGACGTCCCACGGCGGCAATCACGATATCGGCTTGGCCAACAACACGCGGCAGGTCGCGGGTGCGCGAATGGGCCATGGTGACCGTGCAGTTTTCCCGCAGCAGCAGTTGCGCCATCGGCTTGCCCACCAGATTGGAGCGGCCAACCACCACGGCATGCAGGCCCGAAAGGTCCCCCAGCGTGTCGCGCAGCAGCATGAGGCAGCCCAGCGGCGTGCAGGAAACCGGTCCGGGCAGGCCGATCACGAGCTTGCCGACGCTTTCGGGCGTGAAGCAGTCCACGTCCTTGGCGGGTGAAATGGTTTCGATCACCTTCTTGGCGTCGATCTGGCCAGGCAGTGGCAGTTGCACCAGGATGCCGTGGATGGCCGGATCGGCGTTGAGCCGCTCGACCAGCGCCAGCACCTCGGCTTCATCAGTGGTTTCCGGCAGTTCGTATTTTTCGGAGTGCATGCCCACTTCAACCGTCTGCCGCGCCTTTTGGGCGACATAGACCTGGCTGCCCGGATCACTGCCGACGATGATCACGGCCAATCCGGGCGTGATGCCGTGCTCGGCCTTGAGGCGCGCGACATGAGCGGCAATGCGCCCGCGCAGACCTTCGGCAAAGCCTTTTCCGTCGATTATCCTGGCAGTCATTGGGCACTCTCCTTGACCAAAGCCGATGGGGTTCCCTTAAGCCAAGGATAGCGCCGCCGTCCACTGCGGCACGCCTAAAAAGGCGAGGGCCGCAACAGCGTCAGCCATTGCAGCCCTCGGGGGACCAGCCCCACCGCACTGTTGAGGGCTTGGGGACAAGCAGCGGAACATGGTCCCGATTCACCAGCTGCATGGGTCGCTTGCCTTGCCAGTGAACAGGGACCAAGATGAAGGGCAATTGCGGCGCAAAATCAGCAGCACACGGCCTTGTGAAACCAAGCCGCGTCACCGATGTTTTGTTGGCGTCGCAAGGCTGCCACGACTTGATGGTAGCTGTGCCTCAGCCCGCTCCCCACCGCGCCGGTCAACGAGAAAAACAATGACGACGATCAGCCCGCCTCACATCGCCACCAGGTCCTTCACCGATCCACAGGAAGCCTGGGAGTTTCTGGCCGAGATCTACCACCGCAACACCAGCTTCATCCGCGAGCATCTGGATGGGCTAGCGCATGGGGTGATCCCGGGCGGAAGGGTGCGGGCCTGCTATCCGCAGGTCGAGGTGCGCTCAACCAGCTTCGGGCGCGGGCGCTCCACCCTGCCCTATGGCTATCTGCATACGCCCGGCCTTTACCGCACCACCGTGACCGCGCCGGACCTGTTCCGCACCTATTTCCAGGAACAGTTCTCCGTCATCCTCAACAATCACGGCGGCACTATCGATATCGGGGAATCCGATACCCCGATCCCGCTGCATTTCGCCATGCCGCCCAATTCACGAGTGGATGGTGAAGCGCTCAACGCGCTCGATATTCCGCTGCGTGATGTGTTCGACGCGCCCGATCTGGCCAATGCCGATGACGAAATCGCCAATGGCACCTTCATCCCGCCCAAGGGCGGACCCTACCCCCTCGCCGCGTTTACCGCGCCGCGTGTCGACTATTCGCTGTTCCGCCTCAGCCACTACACCGGCACCGATGCACAGCATTTCCAGAACTTCGTGATTTTCACCAATTACCAGTTCTACATTGATGAGTTTTGCAGGGTCGCCAAGGAGTATATGTCCTCCGGGCATGCCCAATATGATAGCTTCATCGAGCCGGGCAATTTCATCACCAACAATGTCCGGCTGGGTGGGGAAGTCTCAGGCACCCCGGTCGCCCGCGCCCCCCAAATGCCGGCTTATCACCTGACCACCGGCAGCAGCCGGGGCATCACCATGGTCAATATCGGCGTTGGCCCCTCCAACGCCAAAACCATCACCGACCATATCGCGGTGCTGCGCCCCCATGCCTGGATCATGCTCGGGCACTGCGCCGGCCTGCGCAACTCCCAGGAACTGGGCGACTATGTGCTCGCCCATGCCTATGTGCGCGAGGACCACGTCCTTGACGCCGATCTGCCGCTCTCAGTCCCCATTCCGGCCCTTGCCGAAGTGCAGGTGGCGCTCGAACAGGCAGTTGAGGAAATCACGCAGCTCGAGGGCCTCGAAACCAAGCGCATCATGCGCACCGGCACCGTCGCCACCTTTGATAACCGCAATTGGGAATTGCGCGACCAGGCCGAGATCACCCAGCGCCTCAGCCAGTCGCGCGCGGTGGCGCTCGACATGGAATCGGCCACCATCGCTGCCAACGGCTTTCGCTTCCGCGTCCCCTATGGCACGCTGCTTTGCGTGTCCGACAAGCCACTCCATGGCGAGCTGAAACTGCCTGGCATGGCTTCGGACTTCTACCGCACCCAGGTCAACCGCCACCTGCTGATCGGCCTGCGCGCCATGGAAATCCTGCGCGACCAGCCCGCCGAGCGCCTCCACTCCCGCAAACTGCGCAGCTTCGTGGAAACGGCGTTTCAGTAGAAGGACTCTTGCGCCACCAGTGAACACCAGATGCGGGCTTGCGCCTCTCTCCCCCTTGAGGGGAGGGACCGAGGGAGGGGGTCCCCGTGGAACCCACCTGCCCCCCAAAAGCCCGATTGTCACCCCGGCCCTGAGCCGGGGCCCACCTCAGGATGACCCCCGGCTCAACACCGGGGTGACACCTGTGGTAGGACGAGATTCACATTGAACCACCACAACTCGCCCCATCGCCTCCCTCCCCCTTGAGGGGAGGGATCGAGGGTGGGGGTGCAGGCGGTTCCGCAATCGCATAGCGCGGAAGACGCCCGAAACCCTACTGCTTGCCCGTGCCCGGCTCGGCCATCTGCCGGTGCCGTTCGGCCAGCGCACCCTGGGGCAGCACATTGCTCATCAGCGCCTGCATCTTGTTGGCAAAGCCCGACACTTCATGCCCGTCGCCGCGCATCATCGCGTCATAGCCAGCCTTGGCCACCATTGCCGGATCGTCCTTCTTGTCGGTGGCGACCTTGGTGTCCAGCATGTCGGCCACTTCAAAGAAGTTGGTGTCGGTCGGCCCCGGCATCAGGAGGGTGATCGTGACATCGGTGTCCTTGAGTTCGTTGCGCAGCGCATAGGCAAACGAATCCACATAGGCCTTAGTCGCGTTGTACACCGCCTGGAAGCTGCCGGGCAGCAAACCCCCGATCGAGCCGGTGATCAGCACTTTCCCCGCATTGCGGTCGCGCATGTCGCGCACGAACTTGTGCAGCAGATAGGTCGTGCCGATGACATTGACGTCGATCACCTGCTGGATGTCGGCGAAGTCCTGGTCAAGGAATGCCTTGCCGAGCCCCCGGCCGGCATTGGCCATCAGCACATCAACCGGTCGCCCGAGCGCGGCCACAGCGGCATAGAGCTCATCGACCCCTTCATAGGTCGAAAGGTCCGCCTGCACCCCCTCGACGCTGCCACCGAACTGGCGCAGCGTTTCGGCGGCGTCGTCGATGTCGGATCCGTCTGCGGCGATCACAAGATTATAGCCCTGCTCGGCGCAGTGCTTGGCGAGTTCGAAACCGATGCCAGAAGAGGCGCCGGTGACGACGGCGAGTTTGTCAAATTCGGCCATGTTGAACTCCGGTGTTGTTTCGGGGATCAACGATGGCCGAACTCGGCTGTTCCGCATTCTTAACGTTGCGTCAGGACCCGTTCAGGATCCGTTCATCATTGTGGCGATTAGCGGCCCTTGACCACCGAGAAGCCGGCATATTTGGCCGAAGTGCCCAGCTGCTCTTCGATGCGGATCAGCTGATTGTACTTGGCCAGACGGTCCGAGCGCGACAGCGATCCCGTCTTGATCTGCCCGCAATTGAGCGCCACGGCAAGATCCGCAATAGTCGAATCCTCGGTCTCGCCCGAGCGGTGCGACATCACCGAAGTATAACCCGCGCGATGAGCAGTATCGACCGCGTTGAGCGTCTCGGACAGCGAGCCGATCTGGTTGACCTTGACCAGGATGGAATTGGCCACACCCATCTTGATGCCCGAAACCAGGCGCTCAGTATTGGTGACGAACAGATCATCGCCCACCAGCTGCACCTTCTTGCCGATGGCTTCGGTCAGCGCCTTCCAGCCATCCCAGTCATCCTCGGCCATGCCGTCTTCGATGGAAATGATCGGATAGCGATTGGCCAGATCCTCAAGGAAACGGACATTCTCCTCCGAAGACAAAGTGCGACCTTCGCCTTCCATCGCATATTGACCGTTCTTGAAATACTCGGTGGCAGCGCAATCGAGGCCAAGGAATACATCCTCACCGGGCTTGTAACCCGCCTTTTCGATGGACTTCATAATAAAGCCCAGCGCTTCATCTGCCGATTTGAGGTTCGGCGCGAACCCGCCCTCGTCGCCAACCGCCGTGTTGTGACCCTCGGCCGACAGACCCTTCTTGAGGGTATGGAAGATCTCCGCCCCGATGCGAACGGCATCGGACAGGCTCTCGGCACCCACCGGCAGGATCATGAATTCCTGCATATCGATAGGATTGTCAGCATGTTGGCCGCCATTGATGATGTTCATCATCGGCACTGGCAGCACATGCGCGTTCGGCCCACCAATATAGCGGTAGAACGGAAGCTCGCTCGACTCCGCCGCCGCCTTGGCGACTGCCAGCGACACACCCAGAATGGCATTGGCGCCGAGTCGGCCCTTGTTGTGGGTACCATCCAGCTCGATCATCGCCTGATCAACCGCGATCTGGTCGAGCGCATCCATGCCCTGGATCTCGTCAAAGATCGCGGTGTTGACGTTCTCCACCGCCTGCGTCACGCCCTTGCCCAAGTAGAGCTGCCCGCCGTCGCGCAGCTCGACTGCCTCATGAGCGCCCGTCGAAGCGCCCGAGGGTACCGCTGCACGGCCAAAGGAGCCGTCATCAAGCACCACATCGACCTCTACCGTGGGATTGCCACGGCTATCATAGATCTGGCGGCCGGTTACGTGGATGATCGAAGACATGGAAAGCCCTTCCCTCGGCGGTTTTACTTGCTGGCCCTGTTCCTAGACGTCGGGTGTGACAAGGAAAAGGGCTCAGCGCAAAAAAAGCCGCTAGGCGGTGGCGCTAGGCCGACTTAGCCGGCCCCGCCACATGTTCGGTGCGGTCGCGCTCGGTGGTCGCTGCCATATCCAACACCTTCTGCAGATTGGCCGCGTGGCGGAAGGATGGCTCCTGGTTGGCACCATCGCGCACCGCTTCGGCGAACCGCCTATAGTTGGTGGGTACCGGGTCAACCTCGATCTCGCGCCAGGTGGCGGTTTCGGCGTCGTCACCCAAGCAAGCCATCAGCTTGGGATGGTGATTGAGGTCGGAGATATCGAGCCCACCCTTGTCGCCATAGATGCGCAGCCGCAGATCATTGAGGTGGCCGGTAGCCCAGCGCGTGGCGTGGATCACGCCCATGGCGCCGTCCTGCATTTCAGCCGTCATGACAAAGGTGTCGTTGGCATCGAGCACATATTCGCCGATCTGGTTGTCCTTGGCCTTGCCAAACGTTTGCAGGCGGAAAAACACGTCAGCGAAATCGCTGCCGACGACAAAGCTCGCAAAATCAAGGATGTGGATCCCGATGTCGCCAAGAACGCCGTTGGAGCCGTGCCTGCTTGACAGGCGCCACAGCCAGGTCGGCGAAGTCCGCCAGTCGCCCCAAGCTTTGGACACGAGCCAACTCTGTAGATAGCTCGCTTCAAAGTGCTTGACCTGGCCGATGGCACCGGCCGCCACCATCCGCTGCGCCGCTTGGATCTGGGGTACGTTGCGATAGGTAAGATTGACCATGTTGACGAGGCCCAGCCGCTCGGCTGTCTCCGTCATCTCAAGGGCCTTGGCATAGTTGGTGGACAGCGGCTTTTCGCAGAACACATGCTTGCCCGCGTTCAGCGCCGCCATGGTCGTCGGGTAGTGCACGCTGTCGGGCGTGATATTGGAGATTGCGTCGAACTCGCCCCATTCAAGCGCCGCGTCGAGCGAAGCAAAGCCCCGCGGAATATCGTGCGTTTCCCTGAATGCCTGCAGCCGGTTCGGGTCGGTATCGACCGCGCCTACCAGATCTACCCCCTCGACCTCGCGAAAGCCTTTGACGTGGAGCCTGGCCATGCCGCCGGTTCCGAGAAGCAATAGACGCATGGAAACACCTTTGTTGTGCGCAGATTGTTGCCTTGCCCCAACCCTTCGGCGCCCCGAAGGGTTGCGATCAAACGCAAGCTCAAGGGACGACAACAGCCCGCGCCGGTCAACTGGGTGGAATGACCTTCTCTGCGGCATTTTACGTTTTTGTACCGGGCTCACCGCCCTTGATTTGCCGCGCTTTGGATGAAGGCTCCACCCATGATCCGAACCATGCTTTTTGCGGCCTTTGCCGCCTTCAGTTTTCCCGCGGCGGCGCAGGAATATCTTGCCCAGATACTCACCACGGCCGAGCAGCTGGAACCGCTCGAAACCGTGATCGTCGCCCAGCATGGCGAGGTTCTTGCCGAGCGTGGCTATCGTGGCCACAGCGTGACGGATCCGACCAACATCAAGTCGGCGTCAAAGACGATCCTCGCGACGCTGGTCGGCATTGCCATTGAGCGTGGCGTGCTGGAGGGCGTTGATCAGCCCATCGCCACCATCCTCGATGAA
The DNA here is from genome assembly GCF_013185965.1 of Devosia sp. 919. NCBI lineage: Bacteria > Pseudomonadati > Pseudomonadota > Alphaproteobacteria > Hyphomicrobiales > Devosiaceae > Devosia > Devosia sp. 919. The sequence continues at coordinate 2,284,857 of NZ_JABAOL010000001.1, read as the reverse complement.
GAGCTGCCCGACGATCCAGATCCTCGCCTCGAGCGGGTCACGATCGGCAATCTGCTGTCCATGCAGGCGGGGCTGCAACCCACATCGGGGCCGAACTACGGTCGCTGGATCGCGAGCCGCAACTGGGTGCGCGCAGCGCTTGATCAACCTTTTGCCGACGAGCCCGGCGGCCGCATGCTCTACTCCACCGGCTCGAGCCATCTTCTATCAGCGGCGCTAACCGAGGCCACGGGAGAAACGACACTCGCGCTGGCCCGCGACTGGCTCGGCGGGATCGAGGGTTTCTCGATCGCCGGGTGGGAACGTGACCCGCAAGGCATCTATCTCGGCGGCAATGAGATGGCGATGAGCCCGCGCTCCTTGCTGGCCTTTGGCGAAATGTTCCGCTCTGGGGGGCTGGCCGCCAATGGCGAGCGCGTACTACCACAGAGCTGGATCGATCAGTCCTGGACCCGGCGCACCACGTCTCGGTTCAATGCGGATGGCTATGGCTATGGCTGGTTCCTCACCAGCATCGGCGGCGAGGAGGTGCGCTATGCCTGGGGCTATGGCGGGCAGATGCTTTATCTGGTGCCGGCGCTGGACCTCACCGTGGTCATGACCTCGGATGCGAGCCTGCCTGCCGCGAGCACCGGGCACCGGGATGATCTCAAAGCGCTGCTAGCCCAGATTATCGCCGCCGTACGCCCGGCTTCGCCAGGCACGCCCTAGTCCTCGAGCTTGTGACCTTCGAGGCGCCGGGCGGCGAGTTCCGCTTCGGCCTTGCTCTGGTTCTTTTCGGCCTTGGTGCGGCCGAAAAGAATTCGGTTCTGCTCAGCCTTGACGGCCTCATCCTCGCGCGCCTTGCGTTTGCGGGCGGTACGAAGATTGACGATCTCGGCCATCCGCTAGGCTCCTAAACCAGCCGGCTTTGATCGATGGCTGCCGCGATGAAGCTGGCGAACAGCGGGTGAGGCTCGAAGGGCTTGCTCTTGAGCTCGGGGTGGAACTGCACGCCGATAAACCAGGGGTGATCGGTGCGCTCCACGATTTCTGGCAGCTTGCCATCGGGCGATACGCCCGAGAACAAGAGGCCGTTCTTTTCCAGCAGCTTGCGGTAGTCCATGTTCACTTCATAACGGTGACGGTGCCGCTCGGAAATGTGCGTGGTGCCATAGATATCGGCAACGCGGCTGCCGCGGGTCAGCTGCGCGGGATAGGCACCCAGCCGCATCGTGCCGCCCAAGTCGGTGTCGCTGCCGCGCACTTCCTTGTTATTCTCGCGCGTCCATTCGGTCATCATCCCAACGATCGGCTCCTTGGTCGGGCCGAATTCGGTCGAGGACGCATTCTTGATGCCGGCGGTGTTGCGCGCCGCCTCGACGCAGGCCATCTGCATGCCAAAGCAGATGCCGAAATAGGGCACATCCTTGACCCGGGCAAAGCGGGCCGCCTCGATCTTGCCGGCCGAGCCGCGCTCACCAAAGCCACCCGGCACCAAGATGCCGTGGACATGCTCAAGATAGGGCGCCGGATCGTCGCGCTCGAACACTTCCGAATCGATCCACTGCAGGTTGACCTTGACCCGGTTGGCGATGCCGCCATGGTTGAGGGCTTCGGACAGCGACTTATAGGCGTCCTTGAGGCCAGTATATTTGCCCACAATGGCGATGTTGACCTCGCCTTCAGGATTGTGGAGGCGCTTGGAAACCTCTTCCCAGGCTTTGAGGTCCGGCGCGGGCGCATCGGCGATGCCGAAGGCAGCGAGCACTTCGCGGTCCAGACCCTCGTGATGATAGGCCAGCGGCACATCATAGATCGAGCCAACGTCCAAGCCCTGGATCACCGCCGATTCGCGAACATTGCAGAACAGCGCGAGCTTGCGCTTGTCGCTATCCGGAATCGGCCGGTCGCAGCGCACCAGGAGCACATCGGGCATGATGCCGATGGAGCGCAGTTCGGCCACCGAGTGCTGGGTCGGTTTGGTTTTGAGCTCTCCCGCCGAGGGGATATAGGGCATCAAGGTCAGGTGCAGATAGCAGGTATCGCCCCGTGGCAGGTCGTTGCCGAGCTGGCGGATCGCCTCGAAGAATGGCAGCCCCTCGATATCGCCCACGGTGCCGCCGATCTCGACGAGGACGAAGTCGAAGTCCTCATTGCCATCGAGGACGAATTCCTTGATGGCGTCGGTAACATGGGGGATGACCTGGACGGTGGCGCCCAGGTAATCGCCGCGCCGCTCCTTGGCCAGAATGTCCGAATAAATCCGGCCGGTGGTGATGTTGTCGCGCTTGTTGGCCGAACGGCCAGTGAAGCGCTCATAGTGCCCCAGATCGAGGTCGGTTTCCGCCCCGTCATCGGTCACGAACACTTCGCCATGCTGGGTGGGCGACATCGTGCCCGGGTCCACATTGAGGTAAGGGTCGAGCTTGCGCAGCCGCACCTTGTAGCCACGCGCCTGCAGCACAGCGCCCAAAGCCGCTGATGCCAGACCTTTACCCAAAGAGGAGACCACGCCTCCGGTGATGAATACGTACCGAGCCATGGGCGTTCACCTTACTCAAACAGCGATTCGAATCAAAGAGCGCCTTTGCGCTCTCCACAAAAGAAGAAGGGGATGTTGCCATCCCCTTTTCGGTTCTGCCTTGCGGCTTAGTTGGCGGGCGGCGCCGCGGGTGCTGTTGCCGGTGCCTCGGGCACTGGCAGGTCAGTCGCGGGGGCCGCCGGGGCCGAATTGTTCTGGGGCGCTGCCGGAGCGGGCGCGGTGGGCTCGGTCACCGGATCGGAGCCAGCCGGCGCAACCGGATCGGCTGCAGGTGCTGCGGGCACGGGCAGGTCGGATGGGGTCGAGCTTTGCAGGGAATTGAGCGCATCCAGCACGCTGGTGGGCGCGGTGCCCTCCGGAGTCTGCGCCGCACGCTCGAGAATGCCCGAGCTGCCGCGATCCACTTCGTTGAGAATGGTCAGGCCAATGGCGGTGGCGAAAAACAGTGCGGCGAGAATCGCCGTGGTGCGGGTCAGCAGATTGGCCGAGCCGCGGGCCGTCATGAAGCCGCCGCCACTGCCCCCGCCGATTCCGAGCGCGCCCCCCTCGGAGCGCTGCAGCAGGATCACCGCAATAAGCGCCAGCACGATCAGGAGGTAAGCAACAATGAGGACGTTCGCCATCGATCTCAGTTTCGGTCAAGCAAAAGATGGGGCGTTCTACACGCCCCCTCGCGCAAATGCCAGACGCTTGCGCCGCTTTTCAGCGCAGCATCCGGATCGGCTCATACCGCCGAGATAATGGTGTAGAAGTCCTTTGCCAAGAGGCTCGCGCCACCGACCAGCCCTCCATTCACATTCTCGATGGCCAAAATCTCGCGCGCATTCTGCGGCTTCATCGATCCACCATAGAGAATCCGGACGGTCTGGCCGTCTTCACCGAACCTCTCCACCAGCAGTTGGCGAATGCGGTTGTGCATGGCAGCGATCTCTTCATTGCGCGGTGTGCGGCCCGTCCCGATGGCCCAGACCGGCTCATAGGCGATAACCACGCCGTGCTCTGCGCCAGCATCGGGCACCGAGGCGGCCAGCTGCGCTGCAACCACACTTTCGGCCTCGCCGCTGTCGCGCTGGGCTTCGGTCTCGCCGACACAGATGATGGGCTTGAGGCCCGCCGCGATCGCCGCCTCGGCCTTGGCGCGAACCAGGTCGTCGCTTTCCCCGTGATCGGCCCGCCGCTCGGAATGCCCAACAATCACATATTGCGCGCCGGCATCGGCGAGCATCGCGGCCGACAAATCCCCCGTATGCGCGCCCGACGCGGCCTGGTGGCAATCCTGCCCGCCGGCCATGATGCCGCTGGTCGCGCCCCGGTTGGCAACGGCGTGAAGAATGGTCGCAGGCGGGCAAATCACCACCATGGCACGGGGGGCATCGCCCGAGGTCATCAGACTGGCCAGCTCTCCCAACTGGTCGATCGCGGAGCGAAGCCCGTTCATTTTCCAGTTGCCGGCGATCAGGGGGGTGATGGTGCGGGTCACTCTTGTATACTCCTGCCTCTTGCACCGGAGCGGGCTTTGCCCTAACCCCGGCAGTCACTAACTCTAGTAGTACCCCGCCTTGCCAGCGGTAAAGCCCTGTATCTCGTGTAGCGGAACGCCCCACATGCTCGATAGTTTGCGTTTGTTTGCAAAATCCTGGATGGGCAAGATCCTGGGGGCCTTCCTCCTGGTGGGGCTTGCGGGCTTTGGCATCAACAATGTCATCACCGACCTGGGCGGCAGCACCGTTGCTCGCGTTGGCGATGAAGAGATCAGCTCGCGCGACTTCCTGCGAGCTTATCGCGGCCAGCTTAACCAGATCGCCCAGCAGATCGGCTCCATGCCCACACTCGAACAAGCCGAGAGCTTCGGCGTTCCGAGCCTGGTGCTGCAGTCCCTTGCGCAAGAGGCGGCCCTTGATGGTCTTGCCCACCGCATGGGGCTTGGTGTTTCCGAGCAGAAGCTGAGCGAATTCTTGCGGGAAGACCCCAATTTCAGCGGCACGCTGGGCACCTTCGATCCCGCGGTCTTCCAGCAGGTGCTGCAGCAAAATGGCATGTCGGAGTCCGAGTATTTCGAGGACCAGGCCGATTCTGCGCGCCGCCAGCAGCTGGCGCTGTCGCTATTCGGCGACACCAGCCTGCCCCCGACCGCCGCCCAGATGCTCAACCGCTACATTGCCGATCAGCGCACCGTCGATTTCTTCGTGATCAGCGACACCAATGTTCCAATGCCCCCGGTGCCAACCGAGGAAGAATTGGCCGCCTATCTCGCCGAACACCAGGCCGAGTACCGCACCGTTGAAACGCGCCAGGTGCAGCTCCTTGCGCTGTCGCCTGCCTCGCTCGCCGCAACCAAGACGATTTCAGACGAGGCGGTTGCCGCTGAATATGAGCGCACCAAGGATAGCCTGACCACGATCGAGCGCCGCAACATTCAGCAGGCCGTTCTGGCTTCGCCCGAACAAGCCGCGCTGTTTGAAGCGGGTGCCGCCTCGGGCCGCCCCTTTGCCGATGTGGTGGCGGAAGCCGGCCTCACCGTCACCGATCTTGGCACTCGAGGGCAGGCCGAAATCACTGACGCCACGCTGGCCGAAGCCGCCTTTAGCCTGCCGGCCGGCGGTTACCGAGTGATCAGTGGCGTGGCGGGCCCGCGTGTCGTGCATGTGCAGACCATCGAAGCGGGCGGTCAGACCAGCCTGGAAGAAGCACGTGAACAGATTCGCGAGAATCTCGCCCTGGCCGAAGCACGCAAGGAAATCGCCGAAGTGCTCGACCAGGTCGAGGAACTGCGCGCCGCCTTCCGGCCGCTCAGCGAAATCGCCGAGCGCTTTGGTCTTGAGCTCTATGAGGTAGGCGTTACCCAAAGCGGGGCAGAACTCGCCGTTATCGCGAGCTTGCCCGAAAGCGAGCGTCCGCGCGTGGTCCAGTCGATCTTTGCCGCCCAGGAAGGCAATCTCACGCCGGCCATCTCGCTGGGCGCCAACAACAATATATGGTTCGACCTGGAAGCCATCGAGCCAGCGCGCGACCAGACCCTTGATGAAGTGCGCGATGCGGTCGTCGCCGCGATCACCGCCGAGCGGATCAACGCGGCGATCGCCACCGAAGCCCAGGCTGCGGTTGATCGCCTCAAGGCCGGCGAGCCCCTGGCCGATGTTGCCGCTTCGCTCTCCGTGTTCCCGCAGTTGAGCCCGCCCTTTAACCGCGGTGGCGCCGAGGGCACGTCCGTGGATGGCCTCGTTGCGGCGGCCGCCTTTGACGGCGGCCCCGATCATCATGGCATGGCCATCAATCAGGCTGGTGAGACCGTGGTGTTCCAGGTGGTTGAAGCAGTTCCTGCCGAAGGCCCGCTCAATCCGCAAACCAGCGCCAGCCTCGAGAACGAAGTGCGCGTCGGCTTGTTCGGTGATTTCGTCTCCGCCGTGCGAGATGAAGCGGGGCTGCGGGTCAATGAGCAGGCGCTCCAGCAGGCGCTGACCCTCTCCACGGCGCAGTAAGCTCTTTCGGGAAACACGATAGTGGCCAGCGACTTCACCCAGCAGTTTGCAGATCGCTATGACGGGGGTGAGTCCCAGATCGTCTGGCGCCGCATCGTGGCCGATCTCGAAACGCCGATCGGCACCTATCTCAAGCTGGCGCAGGATCGCCGCAATACGTTCCTGCTGGAATCGGTGCAGGATGGTTCGACCCGGGGTCGTTATTCCATCATCGGCCTGCTGCCCGATGTGATCCTCAAGGTTGAACAAGGCACCGCCTCGATCAACCGGCAGGCCCAGCTTGACGCCACAGCCTTCGAGCCCCTGCCCGACCAGCCGCTCGACGCCCTGCGGCACCTCGTGGCCGACTCCCAGATCTCGGTGCCCGAAGGCCTGCCACCCCAGTCGGCCGGCATCTATGGCTTTCTGGGCTATGAGATGGTCCGCTATATGGAAGTGCTGCCCGACAGCAACCCGGACGAACTGCAACTGCCCGAAGCCATGCTGATGCGCCCTTCTCTGTTGGCCGTGTTCGACACGGTCAAGGACGAGCTCTATCTCACCGCGCCCGTTTACGTCCGCCAGGGGGTGACGGCCCGCCAGGCGCATGAAGCCGCGACGGCCCGTATCGATGACGCCATCGCCCGCCTGGGGCGCGCCCTGCCAACGACCCCGGCCGTACCCGACCTGCAGCACATCGCCGTCCAGAGCAACACCACGCGCGACGAGTATTTCGCCATGGTCGCCCGGGCGCAGGACTACATCGCCGCGGGCGACATCTTCCAGGTCGTGCTCAGCCAGCGCTTCGAGGCCGAGTTCACCCTGCCCCCGACCGCCTTGTATCGGGCGCTGCGTCGCACCAATCCCAGCCCCTATATGTATTTCCTCGATTTCGGGGATTTCGCCGTGGCGGGCTCGAGCCCCGAGATCCTGGTGCGCGTCCGCGAAGGCGAGGTCACCATCCGGCCCATCGCCGGCACCCGCAAGCGCGGTTCGACCCCCACCCGCGACCAGGAACTGGCGGCCGAACTACTGGCCGACCCCAAGGAGCGCTCCGAGCATCTGATGCTGCTCGACCTCGGGCGCAACGATGTGGGCCGTGTCGCCAAGACCGGGACTGTGCGCGTCACCGACAAGTTCTTTCTGGAATACTACAGCCACGTCATGCACATCGTCTCCAATGTGGTTGGCGTGCTCGATCCGCAATACGACTTTGTCGATGCGCTCGCCGCCGGCTTTCCGGCCGGGACGGTCTCAGGTGCCCCAAAGGTGCGCGCCATGGAGATCATCGACGAGCTCGAAAAGTCGCGCCGCGGCATCTATGGCGGCTGCGTCGGCTATTTCGGAGCCGATGGCACCATGGACACCTGCATTGTCTTGCGCACCGCCGTGCACAAGGACGGCAAGCTTTATGTGCAGTCCGGCGCCGGCATTGTGGCCGATAGCCAGCCCGCGCTCGAGCAGATGGAATGCGAAAACAAGGCACGCGCCCTTTTCAGCGCTGCCGAGGAAGCGCTACGCTATGCCGGCGAGGCGAGGATCGGGCAATGAGCGGCAGCAAGACCAGCGTGGACCTCACGATGAGGTCGAACAATTATCGATGGCGGGGCTGGTTCTGATCTCTGAACCCTCATTCCCTATAGCTGCGCTGGAGCAGACCCATGACCCGCACGCTCGTTATCGATAACTACGACAGCTTCACCTACAACCTCGTCCACTATCTGGGCGAACTTGGCGCCGAACTCACCGTGGTGCGCAACGACAAGATCACCCCCGACGAGATCGAAACCATGGCCCCCCAGGCTATCGTCCTGTCTCCCGGGCCCTGCACCCCCAACGAAGCCGGCGTGTGCCTGGCGGTAATCGACCGCTTCAAGGCGCAGATCCCCATCCTGGGCGTATGCCTTGGTCATCAGGCCATCGGGCAGGCCATGGGCGGCGACGTCGTGCGTGCGCCCGAACTGGTGCATGGCAAGACCAGCGCCATCAACCACACCGGCGAAGGCCTCTTCCGCGGTCTCAACTCGCGCTTTGAAGCCACGCGCTACCACTCGCTGGTGGTTGAACCGACCACCCTGCCCGCTACCCTCAAGGTCACCGCCACCACCGATGATGGTCTGATCATGGGCATGCAGCACGAAAGCCTGCCGGTACACGGCGTGCAGTTTCACCCGGAAAGCATCGCCTCCGAGAACGGGCACGCGCTGTTGCAGAACTTCCTCAACCTCGCTCGCGACTTCAACGGAAAGACCGCCTGATGGACATCAAGCAGGCACTGGCCAAGATTGCTGATCGCCGCAATCTCACTGGCGAGGAAATGCGCTCGGTGATGCGCACCATCATGGCCGGCGAAGCCACGCCCTCTCAACTCGGCGCTTTCCTCATGGGCATGCGCCTCAAGGGCGAGTCGGTGGGTGAGATCGCCGCCGCCGTGTCGATCCTGCGCGAGCAGATGGTGACGGTCGACGCCCCCGAACACGCCATCGACATTGTCGGCACCGGCGGTGATGGTGTTGGCACGCTCAACATCTCGACAGCCAGCGCCATCGTTGTTGCCGCCGCCGGCGTTCCCGTCGCCAAGCACGGCAACCGCGCATTGTCTTCCAAATCGGGCTCCTCCCAGGCCCTTGAAGCCCTTGGGGTCAAGCTCGACCTCACCCCCGCCGAAATTTCGCGCTGCATCAACGAGGCCGGGATCGGCTTCATGTTCGCGCCGGCCCATCATCCAGCCATGCGCCATGTCGGCCCTTCGCGCGCCGAAATGGGCGTGCGCACCATGTTCAACCTGCTCGGGCCCCAATCCAATCCTGCCGGGGTGCGCCGCTATATGCTCGGCGTTTATTCCCCCGAATGGGTGGAGCCGGTCGCTGCAGCGCTCCTTGCCAACCGCGCCATCAAGGCCTGGGTGGTCCATGGCAGCGACGGGCTCGATGAGATCACCGTCACCGGGCCCTCCTATGTCGCCGAGATCGCGAACGGCAATCTGCGCAGCTTCGAGATTACCCCCGAAGACGCCGGCCTGTCGCGCCATGATCCCAATGACCTCCTGGGTGGCGAGCCCGAATATAATGCCCTCGCCATCCACGCGCTCTTTGACGGCGCGCCCGGCGCCTATCGCGACATCGTTCTCCTCAATGCCGCCGCCTCGCTGATCGTGGCCGATGTGGTGAGTGACCTGCGCAGCGGCGCCGCCATGGCCGCCGAAATGATCGACAGCGGCAAGGCCCGGGAAACCCTCGAGCGCCTTGTCGCCATCTCCAATGGAACACCCCCATGAGCGATATTCTCAAGCAGATCGAAGCCTATAAGCGCGAGGAAATCGCCGCGGCCAAGGCCCTGCGCCCTTGGGACGAAGTGGTTGCTGCCGCCCATGACCAGCCCCCGCCACGCGGCTTTCTCGCCGCCATCAAGGCCAAGCGCGCCCGCGGCGAATACGCCTTGATCGCCGAGGTCAAGAAAGCCAGCCCCTCCAAGGGCCTGATCAGGCCCGATTTCAACCCGGCAGAGATCGCCCGCGCCTATGAAGGGGCCGGCGCGACGTGCCTTTCGGTCCTCACCGATCAGCCCTCGTTCCAGGGCTCGCCGGCGTTCTTGCGCGAGGCGCGCGACGCCACCGCCTTGCCGGTCCTGCGCAAGGATTTCCTCTTCGAAACCTACCAGGTCGCCGAAGCGCGCGCTTGGGGCGCCGATTGCATCCTCATTATCCTCGCCGCTGTCGGTGACGACGTCGCGCGCTACCTGCTCGATTCCGCCCGCGAATGGGGCATGGATGCCCTGGTCGAGGTGCATGACCAGCTCGAGCTCGACCGGGCGCTGGCGCTCGATGCCGAGTTCATTGGCATCAACAACCGCAATCTGCGCACCTTCGAAACCCGGCTCGATACCTCGGTCAACCTCGCGGGCGGCGTTCCAGCCGGCAAGGTGCTGGTCAGCGAAAGCGGCATCAACGGCCATGAACACCTGCAGCATCTCGACCGCACAGCCGGCATCGGCACCTTCCTTGTCGGCGAATCGCTGATGCGCCAGGCCGATGTGGTCGCCGCCACCCGCGCCCTCCTGCAGGGTGTGCGCCAGGCCGCCCATCCATGAGCGAGCCGCAGCTGACCCATCTCAACGAGCGCGGGGAGGCCCGGATCGTTGATATCGGCGACAAGGCAGTCACCCGCCGCCGCGCCCTCGCCCAGGCGGTGATCAGCGGTCGGCCCGAAACCATTGCCGCCATCATGGGTGGCGCCCTCAAGAAGGGCGACGCCCTGGCCGTCGCGCGCGTCGCGGGCATCATGGCAGCCAAAAAGACCGCCGAGCTCATCCCTCTTTGCCACCCCATCCCGCTCACCAAGGTCAGCGTCGAGCTGGAGGCGCGCGAGCCCGGCGCCATCACCATTCTTGCGACTGCCGAAACCACCGGCCAGACCGGGGTGGAAATGGAAGCCCTCGTGGCGGCTTCCACCGCCGCCCTTACGCTTTACGACATGGCCAAGGGCATCGACCGCGAGATGGTTATCTCCGCGATCTGTCTGCTCGAAAAATCGGGCGGCAAGTCCGGCGATTTCCAGCGCGCGCCATGAGCCTGCTCCCGGTTGAAGACGCCCTCGCGGCCATTTTCGCCCGCGTGCCCCCCGCCCGCACCGAGTCGGTGCCGCTGGAAGCTGCCGCCGGCCGGGTGTTGACCGAGCCCCTGCTCGCCCGTCATGACCAGCCGCCTTTCCCCGCCAGCGCCATGGATGGCTATGCCGTGCGCGCCGCCGATATCGTGCCAGGCGCGAGCCTTGAAGTCGTGGGCACCGCACAGGCCGGCGCCGGCTTTGGCGCGGATATCGCCCCGGGCACCTGCGTGCGCATCTTCACCGGCGCGCCCGTGCCCCCCGGCGCGGATGCCGTGATCATGCAGGAGGAAGCGACCCGCACCGGCGATCGCGTCAGCTTTGCCGCCCAGCCTCCCGTGGGGCGCAGCATTCGCCCGCTTGGCCACGACTTCCGGCAGGGACAGGAGCTGATTCCGAGAGGCTCTCGCCTCACCCCCATGCAACTGGCCGTCGCAGCCGCCGCCAATTGCCCGACGCTGCCCGTTGCCGTGCAGCCGCGCATCGCGCTCCTTGCCACCGGGGACGAACTGGTGCTGCCCGGCACCGCTCTCGGACCGGGCCAGATCGTTGCCTCCAACAGCTTCGGCTTGCGGCCGCTCCTTGCGCCTTACGCCGCAGAGATCCGCGACTACGGGATCGCTCCCGACAACCGGGCGGCGCTTGCCGAGCGCCTTGCCGGCATCTTTGCCGAAGCGCCCGACTTCGTCATCACCACGGGCGGCGCGAGTGTTGGCGACCATGATATCGTGCAGGAAATCCTGCTGAGTCTCGGCGTGCAGCTTGATTTCTGGCGCATCAATATGCGCCCGGGCAAGCCACTGATGTTCGGCACTCTGGGCAAAACCCTGGTGTTTGGCCTGCCTGGCAATCCGGTTTCGGCCATGGTGACCGCCGCCGTCTTCATCAAGCCGGCGCTGCGGCGCTGGCTCGGCGTCGCCGAACCCGCCCCCTGGCACCTGCCGCTCCTTGCGCCCACGCCGCCCAATACCGCCCGGCGCCACTTCATGCGTGCCCAAAGCGTGCATTCAAGCCGAGGTGCGGGCGTGCTCCCCATCAGCGAAACCGATAGCGGTCATACCTCCTCGCTGGCCCGCGCCGATATGCTGCTGGTGCAGCCTGAATACGATCCCGGCCAGCCGGCTGGCGCTCTCGTTCCAGCCATTCCGCTGGACGGGTTCTAGGCAGAGCCAAAGAATTTTCGCCTCCACCCATGAGCGTTATTGCAGAACATAACTGGAACACCTATGCTCGTTCAGTCTTTGTTCCGATTCTGCGATTGAAGGGCTCCGATGCTGACGCGAAAGCAACATGAACTGCTGATGTTCATCCATGAGCGGATGAAGGAAAGCGGCATTCCCCCTTCGTTTGACGAAATGAAGGACGCGTTGGATCTGGCCTCCAAGTCGGGCATTCACCGCCTGATCACGGCGCTTGAGGAGCGCGGCTTCATCCGCCGCCTCCCCAATCGCGCGCGGGCGCTGGAAGTGCTCAAACTCCCCGATTCGATGAACCCCGCGCTCGGCGGCCGCAAGGCCCGCTTCGAGCCCAGCGTCATCGAAGGCAATCTGGGCCGTGTTGCCGCTCCGCCGCCGCGCTCGGGCTGGAGCGATGATTATGTGCGCCCCGTGGCCGTGCCGGTCATGGGTCGGATCGCCGCCGGTACGCCCATCGAGGCCATCCAGAGCCACTCCCACACCATCTCGGTGCCACCCGAAATGCTTGGCCCGGGCGAGCACTATGCGCTGGAAGTGCGCGGCGATTCGATGATCGATGCGGGCATTTTCGATGGCGACACCGTGCTGATCCGTCGCCAGGATGTTGCCGGGACCGGCGAGATCATCGTTGCCCTGGTGGATGACGAGGAAGCCACCCTCAAGCGGCTGCGTCGCAAGGGCAACACCATCGCGCTTGAAGCGGCCAATCCCGCCTACGAAACCCGCATCTTCCCGCCCGACCGCGTCAAGGTTCAGGGCCGCCTGGTGGGCCTGCTGCGTAAATATTGACGCCCAGGGTCGAAAAACTCTGTCCTGTCCTGCTGCGAGTGGTGGCGCAAGAACGCCAGTGCTTGGCGTTCAGGCATCCTTTGGCTGGCTTTCAGCTGGTGAAAGGAACACGGGAAGGCCCCGAGCCGATTGAAATCGGTGCCCTGCGTGAACTCGCAGAGGAGTCTGGCCTGCAGGCAGAAGTTTCGCGCACCCTGCCTTCCAGTAGTGCCATTGCAGATAAACAGCTTTGGCACTTTGTTGTGGTGATCGCCTTGGCTCCCCTGGCCGAACACTGGCGCCACTTCACCCATGATGATGGCGGTCATTGGTTCGAGTTCTTCTGGTGGCCACTCGAGCGCCAACCGGGCCCCGAATGGCACCCCATGTTCCAGCGGGCCCTCGCCCACATCGCTCGCCACGCCTAAAGCCGGAATCGGCCAAGAAACAATCTCTTCGACGGAACTCGATTGCCGCCCTAGGGTCCTCATCAGCCGCACCAGACCAGCGCCTGTGTGCCCCCTCCTTCACCCTCCCCCTTGAGGGGAGGACCGGGGTGGGGGTTTAGTCCCCTCCTCCGCGAGTGACGTTAGACCCAGCTGGCCACCTCCAGCGCGCAATCCGCTCAAGCCCCATACCCCCCGACAATAACTTATCCCCGCCCGCGCCGATCACCCGCATAGTCTCCTCATCCGCGCACCCAAGCGAGATCATGACGAGTGGTTGGTGCGCGGAGGCTGGGGGATCGTGGGTCGCCGCGATCCGGCCGGTGTCCGCAAGAGCCGTGGACCTCTATCGTCCGGTGGTCTTGGGTGAAGAATCGCGATGGCAGCTGCACTGGCCATCGGAACCCTGATGTGGCGCAGGCAGCGGTGCCCGCCAGGGTTTAGTTCGACATCCGCGGAATCTGGCATGCGCCGCAGGAGGGCGCGGGCGTCGGCACCCAGTCGCTGTTGGCGGGGCGGAGCTTCCGTTTTGCGCAACGTTTTTTGAGGCAATGCCTCGCCAACGCCGCTCCCAACCGGAGGCCTCGCGCCGACCGGAGTTTCGCCGTGCCTTGGAAACAGAAATCCCCGCCGAAGCGGGGATTTCGAAGTCGTTGGGCCTTATGCCCTAGTGGTTGTCGCGCGGCACGCCATAGGTCTGGGCAATGCGCTGGTAAGCCACTGCTGGCTTGAGTACGGCGCCATTGCCGAGCTGGTCGACCAGCCCGCGCTGGATCTCCTGCCAGGGCGTCTGGTGCGCGGGGTACTTGTAGCCGCCCGCTTCCGCCAGTTCCTGCCGGCGCGTCGCGATCTCGGCGTCCGAAATCAGGATATCGGCGGTGCCATTGTTGAGGTCGATCCGCACCCGGTCACCCGTGCGCAGGATGGCAAGGTTGCCGCCCGCTGCCGCTTCGGGCGAGGCGTTGAGGATCGAGGGCGAGCCCGACGTGCCGGATTGGCGCCCGTCGCCAATACAGGCCAGCGCGTGGATACCCTTCTTGATGAGGTAGGCAGGGGGCCGCATATTGACGACTTCGGCCGCCCCCGGGTAGCCGATCGGGCCCGCGCCGCGCATGAACAGCAGCGTGTGCTCGTCGATATCGAGCGAGGGATCATCGATCCGGTGATGATAGTCCTCCGGACCATCGAACACCACGGCCTTGCCCTCGAACATGCCGGGATGCTCGGGATTGGCAAGGTAGCGCTCGCGGAACTCGGGCGAGATCACGCTGGTCTTCATGATCGCGTTATCGAAGAGATTGCCGCGCAGCACCAGGAACCCGGCTTCTTCCTTGAGCGGCTGCTCGAAGGGGCGGATCACCTTCTCGTCCTGGATGGGGGTGTTGCGGCAGTTCTCGCCGATGGTCTTGCCGTTGACGGTGGGTGCATTCTCACGGATCAGCCCCTGCTTCATCAGCTCGTTGACCACCGCCGGCACGCCGCCCGCATGGTAGTAATCCTCGCCGAGATATTCGCCGGCCGGCTGCAGGTTCACCAGCAGCGGCACCTTGTGCCCATAGGTCTGGAAGTCCTGCAGGTCGAGCTCGACACCGATATGCTTGGCGATCGCCTGGATGTGGATCGGGGCGTTGGTCGACCCGCCAATCGCGGAATTGACCACGATGGTGTTGATGAAATTGTCCTTGGTCATGATGTCGGAGGGCTTGAGGTCCTCATGCACCATGTCGACGATGCGCTTGCCCGTGCGATAGGCCATTTCCTGGCGATCGCGATAAGGCGCGGGAATTGCCGCCGAACCCGGCAGCTGCATGCCCAGCGACTCAGCCAGCGAGTTCATCGTGGTTGCCGTGCCCATCGTGTTGCAGAAGCCGGTGGACGGCGCCGAAGACGCCACCAGCTCGATGAACTGCGCATAATCGATCTCGCCGGCCGCCATCATCTGGCGCGCCTTCCACACAATGGTGCCCGAGCCGGTGCGCTCGCCCTTGTGCCAGCCATTGAGCATCGGCCCGACCGAGAGCGCAATCGCCGGGATGTTGACCGTGGCCGCACCCATCAGCATGGCCGGGGTGGTCTTGTCGCAGCCAATGGTCAGCACCACGCCATCGAGCGGATAGCCATAAAGCACTTCCACGAGCCCAAGATAGGCCAGGTTCCGGTCGAGGCCGGCGGTGGGGCGCTTGCCGGTTTCCTGGATCGGATGCACGGGAAATTCGATGGCAATGCCACCGGCTTCCCGGATGCCTTCGCGCACGCGCTCGGCCAGCACGATATGGTGGCGGTTGCAGGGGCTGAGGTCCGAGCCAGTCTGGGCGATGCCGATGATGGGCTTGTTGCCCTGCAATTCCTCGCGCGATACGCCGAAATTCATGTAGCGCTCAAGATAAAGCGCGGTCATGTCCGGGTTCTCGGGATTGTCGAACCAGGCGCGCGAGCGCAGCTTCTTGGGCGCGCTGCCCTGCCCATTGGGGGAAGAGAAGCTGTTGTCTGCCGTCATTACCTTATTCCTCAATAGTTCCGCCGAGGCGAATACAGGCTGCTGTTTGCTACAGTTCTAGCATGTTAGTTGCAGGAGTGAACGCCAATCCTGTTGGATTTCGTCGCCCCTTGCGCTCGCAGGGCAACCGGGCGGCGTCGAATCGGCTAGGCGCAGGCCAGCGCAGCGACTAGGTTTGCCCGAAAGTGCGGGGCGGACTGCAAGAGGGGCAAGCATGAGTGAATTTGTTGATTGGGTCGGGGTTGATTGGGGCACCTCCAACCTGCGGGCTTGGGGCCTGAGTGCCGATGGCACGGTGATCGTTTCGCGCAAATCCGACCAAGGCATGGGCAAGCTGACGCGCGACCAGTATCCGGGCGTCCTCGAAACCTTGCTCGATGGTCTAGTCGGCAGCAACGGTGGCGCGCTCGACGTATTGATCTGCGGCATGGCCGGCGCGCGCCAGGGCTGGTTCGAAGCGCCTTATTTGGAAGCACCAACCGATTTGCGCGGCCTGCTTGACGGCGCAGTGCGCCCGCCCATGCCCAACAATCACCTGGCCCCGGCAATTCTGCCCGGTGTGTGCCAGAAGGCCGGCGGCGACAATGTGATGCGCGGCGAGGAAACCCAGCTACTGGGCCTCGCGACCCTGCGCCCCAATGCCCATGGCGTGGTATGCATGCCCGGCACCCATTCCAAATGGGTCAGCATGAATGGCACCCGCATTGAGCATTTCTCCACCGCAATGACGGGCGAGCTCTTCGATCTGCTGCGCCATCATTCGGTGCTGCGCTATTCGCTGACTGAAGACAGCAATGGGCCCGAGCGCGCCGAAGGCTTTGCCGCGGGTGCAGAGGTCGGCCTCGAGCGGCCCGAACAGCTCACCAGCGAGCTCTTTGCGGTCCGCGCCAGTTCGCTCCTGTCCGGCCGTCAGCCCGGTTGGTGCACCGGCTATCTTTCGGGCCTCCTGATCGGCACCGAAATTGGCAGCCGCCGTGCGCTGATCGGCGAACAAACCGTTCCCTTGATCGGCGCCCCCGCGCTCTGCGCCCTTTATGCCGAGGTGCTCGGCATGATCGGGGCACAAGGCGAAGCCGTGGATGGAACCGAAGTGGTGCTCGCCGGCCTTAAAGCTGCACGTGCCTTTATCGTCTGATTGGAGACCCCATGACCCACCGCCACCTGATCGCGATTCTGCGCGGCATTACCCCGCCCGAAACGCTTGATGTGTGCCACGCCCTTGTTGCGGCCGGCATTACCATGATCGAAGTGCCGCTCAATTCCCCCGATGCCCTGGCCAGCATTGCGCTGGCGGCCGAGGCGCTCGGGGATGACGTGATGGTGGGCGCGGGCACCGTTCTGAACAAAAAGCAGGTTTGGGCCGTCGCCGATGCCGGCGGCACCTTTATTGTATCCCCGGATACCAACCGGTCGGTTATAGAAGAAACGGTGCGCATTCAGCTGGGCTCCTATCCCGGCGTGTTCACTCCCAGTGATGCGTTCAAGGCGATCAAGGCGGGCGCCACCGGGCTCAAGTTTTTCCCCGCTGAAGTTCTGGGCCCGCGCGGCATCAAGGCGATGAAGGCGGTCTTGCCGCCCGAGCTGCCGCTTTACGCGGTGGGCGGCGCCAAGCCGGACAACTTCGGCGAATATTTCGCCGCCGGTTGCAGCGGTTTTGGCCTGGGCACCTTTTTATACAAGCCCGGCAGCACCCCCGCCGAAGTCGGCCAGCGCGCCGCCGAGGCGGTATTGGCTTATGATGGAAGGACTACAGCGTGACGCAAACGGCGAGCCTGCTGATCGACAGCAAATGCGCATTGGGCGAGGGCCCATTCTGGCACCCGGACCGCCAGCAGCTGTTTTTCCTTGATATCAATAATCAAAAGCTCTTCGCCACCTCAGCTCGGGGCAATGTCGAAGTGAGCTGGAGCTTTGACGAGAACGTCGCCGCGGCTGGCATCATCGATGCCGACAATCTGGCACTGGTCACCGAAACCGGGCTCAAGCGCTTCAATCTACAGACGGATGAGCAAAGCCTCATTATCCCGCTCGAAGCAGACGATCCGCTGACGCGCGGCAATGACAGTCGGGTGCATCCCTCGGGCGCCTTCTGGATTGGCACCATGCGCAAGGAGGAAGAAGCGCCGGGCGGCAAGCTCTATCATTACCGCGCCGGTCAACTGAGCGTGCTGCGGTCCAACGCCTCGATCCCCAACGCCACCTGCTTCACGGCCGATGGGCGCACCGCTTACTGGACCGATACCCCCACCAAAAAGATTCTCAGGGTACAGACCGATCCGGCCACCGGCATGCCGGTCGGGGAATGGTCGCTCTTCGCCGATGTCTCGGACGGCCGCGGCTTCCCCGACGGCGCGGTGGTTGATAGCGAAGGCTATCTGTGGAATGCGAAATGGGGCGGCGGCTGCGTCGTGCGGCATGCGCCGGATGGCTCGATCGACCGGATCATCGAAGTGCCGGTCTCGCAGGTCACCTGTCCTGCCTTCGGCGGCCCCGATCTCAAGACCCTCTTCATCACCACCGCCGCCAAGAATCTAAGCGCTGAACAGCTGGCTGCCGAAAAGGTGGCCGGCGGGGTCTTCTCGATCCAGGTGGATGTGCCCGGCATCCCGGAGGCGCGCATCGTCCTCTAGCCTGCCCCTTATTGTGACCTCACGCGCCAGGGGCGCGTGAGGTTGGGCACGGCAGTCCGCACGACAAAGCGCTGCTCTCCATCCTGCCATTTGAACCAGTGCACGCCGCCCCTTGCGAGATCGTCGCGGTCAATCACCTGGGCCTGCGCCCGGCAGGCAATCGGCGCCCGCAACCGCGTCACCACCAGATCGTGGCGGGCGCAATCTTCGGCGAAGGCGCCGACATCACGCACCACCGCCACCCAAAATTGCTCCGTCGCGACCACGCAACCGAGGCTGTCGCAGCGAGCCGCGTCGATGACGGGCGCAATTTCTTCCTGGTAATGTTGACCCCAGACGTCAACGGCAAAGCTGCCTGCCCGGCCGGTAAGCAGCCCCAGCCCGGTCTCGCTGCGCACCGCGACGGCTTGGGTCGTATCGGCAACCAGCACATCGGGGCGCTGATCGAGACCAAACAGCAAGATTAATGGGATCGCCGCCACCGGAGCAAGGAAGCGCCACCGGCTGGGAAAGAACGCAAACCAGGCGAGCGCCGCTAGCCCCAGCAGCAAGGCGGTTGAGGTCAGCAGCGGATTGCCGGTGAGCCCCTCGCTCCAACCCGCCACGAGGACCGCGCCGTGCACCATCCGATCGATGCCCCAGCCCATCACCGCAACAAACGGTGCTTCCAGCCCGAGCGGCATCAGCAATACCGAGAGGACGCCAAAGGGCATGATGACGAGGCTGACCACTGGCAACACCAGCACATTGCCGATCACCCCCAGGGGTGCGGTCTGCTGGAAATGATAGGCAGAGAACAGCAAGGTGGCGGTGCCGGCGATGAAGCTGGTCAGGGCGGCGGTCCCCACCGAGACGATGAGACGGGCAATACCCGCCCGGTGCACCGAGGGGGTTCTTCGGGGCAACTCATAAATGCCGATCAGCGCCACCACGGCTGCAAAGGACAGCTGGAAACTGGCCCGAAACACACTGGCGGGATCGAGCAGGATCACCACCAGCGCCGCAATGGCAACATTGCGCATGGTCAACGCCCGCCGCCCCGCCAGCACCGCGCCAAAGATCAGGGCCAGCATGATAGTCGAGCGGAGTGCCGGCACATTGGCCAGCCCGCCCGCCAGCAGCAAATAGCTGAAAGCCGCAGCAATTCCGGCCACCGCCGCGAGCTTCTTGACCGGCCAGCGCACGGCCAAACCGGGAAGGCTCGCCAGCAACAGCCGCACCAACCAGAACACGCCGCCCGCGACGATCGACAGGTGCAGCCCGGAAATCGAATAGATATGCGCAAGGCCCGAAGCTGCCATCACGTCACGCGTTTCGTCGGTAATGGCGCTCTGATCCCCCACCACCATAGCGCGGGCAATGGCGGCCGAGGCGCCTTCCATCTGTTCGTCCAGCCGGGCGCCGATCGCACGTCGCAGATCCTCGACCGAACGGCCCAGATTGAAGTCCGTCGCCTCAGCGACACGCGTAATCGCACCAGTTGCATTGCCATAGGCGCCGATCCCCGCAAAATAGGCGTGAAACTGCCCGTCAAATGCGCCGGGCAGCACTGGCCCCGGCACTGGCGCCAACCGCAACTGCCCCCGAACGGTGTCACCCGGTTGCAGCGGCGGCTCGGCCGGGATCAGCAATCGCGCCTTGTTGATCGGCGCCGATGGCGCTTCTCCCAACGGCCGCAAGGCTGAAACCACGACGCGGCGATCCTCTTGCGTCGCCGAAAGGATCTCGTCGATGACTGCCTCGTATTGCCCGTAAAGCGGGAACGGCAGCATGCCTGTTCCCCACAGCGCGCCATGAACCGGGAGAAGGCAAAAACCGCCCCAGAAGGCCGCAAACAACACCGCCAGCCGCAAGGCCGCCAGATTGCGCAGCGCCAGGCACGCCCCTAGGCAAACGGCCGCGCCGACCGCCCCGAGTGCCGAGCCCGCCGGTTCAAACGGCAGGCCCGCATAGCTGACCAGCCCGGCAATGGCAGCAAAAGGCAGGAGCACAAACACCCGTCGACCCGCCAGGGCCGCCTCCAGGGCGCGGACAAATAACAGACGTTTGGTTGCTACGACGGCGGGCAATAGCTTGGGCGAGGGAAGGATCGGGCCAGCCTGCACCGGCACCGGCGCAAGCTCCCGCGTCTGCTCCAGCGCCCCCGTGCCCTGCACCGCGGCGTCCCCTCTACTTGCGCTCGTGCTACCCTATGCTACACACGCTACCAAACCTCGTCCAACCGTTCCGGTATTCATGTCTAAAGTCGTTACCCGCTTCGCGCCTTCCCCCACGGGCTTCCTCCATATTGGCGGTGCGCGCACGGCGCTGTTCAACTGGGCCTATGCCCGCAAGCACGGCGGCACCATGCTGCTGCGCATCGAGGACACCGACCGCGAACGCTCCACCCAGGCCGCCGTCGAGGCGATCAAGGATGGGCTGTCCTGGCTTGGGCTGCACTGGGATGGCGAAGCCATTTCCCAGTTCGAGCGCGCTGGCCGCCACGCCGAGATCGCTCATGAGCTGATCGCCAAGGGTCATGCCTATAAGTGCTATTGCTCCCCCGCCGAACTTGACCAGATGCGCGAGGAAGCCCGCGCTGCCGGCAAGCCGCCGCGCTATAACGGCTATTGGCGCGACCGGGACCCGAGCGAAGCCCCTGAAGGCATTGCCCCCGTGGTGCGCATCAAGGCGCCGCTCTCGGGCGACATCGTGGTCAATGACCATGTGCAGGGCAAGGTCGTGTTCAAGACCGAGAACCTCGATGACTTCATCATCCTGCGCTCGGATGGCACGCCGACCTATATGCATGCCGTGGTGGTGGACGATCACGACATGGGCGTCACCCACATCATCCGTGGCGACGATCACCTCACCAATGCCGCCCGCCAGATCATCATCTACAATGCGATGGGCTGGACCGTGCCGGAGATGGCCCACATCCCGCTGATCCACGGCCCGGATGGGGCCAAGCTCAGCAAGCGCCATGGCGCCCTCGGCGTCGACGCCTATCGGCAGCTGGGCTACCTACCCGAAGCTTTGCGCAACTATCTCGCTCGCCTCGGCTGGAGCCATGAGGACGACGAGATCTTCTCGACCGAGCAGATGATCGAGTGGTTCAGCCTTGAAGGGCTCAACAAGGGCGCCGCGCGCTTTGACTTCGTCAAACTCGAAAACATCAACGGCCACTATATTCGCGAGGCCGCGCCCGACTATCTTTATGATGTCATGATCGCCACGGCCAAGGAAGTTGGTCGCACCGTCGACCTTGAGGGCCTCACCGCTAACAAGGACACGGTGCTCGCCGCACTGCCCGAACTGCAGCCGCGCGCCAAGACGGTCCTTGAGCTGATCGACCTGGCGCAGTTCATCTATGCCACCCGCCCGCTCGCCATCGACGCTGCAGCTTCGGCGCTGCTCACCCCCGACTCACGTGCGGTGCTGGCCGATATGGCGAGCACGCTCGAAGGTCTTGATGACTGGTCGGTGCCGGCCATCGACGCCGCCATGCGTGCTCTGGCTGAAACAAAGGGGCTCAAGCTCGGCAAGCTCGCGCAGCCCTTGCGCGCAGCGCTCACCGGCCGCACAGTTTCCCCGGGAATCTTCGAGGTGATGGTGCTGATCGGGCGCGAAGAAACCATGGCGCGGCTGGGCGACCAGGCTGCTCAAAGATAACAAACCAATCGGGTAAGTACTGCTTACCCTTAGTTGCGGCGACCGGGGCGAACTGCTACCCCACACTACAACTGAACAGGCAATAGCCGGCCCCCTCTGCGGTGTTTTCTGCACTCCAGGCCGCGGGCCATCGAGGAGAGTTAAATGACCGATCCAGTCGCCAAGCTCACTATCGGGGACCAGACTTTCGAGTTCCCGGTACTGTCAGGAACCGTCGGCCCCGATGTGATCGATATCCGGTCGCTGTATTCCAAGACGGGCATGTTCACCTACGATCCCGGCTTCACCTCCACGGCCGCCTGTGACAGCGCCATCACCTATATCGATGGCGACAAGGGCCAGTTGCTCTATCGCGGCTACCCGATCGACCAGCTTGCCGAAGGCAGCAACTATCTCGAGGTCTGCTACCTCCTGCTCTACGGCGAACTGCCGAGCAAGACCGAACTCAAGGACTTCGAAACGCTGGTGACCCGCCACACCATGGTGCATGAGCAGATGCACTATTTCTATCGCGGCTTCCGCCGCGATGCCCACCCGATGGCGATCATGACCGGCGTCGTTGGCGCCATGGCGGCGTTCTATCACGACTCGACCGACATCAATGATCCGCAGCAGCGCGAGATCGCCTCGATCCGCATGATTGCCAAGATGCCGACCATCGCGGCCATGGCCTACAAGTATTCGGTCGGCCAGCCCTTCGTTTATCCGCGCAACGATCTCGATTACGCGTCCAACTTCCTGCATATGTGCTTCTCCGTGCCGGCCGAGGAATACAAGGTCGATCCCGAGATCGCCCGCGCCATGGACCTGATCTTCACGCTCCATGCCGACCACGAGCAGAACGCCTCGACCTCGACCGTGCGCCTGTCGGGTTCGTCAGACGCCAATCCATTCGCCTGTATCGCTGCCGGCGTTGCTTGCCTTTGGGGCCCCGCTCACGGCGGCGCCAATGAAGCGGCGCTCAACATGCTGCGCGAAATCGGCACCGTCGACCGCATCCCGGAATATATCGCGCGCGCCAAGGACAAGAGCGATCCGTTCCGCCTGATGGGCTTTGGCCATCGCGTCTACAAGAACTTCGATCCGCGCGCCACCGTGATGCAGGAAACTGCCAAGCGCGTGCTCGCCATCCTCGGAGTCGAGAATAACCCGACCTTGCAGGTCGCCCAGGAGCTGGAGCGCATTGCGCTCGAGGACCCCTATTTCGTTGATCGCAAGCTCTACCCCAATGTCGACTTCTACTCGGGCGTAATCCTCGACGCGATCGGCTTCCCCACCTCCATGTTCACCGTGCTCTTTGCCGTGGCTCGCACCGTCGGCTGGATTGCGCAGTGGAAGGAAATGATCGGCGATCCGCAGAAAAAGATCGGCCGTCCACGCCAGCTCTATGATGGCGCCCCTATGCGGGACTATGTCTCGATCGAAGGCCGCTAACCGGCGCTGAGATGAGCCAGGATCCGGTCAGCTGGATCCTGGCGCGCTATGCCGGGGACGCCCTGGGTCATCAGCTTGCGAAGCTCGCCGAAAGCCACTTGCTGGGCCTGGCGGGCTTCTTTGCTGTCGAGCAGCGCTGTGGCGTGATTTACCAGCATTTGGGGTGATGGTTCGGTCATCACCAGCTCGTCGAGCACCGCACGCCCAAGGATGATATTGGGCAGCGAGATCATTGGTCGGCCCAGCTTGCCGAACACCCGCGACTGATGCTTGTCCATCACATAGGTAACGACCATGGGCACGTTCGAGAGCGCCAGCTCCAGCGTCGCCGTACCCGCCACCGACAGCGCCAGCACCGAGCGGCCATAAAGCTCCACCCGCTCCGCCCGGTCGCTCGTCACCGTTACCGGCACCGGCCAGTCGGCGACTTCATCAACGAGGCGCGGCTTGAGCGTAGCCAGCGTAGGAATTGTTATCCCCGTCACCGCCGGATGCTGCGATAATTGCTCCACTGCCGTTTTGAACAAGGGCAAGTGCCGGCGCAGTTCACCCTCGCGGCTACCGGGCAGCAGGATAAGTTCGCCGCGCTCCGCAGGAGCGCTAACCGGCCGACCTTCGGCCAGTGCGGGGTGCCCCACATAAGCGGTAGGTGGGCCACCGAGCCGCGCCATCACTTCGGGCTCGAAGGGCAGAACCGCCAGCACTTCATCGAACAAGGGCTTGAGCTTGGCGGCGCGATGCGGCGCGCGGGCCCAGACCGAGGGGGCAACATAAAGGATCAGCGGTTTGCCATACCCCATTGCGCGCAGCCGCCGCGCCACAAGAGCCGAAAAGTCCTGCGCGTCCACCAGAACAGTCACATCAGGCGCCGCAGCCCGAATGGCCCGCGCTGTCTGCTCCACCCGCCACAGCAGCAGCGGCAGCCGCTTGAGCACATCGGTAATGCCCATCACCGCCAGATCGCTCATCGGGAACAGCGAGCGCAACCCAAGCGCCGTCAGTTCGTCGCCCCCGACGCCACTGAGGTCGAGCGGCCCGCGAGCCTGCAGCCGCCGCACCAGATCGGCGGCAATGCGGTCTCCTGAAGGCTCGCCGGCCAGCATGAAGAGCTTGAGCGGCTTACGCATCGGCCAGCTTGATGCCGATAACGCTGACCCCGTGGCGCGCCGCCGCCTCGACAAGCGCCGCCCGCTGCAGGACAAGACTGCGGCCCGCTTCCACGGCAATCACCGAGATGCCCGCCGCTGCACAATTGGTCACCGTATCGGGCCCGATTGCCGGCAGATCGGCAAAGGCCGGCTGCTGCGGCTTCATCGCCTTGGCCAGCACCATGGGCGTGCTGCCGTCCCCCGCCAGCCCAGTGCGCCGCAGTTCGCCAATTCGAGCGATAAGCGCATCGGTGCCGCCGATATCCTCTACCGCAATAACCCGACGCCCCGAGGCCACGGCCGCTTGCCCGATATCGAGGCCGCCGATCGCGCGTGCGACGCCCAGCGTGTAACTTGCGGCCAGAACGGCCTCATCTGCAATCCCTGGCCCGGCAATACTGCCTTCCGGGGCCAACAGGTCGGGGGCCAGTTCATGCACACCGATCAAATCGGCACCTGTCATCTTCTTGAGTACGGATCCAATCGCCGCCAGTTCGGCGTCGCCGACCGGCCCCGCCTCACCACTTGGCGAGGGCGCACCATTGCCATTGGCAAAGCGGATCAGGCCTTCCCGTGCCTTGTCGGGCAAGTGAAGCCCGCCGGCAAAGGCGATATGGGTCGTACGAAATACCTTGAGCGACCAGATGATGCCAAGGGGATTGTCGAGCTTGGCCTCGACCATCTTGATCTTGGCCAGATCCGGCCGCGGCGTCAGCGCCAGCAGCTGCACCTTGTATCCGACCTCAAGTGCGGCCTGCACGACATGGGGCACCAGATCTCCGGAACCCGCAAAGATCGACAATCGCCGAGCCGAACGCCACATCACTCGGCCGAGTGGCCGTTCCGCGGCATCAGGATCGGCCGATCCGAGGCTGCGCCGATAAAGGTCACGACGTCCTGCACCAGCTTGTCGTCCTTGAACAACTCGGCGGCGTCCTCGACGCGCTCGCGCAACGTACCCTCGTTGGAAAAGATCATGCGGTAAGCCGCGCGCAAGCGGTGGATCGCCTCCCGATCGAACTTGCGGCGCTTCAGGCCCACGAGGTTGAGCCCCGCCAGCGAAGCGCGGTTGCCGACCGCCATGCCATAGGGGATCACATCACCATCGATCATCGACTGGGCGCCGATAAAGGCATGGTTGCCGATGCGGGTGAACTGATGCACCACGCAGATGCCACCAAAGATCACATTGTCTCCGACATGGCAGTGCCCGGCGATACCGACATAGTTGGCCATGATGACATTGTTGCCGATGATGCAGTCATGCGCGACATGGGCATTGGCCATGATCAGGCAGTCATTGCCGATCTGTGTCAGCATGCCGCCATTCTCGGTGCCCGGGTTCAGCGTCACGGCCTCGCGGATGGTGCAGCGCTCGCCGATGACGAGGCGCGATGCCTCGCCGTGATATTTCAGATCCTGGGGCACGTGCCCCACGGAAGCGAAGGGGAAAATGCGCGTGGCCGCACCGATCTCGGTATGGCCGTCTACGGACACATGGGAAATCAGCTCGACACCGTCGTGCAGCACCGCGTGTTCGCCCACGATGCAGTAGGGACCGATCTTGACCCCCTGCCCCAGTTGCGCGCCGGGTGCGACGATGGCGGTGGGATGCACAAAGGCTTGAGTCACGAAGTGGCCTCGACAATCATTGCAGTAATCTCGGCTTCGGCGATGACCGTGCCATCGACAATCGCCCGCGCCTCGTAGCGGCCGACATTGCGGCGGCGCTGGATCTTGGCGATGTGAAACTCGATCTTGTCGCCTGGAATCGCCGGCTTGCGGAACTTGGCCTTGTCCACGCCCAGCATCAGCACGATGTTCTTCCGGCCCGTGCCGGAGTCATGCTTGATCACGATGGCGCCGGCGGTCTGCGCCATGCCTTCGATGATGAGCACGCCCGGGAAAATCGGGTTCTCAGGAAAATGACCCTGGAAGATGGGCTCGTTGAAGGTGACGTTCTTGATGCCGACAGCCGTTTCGTCGCCGTCGATGTCGATGATCCGGTCGATCATCAGCATGGGGTAGCGATGCGGCAGGCTCTTGAGGATTTCAGCCAAGCTCATGGCCCCGAGCTCGGTTGCAGTAGTCACGTCCTCAGTCATGCCGTCTGTCCCCCTTGGTCAATTTACGCATGGTGGCGATCTCGCGCCAAAAGTCTCGAATGTCCTGCGCCGGTGCCCCGGCGAGCTTGGAGCCTGCGGGCCAGTCCTTGGTGACCGCAGCGCGGCCATGTACGACCGAGCCGGCGCCAATGGTCAAGTGACCCGAAGTGCCTACCCCGCCGCCCATCAGCACGCCATCCTCGACAATGGTCGAGCCGGACAGGCCCGACATTGCCGCGATCAAGCAGTTGCGGCCGATCCGGCAGTTATGGCCAATCTGCACCAAATTATCGATCTTGGTGCCCTCGCCTAGGCAGGTGTCGCCCAGCGCGCCACGGTCGACGGTGGAATTGGCGCCGACCTCGACGCGATCCTGGATCAGCACGCGCCCGAGTTGTGGCAATTTGCGGTTCGTCTGGCCGAAGTCAAGCCAGCCAAAACCTTCGGTGCCGATGCGTACGCCCGAATGCAGCACCACCTCATTGCCGATATGGGCGCAATCAATAGTGCAGTTGGCCGCGATGGCACAATTGCGCCCGATCGTCACCCCGGCCCCGATAACGGTGTTGGCACCAATCGTCGTGCCCCGCCCGATCTCGACCCCGTAGCCGATTACGACATTGGAGCCAATCGACACCTCGAGCTCGAACACCGGCGCCCCCAGATCGGCCCGTTCCGCGGCCATCACGCCCCGTGTGCTTGCGGGATAGAGGTAATCCAGGAAATCGGCAAAGAGGTGGTGCGGCTTGGGGGCCGTTATCGCTATGAGCCCCTCCGGTACGGCGTCACGCAGTTCGGCCGAAACAATGACCGCCCCGGCGCTAGTGCCGCGTAGCTGCTCCAGATACGAGCTGTGCGCCGCCAGTGCAACATCCCCGGGGCCGGCGAGCTCCAGCTCGCTTGCACCGGTTACGATATGACCGGCGGCGTCTTCGGATAGACCGGCAAGCAGGTCGGTTCGGCCAAGGCTGGACAGAATGGTGCCGATGGAGGCGGGACCGGAAAAACGGTGAAAGCGGGTGTCGACCATTGTGTCACTTAAAAAAGCAAAGAGCCGCGGCGCTACCGCCCCGCGGCTCTTAGAACTGTTTCACGCCCGGGCGACTAGAGCAAGGTCGACAGGGTCAGCTGGAACACCTGGGTGCGATCGGCTTCCGACTTGCTGAGCACGTGGGAGAAATCGCCACGCAGCGGACCAAACGGCGAGTCCCAGATGAGCGACGCACCGATGGAGGTCCGTAGCGGCTCGTTCTCGCTGCCAGGGTCCACAGGGTTGCCCTGCGCATCGGGAATACCATCCACCCATGCAGCGTCAGCCCAGACGGCGCCGCTCACACCATAGCTCTCCGGCAGAACCGGGATCGGGAACTGAACTTCGGCAGAAAGACCGGCATACATGGTCGCACCGAGATATTCGCCGCTTTCCAGGCGCGGCCCAAGGCCACGACCCTCGAACCCACGGATCAGCTGCGAACCGGGCATGAACGCCTCAAGCGGGCTGACTTCGCCATCGCCCAGAGCGTGGACGATACCGGCCTGGCCCTTGACGCTGGCCACGATCCCGCTGTCATCGAGCAGCGGCACAAAGTAGCGCCCACGAGCCTCGGTCTTCACCAGGTTGTAGTCCCAGCCGATATATTGCTGGGTGAAGGTCGCATAAAGGCCCTCGGTCGGCTTCTTGACGCTATCAACACCGTTCCAGGTGAGGGTGTAGCCGATAAAGGCCTTGTAGAATTCCTCACCATCATCGAACAGCGCCGAGTTGTCGGGATCTTCGTCCACGACGACCTTCTGTTCGATACCGGTAAACACTGTACCCGAGAGGTTGCCAAGGATCGGGGCGCCGAAACGCACCTGGCCGCCGGTAGAGGTAAAGCCGTAGAAGTTCCGATCGGTCTCATCGACGATGCGGTGATAGGCATCAACGCCCGCCGACACCTGCAGACCCATGAAACGGGGCTCGGTGAAGGAGAAGTCGAAGGTCTTGCCCGATTCCGAGGCACCAACAGCGGCACGCAGATACTGGCCACGACCAAGGAAGTTACGCTCGGTCAGCGAGACCTCGCCCAGGATACCTTCGGTGGTGGAGTAACCGGCCGTGGCACCGTACTCACCCGTGGAGCTCTCGGTCACAGCGATATTGACGATGACCTTGTCGGCGGAAGAGCCGGGCTGGGTCGTCACTTCAACAGTTGAGAAGTAACCCAGATCCTGGATTTCCTTGCGACCGCGAACCAGCAGTGCACGGTTGAAGGGGTCGCCTTCAGCGAACTCCAACTCGCGACGGATCACGAAATCACGCGTCTTCTCGTTGCCCGTGATGTTGACGCGCTCGACATAGACGCGGGCACCCTCATCAACCAGGTAGGTAACGTTGAACCGGCCATTGGTGACGTCACGATCCATACGGGCGCGAACATCAGCAAAGGAATAGCCCTGCGCCGTGGCTTCATATGCCATGTCTTCGATGGTGCGCTGCAGGTCCGTAATGGAGTAGCGACCACCTTCGTTCGTACGCACAGTGCTGGTCAAAGCCTGCGTATTGAGCCCCTCGATGCTGGTCTCGATGCCAACATTGGCGAACTCGTAGCGCTGACCTTCATTGACGGTAAAGTTGATGAAGTAGGCATTGCGGGCAGCATCATACTCGCCGACCGAGGTAACCTGCGCATCGGGATAACCGCGATTGGCGTAGTACAGGCGGATCAACTCACGGTCGACGGCAATCCGGCGATCATCGTAGGAGTCATCCTTGAGCAACCAGCTCAGGAAGCCCGTTTCCTTGGTCGTGATGGCGCCCTTGAGGTTGCCCGTGCTAAATGCATTGTTGCCAGTGAAGTTGATGGCGGCGATGCCAGCACGCTCCCCTTCATTGATCACGAAGGTAACCCGCACCCGGCCATCGGCGATGGTTTCAGTCCGCGCTGTCACACCGACCGACATGAAGCCGTCGGCGTCATAAGCCTGACGGATGCTTTCAATGTCGGAAGCAAGACGCTGCTGGGTGAAAACACCGGAGGCGGACACATCCACCATGGCCAGCAACTGAGCGTCCGAGAAGCGGCGATTGCCTTCGAACAACACCGAGCCGACCAGTTGCTCCTGAGCCTGCGCCGCGACTGCGCCGATAAGCGGAACACCAGACCCGATAACAGGAGCTGCAGCACTCAGGATTGCGAGCGCCACGCCGCGCATAAGCTTCGATTGAGTCATATTAATTTGCCTTCTGCGACCGGCTCGGGGACTCGCCATGCACAGCAATCCCCCCAGCCCACTCCATTGAACCGTTTTACCGGTTATTTAACCAAGGACAAGGCTAAAGCCGCGACGCGGTTAGCAAATGCTTGGATGCCTTGTATTCGTGCAACACCTTGAGAACCAAGGTTAAGAAGCATTAACCCAGCGTCCGCAAATAGGCGAAGAGCGTATCGTTAAACAGCGTGAAGACCATTAACGCCACCACCAGTGCGAAGCCGAATCGGAAGCCTATTTCCTGAACTTTAATGCTTAGTGGTCGTCCCCGCACTGCCTCAACGAGGTAATATAACAGGTGTCCACCATCGAGCATGGGGATCGGCAGCAGGTTGAAGACGCCGATGTTTAGCGACAGTAGCGCCATAAGGTTGATCAAAGGGATGATGCCGAGTGTGGCCACCTCCCCCGAAACCTTGGCGACCTTTACGGGTCCGCCGAGTTGCTCGACATCGCCCCGCCCGACAAAGAAGTCCCCCAGAAACGCGCCCGTGCGCTGGATGATGAAGCGGATTTCCTCAAAGGTCATCCCGATCGCTTCCACCGGACCGGGCCGGTAAAGCGTCACCTCGGTTTGCTCGACATCACGGCTGACGCCGATGCGGCCGATGCGCTGGTTGTTGCCGAAGCGGTCCTGCACATCCACGGCCTCGGGAACGAGGACAAGGCTTTGCGGCGCGCCGTTGCGTTCGATCTCGAGGGTCACCTGACGTTCGGGGCTGGTGGCGACGAAGCGTTGGAAATCCTCGAAACCGCGCACGGCATAGCCATCAACACCGGTGATCACATCGCCAGCCTGCAGTCCTGCCGACTCGGCGACCGACCCGGCAATCACCTCGGTGATCACCGGCGGAATGGTATAGCGTCCATAGCCCAGCAGAAGGGCATAAAGGATCAGGAAGGTCAGCAATATATTGGCGACCGGCCCCGCAGCGACCACGGCAATGCGTTGCCAAACATTCTTGTTCTGAAACAAATGAGGCGCCAGCGCCGGGTCAACCTGTGCGAGGGCCTCCGGATCCGGAACGCTCGCAACGTTCATGTCGCCGGTGAACTTCACATAGCCGCCCAACGGAATGGCCGAGATCCGCCAGCGTGTCCCCGCCCGGTCGTTCCAGCCGATCAGCTCCGGGCCAAAGCCGATGGAAAACGCATCCACGGCCACACCATTCCAGCGCGCGACCAGGTAGTGGCCCATCTCATGAACGAACACGATCACGGTCAGAACGACCAAAAATGGAATCACATAGGACAAAGGCCAGGCGACAAAATCGAGCATTGAATACCTTGTTCCGGCGGCGGCGTCTGGTTCAACCTACCAGTAGAGGAGCCCTTCGGCTACCGCGCCCCAACCCGCATGCATTGCGCCAATCGCAACAACCAGCAGCACACTCAATGTCAGGCTGTCCAGGCGATCCATCAAGCCCCCGTGCCCGGGAATGATGTCGCCGCTGTCCTTTACTCGGAAGTGCCGCTTGACGGCGCTTTCGCACAGATCGCCCAATTGCCCAAGAACGCTGATTGCGGCTGATAGCAGCAGGCCGATCCACCATGGTGAGTCCGAGACCAAAATCCAGACCACGAGCCCGGCTGTTGTGCCGAGTGCCAGGCCGCCCAGAGCGCCGGACCAGGTCTTGGACGGCGAAATATCGGGCGCAAGCTTCTCGCCACCGATCTGGCGACCGGTGAAAAATGCGGCGGAATCGGTCATCCACACAACGGTGCCGAGGTAAAGGCCAGCCCAGACACCAGAGAAACTCGTCCCCCTGAGTGCCTGGGCGGCAATGATGACGGCGCCAAACAGCACCAGCCCTGCAACTCGCCACCACATGCCCTCACCTCGGGCCAGCAAGGCAAGCACGCAGGCAATGGCAATGATAGCAATCGAGGCCGAAATTCCAGCGAAGGGATAAACCAGACCGGACAACGCCACGGCCGCAATGAGCATCCAGCCGAAGGGCGTCAGCGGCGCCCGGGAAACCATGGTTTCCCATTCGCGATAGGCTCCGGCAAACACCAGGCTAACAACAAGGGCAAAGAAGGCGCCCCCGATGTAAAGGGCAGATGCCGTCAAGGCGATCAACACCACGGCAGACCCAATGCGGGGCCCCAGATCAGCCCAGACCCGACGGCGCGGCGGCGAAGGCTGTCCCAAAGGGGCGTCCGGCATAGTCATGGCCCAGCAGATCCGATCCCACCGAAACGCCGATCGCGCAGCGAGAAAGTTTGGAGAACTTTCAGGAAACTCTCTTCCCCAAAGTCGGGCCAGTATTCGTCCACAAAGACGAACTCCGAGTAGGCCGCCTGCCACAACAGGAAGTTGGAAATGCGCTGCTCGCCGCTGGTTCGGATGATCAAGTCAGGGTCCGGAATGCCGGCGGTGTAAAGTGCACCGGCAATGGTTTCCTCGGTAATGTCGTCCGGCGACAAGCGTCCCGCGGCGACTTCCCTGGCGATCCGGCGCGTCGCATTGGCGATCTCTGCCTTGCCGCCATAGTTGAACGCCACAATCAGGACGAGGCCAGTGTTGTCGCGCGTCTTGGCTTCGGCATCGTCAATCAGCCGAACCAGCGATGGCTCCAGCCCTGCCCGGTCGCCAATGATGCGTACCTGCACATTGTTGCGGATCAGGCGCTGCAAGTCAGAGGCAACGAAGCGCCGGAGCAGGTTGAAGATAAATGCGACTTCTTCCTTGGGGCGGGTCCAGTTCTCGGACGAAAAGCTGAACACCGTCAGGTGCGGCACGCCATAGTTGATGCATAGCTCAACCAGGTTGCGCAGCGACTTGACGCCTTCGATATGCCCCTCGGTGCGCAGCTTGCCACGCGCCTTGGCCCAACGGCCATTGCCATCCATGATGACGCCGAGATGCACAGGGATGCGCAGGCGCGTTCGAGGCGCGAGTTCGGCGGTGATAGCGGGTTCGCTGGACATCTACGCCCTCCCGGCGCAGTGCAAGACCGTCAGACCTGCATGATTTCCTGTTCTTTGGTCGCGACGACGGCATCGATCTCCGCCACGGCGGCATCGGTAGCCTTCTGCACCAGGTCGGATTGCGTGCGAGCATCGTCCTGGCTCATGTCACCGTCCTTTTCGGCCTTCTTGAGAATGTCCATGCCATCACGACGGATGTGACGCACGGCCACGCGGGCCTGTTCGGCATAATTGTGGGCAACCTTGGTCAGCTCGCGCCGACGCTCTTCATTGAGCTCTGGTAGCGGAACGCGGATCACCTGGCCTTCCCCGATGGGGTTCAGGCCCAGGCCGCTGTCCCGGATCGCCTTCTCGACGGCGTTAGCCATCGAGCGATCCCAGACCTGGACGCTCAGCATGCGGGGCTCGGGCACGGTCACGGTGGCAACCTGGTTCAGCGGCATCCGCGAGCCATAGGCTTCCACCGACACCGGCTCCAACAAACTGGCGCTAGCGCGACCCGTGCGCAATCCGGCAAGTTCCTCACGCAGGGACGTGATGGACTTCTGCATCCGGTTCTTGAGATCACTGAGGGAGTAAGTGGCCATGATGTGCGTCCTTATAGGCTATTTAGCTTTACCGACTCGTGTACTGCGAGCCGTGCCAGCTAGAACGCCGGACAGACCTTCCTGGTCGTCCAGCGCATAAACGATTATTGGCAATGCATTGTCACGCGCAAGCGCGAAGGCGGCGGTGTCCATGACTTTGAGGTTGCGGCTGATCACTTCGTCATAGCTCACGCTTTCATAGCGCGTGGCCAGGGGATTCTTCTTGGGGTCCTCGGAATAAACCCCATCAACCTTGGTACCCTTGAGCAGCACGTCGCAATCAAGCTCGATCGCCTTGAGCGCAGCAGCGGTGTCCGTGGTAAAGAACGGATTGCCGGTGCCACCGGCGCACACCACCACATAACCCTCATCCAAAGCAGCCTTGGCGGCGCGTGCGGTGAAGTTATCGGCGACCGATGGCATGGTGAGGGCCGAAAACACCTTTGACTTCACGCCCTGGCGGGAAATGGCATTGGAGAGCGCGAGGGAATTGATCACCGTGCCGAGCATGCCCATCAGGTCAGCGGTGACGCGATCCGTCCCATCGGCAGCCACGGCCATGCCACGGAAGATGTTACCGGCGCCAATGACAATGGCGATCTCCGTCCCGCCCTTGGCGGCATCGGCAATCTGGCTGGCCACGGAATGGAGAAATTCAGGCTCGATGCCGAAGGACTGATCGCCAGCTAACACTTCGCCCGAGACCTTGAGCAAAATGCGTTTGTAGCCGGTCATCGGCAATTCCTTCTGCAAAAAACAAGGGAGCCGAAGCAGCCTGCTACCCTATTGCACAGCTGTGAGCGGCGGGGAAGCGGGCGTGATGCGGATTTGAGCGTGTCGGCATACGCGAAAGAACGGAGGCAGGCCCCTACGGGGACCCGCCTTCGCCCGGTTATTACTGAGCAGGCTGCTCGTTCTTGATGCCAGCGGTAGCGGCAACTTCGGCAGCGAAGTCGGACTCGACCTTCTCGATACCTTCACCCAAAGCGTAGCGGATGAACTTGGTCAGCTTGATCGGCGCGCCGACAGCCTTTTCGGCGTTCTTGATCGCATCGCCAACCTTGGTTTCGCCGTCGATCACGAAGGTCTGCGCCAGCAGCGTGACTTCCTCGTAGTACTTGCGTACGCGGCCTTCGACCATCTTCTCGATGATCTCGGCTGGCTTGCCGCTTTCGCGGGCCTGCTCGGCGAAAATCGTGCGCTCGCGCGCCACGACATCCTGATCAAGGTCGTCGGGCGAGATCGAGAGCGGGTTGGTGGCGGCAATATGCATGGCGAGCTGCTTGCCCAGCGTTGCCAACGCAGCCTTGTCACCGGTGGACTCAAGGCCAACCAGAATGCCGATCTTGCCCATGCCGGGCTTAACGGCGGAGTGCACATAGCTTTCCACCACGCCATCGGAGACCGCCAGGGTTTCCGTGCGGCGCAGATTCATGTTCTCGCCGATCTTGGAGATCGCTTCGGTCAGTTCAGCCGAAACCGAATGACCCGAGCCGGGGAACGGCATTTCGCCAAGCTTGACCACGTCGCCGTCTGCATCGAGTGCGAGCTTGGCGATATTGCCAACGATGTTCTGGAACTGCTCGTTGCGTGCCACAAAGTCGGTCTCGGAATTGACTTCGACCACAGCGGCCTTGTTGCCGCTGGTGGCAACGCCGACGAGACCTTCAGCGGCGACCCGATCAGCCTTCTTGGCAGCCTTGGCGAGGCCGCGCGTGCGCAGCCAATCGATCGCAGCTTCCATGTCGCCATTGGTCTCGGCCAATGCCTTTTTACAGTCCATCATGCCCACGCCAGTCGCCTCGCGGAGCTGCTTGACCATGCCTGCAGTGATTTCCATAGGGTTCACCCTTTGGCGGCCTCACTGGGAGGCCGCGTTCTTTGGTTCAAGATGAAATCCAGCGCGCTGGATCAGTTGGCGGCGGCGGTCTCTTCAGGGAGATCTTCGGCCGGAGCCTGGTCGGCTGCGCCAAGATCCGCACCCAGAGCGCTTGAAGAGCGGCCGATGCCGTCGATCGCAGCCTTGGACACGAGCGACACATAAAGCTCCAGCGCACGGCTGGCGTCGTCATTGCCCGGAATCGGGAAATCTACGGTGTCGGGATCACTGTTGGTGTCGACAATAGCGATCACCGGGATGCCCAAGCGGCGAGCTTCCTTGATGGCGTTCGCTTCCTTGTTGGTGTCGATCACAAACAGCAGGCTG
Source organism: Devosia sp. 919 (assembly GCF_013185965.1). Lineage (NCBI taxonomy): Bacteria > Pseudomonadati > Pseudomonadota > Alphaproteobacteria > Hyphomicrobiales > Devosiaceae > Devosia > Devosia sp. 919. Next base: position 2,249,414 of record NZ_JABAOL010000001.1, on the reverse strand, counting down.
GGAACATTGCCCATGTCCTTGATGCCGCCAAGGTCACGCTCCAGGCGCTCCTTTTCGCGGCTCATCATCAGGCGCTCTTTCTTGGTGCGCAGCGCAAGCTCGTCTTCGCTCATCGCCTCAAGTTCGCGCAGACGCGAGATCGAGTTCGAAATGGTCTGCCAGTTGGTCAGGGTACCACCGAGCCAACGCGAGTTGACGTAGTACTGCGCCGACTGCTTGGCCGCATCGGCGACCAGGGGGGCAGCCTGACGCTTGGTGCCCACGAACAGAACACGGCCGCCGTCAGCAACGGTGTCGCTGATCAGCTGCAGGGCGCGGCTGAGAGCCGGAACAGTCTGGCTCAGGTCGAGAATGTGGATGTCGTTGCGAACACCAAAGATGAAGCGCTCCATCTTGGGGTTCCAGCGGTGCTTCTGGTGGCCGAAGTGGACGCCTGCTTCGAGCAATTGGCGCATGGAGAAATCGGGCAAAGCCATGATGGCTGCTCCTTGTTTACCGGTTGATGCCGCCACGAGATCTTGCGGCGGGTTGCCCCGCCACCGGATGGCCTTCCAGAGGAAAGCCGGCCTCGTGTGTGAAATCGCGCTGGCCGCAGCCAGACACATGGGCGGATATAGGGGAGGATAGCCGCAAAGGCAAGCACCAGTCTGTGCCGTGGTCCCCATGCGGCACCATGGCTCGGGCCTAATGCAGCCTTACATCCGCGACCCCCTCGAGCGCCTTGATGCCAATGGCGATCTCGGCGTTGAGGCGGTAGCCCCCTGGCAGTTCGATCTCGTATTCGCGCTCGCCCCCACCGCGGACGACGACAAAGTTGACCGACCCTTCCCCGCCCCGCTTGAGCTGGGCGCTGATTGGCCCGAGGCATCTCGCGTCGTCAGCAAAGACCGTGAGGCGCCGATCCACTTTTTCCGCCACCCCTTCGATCGCCTCGGCGGACAACAACCTGAGGCTTACGCCGTCGGCTCGCTCGTCGGCGCCGACCTGCAGGATCACGGACTTGCCGGGCTGCAGCACGCCGCCAAACTCGTTGATCTGTTCGGAAAAAGCGATGCACTCAAAGGTGCCGGTCTGGTCCGACAGGGTCAGGATCATCATCGGCGTGCCCTTGCGGGTTCGGCGATCCTGGCGGCTCGCGATAGTACCCGCGAGGCGCCCCGCCGACGCCCCATCCTTGACTGCACGCTCGAAATCGCTCCAGCGCTGCACACGAAGCTTTTCGAACAGGTCGGAATAGGCGTCCAGCGGGTGAGCCGAAAGGTGAAATCCGATCGCGGATAGTTCACGGTCGGCGCGCTCGGTGGAGTTCCATGCCGGGATCCCCGTGGGCAGGCGGAACGGTTCGGGTCCCGCGGAATCGAACATGTTCCACTGCCCTTCATTGCGCTCACTCGCCAGCGCCTGGGCGGTGCCGATGACAGCATCCATGGCGGCGAAGGCAACTTCGCGGCGCGGCACCAATTCGTCGAAGGCGCCGGCATTGACCAGCGTTTCCAGCGTGCGCTTGTTGAGCACCCGCGGGTCGACCCGCCGGGCAAAGTCGCCCAAGTCCTTGAAGGGCTGGTCGCCGCGAACTTCCACAATGTGCTCGGCCATGGCCCTGCCGACGCCCTTGACGGCGGACAGACCATAATGGATGCGATCGTCCTTCACCGCGAAGACCACTTCCGACTTGTTCACGCAAGGTGCCACGACTTCTATGCGCTTCTTGCCCGCCTCGCGGCGGAAGTCGGACAGCTTGTCGGTCTGCGCCATGTCGAGGGTCATGGAGGCGGCATAGAACTCGTGCGGATAATGCTCCTTGAGGTAAGCCGTCTGGTAGGACACCCAGGCGTAAGCGGCGGCGTGGCTCTTGTTGAAGCCGTAATTGGCGAACTTGGCCAACAGATCAAAGATCTGATCGGCGAGCGCTTCGCTGACGCCCTGCGGGCCCGAGCCTTCGCGGAAGCGGATGCGCTGGTTATCCATCTCCGCCTTGATCTTCTTGCCCATGGCCCGGCGCAGCATGTCTGCTTCGCCCAGCGAATAGCCCGACAAGAGCTGGGCGATCTGCATCACCTGCTCCTGGTAGACGATGATGCCATAGGTTTCGTCGAGCACTTCGCTCAGCTTGGGATGGGGATATTCCACCTCCTCGCGCCCATGCTTGCGGTCGATGAAGCTCGGGATGTTGTCCATCGGGCCCGGTCGATAAAGCGCGTTCATCGCGATCAGGTCTTCAATGCGGTCGGGCTTGAGGTCCATCAAGGCGCGGCGCATGCCGGGCGATTCAAACTGGAAGATGCCGTAGGTGTCGCCGCGGGAATAAAGCTTATAGGTCGCCTTGTCGTCGATCGGGATGGCGTCGATGTCGAGTTCGACCCCGCGCTTCTTGACCATGTCGACGGCATAACGGATCGTGGTCAGGGTCTTGAGACCCAGGAAGTCGAACTTCACCAAACCCGCCGGTTCAACCCATTTGAGGTTGTATTGCGTCACCGGCATCGCCGAGCGCGGATCGCGGTAAAGCGGCAGCAGTTCCTGCAGCGGCCGATCCCCGATTACGATGCCGGCGGCGTGGGTCGAGGCATGGCGGAACAGACCCTCGAGCGACTTGGCGATCTCGACGAGTTGGCCAACCGTCTCGTCGTCCTCAGCCATCTGCTTGAACTGCGGCACCTCATTCATGGTGCGCTCGATGGACCACGGGTCGGCCGGATTAGCTGGCACGAGCTTGCAGATGCGGTCCACCTGGCCATAGGGCATCTGCAGCACGCGACCGACATCGCGCAGCACGGCGCGGGCCTGGAGCGTACCGAAGGTAATGATCTGAGCGACCTGGCTGGCGCCATACTTGCGCTGCACGTAGTCGATGACCTCTTCGCGCCGATCCTGGCAGAAATCGATATCGAAGTCGGGCATAGAAACGCGTTCCGGATTGAGGAAGCGTTCAAACAGCAGATTGTAGCGAAGCGGATCGAGATCGGTGATGGTGGTGGCATAGGCAACCAAGGAACCGGCGCCCGAGCCGCGGCCTGGGCCGACGGGGATGTCGTGGGCTTTCGACCATTGGATGAAGTCGGCCACGATCAGGAAGTAGCCGGGGAACTTCATCTTCTCGATGATGCTGAGCTCGAAATCGAGCCGCTCGCGATATTCAGTTTCGCTCTTGCCAGGGGCAATGCCGGTAGTCGCAATGCGCTTGTCCAGCCCCTCAACGGCGATGCGGCGCAACTCCGCCGCTTCCGCTGCCACAACTTCGTCTTCGGTGGCGTGCGAACCGGCCGCAAATTTCGGCAGGATGGGCCCACGCGTGCGCGGCCGATAGGCGACCCGACGAGCGATCTCGACGGTGGAATCGAGTGCTTCGGGCAGATCGGCAAACAGCTCCGCCATTTCGGCGCGGGTCTTGAAATAATATTGGTCGTTGAGCTTGCGGCGCTCGGTTTGCGCCAGCACCGTGCCGCCGGCAATCGCCAGCAGCGCGTCATGGGCCTCATACTCCTTGGCCGATTTGAAGAAGGGCTCGTTGGTTGCAACCAGTGGTATGCCATGACGGTAGGCATAATCGATCAGTCGCGGCTCGACCGACGCCTCCACCGCCCTGCCATGGCGCTGCAGCTCGATATAGAACCGATCACCGAATAGGTTGGAAAGCCGATCTAGTCGAGCGAGCGCATTGTTGTCCTGGCCCATGGCGAAGGGCATGTCGATGGCACCTTCGGGCCCGCCTGATAGGCAGATCACCCCTTCGAGCCCTTCGCGGCTGAGCCAGTCGAGGCGCGCGCTGGCATTGCCCCCCTCCCCTTCCAGATAGGCACGTGACACCAGTCGCGACAGATTGGCATAGCCCGTTTCGCTGGTGGCCATCAGCACAACGCTGGATTTGCCGGCCCAAGCCACATGGCCGCGTTCGCTCACGCGCTCTTCGGCCGCTGCGAAATCGAATGGGAGCTCCACCCCGATCAGGGGCTGAATGCCCTTCTTGCTAGCCTTCTCGGAGAATTCCAGGGCACCGAACAGATTGCTGGTATCAGCAATCCCCAATGCGGGCTGGTGGTCCTCCTTGGCCAGCTTGAGAATGGTCTCAAGCTGCAGCGCGCCTTCCAGCAGCGAAAAGGCAGAATGGACGTGAAGGTGAATGAAACCGGGGCCGCTCATGCTCGTCTCCTAGGCCGTCTTTGTGACAGCCTGCGGGCAGCGGCGGAACCCATTGCGGTGCCGTTGCCCACAACAAGCCTCACACGAGTCGGCTGACGATATCCATCCAGGTGAGCGAGCCAATGGTGAAGGCGCCGAGGGTGACGAACGCGGCCAAATCCTTGATGAAGGTGATCATGTCGGTGTCTCCGTTGAATGCTCTCCTTGTATGTTCTCGTTTTGTTCTTGTCGAGATTGAACTCCGTGAACAGCGTGGATTGCCGCTGATTGGTTAGCTGATCGTTAAGGGATGAACGGTGCGAGCGAGGTCCCTGCCGGTTGTTAAGGCGGGGAGAAGAAGCTGCGCGTGACCATTCAGGCGGCCGCCAAATGGCAGAGGTACAGAAGGCAAACGCCCCTTCCCCGGCCTGGCCGAGGAGAAGGAGCATCAAGCGTCAGCGGCCGAGGCTAAAGCGTGTGTTCGACGACCAGACCGCCACGCAAGGTGACAATGCGGTCGGCCCTGCGAGCAAGGTCATGATTGTGGGTGGCGATCAAGGCCGCGGCGCCTTCGTTGCGGATCAGGGAGCGCAACGCTTCGAACACCAGGTCGCTGGTGTCCGGATCGAGATTGCCAGTCGGCTCATCGGCAAGGATGACCTTGGGGTGGTTGGCCGCGGCTCGGGCAATCGCGATGCGCTGCTGTTCACCGCCCGAGAGTTCGGCCGGCCGATGGGTCGCCCGTGGCTTTACGCCAAGCAAGTCGAGCAGTTCCATCGAGCGTGCTTGTGCCTCCGCGCTCGTCTTGCCCGCGATCAGCTGGGGCATGGAGACATTTTCCAGCGCCGTGAACTCGGGCAGCAGGTGGTGGAACTGGTAGACATAGCCAACTGTCGATCGCCGCAATTGCGTGCGGCCACGATCACCAAGCTTGCTGGTGCGGATGCCGGTGATCTCCACCTCGCCGCTTTGCGGCGACTCCAGCAGCCCGGACAAGTGCAGCAATGTGGATTTACCCGCACCCGAGGGCGCGACGAGGGCAACCAGCTCGCCGCTCTCCACCGTCAGATTGGCGGCTTCGAGCACGCGAACAGTCGCGTCGCCCTGGCCATAATGGCGGTGAACATCGGTCAGGACGAGGTGCGGTCTACTCATAGCGAAGCGCCTCTACCGGATCGTATTGGGCTGCCCGCCAAGCGGGATAAAGGGTGGCCAAAAAGCTCAGCGCGAGCGCAAGGCTTACCACGATGGTGACTTCCAGCGGATCGGTCTTGGACGGCAAGGACGACAGAAAGAACACCTCAGGTGGGAAAATCGCCACTCCGAGCGTATTGGAAATGAACGCTCGCAGCGGCTCGGCATTGGCAGCAACGATAAGCCCCAGAACGGTTCCGACCACCGTTCCGATCACCCCGATCGTCGTGCCTGTGATGGAAAAGACCCGCATGATGGCGCCGCGCGTCGCGCCCATGGTGCGCAGCACCGCAATGTCGGCGCTCTTGTCCTTCACCAGCATGATCAGGCTCGAGATAATGTTGAAGGCCGCAACCACGATGATCATCGATAGGATGGTGAACATCACCACCCGTTCGACCTGAAGGGCCGAGAAAAAGGTCTCGTTGCGCTGCTGCCAGTCGGTCAACACCAATGGACGACGGTCCGGATCAGAAAGCCGCTCGCGCATCAGCGTGACGTCATCGGGATTATCGATGAAGATCTCGGCGGCCGTTACGCGCGGCACCCGCTCATAGGCGGCATCGATTTCCGCATCAGTGGCCATGGGTCCGAGCGGGGGCTGTCCGGGCTTGAGCACCTCGTCTACGAGCTTGAAGTAATCCTGCGCGGGCTCCAGCGGCATATACATGAACAGCGAGTCGAACTCGATCATGCCCAGATCAAAGATGACGCTCACCGGGTAGGAGCGGATCTGGGGCGTGCTGCCAAATGGCGTCATCGCCCCATCCGGATTGATGATGGTTACCTGGTCTCCCAACGACAGGCCAAGCGTTTGGGCCAGGCGGTAGCCAATGGCAACGCCACGGCCTTCATCCCAGCCATCCCAGCCGCCTTGCTCGGCGGCCTGGTACAACAGGTCCAGCTTCTGGATGTTCTCCAGGTCCATGCCGCGAACGCTGACCCCGGTTGAATTGCCGCGCCCGGATGCCAGCACCTGCCCTTCCACGAAGTAAACCGCGAAGTTCACGCCTTCGACCTCTTCAAGATCCGCGATGGCAGATTTGTAGTCGGTGAACTCACGCTCGATCGGGAAAGCCGTGAAGTGGCCATTCAGCCCCAGGATCTTTGTCAGCAATTCCTCGCGAAAGCCGTTCATCACCGACATAACGACGATCAGGGTCGCAACGCCGATGGCGACGCCAACCATGGTCAGGCTGGCAATCACGGAGATGAATGCTTCCTTGCGGCGGGCGCGAAGATAGCGGCCGGCAATCATCCATTCGAAGCGGGAGAACGGGCGCGTGCCAGCGCTCGCGGCGGGCTGGACCTGATCGGTCAAATGTCGGTCTTTCTTTGCGGTTCAATCAGCGAGCGGAGCCGCTCGACGGCGGCGGCGATGGGCAGCGTCTCGCGCTCGCCGGTCTTGCGATGCTTGATCTCGGCCTCACCCGATTTGAGCCCACGTGGCCCAAGGATGATCTGGTAGGGAATGCCGACCAGATCGGCGGTAGCAAACTTGCCGCCCGCTGGCTGATCGCGATCGTCATAGAGCATGTCGAGACCCGCTGCCTGCAGCTCGCCATAAAGGGCGTCACACGCCGCATCGCAGGCGGCATCGCCGGCCTTGAGATTGATCAGCACCGCTTCGAATGGGGCGACGCTGACGGGCCAGATGATGCCGGCATCGTCATGGCTGGCTTCGATGATCGCCGGCAGCAGCCGGGTCAGGCCAATGCCATACGAACCCATATGCACGATGGTTTCCTTGCCGTCCGGACCGGTGACGCTCGCCTTCATGGGCTCGGAATACTTGGTCCCGAAGTAGAAAATATGGCCGACCTCGATGCCGCGCGCGGAAATGCGCTTGTCCTCGGGCACCTGGGCCTCGTAATCGCCCATGTCCACCATCTCCTCGGTGGCAGCGTAGAGCGAAGTCCAGTCGTCGACGATGGGGTTGAGGTCGCCGCGGAAGTCGGTGTCCTTGGCCGGAATCGGCTTGTCCAGCAGGTCGCGGTGGCAGAACACCTGGCTTTCGCCGGTTTCGGCCAGGATGATGAACTCATGGCTGAGATCGCCGCCAATCGGGCCGGTATCGGCGCGCATCGGGATGGCGGTGAGCCCCATACGGGCATAGGTGCGCAGATAGGCGACGAACATGCGCTGGTAAGCGCGAACGGCGTCTTCCTTGGTCAGATCGAAGCTATAAGCGTCCTTCATCAGGAATTCGCGCGAGCGCATCGTGCCGAAGCGCGGGCGCACCTCGTCGCGGAACTTCCACTGAATGTGGTAGAGGTTGAGCGGCAGATCCTTGTAGGATTTCACGTAGGCCCGAAAGATGTCGGTGATCATCTCCTCGTTGGTGGGGCCATACAGGAATTCGCGCTCGTGCCGGTCCTGGATGCGCAGCATTTCCTTGCCGTAAGCATCATAGCGGCCGGATTCCCGCCACAGATCGGCGGACTGGATCGTGGGCATGAGTAGCTCCACGGCGCCGGAGCGGTTCTGCTCCTCTTCGATGATGCGCTGCACCTTCATCAGTGCCTTATAGCCAAAGGGCAACCAGCTATAGAGGCCCGAAGCCTGCTGGCGGATCATGCCGGCGCGCAGCATCAAACGATGCGAGACGATCTCGGCTTCCTTGGGAACGTCACGGAGCACTGGCAGGAAATAGCGAGACAGGCGCATAGCGACTCCGAAAACATTAAAGCGAGGCAAGGGCTTGCTTGATGCCTATTGAAGGGCCGCGCGTCCATCCAATTCAAGCATAGAAGGCATGCAGAATCTGCGTGACAGTCCTACAACAACTTGTTAGGTTCCGTGTCAATAAAGCAAAGGCGGTTCACACCGCTAGACGTCGGCAGCGTCAGGGAGGAGCGTTGGCAGCCGCTTTCGAGCGAGCCTAAGACCAGCGTATGTCGTCAAACTCAAACAAGCAGGGCCATGTGCCCTGCTTTTTTGATTCAGTACCCTAGTCGCGCTACCCGCAAGACTAGGGGAGAGCGACTGCTTCCCGGTCATCGGCGCATCTGATCACCGTTCAGTATTGATGTCCCTCGATCGAACCGGCGCACTCAGCGGTTCCAGTAGTCGTGCAAGATACCGTTGTTGACACCCCAGAGCAGCAAGGGCGTCACAACTGCAGCAAGGAGAGTCGCCACAATGACCTTGCGCAACAAGCGCGGCACTGCCGGCGCACCCGGCTCGGTGCCAGGCGTCACATTGCCAATCTCATGCTGGCTTTGTGTGCCGATGGGCAGCACCGCGACAAAGCAGAGCCACCAGACGACAAAGAAGACAGCGAGGATCGAGCCGATCGGCATGGCAATGCTTCTTTCCTATTTGCCAACGAGACATGCGCGCGGCCGATACTAAAGTCGAGGGGGCAGAATGCCGCCCTCAAGCTTCAGTTCGGACGATCATACCCGGTGCACGAACACCGAAACATTGGGCTTGCGGCCCCAATAAAGGTTCACCTCGTTGCGGATCGCCTTGAATATCGCCGAGTTGAGCACTTCGGCATCGCTGCGCCGCTTGGGGGGCATGCTTTTCAACACGCCGGCAATCGTGTCCTCGACCAGGTCGGTCAGGGATTCGTCCTCGGTCTCAGGCAAACCTTCAACAACCAGGTCGGGACCCGAAACGATCTGGCCATTGCTGCCGACGCAGAGGCTGACCACCACATGGCCGCCAAAGGACAGGCGGCGCCGACCCTTGACGCCGGATTCCTCAGGCGTGCACAGCACCAGACCGTCGAGATAAAGCTCGCCGGTGCGCACTTCGGCCGGAAAGGCCAGCGGCTCTGGGAACAAGCGCACCATGTCGCCATTGCGCGCATCGATCACATTGGGAATACCTGACTCCCGACCAAGCTTGGCATGCGCCTGCAGATGCGCCGCCTCGCCATGCACTGGCACCAGCACCTCGGGCTTTACCCAGGAATATAGCTTTTGCAGCTCGCCACGGCGCGGGTGGCCCGTCACATGGACCAGGCCATTGTTCTGGGTGATCAGCTCCACGCCCTTGTCGATGAGGAGGTTTTGGATATCGATCACTTCGCGCTCGTTGCCAGGAATGGCCCAGGACGAGAAGATCATGCGATCGCCCGCATTGAGCTCAATGACCGGGTGCTCGCCCCGGGCAATGCGAGCAATGGCCGCGCGCGCTTCGCCCTGCGAGCCGGTGCAGATCAAAACGACCTTGTCGCGCGGTAGGCCCCGATAAGCATCCTGGTCCAGCAAGGGCGGCAGACCTTCGAGCATGCCCAGCTCGCGGGCAATGCCCATGATCCGGTGCAGCGAACGACCCGACAGCACGACCTGACGCCCCGCCTTTTCAGCGGCGCGTACGATTGAAACAACCCGGCCGACATTGGACGCAAAAGTCGTGACCGCGACGCGATTTGGTGCATTGGCGATCAGCGCTTCGAGGTTGATCGCGACCTCGGCTTCGCTCGGGCTTTCGCCCTCCTTCATTGCGTTGGTCGAATCGCAGACCAAAGCAAGCGGCGTCGAGGTATCCTCGCCAATAGCCTGCAGGCGGGCAAAATCGGTCGGCTTGTTGATCACCGGCGTAGGGTCGAGCTTCCAGTCACCCGTGTGCAGCACGCGACCGATGGGAGTCGAGATCAGCAGCGCATTGCTTTCGGGGATCGAGTGCGCGACGTTGATCGCCTCTATGGTGAACGGGCCGACATTGAACGGCTTGCCCGGCTGCATGATGGTGACATCGACATTCTCGACAATGCCATCCCCTGCCCGCTTGGCGGCCAGCATGGCGGCCGTAAAGGGCGTGCAGTAAACCGGCTTTTCAAAACCCGGCCACAGATCCAGTACAGCGCCGTAGTGATCTTCGTGGCTGTGCGTCAGGATCAGTCCAAGCACGTCATCAGCGCGTTCTTCGAGAAATTCGGGATTGGCCATGATCAGCTCGATCCCGGGCAGATCGGGACCGCCGAAGCTGACGCCGCAATCAACAACGATCCACTTGCGCGAGCGCTCAGGGCCAAAGCCATAGGCGCCCATATTCATCCCGATTTCGCCGACGCCGCCGAGCGGCACAAAAACGAGTTCGTCCCTTTGGTTTTGAGCCATGGGTTATTCAGTCCTTTCTTGGCGCGGCGCGCGGCGAACTTTGGCCACCGGTCGTCAACGCATATATTTGCGGTCAGCTCTGGGCGCTGGCCGTTGCCCCAAAATGTACGTCGCCAGCCGTGATGGCGATGCGACGATCGTCAGGCGCGCGCACAATCAGGCGTCCGCTGCCATCGATGGTTTCGAAGACGCCCCGCAGGACCTCTCCGTTCTGATTTATTGCCACCGGAGCCCCAATCCCGGCAGCGGCGGAACGCCACTCCTCAAGGATTGCTTCAACGCCGCGGCCGTCATCCCACAGCCTGAACGCTTCAACCCATGAATCGCTCAAGGACGCAAAGACTCGCTCAGCCGACTCGGACGCGCCAAGTTCCACGAGGCTCGTTGCGGGATAAGGCAGCCCGGTCGGCGCGGCAACCACATTGACGCCGAAGCCGATCACGACCGCCTGCCGCCCGTCAGGCGCCTTACGACCCTCCAGCAAAATGCCGGCGAGCTTAGCACCATCGGCCAGCACGTCATTGGGCCATTTCAGTGCTATCCGCGCGGGCGCACCACTTGCAGTGCCATCGGCACCATCGAGGCCGATCCGCAATCTGCCGGCCGACAGCAATTGAGCAAGTGCGCGGTTCATTGCCACCCCGGCTACGAAGCCGAGTGTTGCAGCCAAAGTGGGGTCGGCTTCGGGCACGATCAAGAGCGTGGCGGCCAGATTACCAGCCGGGGACTCCCAAAGCCGTCCACGGCGCCCCCTGCCTGCTGTTTGCTGACGGGCAGCGAACCATAACCCACCGGGATCGCCCGCCCCCGCGGCGGCGAGCGCCTCAGTATTGGTTGAGCCGATCGAGTCAAATCCGCGCAGGCGATACCCTGCCGCCCGCGCGGAGCCACCAAGAACGAACGACGTCACCTAGAACAAGCTTCCAGCCGCGGCATTAGCGGCAGAGGCAAGCGAATTGCCCAGGGTGAAGTAGTAAGTCACGACAAGGAAACCGCTGGCCGCCATGATCACGGTCAGCTCACGCGGCGCCGCTACAAACTGGCGCGTCGGTTCGTCGAAATACATGGTCTTGATCACGCGCAGGTAATAATAGGCGCTCACAGCTGAAGCCAGCACGCCGATCACGGCCAGCACGAAGAGCTGCGCTTCGATGGCCGCAAGGAACACGTACCACTTGGCGAAGAACCCGGCCAACGGTGGTAGGCCGATCAGCGAGAACATCAGGATCGCAAAAATGGCCGCCACAAAGGGCCGAGACTGTGCCGCACCGGCAAGGTCATCGATGTTCTCGACGTAACCGGCTTCGGTGCGCAGCGACAACAGGCAAGCGAACAGCCCTACAGTCATGGCCAAATAGATTGCCATGTAGATCGCGACGCCTTCCACCCCAACCTGCGTGCCGGAGGAAAGCCCCACAAGCGCAAAGCCGACATGGCCAATGGATGAATAGGCCATCAGGCGCTTCAGCGACTTCTGGCCAATGGCGGCAAAGGATGCCAGCACCATGGAGGCAATCGACAAAAAGATCACGATCTGCTGCCAGTCGCGGGTGATGGGCTCAAAGCTGTCCATCACCAAGCGAACCATCAGTGCCATGGCGGCGACCTTGGGCGCCCCGGCCATGAAGGCGGTAACGGGCGTTGGCGCACCTTCATAAACGTCGGGCGTCCACATATGGAACGGCACGGCAGACATCTTGAACGCGACGCCCGCAAGCAGGAACACCAGGCCAAAGATCAGCCCGATCGAGCGACCTTCGTTGGCGATCGCGGCAACAATACCCTGCAGATTGGTTTGGCCGGTGAAGCCATAGATCAGCGAGGCGCCGTAGAGCAGCATGCCCGAGGAGAGAGCACCCAGCACGAAGTACTTGATGCCCGCCTCGGTGGCGCGGCTATCGTCGCGCTTGATCGCGGCGAGCACATAAACCGCCAGCGACTGCAGCTCGATGCCAATATACAGGCTCATCAGGTCGTTGGCCGACACCATCACCATCATGCCCAAAGTCGCGAGCAGGATCAGAATGGAATACTCGAACCTGTGCGTGCCGTTCTCGTCAGCGTGCGGCCACGACATCATCAGCGCGAATGCCGAACCAACCAGCACCAGTGCCTTCATGAAGCGGGCAAAACCGTCCTGGATGAAGACGCCATTGAACAGCACGCCTTCAGCAGGCTGGAACACGACGAGCGCTGCCGTTGCCACCAGCAATACCACGCCCAGCATGCTGACCAGTGAAGAACGTTCTTTGTTGAGGATGACACCGACAAGCAGCAGCACAATTACGCCGACTGCCATCAGCATCTCAGGATAAGCGGGAGCCAGGCTCGCGAAATCGATGACGTCTGAGTTCACGGGGTTCCCCTCCTAGTGGGCAACAGCCACTTCGGCCGGCGCAGCAGCGCCGATCGAGGCGGAATAGTGGGCAACCAGATTGTCGACCGCGGCCGCGGTAGTATCGAGAATGGGTGCCGGATAGAAGCCGAAGAAGATGATCAGCGCGATCAATGGGTAAAGCGTCAGTTTTTCGCGCAGGTTGAGGTCGAGCATACCCCGCAGCGTTTCCTTGGTGAACGCGCCAAAGATCACACGTCGATACAGCCACAGCGCGTAGCAAGCCGACAGGATAATGCCGAAGGCCGCGAAGAACGCCACCCAGGTATTGACCTGGAAAGCACCCATCATGGTCAGGAACTCGCCGACAAAGCCGGACGTGCCGGGAAGGCCGACATTGGCCATGGTGAAGACCATGAACGCCACGGCATAGCGCGGCATGGGCGAAACCAGCCCACCATAAGCGGCAATGTCGCGCGTATGCAGCCGGTCATAAATGACGCCAACCGACAGGAACAAGGCACCCGAGACCACGCCGTGCGAGAGCATCTGGAAGATGCCACCCTGGATGCCGAACTGGTTGCCGGCAAAAATACCCATCGTCACAAAGCCCATATGGGCCACAGACGAATAGGCGATCAGCTTCTTGATGTCCTGCTGCACGAGGGCGATCAGCGAAGTGATGATGATCGCCGCCACCGACAGTACGAAGATGACATTGGCAAACTGTGCCGAAGCATCGGGGAACATGGGCAGCGAGAAGCGCAGGAAGCCATAGCCACCCAGCTTGAGCAGGATTGCCGCAAGGATCACCGAGCCAGCGGTCGGCGCTTCGACGTGCGCTTCGGGCAGCCAGCGGTGCAACGGCCACATCGGCATCTTGACCGCGAGCGAAGCGAAGAACGCCCACCACAGCCAGGGCTGCATTTCGATGGGGAAATCATGGGTCAACAGGCGCGCGATATTGGTGGTGCCGGCACTCCAATACATGGCCATCATGGCCAGCAGCATCAGCACCGAGCCGACAAAGGTGTAAAAGAAGAACTTGTAGCTGGCCTGGATCCGGCGCTTGCCGCCCCAAATGCCGATGATCAGGAACATCGGCAGCAAGGTGCCTTCGAAGAACACATAGAACATGGCCAGATCGAGCGTGGTGAAAACGCCGATCATCAGCATCTCGAGCACGAGGAAGATGCTCATATATTCCTTCACCCGGAAGGATATCGACTCCCAGCTGGCCAGGATGCAGAACGGCATCAACAGTGCCGAGAGCACCACAAACAGCACCGAGATGCCGTCCACGCCCACACGGTAACCGATATTATCGCCGATCCAGGGGCGGTCGACGACGAACTGGAAACCGGGATTTGCCGGGTCGAACATCGACCACATCCACAGCGACAGCACGAAGGTCACCACCGTGGTCGCCAATGCGGTCCAGCGGATCGCGTCGAACGCCGTCCTGGGCATGAAGAGGATCGCCACTGCGCCAAAAAGCGGCAGGAAAGTCAGGATCGTCAGGATAGTGTTGGCGAAGGTCATCAGATCAGTCCCCCGGCCGCAATGGCCCAGGTCAAAAGCGCCGCAATGCCGATCAGCATCACAAATGCGTAGTGGTAGAGATAGCCGGACTGGAGCTTGACGACCCATGAGGTGACGTTGTTGACCCGCCGTCCAACACCTTCGGTCAGCTTGGCATCGATCAACCAGTCATCAAAGCCATGCCAAAGCGCGCGGCCGATCCACAAGGCAGGACGCACGAAGATCGTGTTGTAGAGCTCGTCGAAGTACCACTTGTTGAGCAGGAACTTGTAGAGGCCAGGATTGGTCTCAGCGAGCCGGCGTGGGGTTTCAGGCGAGCGGATATACATATACCAGGCCGTCACAAACCCAATGATCATCGCGAAAGTGGCTGACCACTTCACCCACAATGGCACATGGTGCGCAGCCTCGATGATCTCAGGCTCAATAACGACCGAGCCGGCGAAGAAGTGTTCGATATGGCCCACGTCATGGAAGAACATGCCGTAGAACACCGCACCCGAGAACACTGCGCCAACTGCGAGCACATATAGCGGCACCAGCATGACATTGGGCGCCTCGTGGGCGTTGTAATAAGCACTGCCGTGATGACCATGAGCATGATCGTCATGGGCAGCATGCGCATCGCTGGCCGTCGCCGGCTCATGATGGGTTTCGGAGTCGCTATGCTCTGGCTCGGGATGAGCCGTCAGCGCATGCTGGGCATCGCGGGGCGAGCCGTGGAAGGTCAGGTGAATGAGGCGCCACGAGTAAAAGCTCGTGAACACGGCCGCGATCACCAGCAGCCAGAAGGCCATCGAGCCCACATTGCCGCCATAGGCGTAAGCCGCCTCGATGATGGAGTCCTTGGAGAAGAACCCGGCAAAGCCGATGAACTCGGTGCCCGGAATACCCACACCCGTCAGCGCCAGGGTGCCGATCAGCATCATGGCATAGGTGATCGGGATCTTCTTGGCGAGGCCACCCATGTTGCGCATGTCCTGCTCGTGATGCATGGCGTGGATCACGGCGCCCGCACCCAGGAACAGCAATGCCTTGAAGAAGGCGTGCGTGAAGAGGTGGAACACGCCGGCCGTATAAGCCCCCGTCCCCAGCGCCACGAACATGTAGCCCAGCTGCGAACAGGTGGAATAAGCGATCACGCGCTTGATGTCGTTCTGCACCAGACCGACCGTCGCGGCAAAGAACGCGGTGATCGCGCCGATGACGATGATGAAGGTCAGTGCCGTCGGCGAGGTTTCGAATAGCGGCGACAGCCGTGCAACCATGAACACGCCGGCCGTCACCATGGTCGCGGCATGGATCAGCGCAGACACGGGCGTTGGGCCTTCCATGGCGTCGGGCAGCCAGGTGTGGAGCAGGAACTGCGCCGACTTGCCCATGGCACCCATGAACAACAACAGGCAGATCACCGTCATCGCATGCAGGTCCCAGTTCAGGAACCGCATGCTCGCTTCGGCTGCCTCTGGGGCAGCATGGAACGCGCTGTCAAAGTCGAGATGGCCGAGCACCATGAAGGCGCCAAAGATGCCGAGCATGAAGCCGAAGTCGCCCACGCGGTTGACGATGAAGGCCTTCATGGCGGCAGCATTGGCCGATGGACGGGTGTACCAGAAGCCGATCAGCAGATAGGAGGCGAGGCCCACGCCTTCCCAACCAAAGAACATCTGGAGGAAGTTGTCGGCGGTCACCAGCATCAGCATGGCGAACGTAAAGAGCGACAGATAGGCGAAGAAGCGCGAGCGATGCGGATCCTCGGCCATGTAACCAATGGAATAAACGTGCACGAGGCTGGAAACGGTGGTGACGACCACCAACATGATAGCCGTGAGCGTGTCGACGCGCAGCGTCCAGTGCATGTTCATGCTGCCGACCTGAATCCAGCGCATCAGGTCGACCTTGAGCACCGCGGCATGGCTGCCCTCGGCAATCTCGGCTCCGACCAGCCCGCCGCCAAAGGCGATGGGCAGGAAGACGATCCAGCTCAGCACTGCGGCAATGATCAGCAAGCCGGTGGTGACGAATTCGCTCGGCCGATGGCCGATAATACGGCCCAGCAGGCCGGCAATGAGGGCGCCCGCGAGGGGCAGGAAAACAATCGCTTGGATCATAGCGGTGCTGCTTAGCCCTTCATCTGGTTGACGTCTTCAACCGCAATCGAGCCGAGATTGCGGTAGAAAATTACGAGAATGGCGAGGCCAATGGCCGCCTCGGCAGCCGCCACCGTCAGGATCAACAGCGCAAAGACCTGCCCCTGCAGATCGCCCAGATGCGCGCTGAATGCCACGAGGTTGAGGTTGACCGCCAGGAGGATCAACTCGATCGACATCAGAATAACGATGATGTTGCGGCGGTTGAGGAAAATGCCGAACACGCCCAGCGTGAACAGGATTGCCGCGACGGTCAGGTAGTGACCGAGGCCGATTGCCAAGCCCATGATTGCTCCTACAGCCCTTGACCGCTTTTGACTTTGACGACTTCCAGCGTGTCCGCGGGCTGGCGATTGACCTGCACCGACGGGTCCTGGCGCTTGATGCCGGGCTTGTGGCGCAGCGTCAGCACAATTGCACCGATCATTGCCACCAGCAGAATCGCGGCCGCGCCCTGGAACAGGAACACGTAGCGCGTATAAAGCACCTGCCCTAATGCGCGCGTATTTTCAACGCCCGCGTCGATCGGCAAAGCGCCAATTCCACCTGCTTCCGGTGCGATCCAGGAGCTGCCGGCCACGAGCAGGAGCTCGAGCAGCAATACGATCCCCACAAGGACGCCGATCGGTGCATATTGCAGCGAGCCGCGGCGCAGGTCCTTGAAGTCAACGTCCAGCATCATGACGACAAACAGGAACAGCACTGCCACAGCGCCGACATAAACCACGATCAGGATCAGGGCGAGGAACTCGGCGCCGGCCAGCATGAAGAGGCCTGCAGCGTTGACGAACACCACGATCAAAAACAGCACCGCGTGCACGGGATTGCGCGAGGACACGACCATGAACGCCGAAGCGATCGCCACGACCGAGAAGAGATAGAAAAAGAACAGGGGAAGGCTCATCCGGTCTTCCTTCAGCGATAAGGTGCGTCGGTGGCGATGTTGTGAGCGATTTCGCGCTCCCAGCGGTCGCCATTGGCCAGCAGACGCTCCTTGGAGAAGTAAAGCTCCTCACGCGTTTCGGTGGCGAACTCGAAATTGGGGCCCTCAACGATCGCATCCACCGGGCAGGCTTCCTGGCAGAAGCCGCAATAGATGCACTTCACCATGTCGATGTCGTAGCGCACCGTGCGCCGGGTGCCGTCATTCTGGCGGGGGCCAGCTTCGATGGTAATGGCCTGTGCAGGACACACCGCTTCACACAGCTTGCAGGCAATGCAGCGCTCTTCCCCATTGGGGTAGCGGCGCAGGGCATGCTCGCCACGAAAGCGCGGGCTTACCGGGTTCTTTTCGAACGGGTAGTTCACCGTCGGCTTGGGCGTGAAGAAGTAGCGCATGGCGAGGAAGAACCCCGTCACGAACTCCTTGAGCAGCAGCGAATTTACAAATCTCAGGGCGTGCATCAGGCAACCCCTCCATGCCAGCCCCAGCCAGTCAGCTGCAGGACGAATGCGAGAACAATGACCGAAACCAAGGAAAGCGGCAGGAAGATCTTCCAGCCCAGGCGCATCAACTGGTCATAGCGATAGCGCGGCACGATGGATTTGGTCATGGCGTAAAAGAAGAAGAAGAAACACACCTTGAGCACGAACCACACCGCACCCGGGATCCAGGTGAAGGGCGGCAGGTCGATCGGCGATGTCCAGCCGCCCATGAACATGATGGTCATCAGCGCGCACATCAGGATGATGGCGATATACTCGCCCAGCATGAACAACAGGTAAGGCGTAGAGGAATATTCCACCATGAAGCCGGCCACCAGTTCCGACTCTGCTTCGGGCAGGTCAAATGGCGGGCGGTTGGTTTCGGCCAGAGCCGAAATCATGAACACGATGAACATCGGGAACAGCGGCAGCCAGAACCAGTTGAGGAAGGTCAGCCAGGGCAGCCCGATCATGTGCGCCAGGCCCATCTCATACTGCGCCTGCACGATATCGGTCAGGTTCAGTGAGCCCACGCAGAGCAGCACCGTGATGATCACGAGGCCGATCGAGACTTCGTAGCTGACCATCTGCGCCGCCGAACGCAGCGCGCCCAGGAACGGGTATTTCGAGTTCGAGGCCCAGCCGCCGATGATCACGCCGTAAACGCCGAGCGAGGAGATCGCGAGCACGTAAAGAATGCCCACATTGATGTCGGCAATCGCCCAGCCGGGGCTGATGGGAATAACCACCCAGGCCGACAGCGACAGGGTCGCAGTGATCAGCGGCGCCAAAAGGAACATGAGCTTGTCCGACCCAGCGGGCAGGATAGGTTCCTTGAACACGAATTTGAGTAGGTCGGCAAAGCTCTGCAGCAGGCCAAACGGGCCCACGACGTTGGGGCCACGGCGGATCTGCACGGCCGCCCAGATCTTGCGGTCGGCGAGCAGGATGAAGGCGGTGAAAATCAGCAGCGTAACGAGGAGCAGCAGCCCCTTATACACGAAGCCGACCTGGGTCCCCCCGAGGAAGGGCACGCCAAGCAGGTAGTCAAGAACGGCCATAACAGAGTCCATAGCGCTCCCCTACTCCGCTGCCTGACGCAGGCCGGCGGCCATGGCAGCGCATTCGCCCATGGTTGCCGATGCGCGCGCGATCGGGTTGCTGAGATAAAAATCACTGACCGGAGAAGCAAAGCTGAGCTTCTTGCCGCGGGTCGAGCCCTTGGCCAGCTTGGTGATGTCGGCCAGCTTGGTGGGCGCAACATCATCGATCCGGGCCAGATGCGGGTATTCAGCATAAAGCGCGGCGCGCAGCTGCGGCAGCGAATTGAACGGCAGGGTCACGCCGGCAACTGCCGAAAGCGCCCGCAGGATGGCCCAGTCTTCCTTGGCCTCACCTGGGGGGAACACGGCGCGGTTGGTGACCTGCACCCGCCCTTCCGTGTTGACATAGGTCGCGCTCTTTTCGGTATAGGCGGCGCCGGGCAGGATGACGTCGGCGCGGTGAGCGCCATTGTCGCCGTGGGTGCCCAGATACACCACCATGGTGTCGCCAAGACCGGTCAAATCGTGTTCGTCGGCGCCCAGCAGGAACAACACGTCAACGCCGCCCGCCAGCATGGCCGCCGTATCCGCAGCGCCCTTGGCGGGCACGAAACCGACATCGAGAGCGCCGACGCGAGCTGCCGCATTGTGCAGCACGGCAAAGCCGTTCCAGCCTTCTGCCAGTTCCGGATTGCCGGTGGCGAGCTGTGCGGCCGCAGCCAGGACATCGGCCGTGGCAGCGCCTTCGCCCACGATCACCAGCGGTCGCTTGGCCTGCTTCCAGGTATCGGCGAACGAGCCGAGACCCGCAGCCAGGTCCAGCAGCGTGTTGTTACCGTGACCAAGGTGCTCATAGGTGTAGGTCAGGTCAGCGGCTTCTCCGATCACGCCGATCGGCAGGCCGGTGGCGCGCCACACCTTGCGGATGCGGGCATTGAGCACGGCCGCTTCACGGCGGGGATTGGTGCCGACGAGGAGAATGGCGTCAGCCTGCTCGATCCCGGCAATAGTGGGATTGAACACATAGCTGGCGCGACCGCCGGCAGGGCTCAGGGCCGATCCAACCGGGCGCGCATCGATATTGCTCGAGCCGAGCGAGGCCAAAAGCGTCTTGAGCGCAAACATTTCCTCAACGCCGGCAAGGTCGCCGGCAATGGCACCGATGCGCACGCCCGGCTTCTTGACGGCCTTGGCAACGGTCGCGAACGCGTCTTCCCAGGTGGTGGGAGCCAGTTTGCGGTTGCGCCGGACATAGGGGCGGTCAAGGCGCTGGGACTTGAGCGCATCCCACACATAGCGGGTCTTGTCGGAAATCCACTCTTCGTTGATCGCCTCATTGACGCGCGGCAGGATGCGCATCACTTCGCGACCACGGCTATCGACGCGGATGGCCGAACCCAGGGCATCCATGACATCGATGCTCTCGGTCTTGCTCAATTCCCACGGACGGAACGAGAAGGCATAGGGCTTTGATGTGAGCGCGCCCACCGGGCACAGATCAACCACATTGCCCTGCAGCTCGCTCGACAGCGCCTTTTCGAGATAGGAGGTGATCTCGGCGTCCTCGCCGCGACCCAGCAGGCCCATCTCGGCAATGCCGGCCACTTCGGTGGTGAAGCGAACGCACCGCGTGCAGTGAATGCAGCGGTTCATCGAGGTCTTGACCAGCGGCCCAAGATACTTGTCCTCGACCGCGCGCTTGTTTTCGGCAAAGCGGTTCTTGTCCACGCCATAGGCCATGGCCTGGTCCTGCAGATCGCACTCGCCGCCCTGATCGCAGATCGGGCAATCGAGTGGATGGTTGATCAGCAGGAATTCCATCACGCCTTCGCGGGCCTTCTTGACCATTGGCGTGTTGGTGAACATTTCGGGCGGCTCGCCATTGGGGCCGGGACGCAGGTCCTTGACCGCCATGGCGCAGGAAGCCTGTGGCTTGGGGGGGCCGCCCTTCACCTCGACCAGGCACATGCGGCAGTTGCCGGCCACCGACAGGCGCTCATGGTAACAAAAGCGCGGGATTTCGGCGCCGGCCGCTTCGGCAGCCTGCATCAGGGTGAAGTGATCGGGAACTTCGACGAGTTGGCCGTCGACTTTGATATTTGCCATCGGGCCCTACTCCGCCGCGATCGACGGCACCGCGCCGTCGGAGGTGGATGAATATGTGTACTGGTCGATCCGCTCTTCGATCACGTGCCGGAAGTTGCGGATCAGGCCCTGGATCGGCCAAGCCGCGGCATCGCCCAGCGCGCAAATGGTGTGGCCCTCGATCTGCTTGGTCACTTCGAACAGCATGTCGATCTCGCGCTTCTGGGCGCGACCTTCAACCATGCGATCCATGACGCGCATCATCCAGCCCGTGCCTTCGCGGCAGGGCGTGCACTGGCCGCAGCTTTCGTGCTTGTAGAAAGCGGCAAGGCGCCAGATGGCCTTGATGATGTCCGTCGACTTGTCCATCACGATGATGCCGGCGGTGCCGAGCGAGCCGCCCACTTCGCGCAGGCCGTCGAAGTCATAGATGGCGTGGCGGATCTTTTCGCCGGGCACGCAGGGCACGGACGAGCCGCCGGGGATCACGGCGAGCAGATTGTCCCACCCGCCGCGAATACCGCCGCAATGCTTCTCGATGATCTCTTCAAAGGTGCAGCCAAGCGCTTCCTCGAAGGTCGCGGGCTTGTTGACGTGCCCCGAAACGCACATCAGCTTGGTGCCGGTATTGTTGGCGCGGCCGATAGAAGCGAACCAAGCGCCCGAACGACGCAGGATTTCGGGCACAACGGCGATGGACTCGACATTGTTGACCGTGGTCGGGTTGCCGTAAACGCCCATGCCGGCGGGGAATGGCGGCTTGAGCCGGGGCTGGCCCTTCTTGCCTTCCAGCGATTCCATCAGCGCAGTTTCTTCGCCGCAGATATAGGCCCCCGCGCCGTGATGGACGATGATGTCCAGGTCCCAGCCATGGATGTTGTTCTTGCCGATCAGCTTGGCGTCATAGGCCTCCTGAACGGCCTGCTCCAGGTGCTGCCGCTCGCGGATGAATTCGCCGCGCACATAGATAAAGGCCAGGTGCGCATCCATGGCGCGGGCCGCCAGAAGGCACCCCTCCACCAGATGGTGCGGATCATGGCGCAGAATATCGCGGTCCTTGCAGGTGCCGGGCTCGGATTCGTCGGCATTGACCAAGAGGTAATGCGGGCGCCCGTCAGACACCTTGGGCATGAAGGTCCACTTCAGCGCCGTCGGGAACCCTGCCCCGCCGCGGCCGCGCAAGCCCGAAGCCTTGACCTCGTTGGTGATCCAGTCGCGGCCAGCATCGATGAACTCGCGGGTGCCTTCCCAGGCACCGCGCGAGCGCGCACCGGCCAGTGTCCAGTCGCCCTGACCATAGAGATTGGTGAAAATGCGATCTTTGTCAGCGAGCACGATTATGACTCCGACTTGTCGTCGTTGGAGATGTCGCCGCCATGTTCCACGGTCGGCTTCAAATCCTCGGTTTTGGGCTTGCGGCGCCGAACGGGCTTTTTGGCCGCAGCATCAACGGCTGCCGCGTCTTCCCCGCTCAACTCCTTGCTGTCGACCACCGTGCTGCCGGAGGTCGATTCCGCTTCTTGGGCATCTGGCTGCGTACCGCCGCCGGCGGCGCCATCGCTGCTGCCCGAGCGGCTTTCCTTGCCTGGAGCCTTGCCACCGTCGATCTTGCTGGCGTCGCTTTCCGCGCCAGTGGCGTCAGGCCGCATCGCCTTGTTGGGCTCGCCATCGGCATTGGCTTCGCGGTCGAATTCCTTGCGCTCGGCTTCGGCATGGGCCTGTGAAACCTTGCCCTGGGGCGCCGGTCCCTTGAAGGCAGGTGCAGAGTCTTCGTTGACATCACGCGGCTTGGCCGCAGTGGTCGGCGCCTGGGGCGCTGCCGGCTTGGGTGCAGCAGGCGCGGCACCTGCCGGTGCGGCAGCGTCGGCCGGAGGCGCTGGCGGCACGAACTTTTCGCGCTTCGCGGTCGGTGGCTCGTTGAGCGTCGTGCGTCCGCCTTCGGCCGCGGAATTCAGCCGCTCGATCTGGGTGCCCGTCTTGATGCTGGCGCCCTGCCCCGCCGCAAAGGCATCGACGATCTCTTCGAAGCGCTCTGGGCTCAGGTCTTCGTAGGTGTCGTGGAAGATGGCGACCATGGGAGCATTGACGCAGGCGCCCAGGCACTCGACCTCTTCCCAGGACATGGTGCCATCCGCATTGGTATGGCGCTGTTCAGGATGGATCTTGCTTTTGCACACCTTAATCAGCGCTTCCGAACCGCGCAGCATGCAGGGCGTCGTGCCGCAAACCTGAATATGGGCGCGGGTGCCGACAGGTGCCAGTTGGAACTGCGTATAAAAAGTCGCAACTTCCAGCACCCGGATATAGGCCATGCCAAGCATATCCGCGATCGTCTCGATCGTGGCCCGGGTGACCCAGCCATCCTGATCCTGTGCCCGCATCAGCAGCGGAATCACTGCCGATTGCTGGCGTCCTTCGGGATAAAGGCCAATGGTGCGTTCCGCCCAGCGGGCGTTTTCCGAATTGAACGCGAAAGTAGCCGGTTGAACCGACTCGTCTGCAAGGCGACGCGCAACCATCAGCGATCAACCTCTCCGAACACGATGTCTAGTGAGCCCAGGATCGCCGAAACGTCCGCCAGCATGTGGCCGCGACACAGGAAATCCATGGCTTGAAGATGGGCAAAGCCGGGAGCCCGGACCTTGCAGCGATACGGCTTGTTGGTGCCGTCCGAGACCAGATAGACGCCGAACTCGCCCTTGGGCGCTTCGACGGCGGCATAGACCTCGCCGGCGGGCACCTTGAAGCCCTCGGTATAAAGCTTGAAGTGATGAATCAGCGCTTCCATCGACCGCTTCATCTCACTGCGCTTAGGGGGCACGACCTTGCCGTCGAGCGCAGCGATCGGACCCTTGCCTTCCGGGGCATTAAGGCGATCGATGCACTGCTTCATCAGCGAGGTCGACTGGCGCATTTCTTCCATGCGGATCAGGTAGCGATCATAGCAATCGCCATTCTTGCCGATCGGAATGTCGAACTCGAGCTCTTCGTAGCACTCATAGGGCTGGCTCTTGCGCAGGTCCCAGGCAGCGCCGGCGCTGCGCACCATGATCCCCGAGAAACCCCAGTTCCAGGCATCCTCGAGTGACACGACGCCGATATCGACATTGCGCTGCTTGAAGATACGGCTGTCCGTCAGCAGCGTGCCGATATCCTCGAGCGCTGAAGGGAAGGTCTTGGTAGCAAAAGCCTCGATATCGTCGATCAGGTCCTGCGGCAGGTCCTGGTGCACGCCACCGGGGCGGAAGTAAGCGGCGTGCAGGCGACTGCCCGACGCGCGCTCATAAAACATCATCAGCTGTTCGCGCTGCTCAAAGCCCCAAAGCGGCGGGGTAAGTGCGCCGACGTCCATGGCCTGGGTGGTCACGTTCATCAGGTGCGACAGCAGCCGGCTGATTTCACAGAACAGAACGCGGATCAGTTGCGCGCGGCGCGGCACTTCGATGCCGAGCAGCTTTTCCACTGCAAGGCAGAAGGCGTGCTCCTGGCTCATCGGCGCGACATAATCGAGGCGATCGAAATAGGGCACGGCCTGCAGATAGGTCTTGTGCTCGATCAGCTTTTCGGTGCCGCGATGCAAGAGGCCAACATGCGGGTCCACGCGTTCGATGATTTCGCCATCAAGCTCAAGGATGAGGCGCAGCACGCCGTGCGCCGAAGGGTGCACGGGACCGAAATTGAGTGTGAAATTGCGGACTTCGGCTTCTAAAGTCATTGCTTCGCCTTCTCGTCGCCCGGCAGCACGTAATCGGTGCCTTCCCAGGGCGACAGGTAATCGAAAGAGCGGAATTCCTGGTGCAGCCGGACCGGCTCATAGACCACCCGCTTGCGCTCCTCATCGTAGCGAACTTCGATGAAGCCAGTGAGCGGGAAGTCCTTGCGCAGGGGATGACCGTCAAAGCCGTAGTCAGTCAGCAGACGTCGCAGGTCCGGATGGCCCGAGAACAGCACGCCGTAAAGATCATAGGCCTCGCGCTCGAACCAGTCGGCGCCCTTGAACACGCCCGTGATGCTGGGCACCGGCACGATGTCGTCGGCGGCCAGCTTCACGCGGATGCGCAAATTCGTATAGGGGCTGAGGAAGTGGTACACTACCTCGAAGCGTTCCTCACGCTCGGGGTAGTCGGCGCCGCAAATGTCGATGATGCTGACCATCCGGCATTGCGGGTCGGTGCGCAAGAATTCAGCTACCGCCACAATCGAGTCGCGCTCGACCATAACCGTCAGTTCGCCAAAAGCGATAGCGGTCTCCAGCACGGCGCTGCCAAGCGAGCGCGCTACATGCTCGCCCAGGGCGGCGAGTGGATCGACCTGGATTGCCTCATCCATACCCAAAAGACCTTATCGCTCGATGGTACCGGTGCGGCGGATCTTCTTTTGCAGCAGCAGAATGCCGTAAAGAAGCGCCTCCGCGGTTGGGGGGCAGCCAGGAACATAGATGTCGACCGGCAAGATGCGATCGCAGCCACGCACCACCGAATAGGAATAGTGGTAGTAGCCGCCGCCATTGGCACAGGAGCCCATGGAGATCACATAGCGCGGCTCGGGCATCTGGTCATAGACCTTGCGCAGGGCCGGAGCCATCTTGTTGGTCAGCGTGCCCGCCACGATCAACACGTCAGATTGGCGTGGAGACGCGCGCGGTGCGGTACCGAACCGCTCCACGTCATAGCGCGGCATCGACATCTGCATCATCTCGACGGCGCAGCAGGCCAGGCCCGTCTGCATCCACATCAGCGAGCCGGTACGTGCCCAATTGATCAACTGGGAAACGCTGGAAACCAGGAAGCCCTTGTCGGCCAGCTCGTCGGTCACATCCGTGAAGAACGGATCGTCGGCGCCGGCCGGCTTGTTGGTGCGCGGGTCGATCAGGCCACTGGGACGAGGCGTCACCAGCGTGCCGTTGTTTTGTTCACTCAATCCCATTCAAGTGCACCTTTCCGCCATTCATAGAGGAAGCCGACGGTCAACACGCCCAGGAAGATCATCATCGACCAGAAGCCGAACCAACCCACATCCCGGAAAGCCACGGCCCAGGGGAACAGGAACGCAACTTCAAGATCGAAGATGATGAAGAGAATCGAGACGAGATAGAATCGCACATCGAACTTCATGCGGGCGTCGTCAAAGGCATCAAAGCCCGCCTCAAAGGCCGATACTTTTTCTGGATCGGGGCGCTTCACTGCAATCAGGAACGGCGCGATCAGCAGTGACATGGCGATCAAGCCAGCCAAACCGACAAAAAGCACGATGGGCAGGTAGTTGCTGAGCAATTCAGTCATGCGGCAGCCTGTGTTCAAGACCCGACCGGGCGGTCGGTTTGCGCGCCGGCAGCGCAAGCAATTGGGGCGAGCGACGCGGGGCGAAATTGATGCCTCCGCTTAGACCTTCCACCCGGTTGTTTCAAGGGAAAGAAAATCTGATCTAACAGATCATGTATAGGCGAGCAGACGTGCCGACGTTTCGACCGCTTATTTAGTGCAGAGCAGGCAAAAGAAAAGGCCCCGCAATGCGGGGCCTCAACACTAGACCGTCATCAAACAGTCGGCATTCTTAGAAGTGGTAGAACACACCAACGGTGGCCTTGCCAGCAGCGAAGAAGTCGTCGTTGCCGTCGATGTCATCGTCGTCGTCCAGGTTGCCCAGGCCGAGAACTTCACCACGGAGCGACACGGAGTCGGTCAGGGCAACTTCAACGCCAGCGCCGAGAGCATAGACGCCCTGTTCGTCGTCGCCACCAACGGTGGAGCCGAGACCACCAGCTGCGTAGATCAGGACCGAGTCGGTCAGCAGAGCGCCAACGCGACCGAGGGCCAGGATCAGGCCGGCATCATCGTCGCCGTCCAGGAACAGGTAATCAGCCTGCAGCTCGATACCGACAACGATCGGATCGGCAACGGTGAAGTTCACACCGATGATACCGCCGACCAGGCCGGTGGTGTCGACGTCGTCGGCAAAGATGCCGCCGGCTTCGATACCAGCATAGAGGCCATCCCAGCTGAAGCCGGCAGCTTCATAGATTGGCTCTGGGGTGGTTGGGATGATGAGATCGGCAGCCTGCGCGCCGACCGAAGCAACAACGGCGATGGAAGCGCCAAGGAGAAGAGAACGAATGGCCATTAAAGCCCCCATATCAAGGAAGAATACGAGAGTAGTGGGGCAAGTACAGATTCGCCGCAAGGGCGATTGTGGCCTTCCGGGCCGGCCGGGCAACGCTTGTTGGCAGCTGTTGCACTAAGGCCGCACTGTGGCAGATCGTGTTAACACCTTGTTAAAACCAAAACGGCGAACCGCGGTGCGGTTCGCCGAATTGGGTTTGCAAGTTTGTGCTGGCAGGGCGTCACCGCCCTGCCAGCTTGCAGATCTTAGAAGTGGTAGAACACGCCAACGGTTGCCTTGGCAGCGTTGAAGAAGTCGTCGTTGGAATCGTCGTCGTCGTCGAGCGAGCCGAGACCAAGAACTTCACCGCGCAGCGACACGGAGTCGGTCAGAGCAACTTCAACGCCACCGCCGAGAGCGAAGACGCCTTCTTCGTCGTCACCACCAACAGTGGTGCCAACGCCGCCAGCTGCGTAGACCAGGACCGAGTCGGTCACAACGGCGCCAACGCGGCCGAGAGCCAGGATCAGGCCGGCGTCATCGCCGTCCAGGAACAGGTAGTCAGCCTGCAGCTCGATACCGACAACGATCGGATCGGCAACAGTGAAGTTCACACCAACGATACCACCGACCAGGCCGGTCGTGTCGACGTCGTCGGCAAAGATGCCGCCGGCTTCGATACCAGCATAGAGGCCATCCCAGCTGAAGCCAGCAGCTTCATAGATTGGCTCTGGAGCGGTTGGGATGATGAGGTCGGCAGCCGAAGCGCCGGAAACGAGGAGCGCCGTAGCGGCGACACCGAGGGTAAGCGAACGTACAAACATAATCTTGCACTCCCATAGAGTTAACCGTAGTCGACGGCTTAGATGCCTCACTACAATGCGCGAGGCAACCCTATGGTGACGCAAAAATGGCACCGCAGCTAACACCTGGTGACCATTCGGGGGTCGGTGTTGCCAGAATACCGCGCTTTTGGCTCAGTTTGATACAATTGGGCAGGCGGCAGCAAGAATTCTGGCGGCAATGTGTCACAACCGAGGCAGCTTGGCGACTCAAATTGTGAAGAATGCAGGCAGATTCGCGCGCTCACCGGCAAATGGGGCACTCAGAAGTGGAATCGCGCCCCGAGGGTGACCTGATCGCTTGATTCCTCTCCTGCGATCGGGAACCCATGGAGATACTGCGCCTCGACCGTTACGCTCTCGCTTACCGCGAACTCGAGGCCTCCACCCAGCAGCACCTCTTCTTGTTCGGGCGCGCCCCGGTCGATCCCATAGCCTCCGGCGGCATAAACCAGCACGTCATCGGCGACGATCAGGCCGGCGCGGCCCAGGATCTGCCCGTAGCTGGCTCCCCCCACATCCCCGGAAAGCCCCTGCACGGAGACTTCCGCCCCCACGAGATAGAAGTCGAACTGGAGATTGACGCCAGCCTGGATGCCAAGCATGGCTTGGGTGTCCGAACCGGTGGCGCGCGCGCCACCATAGATGCCAGCGTAAAAGCCGCTCCAATCGAATGGAGCCTCTTCATATAAGGGCAAGGCGGCCGGGGTGCTGGTTTCCACGAGGATCGGATCAGCCGCATGCGCTGCGCTCACCCCGAGAAGGGTCAGCAGCACCGGTACAATTAGCTTTCCCGTTCTGGCCATGGCGTGCGTCCTTGCCTGGCCAACCAACGTGGCGGCCACGCAGCAGTTCCTCTGCCCGGCAAATGTGCTCTTTATAGGGTACCCACGAGTACGGGCTCCTCGCGGAACCGCTCGGGAAAGAGTGCCTTGAGCGCGGTGATCTTGGGCAGGTCATGCACCGCAATGTAGGGCCAGGTTGGATTGAGCGTCAGAAAGTCCTGGTGATATTGCTCGGCCGGGTAGAACGCCATCAAGGGCTCCAGCGTCGTGACGATCGGGCCTTCGAACAGTTCGGCACCATCAAGCTGTTTGATATAGGCAGCCGCGATTCGCTCCTGCTCAGGGTTTTGCACGAAGATGGTCGAGCGATACTGGGTGCCGTGATCGGGCCCCTGGTAGTTCAGTTGCGTCGGATTATGGGCAACGGAGAAATACACCTGGAGCAGATCGCCATAGCTCACCACGGAAGGGTCATAGGTCACTTCAACCGCTTCGGCGTGCCCCGTGGTCCCGCTGCTGGTCAGATCATAGGTCGCGGTTTCGGCCGCGCCACCGGAATATCCCGATACAGCCTTGGTAACGCCCTCCAGGTGCTGGAACACCCCCTGCACCCCCCAAAAGCAGCCGCCGGCAAAGACTGCCACGGCGGTGTTGCCGGTTTGGGTCAAGTCGACCGTAGGTGGGGGAATCTCCACGGCCTTTTCCTGCGCCATCAGCGGGGCGCAGAACCAGGCCAGGGCTAGCAGGGGCAATATAAAGAGAGTGGCCCAAAATCCGGTTGAGCTAGAGGCACGCAAGGCAGCAGCGGAACGGTTCGATGGCACGGGATGATCCTCTCGGGCGGCTGGGCCGCATTGCCCAACAATATGGAGCCGGCCACGCCAGAGTTCACGGGGCTCACCACAAGGTGAAATTGCCGCCCGGCTAGGTCAAGGCCGCGGCCGCCTGGCGGAGATCGGGCGCGTCAATGCGCCGGTAGCGGGCCTGCACCAGACCATAAAGCCCGAACGCCACGAGGCCCAGCGCAGCCAGACCATATAGAATGCGGCCGAACGGCAGGTGGCGGATATAATCGAGGGCTTCGGTTGTGCTCCCAGCTTGCTGCGGATCGACCGCCAGCGCCGCAAACACGAACAATACGCCCACCACTGCAAACAGGACGCCCCGCGCTGCCAGGCCGAACAGGCTCACTGCATGGATTTTGCCGGCATGTTCGGCCGGAATGGAAAGGCGGTCTTGGTACTTCTTGGAGTAACCGCGCCAAATCTGGAACAAGCCGCCACCAATGATGGCGATCCCCACCGCGCCGACCAGCCAGCGGCCGAAAGGTTGTCCCATCAACCAGGCGGTCATGCTGTCTTCGCCGTTGGAGCCGCCCTGCCCACCCGCTCCCAGGGCGAGGCTTGCTGCGGCGATCGCCAATGTAGCGTTACCCGCCGCGCTGATCAGGCTGGCGGCCCTGGCGCCCAGACCCTTGGCATCGCTGCCGTGGTGATCGGCATCGAGAAAGGCCTGCGCCAGCCGCCACGCCACATAGCCAAACAGGCCCACCGCCACTGCGCTCAGCAGCACTCGCCCAAAAGGCGCGCCCAGGAGGTTCCCCAAAGCATTCTCGTTACTGGCTTGCTGGCCTGCGCCATAGAACGCGCTGGCGAGCGCCAAGCCGCCGAGCAGGACATAAACAATCCCGCGCGCCGCATATCCCCACCGCGCCAATAACTCGAACTTGTTCTTCATGCCGCTCTCCAAATCAGGCCTGAGGAACTGCCTGCACGCGAGCAGGTTCCCTTCGCCGATCTCGGGGAGCGCACTGGCTGCATCAAAGGGACTTCTACCCATTGAACGCCTGGCAAAGCCCGAGGTGATGCTCTGCGAGCAGTACCGCTGCTGATTGGCCACCTGGGGTGACGATCGGCGACAACCTCAAGAACACCGCCTAGCGCCCCGGACCCAAGCTCCCTCGCCTCAGCTATGCTGGCTAATCACCTAATGACTTTTGTGGAGTGGGTGAGCGCGGAAAAAACGCCAATTCTGGGCCGGTGAACTCACCGAATGAACATGACTGAACCGCTCACCAAAGCTCAGGTCTTTCAAGCCGCCGCGACCGTTGCCAGTGGCTATTTCGCTGGCAGTCCCACCGCTTTGGCGGAGGTTGGGCCGGCCTTTGCCAAAATTCTCCAGATCGTGGCTGCGGCCGGCGGTCCGGGTGGCAATATCTCGGGCCTCGAGCCCGCGGTCCCGTTCGATCAATCCATCAAGCGCGACTTCATCATCTGCATGGTCTGCGGAAAAAAGCTGCGCAGCCTCAAGCACCATCTGCGCTCGCTCCACAGCCTCACCCCAGAGCACTACCGCTCGATGTGGAACCTGCCCGACAACTATCCGATGGTCGCCGAAGAACTGTCACTGGTGCGCTCCGACATTTCGCGCAAGACCCAGGCCGACTTCAAGGCCGCGCACGGCATGTCCCTGCCCCGCGCCAAGCCACCGCGACGCCGGCAACGCAGCGCCTAGGCAGGCACCACAGCCCAAAAAGACAAATTCTAGGCGTCGCAGAAGCCCGAGAATATCTGTAATGAAGGGGATCGGGCCACCTGCCCGCACAACGCGCCCCCTTCCAAAGTCTCGACAAGATCAAGAAGAAGGGTGGCGCGAGAGACGGGGCTCGAACCCGCGACCTCCGGCGTGACAGGCCGGCGCTCTAACCAACTGAGCTACTCCCGCAGCGGCAAACTGTCTGTCTGCGCAACGTGTGGTGGATGTACCCAGCGCCCCCTGCCAAGTCAAGCAGCCAAAACCGTTTCGGCGAGAAATTTCGCTTGGCCTGCAGCGCTGTGGATAACTTTGCGCTCGCGCTACCCGAGCCTCGCCGGCCTTCTGTCACCCCTCAGCAAAAGGCGCCGCAGATCAGCCCCGGATGTCTCAAAACAAATCATCCCGCAGCTTGGCGCGAGCGACGGCGCCGGCATGAACTGCCCAAACAAAGTGCTGGCTTGCACACGCCCGCGCCAAACAAGCCGCCGGCCGTTTTCTTGGACCGTATCAGACAGCCCTAGCCGTAGCGCTGCTTTCCAGGCGCTGCAGTCGGCAAAATTGCTTGCCGCAACACGCCCGCACCCTCACGCCAATGGCTTCAGCTCACCTCGGGCGGTGGGACACAAAAAGAACCGGTCCGCCGATCCGGGATCGACATTTCCGTCAGGAAAGCCCGATTTTTCCGTCGCCGTGCCATCCAACGCGGCGAATCTGCGCGGAATCAGCCGCGCTGCCCCCGACTCGCACGGCGTCGGCTCATTCATCGCTCGGCCAAGAGGCTAAAGCTTGAAGCGCAGGCCCAGCGTCGCCGCGTTTGACCCGTCGATCTCAGCGATCACTCCATACCCTCCCGAGCGGTGATGAATGCGGGCAAACATTTCGAGGTCCGGGAAGTCGGCATGCGATACGGCAATTTCCGGGCCCATATAAAAGAGCACCGGTACGTTCCGGTCGATCCAGCCGGCCCGCTCCTTTTCGACCCCGATAGTGTCGGACACCATCGAGATGCCGCCGGTGATCGCTGGCGAGATGGTGACATCGCCGATGGTCACGCCATCGTTCTTGAGCACCACCCCCGTCCAGATCTCGGCTGATGCTTCCTGCCCCACCCGCATCCCCACCCCAAGCTCGAGGCCAAAGTGAAAATTGGCCGGCAGGTCGGCAACAAAGGTCTGGTAGCCTGCCCCCACGAAATAGTTGTCTTCATAATGGGGCCGCCAGAACGCGGCAGTTTCCCAGACCCACTCGTCCTGAAAGCGTCCCCCGAAAATAAAGACGTTTGAGCCATCGGTAATTGGTCCGGCATAGCTCGGCGCTGCTGACAATGCAGCCACGGCAATGCAGGCCCCGATTTTGGCACGGTACATATGCAATACTCCGCATGCCCCCCGCCCAACCGTACCGGCTACGCCGGCCATGGGCAATAAATCTCCCGGTGATTGTGAACGCATAAGGTAAAGCTGGCGTTCTGCCTTGGGGACTGGCGCCACTGCCCCGAGCGCAGCCCACTGCTTGATCACCATTTTCGGAGGGAAAGTGTCTGGGAAAACGGCGCCACAGCGAAAATGCCGCCCGCTGCTCCTGGCCGTATTTCGGATGGGGTCCATCCCTGCCGCTGCGGGAGATAATCGCCCCGCCAGGGTCATGATCTCGGGTTGGAGCGGGGCGGCCGGGCCAAAGGACTGGTCGGGGTGCCAACAAGTTGCAGGCCAGGACAAGCGCTTCCGCGACAATGTTTCGGGTTGCGCTGAGCTGCTACTCCAGTAACAAGCATCTGGTATCCCAGCCTCCCCCCAAAACTACTCAAAGGTGCCCGCCCGGACAATGACCCCGTCTGTTTTGCTGATCGCGGTTCTGCTCTTGCCCTTCATGGCTGCTATTGTCGCAGCGGTGTTGCCCTCAAATGCGCGGAACGCGGAAGCGTGGCTGGCGGGTGCCGTGGCGGCACTGGGCTTTGCCGCCATGGTCTGGCTGTTCCCCCAGATCGGCGATGGCGATGTGATCCGCCACGAGATCAGCTGGGTGCCGGCACTCAATCTCAATCTCGTGCTGCGGCTGGATGGGTTTTCCTGGCTCTTCGGGGTTCTGGTCACCGGCGTCGGGTTTTTGGTGGTGCTTTATGCCCGCTATTATATGTCGCCCAATGACGCGGTACCGCGCTTTTTCGCGTTCTTTCTGGCCTTTATGGGCTCGATGCTGGGCCTGGTGCTCTCGGGCAACATCATCCAGATGGCAGTGTTCTGGGAGCTGACCTCGATCACCTCGTTCCTGCTGATCGGGTACTGGTTCCATCTCGGGCAGGCGCGCGACGGCGCGCGCATGGCCCTCACTGTCACCGGACTTGGCGGCCTGTGCCTGCTCGTCGGCATGCTGCTGATCGGCCATATTGTGGGCAGCTATGACCTTGATGTGGTGCTGGCTTCGGGCGATACGATTCGCAATCACCCGCTTTACCTGCCTACCTTGCTGCTGGTGCTGATGGGGGCGCTGACCAAATCGGCCCAGTTCCCGTTCCATTTCTGGCTGCCCCACGCCATGGCGGCCCCCACCCCCGTTTCGGCCTATCTGCACTCGGCGACGATGGTGAAGGCGGGCGTGTTCCTCCTTGTCCGCTTCTGGCCAGTTCTGGCCGGCACCGACCAATGGTTCTGGATTGTCACCTCCGCCGGACTGATCACCTTGGTCTTTGGGGCCTTCGTCGCCATCTTCCAGACCGATCTCAAGGGCCTGCTGGCTTATTCAACCATCAGCCATCTCGGCCTGATCACCGCCCTTTTGGGCATGTCGACCCCGCTCGCGACCGTGGCAGCGATCTTCCACATCGCCAATCACGCGACCTTCAAGGCTTCGCTCTTCATGGCGGCGGGCATCATCGACCATGAAACCGGCACCCGCGACATCCGCAAGCTCAGCGGCTTGTTCCGCTACATGCCCTTTACCGCCACCCTTGCGATGGTCGCCAGCGCCGCCATGGCCGGAGTGCCGCTGCTCAACGGCTTTTTGTCCAAGGAGATGTTCTTCGCCGAAACGGCGCAGCGCGACGCCAATCCCTTTGTCAACATTGCCCTGCCTGCTGCCGCCATTCTCGGCAGCCTCTTTGCCGTCACCTATTCGCTGCGCTTCGTGCTGGGCGTCTTCTTCGGTCCCCCGCCGCAGGGCCTGACCAAAGTGCCGCATGAGCCCCCGGCGCTGATGCGCCGGCCCATCGAAATTCTCGTTCTGCTTTGCCTTGTCGTGGGCGTAGTTCCCGGCATCACTATCGGCCCCTATCTGGCGGCGGCCGTGGTTTCGGTCACCGGCCCCGACACCCCTTATTACAGCCTCTCGGTCTGGCATGGCTGGAACTTTGCTCTGTTCATGAGCCTGATCGCCCTGGTCGGCGGCGCCCTGCTGTATTGGGCGCTCCATGCTTATCTGCAAAAGGGCATCGAAGGTCCCCCGCTGCTGCGCCGGCTCAAGGGCAAGCGCATCTTCGAGCGCATCATGCTTACCGTCACCTCCAAATGGGCCCGACGGCTGGAAAGCTTGTTCGGCACGCGTCGGCTGCAGCCGCAATTGTTTCTGCTGTTTTTCGCCGCCACGGCCGCTGCAGCCGTCATCCTTGCCGGCCGCTTGGGACGGCTCGAACTGGGGCTCGACGGGTTCGATCCGGTGTTCGCCCTTCTTTGGCTCATCGGCATCGTTTGCGCCGTCACTGCCGCGCAGCAGGCCAAGTTCCACCGGTTGGTGTCGCTGGTTCTTCTGGGCGGCACGGGCCTTGTCACGTGCATGACCTTTGTTTGGTTCTCCGCGCCCGACCTTGCCGTCACCCAGCTCCTCGTCGAGATCGTCACCACCGTGCTGATCCTCCTCGGCCTGCGCTGGCTGCCCAAGCGGGTCGAGGACATGCGCGACGTGGTGGTCCTGCGCCGAGCCCGCTTCCGTCGCTATCGCGATCTCGCCCTGTCGCTGGTGGCAGGCCTCGGCCTCGGTCTGCTGTCCTATGCGGTGATGACGCGCCAGCTCCCCAACGGCATTTCCGAGTTCTTCCTCGAAAACGCCTACAAGCTTGGCGGCGGCACCAATGTGGTCAATGTCATGCTGGTGGATTTCCGCGCCTTCGATACGCTGGGCGAAATTACCGTCCTGGGCATTGTAGCCGTCACGGTCTTTGCCATTCTGCGCCGCTTCCGCCCTGCGGCCGACTCGATCGACAAGCCCGAGCAACAGTTGATCCAGAATGCCTTCGATGACCGGGCGCCCGAGCGCAGCCCGGGCGACACAGTCAATGAATACCTGCTGATCCCCGCCGTGATCATGCAGTGGATGTTCCCCGTCATCATCGTTCTGGCCCTGCACCTGTTCCTGCGCGGCCATGATCAGCCCGGCGGCGGCTTTGCGGCTGGCATCGTCATGTCGATCGGCTTCATCCTGCAATATATGGCAGGGGGCACGCGCTGGGTGGAGGACCGCCTTCGCATCTTGCCCGTACGCTGGATCGGCAGCGGTCTGCTTCTGGCGCTGCTGGTGGGCATGGCTTCCTTCGTCTTTGACTATCCCTTCATGACCACGGCATTCCAATATGCCGACCTGCCGCTGATCGGCCGGGTGCCCTTGGCAAGCGCGCTGTTATTTGACCTTGGCGTGTTCAGCCTCGTGATCGGCGCGACCGTGCTGATCCTGATCGCCCTTGCTCACCAGTCGATTCGTTCGCCCAAGCCCGCGCGGCGACCCGTGCCGCCGGTGCCCGAAGCGGAAGTGTCGGCCGATGCACCGGTGGAGGCTCGCTGATGGAACTCGTTCTTGCAATCAGTATTGGCGTCTTGGCCAGCTGCGGCGTTTACCTGATGCTGCGCCCGCGCACCTTCCAGGTCATCATTGGCCTGTCGCTCCTGTCCTATGCGGTGAACCTCTTCATTTTCGCCATGGGCCGCCTCAAGATGAACGGCGCGCCCGTTCTGGGCAAAGATGGCGTGGTCGACCCCAGCCTTTATGCCGATCCCGTGCCGCAGGCCCTGGTGCTGACGGCCATCGTCATCGGCTTTGCCATGACGGCGCTGTTTCTTGTGGTGCTGCTGGCCGCGCGCGGTTTGACCGGAACCGACCATGTCGACGGGAGGGAACGGCGGTGACCGGCTTTATCGATAACCTGATCATCCTGCCCATCCTCTTGCCCATGGCCACCGGTGCGCTGCTGCTGATGTTCGATGATCGCCTGCGCAATGCGCGGGCGCTGGTCAGCCTCGGCTCGACAGTCATGCTGCTGGTGGGCTCGGTCCTGCTCGTGATGCAGGCCAATGCCCAACCCACCGGCGCGCTTGCCGTTTACGAGCTTGGCAACTGGCCGGCCCCCTTTGGCATCGTCCTTGTAGCCGATCGCCTTTCGGCCATGATGGTGCTGGTGACCGCGATCCTTGGCATCTCGGCGCTGGTGTATTCCCTTGCCCGCTGGCACTCCGCGGGCAGCAGCTTCCACAGCTTGTTCCAGTTCCTCTTGATGGGCGTCAACGGCGCCTTTCTCACCGGCGACGTCTTCAACCTCTTTGTGTTCTTCGAGGTGATGCTGGCCGCCTCCTATGGTCTGGCCCTGCACGGCCAGGGCGCCGCGCGCGTCAAGGCCTCGCTGCACTATATCGCCGTCAATCTGGCCGCCTCCTTCCTGTTCCTGATCGGGGCGGCGCTGATCTATGGCGTCACCGGCACCCTCAACATGGCCGATCTCGCGGGCAAGGTCGCCAACATCGCCGAAACGGATCGGGGCCTGCTCGAAACCGGCGCCGCCATTCTGGGCGTCGCCTTCCTGATCAAGGCGGGCATGTGGCCGCTCGGCTTCTGGTTGCCCACCTCCTATGCAGCAGCCGCCGCACCGGTCGCGGCGGTCTTTGCCATCATGACCAAGGTCGGCGTTTACGCCGTGTTGCGGATTTCGACCCTCGCCTTCGGGGCCGAAGCGGGGGTTTCCGCTGGGTTCGGAAACACCGTTCTCTTGATGGGCGGCCTTGCCACCCTCGCCTTTGGGACCATTGGCGTGCTGGCCGCCCAGACGACGTCCCGGCTCGCCGGGTACAGCGTCCTTGTCTCTTCGGGCACCCTGCTCGCCACCATGGGCATGGGCAATGCCGGCGCCACCAGCGGCGCGCTCTTTTACCTCGTCGTCTCGACCCTCGCCATCTCGGCCTTCTTCATGCTGGTGGAACTGCTCGACCGGGTGCGTATTGAAGGCGCTGATGTGCTCGCCGTCACCATGGAAGCCTATGGCGATGACGAGGAAGGTGATGAAGAAGACGAAATCGGCGTCGCCATTCCCGCGACCCTCGCCGTACTCAGCATCAGCTTTGGCCTTTGTATCCTGCTGATCGCCGGCCTGCCGCCGCTGGCCGGTTTTGTGGCCAAGGTCGCGATCATCTCCGCCATCTTCAACCCCGATGGCCTTACTCAAACCGCGCCCATTCCACCCTCCGCCTGGTGGCTCACCGCCTTGCTGATCTTTTCCGGTTTTGCGGCGCTTGTGGCGCTGACCCGCACCTGGATCAACACCTTCTGGGCCACCATGTCCGAACGCCCAGCGCCGGTCCGGGTGATCGAGATCGCCCCGGTGCTCCTGCTCCTCTGCCTCACTGTCGCGACCACCATCCTGGCCGGACCTGCCCTTAGCTACACCCAGGCCATCGCCGACCAGCTCTACACCCCCGCGCCCGTAATCGAGGAAGTGCTGGAGCCACCCGCGCCGGGTCAGCTGGTGGAGGTGGTGCCATGAGAAAGCTGCTGCCTTACCCCATCCTGTCGCTCAGCCTTCTGGTGCTGTGGCTGCTTCTGCAGCAGTCCCTTGGCCTCGGACAAATCCTGCTTGGCGCCGTCATCGCCGTGCTGGCCGCCCGTGCCTTTGCGGCGCTTGAGCCCCAACAGCCCCGCGCCCGTAAGCTCGGCAGCATTTTCCGGCTCGCCGCCTATGTGGTGGTTGATGTGATGCGCTCCAACCTTGCCGTCGCCAGCATTGTGCTACGGGATCGGCACCACCAGCGAACCGCTGGCTTCGTCGTCATGCCGCTGACGCTGCGCGACCGCTCAGGCCTTGCCATTCTCGCCTGCATCATCACCGCGACGCCTGGCAGTGCCTGGCTCGAATATGACGCTGTGCATGCCACCGTGCTGATCCATGTGCTTGACCTCGTTGATGAAGCGACCTGGATCGATACCATCAAGAACCGCTATGAGCGTTTGCTGCTGGAGATTTTCCAATGAGCGCAGCCATTCTCCATTGGTGCCTGTTGCTGTCGCAATTGCTGGTCGGCCTCGCCTTGATCCTTGCCACCTACCGGATGATCCGCGGGCCCCGCGCGCAGGACCGCATTCTTGCGCTCGATGCCTTTTACGTCGCCGCCATGCTCATGCTGGTGCTGTTCGGCATCCGCATTGGCTCCAACATTTATTTCGAAGTGGCTCTGCTGATCGGGGCCCTGAGCTTTGTCGGCACCGTCGCCCTGGCCAAGTTCCTCATGCGCGGCGAGGTCATTGAATGAGCGAAATTCCTGTTTGGCTCGCGGTCTTGGTTGGCGGCCTGTCCATTCTGGGCGCCGCCTTCACCCTCCTGGGCTGCATCGGCTTGGCTCGCTTTGACAGCTTTTACGCCCGCATCCACGCGCCGACCCTCGGCACGAGCCTTGGCAGCATCGCGATTCTCCTCGCTTCGATAGTCTACTTCACCGTGTCGGCCCAGCGCCCGGCCGTGCATGAAGTGCTGATCCTGGTGTTCGTGTCGATCACGACGCCCGTTACCCTGATGCTGCTGGCCCGCGCCGCGCTGTACCGCGACCGCGCGGAACGCAGCGGCGACGTTCCGCCGCAATGGGGCCAGGATATCGTGGTGGAACGCACCGACGCCCCGACCGAGGGCTGAGTTCCCTTCGCTCTGCGCCGCTGCCCTCCTGAGCGGCACGGCGTCCCACACTGGCTTGACTTTAGTTCTGTTGCGCCTACCTTGGGTGCATGAACCCTTGTTTCAACATCCTCCACGCGTTTGCTCGCCGGGCCACTCCGGTCGAAGGATAGTTGCCCTAAGCCTGGCGCTTCGTCGCAAGGTTTAGGGATAGGGATTTCCACAAGTCATTGTTATAGCTTGCTGCGCAGGGTCTTTTCAGATCTGGCGCTGCTTGCTGCTATTTACGCGGAGAAGCGTCATGCGCACCCACAATCTACGGCCTGCTCTCACGGTGGCCCAAACCGAACATCGTCAACTGCTGGCCCTCGCCGCTTCAGGCGGCGGCTCGCTAAGCGCTGCGGCCGAACGTCTCCTCGAGGAGATGGAGCGGGCCCGCGTCGTGCCCGACGCCAAGCTGCCCAAGGACATCGTGCGCATGGGCTCCACGGTTCAGTACCGCACCGACCAGGACGAGGTTGTCGAGGTCACCCTCGTCTACCCCGCCAAGGCCGATATCTCGCAGGGCCGCATTTCCGTGCTGACCCCCGTGGGCGCGGCGCTTATCGGCTTGCGCACCGGTCAGTCCATCACCTGGGAAACCCGCGACGGACGCAAGCACGTGCTCACCGTCATGTCCGTCATCCAGCCCGTCGATGAACCTGCGGAGGCCTAGATGCGCCCGTCTTTCCCAGCGGTACGGCACACCCAAGCAAGACCTTTTCCCCTGATCCGCTAGGCATCGTCCTCCGGGTCAGGGGTCTCGTCTGCTGCCAATCCCCCCTGTTCTGGAGTTTCTCATGTCCGACCAGCTCGCGTCCGACCAACCCGAAATCATTTTGACCGCCAAGGACTTTGCCCTCCTGCAAAGCCTCTTGCACGAATACGGCGAACCCTTTGCCGGTGCGGCGGAAATCATCCGCCATAAGCTCGGCGTCGCTCAGGTCATGTTCCCGGCCGATATCCCGGGCGATGTGGTCACCCTCAATAGCCGGGTGCGCTTTCGCGTCGGCAGTGCGCCCACCCAGGATCGCTCCCTCGTCGCGGGGCCCAGCGAAGAAGTCTATGGCCTCACCGTGCTCCTGACCGTGCCACGCGGCCTTGCCCTTTTGGGTGCAAGGGCGGGGCAAACGGTGCAGGCCCGTCGCCGCGACGGCTCGGTGGAAAATCTCGTGATCGAAGCCGTGCTGTTCCAGCCCGAGCGCCGGCGCTCTTCGCCACCCTTGCAGGTCGTCGCTCGCAACGAGGCCACACCCTCCCCGCTCGCCCCGCTCGCCCCCCGCAGCCCGTCCTCGCGCTTCGTGCCTGCGGGCTTGGGCGGCGGCGACGATCCCGGCCCGAGCGCCGCCTGATCGCCCAAGAGGCACAACCACACTTCAATCATCTGGAGGATGACATGGGTATTTTCGGATCCGATCTTCCCCCCATCATGGTGGGTGAAGCCGATCGTCACGATCTGCTGGTTCTGGCCATGGGCGGCATCGGCCACAGCCCCGACCAGGCCGACGACCTGCTCTACGAACTCGGCCGCGCCAAGCTCGTCGCCGACAAGCGCCTCCCGCCCGATGTGGTGCGCATGGGTTCGCGCGTGGTGGTCAGCTTCAACGGCGCGCCCCCGCAAAGCGGTGTGCTCTCCTATCCCCGCCAAGAAGGGCGCGAGCGCATCTCGATCTTCTCACCCCTCGGCACCGCCCTAATCGGCCTGCGCGCCGGCCAATCCATGCGCTGGACCGACCGCACCGGCCAGCAACACGAAATCCGGCTTTATTCGGTCAGCAATCCTGGCTAACCCGCTCGGGGGCGGCACCCCGCCCCGGGTACCTTGGCTGTGATAGCCGCCCTCGCCCTTCGAGGCCGCTACGCGGCACCTCAGGATGAGGGCTCATCGAGGTCCCGCAACCGACCAGATCTATCTGAAGCCCTCATGGTGAGGTGCGTAGCGTAGCGTAGCCTCGAACCACGAGGGCGGCCAACACCAGTCCCCGCGGCGCCTCCCCCCACAAACTTATCCCCGCCCCCGAAAACCTCAGGCACAATCCCCCTTGTTCCCGGGCAAGCTGCGCGGTCGCGACGAACGGTCGGTGCGGGAATATCGGATGAGTTTGGGGTCGCCCAAGCTCCTTCGGGACGAGGATGATCCGGGACCGATTTCATCCCCCGGTCCAATGAAGCTTCAGGGCTTCTGGCGTTTGGCACGGGTCTAGCCACGGACGGTCCTCACCGAAGAGTCTCCGATAGAGCATGGGGCGAAGCTTGCTTCACCTTCTATTTCCCGCCGGACGACCGGCACCGAGGCGA
The DNA here is from genome assembly GCF_013185965.1 of Devosia sp. 919. NCBI lineage: Bacteria > Pseudomonadati > Pseudomonadota > Alphaproteobacteria > Hyphomicrobiales > Devosiaceae > Devosia > Devosia sp. 919. Next base: position 2,207,996 of record NZ_JABAOL010000001.1, on the reverse strand, counting down.
ACTTCGCCCCATGTCGCAGTTCTTGCTGCGATGCCCGTCTGCCCCATACCCGCAGGGCCCAAGGCCGGTGCGGCTTTAGCTGCACCGGCACGGTTTAGCCGCTGGCAGCAGGCACCAAGAAGTCGCCCGCTGACCTGCTGCCCTGCCGCGCCGACTACCAGGGGCGCTCTTCCAGTGCCACGGTCTTGTCCATGGGCATGCCCAACTTTTCATAAAAGGCGCGGCGCATGCGACGGTCCTTGTCCTGCACTCTCCACGCCCGCTTGGCGACTTCCTCGCCGTCTTCGTGCGGGATCACGACAATGCCGTCATCATCGGCGATCACGCCGTCGCCGGGGCGGACATAAACGCCGCCGCAGGTGATGGGCTTGCCCATGGAAGAAAGTTCCAGCCGCCCGGCCATGTGCCGCATGGAGCGAACCGAGCAGAACACGGGATCCTTCTGCATGATGCATTCGCCCGTGTCCCGGCAGGCGCCGTCGATAACGAAGCCCACTGACCCTTTCACCCGGGCATCGAGCAGATTGTTGGAGCCAAGCAAGCCGCAACGCGACTGCTTGGTATCGATTACGTGCACTTCGTCGGGCGCCCCAAAGCTGTGCCCCGCAGGCCAAAGCGCTTCTGGATGGCTGGAGCGATCCTCGTGGCGCTTGTATTGCCGGTCGTCAAATTCCTCATAGGTCATCGCAGGGATGTGGCGGTTGATGATGTTGAATTCGGCAGTGCTGGCAATCCCAGCGAAGAACACGCCCGGAAACAGCGGCCGCAGCCGCGGGTCCATCTCATAGGTGTTCATATAACCCATAGAGTCGAGCGCGTCAGTGACGTCTGATGTACGTACCTTCCGAAGGATCTCGAGAGTACTGGAGCTGATAGCCATTATTGTTTCCTTTGCTGCTGGGATTGCCTACGGCGCTCGGACGCCGCGGGCGGTTTCAGTCGAGAATGGAAAGCCCGCTCTCGCCGTCGAAATAGTGCATGCGGGTGGTGTCGAGGCGGACCGTCACGGTTTGCCCCAGCCGCACCTGGCATTTGGCCGGGAATCGGGCGACGCAGCGCGATTTCCCCTCCTGCACCTTGATCTCATCAAGACTGTCGGAGCTGCGGATATCGGCGGCCGGCGCATCGATGCCGAAATGGACGATGACGTCCGAGCCAAGCGCTTCCACGAGGCTCACATCCGCGGTGATTGTATCGGCAGCGCCGGTCTGATCCACTCCGGCCTCGGCGATGTCCTCGGGGCGGATGCCCACGACGACCCGCTTGCCGGCATAGCGGCGCAGCCCCTGATGCTCAGCTAGGCTTTGCGCCGGCATCCGGATCAGATAGCTGCCCAGACGTACGCCCAAACCATCGCCCTGCCCTTCCAGCGTCGCCCAGTAAAGGTTCATGGTGGGCGAGCCGATAAAGGCGGCCACGAAGGTGTTAGCGGGCTTGTTGTAGATGTTGCTCGGCGTGTCCACCTGCTGCAGCACACCGTCCTTGAGCAGCGCCACACGGTGGCCCATGGTCATGGCTTCCACCTGGTCGTGGGTCACGTAAACGGTCGTGACGCCCAGCCTGTGCTGCAGCGAGGCGATCTCGGCCCGCATCTGCACCCGAAGCTTGGCGTCGAGGTTGGACAGCGGCTCGTCCATGAGAAAGACGGCCGGCTGGCGCACAATGGCTCGTCCCATCGCTACACGCTGGCGCTGCCCGCCTGAAAGCTGGCCCGGTCGGCGCTTGAGATAATTCTCAAGCTCCAGAATGCGCGCTGCTTCCTGCACCCGCCGGTCGACTTCATCCTTGGGCAGCTTGGCGATCTGCAGCGGAAAGGCGATGTTGTCGTAGACCGTCATATGCGGATAAAGCGCATAGGACTGGAAGACCATGGCAATGTCGCGGTCCTTGGGATGGGTGTCGTTGACGAAATCGTCGCCAATCCACACTGCACCATCGGTGATTTCCTCGAGGCCCGCGATCATGCGCAGTGCGGTGGACTTGCCGCAGCCTGACGGGCCGACCAGAACGAGGAACTCCCCATCCTCGATGTCGAGTGAAATACCGTTGACCGCCCGCAGCTGGCCGCCGGCATAGGTCTTGGTCAGATTTTGAAGCGTTACGCTGGCCATGATTTACTCCGACCGGATCACTTGAAGCCTTGGGTAGCGATGCCCTTGGTGAGCAGACGCTGCGAAGCGAGGAAGAAGCCGAGAACCGGACCGATGGACACCAGCACCATGGCGAACAGCCCGCCAAACGAGGATGAGCCACTGCTGGGGTCAAGGAACAGCCGCAGCGCCACGGGCACTGTCATGCGGTCGGTGTCGGTCAGGTAGATCAGCTGGCTGAAAAAGTCGTTGTAGGTATTGATGAAGGTGAACACCGCCGTTGTCGCCAGCGCCGGCATCGATAGCGGCAGGATGATGCGCCAGTAGCGCTGCCAGTAGGAGGCGCCATCAACCACCGCCGCCTGCTCCAGCTCGCTGGGCAGCGAACGCATGAACTGCACCATCAGGAAGATGAAGAAGGCGTCGTGCGCCAGGAACTTGGGCACGATCAGCGGCAGTATGGTGTTCACCCAACCGATGTTGAGAAAGAAGATATATTGCGGAATGAGCTGCACATGGATGGGCAGCATCATCGTGCCGAGCATGATCCCAAACAGGATCCACTTGCCCCGGAACTCCAGGCGGGCAAACGCATAGGCAGCCATGGAACAGGCCAGGAGATTGCCGACAATCGCCAGCGCGCAGATGATGAAGGAGTTGATGTAGAACTGCGTGAAGGTCAGATTGCCGTATAAATTCCAACCGCGGACAAAGTTCTCAAACGTCCAGTTGGTGGGTATGAAGCCCATATCCCCAAAGATCTCGGCTTCCGGGCGAAGCGCGCTGAACACCATCCAGATCACGGGATAAAGCATGATCCCGAGCAGCGCGATCAACACCAGGTGCAGTCCCAACCCCTTGATGCGGCGCCAGTTCGCGCGCCGCCGGCGTTCCAGGTGCAGCAGTTCGGGATCATAGGTTTTAGCGGTCGCCATAGAACACCCAGAAGCGCGAGGACCAGAACAGCAGCGCGGTCGCGATGCCGATGGCGATCAGCAGGATCCAGGCCATCGCCGAGGCGTAGCCCATCTGCAGCTGCTGGAAGGCCTGCTGGTAGAGATAGAGGGAGTAGAGCAGCGTCGAGTCTACCGGGCCGCCGCGACCATTGGAGACCACGAAAGCCTGGGTGAAGGACTGGAACGAGTTGATCAGCAGCAGGACGGTATTAAAGAAGATCACGGGCGTGATCAGCGGCAAGGTGATGCGGCGGAATCTTTGCCAGGCATTGGCGCCATCGATAGAGGCCGCTTCATAATAGGAGTCCGGGATCTGCCGAAGCGCGGCCAGGAAAATCACCATTGAGGCGCCGAAGGTCCAGACGTTCAGCGCGATAACGGATGGCAGCGCAAAGGTGGGATTGTTGATCCAGCCCCGACCGGCAATGCCAAACCATCCCAGCATGTGATTGACCACGCCGCGTTCGCCAAAGACTTCCTTCCACAGCAAGCCGATGCCGACACTCGCACCGATTAGCGAGGGCACGTAAAACAGCGACCGGTAGATGGCGAGACCGCGCAAGCCCCGGTTGAGGAATACAGCGACCGTAAGCGAGAACAGCAGCACCAGCGGCACGGAAAAGCCGACATATTTCAGCGTCACCCAAATGGAGGTGACGAAGCGCCGGTCCGAGGTGAACAGGCGAACATAGTTCTCCAGCCCAATCCAGCTCGGCCACCCGATCACCGCATAATTGGTGAAGCTGAGATAAAGCGAAGCCAGCATCGGCAGTGCAGTAATGAGGATAATGCCAGCGAGCCACGGCGCCAGGAAGAGGTAGGCGGCTCGGTTCTCCGCCTTCCTGAACGCCGAGCCCGTCCGGTTCTGGGGTATCGTGCGCACCGGGCGCCCAACCTCCGCGACGGGCAGAACCGGATTGTTTGCAGCATCCAACATGCTCATGTGAACTCACCTCCCGTCAGGGTCTAAGCCGCCGGAGCAATGCCGGGGACAGCCTAATCCGGCGCTTGTTCCACCGCTTGGGTGCGGACCGGATCAGCGGTCCGCACCGCGAGTGTCTAGGTCAGCGTGCTGCCTGATCGAGCTGCTGCTGCAGTTCGGCGATCAGTTGGTCAGCACCCTCTTCCACGCTGAGCTGACCGAAAGCCACCGCGTCATAGGTGCGGTTGAGCACATCGGTCATCGCCTGGTAGCCGCCGGCTGGCCAGAACACGGGCTTGGCCGTATCCACCACCTGGTTATAGAGCTCGATATGGCGGACCTGGGTGGGCTGAGTGTCGGGGTCCTGCGCCTGGGCAGCGGCGAGTTCGGGAATGGCCACTACGCCATTATCGGATTCATAGATGCCCGCCGCTTCCGGATCCTGGGTCCAGAAATTGATCCATGCCGCGGTCGCCGGAATATTCTCAGCGGCGCAACTGGCGCCAATGGCGATGCCGTTGGAGCCCAGATCCATGCCTACTGTCCCATCCTCGCCAACTGGATATGGCCGGGTGTTGATGGTAGCGCCAGGGTTGACCGTGTTGGTCACCGTCTGCACCGAACCGAGTTGGTTGGGTGGACGATTGGTGGCGTAGCCACGGCCATTGGCGAGGTTCGATTCCTCAACGAGAGCGCTGTTCTCGCTGATCATGCCCTCAGGTGACTCGGTCACCCCTTCGTTGCGCAGGGTTTCCCAGTATTCAAACCACTCCATCGCCAAATCGCGAGAGAACGCGACCTTGGAGCCGTCGAACACCTTTTCGCCGTGCGATTGCACCCAAGGAACAAAGGCGTCGGGCTCACGCCCCATATTATGGGTCGCAACTGCGCCTTCCGGCAGGGTTGGCTGGACGGCGCGCAGATGGTCGGCATATTGCGTCCAAGTATAGGGCCACTCGAGTGGCTCCACGCCGGCCGCGACTGCATTTTCGAGCATCTGCTCGTTGTACATGAGGGCGAAATAGAACACCCCGTGCGGGATCATATATAGATTGCCGTCCGCGCCGCGGGCCGCATTCATCACCGCCTCAGGTATACCCTCGACGTTGAGCGTACCATCAGCGACCATCTCGTCTAGCGGCAGCAGGATGTCCGGACGGGCATAGGTCGCCAGCCAGCGGGATTGCATGGTGATCGCGCAAGGTTGGTTGTTGCCGGTCGACTGGATGGTCAGGCGTTCCCAATAGGGGGCAAAGTCCGCGTTTTCGCGGGTTATGCTGACGCCCGGGTTCTTTTGCTCGAACAGCTGGATGATCCGGTCGGTCTTGTCGTTACGAACCTGGCCACCCCACCAGCTGAAGCGGATGTCGCCCGTTAAGCCGCTGTCTTGCGCACCGGCGCCGGTGGGCACTGCCGCCAAGGCCAGAGCCAGCAGCGAGGTCGCAATCAGCGGCCGGACCGTCTTAGTCAAAAGCGTCTTCGGCATAAGTTCCTCCCTTTGCATTCAGTTGTGCCCACAAGCCAAGCGCGCGGCATCGTGAGCCCGCTTGCGCTTTCTGTGGCGATAAAGCTCTCCTCTTCAGAACCGCTTTATCCTCAACACCTGAGCATTCTTGTATGCAAGAAACCGAGGTGTCAACGTCTATAAGATCATAATTTTATACCCTGCATCGACGGCGGAGATTCTTATCCAGCACTGAGCTGGCGGCACCTTCCCGTGCAAAAAGCTAGTGGGACTCGTAACTGTCTCTTAGAGAACACTTACGAGCCAGCAACCGGCTTTTGTATGCAATCCAAGCTCATGAGACGAGGTCGTCCGGCCGCTTCATGAACCAATCCCATCTAGAAATATCGAGCGTTTCGAACACACCTTGTGTCCAGTACGGATCGGCACGGGCGAACCGCTCAGCCGTTTCCTGATCTGCGGCCCGCATTACGATCATGCTGCCGATGGGCTCGCCCGCAGGGTCCAGGTACGGACCGGCGAGCACCAGATCATCCCCGAGCGCCGCGTAGTAGGCACGGTGCTCGGACCGGAATTCAAGCCGGCCTTCAATCCCCCCGGGTTTGTCTCGCCCGCTTACAATGAACAGCACGGACCTATTCCTTGCGATCAGCGTCCTGGTAGAGACGCGAAACCGAGGCGCCATCCTCCATCTCGTTGCCGGCCTCCACATATCTCCGGTACTGGCTAACAGCGACCTGGATCAAAGGCAGTTCGAGCCCCAGCTCATCCACATAGTGGGCAACGGATTTCAGGTCCTTGTCGACCTGACGGGCATAGCTGCGCGGCGGATCGAAATCCTCGGCGCTCATCTGGGTGTAAATGCGCTGCAAAATCGCACTGTCGGCGAGCCCACCCTTAAGACATACCGGCAACAAGTCCGGATCGATCCCGGCCGCCCGGCAGGCGGCGAGAACTTCGGCCATGAGGATATAGTTGGCACCGACAATTGCCTGGTTGAGGATCTTGGTCTTTTGGCCCGAACCGAGCTGGCCCATATAGGTCACGTTCTGACCCATTACCCGTAGCAGGGCCTCGGCTTGGTGGAATGCCTCCTCGTTCCCTCCAACCATGACGGTAAGCTCCCCGTCCCGGGCGGGCTTTGGCCCGCCGGAGACGGGCGCATCTAGCCACTCGGCCCCGACCTCCTTCCTGAGCCGCTGGCCCAGTTCCAGGGTTGCGTCTGGAGAGGTGGTGGAAAGGTCGATGAGAACGCTGGCCCCAGCGCCAGCCTTGGCAAAGCCGTCCTCCCCGAAGCAAACACTTTCAATGGCATCGTCGCCTAGAACGCAGACCAGAACAGCGTCGGAGGCCCGCCACACCTCGGCCGGTGATTGCGCCCACTGAGCGCCGCTATCCTTCACCCGGTCGTAATAATCTGGCTCAAGGTTCCATACCGTGAGCTCATAGCCTTGATCGCGCAGCCGTTGCGCGATCGGCGCGCCCATGATGCCTAGCCCAACCAGCCCCAGGCGCATCTTCTTGGTATTGTCCGACATGCTCAATTCCCTTCGGATAAATCGATGCGATAGAAGCGGGCCGCATTACCGCAAAACAGCGCCTCGTGATCGGCGGCAGGCAGGTCCGCAACGCTTTGGCGGAAGCCATCAAAGATCGTGGCAAAGCTGGCGACGAGGCTGTCGACGGGGAAATTGGAGGCGAACATGCAGCGCTCCACGCCAAAAATCTCGATCGTCTCGCGAATGATCGGACGATTGGCCTCCACCGTCCAGGGCTGCTCCTTCTGACCGAGACCCGAAATCTTGACTGCGATATTGGGGCACCCCGCTGCCTCTCGCATGGCGGCGCGCCACCCGTTAAGCCCGCTGTCGCTTCGATCCGATGGCAGTCCGGTATGATTGATGATGATCTGCGTTTGCGGGAAAGCCCGCGCCAATTCGGCAGCTTCTGGCAGGTGCCACCACGGCGTTTGCAGGTCGAAGCTCAGCCCGTTGGGTGCCAGCATGGCAAAGCCTCGGCGGAACGCCGCATCCCCCATGGAACCGGGCGCCCCTGCCACCACCTCATCGGGCCGCGTGGCTGCTTTGGGCTTGTGTCTGATCCCCCGCGCAAATGGAACCTGCCCTAAGGCCCCCAGCACCTGCTCTGCATCCTCGCGGTCGAGCCAGGCCTGCGCGACCATGACGCTAGGGAGGGCTTCTCGTGCTCGTAGATTGTCAACCCAGGCCACTTCCCCCATGGGATCCTCGGGGTTCCACTCAGTCTCGATGAACACGCTGCCGGCAAGCTCATAGCCTTCGGCATCGCGCCGATAGTCGGGGGGCATGTAGTTGCGCTTCAGGGCATCGTAATTGCCGTAGCGGAAACTCACGGGTTTGTCGGCCAGCCACGGAAGATAGTTGGCATCCAGATCCCAGAAATGCTGGTGCGCGTCGAGAATCCGCACGGTGTCCTCCCCGATACAAAAGGGACCGGTCGCGCCGACCCCTTCCCTTCGCCTCAGGCGCCAAGCTCGGCGTAGAAGTGCTCGATCGCGTCGGTATCAACAGTCTCGTCATGGGCACGCCCAAGGACATCATAGCGCCGGCGGCGCGCATTCATGTCGGCCAGCAGCACCGCTTTGGCATGCAGTGCCACCTGCTTGGCGATCTCGATGGGCACCACCACCAGCCCGTCATCGTCGCAACCAACAATGTCGCCCGGACGAACCTGAGCGCCACCGATGCCGACGGGCGTGTTGAGTTCCACCACTTCGATGCGACCGGGTATGATGGTGCGCCCGCGCTCTCGGCAGACCATTGGCGTTTTTTGCATGGTGACTTCACCGGTGTCCCGGCAGTGGCCATTAGTGACAATTCCCACGGCGCCGCCGGCCTGCAGGGCCAGGACGTTCTCTGAGCCAAAAAAGCCTACTTCGTTGGAGCTGCCGACGTCCGTCACCACCACGCATCCGGGCTCGAGGAGATCGGCGAGACCCCGCCCATTGTGGCCATAGCGGTTGAACCAGAGCCCATGGGCACCAACGATTTCCTCGGTTGTTTGCAATGGCCACATTGGCTTGTTTGCTGGCACGCAGCGCTGCGTAACAGCAGGACCCCAGAACTTCATGCCCAGCCAGAGCGGCCGGATTTCCTGCGACACCAAGCCGATGTTGAAATAGCCCAAGCCATCCATTGCATCGACGACATCGACCACGCGGAGCGGCTCGAAATAGCGGCGGACATGGTAGGGATCCACGGCGTTGCCCTGGGTGTCCTTTGGCTCATAGCTCGACATGACAAATCCTTGCTGGCGCAGGCTGCTGCGCCGCCACAAATTGGTGTGATTTGGCAGGGCTCCTCCCCAGCCACCGTTATTCTTGTATGCAAGAGTCGAGTGAGTCAACGGCTCACTTTGACTTTTTGTTTGCCGACAAAAACCAGCATAGGCTCACCTGATCGGCGAACTCTCGTGCACGAGCACCAATACAGAAAAGATGCGCTTTAGTCGCCGGAGCGCTGCAGGAAGGGCAAGCTGTTCACGAAGTGCTCACGAGTAAGCTGGTTGAGCTGTTTACCGTCCCGCGCCGCGAGGACCGTGAACATCTTGGTGTGTTCGAACAGCGCACCGGTCCATCGCCCAGTGTCTAGATTGGCAAGCGCCCGAGCTCGTTCCACTCGGGGCACAAGGGACTGCCACACCGAATACAGCACGGGATTGGCTGCGATCTCGACGGTTCTCCGGTGGATTTCCTGGTTGATCCGCATATAGGGCGCACGCTCCTTGCGGGTGTGATAGTCCACCATCTCGGCCAACAGGCGGCCGATCTCGGCGATTTCCCCCTCGGTGATCCGCTGGCAAGCCAGTTCTGCTGCCAACCCTTCCACTGCGCCGAACACCACAAACAGGTGCTCCAGATCAGGCGCGTGCAACTGCGACACCAATACGCTTCGATTGGGCAGCAGATCCACGAGACCCTCTGCAGCAAGGGTGCGCAATGCCTCCCGTACCGGGGTGCGGGATACGCCAAGCTGCTCGCAGAGTTGGAGCTCGCGTAGGCGCGCTCCTGGCGGCAACTCGCCGGATAGGATCATGCTCCTGAGCCGGGCTGCCGCTTCTGTATGCAAATGCCCCTTGCGGCGACTGCCGCCGTCGGTGGCAAGCTCCGGTAACTCAGCGAAATCAGCATCTTTGTCCATGCTTGCTCGTATGCAAATCCATGGAAAAAAGCAACATCGGGCACCTGCCCCCTTGATTTCCACAAAACGGCAGTCTTGTATGCAAGATTAGGAGGCCGGCGATCAGGCTCGCTGCATCGTCTTGCCCCGTGGAGGGAGGAACTTATGTCGCAAGGTGCCGAACCGGTGCAGCCCAGCGAGGCTTCCGCACATCTGCCGCCACTAACCGGCCTGCGCGTACTTGATCTGAGCCAGGTTATGGCGGGCCCGTTTTGCTGCATGCTGCTGGGCGACATGGGTGCCGATGTGATCAAGGTGGAACCGCCCGGCGTGGGGGACCAAACCCGCAAGTCCATGGGCTTTCGCATGAAAGGGGAAGACAGCCCCGGCTTTCTTGCCCTCAACCGCAACAAACGCAGCATAACCCTTGATCTGAAAACCGAGCACGGACAGCAAGTGCTGCACCGGCTGGTGGAAACCGCCGACATTCTGGTCGAGAACAGCCGTCCGGGCGTCACCAAAAAGCTTGGGGCGGATTACGACACCCTTTCACGCATCAATCCCCGCCTGATCTATGCCAGTATCTCGGGCTTTGGCCAGACCGGTCCCTGGTCGCAACGGCCGGGCTTTGATCTGATCGCCCAGGCCATGGGCGGCATCATCAGCGCGACCGGCATCCCGGGAGCGGAGCCAGTCAAGTCGGGTATTCCCGTGGGCGATCTTGGCGCTGGCATGTTCGCCTGTTATGGCATCCTGTCGGCTGTGATCGGCCGCGAACGCACTGGCCGCGGGCAATATGTCGATAGCTCATTGCTGGACGCGGCGCTGTCGCTCTCAGTCTGGGAAAGCACCGAATACTGGGCGACCGGTAAATCGCCCGGCCCGCTAGGGACCGCGAACCGCATGAGCGCCCCCTACCAAGCCTTTGCCGCCTCCGACAACAACTTCGTGGTGGGCGCAGCCAATCAGAAGCTGTGGTTGATCTTTTGCGACGTCATCGGCCGCCCCGAACTCAAGAGTGACCCGCGCTATGCTGGCGCGGTCGACCGCGTGAAACTGCGCAGCGAACTGGCCGACGAACTGCGGCCGACCTTCCGCACCCGCACAGCGAGCGAATGGGTGGATATGTTTCTTGCCGCTGGCGTTCCCGCCGGTCCGATCTACGATTACAGCGTCGCCCTTGACAATGAACATGTGCACCACCGCAAGGCCGTGATTGAAATCGATCACCCGGTGGAGGGCAGCTTCAAAGCCCTGGGCTTTCCCGCCAAGCTTTCAGATACGCCCGCCAGTGTCAGGCGCCCTCCCCCCTTGCTCGGCCAGCACAACGACGAGATCCTTGCTGAGTTGGGCCTGCTTGATCCCCAACCGGCCGGCGGAACGTCCGCATGAGCCAGGACAATAACCTTGGGCAAGTCCGGCTGGACCGAGAGGGCGCTATTGCCCGCATCCTCTTTGACCGGCCAGCTGCCCACAATGCCTTTACCTGGTCGATGTGGGAAGAACTGGACGCTGTTTTGGCCGAGGTCAGCGCTGACCCTAATTTGCGTGTCGTTACTTTGCGCGGCGCCGGGGGCAAGGCCTTCGTTGCCGGGTCGGACATCGCCCAGTTCCGCGACTTCACCGGTGGGCAGGACGGGATCGCCTACGAAGCCAAGATGAACAGCTATTTCGAACGGCTTCTTGCCGTGCCGATACCCACTGTGGCCATTGTGGATGGTTGGGCTGCGGGTGGCGGTCTCAATCTCGCGGCCTGCTGTGACATCCGCGTCGCCAGCCGCCGCGCGAAATTCGGCAGCCCTATCGCCCGCACCATCGGCAACTGTGTCTCCATGCAGACCTATGCACGCGTGCTGAATGGCTTTGGCGAGGCCCGGGCAAAGCGCATGCTGCTCTTGGCCGAGTTCATCGACGCCGAAGAAGCCTTTGCCAGCGGGTTCCTGGCGCGCCTGGCCGAGCCCGAGGCACTGGAAGCCGTTGCCGATGAGGTAGTGGCCCGCCTGCTTGAAAACGCGCCTTTGACCCTGCGCGTCAGCAAGGCCGCTTTTGGACGCATTCTCGCGCGCGACATCGATCCAGCTGACGATCTCATCTCGCTTATTTATGGCAGCGAGGACTTCCGCCGGGGCGTCGAAGCCTTTGTGGAGAAAACCAAGCCGGAATGGCTGGGCCGCTAACGGCTGAGGGAGGAATAATCGTGACCACTGCACAAGGCCACGTAAAGGTATGGGCCAAGCTGGACCTCATCTTCCAGGCCGCCAGCAGCTTGTCCAATCCCTACGCCGACGTTCTGGTGTGGGTTGATCTGGAAGGGCCCGGTTTTGCCAGGAGAGTTTATGGTTTTTGGAATGGTGGCAACGAGTTTGTCGTGCGCGTGCTTGCCACTGCGCCGGGCGAATGGCGCTGGACCAGCGGCAGCACCCCGGCGGATGCGGGTCTTTCCGGCAGAAGCGGCAGCTTCGTTGCCGAAGCTTGGAGTTCTCAAGAGCTTGAGGAGAACCCCAATCGCCGCGGCATGGTCGCCGCCACGCCAGATGGACGAGGCTTGCAATACAACGATGGCACGCCGTTTTTTCTCCTCGGCGATACCTGGTGGTCCCTGCCCAGCTTCCGCTTCCCATTCGCTGACAGGCTAGCATCCCCCGGCCCGCTCGGTCCCCAGTCCACCCTCAATGACTATGTTGCCTTCCGGAAGGCGCAGGGTTTCAACTGCGTTGGTCTGATCGCCGCGCAGCCCGCCTGGGCCAATGACGGCGCACCCAACAGCCTGCAGATGCCTGATGGAACTTGGGTGCGCGCGGCCTGGAAGCAGCCCGGCACGCAGTCAGCCAAGGATATGCACAATGAAGGGGGCCGCCCGTTCGAGTTTCCCGGCAAGGTGCCCGGTTTCGAGCAGATCTTTCCGGACATGGACCGGATCAACCCGGAATACTTCAAGGCACTCGATCGCAAGATCGACTACCTCAATGAACAAGGCATCGTCCCCTTCATCGAGTTCTCGCGTCGAGACGCCGGCCAGTGCTGGCAGAAATTCTACGACTGGCCGGAATCCTATAGCCGGTACGTGCAGTATCTGATCGCCCGCTATGGCGCCAATATCAGCCTGCTTAGCCCGATCCACTACGACTATTTCGAGCAGACCATCCCGGCCGAAGACTACAACATCCCCATCAAGCTGGCGCTTGAACGCTATGGCAAGCCGCCCTTCGGCAATATGCTCACCGCCAATCCTAATCCCTCTACCCTGGTCAATTTCGGACCGGGCAGCTGGGTCGATCTGCATCAGTCGGGCAATGTGCGCGAGCACTACACCTACTGGTATCTCACCGAAATTTTCGAAACCGAGCGAAAGCCTGCCATCAATGGCGAGCCCTATTATGCCGGCCTGCACCAGTTGGGCCAGCCCTACCCTTTGCGCGTGCCGCCCGACAGCGAAGACGACCGCATCTATGTGCGATCGGGCCTTTATGGCAGCTTCCTATCCGGGGGGTTGGCTGGCTTCATCTATGGCGCGGAAGGCATCTGGCAGTCTGACATTGAAGAGCAATCGCTCCACAAGATGTGGGACAGCTTTGGATGGCACTCGGCCGCGGAGGTCCAACACCTCAAGAGCTTTGCCACTGTGTTGGGCCAGCGCTACCTGGAGCTCGAACCCGATGTCGAACTGATCGTGCCCAATAAGACCGGGCCGGGATTTGCCTACAAGGGCTGGAACTATTGCGCCCGCACCCAGGATCGCTCCTGGTTCATGCTGTATTTCGAGGCCGACGCGCCGATCGAGGCAAAGCTCCGCGGCGTCACCGCCGGTGACCGTTACCGCCCGCGCTTTTTTGATCCGCGCAGTGGTCAATGGAGCGAACCGGGCGAGACCATCGAGGTTCCCCGCAGTTCTGTCCTCCCCCTGCCCCCTCGCCCCGACAGCAGCGATTGGGGCATGATGCTCGAGCGCGTTTAGCGCCGATCCTTCCTCCCAAGGAAGAAGCGCCGAACCCTGCAAGGTTCGGCGTTTTCTTTTGTCTTACGGCAAAGATAAGAGGCGCGCGCAGGCGCCTCCAAACTCATTGCTTCGGCTTCACTTGCGACCCAGCCGCTTCATGAAGTCCTCCCGGTTCTTGCGGTATGGATGGGCTGGCATATCTGGGAACATGGACTGCGTTGATTCATCGGGCGCGATGCCAAGCGCCTCGAACAGCATGCTCCGGTCATAGCGATCATTCTCGGATTCCTGCTTGGCGTAATAGATTACGTCCTCGATTACGTCCTGCGGCACCACAATGGCCCCGTCGCCGTCGGCCACCACCAGATCGCCTGGCCGGACGGTTGCGCCACCGATCTCCACTGTCGAATTGGGTTCACCGAATTCAACGCGCCCCTGATACATGGGCTGCACCACCCAGCGGTGCCAACACGGCATGGCCTTTTGGTACAGCTGCTCGTCCGTGTCTCGTGCGCCACCATTGGTCAGCACGCCCTTGACCCCGCGCGCAGCCCAGACCATCGAATCCATCGAGCCGATGGCCGGCGTCTTTTGCCCCAGCGTGTCAATCACCAGGAAGTCGCCTTCGCCGACCTGCTCGCGGAAATCTCCCATGTTCCAGAGCTGACTGTACCAATATTCATAAGCCCATTTGGTGTAATCGGCCGGTGACAGTTCCGGCACCCGGATCTGAGTGGGTATATGCTTGTAGGTCTGCGCGAACCCGGCCGCTTTGGTTCGGTAGAGTGGCCGGATCTCGGGATCGACCGTGCCCACATGATGCAAACCCACCCAATCCATGCCATCGCGAATATCGGTCACCCTGAGCTTGGCGACGGTATCCAGAACTTCCCTGCGCTTGTTGGCGTCCATCCAATCCTCCCTTTCAAATCAACGATCAGGCGCCGCGTGCCCGGTCCATTTCGGCGAGCTTTTCTACCCGGCGGCGGAATTGCGGTTCGGTGCTGAATTGCGCCGCCAGGAAGGCACGCGTGACCTCGGCTGCAATCTGTGGACCCACGATCCAGGCGCCGATGCACAGCACATTGACGTCGTCATGCTCCACGCATTGGCGAGCCACGTAAGTGTCATGGGCGACCGCTGCGCGGATGCTCGCCATCTTGTTGGCGGCGATGCAGGCCCCCGCCCCTGTTCCGCAAACCAGAACCGCGCGCTCCACCTTGCCCGATTGAATGAGACCCACGGCCTCACGGGTCACATCAGGAAAATCCACCGGCTCTTCGGAAGTGGCGCCAAGCGCGATTACCTCGTCGCAGTGTTGCGCCAGCAACTCGCGAATAAATCCCTTCATGGGAAAACCTGCATGATCCGCGGCTAGAGCAATGGCTTTGCGGCGCCGAATTGCCGGGCCGCTCGCGGCCAGAGTTTCGCTCATCTGGGTCTCTCCTCTGTTCCCAAGTGATCTGGCCATGGTATTACCAATTTGGCACGAAGACTGCCGGCGGACAAGCGTGCCTTGACACCACGTATACCGGCGGCCATTCGCTTGAAAAGCTTGGGGGCAGATGATGGACGCAGCGCTGACGCGGCAGGACGAACCCGAGGCCAAGGGCTACGAGAAGGTCTTCGCCTTTGTGCGTGACCAGCTTTTGTCGGGTCAGCTCAAGACTGGCGATCGCCTGCTGCCGGAGCGAGAACTCGCGACCCGCCTTGGCGTCAGCCGTCCCGTGATCCGTGAAGTGCTGCGGGGGCTTGCAGCCATCGGTGTGATCGAAATCCGCCATGGATCGGGTAGCGTGGTGCGGCAGCCCGGCTTTGCCGAACTGGGTGACCTCTTCACCATGATGCTGGTGCAGCAGGCAGAGGTGGTCGAGGATGTCATGGAGGCGCGTATTGCCATCGAACGACAAGCCATTCGCCTGGCCTGTTCACGCGCCACTCCCGCCGACCTGCAGGCCCTTCGGCAGGCCTTGCAGCGGATCGAGGAAACCGTTGATGATCCCCTTATTGGTGGCGAAGCTGACTTTGCCTTCCATGCCGCTTTGATCGCGGCGGCCCATTCCCCAACACTTGCCAGCCTTCATGCCGCAATTGCGCTGCTGCTGCGCCGCTCCCATTTTCAGCGTCGCGCCCGCATCACCGACCAGGCCGGCATCGAGGTCTATCTGATCGAGCATCATCGCGAACTGCTCGCGGCAGTGGTTGCCCGAGATGCCGACGGCGCTGATCGCTTGCTGATGCACCATTTCGAAATCGGTTCCGAATTCCAGCGCCGTGCCGCCGCTCGTTGATGCCGCCGGGGAGGCCGCCAACACCGCCGAAGCTTTGGCCCTGCTCGAAGCGGACGCGTCCAAAGTGATCGGACTGATCACCGACATCAACATGCCAGGCACCCGCAGTGGGATTGTTCTGGCCAACCATGTCGGCTGCATCTGGCCCCATATCAACATCATCGTCGTGTCGGCGGTTCGCCGGCCACTGCCGGGTGAATTGCCGTTTATGGCGAAATATCTCGCCAAGCCGGTGCCAGGCACCAAGCTCGTATCGACCATACACGAACTGGTCCCGCACTGATCCGATGGGCGTGACCGACAGCCAGCCGTTCTATCGCGCCCAGCCGGTGCCGGGGCGCGACCTCACCCTTTGTTGGAAACCAAGCCATGCGGGATCAGTCCCTCCAGTTTTTACGCGATCTGGTGCAAACGCCTTCCCCGAGCGGTTATGAGCAGCGCGTTGCCCAGCGCTACCGCAGCTATGTCGAGCCGCTTGCGGACGCGGTGTCCGTTGACCTGCATGGCAACGTCATTGCCGCCCTCAACCCGGCCGCATCCACCAAGATCATGCTGGCCGGCCACATGGACGAGATCGGCTTCATCCTCCACTATATCGGCGAGGAGGGGCTGCTGTATTTCAGCGCCATCGGCGGGCATGACAGCGTCATCCCGGTTGGCCAGACGATGTGGGTCCATGGTCGCAACGGACGCGTTGCCGGCGTTGTTGGTCGCAAGGCCATTCACCTGATGGATCCGGACGAGCTCAAGGAAAAGCCCAAGCTCAAGGAGCTCTGGATCGACATCGGCGCCGGCTCGCGGGCCGAGGCGCAAGCGGTGGTCGCGCTTGGCGACGTGGTCACCTACCAGCAGGAGTTTCAGCCATTGCTGGGCGATCGGGCGGTCGGCCGCGCTTTTGACAACAAGGCGGGCCTGTTTATCGTGGCTGAAGCCCTCCGGCTGCTGGCGGAGAACGGTGGCCTCCACCCCGAGGTCGGCGTTTATGCGGTGGGCACCGTGCAAGAGGAGATCGGTTCGCGCGGCGCTCGCACCGCCGCCTTCGCCATTGGGGCGCAAAGCGGGATTGCCGTGGATATGGAACATGCCATCGACTACCCTGGGGTGAGCCCGTCCCAGCACGGGCAACTCGAGCTGGGCAAGGGCCCAACGGTGTCCCTCGGCGCCAACACCAATCGCGTCCTGTTCGACCTGGTGACGCAGGCCGCCGAACGGGAAGCTATTCCCTACCAGGTGCAGGTCGCGCCGGGCGCCACCCCGACCGACGCCAACGCCTTGCAGCTCAACCAGGCCGGCATGGCCACGGGCCTGCTCGGCGTGCCATTGCGCTACATGCATACGCCGGGCGAGGTGGTCAGCCTCACCGATGTCGAGCATTGCGCGCGCTTGGTTGCCGCTTATTGCCGGATGGTCACGCCGGAAACTGACTTCACCCCGCGCTAAACGGGGGGATCCCGGCTAGGAAAGCTTTTCGACCTCGCCGCCATCCTCGACCCAGTCCTTGAAGCCACCAAGGTTAAACACCTGCTGATAGCCCATATCCTTGAGGGTCTTGCCGGCAAGGGCCGAGCGGCCGCCGGAGGCACAATGCAGGATCACCGGGCGGTCCTTGGACAGGTTGGGGTCATGATATTGCGTCGCCTCGTCGGCTCGAAACTCGAGCATCCCACGCGGGATGTGGACCGAACCCGGAATTTTGCCGCTGGCCTGCAACTCGGGCATGTCGCGCACATCCACGATCACCGCATGCTCTTCGGCAACCATCCGGCGCGCGTCCTCGGGCGAGATCCGTGGCACTTCCGCATTGGCCGCCGACAAAAGCTCTTTCACATTGGTCGTCATCGCGTCCTCCTCTTGATCAGGCACAACCTACGCCTCTGCGCCATCCGAGGCCAGTCACCCCGTCGGGGAGCCTACCCGCCCGGCGACCACTGCCACCTCCTCGGGGAACCTGCCGCATTGACCCGCCAGGAGCGAAGGGCCTATTGCTCGCATCATGTCCCCACCAGCCGTAACGATCCGCCAGGCACGGCTTGAAGACCGGCCGTTGCTGAACCAGGTGATGCTCAATGCTTCGCTTGCCGTTGAAACGGGCGAGGTGCTGCGCCGCCTGACCGAAGCGCCGGGGCATTTCCGGATCGACGAAGATTTGCTCCGTCACGGCCAGATCGTCGTAGCCGAAGCCAATGGGGCGCCGGTAGGCTTTGCCGCCTTCAGCATCGGGGGCAGCGAGTTTGCCGAGCTGGCCGGCATGTTCGTTGATCCACCTTATTGGCGCCGCGGCATTGGCCGGCAGATCCTTGAGGCGGTTGAGCGCGAGCTGCTGGTGCGGCAAGCCACCGGCATCCGGGTGGTGGCCGGCACCACAGCAGTGCCGTTCTACCAGGCACAAGGTTTCACCGTTGTCGGCAAAGAAAAAACCCCGCTTGGCCCCGTGGTGCCGGTGATGACCAAATCCATTGGCTAGCACCACAACGGTTTCCCGCTCCGTTCAGGCGCGGTTCACCTCACCCCTTCTAGTGTCGGCGCAAAGAGGAGGTAGCCATGTCCAAGATCAAGCTTTTGCTTATTGCCGGCGCGACCGCGCTGTCGGCCTTGCTGGGCTTGGGCGTCGCCGCTCAGGCTCAGGTGGTGCAAGGGGAGGAACATTGCGTCGTCAACATCCCCGCCACTGATGCGCTCAACGTCCGCTCCCGTCCGGGTGCCAGCAGCCGGGTCGTGACTACCCTGCCCTATGGCAGTTGCGGGGTCATGGTCATGGCGGCATGCCAGGGTTCATGGTGCCCCATCGAGGACGGGCACTATTCCGGCTGGGTCAACCGCCGCTATATCTCCATGGTATCGCCGGCAATCTATTGCGTCAGTGGCGTTGCGCGGAATGACGTCCTTAACCTGCGTGCTTATCCCTCCCCAAGCTCGCGCATCCTGACGGGCCTTAGCCCACGTGAATGCGACATCGCCTTCCTGCCCTATGCAGTTGGCAGCTGGCAGAAGGTGCGGGCCGCTGGCTGGGAAGGCTGGGCTAGCCGCCGCTATTTGTCAGGCCAGTGAGGAACACTGGGGCATCTCCTCGCCCGCGGCTTTATCGCCCGTTTGATGTAGATGCTCTCGATCTGTTGAACTTAATTTTCGTTCATACCCGAACGATTTATCCCCCGCGGCATTCCCTAATCATCGCGGTGGGCGAACAAGGAGCAAAAAACATGAAAAAGATTATGGCGGGCGCCTGCGCCGCTCTTATGGCAATCACCAGCTTTGGCGCAGCAAGCGTCCCGGCAGCAGCACAGCCGCTGCAAATCACTTCCGAAGCGCAGTTCCTCACTGTCCAGAACCGTGGATGGGATCGCGGTCGTGACCGTGACCACCGCCGTGGTGGCTTCGAGCGCCGTGGCAACTATGGCTACTATAATGGTCACCGTGGCTCGCGGGAACGCCGCTCGGGCTGGCGTCAGCACAATGGCTACTGGTTCCCACCGGCGGCCTTCATCGCTGGTGCCATCATCGGTGGTGCGATTTCCAACCAGAACAACAACAACAGCAATTCGGGCCCGGTCCGCATCACCCGCGAGCATCTGCGCTGGTGCGAAAGCCAGTACCGCTCGTACCGCGCTTCGGACAACACCTTCCAGCCCTTTAACGGGCCGCGCCAGCAGTGCGTATCCCCCTATATGCGCTAAGCGCGTCTAAAATCCTCCAGCGAGGCGGCTCTTCGGAGCCGCCTTTTTTGTTTTGGGCGGAGCTTACCGCGGCACCTGAACACTGGCGATCCGGAACCAAAACTGCCGGTCCGCCGCCGATTGATCCTTCCGGTGTGCATGTCGGTGCCTGCGGGCGATCAGCCCTAGACGGCGCAGCACCGGTGTTAAAAACTTGCCCCTCCGTGCTAGACTGCAGCTTTGGAGTGAGCATGAGTACCAGCGAGCAGCACGAATATCGGGTGGAATCCTACAACACCGATCCTGAGGGGCGCGCCCAGCAGTCGGAGGTGAGCACGGTATTCGCCTCCACCCCGGAAGCGGCCGCGATGAAAGTGCTGCACGAAGAACTGCACACCATCGGCGATATCACCCGCCTGCGCGCCCGGGTGACGCAACTCAACCAACCAAGCCCGGAGCGGGTCACGACGCTTTACAGCAAGGCGTGATCGCTGGTCCGCGTCCGGGAAAC
Organism: Devosia sp. 919; assembly: GCF_013185965.1. Classification (NCBI taxonomy): domain Bacteria; kingdom Pseudomonadati; phylum Pseudomonadota; class Alphaproteobacteria; order Hyphomicrobiales; family Devosiaceae; genus Devosia; species Devosia sp. 919. The sequence continues at coordinate 2,188,014 of NZ_JABAOL010000001.1, read as the reverse complement.
ATCGGGCGCTAACCTGGGCAGCAATGGCCGAACCCTCCCCTTTTGTCGCGCATTTCGGGCGCTAAGGAGGAGATCCAAATGCCGACACTCGACGACGAAGACATCAAGCGCCGCGCGCACCAGATCTGGGAACGGGAAGGCCGACCCGAAGGACGTGAGTTCCAGAATTACATGGATGCCGTCGCGGAATTGACGGCGGAAGACGAGAACAGCTCGGATCGCCCGACCCAGGCGCTGTCCGGCCTCAGGACCAATCTGCAGCCCGGCGGCATTGCGCCGGTCGGCGGGGCGCCCAACGTGGGCAGCATTGGCACCGGTGGCGGCCAAACCGCTGGCAACGCCACCGGCACTGCGCGGGGCGAAAATTCCGAATAGCGCCAGGGCGCCCTTCTCGCGGCGACCGCGCCAGGGGCCCTAGCCCGCGCCCCTTGCCCGCTCCGTTTCGCCGCGGAGCGAGCGAGGCACAATCCTTAAGGATAAGTCCCGCCTTGCCCAGGTAGGAGCGGAACCAATGGTTTTCGCCCTCCGTTTGCCTGCATTGAGCTGAGGCGCACCACGCCCCGCCATTCCTTCAATCATCCAGTGATGACCGTAGCACATCGACTTAGACTTCGTTGTCCAGCTTAGCTTCAAGGTGGGATGAATGTCAGGAAACCAGGCCAGCATACCGCCGGAGCGCAAACCGCCCGAGCGCACGCCGACGGGCACCAAGCCGCAGCCGACAATGCCATCCCGGCGTACTTGGCTGTGGTTCCTGGCGCTGCTGGCAATCAACTATCTCGTCGTCAGTTTGTTGTTTCCGGCGCCCGGAGCCCCCGAGCCGATCTCCTACACGACCTTCCGTGCGGAACTGGCGCGCGACAATGTGGAAGCCATCCATACCCAGGGCGACCGGGTCGAGGGCAGGTTCAAGGCGCCCATCGAATGGGCGCCGCCCGCCACGGAGGGGCAACCCGCCGGCACCCCGCGCACCATTCAGGATTTTACCACCATCCTGCCCATGTTCGTCGACCCAGGGCTCGATACCGAGCTGATCGAGCATGGCGTGGATATCCGCGCCACCCCGCTCCAGACCGAACCCAATCTGTTTGTCACCCTGCTTTATGCCTTCGGGCCGGCCCTGATCATTATCGGGCTTTATGTCTGGCTGTTCCGCCGCGCCGCCAAGCAAGGCGGTGGCATGTTGGGCGGCATGGCCGGTATATCGGGGATCGGCAAAAGCCGGGCCAAACGCTTCGACAAGGAAACCGACAGCAAGGTTACCTTCAACGATGTTGCGGGCATCGAGGAAGCCAAGAACGAACTGGTGGAAATCGTTGATTTCCTGCGCAATCCCGCCAAATACACCCGCCTCGGCGGCACCGCGCCCAAGGGGGTTCTGCTCGTTGGTGCGCCCGGCACCGGCAAGACACTGCTCGCTCGCGCCGTGGCCGGAGAAGCCGATGTGCCGTTCTTTTCCATGAGTGGTTCGGAGTTCGTGGAAATGATCGTGGGCGTTGGCGCCGCCCGCGTGCGGGACCTGTTTCAGGATGCCCGCAAACATGCACCCGCCATCATCTTCATCGATGAGATCGACTCGATCGGTCGCGCCCGCGGCCAGGCGGTGCTCGGCGGCGCCAGCGAACAGGAGCAGACCCTCAACCAGATCCTGACCGAAATGGACGGTTTTTCTAGCCGCGAGGGCATCATCGTGCTCGCCGCCACCAACCAGCCCGACGTGCTGGACCGCGCCCTGCTCCGCCCCGGCCGCTTCGACCGCCGTGTCGTGGTCAATCTTCCCGACAGCAATGGCCGCGAAGCCATCTTCAAGGTGCATACCCGCAAGATCCCCTTGGCCGCCGATGTGGATCTTGCCCATCTCGCCAAAACCACGCCGGGTCTGTCGGGCGCCGATATCCGCAACCTCGTCAACGAAGCCGCGCTCCTCGCCGCTCGCCGCGAAGAAGAAGAAGTGCATCAAAAGGACTTCATCGATGCGCTTGAAAAGATCATCCTGGGTCCCGAGCGCCCCATCATCCTGAGCGAAGCCGACAAGGAGCGCGTCGCTTATCACGAAGGCGGCCACGCCATTCTGGGCCTCGTAGTCCCCGGCGCCGACCCGGTGCAGCGCGTCACCATCGTGCCCCGCGGGCAGGCCTTGGGCGTAACCTATCAGCGGCCCCTCACTGACCGCTACAACTATCCAGAGAGCTATCTCCTGGCCAAGATCGTGGGGATGCTGGGCGGGCGCGCCGCCGAAGAAATCGTTTATGGCACCCGCACCACGGGCGCGGAAAACGACATCGAGCAGGCCACCCAATTGGCCCGCCAGATGGTCACCCGCTGGGGCATGAGCGACAAGCTCGGCATGGTGCAACTGGCCCCGCGCCAGAACGCCTGGACCGGCCAGGGCATGCTAGGCAATGACAAGCCCTATAGCGAGGAAACCGCGCGGCTGGTGGACTCCGAAGTGCTGCGGATCATCAATGAGTGCCATGAGCAAGCCAAAGCCCTGTTGCGCGAACATCGCGGCAAGCTCGATGCCCTTGCCCATGCCCTCCTGGACCGGGAAACGCTTGACGAGCACGAGATTCTGGCCGTCACCGGCCTTTCCGGGGAAACCAACCAGCCAGACCAGCCGCCCCAGGAAGCGCTGACACCCGCTGGCGCCGACTAGATGGGGCTGCAGCCCCGCGCCAAGGAACCCTCATGGCCGCGCATCGGGAAGACCATGTTACCAATCGGATCGGCTGGCTGCGTGCCGCAGTTCTGGGCGCCAATGACGGACTGCTTTCAACGGCTAGCCTCGTTGCCGGTGTGGCCGCCGGCTCGGGCGACAGGACCGCTATCCTCCTCGCCGGACTGGCCGGGGCGATCTCGGGCGCTTTGTCGATGGCGGCAGGCGAATATGTTTCGGTCAGTTCGCAACGCGACGCCGAGCGCTCGGACCTTGCCCGCGAAACCCAGGAACTCCAAGCCGACCCCGAAGGTGAACTCAACGAGCTCACTGCCATCTATGCGTCGCGCGGGCTTGATGAAGCCCTGGCCCGCACCGTCGCCACGCAGATGATGCAACACGACGCGCTGGCCGTGCATGCCCGCGAGGAACTCGGCATCGATCAGGGCACCCTGGCTCGCCCGGTGCAGGCCGCCGCTGCTTCTGCCGCCAGTTTTGCCGCCGGCGCCATCATCCCCGTTGCCACAGCCTATTTCGCCGCTGCCGGTCAAACCCTGCTGCCGCTGTATGCGGTAACGCTGGCAGGGCTCGCTCTTCTGGGAGGGCTTGGTGCCTGGGCCGGCAAAACCCCGATCTTCATGCCCATGGTCCGGGTGGTCGGCTGGGGGGCGCTCGCGATGGTGATCACCTCGGCTGCCGGCTGGCTCTTCGGCGTCGCCCTTTAGCTGCCGGCGGCCCCGGGGCCACAATGCAGAGCCGGTAATCAGCCCGGCAAAAGCGCTTTTCGGCAAGCCCTTGCGCCGGGCCATCACCCCGGCGTCGCCGTTATCCATCATTGGCCGGCTTTGCCGGTGCTTTGATGCCGGCCAGCGTGAGCGTGCGCTCCAGCAACTGCTCGTAGATCGGTCGGCCGCCTAACCACTGCGCAGCCAGATTGGCTGCAAGGCAGGTGGTCAGCAGCGGCACCGTCGCGCCGTAGGCACCGGTAAGTTCGAGCGTCAACACCACCCCCACCATCGGCGCGCGGACCGAGGCGGTGAAAAGTCCGCCCATTGCGGCAATGGCAAAGGCCGCCGGCACCACGCCGGCATCGGGCATTGCAGCACTGGCAAGGGCGGCGAAGGCCAGCCCAACGCATCCCGCCAGCGACAGGATCGGCGCGAAGATCCCACCCGGCACGCCCGTTGAATAGCTACCGACCGTGGTGCAGAACCGCGCGGCCGCCAGGGCCAGCAGCACCACCACGCCGGGCTGCTCACGCACCAGTGCCGGGATCAGCGCTTCTCCGCCCGTCACCGTTTGTGGAGACAGGGCCAGCAGCGCCCCCACCAGCAGCCCGACCACGGCCGGGTACAGATAGGGCGCCCGTTCCTGCGCTGCTCCGGCAAAAGCCAGGGCCTTGAGGATGCAAGCGTTGAGCGCGACGCCCACACCACCAAGCACACAGCCGAGCAGCACGAACAAGGGCAGCATGGGCAACGGCACTTCCGGCGCAGCGAGCACAAGGTCCGGGGCAGCGCCGCCGATCCATTGGGTCACCACGGTGGCGAGCAGCGCGGCAATGATCACGCCCATATAGGTGCTGTAGCGATAGGGAAATTGCCGCCGCATTTCCTCGATCACGAACAAAACCGCGGCAATCGGCGAATTGAAGGCACAAGCCAAGCCCGCGGCCGCGCCCGCCGCCAGCAAGCCGCTGCGCTCCGTGGCCGTCAGCCCGAAGCGCGCCGAGACCATCGCCGCCACCGACGCGCCGATGTGGATGGTCGGCCCTTCGCGTCCCAGCACCAGCCCCGAGCCGATCGCCGCCGCACCGGCGAAAAACTTGATCGGCAGCACTCGCGTCCAGTGGATCTCGCGCAGGCCATCCATCGCCCCTTCCACTTCCTGGACACCGCTGCCGCTGGCCTCGGGCGCCCAATGGCGCACGAGCGCCACAGCTGCCACCGTTACTGTCATGGTGATCAGCGCTGCCGCGAGTACCAGCAGCGGCCCGTCCACAATTTGGCGCAGCTGCGCGGGCCATTGCAGCAGGGCATTGATCGCGAGGTGGAACATCGACCCGATCGTCCCCGCGATAATCCCCACCATCACGGCCAGGGCGAGATACCGCCGCTGCGCCCGGCGCTCGTCGGGTCTGGATCGTGCTGGAGCAGGATAGTCCATGCGTCCACCCCTCCGGGCCAACACTGCGGCGGCCCGCAGCTTCAAAGGCTGGCCAGCTCTGAAGGGTTACGCGCGAGGGCGGGAAACGAACCCCCTGCCGGGACAAGTTTGTTTAACCATGGTTTCCACTTCCATTCGCGCAGCCGGCATCCGCGCGCCGCCCTCCGGAATTCGAGGCTCCGCTGTGCACCCCACCACAAGGGCTCCGGAGGTCCAAAATGCGCGGAAATGCGCGGGAGCCCTCATGGTGAGTTGCGAAGCGTAGCGCAGCCTCGAACCACGAGGGCGGCCATCACCACCCCCAAAACTTATCCCCGCCCCCGAAAACCTCAGGCACAATCCCCTTGTTCCCGGGCAAGCTGCGCGGTCGCGACGAACGGTCGGTGCGGGAATATCGGATGGGTTTGGGGTCGCCCAAATTCCTTCGGGACGAGGATGATCCGGGACCGATTTCATCCCCCGGTCCATGAAGCCCCAGGGCTTCTGGCGTTTGGCACGGGTCTAGCCACGGACGGTCCTCACCGAAGAGTCTCCGATAGAACATGGGGCGAAGCTTGCTTCACCTTCTATTTCCCGCCGGACGACCGGCACCGAGGCGAACTTCGCCCCATGTCGCAGTTCTTGCTGCGATGCCCGCCTGCCCCATACCCGCACGGCCCAAGGCCGGTGCGGCTTTTAGTGCAGGCGCGTCAGCTCGCTGCCGCCACAATGTGAGCACTCTGCCCAATGGTTCGGCACCGCAACTTCTTGCCCAACACGAAGGCCTATTCTGATTGACTTGGCTCCAAGCCGGTGCTGCACTGCCAAGAACATAAGCCTTGCGGGCATTTGCGCCCCATTCGGACGACCATCTGGCCGCCGGGTGGGGCTTTTTTGTTTTGGAGCCTGGTTTGTCCGTTCTCGAACAAACTGTGACAGTTGGCCTACTGTTCTCCACCACCGGCGCCTATGCGGCGCTCGGGCGCGAAGGCCTTGCCGGGGCGCAGCTCGCCGTCCAGGCGCTTAATGCCAGCGGCACCCTGCCCTTCCGCATTCTAGCCGAGCATCGCGATCCGCATGGCATCACCGAGCGCTATGCCGGCATGGCGGCGGAGATCATTGCAACCGGCGCCCGCCATATCATTGGCTGCACCACTTCATGGAGCCGCAAGGAAGTTATCCCCGTGCTCGAAAAGCACGACGCAACCCTCTGGTACCCCTGCCCTTATGAAGGCTTCGAGTGCAACGAGCAGGTGGTCTATCTCGGCGCCTGCCCCAACCAGCACATCCTGCCGCTGCTGCAGCACATCCTGCCCCGCTTCGGCAACAACGGCTATCTTGTGGGCTCCAATTATATCTGGGGCTGGGAAACCAACCGCATCGCCCGCGACATCATCGAGCAGTCCGGGGGCTCAGTTGCGGGTGAACGCTATGCGCCTCTCGGCGACGCTGATCTCGGCCATATCCTGCGGGACATCCGTCTCAAGCGCCCCGACTTCGTGCTCAATACGCTGATCGGTCCATCTTCCTATTCGTTCCTCGAGGCGTATCATGCCCTGGGTGAGGCCGATCCCGATTTCTCCATGGAGAAGCGCCCGGTGGTGAGCTGCAATCTGGCCGAAGGGGAAGCGGCGCTGCTCGGCCACAAGGCCGCGGGGCTCTACACGATCGCCCCCTACTTCCAGGCCCTGCGGACATCAGCCAACCAGCATTTCCTCGGTCAGCTCGACGCCACCAGCCAGCCGGTCTCGGCCTTCTTCGCCCAGGCCTATAGCGCCGTCCAGCTGCTCGTCGCCGGCCTCCTTGCAGCGGAAACGGAGGACGGCAGATCCGTGCTCGCCTCGCTTAACCAGGCCACGCCCTCCACCCCCCTGGGGCCGCTGCAAATCATGGCTGCCAACAACCATGCCGTTCTCACCCCTCACATCGCCCGGGTCACCGCCAGCGGCGCGCTCGCCATCATCGAGCAGCGCGACGAGCCGATCGCACCCGAGCCCTATCTCGCCCATACCAGCCTCGTCGTTTCCGCCGCGGACCGGGTGCGCGCCGGCAGCAATTTGCGAGTGGTGAAATGAGAACGGCCGATCTCACCCCCAATTTCGTCGGCCAGCGCGCCGCGATCCTGCACCGCCCGCATGCCGTGGTCGACGCCATTGTGCGCCAGCTCGAACAGCTGGGCATCCGGCCAACCCTGTGCTGGCCCGAACTGCCCTCCGACTCCGCCACTGCCCCCGCCGACCTGCTGTTTTTCGACGCCGATATGGGCCACGACGGCCAGTTCCCCTGGCCTGCCGGCACCGCGCCCATGCCCACCATTGCCCTCATTGGCTCGGAAGCGCCCGGGCGGCTCGCTTGGGCTCTCCGGCAAGGCGCCGATGCGCATCTGCTCAAGCCGGTGGGCAGTGGCGGCATCTATGCGGCACTGGTGATCGCCACATCGGCCTTCCGGCAGCGCACCGCGCTCCAGGCCGAACTGTCGGGGCTACGCGACCAGCTCGCCGGCCGCCAGGTGGTGGCGGAAGCCACCGCGCAGCTGATGGCCGCAGGCGCCGGCACGGCCAGTGCGGCCTATGACATCTTGCGCCAGATGGCGATGAGCGAGCGCGTCACCATCGAGATCATGGCTGCCCGCTTGGTGCACCAGGAAGGGGAGCACAATGACCGACGTTCTCGCGCCTGAACTGGCGCCCGGCGGCGTTCCCGCCGCGCCGGTCAAGCCCGCTTCGGTGCTGTCCCAATTGCTCCATCGCCCGCTCGCGGTGATCGGCCTCCTCATCATCACCCTCGTCGTCGCAGCCGCGGTCCTTGCCCCATTGGTCGCCCCCTATGATCCGGGCGAGCAGTTTTTCGAGGGCCTCACCATCGAAGGCGCCCCGTTGCCGCCCAATGCGCAGTTCTGGTTCGGCACGGATCTCCTCGGCCGCGATCTCCTCAGCCGGCTGATCTATGGCGCCCAGACGTCGCTCACCATCGGGGTCGTCGCCAACGGCATTGCCGTGACCATCGGCGCGCTGGTCGGAATCACCGCCGGTTATTTCCGCGGCATCATCGGCACCGTCCTTATGCGCTTCACCGATCTGATGATGAGCTTTCCCGCCCTGCTCCTCGCCATCGTGCTCGCGGCGATCTTCCGCCCGAGCCTCTGGATCGTCGCCATCGTCATCGCCATGGTCAACTGGGTGCAGGTGGCGCGCGTCCTTTACGCCGAAACCAGCTCGCTGGCGGAACGCGACTTCATCACCGCCGAACGCTCGCTGGGTGCCGGCTCGGCCCTCATCCTCTTCCGCCACATCCTGCCCCATCTCGTGTCCACCATCATCGTCTGGGCGACGCTGGGGATCTCCACCACCGTGCTGCTCGAAGCCACGCTGAGCTTTCTGGGTGTCGGGGTGCGGCCGCCCACCCCCTCCTGGGGCAACATCATCTTCGAGAACCAGAGCTATTTCGCCTCCGCGCCCTGGCTCGTCTTCATCCCCGGCTTTGCCATCATCCTCCTGGCCCTGGGCTTCAACCTTGTCGGCGATGCGCTGCGCGACATTCTCGATCCCACCTCGCGGGGGCGCCAGCCATGACCCTTTATGTGCTCCGGCGTCTGCTCCAGGCCGTGCTGATCCTCTTTGGCATCAGCCTCATCACCTATGCCCTGCTTTATCTCCTCCCCGCCGATCCCGTGCGCCAGATCGCCGGCCGCAGCGCCACCGCCGAAACGGTGGAAAGCATTCGCCAGCAACTGGGCCTCGACCGGCCCGTTTACGAGCAATACTGGCGCTATCTCACCGGCCTGCTGCAGGGCGACCTCGGCCGCTCCTATCTGCAGCGCACCGAAGTGGCCGACCTCATCGCCTCGCGCTTGCCGGCGAGCCTCCTGCTGATGGCCGGCGGCATTTTTTGCGAGCTGGTGATCGGCCTCACGTTGGGCGTGCTGGCGGCAGTGCGGCGCGGTTCCGCCTTCGACAATGCCCTCATGGTGGCGTCCTTCGTCGGCGTGTCAGCACCGCAGTTCGTCGCCGGCATCCTGCTGCTTTATGTATTCGCCGTGCAGCTGGGATGGTTCCCCATCGGCGGCTACGGCACCTTCCAGCATCTGGTGCTGCCGTCCCTGACCCTTGGGCTGCTCGGCGCCGGCTGGTACGCCCGGATGATGCGCTCCTCCATGATCGAGGTGCTGCGCCAGGATTTCATCCGTACCGCCGAGGCCAAGGGCATCAAGCGCCACCAGGTGCTGCTGCGCCACGCCGTCCCGAACGCCATCCTGCCGATCCTCGCCATGATCGGCATCGATATCGGTATCTTCATGTCCGGCATCGTCGTGGTGGAAAGCGTCTTTAGCTGGCCCGGCATCGGCCAGCTCGCCTGGCAGGCGATCCAGCGCGTCGACATCCCCATCATCATGGGGGTGACGCTGGTTTCCGCCTGCGCCATCGTCATCGGCAATCTGCTCGCCGACCTCGCCGCCCCCTTCATCGATCCCCGCATCAAGCTGCGCTGAGCGAGGATCCAAATGTCCGTTCAAACAAACGCCGTTCAAGGGAGAAACCACAAGATGCGCAAATCACTGCTGGCGGGGGTCGCCTTCGCCGTCCTTCTCGCCGCCTCACCCACAATGGCGCAGGACGCCAAGCAGGGTGGCGCCATGATCGTCACCTATCAAAACGACGTGGCGACGCTCGATCCCGCCATCGGCTATGACTGGCAGAACTGGTCCATGATCAAGTCGCTCTTTGATGGCCTAATGGATTACGAGCCGGGCACTTCGACCCTGAGCCAGGGCCTCGCGGAAAGCTATGAGCTTTCCCCCGACCAGCTGACCTATACCTTCAAGCTGCGCCCCGGCGTCAAATTCCACAACGGCCGCGAGATGACCGCCGATGACGTGAAATACTCCTTCGAGCGCGTCACCGCTCCCGCCACCCAGAGCCCCGGAGCCGGCTTCTTTGCCTCCATCGAGGGCTTTGATGCGATGGCTGCGGGCGAAGCGACCGAGCTTTTGGGCGTTATGGTGGTTGATCCGCTCACGGTCTCGGTCAAGCTCACCCGCCCCGACGCGACCTTTCTCCATGTCATGGCACTCAACTTCGCGTCCATTGTCCCCAAGGAAGCGGTAGAGGAATGGGGCGCCGATTTCGCCACCCACCCCGTCGGCACCGGCGCCTTCAAGCTGGCGGAATGGACGCTGGGCCAGCGCCTTGTCTTCGAGCGCAACGCCGATTACTGGGAGCCGGGTCTGCCCAAACTCGACCAGATTACCTTCGAGGTCGGCGTCGAGCCCAGCGTGGCGCTTCTGCGCTTCCAGAACGGCGAGATCGACATGCCCGGCGACGGCATTCCGCCCGCCCAGTTCGTCCAGGTCAGCCAGAACCCGGATTATGAGGGCCTCATCGTTGAAGGCGGCCAGCTCCACACCGGCTACATCACCCTCAACGTCACCCAGCCGCCCTTTGACGACCTCAAGGTGCGCCAGGCCGTCAACATGGCGATCAACAAGGATCGCATTGTTCGTGTGATCAATGGCCGGGCCGTTCCCGCCAACCAGCCCCTGCCCCCGACCATGCCCGGCTATGCGCCGGACTATGAGGGCTATGCTTATGATCCGGAAGCGGCCAAGGCGCTGCTGGCCGAGGCCGGCCATCCCGATGGCTTTGCCACCGAGCTCTTTGTCTACAACACCGATCCCAATCCGCGCATCGCCCAGGCCATCCAGCAGGACCTAGCCGCCATCGGCATCACGGCCGAAATCAGCTCCCTCGCCCAGGCCAATGTTATCGAAGCCGGCGGCAATGGCTCGGCCCCGATGATCTGGTCGGGCGGCATGGCCTGGATTGCCGACTTCCCCGATCCCTCCAACTTCTATGGCCCGATCCTTGGCTGCGCCGGCGCGGTTGAAGGCGGCTGGAACTGGTCCAAATACTGCAACGAGGACCTCGACGTCCAGGCCGTTGCCGCCGACTCCGTGACCGACCCAGCCCGGCAGGCCGAGCGCGAGCAGATGTGGCGCGACGTATTCCTCGGCGTGATGGAGGACGCCCCCTGGGTGCCCGTCTTCAACGAGCAGCGCTTCACCCTTCGCTCCGAACGCCTCGGCGGCCCCGACGCCATCTTCGTCGACCCCGTCCACATCCCCGTCCACTACGATCACGTGTTTGCCAAAGATGTGCAGTAACTGCGACTACACCATTCACCGCGCGCATCATCATTTCGGGTGGGATCGTTCGATCCCGCCCGTGCAAACGGTGGCGCCCGGTTCAACTGTTCTGTTCGAGTGTCACGACAGCGGCTCGGGTCATTTTACCCCCGACAGCACCGTGGCCGATGTCCCCACGCTTGACTTCTCGAAGGTCAATCCCGTCACCGGCCCCATCCTGGTCGATGGCGCCCAGCCCGGCGATGCGCTCAAGATCACCATTGATGGCTTCCAGCCCTCGGGCTTTGGCTGGACGGCCAACATCCCCGGCTTCGGGCTCCTTGCCGATCAGTTCACCGATCCGGCGCTCCTGCTCTGGAAATATGATGCCGCCTCCATGAGCCCCACCTTGTATTCCGACAAGGGCAAGGTGCCGCTCAAGGCCTTCCCGGGCACGATCGGGGTGGCGCCCGCCGAGGCGGGCACTCATTCCGTGGTCCCGCCTCGCCGGATGGGTGGCAATCTGGACATCCGCGATCTCAGCACTGGCACCGTTCTCTACCTGCCGGTCGAGGTGGAAGGCGCGCTGTTCTCGGTGGGCGACACCCATGCCGCCCAAGGCGATGGCGAAGTCTGCGGCACCGCGATCGAGAGCCAGATGAACATCGCGCTCAAGTTCGAGCTGATCAAGGGCGCCAATCTTGCCTTCCCGCGCTTCACAACCCCGGGCCCGGTCACCAGCCATCTCGACACCGAGGGCTTTGAGGTCACCACCGGCATCGGACCCGACCTGATGACCGGGGCCCGCGCCGCCGTCGGCGACATGGTGGAGCTGCTGGGCAAGCTGCACGGCATCAGTGCCGAGGATGCTTACATGCTCTGCTCGGTTTGTGGCGATCTGCGCATTTCCGAGATCGTCGACATGCCCAACTGGGTCGTTTCCTTCTACTTCCCCAGGATCGTCTTTGAGTGACCCCCTGCCCAGCCATCGTGGCGACCAAGGCTTGCGCTCTCCCCTTCCGGGGGAGAGCCTAGCCATGGCGGCGCCGCTGCTTGCCCTGTCCAATCTGGTGATTGAAACCGCGGGGCCCCACCCGACGCGGCTGGTGGATGGGCTCTCGTTCACCCTCGAGCGCGGCAAGACCCTCTGCATTGCCGGGGAAAGCGGCTCGGGCAAATCGCTGACGGCATTGTCGCTGATGCGCCTGCTCGGCCCCGGCCTGCGGGTCAGCAGCGGCACCGCTCTCCTCGACGGCCAGGATCTGCTTAAACTAACACCTGAACAGATCCGCCAGGTCCGGGGCCGGCGCCTCGGCATGATCTTTCAGGAACCCATGACCTCTCTCAACCCGATCCAGACCGTCGGGCAGCAGCTGGGCGAGGCCATCAATGCCCATCAGCGCCTGAGCGCCGCCGACACCGCCCACCGGGCGCGCGAACTGCTCGACCAAGTGCAGATTCCCGAACCCGCCCGCCGGCTCAAGCAGCATCCGTTCGAGCTCTCCGGCGGCATGCGCCAGCGCGTGATGATCGCCATGGCGCTGGCCCAAAGCCCCGACCTCATCATCGCCGACGAGCCCACCACCGCCCTCGACGTCACTGTCCAGGCGCAAATCCTTGCCCTCTTGCGCAAGCTGCAGGCCGAGACCGGGACGGCTATCATCCTCATCACCCACGATATGGGCGTCGTCGCCGAAATGGCCGACGACGTGCTGGTGATGCGCAAGGGCGTGATGGTAGAAAGCGGCCCGGTGGGCCAGATCTTCTCGTCGCCCCAGGCGGACTATACCCGCGCCCTGCTTGCCGCCGTGCCGCGCCTTGGCGAGATGACCGGCACCACAACCCCCAAGCGCGCCTCGGCTCCGGCGCCAGCTGAGAAACTGATTCAACCCGCTGGCAGAGTCGTTGAGGTAAAGGACCTAACCGTCCGCTTTGACATTCGTTCTGGCCTCTTTGGCCGCGCGGGGCAACGCGTCCACGCCGTCGAAGGCATCTCCTTCGGGCTCGATGCGGGGGAAACGCTGTCCCTTGTCGGCGAAAGCGGTTGCGGCAAGTCCACCACCGGCAAGGCCTTGGCCAATCTCGTGCCCTTCCGCGGCGACGTCGTCGTCAATGGCTCCAATCTCAAAGGGCTGTCTGCTCGCGAGATGAAGCCGGTGCGCCGCGACATCCAGATGATCTTCCAGGATCCCTATGCCTCGCTTGATCCGCGCATGCGGGTCGGTGACCTCGTAATTGAGCCGCTCCATATCCATGGGCTGGCGCAAGGCAGCGAACTCCAGGACCGCGCCGCCGAGCTTTTTGACCAGGTCGGCCTGCCGCGCGACGCCCTGCGCCGCTATCCGCATGAATTTTCGGGTGGCCAGCGCCAGCGCATCTGCATTGCCCGCGCCCTGTCGCTGCAGCCCAAGGTGATCATTGCCGACGAAAGCGTTTCAGCGCTTGATGTTTCGGTCCAGGCGCAGGTGCTCGATCTGCTGCAGGATCTGCAAAGCCGGTTCGGCATCGCCTATCTTTTCATCTCGCACGACATGGCCGTCGTCGAGCAGATCAGCCACCGCGTCGCCGTGATGTATCTGGGCCGCTTCGTCGAGATCGGCACGCGGGCGCAGATCTTCGAGAACCCCCAGCACGCCTATACCAGGCGCCTGCTGTCGGCGGTGCCGATCCCCGACCCGGCCCGCGAGCGGCGGCTGTATCTGCCCTTTGGCGATCTGCCCAGTCCTGTCCGCCCCCTTGGCTACGAGCCGCCGCCGGTCAACTGGCGCGATGTGGGGCACGGCCATCTCGTTGCCGAGGAAGCGGCGTGATCTGCCGGACTAGGCCAGCGCCTTGGACTTGATGCGGCTGAACTCGTCTTCCGATATAACGCCCGCTTCCCGCAGGGCATGCGCATCGGCGATTTCGGTGGCGGGAGAACGCCCGGCAACCGAGCGGATATAGTTCTCCGTTTCTTCGCTCATGCGCTGCAAGTCCTGATTGCGGCGGATCGTCATGCCGCTGCCGCGCACCACCAGGTAAACCAGCGCCGTTAGTACTGGAAAGATCAGCAGCGCGATGATCCAGACGGCCTTGGCAAAGCCGCTGAGGTCGCGGTCCCGAAAGATGTCGGCGATGATCTGGAACAGCACCATCAGGTACGAGATCAGGAAAAAGCTCCAGAGGATCAGCCACAGGAACTCCCAAAAGTCGGAAGACATTTGCTACCTCGCGAACACTCTCTTGGTGCTCTCACCATTCCATTGCCGGGCTCTTGCGTCTTGCTCCAAAGCTGATCGTGCCTATTGGCCGGTTAGTGGAAATAAGCAAAGAAGCCTCGATTTCTTCGGTGCTATTGCGCCGCCTGTTCCGGCTGCTCCTCTTGCTTTGGCAGGCAGAACGCTGCGAGGGAACGCTGCATGACGTTGCGATCCAGCCCCTCCCCGATCACGACAATCCGGGTCCGCCTGACACCATCGGGCCAGGCGGGTAGATGCAGCGGCTTGTGGATGAGGTGCTGCACGCCATGGACGACCACCGGCGTTTCCGCCCCCTCAATGTCGATCAGCCCCTTGAGCCGCAAGATCTTGCGCCCATGGCTATGGATCAACATGGAGAGCCATAGGGCAAAGCGTGGCCAGGCAATCGCCTGATCGGCCTCCAGCACAAAGGTGCCGATACTGCCGTGCTGACCCGCCTCGTGTCCGTGATCCTGACCTCCATCAACGCCGAGCCAGGGCGCTACAGTTGCCACCCGGCTGGCGGGGTCGTTGAGCGTATCGAGCAGCAAAGCTTGAGCTGGCTCCCCCATTTCGTCGAGCACCACGACATTGGCGGCCCCGTTGTTACGGGCGAGTTGCTGCCGCAGGTCCGTCAATGCCGCCGCGTCCGCCAGGTCACCCTTGCTGATGATGATATGGTCGGCGACCGCCACCTGGCGCCGGGACTCCGCAAAGCCCGCAAGATTCCCCATCCCATTGGGCACATCCACCACGGTTATGACATTGCCCAGCCGCAGATGATATTTCAGCATCAGGTCGGCGCTGAGTGTCGCGATGATCGGCGCGGGATCGGCCAGTCCCGTGGTCTCGATCACGAGCCGGCTGAACGGGCTGATCTCGCCCCGCCGCACCCGCTCGAACAGCGACAGGATGGTGTTCTTGAGGTCGACCCGGATAGTGCAACAGATGCAGCCGCTTTTGAGCAGCACCACACCATCATCAACCGGCTGCACCAGCAGATGATCGATCCCCACCGCGCCGAACTCGTTAATGATGACGGCGGTGTCGGCCAGCGCCGGTTGCGCCAGCAGCCGGTTGAGCAGCGACGTCTTCCCCGCCCCCAGAAAGCCGGTGATGAGATGGGCGACCACCGGCTCCCGAACGCCGCTCATCGCCCCTTCGCCTCCAGTTGTGCCAGCACCGCCGGGTCGAGCGGATCGCAGGGCCGCCCGATCAACTTCTCGGCCTCAACCCACACGGCGCCCAGATTGTCGACCACCGCCATCTTGCCGGTTCGGCTGCGCAGCGTATAGCGCCCCGCCCAGCTCTCGAGCTTGAGGCCGAACAGTGCCAGCACGTCGTTGGCCGCCACGGCCCGCAGGTGCCGATCCGCTGCGGGCCGGGTTGCACCCGAGGCTTCACCGGGCCCGCTGGTCCAGTGGTCGGCATGATTGAGCACGCCGCATAATCCGCACATGCCGCCTCTCCTTTTCCCCGCCGATCAGGATTGCGGCCGCGCCGTGCCGCTCTTGGGGTAGCGCTGGGCGAAATCGGCCGCAATCTCCTCCATGGGCACGAACTTTACGCCCTCAAAGCCCTTCATGTAGTTGAACAACCGCTCATGCATCTTGAGCACATGCGGCTTGCCCGACACATCGGGATGGATGGTCAGCGGAAACACCGCATAATCATAGTTCTCGTAGACCCAGTCGAACTGGTCGCGCCACATCTCCTCGATATCGCGCGGGTTCACAAAGCCATGGCTGTTGGGCGAAGCCTTGATGAACATCATCGGCGGCAGATCGTCGAGGTACCAGGAGGCCGGAATCTCGATGAGATCGGTCTCTTCGCCTTGCGTATAGGGCTTCATCCAGGTCGAGGGGTGCTGAGAATAGTCGATCTTGGTCCACTGGTCCCCCACCGTCACATAATAGGGGTGGTGGTCGTTGTGCATCAGGGAGTGGTCGTAAAGGATGCCCTTCTGTTTGAGCAGCTCGTTGGTTTTGGAGCCGAACTCCCACCACGGCGCCACATAGCCGCGGGGCGGCTTGCCCGTCAGTTCGGTGATGAGAGCCACGCATTTGTCGAAGATCGCTTCCTCCTGCTCGGGGGTCATGGCGATCGGGTTTTCGTGGCTATAGCCATGCATGCCCACTTCATGGCCCGCATCGGCCACGGCCTTCATTTCCGCCCGGAAGGACTCGATGGAGTGGCCCGGAATAAACCAGGTGGTCTTGATGCCCCATTTCTCGAACATGCGCAGCAGGCGGGGTGCCCCGACATGGCCGGCAAAGGCGCCGCGCGAAATATCGCAAGGGCTGTCTTCGCCGCCATACGAGCCGAGCCAACCTGCAACGGCATCCACGTCGATCCCATAGGAAACGAAGATTTCCTTAGCCATGTCCTATCCTTCCCAGATGCAGTTCCAAGTGCTTCAACGGTCCAGTTGGGATGGAGTATACAGGCCAGTCTTTCCGGGGAAACAGCAAGATCGCTATGAAATCCGGGCAAAGCGCGACAAAGTTTAGGCTTTGGCAGGCGGCAA
This sequence comes from Devosia sp. 919, assembly GCF_013185965.1. Lineage (NCBI taxonomy): Bacteria > Pseudomonadati > Pseudomonadota > Alphaproteobacteria > Hyphomicrobiales > Devosiaceae > Devosia > Devosia sp. 919. The sequence goes on along the minus strand of NZ_JABAOL010000001.1, from coordinate 2,171,347 downwards.
ACATTAATGCCCGGCCAGTGACATCGGTGTATATGTTGGCTCGGCTATTTGGTGCGGAGAAGTGTTTGCCCGATGAGTGCGGTTTGCTTGATCACCACGGGCGGCACGATTGCGTCGCGCCGGAACGCGGCAACAGGTGATGTGACAGCAAGCATCAATGCAGCCGATTTGCGCGCCACCCTGCGTGATCCGCTCGACGGCATAGATCTGCAGGTCGACGATTTTTGCAATGTCGGCAGCTACGCCTTTGATCTTCCGCTCGCCTTTGCGCTCGCCCAGCGCATCAATGAGCGCTTGGCCGACCCGGCCTGCGATGGCGTTGTCGTGACCCACGGCACCGACACGATGGAAGAAAGCGCTTACATGGCCGACCTGCTGCTCGCCTCGGACAAGCCGGTGGTGTTCACCGGCGCGCAGCGCGCGGCCGACCAGCCCGATACCGATGGTCCACGCAACATCGCCGACGCCGTCCGGCTTGCCGCCGCGCCCGCCGCCAGTGGTCTGGGCGCCACCATCTGCTTTGAGGGGGAATTCCACGCCGCGCGAGACGTCACCAAGACCCACACCTCACGCGTTGACACTTTCATGTCGGGCGAACATGGCAAGCTGGGCGAAGTCGATGGTCAGCACGTCGTGGTCCAGCGGCGGCCAACGCTGCGCCGCTCCTATGCGCCCACTTCGGTCGAGCCTGATATTGAGCTGATCAAGCTCACCATGGGCGCGACGGATCGATATATCCGCTATGTCGCCGATAATGGCTGCAAGGCCATCATCCTCGAAGGCTTTGGTGTCGGCAATGCGACCCCCGCCATCGCCCAGGCCGCCGCGCAGATCGTTGCAGGAGGAACACCGGTGATCCTTACCTCGCGCTGTCCCCGCGGACGGGTGAAGCCGGTTTACGGCAATGGCGGGGGCAAGGATTTGTTTGATGCCGGCGTGATCTTTGCAGGCGACCTCAACGGCGTCAAAGCCCGCATCCTCGCCTCGGTCCTGCTCGGCGCCGGAGCAGACGTCGATCTGCGCACCGAGATGGAGTTCCTCGGCGGCTAGCTGGGACGCACGGGTGCCGGACCGGTGTGATCCCGGGCGCTCGTGATCCGCTCCGCTTGACGCATCGCATCACCGGTACGAGCGCCGGCAGACTCGCCCGCCAATGCAACTAACTGATGGCGGGCACCGTAGCTCTGCAAGCCTCGTGTGATCTCAGGTCGGGGCTTTCCGTCCAGGTTGCGCCTGCCTAATTCGCCGCCGCAGAACGATGTGGTAACGCATTGGACTTCCAATATCAGTTGAGACCATAAATGGCTGCCCCGACCCCAGCAGACAAGCCTGATCGCAAGCGCCGCTGGTCCTGGTGGCAGGTGCTCCTCGTCGTCGCGGTGCTCGCAGTTGGCCTCTATGCGGCTCTCGCGCGTCCCTGGGAGCCAAAGCCCGCCCCAGTCGCGGTAGAAAACCTCGCCATGGGGCCGTTCTCCCAGGTGCTCGCCGTCAATGGGCGTGTCGTCGCGCGCGAAACGGTCACCGTGCGCTCGGCAGTGTCTGCCTTGGCGGTTGAGGTTCTGGCCAGTGAAGGCGATCTGGTGGCGGCCGGCGATGTCTTGGTGCAACTCGAGACCAGCCAGCCCCAAACCCTCGTGGGCCAGGCGCAGGCGGCGCTTGATGCGGGGATGGTCAGCCAGGCCCAAGCCAAAGCCAATGCAGATCGGGCGATTGCCTTGGGCGAAAATGCCACCCGCTCGGCCCGGGAGGACGCCGAACTGGCGCTTTCGGCCGCGACCAATGAGGTCGCCCGCCTGCAGGCCGCGCTGGAACAGGCGCAAAGTCAGCTCAAGCAATACACGATCGTGGCGCCGCTAACGGGCACGGTGCTGGATCGCAATGTGGATCGGGGCCAATTGGTTGATCCGCAAACCGAGCTGTTCATCATCGCCGATATCGCCGACTTGCAGGTCGAAACCGATATCGACGAGCTCTACTCCTCTCGGATCAGAAGCGGGCTCAAGGCACTGCTCAAACCCGTCGGCGATACCGTGCCCCAGCATGGCAGTGTCGTTTTTGCCTCCCCAACCGTTGACCCGGCGACCGGCGGCCGTCCAATCAAGCTCGCATTCGACCAACCGGTGGAGCTGCCGGTGGGCCTGACCATCAACGCCAATATCATCGTGTCGGAAACCGATGCCGCCCTGACCGTTCCCCGCGGCGCCATTGTGACCGAAGGCACCGACAGCCATGTGCTGGTGTTGGAAGATGGCGTCGCAATGGTGCGCCCGATCGAGTTTTCCGATTGGCCTGCCCAACGGGTCATCGTCACCGCCGGTCTCGATGAAGGGGATCAGGTGATCCTCGACCCCACTGCGGTGCAACCCGGTCAAAGCGTAGTCGCGGAGTAGTGCCATGCTTTATGGCCTCAAGATCGCCCTGCGCTACCTGACGGCCAGCAAGGCGCAAACCAGCCTCTTGATTGCCGGCGTTGCGGTGGGGGTCTTTGTCTTCATTTTCATGAGCGCCCTGATTGGCGGGCTCGCTGTCTTTCTGGTGCAGCGCACTGTCGGTGACATCGCCCATGTCACCATCGAAGCGCCCGACAGGAACCCGGCCGTGCTGGTTCCCGAGGTCGCCGGGCCATTGGTGGTGGAGCAGCGTGCCACCAGCCAGCGCGCGCAATTGCGCACCGCCGACGCGTTCCTGCCCACCATCGAGGCTATGACCGGCATCACCGCGACGTCCCAACAGATCGTAGGCAACGGCTTCCTTGTGCGCGGCCTCATCACCGCTCCTGTCAGCGTGGTCGGGGTCGAAGCCAACAAGGTTTCGGCAATTGCCGATATCGGGGGCGCGCTGATCGAGGGCAGCACCGATCTGACCAATACTGGCATCATCATCGGCAGCATGCTGGCCGATGATCTCGGCATCGGCATCGGCCAGGTGGTGCGGCTTGAATCCGAGCGCGGCGTCGAGCGGCCGCTGGTGATCAGCGGCATTTTCGAGCTGGGCGTTGAAAGCCTCGACCGCCGAACAGCAATTATTGGCCTTTCCACCGCCCGGACCCTCTTTGAGCTGCCGCAGGGGATATCGCGCATCGAAATCAAGCTCGACGATCTCAACCAGGCCAATGCCTATGCTGCCCGGATCGCCGCCGAGACGGGCCTAAAGGCGACCCCTTGGACGCAAGGCAATGCTCAATTGCTCGACGGGCTTCGGGCGCAAGCCAGTTCGGGCAATCTCATCAAGGCTTTCGCCTTGATCACCATCGTTATTGGCGTGGCCAGCGCACTGCTGCTCTCGACTTATCGGCGCCGGCCCGAGATCGGCATTATGCGGGCGATGGGTGCCAGCCGAGGTTTCGTCATCTTCGTCTTCGTCACCCAGGGCGCGCTGATCGGCATTCTAGGCGGGCTGATCGGCGCCGGCCTTGGCTATGCCGTGCTGTCGCCCTTCCCCGTGCCTGAACTCGCGCCTCCCGGCGGTTTGCCGGTGGATGTGCGCCAGGGTGCCTATGGCCTTGCGATTGCCCTCACCGCCATTGGCGCCATCGTCGCTTCGATCCTGCCAGCCCGCGCCGCCGCCCGGGTCGATCCCGTCTCGGTGATCGGCCAATGAGTGCGCTCCTGGAAGTTCGGGACCTGGTCAAGACCTATGGCGAAGGCGAGGCCGCAACCCGGGTGCTCAAGGGTGTCAATCTGCAACTGGAAACCGGCGAGTTGTCGGCGCTGCTCGGCCCATCCGGCTCCGGCAAGAGCACGCTCCTCACCATCCTTGGCACCCTGATGCAGCCCACTTCCGGGCAACACGAAATGCTCGGTGAGGATCTCACCAGCGCCAGCGATCGGGACCTCACCGAGTTCCGCAACCGCCATATCGGTTTTGTCTTCCAGTTCCACCACCTGCTGCCCGACTTCACCGCCCTCGAGAACGTCATCTTCCCCGCCGCGGTGCAGGCTGGACGAGAGACGGTCGCTGCCCGCCAGCGCGGCCGGGACCTGCTGGTTCGAGTGGGGCTCGAGAGCCGCATGGATTTCCTCGCGACCAAGCTCTCGGGCGGGCAAAAGCAGCGCGTCGCCATCGCCCGCGCCCTCATGAACCAGCCCGAACTGGTTCTGGCCGATGAACCCACCGGCAATCTCGACCGGGGGTCCGCCATGCAGGTCATGGAGTTGATCCGCGAAATCAACGAAAAGGAGCAGACCACCTTCCTGATTTCTACCCATGACGAAAACATCGCCGATCTCTGCAAGCGGCGCATCCGCGTGTTGGACGGACGAGTGGAATAGCCGCCGGTTGGCTCAAACTTGAATCCAGTTTTTCGCCAATCACGCCGCCGATTACCCGCACGCCATAAGTGTCTATTGAGCCCACTGGGGTAGACTCCGTTCGATCTCGGCTGCCTGCTTGCCAACAAATAGACCCGGAGCATAATTAGCCCCACGACTGGCAGAACCGGATAACTGCTCGTGACCGGCGGCGCGTGCGAACCGGTATGGTGCCAACACCCCGGTTCACCATCGATCAACGGGTGGCTCCTTACCTGGATCGGCACCAATGCCATGGACCCGCTTGCCAAGCTGAAATTATATCTCGTTTCGTCGGATCCCGGGCATGTGGGACTTCGCATGGGCGTGCGCGTCATGCTGACCGTCGCTGCAGTCTGCCTCGCCCTTTTCGTTTTGGGTCGCTGGGTCCCCATGAACGCGCCATCCTATGTGCTTGGCATGATCACGGCGATCCAGGGCGCTGCCCAAATCAATGATCCCACAATTGGGGAACGTGCCGTAACCCGGGTCTATGCTGCGCTGGGCGGTTTCATTGCCATTGCCGGCATATCGCTGGTCGAGAGCTCCTTGGTTCTGGTCGACCTCTGGCTCCTGATCGTCATCTTCGTTGCCACCTATTCGCGCCGCTTTGGTCCCCGCTGGCAGGCGGTTGGCGTGTTCACCTTCATGTGCGGGGTGGTCGGCGCTTTCCTCAGGGCTCCGGAACGCGATCTGGTGGAAATCGCTCTCGCCCTGCTTGTTTCCGGCGTGGTTGCGCATCTCGTGCGCAACTATGTCGTGCCGGAAAGGCCGTCGCGTGACTTCCGCCGCGTCGTTGCTGGTACCCTTTCACTATCCCAGCAGCTGCGGCAGCTAATCGGGGCGGTCAGCGCTACACAGAAGGACATGCGCTGGAACGATGCCCTGCTGATCGCGGGTTGGCTGCGCAGCGACATTCGCATGTGCCAGAACTACTTGCCCTTGAAGGTGGAAGGGCCCCACTCCGAGCGGAACTCGGACATCGTGCTGCGGCTGTTGGATTTGCAGCTGGCGACCGAGACGGCGCTGGCCGCGTCCTCGGCCAGCGCCTTGCGCCGACCGGAAGCGGATCCGGGGAGTGTCAAGCGCGAGCTGGACGAGATGCAGGAGACCGAGCGGCGGTTGCAGGACGCCGTTGCCCAGTTGCCGGCTTCCTTCCCCGAGGGCGCGAGTTCGGTTCCGCGCATGCCCCCGGCCAAACCGCTGCCGGCGCGGGGCGAATGGCTCAACGACGCGCAGTTTCGCCTCGCCATCCAGGTGACGCTAGCCTGTGCGATCGCCATGGTGGGCGGACGACTAATCTCCTCGGACCGCTGGTTCTGGGCAGTCATGGCCGCATTCCTGATCTTCATGAACACCCAGTCGGCGGGCGCCGTGGCAGTCCGGGGCATCAGCCGGGCCATGGGCACTCTCGCCGGCATAGTTCTGGGTATCGGCCTCGCTACGCTCGTCCGTGGCGATCTCTACCTGACCATTCCCCTGGTCGGCATCTCCATATTCGGTGCGTTCTATCTGGCGCGGATCTCCTATGTAGGGATGAATATCTGCATCAACGTGGCGATTTCGCTCATCTACGGCCTGGTGGGCATCTTCAGGCCCGAACTCCTCGTTCTTCGTTTGGAAGAAACCGCGATCGGCGCAGCGGCGGGGATTTTTGCGGCGCTGGCTGTGCTGCCGGTCCGAACGGCCAGTACGGCGGATCGAGCGATGAACCGCCTCTATCTGTCCCTCAAACAGCTCACGGCGGCGATCATCAACATAGGGGCGGACCAGCAAAATGAGTCCATGACCGCCGTCGCCAGCGCCGTCGACAAGGCCTTCGCCGATGTGGTGAAAGCCTATGATCCCATGCGCAGTTTCTGGGCCATGGGCACGGCTGAAGCCAAGACCCGCAATCCTCTGAGGCGAGCCTATCTTCTCGCGCATGCGGCGCATCTGCTCGAGCACAGCTTCCGCCAAACCCGACCCACTGACACAGAACTCCAGGAGCTTGCGGCGATACAGGACCGCCTGGCGATCATTGCGGGCGAAGGCACCGCCGCCGATCTGCCCGCCTCGGCCGCCGACGACAGCCTCAAGGAGCACGAGACCGAGCTCGCCATTGCTGACGAGCCAGTCAGGTATGCCCTCGAGATCATGTCCGAAATCCTGCGCCAGGTCGAAGCTGGCGAGTGATAAGGTCCGTCAAACAATCAGTAACCAAATCGCGGCCATGGCCATGGTCAGCACGGTGACGATCGCACCCGCCTTGGAAAACTCGGCAAAGGAAATCGTGAAGCCATAATCCTTGGCGCGCTCCACCATGATGATGCCCGCCAGACTCCCGAACACCACGAGATTGCTCGAGAAGTGCGTGCCCAACGACAGCGCAGCCCCGTATTGTGCGTTCCCCTGCGAATGCAGGTAAGGCACCAGCATCATCACGGCTGGGTTGTTTCCCACAATGTTGCTGACAATGCTGCTCACCCAGAACAGGGTGAAAGGCTGGTCCAGATCGATGCCGCCATGAGCCAGCTGCGCGAGCAATCTCTGGGGGAGCCCGGTGGCCGACACCGCGGCATTGACGACAAACAGGCCCATGATCAGCAAGAGCAGGTCGCCATCGACCTCCTTGAGCATGTCCCGGGAGGAAACGCGCCGGCTCAGCAGGAGCAAACCGGCAGCGGTTAACGCGATCAGTTCGCGTGGCCATGGACTGAAGATGAAGGCGATCACCACGGCCAGCGCCACCAACACGGCCTTCGCCGTTTCTCCCACCGAGAACGGCGTGCTGGCAAGCTCGTCCACCGGCCGCTTCTTGTCGGCGGACTGAGTGAGTTGCCAGCGGCCGCGATACAGCCAACTCACGACGATCCAGATGATCGGCAATGACAAGAGCGCAGGGACCGCAGTGATCTCAGACACGCCGGCGAATGACAGGTTCAGCTTCTGGGCGGCGATCATGTTCTGGGGGCTGCCAATGATCGTGCCGGACGCGCCGGCATTGGCCGCAAAACAGAAGCCCAGCAGAAAGGGTATCGGATTAAGCTTGCGGCTGAGGGTGATGGACATCAGCAGCGGTGTCATGGCGACGGCCACCACGTCATTGGTCAGGAATGCCGCGAGCAGCCCTCCCACCACGATGAGGATCGCCAGCAAGGCCCGCGGCGACACAGACGCGGCGGCAACTTTCCGCGCCGTCCAGCCGTAAAAGCCGGAGACCACGAAGGCGGCGGAAACCACCATGAGGCCAAAGAGCATGCCGATGCTGGAATAATCGATGGAGTCCCAAGCCGCCTTCGGGTCGATACTGCCGGCGGTCATCATGGCGAGCGCACCGATGATAGCCGCGCCAGTTCGATCCACCTTGAGGCCCGGCAGGCCCCCTAGTGCCATGGCCAGGTAGACCAGAAGGAAGATCAGGATCGTGAGGTCCATGGCCGTCTGGGTCCATCTAACCGGAGTTGAGCCTGCTGCCGAGCGACTGCCCGGCAGCGCTTGGCGCCGCCTAGTTGTCCGTGCCCGATTTGATGTTCCACAGGCTGTAAGCCTGCTCGCCGTAGAGCTGTTCATCCAGCCCTTGCCGTTGCACCTCTTCTGGCACACGCAGCTTGCCGAAGCGGTCGATCAGGCGGAGGATGATGCTGGTGACCACGGCCGCATAGATCACGACAATCAGGATGCCCAAGGCCTGAACCAGCAGTTGGCGCGGTCCGGCCGAAACGGCATTGATGTGAGGGCTCGCGAGCAGCCCGATCAGAAGCGAGCCGGTGATGCCGCCCACGCCATGCGCCCGGAAAACTTCCAGTGTGTCGTCGACCTTGAGCCAGGACTGGATGTATTTGGCGAAGTAGCAGGCCGTGGCGCCAATGGCCCCGATCGCCAGCGCCGCCATTGGCTCCACATAGCCTGAAGCGGGCGTTATAGTGGCCAAACCGGTGACGGCACCAACCAGAATGCCCGAAAAGGTCGGGTGCCCGGTCTCGCGCCATTCCCAGAACATCCACACCAGCATCGCAACAGAGCCTGCGAGCATTGTGTTGGTGAAGGCATAGGCCGCGAGCGCGTCGGCGCCATAGGCTCCCCCGGCATTGAAGCCGAACCAGCCAAACCAAAGAAGACCGGCACCAAGGGCAACGAGTGGCAGGTTGGCCGGAGCTGATTCTACCCCAGCCGTGGCGCGCTTGCCCAGGTAGCGGGCTGTGACAAGCGCCGATACGCCGGCCGAGGCATGGATCACGATACCGCCGGCAAAGTCGACGACACCCAGGCGGGACAGGAACCCGCCGCCCCAAATCCAATGCGCAACCGGGAGATAGACGATGATGGTCCACAGCGCGATAAACCAGAGATAGGCGCCGAACCGGATCCGTCCGACAAAAGCCCCTGTCATCAAAGCTGGCGTGATAATGGCAAACATCATCTGGTAGCCAAAGACCAGGATGAATGGCACATCGCCGGCATAGTTGGCGTTGGGCTCCACCCCCACATTGAACATGCCGAAAAAGCTGCCGATATTGCCGATCATTCCCCCAAGGGAAGGCCCGAAAGCGAGGCTGAAGCCGCCAAACACCCAGATGATCCCCACGACCCCGATGCAGATGAAGTTCTGGATCATGATGGAGAGAACGTCGCGTTCCCGCACCAGCCCGCCGTAAAACAGTGCCAGGGCCGGCGTCATCATCATGACAAGGGCAGTGCAGATGAGCACAAAGGCGGTATCACCCGGGTTGATGGCACTCATGGCTGTCTCCGCCCTCGCATTGATCGTTATGAACTAGCACCCCCCCGATGCTCACGACTTGTCATCTATCAAGAAGTGCGCTTGCACGGGCTTGTGCGGATGCGGCGTTGCGCGGCTTCTGGGCGCAATGAACAGATAAAGGGCGAGGACATAGGGTGCCGTGTAGGACGGCAACCCGGTAGGCGCCATGATGACGTCGAAGGCGGCCTGCAAGAACACAGTGGCGATCGTCGCGAGGACCGCATAGGCCGCCACCGGACCCGAGGGCTTGAGGAACACCGTGCCAATGGCAATGGCGGTCAGCACCGGGCTGAAACCATAAAGCCCCTGCGACACCACCGACGGGTCCGCTCGCATCATGATGGCGGTGGCGAGCGCGATCAGCGACCCGGCAATAGCCGCGATCCCGGCAGGTCGCGAGGCAATGAAAATCCCGACCAGGATTATGACGCCGCTCACCCAGCTGCCGAGCAGATAAACCTGCCCAATATTGCGGAAGAAGATCTCGCCGAACTCGAGGGCGCCGGGGATGGCGGCGGCGCCCGAGGCATAATCGGTCGCAAGCTTTGGCGTCTCCCCCACCACGTGAAGCGAGCCGAAACTATAGGCTCCAGCGAGCAACAGCCACGCCGTCAGCACGAACGGACCCGTCGAGCCTGGAATGCCCCAGCTCCTCGTGAGCGTGGCGCTGAAGGCACTGGTCACCACGGTGCTGATTGCGGCACCGACAATGATGTAGAACCAGAGTTCTGGTGACACAGCGATAAAGGTTGGCAGCGCCACGCCGACCAGGATGCCGTTGAAGCCGAACAAGCCCGAGCGGTAAGAATCGGGGTCCGCCTCGAGCACCTTCGCCATGGCGGTCGCAACAACCACGCCCAGAACGGCGCCCGCCGTGATTGCCCATTGCCCCGTGTCGTAAGAGGCGTACGCGATCGCTATGAAGAACAGCGCTCCGGTGAGGGCATTCTCCATGAAGAACACCTGGCCCGCCCCTTTGAGGCAGACCAAGCCGAAATTATCCTTGCTGATGCTCATGGCCGAAGCCCTCCACCCTCACCGCCACAGGAACTGTTCAGGTAGGGTGCGGCCGCGCGCCTCCTCTCGGACGACGCGCCAGAACCTCCTGACCTCTGCCCTCACGTCGTAGCTTTCCACGCCAACTGCTCGAAACATCAGGCCGGCCGCATTGGGCAGCATGGAAACACCGGACATGGCCCTCGGCGCGTTAGGCGTGGCGTTCACCTCCACGCGCTCCCGGATCCGGGCTGCCGTTTCGGGAGGAGTGACGCAGACCACATTGGCAAAGGCGTCATAGCCGCGGCTTACCGCCGGCAGATCGAAAGTGTTGTTGTCCTTTTCGATCAGCACCTTCTCGGTGAAGATCGCCTTGCCCCCAGGCCGTCTGGCACTGACCTGCATGGAGAGCAGATCAAGGCCGAAGCGCTCGGAGGCATGGTGATGCTTGCGCCCGCTCATCAGCATCTCGCCATAGAGCAGCGTCGCGCTCTCATCGATGACGATGTCGGTCTGGTTGATGTAGCGGGAGTCCCGGTAGGGAATGGTGAAATCGGGCAGGTATTCCAGATAACTGCCCGCAGCCAGCGTGAGATGCTGGTGTTGCGAGGCATAGTTGGCGTCCATCCGGTGGATGCGGTTGGCCCCCTGCGAGGTGACATGGGCGCAGGCGCCCTCCCCCACATCGATGCTGATCCGGTAGCGATCGCCCTGGAGCACGCCACCGCCGATCGAAATGATCGAGCAGATCGGCAGCTCCGGCATGGCTTCGTCCCAGTAAAGGGCCTGCTGCACGAGGAGCGGCGTCACGCGATAAAGATCGTGCAGGATCGAGCGCCCGTTCCGGAGCGAAAAGCCCAGCCGCAGCTCCCCTATCTTGCCGGGCCCCGCAGCGCGCATCTGCGCCGGCTCGGTGTGGAACCCGTTGAGCTCGCGCGCCGCATCCAGCCGCAACAATGACTCGTGCAGGCCCATAGCCCTACCCCGCCGCAGCCATTGGCGTCGGTTTGACGTCGAACAGGGCCATGTCCATGATCAGATCCATGAGCCCGTCCACCCCTTCCCCGGTCTTGCAGTTGGTGAAGACGAAGGGCTTGCTTCCCCGCATCAGCTTGGAGTCGCGGTCCATGACCTCAAGGCTCGCACCCACATAGGGGGCGAGATCGGTCTTGTTGATCACGAGGATGTCGGACTGGCACACGCCGGCGCCGTTTTTGCGCGGGATCTTGTCGCCCGCCGCCACGTCGATGACATAGATGTAGAAGTCAGCCAGCGCCGGGCTGAAAGTCAGGGTCAGGTTGTCGCCGCCCGATTCAATCAGCACGACATCGCTGTCGGGATAACGCTGCTCGAGCTCCTCTACCGCGGCGATGTTCATCGAGGGGTCTTCGCGCACCGCCGTATGGGGGCAGGCACCAGTCTCGACCCCGACGATCTTTTCCTCAACGAGGATGCCGTTAAGCGTGCGCCGGACCTGCTTGGCGTCTTCGGTCGTCACCACGTCATTGGTGATGATGAGAGGCCGCACGCCCATCTCGATGAGCCGGGGCGTGATGATTTCGATGACTGCCGTCTTGCCCGAACCAACCGGGCCGCCAATACCGATGCGCGTGATCTTCTTCATATCCTGCTCCTTAGTCGGCCGCTTCAGTTCATGAACAGCCGCAGATGAGTTCTGGTGTGATGGGCCACGACGACGTCGTAGACCGGGGCAAAGCTCGACATTTCTTCGAGCTCGAGCGTGTGGATGGCCCGATAGTGCCGCTCCACCGATCCCTGGGCGGCAAAGAGAATGCTCTGCGTCGTCAGATGGTCGATCCGCATCAGCCGCAGCGCAGCGTTGAGGATCATCGAGGACAGCCCGTATTGATGCAGGGTGAAGGCCTCGGCCTCGTTGACGCCCATTCCGGCAAGGCCAATGGCCTGCGCGACGGGAAAGCAGCCTGGCGTTTGCTTGCTGTTGATATCGTCGAGCCAACGCTGCAGCAGGGGCACATGCGTGATCGCCAGCGCCAATTCGGCAAATTTCTTGCCCATGCGCGAGAGCATCAATTGCTGCTCTTCGCCGACCCGGCGGATCCATAGGGCGTCATCGGCCTCGAGGAGCCTGTCATAATCTCCGGCACTCGCCGCCCGATGCGCATGCAGCAGCGCGACCCCATCGCTATGGGCTGCCTGGCGCAAGATGACCTCCAGATAGTCCTTGAGGCTTTGGGGATCGGTGACGATCTCCAGCTGCACCGCCGATTCAAGCCCCTGCGAAAACGCAAAGGCCCCGACCGGCAGCGTGGAGTCGGCAAACTGCAGCAGTCGCGCCAGCCGACCCATATCCGAGGCAAACCACTTGGCCCCCGCGTTCATAGAAGCACGCCGTGGTCATGCCGGTGACCGTGGTGATGGTTGTGATCATGGTGGTGGTCATGGTCATGCCCGTGATCTTGGTCATGGCCGTTGGCCTCTTGGTCATAATGTTTGTGCGGTGACGCGTCCGCCCCAGCGAACAGCAGACGCGCTTCGCTGGGATCGAGGCGCTCGGCCACGACCTCGCCCGGCTCGAAATGCATGGTGGCGTGGCGGAAGGCATGGGTGCGCATCACCGAGGACATCACCTTCCGATCCACCGAAACCGGCACATAGATCGTCGTGCCCTTGATCACTGCGGGCCAATGCTGGTTGCCCAGCCCGTGGCCGAGTTCGAAGCCGATGCTGAGGATCTCGGCGGCCGACATGCCTTTGAAGTCCTCCATTTCGATGACCATCACCTCGCGCATGGCAATGGTCGCCACCACGATCCGGCGCGCGACGGGGTCGTGATAGAGCACGTCCCCGTCATGCAGATGTTCTGAGCGCGGCAAGGAGATCGCCAGTTCCAGCCCACTCTCAGTGCGCTTGCGCAGCCGGCTCTTGGGCGCTTCCCATTGTTCGAGCACCAGTTGCTCGACCTCGGCACCCTCCCAGTTCCGGTCCTTGATATTGCCAAGCGTTTTCTCGATCAGGATCATCGTTCCCTCCACTTCATCCCCAAACAACCCGTCGCTGCGTCAGCTGAAGAAGTGCAGCTGCGCCAGCGGCAGGCTCGTGGCCGGCTCGACGGTCGCGTGCACGCCATCCACCGTCACCGCATAGGTTTCCGGGTTCACCTCGATCACGGGCAAAGCACTGTTTCGCACCATGTGCGCCTTGCCGATGGTTCGGGTGGCGTAGACCGGCACAACGTTGGACTTGAGGTCGTAGCGATCCACGATCCCGTCGTTGAAAGCCGCGTTGGAGGTGAAGGTGACGCGGGATTTCGGCAGCGCCGATCCTTGCCCGCCAAACATCGGCCGGTAGCTCACCGGCTGGGGCGTGGGGAGCGAGGCATTGGGATCACCCATCAGCCCCCAGGAAATGAAGCCGCCCTTGATTACCATCTTGGGCTTGGCGCCAAAGAAGGCTGGCTCCCACAGCACCAGGTCCGCCATCTTGCCCACTTCAACCGAGCCGATCACCTTGCTGACGCCCTGGGCGATGGCGGGATTGATGGTCACCTTGGCGACGAACCGCAGCACGCGCTCGTTGTCATTGTTGGAGCTGTCGCCCGAATAAGGGCCACGCCGCTGCTTCATCAGATGGGCGGTTTGGACCGTGCGCATCCAGCACTCGCCAACGCGGCCCATGGCTTGGCTGTCGCTCGAGATGATGGAGATGGCGCCAAGATCATGCAGCACGTTTTCCGCCGCGATGGTCTCGGGCCGTACCCGGCTTTCGGCGAAGGCCACATCCGTCGGGATCTTCGCACTGAGATTGTGGCAGATCATCGTCATATCAAACAGTTCCGCCTGCGAGTTGATCCCGTATGGCAGGGTCGGATTGGTGGAACTGGGCAACACATTGGGCTGCCCGGCGACGCGGATGATGTCGGGGGCGTGGCCGCCGCCGGCGCCTTCGGTGTGATAGGTGTGGATCGTGCGCCCTTCGAACGCGGCGATCGTGTTCTCGACGAACCCGCCTTCGTTGAGCGTATCGGTATGGATGCAAACCTGCACGTCCATCCGGTCGGCAACCGTCAGCGCCATCCGGATCGCGGCGGCCGTACTGCCCCAGTCCTCGTGGATCTTGAAGCCCATGGCTCCGGCCCGGATCTGCTCTTCGAGCGGTGCCGGTGACGAGCAGTTGCCCTTGCCCAAGACCCCGGCATTGACCGGCCAGGCATCAAAAGAACGCAGCATCATCTCGATGTTCCAGGTGCCGGGCGTGATGGTGGTACCATTGGTGCCATCGGTCGGCCCGACGCCACCGCCAAAGAGCGTGGTGATGCCGTTGCTCAGCGCCGCTTGCGCCTGTTGGGGCGAAATGAAGTGCACATGCGCGTCAATGCCGCCGGCGGTGAGGATCAGGTGCTCGCCTGAAATGGCGTCGCATCCTGGCCCCAGCGCCAGGCCGGGCGTGACCCCGGACATGACGGAAGGGTTGCCCGCCTTGCCGATGCCGCAGACCACGCCGTTCTTGATGCCAACATCAGCTTTGATGATGCCCTGGATGGCATCAATGATGGTCACATTGGTGATGACCAGGTCCGGTGAGCCGGCGGCGCTTGTGAGCTCGTTGTCAAAACCCATGCCGTCGCGCAAGGTCTTGCCACCGCCATATACGGCTTCCTCGCCATATACCCGCAGGTCCTTCTCGACCTCGACGTAAAGGTCGGTGTCGCCGAGACGGATTTTATCGCCAGTGGTCGGACCATAAAGGTCCGAATATTGCCGCCTTGAGATCTTCGCCATGGTGTGACCCGTTCTTGAAGTAGCTGTTCAAATTATTGGGGGGTGTTCTTGAAGCCGTAGCGCTCGACCCGCTCCATCGCGTCAGCCAGGCGGGGCCGCTGGTCGTCATAGCTCTCATCACCAACCCAGCCATTGACGAGGCCATTGAAGCCGATGACGCGCTGCTTGCCCTGAAAAGGGATCAGCACCACTTCCTTTTCGTCGCCGGGCTCGAAGCGCAGCGCGGTCGTGGCCGGGATATTGAGGCGCTTGCCGAAGGCCTGTTCGCGGTCGAACTCCAGCGCGGAGTTCACTTCGAAGAAATGGAAGTGGGACCCGACCTGGACGGGCCGGTCGCCAGTATTGCGGACCTTGAGCGTATTGGTCGGGTAGCCGGCATTGATCTCGATCTCGCCATCCGCGAGCACCAGCCCGCCAACAGGAGTATTCGTGGTCTCGGTGGCCATTGAACCACTCCTTTGCTTATTGGATCGGGTCGTGAACGGTGACGAGGCGGCTGCCATCGGTGAACACCGCTTCGACTTGGACGTAGGGGATCATGTCCACGACACCCTCCATGACGTCCCCGCGGGTGATGGCTTTGCGCGCAATTTCCATGACTTCCTCGAGCGTCTTGCCGGCGCGGGCATTGTCGAGCGCGCTGGCGGCGATCAAGGAGACGGCCTCGGGATGATTGAGCTTGAGCCCATCATCCTTTCGGCGCTGCGCGACCATGGCCATCATGTAGATCATGAGCTTGTCGGTCTCTCGCGGCGTCAGGTGCATCTCTAACCTCCGACATGGGTGAATTCTGGCGACGTCGTCTCGTCTTAGGCTGCAACAGGCTGGCTGCCACGCCCCGATAAAGAACAACGCCCATAAACAAAGGGTATGCCTCGCCATCGTGTAAGTAAATCTGCAACCCGACTGCTTCGGGTGCGATACTGAACGCGTACTGAACACAGAACAACAGCAATATAAGAAGTTCTATTTTGTCTTTGTCGCCGTTTTGTTTGGCATTGTCTCGGTTGCGATACGAGCTTCATGCATGTTCATCCGCGATGGACACGGTGACATCGCACGACTTATATTCACGTCTTTCAGTTGGAGAAGAACTACGGACCCGCAGTCGCGGGAGTCAGGTGCCGCCGTCGCTTTGCCGGCTCAGCATCTCGCCAGCCCTCAACCCAAGCAGCACCGCGACAAAGCCAATGAGAAGGCTCAACACGGCGTAGAGCAGGCCCACGGAGAGCCCGATCGTTGAGGTCGTGAGCAGCACAAAGGTCGCGTAAACAAAGCTGGAAAAGGTGGACATGCCACCCGTCAGGCCCGTTCCGACAAAAAGGTTCGCTCGCGTCCCGATCGCGCCGTGCGAATGCAGGCCGTTCACCATCCCCAGGACAAAGGACGCCACGATGTTGGCCACGAAGATGGAATAAGGAAAGCCATCGCGCCCGGTCGGCACCCAGAGCATGAGCAGTTCCCGGATGGTCGCCCCAACGGCGCCGCCCAGGAATACCAGGATGACCGTCAGGACCAGGCCGCTGTCCTGTTTGCTTTGTTCGTTGGAAGCCATCAACCCAACTCCATCTGCGGACTTAGCCAGCAAGCCGCGCCAGCTGCGCGCCGGCACCTGCCGCGAGAATGCCCAGAACCACCGAGCCCAGCAGATAGCCGACAGTCTTGCCGGGGCTGCCGGAGTGATAAAGCTTGGCGGCATCGAGCTGCATGGTGCTGAACGTGGTGTAGCCACCCAGAATGCCCGTTAGGACGCCCGCGTTCAGCAGGCTCCCATAGCGGTCATGCCACTCCACCGAGAACAGCACTGAAAGAAGACCGATCACGAAGGCACCGGTGACATTGATCAACACCGTCGACCATGGAAACCCACCTGGCCCCTGCTCCTTGACGAGCTTGCCCACAAGCCACCGGAGCACCGATCCAATACCGCCACCACCGGCTACGAAAACAAGGTCAGAAAACTGCATTGTGTCGATCCGCTGGTGATATCGGCGTGGTTCGAGCGACCGAGGCGATCCGCTGGTTCGGCAACTCGATGCGTTTGATCACTATGCTCCGGAACACGCCGCGGGATTTGACCACCGTCAAAAGTGCTCCGCACGAAACGACTATAGCTTGCGCGGAGGGTCGGGCGGCTGCGGCTGGTGTGCAGCTGGCCCTGTTTGATCGAGGTCGAGTTGGGGTGATAATAATCGAGAGCACCCCGCTTAACGCCTCCAGATCATTGGAAAGAAGTGCGGAGTATCAAGATCAACACACCAGTCGATTTTACTTGTTGTGGACGGAAAATCAAAAGAACTCCCCCACACCCTCTGAATAGAAGTTGTCCCACTTAGATTCCCGGGCGGACCAAGAACAGGAGACACGTCCATGGCATTCAAATCAGCAATCCGGGTCGCGGTGGCGGCGGTTGCCTTGCTTCCAACGGCAGCGTTTGCCCACCCCGATATCGGGGAAAGCAGCGGCATCATGCACGGCCTCGCGCACCCGGTATCCGGGCTCGACCATATTCTGGCGATGGTGATGGTGGGCGTGCTGGCCTATCAACTTGGGGGCCGGGCCTTGTGGCTGGTGCCGGTCACTTTTGTTGCGGTGATGGCGCTGGGTGGCGGTTTGGGCATCGTCGGCATCCAGGTGCCAATGGTCGAGTTGGGCATCGCCCTTTCGGTAATCGTATTGGGTGCCTGTGTCCTGATGAACATCAAGGCGCCTGTTGCCCTGGCAATGGGGCTCGTGGGCTTCTTCGCCGTCTTCCACGGCTATGCCCACGGCGCAGAAATGCCGGCGGGATCGGGCGGCCTCACCTATGCATTTGGCTTCCTTGTCGCCACCGCGCTGCTGCATGTAGCGGGAATTGGCCTCGGCTTCCTCATCGGCAAGGCTGGCGACAACTACGGCTCCGCGGTGGTCCGCTCGTCCGGCGGTCTCGCAGCAGTCGCTGGCCTCGGCATCCTGACCGGCGTCTTGTGATCGCCTGACCGCGGCCAAGGGAGTTCATTATCTAGTCGTTGCAAGGCTTCCTCTCTCCCAGGGGAAGCCTTTTGCGTTTCAGGGTATCGCGAGCAGACATCCCGGGACCCGCGGTGACTTGATGGAAGTCAAAGCCGCCGACGCCGCGACAGGCATGATGGTGGTCCAACCCGACGCCCGCTAAGCCAAACCAGAGCTCCGCCGCTGCTATGGCTCCATCCTCGGCGTTTGGCTGCCCCGAGCGAGGAGCGAGCAAGATGATCATCTCCGCCGATAAGCTGGCTCTCGACCCGGCCCTGGAGCAGCCCGACGCGGTGGTGGATGCTCTCCGAAGCGATCCCGAGCGCGGTCTTGCGCAAGGGGAGGCGCAGCGGCGACTAGAGGCGAACGGCTCCAACGAACTGCGTGCGGTTGCACCTGTACCGAACTGGCGGCGCTTCTTGAGCCAGTTCGAGGACCCGTTGATTTACCTGCTGCTCCTGGCAGCCCTGGTTTCATTTGCCGCGTGGCTGCTCCAGGGGCATGAACCTCTCCCCATCGACGCCATCGTCATCGCCGCAATCGTGCTGCTGAACGCTGTGCTCGGCTATATCCAGGAGACTCGGGCAGCGGATGCGGTGGCGGCACTTGCCAGGATGACGGCCGTTACCTCTTCGGTCATTCGCGACGGGGAACGGCGGCGGATACCCAGCGCCGAGTTGGTGCCCGGCGATCTGCTCCTGCTCGAAGAAGGCGATGCTGTGGGCGCAGACGCCCGCCTGATCCAGGCGGCTGCGCTGCGCGCTCAGGAAGCCTCCCTCACCGGTGAAAGCGCTTCGGTCGCCAAGAACACCCGCCCCCTTGAGGCGCCGGCCCCTCTCGCTGAGCAGACCTGCATGGTTTTCAAGGGCACCGCGATCACCCAAGGCAGTGCCCTTGCCGTCGTAACGGCAACCGGCATGCAGACCCAGATGGGTCTCGTGGCCGGCATGCTCCACGCCACGCCTGAAGACCAAACTCCGCTAGAGCGAGAAGTCTCGCGGCTGGGGCGCACCCTTGGTCTGGCGGCGGTCGGCATTGCCCTGGTTGTGGTCGCCACCATCATCGCCATCTCCGACGTAAACAGCCCGGACGCTCTTGTCACGATCATGCTGTTTGGTGTGTCGCTCGCCGTGGCCGCAGTCCCCGAGGGCTTGCCGGCCATCTTGACGCTGGTGTTGGCCTTGGGAGTGCAGCGGATGGCCACGCACAAGGCTGTTGTCAAGAACCTCTCCTCAGTTGAGAGCCTGGGTTCGGCAACCGTGATCTGCTCAGACAAGACTGGCACGCTGACCCAGGGTGAGATGACCATCGAACGTGTGGCCACGGCTTCGGGCGTCACCCACATTACCGGGGTCGGTTATGAGCCGCGGGGACAGGTGCTCGGGCCGGGGAACATAGCGCCCGAAAGCCAGCTAAGGGCGGAGCAGATTGTGGTGATCGGCGGCGGCAGCCTTGTCAACAATGCCGCGCTCCGGCAGATCGATCAAGACCGCTGGGAGGTCGAAGGCGACCCCACCGAGGCAGCTTTCCTCGTGGCGGAAAGGAAGTTCGGCATCCACGAGCGCCGGCGACGGCGGTTTCGTCGCATCCGAGAGATCCCGTTCACCTCCGAGCGTAAGATGATGTCCACGATCGCCAGTGATCGCGAGTGGGGGGATCAACCGGTTCTCGTCACCAAGGGTGCGCCTGATGTGCTGATGGCGCGCTGCACGCAGATCCGCGTCGGTATGGACACATTTCCGTTTGAGGCAATGCGACGTCGGCGAGCCCAAGCCGATATCGAAAGGATGTCAGCCGACGCGCTCCGCACTCTCGCCGTGGCCTACAAGCCACTGGAGCGCAGCGAGCAACAGGAGGACCTCGAGGCGCTTGAACACGACCTGATCTATGTCGGCAGCGTGGGCATGATCGATCCGCCGCGCGAGGAAGCTGCTGCCGCCGTGGCCGAGGCCCACGGTGCTGGCATCCGGATCGTTATGATCACCGGCGATCATCCGAGCACGGCCCTGCGCATCGCCTCCCAGCTCGGCATCGTTGATGCCGACGCTCCCGTTCTGACTGGGGGCGAGCTTGACGGCATGGATGACGCTGCGCTGACTGCCGCCGTACGCAACACGTCGGTGTTCGCGCGCGTGGCCCCCATCCACAAGCTCAAGATCGTCGACGCCCTGCAGGCGGATGGCGAAGTGGTGGCGATGACGGGTGATGGGGTCAACGACGCCCCTGCCCTAAAATCCGCTGATATCGGCATTGCCATGGGCATCGCCGGCACCGAGGTGACCAAGGAGGCCGCTGAAATGATCCTGGCGGATGACAACTTCGCTACCATTGTGCGGGCCGTGCGCGAAGGCCGGGCAATCTTCGAGAACATCCGCAAGTTCCTGCGCTATATGCTATCCTCCAATATCGGCGAAGTGCTCACCGTGTTCCTGGGCGTAGTCGGCGCGAGCTTTATCGGGCTCGATGCTGCAGGCGAAGGTCTGGTGCTGCCGCTCCTCGCCACCCAGGTCCTGTGGATCAACCTGGTTACCGATTCGGGCCCAGCGCTGGCCATGGGGCTCGATCCCGAAACGGACGACGTCATGGCTCGTCCGCCACGCTCCCCAACCCAGCCCGTAATCGACCGGAGCATGTGGGCGGGCGTGCTTTATAGTGGCGTCATCATGGCCCTGGCGAGCCTGTTCGCCATCGACTTCTACTTACCCGGCGGCTTTGTTGAAGGAACCGCCTCCCTTGAGGAGGCACGCACCGCCGGGTTCACCGCCCTGGTACTGGCGCAACTCTTCAATTGCTTTAACACCCGTTCAGATACCGCCAGCGCATTCCATCACCTGTTTCTCAACCACTGGTTATGGGCTGCAGTGGCATTGTCGCTGCTGTTGCAGGTGGCGGTGATCCACGTACCGGCGCTGAACTACGCCTTCGGCACCGTCCCCCTGACCTTCGAGCAATGGCTCTTCTGCACGCTTATGGGCAGCATGGTCCTCTGGCTCGGGGAAGTGCGAAAATGGGTCAGCGCTCAGTTTGGGCAGACTGGAGATTCTCGTTTGCAGTAGATCTCACCGCAAGGCTGCAGAGGAGTGACCAGTTCTCAGCGCATCTCAGCCAAAGCGGCGCTGATGTCCCGCTCCAGCAGGTCCAGTTCGTTCAGCGCGATATCGATCCCTCGAGCCAGATCGTCGGACTTGGTCGGGACGAGCGCAGTAGCCTCAGCCAGAGAAGTCCGTTCCGACCGGATCGCGTCAAGGGTCCGCGTGGCAGCAGCGATCTGGTCAGCATCATGGGTGCCCACCTGCCGACTCTCGCTGCCAGCGCCTACGAAGTGAACGGCATCGGCGGACCATGTCCCTATGGACTGCCGCACAAGTTCAAACTGCATCTTGAGATCGTCTTCAGTCATCGCCACTCCGTGGGTTGCTCCCCCTGAACGGCTGCAGCCCGGATGAGTTCACCAGGTGCTTTGATGATGCTGTCAGTTCCTGCTGACGCATCGCCCGCGAGGACAACGCAAGGCTACTCCCATGTCCTGCAGGCGAGCGGTGGTCGCCAAACGCTAGAGGGAGCCTGCGAGAAGGGGAATGGTGGGCGATGACGGACTGCACTTGTGCAGACATTTCAACACGTTAGAACGTTTTAGCACCCCTAAAAGGACCTATGTGGCCCATTGAAACTTAAGGGCTTTTTCGCAAAGTTTCTAACTTTCAGCAGTGCTTGATCGGCCCCCTACAGCCGCATACCATGAGGGATGAGCCTCAACATCACCATCGACTTAAACGAACCCAACCGCCTGCTCGACTGCCAGGTGCGCGTGATCTCCGTAGAGGAGCACCACCTTGGCATTCTCGAACTGGACACGGACCAGGGTTTTCTCCCGATCTCGGTCAACCGAAGCGCAGCGGCCACGCTGATCACAGCGCTGGCCGAGTTCATGGCCGCTACAGAGGTGGACGAAGAAATCCCGATCGCCAACGACGATGACCCGGTGGATTGATGAAGCGCTCCTTACTGCTATTGGCCGCCGTATTGATGCTGCAAGCTGCCCTGCCCGCGGCAGCTCAACCTAATCCTCGACTGCGCCTAGAGATGTGCGGCAACCAGCCAAACACGGCAACCAAGACCTGCGTAGTCGATGGAGACACGCTTTGGCTCGCCGGCGAGAACATCCGCCTGAAGGACTTCGATACGCCGGAGCCTCAGAGCAGTATCTGCGGTGGGGATCGGGAGGTCGCTCTGGCCAAGCAGGCAAGCGCTCGGCTTCTGGAACTGCTCAACTCAAACGAGTGGACCATCGAGCGCTTCGGCCTCGACAGCACCCGCAGCAAGCGCCGCCTCGCCACCATCAGGATAGGCGACCGGGATGTTGGGGACATTCTGATTGAGGAACGTCTAGCCCGACAATGGCCTGATGGCGAAGAATGGTGGTGCGACTGATGGCGCGAGTGCCGAGCATATCGAGGATCAGACCAGGTCGCGCCAATTCCTAAGCGAACTTGATCGCAACTCGTGAACTCAGCGAAGGCAAATGACTTGGCAGAGGCTTAGCGCCTGAGAGGCCATCCTTCTTCACCTGTTCGCGTCAATACCTCGTCGTTCCGTGCCCACCTGGCGCGCCATAGGAACGCTTTACCTACCCATCTTTACCGTCTTCGTTCTTTGTCTCTAACAGCGGTACCGCATATGCGATTTAGTACGCTGGTGAAACGTCGGCGAAGGGTGCGGCAGTATGAGCAGAGTGCCTATGTTCTTAAGGGTGGCCGCATCTGCCGCCCTGTTGACTACTGTGGCTTGGGCCCAGGAGTCACCGTTCGTCCGTCCGAATAGCGTCAGCACCGATGAGCTTATTTTCACAAGTGTCGGGTTCTGGATCAACGCCCAACGTATTTGCGGTATTGGATACGACCCGGAAGGCTTAAACGCCCAGCTCCAACTGTCCGCGCAACTTGTCGAAATGTCAGTACCATCCCTCATGCAGAGGGCGCAGAAATTCGCTGACTACGCTGCTCCACACGTAACCAACGCCACTTGTAGAGAGGCTACCAAACAGGCCAAGCGCATGGGGATTTTGGCCGGTTACAAGCCGCCAAAGCTTCAAACGCCCGCTCCTGGCTCGTTGTCTGAATAGCGGTGCGGCATCAATGAGCGCGTGAATAACCCCACTAGGCTGAGAGCTCGATCAGGGCCGCTGGTGGCTGGTGCCCCTCGCCCGTGCCTGGCCATCTGGCGAAGAGTGGTGGTGCGACTAAGCTCGTCCTAACGCTCAAAAGCGCATGTTTAAGCCGCTTGTAATCTTGTGGTATGCGATGGCATCCGCAAGCGAGAAACCACCAGAGCCGGCGAGTTCGAACTCACCAAAGTTGGTATAGCTGTACTCCGTTTGCAGAGTGGCGTGCTCGCCTATCGCATACTCGTAACCGACGCCAACAACATAGCCAATGCGCTGATTGTCATTGATCCCGGGCACTTCGTCACCGTCGGCTTCGATTACTACGGAGCCTACTGCGGCACCGCCGTGAGCGTAGAAGAGGTTGTTCTTTTGGGTGACGCCAAGGCGCCCCCGTATGGTTGCAACGCCTCGAAGCGTCTCCTCAATGGTGCCGCTCCCAATCCCGTTGAGGCCGCCCTCTGCCTTGATGCCGATGTTAGTTATGGCGACGTCAGCAATTGCTCCCACCAAGAAGTTCCCCTGAGTGTAGTCGAACCCCGCGCGGATCCCGGCCTCAAGCCCGCCGGCAGTCAGACTCAAGTTCCCGATGTCGGGCTCGCCGGAATACTCAATCTGGCCACTGGCGATACCGCCGAAGACGCCAAGATACGGGCGGCTCCAGGGGTTCGCGTCTTTGTTTGGCTCAGCGTATACCGGCCCTTCGACATACAAAGGCTCGTCAGCGGCGAATGCCTGCCCTGCTGATAGCGCCAAGAACATAGTAACAAGCATCTGCTTCATGTGAGCCCCCACAAATCAATAAGGCATAATGACTAGGTTAACCTTAATAGACCTTGAACGGGGTTTCATTTGTGGGAACGATACGTTTGCTTGCGAGCGCAAGAAGTGGAGCTTCACTTGAGAGTACCAAGCATACCGAAGCGCAAGCCCGATGTGCTGGACGAGGTGGAGAAGCTTGTTGGCCCGGCGGTCGTGGCCGAGCTCGAGGACCAGGCGTGGTCGCGTCACTTCCTCGATGAACTTGACCGAATAGCCGATAAGATTGCAAACCAGCCGAAGGTCTAGACTTCGAGCACAAGGTCAATCACCATCTGAATTCGGGACGTTCCTGACAAAACTGAGTTGTCCCCGCCCTTTAGACGTATTGACCGCTGGCTTTTGCTTCAGTTTTCCTTGTATTGGAGAGATCATGTGCGCAACGATCATCTCCTTTAAGCCCGGTGTACACCGAGATCAGGCCCTTGCCGACCTGCAGCGGGTCCAGGACCTATTACAGCGCTCCGGTCTGAACTTGGACACCGAGATCGGCCGCACCGAGGATGGTGATCCCTGGGTCACATTCTGCGACCCTGAGACAAACGACGTGATCGTAAACGTCGTGCTCGAGGAAGGGAACGTGGTCGCTCAAGGGCCGGCGTTCATTAGTCGGGTAAAACTACAGGAGATCGAGGCAGCACTGCGCGGCTTGCTCCGTTTGATGAAGATCGACCCGGGTATTAGCGACATCAGCCGCTTGATGCTGCCGATATTCGTCGCCCTCACCGCGCTGCACCTGTCTGATGCCGACGCAAGTGGTGACTGGCCGGAGCTCGGCGTCATGAACATACTCCATACGCCTGCAGTTTCCCTGATCACCGCTGCAGCTCTTATAGAACGCGTCGTTGAGGCCGCCGGCGTTGTTCTGCAAGACACCCTCGGCATCGGCCCCGAGGAGCAACCAGCCCCGGAGCCACAGGTGCTCGAATTGTCGTCGGGCAACCTGACCGAAGCAGAGTTGGAGCAGATGTTTGCGGCAGATCAGGACCCTATGTTCATGCCGCCTGATGACTTGTTAGTCCAAGTTGAGGACGCAACAGCGGTAACGGCCGAGATACCACCTCTGCTGGAATGGGAACGGGCCCACATCATACTCTTCTCGCCGGTCGACCCCTCGCCTGCCCTGGTTTCCTCCATCTTCTTGCGAGACGTACGCCCATTGAAACTCCCTGAGCCTATCAGTTTGGACATCGAGGGCTTGATAATAATCGACGAACTGTCACCAGAGGAGAGGACGGCGGTCATCGATCAGTTTTACGCGGAGGCCACGTCGAAGGTATATCTTGAAACCCGAACCCAGTGGGTCGTTTATGCTGAAGGAGTCGACGAGAGCTACTTGTTCAACCGGGAGGATGGCTCACAGTTAGTTCTAGTTGGGTTGGCGCCTCAGGTCGCTGCCTCAGCGGATATGTTGTCCCCCTAAGAAGGCGCTCGGTGACGTACTGATGTGTGGCCGCTTCACCAACGAGATGACTTGGGCAGATCTCCACGCCCTCTACAAGCTCAGCGACGAGCTTTACCCCGTGGCTCCCTCCAATATGCAGCCGCGCTATAACATCGCCCCCACGCAGGTCGTGCAATTCGTTCATCTGGACAAAGCCAAGAACCGCGAGCTCAACCAAGGTCGTTGGTGGCTGGTGCCGTTCTGGGCCCAAGAAGTGCCCAAGGCCACGATGTTCAATGCCCGCATAGAGACCATCGACACTTCCCCAGCCTTTCGCGAGCCCTTCAAGAACCGCCGCTGTCTGATCCCGGCGGATGCCTACATTGAGTGGACGAAGAACGTCGACGACGGGGGCAAGGACCCTTGGCTCCTCTACTTGCCGGAGCATCGCGGCTTCAGCTTTGCCGGCCTTTGGGCGCACAATGACAACCTGGGCGTTACTAGCTGCACCATCATCACCGCGCCGGCCGTGGAGCACCTAGCGCACATCCATGGCCGCATGCCGGTCATCTTGGAAGAGAGCTCCTACGACGCCTGGCTAACGGGCGATGCTCAAGGCGACGATGCGAAAGCACTGCTGCTCGACAATCACCTGGATAGCGAGCTGCAGTTCCACCGGATTGGACG
Source organism: Devosia sp. 919 (assembly GCF_013185965.1). NCBI lineage: Bacteria > Pseudomonadati > Pseudomonadota > Alphaproteobacteria > Hyphomicrobiales > Devosiaceae > Devosia > Devosia sp. 919. The sequence goes on along the minus strand of NZ_JABAOL010000001.1, from coordinate 2,145,516 downwards.
TGCTGTGAACAACAGCCGATACGAGGGAACGGACGTGAAGAAGCCCTTGGTTAACCCGTTGTGAGCCATTCACTCCGAGGCCCGCGGCGCCCTTGACCAGTCGACCGTCTACCACCGCGGGACAGTTACATCCCTCTCGATTAATCAAGGGTCAGACATCGGGTACACCGACCAGCTGGATGTGAGCCTCACTTACGAGGTCGCCCAGTGTGCTGCCCGGTCCGCGCTCGTACATCTCGAGGCGAACATCGTGCCTGTCACCGGCGCTAATCGTCCCGGCGAAAAAGTCGCGGATGCCCTGGGTTACGCCAAGTTGGCCTCCGTCGCCCGTCAGCACGCTCCCATCCTCCCCTTTCCAGACGTAAGGGGACACCTTTGCGCCGCCATAGATGGGGGCGCCGCCTCCCTCGGTGCTAAGCGTGAACTCTTGCCACTCCACACCTTCGCTTTCGTCTTGGTCAACGAGTAGTTTGAAGACGTAATCGCGAGTTAGATCCGGCTTCAGACTGGTCCGCGTCTCGTCCATGTCCATCCCTACAGCGTACGCAATCAGGGGATCTTGGCCGTCCTCCACCTCGAATACGGTGATCCTCTCACCGTCCTCGTAGTCTACCGGGTCGGGCTCACCGCCGGACGAAGTTCTAACATCCAGGGCGAGTTCAACGTTTTCATTTTCAAGAAAGGAAATCGCCCGGAGCATATTATCGGCGCTCTCCCCACTTAGATAAAAGTTGCCGATGTTGTCTGGGTCGGTGGCATAAAGCTGGCCGTAGTCGTATTCTGTTGCTCCTCGCCCCGTACCAATGGCTTCAAAGAACCGGACCGCTTCCGAAGGTGTCCGTACTGAGCCAGCCTCCTCATCGACCTCTGCCAAGTAGTCGCGGCCTAGTTCGGCCGCTTCAGCACCCGTGTAGGTTTGGCTCTCCTGCGGCGTGTCCAGAGCCTCGGTGAAAATGTCTGCTGATGCGATCTTGTTCTGGATGACGGTCAAGTCACTACCCGTCGCCCCATCCATGATCTTGATCGCTATGGTATTGATGGCTTCGTCGCCGGCCGCCAGTTCAGCTGTGTAATAGGCTAATCCCGCCGCGTCAGGCTCCCGATTGAACAGCGACTGATATATGGCCGAAATAATTTCCTCGGGTGCCGCGTTCGCGAAGCGGTCCAGATACTCCGGCTCTCCCGCCAAGTTGCCGATGGCGCTCAGGTCTTGACCATTGTTCGTTAGACCGTTGTAGAAGGCGAGCCCACCTGGATCTGCAGGTCTGCCGAAAAGCGCCACATACACCCCTTGAATGCTAGCCATTTGTGTTTTCCTCCCCAAGCCTTGTCCTCCATGTGAGGGGGCGCTCTGGCGCATGCCCGGACAAGTCACATTTCGATTTAAACTGGTGACAAAAAGGGTGTGGGTAGGCCAGTCGCGATTAGGACAAACCGCTAATCTTCGGCGTTAAAGCGCTGCCGACAACGCGCCGGGCTTGATGAAACCCCGAAGTTGCTGCCACAAGCACAGTACATTCGGGTCTTTGTTGGCACATCGCCGATAATGCGCGCACTTTATTGCGAATTTATCCTGATAAAGAGCGTTGTTGTCTGTTCCAAGCTAAGGAACTAGGCGGCTCCCGCCGAGTTTCTGTTGGTGCCTCATCTTTATCCGCTCCCTTTTCGATCAGTTCGACTTCTAAGCGCACCAAGGGAGTTCAATCGGTCGCATATAGACTGGCGCGAATATATCGCGACCACTTCCTCGCGGACCGAAATCACGGAGGCTCTGGTGGCTGAAGAACGTAGAACCGGGCCAGACTTGCTTGCTCTTACAGGCGAGATTGTTGCTGCCTATGTGCAGCACAATTCGATTAGCACCACGTCACTTCCGCAGCTGATCCAGGAGGTGCATCAGACACTGAGCGGACTGGAAACTGGAGCGACCCCGCAGGCTCGACCTCCGCCTGAGCATCTGACCCCGGCGGTTCCGATCAAAAGATCTTACACCGCCGATTCTGTTACCTGCTTGGAATGCGGAAGGAAGTTCACGTCGCTCAAACGGCATATACGCGAAGCTCACGGCTTGGGGCCGGAGGAATATCTATCGAAATGGAACTTGCCGCGCAATTACCCGATGGTGGCCCCAGCGTACGGGCAGCTACGCTCCGAGTTGGCAAAAACCGGCGGATTCGGTCGACGGCTGGTGAGTCAAAACAGTAGCCGCAAATCAAACCGATAAGGTTGCGGGCTCGGCGGAAGAGTTGGCACTTACACATGATGAACATGCCGGACGGGCCCTGCACGCGCCTGGTCATTGTAGACTCCGGCTAGTGACCGCAAGCGATGCAGAACAGCGCCGAACTTTAGCGTGTCCGATCTCTTCACCACGCCTCGTCACGGTAGTGTGAATGGAGGAGTGCCTGCGCGTACCAAAAGGTACGAATAATCCTACTATTAAGTTTGGTATAATTGCGTCAAATTACTTATGGCCAACGTAGGGGACGCTATGGAGATCAAGCAATTTGTGGAGGAGATCCTTTCGAACCGCTACATTCCGCTAGTGCACGTAGTGAACTCCGACCCGCTTTTGTCTGACCAGATCTCTGCAGTACTATTGATCACCGAACTGCGCGTGGAGATGTTCAAAACTGCCGCAGAATTCGCGATGAATGTGTCCAGCAATCTGCCTGATGCAGTAATTATGAACATGCAGTTGGACGACAGAGATGGCATCCTCCTTCTTGACTGGTTCTTAGGCGTACAATCCGCAGCGAAGATCCCCGTGATTATGGTGGGCGATAATCCTGACGCGGTTAAGGTGGTTCAAGCTTTTAAGATGGGTGCGGCAGACGTTCTGACCACTCCAATTAGCGCATCAATGCTGCTGCACGGCCTGCGAGAACTCATAATGTTGCCGCGGACCCCGGCCGTGCCGCCGCGGAGCCCGACACTGGTCCCGAGTCTTGACGATTTCCCCGCATTGAAGGGCTTAACGCCGAGAGAGCTTGAGGTCCTAAGGCTGATTGCCGAGGCGTTGACCACCAAGGAGATCGGGCGAAAGCTACTGATCTCTCCCCGCACCGTCGAAGTTTATCGTGGACGGATATTAGAGAAGCTGCAGGCCCGCAACGCTGTGGATCTGATGCGGATCATCGTCAACCGGAAGCTCCCGGAATAGCAGGATGTGGTGGCCGAACCACCTTAGTATCACGTGAGTGCCGCGGCCCTGCCCTGCAGCACCGGCAGCGATACCGAAATACCAGCTCACTGCCATTTTTCCGGCTAGGCTTCCGTGCTCGCCTACGTCGCTCGGCCATCCGGGGAACGGCGAACTGGCTATTCCGAGGAGAGGGCGCAACGCGGCTTAGGTCGGACGGGCTAGCAGAACCTCATTGTTCCAATCTAGGTGATCGACAGGGGTAAACGGCTCTGGTTTGTTCAGGAGAGCCTAGTGCGAATCGTGCCTATCAGCCGCCTGGCTTACATGCTGCATGAGCAGCGTAAGCCGGACCTTAGGGGAACATGATGTCCGCGCTAAACGACCCGACTCCACCAATATCCGTCTTTGTCTTCGGCAATTACCATGTCCAATCGTCTGGCAGGTTGACCACTCCCCCGCTCCACTTGCTGCGAGTGCTGATTTTTGTGTTGCTGGAGGGGCAAGGCAAGCCTGTCTTGAGGCGGCATATCCGCGACCTGATCTGGTCCGACAGCGGCTCCGAGCAGGCCAACGCCGACATTCGCCAAACTATGGGTCGCATCCGCAAGTTCCAGCAAGATCACAACTTTGAGTTGCTCTCGGCTGACCCCCAAACGGTCTGGCTCAACCCCGACCAGGACATCTATATCGATCTGGCTGAGTTCATAGGTCTCGTTGCAAGCCCCAGCCCAAAGGCCTGCGTGCGGATGTGCGAAATCTACAGGGGTGACCTGCTGGGTTCGTCTGGCTCGGCGGGAAATGGGTTCGAGGACTGGCTTGCATTCCAGCGCACCGCCTTGCTCCGTCAATTTAACAGCGCGATGTCACAGGCCCTGGAGATCGGGACCGAACTGACCCCGCAGGAACGCTATCTTTGTGCGTCCCGTTTGCTGCAGCTGGATCCCTGTCATGAAGGCGCCCACCGGGCTCTGATGTCCGACGCGGCTGCGAAGGGGCAGTTCTCGCTCGTTAAGCAGCTCTTCAACGCTTGCAGCAAGCAGCTGCACGAGGAATTGGGAGTTGGACCCGACGACCACACCATCCGGCTTTATCAAGAACTGACCGGCAGGAGCCCGACCAGCTAGCGGAAGCTTCAGGAGGCAATCACGGTGGACGACACTGGTATCGTGATCATCGTGGGGTGCATCGAAGACCTCTTGTCGATCTTCGGATCAGCAACCGGCCTTTCGCCCCAGACCGGGGAGCGGGCTAAGCACGCGTTGGATCGCATTCAGGACACCCTGGAGCCCATAGTTCAAGGTTATGTTTCCGCGCTAGCAAAGGCCGAGAGCGATGCGATCCAGGGAGTGAACGTTTCGTTAATCGTTGCCGACATGAGGTTTGCGAGGACGCATTTTTCGGTCGGCAGGGATGAAATTGATGCGCAGATCGCGGTAGCGAGTAAGTCAGGGCTACCAGCCAACTTGATGTCGTACTTCGACTCCCTGAAATCTGTATTTCAGCCCGACGGCACACTCACTCAGCGCACCACTATGTTCTCAAGCTTCCTCGAGGCGATGAGCGTTCTCGAAGGCAGTAATTCCTTCCCTGATGCGGAGTTTGCTGCCCGTACTCTTCGTGAAGCCATGCAAGGGAACTGGAGAGAGCACATCAAGCGGTATCACGCCCTTCTCGCGGTGATCGAGACTGAGAAGTTTGGCTGAAGCCTCGTCGGCGCCCGAGAGTGCGGACCAAGCCCTTGGCTGTCCCCGATCGGTGGCGTGGAAGGCAGGGGCGTGCAGGCCTCAACAGGTGGCGTACGACATAAAAGCCGCAGCAGATTTAGCTTGCGCAGCTGGTGGTGATGGCTTCATTACGCCGCCAAATCACCGGGAGAATTTAGTGTCTGATCAGAATAATGGACCGAGCCTAGTCGGTCTGACGAGCGAGATTGTTGCAGCGTATGTAGCGCATAATTCCCTTGGTATGACGCATCTGCCTTCGCTAATCCAGCAAGTACACCAAAGCCTGAGCGTACTGGCAACAGGTGCGGCCGAGGAGGCTCCGCCTGAGGTCCAGACACCGGCCGTCCCGATCAAGAAGTCCTACACGGCGGACGCAATTACGTGCCTGGATTGTGGGAATAAGTTCAAATCCCTGAAACGCCACATCAACAGTGATCACGACCTGACGCCGGATCAATACCGAGCCAAGTGGAAGTTGCCCAACGACTACCCAATGGTCTCTCCAGCTTACAGCCAGAGAAGATCTGAACTGGCCAAGACGCATGGATTGGGTCGGCTGGCCGCGGAAAAATAGGGCTTAAATAAGCGTACTTTTCCGTTCCAAGCGTGATCGCTAAGGACACCCGGAGGCCTTCCATTTGGCTCCCCCGCGCCCAAGCCCATCCACCTTTATCCGAAGCGCGCGTTGAAGCACCGCCACTCAGGGGCTGCTGCGCGTGGTGGCGACTGTAGGAAAGCAAAAGCCGCGCAGCTTGCTTCAGCTACGCGGCGAATCCGGAATGGTGCTGAGAGGCTAGTTGCTTGTGGTCGTACGCGTGTTCGTAGTGTCATGACGACGCCCGCGTAGGCCGAGAAGGCCAGCAAGTCCGAGCAGGCCCAGCCAGCCCATGTCAAAGCCACCGTCGTCATTTTCGTCGACTTCCACCACAGCCGGCGCGGTAGGCGCTGGCGTGGCCTGAGCGAAGGCAGCTACGGTGCTGGCGGAAAGCAAAGCAACAGTAAGAACAACTGCAAGGGGGCGAGTTTTGATCATGTTTAGCTCCAAGGTTAGCTGGACCTCGTTGGCCAGGAGCAATTCAAACTCACGGCCGTGTGAATCGTTGCTTGCCTCATGTGCATGTCCATGACGTGCTTTATTGCGGAACTCCGAAGGCCCGGCGCCGTTGACGCCGTGCAGATTAGAGCCTGCACGTTCCAAGGACTCCTTTGGCGGGGGCCCCAGCTCTGGGAAGGGCTGGGGTCGTCCTTACACGCCGTCCCCATTGAACCACCACATCCCACCGATGCCATGGCCCTGCCCCGTCGCAGGGTAAGCATTTCCAAAATACCACCAGCCGTCCGCGGATCTTGCTAGGCTCCCATTGGCAGGGCTCAGCGCATGTCGGGCAGTACATCACTGCGCAGACGCCGCGCTGATAACCTCCACATCCTCTGTCTCGAGCAGAAGCGTCTTGGTGATCTGGCTGGTTTGCTCGGTCATGGTGAAGGTCAGCCGCAGGCGGTATCTGCCGATCGGCCAGTCGCAATCATCGAGCCCCGCAAGCGTTGAAACCTCGGTACTCACGCTCACCGGAATGCCAGCGGGATAGAGCACCGTCGCCCCGCCTCCGCTGCACAGTACATTGCCATCGTCGGCATTGCGCGAGGAAACGGCCACGCGCACCAGCATGTCGTGTGTAGGCGTGCCCACGAAGTGGATGCGCGGCTCAGCGGGATAGACAGCCTCGCGCGCGGCGAAGCCCTCGATCATCAGCCATTCGCTGGGGGCCTGCTGCTGAATGGAGGCGAACCGGCTTGCAGCTTGGAGGTCGCGAATAAAGTCGGCCGTGAAGATAACAGCGCCGGCAAGAGCAACACCGCAAACGGCGGAAATGATGGTGCGCCTCATTTTCCGATCAGGCCCCTCACCCAATCTTCGATGCCCGCTCGAAACGTCAGGTAGAAAGCCAACGCCCCACCAAAGAAGAGGATAACCTGCTTGGCGCTGGCTCCCCACCTTCCCAGGGTCTTCCAGGCCATCATGAATTTCGCCCATTCCTTAAGCACCTCGGCTTCGTCGCGGGTGAACACAACGACATCATCGGGTTTCTCCTCACGAAGGGCGTCGGCCAGATGCTGCATTACGCGGCGCTCGGCATCGGACATTGGTTCTTTGGTCACTGATCGAAGCCCTTCGTAGGGTGAGCATGGCTACCTGCCCCGGACCATGTCGATGATGGTGCGCGAGCGCGGCACGGGAGCAGTCTTGGCGATAGCCTCTACCTTGGCTGCAGCCACGCTCTCCTTGGGCAGGATGATCTGCTGCGCGTCGGCGGTGACCACCTGCGGACGGACAGTGGAGCGCCAAGACTTCCACTGGCTCCAGAGATAGAGGGCAATGGTGGCGACTGCGCCGAGGGAGACGTTCTGCCAGCCGCCGACGAAGATCTGGTTGATGGCCTCCTTCCCCTCGGGCGGGAGCGACATGTAGAGGAACGCCAGGGTGCCACCGAGGCCGCCCAGCTCCTGAGCCCGGCGCCAGAGCCAGCCCAGGACGATGTTGTTGCCGATCATGTTTGCTGCGCCTCCTAGCGCCAAAAAAAAGCCCCGGCGATTGCCAGGGCGATGAGGATGATGAGCACGGTGGCGATGATACTCGGCCACTTTCCGCCGCTAGCATCGTCCTGGTGCGTGTCGACTACAAGAATGTCGGGCCGAGAGGGCGCGTGCGGGATGTCGTCCTGCGGCGGTGCTGACACGGGGCCGTTGCCGGCAGCCTTCGCCTTTGCAAGGATCGCCTCGACTTTCGCGGGCTCCACCAGCGACTTGTTGAGCCCATCACCTGCATAATAGGACTGCCCGCGCGTAACTTTGCGCTCCTGACCCTGAGTATCAGCCAGCACCGGTAGCGACGCCCATTCTTGAGCCAAGCGTTTGCCGAACTCCACCAGGCCGATCTTGCCAGCCATGAATTGCTCGTAACCGCGGCGTTTTAGCAGATGATAGCCGAGCCGGTCCTGCAGGTTGGCGTCGAACACCTGCCCTACCCCCAGCCGAAGCTGCTGCCTGAGGCCTTTGAGCGTGGCATTCATGAACTGATAGCGACCCGCTGCCGAGGACTTGAACCGTTTGGTCCAACTTGGACCGGCTGCGATCACCTCGTTCACCGTCATCTGCACGAGGGGCTTGGGAAGCACCCGCTGATTGTTGCCGTAGAGCGTGCCGTATCCTTGAGGAGCTTCAATGCCCCCGATGAAGTCGAGCAGGATCGCGGCGCCGGCTGGTACCGTTTTGTCCATGGTTCACCTGTGATGTTGGGATTCAGTCAAAGAAAAAGGCGGCTCCGAAGAACCGCCAGTCAGGTCTGTGTTTCTCGCCCTGCCGACAACGGGGCTTCTACGTTCGCTCAACCGATCACCGGATGCGAACGAAACAGTAACCATCGGGCGCAATGACGCGATTTCCGTAAGGTTGTCGGAAGTCAGTTAACCTTTGTAGCTTCGGAGAAGCGCATGCTCGTAGCGTCAACGAAGCGGGGGGCTTCAGATGCAACTAGACGTGCTCATATCAAGACGCGAACCGTGCAGTCCGCCTACGCTGCTTGTCGTAAGAAACGGCGGGGGACAGTTCATTCCTCACCACTTGCAGCACGTTGACTGGCAGCACTTCGCCACCGTTCCAGCAGATGAGATGATCCTCGGCGCCAGTGCAGGCAGAGTCCGTGCAGAAGTTGAGCGAGACGGTTACTCAATCGTGCAGCCTGGCAGTTAGGCCCCCATTAGCCGCACCAAGGGCTGGCAGATAAAATCCCGCCCGAGCGGGCGAATGGCGCTATGCTGGTTACGCCTCGTGGCCCAACCTCCATTAGAGGCAGGGCGCCTGCCGTTGACTCGGGGGAAATGGCAGGCGCTTTACTACCGCCGATTGCGGCAAAGAAAAGCAAAAGAGAGGCTTGCCCCTCGCGAGTGGCCTTACCCTAGCCGGTAGTCGCAGGCTATCGATCGTCCTTGCCGGCGCCACCCTCCGGCTGTTTCAGATCAAGCGAGGTCGTAGACCCGCCGCCCCGATCTGCTTTGTGGGTGACGCCTGCAATGCGGTACGAGCCGTCAACGCCGGGCCGCGCACCTGAGAGCATGAATGTCCCTTCGGCCTGGGCGGTGACCTCGAGGTCCAGTTCTACTGTCCCTTCCCCACCTTCGCGCTTGCTGTCGCTCTTCCGACCTTCGGCAATGCCTTGGGCCTGTCCCTCGTCGGCTGCCAGAGAGCGGACTTCATTGATCGCGTCGGCGCCCTCAATCTCGGTATCTAGGCTGACCGATTTGAATGAAGCGGATGGTCGGTCAAAATACCGGCTCACCCCCGACTTAAACGAACGCCTGGTGGTTAGCGGAGCGATGTCCCAGCTGATGACGTTACCGGGAACCCGCCCAACAACGATCGGCATTGTGCCGCCACCTGCGCTTTCACCGGTGCCGCGCTTGGCCAGCACCGCTTTGTCTCCGCGGATCTTGAACGTCGCGCCCAGTTCGCGCGCCAGCTTCTGGCCCATGTGCAGGAAGCTAGACGCGTCAGCTGACCAGTAGTCGCGCGTTATCTCGGCTAAGGCTGGGTCAATGACCATTGAGAGCCCGGCCCTTCGAGCAGCCTTGCCTAGGAACTGCTGTAGCGTTGCGTCGTCCATATGGTGCGATTGGGGCTCCTTGACCTTGCCCTTTGCATCGAAGCCCTTGGCTGTGACCTTCAATGTGCGTCCGCTGCCGCGCGATCCCGACGACCGCACCGTATCTACAGTGCCGGAGAAAACGGCCGCACCCTGGAGATAGACCTGCACCTTGGCGCCATCCTTCGGCAGCTTCAGCTGGCCGCCGCTGTCGTCGAAATCCAACGAGCACGTATCGCTGGCAGTGCCGTCCTTGTCGGACACCGTGATGCCAGTGAGAAACGGGCGCATGCCGTCGGTCATATCCTGACCATCGACAAACACCTTCCACGAGACTGTCCAAGCCATGGGTCATCCAAACAGTGATACGACGGGGCGAGCGCGGAACGGGTCGGCCGCAGGCCTGTCCGGAATTGTCACCGTGGCGCCGAGCGGGATCATTGGGCCCAAGTCCGCAAGGCCGGGATTGAGCACAAGCGCCTGCTCCAGCAGAGATTGTCCTGCGGGCCCATAGGCCTGGAACAACAGCAGATCGAGGGTCATGTTCGGGCGCGCGATGGTGAAGCTCTGCATCTCAGCGCCCCATCGCCCCGAACAACGAAAGGATCGATCCGATGATGTTCGGAGATCCCCCTTCGGGTCCTACCTTCACCAGGCTGATAGTGTGCTTCACGACGAAGCCCACCCCGTCGCGCATTAAGTCGCTGTGGTTCTCCTGAATGCTCTCGATGGCGAACCACCCGAACATTTTGCCATCGCCACGCATCACCGGAAGCCTCTGCCCAGATCGACGGAAGCCATGCGCCACCTCGAGCTCCGTCAACCCACCCGTTTTGAACGGCAGCAGTTGGCCGGAGAGGGTGATCTTGTCATCCCCCTCCCCCATGAACTCGCGGCCTGGCAGAGAGCCCATCAACGGCTTGGTGGCGAAGTCAGCCGCTGCCGAGCGAGCCACGTCATCGACACTAAACGGCCGCGTGTCGAGGGTGAGAGAGCCGATGGAATACAGCATTACGCCACTCCCCATTCCGTGTCGGCCTGGATGCCGCTGAAGGCGTCTCGGATCTGCCGGCCGAACTCTTGGGCGATGTCCTGGGCACTGGCGTTCGCCCCGCCCTGGATGATGATGTTGCCGAAGCTGATGGTGGCGCCGCGACCACTACCCAACATGGCTTGCGTTTGCGGTGCAGTGTGCACAAACCCGGAGCGGTTCGGAGTAATCAGCTCCGGCCCTTCCTCACCGACGAGGTAGGTTGTGCCACCGGCGATTGGACCACCAGCAGCGAACCCACCGCCGTAAGTTCCCGGCTGCCCAGTAGCGCCCGCTGGCGGCGTTGCGGGACCACTCAGCGCTGTGTTGCCCTGCCCTCCGCCAAACAGCCCGCCGAGCATGCCGGGCACGCCCGAAAAGACACCGCCGATCTGTCCCGGCAGACCTCTCAGCCAAGCCATGAACTCTTCCCACTTCGCGGCGATCCCATCCCAGAGGGACTGGATAATCTGCGAGCCGATCGCTGAGAGATTGATGCTGGAAAAGACAGCCGATATTTGGCTCCCGAGTTGCCCAAAACGCGCAGGGACCGATTGAGCCGCCGATACAAGCCGATTGAAGTTGGCAATGGCAGTGGCCACGAATGCGCCAACAGCTAACCCGGCTTGAGCGCCCCATTGCGTCCAGGCTGCACCGTTCATCTCACCCGTTAGCCCGGCGAACAGGGCGCTAAGTGTTCCAACCGCGTCAATGATGGGCTGCAACACAGGGGCGAGTGGGCCGACCGCAGCCATGAAGGCGGCGCCGAAAGCGGTGAACATTTCCGCCAGGCCGAACCAGTTGTTGTAGATCCAGGTGCCGGCCATCGCCACGCCGACCAGAAGCGCACCAATGCCGGTGCTAATCACCGCGAAGCGCAGCGCAAGCAGCGCGTTCTTGACGAGGTTGAGCGGGTTCAGCAGTGCCAACACACCTGCCTCCGCCTTTACAGCCACAAGCCCAAGGCTCAAGACCCCACCTTTCATCCATAGCAGTGCGAACTGGGCTGCGATGGCCGCCACCCGCAAACCGATCACTGCGGCTGTGATGCCAACCAGGGCAGCAGTAAGGATGGGGTTCGCCTCAGCGAAGGCGATCATTCGATCTACGATGGGAATAAGGGCGTCGGTGATCCGGGTCATAGCCGGAAGCAACGCCTCGCCAACCACGGTGGCCAGCAAATCCAATGAGGATTTCAGGCGCTCCACTGTACCCCAGAACCCCTTCATTCGGGCCGCGGCTTGTTCCTGGGCGCTCGTGTTCCTGATGATGGCCTGAAGGTCTTCGAACTCCTTGGAACCCACCTCTGCCAGGGCAATCGCCGTGCGGATAGCGTCCGTGCCAAAGATGTCTTGCAGGTACTCGTTCTTAGCCTCGTCGCTTAGGCCTTCAAGCCCGTCCTTAAGCTCCTGCGAGATCTCAGCCATCGACTTCATGTTGCCGTTGGCGTCGAAGAACTCGAGCCCCATCTTTCTCATGGCTCGCGCTGCAGGCTTCGACGCAGGAACAAGCCGCTGCAGGAATGTCTTGAAGCTGGTGCCAGCATCCGAACCGCTGGCAAAGTACGAGGAAGTTGCCGCTATGCTGGTGTTGAAATCATCCAGTGTGACGCCAAACCCACCAGCAACGCCGCCAGCCTGCGCCAGGGCGAGCCGATAGTCATCAATACCGAACTTGCTCTGGATCAAGACGCCGGCGATCCCATTAGCGGCTTCCGACAACTGGTCGGCGCGGAGCTTGAAGTTCGCCATAATGTCGGTGGTGATGTCGGCCGCAGTGGAGAGGTCCGCGCCGCTGGATGCCGCCACGTCCATGGAAACCTTGAGTGCGCCACCGAGGATGTCCGCAGCACCGAGGCCGTTCTTTGCCAGCATTTCGATGGCAAGCGCAGACTCATTGACTGAGTACTGGGTCGTCCGGCCCATGTCCTTGGCCAGTTTACCCAAAGCGGCGAACTCAGCGTTGGTGGGGCTGAGCGCCGCTTCCACGCGGTTCATGGATGCTTCGAAATCGGCTGCAGCCGTGATCGGAGCAGACATCCCCCGGTAGAGGGCATACCCCGCAGCCGCAGCACCGAATAGCTGCCCCTGCATCGCGGCCATGCGCTGATTGTTGGCAGCGATCTGTCCTTGCAGACCGTTCATGGCAGCCGAGATGCCACGAGCCGGTGCTGTCACCCGATCTATGAGAGACAAGATCAGGCTGGACTGTAGAGTGGCCATGCTGGCTCCTAATCGCGGCGGGGAGAGTTAGGGCTGCTGCTTTGGTCGTGACCGCTTGAGCGACTTTGCAGCGGTCCTGGAGTAGTCCACCAGCTTGTCGATGTCCCATTCCTCGACGGTATCGATGGAGGTGTTACTCCGCTCCGCCATAGCGAAGATCAGGTCGCGCCACTGGATTGGCTTGCTGCCCTCTTCCGCTCTTCCAGTGCGACCGCTGCGGACTTTCCCATCAGGGGTGTGATCTCCTCCCCGATCTTCTCCAGATCTTCGATGTCGAGCTCCATAATCAGCTCGACGTCGACCCCAGCGAGTGCCGCAAAAAGGAGATAGCCGGCCTTGGCTTGGTTATTCTCGCCTTCAGCGACGAGAGCATCCTTGGCCTTCATGCGGCGGAATGAGAGGGTTTTGACCTCTCTCCCCTCATGCTCGAGGGGATAGTCCAGATCGACGGTGACGGACGTTTTCTTGATTTCAGCCATAGCTTATGCCCCCAACGCCGTGCGGGTGCGGGCGAACAAGTCCTTGCCGCCAAACCGGACGATCCGCTCCCAGGCATCCCAGTAGAACAGCTCGGTTCCGTCCATCACGAGCTCGTAGTGGGTGATCTCGTTGAAGGAATGCGTACTTCCCGCGAACTCAGCAGGATCGCTTTCATCAGGCTCCCAGGTCGTGATCGCACCCTCAATAATAGCGCGAGCGGGAACATCGCGGCCGCCGCCAGGACCACGCTTCTTGTAGGCGCCAGCGAATACCCACCGGTCCACCTCGCCGAAGCCGGTGAAGATGTCGGTGTCGATGCCCTTGGCGCTGAAGGCCGGTTCAGGAGCCTCAATGCGGGGCATGGAGAAGTTGATGGCACCGACCCCGCCGCCCGGATTGTGCTCAGCCGTGGAAAGGGTGAGCGACGGCATGGTTAGCGTGGCGATCGTGATTGCACGCGAACTGTCGGTCTGCGACAGCCGACGCACATCAACGGCCGTGAGAAGGTAGAGAGCAGATTGTGCCATTAGTGCGGTTCCTTACGCGACAGCGTTAAGACGAGCGATGATGTCGGCGACCAAGCCCTCAACGGCGGGGCGATAACGGCGCACTTCGTGGTTCGCGACCTTGAAGGCCGGTGCCGGCTCAATGCCGAGATTGACCGTGAGATGACCAAGGCGGATGTTCTCGGGGCTGTTCTTGTTGGCCCGGAACTGCACGTCATAACCAAGAATGTCGTTGTTGGCCTTGTGGTCGCGAAGCTTGAACTTGATCGACTGGATCCACGCTTCGGCCAGATCGGCGCTCACCTTCTTGCCGAGGAACTGACGGGTGATCTGCATCAGCTCGACGGTGATGTAGTCGGCGCCGCGTACCTGGTGGATCTGCTTCCACAACTCGCCAGTGGTCGTGTTGTCCGTGCCTATGAATGAGAACCCGCCATCGGCAATCGATCCATCAACGCCGCTTTCGCCAGCAACGACGATGGACACCTCACTCTCCAACATCTGCTGTCCTTCGGTGGAGCCATCCAGCAGCGAGAACGGGATCTTCCTGGAGAGGCCGGCCAAGCCGTAGACGGTGCGATTGGCAATCGGGTCGAATGGATCACCGCCGGTTTCATTGTCCGCGCGCATGAAGAGGCCAAGAATGCGCGGCCCCATAGGGCGGGTGACGATCGTCTCGCCCTCATAGACACGAGCGGCCACACCCACCGGAATGATCCGTTCGGAACTCATGGTCTCGCGCGCATCAATGGCGTTCGCCGCGGAGGTGTCATCCACATCCACCACAGCAATGGCGAGGAGGCTGTTGAGAGCAGCAGGAAGTGCGGCAATCACCGGATTGAGGGCGTCCGCATCGGGCCGCCAGGCAGTGCGACCGGCCCACACCAGGCGAGGTGTCGCGTTCACTACGAAGGCAATGCTGGCGACATCAGCCAAGACGGCCACGATGTTCGCGGCGGTGGCTGCCACCGATCCGCCTTCCGCCACGCGGACAACGGTGACATCGGCACCGATGTTGAACGGGCCCAGCTGGGCGTTGATGCCCTTGACCGCATCCGCCAGAGCGCCCGTCCCCAGCTTGGACGTGAACGTCGCGTCGGTACTCGAGAAGCGAACTGGCTGCCCCAAGGGGAATACGATCGCGTCGGCGTCTGCAGAGGTTTCGATCAGAAGGGCTTTGGAGAAATCCGCGCCGAGGATCGGGACGGGATCGTCATCGGGGCGAGCGAAAGTCATCCCGAACACGGGTGTGCTCATTGCGGTATCCTTTGAGGGTGGTGGGGATAAAAAAAGCCCCGCCGGTAGGGCGAGGCAGTTGGCCGCCATACAGGAGGCGGAAATGGGCATGAAAAAGCCCGATGCGAACACCGGGCTTTCTGGCCACCATTCAGGGGGTGGATTAGTGGGCGCTAGGCGCCGTGTGGGTTGGGCGACTTTAAGACCTAATCAGCGATGCCGAACTCGGAGACGAAGGTATTGCCGACGGTTAGGACGGGCTCAACATCGAGCACGATGGTCTCCCCGGCCACTAACTTGCCATCCTTGTAAACTTCGAGGGAGATGGAATAGTCGCCCGCTGCGATTGCGCCGTCGCCATTGTCTGTGGCGCCGTACCAGATTGGAGTCTGGATGTTCTGTGTGACCTTGCCACCAGCGTTGAAGTCGCCGTCGCCTTCGTCGTCAACGATCGGGCCGAAATCATCGTTGTTGATTGCTACCCAGTCGTATCCAGAGTCTTGCAGTTTCGGCCGAGAGCCTTGAGCATCTAGCTCGCTCAGGGAAAACGTTAAAGAATCCTCGCCGAAACCGACGCCGCCGTCATAGTCAATCTTCAGCTGGAAAGAATATCCGTCTTCCATAAGCTCGCTGATGGTTCTGTCGCCGAGTGATGCGACCGAATAAACAAACCCGGCCCGCTGGCCTTCCGTGAAGCTGTAAACTCCGTCCACCTGCTCCACGTCACCCACATCTCGAATGTAGCCTTTGAGGCCCAATTCAATGTCAGAGAGCGAGGTTACGGTCGCATTAAAATTCACGGTGGTGTTGCCGTCGCCCGCGAACAGAGCGGCCCCGTCCGTAGCTACTGAGGAGATTACGCCGCTTTCAACAGGTTCGCCCTCGTCAACTGGCTCTGGCTCTGGCTGGGGTTCTGGCTCTGGCTGCGGCGTAGGCTCGCCCGTCTCAACCTGCTTTACCTTTTCGTCAACCTCGGCCTGGGTCGGGATAGTTGCCGGGTCAGCGGTCACGCCCTGAAGCAGCTCACGGGCAATGTCAGCGGCGTTGTCGCCGACATAGGCTTCGATTTCTTCTGGTGTGTCGAGGCTAGCCGTGAACAGGTCGGCCGTTTCGATCTTGTTTTCGGCAACGGCGAGGTCAGTACCCCGAGCACCATCGAGAATGTTGATGGCGATAGTCTCAAGCGACTGAGCGCCCGACTCAAGCTGTGCAATGTAGAACGCCAAACCAGCTGCGTCCGGTGCGCGCCCAAAGATCGATTGGTAAATCAACTTTACCACAGCTTCGCTATCGAGATTGTCGAACCGCGCCAGCGCCTCTGGCTCGGCAGTCAGGCGCCCGACCAGTTCAGTAAGGTCGCTGCCGTTATCGGTCAAGCCTGACCAGAACTGAAGACCTTCCGGGTCCGCTGGGCGCCCAAAGAGCGCTACATATATACCCTGAATTGTTGCCATTTATCCCGTCCGTGAGTGTTTTCGGGCACACGGGAACGCACAACTGCACGCCCCTCCTCCCCGAGGCAAACATTAGGACATGAATACTGTGGATTAATCAACGGGTAATTGGCTTAGCCCAAATGGCCTAGTTCCGCTGTGGAGCAACCGCGCCGAATATTGTACGGTAGTCACCAATGTCTGAGACCATCACCAAAGCCCAAGTCTTCCAAGCCGCAGCGACGGTCGCGAGCGGCTACCTGGCAGGCAACAAAACCCCCTTAGAAGACGTCCCCGCCGTCTTTGCGAAGATACTGGAGATCGTGGCCGCAGCTGGCGGCCCCGGAGGCAACATCACCGGTTTGGAGCCGGCAGCCAAATTCAATGAGTCTGTCGGGCGTGATTTCATCGTGTGCCTGGTGTGCGGGAAAAAGCTACGAAGCCTGAAGCACCACCTGCGCTCACTGCACAGCCTCACCCCCGAGCACTACCGCTCAATGTGGAACTTGCCCCACAACTACCCCATGGTGGCCGAGGAACTGGCGGAAGTCCGCTCCACCGTATCCCGGAAGACCCAGGCTGACTTCAAGGCTGCGCACGGCATGTCACTACCGCAAGCCAAGCCGCCGAAGCAGCCGAAGCCGCGCAAAGATACGTAGAGCAAAAACGCGGGCGCGCCCTCTAGTAAGCCACAACCCAGCTGGCGCATGAAAAAGCCCGGCACCAAAAGGCACCGGGCTCCATGGCCGCCCATTCAGGAGGCGGTTTCTTACAGGCTCACCTTTAGAGGTGGAGCTTTATGTTCGTGCTAAGCTTCAGGCTTGGCCTCGAGCTTTCCGTCAAGCTTCTCTTCAAGCTTGGCTTCAATCTTGGCTTCGAGCCTCGCCTCCAACTTCGCTAACCTTTTGGCAATCTGATGGATTTGAGGGTCCTTAACCTCAGTAGCGCGCGAAAACTTCTTAGGATCACCACCAAATAGCATGGCGTGAGTGATGGGATCGTAGAACCGAAGCATGGTCTTGGCGAAGTCATGCGGCTCGATCTTCAGGGCCTTCGACATGGCCTCGTACTGATCGGGTGGAACGCGCCCTCTGCCTGACTCAATCTGTGAGATAAAGGTGTAGTAATCCAAATCGAGGTGCCGCGAGAGATCGCGCTGGCTCAAACCAGCAGCCTCACGCAAGCTCTTCAGCCACAACCCGGCTTCCTGCCGTAGCTTAGCCACTTCCTCTACCTTCTGCCTCTTCTGAGGATTACCATACATCTCGTTCTCACTTCGCTGCACTGCATGCAGTGTTTACACTACGCGGGACCCGCAACTTAGCGGGCTTGTCATACAAAATTCACTGTCTGCACTATATGGGGCATCCAAGGCAGAGTCTACTGTTTTCAATGACGAGGATGTACAGTGATGCTGTAACTTTAACACTTGACGACTCTACAGTGAAAGACATAGCTTGCACCTCGACGGGGTTGGAGGACCGGGGGAGATAAATCCCCTAGTTGCGCCTATCCCACCGTCGCTACCTCTTTGGCCACGTCGGTCACAGAAAAGGAAATACAAAACTATGGCTACCATCCAGGAAGTCTACATCGCCCTCTTCGGCCGTCCTGCCGATCCTGCGGGTTATGAGTTCTACGTTGCTGCAACCAACGACGGCGAAGACCTGAGCGCTGTTGGCGCCCTGTCGGGCTCGCCAGAGTACATCGCCCGCTTTGAAGGCATGGGTGATGCCGACATGGTCAACCAGATCTTCATTGATCTCTTTGGTCGTGCCGCTGATCCCACCGGTCTTCTGTTCTATGTTGAGATGCTGCGCTCGGGCAATGCGTCGATCCAGGACATCGCTATCCGTATCATCGACGGCGCTACCGGCGTTGATCAGGAAGTGATCGAAAATAAGGTTGCGGCTGCTCAGTCGTTCACGGACTCGCTCGACACAGCTGAAGAACGCGCTGCCTACTCGGGTTCGGACGCAGCTGCCCAGGGCCGTCTCTTCCTGTCGGTTGTGACCGAAGACGACGCAACCATCCCGACGCAGGCGCAGGTCGACGGCTTCATCTCAGCTATCGGCTCGGGTGAGAACTTCGACGTCACTGTTGCTCTGAATACTCTTGCTGCTACTGAGCAGGCCGAGGCTGACGTTCTCGAAGCTATCGCTTTGGCCGATAATGCCAACGAGACCGACGGCGAGGCTGTTCTTGAAGGCGCGGCCCTGGAAGGCTTTGTCACCGGCTACGATTCTGGCGACGCAGCTATCGAACTGGATAATGCACAGGACGAACTGTTCGACGCACAGGCAGATGCGCTTGCTGCACGTCAGGACCTGACTGCTGCTCGTAATGCTGACTCTGATGCTGAGCTTTCGGCTGACTTGGATGCTGCTAACGCAGCTATCGTTGGCACGGCAGATGAAGATCTGCTTGTTGAACGCAACGAGACCCGTGCGGCATTCGAGGCCGACGTTGCTGCCGATGGCGCAAATGTTGAGCTCCTCACCGATCTGCGCGCTTCAATTGGTGCATACGTCTCCGCAGGTGGTGATCTTGGCGCGCTGGTGAACGATGCGGTTGATCCCGTGAACGACGTCACCGTTGGGGATCTGCTTGCCGAGTTGAACGACGTTCTATCGGTGACCCCGGTTGTTGAGGCGGACGTTGACGCGCTGGTGGATGCAATCGGTGAGTTCACTGGCTTCAATGCGGACGCTGACGTAGCCAGCGAAGTTGCTCTTGATGACGCGCTTGACGAAGTCATCCAGCGCGACACGCTCCGTGAAGACGCTGCCGCTGCTCAGACCGCTCTTGAAGCTGGTGGTGCAGCAGCTGATGCCGTTGTGGCTGCCGAAGCTGCAATCGACGCCCGTGAGGCTCTGATTGAAGCCGACACAACCGCTCAGGCGGAAGTTGCAGCCGCTCAGGACTACTTCAACCAGATCTCCGAACTGGTTGACCGGCTTGAAGCTGCTGAGGCCGACGTTGCTGACGCAGTGGCTGCTCTCGATGAACTCGGTTACGAACAGCCGGTCACCGTGGACGGTGTTGAAGCGGCAACCGCTGGTAACGACATCTTCCTTGCCGCTGAGACCAATGGTTCGATCACCGGTTTTGGCACTGACGGCGACGACCTGCTCTATGTTGGCCAGGGCTTCCGCCTTGTCGAACTTGAAGACGAAAACGTCGGCACCGAGGCCGTTGGCGCGATTGGCGTGCAGGAGATCTTCATTCAGCAGCAGGGTGCCAACACCTTCCTGTATATCGAAGACGCGACCTTTGACGGCAGTGCAACGGATGGTTCCTTCGACGGCACCATTATCCAACTGTCCGGCGTCAACGCTGAAGACGTTTCGTTCGCAAACGGCTACTTCTCCATCGCATAAGTCTAAATCGTGAGGGAGGCAGCTCCTTCACCTCCTACGGGCCCCGCCATCTTCGGACGGCGGGGTTTTTGTTTGCCTTCTCATACAACCACCGGCTGAGCCGGCCCAAAACCATGCACACGCCAACTCACATGGCGTCCCCATGCGAGGCAGGACGGCGTTTATGCATATCTGCAGGAAGTCATCGGGTACGGGCGTAACCACGCCAAGGGCGTAATCTCGATCATGAACCACGACAAAAAAAATCGATTCCAGCAAAGAAACTCGTCCATCCAGCTAGTGCTGGATCCATTGCTTACTCGGGCAGGTCTTTCGCCAGCAACCACATGGCGTCGATTGCCTCGGCTGTAAGGTCAAGCGCCTCGATAATCTGCGGGTTTGCGAAAAGCGGATGGTCACGCTTGTAAAAGGGCGCATCCTCCCAATCGATCAAAGCTAGGTCGCACTTCAACGAGTCGTCGATCTGCTCAATTGCGTTCGGGATAGCATCGCGGGGAATACCAGCCAGAGCAACAGCAGAGCGGAGTTGGCGGCGCGTCAGGGTGTAGGCGTGAGCGCCGGGAGGCGGTGGCAGAAGCTCCACGACCCACTTCTTGGTTTCCGCATTCCACGCCAGTTGCTGAGTTTCGGAGTCGCAGGCCGGCTGAGCTGGTGCCTTGACGTAGCCTGCGGCGCTGATCTCTGCAGCCGTAAATGTCTTAGGATCCGTTCGAGTCCTACCGTCGGGCATGGTGATGCGGAAGGGTAGCGGGCCGGGGGAATGGCCATCTAGGACATAAAGTTGCTCCCTCATTCGGCCAACACCTCCATCATCCACAGCCCCGCAAAACCGGAAGGACTGAGATAGCTATACCCTGGGAAATCTCCCCCCTCGGTCTCACCCATCCACATGGCGAACGGGCCGGATGCTGGGTGAGCAATGTTCATTGTCAGCCCCGGAACCACACCCATACCCAACCAATCGACGCTAGTGGGTGCCGCCTGACCAAGCCCTGGGGAACCGCCCCCCGTAGACAGGTTACCAGTGGCAGGAGCCAGCAATACCTTGGAGCCGGGTGCAAGACCCTGCATCGGGGGGATTACTACCTGGGCACCAGAGCCTGGGGCGGGAATATAGACAAGCCGGCCAATGGTGCCCGCCCCCCTCAGGATGAAAATATACCCCTTGGAGCTACTGGTACCCGTACCCGGCGCCCATGACCCCGCCTCAGGCCGGGTTTTGCCACACGCTACAATAGTCCTGTAACTGGCCGTGATTTGCTCGGCTAGCAGCACTTTGGCTTCCGGCAACCCAGCAACTGGATTGTTAGGCACGAGCGCTCCGCTGGAAGAATAACGGTCAGCGATATACACGGCTAGCTCGCCCGCTTCGTTAGAGGGCCATTGAACCGTGGTTTGGTTGGACGTCATGCCGCTGGTGACATATGGCAACGCGGCGCCTCCAGGGCCCTCGCCTCCCGGCGCCATCGCCTGAGACAGTCGCCCAAAGGCGCCGCCCGCCTTCTTGAACATGGTCATGGCCTAGCCCTCGAGCACGCAAATAGTGATTTCCGCATCGCTAGCGGCGGAAGCGAGAGCCTGTATCCGGTCCCCGCTTTCCAGAAGCAACCCGCCGGCAGGGACAGACAAAGCATCCTTGGCCGCCACGGTCGAATTGAAGCACAGACGGGTCACAGCGTGCGATGCACTGGCATCGGTCCACTGTACCGTCACGTCGACAGCGTTGGCGCCGTCCACGTTAGCCACCTGGATCATGGTGACCTTGGCGCCAGTCGCCGGGGCTGTGTAGACACTAGCGGTCGTGGTGGTCAGGGCAGCGCGCGCATTCTTGATGGCCATGATCGGCTCCTAAAGGGTTGATGCGAGCCAAAAGGCGTCGTCGCGAACGGCCACTAAAGCTCCATCAACTTCGGTCTTGCTGTAGGTACCAGCGGCCAGTGCGCTGATCTCGTTCTGGGCTTCATCCAGGACGGTCCGAAGCTGCCTAAACGCGTCCGCCGCATTGGTATCAGCAGGAAAGCCTTCGATTGGCCCAATAGGCACGTTCTCAGCAGCAACCCCGCTGTTCTGGAGGGCAGCAAGTCGGTCCTCGGCGTCGACTATAAGGGCGTTGATTTCGCCAACGCGGTCATTGAGCGTGTCCAGTGCCGGCTTTACCGCGAGATCCAGCTTGCCCGTTGCAAGCTCAATGGCGCTCTGTGCAACCGCGTCCTCAAACCCTGCTGCGATCTCTTGCAGCGCCTTGATGCGAAACCAAAGCCCCTGAAAGACCGCCGTGAGCGTGGGTGGGTCTAGCAGCGTGACACTGCTGACAAGAAAGTCGTTATCGGGAGACGGCAGTGTCGATGACATGCTCACCCTCCTGTTCGACAATCGCCGTGAGCAGCGAGCCCTTGGCGAAGTGCGTTTCGGTTCGGCTGAACCGAATGCCCTCGACCTTCACGCTCTCACGCAGCGTGAACATGTATTCCTGGTCGGCCTCAAACTTGGACATGGGTGCTGCTCTTAGGTTGCCATCACGAAAAGGCTCTCGCCGAACCACTCGTCAACACTGGACTTGGTGCCCTCGATCAGGACAGTGGCCGAGGTGGTGGCGGGCAGGCCGGTGAACACCGCGCTGAGACGCCGGCGCCGGGGTTTGTCCGGATCCTGCCAGATGCTCACGGCCGCTGCCGTGTATTCGGCCGCCCCGATAAGCAGCCGCACGGTCGCGGTGTGCTGCGCATCGACCCACTGGTCAATCATCAGGTCCACGACGATCCGGTTGGTGCTGACGCCGAACTGGATCAACTCGGTGCGAGCCCGGAGCAGTCCTTGAGTACGACCGACCTCGCTGCGCGCAGTGGCGCCCAAAAGGATCGCCGGCGAAAGGTCGGTCGTCCCGACCATCACCAATCTGAGCCGGATGCCCTCCGGCTGCGCGTAAAGCGTGTCCGCGTTTTCCGGCGTGATGTTGCGCCAAGGCTGATCATCGCTCGGAAGTTTGAATTGCCAGAGGGCCTGGGTGCCCTCCGGTGCCCACCCAGGAGCGACGAGCCGAACATAGGTCATGCCGCCAGGCAGGTTCAGGGGCTGGAACTCGATCTCGGTGCGGGTGCTCAAGAACTTGGCGCCCATCAGATCGAACTCAAAGTCTTCCGTGATGGAGCCCTGCGCCCAAGCGCCGTCCGACATCTGGAACATCGACCCTTCGGCGAACTTGTTTTTCTCCACATAGGCGATTTGGTGATTGCCGGTGGTGACCATGAACCAGGCATAGCGCCGGCCGGGTTCCAGCAGGCTGGGGCGCAGTGGGAAGCGCACCTTTCCCGCTGCCAGGTTGGCGTGCAGCACGGTAGACCGATAGATAACCTTGTCGAGTTCGGGCTCGCCGTCATCGGAGCATTCGCACACCACCAGATGCGCATCGCCTGAGCTGCCGACGCGGGTGAAACGGAGACGAATGGCCGTCAGGATCTGCATCTGGCTGTTCAGCCAAGTTTGCCCATAAACGGACCCGTTGAGCCCAAACTCCTCGCTCACATAGTCCCAATAAGTTTCGGTCCAGCTCGTCGTGGAGACCTTTTGCACGTCGTAGTTCTTGTGACCGTCCGAACGCGGGTCGGCGTTCCAGTTGGCTGAGCGAGTGTTGGTTGAAAGACCCACAACCTTGAACGTCTCGCCCTTCACCGCCAGCTTCTTGCCAGCCTTTGCCGCCGTCCCAACCCGCTCCCAATCCTTAGTGTTCTCGCACACGGTGACGATCGGGCCATAAGACGTGGAAGAGCGCGAAACTTCGCGCTGCACGGCCCGCACCTCGGTGTGAACCAGCTGGCTCATATTCTTGGATTGGGTGCCGCCCTCCACCGAGAGCTTCACCACCTCCTCGTAGCGAGGCAGCAGCATGCCATCCACGACCATGACGTCGGAGTTGGCCGCATCGTACAGTTCCAAACGGTCGTCCCGCAGCTGCACAAACTCGAAGCGTATGCCCTCGGCGACACGCGCTACCCACATTGGGTGGTCGGTGTCCCATTTGTCGTTCACGAGGCCTGGATCATAGAGATAGGCGCGGGGTTCGTTCTCGAGGATGCGGGTTTCCCGGCGCAAGGCACTGATATCGAGCAGAGCCTGGGCAAAAACGTCCCGCCTGACGGCATCGCGCTGAGCAGCCGCTACCGCCGAAAGATCGGTACGCAGTGTTGCTACGGTCTGGACCAGTTCAGCGAACCGGAACTCAAGGATGGTCAGCCGGCCTTCGACTTCATAGAGCGAACGCACCCGATGAGCCGGGTGCATCTCGATGGCGGCCACGCTGGTGTTCGACAGCAGGACCCAGGCAACGATGCATTCAGTCTCGGCTACGGTGGGCTTGAGCGGCGTGGGGCCGGGTATACCTGCCTGCACGATCCCCTCAATGGTGAAGTGCTCGGCAACCTCGATCTGCTGAACGTCGGTCTCTTCGGTGTCCGCATCGATCAAGACCTGGCGCTGCTGCCGGATCACATCGACCTTGCCGCGCAACAGCAGGGCGACCCAGACGGTGTCACCCGACACTTGCGTCAAACGCGGCTGCAGGTCCACGTCTACGGGCTGGTCCAGGTCGTACACCTTGCCAGCGACATAGAGCCGGCCAGGGTTGATGCGGACCACAGTCGATGCTGGTGCGGAGACGGTTACAGCCGCGTAATGGTGCGGGTAGCCTGCAACGTCGGCCGCTAGATTGCCCACAGCCTCGATCGTATTGAGCCCATGGGCAGAGTGGTCGTCCCCACTGTTGTAAACGTCATCGCGGATGATCTGGCGCTTCATCAGGTCCGGCCCAATCGATTTCGAGAAAGGTATTGACCGGCGCGTACGGCGCTGCCGGCGGGAATGGCGTCACCCGCGGTCAGCGGACGATAGTTGGCAAAGTCCACCAGGATTTCCGTTTCTGGAGCCTTGGCCTGGCGGAGAGCTTCCAAAGCGCGCTTTACCGGTCGGAAGTCCGCCGCTCGAGATGGTCGACGTCCAACCGGGTGCCGCCCCGCGCAATAGCCGGATCTGGGCCCAACGGTCGCCGTCTTCACCAGATAGATCGCGCGAAATGCTGGATGGCCCAGCAGCACACGACCAATGGGATACCGACCGGTGAGGGGCCGGTGTGGATGCGACAGAGCATCGATGAGCTCAGCGTCGACATAGGCGAGAAAACGGGGCGGCGCTGCCCGTGTCCCAACAAGGCTTGCCAGCTTGGGCCAGTCAGCGACGATCGCGCGTTTGCGGTCTTGCGACCAATCCTCAAACCAGAGATCAACCGAACGATGCGCTGCCAGGAACGGAAGGAACTCGCTGGGCGTGGTGGCCGGGTCCATGATCTGCCGGATGGGCACCGGCAGTTTGTCGGTCATCGCTTCGGCAATGGCGCGCTCGAACGCGCCGGCATTGCTGTGGAGAAGCGCCGCACCCATCAGCGCACCTCAACCGTGATGTCGAGCTCACCCAAGATCGGGACTGTATAGGGGTCTGGTTCAACTATCAGCGGGGCGAGATCCCGCACCTTGATCACAGATGGTCCGTAAGCGGCGCCGGAGAGCAGATCCGCCGGCACTTCGCCGCCAATCACCATTCGCTCGTCAGCCTCCCTGCGCACGCGAGCTTCGGCTTCGGCTCGGACCAATTCTGCATCCGGCCCTTTTGGCACTTCGATCACGAGCCTCACCGAATAGATCAGACGATGCGCGGCCAGGACATTGGCTGCTACGGCCTCGGGCTGCACGTCCGGTGCAGTGACAGCCTTGCGAATTGCCGCCCTTTCCTCGTCTGTAGGTAGACGTCCACCAGGACCAACAATGACCACGTCACTGTCGCCACGGCGACCGTGCACCTCATGACCATTCACACGGGCATCGAGCATGGCGGGCCAGGCGGTCCATGCTTCCAACAGGTAGCGGTCACGTGTGCCAGCAGCAGGACGGCCGAAACTCAACAGATAGCGCCGCAGCAGTGCAGTATCGCTCTCCAGAACGGCTGGAGCGCTTGTGCTTGCCGGCACCAACACAAGGCGCTGAATGCCCTGCCCTGCCGCGATGTTGTCGAGGTCGGCGCCATGGGCCAGCGGCGCGAGAACCGCGCTGATTGCCTCGTTGACGCGTTGGCGGTCGAGCAGCCGAAGATAGCTGAACACACGCTTGAGCACATTGGCCGGACCAGCTGAAATCCGCGTGGCATCGAACACCGGCAATGCGGGATTGGCCAACCGCTCTTCACCCCAGACCAACAGAAACCGATCGATGAACGCATTCTGCAAGGCATCAGCCGATAGGATCTCGATCGCTGCCGGTGGGGGCAGACGCGACAGATCAATACTGGTGGTCATTGCAGCCTCTAAGTGTTGGCCGTCACGGCACGTCCACCCGCGAAGGCCAAGCCGAAGGTGCGCACACCCTCGACGGTGTTGTCGCCCAGATGAGCGCGAGGCCGCCAATCAACCTCGATGCGGAAACCAGCCCGGCCGAGCCGAACTTCATCAACGCTGCCGTTGAGGTCGACCCGCCGAACGCGGAAGCGCGGCTCCCAGACATCGATGCCTGCGGCCAGGAGTGTGCGGAAGGCAGCGAACAGTGCGGGCACCATCAGTCTCCCGAGAAGCTCGACAAGCCCTGCCCCGAAGTGGCGCATCAGGATCATCTCGCCAATGCGGGTGGTGAAGATCACCTCGACAGACTGCAGAGCGGAGGCATAATTGTCGATGACCTCGCCTGTGTGTCGGTCGATATCGGCCATCAGTCACCTGCCTTGGCTTGTGCCTTGGGTGCAGTACCCAAGAGAGTAATGCGGCCTAAGCCGAGATCGTACTGTGCCTCCGCTGCGGTAAGCTCGACCTCGCGATCTTTGGGCGTGGGCGAGCCGTTGACCCAGGCCACGCCGGGGGCAACTTCGTAGGTTTTCTTGTCCATGATGTTCTCCTAATCGACGGCCGAGACGGTCGATGAACCTTCAACTATCGGCCAGAGACCGGCAGAGGAGCCGGACCCGACATTGACCTTGTCGCCAACCCGGGCGACCGCAGGTCCACCCTCCCCGCCAAGCGAAACCTTGGGCGCATTGACCACCACGTGCGAGCCAGCGGTGATGTGTAGGACGCCGCCTTTGACCTCAATGCGGACGTCGGCGTCCTCAAAGACGTTGGCTTCCATGTCGTTGTTTGGCGACGGATTGCCGTCAGAGTACCCCGCGCGGAACACCAAGCCCTGCCTGGGATCACCGGAGGGGTTCATCACGCCAACGATCTGGCCCTTTTTCAGCGGTATGCTGGTCTTCCCGGTTTCAGGATGGGGGTAAAACGGCGACAGGTACGGTTCCTCATCGGTGCCACCGAGGCGCAGGCGATATCCCTTCTGAGCGTCCACCACCTCGACCGGCCCAACCTTCAGCGCATTGCCGAAGGCGGACTTCAGCATCTCGAGATCCGCCTTCATGCCAACTAGCTCGGCGAACATCAGGTTTACTCCGCAGGTTGTGGTCGGCGCTGTAAGTCGATCGTTGCGCCCTCCATCATCGGAGAGGCGCGTTCTTCGTCACCAGCAAAAGGACCACGGCCAAGGGCGAGCAGTTCCGAGGCGGTCATGCCATGCCGGCGCTGTAGCGACTGCCACGGCTCGTTGGAGCCCGCCAGCAGCGATCTGATGGTTGCGGCTTGGGTCTGCCGCACCGGATCACTGGACGCCTCCAGCAGATCAAGGAACCCCGAGAACGGCGCATCAGCATCGAGGGCATCGCCCTTGACCGGATCATCGGCCAACTGAACTGAAATGCGCATCTGGTGACCAGCAAGACGCTGACCATCATCCGCATTGCGCGCGCCGGCATATTCGAGCTTTGTCACCCCGTAGTGTAGACCGCGATAAACCTCAGCCCACGGGTTGTCCGGATCATTCAGCGCATCGGCAAGCTGCCGCTGCACAATGTCTAGGAAGAACTCCTTGGTGCTGTCCGAAGCCGGCACCTGGATGCCCACAAGCGTAGCTTCGCCGGTATCTTGGTCGACCTCGGTCATGCCAAGCGACACGCCCATCTCGAAGACGATGTCACAGACGCCGTTCTCGATCAGGCTGCGACCGGTCACGCCCTCGGCTTTACCCTGGTCGGTGTAGACGCTGATGAACGGCTTTTCTTCATCCGTCCGCAGGGTCCCATCCGCTTGGATATCGAGTGCGCCATTGGGGCTGTCGAGCACATTGTCGCCAACCAGCGTCCGGCCCTTCAGTGCCTCAACGGCAGCGATACGCAGCGCGATCCTGGTCAGGCTCATGTCTCGGATAACTCCAGCACCAAGCGGGCTTCGCCCCGATCATCCACGCGCTCGACGTTGAACCAAGGCTCAGCTTTACGAGACAGAGCCTTCACGCGGTCGCCGGTCCTGATTGCTGGCCCGGCATAATTCGCTGCGTTGATGTGCAGCTCGGCTTTGCCTGCTGCGAGTTGGGTGCGCCAGCTGGCTGCCCAGCCTCCGGCTATGTTCGTCTCATTACCGCCCCCGACCCGAAGCACCGCTTCGATATCAACTGGCGGGCGGGCTGGATCGACTACGCCCTTCTTGAGGAACGACAGGCGGACGGGTTCGGCAAATGCCTTGTCGACACCCGCAAGAACCTGGTCGCGAGCATCGTGGAAGCGGGCGGCGATGGGCATCAGGTAACCGGCTGTGCAGCCGCTTTCAGCGCCGCCAGGATTTCGGCCTTGTTGTCGGAGGCCTTGATCTGGACGCCCCGCTTTACGGCTTCCGCAACGAGCTCGTCCTTGCTCATGTCCTCGACGGTCTTGGGCCCATCCGGTGCCGCAACCTTGACCTTATCCACGAGAGTTGCGCCCGCGGCATCAGCGTCAGCCGCTACCTTGTCGCTCACCTCACCAGCCCAATTGCGCGGGATGGCGACCTTCTGACCTTCATCGTTGAGGTATTCGAAGCGCTTTCTGAAACGACGGAACATGCTTGCCTCCTTACTGCCCAACAGTGAGCTTGATGATCACGCCGGGCTTGGTGCAGATCGGCAGCACGTTGGACTCGGTGTGGATTTCCTGACCCTTGCCGTGCGGAAGATCGTCGGTCGAGACGAAGATCTTGTCGCCGGGGTTAGGCGCCTGGTTAGCATTCGCAATTGTGTCAGGCGGCGCGCTGTACCGCTTGAAGTACGGAGTGCCGAGCGGCACCAGGATCGCTTCATCGTCGGCGACGGCTTCCTTGGTCAGGAAGGTGCCGTCGGGCTGGCGATACTGAAATTCTTCGTCGATCCGCTCGAGGCGCATGCCCGCAAAGGTGAAGCTCTCCTCGACTTCTTCGCGGCCCGGATTGGTCCCTGCGTCGCGATAAGCCTTCAGGTTGTCGAGCACGTTCTGGTGGCCAACGTACTTGTCGAAGAATTCAGCGCCGGCGAGCACCACAGCACCGCGAGTTGCAGCACCACGAAGCTCCTTTCGCAGCAGCGCCTTGGCTTCCCGGTTCTTCGCGGCAATCCCTGTTGTGGACGTATCCAGCGCGAAGTTGACGGTGTGCTGGATCAGTTCGAACTCGTCGTAGAGGTCAAGCAGGAGCTTGCCTTCGGCATCGAGGATCAGACCGTTCAGGGCGCCCCAGTCGAGGTGGTTCCAGGTGGCAGTGTGCTTGGACCGCATCGACCCGAGCTTCTCGTTGTAGACGCCCGCAAGGGTCTGGAAGACATAGTCCTCACCCCAGACCAGCAGGTTCTGCAAATCCGAAGGGGTGATCGCATCATCCAGCGGAAAATGCGGGATGCTGATCATTAGTCCCTGGCGGTCGCCACGCATGTTCAGATTGTTCTCACCGCCGCGCTCACGCGCCGGGATGATCGTGATCTCGTCATCGGTCAGGCCGAGACGCACGTAAGTGGTTGCAATGGGCGTGTCGGCGAAAAGCCCCATCTGAGCCGGACGACCGGTGTCATAGGGCGGGATGTTGATGCTTTCCGTGAGGCGGTTGGGCGCGAACTCAGGCGCCTGCAGGTAGTCGAGCGGAGTGGGCATTGCTGGTTAGACTCCAGTGCGGGCAACAATGCCGCGGGTTTCGAGAGCAGCTAGAGCTGCAGCTTGCTGGGTGGCATTGGTGCCTACGGGCCAGACCAGGGCCTGCAGCACGACCTGGGCCCGCCGCTTGAGGTTGACAACGGTCACGTCCTCACCCGTTGCGTCGGCGTTCTGTAGGATGATGGCCGCGGCAGTCTCGGTACCGTCTGAGGCGCCGAGTGCGAGCGGTTTGAACTTGCCAGTTGCGGTGACAAGGCCGAGGACGGTGCCGCAAACAACGACGCCCGACCCCGCGGCCAGCGTGTCATCATCTCGGGAGAACCGGTTCTTGCCCTCGTCCTTCACGACGTCGGAGTCGACCTTGTAGCTGTAGGTTTCCAGAGCCATTTGCCCCTCCTTACTTGATGCCGTTGCGGCGCTTCATGTCCGCGACGAGATCGACGCGCATGGTGGTTGGCTTGCCGCCACTGCCGTTCAGTCCCTCGCCGTTGAGGCGGCGGGCCTCGAGAGTTGCGGCGTCATCGTTTGCAGGTGCCGGCTTGTCCGATGCAGTCGGCTTGGGAGCCTTGGCGAGGATTGCAACTGCAGCGTCGGCGGTCATCTCCGTCTCGTAGGCCAAATGCTCGGCCTGATCTTCGCGGCCCTTGGCTTCGGGCGAGGTCATGATTGCCTTGATGCGGGCCTTGGTGTCGGCGGTGATCTGGGTGGTATCGACGGGCTTGTCCCCGCCGTCGTTCTTGTCCGACATGGTGTTCTCCGGTGTTGGACTTGGTGACGCGGCGGGTGCCGCCTTGCTGGTCGGAAGTGACCAATTCTTCTTGCTCGCAAGCGCGGTCAGGCGCTTCGGAGCATGGGCATAGGTGCGGTAGTCGAAGGCGGCCACGGCGTCGGCCTTGGTCTCGGTGGTGTCGTCAGCAAAGCCTTCGGCGATCGCCTGTTCGGGCGAATACCAGCGCTCGGCTTTCATGATCGCGCGGCACTCATCGGTGGTCTTGCCGGACTTCCCCGAGTAGACGCGGGCATAGGCCGTCGCCAGCGCCTCAAGCCCTTCGATGGTCTTGGCGTGGTCGTCCGAAGTGCCCCAGGTCATCCCCGATGGATCGTGGATCATCATCACGGCGCCGGCGGACATGGTGACCGTGTCGCCCGCCATTGCAATCAATGAGGCCGCGGAAGCTGCAATGCCTTCAACCACGATGTTCGTGGTGCCGGCTCGAGCCGACAGCAGCGCGTGGATCGCAGCACCCTCGGAGGCAACGCCCCCGCCGGAGTTGACATGAACATCCAGGTCGCTGTCGTCTTCCACCTGGGCCAGTGCCAGCACGATGTCAGACGAGGTGAACCCGTCCTCAAAGAAATAGTCACCGACATAGCCGGAGAGCCGAAGCTTTCCGTCATCCAGAATGGCAGCCATGTGCTGTTCCTTAATTGCAACCCTGATGAATAGACTGAAACATCAGCTTCTGATCGGACAGCAAAGCTGGACCTACGACCGTTTGCTGGACTAGGTATCGATCAGCCGAATTGATTAGATCGACTCATCAATCGTGCTTTCCTGGAACGATTGACGTAGCCCAATGGTAGAGCTGTCTTTTAACTCGGCGCCGCACAGCGCCGCCCGCAGTACGGGCCGAGTTGACTGGATTGAAGCATTCCGAGGTATAGCGGCGCTCGGCGTAGTGTTCTGGCACACCAGCAACTACATCGAGCCGTACGGAGAGGGCCTCACGGGCCGAGTGTTTTGGCCTGCTTCTATTTTCGGCGTGGACGTCTTCTTCATCCTCAGCGGATTCGTCATGGTGCTGGCAACCTCCACGAGGAGGGCTGCACCGGCGCCACTCGATTTTTACATCCGCCGCGTGATCCGCGTCCTACCGCTCTATGCGCTCGCGACCCTGGCCTTTGTCGCTCTCAATCCTGCGTCGGCCCCAACACTGCAGCACATCGTTCGAAGCCTGCTGTTCTTACCTGGGATGGAGGTGGCCGACGCACCGGTCTATCGATTCCCGATCATGACCGTGGGCTGGACGCTCAACTATGAGATGTACTTCTACCTGGCCTTTGCCATTTCCCTGTTCTTTGGCCGGTGGAGGTGGACCGCGCTCCTGACCTGGATTTTCCTGGCCGTCTTCGCCATTCCCCTGGCCTTTGGAACCAACCAATTTCAGTTCCTGACTTCCGAGAACCACTTCCCCTTCGAGAGCGCTTGGCTAAATCTCCCAACCAATCCCATCATCCTGCTGTTCGCCGCTGGCGTACTATGCGGGCTGCTGCATGCGACAGGCTGGAAGATCCGCAGTAACCGCGTCTCGTTCGTCCTACGGGCTGGAGCAATCGCGTTGGTGGCGCTTCAGTACGCCTGCTCC
Source organism: Devosia sp. 919 (assembly GCF_013185965.1). NCBI lineage: Bacteria > Pseudomonadati > Pseudomonadota > Alphaproteobacteria > Hyphomicrobiales > Devosiaceae > Devosia > Devosia sp. 919. The sequence goes on along the minus strand of NZ_JABAOL010000001.1, from coordinate 2,113,353 downwards.
TTCCGAGTGACCCACAGTGTGTTCGGTACAGGACTGAGCCTCGTGCCTCTGGTGCTGGTTTTCGCGGTCACCCAACCCTGCCGGTTTGTGCTGCTGCGTCCCCTGCTCTACCTCGGTTCGATTTCCTACGCCCTCTATGTGGCGCACCCCGTCGTCATCGTCGCGTTGCGACTACCACTTCACCAAGGCTACAGCGGGCTTGGTGCGGTACTGCTGACGACGCTGGTGTCCCTTCTGGTGGCCGCTCTTGCACACCACTTCTTTGAGCAGCCGGTGGCCCGCTGGTTGCGCCAGGCGATGAACACCATTCCGCGTCGGCAAATCGAGGCCGCCGGCTAGCCAAGCTAGTACGGGCGGGTCATGAATCCGCGCATGGCAAAGCGCCGTCGCTTCGGCTTCTCGCCGCGGCTGAGCCGACACTGCTGAATGGCATTGTTCAGTGCGTTCTGAACATCTGACAGACTGGCGTTCGCGTAACGCATCATGTCAGCGCCGAAACGTGCCTCCAGAATCATTTCTCCAGTGAGGATTGCTTCCTCGACCTTGCGAAGCTTGGCCGCCCTGGCACACCAGTCCACCGCAAGCGGGTCGTCGCCTTCCACGCTCATGTGTCACCTCGTGCCGGTTCACGGTTGCCCTCTGCGGCCATGCCGTTCTGACCGGCGCCTCCCTGCGAACGACCAAACGGGTGCGGGATGCCTTCGCCGGTGAGCAGCTTGATCTCGCGGCCGATCTGCGTTGCGTTCTCTTCCCAGTCCCGGCCAAGCAATGCAGCTTCGTCCGCAAGGGACGAGATGCCCAGTTCCAGCCGAACCTTGGCCGCCATGGCGCTCTTGTAATCGTCCGCACTCGGCTGTGCGGGGCCTTGCCACTCAGCCCACACGATCCGCTGCTTGTTGGCCGTGAAGGCAGCTAGTCCGCCGCGCAGCGGGACGCGTCCTTCGGCAATGGCTTCCTCGAGCCATGCCTCGTAGATAGCCTGAGCAAATGGAGCAGCGATGCGTTCCCGCCGCCGTGTAACGATCGGCCAAATCGACGCGATGCCCATCCGCACGCTGGAGTAGGTAGCGTTGGTGAAGTCCATCGAGAAGGACTCGAAGGTTAGCCCCAGTCGACGCGCCATCTCGCGCTGCAGGTTCTGCGAGAATGGGATGTACTGACTGCCAGGCGTTGAAGCCGTGTGCATCTGGAATTCTTCCCCAGGGCCAAGGTGATTGATGCGCGCAGGGTCGGACATCGAGATGCCCTTCTCCTTGAGCGCACCGATCCGCATGCCCCAGACGTCGATCAGATCCTGCGCAATGCCACCGACATGCTCTGCCCAAGGCATTGCAGCTTCGTCCCAGCTAGCTGGCGCCTCGGTGTCTGCCAAGGTCTGGATGGCTTGGAAAGCCTCGTCGCTTGCCTCTGGGCTCTTGATGGTGGCAGCAAAGATGGTCTGCATCAAAGCCGTCGCCAGCGTGGCATCGGCTAGTTGGTCAGACTGGGCAATGACCTTGAGGATCGGCGCCAGCACCGAGATACCTCGCGGGCTGCCCGGGTTCTCGCCACGGTCCATGACGTGAATGACGTCCTGAGCTCTGATCGGCGCATCCACCTCGATCCCGGTTTCCCGGCGGCGGAACAGGTACTGCAGCGCCCTGCCCCGTGTGTCGTGGTAGATGCCCTGATCCAGCCCCTCGAACTCGCGCGTAACCCGCGGTAGTCGGTGCGGAGCGACAAGGGACACCTTCGTGCCGGTCTCAAGGCCATATTGCCGGCGCTGCCCGCGGGTGAAGAAGTCGAGAACTCCAAGGGCCTCACCATAGGCGAGATTGCTGCGCATCACGGCGTCAAGCATCTCTGGCACGGTCATCTTGCCAGCCAGATCGCACTCGTGCCGGTTCCAGGCCCAACGGCGCCATTCCATCTCGACCAACGTGCACCAGTCGCTGCGTTGCTTTTCGGTATAGCCGAGGCCGCGAAAATTCGGACGGGCATTGAGCTTGAGCTCTGTCCCGATTGTGTCAGCGATGACCTGGTCGGCAGCCCCGGCCAACCATCCGCTGTTGTGCAGGAAGTCGATCGCCAGAGCCGAAGCGCGTTCCGCCGCTTCCCACACGTCGTGGCGCGCATCGCGAGTGACAGCCCGGCGCATCGCCAGGATGCCAGAGCTATCACCCCGGAGATATCGAGCCGTTGCCTTGCGGACCGGCGCGGCGGGGAACACAACGGCCCCCGCTTTCACGCGGACCCGCGGCTTGGTCTCGACCATCAGTGTTTCCTATCGATACGCGTTCCAGCGGGTGCGCTGACGAGGTTTACGAGCAGGCACCGCAATGGCTTGGCCCGGCGTGGCGTCGTCGCCTGAGCTTTCCAGCTCTTCGGGCACAGGCTCTGCTCTAGCCTGGGCTTCGGGACGGGGCCTCACTGGTGTGGGATCCAGACGGTTCGGCAAAGACAATCTCGCCGCCAGCGCAAGTACCAGGCAGTCCCAAGCTTCATTACGAGCACCGATGCTCTTGGGTACCCACATGCGACGCGGGCGGTTTTTCACGTAGCTGACGACAGCATGTTCTGAAGTCAGCTGATCGAAATAGTCAGCGCTCAGCCCCACCATGGGAAAGTGGATAGCGCGAGCCGTAGGGCCGTTGGGATCCGGCACAATGGCGAGTCGGGACGAGATGTCGTCCTTCGCAGTGTCCACGCCCACAGTATAGGGCTTGTCGCCGCTGTTCTTGGTCCGACTAGGCGTCTTCGGCCAGATCATCCGCGGGTTCTTCGGATCGGTGTTGCCGCGTCCGACGGTTGCGTATATCCGCCGGCGCTTTCGATCCCGGCAGAACTTGTAGACCATCTCCGAACGGTGACCGGCGCTGTCGATGCAGCCAGCTTGTGGCACCAGCACCTTGCCTTCGTCAGTCTCGCAGGGCTCGACAATCAACTGGTCGAACTGCTTCCAGACTTCCGGCTTTGACGTGTCGCCTGCCACTACTTCATGCCGAGCAACCCAACTCTCACCGTTGGGGCCCCAGGCGACGAACGTCACCTCGATGCGATCATCTTGCGTGTCGGCCCCGAAGGTGACGAGCTTGGCTTCGCTAGGCAGCGTCTCGTGGCTGTATGGCTCGCACCGATTGCGCAGTGCCGTCGGATCGGCGACTTCCACCGTCTCGCTATGTGGTTCGCCGAGCACAAGGTTGACGAACGTCTTCAACTGCGACGGGTCCTTGTAGACCCGCAGATATTCCTCGACCAAGTACCGCCAGGCCGCGTTCGGGAACAGGCTGTAGGCCGCCCAGATATGAAAGCCGGCATGTCCGTAGAACGGCTTCTCCGCCACCCACTTGCCGGCATCGATCATGCCGGGCTTGTCGTGTTCTTCGATCCGGCAGCCCTTGGCGTCACAACGGAAGTGGGCAGTCTCGGGCAGATGGTCGCCGGCTTCTGTCTTCTCCCAGCGCAAGTTCTCCCAGCGCAGCACCTGCTCATAGCCGCAGTGCGGGCACGGCACACGGTACCGACGCTGGTCGCTGCTCTCCCACGACTTCTCAATACGGCTCACGCCTTTAACCGTGGGGGTGGAGCCCAAGATAGTTTTCCGATTCCAGAAGCTCTCGGAGCGTTTCCGACCCAGCGCGATCTGGTCGCCCTCGTTACCTGCGCCCTGTTCCGGATAGCCGTCGACTTCGTCGAAAGCCACGATGCGCGCCGTGATGCGGCGGAAGCCGCCAGGACTGTTTGCCCCGACAAACGACACCGACGATCCGTTGCGGAACATTCGCTTCTGAATGCGCTGCTCGCTATCCTTCGCCTTCAGGTCGCCCGCGATGCCCGCCAACACTGGGGTATCGCGCAGCATAGGCGCGATTTCGGTCCGGCTGTAATCCTCTGCGTCCTCAACTCGAGGCTGAACTACGAGCACCGGCGAAGGGTCCTGGTGGATGAAGAACCCGACCATATTGTCGAGGATCTTGGTGTAGCCCACCCGGGCCGACTTCATGACCGTGAGGTCCTTTACCGTCGGATCCGTCACCGCATCCATGATGCCGTTCTGGTACGCGAACGCGTGAAACTTGCCGGCCTCCGCGCTCGTCTCCGGCGAGAGATACGCGTACTCTTCCGCCCACTGGCTCAGTGTGAGGATCGGAGGAGGCTTAAGCGCCTCGGCACGCGCCTTGCGAACGCGCTTAAGAAGGTTGCTTGAGCCGACGCTTAACGGCCTCGTCGGCTTCGTCGAGGTCGCCGTCTGCATCTCCATCGAACGCTAGTTCCTCGAGTGCGCTATTGACCTCACGATCTATCAGCGCCTTCACTTCTTCAGCCGATTTCATGACGGCGGCTCTTGGAGCAATGCGCGCCCCCAAGGCCAACAGTTTGTTCCGCACCAGTTGGTATTCCGCCACGACGATGTTCACGACATCATCGATATCCACTACCGCGCCGGCTGCCCGGTCGAAGTCGATCTGGCGAAGCTTCGCCAGATAGTTTTCCTTCATCCGCTCGGCTTGCGCCTTCGAATGAAACGTTCGCCCGTCGATGCTGATGGGCTGATCATCCGCGATCTTGGCCGCAGCTCTGTTGGTCGGACCCCGGACAATTAGCTTGTCCGAACTGTCCGACTGCTTGCCAGATCCCCTTCGCCACCCGCTGCCCACCAGTTCGGGGTCGATAGTCCCGTCGGCAAACGCCAGCAGATGACCGCTCTTCACCTTTCGGCGCACTAGGCTCTCGTCACAGCCTTCCCGCCGGGCGAACTCACTTTTGGAAACGCCTTGGCCCACGCGGACACCTTTTGGTCACTCGCACCTAGACGGATTTTGCGGCGGCGCCACCGCAGCAGGTCAAAACCCCCGAAACGGTCCCTGAACCCGGGGGGCCGCAGGGGATGCCTGCCCGTCTGCTCCTCACGCCCATAGGTGGCATTGCACGGGTTAAAGTTAACAAGACCTTACCGTTGCTCATAGGCTTCGCTGCACTATGGTCGCTCCAAGATCCGATGGAGACGCAACCATGGACTGGCAGATCCTTATCGCTCTTGGCGTTAGCGCAGGTTCGTTCATCGCTTACTTCGCCCTGGGCGGCACTCCTACAACCGAGGCACAGCAGACCCGTAGACGGCAGATCCAAGGCTACAGCCCATTTGCAAACCGAGCTGCCACGCAACCAACAGCAGGCCGGTACAGGCAATCGGATACGGCAACGCTCACGTCATTGCGCCGCTAGTGAGCAGCTTGATCAGCCGCGCTGCCTCGGTTGGTAGCGTCTGCGTGGCAATCCGCTCGAACGCTGCCTTGCTCTGATCTTTCACCAGCTCCTTGGGGACAGCAGGACCCCACAAGCTCTCAACGGCGTTGTTGCGACCTGATTTCTCGCTGAACTTGCCGGTGTTCCTGAACACCTGTCCGCCGAGCTTAGTCACGATGAAAGTGCTGCCAAATAGGCGCCGCTTACCCCATGGGCTGGCTGATACGCCCTTACGGGTCTGCCGTGCACTAAAGTCCTTGAGCGGAATGTAGCCGCCGCTGGATTCGATTGAGGTCTGAAGGTCGCTGCCCAATGCCGGCATGCGCCTCAGGTGCCCGTACTTGACGACCCTTGCCTGGCTGGCACCCATCTGCTTGGCGACGGTGCGCTTGACCTCGGTGTAGACCTTCTTGCCGGTGGTGTTCAGCGCCATACGGTAGGCGCGAGTGGCTTTCGTGCTCCCCAAGGCTGCGACCGCGTCTTCGAACTTGGGCAGACCAGAGCCTTGAAAGGTGATGGTGATCGCGGTCATTGTGGTACTATCCCATATGGAACGGACGCCAGAAACGTGATCACCGCCTTAAGACCTCGTTAACGACCGAAGAGCACCGTCTCGGTATTCAGGAGAGTGTCCATGACAGCCCAGAAGCGAGATTATGAGCGGGAACACCGCATCGATCCGATGTGGGCACTTGATGAAGACGCGCGGCGGCTTGCCATAATCCGTCGGGCTGCGGCCGGTGCTCGCAAGACGTTGAAGGCCGACGGTCAGCGTATCGACCGAATACGGCTCAGGAACAATCTGGCCGGTGCAGGCGGCGAGGTCCATTGATGATCCTTTCGCTGGCTAGCCGCGCGGCTCCTAAATAAGTCATGCTTCGATCTGCGACCGCTTGCGTTGTCCTTCTGTGCGCACAATGCGCGCGAGGAGAACGAAATGCAGACGCGCCATGAACTTCCGTTCTACGCAAGTGAGAATGGCGATCGGTGGCTGCTGGACTGCGAAGACGATGTGCTATCGGTAAAGCACTACGCTAACGAGCCGTCTGGCGGCCGTGTGACTACCTATGACCTCGGTGCGTTCTTGGTGCAGGAGCGACACTCGGCTGAAAACCGGTCGCTTCGCCAGCTGATAGGAACGCTGCTCAATCCGTTAGCCGCCATTGATCCGGCCAGGACCGATAAGGACAAGGACACATCTACAGTGATCTCACCGAAGCCTGATGGCGACGATAAAGAGCACAGTGATCTGCCCGAGCTGAAGGACGTCGAGCCGGGCAGTGATGCCGATGCAACGCCGGTTCCAGAGGTCGGTGAGACCCCACCGAACCCAAATCAGAACGACAGCGACGCCGACGTAAGAGAGTGAAGTGAGCTGTAGATAAGTCCTGGTAATCAGACCAGGCCCGCTGCGGGCTTGTAGCCCGCAAGCGCATAAGCCTCATCCGCTGTCCTGCCCTCGCTACGGCTGACCACCCGGTGCGCAGGGTGCCCAGGACCGCCGCCCTGGAGGGATGATCGAGGTTATTACCAGATCGTTGGTGAACAGCCTCTCCCACAGCAGCGCAGGAGCGGATACCGACGGTGTGTTCAACTTCTCGCATGGCGGGGTCTTTTCGCTAACCATGTGCGTTTGTCACTTTGGTAACCAATCGCAGCTACGCCCGGTCCTCCGGAGGAAGTATGACTGATCCTATCGACCCCGAAATCGCGGACGCTATTCTGCACGCCCGTATACTGAGGCTGCAGACCGCCCGCGAAGCTTTCGAGCATTTTATAGGGCGACCGGCGACAGAGGAAGAATGGTTGAGGGTAGAAGGCACCTGGACATTCCATGCCGGAAGAACGGATGGAGACCTGCTCACACTTAGCCGAGCCTTCCGGATCGATAAGCGGAACCGTTGAAGGCGGCCTTTCAGCCCCTCAAAATGCGCGAAAACTAGTTCTCAGGCCGGAGGATGAATATCAGGCGCTCTCGCTGCTAGCGGGCGCCATACCCGCGCGCAGCAGTTGTAGGGCGCCGCTGGATTGCTTGCCTCGGGGTTCGAGGGTGGTAAGGTCGGCCGTGATGGAGGACCGAATGGCTGAGCATCCGAAGATTAGCGTCGCAGTGCCGCCCGCCTGGTCGAGAGCAGCAATAATGAAGGGGGAGCCTGCAAGTGCCTTGTCCAACCTTCTCGGCTCCCGCTTCCCCGCCTACGACATTTCCACTGGTGGAATTACGCAGGACTCGGAAACGGTTTCGATTTTCCAGATGTTTGAGGCTACGGGCGAACCCGACCCGAACGACCTACTCCCGAACACCGAGTTGGATGCAATAGAAGAGGTGGTGACTGAGTACTACCGGATGTTCTTCCGGACACCCCACTAGTCTCTGGCACCTACCAAGCTTCCGTGGATTGAGGCGGTGAGCGTACCGCGCAATCGTGAATTCGCCTCAGCATATTTCTGCTGACAACTCTGTCCGTATGCCAGCTTGCAAGTTCAAGAGTCGCCTCAATGCGCTTCACCTAGAAACAACGAAGCCCCAGCACTGGCCGGGGCTTTAGAGGAGCGTCTGTGCTTGGACCGTACGCTACGAGAGAAGCTTCAGGTTGACGGCAGACTCTTTGCCATCCCGCCCAGATTCCACATCGTAACTCACCTTGTCACCTTCGTAGAGGCCCTGGAGTCCCGACTGCTGAACGGCGGAGATGTGTACAAAGGAGTCCTTCCCGCCGCCGTCAGGCGAGATAAAGCCGAAACCTTTGGTAGTATTGAAGAACTTAACGGTGCCGGTAGTAGCCATTTGCTCATCTGCCAGTTGCGCCGGCGTGGAATATGGCCGGGCTAGTTCCTAAGGGCACATGCCGGTAGGTGCCTGACCTTCGCGCAGTACTGAATTGTTGTCAAACCGCGAAGCGCAAAAGGCCACCATGACGACGTCCCGCTCAAGCGAGCACATGGCATCGAGATCGACTATTGCCCTGAGCGCCAGGGTGCTTGGTACCAATGGTTAAAGGCTTACGGCGATCGTGTGATCTCCGATCAATTCAGCTGCGATAATGAAACCGCGACTATGGTATAGGCCAGGGCAGAAGGATTCTGCCGATGCTTGACGACATCCTATTTGCTGGCGACTGGCGAGACATTCCTGTGGATGCGACCGAGATGTCTGTCGTATCGGCATCACTACTGCAGGGCAGCGGGTTGGCGACCATCGGCAAAGTGGCTGACGCTTCGGATGAAGCGCTCCTGTCGATCTCGACACTTGACCGGACACGCCTTGCTGAGATTCGCGAAGTGATCCGTGAGTGTCAGAGTGGCGACTACGTCCCGCCTCAATGGATGGTTGAATAGATCAACGCCGTACGCCCGACGAGCTTTGCTTGTTGACCTCACACTTGCCCATCAGGAATGCCCAGATATGACCACTCGAAACCTTATCATTGCCTTGATCGCCGCTGTCCTGATTGTCGGTGGCTTCTTTGCCTACCAGGCCTATCAGCGGGACCAGAACACTGTAGACATCAGCGTCGGCCCCAACGGGATCAGAGTGGATTAAGATACCGAACTGCACCACGGGTCGGAGGCGTGGCGCGTTCCGGCTGCAATCCTGTGAGGCAGGTTTTTCAATCTACCGTTGTTGACCCCTTTATCGGGTGATTTTGCCTCACACGTCCAGAAGGTCAGGCGAGTCCGTGGGGAACTGGAGAGTCCGTCTGTTCCGGCCGATCACCACGCCCCCAGGCCGGCTCGATTCAGCTTCTCAGCAATCAAATATGCACCTCGGCTGACCCGCCGGTCAAAGGTCGCCTTGCTCCAGCCGTCACCCAGGAGCAGGCAAAGCACCTCGACGCTCTTCCGGGGTTTGCCATGAGCTTTCCCCACCTCGCGCCATATCCATAGCTCGAGCGCCATGCGTTCGGGGCTATAGCCCAACATCTGCAGCCATGCGGGTGCGTCTTTGCTGCCGAACAGCGCTGCATCACTTCGAGTAATCTGCGCCGAGGTGACCTGCGGGCGCCCGCCGCGGCCCTGTTCGTTCGTCCCTGCCCTGCGCTGCTCCCAGATATCCAGGTCGTCATAGATGGGCAGGAATGCCGCCTTGGGGGACTTCGGGCCCCAATGGCCAGCTGTGCGTTCGCAGACCAGATAGGCGTCCACCAAAGCTTCTTTGACGCTCTTGTGGGTCCAGAGCTCAACATCCGCATCAATCATAGGTCCAGCCCCTCCTTGACGACGCTGCGGAATGTGCCGCGCTCACGCGCACCCGCAACGAGGAACTGACGGCAGTATTCCTCCTGCCCAAGGCCCTCCTGGGCCGCTCGGGAGGCGATCGTGGCGCGGTCCCGCAGCTTCATGGGGATCACGATGAAGCCGTCGGCTTTCCTGCCCCACGCGGGTAAGCCCCAACGTTGAGCCATCTTCCGCACCGTGGCATCTGAGGTTCCATCGGCAAGAGCCTCGGCGATGGCTGGAGCCGAATACCCGCGGCCAAGCAAAAAGCCCACCAGGGCTGCCCAGGAGTTGGTTCGCTGCTCGACATACGCGCCGCCGCCGCGCATGCGCTCTGTTCTGGGGCGTCGAAAGTTGGTCAGCATCAGAATGGGGCCTCATCCATGTCTTGAAGTTCGCGCTTAACATCCGGCGGTATGCCGCTGCCGGGCGGTTCTATTGGTGGCGGCGGCTCCCGCTGTTGCCGCGGTGCCGGTCGGTCGCTCTTGCCTGTCCACCACACGATCCGCTTGTCGTTGTCCCGGCCCATAAAGCCGGCGTTGATCAGCGCCATGGTGGTGCGGCTCAGGAAGTCCGCTAGTTCTTTCTGGCGGGCCTCCTGCTCCTCTTCAGGCGCCTTGAACGACATGCGCTTGCGCACCTGCGCCACGAAAGCGCTCTGCGATACGCACTTACTCACCGAGCCCGCATCCACCCCTTGGGGCAAGTCCTGCCCGTGATCGGCCTGTGCTGCCGTTAGCGCGTCAAATACGAGCTTGTTGCCGCCCTGTAGGCGGGTGACATCTTCCGGCGCATCGTTCTGGCTGTGGCGGGATGGCCGGGCGCACACCATCGTCTGGAACGGCTCGCCGTCTTCGTCTCGCTCGTCGAGGCTGACTTCCTCGAGAACAAAGGACCAGCCCTTGTTCGCCACCCCGTTCTTGTTCTTGGCTAGCCGAGCTCGCCGGATCGGCCGCCCGCTGCCGTCGAGAACAGGCTTGGGATCTTCGCGCCGGTTCTGAGGAATGGTCATCAACTGCCGCAGCTCAATGACGTTTGGAACATTGGCGACGATGGCCGTCGAGCCGCGCACCTTGGTGCCGCCGGCGTTCATGTGATGGACCACGGCCAAGGTCGCGCCGGTGCGCTCACGAATCCGGTTCACCCGACCCAGCACCTTGCTGGCCTCGCCCGAGCTGTTCTCGTCCATGCCCTCGGTGGCCATGGCCAGGGTGTCGATGATGATAAACTCGAGGCTGCCGTAGTACTCTTTCCACTCCAGGCACTCGGCAATGAACTTGTCGACCTGGGCGTCGTCCATGAGCGAGAAGCTCATGCCGCCGTTGGCGAACGGGTCCATGATCACATAGGGCACGTCGGTATCCGGGCTGATGCCGTTGGCCTTGCGGTAGCCTTTGTGGCGCAGCTCTGTCCCTTTGCCGTCTTCCACCGCCATGTGGATCACGGCGCCCTGGCGGGTCTTGTGGCCGGCATAGTCGAGCCCGCGGGCGATCTTCATGCCCATATCCATGACGAGGAACGATTTGCCGGCCATGCTCTCGCCGGCGATGATCAGGATGCCGTTGCGCTCGATCAGGTGCTTAATGAGCCAGTCATAGACGACCGGTTTTTTGGCGATCGTTCCGCTGGTTTGCGCCCCGAATGTGGAAACCGGGGGTTTCGGGCGGTAATCCGGCAGTGTGCGCAAGATTTGCACGAACTGCTCGGCACTTCCGCCGAATTGCTCAACCCAATCGGTGATGTCACCCTTGTGGGTAAACCCGGGGATAACCTGTGCAAAATCCAGCACGCGGACGCGCCGAGCGATTCCCTTGAGGCTCTTGGCCAGCGTGTCGGCTCGGGCGCCTGCTTCGTCATTATCGAGGCAGATCACGACATCAGCATCGCGGAAGCAGGCCGCGTGAGCATCGGTCCAGTGCTTGGAGCCGCTGCTGTTGGTAGTCCCGCAGAAGCCAAGGTCGACGGCCGTGTCAGCGTCTTTCTCGCCCTCGACAATCAAGACCGGCTCACCGGCAGCAATAGCGATCTCGACCGCTGGGTGCCGGTAGATGGTGTGATCGCCTCCGGACTCAAAGAACCGTGTCTCCATGCCTTCGGAGAACTTCTTCGAGTCATAGATGCGCCAATCGCCACCGGTCCGGCGCATGAACTCGCCCGCGGCGAGGCTCCAGATCCACTTTCCGGCTCCATCCGGACGGCGCTGCAGGAACGTCTTCCATGTCCCCTTCCCGTCCTTGTTCTTGGCCCAGGTGCCGTCCGGCAGCTTCCGCTGCAACCGGCACACCTGATAGAGCAGCGCACCATCCCGATCGGTGTAGTCGTAGGTTTTGACGATCTCAGGCTTGATCTCGCCGGCTGAAGGTTGTGGCAGCGTGCGGGTGACGCGGGGCTGTTCCGGCGGCTGGCGCTCGTGCGGCCCGCTGGGCCCGTCCGGCAGCGATATGCCAGCCATGCGGGCAACCGTCTCCACAGCCTCAGGGAAGCCCATGCCGATAAGCTCGGACAGGAATGCGAAGTGGTCGCCGGACTTACCACAGCCGAAGCAATGGTACGTGCCCTTCTGGGCATCCGCATGGAAGCTCGGGCTGTTCTCGGCATGGAATGGGCAGCAAGCCCACATGTCGCCCCTACCCGGGTTGGACTTCCCGTTGTCCCAGGTCACATGCTGGCCGACGACATCGCTATGTCGGCAACGATGTCCGTGAGCGCCGGGACGAACGCGAGGCAATCCCCCACTTCACCAGCGAGCATTCCACCCACTACCGCGGGGTCGGTCTGTAATGGGCACCATGGCAACCGTTCGCGTGAACACCACGCAGCAGATGATCCTCTTCCGGGACTTCATCATCCAGCCATCGCTTGTTGGTTGGGAGTGGGTGCACCAGGATTTTCCTCGAATCCCCCTCGAGGGTTACGCCGCCACGCTGTTCGACTGCATCAACGACGTTGCAGCCTGGTACAGCCAACACTCTCACGCTGCGAGTGACCTGCCATACGATCTTCAGCAGGCCATCAGCCAATCACGCAAGCTCCACGAGACGCTGTGCTGCGCCAAAGGTGCGCGGATATCGGGCGGCGATGGAACACCGATCATAGCCGACGCCAATGCTCGATTGATCGAGCTGGCCAATGCCATGAACCACTTCGCAGACCCCATCGATGATGCCGCCCGGCTCGTCGTGGAAGGCGCACGGGTGGTCGCAGCATGATCCGCACCGCCCTGCTCTTCCCCGTCCAATTCCTCGGCCTCCTGGCCTTCCTGTACACCGTTGCCGGCGGCCACATGGTCGTGCCGCCGAGCGCCATCATGGGATTGTTCTGATGGTTCTGTCTTTCCTCGGTGCCTTGCGCCTCGCGCAATCCGGATTGCTGCAGTGCAGCCCCACAGAACCGCCATGCGGTGGCATTGGTGTGGGCGACTGGGACTATCCGCTGGCGGTGATCTTTGCCCGTCTACGGGCAGCTGCTGATGATGCCGAACGCCTCTCCATCCTCGATGCAACCAAGCAGGTTTTCGCCCGCCGCGCCGTGATGGTGGAGTGCATAGATCTGGCGATGCGCGACGAGTTGCTGACCGTCGCGGCCAAGCTCGGCGAGTGGACCGAAGCCATCCAGGCCGACATGCAGGTGGGGAGAGCAGCTTGAACGCGATGCTCCCCATCACCTCGGCGGTGGCCGAAAGCGACCGCTTCGCTCGTCTTGCCGCCACCCTTTGCCAGCTCAGCCGCAAATACCGGGCCTGGGCTCAGGAAGACCTCGAGCGCGGGCGAACTGATAGCGCCCTTAAGAACACCGCAGAAGCCGATCGCTGCCTCACCGACGCCCGCTGGTATCAGCGCCGCGCCTTGCAACACGCCTGAACCGGAGAAACCCCATGGCACTGAAGATCACAAAGTCCACCGACCCGATCCACGTCGAACGCTTGAACGTCGTAGTGTATGGCCCTCCTGGCCTTGGGAAATCCAGCCTCGCCTTCACTGCAGAAGCCCCGCTGCTTCTCGACTTCGACAACGGCTCCCACCGCGCAGCTAACCGCAAGGACGTGGTGCGCGTAGCAACCTGGTCTGACGTAACCGCCATCACGGCTGAAGACCTGGCGCCATACAAGACCGTCATCATCGACACGGCCGGCAGGGCGCTGGACGCAATCACTGCCGACATCATCAAGACCGATCCCAAGGGCCACAAGAACGGCGCCCTGACCCTGCCCGGCTATGGCACACTCAAGACCCGCTTTATCGGCTTCCTCAAGCTAATGAACAGCTTCGGCAAGGACGTGGTGCTCATTGCCCACATGGACGAACAGCGGAATGGCGACGATGTAATCGAGCGCCTGGACGTTCAGGGCGGCTCCAAAGGAGAGATCTACAAGGCTGCCGATGCCATGGGCCGGCTGGTCATGGAGAACGGCAAGCGCATGCTGAAGTTTTCGCCGGCGGACGCTGCGTTCGGCAAAAACCCTGGGCAGCTAGAGCCGCTGCTGGTCCCACACCATGACAGCGCCGAGTTCGCAGGCTTTCTAGCTTGGGTGATCCAGGCGACCAAGGACAAGCTCAACAGCCTCTCGGAAGAGCAAAAGGCCGCAGCTGCGGAACAGGACTGGTTCCGCGCTAACCTGCCGAACGTCAGCAATGCTGCCGGGATCAATGACCTAATCGATCGCGCTTCAGCCGCAGGTCGTGCTTGCAAGACCCTGCTGCACAACCGGGCCACTGAGCTTGCGCTGGCCTATGACAAGGCCTCCGGCCAGTACGCGGTCAAGGAAGCCGAACAGCAGCCCGCCGGCGAGGCGCAGGACGAGGCAGCCTGATGGAAACGCTCCGCGTCTCGGCCACCGACATCGACGCTCTGCGTTACTACCTCAACAACGAGGACGGCGAGCTCGAAACTTTCCTCGCGCAGATGCGCCGGCAGACACCGCCCACGCCAGCAATGCTTGCCGGCACCGCCTTTCACAAGGCACTAGAGGATTTCACCGAAGGTTCTGTGGCCCGCTTGCAGGCTCAGGACCACGTCTTCAACATCGAATTGGAAGACGAGCTGGATCTGCCCGCCCTGCGCGAGACGAAGGCAACCCGCGAGTACCCGGTCGGCAATGTGCTGGTGACCCTCGTTGGCAAGGTGGATGGCATCTACGGGCGCCGGATCGATGACCACAAGCTCACGAGCTCATACGACCCGGAGCGGTTCCTCAGCAGCTACCAGTGGCGGATCTACCTCGAGGTGTTCGAGGCGGACCAGTTCCGCTGGAACATCTTTGAGGGTGCTGAAATTGCGGGCCAGGAGCGGGTCTGGAAGGTCCGCTCCCTCCACAAGCTTCGGATGTACCGATACCCCGGCATGGCTGCGGATGTTGAGAAGGCCGTCGCTGCGTTTGTGGACTTCGCAGGCATCCATCTTCCCGAGCGCTTTGCGGAGGTGGCTCTCTGATGCCGCGCCAGATCATCACCCTCGCCAACGATCGCCTTTATCAGCGCGCCTGTGAATTGGTCATGGCCGCTAAAGCCAACAGCCGGATCGAGATCAAAGGGCCCAAACGCTCCAATGACCAAAACGGCGCGATGTGGGCCATGCTTGGCGACCTCGCCCGGGGGCTGGTCTGGAACGGCCTGCAGCTGGACGCGGAAGAATGGAAGCTGGTGATGCTCGATGCTCTGCGCCGCGAGCATCGTGACCAGATGAAGCTGGTGCCGAACACGGACCACACCGGCTTCGTCAATGTCAGCGGCACATCCTCATCCGAGCTAACCCATGAGGAGATGCGAGACCTACTGTCGATTATCCGCGCCTTCGGTGACCAGCAAGGCGTGGAATGGAGCGAGCCTAAGCCAAAGGACACCCGGCCTGCTCCGCCCATCGAGGCTTACGAGGAGCGCGCTTGATGGAGAATTTCCGTCTGGCGCCGATTCGCTCGCCCAAATACCTGGACGGCGCCAAGGGTGAAACCTGCAAGCTGCGCTTTGTTGGCGTGTGCCACGGTGGCACCGAAACGACGGTGGCCTGCCATGTGCACGATGTCGGCTTCGGCATGGCCCGCAAGGCAGACGACATCGCGATCATCGATGGGTGCTTCTGGTGCCATGCTTTCCTCGACCACGGCTGGGTTGGCAGGATCGGCCGGACCGTGCTGCTCGAGCACATCATACGCGGCCTGCAGGAAACGCTCAGGAACCGCGTAGAGCGCGGCTTGGTGCCGAAGCCCTCAGAGCTGTTCAAACCCCGCCAGAAGCGCGCTGCAAAGCCGCTTAACGCGCCGGAGAATCGGACGACAATTCACAACAAGCGCAGCTGGCCGACCGGCCGAAGCCTTCAATCCCGCCCCCTTACCCGCAAAATCGATGGGACCCGTTCATCATGACTGCCACTACCCAAGAACTCACAGCGCAGATCGTCTCCAGCTACCTCTCCAACAACCAGGTACAGGCGGACGTGCTGCCCGCCGTCCTACAGAGCGTTTACGACAAGCTGAACAGCCTCGGAACTTCCATGGTGCAGGAGCCGGCGGCGCCCGCCGCGCCAGCAGTGCCGATCGAGAAGTCGATCACGCACGACCACCTGATCTGCCTTGAGGACGGAAAGAAGTTCAAGTCGCTTAAGCGCCACCTGCAGACCAAGTTCAACATGACGCCGGAGGAATACCGCGCAAAGTGGGGCTTGCCCGGTGACTATCCCATGGTCGCACCGGGCTACTCTGCCAAGCGCTCCCAACTGGCTAAGAACAGCGGCCTCGGGGTACGTGCTCTCCAGAAGGCAGCATAGCCATGGGGAAGTTCAGCAAAGCTATGGAGGAGCGCCATGCCGCTTGGAGATGACGTGATGGGCAAGCCGGTTCGCGTGCAGCTTTCGCGCAAGAAGGGCTGGAAGATGCCCGCCAACACCGTAAGCGTGGCCAGACCGGGCAAGTGGGGCAACCCCTTCCCGGTCGGCGCTGCAGGACCTTGCGGCCGCAAGGCAGATGACCGCGAAGGCGCCGTCGGGTTCTTCCGGCAGATGATGGAAGATGCAGAGCTGCGCGCCGCCGCCGGTTACCCTACGGACCTCTCTCCGCTTCGGGGCAAGAACCTGGCGTGCTGGTGTACGCTCGACGGCGCGTGCCATGCAGATGTACTGCTAGAGTTAGCAAACAAGGCGCCGGCGCCATGAGCTTGCTAGTTCAACTGCATCTCCAGCTTGGAAAGAAGACCGCTCCATCCTCGGGAGAGCGAAGCCAGCTTGTCCTCCATGTCGGGGAAGTTAGCAGCGATCTCGTCCAGAACGCCGAGCTCCTCGCGGATCATTGCCTCGCCGCCCAGCGGCCGGCTCCCCGCTTCGATCATGCGCCGATACCGCGTAAGCGTGTGACGGGACAGGACGATACGCTCGTTAGCTTTAGTTCTTTCCATGTTCGTGATCGTGCTCAACGGACCTTGGACGGTCAAGAGGCTGGGAAGTACGAACACAAGGGAGTTTATTCCTATGAGCGCCGCTAAGTCGGTTGTAGCAACCCGCCTCACAATACGGCGCGGGCTCGGTGAAGCCGAAGCGGCGCTGTATGTCGGCCTCGGTGCAACCAAGTTCTCGTCTTTGGTGAGAGACGGACGGATGCCCAGGCCGAGAATAATAGATGGTCGCCGGATCTGGGATGTGGACGACATCGACGCCGCATTTCGGGAGTTGCCAGTCGAGGGCGAGATCGCGCACGGTAAGAACCCGTGGCACGAAGACGAGTAAGACCTGGCCGTGAGCACGATCAAGCTGCGCTACATTAAGAGCTACAGGGATCGCCTGGGCGTTCAGCGCCACTACTTCAACAAGCGAGGTAGTGCGAGAACCGCCCTTCCCGGCATGCCTGGCTCACGCGAATTCATGGCCGTCTACCAGGACTGCCTAAACAGCGTGCCTGCAGCGCCGCCCAAACCTAAGCTGGTGCGACCCGCAAAGGGCAGCATGTCCGAACTCATTGTGCGATATTACGCCTCGGCCGCATTCAAGAACCTCAGCGCCATCACGCAATCTACCTATCGGAACGAGATCAAGAAGATCGAGCAAGCACACGGCAACAAGCCGGTGGAGCTGCTGGATCGCAAGGGCATCAAGCTGCTAGTCGCCAAAAAGGCGGAGACGCCGGGCGCCGCCAACAAGCTGCTGCGCACAATGCGCATGCTGATGAAGTTCGCTGTGGATGAGGAGATGCGCCGCGACGACCCTACGGCCGGCGTCAAGTCGCTGAAGGTGGCTGGCGACGGCTTTGTGGCGTGGTCAGAAGCCGACATCGAAAAATTCGAGGCCAAGCACCCTATCGGATCGAAAGCCCGCCTGGCGTTCGCTTTGTGCCTCTACACGGCTCAACGACGCGGCGATGTGATTCGCATGGGTCGGCAGCACATCCGCGGCACCATGATCTCGGTTCGGCAGCAAAAGACTGGCACCTATCTCGAGGTGCCCATTCATCCCGAGCTCGCAGCGATCCTGGAGATGGTACCCAAGGACAACTTGACCCTGCTCCTGTCTGAAGCTGGTGGACCATTCAAGGCGGCAAGCTTTGGGAACTGGTTCGGCGATCGGTGCCGCGAGGCCGGGCTTGGGAAGGGCTATAACGCTCATGGCCTGCGCAAGGCGGGCGCTCGGCGCCTAGCTGAAGCTGGCTGCACGGCGCACGAGATTATGTCGATCACCGGACACCAGACCATTGCCGAAGTGGAGCGCTATACGCGCTCTGCAAATCAGAAGGTAATGGCTGTGGACGGCATGGCCAAATTGACCCGACGTTCTAACTAGAACAAAATGAAATGTTCTAACCCTTTGTTTTCACGACAGAAAAGAAGGGGAATGGTGGGCGATGACGGACTCGAACCGCCGACATCCTCGGTGTAAACGAGGCGCTCTACCAACTGAGCTAATCGCCCACAGGCCGTTTGGCCGGTGCAGGGCATTGATTAGGGTGCGCGACCGGGCGCGTCAACCGCAAATCCCCAAAGAAAAAGGCCCCGCCGCGAAACCCAGGCGGAGCCCCAAGAAGTTTTCAGGCTCAGGCGGGGTTCAGTGCGTCCTTGAGACCCTTGCCCGGCTTGAACTTGGCCTGGTTGGACTCTGGAATGCTGATCTCGGCGCCGGTCGCAGGGTTGCGGCCGGTGGATGCCTTGCGGCGCGAGACGGCAAAGGTACCAAAACCCACGAGACGAACTTCGTCTCCAGCCTTGAGGGACTCGGCAATGGCTTCGAACACTGCATCCACGGCCTCGGCAGCCTGTGCCTTGGTAATCGTGGCCTTGTCAGCAACGACGCCAACCAAATCGTTTTTGTTCATAGCGTTTCCTCACAGAGAATGGCCGCCGTTGCCGGCGAGCATGGAAATGGCGGCACCCTTGGGCGATTCCGCCCAGGACGCAAGGCAGCCGGGGCTTTTCCTGACTGACGCGCTCAAGCTGTTAATGAACGGGAAAATCAGGGTGGGCAAGACTTCCACCGCGCTTTTCCGAGGGAAAAATCCCCAGAATCGCCCGGTTACGCCCCCGCAGGAGCCAGCTTGCGCAGCCCGAACATGAGCGGCAGCGCCAAACAATAGATCACGGCTCCGATCAGCCAGATTCCCCCGGGCCACTCCCCCCGGACCCCGGCATAGGCGAGGCTGAAAAACAGTGGCCCGAACACCGAGGTCAAACTGACCAGACTGGCCAGAACGCCCTGCAACTGGCCCTGCCGCTCGGCATCCACCTGGCGCGTGATCAGCGACTGCAGGGCGGGCATGCCGACGCCGCCCACGGCAAACAGCGGCATCATGGCGAACATCACCCAGCCTTGGCTGGCAAAGGCGAGCACAACGAGGCAGAACACTTCGGCCGAAAAGCCGATCAGCAGCGATGCGCGTTCGCCAAACCGTGTCACCACTGGGCCGGTGAGAAACGCCTGGGCGCCGGCATGGAAGACGCCAAAGGCGGCCAGCGACAGCCCGATGGTGAGCGGGCTCCAGCTGAACTGATCTTCGCCGAACAACACCCAAACGACGCCGTACATCTGACCGACAAACATCATGATCATCAGAATGGCGATCAGCGGGATTAGCGCGCGAAAGCTCAGCGCCCAGCCTAGCGGCAGGAACGGGTTCAGCGTAGTCCAGCTGAACCGGGCCGTGCCACGCACATGGTGCGATTCGGGCAGCACGAAGAAGGCCAGCGCACAATTGAGTGCGTTAAGGACAGCCGCGGCGATGAATGGCGCCCGCAGCCAATATTCCCCCAATACGCCGCCCAGCACCGGCCCGACGATAAAGCCGATTCCCCACATGGCATGGAAATAGCCAAAGCGCCGCGCGCGCTGATCTTCGGGAGATATGTCGGTGATATAGGCCGAAGCCACCGCCATGTTGGCCGCGGTGATGCCGGCGATCGCCCGCCCGACCACCAGGAACAGCAGGTTGGGCGCCAAGGCCATCAGCACGTAATCGAGCGCCGCGCCGCACAGCGACAGGATCAACACCGGGCGGCGCCCGAAGCGGTCGCTGAGCACGCCGAGAATGGGCGAACAGATAAACTGCATGGTCGCATAAAGGGCGATCAGCAGCCCGTAGAGCAGCGTCACATCGCCCTGATGGGCCACCTCGCGCAGCAAGCTGGGCAGGATAGGCGCAATCAGCCCGATGCCGATGGCGTCCAGCGTCACTGCTGAAAGGATCACGACCAGGGGTTTGTTCATGCGGCAGGTTCCGGGGGCACGGCGGCGGGCAGCCTAGTACATCCCAAACGCATGACAATGCCTGTCAGCAGCCAAAAAAATGCGGCGGCCCCCGATGGAGACCGCCGCCTTGTTTACTCTTGCACCAGAGCTTAGTGCAGGCCGCCAGTGAGGCCCTCGTCAGCGGCTTCAACCGTGGTCGACACGGCCGGAACCGTATCCTCGAAGTTCCACTCAATAGCCTCGGGCTTGCGTACCAGGGCGCGGGCGATCACCTGATCCATCCGCGAGACTGGCACGATTTCCATGCCTTCCTTGACGATATCTGGGATCTCGGCGAGATCCCTGACATTCTCCTCGGGGATCAGCACCGTCTTGATGCCGCCACGCAGCGCCGCCAGGAGCTTTTCCTTGAGGCCACCGATGGGCAGCACCCTGCCCCGCAGCGTGATCTCGCCGGTCATGGCGACATCATTGCGCACCGGAATGCCGGTCATCACCGAAACGATGGCTGTCGCGAGGCCGATACCAGCGGACGGACCATCCTTGGGGGTTGCCCCTTCAGGCAGGTGGACGTGAATGTCTCTGGTATCGAACATCGGCGGCTTGATGCCGAATTCGATCGAGCGGGAGCGGACATAGGCGGTTGCCGCCGTCAGCGACTCCTTCATCACTTCCTTGATGTTGCCGGTAACGGTCATGCGGCCCTTGCCCGGCGTCATCACGCCTTCAATGGTCAGCAGTTCGCCACCCACCGACGTCCAGGCCAGACCCGTCACGAGGCCAACCTGTGGCTCGGCTTCAATCTCGCCATGCTTGAAGATATCGGCGCCCAGATACTGGGTGAGCTTTTCCTCGTCGATTACGATCTTCTTGACCTTGGTCTTGACGATCTCGGCCACGGCCTTGCGCATCAGCTTGCTGATTTCACGCTTGAGGTTGCGCACGCCCGCTTCGCGAGTGTAGCGCTGGATCAAGGCGGTCAGCATCTCGTCGGAGAGTTCGAACTCGCCATGGGCCAGCCCGTTTTCCTTGAGGGTCTCGGGGATCAGGTGCTGCTTGGCGATCGCGTGCTTCTCCTGTTCGGTGTAACCCGACAGGCGAATGATCTCCATGCGGTCCATCAATGGCCCGGGGATGTTCAAGGTGTTCGAGGTGGTCACGAACATCACGTCCGAAAGGTCGTAATCGACCTCGAGGTAGTGATCGGCAAAGGTGTGGTTCTGCTCGGGATCGAGCACTTCCAGCAGTGCCGAGGACGGATCGCCACGGAAGTCCTGGCCCATCTTGTCGATCTCGTCGAGCAGGAAGAGTGGGTTGGATTTGCCGACCTTCTTGAGCGACTGGATCACCTTGCCAGGCATGGAGCCGATATAGGTGCGGCGATGGCCGCGAATTTCGGCTTCGTCCCGAACACCACCCAAAGCCATGCGCACGAACTCACGTCCGGTCGCCTTCGCAATGGACTTGCCGAGCGAGGTCTTGCCCACACCCGGAGGACCAACAAGGCACAGGATCGGGCCCTTGAGCGAACCGGTACGGCCCTGAACTGCCAGGTACTCGAGGATACGTTCTTTGACCTTGTCAAGGCCATAGTGATCCTCGTCCAGTACCTTTTCGGCCAGAACCAGATCGCGCTTGACCTTGCTCTTCTTGCCCCAAGGCAGGCCGAGCAGGGTGTCGAGATAGTTCCGGACCACGGTGGCTTCGGCCGACATCGGGCTCATGGCCTTGAGCTTCTTGACCTCGGCGTCAGCCTTGGCGCGAGCTTCCTTGCTCAGCTTGGTCTTGCTGATCCGGTCCTCAAGTTCGGCAATTTCGTTCGAGCCTTCCTCGCCATCCCCCAGTTCCTTCTGGATCGCCTTCATCTGCTCGTTGAGATAGTACTCGCGCTGGGTCTTCTCCATCTGCCGCTTGACGCGGGACCGGATGCGCTTTTCCACCTGCAGAACACCGATCTCGCCTTCCATCAGGCCAAGAATCTTCTGGAAGCGCTCGGAAACGGAAACCGTCGACAGCAGGTCTTCCTTCTCGTTGATCTTGATCACGAGATGGCTGGCAATGGTGTCGGCGAGCTTGGAATGGCTCTCGATCTGGCCAACAGCGGCCACGACCTCGGCCGAGATCTTCTTGTTGAGCTTCACATAGTTCTCGAACTCGGTCTGGGCCGAACGAGCCAGTGCCTCAACTTCAGTCGCATCTTCCTCGGGCTCAGGCAGGATCGATGCCTCGGCCTCGAAATAGTCGACGGTCTGGAGATAGCGGTCGATCGTGGCGCGGCTCAGGCCTTCAACCAACACCTTGACGGTGCCATCGGGAAGCTTGAGCAACTGCAAAACGGTCGCGATGGTGCCAGTGGCATAGATCTGGTCAGGGGCCGGATCATCGTCCTGGGCATTCTTCTGGGTCACAACAAGAATGTGCTTGTCGTCGCGCATGACCTCTTCGAGAGCCTTGACCGACTTCTCGCGGCCCACGAACAGCGGCACGATCATGCCGGGGAATACGACGATGTCGCGCAAGGGGAGGACTGGGTAAACCCGGTCACGGCTGGTGTCGCCAGCGGCGGGATTGACGTCCGTCATCTTAATTCCTTTCGAGGGCGCGCCGAGGTGGGGTGATGGGTAGCGCACCCATTGCAGACAGCCCAAGAGGATGCTGGGCTGAATCTCATTAATAAATAGGTTTGTGCTGGCACGCCACAAGCTATTCTTTTCGGCGCGAGAGCCTTGAAAAAGAGCTGGGGTGTCCCTCGCCATCGGCGTTACCGGTGCCAGCGCGCCCCCTATCCATGACACCTATATTGGCTCGGGTTATCTGCAGTTCAATGCCATGGGGGTTACGTTTTTGTTAACCACGGACGGCTGCTTGCCTAGGGCACGGCAAGGAGCCGCAAACGAAAACGCCGGGCACAAAGCCCGGCGTTTCGATCTTGTATCGCGCCGGTGTTAGGCCCCGGCGGGCATGTCTTCCTTCTTGCGATCGGAATAGATGTAGAGCGGACGAACATCCTTGCCCCGCACCACTTCCTCGCTGATCACCACTTCCTCAACGCCTTCAAGCGAAGGCAGATCGTACATGGTGTCCAGGAGGATCGCTTCCATGATCGAGCGGAGGCCGCGAGCACCGGTCTTGCGCTCGATGGCTTTCTCGGCAATCGCCTTGAGCGCATCCTCATGGAAGGTCAGTTCCACGTCTTCCATCTGGAACAGGCGCTGATACTGACGCACGAGGGCGTTCTTGGGCGCGGTCAGGATTTCGATCAGCGCGGCGATGTCGAGGTCTTCCAGCGTCGCCAGAACCGGCAGACGGCCGATGAATTCCGGGATCAAGCCAAAGCGCACCAGATCCTCTGGGGCAACATCGGCAAGCACCTGCCCAACGCGACGGTCATTGGGATCCTTGACCGTGGCCGAAAAGCCGATGCCCGAGCCTTCGCCACGTGCCGAGATGATCTTTTCCAGACCCGCAAAGGCGCCGCCGCAGATGAACAGGATATTGGTCGTGTCTACCTGCAGGAATTCCTGCTGCGGGTGCTTGCGACCACCCTGGGGCGGTACAGAGGCGACGGTGCCTTCCATGATCTTGAGCAGGGCCTGCTGCACGCCCTCGCCCGAAACGTCACGGGTGATCGAGGGGTTGTCGGACTTGCGCGAGATCTTGTCGACTTCATCGATATAAACGATGCCGCGCTGGGCCTTCTCGACGTTGTAGTCGGCGGACTGCAGCAGCTTGAGGATGATGTTCTCCACGTCCTCGCCCACATAACCCGCTTCGGTCAGTGTGGTAGCGTCGGCCATGGTGAAGGGCACATCAAGGATGCGGGCCAAGGTCTGCGCGAGCAGGGTCTTGCCCGAACCAGTCGGGCCGATCAGCAGGATGTTGCTCTTGGAAAGCTCGACATCCTGATTTTTGCTCGCGTGATGCAGACGCTTATAGTGGTTGTGGACAGCCACGGAGAGCACGCGCTTGGCGCGGAACTGGCCGATGACATAGTCGTCGAGCACCTTGCAGATATCGGCAGGGGTCGGCACGCCATCGGAGGACTTGACCATGGAGGTCTTGTTCTCTTCGCGGATGATGTCCATGCACAGCTCGACGCATTCATCGCAGATGAACACGGTCGGACCGGCAATCAGCTTGCGAACCTCGTGCTGGGATTTCCCGCAGAACGAGCAATAAAGCGTGTTCTTTGAGGTTTCGCCGTTCGTTGTCTCTTTGGACATCCAGTCACTCCCGGGGGCGGAACACCCCCAAAATAAGCGTTATCGGTGACGGTAACGCTCGAGCCTAAAGAAAGTCTAAGCCGAACCGACCTTAAAGGCCGATCCGGCTGGGTGCAATTGAACGCAAGTCACAGTTGCGGGCGCATGCTCATTGGTGTGGACAGCGGGGATCAAACCGCGTCCGGAACAGCGCGCTTTTCCAGAACGCTGTCGATCAGGCCAAAGGTCTTGGCTTCTTCGGGTGACAGGAACCGGTCGCGCTCAAGGGCGTGCTCGATTTCCTCATAGGTACGGCCAGTGTGCTTTTCGTAGATCTGGTTGAGGCGGCGCTTGAGGCCTTCAACTTCCTTGGCATGGATCAGGATGTCCGTCACCTGGCCCTGGAAGCCGCCGGAAGGCTGGTGGACCATGACGCGTGAATTGGGCAGCGAAGTGCGCATACCCGCTTCGCCGGCAGCAAGCAGAAGCGAACCCATGGATGCCGCCTGCCCCATCACCATGGTGGCAACGGCCGGGCGGATGAACTGCATGGTGTCATAGATGCTCAAACCAGCCGTCACCACGCCACCGGGCGAGTTGATGTAAAGCGCGATTTCCTTTTTCGGGTTTTCCGATTCCAGAAACAGCAACTGTGCGACGATCAGGCTCGCCATGTTGTCTTCGACCACGCCGGTCACGAAGATGATACGCTCGCGCAGCAGGCGCGAGTAGATATCGAAGGCGCGTTCGCCGCGGTTGGATTGCTCCACCACCATGGGAACAAGCGTGTTCATATAAAGATCGTGTGGATCTTGCATTAAGATGCCCCTTTGCTGTTCCGGATCGCGTGGAAAACCGGTCAGCCCTCTTGGTTGAAACACGGTCCGCGTCCGAAAACCGGACATCCAGGGTCCGGAGACCGTGCCATTGAAACTCGAATCAGCGCGACAGCCGATTGCAGACCATGCCGCATGTACGCGCGGTAAGGCCAGAGATAGGCGGCATTGGGGCGCGGTTCAATAGTGGAGCAACGCACAACGCATCCAAGGTAAATTGCGGGCTCGTCAGGAGGCGAATTCCACCGCCACACCGCGCTTGCGGAAATAGGCCTGCATGGTCTTGCGGCCCTGGCGATTGTTCTGCGCCAACTTGGCGGGCTCGAAGGTCGCGGCCTTTAATCCCTCGCGCTCCAGCGCGCCCTTGAGCGCGGCAATGTGAAGATCAATATCCTCGTTGTTGGCGCGCAGCGAGGCGTAAACATTGTCCATGGCTTGGCTGAGGGTCAAATCGCTCATCTTGGCCTTCCTTTAGTGTTGGCGCATGCGTTAGCGAATTTTCCCGCCCGCGCAAGGGCCAAGCTCAGCCAGCCGGTGCGCTCAGTGCGCGCAGCACCCCCGGAAGCAGCCCCGGCAGGTCTTCGCTCAGCATGCCGGGGCCACCAAAGTGGTTGGCAGCTTCAGCGTGCAACCACACGCCGGCCGCCGCCGCTTCCCAACCGGGCATGCCCTGCCCCATCAGACCAGCAATCATCCCCGCCAGCACATCGCCTGAGCCCGCGGTTCCGAGCCAGCTTGGTGCATTGGCATTGATCACAGCCCGCCCATCCGGCGCCGCCACCACCGTATCGCTGCCCTTGAGCACGACGACAGCGCCTGATTGTGCCGCAGCAACTCGCGCCCGCTCGAGCTTCCCACCAGCCAATTGCCCAAACAGGCGCTCGAACTCACCTTCGTGCGGTGTTACCACCACTGCCCGCTCCGGATTGGCCCGCACTGCCGCAAACAGTCGCTCGGGTTCATCGGCAAAACTGGTCAACGCATCGGCATCCAGCACTGCCGCAGCGCCCGAGGCGAGCACGGCCAGCACATTGTCCGCAGTTGTTGGGCCCACCCCTGCTGCTGGCCCCGCCACCACGGCATTGATCCGCTTGTCCTCCAATAATTGCGCCAATGCCTGCGGGTCCGCGGCCGGCTTGAGCATGATGGCGGTGACATGCGCCGCATGCACCGCCAGCGCCTCGGGCGTACCGGTCAGCGACACCAGCCCCGCCCCGGCACGGAAGGCCCCCAGCGCTGCTAGGCGCGAAGCCCCGGTTTGCAGCGGCTCGCCCGACACCACCACGCAATGGCCGCGGTGATATTTGTTGCCCGCCGGCTCATCCACCGGCAGCGACCAAAGCGTTGGACCATTCTTCCAGGTCTGCGCAGCGATGGGCCCCAGCACAGCCTCGGGGATGCCGATATCGCCCAGCACCGCCTCGCCGCAAAGCGCTCGTCCGGGCAGCAGCAGGTGACCCGGCTTGAGCCGGAAAAAGGTCACCGTCGTTTGCGCCTTGATGGCGATGCCGCGCACGGCGCCCGTCGCACCGTCAACTCCACTCGGAATGTCGATGCTCACCACCGGCAACCCGCTGCCGTTGACGATTTCAAAGAGGCTATGCAGTTCGCCGGCCACATCGCGATCAAGCCCGGCGCCGAGCACCGCATCCACGATGAGGTCGGCTTCCGAAATGTCGCTTGGCGAGGGCCGCTCGATGCGGCCGGTCCATTGCGCCGCCATTTGCGCCGCATCGCCCCGCAAGGCTTCGCGCTCGCCCAGAAGGCGCAACTGCACCGGCCAGCCGCGCTGCTTGAGCAGCCGCGCGACCACAAAACCATCGCCACCATTATTACCGGGGCCGCACAACACCAGCACCGAGCGCTGGTAGTAGCGCTCGACGATTGCGTCAGCCACCGCCTGCCCTGCAGCTTCCATCAGCCGCAGCGTCTTGATCCCCGCTTCGGCGGCGGTTCGGTCGGCCTCGCCCATTTGCCGCGGTGTAAGCAAAACATCGGGGTGGGCGCTGGTCATGGTGCGGCTCATGCGGGCTGGTGGACAGGCTGACAAAAAAGCCGCCCCGAAGGGCGGCTCTGGTGAAGGGCTGCGCCCTTAGTGATGGTGCTCTTCGGGGACATCGTCCTCGTCGGCCTGGATCAGCTTGGCCAGTTCGGCGCGGGTCATGGTCTGCTCGGTCTGCTCGGCCAGGCCCATGACATAGTCAACGACCTTGTTCTCGAACACGGGAGCACGAAGACCGGCCAGTGCCTGCGGGTTCTTGCGGTAGTAGTCGTAGACCTGCTGTTCCTGGCCGGGGAAGCGACGCACTTCGGCAATCAGCGCCTGCTGGTGCTCTTCGTCGGTGACATTGACTTCGTTCTTGTTGCCGATTTCGGCGACAACCAGCCCAAGGCGCACGCGACGCTCGGCGATCGTGCGATACTGCTCGCGCGCGGCTTCTTCCGTGGTGCCTTCGTCTTCGAAGGACCGACCGTGGTGCTCGATTTCGTGCACGACGCGGTTCCAGATCGTGTTGAATTCGGCATCAACCAGCTGGGCAGGAACGTCGAACTTGTGGCCTTCGTCCAGGGCATCCAGGATCTGGCGCTTGACGTGCTGACGGCTCATCGATTCCAGCGCGGACTGCATCTGCGACTTCACAGCGTCACGCAGTGCGGCAACATTCTCGAGGCCGAGGCGCTTGGCGAACTCGTCATCCAGCTCGCCGGTGTTGGGGCCATCGATATGCAGCACGGTGACCTCGAAGGTCGCCTTCTTGCCGGCCAGTTCGGCGCTCTGGTAATCCTCAGGGAAGGTGACCTCGATCTCGCGGGTCTCGTTCTTCTTGAAGCCGATGAGCTGCTCTTCAAAGCCGGGGATGAATTCGCCAGCGCCAACGGTAAGAT
The DNA here is from genome assembly GCF_013185965.1 of Devosia sp. 919. Lineage (NCBI taxonomy): Bacteria > Pseudomonadati > Pseudomonadota > Alphaproteobacteria > Hyphomicrobiales > Devosiaceae > Devosia > Devosia sp. 919. The sequence continues at coordinate 2,085,332 of NZ_JABAOL010000001.1, read as the reverse complement.
GGGCGTGGTCGGACGTACCCCCTTCAAAGGGTTCGCCGTCAATCTTGCCGACAAAGCTCAGTCCCAGCCGGTCGCCATTTTCCACAACGGCGTCGTCGCCCTTGTCGGTGTAGCCGCGGTTCTGGGCAAAGACGCGGTTGACCTCGGCGTCGAGCTCTTCTTCGGTGATCTCGACCACTGGCTTGACCAGCTTGATGCCATTGTGGTCAGACAGCTCAACCGGGGGCAGGATCTCGTATTCAACTTCAAACGCCAGGTCGGCCTTGCCGTCGAGCACGTCGTTGATCACGGCCTGATCGTCGGGCAGGTCAACCTTGGGCTGGGCAGCCGCACGCTCGGAGCGCTCTTCGAGCGCATCGGACACGGTGGTGTTGATGGCGTCGGTCATCACTTCAGACATGGCCGAGCGGCCATACATCTTGCGCAGGTGAGACATTGGCACCTTGCCGGGACGGAAGCCCTTGATGTTGGCCTGGCCCTTGAGCTCTTCGAGCTTGGCATCAAGGCGCGTCACCAGGTCCTGGGCTGGAATGGTCACGCTCAACTTGCGCTTCAGGCCCTCATTGAGGGTTTCGGTAACCTGCATTCGGTCTTCATCCCGTTTTGATTGGTTTGGGCCAGAGAGTATATGGTGCGGGTGAGAGGGGTCGAACCTCCACGCCTTGCGGCGCTGGAACCTAAATCCAGTGCGTCTGCCAGTTCCGCCACACCCGCTAAAGTCCCGCTGGCCGGGTTGCGCGAGGGTCTAGCCTAAGATGAAACGGCAGTCAAAGCTTGATTGCGGCCGTTGCGGGCTCGGCTCGCCCTCTTGCGAACCTGTCGCCTGCCCACTTTTTGTGCATGGAGCATGAAAACTGCTCATATCCCGACCCTTCTCGTCCGCTTTCCCCATAGGTTTCGCCGCAAAGGACGGCAAAAGCTTACGTTTTGGGCTTTCCCTTTGGGTTGGCACGGGTCATGCATACTGTGAGGCGGTACCAGCCTATCGTAGCAAGTGGAGGCACACGTGAAAAAGATCGAGGCCATCGTAAAGCCGTTCAAGCTGGACGAGGTCAAAGAGGCCCTGCAGGAAGTCGGCCTGCAAGGCATCACGGTGACCGAAGCCAAAGGCTTTGGGCGCCAGAAGGGTCACACCGAACTCTATCGCGGCGCCGAATATGTGGTGGACTTTCTGCCCAAGGTCAAAGTCGAGGTCGTGTGCCCCGACGAGCTGGCCGAGAAGGCAATCGAAGCGATCCGCAATGCAGCACAAACCGGGCGCATCGGCGATGGCAAGATCTTTGTCTATTCCATCGAGCAGGCCATCCGCATCCGCACCGGCGAATTTGGCGACGACGCGCTTTAAGCAGCGCGCGAGACCATCAACCAACATCCGATCCAAACAGGGGAAGACTTAATGACTACCGCAAGCGATATCCTCAAGCGCATCAAGGACGAGAACATCAAGTATGTCGACCTGCGCTTTACCGACCCGCGCGGCAAGCTGCAGCACGTCACCATGGACGTGAGCGTCGTCGATGAGGACATCTTCGAAGAAGGCACCATGTTCGACGGCTCCTCGATCGGTGGCTGGAAGGCCATCAACGAGAGCGACATGGTGCTGATGCCCGATCCGAACTCGGCCTATATGGACCCGTTCTTTGGTGCATCGACCCTCGCCATCAACTGCGACATTCTCGATCCCCTGACCTACCAGCCCTATACCCGCGATCCCCGCACCACCGCCAAGAAGGCCGAGGCCTATCTTAAGGCGTCCGGTATTGGCGACAGTGTCATGTTCGGCGCCGAGCCCGAATTCTTCATGTTCGACGATGTGAAGTATTCCAATACCCCCTTCAAGGTTGGCTTCGAGGTCGATCATCCCGAGCTACCGTCCAACAACGACACCGCCTATGAAGGCGGCAACAATGGCCACCATATCGGCCTCAAGAAGGGCTACTTCCCCGTGCCGCCGCTCGACAGCGCGCAGGACATCCGCAGCGAAATGCTCGCTGCAATGGCCGACATGGGCGTTGTGGTTGAAAAGCACCACCACGAAGTGGCTTCTGCCCAGCACGAACTCGGAATCAAGTTTGCCCCGATGATCAAGGCTGCCGATGACGTACAGATCTACAAGTATGTCATCCACCAGGTTGCCAACGCCTACGGCAAGACCGTGACCTTCATGCCTAAGCCAATCTTTGGCGACAACGGGTCGGGCATGCACTGCCATCAGTCGATCTGGCGCGACGGCAAGCCGCTGTTTGCTGGTGACCAGTATGCCGGCCTCTCGATGGAAGCCCTGTACTACATCGGCGGCATCATCAAGCACGCCAAGGCCATCAACGCCTTCACCAACCCCACCACCAACAGCTACAAGCGCCTGGTGCCTGGTTTTGAAGCTCCGGTTCTGCTGGCCTACTCGGCCCGTAACCGTTCGGCCTCTTGCCGTATCCCCTTCGGTCAGTCGCCGAAGTCCAAGCGTATTGAGATCCGCTTCCCCGATCCGCTGGCGAACCCATACCTGGCCTTCTCGGCCATGCTGATGGCTGGCCTCGACGGCATCAAGAACAAGATCCATCCCGGCGATCCGATGGACAAGGACCTGTACGAGCTGCCCCGGCAGGAGCTGATGCAGATCCCGCATGTTTGCGGCTCGCTGCGCGAAGCCCTCGACAGCCTCAACAAGGATCGCGAGTTCCTGCTGGCTGGCGGCGTCTTCGACAACGATCAGATCGACAGCTATATAGAGCTGAAGATGACCGAAGTGATCAAGTTCGAGCAGACCCCCCATCCCGTCGAGTACGAGATGTACTACTCGGCCTAAGCCGAACCCGGAGAAACAGGAAAGGGGCCGAAAGGCCCCTTTTTCTGTTATCCTCGAGCACCTGGCCCCTGCCCCTTGCTGCCCTTGGGTGGCCGCAACATCTCCTCGAGCCGATCCGCAGGCTGGATCTTGAGAAACTGTAGCGCGAAGCCCTTCTCGGTGTGACGCACGACGCGGCCGATCAGCCGACCCAATGCCACCGGTGTGCCGATGCCGGGCCTGAACGAAGCCAAGACGGCGGCACCCGAGCACGAAATGTCGGCCACGGTGCATCGCTCCTGCTCGCCGCTTGGCAGCGTCACCGTGCTTGTGGCATTTTCCGGAACAACGCGTTCAAACCGGCGGGCATCGGTGAGACCACCCTCATTCAGGCGCTTGTGCCAGATGATCTTGGCCGCAAGCCGTTCCTGGTCCTCCTGGCTGAGGTCGAACACCATCTCAAAGCCGTCCGGCGTAGAGCGGGAAACCTGAGCCGGCAGGATGCCAAAGGCGTTGAAGTAGACCGATACCCGCTCGCCTTCAAAACCCAGCACGGGGGCCTTCACGGCCGCCCCATGAGGAGAGATCGAACATAGGTGGCAGGTGAAAACCGGCAATCGCTCGATGACTTTACTGCGCCGCTCGGTGATGGCGTAGCGGCCCGGCAGGTTCGCGGTCAGGCGGAGTTCCTGACGGTCGAACACGGACTTGAGCTGTGGCACAAGCTTGTCCAGATTCGGCAGCACGGTGAAATCCTCCGCGCAGCGTCATTACTTGTGTTAACTGCGCAGAGTTCAAGTCGCACCGGCCGGCACCCGTTCCCCGCAAGTCTGGGGCAGGCTTCAGCGCGGGTTAATGCCCGCCCAAGAATAAAGCTGAAAGGCGGGGCAAGGGATCCCGCAAGGCGGGATTGCTGCACACTAGACCAGATAGAACAGCGCTGAAACTAACGCCAGGACACCCCAACGGGGGGCAGACAGATTGACCAGCCGGTACGCAATACCTGATCCGGCATAAGGCCAAACGTCGATAGCAACCGAGCTTATCGGGACCGCTTGATACGCAGTACGACAATCCCTTTGAGCTCGCATACGGCAACTCCAAACACAAAACCGTATGACCCTTGTTCTAGCAGCGCGCCTTTAAAAAAGTGCTGCCAAGAAGCAAAGGCTTGGTAAATGCGTCGCCCGATACTGGGACAACTCCCGCCCGCTATTGCGCGGGGCGCAGCCGCTCGACCGATTCGATCTCGGCAGTGCAGTAGTTGTAGTCGAGCAGATAAACCCACCCGTCGCGGGTCGCCCGCACTTGGATATGCTCGTCATAGGGTACGTTGAGGAACACATCGCTATAGCCCTGCGCCTCGACCGACTGGCGAACCTGGCGCTCATCAAGGCACAGCATCGGGCCAAGAAGAAAATCGCGTTCCTCGTCACCGAAAAAGATCCCGAACTGCGCCTGTGCCGGCAGCGGGGCCACGACCACACCAAGCGTCAAGACCAGTGCCATCAGAGTTGGCAGCGCTTTGTTCATGGCTTTACCTTCGGTCCTGTCGCAGCTTGCAGGTCAATATGTTTCACCAACGTCAACCGCCAATGGGCAGTTGCCGGGTGTTCGCTCACCGATCATTGAGGGATCTGTGGTTAAGCTCGCCTGCGGCAAGCGGCGGCTTGCGCGAGCCGTTCAGATTTCGTTCATGTACTGTTCATCTGGGGAAAGCGCCTTACATGAATGGGGCGGGCGCGCTTGCGTAACCGCAATATGGTACCAACAGTGAACACGCCGATTCGGCAGACGGGGAACATGTCGGAAGTCGAAGACCTTTTTGCAGCTGCAGCTGAGTTAGCAAGTGCACCCGCGCCTGTTGAGCGTAGCCGGCCAGCTGCGCGCCAAGCGCCCGCGCAGCACGACTATTCCGCCGCAGATATTGAGGTACTGGAAGGACTTGAGCCGGTCCGGCGCCGTCCGGGCATGTATATCGGCGGCACCGACATCAACGCCCTGCACCACCTCTTTGCCGAGGTGATCGACAACTCCATGGACGAGGCGATCGCCGGCCACGCCAGCCGTATTGAGGTCCATCTGGGCGCCGACGGCTATATCACCGTTTCCGACAACGGCCGCGGCATCCCCGTCGAAACCCACCCGAAGTTCCCCAATCGCTCGACCCTCGAAATCGTCCACACTGTCCTGCATGCCGGCGGCAAGTTCGATTCCAAGGCTTACGAAACCTCTGGCGGCCTGCACGGCGTCGGCGTTTCGGTCGTGAACGCCCTCTCGGACGACATGGTGGTGGAAGTCGCTCGCGAACAGCAGCTGCACCGCCTGCAGTTCTCCCGCGGCAAGCCCGTGGGCGAGATCCAGCACCTAGGCCGCATCAACAACAGGCGCGGCACCACAACTCGTTTCCATCCCGATCCGCAGATCTTTGGGGAAGGCGCCCGCTTCTCGGCCGCACGCCTGTTCAAGATGACCCGCGCCAAGGCTTATCTCTTTGGTGGGGTGGAACTGCGCTGGAGCTGCGACGAGGAGCTAGCCAGCGACGATGCCCCCGCTCGCGCAGTCTTTCACTATCCCGGCGGCCTGCGCGACTTCATGGCGGACCGGATCGACGGGGAAACCCGGATCGTTGACGACATTTTCTCAGGCAACCATGGCAAGCCCGGCACGCACGGCGCCACCGAATGGGCCATTGCCTGGACGCTAGGCGACGGCGGCGTTGCGTCTTATTGCAACACCGTGCCCACGCCCGATGGCGGCACGCATGAGACGGGCCTTCGGAGCGCCCTGCTGCGCGGCCTCAAGAATTATGCCGAACTGACCAAGAACAAGGCGGCCGCCAATGTGACGGCCGACGATCTGTTCGCGCACTGCAACGCCATGCTCTCCGTGTTTGTCCGGGAACCCGAATTTGTCGGGCAGACCAAGGACAAACTCGCCTCTGGTGAGGCCACCCGCATCGTTGACACGGCTATTCGTGACGCTTTCGATCATTGGCTCGCCGCCTCGCCCAATCAGGCCGGCAAGCTGCTGGACTGGGCCGTAGAACGCGCCGAAGAGCGCATGCGCCGGCGCAAGGAAAAAGAGATCGACCGCGCCAGTGCAACGCGCAAGCTGCGCCTGCCCGGTAAACTTGCAGATTGCACGCAAACTGCCGCGCAAGGGGCTGAACTCTTTATCGTTGAAGGTGATAGCGCCGGCGGCAGTGCCAAGCAGGCACGTAACCGGCAGAGCCAGGCCGTGCTGCCGCTCCGCGGTAAAATTCTCAACGTGGCAGGCGCCAGCCGGGACAAGCTCGCCTCCAGCCAGATCATTCAGGACATCATCCAAGCCCTCGGCTGCGGCACTCGTGACCGCTACCGCGACGATGATCTGCGCTATGACAAGATCATCCTGATGACCGACGCCGATGTCGACGGCGCCCATATTGCTTCGCTGTTGATGACGTTCTTCTTCCAGGAGATGCCGAAACTCATCGAAGGCGGGCACCTGTTCCTGGCCCTGCCCCCGCTTTACCGCATCAGCCAAGGGGCCAAGACGCTTTACGCCCGCGACGACGCGCACAAGGCCGAACTTATGGCCACCGAGTTTACCGGCAAGGGCAAGATCGACGTCACTCGCTTCAAAGGCTTGGGTGAGATGCCATTCGCGCATTTACGTGAAACCACGATGTCACCGAAGTCGCGCACGTTGTTGCAGGTGAAAGTGATCGACACACAAGATGCAACGAAGTTGAGCGTTGACAGGTTGATGGGCAATCGTCCCGAAGCGCGCTTCGACTTCATCCAAGAAAATGCGGCATTCGTCACGGACCTGGACGTGTAAAGCACCCAGTTAAGCTTATCGACCGCAAAGCCGTTGACTTGAAAGGGCTTTGCGCTATGGTCCGGCCCGCTGGAGCATATTCCGGCTTGCCGGCATTTAAGGCGGTCTTCAGGGACCCTTCGCTGGCGTGGCTGAAATTGTTTCAGGGCCATTCCGTCGCTTTGCAGTTCCTGCACTCCCGCCCGATTGGCCTGATGTGTGTACGCGGACGCGTTCGAGCTTAGCCCTTTTGGTCCGCAAGTGACGCAACTGTTCCGGTTCTGGGAACCGGTGCGACACCATTCCCGATGCACCGTTTCGAGCAGTTCGAACGGATCTGGCAGCGGGCAAACTTTTGAGTGGAACGACCGAATTTGAGCGACGATTTTTCCGGGCTTGGCCTGTCAACCAAGGTCACCGACGCGGTGACTGCCGCAGGTTATACCAAGCCGACCGAAATTCAGGCCCAGGCAATTCCCCATCTGCTGGAAAAGAAAGACCTGATCGGCATTGCCCAGACAGGTACCGGCAAGACGGCATCCTTTGTGCTTCCGATGTTGACGCTGCTGGAGAATGGCCGCGCTCGCGCCCGCATGCCCCGCACGCTGATCCTTGAGCCCACGCGCGAACTGGCGGCTCAGGTCGCCGAGAACTTCGAGAAGTACGGCAAGAACCACCGCATCACGATGGCCCTGATCATCGGCGGCGTTTCGTTTGAAGACCAAAACAAGAAGCTCGACCGCGGCGTGGACGTCCTGATCGCCACGCCAGGACGCCTGCTTGATCAGATCGATCGCGGCCGCATTCTGCTGACGGGCGTTGAAATCCTCGTCATCGATGAAGCCGATCGCATGCTCGACATGGGCTTTATCGACGACATCGAGAAAATCTGCTCGCGGCTGCCCGCTCGGCGCCAGACCATGTTGTTCTCGGCGACCATGTCCAAAGAGATCGAGCGTCTGACCAAGAAGTTCCTCAAGGACCCGGTTCACGTTCAGGTTTCGCGCCAGAGTTCAACGGCAGACACGATCGACCAAAAGCTGGTGAAGGTGTCGTCCAAGCCCGAAGAAAAGCGCGCCTCGCTGCGTGCTCGCATCTCCGAGGCGGAAAACCTTACCAACGCGATCATTTTCTGCAATCGCAAGCGCGATGTCGCCACCCTTGCCCGTTCGCTCGAGCGGCACGGCTTCAGCGTTGGCGCACTGCACGGTGACATGGACCAGAAGAGCCGCACCGAAACGCTCGACGCCTTCAAGAATGATCGCCTGACGCTGCTGGTGGCCAGCGATGTTGCTGCCCGTGGCCTCGATATCCCGGCCGTCAGCCATGTGTTCAATTTCGATGTTCCCGTGCATGCCGAAGACTATGTCCACCGCATCGGCCGCACCGGTCGGGCCGGGCGCTCGGGCGTGGCCTATACCTTTGTAACGCCGGCAGACAGCAAGCACCTCGATGCCATTCTGAAACTCATCCAGAAGCCCATCGAATGGCTGGATGTGCCCGAGAACGGGAAGTCCGCGCCTGAGGCTTCTGAGGAGGAGACAGAGGGGACAACCCGCACCCGTCCGCAACGCACGCGCCGCGGCGGCCGCCGACCTGCAAGGCCCGAGGCGGAAGCAGCTGCACCTGAAGAGGTGACCGGACAGCCGGCCGAAGCACCCGCAACAACTAACCCTGCTGAAGCGGAACAGCCTGCTACTGAGCCCTCGGAGGGTCGCGGCGGTCGTCGGCCGCGGCGCCGTGAGAAGGTCGAGACACAAGGTGAATCCGAGTCGAGGCAGCGCCCCAATGCGCGTCGGCCTGCGCCCGAAGACCTCGGCGTTGACCCGCAGTCCCCCTTTGGCACCGACGGCCCCATCCCGGCGTTCCTGCTCCGGTCCACGGCTCGCTAGGCTCGAGCCGCGAACAACAGCTTCGGGGTGGAAGCCCCAGAACTGTTTCATGCTTCGATTGAATCCATTAGCCCGCAAGTTTTCACTTGCGGGCTAATGGCGTTTTTGGCGCGACGGGTTTAGGTGGTGGGAAGGAGTTCCACTCCGAGCCCCTCGAGCATTTCCCAGAAAGCGGGATAGGTCTTGCTCGTGCAGGCGGGATCCATGATGGTGACGTTACGGATCATCAGACCCGCCAGGGCAAAGCTCATGGCGATACGATGATCATGATAGGTCTCGATGCGTGCAGGCAGCGCCTGACCGGCTAAGCCCGGGTCTGCATTGACCACAAGATCATCCCCCTCCTCTACCGCTAACCCGGGGCGAATACGGTTAAGCTCGTTCGCGATCGCGCGGATACGGTCGGTTTCCTTCACGCGCAGATTGGCGATCCCGACAAAGCGGACAGGCGTCCGGTTGAAAGCCGCCACGACGGCAAGCGTCGGAACAGCATCCTGCATCTGCGAACCGTCAATCACTGCGGGCATATCGGGGTACTGCGCGAGCACGGCGCGGGCGGAAGCGTCGGGCTGCGTGAAGGCTTCAGCGGCGACGCCAAGGTCGATGCTCCCCTTGGTCAGGGCTTCGATGCCCCACAGGTAAGTGGCAGCCGAAGCGTCAGGCTCAACCTTGAAGTCGATTGCCTTGTAGCCGGTGGGTTGAACCACCCAGGCCCCCTCCCCCTGCTCGGCCACGTCAGCGCCGAAGGTCCGCATGGCAGCGAGGGTGAGATCGACATAGCCGCGCGCACCAATGTCCGCACCGGCAAGCGCAACCTCGATTGGGCCAGAGCCGAAGGGCGCAGCCATCAACAAAGCCGAGACATATTGGCTAGAAAGGGATGCGTCGATCTCCACTCGGCCTTTGCCGAACTGGCCCGTGCCGTTGATGGTGACCGGCGGGCATCCGGTAGGTGCCGATGCATCGATACCGATGGACTGCAGCGCTTCAACCAGTGGCCGAATGGGCCGGAGGCGCATGTCCTCGTCACCATCGACAACGACAGTACCGTTGATCGTCGCTGCGGCAGCAGTGAGGAAGCGCGTCGCCGTCCCGGCGTTGCCAAGGAACAGGGGTTCCGCTGGGGCCTGAAGCCGCCCGGAACTGGTCACAAGAAAGGTGGTTGGATCGGGTTCGTCCACAAGGACGCCCATCTGGCGAAGAGCTACCGCCATTAAGACAGTGTCCTTGCTTTTCAGCGCGCCGGTGATCCTGCTGGTGCCCTTCGCCAGCGCAGCCAGCAACAAGGTTCGATTGGTGATGGACTTGGAGCCGGGGGGCGAGACCCGACCGTTCAGCGGGCGATCTGGGGGGACGATGGTGAGGGCGGGTGGGAGTGGATGGCGCATGACGCCGCTGTTAGGCCATCAGCGATCACGATGCAATCGCACACAACCTTTAGCTCAACGGCGGCAAAGCCCGCGTCAGGCTCCGGCCCGCGCTTCGGCGATTGCCTTGAGGTCCGCGGGCTTGAGGGTAACGCTCTCACCGCAGCCGCAAGCGCCAGTCTGGTTGGGGTTCTTGAAGGTGAAGCTCGAGCCCATCTTGGTCTGCTCGAAGTCCATGACAGTGCCGAGGAGGTACATGGTGGCTTTGGGGTCGACCCACACGTCCACGCCATGGTCGCTCACATGGTCGTCGCCTGGTACCGGCTCGGAAACATAGTCCATCGTGTAGGACACGCCAGCACAGCCCGCGTTCTTGATACCCACGCGCAAGCCGACAACGGGCTTCTCAGAGTCTTCGATGATCTCCGCGATGCGCTCGGCAGCGGCATCGCTCAAGGACATGATCTTGAAGGGCATGGGGCAGCGACCTTTATCGGTGTTTCACGATATATAGACCCTCACGGTCCGGATTACCACCAGTTCAACGCCACTTGCGCTTCTTCGCTCATGCGGGAGGCATCCCACGGGGGATCAAACACCATGTTGACGGTGACATCCTGAACCCCTTCCACAGCGCGGGCGGCGTTCTCGACCCAGCCCGGCATTTCGCCGGCCACCGGGCACCCAGGCGCGGTCAGCGTCATGTCGATGGTGAGGTTGCGGTTGTCATCCAGATCGACCTTGTAGATGAGGCCCAGCTCATAGATGTCCACCGGGATCTCCGGATCGTACACGGTCTTGAGCGCCGCGATCAGGTCAGCCGTAATGCGCTCGACCTCACCCTCGGGAATAGCGGAAGAAACCGTGGGATTGATCCGCACGGAGGTTTCGGCAGTATCGTCGACGGCGGTAGCTTCGGCTTGGTCGGTCATAGGTGTCCTCGCGGCTTACGCGAAAAATTTCTGGGCGCGCTCGATGCCATCCACCAGCGCGTCGACATCATCGGTCCCATTATATAGGGCGAAGGAGGCCCGGCAGGTAGAGGTGACGCCGAAACGCTGCAGCAGTGGCATGGCGCAGTGGGTACCAGCACGTACCGCAATGCCGTAACGATCAAGGATCGTAGCGACGTCGTGGGCATGCGCGCCGGCAATCTCGAAGGAGAAGATGCCGCCCTTGCCTGGCGCAGTGCCTATCAGGCGCAGGGAATTGATCCGGCTGAGCCGTTCCTGGGCATAGGCGGCAACCTCTGCCTCATGGGACGCAATGGCACCGCGACCAAGGGCTTCCATGTAGTTCAGCGCGGCCCCGAGACCAATTGCCTGCACGATGGGTGGGGTGCCAGCCTCAAAGCGGTGAGGCGGCTCGTCGTAGGTCACGCCCTCAGTCGTGACCGTTTCGATCATCTCGCCGCCACCCTGATAGGGCTGCATTTCCGCGAGTAGATCATATTTGCCGTAGAGCACTCCGATACCAGTCGGACCATAGAGCTTGTGGCCGGTCATTACGTAAAAGTCAGCATCCAGATCCTGCACGTCGACAGCAGTGTGCACCGCACCTTGGCTACCATCAACCAACACGGGGATGCCGCAGGCATGGGCGATCTCGATGATCTGCTTGATCGGTGTCACCGTGCCGGTGACATTGCTCATATGCGTTATGGCAACCATGCGGGTGCGAGGCGTCAGCGAGGCCGCGAAAGCATCGAGATCAAACGAGCCGTCGTCGCGAACATCTACCCAGCGCAACACCGCACCCTTGCGCTCGCGATGGAAATGCCAGGGCACAATGTTGGAATGGTGCTCAAGCATAGACAGCACGATCTCGTCGCCTTCTCCGATGCGCGGGCCGGCAAAGGAGGCGGCGACAAGGTTGATCGCCTCGGTAGCCGAACGGGTGAAGATGATCTCCTCGGCGCGACTCGCATTGAGGAACTTTTGCACAGCGGAGCGACCGCCCTCGAAGGCCTCGGTCGCACGGTTCGCCAGTGTGTGCAGGCCGCGATGGACATTAGCGTATTCGTGGCGGAAGGCGTGATCCATGCGGTCCAGCACCTGCACCGGCTTTTGCGCGGAAGCCCCGCTGTCGAGAAACACCAGGCGCTTGCCGTGGATCTGCTCGGACAGGATCGGAAAATCGGCGCGGACTTTTTGCAGGTTGAAGGTCATGGTTCAGCTTTCGTGCGGGCATTGCACCCGCCTCGCCCATTTCGACGAATAACGAACGAGGTGTGGCACGTCCTGCGTCACACCTCGGATCAGGGCCTAGTGGCCGTTCAGCAGCCAGCCATCCACAATGCCGTTAAGCACAGTGTTGAGTGCCTCATCCTCGATAGGATCGAGCACCTCGGCAAGGAAGCCGCGGACCAGCATGGTCTCGGCCTGAGCGCGGGGAATACCGCGGCTCATCAGGTAGAAGAGCCAGTCAGCGTTCAGCTCGCCACAGGTGGAGCCGTGGCCGCAGACGACGTCGTCGGCATAGATCTCGAGCTCGGGCTTGGAGAGGATCTCGGCCTGATCAGAGAGCATCAGGCCCTGCATCATCATCTTCGCGTCAGTCTTCTGCGCGTCGCGGGCCACGACGATCCGGCCCTGGAACACGGCCTTGGACCGTCCCCGGGCGATCTGTTTGAACATCTCCTGAGAGGTCGTGTTCGGCACCGCATGGTGCACGTCGAGGGTGATGTCGCAGTGCTTGTCGTCATCCACCAGGTTGAGGCCGGTGAAATCGGCATGGGCGTTCTCACCAGAGAAACGGGCGAAGAGCTGCGTGCGCGACAAGGCGGCTCCCGAATGGATCGCTAGGGTGCGCAGGTTCGCGGCCGGCCCAATCTCATATTGATTGGTGGCGAAATGGGTCGCCGCGCGGGCCGACAGGTCAACGGTGATGTGGGTCACGTTGGCGCCGGTGCCGACAGCGAGGAAGGTCGCGTGATTGCCGATGTGAGCTTCGTTGGACCCAAGATAGGTCTCGATGACCGTAACCTTGGCGCTCTCGGCCACAAAGATCTTCACCGCACTGGCGGAATGGGCAGCCGGTCCATCGGAACGCCGATCGATATGGATGACCTGCTCGACTTCGCCGTCGATATGCAGGTTGAGGCTTTCAGGAGCAAGGGCGGTGTTGAGGTGAACCAGCACATCGTCGCGCGCGGAGAGCACATCCCCTTCCGACTTGCCGACAACGACACCCGCGGGTGCCGCCGGAGCGGCCTGCACGCGACCGTTGACGATGGTAACCTGATAAGCCCCAGCAATCCGCAGCGCCGGCGCCTCGGCAGCGTTAGCAGCCTCAGCTAGTGGCGGCACGGACCGCAACAGGCTCTTAAGATCGGTGTAGTGGTAGCTTTCGACCCGGCGGGTCGGCAGGCCAGCCGCAGTGATCCGCTCGGCCGCCGCTTCCGCACCGGCGCCCTTGAGCTGGGCGATTAGAGTTTCTTCGGCGGCACTCAGCCGCATTTGCAGGTTCTGTCGCATCTAGGCCGCCGCGGTATCGAAGTCGGCATAGCCCTTGGCTTCAAGCTGAAGCGCCAGGTCCTTGTCGCCGCTTTCAACGATCCGTCCGTCCGAGAACACATGCACGACATCAGGCACGATGTGGTTCAGCAAACGCTGATAGTGGGTGATGACGAGCATGGAGCGGTTCGGAGCCCGCAGCGCATTGACACCCTTCGAGACGACCTGCAGCGCATCGATATCCAGGCCGGAGTCGGTCTCGTCGAGGATGCACATCTTGGGCTGGAGCAGCGCCATCTGCAGCACTTCAGCGCGCTTCTTTTCGCCGCCGGAGAAGCCGACATTGAGGGGGCGCTTGAGCATCTCGCTATCAATGTTGAGATCGGCGCCGGCCTGACGCACGGCACGCATGAAATCGGGGGTGGACAGTTCCCCTTCCCCGCGCGCCTTGCGCTGTGCATTGAGCGCCGCCTTGAGGAAGGTCATGGTCGCAACACCGGGAATTTCGATCGGGTACTGGAAGGCGAGGAACAGGCCAGCAGCAGCCCGCTCAGCGGGCTCCATGGCAAGGAGATCCTCGCCGTCAATCAGAACTTCGCCTTCCGTGATTTCGTAGTCTTCCTTGCCGGCCAGCACATAGCTCAGCGTCGACTTGCCCGAGCCGTTGCGGCCCATGACGGCATGCACTTCACCTGGAGGGATCACCAGGTTCACGCCTTTGAGGATTTCGCGATCTTCGATGCGAGCGTGCAGGTTGCGGATTTCAAGAATGGGGGTAGTCACTGCAATTCTCCGGAATGGCCGGGGTCGCCCACTGGGCGCCGCCCGGATGAAATGATGGTTAGCCGACGCTGCCTTCGAGGCTAATCGAGATCAGCTTCTGCGTCTCGACCATGAACTCCATGGGCAGGTGCTGCAGCACGTCGCGCACAAAGCCATTGACGATCAGCGCCACTGCTTCTTCCTCGGACAGCCCACGCTGCTGGCAATAGAACATCTGGTCGTCGGAGATCTTGCTGGTCGTGGCTTCATGCTCGAACACCGCCGTGCCATTGCGGCTCTCGATGTAAGGCACCGTATGGGCCCCGCACTTATCGCCGATCAGCAGGGAGTCGCATTGCGTGAAGTTCCGGGCGTTCTTGGCCTTCGCATGCGCCGAAACCTGGCCGCGATAGGTGTTGTCCGAGAACCCGGCAGCGATACCCTTGGAGATGATGCGGCTGGACGTGTTCTTGCCCAAGTGGATCATCTTGGTGCCGCTATCGACCTGCTGGTAGCCGTTCGAGATGGCGATGGAATAGAACTCGCCACGCGAATTGTCGCCGCGCAGGATGCAGCTGGGGTACTTCCAGGTGATCGCCGAACCGGTTTCCACCTGCGTCCAGGAGATCTTGGAATTGTCGCCACGGCAATCGCCGCGCTTGGTGACGAAGTTGTAGATGCCGCCCTTGCCGTCCTTGTCGCCGGGATACCAGTTCTGGACGGTGGAGTACTTGATCTCGGCATTTTCCAAAGCCACGAGCTCGACCACTGCGGCGTGCAACTGGTTCTCGTCGCGCATCGGCGCCGTGCAGCCTTCCAGATAGCTGACATAGCTATCCGCCTCGGCAATGATCAACGTCCGCTCGAACTGGCCGGTATTGCGCTCATTGATGCGGAAATAGGTCGACAGCTCCATGGGGCAGCGTACGCCCTTTGGGATGAAGACGAAGGAGCCATCGGTGAAAACGGCCGAGTTGAGCGTGGCGTAGTAGTTGTCCGTGACGGGGACCACAGAGCCGATATATTTCTGCACCAGCTCGGGGTACTCGCGAATCGCCTCGGAGATCGAGCAGAAGATGATGCCAACCTTGCTCAGCTCCTCGCGGAACGTGGTGACCACGGAAACCGAGTCGATAACCGCATCAACCGCCATGCCGGGCCGCTCGACGCCAGCGAGGATTTCACGCTCGCGCAGGGGCACGCCCAGCTTGTCGTACATGGCGATCAGTGCCGGGTCGACTTCGTCGAGGCTTTTGGGGGCCGGCGAGGATTTTGGCGCCGCGTAGTAGTACATGTCCTGAAGATCGATCTCAGGATAGTGCACCTTGGCCCAGGTCGGCTCGGTCATGGTGAGCCAGCGCTGATAGGCGTCCAGACGCCATTGCAGCATCCATTCGGGCTCGTTCTTCTTGGCCGAAATGAAACGGACCGTGTCCTCGCTCAAGCCTTTCGGCGACTTGACGGACTCGATCTCGGTCTCAAAACCGTATTTGTATTTGTCGACGTCGAGCGCGAGCACCTGATCGACGGTTTCGCGATCGATGTTCTCCTTGAGCGTCGGGATGTCGTAGTCGGCCATATCGCTTCTCCTTTGCCCCACCGCGATTCAAGGTCGCCGGGAGCCGTCCAATTCCTTGCGGCCTCAGGCCGCATGTTCCTGCTTTGCCCGATGGCGCTGCAGGATTGTTTCTATCGCCGCGAGCAGAGCGTCCACCTCGGCCGCGCTCGAGTTCCAACCGAGGCTGACGCGCAGGGCGCAGCTCGCGAGTTCCGGCGCGACTCCCATCGCGGTCAATACGTGGCTGCTCGAAACCTTGCCTGACGAGCAAGCCGAGCCCGAGGAAACCGACAGACCCATCAGGTCCAGCGCCATCATGGTCGTCGCGCTCGCCATGCCGGGGATGGCAAAATTGGTGATGCTACCAACCCGGTCGGCACCGAACACCACCACCCCTGCCCCCAACCGGTTAAGGCCGTTCTCGAGGCGACTTACCAGAGCGGACGTGTCCGCTGCGGCATAAAGCTCGGGGAAAGCCGAAGCTGCAGCGCCGAAAGCTGCAATCAGCGCCGCAGCTTCGGTGCCCCCGCGACGTCCCTGCTCCTGCCCGCCACCGGGAATAAGCCGCACTTCGTCAGCATGGCTTTTGACCAGCAGGGCGCCAACACCGGCGGGCGCGCCGATCTTGTGACCGCCTACAGCCATCATATCGGGTGCCGAGGCGGCAAAATCGAGGGGCAGTTTGCCAAAGGCCTGGGCCGCATCGATAAAAAGCGTGTGACGTGTCGGCCCCACCAGAGCATTGATGCGGCTAACGGGCTGCACCACGCCGGTTTCGTTGTTGACCCAATGCAGCGCGACGAGCAGGGTTTCGTTCGCTGCGTCGGCTTGGGCCAGTTGGGCCGCGAGCTGGTCAAGGTCGATTTGGCCGTCGGGGCGCAGGCCGATAGCGCGCACCGGCAGCCCCGTAGATGCGGCCGCTTTCAGGACGGCAGTATGCTCGCCGGCACTCACCAACACTGCGCTTGCGGCAAAAGCACGCGCGCCGCCGACGATCGCTTGAGTAATGGCTTCGGTGGCGGAGCCCGTAAAAACCACCTGCCGACGCTCCGCACCGGCCAGTCGCGCGACCTGGTCACGAGCAGCCTCTATGAGATTGCGCAGCTTGCGGCCATGTCCGTGCACCGAGGAGGGATTGCCCGCAAGCTCAAGAGCGGCGACCAGCGCGTCGCGCGCCGCGGGGAGCAATGGCGCGGCGGCAGCGTGATCGAGATAGATCGCCGATTGTTTCATCAACTCGCCCTCGAGCCATGCCTCCGAGCATGGTTCACTTGCCGAGCCTGCAGGCCGCGATGACGGTCTGGGCCAAACACTTCTTGAAATTGCGCACCCACATTCTTTACAAGGGGCGCTCTCGGGCCGGAAACCCGGCGAAAACGAGTTTCGAATAATTCTAAACTGGTTTTACGAGCCATGTTTTATGGAGCGTGCGGGGCTTAGTCAAGCGCGCGCCCTGCAGAACCGATGCTCCGTCAGACCATATCAACAGAGCCGAAACGGCCGGAAAAGCAGTGTCATGCCAGAAGTGATTTTCAATGGCCCCGAAGGCCGCCTGGAAGGCCGGTACCAGCCAGGCAAGGAGCCCAATGCTCCCATCGCCATCGTGCTGCATCCGCACCCGCAGTTTGGCGGGACGATGAACAACCAGATCGTCTACAACCTCTTCTATATGTTCGCTGAGCGCGGCTTTGCGGTGCTGCGGTTCAATTCGCGCGGTGTTGGCCGTTCGCAGGGCATGTTCGACCATGGCATTGGCGAGCTGTCCGATGCGGCGGCGGCGCTAGACTGGTTGCAGACCATCAACCGGGAATCGCGGGGCTGCTGGATTGCGGGCTTCTCGTTCGGCGCTTGGATCGGCATGCAGTTGCTGATGCGCCGGCCGGAGGTCGAGGGCTTCATCTCGGTCGCGCCACCGGAAAATCTCTATGATTTCTCGTTCCTTGCCCCCTGCCCTTCATCGGGGCTGATCATTCATGGCGACAAGGACCGCGTGGCGCCGCCCAATTCGGTGCAGAAGCTCGTTGACAAGCTCAAGACGCAGAAGGGCATCACCATCGAGCAGCAGATCGTGGAAGGGGCTAACCACTTCTTCGAAGGCAAGATCGATGATCTGACCACGCGCTGCGCCGATTACCTCGATCGTCGCCGGCAGGAGATTGCCGCGGGTGGCGGGCGCTAGGCGGCTGAGTTAAGCCCCTGATATAGAAGCGGTTTGTTGATGTCGAAGTTCAAGTCTGATTTCCTGCGCGTGCTCGATGAGCGCGGTTTCATCCACCAGATCTCCGATCCGGAGGGGCTCGATGCCCTGGCCCTCAAAGGGCCGATCACTGGTTATGTCGGGTATGATGCCACCGCCACGTCGATCCATATCGGTAACCTGATCACCGTTACGATGTTGTACTGGCTGCAGGAAACCGGCCATCGGGCGATCAGCCTGATGGGCGGCGGCACCTCGATGGTGGGGGATCCCTCTTTCCGCGACGAGCAGCGCAAGCTGCTGACGGTCGAGCAGATCGAAGCCAATATCGCGAGCATCAAGCGGGTCTACAGCAACATCCTGCGCTATGATGGCCACAATCCAGCCATCATGATTAACAATGCTGAATGGCTTCTGAACCTCAACTATATCGAGTTCCTGCGCGACGTGGGCCGGCACTTTTCGGTCAACCGCATGCTCAGCTTTGACTCCGTGAAGCTCCGGCTGGATCGCGAGCAGTCGCTGAGCTTTCTCGAGTTCAACTACATGATCATGCAGGGCTACGACTTCGTCGAGCTCAACCGACGCTATGGCACCGTGCTGCAGATGGGCGGCTCGGATCAGTGGGGCAATATCATCAATGGCGTTGACCTCAGCCACCGCATGGGTGGACCGCAGCTTTATGCACTGACCACCCCGCTGCTGACCAAGTCGAGCGGCGAGAAGATGGGCAAGTCGGCCTCGGGGGCCGTGTGGCTCAATGGCGACCTCTTCAGCCCCTATGACTTCTGGCAGTACTTCCGCAACACCGAGGACGCCGATGTCGGCAAGTTCCTCAAGATCTTCACGCGGCTGCCGCTCGATGAGATTGCCAAGCTTGCAGCGCTTGGCGGGACCGAGATCAATGAGGCCAAGAAGGTGCTGGCCACCGAGGTGACCGCCATCGTACATGGCCGCCAGGCGGCTGACGAGGCGGCGGCGACGGCCAAGGCGACCTTTGAAGCCGGCGCCATCGACCTGTCACTGCCGACGGCAACGGTGTCGCGAGCCGAATTGAACGGCGGCGTTGGGATCTTGTCGGCGCTGGTGACCGCAGGACTAGCGGCCTCGAACGGCGAAGCGCGGCGGCATGTGGCTTCGGGTGCGGTACGCGTCAATGACACCGTGGTCGAGGACGACAAGCTGAGCCTGGGTGAAAACGCGCTGCTGGCCGAAGGGGTGATTAAGCTGTCCGTTGGCAAGAAGCGGCATGCGTTGATCAAGCCGGTTTAGGGCTTGCTACCAAGCCCTGCGAGCTTGAGATGGACCCCGGCTTGAGGCCGGGGTGACACCGGCGGGTGTGACCAGCTCAAGGGCTGACCTGAACAAAAAAAACAAAAAGGCCGGGATCGCTCCCGGCCTTTGTTTTTGAGCTTTTGGAGGATTACTCCTTGTCGGCCGTGGCCTTGGGCTTTTTGGGCTTGGGCAGGGCCTTAGGCTTGGCCGGGCGCGGTGGCACCGCAACCAGTTCCAGCTTGGCGTCGGCGCCTTCGCCAACGACCGCCACGGTCACCGAACCGCCATTGACGAGTTCCCCGAAGAGAACCTGATCGGCAAGCGGCTTCTTGACGTGTTCCTGGATGACGCGACCCAGAGGACGGGCACCCATGCGTTCGTCGTAACCATGCTCGGCGAGCCAATCGGCGGCTTCCGAGGTCAGGTTGATGGTGACGCCACGCTCGGCCAGCTGACCTTCCAGCTGCAGAACGAACTTCTCGACCACCCGACGGACCACTTCACGCGGCAACGGGGCAAAGGAGATGATCGCATCGAGCCGGTTGCGGAATTCGGGAGTGAAGATGCGGTTGATTGCTTCTTCGTCGTCCCCAACTTCGCGCTTGCGGCCAAAGCCGATCGGGCTCTTTTGCAAGTCCATAGCGCCGGCATTAGAGGTCATGATCAGGATCACATTGCGGAAGTCGACCGACTTGCCGTTGTGGTCCGTGAGCTTGCCGTGATCCATCACCTGCAACAGGATGTTGTAGAGGTCCGGATGGGCCTTTTCGATTTCATCCAGCAGCACGACGCAATGCGGATGCTGATCCACCCCGTCGGTCAAAAGACCACCCTGATCAAAGCCGACATAACCCGGAGGGGCACCGATCAGGCGCGACACGGTGTGACGCTCCATATATTCGGACATGTCGAAGCGCAGCAGCTCCACCCCGAGCGTGTCGGCGAGTTGCTTGGCCACTTCGGTCTTGCCGACGCCGGTAGGACCGGTGAACAGGTAAGAGCCGATCGGCTTTTCGGGCTCGCGCAGGCCCGCACGGGCCAGCTTGATCGCCGAAGACAGCGCCGTAATGGCGGCATCCTGCCCGTAGACCACGGTCTTGAGGCTCTGCTCGAGGCTGCTCAGCAGTTCCGCATCGGACTTGCTGACCGATTTGGGCGGGATGCGCGCGATGGTGGCGATGGTATTCTCGATATCCTCGACATCGATCACCTGCTTGCGCTGATCCTCGGTGAGCAGCATCTGGCTAGCGCCGGTTTCATCGATGACGTCGATCGCCTTGTCGGGCAATTTGCGGTCGTTGATGTAGCGGGCCGACAGTTCCACCGCCGCCTTGAGAGCATCGTCGGTGTACTTGATCTTGTGGAACTCTTCGAAATAAGGGCGCAGGCCCTTCACGATTTCGATGGCATCGGGGATCGAAGGCTCGTTGACGTCGATCTTCTGGAAGCGCCGCACCAGAGCGCGGTCCTTTTCGAAGAACTGGCGGTATTCCTTGTAGGTGGTCGAACCGATGCACCGGATCGCGCCGGAAGCCAGAGCCGGCTTGAGCAGATTGGAAGCATCGAGCGCGCCGCCCGAGGTTGCACCCGCACCGATCATGGTGTGGATTTCGTCGATGAAGAGCACGGCATGAGGCAGCTTTTCCAGCTCCTTCATCACGGCCTTGAGGCGTTCCTCGAAGTCGCCCCGATAGCGGGTGCCGGCCAGCAGCGAGCCCATGTCGAGCGAGTAGATCACTGCTTCCTTGAGCACTTCGGGCACGTCGCCCTCAACGATCTTGCGGGCCAGGCCTTCGGCGATGGCAGTCTTGCCGACGCCGGCATCGCCCACATAGATCGGATTGTTCTTGGAGCGGCGGCACAGCACCTGGATGGTGCGGCGCAACTCGGCATCACGACCGATCAATGGATCGATCTTGCCTGCTCGTGCCTTGGCGTTCAGATCCACGCAGAAATCTGCGAGAGCCGAACTCTTGGCGTTGTCGCCCCGCCCGCCTTCGCTATTGCCTTCACCGTCCTCGGCACCACGCACTTTGCGCTCCTCGCTGGGACCAGACTTGGTGATCCCGTGGCTGATGAAATTGACCGCATCGAGCCGGCTCATATCCTGCTGTTCGAGGAAATAAGCAGCATGGCTTTCACGCTCGGCAAAAATGGCAACCAGCACATTGGCACCGGTGACCTCTTCGCGGCCAGAAGACTGGACGTGGATTACGGCGCGCTGAATGACCCGTTGGAACGCGGCAGTGGGCCGAGCGTCCTGACCATTGGCGACGATGAGGCTGTCGAGTTCCTCATTGATGAAGTCCTCGAGATCGCTCTTGAGCGCGTCGACATCGACATCGCAGCCCGCAAGGACGGCAATGGTGTCTCGATCGTCGGTCAAGGCGAGCAGAAGGTGTTCGAGGGTAGCGAATTCGTGGTTACGCTCGCGCGCCAGGTTCATCGCCTGATGCAGAGCTTTTTCCAGTCCGCGAGAAAATGATGGCATGTGATGTTCCTATTGCTTTTCCATCACGCATTGCAGCGGATGCTGGTTCTTGCGCGCCGTATCCATGACGCGAGTGACCTTGGTTTCGGCGACTTCGTAGGGGTAGATGCCACACTCACCAACGCCCTTCTGGTGAACATGGAGCATGATGCGCATCGCGTCTTCGCGCGATTTGTTGAAGACGTCCTGGAGCACCAGGATGACGAACTCCATGGGAGTGTAATCGTCGTTCAGCAGCAACACACGATAAAGATTAGGCCGCTTGGTCTTGGGCCGAGTTTTGGTTGCGGTACCGGATTCCGCGCCGCCGGCATCCTTGTTGTCATCGCCGTCATTCGGACCGGCAGAGGTGAGCGGGCGCAGCCAAGTGGTGGCAGACGCCTCGCCGATGGGAGCAAGGAGATCGGGTAGTGTCATGGCAAGGCATCTGTCGTGAGAGAAACGAAGCAGCATGGTGGACCCATTATGTAGGAAAATTATGGGCGCTGTTAAGGGTCATCGCTTCTCATATTCGTGACCGGCAAAAAGACCTGATAAGAGGAGTTTTGCCCGCTGCCCACGCTGACGCCACATCATCTCCACATCACGGACAAAAAGCTGGGCATTTTACGGAATGGTAATACGCGAAGCCTAGGTTCGGGATTGTGGTGGAGACGGCGGGGGCACGTCGCCATCATTGTGTGAGTTGTGTACGGACGCTTTGACCGTCCGAGAGTGAAATTGGAGTTGCGGGTGGCTTTTCAGGCGAAATCCCCTTGGCGCGTCGTCCTCGTCCGCGCCTTTGCCGCTATAGTGGTTGCGCTTTCCCTTGCTCTACCTAGCGCCGCTCCCGCCCAGGCTATCGAGAACCTGCGCAAATATGCCGGCATCGTTGTCGACGCCAAGTCGGGCCAGGTTCTTTACGAAGAAGCTGGCGACGCAAGGCGCTACCCGGCCTCGGTCACCAAGGTAATGACCCTTTACGTGCTGTTCCAGGAACTCTCGGCGGGCAATATCAAGCTGTCCACCAAGATGACGGTGTCCAAGCACGCCGCTTCCGCAGTGCCCACCAAGCTGGGCCTGCGCGCCGGTGCGACCATCACGGTGGAAGACGCGATCAAGTCGCTCGTGACCCTGTCCGCCAATGACATGGCCCGGGTGATCGCCGAGCACATCTCGGGTTCGGAAAGCAAGTTCGCCGAGCGCATGACCGCCACGGCGCGGGCGCTGGGCATGCGGTCTACGACCTATCGCAATGCCTCGGGGTTGCCCGACGGCGCGCAGATCACCACCGTGCGCGACCAGGCGATCCTCGCCATCGCAGTTTACCAGCACTTCCCCAGCTATTACGAATTCTTCCAGACCCGCTCGTTCTCCTATGGCAAGCGCACCTATGGCAACCACAACCGAGTGCTTGGCTATATGGGCGCTGTGGACGGCATCAAAACCGGCTATATCAATGCTGCCGGTTCGAACCTGATGACCGCCGCGCGCAAAGACAATCGGCATATCGTCGTTATCGCATTCGGGTTCAACTCGTCCGCCTCGCGCGACCAGAAGGTGCGCCAGCTCGTCGCCAACTACCTGCCTAAGGGTCGCAAGGGCAATTACCTGCAGACCGCCCAGATCCCGCAGCCGGGCCGCCAGGGCAATATCCAGGTGGCCGTGGCCCAGCCCAGCAAGCCAGTGTTCGTGATGCCCATGCCCCTGCCCGGCTTCCGCCTGGCACAGTTGGTAGCGGCGAACGGTGCCCAGGCCCAGCCACGCGCTCAGCTGCCGCAACCATCTCAGGCGCCCGTCGTGGTCGCCAGCGCCGCACCGGCACCGGTGCCGCCCGCCCCCATGCCGGCCGACCTGTCGCTGCAGCCTGCGGTGCAGGCCGCCAATGTGCTCGCTGCCCCTTCGCAGACGCCCCAGCCGGCCTATCCTTCGCAGGACGTAATCGGCGCCTGGCTCAGCGACTCCTATAATTTGGGTGCACCGCCTTCGGCCCTGGGCCACACCGTCCCGTCAGCGCCGCTGGCGCCTGAAGAACGCATCGGCTCGGATGGCGTGCCGATCGATCCGGCGATCAGCGGCTCGGTGAAAGTGGCTGCTGCCAATGACAATGCGGTGCCGCCCGGCGGCTGGGTGGTCCAGATCGGCGCCGGCCCGAGCGAAGAAAGTGCCCGCGGCCTCCTGAGCGATGCTGCAAGCAAAGTCGGCCAACTCGGTGATTTCCGCTCCTATGTCGAGCGGTTCGAAAAGAACGGCAAGACCTTCTTCCGCGCCCGCTTTGTGGGTTTCGGGGACCGGGACGATGCGACTGCCATGTGCAATCAGCTCAAGCAGCAGAACCTGGCGTGTCTCGCCATGCAGAGCTGACGCCGACCTAAACCTTCCGTTCGAGGCAGGACTGTTGTGCCGGCCCCGGATTCCCCATCAAGCAAATTGGCGCCTGTGTTTGGAGTAGCCCAATGAGCGAACGAACTGCCCTGCTGGACCTGGCCAGTTTCATTGGCCGCTCGAGCCTGGTGAGTGACGACATGACGGCCCGCAACCGGGTGCTGGCCGGCGTTGGCAAGCGCATGCAGTCGCGCCACGGCCGACGCAGCGTGGGCGAGCTGCTGGGGGTGGTGCTGGCACTGTCGGCCCGGACCCGCCGGATGGTGCAGGAGCCGGTCCGCATCGATCTGGATGTGTTTGCGCCCGGCGGCAAGCGCGCCGTGCTGATCAGCTTTGGCGGGGACCGCTAGCGGTCCCCTGCCCTCAGGCGTGGCAAGGCACGGGCGTATAGCGCGCGTGCACTGAAGGGGGCGCGGCGACGATCTCGGCGGCAGCCCGATGGGTTTCAGCCCGGGCCTTTGCCGGCAGGTTCAGCGCGGCAACGAGACTGCGATACTCCTGGCGCGCCGTCATATGCGAGTTGGACGGCTGGCCGCCAAGCAATTCCTCATCGAGTGGATCAAAGACGGTCATGCCGCTGGCAAACAGCGAGCGGAAGATCACCCGCTCGCCGATGCCGTCCGACACCCGGCAGCCGAAGCGCGCCGCAATGCGATCGAGCATGCTCTGCACCTGGCGCGTATTGCGCGAGGACAGCATGGAGATGCGGTTGCGCACCAGAATCCAGTCGATGCTTTGGCCATCAATGCTGAGCCGCTCGGAGCGGGCGCGCTGCACGAGGCGTGAGTAATGGCTGGTTTCCACGGGCTCACCGGTAACGGCATCGGCACGGGCCAGCACGTTGAGGTCGATTAGGCTGTCATTGACCGGGGTGATCAGGGTGTCGGCTAGCGAATGGGCCAGCCGCGTCATGTTGGTGTCAAAGCCGGGCGTGTCGATGACGATGAAGTCCACGCGGTCCTCGACCTCGGCTATGGCCCGACGGAAGACGTCGAATTCGGCGCGGTGGTTGTCCTTGACGGAGTCACCCCAGGCGGCCGGTAGGTGGAAATGCTTGGGGCTGGGTAGCGCCAGCTGGTGCTCGCTGTTCCAGGCACGCCGGTTGCGGACATAGTGGGTGAAGGTTTGCTGGCGGCTATCCACATCGATGGTGGCAACCCGGTGCCCCTGGTAGAGCAGGAAGATCGCCAAGTGGAAGGCGGTGGTCGATTTGCCCGAGCCACCCTTCTCGTTTCCAACCACAATGACATGTGCGCCTTGCCGTGCCATTCGCCGCTCCATCTTGGCCCCGAAAGACTCGGGCTCGCTCAATGGGCAGAGAAGCGCGCCTATGGTTAACAAAGCTTAAACAAGCGGCGCTGGACTGTACCAGCCCTGCTCACAAGCTTGGCAAGTGGCCCGATATCCCCAGGCTAAAGCAAACCGAGCCTGGCGAGATCGGCCGCGATCTGCAGGGCGCCGGCATTCTCGTTGGCACCGATATCGGGCGGAGCATCCTTGGGATCGAGATAGCGCCAGCCCTGGAACGGGCGCTTTGGATATGGCACCGTACGAACCATGTCGCGGCTCATGATGATGTCGCAGTAGTTCTTGCCCTCCTCATCGGTGTAGGGAGCGAGCCTTAATATGGGCTGCCGCAAGACGATGGAGCCAGCGATCACCCAGTAAATGGAAGACTGCCCCTCCATCTCGGCCGCGCGGCGCGGCATCATCCGGGTGCGGTGGACATGCACGTCCTCGCCATAGTCAGCGCCCCACCAATGGGCCCGCTCATTGCGAAAGCTTTCCAGCTCCTCGACGCTGGCGACGCCAACGGACAATTTGACCATGTGGATCATGCCAGGCTTCCCCGGGGTGCCACGCCCTGGATGACATCGATCTCGTCGTCGTCAACGATCCACGGCTCCTGCAGAGCCAGGGCCAGCCATCGCTGAAAGGCGGGCAAGGCATAGAT
Source organism: Devosia sp. 919 (assembly GCF_013185965.1). Taxonomy (NCBI): domain Bacteria; kingdom Pseudomonadati; phylum Pseudomonadota; class Alphaproteobacteria; order Hyphomicrobiales; family Devosiaceae; genus Devosia; species Devosia sp. 919. The sequence goes on along the minus strand of NZ_JABAOL010000001.1, from coordinate 2,059,428 downwards.
GGCGGCGACATAGTCGTTGAAGGTATCGGATACGGGCAGAGCATAGGTGCGGATGCGGGTAGCGACGGGAGCGTACATGGCGTCGGCAGCGGTGAAGGCCCCGAAAAGAAAGGGTCCACCAGAGCGAGACAACAAGCCGCCGAGGGAATGCTCGAGCCGCTGCAGGTCCTTGGCGATCATGTCGGCACTGACCCGGCCCGGATGGCTGGCGCGCAGGTTCATCGGCGCGTAGCTACGCAAGGCGGTGAAGCCTGCGTGCATTTCTGCGGAAACCGCTCGTGCCCGGGCACGGTCGGCGCGATCCTGCGGCCAGATCGGTTTGTCAGGAAAACAGTCGGCGAGATATTCGATGATGGCGATGGTTTCGGGAACCTGGAGATCGCCATCGATCAGCAGCGGCACCCGGCCCGTGGGCGAGCGCTGGGCCAGCACATCGCGGAAGCCTTCCCCCGCGAGTTGGAGCACTTCATCCTCAAATGGAATGTCGAAGTGAGCCAAGACCAGCCAGGGCCGCAAGGACCAACTGGAATAATTACGATTGCCGATCAGCAGCTTCATCGAACTCTCCAAAAAAGAAGGGCGCCCTTTGGCATGGGCGCCCTCCGAAATGCCTTGGGGTGAAAAACTTTGGCGCTTAAACGCCCGCAACGACAGAGAAGACTAGTCCCATCGACGCCAGGCAGACCATGGTCCAGGTTGCCGCGCGCCACATAGCAGCTCTCGGATGAGTGCGCATTATCGCTCCTTAAAAGCCATTCACTCGGGGGTCGCACCCCAGCAGCAAAACGTTAACCCTGACGAATTGTTCTGGCAAGCGGCCAAACTGCAACACTCCGGTTCACAGCCTGCCCCACGCCAGAGATCGTACAGGCTTAAACTTGGCAGGGAATGTCCCCGTTCCAAGCAAAGCTGTTGATAATTGGTTAAACTTTTACCGAATTTCAAAAGAGCCCGAACCACAAGCCGGCGATGCCCAGAAAAGCAAAGAAGCCGACCACATCGGTGATGGTGGTCACGAATACCGCGGAGGCGATAGCAGGATCGGCCTTGAGGCGATCCAGGATCACAGGGATCAGAATGCCGGCCGTGCCCGCCACCACGAGATTGATCACCATGGCCGAGCCGATCACCACGCCTAGCTGGACATCGCCGAATCGGGCCGCGGTGACCAGGCCCACCAAGATGGCGAAGATGACCCCATTGGCCAGGCCCACCACCATTTCGCGGGTGATCAGCCGGCGCAAGCGGCTCCCATCCAGCTCGCGCATAGACAGGGCCCGGACAGTCACCGTCATGGTCTGGGTGCCGGCATTGCCGCCCATGGAGGCAACAATCGGCATCAGGACGGCCAAGGCAACCATCTGCTCGATGGTGCCATCGAAAAGGCCGATAACGACCGAAACCAGCACGGCGGTAATGAGATTGATCACCAGCCACGGCACACGGCTACGAATGGTATCGACGGTGGAGTCGGAGATGTCTTCATCACCAACGCCCGCGAGCAGCTTAATGTCCTCGTCCGCTTCTTCGTGAATAACGTCGACGATGTCGTCGATGGTGAGCACGCCGACCATGCGCCCGCTTTCGTCGACCACGCCCACCTCGACCAGGTCGTAGCGCTCGAAGCCGCGGGCGGCTTCCTCCTGATCCTCATCGGCCCGAACCAGAATCACCTGCGTATTCATGATCGCGTCGATCTTGGTCGATCGTGGGGAGCGCAGGAACTTGTCGAGAGGAATGGTCCCGAGCACCTTGTAGGCCGCGTCGACCACATAGATCTGGTAGAACTCGTCGGGCAGTTCAGCTTCGGTGCGCAGGTAGTCGATGGTTTGGCCGACCGTCCAGAAGGGCGGGATGGCGATGAAGTCGGTCTGCATCCGCCGGCCGGCGGAATCCTCGGGAAAATCGAGGCTACGCTTCAAGCTCAGCCGTTCAAAGGTTGGCAGTGCCGAAAGAACCTCGTCCCGGTCCTCCTGCTCGAGATCCTCCAGAATGGTTACGGCGTCGTCATTGTTGAGGCCGGTGACGCCACGGGCGATTTCGGCATTGGGAATCGCCTCCATCAGCTCGACGCGGATGCTCTCATCGACTTCTGTCAGTGCCGAAAAGTCGAATCGGTCCCCCAGAGTACGGACCAGCAGAATGCGTTCATCGGGGTTGAGGGTTTCGAGCACATCGCCGATATCGGCGACGTGCAGAGGCTCCATGACACTGGCGACGTCATCCGCCCTGCCCGCCTCCAGATAGGCGCGCAAACGCTCCAGCCAAAGCGGGCTGATGCGGTCTTCGCTGTTGCGAAGCGCGTCGGGATCAACCACGGCCTCAGGGCCCGGTGCGGTATCGAATTCTGTGCTCACTGGAAGCCCTTTGTGTCGCGAGTTTCGGGGGCGCGCCAAGCTGTAGCTAATCAAGGAGCGATGCGCCAGACTAGCCGTTGTTGTTTTCAAGCACTGCGCAAGTGCAGTGCGGCATGACAAGGAAAACCGCGATGGCTGCTTCCGAAGCGCTCGACCAAGTCTTTGTTCGCATTGAGAGGATTGCCACCCAACGCGCACTGCCCGGCGTTGAACGATCAACCAGCTATGGCACGCCGGCGCTCAAGGTAAACGGCGCCACCTTCACCAGGCTCAAAGACGAGGAGACATTGGTGCTGCTGTGCCCCGAGGAGCAGAAGGCGCTGCTCATGGAGATATCGCCCGAGATCTATTTCGAGACCGACCATTATGTCGGCTGGCCGGCGGTGCTAGTCCGGCTGGAACGGATCAGCGATGAAGAACTGAGCCTGCGGCTGGAGGACGCCTGGCGCAGCAAGGCCCCTGCCAATCTTACGGCGGAGCGCCCGTTGACGCCCCCGGCCTAACGGGGAACCAGAAACAAGAAAGCCGCCCCGGAGGGCGGCTGTTCTGGTGTCACCCTGAAGGTGACTGGTGCGGTCGAGAAGACTCGAACTTCCACATCTTGCGATACAGCGACCTCAACGCTGCGCGTCTACCAATTCCGCCACGACCGCACGTCCTGGTAGAAGCACCGCCCTGGGGCGAAGCGAGACGGGGTTTAGCAAAGGTCCTTGAGAACCTCAAGCGCTTAAATTGCTTATCAAAGAGATCGGTGGAAAACCCTACCCGCTCCCGGGCGGCTAAAAGCGCTTGCTGGCCTTGTTGCGGACCAGGACCTGGAGCTGGCCATTGTCGACGCTGACCTCGCCATGGGCTACGAGCGTGTTGTTGGCATAGATGTGCAACGGGTCGCTTTCCAGCGCATCCAGCTCGATCACGGCGCCGCGGCCCATCCGCAGCAGATGGTGGATGGGCATGGTGGTCGCGCCCAGCTCCACCGTGATTTCCACTTCAATATTGTCGAGAGTGTTCATAGATATCGGTTCAACCCCAGCCGCAGAAAGGCGATCCTCAGCTCATCATGGTTAGTGAAGCGTTAACGGCACCCCAAGCCTGCGGTGGCGCAAGCAAATTGCGACGCGCTGATTCCCGGCCTGTCGAGTGGATGATCTCGTCCAGCCCCGTCCCTTATCCCATGGCACTTGGGGCCATGCGCGACCGGGCTGCGGCAATCGCGGCCGGCACTGCCGACGAGGCGGTGTGGTTGCTGGAACACCCACCGCTTTACACTGCCGGCACCTCAGCACGGGCCGCAGACCTGTTGACCGATCGATTCCCGGTGTTCGAGGCCGGGCGCGGCGGACAATATACCTATCACGGCCCCGGGCAGCGCGTGGCTTACCTAATGCTCGATCTGCGCGAGCGCGGTCGCGACATTCGCTGCCTGGTGCAGAGCCTGGAGGGCTGGGTTATCGACACGCTCGCTGCCCACAATATCGTCGGCGATCGCAGCGAGGGCCGCATCGGCGTTTGGGTCAAGCGGCCCGACAAGGGCGCGGACCGCGAGGACAAGATTGCGGCACTGGGGGTGCGGGTCTCGAAATGGGTAACGTTCCACGGTATCTCGCTCAATATTGCGCCCGATCTCAGCCACTACGGCGGAATCGTGCCTTGCGGGATCACCGACCAAGGTGTGACGAGCTTTGAAGATCTGGGGCAGCTGGTCTCAATGCCTGAGGTCGACATGGTTCTGCGGGCGCAATTTGAGCGCCGCTTTGGTCCAACGCGCGACGGCTCGGCAGAAGAGCTTGTGCCCGAAGGCATCACTGACCAAGTTGTGACTTAATCGAATCGCGCCAAGCTCGAGGAAACTGCAATGACGCTCGACGACCTCAAACGCCTGTTCAGCCGACAGACATTGTTCAGGCTGGACGCGATCCTGGCGCCCAAGCTGGTGCCCATCCTTTATGCGTTGGGCTTGGCGGGTATCCTGCTTTGGGCCATTAGCCACCTGTTCTGGACCTTTGGCTTTGGCTTCGGCAATGGGCTTTGGGGCTTGCTCGAGATTGCCGTGTTCGGCCTGCTGTTGTTTGTTGGCCTCAGGATTGGCTGCGAGGCGCTGCTGGTGTGGTTCAAGACGCATGAGGGGCAAACCGAGCCGGTGACCCGTTCGCGCTATTCGAGCTCGCTGCTGGACGAAGTTCGAGACGCAATTCGCGATCTTGCCGAAGCGGGCGAGGAACGGGAGTTCGTTGAGACCGACGAATATGTGCTCAATGCCGTGGATGCGGTGACGGAACCCGATCTTGAGCCGGAAGATACGCTGCGCTCGCCGGCGACCAGGGCTGGCGAAGTGTTCAAGCCGCGCCGCACCGCCAAGCGGACGCCCCGGATCGACGGCGAGGAATAGGCCAGACGGCTTGTCGCAGGTCAAAAAGAGGCCGCCCCGAAATGATCGGGGCGGCCCTTGCTTTTCGCGGCGCGTCAGACGCGGCTGAGCGTGCGGTTGCGAGCGCGGGTATCGATGGCCCAATCGCCCGGGCCGGCAAAGACCAGGTAAAGGAAGATGAAGCAGTAAAGGGCTGCGGCATCGCCGCCATTACCCACTGGCCAGAAGTTCTGGGGGAAGTGGACCATGAAATAGGCCACTGCCATCATGCCCGACAGCACAAAGGCGACCGGACGGGTGAGGAACCCAACCAGGATCAGCAGACCACCAAAGGTCTCGAGAATGCCGGCAATCAGGAACAACCCTTCGGGGGTGCCCATGCCGGGGACCGGGAAACCAAACAGCTTCTGGGTACCGTGTTCAATGAACAGCAGGGCCGTAACGATGCGAAGCACGGCGAGGGCCTGCGGCGCGTAGGCGGAGAGACGATCGAACAAGTGTGCCTCCTTTAGGCAAAGTGCTGCGCCGGTTTGACGCATTCAACCCTGCTAGCCTAGGTGGATCATTGTTAAAATCTGACCATATACGCACACACTGTTCACCAAGCGCACCCAACCCCGCACGTGGTGCAGGCCTGCTTCACGGCAGCGTCAAGGCCGGTTGATTGCGCTTTGGGCACAATTTCTGTATGAGGACGCCAATCCTTAACATCGGAAACCGTGCTCAATGAGCCAAGCGCCAAAAATTGGCCTCGTCAGCCTCGGCTGCCCCAAAGCCCTTGTCGACAGCGAACGCATCATGACGACGTTGCGCGCCCAGGGCTATTCGTTTTCCCGCGACTACGAGGGCGCCGACATCGTTCTCGTCAATACCTGCGGCTTTCTCGACAGCGCCAAGCAGGAAAGCCTCGAGGCGATCGGGGAAGCGCTCAACGAGAATGGCCGCGTGATCGTCACCGGCTGCCTAGGCGTCGAGGAAGAGCTGATCCGCCAGACCCATCCCAGCGTGCTCGCCGTTTCGGGCCCGCACCAGTATGAGTCGGTGGTCAACGCCGTCCACCAGCACCTGCCGCCGGTGCCGAACCGGTTCGTGGATTTGGTGCCTGAGCAGGGGCTGAAGCTGACCCCCCGGCACTATGCCTATCTCAAGATTTCCGAGGGCTGCAATAATCGCTGCTCGTTCTGCATCATCCCGCAGATCCGCGGTGACCTGGCCTCGCGCCCGGCTGCCGGCGTGCTGGGGGAAGCCGAGCGGCTGGTGAAGGGCGGCGCCAAGGAACTGCTGGTGATCTCGCAGGACACCAGCGCTTATGGTGTGGATCTGAAATACGCGACCTCAAACTATCGGGGCCGTCCGGTTGCCGCCAAGTTCTATGACCTGGCCAAGGAGCTGGGGGAACTGGGCGCGTGGATTCGCCTCCACTATGTGTACCCCTACCCCCATGTGGACCAGATCATTCCGCTGATGGCGGAAGGCAAGGTGCTGCCTTACCTCGATATTCCATTCCAGCATGCGTCCCCGAGCGTGCTCAAGAACATGCGGCGCCCGGCGAACCAGGAAAAGACGCTCGATCGCATCAAGCGCTGGCGCGATATCTGCCCGGACCTGACCATCCGTTCGAACTTCATCGTCGGTTTCCCCGGCGAGACGGACGAGGACTTCGAGTTCCTGCTCGACTGGCTGGAAGAAGCCGAGATCGACCGTGCGGGCTGCTTCAAATACGAGCCGGTGACCGGCGCACCCGCCAATGAACTGGTCGGCATCGTGCCTGACGAAGTGGCGCAGGATCGCTTCGAGCAGCTGATGGAAGTGGCACAGAACGTTTCGACCGGCCAGCTGGCCAAGAAGGTCGGGCGCACGATCGAAGTGCTGGTCGATGACATCGACAAGAACGCCAACCGCGCCATTGCCCGCTCCAAGTGGGATGCGCCCGATATCGATGGTCAGGTCGTGGTCAGCGATGCCACCGGCATCAAGCCGGGCGATCTGGTGCAGGTCGTCGTGACCGATAGCGACGAATACGACCTGTTTGCCGACCCGGTGCGCCCGAGCACGGTGGCGACCCCCGTGCGCTTCGAAGCGGCGCCGCAGGCCTAAGGTCGAACAACTTTATCGCGCCGGCCAAAGCGCCGGCGCAATGTCTTTCCGGCAAACTGCCCTTCGGGTAAATCGCTCATCCGCGTCAACGCCTTAGGCTTTGACGCGGCTCGGCACAGCGTGCATCTGGGCTGCATCATTCCAGCGCAGCACACCGGAGCCAGCGTTCCCATGAAGAAGATTCTTGCCGCAGCCATCGCCTCGCTGGCCCTGGCTGCAGGTCCTGCCGCGGCGCAGCCCACCGAAATCCTCAACGTCTCCTATGACATTGGCCGCGAGCTCTACGAGGCCGTGAACCTCGCCTTTGTCCCCAGTTACGCGGAAAGCACCGGCAGCACCCTCACTGTCAGCCAGTCCCATGCCGGCTCGTCGGCGCAGGCGCGTGCCGTCCTTGAGGGTCTGCAGGCCGATCTCGTTACCTTCAACCAGGTGACCGATATCAACATGCTGGCGCGGCAGGGCTTTGTGTCCGAGGACTGGCAGAGCGAGTTTCCCAACAATGCTTCGCCCTATTACTCGTTGCCCGCGTTTCTCGTGCGGGCTGGCAATCCCAAGAACATCACCGATTGGGGCGATCTGGCGCGCGACGACGTCAAGGTGATCTTCCCCAATCCCAAGACCTCGGGCAATGGGCGCTACACCTATCTGGCCGCCCGCGCCTGGGCGCAGGAAGAGTTTGGCGGCGACGAAGCGCAGGTCGAGCAGTTCCTGACCAAGCTCTTCAGCAATGTTCCCGTGTTCGAGACTGGCGGGCGCGCCGCCACCACCGCCTTTGTCGAGCGCAACCTCGGGGATGTGCTGATCACCTTCGAAGCCGAAGTGCAGGGCATCCGGCACCAGCTTGGAGTCGACAAGTATGACGCGGTGGTCCCCAGCATCAGCCTCCTTTCGGAATTCCCCGTGGCGGTGGTCGACAAGGTCGCTGACCAGCGCGGCACCCAGGAGATCGCCAAGGCTTATCTCGACTTCCTTTACACACCCGAAGGCCAGGAAATTCTCGCGGCTAACTACAACCGCGTCCATGACGAGACGGTCGCTGCCGCCCACAAGGCCGACTTTCCTGAAGTGCGGCTGGTGACGGTGGAAGAGGCTTTTGGCGGCTGGGATCAGGTGACGGCGGACCATTTCGCCGATGGCGGACTGCTGGATCGCGTGTTCCTCAACCAGTAATGCAGAGCCGGGCAGCGCCGCCTTGGCGGGCTGCCCGATGCCGAGGACCGTATGGCCGCCGCTTCCCGACGAAATAACCTGCTTCCCGGCTTTGGCGTGACGCTGGGGACCACCCTGCTCTATCTCGGCATCATCATCCTACTACCCATCGCGGCCATGTTGTTGAAGGTGGCGGGGATGGGGCCGGCCGAGTTCTGGCGCATTGTTTCGTCGCCACGGTCGCTGGCGGCCTATCGGATCACCTTTTCTTCGGCGCTGATGGCCACCGCCTTCAACGGCGCCTTCGGCCTGCTGCTGGCCTGGGTGCTGACCCGCTACGAATTTGCCGGCAAGCGGGTGCTCGATACGCTGGTGGACCTCCCCTTTGCCCTGCCCACCGCCGTGGCAGGGCTCGTCCTCGTGACCCTCTTTGCCGATAATGGCTGGTATGGGCAGTTGCTGGCGCCGATCGGACTGCAGGTCAACTACACCCAGTTGGGCATCATCGTGGCGATGACCTTCACCTCCATTCCCTTTGTGGTGCGCACGGTGCAACCGGTGCTCGAGGAAGCCAATCTTGAGCTCGAGGAAGCAGCCAGGACCCTGGGCGCGACGCCGTGGCAGGTATTTGCCCGGGTGATCTGGCCCACCATCTTGCCAGCCTTCATGGCCGGCTGCGTGCTGTCCTTTGCCCGCTCGCTCGGCGAGTTCGGCGCCGTGGTGTTCATCGCGGGCAATCTGCCGGGGCTGACCGAGATCGTGTCGTTGCTGATTTTTATCCGGCTCGACGAATACAACTACGAGGGTGCAGCGGCGCTCGCCTTTGTGCTCCTCCTGACCGCCTTTGGCACGCTGTTCCTGACTAATGCGCTCGCCGCCTGGCAGCTGCGCTACACGGATCGGAGCAAGATATGAGCCGGGTCGCCTCCACCCCACGCAGCCTCAGCGAACGGCTGTTGATTGCCCTGGCGCTTGTGCTTTCGGGCCTGGTCCTCGTTGTGCCCTTGCTGCTGATCTTCGCGACGGCACTGCGCGAAGGGATCGGCGTTTACTTCAGCAATATCCTTGAGCCTAACACGCTCCACGCCATCTGGCTGACGGTGTTGACCGCGATCGTGGTAGTGCCGATCAACATGGTGTTCGGGGTCTGCGCGGCCTGGTTGGTGACCCGGTTCCGCTTTCCGGGACGGCAACTGCTGGTGACGCTGATCGAACTGCCGTTCTCGATCAGCCCCATTGTTGCTGGCGTCTCTTATCTCTTCCTCTATGGCGGCCAGGGGCTGCTTGGGCCGGCGCTGCAAAGCGTGGGCATCCAGCTGATGTTCACGGTGTTTGCCATTTTCCTCGTGAGCCTGTTCGTTACCGCGCCGTTCGTCGCCCGCGAGCTCATTCCTCTGATGCAGCAGCAGGGAAGCGAGGACGAGGAGGCATCCCTGTCGCTCGGCGCCAATGGCTGGCAGATGTTTTGGTATGTCACCCTGCCCAATATTCGGTGGGCCCTGCTCTACGGGGCTGTGCTGTGCAATGCGCGCGTGATGGGGGAGTTTGGTGCGGTATCGGTGGTTGCCGGCTCCATTCGCGGGCAGACCAACACGCTGCCACTGCAGATCTCTCAGCTGTTCAACGACTTCAACGTCACGGGTGCCTTTGCCGCCGCATCGACCCTGGCGCTGATGGCGGTCGTAACGTTGATCCTCAAATCGGTGCTCGGCCGTAACGCGGGCCGTGGATAGCGACCCCGTAAAGGTTCCACTCCGCAGGTGCGGCTTTTATTTTCCGGCTCTGGCATACAACGCCGGCCAGGGGCGTTGCTCATGGCGAAATCCGGAGCCGATATGACCACACCGCAGATGTTAGCCTTCCTCGTTATTGGCGCCATGATGGTCGCCTTTATCTGGGGGAGGTGGCGATACGACGTTGTCGCCGTTGGTGCACTCCTTGCCGCCATGGCCGTGGGTATCGTGGCGCCTGAGGATGCCTTTAGCGGCTTTTCGGACGACATCGTCATCATCGTGGCCAGTGCCCTGATCGTCAGCGCCGCCATCGCCCGCTCCGGCGTCATGGAAGTGGCGGTGCGGCGCCTGGCACCGGGCTTGACCGCGCCACGCGCGCAATTGCTGTTGCTGGTGGTGGTGGTCACGGTGCTTTCCGCATTCGTCAAGAATATCGGCGCGCTGGCGATCATGATGCCCATCGCCTTCCAGATGGCGCGCCGCTCGGGCGTGTCGCCATCGCTGTTTCTGATGCCGATGTCGTTTGGCTCGCTCCTCGGCGGTCTGATGACCCAGATCGGCACCTCGCCTAATATCATTGTGTCGCGGGTGCGCGAGGAGTTGGTCGGCACGCCCTTCACCATGTTCGACTTCACCCCTGTGGGCGCGGCGCTCTCCGTGGTGGGTGTTGCCTTTCTCGTGCTGTGCTACCGCTTGCTCCCCGAGCGCCGACCGGCGGATGGCGGCATGGAAACCGCAGTCGACATCAAGAACTATACGACCGAAGCCCATGTGCTCGAGGATACTGGCGCGGTAGGGCTGCAGATCGGCGAATTGCAGGGGCTCGCGGACGGGCGGGCGATGGTGACGCGCATTCTCAGTGCTTCCGGACAGCGCCGTACACCCTTCCCGGACACCAAGCTCAAGGCGGGCGACACGCTACTGATTGAGGGTGAACCCGACGCGCTCGACAAGATGGTGGCGCAGGCAGGGCTTTCCTTTTCCGAGCGGCGCGACGCTATTGCCAATGCCTCCCAGGAAACCGGCACGATCGAAGCAATCGTGGGCGAGCGCTCGGACCTGATCGGCGCCACCGCGCAGGAACTGACGCTGTTCGATCGCACCGGGCTCAATCTTCTCGCGGTGAGCCGGCGCAATGAGCGCCTGACCGAGCGGCTGGGACAGATCCGGTTCCGCAATGGCGACGTGCTGCTGCTGCAGGGCGATCTCAACAAGCTGCCTGAATTGCTGCGCGAATGGGACTGCCTGCCCCTGGTGGAGCGTGGCTTACGCATTGGCAGCGTGCGCAACGGACTCGTGCCGCTCGGGATTTTGCTGGTGGCGATGGCATTGACTGCCTTTGGAGTGGTGCCAGTAGCACCGGCGTTCTTTGCTGCGGCGGCCGCTATGGTGCTGACGCGCGCACTGCCGCTGCGGGAGGTTTATAATCGGATCGATGCGCCGATCCTGATCATGCTCGCTTGCCTCATCCCCGTCAGCGATTCGCTGCGCTCAACCGGCGGCACCGAGATCATCGCTGGCTGGCTTTCCGCCACCGCCAGCACCTTGCCGGGCTGGGGCGCTCTCGCCCTGATCATGGTTGCGGCCATGGCCGTGACCCCCTTCCTCAACAATGCGGCGACCGTTCTTGTGATGGCGCCGATTGCGGCGACCTTTGCGACCGATCTCGGCTATGCGCCCGAGGCTTTTCTGCTGGCGGTGGCCATCGGGGCCGGCTGCGATTTCCTCACGCCGATCGGACACCAGTGCAACACGCTGGTGATGGTGCCGGGCGGGTACAAGTTCAGCGACTATGCGAGATTGGGGCTACCGCTATCGCTGCTGGTGATTCTGGTCGGGGTGCCGATGCTGATGCTGGTGTGGCCGTTCTAACGAGCTAGCGTGCTTGAGCGGGCCGATGCTCACCGGTAAGTTGCGGTACCGGAGACCGCGCCCTTCATGCACACATCCCACTCGATAGACCTGCCCGGCCAACCACCGCTCCTCCTGGGGCCCACCGCCAAGATCATGGGCATCCTCAATGTGACGCCCGATTCGTTTTCCGATGGCGGGCAACACAATCGGGTGGAAGCGGCTGTTGACCATGCCCGCATGATGGTGGCTGAGGGTGCAGATATCATCGATGTGGGCGGTGAAAGCACCCGCCCGGGCGCGGCATTGGTTGGCGTCCAGGAGGAACTGGACCGCGTTATGCCGGTGCTCGATGCGCTCCGTGCCGCCCAAATCGGGGTCCCGATTTCTATTGACACCTATAAGCCGCTGGTCGCCGATCAGGCGATCCAGGCGGGTGCCGCGATGATCAATGACGTTCATGGCCTGCAAGGCGATCCAGACATGGCTGCCGTGGCGGCGCTGCACGGGGTGCCGGTGATTGCCATGCACTGGGACAAGTCGCGCGACCCCGGCGACGATTTGTTGGCTGCCATGCAGAGCTATTGGGCGGGAACACTCGCGGTCGCCGAGGCGGCAGGGATCCGGCGTGAGCAGCTGATCGCCGACCCGGGCTTCGGCTTTGGCAAGAGCCTGGCCGAAAACTACGCCATGCTGACGCGGCTAGAGAAGGCGTGTTCCGCCGGGGACGGTGTGCAGTTGCCCATGCTGGTGGGGACATCGCGCAAGTCGATGATTGGCAAGGTGTTGGGCAACGAGCCCGAGGAGCGGCTCGCGGGTACGATCGCGAGCAATGTCTTGGCCTATAGCCATGGTGGCCATATCTTCCGGGTGCACGATGTGCGCGCGCATCGCGACGCGCTGCGCGTGGCGGAAGCGGCGCTATATGGCCCGCCGGCAGAAGGAAACAATTGAGATGAGCCAGCCATTCAGCGGCGACCGCATCATCCTGCGCGATCTCGGTTTTTACGGCTTCCACGGCTTGCTCAGCGAAGAACAAACGCTGGGCCAGCGCTTCTTTGTGGACCTTGAATGCGGGGTGGACCTGTCGGAGCCCGGCTATACCGACCAGATCGGCTCCACGGTCTCCTATGCCGAGATCTATGACGTGGTCAAAGCGGCCTTTGAAGGCAAGCGGGTCGATCTGATCGAGGCGCTGGGGCAGAACATCGTTGATGGCGTGTTCGCAGCCTTTGCCGATGTGCAGTGGATCGTGGTTCGGATCCGCAAGCCCGAAGCGCCGATCGCTATGGTGCGGGGGGAAGCGGCCATCGAGCTGCACCGTCAGCGGCCGGTCGCCTGATGGCACGGGCATGGCTCAGCCTGGGCGCCAATCTGGGCGATGCACCCGCCAATCTGGCGGAAGCCGTGCGGCGGATTGGTGAAGCGGACGGGGTCGCCGTCGTGGCGCAATCGGGCATGATCACGACCAAGCCCTGGGGCAAGACGGACCAGCCGGATTTTCTTAATCTGGCGCTAGAGATCAACACCGCGCTGGAACCCGTACCCTTGCTCGACGCGCTGCAGGCGATCGAAGCGGTGATGGGTCGGGAACGGCTCGAGCATTGGGGGCCGCGGCTGATCGATATCGATGTGGTGGCCTATGAGCGGCTGGAGATGGATACGGCAAGGCTGACCTTGCCGCATCGCTATGCCCATGAACGCGACTTCGTGCTCGATCCGCTGCGGGAGATTGCGCCCGAAGTGGCGCAGTGGCTGACCAGCCGGCGCAGTTAGGGGCGCAGGTGCTCCAAGACGCCGACGGCGGCATCGAATTCGATGCGGCGGCGGGCGCGGCGATAGGCGGCTTCCTCGTCCTCGCCCCACTGGCCGATCTGGAAATCCTCGTCGAGATGGGCGGCCGTCCAGACATGGTCGGGGGTAAAGAGCTTGTGCCAAAGACCCAGCGCCAGCAGCCCCGAGCCGGTGAGCCCGGTGATCGAAACCAGTGCCGTCAGCACCAGCAGGTTCTCGCTTTCGAGCTCTTCGGCGAGCCGGCTCAGCGTTGCTGCAGGTTGCTCCTGGTGCACAATGCCGACCGTGGGCTGGAAACGAACGCCAAAATGGCGGGCCAGTAACACGAGCGCGTTGTCCCAAACGGCTTCCTGTTCGGCCACCAGCTCGCGCGGCGCTTCGGCGCGGTAGAGCATCAGGTCGCCGCCGGCGAATTTGATGATCTCGGCGCGCAATGCGGGCACCAACTCCTCGCCGCTTTCGATGGCTGAATTGATCAGCCGGACGGTGGGCATGGTGGTGGCGTCGATGCGTTCGCCCTGCGCCGCCCATTCCTCGGCCATGGTGGTGGCAATCCCGGCAGCGGGCACGACGATGGGCAATTTGCGCCCGGGCGTGCGCGTGGGGCGACCATCGAGGGTGACGACGAAGCCACCGTCAACCGGAGCGACGCCCACGTCCTTGTAGAAGCGGACGGGCAGCTCGACCTTGTCGAGTTCCTGGGCACGGCCATAGCCGTCATCGAGGTGCTTCTGGATGTCTTCAAGCTGGTCGCGCATGCTCTTGCTCCATCAGCTGTTCAACCGCGGCGTCGAGCTGATCAAACGTGTCGATCAGGATATCGGCTCCGGCCGCGAGCAATTCATCGGCTTCGTGATAACCCCAGCTAACCCCGATCGCCCATGCGCCGGCAGCCTTGCCCATCTCGATGTCAAAGGTAGTGTCGCCCACCATGATCGTATCGGTGGCCAGGGCGCCGCGTCCGTCCATGGCGCGGTGAATCATGCCGGGGTGAGGCTTGGAGGGATTGTGGTCGGGCGTCTGGAAGCTGACGAAATGACCGGCAATGCCATGCAGCGCCAGGATGCGCTCGACGCCAGCCAAACCTTTGCCGGTAGCGATACCGAGTTCGGTATCACTGCGGCCGCGCAGGCGGTTGAGGGCATCGAGGGCGCCGGGGAACAGCGCTTCGCGGCTGCTATCGGCTACGAGCGAGGCGCGATAGTGCGCCTTGTAGGCATCGACCATGGGATCGATGATGGCGGGATCATCATTGCCGGCGAGACGCCCCAGCGCCAGTGGCAGCGACAAGCCGATGACCCGGCGCGCTTCTGCTGGCGTGGGTGGGCGCAGACCGGCATCCTCGAAGGTGCGGGCCATGTGCTCGGCAATCAGGGCCTGCGTGTCGATCAGCGTGCCGTCCATGTCGAACATGATAAGGGTCATGCCGCTTCCTCCGGATCATCGCCCTGAACATCGTAGCGGTCGGGATCAAAGCCGAGCGCTTCAAAGCTCTGGCGCATATGGGGCGGCAGCGGGGCGGAGATATCGAGGCGCTTGCCACCACGCAGGGGCAGAGCGATGCGGCGGGCGTGAAGATGAAGCCCCTCCCCCAGCCCTTCGGCAGGCTGCCAGTTCTCGATATTGAAATAGCGGGGATCGCCGATGATGGGCGTGCCGAGCTGGGCCATATGGACGCGCAACTGGTGGGTGCGGCCGGTGACGGGCTTGAGGGTCACCCAGGCAAAGCGACGGCTCGCAGTATCAGTGGTGGAATAATAGCTGGTGGAATGCTGCGCGCCGGGCGTGCCGTTGCGCACCACGACCATCTGCTCGCCATCGGTGGTCGACTGCTTGGTCAAAAAGCAGGAGATCTCGCCTTGGCGCGGCGTGGGATTGCCCGCGACGATGGCCCAGTAGATCTTGCGAGCCGAGCGGGAGCGGAAGACCGAGCCGAAATGGCTGGCGGCAGCATGGGTCTTGGCGACCACAAGGCACCCCGAGGTGTCGCGGTCCAGACGGTGCACCAGCCGGGGAGCTTCGCCCTTCTTGTTGGGCAGGCTCTTGAGCATGCCATCGATGTGTCGCTTGGTGCCGCTGCCGCCCTGCACGGCAAGGCCGGCAGGCTTGTTGAAGACATAAATGTCGTCGTCCTCATACAGGATGAGGTCGCGCAGGAACTGCGCGTCGGCATTGCTGACCTTGGGCGGCCGGGGCGCTTCGGCATCGTCGATGGGCGGGATGCGCACGGTCTGGCCGGCCGAGAGCCGCGTGCTGGTTTGCACCCGGCCCTTATCGACACGCACCTCACCATTGCGGATCAGCTTTTGCAGCCGTCCGAAACCAAGCTGGGGGAAATTCTGCGCAAACCAGCGATCCAGACGCATACCGTCTTCATCGCCGCTCACTTGGCGCTGCTGCACCGCACTCATGTCAGGCTGCCTCGCGTGACCAAAAGCCCCAGATACAGCCCCGCCACCGAAACAGCAACCGATGCCAGCACATAGAGAGCGGCCTGGAGGAGTGCGCCGCGCTCGATCAGCGTCAAAGTGTCCAGCGAAAAGCTCGAAAACGTCGTGAAACCGCCCAGAACGCCCACTGCGGCAAAGAGCCTCGCTTCCTCAGCCCAACTCGGGCTCCAGCGCACAAGCGAGCCCACCAGCAGCCCCATGGCCACAGAGCCCGCAATGTTGACCAGCAAAATAGCGAAGGGGAAGCCTGAGGGTAGCATACGCCCCAGAATCGTCGAGGCGCCGAAGCGCCCCATCGCACCCAAAGCGCCGCCGCAGGCAATCAACAGATAACCACTCATGCACTTGCTCCTTGCTCCCCATGGCGGTTTAGCCACAGTTCAAACAAATGCAAGAAGGCCGGTGTTGGCACGGGAACAGTTCCAAGTCTCAGCTATTGGGCAACAAAGTGACTGGGGCAGATAATGACCGTTTTTGATCAGGGGCTTGCGCTCGGCGTTCGTTCCATGGGGATGGCCCTGGCCATGCTGGCTCTCGCGGGATGCGTGAGCATCAGCAGCCGGTTGCCGGCCGTACCGGCAGCGCTGACCGAACAGGCCGGCATCCCGGGCTCGGCCATTGACGCCGATATTCGCTATTGGGGCGACGAAACCGCCGAGATGAAGGCCGCGGACCTGCGCGACGCGGGCGATGGCAGCATCGATTACCTGACGCTTTCGGGCGGCGGCATCAATGGCGCCTATGGCGCGGGCTATCTGGTGGGCTGGACGGCGCGCGGGGACCGGCCGCAATTCGAGGTCGTCACCGGCATCAGCGTCGGCGCCATGATCGCGCCCATGGCATTCCTTGGCCCGCGCTATGACAGCCGGCTGCAGGCGATCTTCGCCGATCTGGCGTTGCAGCGCTCACCCGCCCTCGACTTCGTTTCAGCCGTGCTGGGCGCGCCCTCGATCGCCAGCAACCGCCCGCTCATCAATGCCATTGCCCGCCTTGTCGATGCACAGGCCCTTGATGAGATTGCCATTGAGCACAAAAAAGGACGGCGCCTGCTGATCGGGACCACCAATCTGGATGCCGAGCGGCCGGTGGTGTGGGATATCGGCGCCATCGCCGTCAGTGCCATTCCCAACAAGCTGCGGCTGGTGCGCCAGATCATTCTGGCCTCGGCGGCGGTCCCGGGCATTTATCCGCCTGTGCTGATCAATGTTGCTGCAGGCGGCAGAGGCTATGACGAGCTGCATGTGGATGGCGGGGTGACGCAGAACCTGGTTCTGCTGCCCGGCGGTTTTGATGGGCTGCCCGGCGCCGCGTCCCGCAACCGGCACCTCTATGTCATCTACAACGGCACCATCGCTCCCACCCGCGAGCCGGTGCAGATGACTAGCGCCTCGATCCTGGGGCGCTCGATCCCGACCCTGCTGAAGTATCGCGGACGCAGCGACATCGCCGTGCTTTCGTCAATGGTGGCGGAAAGCGGCATCGACTACAGCCTTACGGCTATTCCGCCGGAGTTCCCGAGCACGGATAATCTGTTCGGCAGCCCGCAATGGCTGGTGGCGCTCTATAACTATGGCTTTGAAAGCGGCAAGGCCGGCGTGTGGCAGCAGGAGGACTAGTCGTTCTCCTCGCGCGCCCCCTTTTCAGCACGCAGACGCGCGAAATAGTCCAGCCGCTTGCCGAGATCGCGTTCAAAGCCCCGGCCAACCGGATGATAAAAACTCTGCCGTCCAAGCTTTTCGGGGAAATACTCCTGCCCCGAAAAGCCTTCGGGCGTGTCGTGGTCATAGATATAGCCGTCGCCATAGCCCGAGCCCTTCATCAGCTTGGTCGGCGCGTTCAGAATGGTCATCGGCGGCATGGGCGAGCCGGTTGACTTGGCAAGGCTGGTGGCGGCCTTGAAGGCCGTGTAGACGGCGTTCGATTTGGGCGCGAGAGCCAAATAAACCACGACCTGAGCAAGGGCGAGTTCGCCTTCCGGTGAACCCAGCATCTGGTAAGCGTCACGAGCTGCGACGGCCTGCGGCAGCGCCTGCGGATCGGCCAAGCCGATGTCTTCCACGGCCATGCGGATGAGGCGGCGGGCCAGAAACAGTGGATCTTCGCCGGCGTCGAGCATGCGCGCGAAATAGTAAAGCGCCGCATCCGGATCCGAGCCGCGCACGGTCTTATGCAACGCCGAGATGAGATTGTAGTGCCCGTCCTGAGCCTTGTCGTAGATGGGCGCGCGGCGCTGCACGACGGTCAGGAGGGCAGCGGCATCAAGAATCTCGCCCGGCTTGGCCGAGGCCAGCACTTCTTCCACCAAGCCCAGCAAGGCGCGGCCGTCTCCATCAGCAAGGGTTAAAAGCGTTGCCCGGGCATCGGGCTCCAGCGGCAGTGCAGCGCTACCCAACGCTTCGGCACGCCCGACGAGTTTGTCCAGATCTTCGAGGCTGAGCGATTCGAAGCGCAGGACCTGGCTGCGCGAGAGCAAGGCGGCGTTGAGCTCAAAGCTGGGATTTTCGGTCGTGGCGCCGACCAGCACCACAGTGCCGTCTTCCATCACCGGCAGAAAGCCATCCTGCTGGGCGCGATTGAAGCGGTGGATTTCGTCCACGAACAGCAGGGTCTTCTTGCCGGAAAGGCGAACGAAGCGGGCCCGCTCAAACACCTTCTTGAGATCGGCCACGCCGGAAAACACCGCCGAAATCTGCTCGAACTCATAGCCGATCTGATCGGCGAGCAGGCGCGCGACGGTGGTCTTGCCCGTGCCCGGAGGACCCCACAGGATCAGCGACCCCAGCCGGCCAGAGGCGATCATGCGGCGCAGCGTGCCATCGGGCCCGAGCAAGTGGGTCTGCCCGATCACCTCATCGAGGCTGCGCGGGCGCAACTGATCGGCCAGAGGGCGGGCGCGATCCTCGGCGGACTGGTCGGTCGGGGTGGCGAAAAGATCGGCCATGGGGCTCCTTTAGCCGCTGACAATGCTGCGCAACACCCGCCCGTCGCGCTGGAGGATAATCTGCCAAGTGCGGACGCGCTGCGCGACGGCACTGGTGAAGGCCTGCACAGTATCCATGCTGATATCGTTGAGCGACAGCACGATGTCGTCCACTCGCAAACCCATCTGATCGGCAGGCGAGCCGGGCTCAACCGCCGTAATCAGCACACCCTTGGCGTCGTAAGGCAGGTCCTTGGCTTCGGCAAGGGCCGGATCAAGCTGACGCACGCTGGTGCCGGCAAAGCGGGTGTTGCCACTGATGTCGGCGATCTTGTCCGGTCCGGCAGCGGGCGCAGTCTCGACAGTGAAGGCAATGGCCTGGGTGTTGCCGCCGCGCAGGCGCTCAAGCTGCGTCTGGGTGCCGATTGGCTTGGTGGCGAGGCGGAAGTTAAAGGCGCTGGGATCATCGACAGTGATGCCGTCCACCGACACGATCACATCGCCCGAGGCAAAGCCGGCGCGTTCGGCCGGCCCACCAGGCGCCACTTCGGTGATCAGCGCCCCATGCGGCGCGGGCATGCCAAGGCTCTTGGCGATATCGGGGGTCACTGTCTGCATCTTGGCGCCAAACCAGGGGCGCACGATTTCGCCGCCAGCGACGCCGGCATCGGCCACCAGCCGCGCCATGTTGGCGGGAATGGCAAAGCCGATGCCCACCGAGCCGCCGGTCTGCGAATAAATGGCGGTGTTGATGCCCACGAGCTTGCCGTCGAGATCGACAAGAGCGCCGCCGGAATTGCCCGGATTGATCGCCGCATCGGTCTGGATGAAGAACTCGTAGTCGCTGCTTTCCACGCCAGTGCGGGCCAGGGCGGAAACAATGCCGCTCGTCACCGTCTGCCCGACGCCGAAGGGATTGCCGATGGCGAGCACCAGATCGCCAACGAGGAGCCCGTCCGAATCGGCAAAGGTGATGGCGGGGAAGGTGACGGAAGCGGGGTCGCGCACGCGCAGGACGGCCAGATCAGTCTGGGCATCTTCGACGACGATGTCGACTGCAAACTCACGGCCATCGGAAAGGGCGATACGCACATCGGTGGCGCCCTCGATCACATGGCGGTTGGTGAGCACGACGCCGCTGGCATCCACAATTACGCCCGAGCCCAGCGAGCGACTCTCGCGCGGGCGGCTCTGGAACTGGCGGCCACCAAAAAAGCGCTGGAAGAATGGATCGCTGGCAAAGGGGGAAGTCGCCTGCTGCTCGATGCGGGTCGCATAGACATTGACCACCGAAGGGGCGACCGTCGCCACGACCGGCGCAAAGCTGAGCTTGAGCTGCCCCTCGCTCTGGGGCACCTGCCGGGTGGCGGGGGCCGAGGTCAGATCCTGGCTTTGCGCTACGGAGGCTTGCTGTAGTGGAGCCAAAGCCAATGTCCCGCCCAGAGCCAGAGCCCCAAGCACCAAACCAGCCCCGATCCAAGCCTGCACACGCATCAAGCAAAACTCCAGCAAAGGGTGCGGCCCAGGGGCCGCGGAGGGGCAGCGAAACGCCCAGACTTTGTCGTCAAAATGGCACAGCGGCCAGCAGATAAATCCAATGCAAATAAAGGTTTGAATTGGGGGGCCCGGCACCCTATATGCAGCGCTCACCTCCCCCTCTCCCCTGTGCCGGAAAGGCAAGTCGTCAATGACCACTGAGCCGAAACACGTGTTTCCCAATACCTCCGCGCTGATCGCTGCGGAAGCTCCGGATTTTCCGGCATTTCTGTTCTCGGAGCGGGAGCTGCACAAGGCCACAAAAGTGTTTCGCAAGGGCTTTGACGGGCTGCTGACTTATGCCGTCAAGTGCAACCCTTCGCCCCACATCATTGCGCAGCTGCACCGCGAAGGGCTGAAGGCATTCGACGTTGCTTCCAATCGAGAGATGGAGCTGGTGCGCGACTATGCGCCGGGTGCAGCAATGCACTACAACAATCCGATCAAGAACAAGCGGGAAATTGTGCGGGCGTATGAGGAGTTCGGCGTTCGCTCCTTCACCATCGACCATCCCCAGCAGCTCGATCAGCTTGCCTCCGTGGTATCGCCCTCGCGCGACGTTGAGGTCACGACGCGCTTCAAGGCCGGCAAGGCGCTGAAGTCGTACGATTTCGGCATCAAGTTTGGCGTGATGGAGCAAGGCGCCGCCGAGATCGTCACCATGGTCGAGCAGATGGGCTATACGCCGAGCCTGTGCTTCCATGTCGGCTCGCAGTGCGAAGACGCCTATGCCTATGAGCGTCACATCGCGGCTGCATCGCGCATCGTGAACGAAGCGGGGATCGAGCTGAAACGCCTTAATATCGGTGGCGGCTATCCCGCCCCCTACCCGACCAGCGAAGCGCCGCCGATGGACTATTATTTCGAAACGATCTCGACCGCGGTCGAGGATCATTTCGGCAACAAGAATCGCCCTGAGCTGATCATCGAGCCCGGTCGGGCCCTCGTGACCTCGTCGACCTCGCTGCTGCTGCGGGTGAAGCATCAGCGTGGCGGCCAATCGGTTTATGTCAATGACGGCGCCTATGGCTCGCTGATGGAAGTGAAGTTCATGCACTTTACTCCCCCAGTGCGGGTGTGGCGCGGTGCGCGGGTGCACGACAACAATGCCGAGTTCTCCGAGTTCACCATCTGGGGGCCGACCTGCGACAGCTATGACGTGCTGCCCCAGGTGTTCACCCTGCCCGCCGATATCGATGAAGACGACTGGATCGAGTTCGGCCTGATGGGTGCCTATACCCAGGCCTCGCTGACCCCGTTCAACGGCTTTGACCGCCGTGACCAGTACTGGGTCGAGGAAGTCTACACCGGCAAGGACGTCCAGCCGGAATAAGCGCGAAACAGCTGAACAAGGGCCACCCCAGACCATCGGGGTGGCCTTTTCGTTTTGGGGAGGAGGAAGATGCCGCAATTGCCGCCGCTGGCCGCCATGGGCGAGCGCATCGTGATCATGGGGCCCAGCAATGCCGGCAAGTCAACGCTGTGCGTAGCCCTCGCCCAGAAGCTTGGAGCGACACCGGTGCACCTCGACCAGCTTCGGCACCTGCCGGGCACGGACTGGCAGTTGCGCCCGGATGCACAGTTTCACCAGCTACACGACGAGGCCATCCGTTGTGAGCGTTGGGTGATGGACGGCAACTATTCGCTACTGCTGCCGCAGCGCCTTCAGCGTGCTACCGGCGTCATCATTCTCGATGACCATTTCATCCGGCGCCATCTGCGCTATCTCAGGCGAACCCTGTTGCAGAAGCGCCGTGCCGGCAGCCTCGAAGGCAACAAGGACAGCGTCAAATGGGCGATGATCCGCTGGATCTGGAAGACGCGGCGCAGCACTGATCGCCTGAACCTGCTGGCGGCGGAGGCCGGCCTGCCCGTGGTGTTCTGCCGGAGCCTCGATGAGGTGAAGGCGCTTTATTGTGCCTGGGCGCTCTGAGCCGGCGTGTTGGCATCGGTCGGCTTTACCAAGCCGAGCCGGATCACGCTTTCGGCGGTGGCGAGAATGGCATCCCGCCCGCTGATGAAGGGGCGGCCAAGCAAGCCCTCCCCTTTGGTGCGATCGTAATGTTTCTGGTTGCCGATATCATTGATGATCTGGCGCGTGGGCCCGCCAAACCGCGCCAGCAGCTTAATCAACCAATCGGGCACCTGTTTGCGGGTGATGGCCCGGTCGGGATAGGCGCTGCGCAAGATTTCGGCCACATCGGGAAACGGCACATAGTCCGAGGTCGCCAGATAACGGTGCCCGGCAGAGGATGACTGCTGGAGCGCGGCAACGTGCATCGCGGCCACGTCGCGGACATCCACCACCGAAAAGCCATTGCTGGGCATGGCGGGCGTAGAGCCCTCCAGAAGCCCCGAGACCATGCGCAGGGACACACTGGCATCATCGTCGAGCGCCGGTCCCAGGATGGCGCCAGGGTGGATCGTGGTCAGCGCCAAGCCCTCGGAGCGCGCATAAGCCCAGGCGGCGCGTTCAGCCTTGGTCTTGCCCACGCAATAGGCCCAGGTGAACTTCATCGCGGCGAGATCGGTGAAGTGCTCCTCGGTGTAAACCCGCTGGCCCGTGACATGCCCATGGCCATAGCCGACGGTGGCGATTGAAGACGTCATCACCACGCGTTTGACCCCCGTGACCACGGCAAAGCGCAAGACCCGCTCGGTGCCCTCTACGGCCGGGGCGATAACCTCCTGCGGATCTTTGGGTTCGATACCGAGGATCTGGGCTGCGACATGGACAATCGCATCCACCCCGATCATCGCGTCCCGCCAACCCCGATCGTGCATCAGGTCGAGCTTGACGAGTTGCAGGCGTGACAAGACCCCCTGCCCCAACTCGGCGGCGACAGTCTTGCGGACGGCCTCTGCCTTGCCTTCGGAGCGCACCGTGCCGCGTACGTCAAAACCGGCGTGCAGCAACTCGAGGACGGTCCACTTTCCGACAAACCCACTCGCACCGGTGACCAGGATCCGACCAGACTGCATTGCGGCACCCAAAACAAAAGCGGCCACGGAGTGAACCGCAGCCGCTTCTAAAAGTCTATGGGTCTGAGCGCTTACGCGGCTTCGGACTCGTCTTCGTCGCGATACTGTACCGGGCCGCTGTCCTGGCCCTTGGCATTGACGTCACGATCGACAAACTCGATCACGGCCATGGGCGCATTGTCGCCATAGCGGAAGCCGGCCTTCATGATGCGGATATAGCCGCCCTGACGCTCGGCATAACGCGGGCCGAGCACTGCGAACAGCTTGGCAACCTGGCCTTCGTCACGGATCTGAGCGATAGCCTGACGGCGGGCATGCAGGTCGCCGCGCTTAGCGAGGGTGACGAGCTTCTCGACGATCGGACGCAGGTCCTTGGCCTTGGGAAGCGTGGTGACGATCTGCTCGTGCTTGATCAGCGCGGCGGACATGTTGGCAAACATCGCCTTGCGATGGCTGGCCGTACGGTTGAGTTTGCGGCCTGAATTACCGTGGCGCATGGTGGTCTCCTAAAGTGCTTGGCAGCGCGCGATCAATAATGATCTTCGTAGCGCTTGGCGAGGTCATCGATATTCTCGGGTGGCCAGTTGTTGACGTCCATTCCGAGATGAAGCCCCATCTGTGCCAGGACTTCCTTGATTTCGTTGAGCGACTTGCGGCCGAAGTTCGGGGTCCGCAGCATCTCGGCTTCCGTCTTCTGGATCAGGTCGCCGATGTAAACGATGTTGTCGTTCTTGAGGCAGTTGGCCGAACGCACCGAAAGCTCGAGTTCGTCGACCTTCTTGAGCAGCGCCGGATTGAAGGCCAGCTCGGGCACGGAATCCTGCGCCTTTTCCTTGCTGGGCTCTTCGAAGTTCACGAACACCGAGAGCTGATCCTGCAGAATGCGAGCGGCATAAGCCACGGCATCATCCGGCGAGATCGCACCATTGGTTTCCACCTGCAGCGTCAGCTTGTCCTTGTCGAGCGATTCACCAGCACGGGTGGCATCGACCTTGTAGGACACGCGACGAACCGGCGAGAACAGCGAGTCGACCGGGATGTAGCCGATCGGCGCGTCTTCAGGACGGTTCTTGTCGGCAGGCACATAGCCCTTACCGGTGTTCACAGTGAACTCGATATTGATCTCGGCGCCATCATCAAGATGGCAGATCACGAAATCGGGGTTCAGCACTTCGATATCGCCGGTGACCTTGATGTCGCCCGCGGTTACAGCGCCCGGCCCCTGCCGCGTGAGCTGCAGACGCTTTGGGCCTTCGCCGCCCATCTTCAACGCGATCTCTTTCACGTTGAGGACAAGGTCGGTCATGTCCTCGCGCACGCCCGGCAGCGAGGAGAATTCGTGCAGAATGCCATCAATCTGGATTGCCGTCACCGCCGCGCCCTGGAGCGACGACAGCAGCACGCGACGCAGGGCGTTACCAAGGGTAAGCCCGTAACCGCGCTCAAGCGGCTCGGCAACAACCGAGGCCACGCGCGCGTTATCGCTGCCCGAAACAATCTCCAGCTTGGTCGGCTTAATCAGTTCTTGCCAGTTCCTCTGGATCGTCACGGTTCTTGTCCTTTCAAAATCGCGGCCCTCGCCCGGCCGCACCGCCGCAAACGCAATAAGACTCCCGGCCGCCCCGGCCGGGAGCTCTTGACTGCTCTATTAAACGCGGCGCCGCTTGCGCGGACGGCAGCCGTTGTGCGGGATCGAAGTGACGTCACGGATCGAGGTGACGTTGAAACCGGCAGCCTGGAGAGCGCGCAGCGCAGACTCGCGACCCGAACCAGGACCGCGCACTTCAACCTCAAGGGTCTTCATGCCGTGTTCCTGAGCCTTCTTGGCGGCATCTTCAGCAGCGACCTGAGCCGCGTACGGGGTCGACTTGCGAGAACCCTTGAAGCCCATCACACCCGAGGAGCTCCACGAAATCGTGTTGCCCTGCATGTCAGCGATGGTGACCATGGTGTTGTTGAAGGATGCATTCACGTGAGCAACACCCGACGTGATATTCTTGCGCTCCTTGCGGCGGACGCGCGTGGTTTCAGTCTTAGCCATTTAATTCCTCTGATCGATATCTACGCTGCCGTCAGCCTTGGAGCGGCCCCGGCAGCTACATCGAAGAACCCCAAATGGGTTCTTACTTCTTCTTGCCGGCGATCGGCTTGGCCGGACCCTTGCGGGTGCGGGCATTGGTGTGGGTACGCTGACCGCGAACCGGCAAACCGCGACGGTGGCGCAGGCCGCGATAATTACCCAGGTCCATCAGACGCTTGATGTTCATTGCCACATTGCGGCGCAGATCACCTTCCACGACATAGTCGCGGTCGATGGTTTCACGGATCTGGATAACTTCAGCGTCGGTCAATTCATTGACGCGGCGCTCGGCTGGAATGCCAACCTTGGTGCAGATATCCTCGGCGAACTTGTCACCGATCCCGTGGATATACTGCAACGCGATGATCACGCGCTTATTCGTCGGGATATTGACGCCAGCAATACGAGCCACGTCTGCTCTCCTTCATTCAACACGGATACCGTCACGGCCCGTGCCTTTAAACAACAAGGGACCGGATTTCGACCCCCAACCAATTGAGGAACCGAATCCAGCCCAATAATCTATGGAACTGACGCGGTTCTTTAAGGACTTGACAAGCCAGAGTCAACTGCCCTGCCAAATCTGCCTTCAGTGCTCGATGGCCGCCTTGATGGCATCGGTCACTGCGGTGACCGGCGCCATGCCGTCCACAGTTCGCAGTAGACCCTTGCCACTGTAATAGGCAACCAACGGCGCGGTTTGCTCGCCGTAAACGGCAAGGCGCTTGCGCAGCACGTCCTCGTTGTCGTCGGCGCGAGCGCCGCCACTTTCCTTGGCGCGATTAATCACGCGCTGGACCAGAACATCGGGATCGGCCTTGATCTCGACCACGGCGTCGAGCTCGACACCCTTGGCCGCCAGCATCTCACCCAAGGCTTCCGCCTGGGCAATGGTGCGGGGAAAGCCGTCGAGGATAAAGCCCGGCTGGCAGTCCTGTGCATCGAGGCGTTCAGCAACGATGCCATTGACGATCTCGTCGGAAACTAGATCCCCACGATCCACAATGGCCTTGGCCTCAAGCCCCAACGGGGTCTTGGCCGCAATAGCCGACCTCAGGATGTCCCCGGTGGAGAGCTGCGGAATTCCGTAGGTCTCCAGCAGGATTTTTGCTTGTGTCCCCTTGCCCGCTCCTGGCGGCCCCAACAGGATCAACCTCATCGACGTTTGCCCCCACCCAGACGAGACTTCTTGACCAGCCCTTCATATTGCTGCGCGATCAGATGGCTCTGGATCTGGCTAACCGTATCGAGCGTCACCGTCACCATGATCAGCAGCGAGGTGCCGCCGATGAACTGGCTCACCGCCAGCTGGTTGTGGATCAACTCGGGAATCAGCGCCACAACAGTCAGATAAAGCGCGCCGATCAGAGTGATACGAGTCAGCACATAGTCGATGTACTGAGCGGTCCGTTCGCCGGGACGAATGCCCGGGATGAAGCCGCCAGAGCGCTTGAGATTGTCGGCAGTTTCCTGCGGGTTGAAGACGATTGCCGTGTAGAAGAAGGCGAAGAAAATGATGAAGAAGGCAAAGAGCGCAAGGTAAAGTGGTTGCCCACGACCAAGCAGCGCCGTGGTCACCTGAAGCCATTGCGGCGCGTTGCCTTGAGCGGCAAAGGACGCGATGGTTGCAGGCAGCAGCAGGAGCGATGAACCGAAGATCACCGGGATCACGCCTGCCGTGTTGAGCTTGAGCGGCAGATGCGAGGTATCGCCTTGGAACATCTTGTTGCCGACCTGGCGCTTTGGATACTGGATCAGCAGCCGGCGCTGGGCGCGTTCAAAGAACACGATGAAGGCAATCACCGCAATCGAAAGCAGCACGATGCCAAAGCCAGCCAGGGGCGGCAAGGCACCGGTCCGGCTCAGCTCGAAAGTCTGAACAATCGTGGTCGGCAGGTTGGCGACAATACCGGCAAAGATGATCAAGGAAATGCCGTTACCTACGCCGCGTGCAGTGATCTGTTCGCCCAACCACATCAGGAACATGGTGCCGCCAACCAGCGTGATCACCGTCGAGATACGGAAGAACCAACCTGGATTGAGCACAACGCCTTGGCTGCCCTCCAGTCCGACGGCGATGCCATAGGCCTGAACGGCACAAAACACCACGGCAAGATAGCGCGTGTACTGGTTCATCTTGCGACGGCCAGCTTCGCCTTCTTTCTTGAGCGCCTCAAGACGAGGCGATGCGGTGGCGATCACCTGCACGACGATCGAAGCCGTGATATAGGGGATCAGGTTGAGGGCAAAGATCGCCATGCGTTCGACGGCACCGCCGGCGAACATGTTGAACATGCCGATAATGCCCTGCTGGGATTGTTCGAAGGTCGCGCGGAACGCGTCCGGATCAATGCCAGGAACGGGAATAAAAGTGCCAAGACGATAAACGAGCAGCGCGCCCAGTGTGAACCAGATGCGCTGCTGAAGGGCCTTGGCCTTCGAGAAGGTCGAGAAGTTTAGATTACGAGCTAGTTGCTCGGCTGCGGACGCCATGCATCGCTCCCTATGGCTTTAAGGCCAGGCGCGTAAGACCGAGTGAAATCACTCGGCCTGTGCGTCCTCTGCCGTCGACTTTGCCTTGAGCAAATCGACCTTGCCGCCTGCAGATTCAATAGCTGCAAGCGCACCCTTGGTTGCATAATCAACCTTGAAGGTGACCTTGGAGGCGGTGAAACCCTCAGCACCGATCAGGCGCACGCCGTCCTTGACGCGACGGATCACGCCGGCAGCAACAAGAGCCTGAGCATCGACAATACCGGACACGTCCAGCTTGCCGCTATCGATGTAGTTCTGGATGCGATCGATACGGATCTGGTTCCAGTCCTTGGGGTTCGGCGGATTGAAGCCGCGCTTTGGCATACGCATGTGAAGGGGCATCTGGCCGCCTTCAAAACCGTTGATCGCCACGCCTGAGCGTGCGGTCTGGCCCTTGCCACCGCGACCACCGGTCTTTCCCTTGCCCGAACCGATACCGCGGCCTACGCGGATACGGGTCTTGCTGGAGCCTGGATTATCACGAAGTTCGTTCAAACGGGTCATGGGGGACCTTCTTTCCTACTCGCCGATTACGCGGACGAGGTGCGGGAGCTTGTTGATCATGCCGCGCACTTCGGGCGTATCAATCAGCTCGCGCTTCTTGTTCATCTTGTTCAGCCCCAGACCGATCAGGGTTGCACGCTGCACCTTGTCACGGCGGATCGGTGATCCGATCTGCTGGACGGTAATGGTTTTGCCATCAGCCATTTTTAATCTCCGACTAGGTGGTGCGATCAGACTTCGACGGCAGCTTCGCCGCGGCGAGCCTGCAGTTCGGAAACCTTTAGGCCACGACGGGAGGCCACCGAGCGAGGGCTATCAACGCGCTTGAGCGCATCAAAGGTAGCCCGCACCATGTTGTATGGGTTTGCAGTGCCCTGCGACTTAGCAACGATGTCGTTGATGCCAAGAGTTTCGAACACAGCGCGCATCGGACCACCAGCAATGATGCCGGTACCGGGAACGGCTGCGCGCAGGATCACCTTGCCGGCGCCGTGACGACCCTGCACATCGTGGTGCAGCGTACGAGCGTCGCGCAGGGGTACGCGGATCATCTGCCGCTTCGCCTGCTCTGTGGCCTTGCGGATTGCTTCTGGAACTTCGCGCGCCTTGCCGTGACCAAAGCCAACGCGGCCCTTCTGGTCGCCAACAACAACAAGCGCTGCAAAGCCGAAGCGACGGCCACCCTTGACCACCTTAGCCACACGGTTGATGTGGACCAGGCGATCGACGAATTCGCTTTCGCGTTCTTGAACGTCTCTGCTCATAATGTTTTTCCTTGCCGTGTCTTAGAACTGCAGACCGCCCTCGCGGGCTGCCTCTGCAAGGGCCTTTACACGGCCGTGATAGATGTACGACCCACGGTCGAAGACGACTTCGGCAACGCCAGCCTGGGTGCCGCGCTCGGCAATCAACTTGCCGATCGCTGCTGCAGCCTCGGCGGTGCTGCCATTGGCAACACTGGACTTGATGTCCTTGTCGAGCGTCGAAGCGGCCGCAAGGGTGCGACCCGTCGTGTCATCGATGATCTGAGCGTAGATATTCTTGTCCGAACGGAAAACCGACAGACGCGGACGACCGAAGGCACGAGCCTTGAGCGCCTTGCGGACACGGGCCTTGCGGCGCTCCGCACCTTTTGCACTAATAGCCATAGCTGGCGCTCCTTACTTCTTCTTGCCTTCTTTGCGGAAGACCTGTTCGCCCAGGTACCGCACGCCCTTGCCCTTGTAGGGCTCTGGAGCACGCCACTCGCGGATATTGGCCGCAACCTGGCCAACCTGCTGCTTGTCCGTACCGGTTACGATGATCTCGGTCGGTGCAGGGACAGCAAGCGTGATGCCCGCAGGGGCTTGGTAGATCACTTCGTGGCTGAACCCAAGCGAAAGCTTGATGTCCTTGCCCTGCATTGCAGCGCGATAACCAACACCCTGGATCGCCAGCCGCTTTTCAAAGCCCGTGCTGACACCGGTGACCATGTTCTGGATCAGTGCACGGGTGGTGCCCCAGGCAGCGCGCGCCTCACGGGTGTCGTTGGCCGGAACAACGGTGATGCCGTCGTCGCCCTGCTCAACATTGACAACTTCCATGAGGGGCAGGCTCAGCTCGCCCTTGGGCCCCTTGGCGGTTACGGTGCGACCATTGACGGTCACCGTAACGCCACTCACCGGTGCAACCGGTTTCTTGCCAGTACGTGACATTTTCAGTTCAATCCTTGAGTAATCGTCTTACCGTGGATCCAGGGCACAAGCCCTAGAACACGCGGCAGAGTACCTCGCCACCGACATTGGCGGCCTTGGCTTCGTGGTCGGCCATCACACCCTTGGGGGTGGAGAGGATCGACACACCCAGGCCATTCGCAACCTGGGGGATATTCTTGACCGACGCATAAACGCGACGGCCGGGACGCGAAACGCGCTCGATGGTGCGAATCACGGGGTCGTTTTCGGCATACTTCAGTTCAATTTCGTATTCGGCAGCGCCGTTCTCGAACTTGGTTTCCGAATAGCCGCGGATGAAGCCTTCGGACTGAAGCACGTCCAGGACGCGGCCACGCAGCGTGGAAGCCGGCGTGGACACGGAAGTCTTGCGGCGCAACTGGGCATTGCGGATGCGGGTCAGCATATCGCCGATGGGATCGGAAAAGCTCATCTCAGATTCTCCTTACCAGCTCGACTTCACGAGGCCGGGAATCATGCCCATGTTGCCCAGCTCACGCAGGGCAATACGGCTCATCTTGAGCTTACGATAGTAAGCGCGTGGACGACCCGACACTTCGCAACGATTGCGCACCCGCACCTTGGCGGAATTGCGCGGCAGTTCGGCCAGCTTCAACTGGGCCGCGAAACGCTGATCAATGGGGATCGACTGATCCTTGGTCTGCGCCTTGAGAGCTGCGCGCTTGCCGGCATACTGCTTGGCGAGCGCAACGCGCTTCTTGTTCTTTTCAATGGAGCTGGTCTTGGCCATGTCCTGTTCCTTATCCTTCCCCTGCCCGCTTACTGGCGGAACGGGAAGTTGAATGCCTTAAGAAGCGCGCGCGCCTCATCATCGCTCTTGGCCGTCGTCGCAATGACGATGTCCATGCCCCAGACCTGGTCAACCTGATCGTAGTTGATTTCCGGGAAGATGATATGTTCCTTGATGCCCATAGCGTAGTTGCCACGGCCGTCAAATGAATTCGGATTGAGGCCGCGGAAATCTCGCACGCGGGGCAGCGCAATGTTGACCAGACGGTCAAGGAATTCATACATGCGCGTCTTGCGCAGCGTGACCTTGACGCCCAGCGGCATGTCTTCGCGCACCTTGAAGCCGGCGATCGACTTGCGAGCATGGGTGATCACGGGCTTCTGGCCGGCAATCTTTTCCAGATCGCCCGCAGCGCTCTTGACCTTCTTGGTGTCGTTGACGGCTTCGCCAACGCCCATGTTCAGCACGATCTTGTCGAGCTTGGGCATTTCCATGACGTTCTTGTAGGAGAACTGCTCCTGAAGAACCTTGCGGATATTTTCTTCATACTCGGTACGAAGCCGCGGAATGTAAGCGGTCTCAGCCATCGATCACATCTCCGGTCGACTTGGCAACGCGCGTCTTGACGCCGTCGTTGATCTGGAAACCGACGCGGGTGGGCTTGCCATCCTTGTCGGCGAGCGCGATGTTCGACAAATGGATCGGGGCTTCCTTGGTGAAGATCCCTGCATCGGTCGACGCGGTCTGCTTGGTGTGGCGACGAACCAGGTTGATACCCTGGACCAGCGCCTTGGTTTCGGTCGGGATGACCTGCAGGACCTGCCCGGTCTTGCCCTTGTCCTTGCCGGCCAGGACGACGACCTTGTCGCCCTTTTTAATCTTGGCAGCCATTACAGCACCTCTGGCGCGAGCGAAATGATCTTCATGTGGTTCTTGGCGCGAAGCTCGCGCGGAACTGGTCCGAAGATACGAGTGCCGATTGGCTCTTTCTGATTGTTGATCAGAACCGCGGCATTCTTGTCGAAGCGTATTACGGTGCCATCGGGACGACGGATGTCGAACGCGGTGCGAACGACCACGGCCTTCATGACCTGGCCCTTCTTGACACGGCCACGTGGAATGGCATCCTTGACGGAGACGACGATGATGTCGCCGACCGAAGCGTACTTGCGGTGCGAACCGCCCAGTACCTTGATGCACATGACCCGTTTGGCGCCGGAGTTGTCGGCAACATCGAGATTGGACTGCATCTGGATCATGGCGTAGCACCTTCCTGAGCCGCGTCCTGAACCAGCGTCCAGCGCTTGTTCTTGGAAATCGGCGCACACTCTTCGATCCAAACGATCTGCCCGACCTTGGCCAGATTGGCCTCGTCATGGGCGTGATACTTCTTGGACCGGCGAACCGTCTTCTTCATCACGGGATGCGTGAAGCGGCGCTCAACGCGCACCACGACCGTCTTCTCATTGGCGTCGGAGACCACAGTCCCCTGCAAAACGCGCTTTGGCATGGTCGCGGCTCC
Source organism: Devosia sp. 919 (assembly GCF_013185965.1). Taxonomy (NCBI): domain Bacteria; kingdom Pseudomonadati; phylum Pseudomonadota; class Alphaproteobacteria; order Hyphomicrobiales; family Devosiaceae; genus Devosia; species Devosia sp. 919. The sequence goes on along the minus strand of NZ_JABAOL010000001.1, from coordinate 2,027,087 downwards.
TTACTTCGCTGCGTTCTTTTCGCCGAGGATCGTCTTGATCCGCGCGATGTCGCGGCGGACGGACTTTACCTGGGCCGGCTTTTCCAGCTGCTGGGTAGCGCGCTGGAAACGCAGGTTGAACTGTTCTTTCTTGAGGTCGACGAGCTGATCCTTCAGTTCGTCTGCGGTCTTGCTCCGCACATCACTGGCTTTCATGCTCGCAGTCCTTAGTCGGCAATGCGGGTAACAACCCGCGTCATGATCGGAAGCTTCATTGCGCCAAGGCGCAGCGCTTCCTTGGCAACGTCCTCGGGGACGCCGTCGATCTCGAATACAATGCGGCCCGGTTTAACACGAGCAGCCCAGAATTCAACCGAACCCTTGCCCTTACCCATACGCACTTCAGTCGGCTTCTTGGAAACCGGCACATCTGGGAAGATACGGATCCAGACACGACCCTGGCGCTTCATCTCGCGGGTAATGGCGCGACGAGCAGCTTCGATCTGGCGAGCGGTGACCCGCTCTGGCTCAGTTGCCTTGAGGGCATACTGGCCGAAGGCAAGCTCGGTGCCGCCCTTGGCGACGCCGTGGATACGGCCCTTGTGCGCCTTGCGGAACTTAGTCTTTTTTGGTTGCAGCATAATGAACTAACCTTCTTATGCGCGTTCACGATCGCGGTCACCGCGATCAGGCCGCGGACCACGCTCGCTGCGTTCGCTACGCTGACCACCGGCATCGTTGCCTTCAGTCGCGCGACGCTCATGGGCAGTGGGATCGTGCTCAAGAACTTCACCCTTGAAGATCCAGACCTTGATACCGATGATGCCATACGTGGTTTCGGCTTCGGCAGTGCCGTAGTCGATATCAGCACGCAGGGTGTGCAGCGGAACGCGACCTTCGCGGTACCATTCGGTACGAGCGATGTCAGCGCCACCAAGGCGACCACCAACATTCACGCGGATGCCACCGGCGCCCATGCGAATTGCGGTCTGCACAGCACGCTTCATGGCGCGGCGGAAGGCAACACGACGTTCCAGCTGCTGGGCAATGCCTTGGGCAACGAGGGTCGCATCGGTTTCCGGCTTGCGCACTTCAACGATGTTGATGTGCACTTCGCTGTCAGTGTACTTCTTGACCTTGGCGCGGATCTTGTCGATGTCCGCGCCCTTCTTGCCGATCACGATGCCCGGACGGGCGGTGTGGATCGACACGCGGCACTTACGGTGCGGACGCTCGATGACGATCTTGGACACGGCAGCGGCCTTGAGGTCCTCGAGCAGAGTCTCGCGGATCTTGAGGTCTTCCTGCAGCAGCGAACCGTATTCGCCCTTGTTGGCGAACCAGCGGCTGTCCCAGGTGCGGTTGATGCCCAGGCGGAAGCCAATTGGATTGATCTTCTGGCCCATTATGCGGCCTCCTCAACTTGCCGGACGATGATCGTCAGATGCGCGAAAGGCTTCTCGATCCGCGACGACCGGCCACGGCCACGAGCCGTGAAACGCTTCATGACAAGCGAGTTGCCGACATAGGCTTCGGCGACGACGAGCGCGTCGGTATCGAGGCCATGGTTGTTCTCGGCGTTCGCGATGGCGCTCTCGAGCACCTTCTTGACCTGGCCGGAAATGCGCTTGTGCGAGAACTCGAGTTCGGCGAGAGCCTTCTCGACCTTCTTGCCACGGATCAGCTGGGCCAGAAGGTTGAGCTTCTGCGGGCTGATGCGCAGCATGCGCAACACAGCCTTGGCCTCGTTGTCCTTGAGCGAACGCTGGGTTTTTGGCTTGCCCATCTTACTTCCTCTTGGCCTTCTTGTCGGCCGCATGCCCGTAATAGGTACGGGTAGGAGCGAATTCGCCGAACTTGTGGCCGATCATGTCTTCAGTGACGTTCACCGGAACATGCTTCTGGCCGTTGTGGACGCCGAAGGTGATGCCGACAAACTGCGGCAGAATGGTCGAGCGGCGGCTCCAGATCTTGACCACATCGCTGCGGCCTGACGACTGGGCCTTCTCGGCCTTCTTGAGCAGATAGCCGTCAACAAACGGCCCCTTCCAAATCGAACGGGTCATGTTTTACCTGCCCTTCTTCACGTGGCGGCTACGAACGATGAACTTGTCCGTTGCCTTGTTGCTGCGAGTCTTCTTGCCCTTGGTCGGCTTGCCCCAAGGCGTAACCGGGTGACGGCCACCAGAGGTACGGCCTTCACCACCACCATGCGGGTGATCGATCGGGTTCATGGCCACGCCGCGGGTGACGGGCTTGCGACCCAGCCAACGCGACCGGCCGGCCTTGCCGAGCGAGGTGTTGGAGTGGTCCTGGTTGGAAACCGCGCCAACGGTTGCAAGGCAAGTGCCATGCACGCGGCGCTGTTCACCCGAGTTCAGGCGCAGGATCGCCCAACCCTGGTCACGACCAACATACTGGGCATAAGCACCAGCCGAGCGAGCGACCTGACCGCCCTTGCGGGGCTTAAGCTCAATGTTGTGCACGATCGTGCCAACGGGCATACGCTCGAGCGGCATTGCATTGCCGGGCTTCACGTCGGCGCCGTTCATCGAAGAGATGACCTTGTCACCACCCGACAAACGCTGCGGCGCAATGATATAAGCCTTCTCGCCGTCTTCGTAGATCACCAGGGCGATCCAGGCGGTGCGGTTGGGATCGTATTCCAGCCGCTCGACAGTGCCGACCGAGTCGAACTTGACGCGCTTAAAGTCAACCAGACGATAGGTCCGCTTGTGACCGCCGCCACGGTGGAACGCAGTGATGCGTCCACGGTTGTTACGGCCGCCCTTTTTGGACAAACCCTCGGTCAAGGTCTTGACCGGAGCGCCCTTCCAGAGTTCCGAACGATCGGTCGTGATCAGCTGACGACGGCCTTCGGAGGTGGGATTGTAAGTTTTTAGAGCCATTTTTGTCTCTGTCCCTTAGAGGCCGGTCGAAATATCGATCGACTGGCCGTCGACGAGGGTCACGATGGCCTTCTTGACGTCGTTACGAACGCCGATCTTGCCGCGGAAACGCTTCACCTTGCCCTTGCGGACGAGGGTGTTAACTGCCTTCACCTTGACCTGGAAGAGCTGCTCGACGGCAGCCTTGATCTCGGTCTTGCTGGCATCGATTGCCACATCGAAAACAACCTGGTTGTTTTCCGAAGCCATGGTCGACTTTTCAGTCACCACTGGATTGCGGACGATGTCGTAAGCGCTAAGCTTGTTCATGCGAACCTCGCTTCCAGCGCTTCGAGCGCTGCCTTGGTCAGGACGAGCTTTTCACGCTTGAGGATCGAAACAACGTTGATCCCCTGCACCGGCAGCACGTCGATGTGCGGAATGTTGCGGGCGGCCAGAGCGAAGTTCTGGTCCACAGCCGCACCATCGATGATCAGCGCATTGGACCAGGCCAAGTTGCCGAACACGGTGCGAAGCGCCGCAGTCTTGGGAACAGCAGTCGCAACGCTATCCAGGACGATCAGATCGCCTGCCTTAGCCTTTGCCGACAAAGCATGCTTGAGTGCCAGGGCGCGGACCTTCTTGGGAAGATCGATCGCATGGCTGCGCGGGGTCGGACCGAATGCACGGCCACCACCACGGAACTGGGGAGCCTTGCGATCGCCGTGACGGGCGCCGCCCGAACCCTTCTGCTTCACGAACTTCTTGCCCGTGCGCACGCCTTCCGAACGATGCTTGACATCGTGCGTGCCGGACATGGCCTTGAGCTGCTGGTAGCGAACCATGCGGTGCAGGATGTCCTGCCGCACTTCGAGGCCGAACACGTCGTCAGCAAGCGTAACGCTGCCGTTCGACTGGCCATCAAGAGTGGTTACCTGGAGTTCCATTTATACTGCCTCCCCCGCAACATCAGCGGCGGGCTTGAACGAACCGGGGAAAGCCGCATCTTTGGGAGCGGGCTTCTTGACGGCGTCCTTGATCATGATCCAAGCGCCCTTGGCACCTGGGACCGAACCCTGGATCATGATCAAACCGCGCTCGACATCGGTCTTGACGACCTTGAGGTTCTGCGTGGTGATGCGACGATCGCCCATATGGCCCGGCATCTTCTTGTTTTTGAAGGTCTTGCCCGGGTCCTGACGGCCACCGGTCGAACCGATCGAACGGTGCGACACAGACACACCGTGGGTCGCGCGCAGACCACCAAAGTTCCAGCGCTTCATACCGCCGGCAAAACCCTTACCAATCGAGGTGCCGGTGACATCCACCAGCTGGCCTTCGACAAAGTGGTCAGCCTGCAGCTGCGCGCCGACCTCGATGAGGTTGGCCTCATCAACGCGGAACTCAGCGACGTGGCGCTTTGGCTCGACCTTGGCGACGGCGAACTGGCCGCGTTCTGCCTTGGTCGTATTCTTGGCTTTCGCCTGCCCAGCACCGAGCTGCAACGCCACATAGCCGTCTTTTTCCGCAGTCCGCTGACCTACCACCTGGCAGTTCTGCAGCTCAAGCACCGTGACCGGCACATGCGCGCCGTCATCGGTGAAAATGCGGGTCATGCCCAGCTTCTGTGCGATCAATCCAGAACGCATCGGTTTAAACCTTTTCAAACTGGCGCTGTGCCGGGTCATTGTTTCCCAAGAGGACCCTGTTGGCGGCAAGCGCGAAAATTATGTCACTTAGAGCTTGATTTCGACGTCCACACCGGCGGCGAGGTCGAGCTTCATCAGTGCATCAACCGTCTGGGGAGTCGGATCCACGATGTCGAGAAGACGCTTGTGGGTCCGGATCTCGAACTGCTCGCGCGACTTCTTGTCGATGTGCGGCGAGCGGTTGACGGTGAACTTCTCGATCCGCGTCGGCAACGGAATTGGGCCGCGTACCTGCGCGCCCGTACGCTTGGCCGTATTGACGATCTCGCGGGTCGAGCTATCGAGCACACGATGGTCAAAGGCCTTGAGCCTGATGCGAATATTTTGACCGTTCATCTTGTGAATCCTGACAGAAATGGACGCGGCGCGCGTCAATCCGCGCGCCGCGAATAAACAGTCGCTCTTACTTAAGGATCTTGGCGACCACGCCGGCGCCGACGGTGCGGCCACCTTCACGGATAGCGAAGCGGAGCTTCTCTTCCATTGCGATCGGAACGATCAGCTGAACGTTCATGTTGATGTTGTCACCAGGCATAACCATTTCCGTGCCTTCCGGCAGGGTCACGATACCGGTCACGTCGGTGGTCCGGAAGTAGAACTGCGGACGGTAGTTACCGAAGAACGGGGTGTGACGGCCGCCTTCTTCCTTGGTGAGGATATAGGCCTCAGCAACGAAGTCGGTGTGTGGGGTCACGGAACCGGGCTTGCACAGAACCTGACCACGCTCCACCTGGGTGCGGTCGATACCACGGATCAGCGCGCCGATGTTGTCGCCAGCCTGGCCCGAGTCGAGCAGCTTGCGGAACATTTCGACACCCGTAACGGTGGTCTTCTGGGTTGCCTTGATGCCGACGATTTCGACTTCTTCGCCAACCTTGACGATGCCGCGTTCAACGCGACCGGTCACCACAGTACCACGACCCGAGATCGAGAACACGTCTTCGATCGGCATCAGGAACGGCTGGTCAACAGGACGCTCTGGCTGCGGGATGTACTCGTCAACGGTCTTCATCAGCGCCAGAACGGCGTCGTGACCAAGAGCCTTGTCCGAGTCCTCGAGAGCGGCCAAGGCCGAGCCCTTGGTGATCGGGATATCATCGCCGGGGAATTCGTACGAGCTCAGGAGCTCGCGGACTTCCAGCTCAACCAGCTCAAGCAGTTCCGGATCGTCGACCATGTCGCACTTGTTCAGGAACACCACGAGAGCAGGCACGCCAACCTGACGGGCCAGCAAGATGTGCTCGCGCGTCTGGGGCATTGGGCCGTCAGCAGCCGACACGACCAGGATCGCGCCGTCCATCTGGGCTGCGCCGGTGATCATGTTCTTCACATAGTCGGCGTGGCCGGGGCAGTCCACGTGAGCGTAGTGCCGATTGGCAGTCTCATACTCAACGTGAGCGGTGTTGATGGTGATGCCACGGGCCTTTTCTTCGGGCGCCGCGTCGATCTGGTCGTACGCCTTGAAGGTCGCGCCACCGGTTTCGGCCAGAACCTTGGTGATGGCTGCGGTCAGCGAGGTCTTGCCATGGTCAACGTGACCGATGGTGCCGATGTTGCAGTGAGGCTTATTGCGGGAAAACTTTTCCTTGCCCATTGCTTCTCTCCGTATCGGTTAGCCCTGCGGCCAACCTAGTTTCAGTTTCTTGTTTAGGCGTACTTGGCCTGGACTTCGTCAGCGACTGCCTGTGGCACTTGCTCGTAGTGGTCGAACGTCATCGTATATTGTGCACGACCCTGGCTCATGGAGCGCAGCGAGTTCACATAGCCGAACATGTTCGCGAGCGGCACATAGGCATTCACCACCTGAAGGACACCACGACTCTCGGTTCCATGAATTTGGCCCCGACGGGAGTTCAGGTCGCCGATGACGTCGCCCATGTAATCTTCCGGCGTGACAACTTCAACCTTCATGATGGGCTCCAGGATTTTTGGAGCCGCTTTACGAAGACCTTCGTTGAAACCAGCACGACCGGCGATTTCGAATGCCAGCACCGAGGAGTCAACATCGTGGTAGGCGCCTTCGGTCAGCGTCACCTTGACGTCCACGATCGGGAACCCGATCAACGGACCGGCAGCCATCACCGACTTCACGCCCTTTTCGACGCCCGGGATGTATTCCTTGGGCACGGAGCCACCAACAACAGCGTTGACGAACTCAAGACCCTTGCCGACTTCACCTGGCTCAACCGTCAGCTTGACGCGAGCGAACTGGCCCGAACCACCCGACTGCTTCTTGTGGGTATAGTCCACATCGGCCTTGCGGGTGATGGTTTCACGATAAGCCACCTGCGGCTGACCGATATTGGCTTCCACCTTGAACTCGCGACGCATGCGGTCAACGAGAATGTCGAGGTGCAACTCGCCCATGCCCGAGATGATGGTCTGACCCGATTCTTCGTCGGTCTTGACGCGGAACGACGGATCCTCGGCAGCCAGGCGATTGAGTGCAAGACCCATCTTCTCTTGGTCGGCCTTCGACTTCGGCTCAACCGAGATATCGATAACCGGCTCGGGGAAGATCATGCGTTCAAGGATAACCGGAGCATTCTGCGCGCAAAGCGTATCGCCCGTGGTCGTGTCCTTAAGGCCAACGATAGCGACGATGTCGCCAGCAAAGGCTTCGGTGATCTGCTCGCGGCTGTTGGCGTGCATCTGGAACATACGGCCGACGCGTTCGCGCTTTTCCTTGACCGTGTTTTCCAGCATTGCGCCCTGCTCGATGTGACCCGAGTAGATGCGGCAGAAGGTCAACGAACCCATGTGCGGATCGTTGGCAATCTTGAAAGCCAGCATCGAGAGCGGCTCGTTGTCGTCAGCGTGACGCTCGATCGGCGCTTCGGTACGGGCATCGATACCCTGGATGGCCGGAACGTCAGCGGGCGACGGCAGATAGTCGATCACGCCGTCCAGCAGAGGCTGCACGCCCTTGTTCTTGAAGGCGGAGCCCGCAAAGATCAGGAAGAACTTGGCGTCGATAACACCGCGACGGAGCAGCCGGCGGATCGTATCGTTGTTTGGCACTTCGCCGTTCAGATACGCTTCCATGGCGTCGTCGTCGAGTTCAACCGCGGCTTCGATCAGCGCTTCGCGATACTTCTCGGCTTTGTCCTTGAGGTCCTCGGGGATCTCAACAACGTCCCACTGGGCCCCGAGCTCTTCGTTGCGCCAGACCAGAGCGTTCATCTCGATCAGGTCGACAACGCCCTTGAACTCATTCTCAGCGCCGATCGGCAGCTGAACCGGAACGCCCTTGGCACCAAGACGCGAACCGACCATTTCGACGCAGCGATAAAAATCGGCGCCGATCTTGTCCATCTTGTTCACGAAGATCAGACGGGGAACCCGGTACTTGTCGGCCTGACGCCAAACGGTCTCAGTCTGTGGCTCAACACCAGCATTGGCGTCCAGCAGGGCAACGGCGCCGTCGAGCACACGCAGCGAACGCTCAACTTCAATGGTGAAGTCAACGTGGCCGGGAGTGTCGATGATGTTGAAGCGGTGCTGGGTACCGTTGCGGTCTTTCCAGAACGTGGTGGTAGCAGCAGACGTGATCGTGATGCCGCGCTCCTGCTCCTGCTCCATCCAGTCCATGGTCGCGGCGCCGTCGTGGACTTCGCCGATCTTATGGGACTTGCCGGTGTAGTACAGAATGCGCTCAGTCGTAGTCGTCTTGCCAGCATCGATGTGCGCCATGATGCCGAAGTTACGATAGAGCGGAATTGGATATTCGCGTGCCATAGGGCGCTCCTACTACCAGCGGTAGTGCGAGAAGGCACGGTTGGCGTCAGCCATACGGTGCGTATCTTCGCGTTTCTTGACGGCCTGACCACGCCCGTTCACAGCATCCATGAGCTCGCCAGAAAGGCGCTCACGCATGGTGTTCTCACCGCGCTTGCGGGCCGAGTCGATCAGCCAGCGAATGGCAAGAGCCTGCTGACGGTCGGCACGGACCTCGACGGGAACCTGGTAGGTTGCACCGCCAACACGGCGTGAACGAACTTCTACAGCCGGACGGATGTTGTCGAGCGCGGTATGGAACACCGTGATCGGGTCCTGCTTGATCTTGGCTTCAACGATGTCGAACGCACCATAAACGATGGACTCGGCAGCGGACTTCTTGCCGTCCTTCATCAGGGAGTTCATGAACTTGGTTACGACGAGATCACCGAACTTGGGATCAGGGATAACGTCACGCTTTTCTGCGCGGTGGCGACGGGACATGACTCTCTCCTTACTTCGGACGCTTCGCGCCGTACTTAGAACGACGCTGCTTGCGGTCCTTCACGCTCTGGGTGTCAAGGACACCACGGAGCACGTGATAACGAACACCCGGAAGATCGCGAACACGACCGCCACGGATCAGCACAACCGAGTGCTCCTGGAGGTTGTGGCCTTCGCCCGGAATGTACGAGATCACCTCGCGGGAGTTGGTCAGGCGCACCTTGGCGACCTTGCGAAGGGCCGAGTTCGGCTTCTTCGGAGTGGTCGTATAGACACGGGAGCACACGCCGCGCTTCTGCGGATTGGCTTCCATTGCGGGAACCTTGTTCCGCTTGGGCTTGCTGGCGCGTGGTTTGCGGATCAGCTGATTAATGGTCGGCATTGAGCTCTTTCCATCGTCCAAATTCATTTCGATCGTGACAAGCAAACCAAAATAGCGCTCACCTGACCCCCTAAGGGGTATGGCGGCGCCTCAATTGCAGCGGACCACGCGCCAACAAAGGCGGCAGTCATGCGCACAAGGATTTACTTCGTCTATCTACCCACAGTGTGTTTGAGTGTCCTGGATGCCCGCGCTAGGTGGCAGGTACCCGAAGCGACAATCACGACCGACCGCTAAGGTATGGGCTGTTTAGAGGCGGAGAGTCGTTCCGTCAAGGATTCTTTCGTGATTTTGCGCATTGGAGGCATGCGTCAAATATTCAGCATGTTGAGATTTGCGACCTTCATGACGGTTCAACCATGCTTCTCCTTTCGGGCGCCACGCCCTTCCTCCAAAGCAGTGAAAGTGTAGTGTTCGATCGAGCAACAGCCCCTTGGCTGTCAGCCCACCATGGAGGTTTTGATGAGAGTTATAGCAAAGACTGCCGGCGCATTCATGGTGCTCGCTTTTACCGGCATTGCCACAGGGCAAGAGGCGATTACCGGGGCCGATGTGGATGCGGTTCTAGCGGCAGCAACCGAGTACGGTACAGCAGTCCTTTCGGCTCAGCCCAACGGGGATCCACTGATCAATGGCAAGATCGGAGAAGTCGGCTATCAGATCTTGTTCCGCAACTGCACGGACAATGCCGACTGTGAGGACATCAACTTCTTTCTTGGCTTTGTTGATGTGAAGCCAACGCTGGAGGTGATCAACGAGTGGAATGCATCCAAGCGTTTTAGCCGCGCCTACCTCGACCAGGACAAGGACGCGTGTGTCGAGATGGACATCGATCTGGTCGAAGGGGTGAGCCCGGCCTACCTCAATTCGCAAATAGCAATTTGGACCATGGTGGTCGAGCAATTCGCAGATCACGTCGGTTACACGGCGCCGTCCTAGGCGCTTGGACCGCTGCCTCGCCTCGTTCGCCATCGTTGAACCGCCACTGCGGGAGCGACATGTGCAGCTGGCATAAAGAAAGGGGGCCTTGCGGCCCCCTCCCCTAAATCGCAGTAGCTGGTCTTACTCGGCTGCTGTTGGCGCCGGGATCTGAACGGTCGACGCCTGGCGACGGCGCTCCTCGAGGATAAGGTCGTCGCGCTTGGCGGCGATCATCCGTGCCGAGGAGATACCCGCGCCGGTGCCGGCTGGGATCAGACGGCCCACGATCACGTTCTCCTTGAGACCCTCGAGCAAATCGGCCTTGCCCGAAACCGCTGCTTCCGTGAGAACGCGGGTGGTTTCCTGGAACGAGGCTGCCGACACGAACGAGCGGGTCTGGAGCGACGCCTTGGTGATGCCGAGCAGGACCGGGTTGGCGGTTGCCGGCTTCTTGCCTTCGCTGACCAGCTGGTCGTTGAGTTCGTCGAAATCCAGCTTGTCGAGCTGCTCGTCCTTGAGCAGGCCGGACTCACCGGGATCCACGATCTCAACCTTCTGCAGCATCTGGCGAACAATCACCTCGATGTGCTTGTCGTTGATCAGCACGCCCTGCAGTCGATAGACCTCCTGGATTTCATTGACGAGGTAACGAGCAAGCTCTTCCACGCCCTTGATGGCCAGGATGTCATGCGGCGCCGGGTTGCCGTCGAGGATGTACTCACCCTTTTCAATGGCGTCGCCTTCCTGAAGGTGGAAGGGCTTGCCCTTGGGGATCAGGTACTCGACGGGCTCTGCACCTTCTTCATGCGGCTCGATGATGACGCGACGCTTGTTCTTGTAGTCGCGACCGAACCGGACGGTACCATCGATCTCGGCGATGATGGCGTGGTCCTTCGGACGACGAGCTTCGAACAGTTCGGCCACACGCGGCAGACCGCCAGTGATGTCCTTGGTCTTGGCCGATTCCAGCGGGATACGGGCCAGCACGTCACCGGGCGCAACCTTCTCGCCGGGTTCAACCGCAATGACGGCATCAACCGAGAGCAGGTAACGAGCGTCGCCGCCACGTTCCACCTTCTGGACCAAACCACCTCGGGCAATGGCAATCGCGGGCTTGAGGCCCTCGCCACGCTGGTTGGTGCGCCAGTCGATGACAACGCGCTTGGTGAAGCCGGTGGCTTCGTCGGTGTTTTCCGCAACCGAGGCACCATCGACGAGATCTTCGAACACGACCTCGCCTTCAACTTCGGCAAGCACTGGACGGGTGTAGGGATCCCATTCAGCCAAACGCTGACCACGCCGCACCGTGTCGCCTTCAGCGACGAGGAGCTTGGAGCCGTAAGTCACCTTATGGGTAGCCCGCTCCTTACCGTCGGCATCGAGGATGGCCAGCGACACGTTACGCGACATCACCACATGGCGACCGCCCTCGATCTTGGCGAGGTTCGGATTACGAACGGCAATCGTGCCTTCCGCACCGGCCTCAAGGAACGAGGAGTCGACCACCTGCGCCGTGCCACCAATGTGGAACGTACGCATGGTGAGCTGGGTGCCGGGTTCACCGATGGACTGAGCAGCGATAACGCCTACAGCCTCACCCATGTTTACCGGAGTACCCCGGGCCAAGTCACGACCATAGCAGGCCGCGCAGGTACCCTGACGCATGTCGCAGGTCAGCGGGGAGCGAATCCGGATCGACTGGATGCGCGCTTCCTCGATGATGTCGATATGCTTTTCTTCCAGCAGCGTACCCTTGGTGGCGATCAGATCACCGGACAGCGGATGGAAGATGTCGTCGGCAGCAGTACGACCAAGTACCCGCTGGCCGATGGAAGCCACGATCTGGCCGGCATCGACAATCGGCTCCATGGTCAGGCCACGCTCGGTGCCGCAATCGTTTGACACGATGATCGCGTCCTGCGCCACGTCCACCAGGCGACGGGTGAGATAGCCCGAGTTCGCGGTCTTCAACGCCGTATCCGCCAGACCCTTACGGGCACCGTGGGTGGAGTTGAAGTATTCGAGAACGTTGAGGCCTTCCTTGAAGTTAGCCGTGATCGGGGTCTCGATGATCGAGCCATCGGGACGGGCCATAAGACCACGCATACCAGCCAGCTGCTTCATCTGCGCCGGTGAACCACGCGCGCCTGAGTGGCTCATCATGTAAACGGAGTTGATGGGCTTTTGGCGGCCGGTTTCTTCGTCGATTTGGACGGTGCGGATGGCTTCCATCATCTTTTCGGCCACGGCGTCGCCGCATTTGGCCCAGGCGTCAACGACCTTGTTGTACTTCTCGCCCTGAGTAATCAGGCCGTCATTGTACTGCTGCTCGAACTCTTCCACTTGCTTACGGGCAGCTTCCACGATCGTGTACTTGGACGCCGGGATCACCATGTCGTCCTTGCCGAACGAAATGCCAGCGTCGCAGGCGTTCTTGAAGCCGAGCTGCATGACGCGATCACAGAAGATCACGGTCTCCTTCTGACCGCAGCCACGGTAAACCGTGTCGATCATCTTGGAGATCATCTTCTTGGTCATCAGCTGGTTGGCCGTCGAGAACGGCACCGCCGGGTTCTTGGGCAGGATCTGCCCAATCAGCATGCGGCCAGGCGTGGTTTCCACGATCTCGGTGGTCTTGTTGCCCGCTTCATCGAAGCTGGTGACACGGCCTTTGATCTTGGTGTGGAGGGTCACGACCTTGTTGTCGAGGGCATGCTCGAGCTCGGCATAAGAGCCGAACACCATGCCTTCGCCCGGCTCCTTCTCGTTCATCAACGAGAGGTAGTAGAGGCCCAGCACGATATCCTGCGAGGGCACAATGATCGGCTGACCATTGGCGGGGTGCAGGATGTTGTTGGTCGACATCATCAGCACGCGCGCTTCCAGCTGCGCTTCGAGCGACAGCGGAACGTGCACGGCCATCTGGTCACCGTCGAAGTCGGCGTTGAAAGCCGAGCAAACGAGCGGATGCAGACGAATGGCCTTGCCTTCGATCAGGATGGGCTCAAAGGCCTGGATGCCAAGACGGTGGAGCGTGGGCGCGCGGTTCAGCAGAACCGGGTGCTCACGGATCACTTCGTCAAGGATATCCCAGACTTCGGGCTTTTCTTTCTCAACCAGCTTCTTGGCCTGCTTGACGGTCGAGGAGAAACCCTTGGCCTCAAGGCGCGAGTAGATGAAGGGCTTGAAGAGCTCAAGCGCCATCTTCTTGGGCAGGCCGCACTGGTGCAGCTTGAGGTTGGGACCAACGGTGATGACCGAGCGGCCGGAATAGTCGACGCGCTTGCCGAGCAGGTTCTGGCGGAACCGGCCCTGCTTGCCCTTGAGCATATCGGACAGCGACTTGAGCGGACGCTTGTTGGCACCGGTGATGGTGCGGCCACGGCGGCCGTTGTCGAACAGCGCGTCCACAGCTTCCTGCAGCATGCGCTTTTCGTTGCGGATGATGATGTCGGGCGCACGCAGCTCGATCAGGCGCTTCAACCGGTTGTTGCGGTTGATGACGCGACGATAAAGGTCGTTCAGATCGGACGTGGCAAAGCGGCCACCATCCAGCGGCACCAGCGGGCGCAGCTCGGGCGGAATGACCGGGATAACGGTCATGATCATCCATTCGGGCTTGTTGCCCGAAACAATGAACTGCTCGACGATCTTGAGGCGCTTGGCCAGCTTCTTGGGCTTAAGCTCGGTGGTGGACTCGGCAATCTCGACACGCAGGTCAGCGGCGATCTTTTCGAGATCGAGCGCCAGCAGGATGTCGCGAATGGCTTCAGCGCCGATCTTGGCGGTGAAGCTGTCGGCACCGTATTCGTCCTGAGCGTCCAGGAACTGCTCTTCGGTCAGCAGCTCGTGCTGGGTGAAGGGGCTGAGGCCCGGATCGAGAATAACGTAGTTCTCGAAGTAAAGAATGCGCTCGATGTCCTTGAGCGTCATATCGAGCAAGAGCGCGATACGGGACGGCAAAGACTTCAGGAACCAGATGTGAGCAACGGGCGCGGCCAATTCAATATGGCCCATGCGCTCGCGACGCACGCGGCTGAGGGTCACCTCAACGCCGCACTTTTCGCAGATGACGCCCTTGAACTTCATGCGCTTGTACTTGCCGCACAAGCATTCGTAGTCCTTCACCGGGCCAAAGATGCGCGCGCAGAAAAGACCGTCGCGTTCAGGCTTGAACGTACGATAGTTGATGGTCTCGGGCTTCTTGATCTCGCCGTAGGACCAGCTCAGGATCTTCTCGGGCGAAGCGATGGAGATCTTCATCTGATCGAAGGTCTGCACCGGGACAGCCGGATTAAACGGGTCCATGACGTGGGAATGATGGTTCATTCAAACTCTCCTCTACCCGCCCGGGCCGTGGTTTCGCCACAGACCTGAACGGATGATGAACGGGATGGGGAAGTGCCGGATTATTCCGCCGCTTCCTGAGGAGGTGCGAGCTCCGCTTCGGCCTGACCGAGGTCGCCGCCGAGGTCGCGCATGTCGAGTTCGACATTGAGACCGAGCGAACGGATTTCCTTAACCAGAACGTTGAAGCTCTCGGGGATGCCCGGCTCGAACGTATCGTCGCCGCGCACAATGGATTCATAGACCTTGGTACGACCGGTAACGTCGTCCGACTTGATGGTGAGCATTTCCTGGAGCGTGTAAGCCGCGCCATAGGCTTCGAGAGCCCACACTTCCATCTCGCCGAAACGCTGTCCGCCGAACTGTGCCTTGCCGCCCAGCGGTTGCTGGGTAACCAAGGAGTACGGGCCGATCGAGCGGGCGTGGATCTTGTTGTCCACCAGGTGGTCGAGCTTGAGCATATAGATATACCCAACCGTCACCTGCCGATCGAACTGCTCGCCCGAGCGACCGTCGAACACGGTGGACTGGCCTGAGCCCTTGAGCCCTGCCCGCTCCAGCATCTCGACGATATCGGCTTCCTTGGCGCCGTCAAACACCGGGGTCGCGATCGACACGCCCTTCGAGAGGTGTTCGCCGAGGCGGATCAGACCGTCGTCATCGAGATCGGTGATGGATTCATCACCGGCAAACAGCGCACCCACTTCCGCACGCAGCGGCTTGAGGTCACCCTTTTGCTGATAGATGCGCACCATCTCGTCGATCTTCTTGCCCATGCCGGCGCAAGCCCAGCCCAGGTGAGTCTCGAGGATCTGACCCACATTCATGCGCGAAGGCACGCCGAGCGGGTTGAGCACGATATCCACCGAAGTGCCGTCTTCGAGATAAGGCATGTCTTCGATGGGCACGATGCGCGACACCACACCCTTGTTGCCGTGACGGCCGGCCATCTTGTCGCCTGGCTGGATCTTGCGCTTGGTCGCGATGAAGACCTTGACCATCTTCATCACGCCCGGAGGCAGTTCGTCACCGCGCTGCAGCTTGTCCACCTTGTCGATGAAGCGCTGCTCGAGCAGACGACGGCTTTCCTCGTACTGGGCGTGCAAGGCTTCCATCTCGGTCATGACCTTGTCGTCATCAACCGCGAACTGCCACCACTTGGAGCGGGGCTGGGCCTCGAACATCTGGTCATTGAGGCGGGTGCCGACGACATAGCCCTTCGGGCCAGCAGTGGCAGCCTTGCCAAACAGCATTTCCTTGAGACGCGCATAAACGTTGCGGTCCAGGATCGACTGTTCGTCATCACGGTCCTTGGCGAGACGCTCGATTTCCTCGCGCTCGATGGCCATGGCGCGCTCGTCCTTGTCGATGCCGTGGCGATTGAACACGCGCACTTCAACAACAGTACCAGCATCGCCCGGCGGAACGCGGAGCGAGGTGTCGCGAACGTCGGAAGCCTTTTCACCAAAGATGGCGCGGAGGAGCTTTTCTTCCGGCGTCATCGGCGACTCGCCCTTGGGCGTGATCTTGCCCACGAGAATGTCGCCTGGCATCACTTCGGCACCGATATGGACGATACCGGCTTCGTCGAGGTTCTTGAGCGCTTCTTCCGACACGTTCGGAATGTCGCGCGTGATTTCCTCAGGACCAAGCTTGGTGTCGCGGGCCATAACTTCATATTCCTCGATGTGGATCGAGGTGAAGACGTCCTGCATCGCGATCTTCTCGCTCAGCAGAATGGAGTCTTCGAAGTTGTAGCCGTTCCAGGGCATGAACGCGACGAGCACGTTGCGGCCCAGAGCCAGATCGCCCAGTTCAGTCGAGGGACCATCGGCGATGATGTCGCCCTGGTTCACATGGTCGCCCACGACCACCAGCGGACGCTGGTTGATGCAGGTGGACTGGTTGGAGCGCTGGAACTTCATCAGGTTGTAGATGTCGACGCCAGTCTTGCTCGCATCGGTTTCTTCGGTCGCCCGAATAACGATACGGGTCGCGTCCACCTGATCAACGATGCCCTTGCGCTTGGCCACGATGGCGGCGCCGGAGTCACGGGCAACCACAGCTTCCATGCCGGTGCCGACAAACGGCGCTTCAGCGCGCAGCAGCGGCACAGCCTGACGCTGCATGTTGGAGCCCATCAGAGCACGGTTAGCGTCGTCGTTCTCGAGGAACGGGATCAGCGAGGCGGCAACCGACACCATCTGCTTGGGAGAAACGTCCATCAGATCGACGTTTTCCTTGGGCGTCAGGCCGTTGTCGCCAGCATGGCGGGCAACCACCAGGTCATGCTCAAGCTCGCCGCTTTCAGTGAAAGTGACGTTGGCCTGGGCGACATAGTGCTTGGCCTCTTCCATGGCGGACAGATAGACCACGTCGTCGGTCAGCTTGCCGTCAACGATCTTGCGATACGGAGTTTCGATGAAGCCGTATTTGTTGACGCGCGCAAACGTCGAGAGCGAGTTGATCAAACCGATATTGGGACCTTCAGGGGTCTCAATCGGGCAGATACGACCATAGTGGGTCGGGTGCACGTCGCGCACTTCAAAGCCAGCACGCTCACGGGTGAGACCACCAGGCCCAAGAGCCGACAAGCGGCGCTTATGGGTGATTTCCGAAAGCGGATTGGTCTGATCCATGAACTGGCTGAGCTGGGAAGAACCGAAGAACTCGCGCACGGCGGCAGCCGCCGGCTTGGCGTTGATCAGATCCTGAGGCATGACCGTGTCGATTTCGACCGAACTCATGCGCTCCTTGATGGCGCGCTCCATGCGGAGCAGACCAAGACGATAGGAGTTTTCCATCAGCTCGCCGACCGAGCGCACGCGGCGATTGCCGAGATTGTCGATGTCGTCGATTTCGCCACGGCCGTCGCGCAGATCCACGAGGGTGCGCACGACTTCGACAATGTCTTCCTTGCGCAGGGTGCGCATGGTGTCGGGAGCGTCGAGCTCCAGACGCATGTTCATCTTGACGCGGCCCACGGCGGACAGGTCATAGCGCTCGCTGTCAAAAAACAGCGACTTGAACATGGCTTCGGCGGTATCAACGGTCGGCGGTTCGCCGGGACGCATCACGCGATAGATGTCGAACAGCGCGTCTTCACGCGACTCGTTCTTGTCGATGGCAAGCGTGTTGCGCAGGTAAGCGCCCACATTAATGTGGTCGATATCGAGCAGCGGCAGCTCATCAAAACCGAGGTCAACCAGGGTGGCGAGCACCTTCTCGTCCAGCTCGTCGCCAGCTTCGGCATAGATCTCGCCGGTCTGGAGATTAACCAGATCCTCGGCCAGATACATGCCGTAGAGGTCGGCATCGGTGGCCAGCAAATGGGTCAAACCATTCTCGGCAAGCTTCTTGGCCTGACGTGCGGACAGCTTCTTGCCGCCTTCATGGACGACGTCGCCGGTCTTGGCGTCGATCAGGTCATGGCTGGGCTTGGCACCCTTCCACTTCTCGGCGTCATACGGAACCTGCCAACCGCTCGCGGTCTTTTCGTACTGGAGCGTGGTGTAATAGGTCGCAAGGATTTCCTCGGCATCCATGCCGAGTGCCTTGAGCAGCGAGGTCACCGGGATCTTGCGACGCCGATCGATACGCGCATAGACGATGTCCTTGGCATCGAATTCCAGATCGAGCCAGGAGCCGCGGTAGGGAATGATGCGGCCTGCGAACAGGAGCTTGCCCGAGGAGTGGGTCTTGCCCTTGTCGTGATCAAAGAACACGCCAGGCGAACGGTGCATCTGGGAAACGATGACGCGCTCGGTACCATTGACGATAAAGGTGCCGTTGGAGGTCATGAAGGGCATGTCGCCCATATAGACGTCCTGCTCCTTGATATCCTTTACCGAGCGGGCGCCGGTTTCCTCGTCCACTTCAAACACGATCAGCCGCAGCGTCACCTTGAGCGGGGCAGCGAAAGTGATATCGCGCGCACGGCACTCGTCGATGTCGTATTTGGGCTGCTCGAATTCGTATTTCACGAATTCGAGAGAAGCGGTGTTGGAAAAGTCGGTGATGGGGAACACCGAACGAAATACGGATTGAAGCCCTTCGTCGGGACGGCCGCCTTCGGGCTCGTCCACAAGAAGAAACTGATCATAGGAGGCCTTCTGGACCTCGATCAGGTTGGGCATCTCCGTGACTTCGCGAATGGAACCGAAGGACTTGCGTACCTTGCGGCGGCCGTTGAACGTGGTAGCCATGAAAGCTCCTGTTTCTCTGCGATTGTCTCGGAGGCACCTAGCCAAAGCCCCGACTATCAGCCGTCGGGGATCGGGATATGTGCCCTTGTGGGGTCTAGTCGTTTAGGCTCAGCGATGACTCAAGGCCCTGCCCCAGCCATGGGAAGGGAAGACATGAAACGTCAAACAACCCCATGGCCAATAACCAGGAGGTTTCGGGACGTCAGCGTGCCTCAGACATCGAAATCGTCATATGTTCCGCAAATTGGCGCCAGGACCCATCCAACCGGTCCGGCGATTCGTTTCCAAGCTGAAACGATAAAGCGAAATGGCACATAGCGCGCCATTTCGCAAATTGCAAGGGGTAAACGCGAACTTACTTGAGTTCGACCTTGGCGCCGGCAGCTTCCAGCTTCTTCTGGATGTCTTCGGCTTCAGCCTTGGTAGCGCCTTCCTTGATGGCCTTGGGAGCCGATTCAACGAGTGCCTTGGCTTCGCCCAGGCCCAGGCCAGTAATGGCGCGGACTTCCTTGATGACGTTGATCTTGTTCTCGCCGAAGGAGGCGAGGATCACGTCAAATTCGGTCTTTTCTTCAGCAGCAGGAGCGGCAGCGCCGCCGCCAGCAGCGGCAACAGCAACAGGAGCTGCAGCCGAAACGCCCCACTTTTCTTCAAGCATCTTGGACAGCTCGGAAGCTTCCAGAACGGTCAGGGCAGACAGGTCGTCTACGATCTTGGCGAGATCAGCCATTTGATAAATCTCTTCTTTTCAGGTGTTCAGTTCAAACCGGTTCCAGAGGGAACCATGGGGGTTACGCTGCTTCGTTGCTCTTTTCCGCGTGAGCGGCCAACACGCGCGCGATACCACCAGCCGGAGCGACGATGACCGAAGCGATACGGGTCGCGGGCTGCTTGAGCATCCCGGCGAGCGTGGCGCGCAGTTCATCGAGCGACGGCATGGTCGACAAGGCCTTGACGCTGTTTGCGTCGAGAGCGGTCTTGCCCATGACGCCACCAAGAACGACGTATTTCGCGTTCTTGTCGGCAAATTTCTGCGCCAGCTTGGGCGCAGTCATGGGGTCTTCCGCATAGGCGATGACGATCGGACCGGTAAACAGGTCCGAGATGTCGGCGTGGTCGGTGTCTTTAAGAGCAAGCTTGGCAAGACGGTTTTTTGCGATCTTCACATAGCCACCGGCACCCTTCACCTCACGGCGAAGCGATTCCAGATTGGCCACGGTCAGACCGGCATTCTGCGCGAGGACGATCGACCCAGCGCCCGAGAGGGCTGACTGAAGCGATGCGACAAGCTCACGCTTTTCCGCTCTTTCCACTGCTAGTCTCCACATTGAGCCCGACAAGAAACAATGCCGGGCCATTGCCAATTGCTGCCCTCCGATCTCCCGAAGGAGGAGAGGAGCAACGGTTACATGCCTGTCAACCGTGCTGCCCGGATGGGCAACTGGCCTGGTTCGAACCTTGAACACCCCGGCCCTTGCGGGCCGGAAAATCCTTGGTCTTCACCCCATCTATGCTGGCGTCGGTGGACATTAAGCTGATCCAGATCGATCAGCACCGGCAGTCTCGGACAGGACTTACGCACCCGACAGGCGAACCAATCGGGTGCGGTCCGGGCGGCGAACCGCCCGAATTTCGTTTTAGAGCGCGGAAGCCGGCTCTACGTGCACGCCGGGGCCCATGGTCGAGGACACGGCAACGCGCTTGACATAGGTGCCCTTGGCACCGGCGGGCTTGCTCTTCTGCACGGCGTCGGTGAACGCCTTGATGTTCTGCAGGAGGGCTTCGTCCGAGAACGAAACCTTGCCAACGCCAGCATGCAGGATACCGGCCTTTTCGACGCGGTATTCAACAGCGCCACCCTTGGCGGCCTTGACGGCGCCAGCGACGTCCATGGTCACGGTGCCGACCTTGGGGTTCGGCATCAGGTTGCGTGGCCCGAGGATCTTACCGAGACGACCAACGATGGGCATCATGTCAGGGGTGGCAATGCAGCGATCGAAATCGATCTTGCCGCCCTGGATCTGCTCCATCAGGTCTTCGGCGCCAACAATGTCGGCACCAGCAGCGGTGGCTTCATCAGCCTTGGCGCCACGGGCGAACACGGCGACGCGCACGGTCTTGCCGGTACCATTGGGCAGGCTCACAACGCCGCGGACCATCTGGTCGGCGTGGCGGGGATCAACACCCAGATTGATGGCAACTTCGATGGTTTCGTCGAACTTGGCGGTGGCGCGTTCCTTGACCATCTTGATTGCCTCATCAAGCTTGTAGAGCTTGTTGCGGTCGATGCCTTCGCGTGCCTTGACGGTCTTCTTACCGATATGTGCCATCTATCAACCCTCGACCTGGATGCCCATGGAACGGGCGGAGCCGGCGATCATCGACACAGCAGCGTCGACATTGTCGGCATTGAGATCCTTCATCTTCTTTTCGGCGATTTCGCGCAGCTGAGCCTGCGTGATGGTGCCAGCCGATTCCTTGCCCGGAAGCTTGGAGCCGGACTTGAGGTTGACGGCCTTCTTGATGAAGTAGGTCACCGGGGGAGACTTCATCTCGAAAGTGAAGCTCTTGTCGGCATAGGCAGTGATCACGACTGGAATGGGCGAACCCTTTTCCATTTCCTGCGTGGCGGCATTGAACGCCTTGCAGAATTCCATGATGTTCAGACCGCGCTGACCCAGTGCTGGGCCAATCGGCGGGGAAGGTGTTGCGGAACCCGCAGGCACCTGCAGCTTGACGTAGCCAGTGATTTTCTTTGCCATGATCGTCCTTTGATGTTGTCTCCGCGGTCAAGCGGAGCGTTTGACGCTGTGGTGCGAAGCTTGATCGGCCGCCTGGCAGCAACCGCCCTCTTCCACAGATTTTGCCGGATCGCTCCGGCAGTATCCGGCTTGCGCCGGAATGGGGATGCCGCGGATCAGCGCGGCAAATCGATCAGACCTTTTCGACCTGACCGTATTCGAGTTCCACCGGAGTGGGGCGCCCGAAGATGGACACCTCGACCTTAAGGCGCGAACGCTCCTCGTCGACTTCCTCCACGACGCCATTGAAGCTGGCGAAGGGGCCATCCGACACGCGGACATTCTCGCCCACTTCGAAGGACACGGACGGCTTGGGATGATCCACGCCTTCCTGCACCTGCTGCAGGATCGCCATGGCTTCCTTTTCCGAGATCGGCATCGGCTTGTTGTCCGAACCGAGGAAACCGGTGACCTTGGGGGTATTCTTGATGAGGTGGAAGGCCTCGTCGGTCATATCCATCTTCACCAGCACATAGCCGGGGAAGAACTTGCGCTCGGCATCGACCTTGCGGCCACGACGGATCTCCGTGACCTTTTCGGTCGGCACGATCACGTCCTCGAACAAATGCTCGAGCTTCTTTTGCGCAACCTTCTGGCGAATATCTTCCGCCACCTTGCGCTCAAAGTTCGAATACGCCTGAACGATATACCAGCGCTTGGCCATGCCGCCTCGTCGCTCCCTAGTGGTTATTCGCCGACCGCTTTAGCGGATCGACAGCATCAGCGATACCAGCCACGAAATCAGCTGGTCGGCCAACAAGAAAAACAGACTGGCCAACATAACCAGCACAAGTACCATGATCGTAGAGATCATCACCTCGTTGCGGCCGGGCCAAGTCACCTTGCTGACTTCGGTTCGAACCTGCTGGAGGAAGGTGATCGGGTTCGTACGCGCCATCAGCGAATCATCTCTTTGGTGTTTTGGTGCAAAACCAAAGGCCGCGCAGGACACCCGCACGGCTGGAAGCTGCTATCTAGAGAAATCAGACGCGGATTGCAACAGGCCCTGCCCGATTTGTTGGACCGCACCGAGCCCGAACAGCTTACCTGCCGCAGTCTACATCCACCGAGCTAGGCCGGGAAGTTGGGTTGCAGTGTCACACTGATCTGCTTTGATGCGATCGGGCGGTTGGCCGGTGGAGGACGGGTCGATGAGCTTTGAGATCAAGGCCTGTGACATCCTGTATTTCGAGCCGCACCGCATCATCAAGGGCCGCACGGTCGGGGTGATCCGGGTAAAGGTGCGCGAAACCTTCATGGGCGCGGTTTCCGAGTTCTCGCTGGACCTGAAATGCCGAGCCGATATCGGGCGCGCCCAGGCTGCGGAAATCCGCACTGCACTGCTTGCCCACGCCGCCCATCAGCTCAACCGGATCAAGGCCCGGCACGAGCAGATGGAGGCGGACGAACTCGCGGCGAGCGAAGCAATGGCGGCCGCTACCGCGGAGCCTAGTGGCCGGGCTCAGGGCCGACTGCGCTGAAGCCTCATAACGCCGATCCGAACTCCCCTGCAGCGCCGATGCAAATTTCCGTGTGGCTGGATGTCGGCTCTGCGCCTTTGTGGGCGTCCTGATTGCGACGGATATGAGGAGTTACAGGCATGAGAAAGCTCATCGTAGGTGCATTTGCCAGCCTTGACGGCGTGATGCAGGCGCCCGGGGGCCCAAGCGAAGATCCCACGGGTGGCTTTCAATATGGTGGTTGGGGTGTCCCTTATTTCGACGAAGCGGTGGGGCAATTCATGGATGCCGGGTTTGCCGAACCCTATGATCTGCTGCTCGGGCGCAAGACCTACGAAATATTTGCTGCGCACTGGCCGCATATGCCGGCGGATGATCCGATCGCCACGGCCTTCAACAAGGTGACGAAATATGTCGCGACCCGATCCGACCAGGAGTTTGGGTGGATCAATACCACTCCGCTGCGCGGTGAGGTGGTGGAGCCCCTAAGGCGCCTCAAGGCGGAGGATGGCCCCCATCTGCTGACGCAAGGCAGCACGGTGTTGGTGCAAACGCTGCTGGCCCATGACCTTGTGGATCAACTTCGGCTCCTGAGCTTTCCCGTGCTGCTGGGCCCGGGCAAGCGGCTGTTCGGGCACGGCACCAAGCCGCGGGCCCTTAAACTCGTCAGCAACAGCGTCTCGGCGAGCGGGGTCAGCATGAGCGTTTATGAGCGCGCGGGAGAGGTTTCAACCGGATCCTTTGCCTTGGCCGAGCCCACGGCGGCAGAACAAGCGCGGCAGGAGCGGATGGCCCGGGAAGGATAGTGTCTGCGTGCACTGGTGCCGGGGGACGGTGCCCCCGCCCCTACCCTCCTTTTCAGGAAATGGGCGAAGGCTGGTGGCACTGCGGCAGGAGTTGCTGGTGCAGTGATCGGCCTGAGGAGCCTCGCGGGGTTTCATTCCCGCTGATATGGCCTAAATTAAGGGGTGAGTTTTCTGCCGCGCTTGCGCGGATACGAATGGAGCCAAACCATGCTGTTGCGATCCGCCCTCATTGCCGCCGTGTTGCTCGTACCCGTCAGCGGAGCAATGGCCGCCTGCCCGCCCGGCACCCGCAGCGTGCAGGAAACCAATAACCGCATCGTGTGCATCCAGCAGGAACTGGCCGAGGAAACCGCGGCGCGTGCCAATGAACGGCAACTGAAGGATTTGCAGACCGACTGGCGGCAGAACCAGCTGGAACAGCGCTTCAAGGAGCTGCCCCGTTTCAGCCCCGTTCCCAAGTGGAACGAATAGCTCCCAAGGGGCAGAGCCGGGCCATAGGTCGCTTTCGGTTTCTTGCCAAGCGCATCACCAAACCGGCCAGGCAACAAAAAGCCCGCTCACCGAGCGGGCTGGCAGCGATCAATGGTGGAAGTGCCTGGCAGGGGCTGGGGGACTCGAACCCACGACCCTCGGTTTTGGAGACCGATGCTCTACCAACTGAGCTAAACCCCTTCAGGCGAGCTATCCACTAATGGCAAAGCGCGCGGTGTGCAAGAGGTTCGCGACGCTCATCCCCAAAGATGGGGCACAAGCGGGATCGCCACAAGGATGGTGCCGAGCAGCCCCAGCGCATAACTGATCGAGCGCCAGGGGCTGAGCGCGCGCATATAGCACAAGAGATGTGCGACTCGCGCAGCGAGGAACAATGTCGCGCCCAGCAGGGACAGCCAGCCCTGCTCCCCCAGCACAATCGAGAGCACGGCCAGAGTGAGAAAAGCCGGCAGGTTTTCTTGCAGATTGGCGAGGGCGCGGCGTGAGCGGGCTAGTTCGGGCGTGGGTTCGGGCAGATTGTCGCGCGCGCCCATTTGCGCCTCGGGCCCGACCTGCTTGGCCAGGAGAACGCCGGGAAGCTGGGACTGCATAAAAAGCAGCAGCAGCACAAGAAAGATGATCAACAGCATGGCAAGGGGCGACTCCGGTTAAGGCGTGCAGTGTGGCCCAGCGCCAGGGGCTTGAGAACCGCTAAACGCCGGGGCGGCAAACAAGGTGCGCGAGGCACGAGGGGGCATTTACAAGCGTGGCGCCTCCGGGGATAACTAACGCGCGAGTGAATGGAAGCCGTGGGAAGCAACCTGAACCGGAGGGACGGACGTGTCCCCGAAAGGATATCGATGCGCCTAGTGCTTGCCCTTGTTATGCTCGCCGTTTTTCCCAACCTTGCCTTTGCCCATAGCGGGCCCGAACACGCCCTCGGCTTTGTGCACGGGTTCGAGCATCCCGTTGGTGGGCTCGATCATCTGCTGGCGATGGTGGCGGTTGGGGTGTTCGCCTTTGTGTTGGGCGGCCGCGCGCTTTGGGCGGTGCCGCTGAGCTTTGTGGCAATGATGATTGTTGGCTTTGGCGCTGGGGTCGCCGGGGTGCCGGTGCCGTTTGTGGAACTGGGGATTGCCGTTTCGAGCGTGCTGATCGGGGGCGCCGCGGCGCTGGGGCGGCCGATGCCGGTGGCGGCGGCGATGGGCCTCGTGGGGGTTTTCGCGCTGTTCCATGGCCACGCGCATGGGGCGGAAATGCCCGGCGGCGCCAATGGGCTGGACTATGTCGCGGGATTCACGCTGGCGACCGCGAGCCTGCATCTTGCCGGGATGGCGGCGAGCTTGACGGTGGCGCGACTCGCCGGGCGGTTTGGCGCCGGTGCGGCGCGCCTGGCAGGCGGCGGCTTTGCCCTGGCGGGCCTGGGTGCGATCACGGGCTGGATCTAGGCGGCAGCAAAGCAGTTCCACGCCCGCACCGCGGCGATCTCCTCCGCGCTCATGGGCTGGTAGCGCCGCGACAAGCGTTCGGTCATGGCTGACGCGATGGTGTCGGGCAAAATATCGAGCCCCGGTGGGAAGTATCGGCCGAGATCGAAGCGGACGGGGGGCACCTGCGCAACCGCCTCCGCCATGCTGGGCAGGTAGAGGCTCTCCGGCACCCGGTCCTGCAGCCATTTGAACGAGGATGCGAGGTAAACCGGCCTGACCTGGCAGAGCTTGGCGATATAGGGATTGTCGAAGCGGGCGATGTCCATCGCTTCGAACTGGGGAATGGAGATAGCGGTTTCGCGCTTCAGGGCCTCGTAAAGCAGGCGCTTGCGGTAGCATTTGAGACAGCGCCCGCAGGGCCCGCCATTTGGCCCCATGATACAGAACGAGACCTGGTCGCCCAATCCATGCAGGGCAACTTCCTTGATGTTGAGATATTCGGGCAGCATGGTGGCGGCAGGCGCGATGCGCAGGCCAAGGGCGGCGAAGGCCCGGCCGATCGTATCATGGCGATTGCCGGGCCTGAACTCGACATAGCGGCGGCCGTTTTCGTTGAACGAGCCTTCGAACACCGTGCCCGACAGGATGCAGTTGAGGCCGCGATCGGCTCCGGCCAGCAGCATGGGAATGGCATAGGTGGCCCAGGTGGTGACGCCGCGCGGGGACGCGATGTTTTCGGCATTGGTCCAGATATACTGGTCGCAGACGGGGGCGTCGTTGAGCCGGATGGCGTCCCGATCGGCGTAGAAGCGGTAGATGGGCAGGTGGAAGACGTTGTTGACGATGATGGCGCTGACGAGGTGGTAGCTGAACACTTCGGGCAGCAGCGTCTTGACCGCGACGGCATCAAAGCCCCCGCCCAAGGCGAGCCCGCAGGTGGCGAGGGTGATGGGCGAAGCATTCTCGGGGCGCGGCCCCGTTACGGTGGTGGTGACTTCGACCGGCTCGGGCCCGGGAGCGCCGCGTTTGTTGGCGTGAAGGAACTCGGGGATCACATCGGACACTGGGAAGGAAAAAGAGACCTTGTTGCCGATGAAAGGCAGGAAGAGCAGGCAGCAGGCCAGCGCCAGCCGATCGTAATCAAGGTTCTGGATATCGAGGCCGAAGGACACGCGGGTTTCGGTCAGCGTGAGCGGCGTTTTATCGCTCTGTACGCGGTTGCCGGTGCGCATATCGCCATGGGCGTCGACCAGCCCGGCGGTGATGGTGAACACCCCTGGCTCCTGGCGGAAGGTGAAATGCATCGGGGGTCCTCCACGGCCGGCAAACGTCCGGGCCCAATATGGAGGATTGCCGGCGCCAATGCAGCCGTACCCGCGATGGGAGTTGCAACGGAGTTACGACGCGCTTGCAGCGCGTGCCGGTAATTTACTGACAATGTGAGGAATTTTGGAGCGGGTAGCGGGAATCGAACCCGCATATTCAGCTTGGAAGGCTGCTGCTCTACCACTGAGCTATACCCGCCCGCTTGGGGGCGAACCCGACGCACAGAACTAGCGGGAGGCGCAGGCCAATGCAAGAGCGCGGGTGGGCCATCGCGCACTTTGCCGGGGGATTGATGCGCAGCGAGGCCCCTGCCCGCTCAACCGGCCATTTGGGCGCGGGCGGCGAAGCGGTCATGGGCGCGCATGGAGGCGTCGCGCAGATCAAGACCCCAGCCGGTGAGCCAGCGCCTGACAGAGGCGAGGGCACGGTCGCGGCGGCGACCATAGCGGATGACGCGGGCGTATTTGGCGGTGATTGCAGTGTGCGGGCCGTAGAGAAGCGCATACTCGGCGGCATTGTCGAACTGGTCACGGCCATTATTGGCGAGGAGGGTTTCGACCGCAACGCCATTGGCAAAGATCACCTGATGCTCGGCCAATTCGATGTTGAACAGCTCGAGTGTGGGGGAATGATCCCAGGGCTCTTCCGTAATGGTGGTGCCGTTGATGAGTTGATAGGCGGGGATCAGCACGCCGTCGAGAAAGAGGCTGTGTTCGCGCGAGACCAGCAGGTCGCGACTGGGGACATTTCGGGCCATGGCCGAGCGGCGGATGCGAACCGGCCGCATCGTGAGCGACCAGCCGGCGGCGGGACGATGGCGCAGGCTGCGCCCGATCCATTTGACGGGCTGAGTGCCGGAAGCGGTTTGCACGAGATCGCCGATCCGCAGGGTTTCGACGGCAACAGTGCCCTTGGCGGTCCCGATGCGCGTGCCGGGCAGGAAGCAGGAGACGGCGTCAGTGTCGGCGGCCCCACCGCCAATCACGGAGCGGGACCGGGCGCTGCGCCGGTGCCCGCCCGACCCGCAAGCTGCGAGCGAGCCGGCCAGGAGCGTAGCGGTGAAAGTGCGGGTTGCCTTGGCGAGAAACTC
Organism: Devosia sp. 919; assembly: GCF_013185965.1. Classification (NCBI taxonomy): domain Bacteria; kingdom Pseudomonadati; phylum Pseudomonadota; class Alphaproteobacteria; order Hyphomicrobiales; family Devosiaceae; genus Devosia; species Devosia sp. 919. Next base: position 1,999,051 of record NZ_JABAOL010000001.1, on the reverse strand, counting down.
ACGTCTGCCGATGCCAGGAAGATCCATGCTGCTGCCTACTCTCGTAACTACAGAACACTGTATAGAGGTGCAGAATCACGCACAGTTAAACATTGGAGTAAGCTGGACTTTCCCGTACTTACTATAGCTTAGTTCACCGCCCGCCGAGCTCTTGCAGCAGCGTCACGAATTGAGCGCCGGCAACGGAAAGCTCACCCGAATTGTCAATGACGACGGCGTTGGCGGGCACGGTGTTGCACTCGATGCGGCGCGCGAGGCGTCGCTCCACCGAGGCCGGTGATTCCCGGCCGCGGCGCAGGAGCCGCTCGGCGATCACCGGGCGATCAGCCACCACGGAGACGACCACCGCGGTGGGATAGCGCTGCAGCAGCGCTGGCAACACGCCGCGGGAGAGATTGGCGACGACGACCCGGCCACTGGCGAGTTCATGTTCCAGCGCGACCGGAAGACCGTAGCGCAGGCCGTGGGCAGCCCAGCTAAGCGCGAAATCGCCGCGGGCTTCGGCGGCCATGAAACCTTCGGGATCAAGCGTGTCGTGATCCTCGGCATTGCCATCGGCGCTGCGGGTAACGACCCGGCGCACGAAACAGATCTTATCGCCCAGCCGATCGCGGGCGAAGCGGATCAGACTGTCCTTGCCGACGCCACTGGGGCCAACAACGGCGACGAAGGTGCCGGTCATACCACCCGGCGACCTTGGCGCCACACGGTCAGGACGATCGGGATGCCGTCTTCGATGCGCAGATGCACCAGGTCGGCGCGCTTGCCGACGGCGATCTCGCCACGGTCATCAAAGCCGATGGCGGCGGCCGGACGCTTGGTGACCAGTTGCACAGCCTTGGGCAAGCTCACCCCTTCGGGGCCGTCGGCGAGGGCAAAGGCGGCCTGCAACATGCTGAAAGGGATGTAGTCCGAGGAGATGATGTCGAGCAGGTCGGCGGCGGCCAGCGCGCGGGCCGAGACATTGCCTGAGTGGGAGCTACCGCGCACCACATTGGGCCCGCCCATCAGGATCGCCATGCCCGCCTCACGGGAGGCGCGCGCCGCATCCAGCGTGGTGGGAAATTCGGCAATATGGGTGCCGAGCGTCACTGCTTCTTCCACATGGTCTGAGGTCGCGTCGTCGTGGCTGGCCAGCACGATGGCGCGGCTTTGGCACAGATCGGCAATGGCGCGGCGGTGGCGGCCGGCAAAGGTTTGCGATTCGATGTTGCGCCGCGTGGTGAACTCCTCGAGCGCGGCGTCGCTGAGCTTGAGCTTGCCCTGGTAATAGGACTTATAAACCTCTTCCTTGACGAACTGGCGCTGGCCCGGCGCGTGGTCCATCAACGATGCCAAGCGCACCTGGGGATCGTCCATCACCTGCAAAAAGCTCTCAAGGCAATCGGGTGCGGAAACCTCGCAGCGCAGATGGACGTGATGTTCGGCGCGCAGGCGCCCTGCCCGCGTCCCCGCCGCAATCGCCCCGGCCAGAATGCGCGACTCATCCAGGCCGACATCGGCGTGCTCGTCGGTGCCAACGCGAATGGCATCAAGCACGGTGGTGATACCCGAAGCGGCGATCTGGGCATCATGGGCCTGCACTGCCGCGACAGGGTTCCAACGCACGCGGGGACGCGGGGCGTAATGGGTTTCGAGATGGTCGGTATGGAGTTCCACGAGACCGGGGATCAGGTAGTCCCCCTCCAGATCCGTGCCGGATGCACTTATGGTGCCGATCTCGGCGATATGCCCGTCCACAACACGAAGGGAACCCTGGATCACCTCATCGGCCAGCACCATACGTGCATTGTTGAGAACAAGGTCTGCCGGGAAGGCTGTGGTCATGGAAAGGTCCGCAGTGAAAAGCCGGAAGAAGGCCGGAATAATATGATGGTAGTTGGGCCGCCGGCATGTCGCCAGCCTTTAAAGCGCCAGCCGCTTCCCGGGGCCTAACTGGCCCGGTTTGGCGCGGCGGACATGCGGCCTTGCTTTGAACACCATTGACTGTCATACAAGGGTTACACGTTTACAGCCAATCGTCGGCTGCCTGATCTTCCGGTTCTCCGGGCCCTGGCTCCCTTCTCTTTCTTGCGAACGTTATCACCCTTGCGCATGTCGCCCAAGGGAGCGCTCGCTTGCATGTGCTTCGGGCTTTCAAAGGACTTCATCATGGCAACCATCAATGGTACCGTAAAATTCTTCAACACCACCAAGGGCTTCGGCTTTATTTCGCCTGAAGATGGCAGCAAGGACGCTTTCGTCCACATCTCGGCAGTAGAGCGTTCGGGCCTGCAGGGCCTGTATGAAAACGACAAGGTTTCCTACGAACTGGAAACCGGTCGTGACGGCAAGGTTTCGGCAGCCAATCTGTCGCTGCTGAGCTAAGCCCAAGACTTTAGCACCGGGGTGCGCCGCCTGGCACATCCCGGTGTTTGTTTTGTTCCAGGCGGGAGTGCTCTTGTGTCGGCTAACTTGAAAAGTATCGCAGTGCCAATGAAGCGCAGCCGGGGTTCCGCAGCTGCTGCCCCTGTGCCTGCGGTGACTGATAATGTTGCGCCGATGGCCCGTAGCATCCCTGCCCCCGTTGCCCGCCAGGTCAACCATCTCTACAGCACCGGCGATCGGCTGATGCTGCTGAGCAATGTGCGCGCAGGCAAGGCGGCGACGCCATGCGTCGTGCTGCGCCTGCTGCCGTTTGAAGGCCGCGAATTTCAGTACCGCGTCCACGATGATTCCGACGGTCGCGAGCGCGTCGTCGCCGAGGCTGATCTGCAGGGGCTTTAAGCCCGGGCCTGCAGAGGGCTCCGCCCCGATAACATCCAGTGCCGTGCTGTTCAGCGCCTTGCAGGCTTCTGCGGGGCGCTTTTGCCGTTGGAGCGCCGGTCCGGGCCAGCGCTAAACCGCGCCGGCCGTGCCTGGTGCCTGCAAGAGGCTGCGGGTGTGGGGATCGGAAAGGGCGGCATTGAGTGCCTCGGCCAGCAGCCGGGCATTGAGCGACATCGCTGCCGTCATCCCAAAGCGCTGCTCGAGCCGCGACACTGCTTGCGCCGTCACCGAATCGGCTGATGCGGGTTGCTCGTCGAGAATGGTCTGCATGGTGTGGGGTAGCAGGTGCATCGTATCGGCCCCGGTGCGTTGCCTCGGCACAGTGCGCTTTTGGCGGTTCGGCGTCACCCGCAAGAGTTGCGAAACCATAAGTTGCCCACAGGAAAGCCCAAGCTGGGCAAAGCACCCGCGGCGGCGAGCACCGCTTCGGAGCCCCTTTATTGGTATCACTTTGCGGCTCACGATTGCTTGACCTAAATCATGGGCAGTGGCCGGATTTCACGATAGGAGAATAATCAGGACCTTAGCCGCACAAGCTTGCTTGGCGTGGTGCAAAGACCCGAGCCCGGCACAGGTTAATTCAGCAACTGGCCTGCTCCATCTTCGTTGACGGGCTACACAGGGTGCCTTTGTGATGCAGCGCTTCTTTTTCGACGTCGATGACGGGAGCTTCCACGAAGACTCGGAAGGCACGAACCTGCGCGACGAACAGGCCGCGGAGGATGAGGCTGTGAAGGCGCTGGCCGAGATGGTGCGCGATTTGATTCCCACCTCGCCGCCGGGCAGCATCACCATGTGGGTGCGAGACGAGCACCAGGAGCGACTGCTGGAGCTCTCCATCAGCTTGACGATCAAGCGGCCGGGCCAGGCTTAGCGCCTGCGGGTCTCGTGGAGGTAATAGAGGTAGGCGGGTTCGAACTGCGCGAGGTCGCGCAGGGCGGGCCAATCGAGCACGGTCGCCTTGCCCCCCTCCAGGCTGACCAATCCGCGCTGCTGCAGGGCCTGCAAGCTATGGCTGGCAAGGACAATGCTGGCGCCGATCACATCGGCCACTTCGTCCTGGCTTAGCGGGAAGGGAAAAGGCCCGCCTTCGAGGTCGCCGATCATCTCCCAGCGGACATAAAGCTCGCACAGGATATGGGCGACACGGGCAAGCGTCTGGGTTTGGCCGATCATGGTCATCCAGGCGCGGAAGGTGGCGGCATCGATAAGGGTTTCGCGCCAGAGAAGGTCGCTCAGCGCCGGGCTGGCGTGGATAGCCTGCCCGATGTCCTCGTGGGCGATCAAGGCTACCTGGCAGTCGACCGTTGCCACCAGGTCATGGTCCATCTTCTTGAGATGGTAGCTGTGCAGATCGGGCACATCCCCCGGGATGTGGATGGAAAGGATCTGCCGATTGCCCTGGGGCGTCAGCTTGCTGCGGTGCAGCATGCCTTCGAGCAGCAGGCAACTATGCCGGGAGATTTCGCCATCGCTGACGACGTGCTCACCCTTGGCCAGCGACTTGACCTGGAGGGGCATGGCGTCGATCGCCGCCTTCATCTCCTCGGTCAGTTCACCAATGGCTTCCAGCTTACGGAACAGGTTGCCGGTTTCTGCTTTCATGGGATCCCCCGGGCAGCGCGGACAAACAGCGCCGACCAGAGGGTTAGCCTAGTTGCAGCACGCAACCAAGGCAATCATGCTGGTGGGCGTGAACTGGCGGACAGCTTGCCGCCAGCTCCACCGGGTTAAACGCGCAGTTCCTTGTGACCGCCGGGCAGGCGCATCAGCAGGAAGAGGGACAGCATGGTCAGCGCCAGCAGGATCGTCGACAACGCAGCGGCGGTGCCGAGCTGGCCGCGGATCACCTGGGCGTAGATGCCCAGCGAGAGCGTTTGCGTCGAAGTGTTGTAGAGGAACAGTGTCGTGCTGAGCTCAGTGATGATGGTCACCCAGCTCAGCACCGCGCCCGACATGATGCCGGGCGCGAGCGCGGGCACGATCACCCGGACCAGCGTGCGGAACTTGGAGGCGCCGAGGCTGATCGCCGCTTCCTCGATGCTGGGGCTGATCTGGTGCATGAGCGCGGTGGTGGAGCGCACGGCATAAGGCAGGCGCCGGATGGTCAGCGCGATCACCATGATGGCGAAAGTGCCGGTCAGCACCAGCGGGCCCTGACTGAAGGCGGTGACGAGAGCAATGCCGATGATGAGACCGGGCACCACATAGGGCACCATGGTCATGGTATCGAGCGTATTGCTGAGGGCACCCTTGCGCCGCACGGTCAGGTAGGCAACCAGCACGGCGATGACGACGAGGATGACCAGCGCGGTCAGGCCAATGCCGAAGGTATTGCCGATATAGCGGAAGATGTCGCGGCGGGCGTCGGTATAGCTGTCGAGCGTCCAGCCGGCCACGAACTGACCGTAGAGCGTCTTGCGAAACGAGCTGACCACGACAACTGCAAGCGGCGCCAAGGCGAGAACCAGGAAGCCATAGACATAGGCATGCACGGCAACGCCGCGCCAGCCTGGAAGCTTGCGGGCCTCGACGGAGCGCAGGGCGGTCATCGAGAACTGCCGGCGATCCACCAGCACTTTTTGCACGAGAAAGACCGTAAGCGTCACCAGGATGACGATGACGGCCACCGCGGCGGCAAAGCTCTTGTCGATGCTGACCTCGCCCACAAAGGAGCTGTAGATGAGCACGGGGATGGTGCGGAATCCCTGCCCGATCAACATCGGGGTGCCGAAATCGGCAAAGGCGCGCACGAACACCAGGAGGCTCCCGGCCAGCACGGTGGGCAGCAGCAGCGGCGAGATCACCTGCATGGCGCGACGCCAGCCGGTGATGCCCATGCTTTCGGAAGCCTCGAGCAGCGACACATCGATGGTGCGCCAGGCGCCCATCAAATAGATGAAGATCAGCGGCACGAGCTGGAGCGTGAGCACCAGGACAATGCCGGGAAAGCCATAGATGCTGGGCGATTCGATGCCGAAGGTGCTTTCGAGCCAGCGGGTGATCATGCCGTTGTTGCCCAGCAGCAGGATCCAGGAATAAGCCCCGATGAATGGCGGGGACATCATGGAGGCCAGGATCAGCATCTGCACGGTGCGATTGCCGCGGATGCGGAACATGGTCATGAAGTAAGCGAGCGGGAACGCCACTGCCAGCGCCAGGATGGTGACACAGACGGTCACGAGCAGGCTGTTGACCAGGGTACCGTAATACAGGCGCGAGGAGAAAAAGGTCGCGAAGCCGGCGAGCGAGAACTCGCCGCCAGCGCTGACGCTGTTGATCAGCACGATCACGAGCGGCCAGATCACCATGAGCAGGTAGCCGCCGGTGAGGGTCAGTGCGATGGCCGTCCAGCCGTCGAGACGATCGCCGGCGAGCTTCACTGCTGGGCTCCATTGCTGATGGAGGTGCCGCTTTGCGCATCAAAGAAAGTCAGCATGTCGCGGTCGAACTGCAGGAAGACCTGCTCGCCACGGGTCCACTGGGAGGAGCGGCGGGAGAATTCGAGGAACTCCACGGTTTCCCCGGTCTGCAGGCGCGCCTGGACCTGGGAATGAGAGCCAAGGAAGGTTTCCTCAGCGATCTCGGCCGGCAGGCCGGTTGCGGCGGCACGCACGGCTTCGGGGCGCACCGAGACTTCGACGGTGCCGGTGGCGGTGTCGTTGACGGCAGCAGTGATGTCGAGGGGTTCGCCATCGCCGAGATCGATCAGGGCGCGGCCGTCGAGGCGGCGCAGATCGCGGGTGAGGAGATTGGTCTTGCCGATGAATTCGGCAACGAAGCGGTTGGCCGGATGGCGGTAGATCTGGGCGGGCGTGCCGACCTGCTGCACGACGCCCTGGTGCATCACGGCAATGCGGTCGGACACCGCCATCGCTTCTTCCTGGTCGTGGGTCACGTAGACGGTGGTGATCCCCGCCTCGCGCTGCGCTAGGCGGATGGTGTCGCGCATCTCAACGCGCAGCTTGGCGTCAAGATTGGACAGGGGCTCGTCCATCAGCAGCACGGCCGGCTGAATCACGAGGGCACGGGCCAGTGCAACGCGCTGCTGCTGGCCGCCGGACATGGCGCCGGGCAGCCGGTCCTTGAGATGGGCCATGTGTACGGAAGCGAGCGCGGCCTCGACGCGGCGGGCCATCTCGGCCTTTTCCACGTTGCGGGTCTGCAGACCAAAGGCGACGTTCTTGGCCGCCGTCATCTGCGGGAACAAGGCGTAGTTCTGGAACACCATGCCGATATTGCGCGCGGCCGGCGGGCGATCATTGATCACCGCGCCGTCGAACGAGATGGTGCCGGATTCAATGGAGTTGAAGCCGGCAATCATGCGCAACAGCGTGGTCTTGCCGCAGCCGGAGGGACCCAGCAGCGTGAAGAACTCGCCATCGGCAATGTCCAGGTCGAGATCGGGGATCGCGACCTGGTTGTTGTACTCCTTGCGGAGCGAGCGCAGCGCAATACTGGTCACCGCGCTGCCCCCTGGTTGATGCCATCAAGCATTAAAACTGTTCCTCGAGGATGGACTTGTACTTGGCGACGATCTCGTCGCGATGGGCCGCGACATAGGCACCATCTTCCTGCACGGTCGGGATATCAGCGAGCGCCGGCAGGCCTGGCTTGTCGACGCCTTCACGCAGGGGACGGCCGGCGGTCTGCTCGGCAATGATGGTCTGGCCTTCTTCGGTGATCACGAAGTCGATGAAGGCCTGGGCAGCCGCCTCATTGGGGCCGCCCTTGATGACCTGGACGGTCGCGGGCAGGAAGGCCGCGCCTTCTTCGGGGTAGACGATCTCGACGGGAGCGCCGCTCTGGACGAAGTTGAACGAGAGCGGCTCATAGGTCAGGCCGACGATGTATTCGCCATTGGCGACGTCCTGGGCCACCTGGCTCGAGGAGCCGATGGTGATGCCATCGAGCTGGGTCACGAGGGAGCGAACGAACTCCCAGCCCTTGTCGGATTCATAATCGCCGCCGACGGCCTTGAGCATATTGGTAAGCTGGGCGAAGGCGGAAGACGAAGCCGTGGGATCGCCAAAGGCGATCTTGCCCTTGAGCTCGGGGGCGAGCAGATCGGCATAGCTGTCGATCTCGACGCCGGCCTTGGCGGCCGCTTCGGTGTTGACCAGCAGGTTCGAGCCATCGGCCTGGTAGGGGGTGAAGAAGCCGGTGGTGTTCTTGCCCGCTTCGACCATCTCGGCATCGCCGGGCGAGACATACTCGGCCCAGAGTTCCTGATTGGCATTGGCCTGGGCGGCGCCGCCACCGAACATCACATCGCCCTGCGGATTGCCCGCTTCGCTGCCGATGCGCTGGTAGAGCTCACCGGTGCCGGCAGTGATCAACTGCACTTCAACGCCGGTCTGGTCTTCAAAGACGGGGATGAGGCTGTCGAGCATGCCTTCTTCATTGGGCGTGTAAACAACCAGGGTCGAGCCCGAAATGTCGTCCTGGGCGAGCACAGGCAGCGCGGCAAGGCTGGACATGCCGAGGGCCAGGGCAAGAGCTGACACGCTGATCATGGAGGTGCGGTTCATTGAGCGATCCTTTGCTTGGATGCGGGGCAAGTAGATGAAGCTGGGGCGTAAAGGCCCCTGCCCGGTGAGATGGTCAAGCTGCACAGATGTCACAGCAGTGCTTGTTCATTGCGGCCCATGAAGCGGAACGCGATGTAGACGGCACAGCCGCTCAACAGCAGCAACACGGTCGAAAGGGCCGCGGCGGTGCCGAAATCACCGTCGAGGATCAGGAGGTAAATGCGCACCGGCATGGTCATGGTGCTGCCGACATAAAGGACGAGCGAGGACGACAGCTCGTTGATCGCCGTGACGAAGCTGAGCATGCCGCCGGCGATGATGCCGGGGACGATCAGCGGCACGGTGATGCGCAGAAATGCCTGGAAGGGGCTGTAGCCGAGCGATACCGCGGCTTCCTCCATGCTGGGGGAAATTTGTCGCAGGGAAGAAGCGGTGGTGCGGACCGTGTAGGGCAGCCGCCGGATGAAGATGGACAGGATGATGATCGCAGCCGTCCCGGTCAGCACGATGGGGCCGGTGTTGAAGGCGGCGATGAAGGCAATGCCGATGACAATGCCGGGCATCACATAGGGGACCATGAAGGCCCCATCGAGCAGCGCGGTGTTGAGATTGGTGCGCCGCGCCACCAGTACGCCGACCACGGTGCCGACCATGACGATCAGAACAACCGCTGCCACCGAGAAGGTGAGCGAGTTGCGCACGACATCGCCGAGGTTGAACAGGATGCGTTCATAGCTCTGGAGGGCAAAGCCCTGCTGGAACACCGGGCCGTTGGTTTTGCGGAAGGAATAGATCACCGAGATGATGACTGGCATCGCACCGCACAGGCCAATTAAGTAGACGGCAAAGTGCGCCAGGACATTGCGCCAGCCCTTGAGCTGGATGCGGGTCGGCTTGTTGATCATGTTGCCATGATAAACATTGCGGCGCGACATGTAGCGCTGGAGCATGACGAAGACCATCGACACCAGGATCAGCACGACGCTGATCGTGGTGGCCATGGACATGTTGGAGCCCACTTCGGCCGAATAGAGCGTGAAGGCTTCGGTGGCGAGCACGTTGTAGCCACGGCCGAGGAGACGCGGCGTGCCGAAGTCGGCGATGGCGTGGATAAGGGCGAGCAGCCCACCAGCCGTCAAGGCCGGGAACACCATCGGAAACGAGATCTGCATGGTGCGCTGCCAAGGGGTTAGCCCCAGGCCTTCGGCTGCTTCCTCAAGCGAGCGGTTGACGTTGCTCAGTGCGCCCGAGACCATCAGGTACACGTATGGATAGAACTTGAGCGAGAAGACGATGAGGATGCCACCCAGCCCGTAAATGGGCGGCATGGTGATCCCCACTTCGCGCAGCCAGCCGCGCACCACGCCCCCTGCCCCGAACAGCACGATCCAGGAATAGGCGCCGATAAAGGGCGGCGAGACGAGCGCGAGAATGGCCAGGAGCGAGACGAACTTGCCGCCGCGAATAACAAAGCGCGACACGCAAAAGGCCATGATGGAGCCGAGCAGCAGCGCGCCGAAAAGGCCGCCAAAGCCCACCACCAGCGTGTTGACGAAGGCCTGCCGAAAGCGCGGTTCCCCAAGGAACTTGAGGTAATTGGCGATGGTCAGATTGCCGGACTGATCATAAAGGCTCGACACCAGGACCGAGCCCACAGGAATGAACAGCAGCACAAACAGCAGGACCCAGGTGAGAATCATCACCACGGACCAGAAATTGAGGCGCTGCAGCAGGGTCATTGCTGGATCCTCGTGCCATCGGCGCGGAACGCCATGAGGGCATCACGCGGCACCAGAACCGAGACCGTTTCGCCCGCCTGCCTGGTCGCCGCCATGCCGGGATCGGCCAGCTGAACGATGACAACGCCAGCCGGGGTTTCCACCTGCACATGAGCCTCGCGCCCGAGATAGGTGTATTTGGTCACGGTGCCGGGCAGCGTAGCGGTTTGGGCAGAGGCCGGCTCGGTGCCGTTCCCAAGGGCTAGACGTTCCGGGCGGATGGTCCAGTTGGCGACGCCTTCGTTGAACAGGCCTAGCTGGGCGACGAGCACATTGATCGCATCGCCCGGGGTGAAGATGTTGAGGGTGCCCACAAACTGGGCGACAAAACTGGTCTGCGGATCGCCATAGATCTGCTGGGGCGTGCCGATCTGCTCGATCTTGCCCGCGCTCATAACGCAGATGCGGTCCGAGATCGCGAGCGCCTCTTCCTGATCATGGGTCACATAGATGGTCGCGATATCGACCTGCTTCTGGATGTCGCGAATTTCCTCGCGCAGCTCGATGCGCAGCTTGGCGTCGAGATTGGACAGGGGCTCATCCATGAGCAGCAGGCGCGGATTAATGACCATGGCGCGCGCCAAGCCGATGCGCTGCTGCTGACCGCCCGACATGGCGGCGGGAAGGCGGTCGGCCATGGCGCCGAGGCGTACGGCTTCAAGCGCGGTGGTCACACGGGTCTTGATCTCGGCGGCCGGCACCTTGCGGGGCTTGAGGCCGAAAGCGACGTTGTCGAAGACGCTGAGATGGGGGAACACCGCATAGTCCTGGAAGACCATGCCGATATCGCGCTGATGCGGAGGCACGACGCGCAGATTGGCGCCGTCCAGGGTGATCTCGCCCGATGAGAGGTCATTGAAGCCGGCGATGGCGCGCAGCAAGGTGGTCTTGCCGCAGCCGCTCGGGCCCAGAAGAGTGAAGAACTCGCCGCGTTCAACCGCAATGGAAACGCCGGCCAATGCCGTGAAAGTGGATCCGAACTGCTTGGTAGCGTTGCGGACCTCAAGATAACTCATGCCTGCTCCTCCCGGACTGCGTTGTCACATATGACACCGGCCTAGTTTCGTATTGCAACATCTTTCGGCGTAGTTCAGGATCATCTCACCCGAAAAATGTCTAAAAACGAACCGGAGGATTCGAATGAGCATTCGCAAACGTACATTCCTGGCACTGTCGGCCGCGGCCCTGATCGCCTCGACCAGCATGACCTCGCTGGCGCTGGCCCAGGACGGCTCGGTGGTGATCTACACCGCCCACAAGTCATCGATCGTCGATACGCTGCTGCCGATCTTCGAGCAGGAAACCGGCCTCAAGGCCGAAGTGGTCAAGCTCGGTTCGGGCGATATCGCCAAGCGCGTGCAGGCCGAAGCGGGCGCACCGGCCGCAGACGTAATCTGGTCCATCTCGGGTAGCCAGCTGACCGAACTCAGCGATCTGCTGGAGCCCTATACGCCCCCCGAGGCTGACCAGATCGATCCGCAGTTCGTCAAGGATCCCGCCTGGACCCCCTACACTGCCGTTGTTTACGTGCTGGCGGTCAACACCGACCTGCAGCCGCTCGAATCGGCGCCAAAGACCTGGGCTGAGCTTGCCGATCCCAAATGGTCCGGCCAGATCGCCACGGCCCGTGCCGATGGTTCGGGTTCGGCCATGCAGCAGTTGCAGACTGTCCTCACCGTCTTTGGTGACGAAGGCTGGGACAAGTATGCCGAGATCGCCAAGAACTTCGTGTTCGCCGACTCTTCGGGCGCCGTGCCGCGCTTTGTTGCCGATGGCGAAACCGCAATGGGCCTGACCCTCGAAGACAATGCGCTGGAATATGTGCAGGGCGGCGCACCGATCTCGATCGTGCACCTGACCGATGGCACGGCAGCGACCCCCGATGGCGTGGCGCTGGTCAAGAACAGCCCCAATCCAGAAGGCGGCAAGGCGTTTATCGACTGGGCCATGTCCAAGTCGACCCAGGAAAAGCTCGCCATGGATATCGGCCGCCGCTCGGTGCGCCTCGACGTTGAAGGCCCGGCCGGCACGCCGAACCTGGCCGATCTGACCCTCGTCAATGTCAAGCCGCTCAGCGAGTTCGGCGGCGCCGAGGACGTACTGGCCAAGTGGCGGACGGCCATCGGCGAATAAGCCGGCCCACCACACCGAAAAACACGACTAGAGCAGGATTACATGCGGCAGCTTGAAGCTTTTACGTTGGGCAAGAAATTTGGCCAGCCGGAGACCAATGAAGACAGCCTCGTAGTCATGCCGAACCTAGGTTACGCCGTCATCGACGGCGTAACCGATCGCAATGGCACCCGTTTTGGCGGCATGCTGTCGGGGCAGTTTGCCTCGCGCACCGTCAAGCGGGCCATTGAAATCTTTCTGCTGGCGCAAGGCCAGCCCGACCAGCCCGCCCTGCAATTCCAGGGCGGCGAGCATTTCGTCGATTATCTCGGCAAGGCAATCCATGCCGGCTATGCCCAGCATGGGGCGCTCGAGGCCGTGGAAGCGGACTGGAAGCTGCGCGGCGGCTGCACGGTGATGGCCGCGCTGCTCCTGGGCGACCGGCTCGAAGTGGTGGCGGTTGGCGATAGCGGTATTCGCATCAACGGCCACGACACGCTGCAGGTGCTCAAGCCCCTCGATGACGTCACCGCCATCCTGCGGCGCGAGACCTGGCGCTATTTCGAACAGCGGGGCGCTTCGCTCGAGGAGTGCGACAAGCATGCCGCGGCCATGACCTGGCAGGGCACGCGCAACCAGCAGGCGGGCACGGTCACCGCCGCGCCCGAAATCGTGGAGGCGATCGAGCAGAGCGCCCTCAGCGCCTGCCGGCAGCACCTGCCCAGCGTGCCCGAGGCTGAAATCCTAGTGCTGATCCAGCACGGGATTTCCCACGGTCAGGGCCAATTCTCCAATGTCACCGAGCCGGTGCTGGGTTATGGCGGACTGGATGGCTTTGCCGTGCCCAAGCGCTTCATCGAGACGCGCAGCTATCCGCTGGCCGAGGTCGAGACCATCGAGCTGTTCTCGGACGGCTATTTCAAGATGGGCGCCGAGTTCGGCGTGGCATCCTGGGAAGCCGCCTTCGAGGAAGTGGAGGCAGAGGATCTGCACAAGATCGGCCCCTATATAAGCACCAAGGGCACTACGGCCCTGCAGCTGACCGATGACCGCAGCTATCTGGGTGTGCGGCTGAAATGAGCGGCGAGAACGCGCCCCGGCTGCATCCGCAAGCCGACGCCGAGGCTGGCGCGGGGGGCAATATCCGGGCGAGCGAGCGGCGGCAGGCAATCCTGGAAGCGGTGCGGGCCAATGGCGCGGCTTCCGTCGCTGAACTGGCGGCGCGGTTCGACGTGACCTACCAGACCATTCGCCGCGATTTGCGCACGCTCGAAACCGAGGGGCTGCTGCAAAAGGGTTTTGGCGGTGCGTTCGCCTCACCGGGGGTGGCGCATCATACACATGACGAGCGTCATGCGGTGGGCGTGGCGGTCAAGCGCCGGCTGGTGCTGGCGCTCGAGGAGTTCCTGACGCCCGGGGCGACCATTTTCGTGGGGCTGGGGACGACGTTCGATTCCCTCCATGAAGTGCTGGCGCGCCATCCTGGCGTGCTGATCGCGACGCCGAACCTTGAAGTGGCGCATTCCTGCGCGCTCAAGACCGATGCCACCGTCTATGTTTATGGCGGCTATGTCCGCAACAAGGACTCCTCGGTGCTCACGATGGCCGATGAAAGCCGGCACCGGTTCAAGTTCGACCTCGCGGTGATCGGCGCCAGCGCCATCGATCGCGATGGGGTCGTGCAGGAGTTCGACCCGATGGAGGTCGAGCTGATCCGCGCCATCCTGCCCCATTCGCGGCAAGTGATCCTGATGGCCCATGACGAAAAGTTCGGCCGCCGCGCGCCGCATGTGGTGACCCAACTGGCCGATGTGGACGTGCTGATCACGAATGGCGATCCCAAGGAGCGCTTTGATGATCCGGCAGTGCTTGCCGGCTTGCGGGTTATCGCGCTTGATTGAACATTGTCATGGCCCGCGGGCGTAACCGCTCCCATCCCTGCCCTTTTCGCCGGAGTTTGCAGTGAAGATTTCCATTTGCCCCGATAAGCCTGCGCTGGGTGCGGCTGCCGCCGAACATGGTGCCCGCGTGATCCGCGAGGCGATAGCGCAGCATGGGGAAGCCCATGTGGTGCTGGCGACAGGCGCCAGCCAGTTCGAGATGCTGGAACAGCTGCTGCAGGCCGAAATCGACTGGTCGGCAGTCAGCTTTTATCATCTGGATGAATATGTCGGCCTGCCAGTGGCGCATGGGGCGAGCTTCCGGCGTTATCTGCGCGAGCGATTCCTGGATCGCCTGCCGGGCTACAAGTCGTTCCTCGCCATCAACGCCGACGCCACTGATCTTGATGCTGAACTGGCGCGCCTCAACGGAGCCCTGGCCGGCCAGCGAATCGATGTATGCTTTGCCGGGATCGGGGAGAATTGCCACCTCGCGTTCAATGACCCACCGGCGAACTTCGATTACGACCAGCCCTATCTCGTGGTGGAGCTCGATCGGGAGTGCCGGCAACAGCAGTTCGGCGAAGGCTGGTTCGGGACCTTGGAGGCCGTGCCCACGCGGGCCATCTCCATGAGCATCAAGCGCATCATGGCGTGCGAAGCGCTGATCCTTGCAGTGCCTGATGAGCGCAAGGCCAAGGCGGTGCAGGCCGCGGTGGAGGGGCCGGTCTCGAACCTGTTCCCCGCCTCGATTGTTCAGCAGCATCCCGATGCCAGCCTTTATCTGGACCCGGCAGCGGCGTCCCTGCTGCGCCCCGTGCAGGGCTGATGGCGATCACCACGCTCGGGCTGTTTGACCTGCAGGTGAACGGCTATGCCGGGGTCGACTTCAACGATCCCGCGATTACACCGGACGCCCTCGATCATGCCCTGGCGGCGATGCGCAAGGCCGGGGTCACCGGGTGTTTGCCGACCATCATCACGGCGCATCGCGATCAACTGGCCGAGCGGCTCGCGGCGATTGACGCGGCGGCCCGCAGCAGCCGGCTCGGCCCCAGCATGGTTCCTGGCTATCACCTCGAAGGGCCGTTCCTGCGTGCAGAAGCGGGCTACCAGGGGTGTCATCCCGCCGACGCGATGCGCGACCCCGATGCTGCGATGGTTCAGGGCTTGTCCGCTGGGCTGGGGCGGCCGATCCTGATGGTGACGCTGGCGCCCGAGCGCCAAGGGAGCGCGGAAGCAATCCGTGCACTCAAGAACGCCGGGATGGCGGTCAGTATCGGGCACAGTGCGGCCGATTACGCACAGATCGAGATGGCGGTAGCGGCAGGCGCCAGCTGCTCAACCCATCTGGGCAATGGCTTGCCCCAGCACTTGCCCAAGCTCAACAATACGCTGCTGGCACAGCTGGGAGCCGAGGGGCTCTGGGCGTGCTTCATCGCGGATGGGCATCATATTGCACCGGACGCGCTGCGCGCTTTGGTTCGCCTGAAGGGCGTCGACAAATCCATCCTGGTGAGCGACGCCGTGCTGGCCGCGGCGGCGGAGCCTGCTCAATACGAATTTGCGGGCATGAGCATAGAGCGCGATGTTGATGGGGTGGTGCGGGTCCCCGGGCACGACAATCTCGCCGGTTCGGCTTTGGAGATGGATCAGGCGGTCCGCAATGTTGTTCGCTGGAACATCGCTTCCTTCGATACCGCGATCATCATGGCCGCCGATAATCCAAGACGCGCCATCGCTGCAGCCGCCAGTCATCATGGTATTGCCCTGCCGGCGGACGAGATCGACTGGGACGGGGAAATGCGGGTGCTTGGAAGGTCTTAGAACCATTGTCCGCGTCACCGGATCAAGGCCGGCTCACGCGATAAGCTGCGACTGCGCCGCGCTGGCGTCCTCCAAGCATTCCTGCCACAACAGCTGATGCTGCGGTTCCGATGGCGAGAGTCGGACGGGCACTTCGGCAATCCAAAACGGCGCCTCTAGGAGATGCCCGCGGCGGATTGAAGGAGTTCGCTATCAGGGATGACTTGGATGACCACGAACCATGAAGCCGCCGCGGAGACGGGGCAACCCGGCGGCCTGCTGCGCTCCAATCTTGCGCTGGGCACCATTTCCTTTGTGGTCGGGATCGGGATCTGGTGGCTGTATTCAGCGAGCGGCTCAACACCCTTGCCGGGCCCAGTTCAGGTGGTGCAGCGCTTTGGCACTGCTATCAGCAGCGGACAGTTATTCAATGACGTCAGAGCTTCCATTGTCCGGGTGCTGACAGGCTTCCTCCTGGGCATCACCATCGCGATCCCGGTCGGCTTCCTGATGGGATGGTATCGGGTGGCGCGTGGGCTGATCGACCCGTGGATCCAGTTCTTCCGGGTGATCCCGCCACTGGCGATTATTCCCCTGGCGATCGTCACGCTTGGGATCGACGAGCCGCCCAAGATCTTCGTGATCTTTCTCGCCTCGTTCCTGGCTTCCGTGGTCGCGACCTATCAGGGCGTGGTCAATGTCGACAAAACCTTCATCAATGCCGCCCGCGTGCTTGGGGCCAATGATTGGGTGATCTTCACCAAGGTCGTAGTGCCCGCCTCTACCCCGTTCATCCTTGTGGGCTTTCGCATCGGGCTGGGTGCGGCCTGGGCGACGCTGGTCGCTGCCGAGCTGATCGCGGCGCAATCGGGGCTGGGGTTCCGCATGCAACAGGGGCAGCTCTACTATGACCTGCCCGTTATTTTCGTGTCCCTGATCTCCATCGGGATCCTGGGTCTGATCATGGATCGGATCGTGCTGTTTCTCGAGCGTCGGCTGACCTCCTGGCAGGAAAGGGTTGAGCATTGAGCGCCGAGGTCAAGATCGATTTCAGCGATGTCGGACGGGTGTTCGGCGTGCCTGATGGGCGCTTCGTGGCGCTGGAGAACTTCAACCTCCAGGTGTTCGATGGCGAATTCGTCACTGTGGTGGGCCCGTCGGGCTGCGGCAAGTCGACAGCGATGAATATTGCGGCCGGCTTGCTCAAGCCGAGCAGCGGCCAGTGCCTTGTGGATGGCAAGGCGGTGGAAGGGCCCGGACCCGAGCGCGGCGTCATCTTCCAGCAATATGCGCTGTTTCCCTGGCTAACGGTGCGGCAGAACGTGGAATTCGGGCTCAAGCTCAAGGGCGTGGAGCGGGCCGAGCGCCGGCGGATTTCGGACCATTATATTGGACTGGTGGGCCTTTCGGATTTTGCCGATGCGCTGCCCAAGCAGCTTTCTGGCGGAATGAAGCAGCGCTGCGCCATTGCGCGGGCCTATGCGGTGGATCCGCAGGTGCTGCTGATGGACGAGCCTTTCGGTGCGCTCGACGCCCTGACGCGCGTGCGGATGCAGAACCAGCTGCTCGACACCTGGATGCGCGAGCGGCGCACCGTGATGTTCATCACCCATGATGTGGACGAGGCGGTTTATCTCGCCAATCGGGTGGTGGTCATGGCTTCACGCCCCGGGCGGCTGCAGGAGATCATCGAGGTCGACCTGCCCTATCCGCGCAACGACGAGATCCGGCTGTCACCGCAATTTGCAGCAATCCGCAACCAAGTTTGGCACGCCGTCTACACACGATCAGGCCAAAGCAACAACCAGGAGGAATAAGCCTTGAACAAACGCAGCTTCATCAAGATCATCGCGGGCATGGCGTTGGCGGGCGCCGCATTGAGCCCTGCTTTGGCCCAGGACCTGACCAAGGTGCGCGTGGGCTATATCGCCGATTATTTCGGCTCGAGCATGGTCGCCATCGCCAATGACCAGGGCCTGTGGGCCAAGCACGGGCTCGACCCGCAGCTGAGCGTCTTCACCAATGGCCCGATTCAGGTGCAGGCGCTGGGCGCCGGGTCGCTGGATTTCGCCTATATCGGGCCGGGTGCCCTGTGGCTGCCCGCTTCGGGCAAGGCCAAGGTGATCGCCATCAATGCCCTTGGCTATACCGACCGCGTGATCGCCCAGCCGGGCATCGAGAGCATCGAGGACCTGCGCGGCAAGCGCGTGGCGGTGCCGGAAGGCACGTCGGGCGACATGCTGCTGCGCCTTGCGCTCGACAAGGCCGGCATGAGCATCGGGGACGTCCAGGTGGTCAGCATGGATCCCAGCACCATCGTGACCGCCTTTGCCTCGGGCCAGGTGGATGCCGCGGGCATCTGGTATCCCTTCGTCGACGTGATCCGGCAGCGGGTGAAGGACCTGAAGGAGCTCTCCTCCAACGAGGATTTCTTCCCCGAGGTGGCGTTCCCGAGCTCGTTTATCGTGAGCAATGAAAAGGCGAGCGACGAAGACACCGTGCGCAAGATGAATGCGGTGATCAAGGAAGCGCTGGATTATCGCCGCGACAATCTCGACCAGTCGGTGCAGATCACCGCAGCGTTCCTGGGCGTACCGGTGGAGCCGCTGGCCGCCGAAGCGCCGCAGGCCCGCCTGCCCTCGAGCGCCGAACTCGAAGAACTCAGCGCTGATGGCACGGTCAATGGCTGGCTCGATACGCTGGCCAATCTCTATGTGGATTTCGGCAAGATCACCGATCCGCTGCCCGCCAGTGAGTTCTACCTCTCGAACCTGTATTCGAACTGATCTATGGCCCTATGCTGCGGCTGCCCCCCGGGGTGGCCGCAGCTGCCGGCACGCTCAAGACTGCGGAACATGCAATGACCAGCAAGCGCCCCAATATCGTGTTCATCAT
This sequence comes from Devosia sp. 919, assembly GCF_013185965.1. Lineage (NCBI taxonomy): Bacteria > Pseudomonadati > Pseudomonadota > Alphaproteobacteria > Hyphomicrobiales > Devosiaceae > Devosia > Devosia sp. 919. Next base: position 1,980,241 of record NZ_JABAOL010000001.1, on the reverse strand, counting down.
GTCCGATGACCATGCGGCCAATGCCATTTCCTGCTACGGCTCGGGGCTTAACTCGACGCCCAATCTGGATCGCATTGCCGAAGAGGGTATGCGGCTCGATCATTGCTATGTCACCAATTCGATCTGCACACCCAGCCGCGCCTCGATCCTGACCGGCACCTATAATCATGTGAATGGGGTGACGACGCTCGCCACCCACCTCGATAACCGCCTGCCCAATGTGGCCAAGCATCTGCGCCATTCCGGCTACCAGACCGCCATGTTCGGCAAATGGCATTTGGGCGAAGGCCCGGAGCACCAGCCCACGGGCTTTGACGAATGGTCGGTGCTGCCGGGCCAGGGCGACTATTTCGATCCGGTGATGATCGGGCCCGATGGCCCGAGGGTTGAAGCGGGTTACGCCACCGACATCGTCACCGACAAATGCATCGACTTCCTCGAGCGGCGCGATCGCGAGCGGCCATTCTTCATGATGTGCCACCACAAGGCGCCACACCGGCCCTTTGCGCCCCATCCGCGCCATCGCGGGCTTTACACCGAGGATCTGCCGGTTCCGCCAACCTATGACGATGACTACAGCAATCGCGCCGAGGCCGCCAAGCTGGCCAAGATGCGGATCCGCGAGGACATGACCTATGACGATCTGGGCCTGGTGCAGCCCGAGGGCGGCGATGAGACCGGCGAAGCGCAGCGCGCCGAGAACGGCTTTGTCGGTCGCAAGATTCCCAACCCCGAGGATGTCAGTGGCCTGCGCCTGATCGACAAGGACACCGGCGAGACCTTCACCTTCACCAGCCGGCGCGAGCTGCACCTCTTCAAATACCAGCGCTATATCAAGCGCTACCTGCGCACGGTTGCGGCGGTGGACGACAATGTGGGGCGGCTGCTCGATTATCTTGATGCCAATGGGCTGACCGAGAACACGATCGTCATCTACACCTCCGACCAGGGCTTCTTCCTGGGCGAGCATGGCTGGTTCGACAAGCGCTTCATGTATGAGGAATCGCTGCAGATGCCGTTCGTGATCCGCTATCCGGCGGCGATCAAGCCGGGCTCGGTCTCCAAGCAGATCGCCACCAATGTGGATTTCGCGCCGACCTTCCTAGACTATGCCGGCGCGCCGCTGCCGAGCTATATGCAGGGGGTGAGCATGCGACCGCTGCTCGAGGACAGTGCGGCGGGCGACTGGCAGGATGTCGCCTATCACCGCTACTGGATGCACAAGGACTATTACCACAACGCCTTTGCCCATTACGGGGTGCGCGATCATCGCTACAAGCTCATCTATTGGTACAATGACGATCTGGGCCAGCTCGGCGCTTTCCCCGGCGATGAACCGCCCGAATGGGAGCTGTTCGACTGCGAGAGCGATCCGCACGAGCTGCAGAACCGTGCCGGCGATCCGGCTTATGCCGAAGTGTTCGCGCGGATGCTGAGCAAGCTCGACGCCAAGATGGCCGAGATCGGCGACATTCCCGAGCACAACAGCGCCGAGGTGCTTGCCGGCTTGAGCGTGAGCTGAGCCATGTCCTGTTGCGCCCCTTCTTCGGGCAGGTTAGCGGCGGCGGTAACGGCCACCCCGGGTGCGGCCCCTGCCCCGGTGGCGCCGACGCGGTCGGCGGATGCCGTGTTGATCAAGGGTGGGCGCAGCTTTGTGGGGACAAACGATCCGGTGATTGCCGCTGACGGGGAAGGACCGGAGCGACCGCTCAAGCTCAACGACTTCCTGCTGGAAACAACCACAGTGACGGTGGAGCGCTTTGCCGAGTTTGTGGCGGACACGGGCTATGTGACGGAGGCCGAGCAGTTCGGCTGGTCATCGGTGTTCGTGGGCGGCGGCAAGGGTTTAGGGGAAGTTGTTGGCACGGGCCTGAATTGGTGGCACCGGGTAGATGGTGCGTATTGGCGCGAACCGGAAGGCCCCGGCAGCTTGGTCGATAAGCGGCTGGATCATCCGGTGACGCAGGTATCGGCGCAGGATGCGGAAGCCTTTGCACAATGGGCGGGCGGCCGGCTGCCGAGCGAGGCCGAATGGGAGCATGCGGCTCGGGGTGGCGCGCGGCGGCAGCGCTTTCCCTGGGGGGACGAGGAGCCGAGCGATGAGGCGATTTTCTGTAATATCTGGCAGGGCAACTTTCCCCGGCTGAATACGGCTCGCGATGGGTTTGAAGCCACGGCGCCGGCGCGCAGCTTCGCTCCATCCGAGCTCGGGCTTTACAACATGGTCGGCAATGTCTGGGAGTGGACGGCAGAACCATTCCGCATTCGTTCGGTGTCGCTCAAGGCGCGCGAGCGTAATGAGGCGGCGCGGCTGCATGGGGAGCGGCTGCTCAAGGGCGGCTCGTTTTTGTGCCACAAGAGCTACTGCTATCGCTACCGGATCGCCGCGCGCATGGCCCTGTCACCTGACAGTGCCGCCAGCAATGTCGGCTTTCGCCTTGCCTTTGATGCCCGGCGGGCGTGAGGAGCGGCGAGCCCATGTCAGAGCCAGAGGCCCAGCAGGCCGAGATCGACAAAGCTCCTGACAGCGCCCCGGATCAAGCTGTCCCCGAAAACGCCGGCGCTCAGGGGCAACCGGGCTGGAGCGCCTCGCAGCTCGGCAAGGGCCTGCGCTGGTTGCAGCATCGGCTAACCGCAGAGGGGATGTCGGCGTGGATGGGCAGCCTGATCCGGCGGCGCGAAACGGGGCTGGTGGTGCTGGCCGTCGTGATCGGCGCGCTGGCCGGGCTCGTCGTGCTGGTGCTGCGCGAGCTGGCCTATGGCATGCAGAGCATTCTCTTTCAGCTATCACCCGGCGAACGCTTGAGCGCCCTGCCTGCGCTGGCCTTTGACCTGGCCTTTGTACCGGCAATCGGCGGCTTGCTGTTGGGGCTGCTCGGCCTGTTGCTGCGCCGGCGCAAGTCGCGTTATGTCGACTTGGTAGAGGCCAATGCGCTTCATGGCGGCAAGCTCTCCATGACGGATAGTCTTATCATCACCGCACAAACGCTGATCTCGAACGGGTTTGGCGCCTCGGTGGGGCTGGAGGCGGCCTATACGCAGATGGGCGGGGCAACCGCATCCAAGCTGGGCGACTTCTTTCACCTGCGGCGCGGTGACTTGCGCAAGCTGGTGGGGTGCGGCGCCGGCGCGGCCATCGCCGCAGCTTTCGGGGCGCCGCTGACCGGCGCCTTTTACGCCTTTGAGCTGATCATCGGCACCTATTCCATCTCGACCCTGGCGCCGGTAATCGCCGCCTGCATTTCGGCGGTGCTGGTAACCTCCGTTTTCGGGCAAGGCCACACGGTGGTGTCGATCAGCCAGGCGCTGTCGTTTGGGGTTCCCCAGGTGCTGCTGATCGTCGTGAGCGGGGTTGCGGCGGGCGGCTTGGGCATTCTGCTCATGCGGCTTGTGGGCGTGGTGGAACGCAGCTTCAGCAAGTCGCATGTGCCCAGCTGGTGCCGACCGGCGGTCGGCGGGTTGATCGTGGGTGGGCTGGCGATGATCTCGCCCGCGGTGCTGTCGGCCGGCCATGGCGCGCTCGAGCGGGCATTTGCCTCGCCGCCCCTGCCCATCGGGGTGGCGGTGAGCCTGCTCGTGCTCAAGGTCCTCGCTTCGGCGGTGTCCCTGGGGTCGGGGTTCCGCGGCGGGCTGTTCTTTGCCTCGCTGTTCCTCGGCGCCTTGTTGGGCCAGGTGTATTTCTGGCTGGCGCAGGCGATCAGCCCGGGGCTGTTTCCCGATCCGAGCATTCCCATGCTGGTGGGCATGGCGGGACTCGCAGCGGCCGTAGTCGGGGGGCCTCTCACCATGGCATTCCTCGCGCTCGAGATTTCGGGCAGCTTGCCGCTGACCATTGCGGTGCTGGTGGCGGCGGTCACCTCCTCCATGCTGGTGCGCGAAACCTTTGGCTATTCCTTCACCACCTGGCGCTTTCACCTGCGCGGCGAAACCATCCGCAGCGCCCATGACGTGGGGTGGATGCGCAATCTTACCGTGGGCAAGATGATGCGGCGCGACGTCAAAATGGTTCCGCAAACCATGACACTCAAAGAGTTTCGCCGCGCTTATCCACTTGGCTCGGCCAACCGGGTGATCGCCACACGCGATGATGGCCGCTATGTCGGCCTTATCGATGTGGCGGACGCCTATGCCCCGGACGGGCTCGATGAAGCGGGCACTGTCAGCCAAATCCTGCGCCAGACCGATGTGATGCTGCATCCTGCCTTGCAGGCGCTGGATGCGGGGGCGCTGTTCGAGAAGCACAATGCCGAAGCCATCGTGGTCGTCAGCGACCTCGGCGATCCCAAGGTGATCGGCATTCTGACCGAAGCGCACCTGCTGCGCCGCTACAGCAATGAACTCGAAAAAGCCCGGGCAGACCTCGCCCAATAGCGGCTCCGATATCCCACGCAATATTCCTTGACAGGCATATGCCTATGGTGGAATATGTGTGCATGTCGATTTTCACAGCTATAGCCGATCCCGTTCGGCGCGAAATTCTGGGCCTGCTGCTGGCGGGCGAGCAGCCCGCCGGTGTGCTGGTGGATCGGCTGGACCTGCCGCAGCCCAATGTGTCCAAGCATTTGCGGGCCCTGCATGAGGCGGGGCTGGTGCGCTTTCGCGTGGACGGGCCACGGCGGCTCTACAGCCTGGAACCACAGCCCTTGGCGGAACTCGATCACTGGCTGCAGCCCTATCGCGCGTTCTGGGCGAACAAGCTCGATGCGCTCGATGATCACCTCAAAAGGAGTGATTGAAATGGCGTTCAACGATGAACTGGGCGTCTTTACCCGCCAAACGGATCATATAGATGTGCGCTTCGAGCGGCATTACGACCGACCGGTTGAAACGGTGTGGAGCGCCATCACGGAGCCAGAACGGCTGGCAGACTGGATGGGCGCGGCCTATGTGGAACCCCATGTCGGTGGGCGGTTCGAGCTGATGGTTGGTGGCCCCCACCCGATGACCGGCATTGTATGCGCCTGGGAGCCGCCCCACCTGCTCGAATTCAGTTGGTCCAACACGCACGCCCCTGACTCCGTTGTGCGGTATGAACTCAGCCGCGAGGGGAACGGCACGAGGCTGATCTTCACCCATCGCGGCATGCCTTATGTCAACAGCGCCCTGATGCTGCCCGGCTGGCACGATTTTCTTGATCATCTCGAATCCCTGCTGAGCGGCGCCACAGAGGGCGTCGATCCGAACGGCTGGCAACGGCGGCAGGAGCTCTACATCCAGCACTATGATTTGCAGGGCGTGAGGCTGCAGCCCTAAGCCAGCCCGCGCGAGGATACTACACGGCCGCTCCTTTTCCATCGACGCGCTGCGGCGCGGCCGACGCAGCACGTCCATGCCTTCAATCAAGGAGACCAGCGATGACTGACCAAAACTTCGAGACCAGCTTTATCGTGCCGCAACCACCTGCTGCCGTCTTTGACGCCATCACCAATGTTCGGGGTTGGTGGTCCGAGGATGTGAAGGGCGCGACTGATATCCTGGGCTCCACCTTCGACTATGCGTATCGCGACGTGCACCGGGCGCAGATCCGCGTCACCGAGTTGATCCCGGATCGCCGCGTTGCCTGGCATGTGGTCCAGAACCACTTCAGTTTCACCGAGGACAAGTCCGAGTGGACCGGCACCGACATCGTCTTTGATATCCAGCCTGTGGAGGGTGGGACGCAGTTGCGCTTCACCCATATCGGGCTTGTGCCGGAATATGAGTGCTTCGATGTCTGCTCGGACGGCTGGGGCACCTATATCGGCGGGAGCCTTAAGGCCTTGATCACCACCGGGACGGGCAGGCCCAATAAGGGCGAGCCGATGAATGCCAGCGAAACGGTGCTTTCGGCGTGAGATGGTTGGGGCCGGTCAACACCGGTCGGCCCCTTCCCCAGCACTCAATTGGCTGCGGGCTGCAGATCTCGCATGATCGCAGGGATTTGCGCCGGGATTTCGCGCGCGAGATAGCCAAGCAGGCCATGGACCTGCTTGAGGCGCTCGCCGGCTTCCCCATGCATGAAAACGCCCCATTGCGCTGCGAGGAGCGGGGAGGCGCCGCGCGCCAGCAGGCCGGCGATGATGCCCGCGAGCGTATCGCCCGAGCCGGACGTGGCAAGACCGACATTGCCCTGCCGGGCTTCCCAGATCTCGCCCTGTGGGCTCGCGATCCGGGTGTGGCTGCCCTTCATCACCACAACCGCACCCGTTGCCGCAGCGGCACGGCGGGCAGCGGCTGCGGGATCGGCGGCAACTTCCCGAATGTGAATGTCAAGGAAGGTGGCCATTTCGCCAGCATGGGGCGTGATAACAATGCGTCCGGCGTGTTCCTTCATGTGTTCGAGTCGGGTCCGCAATCCGGTCAAAGCCGCGGCATCCAGAACAAAACTTCGGCCATGGAGCGAGGACAGCAGGCTCGCAGCGAGTTCGCCGGCCACTTCATCGTCCAGCATGCCAGGGCCGAGCAGAACTGCATCGTCGTCGTGGATGGCGGCAGCTATGGCTGCGGCATTTGCCGCCTCGATCTCGCCGGTGGTGGTCTCCGACAAGCCAAGCACCCGCGCTTCGGGAATGGCGAGCCCCAGCGCCAACGCGCTGCTGCGCACAGTCGCAATCGCGAGCTTGCCGGCGCCGGCACGCAAGGCAGCCTCGCCGGAAAGCAGCACGGCGCCCGGAACTTCGCGGTGCCCGCCGACAGCCATGACCCGGCCGCGGGCGTCCTTGTCGACCTCGCCTTGCGGCAGGGGCAGCGGGTTCTCGAGCAGGAACTCACGCGTAATGGAGTGCTCGCTCATGGATTGGCACTGGCGACGGGCGGCTCGGCGGTGACGGTGGTGCCATCCTCTTGCAGAGGAGCCAGGAAATTGTACCGCTTGAGCACGAGTTCCCCGCCTTTGCGCGTCCCTTCGGCAAAGTGGTATTCAGTGATCGAGCAATTGGCGACATCGCCTTCCCGATCGATGGCGAGGATTTCTTCCTCGCTCAGCCGCTCCAGCAAGTAGCGCAAGCAGAGCACAACGACCTGGTGGCTGACGATGAGCACGTCCTGGCCGCCGTGATGCAGGCCGATCGTGTCCATCAGACTGCGCAGGCGCAAAACCACGTCGCACCAGCTCTCGCCCGCCGGCGGACGGTGGTAGAACTTGCCCAAGAGGGTGCGGAAGCGCGCCTGATCGGGGAACCGCTCCTGGATGCCCGCCGTCGTCAGGCGATCGAGGATACCGAATTCCTTTTCGCGCAGCCGCTCGTCGGCGATGAATTCGGCATCGGTGAAGCCGCCATGCTCACAGATGAGCTCGGCCGTACGATTGGCGCGCGCATAGGGGGAGGCCAGCACCACTTCGGGCAGGCCCTCGTGGCGGTTGCGGGCAAACCAGCGGCCGAGCGCAATGGCCTGCTCTTCCCCCAGCGGGCTGAGTGGAACGTCGATATCGCGGTGATCGATGTTGATCTCGGACAGGCCGGCATCCATTGCCGCCTGGCGGGCGACATTGCCAGTGCTTTCGCCGTGGCGCACGATCCACAGGCGCCGGGGCCATCTCTGCTGCATGTTGTTGTCCTCAAGCTCTGCTGCACAACTGCTCAGAGGAAACAAAGTTCGACGGGGAAAACGAGTTTGATGGGGGCAAGCGAGCTTGCGAGTACTGCCGCCGGCTCGATCTTGCCATCAAGAGAACGGCTGAGGAACGAGAACTGTGCTAGGAGTGGCATAGGGGATGCAACTGATCGCGCGACTTGCCGCTCGATCATGGATAAAGCTGTTCGCCTAGGGGCGTGCTTGAATAAGGACAGGCGGTTGGACCGAATAGACGGTGCGAATTATCAGCTCAGCAACAAGCGCCTCTACCAGGTGGTGGCTCAGCGTATCGCCCAGATGATCGAAGCGCATTCAGGCGATCCATCCTGGCGCCTGCCCTCCGAGCGCGAGTTGGCGGAAGAGCTTCAGGTGAGCCGGCCATCGATCCGGGAGGCGGTCATTGCCCTCGAGATGCGCGGCGTGGTCGAGGTCCGGGGCCGCGCCGGCATCGTGATCTTGCCGCGAAAAACCAATGATGTGAACTTCGACATCATCAATACCGATATCGGTCCGGGACCGTTCGAGTTGCTGCAAGCAAGACTTGCGGTCGAGTCAGGCGCCGCCGCCATCGCGGCACAGCGTGCTAATAGCTATGACATCATGCGGCTCGAAGACAGTATTGCTCGCATGCAGGACGAGGGCAGTTCGGCGGTCCACAACGAGAAGAACGACCGCGAATTCCACATGATCATCGCCCATATGACCGGAAACGCAATCGTCGTCTCCATCACCGAGGCCTTGTGGGCACAACGTGATGCCTCGCGCATGTGGAAGAAGATCCACGAGCACATGCATGGCGACGCCGTCCGCCCGACCTGGATCGGCGACCACCATGCGATTGTTGCAGCCTTGAAGCTGCGCAATGCCGATGCGGCCTACAAAGCCATGGCGCGGCACATCAACAACGTGTCGGAGGAATTGCTGCAGGCCGACGAACGCCGGCGGCTTACCGGACCTGAGGATTAAGAGGGAGACGCGGCCATGCTGAAGGGTTTTGAGCATGTGGGCATCACCGTGAAGAACATCGACAGAAGCCTGGCCTTTTACGTGGACCTGCTCGGGCTGGAGCTGCGCGTGCGTCGTCGGGTGTTCAATGGCGATGAACTGGCCTTTCTGGATGCCAAGGGGCCGATGCTGGAGATGGTCTGTCCTGCCACAGGCGCGCTGACAGCTGAAGACGTAGCCATCGGGCGGGCCGGCGTGCGGCATCTCACCTTCAATTTCGACAGCGTGGATGATATCTACAATATCCTGCTGGATGCCGGCGTGGATATCGTCGAGCCGCCCCGCGATGCGCATAACCGCGACATTGCGCGGCGGGTGGCATTTTGCCGAGATCCGGATGGCATCATGATCGAGCTCATCGAACGCTGAAGCGGGCCGCCGGGACAAGCCGCCCTGCCCGGCTCGAGGGGGCGCGCTTCCAGCAGCTTGAAAGGACCAGGGCCATAATCAGCGCCGCTCGCGTGGAAGCTGATCCCCCTGGTGCCGGGATCAGCCGCACCGGCTGGGTGCGATCCATCTCGTCCTTTCCGAGCGTGGGAGGAAATGCCCCACGCTCTAGGCTCCACCACTTCACTTGCGTCAGGCGGCGGCCTCCGTTTCCGGCAGCCAGGAGCGATAAAGGGGATTGCCTGGACCGATCGGCATTGGCGTCGGCAGGCCCGTGCGCTGGGACTGATAGGCCGCGGTGACCAGTTCAAGCGAGTTCCTGGCGTCCTGCAAGGTCACGGGTGGCTCGCCACCACTAATGATCGCCTGATGGAACAGCTCGAACTGTCGGGTGTAGCCATCCTCCTTCACCTCATAGCCGGCCAGGGCGTCGTCCACCCGTTGCTGGTGCTCGGGCGTTCCGGCGGTGAATTGCCAGGGATCGCGGCCCATCGTGTAGGGCTCGAGTATGCTTTCGGCGACAAGATCGTGGAAGCAGAAGCGCAACCGGGAGATCTCCTTGCGCGAGCCCAAGGTCATCGAAAGCGTGGCGAGCGAGCCATTCTGCATTTTAACGGCCAGCGCCATGGTGTCCTCGACCTCGATCTTGTTCACCAGAGTCGCGCCATAGGCGAAGAGTTCGGCGCAGGGCCCGTGCACATAGTTCAGCATGTCGTGGGCGTGAATGGCGTGCCCGAGCAGGCCCCCACCCAACTCCGTCGCCCATTTGCCGCGCCATGGCACTTCGTAATAGGCCGGACCGCGCCACCAGTGCGTTTCGATTGTGGTCATGAACGGCCTGCCCGTGAGCCCGGCCGCCATCAGCAGCTTGAGCTTTTGCAGGCCGGTCCCATAGCGATACTGAAAGATCGGCATCAGCTTGCGTCCGGAGTGCGCGACGATTTCCGCCATGGCATCCACTTCGGCGATGGAGCCGAACAGCGGCTTTTCGCAGATGACGTGTTTGCCCGCTTCGATGGCGCGGCGCGACAGCTCGAAATGGTTGTGCGGCGGTGTGCACACATCCACCACATCGATGTCACCTCGGGCGAACAGGGTGTCGACGTCCTGGGTGTATTCAGGGATGTTGAAGGTTTCGCACAGGCGCCGGCCGCGATCTTCATCGAGCGAGCAAAGCACCGCTACATCAAACAGATCCTTGTTCCACTGATAGGCCATGAGATGGCGCTCGGCGATTCCTGCCCCGATAACTGCCACTCGCAACTTTTGGCTCATGCCGACTTCCTCCCGCCTATATGGGTTGCCTGCTGCTGCGCTTCGAGCGAGAGCCGACAGACTTCGAATACGTGATGCTGGGTCATTGCCGTTTGCGTGCGCTCGCGCACGTCGGCTACAAAGCTCGTGAAATAGTCGAGCGGCTCGCTGCTGCAATCGACGTGACGCACGCCAGATCCGTCGACCAAGAAGAGGTGGTCCTTGCCGTCGCGTCCGCCGATATCGATGTATTTGCGCAGTTCGATGTAGCCGTCGGTGCCCAGAATGGTGAGGCGACCGTCGCCCCAGGTCGGCAGGCCCTCGGGGGTGAACCAATCAACGCGAATATAGCCGGAACCCTGCTCACTGCGCAGCAAGACCTCTCCGAAATCCTGGAAATCCGGGCTTTGCGGCGTGCCGAAATTGCCGACCGAACTGGCGACGACCTCACCCGAATTGGAGCCGGTATAAAAGAGAAATTGGTCGATCTGGTGGGATGCGATGTCGACGATAATGCCGCCAAAGGCGTCCAGATCGAAGAACCAGGAGGGGCGGCTGGCGGCAGAAAGGCGATGGGGCCCCATGCCGATTGTCTGCACCACCCTGCCAATCGCGCCCTCTGCAACCAGCTTGCCAGCCTTGACCGCCGAGGGAACGCAGAGGCGCTCAGAAAAGCAGACCGAGAACATCCGGCCGGTCTCCATCACCGTGCGCTTGACCTGGTCCAGTTGAGCGAAGGTGGTCACGCCCGGCTTGTCGACGATCACGTCCTTGCCGGCTTTCATGGCGGTGATGGCAAGACCGGCCCGGTCGCGGGGAACCGCAGCGATGCAGACGACATCGATGCCCTTATCGGCAAGAAGCTGGTCCCGACTGACTTCAGGCACGCCAGGATGTTGTTTGCGCACGGTGTCCACCAGAGCGGGAACCGAACTTTCTGGACAATAGCCGACGAACTCTGCGCCGGCATCGAGCAGGCCATCGATGTGGTTGAAGATGTGACCATGATCGATGCCTATCGCGGCAAATCTCAGCATTGACTAACTTTCTCCCGGCGCAATGGCTTCTTGGACCTCCGGGCCGTCTGGTAAGACCAAAACCGCTCCAAGACACATCAAGCAAGGGCTTGCTGTCAAGGCGGCCCAGTGGCTGGACGGTCTGTTCCGTCAGGCGCAGGAACTATTGACAAGCCAATCCGATCGCACCAACCTGCTGGTAAGGCCAGAGCCTGCTGGCTAGACCAAACTCGTTCGAGGGTCGGAGGAGCCGTTGCCTCGAAGCGGATGTGGAGGAGGAACGCATGCAGCTTTCTAGGCTTCGCCTGACTTGTGCCTTGGGCGCCCTGATGCTCGCCAGCGCACCAGCGCTCGCTCAAGAAATCACGGTGGTCTGCGACGACCTCGGCTTTGGCTGCAACACGATGCAGCCCATCGCCGAGAGGTTCATGCAGGAGAACCCGGGAAAGACCGTCAACCTGGAAGTCGTCCCGTATCAATCGATGCTCGAAAGCCTGCCGGTGCAGTTGGCGTCGGGGCAAGGCCCCGACGCAGCCATCGTCACCGACCTTGGTGGCCTCAGCCGCTATTACCTGGATCTCACGCCCTATGTTGATCCAGCCCTGTTCAACGAGAACTTCGAGCGGACCCTGCAGTGGTTGCGCGGTGGCGAGGCAAACAGCACAGCGATCAATGGCATGCCGACTTCGCTGACGGTCAACGGGGGCTATGTCAACCTGACCTTGTTTGAACAGGCCGGGGTCCCGGTGCCTGAAGAAGGCGCCACCTGGGAGGAATGGGCCGAAGCGACACGCCAGGTTGCCGAAGCGACCGGCACCGACTTTGCAATGGAAATGGACCGATCGGGACACCGCTTTTCCAGCCTAGCGATAAGCTATGGGGCCGAACTCGTCGATGAGGCGGGCAATCCGGTGGTCGACGATGGCTTACGCGCAGCCATCGAGCAGTTCGTAGCCTGGCACCAGGACGGCACCATGCCGATGGATTTGTGGGGCGCCGTGGGTGGCGCCACCCACCGCGAGCTGTTCTCGGACTTCCTCAACGCCAATACCGTGCTTTATTTTGGCGGCTCATGGACGCTAAGCCAGATGGACCAGGAAGTGGGAGACCTGTTCGACTGGAAGGTCATTGCCGCTCCATGCGGCCCCTCCTCCTGCACGGTCATGCCCGGTGGCGGCGCCTTGGTGGCATTCCAGCACACCGACCAGCCTGAACTGGTGGGGGAGTTCATCAACTATCTGGCTCGGCCAGAAAATTTGAGCGAAGTGCTGGCAGCAGCCGTGGAAATCCCGGCTGCCTCCACCCTGATCGAAAGCGGCATCGAATATCCCGGCGCCTCGGAGCGGACCCAGGAAGCGCTTTCAACCTTTATCGCGCAGATTCCCAAGATGGCGCCGGCAGCGTACCGCTTCCAAGGCTGGCGCTACCAACGCGCAATGATGAATGCCCTCACCACCCGCATCAGCCAGGTCCTTAATGGCGAACTCGAGGTGGATGGCGCAATGGACCGGATCAAGCAGGACGTGAACCTGGCGATCGAAGCCGCCAAGGCGCAGTAAAGCTTAATCCGGGAGGGCGGCATGGGTGCTTCATCTCGTATTGCGCACGCTACGGGATCGGTATTTTCCCTGCCCGCGCGGGCAATCGAGCCGCTCATGGCGGGGCTGCAGAGGCTGATCGGCATCAAACGAATGCCGTGGTTCTTCCTGCTGCCCAACCTGGCTGCGGTGATCCTGTTCTCCCTGCTGCCCGTGTTTGTGAACATCTTTTATTCCTTCACGGGCAGCGACCGCCTTTACCCATCCGAACGCCCGTTCATCGGCACCTATAACTACGAGACGCTGCTGGATTGCGGCAATTATTTCGATCCTTCCACCTGTTCGCGTGACCTGTTCTGGCGCGCCCTTGGCAACAGCCTGGTGTTTGTGCCCACCCAGGTTGCAGCGATGATTGGCATCGCGCTGCTGACGGCTATCTGCCTTAACGGGGACATCAGGGGCCGCGGCTTTTTTCGCGGCGTGTTCTTTTTCCCAGTGATGCTGTCGCCAGTGGTGGTCGCCCTGACCTGGCAGTGGATTCTCCAGCGCACCGGCGTGCTGAACGGCATTCTGACCAATCTTGGCATGGAGCCGGTGAACTGGCTGGTCCACGCCAGCTCGGCATTCTTCTGGTCGGTGTTCGTCACCGTCTGGGCGCATATGGGCTTTTACACCATCATCCTGCTGGCGGGCCTGCAGGCGATCCCGCGCGACGTGTACGAGGCTGCCAAGATGGACTCCGCCAATCACTGGCGCGTTTTCACCCGCATCACCCTGCCGCTGCTGCGGCCAGTGCTGCTGGTGGTCTTCATCCTGGCGGTGATCCGTTCGGTGCAGACCTTTGATGAGCTTTACGTTCTAACGGGCGGCGGCCCAGGCTCGGCGACCCTGCTGATGGTGCAATATATCTACGAGATTGGCTTTGCCATCCAGCCGCGCAACTTCGGACTGGCCGCTGCCGCGTCCCTGCTGCTGGGGGTGGTGCTGCTCGTCTTCACCCTTGTCCAACTGCGCGTTTCGCGAGGATCGAGCAATGGCTGACCTGAGCTTGACGCGATCCGAAGGCGGAGTGAGGGCCATGCTGCTGGGCCGACGTGGCAGGGGGAAACTGGCGCTTTCCGACTTCCTGACCTACGGCTATCTGCTCCTTGGCGTGCTGATCATGTTCGCGCCCGTGGTTTGGGTCGTGCTGTCCTCGTTCAAAACCCCAGCGGCGCTGCAGGAATTTCCACCGACACTTTTGCCCTATTCAACCGAACAGGTGATGGTCGAAGGCTATGATCAGAGCTTGCCCCTGTTCGACGTCACGACTGAAAGCGGTGAGGTGGTTCAACTCGCGCAGATCCGGCGAGTGGGCCTTAATGCCCAGATGGTCGATCCGGCCAATCCTGAGGCCGGCCGCATCGTTGTACCGGTTGCTAACGCCATGCCCGTGCGCAAGGTGCATTTTGCCGTCGAGAACTATGTCCAGCTGCTCGCCAGTTCGGGCAGCGATATCTGGCGGTTCGTGTTCAACAGCCTGTTCATCACCGTTGCAGCCACAGTGATTACCTTGATCATGAACTCGATGGCGGCGTTTGCCCTGTCCAAGTACCGGTTCCGCGGTGACGGGTTGGCGCTCGTGGCGATCCTTTCAACGCTGATGATTCCGGCTACCGTGGTGCTGGTCCCCACCTATCTGATTGTTGCCCAGCTGGGGCTCGTCAACAATCTGTGGGGCGTCATCCTGCCCACCGTGGCCACGCCTACAGGCGTGTTCCTGCTGCGGCAATATATGCTGACCATTCCTGACGAGCTGATTGAGGCGGCGCGGATGGACCATGCCAGCGAGTGGCGCATCTTTTGGCGCATCATCCTGCCCCTGTCTTCGCCCGCTTTGGCGGTGGTGGCGATCTTTTCCATTCTTTCTCGCTGGAACGACTTCCTGCTGCCACTGGTAGTGCTCAATCGGCGCGAAGTGTTCACCCTCCAGCTCGCCCTCGCCTCTTATCAGGACGAGAATGTCGTTCGCTACGAACAGCTGTTGGCGATGACCACGCTGACGGCGTTGCCGCTCGCCTTCGCATTCATTTTCCTGCAGCGCTACATCACCAGTGGCATTGCCTCAACCGGGATCAAGTGAGGTCCGCATGGCAAATCTCGTGCTTGAAAGCCTCAACAAATCCTTTGGCCTCGTGGAAGTGATCCCCAGCGTCGATCTGGAAATCGCGGACGGGGAGTTTGTGGTGTTTGTCGGCCCCTCGGGCTGCGGCAAGTCGACCCTGCTGCGCCTGATTGCCGGTCTCGAAGAGGCCACTTCCGGCGACATTCGCATCGACGGACAGAGCGTGATCAACGTTCCGGCCGCCGATCGCGGCGTGGCCATGGTGTTCCAGTCCTACGCGCTATACCCGCATATGACGGTTCGCGAGAATCTCAGCTTCGGGCTCGAGAATATCCGCATGCCCAAGCAGGAGATCGAACAACGGGTGCTCAGCGCCGCCACGCTCCTGCAGATCGAGCAATTGCTGGAGCGTCGACCCAAGCAGCTTTCCGGCGGACAACGGCAGCGTGTCGCGATCGGGCGAGCCATCACGCGGGACCCGAAGATATTTCTGTTTGATGAACCACTGTCCAATCTCGACGCCGAGTTGCGGGTGCTGATGCGGGTCGAGATCACGAGCCTGCACCAGCGGCTGGGCAATACGATGATCTATGTCACCCATGACCAGATCGAGGCCATGACCATGGCCGACAAGATCGTGGTTCTGCGCCAAGGCAAGATCGAGCAGGTTGGAGCTCCCCTCGAGCTCTACAACCGGCCGCGCAACAGCTTCGTGGCCGGCTTCATCGGTTCGCCACGGATGAATTTCGTGGAAACGGTGGTGGCGGCCAACAATGATGCAGGACTGACTCTCTCAGGCGAAGGCCTGCCCGACCTGACCTTGCCGGTGCGTCGCGTGCCCTTGCAAACCGGGGCAAGCGCAACGCTCGGAATCCGCCCCGAACATCTGGTCTCCTCCAACACAGGCTGGCCTGTTCAGGTCAAGGTGGCAGAGCAGCATGGCGCCAGCAGCTACCTGCACTGCACCATGCCCAACGGCACGGCGTTACTGGTGCATGAGGCCGGCCAAAGCGGGTTGCGGAGCGGGGACGCACTTCATGTCACCCCAGCTACCGGGCAATGGCACTTGTTCGATGAGCAGGGGTTGCGGGTCGAGGGTGAACTCATCGGCCCGGGTTGAAGACGAGAACTTCGCCGGCTTTGGCCAAGCACTCACGAGCTGGGCACCAGCGGACTGGATGCAAGCCAATGCTCGGCAGCCAAACCCTTGCACACGAACCAAGGTCGCGGCCTGTTCGAAACGATCAAGGAAGATATGGGGGCCGGGAACCGGGCGCTTTGCCCGGCGGCGTTGGTGGAGGGGACTGGATTCGAACCAGTGTACGCTAAGCGGTCAGATTTACAGTCTGATGGATTTAACCACTCTCCCACCCCTCCACTGCAACTTCGCCGTTGGGCAGGAAACGATGCACCGAAGCGCGTCGTCGGGGCGGTTTATGGGTGCCCTGCCCGCTCCTGTCAACACCCCTGACCCGGTTGCCCGCAAGAAAACGAAAACGGGGCACTTCCACCATGCCCCTCTGCTTGCCGGAGCGACGCAAAGAGGCTAACGCTCGGCCATGAGCATCAACAAATTTCCCCCCAAGCAGCGCTACAATCCCGATGACGGCCCGGTCTATCTTTATGGCTTTCATACCGTCCGCGCTGCGCTGGATAATCCCGGTCGCGTCAAGAAGGCGCTGCTGGCCACGCCCAATGCCTTGTTGCGGCTGCGCGAAAGCGGCGAGCTGGGCAAGGTCAAGGTGACCGAAACCACGCCCAAGGAGCTTGATCGGCTCTTGGGGGCCGATGCCGTGCACCAGGGCGTAGCGCTGGAAGTGGATCCGGTCAGCCGGTTCGGGCTCGACGATATCGACCCGCTCAAGCTCGTGGTGGTGCTCGACCAGATCACCGACCCGCATAATGTCGGCGCTATTCTGCGCACCGCCTGCGCCTTTGGCGCCGATGCGGTGATTACCACTGCGCGCCATTCCCCGCGGGAGACCGGGGTGATGGCCAAGTCGGCCTCGGGTGCGCTTGATCTCGTGCCCATGATCGAGGTGCGCAATCTCGGCGATGCGTTGGAAAAGCTGAAAAAGCGCGGCATGCTGGTCCTCGGCTTTGATTCCGAAAGCGAGCAACCCCTGCGGCCCCGCACTGACGATCAGCCGCTCGCCATCGTGATGGGAGCGGAAGGCAAGGGCTTGCGGCAGCGCACGCGCGAGCTTTGCGACGAGATGGTCAAGCTCGACATGCCGGGCCCCATCAAGTCCCTCAACGTTTCCAATGCGGCAGCGATCGCGCTGTTTGCTGCAACTGCAGGACGGTCTGCATGAGCCAGTTCGAGCCATTTGCCATTGCCTTGCGGCTTTCGGGCGTCAGCATCACCCAGCGGGATCTGGATACGGCGCTTAAGCAGCTGACCAGCCGTTACGAGCCAGAAGACGCCGACAACAACTGGTATGCGCAAGTGGACCTCGATACGGCCAATCCGGTTCGGGCTGTACTCGAGTTGGCGGAACGATCGGGCCCGGCCATCGAGGCCATGCTGGAAGATCGGCGGCTGGGCCGGGCGGTGTTGGACCTGGCCTTTGATTTCCCCGAAGCGGGAGAATCGATGTCGGCCCGCCTGCCCGCGCATCTCGCCGCCGCGGTGGCGGTGCATGGGATCGACATCGAAGTGTCGGTTTACCTCACCGATGTCGAGGACGACGAAGAGTAGCTCTGCTTACTCGCTTGCTGCGGCCAAGGCCCGCCGCACCAGCGGATCAAGCGCGCTGAGAAAGGCCGAGCGATCGCCGCGAACAAAACTCGCGTTGTAGCCCTTGCTTTCGCCGGTTTCGCGAAGGTGCTGCTTGAGCTCGCGCATAGCGAGCGCCATGCCGATGGAGTTCTGGGTAAAAGGCTTGCCGGTAAAACCGAGCACATGGCAGCCCTTTTCGAGGGCGCGACTGGCCAGCGGAATATCGGCGGTCAGGACGATGTCGTTGGCTTGCGCCTGTTCGACGATCCAGTCATCGGCCGCATCGGCGCCGGCGGGTACCACGACCACCCGCACCATCGGATCCCGCGAGGGCCGCACCCCGCCATTGCTAACAAAGACCAGCGCCACCCCCAGCCGTTCGGCAACGCGAAGCGCCTCGTCCTTGACCGGGCAGGCATCGGCATCAACGTAAATGGTGGGTGCCGGCATAAAATCCATGCATGTTTGGAGCAAGGGAGCCTGACCCGGCCGCAGCCAGGGTCAGGCGCACTACATCAGTAAACTACAACGCTGCGGATGCTTTCGCCGGAATGCATCATCTCAAAGCCCTTGTTGATGTCTTCGAGGCGCAACGTATGGGTGATCATGGGATCGATCTCGATCTTGCCATCGAGATACCAGTCAACGATTTTCGGCACATCGGTGCGGCCGCGCGCGCCACCAAAGGCGGTGCCCATCCAGGTGCGGCCGGTGACGAGCTGGAACGGACGGGTGGAGATTTCCTGGCCGGCAGCGGCGACGCCGATCACCACCGACTTGCCCCAGCCGCGATGGCTGGCTTCGAGGGCCTGACGCATGACCTTGGTGTTGCCGGTGCAGTCGAAGGTGTAGTCGGCACCGCCGATCAGGTCGCCGCGCCGCTTGGTCAGGTTGACGAGATAGGGGACGACGTCGCCTTCGATCTCGGTGGGGTTGACGAAGTGGGTCATGCCGAAGCGTTCGCCCCAGGCCTTCTTGTCGTTGTTGATGTCAACGCCGATGATCATGTCGGCGCCGGCCAGACGCAGGCCCTGGATGACGTTGAGGCCGATGCCGCCGAGGCCAAAGACAACGGCGGTGGCGCCGATCTCGACCTTGGCCGTGTTGATCACTGCGCCAACGCCCGTGGTGACGCCGCAGCCGACATAGCAGACCTTGTCGAAGGCCGCGGCCGGGTCGATCTTGGCCACGGCGATCTCGGGCAAGACAGTGTAGTTCGAGAAGGTCGAGCAGCCCATATAATGGTGGATGGGCTTGCCTTCGAACGAGAAGCGCGAAGTGCCGTCGGGCATCAGCCCCTGCCCTTGCGTGGTGCGGATGGCGGTGCACAGATTGGTCTTGCGCGACAGGCAGGACGGGCATTCGCGGCATTCGGGCGTATACAGAGGGATGACGTGGTCGCCCTTTTTCACCGAAGTGACGCCGGCGCCGACATCCACAACCACGCCTGCGCCTTCATGGCCAAGAATGGCGGGAAACAGCCCTTCCGGATCGGCGCCAGAACGGGTGAAATCGTCGGTGTGACAGATACCTGTCGCCTTGATCTCCACGAGAACTTCGCCCGCGCGAGGACCTTCAAGATCGACCTCGACAATCTCGAGCGGCTTGCCGGCCTGAAAGGCAACGGCGGCACGGGTTTTCATGGCTGGGACTCCTTTGGTGGTGCGGGCAAGGTTTGGCACAGCCAAGGGCAGGCGGCAAGTTTGCGGGGCGCGGCCCGGAGGCGCACCCGAGCACCGCTCAGATCAGATCGGCAGGGGCAGCCGGAAGGGGCGCCCCTGCCCGGCCGCCGGCGCTAGAGATCGACGAAGGTGGTGAAGCCGCCGAAAATCATGCGCTTCATGTCGATCGGTGCGTTTTCCATCAGCCCGGTGAGTTCGGGGTCGTTCATGACCTTGGCGTTGACGGCATCGCGCTGTTCGCGCGATTGATAAAGCACCCAGGAAAAGATCACGACTTCGTCCTCGGTGGCCATCACGGCGCGCGGGAAGGATGTCAGCTCCCCGTAAGGCACGTCATCGGCAACGGCTTCCTTGTAGGCCAAGGCGCCGTAGGCCATCCAGGCCTCGCCCGCCCGGCGGGCAATTTCCTTGTATTGCTCCAGAAAGCTCTTCGGCACGGCAAGAACATATCCATCAACATAGGGCATGGTGCACCTCCTTGTTGCTGCTGACGCTTGAAGACGCCACGATCCTACATTTGCCAAGGCACGACTGGGCAATCTTGGGGTTCGATCGGGGCCAAACGAGTCCGGGCAAATGTCGAGCTTCGCGCCGAATGTGAAGGATCGATTCAAAGGTGGTGACGTTCAGGCCGGAGTATCTCCCAGCCCCTGGTGTCCGATGACCGAGCAGATCTCCGTCCTGATCGTTGAAGACGAACCGCTTATCCGCATGAACATTGTCGCGGTGTTCGAGAATGAGGGTTTCAAGGTGCATGAAGCAGCCGGCGCCGCGGCCGCGCTAGCGCTGCTGTATTCGCACGTGGCGGTGCACGCCATGTTCACCGATGTGGATCTGGACGGGGGGATGGACGGCCTGACGCTGGCCGCGGCAGTGCGGGACGAATGGCCCGACATCAAGATTGTGGTGGCCTCGGGCGTCCGGCGGGTGAGCCCGCGCGAAGTGCCGGACGGGAAATTTTTCGTAAAGCCTTATAACCCTGAGACAATCGTCGCCACTGTGCGCGAACTAGTCGAGGCGTGACGCTGTTAAGACTCAGGCCACCCTGTTCAGGGTGGCTCTATTAACGCTAGGTCCGGCTGCGACTGGCTTCGACCGGCTTGCTGTGTTCCAAACGCTCTGCCGCATCAAGCGCATTCATGAGTGCGAGGCCAGATTGCGCCATATGAGCGGGAATACGGGTGAGTTCACGCCCGACATGTCGGGCGTTCCAGCCCGTGAACATGTCGACGATCGAGAACGAACCATCGGCGTCGGAATTGAGGATATATCGGTTTGCCATGGAGAAAACTGTAACAGAGTCGCACAACCTTGGAAGGGCGGCGCCGGGGTTATTCACCAAAAATACACCGGAGTTAACAGGTCCGTATCGCGGACTTAAGCCAGCAAGCGTTTGGTTAAGATTAACCACTGGTTAAGTCACTGCTGGATCGCCACTTTTCGCCGTGCAACAAGCAATTCACGGTTATTCACAACCACACCAACATGGCCACTCAAGCCGGAGGATACACAATGGCAACTGAACTCGACAACAAGGCGGCAGCGGCTGCACTCAACGCAAATGCATCTCCAGAATTCCTGCGCCAGAACCGGGCTCCTACCAAGGACCTTGGCGCAACGCGTTATGTAGACATGCATGGGCGCGATGAATTCGACCACAACATCATGAGCCACCGCACCCAGCTCGAAATGCTGCACACCCAGATCACCAATCTCGACCAGACCATCGAACTCGAGCAGCAGAAGCTGCGCGAAAGCAAGGCCGCGCTCGAGGCGAGCTATCACGCCCGCGCTCGTTTGCTGCACCTGCGTGAAGCCATGC
Organism: Devosia sp. 919; assembly: GCF_013185965.1. Lineage (NCBI taxonomy): Bacteria > Pseudomonadati > Pseudomonadota > Alphaproteobacteria > Hyphomicrobiales > Devosiaceae > Devosia > Devosia sp. 919. The sequence goes on along the minus strand of NZ_JABAOL010000001.1, from coordinate 1,959,157 downwards.
TCCACTTCGTGCTCGAGCTGGAACGCGGCGACCAATAGGCGACGGTGCTGGTTGGTGTGATTGCGGCGGTCGTTGTCCTCGGACAGCGGCCGCCGTTTGCATTTCGGGGTGGGCTGCAATGGGCCAGCGCCCCAGGCGGCCGGTTTGTCCACGCTAACAATACCGGTTAGGGTTACGACGCGATGGGGTTGGACCCCGACAGCTGTGGGTTCTAAGCCCGGGGCAAGCCGGAACCCTCCTCATGCGTCGCACGCTTCTCCTGACCAGCCTTTTTGTTCTCTCGCTGGCCTTCATGGCCACTGCATATAGCCTCACCCCGGCCTGAGAGTGGCGGGCAAGCCGCACTAGCATAGAACAGGCCGGAACATTCGGGCATCGAGGCGATTACCCCTTGCACAAGGCTTTACCGCAAGGGTTCCCATGCCGCTTCAATTTCTGTTCCGCTTTCTCGCCAACCTCATCTCCCTCGCCATCCTGATTGCGGCTGGCTATCTGCTGTGGTCGTGGTGGGACGGCGATCTCGTCCGCCAAACCGACGGCACGATTGTGCGGGTGCGCGAGGACTGGCTGCTGTGGGTGGGGCTGGCTGGCCTCGCCTTTTCCTTTCTGGGTCGACCGCTGATGGTTCTGCTGCTGGCGGGCGCCGACAAGGATCGTACTGCTCCGGTCCGTGGCAATGGCACCACCATCGAGGCGCCAAACGGCGCCCAGCTTTATGTGGAGCAGGCAGGCGCACCCGACGGCGAAACAATCATCCTGACCCATGGCTGGAGCATGGACAGCACGATCTGGAATTACGCCAAACGCGATCTGGGCCAGCAGTTCCGGGTCGTCAGCTGGGATCTGCCCGGGCTGGGGAAATCGCGTGGCGAGATCAGCCTGGAAGCATTCGCGGCTGACCTAGCCGCAGTGATCACCTGGACCGGTGCAACTCGCGTCGTGTTGGTTGGGCACAGCATTGGTGGCATGACCATCCAGACCCTGGCGCGTGACCATGCAGGGGTGTTCGACACCAAAGTGGCCGGGGTAGTTCTGGTCAACACCACCTATACGAACCCGCTCAAGACCATGATCTTGCCGCGCCTCATGCAGGCGCTGCGCTTTCCGGTGCTGGAGCCTCTGATGAAGCTGACCAAATGGCTGTTGCCCGTCAGCCAGCTGAGTGCCTGGCAGAGCTATCTCAGCGGCACCGCGCATATGGCCAACCGTCTGGGTTTTGGCAAATACGTGACGCGCAGCCAGCTTGATCACACCACGCTGCTTAGCACGCGCAATTCCCAGGCCGCTATCGCTGATGGCAATCTGGCGATGTTCCGCTGGGATGCAACTGGCGCAACCGCAAAGCTGCAGGTGCCAGTTCTGGTGCTGGCGGGCGAGGTCGACATCGTGACCAAACCGGTTGCGAGCGAAACCATCGCTGGATACACGCCAACCGCCACGCTGCGGAAGATCGAAGGCGTGAACCATATGGGCTTTCTCGAGCGCTCGGACGTTTACAATCCGGCCATCGCCGAATTTGCTGCCGCCGCGCTGGCAACGGGGCGCACTGGCTCGCAGACGACACCAAGCTTCGGCTAAGTTTTTCGGCTTGGGCAAACAATCCCGGCGCTCACTTCCCACTTGAAGTGAGCGCCGGCATCGTGTTTCAGCAGCACGAACCTGGACGCGACGAGAGGACAAAGTCAGTTGGGCCTGCTGAACGAACTGACCGTGGGTTTGCTCGCCTCCCGCATTGGGGCTTTCCTGATTTATACGGCGGTGCTGGGTGGTCTGCTGGCGCTGTTTGCGCGGCTGCTCGGTTTCCTGCGCCCCAAGCATGAAGGTCGGCTGACCGCCAATCCCTTTGCCCATCTGTCGGTCTGGGGGCTGGCGATGGGGACGCTGTTTCAGATGGGGTGGATTCGCTCTATGTGGCTGGACGTAGACGGCAGCGGCAACAGCCGCCTTCGCGCTGCGGCAGTCGCGATCCTTGGGCTCGCAGCGGTGTTGCTGTTGATCCCGCTGCTCTGGTGGCTACGGCCGCTGCTGCAGGTCGCCCTCCCCCGCACCGGCGGCTACGCCGTGCTTGGGGTGGTGCTGGAGTTGCAGCGCATTACCTTGGCTACAACCATCCTGAACATCCTGCCGCTCCCAGGGCTCGTTGGGGGCTTGTTCCTGCAGGCGGCCTTTCCAGAGGCGGAAAAGAAGATCCGCCGGTGGGAGCCGTTCGTGCTGGCAGGTCTTGTTGTGCTGCTCGTGACGGGCTGGCTGCCCGCTGCGATGGCGCAACTGCTGGGCTAAGCCAACAACTGGCGCGTGAGCCATTGGCTCACGCGCAAAATCAATTATTGATCGCCGGCTTGGCCGGTATAGCCATATTTGTCCAGCAAGGTCTGGATAGTGCCGTCGGCAACAAGGGCGTCGATGGCCTGGTCAACCTGGGTGCGCAAGAAGGCGTCCCGGCTCGAGACCACGGCGCCGACCTTGATCGCGGTCGCAGGCACCGGGGCAAGTTCAATCACCCGCAAAGCCGCGGCCTCAGGCACCTCGCTCTGGAGCTTGCGCAGCGCGGGCTGCCAGAGCAGCATGCCACCAAGCGTGCCATCGAGCACGCGCTTGGCCATTAGTGAATTGTCCGCATAGGGCAAACGCTTCCAGCGCTCGGCTTCGGGCTGCTGCAGCGACCACGTGATATACACCAGCTCGCCCACGCTTTGCAGCGCGGTGCCGATCTTGCGGTCATGCGGAATGTCGGCCCAGCTATTCCAATTGGCATCCTCCACCGCAAGCACGAACGGAATGGTGGCATAGGGACGGGTCACGGCAGCCCATTCGGGAAAGGGCGAGTTGGTTTGCACCGAAACACCCATGAACATGTCGCAGGTGTTGTTCATGGCCAGCATCAGCTCGTCCATGAAGCCGTCGCCGTTTACCGGAAAGCCGCCAAAGCCTTCCTTGACGTTGACCTGCAGGAACAGCGCATCCCCAATGGCCTGGGCGACGTCGTGGTCGAAAGCGCTGATGACGCTGCTGGTGTCAAAGCAGACATTGATCTGGTCGCCGTTCTGGCGGCGCGAATTGTCGAGCAGTTCACCCGGCACGCTGCTGGTTTGGGCCAAGGCCTGGCCAGACAGCAGCAGCGCCATTGAAAGCGCGAGAGTGCGAAGCATGAGGTTCTCCAAAATAAAGAAAGGGGCCGAAGCCCCTTTCAATTGATCGCGCCGGAAGCTTATTCCTTCGGCAGCTTGTAGACGAAAACCGAGTTGCCCGAACCGGTCGGCAGCGGGATCTCGGGGAAGGCCGAGGAGATCGAGCTCGCCGAGTTGCTGTAGCCGGTGGGGATGGCGACATACTGCTCGCCGTCGATCTCGTAGGTCATTGGGTAACCACCGATCGGGGCGTTCAGGCGCTGTTCCCAAAGGACCTCGCCGGTATCCTGATCCCAGGCCTTGACGAAGCGGGCCGCGTCGCCGCCGAACACCAGACCACCGCCGGTTGCCAGAACCGAGCTGGTCATGGACGGACGCTCACGCGCCTGCCACTTGGATTCGGCCTGAGTCGGGTTGATGTCGAGAGCCTGCAGCAGGCCTGCATCGGTGATGCCTTCTGGCAGAACGCGTGGGCCGAATTTGACCGCACCAACGGCATTGCCGGCGGTGAATTCAGTCTGGGTCGGCGCAACGGTGTTGCAAGCCTCGGTCAGGGGCACGAAGAAGGTCTGGGTCAGCGGGCTGTAGGAGCCGGCCTGCCAGAGCTTGCCGCCCGACACCGAAGTACACACCAGGTGTTCCTGGCCAACGGCTTCGGAGATCAGGTCCTCGTTGATGTGCACGGTGCCGTCAGGATCAACGCCGGTGACAACGTTCTGAACAACTGTTTCCTTGTGCCACAGATACTTGCCAGTGTCGCGGTCAAGGCCGAAGGCGATGCCGTTCTTGCCGGGAACGCTGATCAGCAGGTGATGCATCTCGCCGTCGATTTCCTGGTCAACCAGGATACGCTCGAACGGGCTGTCCAGATCCCAGTTATCGCGCGGCAGGTGCTGGTAGTACCACTTCAGCTCGCCCGTATCGGCATCGAGAGCCAGGGTCGAGTTGGTGTAGAGCACGTTGCCGTCACCCGAACCGCGGATCAGCTCGGCATAGGGGCCAGGCATACCAATGCCCCAGAAGGTGGTGTTGGTGCGAGCGTCATAGGCACCGGTCGCCCAGGGCGTACCGCCCCAACGGTTTTCCGGCGGCACTTCGCCCCAGCTTGCCTGCTGCTCAGGATTGTTGGGGTCATCGATGGTGTTGAAGCGCCACAGCTCTTCGCCAGTGTTGGCGTCGTGAGCCAGGATAAAGCAACCACCGGCGGTGCCGGCAATCGAGCAGCCTGAAATGGCCGAGATGATCTTGTCCTTAACGATCAGCGGCCCAATCGTGTAGGAATAACCCAGGTTGTAATCGAGAACCTGCTTTTCCCACACGACCTTGCCGTCTGCTGCGTTGAGCATGACAATCTTGGCGTCGGGTGTGGTCAGAACGATCTTGTCCTCATAAAGAGCGATCGAGTTCTTCTGGCGGCGGGCCTGGTTGGCCTGGTAGCTCCACGAGGTCGGGATCTCGGGCATGGCATGGCGGTACTGCCAGATCAGGTCGCCGGTCTTGGCGTCGAGCGCCTCGACGATAGCGTTGCTGGTCTGCAGGAACATTACGCCGTCATGCACCAGGGGAGCGGTTTCCTGGATGCCGGCTTCAGCCATAGGCCAGGCCCAAGCGAGTTCGAGATCCTTGACCGTGTCCTTGTTGACCAGATCGAGCGGGCTGTAGCCCTGGTTGTCGCGGGTGCCACGCCACATCAGCCATTCTTCAGCTGGAGGGTTTTCCAGCATTTCTTCGGTGACGGGCTTGTAGTCTTCGCGCACGCCCTGGGCGAAAGCTGCGCCGGACAATGCCATCATGGCTGTCGTCGCCACCAAGACTGATTTCAAAACACCGATTTTCATCGATTCTCTCCAATGGTGCGCGTCGCGGACGCGCTTAGATGCAGTGAGTTAGTTGGTTGCCCCGGGCAATGGCTTGCCATAGGTGAAAGCCTGCGGAACGGCCGGTTCAGCCGCCGCAGTAGGCGCAGCTGCTGCCGCTGGTGGCGCGCCACCAGGCAATTGCTTGCCCCAGGTGAAGGCCTGCGGCACGGTCGTCTCCGGCGTCGCAGTCGCAGCTTCAGCCGGAGCAGACGGCGTGGCAGCGGCCCCAGCTGCGGTTTCTTCCGGCAGCGAGATGGATGCCAATAGTTCCGGATCGGCAGTCATGGGCGTGTCACCGGGCTGAGCGCCGTTGAACGACATGATATAGGCGACAATGTTGACATAGACGTCTTCGCCGAGCAGGCCGGGGGCCGAAGGCGGCATGGCGACGCTGATGAAGTCATAAAGACCGGCAGCGGTATACCAGTTCTGCATTACGTCGCGTCCGGCCAGGCCGGGGGCGTCGGGGCCCTCAAGCTGGAAGCCGTGGCATTGTGCGCAGTTGGAATCGTACGAGGACTTCCCCGCTTCCGCTTGTTCCGCCGTAAAGCCGGCGGCAGTGGCAGCGCCACTCCCAAGCAGCCCGAGGGTCAGCGACAGCAATGTGGCGCTGACAAATAGCCCTTTGGATCTTTCGATCACGATAACCTCCCAAAGGTGGTGAGTTGGATGGCACGCCCGTGAGCGCGCCCGAAGCGATAGTGGTCATATCGTTGCACCTGCACGCCTAAACCTCAAACCCGCCGGCTTCAATAGGTAACTGAGGCGTAACGATGCGAAGTTCAGATTGCTTTCGCGTATAGCTACAATGAGCCTTGTTCAGGAAGAACCCCGCCTAGCCCGTAGCGTTCTCGCAGATTATCAACGGTTCCGCTTTCCTGCAGGTGCTCCATTGCCGCCCGAACGGCGCGCATCAGCGTCTGGTCGCCTTTCCACAAGCCGAGAGCCATCTGGTAGCGCGGCAGATCCTGCGCCGGGAGCCATGACAGCGTGAAGTCAGGCGGCAGGCTCCCAATGGCGCTCGCCGCGAATCGCTCGGCAAATCCCACCTGCGCCCTCCCCTCGCTTAGCGCACGGGTCAGCTCATCGGGGCCGCTGACCAATACGGGCCGCAGTCCGTGCGCGCGCAGCCAGCTCGACAGGGCCAGGCGGTCAAGACCGCTGGAGCCCGGCAGCACGGCCGCGGCAGCACTTCCAGATGGCAGTTCTCCGCGAGGCGCGATAGCCACCCAGCCGGTTTCGGCCGTGGTGGGGATGGTCTGAAGAAACCCGCGCGTTTGCAGCGTATCGGTCAGGCCACCCGCGATCATGTCACACTGCGCGCGGGAAAGTTGCCAGTTGCGTGGATTGAAGTCGCGGCCCATCGATGGGAGGGCATTGACGATGAGCCGAACACCGATGGAATCGGCGATGTGCTGAGCCAGCTCGATGTCGAACCCAGGCTGCGCGGGATCACCGGTAACCAGGGGCGGATAGCTCGGGGGGACGCAGAGTTTAAGGACCCCCGCCTGCCGCCGCTCCTTGAGCGAAGTGTCGGGCGGCAGGAAGCTCACGGCAAACAGCAGCGCCGCGATCAGCGCGAGGTTGGCCGCTGCCCGCAGCCAGCGATGCGGGCGCCCCGTGCTCATGACCGGCCGAAATCCACGAGGGCCAGCACAAAGAACACGATGGCCATGCCGACCACGATCACGGGGCCATAGCTGGGCGTGAACTGATTGAAGCCGATCAGCACGCCGCGAAGGGTATCGACCGCATAGGTGATCGGGTTGATCTGCACCAGGAACACCAGCCATTCGGGATAGCTGGCAGTGGTCTGGGTGCGGCTCAGGGCGGGGTCGAGCGGAAACACCGAGGAAGAGGTGAAATAAAGCGGCAAGATCAAGGTGTTGGAGAACACTCCGAAGCCTTCAAAACTGCGCACGCGCGCCGCAAGGATCACGCCAAAGCAGGTCAGCCCGAACGACAGCAGGAACATGAAGGCCAAGGCCGTCACCACCTGTTCTGGCGTCATGGTGACATCGGCAAACCTGGCCAGGATCAGCACCACCGCGCCATGCAGCGTCGCGACAGTGCTGCCGCCCAGCACCTTGCCGAGCAGGACCAGCGGCTTGGGCATGGGCGAAACCAGCACTTCGCGGAGGAAGCCGAATTCACGATCCCAGATCACCGACACCGCGAACTGGATCGAGGTGTACATGATGTTGAGCACGATAACGGCCGGGAACAGGAACTGCAGATAGGTATAAGGGATGACATAGCGCACCTCCCCATAAACCTCGCCGCGGAAATAGGGATTGAGCCCGACGCCCAGGATCAGCAGCCAGATCAGCGGGCGGCTGACGCCGCCGATCATCTGCCCGCGATCACGGGTGGCGCGGGTGACTTCGCGCAGCCACACGCCGTAAACGCCGCGCAGCAGGGGCATGATCGCGGTCATGGTGTGCCTCGAAGATTGGGTGTGCCGGCGCTGGAATACGTATAGCGGCCATGGATTATGGTGATCATCGCCGCCCTGCCCTTCTGCCAGCTGCCTGTTCGGCGTCGCGCCGGCCGGCGGCGCGGTCGCGCAGCTCGGTTCCCGTCAGGGCGAGGAACACGCTTTCGAGGCTGGGCTGTTCGAGGCGCATTTCGCTGAGCTGGCTGCCAAAGCTGGCAAGGAAATGATCGACAAAGCCTTCGTCCGTCACCGGCACGGCAAGGCGATTGCTGCCCAGGTCGCGCGTTTCGGGGAAGCGCTGGAGGATCGCTTGGCGCACGCCCTCGTCCCGGGGCACAACATGGAGCCAGCTGCGGCCATGAGCGAGCTTGAGTTCAGCGGGACTGCCCTGGTTCACGATGACGCCGTTGTTGATGATGCACACCTGATCTGCGGTCTCCACCTCCTCGATATAGTGGGTCGTGGTGAGTACCGTCAGTTCGCGCTCGCGGCGCAGTTGATCGAGATATTGCCAGATGCGCTCGCGCGTTTGGGCATCAAGGCCAACCGTGGGCTCATCGAGAAACAGGATGGCGGGATTGTGTAGCAGCGCCCGGGCGATCTCGAGGCGCCGGCGCATGCCGCCCGAAAAGCTGCGCACGATGGCATCGCGCCAATCCTCCAGCTCAACCAGGGCCAGCATCTCGCCGATGCGCTGCCGCCGGTCCCGCGCGGCCATGCCGTAAACCAGACCGTGGAAGTTCAGGTTCTCGTAGGCACTCAGGCGATCATCGAGGCTGGAGTCCTGAAACACGACCCCGATGCGCTTGCGCGCGGCCGTCGGGCTGCGCCTGACATCAATGCCATCCACCTCGGCGGTGCCGCTGTCGGCCTTCTGCAGCGTACACAAGATGCTGATCAGCGTGGTCTTGCCGGCCCCGTTTGGACCCAACAGGGCAAAGCTGGAACCGCGCGCGATGGTGAGGGAGACCTTGTCGAGGGCCAGTTTCCCGGCATAGCTATGCGACAAATTGTCAACGAAAACAGAGGGTACAGTCACTTCCGGCCCCCTCCCGAGGTGGGCAAATCTACGCGAACCGCCCCGCCCAAGCCCGTGGTAGCGCTAGGATTTCTGTGAAATCGGATCATGCGTGCTTTTGCGTCATAGAGGGGGCGAGAGCAAGCGCTGAAGAACCTGTTCACAGGTGCGGTCCGGTTGGCAAACCACATTTCATTTCCTATCTGAACCTCAGACGCCGGTGGCATTCACTTTCGATAAGTGACTGACATGCGGGAACACCACGGCGTACTTCCGGTTGTAGTAGTAGTTCCTTCAGGAGGCTAAAATTCGTATTCTCAAAACTCTCGGTCTTGCGGCCGTAGCGGTATCCGCTTTCGCACTCCCCGCTTTCGCTGCTGACCATCAGGTCCAGATGCTCAACAAGGGCGAGGACGGCACGATGGTGTTCGAGCCAGCGCTGACCGAAATTGCCGTTGGCGACACTGTCACCTTCGTGCCCACCGACAAGGGCCACAACGCCGAAACCATTGCCGGCATGCTGCCCGAAGGCGCTACCCCGTTTAAGGGCAAGCTCAACGAAGAAATCACCGTGACCTTCGACACTGAAGGTGTTTACGGCGTCAAGTGCGCTCCGCACTTCGGCATGGGCATGGTGGCCCTGGTTGTTGTCGGCGAGCCGACCAATCTGGAAGAAGCCAAGAGCGTCAAGGTTCCGCCCAAGGCACAGTCGCGTTTCGACGCCATGTATGCTGAGCTGGCCGAATAATCTGTTTGGCTACGCGGCCCTTCCGGGTCAGGTTGCCACTATCTGATAATAAAAGCCTGCCGCTCTTTCGGGAGCGGCAGGCTTTTTTGCAGGGGGCGGAAAGGACCTATTCGGGCTTTGCGTCCTCGGGCAGCATGTCCAGATGCATGTTCAAGGCGGGTAGGCTTGCTGCAGCATATTCCTTGATCGGGCCGGCTTCGCCAGCCTCTGCATAGGACGAGAACAGCGAGATCGCGTCCTGATGGGCCTGATACTGCATCTTGAGATAGTCCATGTCGAAATCGGTCGAGGCTTCAAGCGTGTCCATCATCTGCTGATGCACCGGATCAAGCACGGTTGGCACCGCAATCTCGATGCCGGTCGCGGCTACCGCATCCGTCAGGGCTTCGGAATTGGCGGTGTGCTCATCGATCATGTGCTGGGCGAATTCCTTGACGTCGTCGCGCTCGGCTTTTTCCAGCGCCAGCTTGCTGGACTCGATTTCAAAGGTGCCGGAAAAGCCAGCCTGTTCGATGAACTGGGGCGTTTCCACCGGCGTGCGCGCCGTTGTGCTGGCGGATGGGTTTGCGGCTGGGGCCGCGCCACCGGCGGCAGGAGCGGCGTCCTGGGCAAAAGCCGTGCCGGACATCAGAACAAGGGCAGCTAGGGCTAGAATTCGCATCGTCGTCTCCTCTGTGAGTGTCCTTCAGGAACGACTGGAGATTCCGTTTGTTCCGATGTGCGCGGTTAGGGAGAGCCAGAGGAAGCAACTCGGCGACCAGCCAACACTAAAAGCGTGCAAGATCACTCCCTGCAGGGGTGTTCGACCCGTCGCAATGGCGTTAGCTTGAGCTAACCTGTTCCGCCAGTTGAGATCCTTCAATGAACACCAGTGCCGTTTTCGCCCGTGTTGTTGCCGCCGTAGGCGCGGTTGCCGTTGCCGTCCGCCACTCGGGCGACGGCCCCCGCCCGCCGGTTTACGGCACTGCCCCCACCATTCCGGCGCCAAAGCCACAGGGCAGCATCCCAACCCTCAAGATGCCGACGGCGAAAGGCTGGGAACCGGGGCACACCCCGACAGCCGCAGCCGGGCTCAAGGTCAATGCCTTTGCGGCCAAGCTCGACCACCCGCGCAACATGCATGTGCTGCCCAATGGCGATGTGCTGGTGGCTGAGTCCATGGGCGAATCGGGGGAGCCGAAGTCGCTGTTCGACCATGCGATGTCGAGCACGATGAAGCGCGCCAAGGCTTCGGGCACGAGCCCGAACCGCATTACCCTCTTGCGCGATGCCGACGGGGACGGCGTGGCCGAGATCCGGCATGTGTTCATCGACAATGTGCGCCAGCCCTATGGCATGGTGCTGATCGGCGACACGCTTTATGTCGGTGCGAGCGACGCGGTGCTGGCCTATCCCTACGAGGCTGGTGCCACCCAGATCACGGCGGCACCCCGCAAGCTCATGAGCACCAAGCCGGGCGGGCACTGGACGCGCAATCTCATCGCGAGCGCCGATGGCTCCAAGCTTTATGTGGCCGTGGGCTCGCTCAGCAATATCGGTGACTCCGGCATGGAGGCCGAGATCGATCGCGCCTGCATCCACGAACTGGATTTGGCAACCGGCCAGTCGCGCATCTTTGCGGGTGGCTTGCGCAATCCAGTGGGTATGGCCTGGGAGCCGAGCAATGGCTCGCTCTGGACGGTAGTCAATGAGCGCGACGGCTTGGGCGATGAGACCCCGCCCGATTACCTGACCTCAGTGCGCGATGGCGGCTTTTATGGCTGGCCCTACAGCTATTGGGGTCAAACCGTAGATGACCGGGTGCCCCAGGACGCGACCAAGGTCGCGACGGCCCTCGCACCCGATTATGCGCTGGGCGGGCACACGGCGTCGCTCGGCCTTTGTTGGTTGCCGGAAGGTACCCTGCCCGGCTTCCCCGCGGGCATGGCCATCGGCCAGCATGGCTCGTGGAACCGCAGCACGCTCAGCGGCTACAAGCTCTGTTTCGTTGCGTTCGAGAATGGCAAGCCAGTTGGCCTGCCGCGCGACATTCTCACCGGCTTCCTGTCGGCCGACGAGAAGTTCTCCTTTGGTCGGCCGGTGGGCGTGGCCATTGCTGCCGACCAGTCGGTGCTGATGGCGGACGACGTGGGTGACGTGATCTGGCGCATCACCGGCGCCTGAACGTAAAACTGGAGTTCCGCAGGCGCGGAACTCCAGTTCTTTTGTGGTTTCGATGCCGGGCTTAGTTGGGCGCGAGGCCGAAATTGCCTTCGCTGCACTGCTCGATCGAGAGCTTTTCCAGATCGATCGTGCCGTCTGCAGTCCAAAGCTCGCTTGAGAGTTCCACGGCCGCGTCAGCGGCCGCTTCGCGGCCAGCTTCCTTGTTGGGCTCATCGGCTGCGGCTTCGGCCACGGGGGAAGTGGTTTCGCCCTTGCGCATCTCGTCGCACTTTGCCTGGACCCCGGCCACCTGATCGGCGGGAACGGCCTTGCCGGCGATCCGGTGCTCTTCCTGGGCAAAGGCCGCGCCTGGCAGTACCATTACGGCGGCGAGAGCGAGGGACAAAGCTGTTCTGGTGATCATCGCGTTTTCTCCATTGCGCGTGCAGTTTGCGTAAAGCGGCAGCAGGCAGCTTTGGTTGCGGTCACTCAGCACCCGCGGCGATCAAGACTGCGGTAGTTACGACTTCGCCTGCTGCGGACCCGACCCGGCTATTGCGCACTGGGATATCGCGATATCGTCAAGCACCTTGGCCTCGCTCGGCTGCTGAGCAGCGCCGCCATGTCTCTTCAGGCTGAGGTGTCGGCCACAGGCCTCGGGGGAAAGCAGGTTCAAGGCCCCCGCGCCGATCATGATGACGAGCCCAACTATGCCAATGCCATCCAGGTACTCGCCGTAGAACAGCGCCCCCAGCCCCAGGGCCCACAGCATCTGGGTATATTGCGCGGGCGCCACCTGGTTGGCTGGCGCCAGCCTGGTGGCCCCAATAAAGGTCAGGTGTCCGAGGCCGCCCATGGTGCCGATCAGGGCCAGCACCGCAAGCTGGGGCAAGGTTGGCAGGCTGCTGCCCCAGATGATCATGCCGATCCCGTTCAGGACCAGTGCGTAGAGCGTCACCGTGGCGAAGATGCTCAGCCGATGCTCGCGCGGCGCGAGGGAGCGGAGCACGACCGTATTGGTCGCCGTGAAAAAGGCACAGGCCAGCGCCGCCAGGTGGCCAAGCTGCAATTCGCGGAACCCAGGACGCACAACGATCAGCACGCCGACAAAGCTAAGCACCAGCAAGAGCCAGCGATAGCGCGGAATGGCTTCCGCGAGGAGCATAGCTGACAGCAGCACCACGAAAATAGGCGCGAGGAAAGCCAGCGAATATACTTCGGCGAGCGGCACATGAGTGAAGGCATAGATCACGCAGCCAGAGCCAAGCACGCCGGAAAGGCCGCGAATATTGAGCAACAAGGGATTGTTGAACTGCAAGACGTCGCGCCAGCGCTCCTTGCGGGCTTTGCTCAGAAGCGCCGGTCCTACGGCAAACAACGAGGTGAAAAAGCCGATCTCGAACACGCTGAGCTCCCCGCCCAGGCTCTTGATCGAGGCATCGGAACAGGAGAACAGGCCGTAGGCCAGAAGAGCGAGAATGACACCGGGGGACATGGGGAACCAAGCGTTGAGCGACAGACCAACGGCATGCCGTCTCTGCGGTTTCCCAATGCTAATCAGGATTAGCAAGCATAGCGAGACACTATCGACAGCAAACGGCAAAAACAGCGCCCGGCCCCCAGGCATGACATTTGACGTGATTACTCGGGGCGGCCGGATGTAAGCTCGTGCCGGCAAACCCGGCAGCAAGCTCGCTCGGTCCGAAACGGAGGCCTCCCATGCCTTCCTCAAGCGGCGAAACCAGGAAGACCTGGCCGGCAATATGGAACGGCATCAAGTGCCGCTGCCCTCGATGCGGCGAGGGCTGGCTCTTCCACCATTATCTTGAGCAGGTTGATCAATGCGCCGTATGCGGCGAGCCGCTCGCCAATTACCGGGTAGGCCTGATCCTGCCCCTTCTCGTCATCACGGTGGTGGGCCATATCATCGGCTTTGTGATGCTGGAGATGGAGCTCAGCGGCGCGGGCAGCCCACTTGTCTACATCTATGTTCTCGTACCGCTCGCCATCATCATCCCCCTCGCCATCATGCCCTCAAGCAAGGGAGCAATCATCGGCCTACTCTGGGCCAATGGCTGGAGCGACGAACAGGATCGGTGATCGTGCCTGTGGAGAAGTGGGGCTGCCGGCGTCTGGCGCGCAGGGGAACGGCTAAGCTGTGACCGGCGCTTTTGCCCGCTCAACTGCTCGTTTTGGATTGTCTGGTAAGTGCCGTAACTCTCCCCTGGGGAGTTATGCTGGTGCCGGCAGCAGGGTTCGAACCCGCGACCCCCTGATTACAAATCAGGTGCTCTACCAACTGAGCTATACCGGCGCCGAGGGCCCTCTAGCATTGCGGGCGCCTGCGGGCAATGGGGGATTGCAGCGACCCACAGGAGCGGCGGTCCCGCGAGACTGCTGGCACGGGCCTGCTTCACATGTTAGGCAGACGCGTTTCCTTTGGAGTGCAGCTTTGGCCGCGTCAGCCCCGCCTCGAATTTGCTTTGTCACCAATGGCACTCCCGACGCGGAGGCCGCTGCGCAGCGGCTGCGGCAGCGCTACGGCGATTACCCGATAGACCAGACCGACTATGTCGTGGCGCTGGGTGGCGATGGCTTGATGCTGCAAACCCTGCATCAGGTGATGCGGCGCGACATCCCGGTTTACGGCATGAATTTCGGCTCGGTCGGGTTCATGATGAACGTCTTTTCCGAAGACGGGCTCGACGAGCGCCTGGCGGCCGTGCAGCAGACCCGGATCTATCCGCTGTCCATGCAGGTGCTCGATGTGGCGGGCAACACGCAAACAGCTCTGGCGCTCAACGAGGTGTCGCTGTTCCGCTCGTCCTATCAGGCCGCCAAGATCCAGATCATCGTGGACGGGGAGACCCGGCTCGAGGAGTTGATCTGCGATGGGGCGCTGCTGTCAACGCCCGCCGGTTCAACAGCTTACAATCTCTCCGCCCACGGCCCCATCCTGCCGATCGAGGCCCCACTGCTGGCTTTGACGCCGATCTCGCCGTTCCGGCCGCGCCGCTGGCGTGGTGCTATCCTGTCCAACAGGGCGGTGGTGAAATTCGTCACTCGGGAAGCGGCCAAGCGCCCCGTCAGCGCGGTTGCTGACAATGTCGAGTTTCAGAACGTGCTCGAAGTCACCGTGCACGAAGATCGCTCGCATGGGGTGACGCTGTTGTTCGACCCCGGCACCAGCCTTGAAGAGCGGGTGCTGAGCGAGCAGTTCCGCTTCTAGCGGTTCAGGCTGCAGGCAAAGCCATTGGCTCGACCACCGGGGCAGGCAGCGCGCGATCAAGGCTGGCTTCCTCGGCAAAGGCGGCCATGACCCCGCGGGCGGCCTGGCGTGCCAAGGCGATGTTCTGCTCGCTGAGGTATGCAAAAGCTTCTTCGAGCTCGGCTGGGATGACACCGGCATGCTCGGCGATCAACTCTTCGGTGAGCGCCGTAACCACATAATGGCGAGCGGCAGCATCATCGACAAGATCGGTAGCGCGGGCATGCAGCACAAGGCGGGCGAGGAGGTTGCCCACCCCCTGCCCCAGCCCACATCGCGACAACAGCGCATGCAGCGCAGGCCGGCTGCCGCGCTCAAGAATGGCGAGCACCTTGGCATGCGGTACGTCACTGAGTTCGGCGAGGCACGCGGCGAAAAACATCACGTGACCGGTGACCATGGCATGCAGCAAGACGCGGGCATTAATCCGCGAGGTCTCCACCAGAGCCGAAACATAGTTGGATGGCCCGGCAACGGCTTCACGTTCCCCGATCGAGGATACCGCAGTGTCCTCGCTGTTGCGGAGCAGGCGGTTGAGCCGCTCGGTGGCAAGCGATCCCTTGACCACGCGGCAATTGCGCAAGGCTGCGCTGATTTTTTGCACCAGCAGCAGGCGCGCATCGGCCGGCAGGTCGTCGCGGGCCAGCAGCGCCCCGCGGAACTGCGCTTCATCCCCATGCGTCGCGGCCAGGTTCGAGAGTAGCGGCGCCGGCAAATCAATCTCCGTTCGCCGCAGCAGTCGCAGCGTAATGGGCCGGTCGCCACAGGACACCAGCGCCGCCGCAAGGCGCGGGCTGATGCGGTCGCGCTCGCTGATCGCCAGCAGCAGGCCGGGCTCGGCGGATTGTACCAGGCCGAACAGGTCGGCATCGATCAGCACGGGAGAATATTGGAGCACGGCGCGTGCGATCACTGCGCTGTCGTGCAGCAGTGCCAGGATGATCGGACGGGGCGCGTCGGACGAGTGAAGCAGTCCATAGGCTAACGCTGCGCGTACCTTGACCGAGGGATCATCCAGAAAACCGATCAAGGCGGCATAAAGCGCGGCCTGTTCATCGGCGGGACCATGGTGGTTGAGATAAGCGATCGCCGACAAATGCGCGGCGCGACCTCGATCCTCGCTATCGGGGGACTGACACAGCGACACGAACTCCTGATAGCCAACCATGACTCACTCCGCACACACACGCGCAGAAAGTTCTAAGTCACGGAGACTTAAGGAAACGTTCACCATGATAGCGGTGCAATCAAGTGCCTGTCAGGAGGGCGAAAAGGTGGAGCGCCAGATGCGCCAAGCCGATCACGGCGAGCCAACTCGCCACCAGCAAGCCGACAAACACCCATCCTGGCGGGATGCTCAACTCGTGGCTGGGCGCGAACGGAACAGAGTGATGGCGCATGGCAGGCCTCCCGGCTGCTGTGTCAGCGTTTTGACAGGAACGTCATGACGCCAACCGGGTTCCGATTCTTGTCAGGGGGCGTAGAGCTGGGTGAAAAAGGCCGAGCCTGGCTCCGGGGCAATCTCGGGCGCAGGCGAGGTGCCTTGGTTGGTGAACAGGCCCGTGAACGACATATTGGCCGGGGAAAAGCGTGAGGGCACCACCTCCGGTGCCGGCACCGTGGATGGTGGCGCTACACCCGTCAACTGCTGGGCCGCGAAACTCGCATTGGCGCCGCCGGCTTCATGCTTGGACACCAGCACGCGATAAACGTCACGGATCGTGCGCGGTTGGCCATCGGCATAAAAGATCGCGCGATTGGCCGCGGCCTGGCGGGGAAACAGGTTCGCGGCGATCTGATCGGGGTTCTGCAAACCCGCGGTGAACATGCGCTCGGCGCCCTGGGCCCCGAGGAAATGGGCAATATAGAGCTCGCCCGCGCTGGGCATGCGGCCGAAACGGGATTGCAGGTAGTCGCCGTTGGTCTTGGTGAAGGCCGCGGCGAGATCGGCGGCGATCTGCGGGTCTTCCCGCAATTTCAGGATCTGTTGGCGAATCTGGGGGTCGGCGATGAAGTAGTCGCCCTCGCTGTTACGCTGGATGTTATTGGCATAATCGCCATAGCCAAGCCGGGGGCCCTGCTCCTTCATGACCTGCATCCAGGTGCTTTCGAGAAACTGGAACAGCCCGGTGGCCGAGGAGGTCTGCGCCTTCGCCTGCGGATTGAGGCTACTTTCACGAATGGCGGTTTGCAGCAGATAATCAAAATCGACGCCGTTGCGGTCGCCGGCGGCATTGAGCACATAAGCCAGGCTTTGTGGCACTGCGATTGGTTGAACGCCCATGCGCGGCACGGTTCCAGAAACTTGCCGCTGAACTAAGCGACGGATATGGTTAATGCCGCGTTAAGGCTCAAGCCTTGGTCGCCAGGGGAGCACCCTCGTCTCCGGTATTTCTTGAGGTCCACGCCGTGTGGAAGTTCGATTCAATGTCCTGCACCAGCACTTCCACGTCCTCGCCGTCGTTGTACTCGGCCTGGGCCGCAGCGATGGCGATCTCGATGGCTTCTTCCTTGCTGGTGAACGGCCCCTGGTCGGTGCCGCGATAGCTGACCTTCCATTGGCTTTCGCTGCGCGCAACGATGTAGTGATGCTCGGCCATGGCCATTCCTCCCTTTCCGCAACAACGCGGTGGGAGGTTCTATGTTGCAGAAGGCGTCCAGCGCGTCACCACATCGGCAAGCGCCGGGCGGGGGCGATCCTCGATCGTTGCGGTAGGGGTGCCGATATGAACGAAGCCGACAAAGCGTTCGCCTGGCCGTGCACCAAGTGCGGCAGCGGCGGTTTCATCATAGCTATACCAGCGGGTAACCCATTGGGCGGCAAAGCCCATGGCATAGGCCGCATGAACAAGGTTGAAGGCGACATTGGCCGCCGACAGCAACTGCTCGAATTCAGGAATCTTGGGGTGTGGCTTGGCGGTGGAGAGCACGCCCACGGTCAAGGGCGCCGGCAAGAACTGGCGGCGCTCCAAATCCATAGCCACGGGCTCGATCGCGGGGTTCTTGGCTGCAGCAATTTCGGCCAGTTTCTCGCCGGCGGCCAGGCGATCTTCGCCTTGGATCAGAATCAGCCGCCAGGGGGCCAGCTTGCCATGATCAGGCACGCGGGTGGCGATTGTCAGCATCTGCTCGAGTTGCTCGGCGGTGGGCCCGGGCTCCTTAAGGAAAGCCATGCCCACCGACCGGCGGGTCAGAAGATAATCAAGCATGGCCTGGTTAGCGGGCATGGAAATTCTCCGTTGTTGGGGCTGCCATAGCAAGTGCGCCGGGACCGGGCCAGTCCAGAACCACACAAAATGGTAGCTATGCCCATGCCACTGTTTTCAACCGGGATGGTCTGTGACACAGCTTCTCCCCAATCGCCGCCTAGCATCCGCGCCTGATATCAGCGCCGGGGGGGGGCGACTGTCTGGCCTGGAGTTAACATGCGTTTGCGACCGATCCTTGCTGTTGGACTGACTCTGGTTTTCGGAGCCCAACTGCCATGGGGGTCACCGGGGCCATTGGCCCAGGAGGAAAGTGCGGAGTCGCCGCCCATGCCCCGCCCGCGGCCACAGCGTGAGGGCGGCAGTGGGCCAGCCGCGCCGGGCAGCACGCCCGCCACGGCCGCCATCAATGCGCTGACATCCGCACCCCAGCCCGTTTCGCTCACTGCCAAGATCACTCAGGACGGGGCAGTCGTTCCCAACGGCCTGGTTTGGCGCATCTTCGAACCCACGCCGGACGCCAGCGGGGAGCTTCCCCTTGTCGCCAAATCCGATGAGGGCACGGCCAAGCTGGAACTGGCGCCCGGAGATTACGTGGTCCACATCGCTTATGGCCGGGCTCAGATCAGCGACACGGTGACGGTTGTTGCCGGTCCCAACGAAAAAAGCTTTGTGCTCGATGCCGGTGCCTTGCGGCTCAATGCTGCAGTGACGGGGGACATCCCGATCCCACCCGACTTGCTGCGGTTCGACATCTTCCTCGAAGAAGCCACCGGCAGCGTGCCCATCGCGGAGGGCCTGACGCCCAACGACATTGTAACGCTCAATTCCGGCACCTACCACGTGGTGTCCCATTTCGGCACGATCAATGCCGAAGTGCGGGCCGATCTTCGGGTGGAGCCCGGCCAACTCACCGACGCAACGCTTTATCATCATGCCAGTCAGGTTGCCTTCAAGCTGGTGTCCGAGCCGGGCGGCGAAGCCATTGCTGACGTGGAATGGACGGTGAAAAACTCGGATGGCGCCACCCTCTTTACTGATCTGGGCGCCTTTCCCTCGACCGTCCTGTCCGCTGGCGACTACGTCGTGCTCGCAAAGATCGGCGACAAGGTGTTTGACCGCGCCTTCCAGGTGCAACCGGGATCAGCCCAAGACATCGAAGTGCTGACAGCGGTCACCAGCCGCCCAAGCTAGGGTGTTCGGGCGCGACTTGCCGGCACGGGGTTTGTCTGCCGGCCAGCCTATAGTATGCAGTGGGGGCCGAGTGGCGAGGAGATCCCCAATGTTGTTTTGTGACCGACCCCATCGCGGCCTCGCCGCTCTTGTCACCGCCTGCATGCTCACCGTCGCTCTGCCGGTTGGAGCCGCCTGGGCGCAAAAGATCAAGAATCCGGCGCCGGAGGTGTCCCAGCCAGCCCCAGCTCCGGCGGAGGTAACCACGACCCAGCAGGTCGAGATCGATACGATCGAGGCGGTGGACTCCAATCTTGATGAAGCCACGTTGCGCGAGATTTTCAGCGGCAATATCGCCGACAATGCCGAAGCGCTGGCGTCGCTGTCCGCCACCAGCATTACCATCCCGGCCATCAATGTCCGGATCGAAACCACAAGCGGCGACAACGACACCACGCAAAGCACAGTCGTATTTAATGATCTGGTGCTCACTGATGTCGTGAATGGCGTTGCCGCAACCGTGTCGCTGGGCGGCACAACTGTAGAGAGCGAAGACGAGGGCAGTGCACAGATGGGCGCCATGACGGCGGCCACGCTCGACATCAGCGCGGTGCTCGGTCTTTACGGACTGGTCCAGACCAATCCTTCAAATGAGCTGACGCCGCTTTACACCAATTTCAACTTTGAGGGCGGCTCGTTTAAAGCCCCCGAAGTCAGCTGCACCATGGGCCCGATCACCATGGCCGAAGTGAAGGGCCGGCCGCTCCGCCATTCCATGGCCGAAGTCATGGCCCTCTCCAGTGCGCTCGACGATCAGGATGAGGACGACGAGACCCCCTCGCCAGAACTGATGGGCGCGGCCTTGCGTATGTATGCCGACATCTTCACCGCCTTTGAAACCTCCCCGGCCCAGTTCGGCGGTTTTGATTGCAACGGCGTCGATGACGAAGACCGCCCGCTTACGGTCGGGGTCAAGAGCATGAGCATGGCCGGGCTGTCCCCCGGCATCTATCCCGAGATCACCATCGAGGGCATGACCATCGCGGTTGAAGGCGATGGCCACTTCGAAATGGGCCGCGCGGTCTTCAAGCAGATCGACCTCGCTGGCCCGATTGCCGCCATCGAAGCGGCGCCCGAGGCGATCGACCAAGCCTGGCTTGATGCCAATGCGCGGGAGCTCGTGCCCGCCTTTACCGGCTTCTCACTTGAACAGATCAGCGTCGATGTGCCTGATCCGGAAGACAGCTCCGTGCGCATCAAGGGCAGCCTGGGCGCGTTCGACCTGACGCTGGCCGAATACCGCAACGGCATTCCCACCGATTTCCTGATGTCGGCGACCAATCTAGCCTTCGCCTTGCCGGAAGACACGAGCGACCCGCAGTTGGCGCAACTGCGCGCGCTGGGTGTCACCGACATCGATGCCGGCTTCAAGATCGCCGCGGCCTGGAACGAAGCCACGAGCAGCATCGACATCAACGAGATCTCGGTGACCGGGGCGGATTTGGCGACTATCGTCATGACCGGCACGCTGACCAATGCTACGGCCGAACTGTTTGACCTTGATGCCGATACGGCGCTCGCTGCCGGCATGGAACTGGCCGTCGGCAAGCTCAATGTCGATGTGAGCGATCAGGGGCTCACCGACATCATCTTTGCCGCCGTTGCCGCTGAGCAGGGCACCCAACCAGAAGCGCTCCGGCCAATCTTTGCCGGGCTGGCCGAGGGCACGATCGTGGGGCTGCTCGCCGGCGCCGCTGATGCACAAAATGTCGGGCGCGCCATCAACACCTTTGTCAGCGGCCAAGCCAAGAACCTCAATATCGATGTGGTGGCCAAGGAGCCGGGCGGCGTCAGCGTCGTGGACTTCATGGCGGCCGAAGAGGATCCCAAGGTTCTGATCGACAAGGTGACAATCAAGGCCACCGCCCAATAAGGTCAGGCTCAATCCAGCGCCGCCGGCAAACCACAGCCGGCGGCGTTGCCTTACTCAGCGTCCGGCCGGCTCGTGCGCAATTGCTTGGTGGCGGAGCGGATCGACTTGCCTTCGAGCCGGCGCCGCTTGGAGGCCAGTGTCGGGCGAGTCGGCACCCGGGCCTTGGGCACATGCGCGCCCGCCACCAACAAGCCAATCAGCCGCTCGAGCGCATCGGCGCGGTTCATCGGCTGGTCACGGTGGCTGTTGGCGGTGATGACGATCACGCCGTTCTTGGTCAGGCGCTTGCCTGCCAGCGCCGCTACCCGCCGCTTCATGCCTTCGGGGATGGAGGGGGAGTTGGCCAGGTCAAAGCGCAGCTGCACCGCGCTTGAGACCTTGTTGACGTTCTGTCCGCCCGGCCCGGCGGCGCGCACGAAGGTTTCCTCGATCTCGCCGGGATCGATCGAGATGGAGCGGGTGATGGGGATCGGATCGGCCATGCCCGCTTCCTCGGCTTAGCGCTTCAGCCGACCGGCAAAGATGATTTCACCTTCATGCACCGTCAGGCCCTTGATCGTGGCCTTGAAGCGGTTGGGGTGCCCCTCGGCAGGAACAACCCAACCCTTCTTTTCCATGCCAGCAAACACCTTCTCGCCGATGTCCTTGAAGTCATCGGGGCCAAGAATGTTGTCTTCGCCCAGATGGGTCAGGGCCTTGAGCTCGCGGTTGGACGGACGTTGCGGCACGGTTCAGGCAGCCTTTTGCTGGAGATCGGGCGGGGTCGCTTCTGCCATCAGTGCCACGATGGCATCCATGGCCGGCATGACCTTTTGCCCTTCGGTGCCGAGTCGGCGCACGGAGACCGTACCCTCCTCGGCCTCGCGCTTGCCCACCACGAACATGAGCGGCACCTTGCCCACGGAGTGCTCGCGCACCTTGTAGTTGATCTTTTCGTTGCGGGTATCAAGTTCGGCCCGGACGCCCGCTTCGCGTAGCTGGCGCACCAGCTTTTCGGCGTAATCGTCCGCTTCCGAAACAATGGTGGCGACCACGACCTGGGTCGGAGCCAGCCACATCGGCATCTTGCCGGCATAGTTCTCGATCAGCATGCCGATGAAGCGCTCGAGCGAACCAAGGATCGCCCGGTGCAGCATCACCGCATATTGGCGCGAGCCGTCCTCGGCGATGTAGGTGGCACCCAGCCGCTCGGGCAGCACATAATCGAGCTGCAGCGTGCCGACCTGCCAGGAGCGGCCAATGGCGTCCTTGAGGTGGAACTCGAGCTTGGGTGCATAAAATGCCCCCTCGCCTTCCGCGATCTCGAAATCATAGCCGGTGGCGCGCAGCGCATCGCCCAGCGCCTTTTCCGCTGCATCCCAGCGCTCGATCGTGCCGCCGAACTTTTCGGGGCGCGTGGCGAGTTTGATCACCACATTGTCGAAGCCCATATGGGCGTACACGGAATACAGCAGATGCACGAAGTGCTCGGTTTCGCTCTGAATCTGGTCTTCGCGGCAGAAGATATGCGCGTCGTCCTGCGTCATCTGCCGAACGCGCATCAAGCCATGCAGCGCACCATGGGCCTCGTTGCGGTGACAGCAGCCGAATTCGGCCATGCGTAGCGGCAGATCGCGATAGCTCTTGATGCCCTGGTTGAAGATCTGCACGTGGGCCGGGCAGTTCATGGGCTTGAGTGCCATGAGGTCGCCCTTGCCCGACAGCACCGGACCTTCTTCCTCAGTGCCAGGCACTTCATCGGGCACCACGAACATGTTCTCGCGGTACTTGCCCCAGTGGCCCGACATTTCCCAAAACTTCGAGCTCATCAGCTGCGGGGTCTTCACCTCCACATAGCCCGAGGAATTAAGGCGCCGGCGGATATAGGCTTCCATCTGGTTGTAGAGCACATA
Organism: Devosia sp. 919; assembly: GCF_013185965.1. Taxonomy (NCBI): domain Bacteria; kingdom Pseudomonadati; phylum Pseudomonadota; class Alphaproteobacteria; order Hyphomicrobiales; family Devosiaceae; genus Devosia; species Devosia sp. 919. The sequence goes on along the minus strand of NZ_JABAOL010000001.1, from coordinate 1,936,353 downwards.
GCCGCGCGGATGCCAGAACACCGAACCCTGCGCTTCGGGCTGGAAATGGTAGAGGTCCATTTCCTGACCGATCTTGCGGTGGTCGCGCTTTTCGGCCTCCTCCATCATGTGGAGATAGGCTTCCAGCTCATCCTTGGTGGCAAAGGCCGTGCCGTAAATGCGGCTGAGCACCGGGTTATTGCTGTCGCCTCGCCAATAAGCGCCGGCCACCTTGGTCAGCTTGAAGGCGTTGCCGACATCCTTGGTCGAGCGCATATGCGGGCCACGGCAAAGGTCGATCCATTGGCCCTGCTTGTACATCTTGAGCGTCTGGTCAGCGGGAATGGCATCCACCAGCTCGACCTTGAAGTTCTCGCCGCGCGCATTGAAGAACGCCTTGGCCTGGTCGCGCGTCCAGATTTCCTTCGTAAAGGCAGCACCGCGCTCGATGATTTCGGCCATCTTCTTTTCAATGGCGGGAAAGTCTTCCTCGCTGAACGGCTCGTCGCGCTTGAAGTCGTAGTAAAAGCCGTTCTCGATCACCGGACCGATCGTCACCTGCGTGTCGGGCCACAATTCCTGCACGGCTTCGGCCAGGACGTGGGCGGCGTCGTGCCGGATCAGCTCCAGCACATCCTTGGAGCCGCTGTCCCGCGTCACGAACTCGATGCGGCCATCCGCTTCAAGCGGATCGCTGAGATCGCTCAACACGCCGTTCCAGCGCATCGCCACCGTCTTTTTCGCGAGGCTCTTGGAGATACCCTCGACGATCTCGGTGCCGGTGGTGCCGCGCGCATAATCGCGAGCTGCACCATCGGGGAACGTCACCTTGATCGTCATTGTTTCTCTCCAGAAATGGGTTCATGCCGCGCTGTTCGCGGCAAGGCGGGCCTATCTAGCACGCTTTACGTTTATTGCCACCTGAGCACACCAAAAACTCGGTGCTGCCGCAGCTTCCAGGTCCTAGCGCCATCGGCCATAGCGCCAGGGTTGCCACCAGCGACCGCTGCTCGGCAGGGTTTCGGGCACCGGATCATAGCCGTGGGTGCCCCCGGGCCGGCACCGGCTCCAGCGCGCCAGCCCCATCCAGCCGCCGGGCCAGAAACCGAAACGCCAGATCGCCTCGCCGGTATATTCCGAGCAGCTCGGCAAATGCCGGCAGGTTCGCCCCACAAAGGCTGAGAGCGTGTAGCGATAGATCGTGATCAGCAACACCGCCACGAGCTTGAACGGGAGATCGATGGCGCGCCAGAACGCTTGGGCGGACGGCTTCATCGGGGCTCGGTCTTGCCTTCGATGGTGTCGAGCGCTTCCGCCACGGCGTCGAACACCAGAAGGGTCGAAGCGTGCCGCGCCTTGTAGTCACGCACGGGCAGCAGATAGCCCAGATCGCTCCACTTGCCGGCGGGACCCGTCCCTTCAGCCTGCAGCATCGCGTACATCTGCGCCCGCAACTCACGAAACGCACTGACATCTGTGCCCACGATTTCGCGCGCCACCACCGCCGCAGAGGTCTGCCCGAGGGCGCAGGCGGAGAGATGATGGCCATAGCCGGTGATCACCCCGTCCGTCACCTCGATATCCACTTCGATCAGCGAACCGCAGACGCGGCTGACCTTGCGCGCCGAAGCATGGGGCTGCGCGAGGCGCCCCGGCTGGACAGCATTGGCCGCCAGATCGAGAATACGCTCGGAATAGAGATCGCTAAGTTCCATCAACCACGAAATTCTGTTTCTTGTGAGAGCCCGCCACTCCCTCTATATAGGAGCGCGCATGCCTTGTAACAGGCGCGGTTTCATCTGAACCGGTCACTTTCCCGCTCAGCCCGCCTGCTTGCCGGCCGCTACCGGAGCCGCCATGGACGCTCTATCGAAAACCGCTGTTCCCGTTGCCCCCTTTCCGGCGCCAGTGCGCCGTCCCACCCAGGAGGAAGCGGAAGCGGCCGTGCGCACGCTGATCGCCTGGGCTGGAGATGACCCCAACCGCGAAGGCCTGCTGGAAACGCCTAGCCGCGTGGCCAAGGCCTATCGCGAGTTCTACTCCGGCTACGAACAGGACGCGGCAGAGATCCTCTCGACCACTTTCCGCGACATCAGCGGCTATGACGACATAGTCCTTCTGCGCGATATCCCGTTCCACTCCCATTGCGAGCACCACATGGTGCCCTTTGTCGGCAAGGCCCATATCGCCTATCTGCCCGTTGACGGGGTGGTTGGACTTTCCAAGCTGGCTCGCCTGGTTAATGTGTTCGCGCGCCGGCTGCAGACCCAGGAAGCGATGACGGCGCAGATCATCGACGCCGTCACAGCCAGCCTTACGCCCCGCGGAGCCGCCGTGATGCTCGAGGCCGAGCATATGTGCATGTCCATGCGCGGCGTGCGGGCCCATGATGTCACCACGGTCACTCATCGCTTCACCGGCGTGTTTGCCGAGGACCGGGTGGAGCGTGACCGGTTTTTTGCGATGGTAACGCGAAGCTGACCGGTTGGCAAAGCCGCCAGGTGCAGGATAAACCAGCCCCATGAACATTACCTTTGCCGATCCCGCGAGCCTGTCCCCTGCCGAACTGGAGGAAGGCACCGCCTTTGCTCCCCGGTTCGATGCCAATGGCCTCATCACCGTTGTCACCGTGGAAGCGGGCAGCAATGCCGTGCTGATGCTGGCCCATATGAACAAGGAAGCCCTGCGGCTAACGTTGGAAACCGGCATCGCCCATTACTGGTCGCGCTCGCGCAACGCGCTTTGGAAAAAGGGCGAAACCTCGGGCGAGCTGCAGCAGGTCACCGAGCTGCGACTCGATTGCGACCAGGACGCCATCGCCCTTACCGTTGAGCAGACCGGCCGCGGCGCTGCCTGCCATACCGGCCGCCAGAGCTGCTTTTACCGGCGCGTCGTGCTCAACGAAGGCGAGCTGATGCTTGAAGACGACGGCTCGCCGCGCCTCTTTAATCCCGACGAAGTCTACGGCTAAGGCCGCCGCTCAAACAAACCGACCATCAACAGACCCGCAAAAAAGCCACCCAGATGGGCCTGCCAGGCAATGCCCACATTGGTGCCGGTCAGCATGGGCAGGAGCGGCACCGCCGCATTGAGCACCACCCAGATCAGCACGAACATCCGGGCCCGCTTGTCGCGGAACAGCTCGGGCAGGCTCGCCAGCCGGCGCCCGAGAATCACCTGCTCGCCGGTTTCGGGGTCCACCCCCACCAGCACTGGCTGGAAAAAGAATCGCACTGCCGCGCCGGTGAGCCCCGCCACGCCACCCGAAGCCCCGATGAGGTAAGCCCCGTTCCACAGCGTGGTGGCGGCAAAGGCCGCCGCACCGGCGATCGAGGACACGCAAAAGATCAGCAGCATCGGCACGGCGCCATAGCGGCGCGCGACCGGGGTGCCGAAGATCGCGAGCCAGGCCACGTTGACCAGCAAATGGTCCCAGCTGCCATGCAGGAATGCATGGGTCAGCGGGGTCCAGAGCAGCGGCACACCGAGGCTGGGGTCATCAAAGGCGGCAACGATTCGCAGCGGCAGAAACCCACCCCAGAAGATCAGCTGATTCCACCCGTCGGGGTTAAGGATCAAGGTTGACGCCAGGTGAATGGCGACCAGCACGCCACAGAGCGCCGTCACCGAACCTGGCAGCAAGAAAACCGGTTCGCGCCCGGCAGCACCGGCCTCACCGGCTGGGGGGCCTTGTTCGGCCATGTGATCTCTCCGACTCTCAGGCGCACTGCCCGTTTGCGCTTCTTTATCCACAATCGGGTGGGCGCGTTAACCTTAAGCTTTGATTAATGGCGCAATTGTCGGGCCATTTTGCCATGGTTGAGATGCGGCGAAAGCGTTCCATGGGGGGAATGCGCGCCCATTCCGCAACTGGGTCGACCATGCAAAAAACGAGCACCAAAACGCTCTATGATTATTGGAACAAGCTGCGGGGTTCCCGCAGCGCTCCAGACCGCAAGGATATTGACCCGGCCCGCATTCGCGATGCCCTGGGCAACACCTTCATCCTTGAACTGGACGAGAACGACAAATTCTCGTTCCGCCTTGCTGGTTCCCATCTGTGCAACAGCTATTGCCGCGAACTCAAGGGCCGCTCCTTTTCCGCCCTCTGGCATGAACGCGATCAGGATGCGCTCGATACCCTCCTGCGTGCGGTGACCGAAGACCATGCGGTGGCGCTGGTAACCTTCAGCGGCACCACGGCAATCCACACCAAGGCCAGCTTTGAAACTATCCTGATGCCGTTGCGGCACAATGGCTCCACCCATACCCGCCTCTTGGGCGCGATGACGGCCGTCAATGAGCCCTATTGGCTGGGCGTGCAGCCGATCATCGAGCAGCGCATTTCCGGCCTGCGGTTGATCTGGCCCGATGATGTGGCGCTGGAGGAAACCGTCAGGGACGTATCAGTGCAGGTGGTGGGCGAGCGCAGCTATTCCGCCTCGGCGCCAATGCCCGCCACCGTTTATGGCCGCTCCGCCCGCCGCTACGCCCATCTGGCGGTGATCGACGGCGGTCGTGGTAAGTAAGGCCTTGCCGCAGAACCTGCAGAAACACGCCGATCTGCGCATCTTTGGCGCCCAAATTCTTACAACTGTTTAACCAAAGCTCGATAGGTTTGCGTGGATAACGCTCACCATCGGTCTGGCGCATGCTCAGCGACGCAATACCTTCTCCGCGCTTCATCGCCCCGGCCCGCACGCGTGCCGAGCCCATTCAATTCCAGCGCGTCAAGGTTTCCGTCCTTGGCCGCTATATGCTGGCGGACCGCCGCGAGTTCCCCTGCCAGATCCTTGAGATGTCGCCCGGCGACGCGGTGGTCGTCGCGCCCATCAGTGGCGTTGTGGGGGAAAAGGTCATTGCGTATGTGGACCTTGTTGGTCGCATCGAAGGCACCATTCTCGCCCAGATCGATGGTGGGTTCTGCATGAACATCGCCGCCTCGCCGCGCAAGCGCGACAAGATGGCGGCCCAGCTGACCTGGCTCGCCAACAAGGAACTGCTGAACCTGCCTGAAGATCGCCGCCACGAACGTGTGGTGCCCGATATCCGCCATTCCAGCGTCGTGCTGGATGATGGCCGACGCTACAACTGCAAGATCATCGACATCTCACTCTCGGGCGCCGCGGTGGAGCTGGATGTGCGCCCCGCCTTGGGCACGCCGATTACGCTGGGCCGCATGCGCGCTCGCGTCGTGCGCCATTTCCAGAACGGGGTTGCGGTGGAGTTCGCCTCTGCCCAGGAAATGCTGACGGTGGTACAACAAAACCTGCGGATGAACTGACGCCGAAACTTCGGTGCACCCCGGCGCGTTCGCTTACCCAGAAGCGGAGCGCGCGATGGCAGACGATCTGACACAAGACAGCAAACTGACCCGCACCAAGGCGAAATGGGCCGCCGAGGGTCGCTTCATCACGGGCCGCACCAGCCGCCCCGAGGATAGCCGCTTGCCTCCAGGCCAGCACCTGGTCAAGAACTGGCCGGTGCTTGATCTGGGGATCGAGCCTCCCATCAATCTGACCAACTGGAAGCTCGACGTCACCGGGCTCGTGGATCGGCTGACCACACTGGATTGGAACGGCTTCATGGCCCTGCCCCAGGTGAACCCAGTTTCAGACATCCATTGCGTCACCACCTGGTCGCGCTACGACAACCACTGGCAAGGCGTTTCCACTCAGGAGTTGGCGGCGCAGGTCGGGTTGCAGCCCGAAGCGCAGTTCGTTCACCTGTTCAGTAATGACGGCTACACCACCAACTTGCCCGTCGCCGATTTCCTGGTGGAAGATGCGGTTCTGGCCCATAGCTGGGAAGGCACCCCGCTGACCGCCGAGCATGGTGGCCCGATGCGCCTCGTCGTGCCCCATCTTTATTTCTGGAAAAGCGCCAAATGGTTGCGCCGGATCGAATTTGCGGCCACAGACCAGCCTGGCTTTTGGGAAACGCGCGGCTATCACAACCACGGCGACCCGTGGCGTGAACAACGCTATTCCTGACCAGCTCACTATGGCAACCGCCACCCGTTTCCCTTGATAGGTCACGATGACATGGATCAGCCCGACCGAGCCTCCAAGCGGAGCGGCTTTACACGCCTGCGCTCGACGCTGCGCGTCTTGTATCACGGTCAGTCGCCAGCGGCGGTTCGCTTTCAGTATCTTGTGCTGGTGGTGGACCTCGCGATCATCGGGTTTTTCATCGCCTCTCCCCTGATCCGGGATCAGGATGCCTTTCTGTGGCTGGATTATTCCATCGCCGCCTTGCTGGGGCTGGACATCATCGCCCGCGCGCTGGCCACCAACAACTTTACCCGCTGGCTGCGCCAATTGCCGGTGATTATCGACATCTTCATCCTGCTGACGCTCCTGGCGCCCACCTGGTTCTTCAATCTTGGCTTTTTGCGCATCATGCGCCTGTGGACCTTGACCCGCAGCACCGTCTTCTGGCGGCCGCTCCGCAAGCGGGGATTGGCCCAATATCAGGAAACCATCCAGGCGGTGATCAACCTGCTGGTGTTCCTGTTTGTGGTCACCGGCTTTGTTTACACCGTGTTTGCCGGCCGGGGCGGCGGGATCGCCGGCTATGTGGACGCGCTTTATTTCACCGTCACCACGATCACGACCACGGGCTTTGGCGATATCACCCTGCCCGGCACGACGGGAAAGCTCGTTTCCATCGTCATCATGTTCGTCGGTATCTCATTGTTCGTGCGCCTGGCGCAGGCGATCTTTCGCCCCAACAAGGTGCATTTCCCCTGTCCGCAATGCGGGCTGCAGCGGCACGATCCCGATGCGGTTCACTGCAAGGCTTGCGGGCATATTCTTAACATCCCCGACAGTGGCCACTTCTGACCTAGGCTGGCTGTTGTTCGGGTAGCTGGGCGGCAATGGTGACCCCTGCGGCTTCCAGCGCCAGCCGCACCGCCCGCCCCAGCTCCACCGCCCCGGGCGTGTCGCCATGCAGGCAGATCGAGCGCGCCGACGAGGTCAGCACTGTTCCATCAATGGCGACAATCTCGCCGGCCAGGGCCAGCCGCAGGCAACGCGTGATTACGGCGTCCGGCTCATGGATCACCGCTCCGGTCTCCGAGCGCGACACCAGCATCCCTGCAGGCGTATAGGCACGGTCCGCATAGGCTTCCCGAATCAGGGGCAAACCAAGCCCCTCGGCGGCCCGCACCTGTTGGCTGTTGTCGAGCGACAGCACTGCCAGTTGAGGATCCGTTGCTTTGATCGCCCCGAACACCTGCGTTGCAAGCTCAAGGTCTTCCGCGGTCTGGTTGGCCAGTGCGCCATGCAGTTTCACATAGGCCAGTTCAGCGCCCACATCCTCGGCAACGGAGCGGATCAGCTGCATCTGCGTGCTGATCTGTGCGAGCAGTTCCTCGGCAGAAATATCCATCCGGAAGCGGCCAAACCGCGCCGGATCAGCATAGCCGGGATGAGCCCCAGCCCTGATTCCCCGCGCCTTGCACAGCTCCAGGACATGGCGGATGGTGGCCGCATCCCCCGCATGGCCGCCACAGGCGATCGAAGCACTCGAGACGATCGCGAGCAGCGCATCATCACCGCCCATGCCTTCGCCAAGATCGGCATTGAGATCAATCGAGATCATGGCGTTTCTCCGCGCAGCAAACGGTGGGCATGTTCGACAGTGACTGGTTGGAATGCAATTGTGGTTCCGGGGCGCTGTTGCGCGAACCGATCCAGATCTGCCGAGATCACCGTCGCAATGCGGGGATAGCCGCCCGTGGGCTGATGATCGCGCATCAGCACGATCGGCGTGCCATCGCCCAGGATCTGGATATCGCCCGGAACAATCGCGTCAGACACCAGCGATAGCGCGCCCGCACCGGCAAAAACCCTCTCGGCATCGCGCAAGCGCACGCCCATTCGGTCCATTTGTGGGCTCACCTCGAAGCGTCCCGCAACAAAGGCCTGCCGTGTTTGGGGCGAGAACAGGTCGGCATGGATGCCCCAGACCACACGAAAGGCGCTGTCGGCGGGCACCGTCGTTGACCGCTGCAGTCTCGGTGCACCGCTGGCGCCCACTCCAAGCTCCAAGCGATCACCGGCCTGCAGCGGCCGCCCGGCCAATCCCCCCAATTGCGCGCGGCTGTTGGTAGCCAGGCTACCCAGCACGGCCGGCAGTTGCAGGTCCCCATCGAAGCGAAGATAGCCATAGTTCCCCGCACCACCGGGCGTGATCGCCACTCGATCGCCGACCCGCAGCAACACCGTTCCCGGCCAATTCACCGGTTCGCCGTTGTGGCGCACCGTAAAAGCACCGCCGGCAAAGCCGATGCGGCAGGAGCCGGCAGTTACGGCCAGTTCGAGCCCCGCCATGGTGAACTCGATGCCCCCAAGCGCTTGGACGCCCAACATGTCCGCTGCCAACGCAAACCCGGCCGTGTCCATTGGTCCCGACGCACTGATCCCGCTGGCCAGCAAGCCAGAGCGGCCCTCGTCCTGAATGGTCGTGAGCGGCCCCGCCCGGAGAATCGTAATGGTCGCACTCACGCTTGCACCTCGAACTGAACGGCGTCGCCAGCCGCAAGCCGCGTTGGCGCTGCGGCGGCGGGGTCGAAATTGCGAAACTCGGTGCGGCCAATCACGTGCCAGCCCGTCGGGATTTCCGTGGCGGCAATGGCGGTCTGCCCGGCCGCAAACAGCACACTACCGGCGGGCACGGCGCGCCGCACTGCCGTGCGCCGCGGCAGCACCAGTTCGGAGCCGTGAAAACCACAATACACAAAGCCCGGCGCGAAACCGGTCGCCAGCACCCGCAGTGGTGCCCGGTTATGGGCTTGCACAAAGGCGTCCGCCTCCATGCCGAGCAGCGCCGCCACCTCTGGCAGGTCGGGGCCAGCCGCGCCGCCGAAGCGCGCCTTGATCTTGTGCTGCTCCCCTGACTCCGCTGCATTGTCCAACCCGGCCAGCCGCAACCGCAGTTCACCGGCCAGCTGCCCCGGGTCGGTGAGCGCGGGATCATACCGCACCAGCACAGACACCAGATTGGGCGTGATTTCGACTACCCCTGGCACAGGCTGCGACCCAAGCAGGTGCGCCAGCGCTACCGCAGCATTGTTGGCGCTTTCGCTTAAGCTCGTGGCAAAGCGCACCAGCACTGCCGCGTCACCGAGCGGCAAGATGGTGGGCTTGACCCGTGGCAGGCCTGCGTCAGACATGGCGCACAAAGTCCCTGATTGGCGATGGTCCCGCCTTAGCAGAACCATTTGCCGATCGCTACCTGAGCGCCCGATCGCGCGGCGTGGTCAGTGGTGAGGGCTGGAAGTGGGAGAGCTAGTTGGGATCTCGGCCCTCCTGTTCGACAACTGCATCAAAGAGCTGGCGGGCTTGCCCTGCCCCGATGGCCTCGATGGCCACGGCTGCAATAGCGGCAAACAGCTCGGCAATTTCCTGGGGGTCGGTGATTTCCGCGTCGTCGTCCTCTGCGTCGGCGTTTATTAGAGTGAACATACGCGCCTCCAAAGTAGCCAATGGAGGGAGTGTGCTTCGATTCATGTTACAGAATAAATAATGCAAATTCGCTGATGAGGGCGCATAGGCCGGTTGCCAGCAAGGTCAGCCAGACTTACTCTTCGCCGGCATCGAGCTTGTCGAGATAGGCCTCGATATCGGCCAGGGTCGCGGTGAACGGCAGCGGGTCGTGCCCGTAGACCACGTTGAAGCTCTCGTCGTCGCGCAGCGCATGGCCGCCCTTGCCCATTTTGGCGGTGAGCTTTTCGGCCGTCAGAATGGTCAGCCCGTGCCGTCCGGCAACCCGCCGCAGCCGGCGCATGATCGATGCATCAAAGTCGCGTCTGCTCACGTGATCCTCGGCGTGTTGGTTCGCGCCGTCCTACTACTGCAGGCCCCGCCGGGGCAAGACGAGACTTGCCGGCAGGAGCGAGTCGGCTTGTCCCTGCCCTCAGGAGCGACCATCGCTCGCGCCGCAAGTTATCCGCTGCGCAGCCTCCGTATGAGCACGGATATCCACCGGCCTAGCGAGGTTTCCGTACGTATTGAGCGATTCTTGTTGCCCGTTAATCTTCCATTTACCCCATCCGGAGGCGCAGCGACGGCTGATCGAGGCGCATCATTTTGGGCAGTGGATCCACATTGTTGCGAGAAAGCATCCTCGTTGTTGTTCCTACGCTGAACGAAGCCCTGCACATCGCCGATGTGCTTGCCTCCCTCCTTGCTGACCCTCTCGCCGCGGCAATGACCATTGTGGTGGCCGATGGTGGCAGCACGGACGACACCGAGGCCATTGTTCGACAGATCGCTCAAGCCGCGCCGCAAGTACACCTGGTCCGCAATGCCCGGCGGCTGCAAAGTGCCGGCGTCAACCTCGCCGCTCGCCTCTTCGGGCACGACTGCCGCTTTCTAGTGCGCATCGATGCCCACGCCGCCTATCCGCGTGATTATGTGAGCCAGCTCGTTGCCATTCAACGGCAGACCCAGGCCAATTCGGTGGTGGTGAGCATGAAGGCGGTAGGGCAAGCGCCCCTGCAGATCGCCATCGCCGAAGCGCAGAACTCGATCTATGGCACTGGCGGCGCCGCGCATCGCAGCATCTCGGGCGGCAAATGGGTGGAGCATGGGCATCATGCCTTGTTCCTGCTGGACGATTTCCTCGCCGTTGGCGGCTACAACGAAATCTTGAGCCACAACGAAGACGCCGAACTCGATCTGCGCCTCACCACCACAGGGCGGCGCCTTTATCTCGCGCCACTCACCATCGAGTATTTCCCCCGCGATTCCCTTGATCGTCTTTGGCGGCAATACTTCAATTTCGGTCGTGGCCGGGCGCGTACGGCGCTGATGCACCGCCAGCCGCCCAATGCGCGGCGCTGGCTGGTCATTCTGCTGCTGCCCGCCCTTGGCCTGGCGCTATTCACATCGGCCACCCCGCTCGCGGCGCTGCCGCTGTTGGCCTGGGCTGGGGTGATTGTGGTTTTTGCCAGCCGCTGGTCCAGCCACCATGGCGTTTTCCATGGCATCACGGCGGCGCTCGCCGGCGCCATCATGCAACTGGCCTGGTCGGCGGGCTTCCATGCCCAATTGTTGCTGAGCCTGCCCGGCACCATGCTGCCCCGGCAGGGTGCTGCGCCACCAGCCGAGCCGCGCTGACCTTTGCGCCTTGCTATATGGGCCTGCGCGCAGCTAGACTCACCTCGGCTCCAGATGTCTTTGGCGATCCGCTCCCATGAAAGTTCCTTTCAGCATGTTCCAGACCCGCTCGCCCGAGCGCGACAAGGAGCAGGACCGTGCGCGCATCGAGCGGATGCGGCGCGCCGTTGCAGGCGAACTGCAAGCGGCGATCAATGAACGCGATGGCCTGACGCGGCGCCGCGAGCGCGACTACGCCGTCGCGGCGACTTCCTTGTCACAGCTGGGCGAGTTCGGTGAACGCTCCGCCGCCGACGAGCAGTCCATCTCCGAGCTCGAACGCAATGCCGAGCGCGCCAATACCCGCATCAAGAACCTCACCATCCAGATCGAATCGATCCGCAAACTGCTGGCCGGGATCAACGAGCTGGACAATTTGCCCAGCCAGTAAAATTCAAGTCGTTTCACTCGCGAGGCCAGCCTGCCCCGCCTACCTGACGCTGGAATAGCCGCCAACCACGCCCTTGGGTGAGTAAACCACCTGCCAGAGTTGAGTGTAGCGCGCCCTGAATGTGGCGGCGAAGCTCAACAGGTAATAGCGCCACATCCGATAGAAGCGGTCGCCATACTTGTCCTTGAGACTGGGCCAGGCTGCCTCGAAGTTTTCGTACCAGGCCAGCAGGGTCCGGTCGTAATCCGCCCCGAAATTGTGCCAGTCTTCCATGATGAAGAGGCCCTCGCTGGCTTCACTGATCTGTTTTTGCGACGGCAGCATGCCATTGGGAAAGATGTACTTTTCGCTCCATGGATCGCCATGCGACTGGGTGAGATTGCCGCCGATAGTGTGCAGCACGAACAGGCCATCATCGGTGAGCAACTGCCGCACCTTTTCCATATAGGGGCGATAGTTCTTGTAGCCCACATGCTCGAACATGCCGATCGAGATGATGCGGTCAAACTTTCCCTCGAGCGCCATATAGTCCATCAGCCGGGTTTCGACCGGCAAGCCCTCGGTGTGGCTATTGGCCCAACTCGCCTGCTCCTTGGAGATGGTTACCCCAACACCCTCAACACCGTAGCGCTCGGCGGCGAACTTCAAGAACCCGCCCCAGCCCGAGCCGATATCGAGAATGCGCATACCCGGCTCCAGCCCTGCCTTGCGGCAGATGAGGTCGAGCTTAGCTTCCTGCGCCTCAGCAAGAGTGGTGGCGTTCTTCCAGTAGCCGCAGGAATAGATCATGCGTGGATCGAGCATGGCAGAGTAAAGATCGTTGCCGATGTCATAATGCCGCTCCCCCACTTCTTGCACCTTCAGGCGCTGCAGGTTGAGGATGCGGCCCTTTACCATGCTCCACATCAGGGCAAAGTCGATCGGCAGCTTGGCTTTGACGTTGTTCACCAGCAGTCGGTAGATGAACTGATCGAGCGCCGCAGCGTCCCACCACCCCTCCATATAAGCCTCGCCCAGGCCGAGCGTGCCTTGCAGCATTACCCGGTCAAACAGCTTTTCGTCGTAAACGGTGACGTCGAAGGGTCGCTGCCCTCCCACCTGGATGTCGTGTTGCTGCAGAAGATCGGAGATGAAGGTTTTGTTCCGCATACCCATTTGGCCACATCGCGCACATGTTGGACAAAGCAAAAGGGCGCGCCATGCCGGGGGCAGAAGGCCCGAGGCCGTGCGTGCATCATGGGGATGCTATGCCGCTCTACGAGGCGGCGCAATGATATATCGCAAGATACCGATGGTTAAGATTCGGGCACACAAATCGGGCCATTGCTGCGGGATTTCCGCCTCTTCGGTGGCAATGGGAAGGTGTTTGGGATCCCGGCGGCGCCGCAGCGGGCAAGTTCGACGCCGACTTGATCTGTCGGGCGCAACATGCGGCAGCAGGGATGTGAAGGAGTGGTACCACCTCTCGGGATCGAACCGAGGACCTCTAGATCCACAATCTAGCGCTCTAACCAACTGAGCTAAGGCGGCAATGGGCCTGTCCGGGTACATCGCCAAGCGAGTCCCGAAAGCGCGCGATACATAGGTCGACTTGTCGCTGATGACAAGCGCTCTTTTGCAGCTTTCCCCTCTGCACCGCTCCTCTTAACCATGCCCAAGTTTGTTGGGGGGTCTCGGCCCCACGGCTATGGACCGGGTGCGAGGGGCGCTATATTGAAGAACACTTAACGAACAAGAATGAACTGTACCGAAATGGCACAGATGCAACGGGTAGCGGTTATCGATGGATGACGACTGGATCACATCGCCAGCTGGTGCCCGCGTGTTGCAACACGCCGAGGATCCCCGCCCGGCCTGGCTATGGTCCGCCGACGGGTTGCACTTGATCTGGCACAATCGGGCAGCAACGCTGTTTGGGGCCAAGCTCAAGAAAAGCGGCCTCAAGCGCGGCCCCACCCCAGTACCGATCAAGGGCCAGATAGCTCGTAATATCCGACTCGGCTCCACCGGTCGAAGCAGTCTTGCGCGGATCCAGTTCTTGGCTGGGGAAAAGCCGATCTCGGCGACCTGCGCCACAACGCCGCTGCTCGACGGCGCGGGCGCAGCGATGCTGCTGATCGTGGCAGTTGACGCCATCGACGCCGAGATCTTGTTGGCGACCGGTCCGGCACCCGCCCTGGCCCCTGCCGATTCGCTGGCCGCACCCTCGGCTATGGCCGTGACGAGTGAGCCGGCTGCTCCGCCGACGACGATAGAATCCGGGACCTCGCCAGATCCGGTCACCGAGTCGCTCGAGCTTTCAGTTGTGGCGCCCGAGCTGGAAGCTGCGCTGGTAGAGGCTCAAGAGCCCCAACTGCCCGCAGCTGAGTCGCAAGGGCCTGTCTTGCCACCGCGGCCATGGTTGCCGCTGCCGCCCCCCGGCGTGGTCCTGGAAACGGCGCCCTTCCGGCCTGTCGCATTGGTTGATGAAGACGAGGAAACGGTCGAACCAGATCCCCAGGTGGGTGAGCTTGCCCCGATTGCCGCGGCGATCGAGGCCAATGATGCGGCCTATCAGCGCGAGCTCGACAACTGGCGGGCGACCGAAAGCGATGCTGCCGCTCCGAGCGGCTATGAGGCCGAGGACGAGGACAGCGCCGCCGAGACCTCGGAAGCGGTTTCCGAGTTCGAGCACGAACCAGAGGTAACGCCATCAGACGCCGCCGAGCCGCCTGTCGAAGAAGCGCCAGGCGTGGGCACCCGGCTATCGGCGCTGGTCGACCGGTTGAGTGCGGACGCCGATTTGTTCTCGCCGCTCACCGATTCGGATGATCCGCTGCAAAGCGACCCGGTTGTCACCGGCGCTGCACCACAACTCTGGCTGGTGACAGGCACAGGCTTTGTCGCTGCCGCTTCTGCCCCTGCGGCCGAAGATCAGCAGGACACCCCCGCGACGATTGAGGTCGAAGCATCGGCGGCGCCGATGGAGCAACCAACAGCCGCCTTTATCGATGAGCCCGAGCCGAAAGTGGATGAGGACGAGGACAACGCGCAGGAGCAGTTGCTAGCGTCCACAGCCGAGGACGAGCTTGCCGAATTCGACGGCGATGACACTCCCGAGCCCCAATCCGATGCCGCGACTGAGGATGGCCCGGAAATCCTGCCGCCGGGCGCCCCCGATCCTGAGGCGGTGGAACGCGTTTCGCGCTACAACTTCGATGAGCTCTCGCGCATTCTGAACGACCGCATGGGTGAGACCTCGGGTCAGGCGCAGCGCGCTGTTGCCCAACCACCGAGCAGTTCGGGTGCACTGATCAATCTGGGTGGCGAAACGCTGGTGCTGAACCGGCTGCCGCTCGGCATCCTCGTGTTCCGTGATCAGCAAGTGCTGTTCGCCAACCGTGCCATCACCGAGATGGTCGGCTATGATTCGGTGGAGAACCTGCGCGCCGCCGGCCTGGCCTCGGTGTTCCCGGCGGCCGGACCGGAAGGTCACGAAGCGGGGCCGGTCAACCATCTGGTGCAGCGTGATGGCACGCTGGTGCCGGTGACCGCACGCTTGCAGTCCATTTCCTGGCAGGGTCGCCCGGCCCTCATGCTGTCGGCGAGCGCCACCGAAGTTCGCACCGGCCATGAAGCGGCGGTGCGCGCCTTCGCGGAAACCTTTGCCAGCTTGCGTGGGGACGGGTTCTTCGAAACCAATCGCGCGGGCGTGCTGAGCGTCGTGTCCCCACGCGCCGCCGCGCTGCTGGGCCAGGAAGGCGCGTCGCTGCAAGGGCGGCCGCTGACGAGCTTTGTCGCCCGCGCCGACACCCCGGATCTGCAGTCGTTCCTCGAGCGGCCAGCGCGCTTTGCCGAATCGGCCCGTCCCTGCCTGTCGCTGCGCGCCGCCTCCGCGGGTGCCGAATTGATGCTGTTTGCGCAGGGCCAGGCGGGCGTCGTCACCGGTTATTTCGGCTTTGTGCACCAGCGCGAAACCAGCCAGCCGCGCCTCGGAGCGCCAAGCGATATCGATCCAGCGTTGCTGGCTCGGATCAGCCGGGGGATTCGCCGCCCCCTCAACACGATCATCGGTTTTTCCGATCTGCTGCGTTCGGAGGCCTTTGGTCGGCTCGGCACCGAGCGCCACGAGACTTATGCGCAGGATATCGTCACTGCCGGCAACGAGATCGCCGCGCTGGTGGATGAACTCGATGATTTCACCCGCCTGCGCGATGGGCGCTACCTGCCCCAACGCGCCAGCATTGATCTGACCGGACTGCTCGAAAGCTGCGTGCTGCGCATCCGCCACCAGGCCGGCATCTCGCGGGTGATCGTGCGCAACGCGATTTCCGAATTCCTGCCCAAGGTCACGGCCGATCGGGCATCGCTGGCGCAAGCGGTGCTGAACCTGCTCGCCAGCGCTATTGATCAAACCCCGGCGGGTGGCGCCGTCATCATCTCCTCCAATAGGGAGGACGATGGCAGCATCGCCATCCATGTGCGCGATAGCTCCAACACAGCAGTCGACATGGCTGAACGTTTCGTGGTGTTCCGCGATGGCGTGGGCCGGGACGGCAAGGCCGTGGCGCCGGTGCGCTCGAGCGTCGGGCTCGCCCTCACCCGCTCGCTGCTGTCGGTCAACGCCTTCTCACTGGCCGTGGACCCAGCTGGCGAGCACGGGCTGCTGTTCACACTGCGCATTCCCCCCGACCTCGTCGATGCGCCCCTGGCCGAAGCCGGCGAGAAGTAAGCGGGCCGCGGCACCGCTCCGGCAGTGGATGATCAATGCCATGCACTGGGGTCACACCAGCAAATCTTCATCCTTTGCCTAGGTGCCATGCCGGGCGCAGTGCCTTATAGAAAAGAATGCAAGGCGGCCGAGCCGCAACGGGGAGCGAAAGCATGGGCAAGGGACTACAAATTCTGGGCATGGCGGCAATGCTTGGCATGAGCTGGTCGAGCCTTGCGCTTGCTGCCTCGACGCAAGTCCGGATCGGCGTCGCCCTAGAGCCACCAACCCTTGATCCTACGGCAGGGGCTGCCGAAGCCATCGACAACATCGGCTATCAGAACGTCTTTGAGGGCCTGACGCAGATCGACCAGACCGGCGCGGTGCAGCCCTCCCTCGCCAGCAGCTGGACGATCAGCGATGACGGGCTGACCTATACCTTCACCCTCCAGCCTGACGTCACCTTCCATGACGGCACCAGCTTTGATGCCGATGACGTCAAATACACCTTTGACCGGCTGCTGGCGCCAGAGAGCACCAATGCCCAGAAGGCACTGTTCTCCCCCATCGCCAGCGTTGTGGTCCAGGATCCCCAAACCATCACCTTTACCCTCAGCCGCCCCGACGGGATGTTCCTGTTCAATCTCGGGCGCGGGGATGCCATCATCGTTGCGCCCGAAAGCGCCGAGAATAATGCCACTGCCCCCATCGGCACCGGCCCCTTTAGCTTTGTGCAGTGGGACAAGGGCAGCCGCGTCGTGCTCGAGCAATATGGCCCCTATTGGGGTGAGCTGCCGGCGATAACCCGCGCAACTTTCGTGTTTATCAGCGACACCGCAACCATGACCAATGCGCTCCTTGCGGGCGACGTCGACGGAACCAACAATTTCGCCGCCGAAGCGCTGCCGATCTTTGAGGGCAATCCGCAGTTCAAGGTGCTGGTGGGCACGACCGAGGGCGAGGCCATCCTCTCCACCAACAATGCCAAGGCTCCCTTCAACGAGCTCAAAGTGCGCCAGGCCATGGCGCATGCCATTGACCGTGCCGCCATCATCGAAGGGGCGACCTATGGCTATGGCGTGGCGATCGGCAGCCATTTCGCCCCGCACAATCCCTATTATGTCGATCTGACCAATACCTATCCCTATGACCCCGAAAAGGCGCGCGCCCTCCTCGCCGAGGCGGGTTATCCCGATGGGTTCAGCGCCACGCTCAAGCTGCCCCCGGTGAACTATGCCAAGGTCAGCGGGCAGATCCTCGCCAGCCAGTTTGCCGAGGTCGGCATCAAGCTCGAACTCATCAACCTCGAATGGGCGCAGTGGCTCGAAGATGTGCTGACCAACAAGGACTTTGATCTCTCCATCATCGCCCATGTGGAGCCGTTCGACATTGGCATCTATGCCGATCCCAACTACTATTTCGGCTACGACAATCCCCAGTTCCAGGCGCTGATCGAGAAGCTCAATGCCACGACCGACGAGGCGGAACGCAAGGTCCTGGCCATCGAGGCACAAACCATTCTCGCCAATGATGCGGTCAATGGCTACTTGTTCGAGCTGGCCAAGACCGGGGTGTGGAACGCCAAGCTCGAAGGCATGTGGCCGAATTCGCCGATCGAGGGCGTGGTGCTCCGGGATATCCACTGGGTGGACTAAGTCGTCCGGGGCGGCCGCGGCATGATCGCTTTTCTGGTGCGCCGCCTTGCCGGCTTTGCGCTAACGCTGCTGCTGGCAGCGGCAGCGATCTTTTTCCTGCTCGACCTGCTGCCCGGTGATCCCGCGCGCTTCCTCCTTGGCATTACCGCCAGCCCCGAAGCGGTCGCCAATCTGCGCCTGCAGCTGGGCCTCGAAGCGCCACCGCTGGAGCGCTTCGGGCAGTGGCTCTGGGGGATGCTGCACGGCAATCTGGGGGTCTCCTATACGCAGCAGGCCCCCGTTGCGTCGCTGATCGCGGGGCGCCTTGCCGTCACCCTGCCGCTGACCATTGCAGCGATGATCATCTCGGTCGCCATCGGGCTGCCGCTCGGCATTCTTGCTGCCCGGCACCGGGGCAAGGCACTCGATTCGGCGCTGATGGTGCTGGCGCAGCTGGGCGTCGCCATTCCCAATTTCTGGTTCGGCATGTTGCTGACCCTCCTTTTCGCGGTGACCTTGCGCTGGCTCCCGCCTGGAGGCTTCACGCCCTGGAGCGAAAACCCGCTGGGCGCACTGCGCTCGCTGGTGCTGCCGAGCCTGGCGCTGGCTCTGCCGCAGGCCGCCATTCTGGCCCGGGTGATGCGCACCGCCCTGGTCGATATCCAGGAGCAGGATTTCATCCGCACCGCCCGCGCCAAGGGCATGACCATGGGGGAAGCGGTGTGGCGCCATGGCGTACGCAACGCCCTTTTGCCAGTGCTGACCATTCTCGGGCTGCAATTTGCCTTCCTCATCGCCGGGGCGATCATTGTCGAGAACGTCTTCTACCTGCCGGGCCTCGGCCGCCTGATCTTCACCGCCATTTCCGAGCGTGACCTCATCCTCGTGCGTGGCGCCGTCATGGTGCTGGTGGTGACGGTCAGCCTCAGCATGTTCCTCGTCGATCTGGCCTATGGTCTCGTCGATCCGCGCCTGCGCGAACGGGGTGTCGCCACATGATCGCGCGCGTCCTTGCCAATCGCAGCTTTCGCATCGGGGCTGCTGGCACGCTCCTCTTTGCCCTTGCCGCGCTCATCTCCATCTGGTGGACCCCCTACCCCATTGCCGAAATCGACATCGGCCGCCGATTTCTTGGGCCCTCGCCCGAGCATTGGCTGGGCACCGATCAGCTCGGCCGCGACATGGTTTCGCTGGTGATGGCGGGGACGCTGACCAGCTTTGTGGTTGCCGCCATGGCCGTATTGATCGGCGCCGGCATCGGCGTGCCCTTGGGCCTTGCCGCCGCCGCATGGGGTGGCGCGGTGGAGTGGCTGGTGCTGCGCCTCAGCGATGTGGTGTTTGCCTTCCCCGCCGTGATCACCGCCATTCTGATCACGGCCCTGTTCGGCCCTGGCGCCATCAACGCGACCATTGCCATTGGGGTGTTCAACATTCCGGTCTTTGCCCGCGTCGCGCGCGGCGGGGCGCTCAGCATTGCCACCCTCGACTTCATTGCTGCAGGGCGCCTCGCCGGGCTGGGGAATGCCACGCTGGCCTGGCGGCATCTGCTGCCCAACATTTTGAGCCTCCTCATCGTGCAGGCAACCATCCAGCTCTCGCTGGGGATCCTCGCGGAAGCCGGTCTTTCCTATGTCGGGCTCGGCACCCAGCCACCGGCCACCAGTCTCGGCCTGATGTTGCGCGAGGCTCAAAGCCTTTTCCTGATTCATCCCTGGCTGACCCTCGTGCCAGGCCTTTCGATCGTGGCGATCGTCATTTCCATCAATATCGCGGGCGACGGCCTGCGCGATGCGCTGGACCCGCGCCTGCGCCGACAGGGAGCCGCGCATGGCCTTGCTTGAGGTGCAGGGCCTGTCGATAGCGTTCGGCTCCACACAGGTGGTCGACGCCGTCAGCTTCGCGCTCGAGCGGGGGGAGCGTTTCGGCATTATTGGGGAAAGCGGCTCGGGCAAGACCCTGACGGCGCTCGCGCTTGCCGGTCTCCTGCCCCTGGGCGCTGCCGCCACCGGCTCCATCCGCCTTGAGGGCGCCCCGCTCCCCAGCGCCGAGCGGCCGATGGCGCGGTTGCGTGGCAAGCGCTTCGGCATGGTGTTTCAGGAGCCGATGACCGCCCTCAACCCACTGATGCGGATCGGGCGCCAGATCGGGGAAGCGGTCGACCTCAACGAGGCCAGCCGTGACGTAGCGACGGTCGTGCCGCAGTTGCTGGCTGAAGTTGGCCTCCTGCCCGAGCATGCTAGCCGCTACCCGCACCAGCTCTCGGGCGGGCAACGGCAACGCGCCATGATCGCCATGGCCCTGGCGAGCGAACCCGACCTGCTGATTGCCGATGAGCCCACTTCCGCGCTCGACCTGGTCACCCAACGGCGCGTGCTCGAACTCATCGCACAGATCTGCGAGCGAAGGCACATGGCGCTCCTCTTTATCAGCCATGACCTCAAGTCCGTGGCGGCGCTGTGTTCGCGGGTGATGGTGATGCATCGCGGCGTGGTGGTGGAACAGGGCACCAGCGCCGCGGTCTTCGGGCACCCGCAACAGGACTATACCCGCCGCCTCGTCGCAGCCTCCCGGCTTGATGTGGCGGCCCCGATGCGGCCGCCCTTGGGCGAAACACTGCTCGAGGTCGAGCGTGTCAGCCGCGAATACCGCCACAATGCCGTCTGGCCATGGGCGGCAAAGCCTGTCCGCGCTGTGCGTGAGGTTTCGTTCGCGCTGCGCCAGGGGGAATGCCTGGCGCTGGTCGGTCCATCCGGCTGCGGCAAGACCACCCTCGCCCGCATCATTGCCGGCCTTGATAGCGCCAGTTCCGGTGTCGTTCGGCTGGATGGGCGCCCGTATCGTGGGCGTGACCTGCCGCGGTCCCTTCGCCCCGATATCTCGCTGGTATTTCAGGATCCGTTCGGAAGTTTCGATCCCCACCTCACCATTGGGCAATCGGTCGGCGAACCATTGCGGCTGAGGCCCGAACTGAGGCTAGTGGGGCGCAGCGAGCGGCTGCAGGAAGCCGTCAGTGCCGTGGGCCTGTCGCCGGATATGCTCGAGCGCTACCCGCATGAGTTCTCGGGCGGGCAGCGGCAGCGCCTCGCCATTGCCCGCGCCCTCGTCACCCGCCCCAAGCTGCTGGTTCTCGATGAACCCGTGTCGGCGCTTGATGTGTCGGTGCGGGGGGAAGTGCTAAATCTCCTCGCCCGGCTGCAGGCCGAGTTCGGGCTGACCTATCTCCTGATCAGCCATGACCTCGATATGGTCCGCGCCATGGCGGACCGGGTGATGGTGATGGAGGCCGGCAAGATCGTCGAAGAAGGCGGGCCGCAGGCGATCTTCGAGCACCCTCGGCACCGCCTGACCCAGGAGTTGGTTGGCGCTCGCCTACCCGAACTGGGCCAAGACCCGCTGCTGGCCTAGAGCCCCAGCTTTTCGCGCAGCGAGTCGATACGCTTGGAGGCTTCGGCCTTGCTCAGATCCTCGGCGAAGGCATCGGGATCGCTGGCCTGCTCGCTCAGCGTTTTCAGATACGACGCCTGCGCGCCGGTCATCGGGTCGTCACCCGTGGTCCAATCGTCAGGGTCCTTCTGCAGATTGGAATTGGGTGCGTCGGCAACTTTGGGATTGGTGGTGGACATGTCGAACTCCGTTCCGGTGTTCGCTTAATGTTCCAGCTGGCAACTTGTTCCCGGCGCCGCAACCTAGGTCAAGGATGCGCTCGGTTTAGTGGCGCAGCGACGGCGTAGCGGCAAGAATCCTGCGCGCAATGGCGCGGAAGGCTTCGGCCTCCGGACCATTGGGATCAGCCACGACCGGCGGTGCCCCACGGTCGGAGGCTTCGCGGATCGACATCACCAGCGGCACTGCCCCTAGGAACGGCATCTCAAGCTCCGCCGCTGCCTGTTCCGCCCCGCCCGAGCCGAAGATGTCGTACCGATTGCCGGTATCGGGGGCGATGAAATAGCTCATATTCTCGACCAGCCCCAGCAACGGCACACTAAGCCGCCGCAGCATGTCGATGGCCTTGCGCGCGTCGATCAGCGCCAAATCCTGGGGCGTCGAAACGATCACCACGCCATCCACTTCCGCCTGCTGGAACAGCGAGATGTGGATGTCGCCCGTCCCGGGCGGCAAGTCGACCACGAGGATATCGAGCTCGCCCCAGTCCGTTTCGCGGAGCAATTGCCGCAAGGCCGAGGTCGCCATCGGCCCGCGCCAGACCACCGCCTGGCCCGGATTGAGCATGGAGCCGATCGACATGGCCTTGAGCCCGAAGGCATCATGGGGCGAGAAAATCCCGTCCTCGCGCACCGCCGGCTTGCCCTCGAGATGGAGCAGCTTGGGAATGGAGGGGCCATAAAGATCGGCGTCGAGGATGCCGACCCGCAGCCCGTCCGCCTGCAAGGCCAGCGCCAGGTTGACCGCTGTCGTGGATTTGCCGACCCCGCCCTTGCCCGAACCGACGGCGATGATGCGTTTGACGCCAGGCACAGCCTGTTTTGGTGCAGGACCGGGTCGTCCCTGTGCCGCGGCTTGCCCTGTGGCTGGCGCCTTGTCCGATGTCAGCGAAACCATGATCTTGCGCGTCGGCGCCACCGACTGCGCGGCGCGCTGGGCCGCCTCGCGCACTGGCCCGAAGGCCGCTTCCATGCCCGGTTGCACCGCAATGGCAAAAGCTACGGCGCTGGGCGTCACGATGATTTCCGAAAGGCCGGCATAACCCGCCAGCGTGTCCCCGCCGGGGATTTCTACGGCAGCGAGGGCGGATTTCACCGCGGCAGCAAGTTCGGTATCGGCCATGTCAGGCTTTCACGGATGAGGCAGGCGCCGCACCTGCCCTATGGCTGCGGCCGGCCCATGAGCCGACCGCGGCAATTGTCTCGAACAAGAAGCGGGCCCCGGATGATCCGGAGCCCAAGCGCAACTAGAGGATCGACTGGCCGGTGCCGGCCCAATCCTTAAGGAAGCTGTCGATGCCCGACTTGGTCAGCGGGTGATCGGCCAGCTTGCGGATCACGGCAGGCGGGATCGTCGCGACGTCAGCACCGATTAGCGCGACCTGGG
Source organism: Devosia sp. 919 (assembly GCF_013185965.1). Classification (NCBI taxonomy): domain Bacteria; kingdom Pseudomonadati; phylum Pseudomonadota; class Alphaproteobacteria; order Hyphomicrobiales; family Devosiaceae; genus Devosia; species Devosia sp. 919. Next base: position 1,913,442 of record NZ_JABAOL010000001.1, on the reverse strand, counting down.
TCACGTGATTGGGCGTACGGATCGAAGCGGCCAGGATCTGGGTGTCGAACTGGTAGTTGTCGTAGATCGTGCGGATATTCTCGATCAGCTCGACGCCATCGAGATTGAGGTCATCGAGGCGCCCGAGGAAGGGCGAGATATAGGTCGCGCCGGCCTTGGCTGCGAGCAGGGCCTGGTTGGCCGAAAAGCACAGGGTCACATTGGTCTTGATGCCCTTTTCCGCGAAGTGCTTGGTGGCCTTGAGGCCATTGAGCGTCAGCGGCAGCTTGACCACGATGTTCTGCGCGATCTTGGCAAGGTGCTCGCCTTCGGCAACCATGCCCTCATATTCGAGCGAAGCCACTTCAGCCGAAACCGGGCCGGGGGTGATCGCAGCGATTTCCTTGATCACTTCCTTGAAGTCGCGGCCGGACTTGGCAATCAGCGAGGGATTGGTGGTCACGCCGTCAACCAGGCCGGCTTCATGCAGTTCACGGATGTCATTGATGTCCGCGGTGTCGACGAAAAACTTCATCGTTTCCTCCTAGAGTCTGGGTTGCCGGCGCGTCAGGGTGACGGGCGCCGCTTTATTTCGTTCCCGCAAGCAGGGCGTCGGCCAGATCGCCAACGCGGTCCTCGGGGATGCCGGCGACATTGATGCGGCTGTCCCCTATCATATAGACACCGCGGGCCGCTTTTACATGCTCGACGGTCGCATTATCGAGCCCGAGCAGCGAAAACATGCCGCGGTGGCGGGCGATGAAATCGAAGTCTTCCGAATTGCTCTTCTGGCGGATGGCGTCGGCCAGCTTCTCGCGCAGCCGGATCATGCGAGCGCGCATTTCATTGAGCTCGGTTTCCCATTCCGCGCGCAGTTGCGCATCCTCGAGAATGGTGCGGATGATCTCGGCGCCATGATCGGGTGGCTGGGAATAAGCGCCACGGATGATGTTGAGCAGCTGGGAATTGGCGATATCGGCGTGTGCGGCATCACGGGCCACAAGGATCGCCGCGCCGATGCGCTCGCGGTAAAGGCCAAAGTTCTTGGAGCCCGAAAATGCGACGAGGGCCTCGGGCACTGCTGCCAGCACCTTGCGGGTGCCATAGGCGTCTTCAGCAAGGCCATCGCCAAAGCCGAGATAGGCGAGATCGATAAAGGGCAATGCGCCAGTGCGGGCAAGGCTCGCGGCCACGGCGTCCCACTGCTCGTTGGAAAGGTTGGCGCCGGTCGGATTGTGGCAGCAGCCATGCAGCAGCACGATATCCTGCGGCCCCAGCCCATCAAGCGTGGCCAGCATGGCATCGAACTTCACGCCGCGCGTCTGCGTATCGAAATAAGGGTACTTCTTGACCGTCAGCCCGGCATTTTCGGCAATGGGGTTGTGGTTGGGCCAGGTCGGGTCCGAGACCCACACCGTGGCACCAGGACGGGCCCGGTTGATCAGCTGCATCAAGACCCAAAGCGAGCCGGTGCCGCCGGGAGCCTGCGCGATTCGCACGCGCGAGCGTTCCACCGCATCACCCAACGCCAGGTCCAGCACCGCGGCGCCAAAGCCCTTGTTGCCGGCAATGCCGAGATAGGTCTTGGTGGTGCCTGCCTCCAGAATGCGCTCTTCGGCTTTGCGCACCGCCGACATGATCGGGGTGGTACCGGTTTTATCCTTGTAGACGCCGACGCCGAGGTCGATCTTGTCAGTGCGCGGATCGGCGGCATACTCGCCCATCAGCGCCAAAATCTTGTCGCCAGGGGCCTTGGAAAGGGTCTCGAACATTGCGGGGCTGGGTTCCGTTGGGAGGCGCGGCCTTTATAGAAGCCGGGATGGGATTTGCAACCGTCAGCGCTGGACGCCGAGACGGTCGAGTTCGGCGATGAGCGCGGGCACGATGGTGAAGAGATCGCCCACCAGCACCGCATCGGCCATTTTGCTCAAGGGCGCTTCGGGATCGCTGTTGATGGCGATGATGCGCTTGGCGCCCTGAATCCCAGCCAGGTGCTGCAAGGCCCCCGAAATGCCGACAGCAATATAAAGGTCCGGCGCGATGATCTTGCCAGTTTGACCCACCTGCCAGTCATTGGGTGCGTAGCCGGCATCGACGGCCGCGCGGGTCGCGCCCACGGCAGCGCCCAGCGTTTTGGCGAGCTGCTCGATCAGCTTGAAGCCTTCGGCCGAACCCACCGACACGCCGCCGCCCACCACGATCTGTGCCGTGGACAGATCCGGTGAGTCGCTTTCGGTCCGGTGCGCCGCAATGATCCGCGCCACCGAAGCCACCGGCGCGTGTGGCAGCGGCTCGATCGGGGCGGCGTCCCCGAGCCCGGTTGGACGGAATGCGGAAGCGCGCAGCGTCAAAAGGTTCTGCTTCTGGTCGGACACCACCGTTTGAAGCGCGTTGCCGGCATAGATGGGCCGCACAAAGCGGTTGGGCGCCTGGATGGAAACTACATCGGTGATCGGCATCAGGTCGAGCTTGGCCGCAAGGCGCGGCATCAGGTCCCGGCCAGCGGCCGCGGCGGCCGCAACGATATAGGTGTATTGCGGTGCCAGCCCGGTCAGCAGCGGGACGATGCTGTCGGGCAGGCCCGCAGCAAGATCGGTGCCCTGCCCCACCAGCACGCGATTGACGCCAAGGAGGCGCGCGCCATCCAGCGCCACCTGGTCAACCCCTTCGCCCAGGACCAGCAGGTCCACCGCACCCAGCTCGCTCACTGCCCCAACGAGACGCGCCGTAGCGGGTGAGAGCAGTCCAAGATCATGCTCGGCCAGAACCAGAACGGACATCACAGCGCCTCCAGATCGGCAACGTCATCGGCAATGAGCCGGGCGAGGTCGGCAACATTGCCCACGGTCTTGCCGGCCGCACGATCGGGCGGGGGCGACACGCTGTCAACGCGCAGGCGCGGCGTCAGGTCGACGCCAAATTCTTCCACAGGGCGCACCGCCAGCGGCTTGCTGCGCGCCTTCATCACCATGGGCAGCGCCGCATTGCGCGGCGTATTGAGGCGCAGATCGGCCGTCACCACTGCCGGCAGCGGCAGCGCCACGGTTTCGCGGCCCCAGTCTACTTCACGCGTCACTTCAAGTCCGTCGCCAGTCGGGTTGATGGCCGAAGCGAAAGTGGCCTGCGGCCAGTCCAGCAGGGCCGCCAGCATCTGCCCGACATGATTGCTGTCGTCATCCACCGCCTGCTTGCCCAGCAGCACGAGGTCGGGTTGCTCTTCGGCCACGACCTTGGCCAGCAATTTGGCGATGGCGAGGGTTTCGAGTTCGGCATCGGTCTGAATCAGCACGCCGCGATGCGCGCCCATGGCGAGGGCGGTCAGGATCACGTCGGTCGCGGGCTTGGAACCGATCGAGACCACAGCGATTTCGCTATCTCCCACCTTCTCCGCCAGTTGCACCGCCGCTTCCACCGCGTGCTTGCAAAAGGGGTTCATCGACATGCGCACGCCAGCGGTTTCCACGCCCGATCCATCGGGGCGGACTCGGATACGGACATTGTGATCAACAACACGCTTTACGGCGACAAGGATCTTCATGGCGGCAGGAGGCTCCGGAACACGGGGCATGGTTTGGCAAATCTAGGCGAACGGAACAAGGCGGCGGGCGTAAATAACGGCCCAAGCTGGCGCACGATGTTGAAAAACGCTGCCGTTTGCCGGCACGGACCGACGCCGCGAGGTTGACGCGGAGAGTTATGGCAGCGACACTGACCCAGAACAATTTTCTGGTTTTTCATGCCCGTAATCAATCGCATTGCCGAGTTTCACGACGAGATCGCTGGCTGGCGCCAGGACCTGCATCGCAATCCCGAGATCCTGTTCGAGGTGCATCGCACGGCGGGCAAGGTCGAGGAACTCCTGCGCGCTTTTGGATGCGACGAGGTCGTGACCGGGCTGGGGCGGACCGGCGTTGTCGGCATCATCAATGGCAAGAGCAATACCAGCGGGCGCACCCTGGGCCTGCGCGCGGATATGGATGCCCTGCCGATCGCCGAACGCACGGGCAAGCCTTACGCCAGTGCGGTGCCGGGCAGCATGCATGCCTGCGGCCATGATGGTCACACAGCCATGCTGCTGGGCGCAGCCAAGTATCTCGCCGAAACCCGCAACTTCGATGGGCGAGTCGCCCTCATCTTCCAGCCGGCCGAAGAAGGCGGCGCCGGCGGGCGCGAAATGGTCGAGGACGGCGTTCTCGAGCGCTTCGGCATCAACGAAGTTTACGGCATGCACAACTGGCCGGGCATCCCGGCTGGCCATTTCGGCATTCGCGTAGGCGGCATCATGGCGGCGACGGATCGGTTCGTGATCGATATCGAGGGCCGGGGCGGCCATGCCGCGCGCCCGCAATCCACGGTCGATCCCGTGATCATCGCCGCCCAACTCATCACCGCGTTGCAGACCGTAGTGTCGCGCAATGTGGACCCGCTCGGTAGTGCTGTGTTGTCGGTCACGGTGCTGGAAGCCGGTGACGCCGACAATGTCATCCCGCGTACCGCACGCCTTAAGGGCACCGTGCGCACGCTCGATGCCGGGGTGCAGGACTTCATCGAAGCCCGTCTGCAGCAGTTCGTGCCCCAATTTGCCGCAAGCTTTGGCGGGTCGGCCGAGGTCAACTATATGCGCGGCTATCCGGTAACGGTGAACAGCCCCGCCGAAACCGCCTTCGCCGCCGGCATTGCCGAGGAGGTTTCCGGCGCCGAGCGCGTCGACAAGGACGTGCCCCCCTCCATGGGCGGGGAAGACTTCTCATTCATGCTCGAGCAGCGGCCCGGCGCCTATATCTTTCTTGGCAATGGCGACAGTTCCGAGTTGCACACGGACACGTACGATTTCAACGATGCCATCATTCCGGTGGGGACAAGTTATTGGGTAAAGCTGGCGGAACGAGCCCTGCCGATCCGCTAGAGCTCTGGTGGCGGCCCCGCATCCTGGGGCTGACCCTCCTGACCCTTACCCTGTCCGCCTTAGGCGGCTTGGGGGCGACCGCGCTGGGCCTGCCCGGCGGCTGGATCATGGGCGGCTCATTGGCGGTGACTGTCGCGGCGATGATCGGCCTGCCCGTGCGCATGCCCGTCCGCTTGCGCGACATCGCCTTTGTGCTGATCGGCATGTCGATGGGCACAACCGTGGCCAGCGACAGCCTGTCGCTGCTCGCCAGCTGGCCGATCAGCCTTATGGGCCTCGTGCTCGAAATGGTGCTGATCATCGCGCTCACCGGCTGGATGCTGGTGCGCGTGTTCAAACTCGATCCGGGCACGGCTTATCTCGGTTCCATTCCCGGGCATCTGTCCTTCATCATGGGGATCGCTTCGGCCGGCGTCGGCGACGCCCGCCAGATCGTCATCATCCAGGTCATCCGGCTGCTGATGCTGACGATCTGTGTGCCGATCGGCGCCATGTTCCTGCCGGTGGAGCATTTTGGCAGCGCTGCCCCGACAACAACCCTGAGCTGGGGCGAGCTGCTGGCCCTCGCCGCCGCTTGCGTGGCGTTGGGGCTCGTCTTCATGCGCCTCGGCGTTCCCGCAGCCATGGTCATGGGGCCGATGGCCCTGGCGACTGCGGCCAAGCTTGGCGGGCTTTATAGCGGCGCCATGCCTGAGCCGCTGGTGATCATCGCTTTTGTGCTGACAGGGGCGCTGATCGGTTCGCGCTTTGCGGGCATCACCCGGCAAGAGTTCATGCAGGCCGCCCTTGGCGGGCTGATCGCCACGGCGATGACCGTCGGCATCGTCACCGTCGTCTCTTTCGGAGTGAGCCGGCTGGTGGACATGCCCTTCGGGCAGATCTGGATCGGCCTGTCGCCGGGCGCGCTCGAAGGTATGGGGGCTCTGGGTGTGGCGCTCAGCTTCGACGCCGCCTTTATCGCGGCCCACCACATGATCCGCCTGCTGCTGCTGAGCTTTGTCATCCCGCTGCTCGTCGTGCTGATCCGACGGCGCCAGGGGCTCAGCGAGGGAGCGGCGACAGCAGCAACGCTGCCGCCGGCTCAGGGCTAGATCAAACGACGGCGCTCAGCAGCGGCTCGCCGGCAAAATAGGCATCGAGGTTGGCCACCAGCAGCGCGCCCATCGCATCGCGCGTCTGATGAGTGGCACTGCCCTGATGGGGCGAGAGCACGACATTTTCGAGCTTCAGCAGCGCCTCGGGCACCTCAGGTTCGTTCTCGAACACATCCAGCGCTGCACCGCCCAGCTTGCCGTTCGACAGCAGCTCGATCATGGCGGGCTCATCGATGAGGGTGCCGCGCGCGACATTGACCAGCATGCCCTTGGGGCCCAGCGCTTCGAGCACTTCGCGCGACACGATCCGGTTGGTGCCCTTGCCGCCCGGCGCAATGATCACCAGCCAGTCAATATCGCGGGCCATCTCCAGCAGGTCGGGATAGAACACATAGGGCTCTTTCTCCTGCCGCTTGCGGCCGTGATAGACCACCCGCATCTTCATCGCCTGCGCCCGGGTGGCAATCTCCTTGCCGATTCGCCCCAGCCCCAGGATGCCTACCGTCTTGCCGGTCAGTTCGGTGAACAGACCCATATTGCCCGCCGGCCATTTTCCGGCGCGCACGAACTGGTCCGCCTGCGGAATACGTCGCGCGAGGGCGATCATCATTCCGATTGTCAACTCGGCCACCGCGTCATTGAGCACATCGGGCGTATTGGTCACGCGCACTCCGGCCGCCTTGGCTGCCGCCAGATCGATATTGTCGGTGCCAACACCGAAGCCGGCGATGATTTCCAGATTGGGCAATTTGGCGATGAGGTCGGCATTTACATCGCTGCCGGCATGGGCGCGAATGCGGGGTCCAACCTCGTTCAGAAAGCGTTCAGGTTCCTGAACTTCGTGCAGTTTATGCACGGTAAACCGTTCAGCAAGCGCCGCTTCGCAGCTCGCCAGCAGCTTCTTGGTTTGCAGAATTTCGATGGTCATGGTCTCGCCCCCCGCTCTTAACCCAGGTGAGAAATAGACAAAGGTTCCCGCCGAGTCGACCAGATTTGGCGAAAATGGCCCCTTGCTCCCGCTGGACGGCGCGTCACAAATATGTAGCAATGTGAATAGGATGGGACCAAGCCCTTTACCCTCGGAGCGAGATGGCCGACACAGCGCCGTTTGACGAAATGAACAATGCGGACGGATCGATCCGCGAACCCTATCGCGTCCTCGCCGAGTGGCTGGCCGAGCAACCCGAACGAGCCCTGCCCCTGATGCAGTCGGACGCCGAAGCGATCTTCCGCAAGCTCGGCATCACCTTCGCCGTCTATGGTTCGAGTGAGGGCACGGAAAAGCTCATCCCCTTCGACGTTATTCCTCGCATCATCTCGGCGGCAGAATGGCGTCGACTGAGCAAGGGAATAGAGCAACGGGTACGAGCACTTAACGCCTTTCTTTACGACATCTATCATCGTCAGGAGATCATCAAGGCGGGCCGGGTACCGGAGCACCTGATCCTCCAGAACGCCGCTTTTTGCCCCGAAATGATGGGGCTTGAACCGGCGCAGGGCGTTTACGCCCACATTATCGGCGTCGATATCGTGCGGGTCGGCCCTAATGATTTCTATGTGCTTGAGGACAATCTACGGACGCCTTCCGGGGTGAGCTATATGCTCGAGGACCGCGAGGCCATGATGCAACTGGCCCCGGACCTCTTCCATCGCTACAAGGTCGCGCCGGTGGAAACCTATCCCGAAAACCTGCGCCGCACTCTCGAAAGCGTGGCGCCCGCAGGCGCTGGCAGTTCGCCCAATATCGTAGTGCTGACGCCGGGCATCTATAACTCGGCCTATTTCGAGCACTCGTTCCTGGCGGACCAGATGGGCGCCCAGCTGTGCGAGGGGCCAGACCTGTTTGTCGATGGCGGCAAGGTCTATATGCGCACCACAACGGGCCCGACGCGGGTAGACGTGATTTATCGGCGCATTGACGATGATTACGTGGATCCGCTGACCTTTCGCCCCGACTCCATGCTGGGTGTTCCGGGGCTGTTCAACGCCTATCGCGCTGGCAATGTAACGCTGGTCAACGCGCCCGGCACGGGCATCGCCGACGACAAAGCCGTCTACACCTATGTCCCTGATATCATTGAGTTCTATCTGGGCGAAAAGTCCCTGCTAAACAATGTGCCGACCTATAACTGCACCGATCGCGAGCAGCGGGAATGGGTGCTGGCCAATATAGGCGAACTCGTGGTCAAGGAAGTGCATGGCTCGGGCGGCTACGGCATGCTGGTTGGCCCTACGTCCACCAAGGCACAACAGGAAGAGTTCAAGGCCAAGATCCTGGCTAGACCGGACAATTACATCGTCCAACCCACGCTCGCCCTCTCCACCTGCCCTACCTACGTCAACAATGGCGTGGCGCCGCGCCATGTGGATTTGCGGCCCTATGTTCTGGTGGGTGACAAGGTGCGGATCACACCGGGCGGCTTGACCCGCGTGGCGCTCAAGGAGGGATCGCTCGTCGTCAATTCGAGCCAGGGTGGCGGCACCAAGGACACCTGGGTGCTGGAGGACTGATGCCATGACCATGCTGGGGCGCACAGCGCAAAACCTCTTCTGGATGAGTCGCTATGTGGAGCGGGCCGAGAACATCGCCCGCCTGCTGGAAGTTGGCTATCGCATGAGCCTTACCTCGCGGCGCGAAGGTGGCGCCAGCGAGCATCTGGTCTCGATGATGCAGGCCGCCGAAGTCGACGAAGCCTTCGCCGCCAAGCACGATCAGGCCGATGTCGACAGCGTCGCGCACTTCATGATGTTCGATCCGGACAACCCGTCATCCGTTCATTCATGTTTGCAAGCCGCCCGCACCAACGCCCGCTCCGTCCGCACCGCCATCACCAGCGACATGTGGCAGAGCCTCAACGCGGCCTGGCTCGAGTTCTCCCAGATCAAGCCCACCGATGTGCGCGGCGCCAAGCTGCTCGGCCTCTTGCAGTGGGTCAAGCAACGCAGCCACGAGTTCCGCGGCGCCATGCTCGGCACCATCTTGCGCGATGACGGTTTTGCGTTTTCGCAGGCGGGCAGTTTTGTCGAGCGGGCCGATAATACAGCGCGCATCCTCGACATGAAGTATTACGTGCTGCTGCCACGCGCAACGATGGTGGGGGGCGAGCTCGACATCCAGCAATGGACACTGATCCTGCGGGCAGCCTCGGCGCATCGCTCGTATCAGCACTTCTATCGGGACCGCTTCAAGGCCCACAACATCGCCGATTATCTGATCCTGCGCCCTGAAATGCCGCGGTCACTGGTCTATTGCGCACGATCAATGTCGGACACGCTGGACACGCTGGCGGATGTCTACGGGCAACGCATGATCTGCCACGAAGCGGCTGAACAGCTCTGTGCCATGGTGGAGGACACAACCATGGACACGATCTTCGCTCACGGCTTGCACGAGTTCCTCAACGAATTCATCGGCCGCAACAATCATGTCACCGAGTGCATGTCGGTCAGCTACAATTTCTACTGACACCCGGGATCGCTCGGCACAAAAGGCTTCCAGATGCGCATCGCCATCCATCATCGCTTGAGCATTACACCCCCGCCCGGCACCGTGCATGCGCTGATGCAATTGCTGCTCACGCCGCAATCAGGCGTCGGGCAGAAGGTCGAGAGCTGGACTGTGGACATGCCGGGCCTCGACAGTGCGGCACGGTTTACCGACGCCTATGGGAACATCATGCATCTGGTTAACCAAAGCCGCCCGGAAGGCGAGATCGTGGTCACGGTGGACGGCGTGGTTGAAACCGTTGACAAGCATGGTGTTCTGGGGCGCGTGGGGGGAGAACCGGTCCCAGGTCTTTTCAAGCGCAAAACGTCCTCAACGCAGGGCAGCGAAGAGATCTTCGGTCGCTTCAAAGGCAGCAGCAATAATCGACTGGAGGTGCTGCATGGCCTGATGGCGGCGGTCGGCGAAGCTCTTATTCCTCAAGAGGTGGAGGATGCGGCGGCTCCCCTGAACGGGGGCAACGAGGCGGCCCAGTCCATGTCCGCGGCAGGCGTGACGCAATCCATCGGTGGAGTGACGCAGTCGATAGGCGAGAGCCTGACCGAGGTGACTGAAAGTGAGGGAGCGTCAATCAAGTCATTGCCGCTGGCGAGCGAGTTTGCCCACCAATTTATCGGCGCGGCCCGAGCGCTCAACATTCCGGCGCGCTATGTCACCGGTTATCTTGCGGATGACGAGGGCGGAAGCACTGCGCTGCACGCCTGGGCGGAAGCTTTTGACGATCGGCTTGGCTGGATCGGCTTCGACCCCATGCTGCAACTGTGTCCCACAGAACAGCATGTGCGACTGGCTGCGGGGTTGGATGCCCACACGACCCAGCCCTTACGGGCAGTGCCACTGGGCGATGGCGTGCGGGTACTGGGCTTCTCGGTAGCGCCCGCTACCTAGGCCAGCGCTAAGGACCGAGGATCAACAACCAGGCCGAAATGGAAGCCGCCGAGGCAAGTGTTGCGATCAAAATCGTGTTCGCCGCGACGCTGGTGCCGCGATTGTAGTAGGTCGCGAACACGTAAACATTGACGCCGGGCGGCATAGCGGCCAGCAGAATGCCATATCGGGCAATCTCCATATCAACCCGCATCACCCAGACCATAAGCACATAGGCGATGGCGGGGTGCAGGACGAGCTTGATCAGCGAAGCCACAACGGCCTGCTTCCAATTGTCGGACAAGCGGTACTCGTTCAGGGCGCCGCCGATGCCGAACAAGGCGGCGGGCACCACCGCCTGGCTCATCATCAAGAAGAATGCATCGGCCGGCTCGATCAGTTGCAGCCCGGCAAAAGATCCGATCATCCCGCCGGCGATCCCCCAAATCAGTGGGTTGGAGAGGACCCGCTTGGCCGCTAGCAGCAGCGTTCTACCCAAGGAGCGACCATCCCGCTTGACCAGTTCCATGGTCACCATGCCGATGCTCAGCAAAATGGCCCCGTGCAGACCGATAATGGAGAGCGTGACCGGCAGCGAGTCCAGACCATAAGCGCGCTGCATGATGGGGAGCCCCACCAGGACCGTATTGGTGAAGGTGCCGGAAAAGCCAATCGAGACGCTTTCGCCGGGTGTGTTCGCAAAAAACTTTCGGGCGATGAATATGCCGACCACAAAGCAGATCAGCGCGCCCAGGTAAAACGGTCCGATAATCGCAAGGTTGAAGGCGGACCGAAAATCGCTGGTGAGAATGGAGTGGAACAGCAGGCAAGGGGTCGCAAAGTTGTTCACAAATGCGATCAGGCTTTTGATGCCTTCGGCGGGAAAAAGCCGGAAGCGCACGGCACAGTAGCCTAGCGCCATCAGCGCGAATATTGGCGCGATGACATTGAATATGGCGAGCATGGCCGGGCAACCTGGAAACTGGTCCCCTGCCCTAGACTGCCGTCGCGGTTGGGTCAATCCGAGGGAGTGAGACGGGCGGCTCCAAGACGCACATGAAGTTCATTTTCATGAGCGAACATAAGGCGTAGAAGCGGCGGGAATCTCCCGGGAGCCCAGCATGACCCAAACAGAGCAAGTCGATATTTTTGTGATCGGTGGAGGCGTCAACGGCACTTCCATTGCTCGTGATGCCGTCGGCCGCGGCTTTTCGGTGATGCTGGCCGAGATGAATGATCTAGCGTCCGGTACATCATCGGCCGCGACCAAGCTGGTCCATGGCGGGCTGCGTTATCTGGAGCACTATGAGTTTCGCCTCGTTGCCGAAGCCTTGGCCGAACGCGAAGTCCTTTGGGCGGCCGCACCGCACATCATCTGGCCGCTCCGGTTCGTCTTGCCCCACCACAAGGGGCTGAGGCCTAAGGTGGTGCTGCGCGCGGGTCTGGCGATGTATGACTATATGGGCGGACGCCGCCTGCTTCCCCCGACCAAGACGCTGGACCTAACCAAGGACGAAGCGGGCAAGCCGCTAAAACCGGGCTTCAAGACGGGCTTTGAGTATTCGGACTGCTGGGTGGACGACGCCCGTTTTGTCGTTCTCAACGCTCGGGACGCTGCGAACAAGGGTGCGACGGTCTACACCCGTACCAAGGTCACCAGCGCGCGCCGGGATAACGGGGGCTGGACGCTGACGCTGTCAGGGCCGGATGGCGAGCAGACGGTGCACGCCAAGTTTGTGGTCAATGCCGCTGGTCCCTGGGTGGACGAAGTGGTCGGCAATACGATGGGCAATAACGGCGCCCACAATGTGCGCCTTGTGAAGGGCAGCCACATCGTGGTGCGAAAGCTGTTCGACCATGATCGCTGCTACATCTTCCAGAACGCCGACGGACGCATCATTTTTGCCATTCCCTACGAGCAGGATTTCACTCTGATCGGCACCACCGACCAGGACTACACGGGCGATCCCAAGGACGTCGCTATTTCTGATAGCGAGATCGACTATCTCTGCCGGGCGGCCAGCGAGTACTTCGCGCTGCCTGTCCTTAAAGCCGATATCGTCTGGACCTATTCCGGGGTACGCCCATTGTTCGACGACGGCGCCAGCGCCGCCCAGGAAGCCACCCGGGATTACGTCCTCAAGCTCGATGGCGATCTGGCCAGCGGAGCGGCGTTGCACGTCTTTGGCGGCAAACTCACGACGTCCCGGCGCTTGGCCGAGTCGGCCATGGAAAAGATCGAAAGCGTGCTGGGCCAACGCGGCCCACGTTGGACCAAGGAATCTAAACTGCCCGGCGGTGAGTTCGAGCCGCTGCAGTTTGAATCGGAAGTGCGGCGCCTGGCTATGGACTATAGCCGCCTGCCCGCCACCATGATCCGGCGGTTGATGCGCCTTTACGGAACCAAGGCGCGGGTAATCCTTGGGGACAACAAGGAACTGCACGAACTGGGGACTCACTTCGGCGCTGACCTTTTCCAAAGCGAGGTGGATTATCTGATTGCCAATGAATGGGCTGTGAGTTCCGCCGATATCTTGTGGCGCCGCACCAAGCTGGGGCTGCATACCGGGGCTGAAGACAAGGCGCGCCTGGACGCTTATCTGGCACAACGGCGCTAAGGGGGAGAGCGGAATGACTGAGGGTTTTGTGCTGGCGATCGACCAGGGCACCACATCGAGCCGAGCCATCGTTTTTGATGCCAGCTGCCAGGTGCGGGGCGTCGGCCAGCAGGAATTTGCGCAAATCTTCCCCCAGGATGGCTGGGTCGAACATGATCCGGAGGCCATTTGGGAGAGCGTCCTTGCCACAGCACAGACGGCCATTGGGGCGGCCGGGATCGAGCCGGCGGCATTAGCTGGCATCGGCATCACCAACCAGCGTGAAACCGTGGTTTGCTGGGATCGCGATACCGGCAAACCCATCGCCAATGCCATTGTTTGGCAAGACAGGCGCACAGCACCGGTTTGTGCTCAACTGCGGCGAGACGGCGTCGAGGCGCTCGTAACCGAGCGAACCGGATTGCTGCTCGACCCGTATTTCTCTGGAACCAAGATTGGGTGGCTGCTTGACCATGTGCCTGGCGCCCGTGACCGCGCCGAATGTGGCGAAGTGCTGTTCGGTACTGTCGATAGCTTTCTGATCTGGCGGCTGACGGGCGGCCGAGTGCATGCCACCGACGCTACCAACGCGGCCCGTACGCTACTGTTTGACATTGTCGCCAATCGCTGGGACCCCGAACTGCTGGAGGTGTTCGGGGTTCCCGCAGCAATGCTGCCCGAGGTCAAGGACTGCGCCGACGACTTCGGGAGCACCGATGCGGCGCTGTTTGGCGCGGCTGTGCCGATCCTTGGCGTTGCCGGCGACCAGCATGCCGCGACGATCGGCCAGGCCTGCTTCAAGCCTGGGATGCTGAAATCGACTTATGGCACTGGCTGCTTTGCGCTGCTCAATACTGGCACCGAACTGGTACGGTCGCATAACCGGTTGCTGTCCACCCTTGCCTATCGGCTGGACGGCAAGACCACCTATGCGCTGGAGGGGTCGATCTTTGTGGCCGGTGCAGCCGTGCAGTGGATCCGGGACGGGCTGAAGCTTGTGAACAAGGCGAGCGAAACTGGCCCCCTGGCGCAGTCGGCAGATCCCAACCAGCATGTTTACATGGTGCCCGCATTCGTGGGCTTGGGCGCACCTTGGTGGGATGCCGAGGCGCGCGGCGCGATTTATGGCCTGACCCGCAATACCGGGCCAGCCGAGATCGCGCGGGCAGCACTGGAAGCGGTATGCTACCAGACGCGCGATTTGCTTGATGCGATGCGCAAGGATTGGAAAAGCACTGGCGGGGAGACCGTGCTGCGCGTGGATGGCGGCATGGTCGCGTCTGATTGGACCATGCAGTTCCTGGCGGATGTGCTCGACGCGCCGGTTGATCGGCCAACGATCCTTGAAACCACTGCATTGGGCGCCGCTTGGCTCGCTGGCTCGCGCGCCGGGGCTTGGCCCGACATGGAAGCCTTTGCTGCTGGCTGGTTATGTGACCAGAGGTTCGAGCCCGCAATGGACCCCTCAACGAGGGAGAGCAAGCTCAGCGGTTGGGGCGCAGCAGTGCGGCGCACGCTTAGCACAGCGGCTTAGGCCTGCGCGACTAGATGAGCCAAGCCTCGAATGAGCCGCCGGCGATCATGGCCCAATACAGCCGGCCCTTGTCGGTGCGCGCCACAGCCAAGCCGAACTCAGTGAATTTCGGGCTGAGCAAGGTGGACCGGTGCCCAGGCGAATTCATCCATCCCTGGATGGCGCTTTCGAGATTGGGATGGCCGCCGGCAACGTTCTCGCCCACTGCGCCGAGATAGCCAGCCTGGGTTACACGTTCGCGCAAGGTAACGCCCAGATCGTGGCTGAGCTTGTTCTTGGCTGCCATTAGCTGGGCTTGCGAACGGGCTGCCGTTTCAAGCCGCTGATTATAGCTCCAGGGCGGCGCGCCATTGGCTTTGCGCACCGCGTTGATGGCGGCAAGGATTTGATCGTCAGACAAGGTTTCGGGAGCGGTACCACCGCTGGCGGGAACAATTGGCGCGGTGGTGGCGCAGGCCGAAAGCAGCGCCGCGCCCGCAAGCACCAGCGCGCCGCGGCGGGTCAGGTTAGCCATGAAGAGAACCCTTGAGGTCACGCCTGATCATAGGCGCTGAGCAGATTGGGAAGGCAGGCGAGTTGGATCGTGATGGGCTTGCCATCCGCCAGGTTCAGGGAAGCCGACAAAGCTGCATGGGCCGCGGCCCAGCCCAAAACCCGTTTGCGGGGAAGATCGAGTCGCGCCTCGAAGGTGTCCAGCAATGCCAAAATGCGGCGCGGGTCGGCAACCAGCGCTTCGGCGCCGGAGGGGCTAACAAATGCGGGTGCTACTTCGTAAGCCGGATCACCGAAGAGGCCCACCGGATCGATGGCGAGCCATCCGCGCCCCGACGAGATGATGTTGTCGTAGTGCAGATCGCCGTGAAGCGGGAGTTGTGCACTGGGTTTGTCGAACAGCTTGAGCGCGATGCCGCTGGCACGGGCGTAGAGATCCCGGGCGGTGTGCGGCCAGACCCGCACATCGGTATCGAATAGCATCTGAAAGCGTTCGCGTAGCGAAAGTAAGTCCGGGGGAGACTGCGGACGCGGCCGATGAAGACTGGCGATCACGGTTGCAAGTGCGACAGTCGCCTCTTCGTCGTGGCCGCGCCGAACAGCGTCCCCCAGCGGAATGCCGTCCAGCCATTCCATGAACAGTGTGTCGCCATGCGAGTCAAACACGGTCGCGGCGCCCTCCCCGCCATACCAGGCCATCAGCGCCGCTCCGCGGCGCTCCGCATCTGGGGGGGCCGCCTTCAGGATCTTGAGCACCGCAAAGTTGCGTCCATTCTGATCAACGCGAAAAATCCAGCTGGTTGCTGTGTCGGCAAGCGGCTGCGAGCGGGTCAGGGACCAGCGGATCATGGCGCGGCTGAGCGCTGTTTCGACGGGCGACTGATTCATCATGGACGCATTAGAGCAGAACAATGGTCGTGATTCGACCTCCCAGCGCTCTTTACGCCAAAACTTGATAAGCGCCCACCCGAAGCGGCCATCAGTTCAGGCGATAAGCATCCTTAGCTGCGGTGTAGCTCAAATGCTTGGCCAAGTCCTGCGCAGTCGCGGCCGAGAGCCGGTGCTCGCCCACCCAACGCCCAAGGAAGCCGCTGACTTCACGGCGCCAGACATCATGCCGGGCGGGGATCGAGAGCAGCGCACGCGTATCGTCATTGAAGCCGGCGAGATTGTAGAAGCCGGCCGTCTCCACCACCTGGTCAAGATAACGCCGGATACCCTGCGGGCTGTCGTGGAACCACCACGGCGGGCCGATCATCAGGCTGGGCCAATAGCCAGCCATGGGCGCCAGCTCCCGAGCATAGGTGGTTTCATCGAGCACGAACATGATGATGCGCAAGTTCGGCTCATTGCCGCAGCGGCCCAGGAGCGCCCGCATACCGGTGACATAATCGGTCGTGCCAGGAATGTCGGCGCCAAGATCGGTGCCACGCTCGGCCATCAGCAACGGATCGGTGTTGCGGCGCGAGCCGGCATGGATCTGCATGACCATGCCGTCGTCCACCGACAACAGCGCCATTTCCGTGAGCATCTGGGCACGGAACAGTTCGGCATCCACAGCATCGTGCCGCCCGGCCAAGACCTTGTCGAGCAAGGCCTGCTTTTCGACCATCGGAAGGTCAGCAGTGTTGGCGGTGGGAACCCCATGATCGGTCGCAACGGCGCCGAAGCGCCGGAAGAACTCTCGCCGGCTCCGGTGGGCATTGATGAGACCGCCCCAGGTCGTAATGTTTTCTCCGGTGACCTCCCCCAGACGCTGAAGATTGTCGGCGATGGCGGGGCGGCTGGCGTCGGTAACATCATCAGGGCGATAGGTGGTACGCACCCGCCCGATCAATCCCCGGTCAGCCAAACGGGCATGGTGCTGGAGCGGATCGAGGGCGAATTCGGTGGTCGCAATGGTCTCTACGTTGGCACGATCGAGAATCGCCAGCGGCAGCAAATCGGGATCACCCAAGCGCTTGTCGACGACGTCATAGATCGCATCAGCAGTGTCTGGCCCCAACTCCTCGTTGATGCCAAAGGTGAGCTGGAGCGAGTGATCGACCCAGGTCTTGGATGGAGTACCTGCGAACAAATAGTAGTTCGCGGCGAAGAGACGCCAGGCATCGCGCCCGGCCGTAACTGGCTTTCCGTCCTTGCGGGGCACGCCGAGATCGTCATAGCTCAGCCCACGGCTGCGCAGCATGCGCAACACGTAATGGTCTGGGGTGAGAAACAGCGCCGCCGGGTCCGAAAACCGATCATTGGCCGCAAACCATTCCGGGTCCGTGTGCCCATGGGGGCAGATCAGCGGCAAATCTTTGACAGCAGCATAAAGGTCCCGCGCGACGGACCGTGCTGGTTCGGCCACGGGGAAAAAGCGATCGGGATGAAGGTGCGGAGCATTGGTCATGATCAGGTTTTGCCATGATCCGGACCCAAGATCAACGACTACCATACAAGATCGGCCAGTGAGCGGATTAGATTAAAATTAACGGCGTTCCGGAAAGGCTTTTCCCCCTGCCGCCATGCTGGACTACGCTTGCGACGTGGGCGAAACGACTAAACAAAGGCCGCCCCGAGTTACTGGCGACTGCCACGCATTGTCTCAAGGGGTAAGCGATGACACAGGTTGAATTGCAGGGAACTGGCCACGACGTCCACGCATCCACCTCAGCTATTCGCCGGCTGCCCCGGGCTCATGCGATGGTCCTCGCTGCCGGGATGGCGGCCTTCGGTATAGTAGCCGTTGCGGCCGCGATGACCATGACCCTGTGACAGCCCAAGCTCACGCGACCTCGCCAAGACTTTCGCGTTCTTGCGGCGTGGTTTTGCGGAAGTGCTCTTCAATTGCTTCGATGCCGATCTCATCCAAGCAGTGCCGGATCGGTGCCCATAGGGCCCATTTCGGCTTGACTGCCCTCATCGTCAGCCGATCATCCACCAGGTCGAAAGTGACGTTGGCAGCCTTGGCCAGCGCAAGAAACTGCGCCACTGCCAAGGCGGTATCGCGCCGGTCATCACCGATCTGAGCTACAGTATTGTGCAACGCTTGATCCATTGCCGTACTCCACACATCCGTGCAGAAGCAACGGAACTCTGCGCAATTCGATGCAATTGCAAGCGGAACGTGGTTTACGATTCGTTACCGCGACAATTCTGTAGTTAATCCAAGAAGCCGGAGTTGTGCGGCCGGTGATCCTTGACCGGCATCAAAGCATCACTGTTCCGGCATCGGGCGCGAAAGCAAGCATACAAGATACCACTTAGATGGCGCTTCCCATATGTCGCAGGTGCGAGGCGCATGGTCGGGGCGACGCTTTGGCGGTGGCCATAGCCGCCTTCTCGCGCTATGGGAGCGCACCGCATAATGGAGAGCAATGATGAGCGACGAAGATCAGGATATTGAGCTTTCCGAGCAGAGCTGCGAATTCACCCAGGACGGGATCACCGTCCAGGTCGGCATCTACCGCCTCAAGGACAGCAATGATGGCTGGACCCTGGAAGTGGTGGACAATGACGACAATTCGCTGATCTGGGAAGACACCTTCCCCACCGAGCTGGACGCCTGGAACGAGTTCCAGCGTGCGCTTGAGGAAGAAGGCATCGCCCAGCTGATCGGCCCGCCCGACGAGGCCGTTCACTAAGCGAATGACCGCTGCGGCCATGACCTGCCAGTACGACCCAGACCCATACGCCGAGCTCGACTACCGAGCCGACGCCGATGAACTCTCGGAAGAGAGAAAGCCAACGCGCGTGCGTATGCATCCGAGGCGGGCCCTTAACGGTCCGCCCCGGCGGCACCATCGCACATTGTAGCGGCGACGGTGCTTGCGGGGCTTTCCTCCGCGATAGGATCGCGCAGTTTGAAGGCGTCGCGCAGCGCCGCGCCTGATGCGGTGTTGTCAAAGATGCACCAGCCCGGACCACTCCCCGCCCTCAGCAGTGCGGCGAAAAGCTCAATGGCTGCAGGGTCGTACTCTGAATAGTAGATTTTCGGCGAACCGTGCAGCCGCAGGTAGGTTGCGCCGTCGGCAAGCGCCGCCGCGCGCAAGCCTTCTTGCTGTGGATCGGCATAGACGCGGGCGATCTTGAATGCCTGCAGCAGTTCGGAAGCTTCCGCGTTGGCCCAGGTGGCGTGGCGGGGCTCCAGATAAACAGGCACCGGGCTGCGCGCCTGGAGGGCGGAGAAGAATGCCGATGCGGACTCGGGCTGAAATGCCAGCTTGGGCGGGAGTTGTACGAGGATTGCCGCGAGCTTGCTGCCGAGCGGAGCGATGTCGGCGAAGAACTCATCGAGGTCAGTTTCGGGGTTGATGAGCTGACTTTGGTGAGTGATGGTCTTGGGCAGCTTGACGGAGAATTTGAAGTTTTGCGGGACTGAATCGTGCCAGCGCTGCCAGGTGGATGGGCGGTGACGGCGGTGAAAGCTGGAATTTACCTCGGTCGCGGAGAATACGGCGGCGTAGCGCTCCAGGGCGGTTCCTTCCCCCTGGAACTCGGAAAAGTCCCGATTTAAACTCCATCCTGCCGTACCGATGAACGCATTATGAACCACTGCAAAGCCTTTATGAATGGGCCAAAATCCAACTCCCATGGCGTCGAGCTGTTCCCGCCGGAAGTGGCCAGTTGCATCACCTGCTGTGTCGAGGGAACGCATTTGATCGTGCGACGCTCTCAAGACGTTTGGACATCGGCGGCAAATGGGTAGATGAGAGAGACGATTGATGCGAAGGTGCGGGCAGACATGATCGAAACCGAAAGCCAGGTCACGACACCCGGCAGTGACCACTATCAGCTGCTGGTGAGCAGCATCGTGGACTATGCCATTTACATGCTGGATCGTAACGGCACGGTGGTGAGCTGGAATGCCGGCGCGCAGCGCTTCAAGGGCTACGAAGCTTCCGAGATCATCGGGCACCATTTCTCGAGATTCTATACCGAAGAAGACAAGGCAACGGATCTGCCCGCGCGAGCCCTGCGCACTGCAGCCGAAGAGGGCAAGTTCGAGCAGGAAGGGTGGCGCGTTCGCAAGGACGGCACCCGCATGTGGGCGCATGTGGTGATCGACCCGATCCGCAGCCCGACGGGCGAGCTGATCGGGTTTGCCAAAGTCACCCGGGATCTATCGGAACGAAAAGCGGCGGAAACGGCCCTGCGCGAAAGCGAAGAACAGTTTCGCCTGCTGGTGCAGAGCGTCACGGACTATGCGCTGTACCAGCTCTCGCCCGAGGGCACGGTCAGCAGCTGGAATGCCGGGGCCCAGCGCATCAAGGGCTACAGCGCCGAGGAGATCATCGGCCAGCACTTCAGCCGCTTCTACACGCCCGAAGACCAGGAAATCGAGCTGCCCAGGATCGCGCTCGAAACCGCCACGCGCGAGGGGCGGTTCGAGAAGGAAGGCTGGCGCGTCCGCAAGGATGGCAGCCGCTTCTGGGCGCATGTGGTGATCGACCCCATCCGCAATCAGGCCGGCAACATTGTCGGCTTTGCCAAGGTCACCCGCGACAATACCGAACGACGCGAAGCGCAACGGGCACTCGATGAGGCGCGCGAGGCGTTCTTTCAGTCGCAAAAGTCCGAAGCGCTGGGCCAGCTTACCGGCGGCGTGGCGCATGACTTCAACAATCTGCTGATGGTGATCCAGAGCAGCCTCGAGCTCGCGCAAAAGCGGCTGCCCGACGATCCCAAGCTGCGCCGGCTGATTGGCAATGCGCTGCAGGGCGCGCAGCGCGGCGCGTCACTGACGCAGCGCATGCTGGCTTTTGCCCGCAAGCAGGAACTCAATCCCGAGTCCGTCGACGTTCCCCAACTGGTGCGCGGTATTCTGGACCTGCTGGAGCGTTCGCTTGGCCCTTCCCTGGACCTCGTGACCGAATTTGCCGCGACCTTGCGACCGGCCCGTGCAGATGCCAACCAGCTCGAGCTGGCCATCCTCAACCTCGTGGTCAATGCGCGGGACGCGATGCCCGGCGGCGGCATTATCCGGATCTCGGCCAAATCGATCGATGTCGTCGGAGCCGGCAAGCCGATGCCGCCCGGCCGCTATGTGCGGATCACCGTGGAAGACAGTGGCGAGGGCATGGATGCGGCGACATTGGCCCGCGCAACCGAGCCGTTCTTTACCACCAAGGGCGTGGGGAAAGGCACCGGGCTCGGCCTGTCCATGGTCAAGGGCATGGTCGAACAATCCGGCGGAAGGTTAGTGATCACCAGCGAAAAAGGCACGGGTACCACGGCGCAGATCTGGCTGCCCGAAGCTGCAGCAGAAACGACGCTCGACACCGCCACTGCCGATGAACAGCAAACACACCAGAACGAGCCGGCCAAAAAACCAGTCGTACTGGTGGTGGACGATGATGCACTGGTGCTGGGCAATGTCGCAGATATGCTTGAGGACCTCGGCTATAGCCCGATATTGGCGGGCTCGGGCGCCGAGGCGCTCAAGGTGCTGGCGACCGGTGAGCCGATCGACATGATGCTGACCGATTATGCCATGCCCAATATGACGGGCTTGCAACTGGTGAGGGAAGCCCGTTCGCGACGGCCGGACTTGCCGGTGGTTCTTGCCAGCGGCTTTGTGGACCTAGCCGGCGAGGAAAGCATCGAGCTGCCCCGGCTCGCCAAGCCGTTCCGCCAAACCGAACTGGCCAAGGCTGTGTCAGCGGTTATCGAGGCGAGCTGACGAAAGGCTGCCGGCGGGCGCGAAGCCTGCCAGCTGGTGAGCAAAGCGGCACTGAAGTGCTCCTGCCGCCCTCACCCGCGCCTAGAGCTGCGTGTCGACCCAGACTTCCACCGACATACCCGGCCGGAGCTGAGTGACCAGTTCGGGCTCGGCATCGAGTTCGATGCGCACCGGAATACGCTGGGCGATCTTGGTGAAGTTCCCCGTGGCGTTATCGG
This sequence comes from Devosia sp. 919, assembly GCF_013185965.1. NCBI lineage: Bacteria > Pseudomonadati > Pseudomonadota > Alphaproteobacteria > Hyphomicrobiales > Devosiaceae > Devosia > Devosia sp. 919. Next base: position 1,891,583 of record NZ_JABAOL010000001.1, on the reverse strand, counting down.
GCTTGATGACGCTGAACTCCGAGCCGGTCGCCGGCGAGATTTCCGAGATATGGCCCTTGACCTGTTGGTGATTGAGCGCGTCGACGGAAAAGGTGACCTCCTGCCCGATATGGACGCTGGCGAGCTGCGTTTCCTTGAAATTGGCCACGACCCAACGATCGGGCGGGGTGACGGAGGTTAGCTGGCTGCCGGTGGATACATACTGGCCCACGCGCGCCGTCACTTCCCCGAGCACACCATCGACAGGCGCGATGATGCTCGTATTGGCCAGATTGATCTTGGCCAGTTCCACCGCAGCTTCAGCGGAGTGAACCGCCCCCTGCAATGCGGGTACGCTCCCCTCGACCAGCGACAGGTTCTGTTCGGCCACGCTGATATTGGCCTGGGCCTGGGCAACGCTGGATTGCGCTTGCAGCAATGCGGCGCGGACCTGGTCGTTGCTCGATTGCGGCGACAGGCCCGAAGCCAACAACGACTCGCTGCGCGCGGCATCGGCCTGGGCGCGCTCAAGCGAAGCCTCTGCCGCTTCGAGCTGGGCGTTGGCATAGTCGAGGCTCGCCTGCTTGGATGCCCGGTTCTGCTCATAGTTGTCGAGGGCGTTGCGCTGCTGGGCCAAGGCCCCTTCGGCCTGCGCCAATTGCTGCTGATAGATGCGGTCATCGAGCTTGATCAGCAGATCGCCCTTCGTAACCTGCTGGTAGTCGCTGACCGGCACTTGCGTGACATAGCCGGCAAGCTGAGGCGCGATCATGGTCACTCGGCCACGCACAAAGGCATTGTTGGTGGACTGGATCGTGGAGGTGAAAGGCGGCAGCTGCCAGGCATAGAGCACGACGCCAACGCCGATGAGGCCGATCAGCAAGGCAGCCCAGGTGCCCTTGGATTTAAGCAGTTTGAGGAAAGGCATAGTCAATTCTCCAGAGAGGCAATCAGGCCGGGCTGGCGGCGCTGGCAGTTTTGGCGGCGTTGAGGGCGGCGAGCTTGGTGAGGCTCATGTGAATGACCAGCGCGGCAGTGGATGCCAGCGCCCCGTAGAAGACCACGAGGAAGAGGTCGTTATAGGCGAGCACCCAGGATTGCTGGGTAAGCGACTGGGTCAACAGGTTCAGCCCTTGCGTGCTGAGCTGGGTGGGATCGGTCAGGACGCGCGCATAAGCGCCGCCATAGGCCTGGATGCGCTGGGCCACGAGTGGATCAAGCAGGGTGATCCCTTGCGACAGCATGTTGGAATGAAACTGCTCGCGCAGGGCGACGAAGGTGGTGAAGATGGCGCTGCCCAACAAGCCACCCAGGCTTTGCGTGGTGAGAAACACGGCAAGGAACGACAGAATATATTGCGGGCCTCGCGCCAGCGCCTTCATGAAGCCATTGAGCATGGCTGGCGGCAGGAACAAGCCACCAGCGGCGCCAATCAGCGCCTGGCTGAGATAGAATTGCTCGGGCCGGCTGAGCGTGGTGCTGTGCGCATCCATCCAGCTGCCAGCCGCAATCAGGACCAGCGCCACGAGGTGGATGATCTCGGTGCGCTGCGGCTTGATCACTGCGCTAAGGACAGCGGTGGCAATGAAGGTCACGACCCCGATGACGCCGAAGAGTGGGATCAGTTGATCGTTCTGCAGATTAAGCACGGTGAAGAGGCCAAACACCCCCACCGACTGCTCTGACAGCAGCAGGCGGAACACGACGAGGGCCCCGGCAAAGATCAGCATGTCGCGACCCGTGAGCCAGCGCAGGTCGATAATCGGGTTGCTGCGATGCAGCTCGACCATGCAGAACAGCGCCATGGAGGCAATGCCGAGGGCCAGGAGTTCGCCGATCCAGGGGGTTTCGAACCACCAGAAGGCCCGACCCATGCCGAGCACGATGGCAAGGCAAGCAAAGCCGACCGTCATCAGCGGAAAGCTAAGGATATCGGCACGATCAAAGACCTTCATGCGCGGCGGGGCGGTCAAGGGCACGAGGAACACAATCGCGAGCGAGACCAGCGCCATGCCCACTTCAACGGCGTAAAGGCCCACCCAATCGCCCATCTGCAGCAGATCGGGCGAGATGACCCGGGCCAAGGGCAAGGCGAGGGTTGAGCCGAGCATGCCAAAGCAGATGCCAATGCTCATCTTCTTTTGCGGGGGAAGCCATTCCAGCATGTAGTAAAAACCGAGCGTGCTGAGCGGGGCCGCGGCCACGCCCATGATGGCGCGCACGACAATGGCCGAGTGCAGATCATGGGCAAACAGGTGGGCGATGACCACCACCACATAGGCAGCGATCCCCAACTCGGCGAAGCGCCGCAGCCCGAACTGGGTGCGCGCCTTGAAGAGGAGAATAGTGCCCGCAAGATTGGTGGCGAAATAAGCGGCGGCGAGCCAGCCCATCTCGGTTTGGGTGGCCCCAAACGAGGCCTGCAAGCCCGGTAGATTGGCGGTGATGAGATTGAGCCCCAAGCCCTGAGTCAGCCCGAGGATCAGCGAGCTCAGGATATAAACCAGGTTCATGATCGGCGATTTGGGCACGAAGGGCGGCATGGCGGGCATGCCCGAGGCTGGCGCCGCCGCTGGCGGCGCGCTTGGCTGCGCCACCGGTTCAGCCTGGGTGTCCGTTGTTGCTGCGGACGCGAGGGCGGCCTGCTGTTCGGGCGGAGTCGAGTTCTCGGCGGCGCGATCCTCAACGGGATCAGCGACCGGTATTACCGTGCTGCGCGTGCTCATGACGGGGCGTGCTCCCGATCCTTGGTGAGAGAACCGGCAATGTCCGACTTCATCCTTTGCAGCCCGTCGAGGAGCTGAAGCAGGACGCGATTGGCGATCTCGGCTTCGGCGGGATCAAGCTGGGACATCAGGTGATCATTGAGACAGGAAACGATAGCCGAGACCTTTTTGGCCACAGCACGGCCTTGCGGCGTCAAAACGATCATGCGGGCGCGGCGATCGTCCGGGCTGGGCACGCGATGGGTATAGCCAAGGCTCTCCAGCCCATCGAGGATGCGCACGGCGGTGGGATGCTCAACGCGCAAATGTTCGGTTACGGCGGCCTGGCTGACGCCTTCCGTGCTGGGCAGCAACAGCAGCAGAACGCGCGCGCGCGCCGTGGTCAGGTTGAGATCCTTAAGATGGACATCAAAGCCCACGCTCAGTTCCCGCCCAGCTTTGGCGACATTGCGAAGCAGTTCGGATGTCTCGGCCATGTTCGTGCTCACCTACAGTGTAGGGACCTACATATGTGCTGCGGCGGTGGAGCGCCACAAGAGCGGACGCATAACAGACCTGCATTTTTTCACAGGAACAATGCGCCAGGGACTCAAGTGTTGAGTCCGGCTGGGGCGCTAAGTGGTTCCCACAGCGAGACTAAGCGGGGGCGTTCGGGCGCGTCACCATGCGGGCCTGGATGATCACGACGACCAGAAGGAAAGCGCCGCGGATCACCGATTGCCAATAGGCTGAGAGGGAAATCCAGCCCATGCCGTTCTCGAAATTGAGCACGTTGAAGAGGATGCCGAGGAGAAGCACGCCGGCCAAAGTGGTGCCAACGGAGCCGACGCCGCCGGTCAGCAGCGTACCGCCGACCACGACCGAGGCGATGGCAAAGAGCTCCCAGCCGACGCCTTCAATGGGCTGGCCAGCGCCGAACTGGGCGGCAAGAATGACGCCGGCGAGGCCGGCCAGGCCCCCGCTCGCCAGATAGGTCAGGAACTTGATGGCATCGGTACGCAAGCCCATGAGGCGTGAGGCTTCCTCGTTGCCACCGATGGCGAGGACGGTGCGGCCGGTGCTGGTGAAGTTGAGGACGACCGAGCCGAGGAGATAGGCGACCGCGGCGATCACGGCGGGGATGGGCAGGATCCACAGATTGCCCTGCCCTAGCGCGGTGAAGCCGCTTTCATAGGAAACGGAGACGGACTGGTTGTTGGCCAGCAGCAGCGCCGAGCCGCTGGCCGCGAGCATGGTCGCGAGAGTGGCGATGAAGGGCATGATGTTGGCGCGGGTGACGAGAAGGCCGTTGATGGCGCCGACGAGGAGGCCGACGCCGATGCCGGCCGCGGCGCCGGGGAGGATGCCATAGGGACTCGCAAGGGCCGCCGCGACGCTGCCGAGGGCGGCGGTGGAGCCGACGGAGAGATCAATGCCGCCGGTCATGATGACGAAGCACATGCCGAGCGAGACCAGCGCGAACATGGAATTGTAGCGCAAAACGCTGGTGATGTTGAAAAAGCCGACGAAGTTGTCGTAGCGCCACCAGCCAAAGGCGATGAGGGCGAGGAGGGCAATGACGACGCCATAGGTGCCGAGGAGAATGCGCAGATCGGGCTTGCGGGTCATCGCGCCCTGCCCTGTTGCTGGAGCCAGACGGCGAGGACGATGATGGCGGCCTTGACCACGAGCGCGGCGGCGTCGGGGACGCCATTGGCGAGAAGCGTGTAGCGCACGAGCTGGATGGTGAGCGCGCCGATGAGGGTGCCGATGATGGTGGCCTTGCCGCCGCTCAGCAGCGTGCCGCCGACGGCAACGGCGGCGATGGCGTCGAGCTCCATGCCGAGGCCGACGAGATTGGCGTCGCTGGCGGAGTTGATGGCGATGACGATGAGCCCGGCCACGCCCGCGCAAAAGCCGGAAATGGCGTAGACGGCGAGTTTGACGCGGCTGACGGGGACGCCCGAGAGTTCGGCGGCGCGCTCATTGCCGCCGGTGGCGAGGATGGCGCGGCCAAAGACGGTGCGGCGGAGGACCCAGGCGGCAAGGAGCACGATGGCGGCCATGATCAGCACCTGGACGGGGATGCCGAAGGGGCGCCCCAGGCCGATCCACTGGAATTCGGGGGTGCGGAAGACCTGGAGGTTGCCGTTGGTGAGGACCTGGGCAATGCCGCGGCCGGCGATGAAGAGGACCAGGGTGGCGACAATGGGCTGGATGCGGAAATAAGCGACGAGCCAGCCGTTGAAGAGGCCCAGGAGCGTCGCGGCCAGGAGCGCGACAAAGATGGCGAGGGCGACGGCGGGGCCGATAGGGCCAACGGGAAAGATGGTGCCGAGGAAGATCATCGGCGCCAGCGCGCCGGAGATGGCCATGATGGAGCCGACGGACAGGTCGATGCCGCCGGTGCCGATGACCATGGTCATGCCGACGGCGACGATGACGATGGTGCAGACCTGGGTGAGGTTGACGTTGAGGGTTTGGACGGTGGCGAAGTTGCGAGTGAAGATGAGGTTGAAGACGAGCAACAGCGCGAGCGCGATCAGCGTGCCATAGCGCGAAAGGAAATCGAAGACGTCAAAGGGGCGGCGCTCGGCGGCGCGCGGGGCGGGAAGAGTTGCGGTCACGCCTGCACCTGCTCGGTTCGGGTGGAATGGCCATGGGCCATGGCGTCGAGCACGCGCTCTTCGGTGATCTCGCTGCCGGTGAGTTCGGCGACTGTCCGCCCTTCGCGCAGCACAAAAACGCGGTCGGCGCCTTCGACGACTTCCTCGAGTTCGGAGGAGATCATGAGCACGGCCAGACCCTGATCGGCGAGGGAGCGGATGAGGCGCTGGATCTCGCCCTTGGCGCCCACATCGATGCCGCGGGTGGGTTCATCGAGGATCAGGAGTTTGGGATTGGTGGCGAGCCAGCGGGCCAGCAGCACTTTTTGCTGGTTGCCGCCGGACAGTTCGCGGATCTTCTGGTTGGGGCCGGAGCATTTGATGCCGAGTTGCGCGATGAAGCGCTCCACCAGTTCGCGCTGCTCGGTTTCGGAAACGACGCCGTTCCTGCTGATGCGCGGCAGAAGGGCGAGGGTCATGTTTTCCGCGACGCTGAGTTCGGGCACGATCCCTTCGGCCTTGCGGTCCTCGGTAACAAAACCCATGCCAGCGGCAATGGCGTCCTTAGCGCGGCCGGGGGCATAGGGCTGGTGGCCCATCTGCATGGCGCCGGCGCGCGTGCGATCGATGCCGAAGACGAGGCGGGCGGTTTCGGTGCGCCCTGCCCCCAACAAGCCGGCAAAACCGACGATCTCGCCCCGCGCGACATCGAAGCTGACATCCTGCACCGCCTGCCGGGCGGCCAGGTTGCGGGCGGCAAATACGGTTTCCCCCGCCTCCCGGTGCCGTTCAGTGAAGGCGGTGGCGTGGCCTTCGGCCTTGCTGATGTCGCGCCCGAGCATGGCGGAGACGAGGTCGAGCTTGTCGATCTCGTGCATGTCGGCGGTGCGCACGGTGCGGCCATCGCGCATGATGGTGACGCGGTCGCAGACCTCGTAGAGTTCATCGAGCTTGTGGCTGACAAAGATGACGGAAACGCCGTCGGCCTTGAGTTGGCGGATGACCTTGAACAGCATGGCGACCTCCCCTTCGTCGAGCGAGGAGGTGGGCTCGTCCATGATGACGAGACGGGCGGAAAAGCCGATGGCGCGGGCAATGGCCACCATCTGCTGGGTGGCGGTGTTGAAATCCATCAAGGGGCGGCGGACATCGACGTTGATGCCGAAGCTCGCGAGCAGGCGCTGCGCTTCGGCATGCATGGCGTTCCAATCGAGCATGCCAAAGCGGCGCGCTTCGCGGCCCAGGCAGATATTCTCGGTGAGCGAGCGGAAGGGGACGAGGTTGATTTCCTGGTAGATGGTGCTGATGCCGCGCGACTGGGCTTCGTGGGGAGAGCCCACTTCAAAGGGTTGGCCGGCAAAGAGGACCTCGCCGCCATCGCGCTTATGGTAGCCGGTCAGCACCTTGATCATGGTTGATTTGCCGGCGCCGTTCTGGCCGATCAGGGCGTGCACTTCGCCGGGGCGAACCTCAAGCGATGCGCCGGAGAGGGCCGGGATGCCGGCGAAGCGCTTGTCGATGCCGGTCATCGAGAGCAGCAGAACTTCGGCCATGCTGGAACTCCGAAAAACGGGGGCACCCGCCCCGAGGGCGGATGCCCGTCACCTTGCGATCAGTAGGCGGTGTCGAGCAGGTCGTCCGCGTTTTCGGGCGTATACATCTCGTCGGGATTGATGATCACCGGCGGGATGGTTTCGCCAGCGGCATAAGCCACGGCGGTATCGAAGGCCTTGGGGCCAAAGCGCGGGTTGCACTCGACCACGGCTTCGATCTTGCCATCGACCACGAGCTGCACGGCTTCCTTGCCGCCATCGATGGAGAAGACGAGGCAATCGTCGCGCCCGGCGGTGCGGCCAGCCGCTTCAAGGGCGGCAATGGCGCCGATGGCCATCTCGTCATTGTGGGCATAGATGACATTGGCGTCGGGATGAGCCTGCAGCAGGGTTTCGGCCACCTGGCGGCCCTTGTCGCGGGCGAAGTCGCCGGACTGGGAGGCCACGATCTGGAAGTCCGGATGCTGGGCAATGACGTCATCAAAGCCCTTCTTGCGGTCATTGGCCGGTGAGGAACCGGTAGTGCCTTCGAGTTCGATGATGACCTTTTTGTCGAGGCCGAGACCAACCAGATATTCGGCCACGCGCTGGCCTTCTTCGACGAAATTGGAGCCGATGAAGGTCACGTAGTCTTCGCCGGGCTTGGCGAGGCTCTGGTCCACATTGCGATCGAGCAGGATAATCGGAATGCCAGCGCCCTTGGCGGCCATGATGGCGGGGATCAGCGGCTTTTCTTCGCGCGGGGCGAGGAAGATCAGATCCACGCCCTGGGCAATCATGGAATTGACGTCGGCCACCTGCTTGGCGGCGGAGCCCGCCGCATCGGTATAAACCAGCTGCCAGCCGCGGGCGGCGGCTTCGTCCTGCATGGACTTGGTTTGCGCGAGGCGCCAGGGATTGTTGGACTCGGTCTGAGCAAAGCCGACCTTGTAGGTGTCCTTCTGTTCCAGCGGGGGCGCGGCGGCAAAGGCACGCGAGGCTAGAATGGACGCTGCGGCGCTGGCGGCCGAAGCAATCAGCAGACTACGACGGGTAATCATCATGTAGTTTTCCTCCCAGTTTGGCCGCCATTGCGCGACCAGTGGCTTGAGCCACGAACCATGATAGTTGACCAAATAATCTTGCGACGTCAATGCAGCTAATTAGCCTTAACTAGCTGATATTCTTGATGTATTATGCGACACGCACCTGCGCCCGGAGCACGGCCGGAACCTGCGTCTACCTCCCTCACATTTCCTGCCGGGCTCCCTCTGCTTGCTTCAGTTCACGGCGAAACCCGCATCTATCGGCAGGGCGACGCCATTGATCATGGCGGCCGCGTCGCTGAGTAAAAACAGGATCACGGATGCGACCTCTTCGGGCTGCACGAACCGCCCGAGGGGCATGCGGCGCAGCATGGGATCGGCCTTGGCCGGATCGCTCCAGGCCTTGACCGCCATCGGCGTCAGCGTAATCGCTGGATTGACGGTGTTGACGCGGATGCCATGTCGGCCAAGCTCATTGGCCATGACGCGGCTCATGGCATCAAGGGCACCCTTGCTGGCGCAGTAAGCGGCGTGATCAGCCCAGCCCATCCATGCCGCATTGCTCGAGACATTGACGATGGCGCCGCCCAGACCGCGGCTGATGCGATCGCGCGCATATTCCTGGGCGAGCAGCATCGGGGCGCGCAGGTTAACGGCCATCAACTGATCGAGGCTGTCGACGCTGGTTTCGAGGAAGCTTTCGAGAATGGTGGTGCCGGCATTGTTGACGAGATAGTCGACCGGTCCACCTGCATGGGCTGCGGCGAGGGTAGCCTCAGGGTCGGACAAGTCTACGACGACGGGGGTGCAGCCAATTTCCTCGACGAGGCTATCCAGGTCAGACTCGGTGCGGCTGAGCGCCACGACATGGGCGCCCGCCTTGGCGAGCATAAGAGCGGTGGACCGGCCGATACCCTTGCCCGCACCACTGACCAGAACTGATTTGCCTTCAAGCGACATGGCTAACGCGTACTCCGTCCATCTGATTGACTGTGCTGCCCAAGATGAAGCTGGCGCAGCGATCGCCCAGCATCATGGCCGGGGCGGCAGTGTTGCCGGCATTGATGGTGGGGCACGCTGACATATCAGCGACGCGCAGATTGTCGATGCCGCGCACCTGCATCTGGGCATCCAGGACCGCCAATGGGTCGCCATCAGGCCCCATGCGACAGGTGCCGGCGGGGTGGTAATTGGTCTTGACCATGCGCTTGCAATGGGTCGCCAGCGCCTCGTCGCTCCAATCGGCTGGATCAGGGCGCAGGATCTTATCCACGCGCGAGCCAAGGGGGCCGTTCTGGAAGGCGCGCAGGAAAAAGCGCTGGCCGGCGATCATGGTGGCCATATCTTCGGGATGCTTGAGGAGATGGGGCGACACCACAGGCATATCGGCGGGATTGGCGGACCGCAGCTTCACGAAGCCGCGGGATTTGGGCTTGGTGACGACCGTGGTGACGGTGACCCCATGCGTGGGGGCGATGAGCTTGAGCAGGTCGCGGTCGAGATAAACAAAGGGGACGCAGAAGGCCTGGATGCTGGGTTCGGCGTCCGGATCGATGGGATTGACGAAGGCGCCGGCTTCCACGCCCGCCGAGGTCACCATGCCCGAGCCAAAGACCTTAAACTGCAGGCCATGCATCAACATGCGCCAGCCATCGGTGTGGCCGAAATAGCCATAGGGACCATTGAAGTGCGCGAGGATCGGCACTTCGGGATGATCGATCAGGTTCTGGCCGACGCCCGGCGCGTCAAGGGTGACGGAAAGTCCGTGCCCGCGCAGTTCATCGGCGGGGCCGATGCCCGAAAGCATCAGCAGCTTGGGGGAAACCAGCGCCCCCGAGCAGACGATGATATCGGCGGCGGAATGGGCGGTGTGCTCGCCCGAGTTGTCGGCGTAAACGACGGAGGTCGCCCGCTCCTTGTCGATGACGAGGCGCTGCACGGCGGCGTTGAGCTTGACGGTCAGGCGGGGATGCTTGAGCAGTGGCTCGACGAAAGCGTAAGCGGCGCTGGAGCGTTTGCCGCGCCGGTTCATGAACTGGTAGAAGCCGACGCCGGTTTGGCGCGGGCCGTTGAAATCGGGATTGAAGGGGACGCCCAGCCCCTGCATGGTTTGCACGAACCAGCGCGACACATCATCGATATGGCCGGGATCGGATACGAGCAGCGGGCCGCTGTCGTTGTGGCGCTCATCGAAAAAGCGGTTATTGCCTTCCATGCCGCGGAAATGGGGGAGCACATGCTCCCAGTCCCAGCGCACACCGGCATTGTTGCCGCGCAAGAGCTCGTCCCAGGCATCGTAGTCGGACGGGCGGCCGCGCATATAGACCTGGGCGTTCACCGAAGTGCCGCCGCCCAGCACATTGCCCTGGCTGATCTCATGGACGCGCCCGTCCAGATGCTCTTGGGGCGTCGTGGCGTGATAGCGCATGAACTTGGAGCCGTTGATCATCTTGAAGATGCCCGGCGGCATATCGAGCAGCGGATGATGGTGGGAGTGCCCGGCTTCCAGGAGCAGCACCCGGCGCCCGGCCTCGACCAGCCGCGCGGCCGCCACGCAGCCCGACGCGCCCCCGCCCACAACGATATGATCGTATTCCTGCGTCACGCTTTGTGGTCCTCCTCGGGTGGCGGGCGTCCTCTCTTGGCGGAGTTCAGCCCTGGTCGAATGTTCCTCGCACATATTCCCAGGCGGCGGTCAGGTGGCCATTGAGGGCGCGCTCGGCACCCTCGGGGTCACGTTCGGCAATGGCCTGGTAGATTTCACGGTGGCTGAGCCAATTGGTGCGGTTGCGCTCCGAGGAGCGGTCCATGCGCTCCCAATGGGGGCGCAGCCAGCCGGTGAAGGCGCGATGGATGGAGGGCATCACCGGATTGCGCGGCAGCTCATAAAAGACGGCATGAAAGGCCATGTCGGTGCGGTAGAATTCGGCGGCGTCGCCGATGGCGGCTTCATTGGCCTCGAGCGCGGTGCGCAGGGCGGCGAGATCGTCCTTGCGGGCGTGAAGCGCGGCGTGGCGCACCAGCGCGGCTTCGAGGAAGACGCGGGTGTCGTAGAGGTTCTTGACGCCCGCGGTCTGGCCCAGCAACTGGCCGACGACGCCGCCGAGGGCTGAAAGGGCCGCATCATAGCCGGCGCGGCGCACGACTGGGCGGAAGCGCGGACGGGTTTCGACGAGCCCCCTGCCCGCCAGTTGCGCCACCGCTTCGCGCGCGACGGTGCGGCTGATGTTGAACTGAGCCATGAGTTCGCGCTCGGCGGGCAGATAGCTGCCATCGGGCAGTTCGCCGCTGCCGATCATGGCTTCGAGCCGGGCCACGACCATGTCGGCGGCTCGATCACTCGCTCCGCTCCGGGGTTCCGCTGCCAGCTCCATTGCACCCGTCACGCCACCGCTCTCCTTTGCCCGATACCTCAACCAAGTTCGCATCAGAATGCAAGCGCAAAACGCTATTTGGTCCGTCCAAAGTTTAGATGAACTGCGGCCAGGGCTTGACTTTGTGGCGCCGCACGGCCTCACTTGTGCTGGTTTGGTCGGAGCAAAGCGGAGGAGCCGTTGATGCTGCAGGAGATGTTGGCGGAGCTGGCCGGCAGCGGGGTGTATCGCGGGCAGATGCTGATCGACGGGCGCTGGACCGATGGGGGCGCGCGCGATGTGTTCGAGGTGGAGAACCCGGCCAACCAGCGCATCATCGGCACCATCCCCCAGGGCGGACCGGAGGATGCGGCGGCGGCAATCGAGGCGGCGCGGCGGGCACAGCCGGCCTGGGCGGCGCGGCCGCCGATCGAGCGGGCCAAGCTGCTGTTCAAGCTGGCCGATGCGGTGCGCGAGAATGATGGCGTGCTGGCGCGGATCGTGGTGGCCGAACAGGGCAAGCCGCTCAACCAGGCGATGGGGGAGATCGGGGCGACGGAGACTTTCCTGCGCTATGCGGCGGAGTCGGCGCGGCGCATCGAGGGGGATATTCTTCCCTCGGACGTGGCCAATGAGGAAGTGTGGATCCGGCGGGTGCCGCATGGGGTCGTGGTGGGGCTGACGGCTTGGAATTTCCCGGCGGCGCTCGCCACGCGCAAGCTGGGGCCGGCGCTGGTGGCGGGCAATACATTCGTGCTCAAGGCGCATGAGTTCACGCCGTTTTCGGGGCTGGCCCTGGCGGCACTGGCGCAAGAAGTGGGGTTCCCGCCGGGCGTGTTCAATGTGGTGACGGGCGCGGGGCGTAGCGTCGGGGAAGCGCTGGTGACCCATCCCCATTCCGACCTCATCACCATGACCGGCAGCACGCGGGCGGGCAAGGAAATCTACCGGGCGGGCGCCGACCAGATCAAGGTGCTGCGGCTCGAGCTCGGGGGCAAGGCGCCGTTTATCGTCATGGACGATGCCGATGTGGATGGGGCCGTTCAAAGCGCGGTGGCGGCGCGGTTCAGCAATTGCGGGCAGATCTGCACCTGCAATGAGCGGATGTATCTGCATCGCGCCATTGCCGATGAGTTTCTGGAGAAATTCGTGGCGCGCACGCAGCGGTTGCGGATCGGCGATCCGCTGAGTGACCCCGATCTTGGGCCCAAGATCAGCGGGCCGGAGGTCGACAAGGTCGCCGCTATCGTGGCGCAATCGGTGGGTGCAGGGGCCGAGGTGCTGCTGGAGGGCGGGCCGCTGCGGGAGGGGGAATTTGCGCGGGGGCATTGGTATGCGCCAACCGTGATGAAAGTGCCCAACAACTCGGTGCCGGCGATGCAGCAGGAGATCTTTGGGCCGGTGGTGCCGGCCATGGTGGTGGGCGACTTCGAGGAGGCGCTGAGCCTCGCCAATGACAGCGAATATGGACTCTCCGCCTATGTTTATACGCAGAACTTCAAGCGGCTGATGCGCTCGGCCGAGGCGCTGCAGTTCGGGGAAATCTACTGCAATCGCTCGAGCGGCGAGCTGGTGCAAGGTTTCCATACCGGCTGGGGGCAATCGGGGCTGGGCGGGGAGGACGGCAAATATGGGCTGGACGGCTATTTCCGCAAGAAAACCATGTATGTGAACTGGTCCTGAACCCCATGAACACGCCACTGATCGAGGCCGTGGAGGCCCAGCTGTTCCGGGTGCCGCTCCCCAAGGTGATGGTGGATGCCAAGCATGGCGCGCACACCCATTTCGAGCTCGTGACCGTCACCATCCGCACCAGCGATGGCGCGGAGGGCACCGGCTATAGCTATACCGGCGGCAAGGGCGGGCGGGCGATTCTCGCGGTCGTCGAGGATGATCTGACACCCATGCTCCTGGGAAGCGATGCCGGGGAGATCGACGCCATCTATGACGCGATGTGGTGGCATATCCATTATGTGGGGCGCGGCGGGATCACGGCGTTTGCGATGTCGGCGGTGGATATTGCGCTCTGGGATTTGAAGGGCAGGCGCGAGGGGCGGCCGCTCTGGCAGATGGCCGGCGGCGCCGGGGCAACGGCCAAGGTTTATCGCGGCGGGATCGACCTCAACTACACGCTACCCGAGCTGCTGGAGAGCATCGAGGGGTATCTGGCGGCAGGGTTCAGGGCGATCAAGATCAAGGTGGGCAAGGACGACCTCGCAGAGGATGTCGAGCGGGTGCGGGCGGTGCGGGCGCTGATCGGGCCGGATACCCCGTTCATGGTGGATGCCAATTATGCACTGGATGTGCCGCGCGCGATTGCGGCGGCGAGAGCGTTCAAGCCCTTTGATCTGCTCTGGTTTGAGGAGCCGATCATCCCTGATGATTACCTCGGCTATGCGGCGATCGTTGAGGCAATGGGGATGCCGCTGGCGATGGGGGAGAACCTCCACACCATCCACGAGTTTGAATACGCCTTGGCGCAGTCGCAACTCTCGTTCATCCAGCCCGATGCCTCCAACTGTGGGGGGATAACCGGGTTCCTGCGGGTGGCGGAGCTATCGCGCGCCCATGGCATTCCGGTGTGCAGTCATGGGATGCAGGAATTGCATGTGAGCCTTGTGGCCGGACAGCCCAATGCCGGCTGGGTCGAGGCCCACAGCTTTGACATCGACCACTACACCATCCGCCCCCTGCAGTTGCGCGACGGGCTGGCGGTGGCGCCGGATGTGCCCGGCACGGGCGTGGAGTTCGATTGGGGTAAATTGCGCAGCGTTACGTAAAGCAAATGCACAAGGAAACGGCAGCATTTACTTGCCGCCAGGCTCTCGCACCAAGATAGGACGGAAGCAACAGCAACAAACGAGCAAAGCCCCATTCCGGTTGATTGACAGGCCCCAAGGTGGCGTGCTGACATCATCTTTATCGAAGCGGCGCACGAGGAGTGCGCGCGAACTTCGCAGCGGTCGTGACCGGAAAAATCCGGGACGTCCATGTTCTGGAGGAGAACACATGAACAGGTTCTGGAAAGCCACGGCAGCTGGCGCCGTGCTGCTCGGCCTTGCGTCCGGCTCGGCCTATGCGCAGGAAATTGTCGGACTGATCACGAAGACCGAGGGCAATCCCTTCTTCGTCAAGATGCGCGAAGGCGCGCAGGCCAAGGCGCAGGAACTCGGGCTCGAGTTGCGCACCTTTGCCGGCGAGTTCGATGGCGACAATGAAAGCCAGATCGCCGCTATCGAAAGCCTGATCGCCGCGGGCGCCAAGGGCTTTGCCATTGTTCCTTCGGATTCGTCAGCTATCGTGCCCACTATTCAGCAGGCCCGCGATGCCGGGCTGCTGGTCATTGTGCTGGATACCCCGCTCGACCCGATGGATGCGGCCGACGCGACCTTTGCCACCGACAACCGGCAGGCGGGACGGCTGATCGGGCAATGGGCCGCTGGCACGCTGGGCGATGAAGCGGCCAATGCCAAGATCGCGTTCCTCGATCTGGCGACCAACCAGCCTACCGTCGACTATCTGCGCGACCAGGGCTTCATGGAAGGCTTCGGCATCGATGTGAAGGATCCCAATCGCTATGGCGACGAGGACGATCCGCGCATCTGCGGACATGAAGTCACCGGCGGCGCGGAAGAAGGCGGGGTGACCGCCATGGAGACGCTGCTGCAGCGCTGCCCGGACGTCAATGTGGTCTATGCCATCAACGAACCGGCGGCGGCGGGGGGCTACCAGGCCCTGCAGTCGGTGGGCAAGGATGATGGTTCGGTGCTGATCGTGGCCATCGATGGCGGCTGCCCGGGCGTGCAGAACGTCAAGGAAGGCATTATCGGCGCGACCTCGCAGCAATACCCGCTCGACATGGCATCGCTCGCCATGGAGGCAATCGCCAAGTTTGCCGAAGATGGCACCAAGCCGGAAGTCGATCCGGAACTGGGCTTTTACGATACGGGGGCACGCCTTGTGACCGACAAGCCGGTGGACGGCGTGGAATCGATCGACACCACCGAAGCTGCCGAACTCTGCTGGGGCTAAGCGCCTCCTCGGCCTCTCCGGCCACTTGCCGGAGGGGCCCACTGCATTCCGCTCACCCCAGGAGGAGCAGGCGATGAGTGACGACGCCAGCGGCGTGACGACGGCAGAGCGCGGCCTTGGCAGCGGACCTGCCGGAGTGGCGAGCTTTGAGGACGAGGCACCCGGTGCGGGGCGCCGGATCCAGCACTTCTTTCACCAGAACCCAACAGCGATTCCCGCCATCATCCTGCTGGTGGCGGTGGCGGTGTTCGGGTTCGTGACCGGCGGTCGGTTTTTTGGCTCACTTAACCTGTCGCTGATTTTGGCGCAGGTGACGCTGATTGCCTTGTTGGGCACGGCGCAGACCCTCGTGATCATCACTGCGGGGATCGACCTGTCCGTCGGCGCGATCATGGTGCTGTCCTCCATCATCATGGGCAAGCTGGCGGTGGACTACCAGGTGCCGGTCGCCATCGCCTTTCCGGCGGGATTGTTGACGGGGCTGTTGTGCGGGCTGCTCAATGGCCTTCTCGTTACCGCGCTAAAGCTGCCACCGTTCATCGTGACGCTGGGCACCTGGAGCATTTATGGGGCGCTGATTACGCTGGTGTCCAACGCCGCGACGATCCGGGCGCAGGCGCTGGATCAATATGCGCCGTTTCTGCGCTGGATGGGTGCGCGCATTCCGCTCGGAGGTGGCGCCTTCTTGATGTATGGCTCGATCCTGATGCTACTGGTCGCGGTGGTGATCTGGTATCTCCTGAGCCGCACGGCCTTTGGGCGGCATGTTTATGCCATTGGCGATGATGCCAATGCCGCACGGCTTGCGGGCATTCAGGTCAACCGCACCCTTTTGGGCGTTTATACCCTGGCAGGGCTGCTGTGCGGGATTGCCGGTTGGGTACTGATCGGCCGGGTGGGCGCCGTGTCGCCGCTGGGCAATCAAACCGCCAATCTCGACGCCATCACCGCCGTCGTGATCGGGGGCACGTCGCTGTTTGGGGGACGCGGCTCGATTCTGGGGACGCTGTTTGGCGCACTGATCGTGGGCGTGTTCGATTCGGGATTGTCGCTGACCGGGGTGGATCCCTTGTGGCGGCAGCTGACGGTTGGCGCGCTGATCATCATCGCCGTGGCGATCGACCAATGGATCCGGAGGGTTTCGGCATGACCCAGCCCATTCTCGAAGCGCGGCAACTGACCAAGCGCTATGGCCGGGTGGTGGCGCTCGACCATGCCGATTTCGAGTTGATGCCCAACGAGATCCTCGCCGTGATCGGGGATAATGGTGCGGGCAAATCCACCCTGATCAAGGCGCTGTGTGGCGCGGTGCTGCCCGATGGCGGGGAGATCCTGCTTGAAGGCAAGCCGGTCAATTTTCGCTCCCCGCTCGAGGCGCGGATGGCGGGGATCGAGACGGTGTACCAAGATTTGGCGCTATCCCCTGCCCTCTCGATTGCCGACAACATGTTCTTGGGCCGGGAGTTGCGCAAGCCCGGCATCGTTGGGTCGGTGTTTCGCGGCCTCGACCGGGCGCGGATGCAAAAGATCGCGCGCCAAAAGCTGTCTGAGTTGGGACTGATGACGATCCAGAACATCAACCAGGCGGTGGAAACCCTGTCGGGCGGGCAACGGCAGGGCGTCGCGGTGGCGCGGGCCGCGGCCTTTGGCAGCCGGGTCGTGATCATGGATGAGCCGACAGCGGCGCTCGGGGTCAAGGAAAGCCGGCGCGTGCTGGAACTGATCCTCGATGTGCGGCGGCGCGGCTTGCCGATCGTGCTCATCTCGCACAACATGCCCCATGTATTCGAGGTGGCTGATCGCATTCACATCCACCGCCTCGGCAAGCGAATCGCAGTGATCAACCCCAAGGACTTTTCCATGTCCGATGCGGTGGCGATCATGACCGGGGCGATGCCGCCGCCGGTAGAACAAAAGGTTTGAGCATGGATTTGGGTTTGCGGGACAAGGTCGCGGTGATCACCGGCGGCACGGTGGGGATTGGGCTGGCGGTGGCCGAGGGGCTGGCGACAGAAGGGGCCAATCTGGTGCTGGTCGGGCGGGATGGGGAGCGCGCCGAGCGGGAAGCCATCCGCATTGCCGAAACCTATGGGGTCATTGTTTCCGCCATTGGCGCCGATGTGGCAACGGCCGCCGGCTGCGAGGCGGTGATCGCCGGGGCCAAGCGCGGCTTTGGCGGGGTCGATATCCTCATCAACAATGCCGGCACCGGCTCCAATGAAACCATCCAGGAGGCCGATGACGCCAAATGGCAGTATTACTGGGACCTGCATGTGATGGCGGCGGTGCGGCTGGCGCGCGGGCTGGTGCCCAGCATGAAGGCGCGGGGCGGCGGGGTCGTGCTGCACAATGCCTCGATCTGCGCGGTGCAGCCGCTTTGGTATGAGCCGATCTACAACACCACCAAAGCCGCACTGATGATGTTCAGCAAGACGCTCTCGACCGAAGTGGTGGGCGACAATATCCGCGTCAACACCATCAATCCCGGGCTGATCCTGACGCCCGACTGGATCAAGACGGCCAAGCAGATCGCCGGCGAAGATGGCTGGGAGGCGCATCTGCAGGGCGTTGCCAACGAGGCCGGGGGCATGAAGCGCTTCGCCAGCCCCGAGGAGCTGGCGAATTTCTTTGTGTTCATGTGCTCGGACAAGGCCAGCTATTCGACGGGCTCGACCTATTTCGTCGATGGCGGCTGGCTGAAGACGGTTTAGGCGCGGGGGCTGCGCGACGTGGGCTAAGCCCACGCGCGGGGGCGTTTGCGCCGGATCAGCCCGTCTGGACCAGCCGGGTGCGGAGCAGTTCGCCACTGTCGCTGAGGATGGAATAGGCGATGCCGGTCAGCAGGGAGTTGATCCGGCGCAGGGCGTGCACGGTTTCAAGGTGCAGGTCGCTCGACTGGATGCTGGTGGGGTTGCCGTCGCGCATGCGGCTGAAATGCTGCTCCATGCTGCGCCGCTCGAGCACGCCGATCTCGTCCTTCTCCGCCACGAGCTGGCGGGCCGAATCGGTGTCCTCGGACACAAGCACATTGAAGGCCAGTTGCATGTTGCCCAGCACGCGCGCATGCAGGTCCGTCAGCTCGTTCCAGCCCTGGGACGAAAAGGCGAGGCGCCGCTCCTGCTTTTGCTCGGCGAGCTTGAGCAGCTGCTTGACGATGATGTCGCCGGCCTGTTCGAGGCTGATGGCGAAATTGGTCAGGTCCTTGGCGCGGCGGGTCTGGGCGGCGTCCATTTCCTCCCATTCAAGGCGCGTGAGGAACAGCTTGATCTCACGATTGGCCTGATCGACCTCGGACTCGAGCGCCTTGATGCGGCGGATGGCTGTTTTGTCGCAGCTTTGGAAGATTTCCATCACCGGCTGGAGCATGACCTCGACCGTTTCGCTCATGCGCAGCAATTCGCGCGTGGCGCTGGCGAGCGCGGCATCGATGTTGCCGGTAGGGGTCGAGAGCAGAGCGTTGCTGCGCAGCCGCGCGACATTGAGCTCGCCTTCGACCGGCGCTTCGCTGATGAAGCGTTCGGTCAGGCGGGCAACAAGGCCGGTTAGCGGCAAACCCAGCACCAGAACGGCGAAGTTGAAGCCGATATGGAGGATGCTGGCCTGGAGGCCGACACTGCCTGGAATAGCGTCAAGCAGATGGGGCAGCAGCTGGACCAGCAACAGAACGAGGATCGCAGCGCCGCCGCGGAATGCCAGCGCGCCAACAGCGATGCGGCGGGCCCGCACATCGGCGGCCCGGGTCATGCTCCAGGAGATCAGCGTGCCGCCCAGATTGGCGCCGAGCACAAAGGCGGTGGCCACTTCGAGCGGGATAAGGCCGGTGGCGCCAAAGGAGATGATGACGAGAACGCTGGCGACGGAGGAATAGGACGCCCAGGTGATAAGCGCGGCGACAAGGAAACCGGTCCAGAGATCGCCCTGCAGATAGGTGATGACCGAGCCCAGCGCGCGGCTGTCGCGCCAGGGGGCGGTGGCTTCCCCCACCATTTGCAGCGACAGGAGCACAAAGGCGATGCCCAGCACCATGCGGCCGAGCTGCTTGGTGCCGCGGCTTTGGCCGCGCAGGAACAGCATGCCGCCGATGATGATCAGCGGGGGCATGAGGAGGGTGAGATCAAAGGACAGGATGCTGGCCACGAGCGCCGAGCCGAAATAGGCCCCCAGCATCAGTGCGAGGCCCGTGCCGCCTTCGAGGAGCCCGCCGGCAGCAAAGCTCGAGGCGAGCGCGGCAACGGCAGTGGAGCTTTGCAGGGCAACGGCCATGGCAGTGCCGGCAGCGGCGGCGCCGATGCGGCTTTTGTTGGCGTAAGCCAGCAAACGCTTAAGCTGGGGCGAATAGGCGCGCTCAACCGCGGTCCGCACCA
This sequence comes from Devosia sp. 919, assembly GCF_013185965.1. Lineage (NCBI taxonomy): Bacteria > Pseudomonadati > Pseudomonadota > Alphaproteobacteria > Hyphomicrobiales > Devosiaceae > Devosia > Devosia sp. 919. The sequence continues at coordinate 1,871,966 of NZ_JABAOL010000001.1, read as the reverse complement.
TGCGCACTGCCCAGAGCAGCAGCACGATGGCGGCTACCAGATGCACTGCGATGAAATACAAACGACGCCTCCTTGAGCGGCCAAATGGCCAGCCCCTATGATGTTCACATGAACCCCAGTGATGCAACTGCTTGGGGCAAAACCGCGAATGACGCTGTGCGCTGTCATAAAACGGTTAGGTGCTCCAACTAGAAGCCTAAGCAGGCTGCAGCAAGGCCATCAACCCCCCTTCTTGAATGTTCAAATGAGCATTTCAGTTTGCAAAGGAAGAATCGATGCTATCAAGTGGTGCCAAGCTTGGGACGAAAAGCTCCCAGCGCAATAACATGGGAGTGAGCATGTTCAAAAACGCTTTGCTGTTGTCTGCAGGACTGGTCGCCGTGATGTCGGCAACACCGGCCTATGCTCAGACCGAAATCACCTGGTGGCACGCCATGAGCGCCGAACTCGGCGAAAAGCTCGAGGAAGTGGCGCAGGGCTTCAATGAAAGCCAGACCGAGTACAAGGTCACGCCCGTCTTCAAGGGCACCTATCCCGAAACGCTCAATGCCGCAATCTCGGCATTCCGCGCCAACGAGCAGCCCGCCATCGTGCAGGTTTATGAAGTTGGCACCGGCACGATGATGGCTGCCCAGGGCGCCGTTTATCCCGTGCACCAGCTGATGACCGACAAGGGCGAGCCGTGGGATCCGAGCGCCTTCCTGCAGCCAGTTGTCGGCTATTATTCGGACACCGAAGGCAACATCCTGTCGATGCCCTTCAACTCGTCCACGCCGATCTTCTACTACAACAAGGACGTGTTCGAAAAAGCCGGCCTTGATCCGGAAGTCGCGCCCAAGACCTGGGCGGAAGTGGAAGAATTCTCGCGCAAGATCGTCGATTCCGGCGCAGCCAAGTGCGGCCTGACCACGGCCTGGATCACCTGGATCCACACCGAAAACATGTCGGCTCTGCACGATCAGCCGTTCGGCACGCTCGAAAACGGCTTTGGTGGCGCCGCTTCCGAGCTGACGTTCAACAATGAAGCGGTCGTCAAGCATTGGGGCAATCTCAAGAAGTGGGCTGACGAAGGCCTGTTCCAGTATGGCGGCCCGGTGGGCGGCAACGATTCGCAGCCCAAGTTCGTGGCGCAGGAATGCGCGATGTTCATGAACTCCTCGGCTGGCCGCGCTGGCGTGATCCGCAATGCCGTGGACTTCGAAGTCGGCTTTGCGCCCCTGCCCTATTATGACGACCTGATCGACGAGCCCAAGAACTCGATCATCGGTGGCGCCACCTTGTGGGTGCTGAACGGCAAGTCCGACGAAGTGTATTCGGGCGTCGCCAAGTTCTTCACCTATCTGAGCCAGCCCGAAGTGCAGGCCGATTGGCACCAGTTCACCGGCTATCTGCCGATCACCACGGCAGCCTATGAGCTGGGCCAGGAGCAGGGCTACTACGCCAAGAACCCGGGTTCAGACATCGCCATCGAGCAGATCATGCGCGGCACTCCCACAGCCAACTCCAAGGGCGTGCGCTTCGGCAACCTGACCCAGGTCCGCGATGCCGTGGACGCCGAGTTCGAGGCCATGCTGGCCGGCCAGAAGACCGCCCAGGAAGCACTGGACAGCGCCGTGGAGCGCGGCAACGCCATCCTGCGCGATTTCGAAGCCAACAACAGCTAATCCGCTACCGTCAGGAAGACCCGCGCCAATGGTGCGGGTCTTCATCCGAGGCCCAGCCAGCGAGCCCCAATGCAGTCCAAACGCACGATTTTCCCCAACAAACTGCTGCCTTACGCGCTGCTGGCGCCGCAGCTGATCATCACCATCATCTTCTTCCTGTGGCCCGCGGCCCAGGCAGTCCGGTCGAGCTTTGAACGCGAAGATCCGTTCGGCTTCCGAACCACCTTTATCTGGTTCCAGAACTATACCCGGCTGTTTGCCGACCCCGGCTATCTGCGCGCGGCCTCCAACACGGCGGTGTTCGCAGTCGGCGTCACCATCCTCTCGATGGGCGTGGCGCTGTTGCTGGCTGTGGCGGTTAACCGGCTGTTGCGCTCGGGCAAGTTCTACACCACGCTCCTGGTCTGGCCCTATGCGGTGGCGCCGATCGTTGCGGGTATCCTGTGGTGGTTCATGTTCAACCCCACGATCGGCATCGTGCCCTATCTGCTGGATGCGTTCGGTTATCGCTGGAACCACCGGGTGAACGGCAACGACGCCATGATCCTCGTGATCATCGCGGCCAGCTGGAAGCAGATTTCCTATAACTTCCTGTTCTTCGTGGCGGGTCTGCAATCGGTGCCGAAATCACTGATCGAGGCGGCCGCTATCGATGGCGCCGGCCCGTTCAAGCGGTTCTGGACCATTGTGTTCCCGCTGCTGTCGCCGACGACCTTCTTCTTGATGATCGTCAACATCAATTACGCCATGTTCGACACTTTCGGCATTATCGACGGCACCACCGCCGGCGGCCCTGCGGGCGCCACCAACACGCTGGTGTACAAGGTTTATGCCGACGGCTTTGTTGGCCTCAATATCGGCTCGTCGGCGGCCCAGTCCGTGCTGCTGATGCTGATCGTTATCGCTTTGACCGTCGTCCAGTTCCGCTGGGTCGAACGGCGCGTGCAATACTAGGAGGCCGGTCATGGTCGAAAACAGGCCTTTCCTCAATATCCTCACGCATCTGCTGCTGATCGTCGGCGTTGCCGTGGTGGCGTTCCCGGTCTACCTGGCTTTCATCGCCTCCACCCATGGCGCGGACGCGTTCTCGCGTGGGCTGGCGCCCATGCTGCCCGGGCCGCATATGATCGACAATTATGCGCGGATGCTCACCAACGGCCTGTCTTCGGCCGGGGCGCCGCCGGTCTGGATGATGCTGATCAATTCCACGATCATGGCGCTGACCATCGCCATCGGCAAGATCGCCATCTCGATCATCTCGGCCTATGCGATCGTCTACTTCAAGTTCCCGTTCCGCCTGCTCGCCTTCTGGATGATCTTCATCACCCTGATGCTGCCGGTGGAAGTGCGCATCATGCCCACCTTCAAGGTGGTGGCGGATCTCGGGATGCTCAACAGCTATGCCGGTCTCACCATTCCGCTGATCGCTTCGGCGACCGCGACGTTCCTCTTCCGCCAGTTCTTCCTGACTATTCCCGATGAACTGATGGAAGCGGCGCGGGTGGATGGCGCGGGTCCGATGAAGTTCTTCCGCGACATCCTGCTGCCCCTCAGCCGGACCAATATCGCCGCGCTATTCGTGATCCTCTTCATCTATGGCTGGGTGCAGTATTTGTGGCCGCTGCTGGTGACCACCGACACCGGCTATTACACCATCGTCATGGGCATCAAACGGCTCGCGGCCAGTGCCGACACCGATCCGTACTGGAACCTCGTCATGGCAGCGGTGATGCTGGCCATGCTCCCTCCAGTGCTCGTTATCCTTCTCATGCAGCGCCTGTTCGTCAAAGGCCTGGTCGAAACGGAAAAATAGATATGGCAACCATCAACCTAGTCGACCTGCAAAAGAGCTATGGCGGCGATGTCATGGCGGTCAAAGGCATCAATCTCAGTGTCGCCGATGGCGAGATGATCGTGCTGGTCGGCCCCTCCGGTTGCGGCAAATCCACCCTGCTCCGCATGGTGGCCGGGCTGGAAACCGTCACTTCCGGGCGGATCGAGATCAATGGCCGCGATGTGGTCAAGGCCGAGCCTGCCGAGCGCGACATCGCCATGGTGTTCCAGAACTACGCGCTTTATCCGCATATGACGGTGCGTGGAAACCTGGAATACGGGCTCAAGAACCGCGGCACCCCGCGCGCCGAGATCGACCGGCGCGTCAAGGAAGCCGCTGATATCCTCGAGATCGGGCCAATGCTCGACCGCAAGCCACGGGCATTGTCGGGCGGGCAGCGCCAGCGCGTCGCGATGGGCCGCGCCATTGTGCGCGAGCCATCCGCGTTCCTGTTCGACGAGCCGCTCTCGAACCTCGACGCCAAGCTGCGCGTGCAGATGCGGGTGGAAATCCGCCGCCTGCAGCGCCGGCTCAAGACCACCAGCCTTTATGTGACCCACGACCAGCTCGAAGCCATGACCCTGGCCGACCGGCTGGTGGTGATGAATGGCGGGCTGGTCGAGCAGATCGGCACGCCGACTGAGGTTTATGACCGCCCGGCAACGCTGTTTGTCGCGAGCTTTATTGGCTCGCCGCCGATGAACCTGATCCCCATCGCGGCCCTGGCCGGCGCCGAAGGCTTCCACGCGGGCAATCTGCCGGCGAATACCGACATTGTCGGCCTGCGCGCCGACCAGCTGGTGATCGACAAGCCTGAGGGCGAAACCATTGTGCTCGACGCGGTGGTGGAACTGCTCGAGCCCGTGGGCGGCGAAAGCCATCTGCATGTGCGCCTCGCCGACCAGACGTTGATCCTGCGGGTGCCTGGGCGACCGCAACTGGCCGAAGGGGCGGCGATCAAGCTTTATGCCCCCGCCTCGCTGATCCACCCGTTCAACAGCAGCACGGGTCGGCGCACGGACGCCCTCGCCTGAGATCCAGGCGAGGCAGCGGATCAGGACGACCGCAGAAGGAACGCGCATGACCAACAGCACCCCCAACGGCCCGCAGCGGGACGAAGTGCAGGCCCATCGTGGCGCCTCACTTGCGGCGCCGGAAAACACCATTGCCGCCTTTCGGGCCGCAGCCGACCAGGGCGCTAAATGGGTGGAGCTGGACGTTGCCCTGCTCCAGGACGGCACCCTGGTGGTGATCCACGACGACAGCGTCGACCGGACCACGACGGGCACGGGTTCGCTGGGCGCGTTGAAGCGCAGTGCGTTGGCCGAACTCGACGCAGGCGCCCGGTTCGGGGACGCGTTCAAAGGCGAGCGCATCCCGACGCTCGACGAAGTGCTGGCGGTGCTGGGCGAGCTTGGCGTTGGCGCCAATATCGAGATCAAGCAGCACAAGCACCACCGTTCGCTCGAGCAACTGACCGGAGCTGTGCAAAGCGCCATCGAGGGGTGCCCTGCCCTGCCCCCGATCATGATTTCGAGCTTTGACCCCGCGGCATTGGCAGCAATGCATCGGCTGTTCCCGGAGATGGAGCTAGCAATGCTGTGGAGCAAGCTGCCGGCCGACTGGGCCGAGCAGCTCGCGGCCATTCCGGCGAGCAGCGTGCACCTCGACTACAAGGCGCTCAGCATCGGCTTTCTGGAACAGGCGCGCGAGCGCGGCGTCAAGGTGCGGGCCTGGACGGTCAACGAGCCCGCGGTCCTGGCGTCCTTCTGGCCCGCGGGGCTAACCGGCGTGATCACCGACGACCCGAAGGTGTTTCTAGGCTAGTGCGTGATGGGGTTGAACATGCTGTCGGGCCGACAACGCGACATTCTTGCTCGCATTGAAACCGAAGGGGCTCAGTATATCGAGACCCTGGCTGCCCGCTACCGCGTGACGACGCAAACAATCCGCCGCGACATCAACACACTTTGCGATCTGGGCTTTGCCCGGCGCTTCCATGGCGGCGCCGATGTGCCGGTGGAAGCCCATAATATCTCGGTGCATGCCCGGGTGGCGCAGAACAGCGGCGCCAAGCAACGCATTGGCAAGCGTATCGCGGCGGCGATCGAGCCGGGCTCAACCGTGTTCATGGGCATTGGGAGTACGGTGCAATATGTGGCCGAGGCGATGCGCGAGCACCAGGGGGTCACCGTCGTGACCAACAATATCGATGTGGCGCTGACGCTGTGTAATGCGTCCCAGATCGAGGTGCATCTCACCGGCGGGCTGTTGCGGCACAATGACCGCGACGTGGTGGGCGCCGATGTGCTGCGGTTTTTCGAGAAGTTCTATGCGTCCTATGCCGTGATCGGCGCGGGCGCCCTGCATCCCAGCAATGGGGTGCTGGACTTCAGCTATAGCGAGGCGCAGATCACCTCAACGCTGGTGGAAAATTCGCGTCTGAGTTTTCTGGCGGCAGATGCCAGCAAGTGGACGCGCGAGGCGGCGGTCAAGGTGGTGCCGTTCAGCAAGATTACCTGCCTGTTCACGGACCGGTTGCCCGACGGCGGGGTGGCGCAGAGCCTCGGCGCCTTCGGCACCCAGGTGGTGCTGTGCGACGAGGTTCTGGCCTGATCGGAATGGCTGGGCCCCGCCGAAAACGGTCGGCCCGCCGGAAGAACTAGCCGAGGTGCTTGGACACCAGGGCTGTCATCTCGAACATGGTGACGGTATCCTTGCCGCCGAACACGGTCTTGAGCTTGTCATCGGCCTTGATGTTGCGCTTGTTCTGGGGGTCCTGAAGGTCGTTCTTCTTGATGTATTCCCAGACCTTCTTGGTTACGTCAGGGCGGGACATCGGGCCTTTGCCGACAATCGGCACCAGGTCGGGACCGACCTCCACAGGCTTGGATAGTCCGGAGTTCGCCTTCTTTTCGGCCATTCATCAGCTCCAATATGTGTCAGCGTTCGGCATAAACGATGGATAAGCGATATTGTTCAAAATAGGCAGAATAGGTCAGAAGGGCGCAGTATAGGGCGGTCTGCCCCTCAGCACCGGATCAGCAAGCTAGTTGCAGCTGCACGCGGAAGCAAGCGCCCGGCAAGGGGCCATCGACGAGTTCGAGCGTGCCGTGCATGCGCTCAACGATTTGCCGGGAAATGGCAAGGCCAAGGCCGGCGCCGCCTTTTTCGGTGAGGCCCCGCTTGCCGCGGCTGAATTTCTCGAAAATGAGCGTGCGCTCCTCGGTGGGAATGCCGGGGCCGTTGTCCACCACCTCGACGGCGTAACTGCCTGAGCGAACAGCGGTTTGTACCCGCACAACGGGCGCGGGCGCGTTGTTGTAGCGGATGGCGTTGATGATGAGATTGATGAAGACCTGGCAGAGGCGATCGGCGTCGCCTTCGACCAGCGCGGCGGGAGCGCGCTCGCCCAATTCGAGCCGGACGCCATGCTGGCGCAGGGCGGCTTCGCACACCACCAGCGCGCGATCGAGCGCCGCCTGGGGATCGGTGGGCGTGTTTTCCCAGGCGCGTTCGCCGCGCTCAAGGGCGCTGAGATCGAGGATTTCGTCGAGCAGCTTGGTCAGGCGCAGCGATTCCTGGTGGATGGTCCCGACGAAGTGCTGGCGCTGGCGCTCGCTGATGTCGGGCTCTTCGAGCAGGATTTCGGAAAAGGAGCGGATGGAGGTCATGGGGGTGCGCACTTCGTGGCTGACCTGGCTGAGGAAATCGTCCTTGCGGATATCGAGTTCGCGCAGGCGCCCATTGGCGTCTTCGAGCTGGCGGGCGGTGGAGCGCAGCTCGGCTGAGGTGAGCTCGAGCTGCTGGGAATATTCAATGACCTGCTGGGTTTCGTCCGCCATCTGCATCATTTCCTCCAGCGAAATGTCGCTGCCCGAGACGACCTTGGAGAGCATCACATGGGCGGAAGCGGCGCCGATGGAGCCTGCGAGCTCCCGCTCGAGCCGGCCGATGAATTCGGGGGTGGGATCGAGCTGGTCCGCCTCGACGCCGGCTTCGCGAGCGGCGGTTTCAAACAGCGCTGCGGCGCGGCGCTCGCCCAGGACGCGTTCGGCGACAAAGTAAAGATCGTTGGCCGTGGCCGAGCCCAGAACAAAATTGCCGCGGGCGTGCTGGCCTCGCTTGAACACGTCGAGGAAGACGCTGGCCTGGAGGCGCTCAAGGGCTGACTGACGGGTGAGGAGCGAGACGATGGTCAGGGTGAGGACGTTGACAGTGAGGCTCCAGAAGGCGGCATGGGCCAGCGGGTCCCAGCCATCCAGCCCGAACATGGCCTCGGGGCGCAGCCAGGATATGCCCCAGGGCCCCTCGGCCAAAAGCATGGCGACGGCGGGAGAAACGGACTCAAAGGACGGCAGGAAGCTGCACCAGACCCAGAAGACAAAGCCCAGCGCGATGGCAGAGGTCGCGGCCTTGAGCGAGGCTTCGCGCCAGAACAGGGCCGCGAGCACGGCGGGGAAGAACTGGGCGATGCCGGTGAAGGAAATGAGGCCAATGGGCGCCAGGGCGTCGGAGTCGCGGGTGAAAAAGAAGTAGAAAAAGCCCAGCGACAGGATCAAGACGATCGAGACGCGCCGGGCATTGAGCAGGAGCCGCGTGACCCCCTGCCCGTCCCCGCTGCTGCCGGCACTGAAGCGCAGGATCAGCGGCATGAGGATGTGGTTGGACACCATGATCGAAAGCGCAATGGACTCAAGGATGATCATGGAGGTGGCGGAGGAAAAGCCGCCGATAAAGGCGAGGAGCGCCAAGCCATCCTGGCCAAAGGCCATGGGCAGGGTCAGGGCGAACATGTCGGGGTTGGAGCCTGCGGGCATGGTGGTGAGCCCGAACACCGCAATGGGCAGGATGAAGAGGCTCATCAACAGCATATAGGCGGGGAAGGCCCAGCTCGCGACGCGCAGATGGTTCTCGTCGGAGTTCTCGACCACGGTGACCTGGAACTGCCGGGGCAGGCAAACAATCGCGGCAACCGAAAGGGCAAGCGTGGTCAACCAGCGGCTATCAAAGGTCTTGGCGGCATCGACGGCGACGCCCAACTCGGCCGCCCGGCTGAAGATGGCCTCAAAGCCACCGCCGACATAAACCACGAAAATGCCAACGGTCAGGAGCGCGGCGAGCTTGACCACGGCTTCAAAGGCAATGGCGGCGACGACGCCGTGGTGCTGCTCCTTGGCGTCCACATGGCGGGTGCCAAAAAGGATGGTGAAGAGCGCCATGCCCGCCGCGATGCCGAGCGCGAGGCCGACATCATCGATGCCGGCGAGGCTCCCCTGCCCGAACTCGGAGGCCCCGGCGACGGCCTGGATGGACGAGGTCACCGCCTTGAGCTGGAGCGCGATATAGGGGGCGATGCCGACCACGGCGATGCAGGTGACGAGCACGGCAAGGCGGTTGGATTTGCCGAAGCGCGAGGACAGCAGATCGGCCACGGAGGTGATGCGCTGATGGTGGCTGATGCGCACGAGGCGGCGGAGCAGGAACCACCAGCCCACGAAAACGAGCGTGGGGCCAAGATAAATGGTGAGGAATTCGAGGCCGCTGCGGGCGGCATTACCGACGGCGCCGTAGAAGGTCCAGCTGGTGCAATAGACCGAGATGGAGAGGGTATAAACAGCGGGGGAATGGAGGAACGAGCGCTGGTTGGCGCGGGCGCGGCGATCACCCAGATAGGCCAGCACGAAGAGCAGTCCGACATAGCCGATAGCCGTGGCAATCACGAAATCGGCCGACAGCATCAGCGTTCACCCTCGCCGGCATCGGGGTCGGCCGGCTCGGGCGGAAGCGCGCCGGCGAGCAAGGCGGTGCCGATAATCAGGGCCAGCCAAAGGGCGAACAGGTAAAAGACGATCTGGGGGATGCCGAAATGGGCGATGTCCTGGTTGAACACATAGACCAGCGGGGGCAGCATCAGCATGGCGCCCAGTATGGTGAGCACCAGCATGGCCGGGATGAGCCTAGAGCGGTCCACCGGGCTCGCCCAGCAATTGCCTGACCGCGCCCACCACCTCGGCATTGGCATAGGGTTTGGTGACGAAATCACTGGCGCCCAGTTCGGCGGCAATGCGACGGTCCTGCTGCTGGCCCTTGGCGGTCAGGATCAGCACCGGCAGGTGCTCGGTATCGGCATTGGCGCGGATATGCTTGAGCACCTCAAAGCCCGAGCGCTTGGGCAGCATGACGTCGAGCACCAGGATGCGCGGGCGCAGGCGGCGCACCGCCTCTAGCGCCGCATCACCGTCGGTCACGGCGCTTATTGTCCAGCCGGCGCGCCGCAGAATGAAATCGAGCGATTCCAGAATGCTCGGTTCATCCTCGGCAATGACAATATCGATTGCCAAAGTCCCCCCTTACCTGCGGTCTCCCCTCCGCAAGTTCATGCACTAAAGCGCAATCACGCCGGATCGCCAAGGCCAAACTGGTGTGGCAGCAAGGGCGCGCGATCCGGAGCCGTGCTGCCGCCGGGGGCAAGAGGTTCTTCCTGCCGGCTGGCGCAGTCACGACGGGTGCACAGGCGACAGGCGGGCCCGACGGGAATATCGGCGGCCGGGTTAGAGAGATCGAGCCCGGCGCCATAGACCGTGCGATCGGCATGAAGCACGTCGCAGGCGAGCATCACCGAGGAGATGGCGGGTTGTTCGCGATAGGACCCGGCGCGGCGCTGCACCGTGCGGGCAAGAAACAGGTAACGGGAGCCATCGGAAAAGCGGACGACTTGGCGCAGCAGCGCCTCAGGGGTGCGGAAGGCGCCATAGATGGCCCATAGCGGGCAGGCATGGCCGCTATTGGGCAGCAGGAGGCCAGGCAGGGGAAAATGCTTGGTGAGCCGCCCGGCCGGATCGGAGCGCAGGAAGCCGAAGGGGATGCCCTCCTGCCCCGGCCGGCGCAGGGTCACGAGGCGATGGGCGACTTGCTCATAGCTGGCGTTGAAGCTCTGGCGGAGGTGATCGAGGTCATAGGCGCAGCTTTCGGCGCGCTGCAGCATCTGCCCATAGGGGAAAACGATGGCCCCGGCCAGATAGGAGCCGACGGCGCGGGCGGCGAGGCGCCGGGCTGTGGGCGTGGATAGCAGCGCATTTTGCAGGGTGAGCGCGATGGCATCGGGAGCGGCCAGTTCCCCATACAGGCGGGCCAGCTGGAACTGGCGCGTTGCGAGGGTGGAGGCACCGGCAAACCACATCCGGCGCGTTGCCGCATCAAAGCTGTATTGACCGGGAAAGCCTGGCTCGGGCGGCGGGCCGCCAGCCGTAACCTCAATGCCGAAGCGGGTGGCGAGCAGGGTCGTCAAGGTGGCGGGGCCAAAGGAGCCGGCGCGCTCGAGCTGGGCCCGCAAGTGCTCGGCCGCCTCTTCGAGCAGCGGGAAATGGTTGTGCTGCTCGATGATGAGATCGTCGATTTCACGCGCCGGCGAGCCGCTGCGCCGGCTTTCGCTCGCGGTTTCGAACTGGCCGATAAGGTTGCGCGCGACTTCCGAAAGGGTGCGCGCTTCCCGCCCAATGGCAGCAAGGAACTGGCGCCGCTCGGCCTCATCTAGATCCCCAACATCTTCAAGAATTTCGGCGCTGGAGCGCACGGCGGTGATGCCTGAAAGGATCTGGTGGAGCAATTCCCCCAGCAGGGGGTCCGAGCGCAGCCGATCGGCATAGGCATCGGCATTGGACTGGGCGGTGGCATAGGCGCGATGCAGCCGCGCGAGAGCGGTGGCGCTGGCGGGATATTGGGCGACGAGTTCGCGCCGCTCATCGGGCCGGAAGGGCAGCGACTCAAGCAAGGGATCGGCATGGGCTTCCTCGAGCTCCTGGAGCAGCTTTTGCTCGGTACGCCCGGCGAGTTCATCGATATCGATCTGCAACTGGGCCGCGACCCGGTTCAGCAGCGCCCCGCCGATGTCGCGCTTGTTGTTTTCGATGAGGTTCAAATAGCTCGGCGAAATACCAAGGCTGCGGGCCAGGGCTGCCTGCGAAATCTTGAGCGATTTCCGCCGGTTGCTGATGCGAAACCCGATCGGCGCCCGCATGCCCTCCCCTCCCCTTGTAAATTGATTGACTGGTTATCGGCCCAGCCTGATCAACAATTTACAGAATAGCGCTGCAATAACAATGCACTATTGCTGTCGTTTTACTGAGGTGGAAATATTCACCGGCGGTGAGCGGCTGGCTATGCATCAGTTGCCCCGCGCCAAAAGGAGGAACACCAATGACACTTCTCAAGCGTGGCCTGTCCCGCCGCAGGGTTTTGCAGACCGGCCTGGCCGGCATAATCGCCACGGGCGTCGCCCCCGCCATTTTCACCCGCGGCGCCTGGGCGCAGGAATTCTGCAACAATCCAACGGGCGACACCGTCACCTTCGGGCTCAACCTGCCGCTGACCGGCGCTTATGCCGAAGAAGGCGCGGACGAGCAGAAGGCCTATGAACTGGCCGTCAAGCACCTCAATGGCGAAGGCGACGGTGGGCTTGTGGCCATGCTCAAGCCCACCGCACTCAAGGGCAATGGCATTTTGGGCAAGAAGGTCGCGTTCGTGACCTCGGACAGCCAGACCAAGGCCGATGTGGCCCGCGCCGGCGCCACCCGCATGATCGAGCGCGACGGCGCCATCATGGTCACGGGCGGCTCGTCCTCGGCCGAAGCCATTGCCGTGCAGGGCCTGTGCCAGGAAATGGGCGTCATCTTCATGGCGGGCCTCACCCATTCCAACGACACCACCGGCAAGGACAAGCGCCGCTACGGCTTCCGCCATTTCTTCAATGCCTACCAGTCTGGCGTGGGTCTCGCCCCGGTGCTTGGCCAGGAATATGGCGCCGACCGGCGCGCTTATCACCTGACGGCCGATTATACTTGGGGCTGGACGCAGGAAGAATCGATCAAGAACGCCACCGAGGCGCTGGGTTGGCAAACGGTGCAGGCCGTGCGCACCCCGCTGGGGGCTGCCGATTTCAGCCAGTATCTGACGCCGATCCTCAATTCGGGCGCCGATGTGCTGATCCTCAACCACTATGGCACGGACATGGTCAATTCGCTGACCCAGGCGGTGCAGTTCGGCATGCGTGACCGGCAGGCCAATGGCAAGGACTTCCAGATCGTCACCCCGCTGATTTCCGAGCTGATGGCCAAGGGCGCGGGCGAAAGCGTCAAGGGCATTTTCGGCACCTCGAACTGGCACTGGAACCTGCAGGATCCGGGCACGCAGGCCTTCACCAAGTCTTTTGGTGCCGCCTATGGCTCCCCGCCATCGCAGGCCGCGCACACCGCCTATGTGCAGGCGCTGCTTTATGCCGATGCGGTGGAGCGTGCGGGGACATTCTATCCGCCAGCGGTGATCGCGGCGCTGGAAGGCTTCGAGTTCGACGGCATGGGCAATGGTCCGACCCTGTATCGCGCCGAAGATCACCAGTGCATCAAGAACGTGCTCGTGGTGCAGGGCAATCAAAGCCCGACCAGCCAATTCGACGTGCTCAACATCGTCCAGGAAATTCCGCGCGCCGATGTGGCTTACGATCCAGCGATGTTCGGCGGCGATCTTGGGCCGGCCGAGCCGGCGCCGATCTGCGCTTAGCCAAGTTTCCCCGCGCCACTCCCCCCGTGGCGCGGGTTTTTTGTTCAGAAGAGCTCATCCAAAGCCTGTTGACGGGTGAGGCGCGCCACTAGGCCGCGAGCCACGTCCTCGTGGTTCGACAGGCTCACCATGAGGACTACTGCGGATGCCGCCGAGTTCGAGAACCAGACCATGATCGACGTGATATTCCTGCAGTTCCTCAATGGGCTCGACAAAGGCGCCGCTTACGCGCTGATCGCGCTGGGGCTCACCCTGGTGTTCGGCACGCTGGGGGTGGTCAACTTCGCCCACGGCGCGCTGTTCATGCTGGGGGCCTTTTGTGCCGTGCTGTTCCGGCAGTTCCTGACGCTGGAAACAGTAACGGTCGACCCCACCAAGCTTTCGCCCTGGGGCACGCCGCTCGAAGTGCGCGAGCCGCTGGTGCAGGCCTGGTTCGGCGATTGGGGTGCGGTGCTGGTGAACTATTCGGTGCCGGTGTCGATCATTGTCACCATCCCCATCATGCTGGTGATCGGGGTGGCGCTTGAGCGCGGCATCATCAAGCACTTCTACAAGCGTCCCCATGCCGAGCAGATCCTTGTGACTTTTGGTCTGGCGATTGTGGCGCAAGAGCTAATCAAAGCGTTTTTCGGCCCCAATCCCATTCCCCAGCCAATGCCCACCGATCTGCGCGGCGCCGCCGATATCGGGGCGTTCCTCGGCATGCAGGCCGGGGTGATCACCTACCCGATCTGGCGGCTGATCTATTTCCTGTTCTCGGCGGCGATCATCGGGGCGGTGTTTGCTTTCCTGCAGTTCACCACTTTCGGCATGGTGGTGCGCGCCGGCATGGCCGATCGCGAAACCGTGGGCCTGCTCGGGATCGATATCGACCGGCGCTTCACCATCATGTTCGGGCTGGCGGCGGTGGTCGCGGGGCTGGCGGGGGTGATGTACACGCCGCTGCTGCCGCCGAACTACCATATCGGCATGGACTTCCTCGTGCTCAGCTTCGTGGTCGTGGTCGTGGGTGGCATGGGCTCCCTGCCGGGCGCGGTGGCCGCGGGGTTCCTGCTCGGAATCCTGCAATCCTTTGCCTCGATGACGCAGGTGAAGGCCCTTATTCCCGGCATCGACCAGATCATCATCTACCTGGTTGCCGTCGTAATCCTGTTGGTATTGCCGCGTGGGCTGTTTGGCCGCCGTGGCGTGATGGAGGGTTGAGATGCGCGCCATGTCCCGCAACGACCTGCTGCTGTTTCTGGGCTTTTCGGCGGCCGTGCTGCTGATGCCGATCTGGATGCAGCCCTTTGGCGCCGCTTATCCCGACCTGCTGCAACGCTTCATGATCTTTGCCATCTTCGCGGTGGGGTTCAACATCCTCTTCGGGCTGACGGGCTATCTCAGCTTCGGGCATGCCGCGTTTTTCGGCGTCGGCTCCTATGCGGCGGTGTGGTCGTTCAAGCTGCTGAGCCTCGATGCTATCCCAGCGCTGGTGTTTGCCATCGTGGTCTCGGGCGTGTTTGCGCTGCTGATCGGCTATATGAGCCTGCGGCGCTCGGGCATCTACTTTTCCATCCTGACGCTCGCTTTTGCGCAGATGAGCTATAACCTCGCTTATTCCGTGCTAACCCCGATTACCAATGGTGAAACCGGGCTGCAGCTGACGCTGGGCGATCCCCGCCATCTTGATGCTGCGATCGGGCAGAGCAGTGTTGGCCAGCCGGTGCCGACGCTGCTGGGCCAGTCGCTGGGTGGGTTTGCCGGTTTCTACTTCTGCGCGGGCTTCTTGATCCTGGCGTTCTTCCTTGCCCAGCGCATCACCGGCTCGCCCTTTGGCATGATGCTCAAGGGGATCAAGTCCAACCAGACGCGGATGAACTATACCGGCTTCAACACCAAGCCCTATACGCTGGCGGCTTTCGTGATCTCGGGCATGTATGCCGGGCTCGCAGGGGCTTTGCTGGCCGTGACCGATCCGCTGGCCGGCGCCGAGCGCATGCAGTGGACGGCCTCGGGCGAAGTGGTGCTGATGACCATCCTGGGTGGCGCGGGCACGCTTGTCGGTCCAGTGATCGGGGCCTGGCTGATCAAATATTTCGAGAACATCTTTTCGGCGATCAATGATTCGGTGCTGCGCCGCTTCTTTGGTTTCCTGCCTGACGGGGTTGCAGAGGGATTCGTGACGGTCACCAGCAAGTTCGTCGGGGAAGGCTGGTTCCTGACCCTAGGGCTCGTTTTCGTGCTGATCGTCGTGTTCCTGCCCGGCGGGATCATGGAAGGGGTGCGCCGGATCGCTGGGTTATTCAACCGCTCGCGTCCCTCGCCCACCGTGCCTGGCAAGCCCCTCCGGCAAGCGCAACCGGCTGAATGAGGACGCCAGCGATGACCACACCCAATGTCGTTCTTCACGTTGCCGATGTGCACAAGCGCTTCGGGGGCCTGCATGCCCTGGCCGATATCGATTTGCAGGTCGAGGAAGGCCAGACCCACGCCATTATCGGGCCCAATGGCGCGGGCAAATCGACCCTGCTCAATGTGATCATCGGCAAGCTCGCACCTTCGAGCGGCCAAGTGGTGTTCGATGGCGCGGTGCTGACGGGGCGCAAGCCTTATCAGATCAACCAGCTCGGCATCGCCCGGGTGTTCCAGACCCCCGAGATCTTCGCAGATCTGAGCGTGCTGCATAATGTGATGATCCCGGCGCTGGCCAAGCGCGATGGCGCGTTCAAGCTCAACCTCATGCGCTCGCTCGACAGCGAAACGGCCATCCGCGATGAAGCCGAGCACATGCTGGAGGATGTCGGCATGCATAGCCGGCGAGAGATGGCGGCGGGAAGCCTGAGCCGTGGCGACAAGCGGCGCATGGAACTGGCGATGTGCCTGATCCAGCATCCCCGCCTGTTGCTGCTCGATGAACCCACTGCCGGCATGAGCCGGCACGACACCAATACCACGATCGAGCTGCTGCAAAAGATCAAGGCGCGGGGCATGACCAAGGTGATTATCGAGCACGACATGCATGTGGTGTTTTCGTTGGCCGACAAGATTTCGGTGCTGGCGCAAGGTCGCATCATCGCCGATGGCACGCCCGACCAGGTGCGCGGCAATCCTAAAGTTCAGGAAGCCTATCTGGGGGGAGCGCACGCATGAGCACGATCACTCTCGAGGGACAAAAGACGCGCGTTGCCCAGGCCGCGGCGGTGGAAACCACCCGCCCATTCTTTTCCGTGCGCGACCTGCACGCCTATTACGGCGAAAGCTATATCGTCCAGGGCGTGTCGCTGGATGTGCGCAAGGGCGAAATCCTGGCGCTGCTGGGGCGCAATGGGGCGGGCAAGACTTCGACCCTGCGCACGATTGCCCGGACCGACAATCCCCAATTGCGGCAAGGCGAAATCTGGCTGGATGGTCAGCCCATCCACCAGATGAAGTCGTTCCAGGCCGCGCGCGCCGGTATTCAGCTCGTACCCGAAGACCGGCGCATCATTGCCGGGCTGACTGTCGAGGAAAACATTACATTGGCCAAGGTGGCGCCCGGCAATGGCTGGGGCCTCGAGCAAATCTACCAGAGCTTTCCGCGCCTGGCGGAGCGACGCAAGCAGGAGGGCGTGACGCTATCGGGCGGCGAGCAGCAGATGCTGGCGATCGCCCGGGCGCTGGCGCGTGACCTAAAACTGCTGCTGCTCGATGAGCCTTATGAAGGCTTGGCTCCGGTGATCGTGCAGGAGATCGAACGGATTCTGCATTCAATCAAGCCGCTGGGGATCACGACGATTATTGTGGAGCAGAATGCGATTGCGGCGCTGAACCTGGCGGACCGGGCGGTGATCCTTGATACGGGGGAAACGGTGTTTAGTGGTACGGCGGCCGAAGTGCTCGACAATGCCGAGCTGCGCCAGGAATATCTCGCGATTTAGGCGCTATAGGGCGCGCCGGCAGGACTCTGTCGCTCGCGAGTGCTGTTTGAGCCTGCCGAGGATTACACCGGGGAACCGCGGCGGCGCATCGAAGTTGGAGGGGCAAGGAGTTTTGCCATGCCCACAGCTCAGGAACTCTGGCGCGCGGCGGTTCTGAGCGCCCAGCCCTCTTCCCAGCGCCAATCTCATCCGCCCCATGCGGGCCGCATCTGGCCTTTGGGTGAAGGCGAGCGGCAGCCTGCGCTGTTTGTGCCCAGGAACTTGCCGCAGACACCGGTTCCGCTCGTCGTGTTGCTGCATGGTGCCGGCGGGACCGCTTCGGATATCTTGCCGGTGCTGCAGGAGCATGCCGATGCGCTCAAATTCCTGATCCTGGCGCCGCAATCGCGCGCCCCGACTTGGGATGTGATCGCGCATCAGTATGGGCCAGATGTCCGGCAGATCGACGAGGCGCTGGCAACGGTGTTCAGCACTTTCGCGGTGGATCCCGAGCGTGTTGCCGTGGCGGGTTTTTCCGACGGTGCCTCTTATGCCTTGAGCCTTGGGCTCAGCAATGGGCAGTTGTTCGGGTCAGTCCTCGCATTCTCGCCGGGTTTTCTCGCCCCCAGCCGTGAGGAGGGCAAGCCGCGCATCTTTATCTCCCATGGGCGCCAGGACAATGTGCTGCCGGTCGAGCGCTGCAGCCGCCGCATTGTGCCCGCCCTCGAAGCGGGCGGCTATGAGGTTCGGTATGACGAGTTTACGGGCGGGCATATCGTGCCCAGCAGTGCGGTAAAGGCGGCATTGGACTTGTTCCTGACCCCTTGATGAGGTTGGGTGCGGCAGCAGCGGATCGAGCAGCGACTCGAGGCGCTGAGGCTGCCGATTTGAAGCAATGTTGCAGGCAAGTTGGGCCCGCAACCTGTTGGCCGCGATGGTGTTCCATCACCAGGCGCATGAAAAGGAACTGGTATGTCTGAACGAGCGTCCGTGCTTGCTCCCTTCCGGCACGAGACCTTCCGTTTGCTTTGGCTGGCAACGCTCGCCTCCAATCTTGGCGGGCTGGTGCAGTCGGTTGGCGCCGGCTGGATGATGACCACGCTCACAGACTCCCACAATATGGTAGCGCTGGTGCAGGCCTCGACCACCTTGCCCATCATGATCTTTTCGCTGGCGGCGGGTGCCTTGGCGGACAATTTCGACCGGCGCACGGTGATGATCATTGCCCAATGCGGCATGGCGCTGGTGTCGGTTGCGCTGGCGGTGATGGGCTATCTTGGCTTGCTCAATCCCTGGCTGCTGCTGACATTCACCTTCCTGATCGGCTGCGGCACGGCCCTGTTCAATCCGTCCTGGCAGGCCTCAATGGGCGATATCGTGCCGCGCTCGGACCTGCCAGGCGCGGTGACGCTCAACAGCGTCGGCTTCAACATGATGCGCAGCGTTGGACCGGCGATTGGGGGGCTGATTGTGGCCATTGCCGGGGCAGCGGCGGCGTTTGCGCTCAATGCCGTTTCATATCTGCCGCTGATCGTGGCACTGGGGCGCTGGAAATCGCCGCCGCTCAACACCAAGCTGCCGCGCGAGCGCTTTGGCAGCGCGATGTGGGCGGGCATTCGTTATGTGTCGCTATCTCCCAACCTGACCATTGTCCTCTTTCGTGGGTTGCTGTTCGGGCTGGCGGCTATTTCGGTGCTGGCGCTGCTGCCTTCGGTGGCCAATGAATATGTGGGGGGTGGCGCCTTTGTTTATGGCAGCCTGCTCGGCTTTTTCGGGCTGGGGGCGATTGGCGGCGCGTTTCTGAACGGCGCAATCCGCGAGCGCTACAGCAATGAAACCATTGTGCGGATCGCCTGCGTGGTATTTGCGCTGAGCTGCGCGGGCTTGGGATTCAGCCGGCAACCGGTGCTCAGCCACCTGGCGCTGCTGCCGGCGGGAGCGAGTTGGGTGCTGGCACTGTCGCTGTTCAATGTCTCGATCCAGCTCTCGACACCCCGCTGGGTGGTGGGGCGGGCGCTGTCGCTCTACCAGACCGCAACCTTTGGCGGCATGGCGGCGGGAAGCTGGCTGTGGGGGAGCGTGGCCGATCTTTGGGGGCCGGACTGGTCGCTGGCCAGCGCGGCCCTCGCCTTGCTCGGCTGCGCGCTGATCGGGTTCGTCTTGCCCCTGCCCCAATTCAGCTCGCGCGATCTGACGCCGCTCAACAAGTTCAACGAGCCGGTGCTCCGACTGGAATTACGCCCCCGCAGCGGGCCAGTGATGGTCATGGTCGACTACCAAATCGCCCAGGAAGACGTGGAAGAGTTCCTTGCGCTGATGAATGAGCGCCGCCGCATTCGCCGGCGCGATGGGGCCCGGCAATGGGCGCTGTTGCGGGATCTCGAAAAGCCCGAGATCTGGACCGAAACCTACCATGTGCCGACCTGGATCGATTATGTGCGCCACAATATGCGCCGCACCAAGGCCGATGCCGACAATCTCGAGAAACTGCGCGCCCTGCATCGTGGGGAGAACCCACCACTGGTGCATCGGCTGATCGAACGGCAAACCGTGCCGCTGACCGATGACATGCCGATGCGGCCGGGCCCCCAGATCTGAGTTTTCCGAGGCTTATGCAAGAAAGCCGCGCCCGTTCAGGACGCGGCTCTGTGCGATTTTGAGGAAGAGCTTCTAGTCGATGCGCGGCGGTGGCAGGGGCGGTCCCCCATTGCCACCAGAGCCTGAACCGGAGTTCGGCGGCGGGGGTGGTGGTGGTGGGCCACCGTCCGAGCCAGGTCCTGGTCCGGGCCCCGGTCCGGGTCCGGGTCCGGGCCCCGGTCCGGGTCCGGGTCCAGGTCCAGGTCCGGGTCCAGGTCCGGGTCCTGGTCCGGGTTCAGGTCCGGGTCCGGGTTCAGGTCCGGGTCCAGGTCCAGGTCCCGGTCCAGGTCCAGGTCCAGGAGGCGGTCCCGGAGGAGGGCCAGGAGGACGTGGCGGCGGCCGGGGAGGATTCCAATCCGGCGGGCCGAAATTGAAGCTGAACACCGTCGCGGGCACCCTGGGGCGCCGCAGTTCGGCCAGATAACGGCCGGAAACCCAGCCTTCGGTGCGCCGGGTTTCGACGTAGCACCAGCCGCGGCGGCAGCCATCGACCTCGACGCGATCCCCTTGCCGCAGGACGGCGACTGGCGCGTAGTTGGTCCCAGGTCCGGTTCGAACATTGACGTTTGTTGTCGCCACGGCGGGCGCGGCAAGTGCAGCTCCGGCCATGCCGAAGAGCATCAAGCCGCCTAAGGCGGCGGGTAGCGATTTCGATTTCATTGCCGGAGTGTCCTCTTTGGTTACGAGCGCTTTGCGCCCTTGGCGCAAGCGGCGCCTCGTGAGGTCGACACCAGCATTAATGGCGGCGGCGTGAAGCCTGTTCCGTCACCGATGGTTGATAAGAATGAAGGGAAAATATGCTGTAAATCAGCGGGTTAGCAGCGGATCACCTGCTATGTGCAAGAGGCACGAAAAAGCCGCGCCACCGAGTGGGGCGCGGCTGTTTTGCTTCTTAGCTACGGTCGCAATTGGGCCAGTTGGGCATGCCCAAAGTGCACTTGGCGCCGTCATCGCGCGGACGATCAGGACCGGCATTGCCGCGGTCCGGACCATCGCCACGGCCTGGGCCATCACCGCGGCCGTCGCCACGCCCCGGACCGTCGCCACGGCCATCACCGCGACCCGGGCCATCGCCGCGGCCGTCACCGCGGCCAGGCCCACGGCCGTCCCAGTCACGATCAGGGCGGCGCGGACCGTCCCAGTCACGCCCTGGACGATGGCGCGGGGCTTCCCAACGTGGGGGCGCACCGAAATCGAACTGGAACACGGTGGCAGGACGCGAAGGACGGTTGCGTTCGGCCAGGTAGCGCCAGGAAACCCAACCCTCGGTGCGGCGGGTCTCGATATAGCACCAGCCGGCGCGACAGCCTTCGACATCAACGCGATCACCACGGCGCAGCGTATCGACAGCGTAGTAATCGGTCCCGGGACCGGAACGAACATTAACGTTGGCGGTGGCAATAGCGGGCGCGGCAAGTGCGGCTCCGGCCATGCCAACCAGCATGATGCTGCTCAAGGCAGCCCTTAGCAATTTTGATTTCATTGCCGCGATGTCCTTTTAAGTTTGGGGGGCGATTCCGCCCTGAGCGCACAAAGCGCCTAATGAGGTGAACGGCGGATGAACGGCGCACGGCCCGGCTTGTTCCCTCGCTGCGCGGCAGGCAAACTTGACGAATGTGGTTCGGGCTTCGCCCCTAGTCGGCCGGTGAAACAGATGAGCGACCAAGCTCGGTCAGGCCATAGACGCCCCGGCTTTCACGCACGAACCAGCCATAGACATTGCGGCGCAGGATGATGGGAGCGCGATCGACAACCGTCCTGAGTTGTTTGGGTGACTGGGGCCCGGCCAGCATGGCCTGGGCGCAGGCGATGCAATCCTGCCGGTAGGCGGTCATGATGGGCTGGCGGTTGCCGCCGCCCTTGTTGGGATCGCCGATGCGGCGGCGATGCTCGTCAAGGAGGCGCGAGCGGCGCTTGGGGTTGCGGCGCGGGGTGGCGGCAAAGGGAGCCACCAGCACCTCGACCGCTCCCGAGGTCGAGACGCCGAGCAGGCCAAAACCCAAGCGACGGCAGAGATTGCGATAGCGCGCATCGGCTTCGCGCCCCCTGCCCGCCTTGGAGAGGCGCGCGGCGAGCCAGACTTCGTCGCAGGCGGGGGCGCGATCCACGCCCTGCAGCACGAGTTCGAGATTGAAGCTCAGCTTGAGCTCGCAGACCACCAGAACGGGCGGCTCGCCTTCGCGCACACCCAAGAGGTCGCAGCCATTGACCTCGCCTTTGACGGTGAAGCCCTGTTTTTCCATGAAGCGTTTGAGGGGAGGATAAAGGTCGCTTTCGGCCATGGCACCGCTGTTGATTTGCCGGGGACATGGACAGCGCGGCAGCCCGTCGCGCCGGGCCGATGAGGGCGAAAGACGCGGGGGCGGCTCGTGTTGCAAATGTCGCTCACGGGGGCTCGCAGGCCCCAAAACGGCATGTTAGCATGATTCTGCGCAAGCCTCCGGGGCGAGCGGAAACGGGTGGATGCTGGCAAACCAGTGCACAACAACCCGGCCGCCGAGACCCCGACCTTTGCGCAAGCCAAAGTTCTCTGGGAGGAGACAATGAACATGCTACGCACCACTTCGGTGGCTATCGGCGTCTTGCTGCTTTCGACCGGGCTGACTGCCGCGCAGCCCGAGATCGTCGAAGGCCCGTCCGACGACGCGCAATGCTACGTGCCCACCACGGAAGACACCCAGTTCTTCCAGTTTCCCGCCAAAACCGGCCCCTATCGCATCGCGCTGGCCAATGGCTATGTCGCCAATACCTGGCGCATCCAGATGATCCAGACGGCCAAGGCTTATGCGGCGCAGCCCGAAGTCGCCGAGCGGCTGGAGGAATTCAAGGTCGTTTCCACCGGCGAGGACGTGGCGGCGCAGATTTCGGCCATCAACAACTTCATCGATTCCGGCTACGACGCCGTGGTTGTCAACGCGCAGAACCCGCAGGCTTTTGCACCGGTGATCAAGCGCGCCAGGGATGCCGGGGTGATCCTCGTGGCGTTCGACAATACGCTCGACACCAAGGATGCCATCAACGTCAATGTTGACCAGAAGGGCCTCGGCGAGCTCTGGGGCAATTGGCTGGTGCAGCACCTGCCCGAGGGCGGCAAGATCCTGGAAGTACGCGGGGTCGCCGGCACTTCGGTCGATACCGATCGCCATAACGGCATCCACGAAGTGTTCGCCAATTCGGGCAAGACCTTTGAAGTGGTCGAGGTCGTGGGCAAGTGGGACGATGGCGTGGCCCAGAAAGCCGCGGCCGACGCCTTTGCCGTGCATGGCCAGTTCGACGGCATTACCGCGCAGGGCGGTGACACCGGCGTGGTGCAGGCCATGCTCGATGCCAAGCACCCGATGGTCCCCTTTGGCGGGGAAACCGAGAACGGGTTCCGCAAGTTCTGCGCGCAATATTCGACCGATGGGCTCAAATGCTCTTCGGCGGGCTCGGGGCCAGCGCAGGTCGCCGTGGCGATCAAGACCGCCATCGATGCGCTCGACGGCAAGGTGATCCCGCAGGCGATCAACCTGCCGCTCGACATCACTGAAGATCCCAACTTCGTTGACGGCACCAATTTCTACACCGCCGAATCCGACAACTTTTTTGTCGGCAACTCCTTCCCCACCTGCGGCATCAATTTCAGCGCGCAGGAAATCATGAGCCAGACCGAAGGCAATCAGTAAGGGCCTATTGCGGGGGCCTTCGGGCTCCCGCACCCGGTGGATGGCTTGGGGGTGACATGGACAATACCGCTCCGCTCTTTCGCATGGAAGGGATATCCAAACGCTATGGTGGCGTGCGGGCGATGGAGAAGGCCGACCTCGTGGTCGAGGCCGGGCGCGTGCACGCTATCCTCGGCGAAAACGGTGCGGGGAAGTCGACGCTGATCAAAATCATGTCGGGGGTGGTGGCGCCCGACGAAGGGCAGATGTTCCTCGATGGCCGGCCGGTGAGCTTTCCCGATCCGGGGGCGGCGAATGCGGCGGGGATCGTCTGCATCTTCCAGGAACTGTCGCTGATCCCCGAGCTTTCGGTGGCCGACAACATCATTGCCGCCAACCCGCCGACACGGTTCGGGCTCATCAACCGGCGCGAGCAGCGGCGGCTGGCCGAAGCGGCCCTGGCCCGGGCGGGGGCCGAGGACATCCATCCCCTGGCGCTGATCAAGGATTTGCCGCTGTCGCGCCGGCAATTGGTGGAGATCGCCAAGGCGCTGGCGCGCAAGCCGCGGCTGCTGATCCTGGATGAAGCCACTTCTGCGCTGACCGCGGCAGACGTCGCCAAGGTGTTTGGCGTGCTCAAGCGGTTGCGCAGCGAGGGGCTGGGACTGCTCTATATTTCGCACCGCATGCATGAGATCGCCGAATTGGCTGATACCTGCACGGTGTTTCGCAATGGCAGCAAGGTCGCCAGTTTTGCGGCGGGCACGCGCAGCGACAGCGAAGTCATCGAGATGATGATCGGGCGGGAATATTCCAATGTGTTTCCGCCCAAGCCGGCGCCCCTGCCCGCTTCGATCAGGCCCGTGCTGGCTGTGCGGAACCTGACCTGGACCGACCGGCTCAACAACATTTCCTTTGGCGTGCGGCCCGGCGAAGTCCTTGGGCTTGGGGGGCTCGACGGCCAGGGGCAGCGCGAATTGCTGCTCGCCCTCTTCGGGGTGTTGCGCGGCACCGGCGGGGAGATCCTCGTCGATGGGCAAGCGAGAAAGCTCACCGGTCCGCGCGCCGCCAAGGCGCCGCCGGTCGGCATGGCGCTGATCCCCG
Source organism: Devosia sp. 919 (assembly GCF_013185965.1). NCBI lineage: Bacteria > Pseudomonadati > Pseudomonadota > Alphaproteobacteria > Hyphomicrobiales > Devosiaceae > Devosia > Devosia sp. 919. Next base: position 1,847,647 of record NZ_JABAOL010000001.1, on the reverse strand, counting down.
AGGATCGCAAAACCGAGGGGCTGATGCTGCCCATGTCGGTGCTGGAGAATCTGAGCCTGGCGAGCATGAGCCGTATTTCCCATGCCGGCATCATCGACAAGGGGGCCGAACGGCAAGCGGCCGACGAGATGATCAAGCTCTTGGCGATCAAAACGGCCAGCACCGAAGTGCCGGTGGGAGCGCTTTCGGGCGGCAACCAGCAAAAGGTGGTGATTGCCAAATGGCTGATGGGGCAGCCGCGCATCATCCTCCTCAATGATCCCACCCGCGGCATCGATGTGGGCACCAAGCAGGAAATCTACCAGCTGTTGCGCCAGCTGGCGGATGGGGGCGCGGCGATCATTCTCTACTCCACCGATTATGACGAGCTGATCGGCTGCTGCGACCGGGTGCTGGTGATGTATGACGGCGCGATCAAGCGCGAACTGGTGGGCGAGGAGATCACCGAGCGCGCGCTGATCGGCAGTGCCCTCAACGTGGAAATGACGAGGGAGGCCGGCGCACCGGCACAAGTATGAGAGACTGGCGCTTTCATTTCGCGGCCCAGCGCGGCACGCTCCTGGCGTTGCTGATCTTTGTGGCGATGTTCACGCTCTATGTCGCCAACCACCCCGCGGGGTTCACCGCCAATGTGGTGCAGACCGCGGCCAACAAGGGCGTTTTGCTGGCCTTCGTCGCGATGGCGCAGACCTTTGTGGTGCTGACTGCCGGGATCGACCTGTCGGTCGGGATGATCTTCATTCTCGCCAATTGTGTGGCCTCGTACCTCCTGGGTGGCACGAGTTGGGAAACGGGGCTCGGGCTTTGCGCCACGCTGCTGGTGGGCGTGGCATGCGGGGCGATCAATGGCTTGATCGTGATCTTCGGGCGCTTGCAGCCCATCGTCGCGACTATCGCCACGGGGGCGGTCTATTTCGGCATTGCCTTGATCCTGCGACCCTTTCCCGGCTCCGGCCCCAACTTCAACTCCGGCTTGGCCGACGCGCTCACCGGGCGCTTGTTCGGCGTTGTCCCGACGAGCCTCGTCGTGCTGCTCGGGGTCGTGCTGGTGATCTGGGTGCCATTCCAGCGCTCGGTGCTGGGGCGCGCCGCCTATGCGGTCGGGTCGGCTGAGATGGCCGCCTATATGTCGGGCATGCCGATCCGGCGGGCCAAGTTCCTTGCCTATGTGCTCTCGGGCCTCCTAGCAGCGATTGGCGGGATCTTTTTGACCTTCTTCACCTATTCGGGCGAAGCCTCGCTCTCCAACGGCAACACCTACACGCTCTATGCCATCGCCGCGGTGGTGCTGGGCGGGGTGTCGCTGTTTGGCGGGCGTGGCTCGGCGATCGGCGCGATCTTTGGCGCCCTCGCCTTCCGCGCCATCGGCGATCTGTTGTTCGTGTTCGATCTTGATCCGCTTTACCAACCGCTGTTCCAGGGCATTGTGCTGCTGCTGGCGGTGTCGCTCGGTTCGGCCCGGCTGTTCCAGGTTCGCAACCGGCTCGACCTGTTTTCGTGAGGCCGCGATGAGCATCCAGGCGCATTCCGCTCCCGCCGACCGGTGGAGCACGCTGCGGCAAAGCCTCGATCTGCCGGTGCTGACTGCCTTTGGCTGCATCATCGTGCTGCTGGTGGTGGGGAGCCTTTATTCCCCCAACTTCCTGTCGCCAGAATATCTGCTGCAGCAACTCAAGGTGGGGGCGTTCCTGGGCATCATTGCCACCGGCATGATGCTGGTGATCCTCTTGGGCCAGATCGACCTGTCGGTGCCCTGGACGGTAACGGTGGGGGCGATGATGGCTTCGGCGGCCGCCGCCTATGGGCCGATGGGCGAGTTCTTCGCCATTCCATTTGGGGTGCTGTGCGGAGTGTTGCTGGGGCTCGTCAATGGTGTGGGCGTTGCCTATCTGCGCATCCCGTCCATGATCATCACCCTTGCGGTCAACGCGGTCGCGCAAGGGCTGATGGTGGCCTATTCCGGGGGCTCGTCGCCGCGCGACTCGGCTTCAGCCGCGATGCGCTTCATTGCAACGGGCGATCCGATCCTGGGCATTCCCAATGCGGTGATCGGCTGGGCCATCACTGGAGCGCTGGCGGTGTTCCTGCTGCAGCGCACGACTTTTGGACGCTCGGTTTATGCCATCGGCAACAAGGAAAGCGCGGCTTACCTTTCGGGTATCCCCACCCAGCGGGTGGTGATGGTGGCGTTTGCGCTTTCGGGCGGGCTCGCGGCGCTCGGGGGCGTGATGCTGGCGGGATATGGCGGCAAGGCGGCGCAATCGATGGGGGATGCCTATTTGCTGCCGGCGATCGCCGCCGTGGTGCTGGGCGGCACTTCGATTTTGGGCGGGCGCGGCAATTATCTGGGCACGGTGGCAGGGGTGATCCTGATCACGCTGCTGCAATCAATTTTGTCGGTGATGCAGATGGCCGAATATGGCCGGCAGATCATCTATGGCGTGGTGATCGTGGCCATGCTGCTGCTGTATGGCCGCTCGCCCAAGCTCAAGGCGTGAGGGAATAAGGGGAAACGCTTGCGGGCCTACCACGTTGAGGTCCAGCTTTTCATCTCTGGAGACGATCATGGCCGCGATGCGCATTCCCCTCACCGACCACTCGCCCGTTGCCGACCGGGACCGGCGCGAACGCCTCGGCATCACCCTTGATGACCTCGCCGCCCGCGCGGGGATCTCGCCGCAGGAATTGACCAGCTATGAGCAGGCCAAGTCGGAAAGCGATGCGAGCCCGACCGTGGCAATGAAAGTGGCCGATGCGCTCGACGCCTTTGAAAGCGAGATCGAGGACGGCAGCGAAGAACCCGAAGCGCACCCGACCTGAGGCGGAGTGGCGTGAGCGGCGCCTGAGCGCCTGCGGGGCTGGTCGTTGTGCTCGGCGGCGGAGCGTGCGAAAACAGGCCACCCGAGAGGAGACAGCCGCATGTTCACGCAGATCCTGATCTATACCTTCTTTTTCGCGGCGGGCGTGCTGGCGCTGTTGGCGCTGCTGCGCGCCTTTTCGGCGCGGGATGTGCCTGATGTGACGCGCTTTCACACCCTGCTCACCGACTTAGCGCTGGCACTGATGCTGGTGGGGTTCGGGCAGGTGCTGCGGCTGTTGTTTGCCATTCTCCAGGGCTAAAGAGCGCTCGCCCGTTAGCGGGCGCCGTAGATTGACAGGACGACCAGTATAGATGCCGAAAACCGGAAGCTGCGAATGCGGGGCCGTGACCTACAGGATCGCGGCGGACGAGCCGGTGCATGTTTATGCGTGCCACTGCCTCGATTGCCAGTTGCGCAGCGGCAGTGCCTTTGCGGAACACGCCATGGTCCGCGCCGCCAGCTTTGAATGCGAGGGGGAACTGGACGCCTATCGGCGCAAGATCGAGGGCATGGTTTCCGAAGAACTGTTCTGCCGGGAATGCCATACGCGCCTCTTCAACCGCAATGATGTGCTCCCGGGCATGGTGTTCCTGCGCGCTGGCACCTTGAACGAGCGGCAGGCGATTGCGCCGGTCGCGCATCTGTGGACCAGCCGCAAGCAAGCCTGGGTGATGCTGCCCGAGGGCGTTCCGGCTTTTCCCGAGTCGCCGACGCCGGCTGAATTCGGCGCGGCGATTGGGCAGGCCCAGAGCCGGGTTGAGGCTGCGGGCGCCGTCTAGCTGGGAGGGGGCGATGGCGGGTGACGATCTGGGGGCGATCTATCGGCGCTATATCGACTGCCTCAATGCCCAGGACTGGGAGCGGCTGGGCACGTTCGTGCATGCGGAAGTCAGCCATAACGGGCGGGCGTTCGGGCTGGCGGGTTATCGCGCGATGCTGGAGGAGGATTTTCGGCAGATCCCGGATCTGCGGTTCCAAATCGACCTGCTGGTCTGCGAGGGGGCCAATGTGGCGGCGCGCTTGTGGTTCGACTGCACGCCACGCGGGAGCTTTCTCGGGCGGCCGGTAAATGGGCGGCGGGTGCAATTCGCGGAGCACGTGTTTTACCGATTCGAGGATGGGCAGATCAAAACGGTCTCGTCGGTGCTGGACAAGTCGGCGGTCGAGGCGGCGTTGCCGAGTTGAGCAAAAGAAAAGGCGGGATTGCTCCCGCCTTTTGCGTCACGGTTGCAGCTCGACTAGCGCTTGGCGGCCACCTCATCGATGGTCAGCGGCCCGAAGTCGTTGCTCCAGGAATTGCGGATATAGCTGCCGATCTGGGCGATGTCCTCGTCGCTGAGCTCATCACCAAAGGGTGGCATATAGCCCAAGCCATGGATCACGGTTGAGGCGACATGGCCGGCATCGGCCAGGTTCTGGTTGCCGGCAAGCACTGCGCCGGCGCCGCCCTGACCGTTGACGCCATGGCAGGCCGAGCAGGTGGAGACGAATTTAGGCTGGCCGGCACTGACGAGAGAAGCAAGATCGGCCTCCCCTGCCCCGGCGGCCGGTGCGGCGGCAGCATTATCGGGAGCCGCGCCTCCCGCGGGTGCCGTTTCGGTCCCCTGATTGGCCGGGTTCTCCCATTCCTCGGGGCCACCGGCAGGCGGCACGGCTTCGGACGCAGGCGCGTCGGTTGGCACGTCGCCGGCGGTGCCAATCACGCTGCCTTCCTCGCCACCATAGGTGAACTTAAGGATCGCGCCGGGATTGTGCAGCACGCTCGTGGTCAGCTCGTCGCCATACAGCTGGACGACGGAGCCAAAGGCGTCGGTGGCGATGAAGACATCTCGGCCATTGGGGGCGATGATTACGTCACGATAGCGGTTCTGGCTGCCGAGCCAGGCTTCGGGCAGGCCATCGACCGATTTGCCGTCTTCGCTCATATGCTGGACGTAGAGCACGCCATGCTTGAGGGTCGGCATCAGGATGGAATTGTCCCACTCGGCAATGCCGTTCTCGCCGGCTTCGTAGAACAGCACCGATGCGGGGGCGATGGTGGGGTTGCAGATGAAGCCGCACTGCTCGCCAAAGGGGAAGTCACTGTCGACGGTGAAATAGGTGGCGAGCGGATCCACCATCTCGCCCTCGAACTCGGTTTCAGCCGTTTGCGGGACCGTGTCGGGCACTGGAGTAACGATGCGCTCGATATCGGACGGGGCCTCGCTCCAGTTGATATAGGAATAGGCCATGTCATCCTTGAAGCCGGCGACATTGGGCCAGCCATAATTGCCGCCGGGCTGGATGATGTTGAGCTCGTCGTCGCTCGAGGGGCCATGCTCGGCTTCGTAGAGCGTGCCATCAGGACCAAAGGCAATGCCCTGCGGATTGCGGTGGCCATAGCTGTAGATGTGGCTGCGCACGCCGTCGATCTCCGGGTTGTCCTCGGGGATGGAGCCGTCGAGTTCCATGCGCAGGATCTTGCCCGAATAGGTGTGCCAGTCCTCGGCGCTGACTTCCTCGGCGGTCGGCAAAGCCTGAGCGAGGTTGGGGCGGCGGAAGTTGCGCCCGAAATTGGCGCCCTGCTCGCCGATGGAATAGTGGAGCTTCATGTCCGGACCGATGACGACGCGCCCGGCATTGTGGTCGTTCCAGGCCGGCAGCCCCTCGATGAGGACCGTGGGGTCGCTCAGTTGCATCGTGGCTTCGTCATAGGTGTAGCGCACGATCCGGGCGGATGGATCGGGCTCCTCGGCCGTGCCGTTGTTGACGGTGTAGCTCAGATACACATAGTCGTTGCCGGTGCCCTGAAGCAGTTCAGGATGAAGCGCCAGGCCCAGAAGGCCCTCGTGCTGCACGCCGGTGTAGACGTCATCAAGGGTCAGCAGCACCTGCTGGTTGCCGGTCTCGGGATCAACGCGAGTAACTTCTCCACTGGTGCGCTCGGTGACCCAAATCTGGTCGTCGGGACCCCAGCGCATGGCCCATGGATTGCTGAGGGCCGTGGACACAACGCGAGAGGAAAACAGCTCGTTCTGACCCTTGGGGATCTCGACGGGCGTTTCTTGCGCCGAGGCAAGCATGGGCATGGCGAGCAGGCCGGCCAGTGCTACTCCAGCGAGCAGGCTTTGGGTGGATAGGCGACCCATGCTGGTCTTGGCGCTTGAATTCATTGATATTCCTCCTGAACGAACTGACGCTGCGGCATTTTGGCCGCTAAGGCGCCGCATGGCAACCGGCTGGTTGCAAGAAGAGCGGACAATGGCCGGCAACGTTCATAGTAAGTTCTGCAAGAGAATCCGGTCTAGCAGTCAAGCCACTGATGGCATTGGACTTCGCGAAGCTTGGCGAGTGAGTCTTAAAACGGCCCTGCTTGATCTTGCGGGGTACGGCTCCTATGACACCGCCTTGGTTGTCGCCGTGCCCGGACAGGTCTGTCCGGGCTACCTGCCGCGGCAGCGTTGCCGTTTGCACCAGCCAGGACGGGCCGCCGATGAAGCCTTGGATCGAGCTTGATACCGCCAGCGTACCGGGTGGTGACACGCGGCTGCGGCTGATGCAGCGCGGGGACGAATATTCCATCATGCTGGGCACCAATGAGCTGATGAATAGCCGGCTCAGCGGCTCCGAAGAAGAACTCGCGCGGCTTGCCTGCGAGCCGATCAAGGCGCGCCCCAAGGCCCATATCCTGATCGGCGGGCTCGGGATGGGGTTCACGCTGCGGGCAGCGCTCACGCTGCTCGATGCGGATGCGCGGATTACCGTCGCCGAGATCGTGCCGCAGGTGATTGCCTGGGCGCATGGGCCCCTGGGGCCGGTTTTCGGTGATTGCCTCCTCGACCCTAGGGTGAGCGTGGTCGAGGCCGATGTGCGGCGGCTGATCGGAGCGGGGAAGAACGCCTATGACGCGGTGCTGCTCGATGTCGATAATGGCCCTGACGGGGTCAGCCGGGAAGGCAATGATGCGCTTTATAGCCGGCCGGGACTGGCGGCGGCGCGGGCGGCATTGCGTCCGGGCGGGGTCCTGGCTGTGTGGTCAGCCCATCCCAGCGCGGAGTTCACGCGCCGCCTCGAGGGCTCGGGCTTTGCCAGTGTCGAGGAGAACCGGGTGCGGGCTCGCTCTGGTGGGCGTGGGGCGCGTCACATGGTTTGGACGGCGCGAAAAGTCGGCTAGCCCGGAAGCAGGCGACCGGCCCGACGTTACAGGCCTGGGCCGGACCAGCCATTGTCCGTCGGTTCAACCGGGCAACGGAAGGGCAGGAAGGTGCTTGCCGCCCCGGCATTCATCATTGCCAGCGTGAGCGCATTGGCGATGTCCAGTTCCACCCGCGAGCGCGGGCAGGCCTCCACCGGTTCGGTGCAGCCACCGGCGATGAAGTTCTCGTTGGCGGCAATGAAGGCATAGTTGACCTGGGTCTCGTCGGCAGCGGCGACGGCATCCGTCCAGGCTGCCTGGTAAGCCCCGCATTTCTGCTCAACCCAGGAAGCCGATTGCTCCTGCCCCTGGGCGGGCATGATCATGGTCAGCACAATGGCCGCGAAGGGGAGCAGCTTCATGGGTTTTCCTCAGGCCGGGCGGTTTGGCGAGTCTCTCGTCCATGCTCCTTTGCCGGTGCTTTGGGGAAAGATCATGTCCGGGACAAAAAACTGGTGTGGTTGCACCCAGGTGAAGTGAGGGCTCACCCTCTGCTCTCTGCCCGGGAAGTATAGGCCTAGCCAGTTACTTGGGTCTGCTGCAGAGCGGCCCCTCAACCCACTTTACATATAATAGTACTTTTAGTAGGAGTGCATCACCGTCGCAGGTGAATACGCCGCGACTGGCACATGGGAGGTTACCAGTGAACATCATTACCAAGCTTGCCCTCGCGGCAGGCCTCGCTACCGCCTTGTCTTCCGCTACCCTGGCGCAGGATGTTTCCGGCAAGGTCATCGGCTTTTCCCAGATCGGTTCGGAATCGGGCTGGCGCGCGGCTGAAACGGCTGTGACCCGGCAGGAAGCCGAAGCGCGCGGCGTCGATCTCAAATTCGCCGATGCCCAGCAAAAGCAGGAAAATCAGATCAAGGCCATTCGCGGCTTTATCGCCCAGGGCGTTGACGCGATCCTCGTCGCGCCAGTGGTGGCGACCGGCTGGGACGACGTGCTGTCCGAAGCCAAGGAAGCCGAGATCCCGGTTGTGCTGCTCGATCGGGGCGTCGATGCCCCTGAGGATCTGTACCTCACTTCCGTGGCCTCTGACCAGGTGGAAGAAGGCCGTGTGGCCGGCCAGTGGCTAGTCGACAATGTTGGCGACGAGGACTGCAATGTCGTTGAGCTGCAGGGCACCGTTGGCTCCACGCCCGCGATCAACCGCAAGAAGGGCTTTGAAGAAGCCATTGCCGGCCACGACAACATCACCATCGGCCAGAGCCAGACCGGCGACTTTACCCGCGCCAAGGGCAAGGAAGTGATGGAAGCCTTCCTCAAGTCGTCCAATAATGGCGCCGATATCTGCGCCGTTTACGCTCATAACGACGACATGGCGGTTGGCGCCATCCAGGCGATCAAGGATGCCGGCCTCAAGCCCGGCACCGACATCAAGGTCGTGTCGATCGATGCCGTGCCCGACATCTTCCAGGCTATCGCGGCCGGCGAAGCCAATGCCACCGTCGAGTTGACGCCAAACATGGCCGGTCCGGCCTTTGATGCGCTGGCCGCTTACTGGGCTGATGGTACCGAGCCCGAGAAGTTCATCATCACCGAGTCCAAGCTCTATACCGCCGAGAACGATCCCGAGGGCGAATACGAGCGCCGCAAGGATCTCGGTTACTGACCTGATCGCATCGCAATTGCATCCCGGCTCCGCGTCGGGGTGCAAGTCAGACCCATGACCGGGCCGGCGAGCTGCCGACCGGCTCATCCAAGCGGGTCGGCCGAACCAGGAGGCGGTTTTGTCAGACGGCCCTTATGTGCTTGAAGCGCGCGGTATCACCAAGATTTTCGGCAATCACCTGGCGCTCGACCAAGTCGATTTCAGCCTGCGCGCGGGCGAGGTGCATGCGCTTCTGGGTGAGAATGGCGCCGGCAAATCCACGCTGATCAAGATCCTCACCGGCGCCTACCAGCCCGATGGCGGGCGGATCCTCGCAGAAGGGCGGCCAATTGTGCTGGCTAATCCGCAGCACGCTCAGACCCATGGCATCGGCACGGTGTATCAGGAGGTCAATCTCCTGCCCAATCGCTCGGTCGCCGAGAACCTATTCCTGGGGCACCAGCCGACGCGATGGGGCCTGGTGGACCGGCGCCGCATGGAGCGCGAAGCACGCGTGGTGCTGGCGCGCTATGGGCTGGCGCTCGACCCGGGCAGCGAGCTGGGTACCCATTCGGTGGCGGTGCAGCAGATCGTTGCCATTGCCCGGGCGGTCGAGCTTTCGGGCAAGGTGCTGATCCTCGACGAACCCACTGCGAGCCTTGACCGCAATGAAGTGGAGCGGCTGTTCGAGGTCATCAACGGGCTCAAGGCCCAAGGCATGGCGGTGGTGTTCATCACCCATTTCCTCGAGCAGGTGTTTGCCATCGCCGATCGCGTGACCGTGCTGCGCAACGGCAAGCTCGTGGGCACGCGCGACATCGATACGCTCAATCGCAGCGAAGTGGTGCGCCTGATGCTGGGCAAGGATATCGCCTTTTCCGGTGCCACCAGCCTTGAGGCCGATGGGGCGCGCGGCGAGGTGCTGCTGGAGTTCAAGGGCTATGGCCGCAAGCGCAGCGTTCATCCCTTCGACCTGACCATCCGCAAGGGCGAGGTGATCGGGGTCGCGGGCCTGCTGGGGTCGGGCCGCACGGAAATGGCGCGCATCATGTTCGGGGCCGATGCTGCGGACGAAGGCAGCGTGTCGATGGAAGGCGTGCAGCTCGTCATCAATCGCCCAACGGATGCGATCAATCACGGATTTGGCTTCCTGCCCGAAGATCGCAAGATCGAGGGCATTTTCGGCGATCTGTCGGTGCGCGAAAACATTGTCATTGCGCTTCAGGGCAAGCTCGGGTGGTTCACCGCGCTCAGCCGCGATGAGCAGCTCGAGATTGCCGGCAAGTTCGGGGAATCGCTCGATATCCGCGCCGCTTCCCTCGACATGCCGATCAAGCTCCTGTCAGGCGGCAACCAGCAAAAGGCGATCCTCGCGCGCTGGCTCGCGACCGATCCGGCCTTCCTGATCCTGGATGAGCCCACGCGCGGCATCGATGTGGGCGCCCATGCCGAGATTGTGCGCACCATCAACCGCCTGCGCGACGATGGCATGGCACTGGTGGTGATCTCGTCCGAGCTCGACGAAGTGGTCGCTTATTCCTCGCGTATCGTCGTCATGCGCGACCGTGAACTCGTAGCCGAACTGCATGGCGAGCAAATGAGCCCGGCCGTGATCGTGCAGGCCATCGCCAACCACAAGGAAGGAGAGGAGGCATGATCCGCCAGTCACTCAACCGCCTCGCCAATCCGCAGCTCCTCGCCCTTGTCGGGGTGCTGCTGATCAACTGGCTGCTATTTCCCAACTTCTTTCGCATCACCTGGCAGGACGGGCGGTTTTTTGGCAGCCTGATCGACGTGCTCAATCGCGGGGCGCCAGTTGCCATTCTCGCCATCGGCATGGCGGGTGTGATCGCCACCAAGGGGGTGGACCTGTCGGTGGGCGCCATCATGGCCGTCGCGGGCGCGGCGGCGGCGAGCCTTGTCGTGGCAGGCTATCCGGCGCCCATTGCCGTGGCGGCGGCGCTGGGGCTCGGGCTCGCCTGCGGGTTGTGGAACGGGCTGCTGGTGGCGGTGTTCAACATCCAGCCGATCATTGCCACGCTGGTGCTGATGGTGGCGGGGCGCGGCATTGCCCAGCTGATCACCGAAGGCTCGATCGTCACCTTCAACAATCCCCTGCTGGTCTTTATCGGCACCGGCTCGTTTCTCGGCTTCCCCATGGCGGCAGTGATTGCGCTGGTGCTGATGGTGGGGGTGACGCTGCTGGTGCGACGCACCGCGCTCGGGCTCTTCATCGAGGCTGTCGGGGTCAATCGCGCCGCAGCGAGCCTCTCGGGTATTCGCAGCCGCATGCTGCTGTTCTTTGTTTATGCCCTCTCGGGACTATGCGCCGCGATCGCCGGGCTGATCGTCACTGGAGATATTCGCGGTGCCGACGCCAATAATGCCGGGCTGTGGCTCGAACTCGACGCGATCCTGGCCGTCGTGATCGGGGGCACGTCGCTGCTGGGCGGGCGCTTTTCGGTGCCGATGGCGGTGGTGGGGGCGCTCATCATCCAGGCCATGAACACCGGCATTCTCGTCTCCGGGTTCCGGCCCGAGTTCAACCTCATCGTCAAGGCTGGCATGATCTTCCTGATCCTGCTGGTGCAATCGCCGCTCGCCGGCCGGGTCATGCCGCGCAAGCTGGTGGCCGTGCCCAAGGTCAAGACCTCATGAATCGCAGTCTCCGGCCGCTTCTCGCCACCCTCGTCATTTTCCTCGTTGCCTATGGGCTGGCCGTGCTCCAGTTCCCCGGGATGTTCTCCACGCGCGTCCTGGGCAATTTCCTCACCGACAATGCGTTTCTGGGCATTGCGGCGGTGGGCATGACCTTTGTGATCATCTCGGGTGGCATCGATCTCTCGGTGGGCGCGGTGATCGGGTTTACCGGCGTGCTTGTTGCCGTGCTGATTACCTGGATGGGGCTGCATCCAGTGCTGGCTTTTGCCATTGCGCTGGGCGTAGCGGCGGCGTTCGGCGCCACAATGGGGCTGGCGATCCATTTCCTCCAGGTGCCCTCGTTCATCGTCACGCTCGCGGGCATGTTCCTCGCCCGTGGTGGCGCTTCGGTGATCACCCAGGATTCAGTGGGGATCGACCACCCGTTTGTGGATTGGCTCACAAGCCTCATCATCCGCTTGCCCGGTGGCGGGCGGCTGAGCTTTATCGGCCTCCTAATGCTCGGGATCTTCGCCTTGGGCGCGGTGCTCGCGCATCGCACCAAGTTCGGCTCCTATGTCTATGCCATTGGCGGCAATGCGACTTCGGCGGCGCTGATGGGGGTGCCGATGGCGCGCACGACGGTGCTGATCTACATCCTCTCGAGCACGATGGCCGGGCTGGCGGGGATCGTGTTTTCCATCTACACCTCGGCCGGTTATCCGCTGGCGGCGGTTGGCGTCGAACTCGACGCGATCAGCGCGGTGGTGATCGGGGGCACGCTGTTGACGGGTGGCTATGGCTTTGTGGTCGGAACCCTTGTGGGCGTGATGCTGCTGGGGCTCGTGCAAACCTACATCATCTTTGATGGCACGCTTTCGAGCTGGTGGACCAAGATCGTCATCGGGGTGCTGTTGTTCCTGTTCATCGTGCTGCAGCGGCTGATCTTCGCGGCCTCCGGTCCGGGGGAAAAGGTACCCGAGAAGGCCTGAGATGATCGAACCTGGCAGCCTTATCCGCTCGCTTTCCGGGCGGCCCGCTGCACGGAACTTCCATAGCTTCGTGATCAATGAAATCGGGCAAGCCATTGTGGGCGGAAGCTTTCCCGTCGGCTCCACGCTGGCCAGCGACGCGGAGATGATGGAGAGCTATGGCGTGTCGCGCACCGTGTTGCGCGAAGCGCTCAAGACGCTTGAGGCCAAGGGGCTGGTGGAAGCGCGGCCCAAGATCGGCACAAGAGTGTCGCCGCAAAGCCGTTGGAATTATTTCGACCCGCAGGTGTTGTCTTGGCACTTTTATGCCGCTCTGCCCCGTCCGTTCATCGAGGGTCTCTTTGAGGTGCGCGCGCCGCTGGAGGCGCAGGCAGCGGAACGGATGGCGCAGCGACGGACCGCCGAGCAGGTGCGCCTGATGAAATACTGGCTGCACCAGATGAGCACGGCCGACAGCAGCGCCGAACAGTTTGGCCTCGCCTGTCTCGAAATCCACCGCGTGCTGGCGGATGGATCGGGTAATCCCCTCCTTCGCTCGGTGCTGGGCGTGGTGGAACTCACCCTGGCGCTCGCGGTCTCAAAGGGCGGAGCCAATGTGCTGCCGCAATACGCCACCTGCGCGATCGGTCTCCATGATGAGCTGATCCACGCCATCGAAGCGGGCGACCGGGCTAAGGCGCGAGCGGCAATGGAAGCCAGCATTGCGCTTGATCTGGCCGAGGTGCTGCGCAGCGCCAAAAATGGCGCCGGCGGAGTCACTCGGCCGAGTATGCTTTAGCTTGGACGCGCCTATACTTACCCTTCTGCCCCCTCAACAATAGCTCCGCAGACGCTTACGGAATTCATCATACAATTTTTGGTATTTGTATGTTGACTGGATTTGAGCCGTTTTCTACCAATCATGCAGTTCCCAAAGCGCAATAGCGCTGCCGGTGCTGGCCAGAATGCAGCCAGCAGGGGTGCCGATGCCTAGAGCAAAGCGCACGGACATGCATATGGGAGGATACCATGTTTCATCTGCCTAAATTGGCAGCGACGGCGCTCGTCGCTACGACCCTGATGCTTTCGACCGCCAGCGCGCAAACCGTGCTGCGCTCGTCCGACACGCATCCCGACGGCTACCCAACGGTGGAAGCAGTCAAGCATTTCGGCGAATTGCTGAGCCAGAAAACCGATGGCCGCTACAGCGTCGAAGTTTTCCATTCCGCCCAGCTGGGCGAGGAAAAGGACACGATCGAGCAGACGCAGTTCGGCGTCATCGATATGAATCGCATATCGATTGGTGCCTTTGGCACGCAGGTGCCGGAAGCCACGGTCACGCAGCTGCCCTATATCTTCCGCTCGGCCGATCACTTCCATGCGGTGCTGGATGGCCCGATCGGGGAAGAAATCCTGGCCGCCTTTGACAAGGTGGATGTGGTGGCGCTTGCGTTCTACGATGGTGGCGCGCGCTCGTTCTACAACAGCCAGAAGCCCATCACCTCCCCGGCTGACATCTCGGGCATGAAGATGCGCGTCATGCAGTCCGATATCTTCGTCGATATGGTCGCCGCCTTTGGTGGCAATGCCACGCCCATGCCCTATGGCGAAGTTTATTCGGGTATCCAGACCGGGGTGATCGATGGCGCGGAAAACAACTATCCCAGCTACGACACGGCCGGCCATGCGGAAGTGGCGAAATACTATTCGCTGGACGAGCACCTGATGGTGCCCGAAGTGCTGGTGATCTCCAAGGTGGTCTGGGATGGCCTGACGCCAGAAGACCAGGCGCTGTTCCGCGAAGCCGCCAAGGAGTCCGTTGCCAAGCAGCGCGAGCTCTGGGCCGCCAAGGAAGTGGAATCCAAGGCTGCCGTGGAAGCACTCGGTGCCGAGATCAACGAAGTCGACAAGGCTCCCTTTATCGAAGCGATGAAGCCGGTCTACGACAAATATGTCACCGACCCGGCGCTGCAGGATCTGGTTGCCCGCATCCAGGCCACCGAAGGCTAACCGGAAAAAACGGAGGCCGGCGCTCGGGCGCCGGCCAATTCCACCGCGCTCCGCCGCATGGCGCTGACGGGGGCGCGTGACGACTTGCGGGCCACCACGGGTGGCTCGGCAGGCTCACCCATGAGGTCCAACTGCAATGCGAACCTGGCTCTTGCCCACCAGCCGCCGGCTGGGACAGCTCTCGACCGTCATTTTATGGCTGGCCGGCATTGGCCTTGTGGCGATGACGGCGATCGTTGCCTACCAGGTGTTCATGCGCTTCGTGATCAACGCCTCCCCCGCCTGGACGGAGAGCGGCTCGATCATGCTGATGACCTGGTTCATCTTCCTGGGCGCAGCCGTGGGGGTGCGCGAGAACTTCCATATGGGCTTTGACGTGCTGCTTTACGTGCTGCCGCCCAGTGCCAAGCCATGGTTGCGCGCGATCAGTGATCTGTGCGTGTTTGCCTTTGCCCTTGGCATGGTTTTTTACGGCGGCGAGCTCGCAATCCGCTACTGGGCGACACGGATTCCGGTGCTCGGCCTCCCTACCTCATTCACCTACTTCCCCATCGTGATCTCCGGCGCCTTGATGTGCCTGTTTGCGGCCGAGCGCCTGCTGCTGCGCATGGCCGGCGAGCCCATCGATGATGTTGCCGCCGATCCCACGATCACCGAGGCCTGAACGCAATGGAATACTGGATTCTTTTTGGCGTCTTCACCGTCCTGATGGTGATCGGCACGCCTATCGCGTTTTGCCTGGGCATCGCGAGCTTTGCCACCATTGTGTATCTAGGCCGTCCGCCGATCGTGGTGTTCCAGCAGCTCAATTCAGGCGTGTCCGCGTTCAGCCTGCTCGCCATTCCGTTCTTCATCTTTGCCGGCGATCTGATGATGCGGGGTGGGATTGCTTCGCGCATCATCTCTTTTGCCGGCTCGCTGATCGGGCATGTGCGGGGCGGCCTCGGGCAAGTCAATATCGCCGCCTCAACACTGTTTGGCGGCATTTCGGGCTCAGCCGTAGCGGAAGCTGCGGCGGTTGGTGGCATCATGATCCCGCAGATGAAGGCGCGCGGCTATGGCGCTGATTATGCGGTCAATGTGACCTCCATGGCGGCGCTGATCGCGCTGCTGCTGCCGCCCAGCCACAACATGATCATCTATTCGCTCTCGGGCGGTGGCAATATCTCGATTGCCGATCTATTCACCGCCGGCATAATTCCGGGCTTGCTGTTGGCGGTCGTGCTGGCGATCACCGCTTATTTCGTTGCCGTCAAGCGCGGTTACCCCACCGAGCCTTTTCCGGGCTTTCGGCGCGCCGGCTACTTCTTCCTTGTTTCCATCCCTGGCTTGATGCTCATCGTCATCATCTTTGGCGGGGTGCGCTCCGGGATATTCACCGCGACAGAAAGCTCCTGCATCGCGGTGATCTATGCGCTGCTCGTGACCCTCATCATTTACCGCTCGCTCAACTGGAGCGAGTTCGTCCACGCCGTGTTGGGGGCGGTGCGGACCACGGCAATGGTGTTGTTTATCATCGGAGCGGCGGCGAGCTTTGCCTGGCTAATGGCCTATCTGAAGGTCGCGCTCATTCTGACCGAAGGCATGGCGACGATCTCCTCGGACCCCCTGCTGGTCCTGCTGATGATCAATGTGGCCCTGCTGCTGCTGGGCACCTTCATGGATATGGGACCACTGATCATCATCACGACGCCGATCTTCTTGCCGATGGTGAAGGCATTTGGCGTGGACCCCGTGCATTTCGGGGTGATCATGATCCTCAATCTCGGGATCGGGCTCAATACGCCACCGCTCGGGCCGGTGCAGTTCGTGGCGGCTGCGGTGGGCAAGATCAGCGTGATGGAGGCGATGAAGAGTATCTGGCCGTTCTACCTTGCCGGGATCGTGGTATTGGGCCTGGTCACCTATATCCCTGCCCTGTCGCTGTGGCTGCCGGCGTTGTTCAGGGGATAGGCGATGAGCGCGACCGAAAGCTCCCCTGCCCTGCGAAGACCAAAGCTTGCTGACCTCGTGACCGGAACGCTGCGCCGGCGGATCGCGGCGGGCGAATATGATGCGAGCGGCAAACTGCCTACTGAGGGGCAGATGACGACGATCTTCGGCGTCAGCCGCACGGTGGTGCGCGAGGCAATCGCAGCTCTTGCAGCCGACGGGCTGGTGCAGGCGCGCCAGGGCGCCGGGGTGTTCGTTGTGCCCAGTCCGGCCAGCCCCTTCAACGCCCTGGGGGCGGAAAGCGCCAACAAGATTTCCGTCGCCATCAACGTGCTTGAAGTGCGCATGGGCATCGAGATCGAAGCCGCGGGTCTGGCAGCGGTGCGGCGCAGCGCCAGCCAGGAAGCTGCCATTCAGGAGGCCTGGAACGAGTTTGGCCGTTTGCTCAAGCTGGGAATTCCCACGGGCAAGACCGACTTCGCTTTCCATCGCGCGATTGCCGCGGCAACCAACAACCCATTCTACACCGAGGTGCTCGAAGCGCTGGGTAGCCGAACCATTCCATGCGATGTGGCCTCGCCCTGGAGCACCGAAACTGTTCTAAGCCGTGAGTATCAGGCGGGGCTACAGCGAGAACACCGCGCTATCATGGAGGCGATCTCGGCACAGGACGCGGCCGCCGCACGTGAGGCCATGCGCCAGCATCTTTCCCGCAGCCAGGAGCGCTATCGCGCCCGCCTGCGCACCGTCTAACCCGCTTACCGAGGACCAGTTATGACCACTGAACATGAAATTCGCTTCGCCATCGACCCGGTCAGCGCGGCCACCATGAACACCGAGGAATTGCGGGAGCATTTCCTGATCGAGAGCCTGTTTACGCCGGGCGGAGTAAACTGGACCTATACCCATTATGATCGCATGGCCGTGGGTGGCGCCATGCCGGCAGGCTCGCCGCTCACGCTTGAATCCATTGCGCCTACTGGCACGGCGGCTTTTCTGGATCGGCGCGAACTGATTGCCGTTAATGTTGGCGGGCCCGGCAGCATCGAGGTGGATGGCACCAGGCACGAACTCGCGCCGCGCGACATGCTTTATATCGGCATGGGCAGCCAAGCGGTCAGCTTCGCTTCGGCCGGCGAGAGCGAGCCGGCCAAGTTCTACCTGCTGAGCGCACCGGCACATGCCGGGTACCCGACCAAGCTCATCCGGCAGAGCGACGCCAAGCGGCTCGACCTCGGCAGCCAGGAAACGGCCAACGAGCGCTCGATCTTCCAGTTCGTCAACGCCGATAGCGTGCAGACCTGCCAGTTGGTGGTCGGGCTGACGAGCTTTGCCCCGGGTTCGGTGTGGAACACCATGCCGGCCCATGTGCATGACCGGCGCATGGAAGCTTATCTCTACTTCGATCTCAAGCCCGATGCGCTGGTGGTGCATCTAATGGGCGAGCCCGAAGAAACCCGGCACCTGATCGTGCGCAACGAGCAGGCGGTGATTTCCCCGCCCTGGTCGATCCATGCAGGCGCAGGCACGGGGTCCTACACCTTTATTTGGGCGATGGCCGGCGACAATGTCGATTATACCGATGTCGAGAAGGTCGGCATGGATCAACTGCTGTGACGGACCTTTCGGCATTCAGCCTTCAAGGCAAAACGGTGGTGGTGACCGGCGCCAATACGGGGATCGGCCAAGGCATCGCAGTATCGGTTGGACGGGCCGGCGCGCGCGTGATCGGGGTTGGCCGATCCAGCATGAATGAAACTGCGGGGTTGCTGGCGGAACTGGCGGCCCCGTTCGTGCCAGTGCAGGCAGACCTGAGTTCAACCAGCGCCGCCCAAGCCATGTTCGATGCCGTCTGGGACCAACATGGCCCGGTGGATGGGCTGGTCAACAATGCCGGCATCATCAGGCGGGCCGATGCGGTTGACCTCACGGAAGCCGATTGGGACGATGTGATGGACACCAATCTCAAGAGCATGTTCTTTCTCTGCCAGGCTTTAGGGCGAAAGGCGCTGGCGGCGAACCGCCCGGCGCGCATCGTCAACATCGCGTCCATGCTCAGCTTCCAAGGTGGCGTGCGGGTGGCGAGCTATACGGCGTCCAAGAGCGGCGTGCTCGGCATCACCCGGCTGCTGGCCAATGAATGGGCTGCGCGGGGCATCAACGTCAATGCCATTGCCCCCGGCTATATCCAGACCAACAATACCGCCGCCCTGCGGGCCGATCCGGAACGTTCGGCTGCGATCCTCGGGCGGATTCCAGCGGGGCGCTGGGGTGCCCCTGCCGATATTGGCGATGCGGCAGTGTTCTTGCTGTCAAACGCTGCAAACTACATGCATGGCGCTGTCATCCCCGTGGATGGCGGCTGGCTCGCGAGGTAATGAAATGAAGCTCTTTGCACAGGCCGAAGAAACCCCTTGGACCGAGCTGGGCCCCGGCAATAAACGACGGGTGCTGATCCACTCCGACGAACTGATGCAGGTCGAGTTCGCCTTCGAAGCCGGTGCGATCGGCGCCTTGCACAGCCATCCCCATATCCAGGTGAGCTATGTGGCGGAGGGCTCGTTCGAAGTCACCATCGACGGGGTAACCCAAACCGTCGGCCAAGGGGGCAGCTTCATCGTGCCGTCAGGGCTGGTCCATGGCGTCAAGGCGCTTGAGCGGGGCCGCCTCGTGGATGTGTTCACGCCACATCGTGCCGATTTCCTCTAAGCAGTTCTGCGCCCCTGCGGTCTGCCGATGAAAAGCGCTGATTATTGAACGTCTCGGTCACCTCGGAGGCGTGAAAACTAGTTTGCGCTGTGCTAAGCGGCAACGGTCTGAAATTTCGGAGCTGCAGCATGGAACGGCTGATCGACACTTTCGAAGCGATTGTGGGACCGGGACATGTGCATGTAGGCGAGCGAGCCACCCGCCGCTTCCGCAAGGGCTATCGTTACGGCGATGGAGAAATCCTGGCTGCGGTGCGGCCGGCGACGCTGCTCGAGCAATGGCGGGTGCTCGAGGCCTGCGTTGCGGCCGATGTGATCGTCATCTTCCAGGCGGCCAATACGGGCCTGACCGGCGGGTCAACGCCGGCAGGGAACGATTATGACCGACCCATCGTCATCATCAACACGATGCGGATCGACCGGATCGACCTGATCGAGGACGGGCGCCAGGTGATCGCCCTGCCCGGCGCCACCCTAGACAAGCTGGAAAAAGCGCTCCGCCCCATAGGCCGCGAGCCGCATTCCGTTATTGGCTCGAGCTGCATCGGGGCGTCGGTCACGGGCGGGGTGTGCAACAATTCGGGTGGCTCGCTGATCCGGCGTGGGCCGGCCTATACGCAGTTTGCCCTTTATGCGCAGGTCGATGCCGAAGGACGATTGCAGCTGGTCAACCATCTGGGCGTGGCGCTGGGCGATGATCCGGAGACGGTGCTGTCGCGGCTGGACCGCAAGGATTATCGGGACAGCGACATCACTCATGCGAGTAATCAGTGGGCCTCGGACAAGCAATATTGTGAGCATGTGCGCGATATCGATGCCCCAACTCCGGCGCGGTTCAACGCCGATCCGCGGCGGCATTATGAGGCTTCGGGCTCGGCCGGCCGCATCGGCGTGTTTGCGGTACGGCTCGACACCTTCGAGGCGGACAAGGATGTGACCGTGTTCTATATCGGCGCTAATGACCCCAATACGTTGGGGGAGATCCGGCGCGATATCCTCGCCAGATTCGAGAACCTGCCGATTGCCGGGGAATATATCCACCGGGAGGCCTATGAGACCGCGCAGGTCTACGGCAAGGATTTGTTCCTGTTCATCCGCGCCTTTGGCACCGACAATGTGCCCAAGGCCTATGCGGCCAAGAGCTGGTTCGATGGCCTGACCGAGCAGTTGCGGCTCGGCTCCACCATTGGCGATCATGTGCTGAATGCCCTGGCGCGGCTATGGCCGGAGCACCTACCCAAGCGCATGAACGAGTATCGCGACCGCTATACCCATCACCTGCTGCTCAAGATGGGCGGGGATGGCGTGGCCGAAGCACGCGAGTATCTGGCGGCGCGCCTCCCAAGTGGGGATGCGGACTTTTTCGAATGCACCAAGGAGGAAGGGGAAGCTGCGTTCCTGCATCGCTTCGTGGTGGGTGGTTCAGTGGTACGCTATCGCGCCACGCACAAAAAGACGGTCGAGAATATCGTGGCGCTCGATGTCGCCCTGCCCCGCAATGCGGTTGATTGGTTCGAAACCCTGCCGGCCAGCATCACCGAGCGGATCGAGCGCACGATCTATTGCGGGCATTTCTTCTGCCACGTGCTGCACCAAGAATATTTGGCCAAGAAGGATGTGGATTGCCACGCGCTCGAAGAAGAGATGCTGGCGATCCTCGACACGCGCGGCGCGCAGTATCCGGCCGAGCACAATGTGGGGCACCTCTACAAGGCGCAGCCGGCGCTTGAAGAGTTTTACCGGAGCCTAGATCCGACCAACAGCTTCAACCCCGGCATCGGCAAGACCTCGCGCAAGAAGATGTGGGCGACCTGATCAACCCGGTTCCGGCTGGGCCGCGCCGAGTTCGGTCTTGGCGCGGTGTTCGCGCAGATAGATGATGAAGCTGGAAGCCAGGATGATGGCCGCTCCGAGCAGCGTCAGCGGGCGTGGCAGGTCGCCAAAGAACAGATAGCCCAGGATAATGGCCCAGGGCAGCAGCGTGTACTGCAGGGGCGCGATGGTTGCCGCATCGGCCAGCTTGACCGCACGATTGACCCCGATATGGGCTACCATGGCCACAACGCCGAGCGCGCCGAGCAGCAGGAGGTCGGGCGCGGTTGGCGTGGTCCAGCTGAAGGGGGTCAGCACCAGGCCGGCCACCAGTGCGCCCGCGAGTTGGAACAGCACCAGCGTAGTATCGGGCGTGCCGCGCAGGGTGCGGCCGGTGATCATCATCAGGGCAAAGGCCAGCGTGCCGACCAAGGCAGCGCCCAGCGCGATGAAATTGATCTCACCGGAGGGGGTGAGCGCAACGAGCACGCCGACAAAGCCCAGGGCGATGGCGGCCCAGCGCACTGGCCCGACCTTTTCCTTGAGCAGGATTGGCGAAAGGGCTGCGACATAGATGGGCGCGGCCAGCCAATAGGTCATCACGTCGGCGAGCGGCAGGTAATACACCGCCCAGTAAAAGCAGAACACTTCTGCGGTAGAGAACACGACGCGCATGAACTGCAGCCAGGGGCGCTCAGCCGAAAGGATCGGGCGCAGTCCCGCTTTCCACAGGAAGGGTAAGAGGATCAGCAGCGCCACGGCGGAGCGCAGCAGCAGGACCTGACCGACCGAATAGGTCGAGACCAGCCACTTGCCCATCGCATCATTGAGCGAGAACAGGAACATCGCCAGCAGCATGACGAGCACCCCCATTCGAGCGGGGGACATGGCTGGCTTAGATGTGGTCACGTCACTTCTCCGTCGGCGCCTGAGCGGCGGTGGATGGCATCGGGGCGGGTAAACAACTCAGGCAGAAGCTCAAGCCCCAAGCCGGGCGCGTCGGTGACCGAAATCTCGCCTTTGCTGACGAGGGGCAACGCGGTCACAAGTTCGGTGTACCAGCCGGTGTAAAAGGCTCGCACGGACTCCTGGATCAGGGTGTTTCGCGCATGGAGCGAAAAATGGCAGGAGGCCATGAACACGACGGGACCCGTGCAATCATGGGGCGCCACGGGGATGTGGTGGGCTTCGGCGAGGGCAGCGATTTTTCGGGCTTCGGAGAGGCCACCGCACCAGGACAAATCGAGCATGGCAACGCCCGCGACACCGGTCGCGAGATAGTCGCGGAAGGCATGGGGATAGGCCAGCGTTTCAGAGGCACAGATCATCGCATCGGAATGGGGCGCATAGGCCTTGAGCGTCTCGAGGCTATCCATGCGAACAGGATCTTCGTGCCAGAAGGTGTCGTAGGGCTTGAGCGCGCGGGCGATGCGCTGGGCGGCCGGCAGTTTCCACAGTGAGTGGAACTCCACCATGATATCCATCTTGTCGCCTACCGCCCGGCGTATGCGCTCAAAGGGCGCCAGAGCGATCGTGAGCTCCTCGGCAGAGATATCCAGGCCATTGGTACGCTCGGCCGCCAAGTCGAAGGGCCAGATCTTCATGCCGGTGATGCCCTGCTCGAGCAGGGAGTGGGCTAGATCGTCGGCGCGGTTGAGGAATGCGTCCAAGTCTTCGTATGGACCGGGGGCGGCTTCGCCCATGCCCCAATTGGCAACACTTTGCGCGCGCGCATCGCGGATGTAACGGTAGCCGGCGCAGGTGTTGTAGGTGCGGATCTTGTCGCGCGACTTGCCACCCAGGGCCACCGAGATCGGCACCCCAAGCACTTTGCCGAAGATGTCCCAAAGCGCGATATCCACCGCGGAATTTCCGCGTGTTTCCACACCGGCCCCGCGCCAGCCAAGATAACCGATCAGGTCCCGATTAATGGCTTCGATCTGCAGCGGGTCACGGCCGATCAGTTTTGGCGCAACTGTCTCGTGGATATAGGCTTCAACGGCTGCGGCGCCCATGAAGGTTTCGCCCAGACCGCTCACGCCCTCGTCGGTGCGCAGAATAATCCAGACAATGTTGGCAAATTCGGCAAGCCGAAGCGTTTCGACGCCGGTGATCTTCATCTAGGCAATCCGGGAGCGGTTGTCCGCGCCGTGCTGAGTAACGAGCAGCGGATTGGGTAGGCCATAAAGGTCAAACAAGAGGCGGGACCGTAGCACTGGTCCCGCTCCGTTCTGCGCTCGCGGGTTTAGCCGCGGATTTCAGTCAGAGCAGCGTTGACCCGCTCAACCACCTCGGCACCGATGGTGGCGGCGCTGCGCTCGTAGACGCCCTGCACGGCTTCGCGGATCTTGGCCATGTTCTCTGGCGAGATGTCGTTGACCTCAAGGCCCGCATCCTTGATGCGCTGGAGCGACTGCTCGGAAAGCGTGCGGCTGGCCTTGCGCTGCACGTCGCGGCCAACCACGGAGCATTCCTGCAGGATCTGCTGCTCTTCGGCCGAGTAGGTGTCAAAGATCGGCTTCGAGAACAGGACCATGAACGGCGTATAGGCGTGGCGGGTGTTGGAGACGTAATCCTGCACTTCAAAGAAGCGCGAGGTGTCGATCGTCACATAGGGGTTTTCCTGCGCATCGATGGCGCCGGTTTCGAGGGCCGTGAACACTTCGCCGAATGCCATTGGCGTGGCGTTGGTGCCCAGCGTCTGGAAGGTATCGAGGAAGATGTTGTTCTGCATCACGCGAACGCGCATGCCCTTGAAGTCCTCAAGGCTTTCCACCGGACGCAGCGAGTTGGAAAGATTGCGGAAGCCGTTCTCCCAATAGGACAAGTTGACCAAGTTGTGCTTGGGCATCATGTCGGCGATGTACTGGCCGAACTCGCCATCCAGTAGCGCATCAGCTTCCTGTTCGCTCGAGATCAGGAAGGGCAGATCAAACACGCCCAGTGCCGGCTCGATGGCGACAAGTGGCGAGCTTGAGGAGATCACCATTTCCAGCGTGCCTGAACGAAGGGACTGGGCGGACTGCAGATCGTCGCCCAGCGCCGAGCTCCAGAAGGCGTTGACGGTCCAGGCGCCGTCGGTGCGTTCGGCGATGCACTGGGTCATCGCGTCGACGCCGTCGCCCACCGGATGATCGGCGGCAATGCCGTTGGCGATGCGGATAGTGCGCTGGGATACTTCGGCGCTGGCCGGGACGGTCAGGGCCGCGATCAGGGTTGCCGATACGCTTGCGGCAAGAAGTGCCTTGAGTGTCATGTGGTTGTCCTCCTCTTTTGGACGTCGTTCTTTAGTCGTCAGGTCCTCGCGGCGGGGCTAGCGCAGCCAGCGCAACGGCGTGAGGACAAGTTCTGGAAACAGTACCAGCAGCAGCAGCACAAAACAGTGCGCCAGCAGGAACGGCATCACGCCGGTGATAACCTTGCCAAGGGGCACGCGCGCTACGCCGCTCACCACATTGAGCACGACACCAACGGGCGGCGTCAGCAGGCCGATGCAGTTGTTCATGATGAACAGGACGCCGAAGTAGACCGGGTCGATACCGGCCTGACGCACGATGGGCATCAGGACCGGGGTAAGAATGAGAATGGTGGGGGTGAGATCGAGCGCCGTACCGACGACGAAGACCAGCACCATGATGAGCAGCATCAGGAGCAGTTGGTTGCCCATCACCGGCTCAAGAATACGGGTGATCTCGCCCGGGATATTGGCGCTGGTGATGAGCCAGGCGGACACCAACGCACCAGCGACGAGGAACAGGACAACCGATGTGGTCTTGGCGGCGCGCAGGAACACCCAATAAAGATCGACAAGCTTGAGTTCGCGATAGATGAACAGGCCGACGAACATGGCGTATACGGCGGCGATCACACCAGCCTCGGTTGGCGTGAAGATGCCGAAGCGAATGCCGCCCAGAATGATCACGGGCATCATCAGCGCCCAGCCAGCACGCAAGGTGGCACGGCCGCGGGCACCCCAATCCTGCTTGGGCAGGACCTCGACGCCATCCCGACGCGACACGATGGACCAAGCAACTAGCAGCGCCACCGCCATCAGCAGGCCCGGCACGATGCCGGCCAGGAACAGCTGAGTGATCGACACATTGGCGGCCACGCCAAAAACGATGAAGGCGATGGAAGGTGGGATCACTGGGGCGATAATGCCCCCGGCTGCGATCAAGCCAGCAGAACGAGGCACGTTGTAGCCGGCCTTGCTCATCATGGGGATCAGGATGGCGGCCAGCGCTGCCGTGTCGGCGGCCGCAGAACCCGACAGCGAGGCCATGATCAGGGCTGCGAAGATGGCGACAAAGCCGAGGCCGCCACGGAGATGCCCAACAAAGGAGATGGCGAAATCGATGATGCGCTTGGACAGGCCACCCGCATTCATCAACTCACCGGCGAGGATGAAGAACGGAATGGCCAGCAGAATGAAGCTGTTGGTGCCATCGACCATGTTCTGAGCGACGATCTGCGGATTGAAGATGCCCATATAGGTCATGAGCACGATGCCGCAGAACATCAGCGCAAAGGCGATCGGTGCGCCGATGGCCATGGCGCCCAGCAGTGACGAGAGGAATACGAACAGCGTCATTCGCCGCGCTCCAGCAAGCTGTCGATACTCTCGTAGTCACCCACGAACTGGGCGATCTCGCCTTCGGTCACCCGGCCGGTGAAAATTCGGAACAGCCGCCAGATCGCGATCACACCAATGCCGGCCGCGGTAAAGAAGGTGACACCGAACACATAGGCTAGGGGCATGCCAGCGACTGGCGAACGCATGGAGGCGTTGATCGGCGCCTGCATCCAGGTGCCCCAGAACAGAACCACCACGCAAAACAGGATGAGGATGTTGGTCAGCGCCATGCAGATGATGCGGCCACGGCGACCGAACCGCCGGACCAGCGTTTCGACACCCAGATGACCATTCTCACTGAAGGCCAACACGGCCCCAATAAAGGTGAGCCAGACAAAGAAGAACCGGCTCATTTCCTCGGAAATGACCAGGCCGGAATTAAAGCCGTAGCGAAGCACGACATTGAGAAAGATCATGGCCGCCATGCCTGCAAGCAGCAGCACAAGGGATACCTCGATGATCCTGCCGATGCCCGAAGTGAGCCGCCTCATGGCAAGCATGCCCCGAGCGTGGCGAACGGAGTCGCATTGGTCACGATGATCTTCTCCCCACGGCCTGCCGCACATTGCGGCCTGCCGCTCTCCCCTCACGACTGCCCTGGACAGCCGTCAATATAGACAACGGCTTAAATGACAGCGTATGTCATTGTCAACGGCTCACCTGCTGCGGGCGGGTGCATTTGGAGGGGCGATGGGGGAAAATGGCAGAAGTTACAGAGCGGTAACGCTTAAGGATGTTGCGGCCGCTGCTGGTGTAAGCGTTATCACCGCATCTCGCGCTTTGCGCACGCCTGACATAGTGTCCGGGCTTGCTTTGGCGAGGGTAAAAGAGGCCGTTGCGAGTCTCGGCTATACACCTAACCAGGCAGCCCGCGCGCTCGCATCCGCGACCACCTCGACCATCGGGGTGATCATCCCATCCCTGACCAACCAGGTCTTTGCGGAGGTGCTTCGGGGTATTTTCGACGCGGCGGAAGGCACAGCTTACCAAGTGCAGCTGGGCAATTCGCGTTATACGAACCGCAAGGAAGAAGAGCTTCTGCGCTTGTTTGGTGCACAACGTCCCGCGGGGCTCGTGGTCGCGGGAATCGATCAAAGCGAGTTGGCGCGTGCCATGCTCGACAGCTTCGGCTGTCCGGTGGTGCAGATCATGGACATCGGCGCCAGCCCGATCGACATGATGATCGGGTTTGACCACCGGGAAGGCGGGCGCGCCGCGGCGCGGCACCTGCTGGAGAAAGGTTATCGGCGTATCGGTTTCATTGGAGCCCGTATGGACCCGCGCGCGCAACGGCGGCTAGAGGGATATCGGGACGTTTTGCAAGCTGTCGATCTGTTTGACGAAAGGCTGATCTATACCAGCCCGCACCCATCTTCGGTCACCCGAGGCGCGGAGATGCTCGCCGATTTTCTGGAACTGGTGCCGGATGCAGATGCCGTATTCTGCAACAATGATGACATGGCCCTGGGCGCCCTTTTCGAGTGCCAGCGGCGACATATCCGGGTACCGAGCCAGTTCGGCATTATGGGCTATAACGACCTGGAATATGCTGCAGCTAGCGCGCCGAGCGTGTCATCGATCCGCACGCCGCGCTACGAAATGGGGCGCCAGGCGATCGGAATGATCATTGCCGCCGCCAATGGCGAGCGCCCTGTGCCCGCGGTGGTGAACCTTGGTTTCGAGCTCAAGGCGAGAGACAGTACGGATCGTCAGATCCGCGACTGACGCCAACCCATCGCCCATGAAAAAGGGGCCCGAGCGAACTCAAGCCCCAGACATTCTCGAGACGTATTGGTCGCCTATCGGGAGTTCCGGCCAATGACGGCGCCCGTCGCGCCACCGGCGACGCCACCGACAACGGCGCCGGGCGTGCCAGCGACCGCGCCGCCGACAACTGCGCCAGCGCCAGCGCCAATCGCAGCGCCAGCGACAGTACGCTCAGTGGTGGTGCACGCAGTAAGGGACATGGCCCCAACAAGGACCAAGGCAATAGGTGCAATCTTCTTCATGTTTTCCTCCGGAGGTAAGATGGAGAGTGAACCACTAAAATCCTATGTGGTTCCAACCGAGATTGCCGCAACTTAGATCAAAGCCGCAAGGATTGTCGTTGAGCGAGTGGGACTTATCTCCCTGGATTGCCGAAATGGGCTCCTGGCGTCAGCCGGTTGTAGTGTAGGTGGCTAGCAACCAGGCCTTCAGCTCGGACTTATCCAAAATGGAAGCGGGCAACTGGTTGGGCAAGGCAAAGCCGTGCCGGCGCAGCGTCGCGCTCAGCGCGAGAGCGCGGTTTTGCGGGTTGACGACCTGCATTGTTCGTTCTGCGATCTCTGCCGCGAGGGTCTTGGACATGCGTTTTGTCAATGTTTCACTCCGAAGCTGACAGGCGCCAGTGAACGTAAAGCACGAGGCCAGCTTCTGTATGGCACTTCACTCTCGCGGGTTGAACCGGCAGAGCATGTTAACGGGCTGGAGACGAGCCTTGCGGCTGTGCGATATCATCCTATCTGGAACAAGTGCATGGCTCGCCGTGGGGAGATAGAAATGACCAACAAGTTCCGAACCTCCATTGTGTCCCTCAGGGCGATGGTGCCCGAAACGGCATTCACCGCCTCGACCCTGGGTACGATCCGCGAAGGCAGCGGCGTCGTCATCAACACCACGGGCCTGGTCCTGACCATCGGATATCTCATCACCGAGGCTGAGGAAGTATGGCTGACCACGCATGACGGGCGGGTTGTCTACGCCCATGTGCTCGGCATCGACCAGCAAACCGGATTTGGCCTCGTCCAGGCTTTGGGAGAACTGGATCTCCCGGCCCTTAACCTTGGCAGTTCCGGTGCCACCAAGTTGGGCGATATCGGCACTATAATCGATGGGGAAGGCAGTGAGGTGCTGACCGAGATTGTCGCCAAGCAGGAATTCGCCGGCTACTGGGAATATCTGCTTGATGAGGCGATCTTTACCGCCCCATTCCACCCTTCCTGGGGCGGGGCTGCGCTGGTGGATCCGCAGGGTCAGCTGATCGGACTGGGTTCGCTGCGCCTGCAGATGCTGCAACTCGGGCGCACCACGGACATCAATATGTTCGTGCCGATCGATTTGTTGAAGGACATCCTTGATGACCTCGTCAACCTCGGGCGGTCGCGGAACGAGCCTCGCCCGTGGCTAGGCGTGTTCACGGCCGAGCAGAACAACGAGGTGATCGTGATGAGCGTCGCCGAGCACGGCCCCGCTGCAGACGCGGGGCTCAAGAGCGGGGACATCATCAGTGAGCTCGACGGCCATGCTATCAATGGCCTGAGTGATTTTTACCGCAAGCTTTGGACCACGTCCCCGGTGGGCTCCGAGTTCGCCTTACGCCTGGTCCGAGACGGGAGAGACAATTGGGTCCGGGTAAAAACCGCGGACCGCAACAGCTTCCTGCAAAAGCCGCAACTGCAGTAACGAACAACGCCCCTGCCCGGAGGTATCGGAGCGGAGTGGGATCAGGAGGTAATTTCTCGAACAGCCAAGTCGGCCATGGCCAGGATGGCGTCGCGAGACTTTGCCGCCGCGATGAACCGCCCATTGTGGCAGAAGCTCGCGCCCTCGACGCCGCAGACGGCCTCGAGATCGCCATTGGTCAGGCCAGCCCATGCGGCGGGAAGATCCGCTCGGAGCTTGAATTCGCCTTGCACGACGGGAATGCCGCCCAGGCACCAATCCTTGTCGCGGGGATGGACCACAAAGAGCAGGTGGTCGGCACCTGATTTCGCGATCGCTGATCGGTATGGCATGCCTTGGGGAAGCTCTAGGATCCGTCCTGAGCCGGCTGTTTCGATGGCCTGCAAAACCACTTGCTCCGCGCGCAATTTGGCAGCCCTGCGAGCGACATTGCCCTCAACAAACCGGCTGACAATGGCGAGAGCTTCGGCAAAGGCTCTGTCTTCGCTGGCTGGATCGGCCTGATCAAAGGGGGGCTTGAGACTATCCAGCAAAGCCGGCAGGGTCAGTTCGGCCAGGGCCCCCGCGACGCTGGCGCTGAGCGCGCCATTGTCCATCAGGTCGACCGGGAGAACGAATTCCCTGTCAAAGGAGGCGTGCACCTCATCCAAATTGGCGTCGACGATCCCTGAGGCACGGAGATAATCGCGTCCGTAGTGCTTCCAGACCAAGCCAAAGGAGCTGAACGGCTCGCCGCTGTCCCGAACCGGCGCACCGCGCTGATGGTGATCGAAGATCTGTGCTGCGGCATCATAGGCGCCGCCAACATCGTAGATGATGCGGTCTTGGGCGGGAGTAATCCACTGTGCAGTGCGGGAGCGGACCAGTTGCGCATCGGGGAAGAGCCGGGTCAGAACCACGCTGGACAGGAGTTCGTCGGCGTGAAAGCCACCGGAGTGAGTAACGAGAAAGTTCGGCTGCAAAACGGGAACGCGCCTTTCTTGGGCAAAGCGATACCGCGCCTAGCATCTGGCTCGCCGATAAACCAGTGGCGCATGGCAACAAAGTGTCGGAGGCGCCAAGCTCTACCCCGAATGGCGGATGATCAGAAGCGCAGGATTCAGCGAACAGCAGCCGATCGCTGGACCGGCCGCTCGGGGCGAATTGTGCAGTCTTCTGGGTCAACGCTGGCTTGGCTATCGGCTGGCGAAGTAGGGGTTTTCCGGGAAATCGCCTACCAAGCAGCGCGAGAAGCCGCGGGTGCCGGGCCGATAATCGAGCCGCACGCATGCCGCACGGCGGTCAGCTTCCGGAAACGCGGCGACATAGCCGCGGCCGGGCCGCAGCGCCGCGACGGAATCCACATTTCCCCTGGCGGGTGGCGGTTCGACGAGCCGAACCACTGGCTGCGGCTGAACAATAACCGCAGTTGGTGGTGATAAGACCACGACGCGCTCTCGAGACGCAGAACAGCCTGCCAGTGCCACAGCGGCTGCGAAGACTACAAGGACTTTACGCATGATGATCACCTCTGCTTGAAGAACACCCGTCTTATTGGTTTGTTCCCGAGCGCATTGAGGTGCAATTTCTGCTTATTTATGCGAGTATTTCTACAGTGACCGACGCGGTCCCGGAGCCGATCATGCCGATGGCCTGGGCAGCGCCTTTGGAGAGGTCGATGATCCGGCTGCCGACGTAAGGTCCACGATCATTGATCCGCACGATGACGGACTTGCCGTTCTTCTTGTTGGTCACACGAACCTTGGTGCCGAACTTGAGGGATTTGTGAGCCGCAGTGAGCTGGTGCATATTGTACTTCTCACCATTAGCCGTGGTGCGCCCGTGAAAGCCGGGGCCATACCAGGAAGCCACACCTGACAAAGTGCTGTCCTTGGCGAAGGCTTGTGGAGCCATTGGAACTGCGGCGAGGGTGAGGGAAAGCGCAACGGCGGCGGCTTTGAAAATCTTCTGCATTAAGGGAACGATATCTCGCTGTTGACGTTGAGGTCAGCATTAAAGGGATCGTTGCGGCCTCAATTGGCGGACAGAGCGGCTGGATTAGGGTGATTCTGGGACCCTGCCGCATTGCGTCCTTATTGTAGGGCGTTGCTGCCCAACATGCGTCCAAACCGGGATCGTCAACCCTGCGACAGGTGTGCCTGGTCGACGCAGGTCGCGGTATAGCTTGACATTGAGGACGCTCGCCAGGCGCCCCTGTAACCTGTGCTCGCACGTACCAGCGGAGATGTTGGACCTGGTGGGAACAGGGATTTAGCACTTCAATGCCGCGGGAAAGCCCGCACTACAGGGCTCGGGAGATCGGGAGCGGAGCACGCAGCAAAGAACACGAAACTACCCTTGATGCACCCTCTCTATCTCGTGACCGGGGAGCGTCTTGCGGGTCGGCCAGCCGCAACTATCTAAGGGTCAAGCCGGTGCGCGATCCCCTCCTCGCGGCCGCCGGCGAAAAGAAGGCCCTGGCGCTGTTATAGCTGCCGGGGCCTTTGTTTTTGTGCAGTCACCTGACCCTGAGTGGTCGGGCTCAGAAGGTCTTAGCGCCGTTAACAAACAGGCGCACGGAATACAGTGTCGTTGTGGCGCAGATAAAGAGCCGGTCCCGCTTGGGTCCGCCAAAGCAGACATTGGCGACCACTTCGGGAATGCGCACCTTGCCGATCAGCGTGCCGTCGGGATCATAAACGTGCACGCCATCCGCAGCCGAGGTCCAGATGCGGCCATCGGTATCGAGGCGGAAACCGTCGAACAGCCCGGCCGTGCAATCCGCAAAGACCCGACCGCCTGAGAGCGTGCCATTCTCGCCGACTTCGAACACGCGCATATGGGCCGGGTTCTGCGGGCCATGGGTGCGGCCGGTGTCGACGACGTAAAGCAGCTTTTCATCGGGCGAGAACGCCAGGCCGTTTGGCTTGACGAAGTCATCACAGACAATGGTGAGTGCGCCGGAAGCGGGATCGATCCGGTAGACATTGGACGCGCCGATCTCGCTTTCGGCCTTGTTGCCCTCGTAGTCAGAATCGATGCCATAGGTCGGGTCGGTGAACCAGATCGAGCCGTCTGACTTGACCACCACGTCATTGGGGCTGTTCAGCCGCTTGCCGTTGTAGTTGTCGGCAAGGACCGTGATGGAGCCGTCATGCTCGGTGCGGGTGACGCGGCGGGTGCCATGTTCGCAGGTAACAAGGCGACCCTGGCGGTCAACGGTGTTGCCGTTGCTGTTGTTGGCGGGCTGGCGGAAGACGCTGACGGCGTCACTGGCCTCATCATAACGCAGCATGCGGTTGTTGGGCGCGTCGGACCAGACGAGGTAGCGCCCGGCCGGGAAGTAGGCGGGACCCTCGGCCCAATGGCAGCCTTGGTAAAGCTTATGGACATTGGCCGTGGTGCACGGCAGGCGCGCAAAGCGTTCGTCCAGAATCTCATAATCCGATGCAGCCAAAATACCCTCCTCCGAGATTGCTTCTTGGGCTCTTACCTAAGCGCCTGACGCGTGCCAGTGATGGCGATCGCGGCAACGATGATCAGACCGGTAAAGACGTCCCGCAAGCCCGAGCCGAAGCCTGCGGTGTTGAGCAGAGTGGACACCATGAACAGGAACAAGGCGCCGCCCCAAAGGCCGGGGACATTGGCCCGCCCGCCCGCAACCGAGGTGCCGCCGAGCACGACCACGGCGATGGAGGTCAGCAGGTATTCGCGGCCCATGGAGAGCGAGGAACCACCCGAAAATCCGGCCAATAGCGCGCCGCACAGCGCGGCAAGAGCGCCGGAAAGCACATAGGTCAACAGCCTGGTGCGCTCGACCGAGAGGCCAGCAAAGCGGGCGGCGCGCATGTTCTGGCCAGTGGCGAGCACGGTGCGGCCATAGATGGTGCGGTGCAGCACGATCCCCGCCACGACGGACAGGGCGATGGCGACGATGGCGAGTACGGGAACACCTAGAAAGCGCGAGAAGGTAAAATCGGAGAGCGCCGCGGGCGGCTTGATCTGCAGGCCGCGGCCATAGCTGATGCCGACGGACTGGATGATGAAGCTCGAGGACAGGGTCGCCACGATGGGCGGGATACGGAGCAGTCGGATCAGCAGATAATTGAAGCCCCCGATCAGGATGCCGCAGGCGAGCGCGGCAAGGAGACCCCAGAGGATAAGGCTGTTCTGTCCATCCATGACCTTCATGGCGACGGCGCTGGCCAGGCCGATGGTGGCCGGGATCGAAAGGTCAACATTGCCGGGTCCGAGTGTGATGACGAACATCTGGCCCAAGCCCACCATGACGGTGAACACCGAGAAGGACAGGGCGGCGACGAGCATGCCCTGGGCGCCTTGCCCTGCAATGGAAAAGGACAGCACCCAGACCAGAAAGGCGCCGAGGAATGACCAGAGCCAGACCGGAAGACTGTTTAGGGTGAACCGCGAAAGGGAAAGGGTCTGATCGGTCATTTTTCAGCTTTGCTGATGAGCACGCGGGCGGCGAGGATGATGATCAGGAACATGCCTTGGGCACCAACCTGCCATTCTTGAGGAATGCGGCCGCCCGGCAGGAACGGCACCTGGAAGAAGTTCAGCGCCGAGGATGCCAGTTGCAGCACCAGGGCTCCGATCACCGCGCCGATGGGCGAGATGCGACCGCCAACGAACTCAGCGCCCCCGATCACCGCCCCGGCGATGGAGAGCAAGGTGTAGCCGGTCGCCATATTGGCGTCGGCGCTGGAGGACACGCCCACGAGCGTCATGCCAGCCAGAATGCCGAACACACCGGCCAGGGCGAACATGGCGACCTTGGCCTTGAGGATGGACCAGCCGGCACGATGGACCGCGCGGGCATTGCCGCCAACGCCGCGCAGCACCGCGCCATAGGAGGAGCGCATCAGGACGAAATGCACGACGAGGCCAATCACGATCGCCAGCAAGACCGGCATGGGGATGAAGGGCGGCTGGAAGGCCATGAAGTCGCGCAGAAAGCCGGGGGCGGAGCCGCCAGGCGTCGGGCGGATCAGGAGGGCGAGTCCCGCCCAGAAAAAGCTCAGGCCCAGGGTGACGACGATGGAAGGGACGTTGCGCAGGTGAATGATGACGGCCGCCAGCATGTAAACCAGCACGCCGCCGGCCAGCATCAGCGCGGCAAGGAGCGGCGCTTCAGGCATATAGGTGGCGGTGACGCAGGCGACAAAGCCGACAAAGGCACCGATCGACAGATCAAGCTCGTTGGTGGCCATGACGCACATCTGGGCGATGGTGGCCAGAGCGACGGGAATGGCCAGGTTCAGCATCAGGTTGAGGCCGAAATAGCTGATCGCCCGGGGATTGAAGTACCAGATGGCCGCAAGCACGATGACGAGCGAGACTGCCGGCAGGGCGCCGCGCAGCAGACGCTGACGAGAGGACGCAGCCAGGTTCTGACCGCGTGCCGTGGTCGAAATGTCGGTGGTCATGCCGCGTCCTTGTCCTTGAACGAGGAGCCAATCACACTGGCCTCGGTAATGTCAGCGCCCTGCAGTTCGCCCACGATGCGCCCGTTCTGGAACACGTAGACGCGGTCGCAATATTCGAGCTCTTCGAACTCGGTGGTGTACCAAAGGAAGGTTCGGCCGCCCGCTGCCTGCTCGGCAATGATGTCATAGACTTCGAGCTTGGTGCCGATATCGACGCCGCGCATGGGATCGTCCATCAGCACCACGGCGGATGTGGTCGAGAGCGCCCGGGCAAAGAGCGCTTTTTGCTGATTACCGCCGGAGAGGGAGAGAATTTCGTCGTCAAGCGAGGGCGCCTTGATCGCCATGGTTCGGCCCCAGCGGCTCGAAAGCTCGCGCTCCTTGGCGCCGGACAGAAGCAGGCCGTTGCGGAGCACCGGCAGCGAGCCGACCGCGATGTTGTCGGCGATGGACCAGAGCGGGAAGATGCCATCAGCTTGCCGGTCGCCGGCAACGAAGGACACCGCGCCCGCGACGGTGATCTCGGGCTTGCGGGCGCGCGCCGCTTCAAAGACCTGCACCAGGAATTCGGTCTGACCATGCCCGGACAAGCCAGCAAGGCCGATGACCTCGCCGCGCCGGGCAACGAAGGGTAGCCCCCTGCCCGCTGGTTCGGCCTTGACGGCAATGGGAGCGTCGGCGAGGGAGCGGATCGAGCGCTCGCGCGCTGCGCGGTCAGGATGCTCACCGCCGCTCATCAGATCGACGAGGCTTTCGCGCGAGAAGTTGGCGACCGGGCCGGAAGCCACAAGTTGGCCATTCTTCATCACCGCGATCTGATCGGAGTAATCGAGGATTTCGCCCAACATATGCGAGATGAGGATGCACGAGACCCCGCTCTGGACCTCCTTGCGCACAAATTCCAGTAATTGGCGCGAAGTGGTCGCATCAAGTGAGGATGTCGGTTCATCGAGGATCACGAGGCGCAGCACGCCTTCGCTGACGGTGAAGGCTCGGGCGATCTCGACCATCTGGCGGCGGCCGATGGATAGGTCGGAAACTACGGTGTCGGGCGAAATGTCGTGGCCGGGAAAAATGCGCTCCAGCATGGCGCTGATCAGCGCACCGGCCTTTTTGCGCCAGCCCCAGCCCTTGATGGAGGGGTGGAGGATGCGCGTGTTCTCGGCCACTGTGAGGTTGGGGCACAAGGACAGTTCCTGAAACACGCAGCGCAGCCCCAGGGTTTGCGCCAGGTGCACCGAAATCTGGTCGTACTGCTGCCCGCCGACCTGGATGCGGCCCTGATCGGGTCGCAGCGTGCCGGCAAGGACATGCATCAAGGTCGACTTGCCGGCCCCGTTATGGCCGACAAGTCCGAGGCACTGGCCCCCGGCAATCAACAAGTTGACGTCGGACAGGGCGCGCACCGCGCCAAAGGAGCGGGAAACACCCGCCAGCTCAATTGCCGATCCGTTTGGCGCGGTCATGGCTTACTTCTGCTCTCGCCTAGAGGTTGTCTGCGATGGCCTGGATGGCTTCCTCTTGCGAGTATTCCTTATTGGCAACGCCGCCGACCGGCGTGTTGGCAACAGCTTCATCCAGCGTTTCCTGGGTGACGGTCAGGTAGGGAACGGTCACGTCCTTGGGGATTTCCTTGCCGTCAAGGATCTGCTGGGCAACCCAGAAGGCGAGCGTCGAGATGCCGGGCGCGATGGTGCCGGACCAGGTCTCGTAACCATTGGCATCGCGCTGCTCCTGCCACCAGGCCAGCTCGTCCTGACGGTTGCCCATGATGATGATCGGCACATCACGGCCGGCAGCACGGAAGGCCTGAGCCGCGCCATAGCCGTCGCCGCCCTGGGTGACGATGGCATCGATCTCGGGCAGCGAGGGCAGCACGGTCGACACAGCGCGCTGGGCCGTGGCCTGATCCCAGTTGCCGGTAGCTTCGCCGACAATGGTGAAGTTTGGATGAGCCTTGACGCCGTCGGCGATACCTTCATGAATGAGGTTATCAATGGAAGTGCCGGCAAGACCACGGATTTCCAGGAGATTACCGCCTTCGGGAAGACGGCCGGCGAGATAGTCGAGCTGCTGCTGGCCGAGCTGCTTGTAGTCGACCGCCACGCGCCAGGCGCAAGGCTCGGACACAGTGCCATCAAACGAGACAACAACGATACCGGCGTCGCAGGCGGCCTTGACGGCGCCGTTCAGGGCGTCGGGGGAGGCGGCATTGATGACGATGGCGTCGTAGCCCTGCAGGATCAGGTTTTGGACCTGGGCGGCCTGGGTGGGCACTTCCTGATCGGCGGTGGTGAAGGTGTCGACGGCCGCGACGATCCCGTCAGCAACGGCCTGGCTCGTCACCTTCTCCCAGCTTTCGAGCATGGCCTGACGCCAGGAATTACCGGCATAGTTGTTGGACAGGGCAATGCGCTTGCCCGATGTTTCGGCATGCGCGATGCCGGTCAGGCTGGTCGATGCCAGAACTGCAGTCAGCAGAATCAGTGAACGCTTCATTGATATTCCTCCTCGCCGCCAGGCGGCCCTATGAACCCCTCGTCAGCTCGCGCAACACCTGAGCAGCTTACCTGCTTCTTTGGACGGGTCGCTTCGCACCAGGTTGTCGGATGCGAGCTGGCTCTGTTCTGTCCGATTTCGTAGTATATAGGATATTGATTAGCAAGCTGGCTTGTGGTGGTTTGCAGAGCAGGTTGCTGATGGGGAGCCGTGAAGACGTGGCGTGCCTGGCGTCGTGCTGCAGGACGCGCCATCGGAAAGGACGATTATGCCGGCGGCGGACAAGACCCTCGACAAGACCAGCCTGGCCGAGCAGGCCTATAATCACATTCGCAACCTGGTGCTCGACCAAGCCGTCGAGCCCGGTGAGGTGATCGGCATCGATGTGATCGCGAGCAAGCTGGGCGTGTCCCAGACCCCAATCCGCGAAGCCCTGGCGCGCCTCGAAGGGGACCGGCTCGTCGTACGGCTGCGCAATGGGCGCTACAAGGCGGCGCCGGCCATGTCCCTGCTCGACTACGCGCATCTGTTTCAAACGCGCTTGCTGCTGGAGCCTGCGGCCGCGGCTCTCGCGGCGCAGCATCGTACCGAGCAGACCATTACGACGCTCGAGCAGTCGATCAAGGGAATCAACTCGGCCGGACGGGGCCCACGCAGCCAGCTGTTCGTGAACTTCGTGGACGCAGATGCCCTGTTCCACCAAACCATCGCCGCCGATTGCGGCAATATGTTCATCACAGGGGCCCTGGCCCAGTTGCAAGCCAATCATCGAATTGGCCCGCTTTATCGCAATCGTGGCGTGGTCGATGCCGATGCGGTGATTGCCGAACATACAAAGATCTGTGCCGCTATTCGTGCTGGCGATGCCAAGGGCGCCGAAGACGCCATGCGGCATCACATAGAGCGGGCACGCGACGTCATCCTGGCCTGGGTGGAGGATGCCCCGGCCACGCAGGATAGCACCAAAAAAGGGTAGGAGATCCCCATGCCGTTCATCAACATCCGGCTCGTCCGGGAAGTCATCGCTGATGATCCCGAAGGCAAGAAGGCCCAGATCGCGCGCAAGGTGAGCGACGCGGTGACCGAAGCGACGGGGCTGGCGCCCGAGGATGTCTGGGTGGTGTTCGAAGAGGTTGCGGCACGCGACTGGTATGTCGGCCCCACCAATGTCCATACCCGGCGAAATCTCGGCTAGGCCCCGCCGGATCAATTACCACGGAATGGCAGCGGCTGCCGCCACCGCGCTCTCGCGCGGGCGACCGCGATTGCCTCGCGCCCCCTCACCCAACAAGAACTGAAAGCGCAGATATGACGGATGTTTCTGCCGGCACCATTACCATTGCCCCCGAGGAGCTGGAGGGACGAGTCCAGGGGGCGCTGCGGGCAGCGGGCGCGAGCGAAGCGTCGTTGCTGGCTGCGACCAAGGCCATGATGCATGCTTCGATGCTTGGGGTGGACAGCCATGGCGTGCGCCTCGTACGGCATTATTGCCAGATGCTGGGTGGCGGCCGGATCAACAAGAACCCGGAGCTGCGCGTCGAGCACAAGGGATCCGGCAGCACCATGCTGGATGGGGATGACGGGCTGGGTCATTACGCCTCTTACCGGGCGATGGATATTGCCTGCGAGCGGGCCAAGGAAAGCGGCATTGCCGCGGTGGGGGTCCGCCGCTCGTCTCATTTCGGCGCCGCGGGTGCCTATGCCCTGGAGGCCGCTTATGCGGGCATGATCGGCTTTGCCACCACCAACACCGATTCCATGGTGCCGCTGTTTGGTGGCGCCAAGCGCTTTCACGGCACCAATCCGCTGGCCTTTGCGGCACCCCTGCCCGGCCACAAGCCCTGGCTGCTCGACATGGCGACTTCCTCGATCCCGATGAACCGCGTGCTGCTGCATCGCTCGCTCGACAAGGAACTGCCGCCCGGTGTTGCGGCCGATGAGAGCGGCGGCACCGTCACCGACCCGCATAGCGCCGAGATGGTTCTGCCGTTGGGCGGGGACGAGTATGGCTACAAGGGTGCGGGGCTAGCGGGCCTCGCCACGCTGCTTTCGGCCGTGCTCACCGGCACAACCCTTGATGCCGATTTCATCCCGATGGTCGGCGCGGACGATATCAGCACGCCCCGCAATATGGGCCACTTCGTGCTGGCGATCGATCCCGATCATTTCGCCGGTCGAGCCATCTTCGAGATGGGCATGTCGCGCTATATCGCCTCCTTGCGCGAAGCGCCCACGCGGGAGGGACACGAGGTCATGGCGCCCGGCGACCGGGAATGGAGGCGGGCCGAACATCGGCGCCAGCATGGGGTGCCGATCGATCTCGATACGGGTCGGTTCCTCGACCTTGCCTGATGCAAAGATTGAGCCGGCCACGTGGCGCGGCCGGCTCAATGGTGGTTAGGCAGCTTTTTCGGTGACGTCGCCGCTGTGGCGAATTTCGGTGCCGAGGACTTTGAGGCATTCGCGGATGAAGGCTGCAAGAGCGGTCCAGCCCTTGGCCGAAACCATGGTGCCATCCACAAAGGCGTCGGTGGGCGACAGATCGATATAGGTGCCGCCGGCCAGGATCACTTCGGGCTCGCAGGCGCCCAGCGCCGCGACCTTCTTGCCGCGCACCACGCCGTCCACCGCCACCAGGATCTGCACGCCGTGGCAGATGGTGAAGATCGGCTTGTTGGTTTCGTGGAAGTGCCGGACCATGGCCTGGACGCGCTTGTCGGTGCGGATATATTCGGGACCGCGGCCGCCCGCAGCATAGACGGCGTCGTATTGGTCCAGCTTGACCTCATCGAAGCTCTTGTTGAGCTGGAAGTAGTGGCCCATCTTTTCGGTATAGGTCTGGTGACCTTCGAAATCATGCAAGGACGTGGCAATGATGTCGCCGGCCTTCTTGTCGGGGCAGACAACGTGGACCGTGTGGCCAACGGCTTCCATGGCCTGCTGATAAACAAAGATCTCGTATTCCTCGGTGAATTCACCGACCAGCATCAGGATTTTCTTGCCTGGCATTTTGCGTCTCCAGTAATTGTGTTGGGCGGGACCAGCACAAGGCTGGCCCCAAAGCTATCAGAACGGGGAGTCAGGGAAGTAATATTCAGCCGCATTGTCCTTGGTGATCAAGGGCGCGTCGAGCTTTACAGAACCGCGCACCGGAGCCTGCCCGTTGAACTGGGCAGCGGTCATGTAGATCGCGGTCTTGATCATGGACGGCGGATAAGGCGTCTCGATCGGGGTCATGGGGTCACCCGCCATCACCTTTTCGATGATTTCCTTCATGCCATTGCCGCCGAGCGCATATTTGATTTCGGTCCGGCCGGACTGCTGGATGGCTTCCAGCACGCCGAGCAGCATGTCGTCGTCATTGGCCCACACAGCGTCGATATGGGGGTACTTGGCGAGATAGTCCTGCATCAGGCTGAAGGCTTCGTCGCTGTTCCAGTTGGCATACTGGATGTCGAGCACATTGATGTCAGTGCCTTCGATCGTGTCCTGGAAGCCCTGGATACGCTCGTCATCGATCACGGTGGGAATGCCGCGCAGCACCACCACATCGCCCTTGCCGCCGAGATTGTCGATCAGGAACTGGGCCGTAGTGGAGCCAACGGCGATGTTGTCGCCGGCCACGTAAAGGTCCTGGATTTCGGGATCCGTCAGACCACGATCAACCACGGTGATGAAGGTGCCGGCATCCTTGATGCTCTGGACCGGCCCTGTCAGTTCCTCGGAGGAATGGGGCAGGATCACTAGGGCATCCGGCTGGCGGGTGGCGGTCAGATCCTCGAGCGCGCTGACCTGGGCGGATGCCGAAGGTGAAGTCTTGACGACAACTTCGATATTGGGGAATGCGGCCTGGATTTCTTCGGCTGCGGCCTGGGCGTGGTAGACAACACCGGCGGTCCAGCCATGGTCGGCGGCCGGGATCGAGACGGCGATCAGCTTTTTTTCCTGCGCGAGAGCAGGCACGGCCACGAGCGCGGCGGCGACACTGATCGCGGCAAGCATATTCAATCGAGACATAGTTTCCTCCCTTGGACCTTTCGCAGGTGCAAGCCGTTCGGTCGCTTTACGGCTGCGCTTTCGAGAACCTCTGTACGAGCATCGCAATGATGATGATGACGCCTTGCACCGCGGCGACGAGGTATTCGGAAATGAAGTCGGACAGCACCATCAGGTTGGCGATCATTTCAAGGATCACCGCGCCCGCGATGGTGCCCCAAATACGACCCTTGCCACCGCGCAGGGCGGTGCCGCCGATCACCACGGCTGTGATCACCTGCAGTTCCCAGAGGAGGCCGGTGGTGGGGGTGGCGGCCCCGAGCCGCGGGACGTAGCAGATCGCGGCGATCGCAACGCATACGCCTTGAATGACGAAGGCGGTGGTGCGGATCTTGGGGATGGAGATACCGGAAAAGCGTGCCACTTCCTCATTGGCACCGACAGCGGCGCAGCGGCGGCCGAACTTGGTCTTGTAGAGCAGGAAGGCGCCGATCAGGGCCACCACGATCGAAACGACTATCGGAATGGGTATCCCTGCCAGGGTGCCGAAATAGATTGGCCGGAAGGGCTCGCGCAAGCTGCGGTCGATCGGGATCGTGCCGCCATTGGACATGAAGGTGATGAGGGCGCGGAAAATGCCCATCGTGCCAAGGGTGACGATAAAGGGCTCAATCTTGCCGATAGTGACGATAAGACCGTTGAAGAGCCCGCACAGCGCACCGACGCAAAGCACCAGAGCCATGCCGGCAATGATGGCATTGGCGCCAAGACTGGGAACGAGGGCGTTCATGAACATGATCATGACGCCGGTTACAAAGGCCGCCATGGAGCCCACAGACAAGTCGAGCCCGCCCGAGGAGATGACGAAGGTGGCACCCACCGCGATGATGGCGATGAAGGACGAACGCGTAATGACATTGGTCAGGTTGGTGGGCGAGAGGAAATCGGGGTTGACGAGGAAACCGACGATTACGAGGACGGCCAGGGCGATGAAGGGGCCCAGATCCACCCAGTTGATGCGCCCGAGCAGGGTTTCGCGCGGTGATGCGGCACTGATCTCAGCCACGGGCATTTCCTCCAGTTGAACTGGCGGTTGTCCCGCCACTTGTTGCGGCAAGCACCACCGCATGTTCGGTGATGGCGTCGCCCTCCAGTTCGGCCACGAGCCGGCCCGAGCGCATCACGAGGATGCGGTCACACAGGCCCACCAGCTCCTGCAGTTCCGAGGAGATGACGATGCAGGACTTGCCCTCACGCACCAGCTTGTCGATGAAAGTGTAGATCTGGCTCTTGTTGCCGATATCAATGCCGCGCGTCGGCTCATCGATGATGACGACCGAAGGGTTGAGCAGCATGATCTTGGCCAGCAGCAGCTTTTGCTGGTTGCCGCCCGAGAGTTGGCCCGCCTGCAACTGGCGACTGCGAACGCGGATATCATATTCCTGCACCGCGCGATCGAGCTGCTGATCTTCGAGCTTTTGCTCGAGATATGGTTTGCGATATATCCAGGACAGAGCCGTCAGCACCAGGTTGGGTGCCAGTCGCTCCCGCAGCAGCAGACCCTTGCCCTTGCGATCTTCTGTCAGATAGCCGATCCCGGCCTCGATGCCATCGGCAACCGAACGGATATGGGTCTTCTTGCCGCCGACGCGCACGGCACCGGTCTTGGCGGGCCGCAGTCCCAGCAGGCCCTCAAAGAGCTCGGTTCGCCCAGCCCCGATCATGCCGCCAAAGCCGAGCACTTCGCCCGGGCGGGCGACGAAGGAAATGTCGTGCGCGAAACCTGGCACATCGGCATGCTCGACTTCGAGCAGCGGCGCTGCGGTGGAGAGGCCGCGCTTGTGTGGGTAGAGCATAGCCAGGTCGCGTCCGACCATGAGGTTGGCCATGTCCTGCTGGGTTAAATCAGCGGCGGGATAGGTGCCGATCTTCTTGCCATCGCGGAGCACTGTGATGCGATCGGCGAGAGCTTCGACCTCATCCAGGCGGTGGGAGATGTAGAGCACGGCTGCGCCCTGATCGCGTAGGCCACGCACGATCGCCAGCAGAGTTTCGACTTCGGTAGCGGCGAGCACCGCGGTGGGTTCATCGAAGATCACCATGCTGTGCTCTTCAAGCAAGGCACGGGCGATTTGCACCAGCTGGCGCTGGGCGATAGGAAGATTGCGAACCAAGTCCCGGGGGGAAGCGGTGCAGCCGATCGCCGCGAGCCGCTCGGCGGCGATGCGCTCCATGGTCGCGTCATCGACGAGCCCGTTGCGACCGAGTTCGCGGCCTAGAAAAAGGTTTTCCAGCACGGTGAGACCGTCGGCGAGCAGGATCTCCTGATGCACCAATACAATGCCGGCATTTTCGGCCTGCACCGGCTTGCTGAAGTGTGCGGGCTGACCGTGATAGGTGATGGTACCGGTGGTGGGTTCCACATGCCCGGAAACCAGGCGCATCAGCGTAGATTTGCCAGCGCCGTTCTCGCCGATAATGGCGTGGATTTCCCCGGCGCGGATATCCAGGTCAACGCCG
Source organism: Devosia sp. 919 (assembly GCF_013185965.1). Classification (NCBI taxonomy): domain Bacteria; kingdom Pseudomonadati; phylum Pseudomonadota; class Alphaproteobacteria; order Hyphomicrobiales; family Devosiaceae; genus Devosia; species Devosia sp. 919. The sequence goes on along the minus strand of NZ_JABAOL010000001.1, from coordinate 1,804,427 downwards.
CTCAGCACCGTGATCGGGCCATAGGCTTTGCCGAGATCCTGCAATTGCATCAGCGGCTGCGCTGTGGTTTGCGCCCGATCCTGGAGCACAGCGTGCGCGACCCCGGTCATTCGAAAACCGGCAGCAAGCGATCGCGCGAGCGCTCGATATGGGCCCGCATCGCCTGCTCTGCGGCCTGCCCGTCACGCGCTTCAAACGCAGCAATAATCGCCTCGTGCTCCTCCAGCGCTTCCGCGGTGACGCGCGAGTGGAACATCAAGCGAAAGATGTGGAAGTGGACATGCTGGTGTGCCAGCGTATCGCGGATCAGATCGTTGCCAGCGGTCTGCACGATCATGTCGTGGAACACCGCGTCCTGCCGGGCAAACTGCGAATAACGCGCGCGTTCATCGCCTGATTTGGCGCGCCGCCCCATAACCCCCGCAGCTTCGGTGAGTGCAGCAAGGTTCTTGTCGGTGAGGCGCGCAACGGCCTCCCGGGCAGCATGAGGCTCGAGCAGAAGGCGAAGTTCATAAAGGTTCGCGAATTGTCGAACCGAGATCTGTGGGGCGGCGCTAAAGCCGATGAGATGAGTCTTGTTGACCAGCCCCTCACCCTCGAGGCGGCCCAAGGCCTCACGGATGGGAGTCTGCGAGACGCCAAGCTCGCGGGAAAGATTGTCGACGGTGATGCGGGCACCAGGCGCGATCTTGAGCGCCATCAGCTGGGAAAAGATTGCCTCATAGACTTCGTTGGCGAGACTGAGCGGGCGCGGTATTGGCGCGGCGCTTTTATCCGCCTCCACTTTCGCATCTCTCGTGAGCACGTGCCGAGCCATTGCTTCCCCCTCGCAATGACAAACAGCTAGCACGACATACCTCGACATGCAATCGTATATGATATTGGATTGTGGACGCGCAGTTGCTCCGAGTTGCCTCGGCGCGCACAAGAGGCTCACTCCGGGAAGTGGCCAGTGCGAAGAACGGATGACGTGCAAGCTGGGGAAATGATCGTGGAAGATGCCAAGGACCTGTTTCGGACACGCGATCACGTGCCGGACTTTGATGGCTACCTGAAAGAATATGCCGGCCGCAGCGCCCTAGCGCGGCATAATCACCGGGCTGTACTGGACCTTGAGTACGGGCCCGAGCCAGACGAAAAGCTCGACCTGTTTTTGCCACCGCCCGCGGCCGCCCCGGTACCAGTGCATCTCTTTATTCATGGCGGCTATTGGCGGATGTTCAGCAAGGACGACTTCTCCTTTATTGCCGATACGGTGGTCGCTGCCGGCGCCATCGCCGCTGTTATGGACTATTCCCTGATGCCAGCGGTTCGCATGGAGAAAATTGTAGCTCAGGTCCGCCGCGCTGCCGATTGGCTTGCAGCGAATATACCTCGCTTTGGCGGCGACCCGAACCAACTGAGCGTATCGGGCCACTCCGCCGGCGCCCATCTGTGCTGCACGCTGCTGGAAGCGGATATCCCAGTAGCGCCTAAGAGCGCGCTCCTTCTCAGCGGTATCTATGACCTAAAGCCGCTGCGGTCGTCCTTTCTGCAGCCAATGATCGGCCTGACGGAAGACGAGGTCACTAAATTCTCGCCTCTCTCGAGAAACTATCGTGCAGGCGGCGATGTGCTGCTGCTGGTGGGGGAGCAAGAAACCCTGCCGTTCCATTCCCAGGCAGACGCGATGCAATCACGGCTTGCTGCCCAGCAGGTGCCAACCAGAAGGATCGATATCCCGGACAGCAACCATATGAGCATAGCTCTCGACCTCGGGGTCGGCTCAACCGCAGTGAGCCAACTCCTGACCGCCGCCATCAAGAGCACCGGAGGCTAGACTTCTCCCCACGTATTCAACGTGGCGCGGGAAGCGCTTTACTCCGTTGCCGCTCCGGGGCATCTAGCCTCGCATGTTTTTCATCCTGTCCAAGATCTTCTGGCTGTTCGTGCAGCCCGTCAGCCTTACCTTCGTGCTGTTTTTGGCGGGATGGATGTTGAGCCTGTTGCGCCGCCGACTAGCGGGGCTGGTATTTGTTGGCCTCGGGCTAATGATCTTTGGGCTAAGCGCCTTTACCACGCTTGGATTCAACCTGATTGCGCCGCTGGAAGAGCGCTTTCCACGCGGAGAGCCCCTCCCCTCGGATGTGCAAACCATCATAATGCTGGGCGGCGCCACGGCCGGCCGGGTCAGCACGGCGCGGCGCATTGCCGAACTCAACGAGGCAGGGGATAGACTCACCGAAACCCTGCAGCTGGCCAAGCAGTATCCCCAGGCCAAGATTCTGCTGAGCGGAGGTGTCGGTCTGCTGATCGCTGATGGCGAACCAGAAGCAGAAACGGCCCGGCGGTTCTTTAGCGCCCAGGGCATCGCTCCCGAGCGGCTGGTGCTTGAAGGAGAGTCGCGCAACACCGACGAGAATGCGGCCAACAGCGCCGCCCTGCTTGGGGCGGAAGCCAGGACCATCGTGCTGGTCACGTCGGCGTTTCACATGCCCAGATCTGTGGGCTTGTTCCGCAGCGCTGGTCTTGAGGTGCTGCCGCGGCCGGTCGACTATCGCAGCTCAGGGACCGAGGGTATGGGCTTTGATCTGGCCAACCCAATCCTGAACCTGAACACCACCACACTGGCGCTCCGCGAATGGATTGGCTTGATCGCCTACAAACTGACCGGCCGCATTGGCGACTGGTTTCCCGCGCCCTAGGTTCAGAACGGCTTGGCTTGCTCAACAGCACTGGTGGCTGGATGCTGGGGGCAGCTTGGGGTTAGGTTGGCCAGGGAGTGCATCAGCCCGGCGCCGTGCCGCCGGTTCAACCCCTCGAAGGAACAACAGCTTGGCCATCCATCGCTTCACGCCGACCACTTATTACAATGTTATCGGCACTTTTCCGCCGGCTCTGCGCATTGCCAATGGGGACACGGTGATCACCCGAACGCTGGACGCAGCCGGCGATGACGAGCACGGTGTCAACCGCTCGGGTGGACCCAATCCCATGAATGGGCCGATATTTGTGGAAGGCGCCGAGCCCGGCGACGCGTTGCGGGTGCAGATCATGGCGATGGAGCCCACGCGTGACACGGGCTGGACCCGGCAAGTGCTGGCCGCCAATGTGGTTGACCCCGAATTTGTTCGCGTCCTACCCCCCCGCAACCGAACGGAATGGCGCATCGATCGCGCACAAGGGACCGTGCAGTTGCAAGACCCGGTGCCCGGTCTTGAGCACCTGGTGCTGCCGCTTGCGCCGATGATCGGGTGCTTTGGCGTCGCCCCCACACTTGGGCAGGCAATTTCCACCGCAACCAGCGCCGAGCACGGCGGCAATATGGATTACCGGCGCTTTGGCCCGGGCACCACGGTGTGGTTTCCCGTAGCGGCGCCGGGCGCGCTGTTCTTTCTCGGCGATGGCCACGCCATTCAGGGGGATGGCGAGATCGTCGGCACGGGGGTGGAGACCAGCTTTGAGGTCACCATTACCCTAAGTGTGGAAAAGCGACGGCCGCAGGTCTGGCCAAGGGCGGAAACGGCCGAGGAGATCATCACCATCGGCAATGCGCGCCCGCTCGACCAAGCCCTTCAGCACGCCACCACCGAAATGGCGCAGTGGCTCGGTCAGGATTTTGGTCTCGATCTCGTGACGTCGAGCCATTTGCTGGGTCAAGTCGTTCGATACGACGTCGCCAATGTGTTCGATCCGGCCTACACCGTTGCCTGCCGCCTACCCAAGCGGTTCCTGCCGAGGCGACATGGCGTCTGACGGTTCCGGATAAAGGTAGCCAGGGCCGCTGCAGAAGAGCGGCACTGGCGGGTAGGGAGGGATTCGAACCCCCGGAACGCTTTCACGTTCGCCGGTTTTCAAGACCGGAGCAATCAACCGCTCTGCCACCTACCCGACGCGCCAGCGTTTAGCCGCTGGCGGTTTGGCTGTCCATCCCCCTATGGCAGCAGGATCACCGAGCCGGTGGTTTGCCGATCCTCGAGCGCGCGATGTGCCTCGGCTGCTTGCGCGAGGGGGAAAGTGCGTCCGATATTGACCTTGATCGCCCCCGACCTGATTGCCCCGAACAGGGCCTCGGCGCCCTCGAGCAGATCGGGGCGCTGGGGGAAATAATGCGCGCTGATCGGCCGGGTTACGAACAGCGAGCCCTTGCGTGACAGCACGGTTAGGTCCGGAATGGACACCACGCCCGAGGCATTGCCGAAGCTGACCATCAACCCCCTCGGGCGAAGGCAATCAAGCGACTTGTCGAACGTGGCCTTGCCGACGCCGTCATAAACCACATCGACGCCGCGTCCCTCGGTTAGCTCCCGCACGCGGGCGGCAAAATCCTCGGTCTTGTAATTAATGACCGCTTCGCAGCCGTGCTGCAGGGCGAGGGCGACTTTTTCCTCACTCCCCGCCGTGCCGATGACGCGCACCCCCAGGGACTTGGCCCACTGCGTGGCGATCTGACCCGTGCCGCCTGCGGCAGCGTGCCATAGAATGGTTTCTCCCGATTGGACCGGCCAAGTCTTGAACAGGAGATAAAAGGCAGTAAGCCCCTTGAGCATCACCGCGGCCGCGGTTTGGTCGTCCACGCCATCTGGAATGCGCACGATACGGTCCGCAGCCAACAAGCGCTGCTCGGCATAGGCGCCGACCTGCCCCTGGTAAGCCACCCGGTCACCAACGGCGAGGCCCTGCACGCCTGGGCCAACTTCGGTAACAACGCCGGCGCCTTCATTGCCCGCAACAAACGGGGTCTGCAGCGGATAAAGGCCGGAGCGCTGGTAGGTGTCAATGAAGTTGAGGCCGATCGCGGTTTGGCGGACGGCGACCTGCCCCTCACCTGGGCTGCTCACCGGCCAGTACCTCCACTCCATGACCTCTGGGCCACCGGTACTTCGAACGACGATCGCCTTGCTCATGCTCAGCTCCGAGGCTTGCGGGGCGCAGATTTGGGGCGCGACTGCGCGCGGCTCACGGGCGTTGACTTGCCCGGGGAGCGAGTCGTCGCCGCAGCGGCGCCAGAGTTGCCGCTGATAGCGCCGCTAGGTCCGGTGAATGGAGCCACGGGAGCGGGACTCTTGGCCTTGCGGCTCTTGGCGATGATATTGATCGCCTCAACCAGTACCGAGAAGCCCATGGCCGAATAGATATAGCCCTTGGGAATATGGAAGCCGAACCCGTCGGCGACCAAGGACATGCCGATCAACAGCAGGAAGGCCAGCGCCAGCATCTTGGTGGTGGGGTGATCGGCAACAAACTTGGCAACCGGGCCGGATGCAACAAACATCACGCCCACAGCCACGATCACGGCCGCAATCATCACCTCGACATGGTCCGCCATGCCAACCGCCGTGACGATGGAATCGATGGAAAAAACCACGTCGATTACGATGATCTGCCCAATAATCGCAGCGAAGGCTGCGGTAGCCTTCTGCGCGAGATCGGCCTCATGAGGCTCCTCGATGGCAGCATGCATTTCGTGGGTGGCCTTGTAGACGAGGAACAGGCCACCGGCGATGAGGATCAGGTCCTTCCAGGAAAGCTCAAGTCCGAAAGCGCTGAACGCAGGCTGAGTGAGGCTGATGATCCAGCTGATCACCAGCAGCAGCAAGATGCGGAAGATGAGAGCCAGTGCAAGACCGATCTTGCGCGCCCGGTCCGCCTGCTCCTTGGGCAGGCGTGAAACCAGCACGGAGATGAAGACGATGTTGTCGATCCCCAAGACGATTTCCATCGCCGTCAGGGTACCAAATGCGATCCATACATTGGGATCGGCGAGCAGCTCCAGCATTCAAGACTCCATCTCGGCTGTCAGGCCACCATATCTAGGCTGCTCCGCTCTGCTAGAGAAGTGCAAGTCTGTGTTTTCCCGCTCCTGCTGGTTAGGCAGCAGTTTGCCGGAGCGCTGGCTTCACCGGGCCGGAAAGTGCTAGTTCAGCCTAACGTCGAACCGAGGTTTCTTATGTCCGACCTGCCAAATCCGAGCGCGTCAACGAGTGCCGATGCCGATGCCATCGTCGTTGGTGGCGGGCTTGTTGGCTTAGCGGCGGCTATCGCCGTTGCAAAAACGGGTCTGCAGGTTATTCACCTTGCGCCTCCTGGCCCTGTCGATAATCGCACCTCCGCCTTGATGATGCCGAGCGTCGAATTTCTGCGCTCAGCGGGTTTGATCGACCAACCCGAAGTCTTGGGGCATCGGCTGAGCGAGATTCGGATCATCGATGCAACAGGCCGATTGATCCGGGCACCCGAGACCTTGTTCGAAGCGCGCGAGTCTGGATTGGAGGCCTTTGGCTGGAACTTCGCCAATCAACGCTTGCTGGCCCAGTTCCGGGAGCGGGCCGCGCAATTGCCCAATCTCGAAACGCGCCCGATCGGGGTCGCCGAATTCGCCTATGGGCCTGAGGCACCGGAATTAACCCTGACCGACGGATCGCGCCTGCGGGCGCCGCTGATCGTTGGAGCGGACGGCAAGAAATCGCTGATCCGGTCCGCGGCCGGCTTCCGGGCCCGCGAGAACGGCTTTACGCAGGCGGCGCTGGTCTGCGACCTGGAACTGGCGCGGCCGATTGGCGGCATGTCGATCGAGTTTCATTACCCGCAAGGTCCGTTCACTCTGGTGCCAGCAGGCGACAACCGGGCGAACCTGGTGTGGATCGATGATCGTGAAGTGCTGCGCGAGGCGCAGGCCGGCGGTGCTGAGCGTCTGCTGCCGATCTTCCAGGCGAAGTCGCAGCGTCTGTTTGGGGCCATTAGCCTCGCCACCCCCGCGCATGTGTTTCCGCTGAGCACGCTCAGTGTCGAGCGTGCAGGGGAGCGCGGCGTCGTGCTAGTGGGTGAAGCGGCCCATGCGTTCCCCCCGATCGGAGCGCAGGGGCTCAATCTCGGCTTGCGCGATGTGGCCGATCTGGCGGCGGTGCTGCAAGGCGTTAGCACCAGCAAACAGGGTTGGGCCGAGGCGGTCAGCGAGGCTTATTCGGGGCGGCGGGCCGCAGATCTGGCGCGCACCGGCGGCATGGTCGATGCGCTGTTCCGTTCGTTGCTCGCGGACATGCTGCCAGTCCAGGCCGTGCGCTCTGCCGGGCTATGGGCCCTCAAGCTGCTCCCCGGCTTGCGCCGGCAGGCCTTTTCGCTGGGCATGGGCATCCGCTAAGGCCCAGAGACACAAAAGGCGCGGTTTCCCGCGCCTTTTGCTGCATGTGAATGATGGGCGCTTTACTGCGCCGGAGCGGGCGCCGCTTCAGCTGCGGGGGCAGCACCATCGGCAGGGGCGGCAGCGCCACTGTCGAGCTGCTGGCGCAACTGCTCGGCGCGATCCTGCAGAACCTGCTCCAGGGCGTTTTCGCCGCTGGTTTCCTGGCGGAACTGGTCAAAGGTCAGCGAAGCGTCGCCATCATAGGCGGCGGTGAAGCCGGCGAGGTTGATCTCGATCACCAGATCTTCGTTCTGGCGGTTCTTGGCGGTCAGCTTGAGCGTGCTGCCCTTCTTCAGGGAATTGACATAGGCCTCGTTGATCACGAGCTGGGTCGCGCAAGAGGTGGGGTCACACAGCATGAACGGCACGCGTACCGGCTTGGAGCCGTCGATCTGCCAGGTCAGGCCGAAAGGGAGCAGCACGCCGAGCGGCACGGCTGCGACGGCCAGCAGGCGGCTTTCCTGACCGGGATCATCACGCAGCAGGAAGGAACCCAGGAATTGCCCGTTTGCCAAGACGACCTGACGCATAATGCAGGCCTTCTGGTTGTTGGGCAGCGGATCGCAAACCTTGAGCCAGTTCTGCGTGGGACCGCCCGCTGCTGGAGCGGTTGCAGCTTCGGCGGGAGCTGCCGCATCCGGCGTAGCTGGAGCTTCGGCTGCCGGAGCAGCTGGAGCGGGAGTCTCCTGCGCAAAGGTGGAGAGAGGCGAGAGCAGAAGCGCTGCCGCGGTAATTCCGGCTACGAGAGGTTTCCTGAAGATCATAAACGTTCCTTGGCTTTCTGGCGGAGCCGGTGACGAGGGTGCCACCCAATTCTTGGTAGCCCTTCAAGTGCTGAAATCGGGCAATAACATGACGTTCTTGCCAAAGGATTATGCGGCGCCCCCTACCCTTCGACGGCAGCGAGCTTGGCGAGGCGAGACAGGATGGCCGCAGCACCCTTGAGGCGAGCCTCGGGAGTGGGCCAGTTGCGGGCGAAAACGAGCTTTTGGTCGGGCTTGACGCGAACCTGACTGGCAGGATCGGCAACCATTCGCACCAAAGCGGTTGGATTGGGGAATTCGTTGTTGCGCAAGGTCAACACCGCGCCCTTGGGACCGGCATCAACCTTTTCCACATTGGCCTGTCGGCACAGAGCCTTTACCAGAATGACCTTGAGCAGCGCTTCGACTTCCTCGGGCAAAGGACCAAACCGGTCAATGAGTTCGGCGCCGGCGGCGTCAATCTCACGGATGTCGGTCAGGTCACCCAGGCGCCGATAGAGCTGCATGCGCAGCTGCAGGTCAGGGACATAGTTTTCCGGGATCATCACCGGCATGCCCAGCGAGATCTGTGGGCTCCACTCGTTGGTGTCCTCGTAATCGGCGTCGCCGTTCTTGAGATTGGCGACAGCTTCCTCAAGCATAGCCTGGTAAAGCTCGAAGCCGACTTCGCGTATATGGCCGGATTGCTCGTCGCCGAGGAGATTGCCGGCGCCACGGATGTCGAGATCGTGACTGGCGAGCTGGAAGCCGGCGCCCAAGCTTTCGAGCGACTGGAGCACGCCCAGACGCCGCTCGGCAGTGTCAGTCAGCTTTCGATCGGACGGCACAGTGAAGAGTGCATAAGCGCGCGCCTTGGCCCGGCCGATACGGCCGCGGATCTGGTAGAGTTGGGCGAGGCCGAAATTGTCGGCGCGGTGCACGACCAGCGTATTGGCATTAGGGATATCGAGTCCCGATTCGACGATCGTCGTGGCGACCAGCACGTCGAACTTGCCATCGTAGAAGGTGTTCATGATGTCGTCGAGTTCACCCGGCGCCATCTGGCCATTGGCCACGACGAAGCTGACTTCGGGCACCTGTTGGCGAAGGAAATCAGCAATTTCCGCCTGATCCTTGATGCGCGGCACGACATAGAAGCTCTGGCCGCCGCGGTATTTCTCGCGGAGCAGTGCTTCGCGGATCGACAGGGGATCGAAGGGCGAAATGAAGGTGCGGATCGCGAGGCGATCCACCGGTGGGGTTGCGAGAAGTGACAGGTCGCGCACGCCCGTCAGCGCAAGCTGCAGCGTGCGCGGGATGGGCGTTGCGGTGAGCGTCAGGACGTGGACATTGGCTTTGAGCTCCTTGAGGCGCTCCTTGTGGCCGACGCCAAAGTGCTGCTCTTCATCGATGATGAGGAGGCCCAAATCCTTGAACTTGATGGTCTTGGACAAGAGGGCATGGGTGCCGATGACGATATCGACCTGCCCATCGGCGAGCCCTTCCTTGGTCGCCTTGAGCTCGGCGGCCGATACCATGCGCGAGGCGTGGCGCACCTTCACCGGCAGGCCGGCAAAGCGCTGCGAGAACGTCTTGAAGTGCTGGCGAGCGAGCAAGGTCGTGGGCACAACCACGGCGACCTGCTTGCCCGAGAGGGACACCGCGAAAGCGGCGCGCAGCGCCACTTCTGTCTTGCCAAAGCCCACATCGCCGCAGACCAGGCGGTCCATGACCCGACCGGAGGTAAGATCATCGAAGACTGCCTCAATGGCGGCCATCTGGTCTTCGGTTTCCTCATAGGGGAAGCGCGCCGCGAACTCGTCATAAGCGCCCGGGTTGATCTCGACCACATCGGCATGGGTGAGCTGGCGCTCGGCCGCAATCTTGATGAGCTGTTCCGCCATTTCGCGGATGCGCTTCTTGAGGCGACCCTTCTTGGCCTGCCAGGCCACGCCGCCCAGCTTGTCGAGCGCGGTGTTCGCATCGTCGGCGCCATAGCGCGACAGCAGCTCAATATTCTCGACCGGCAGGTAGAGCTTGGTGTCGCCGGCATATTCCAGCTCCACGCATTCGTGCGGCGCGCCGCCGGCTTCAATGACCTTGAGGCCGAGGAACCGCCCGATGCCGTGATCCACATGCACGACAAGGTCGCCGGCCGCGAGGCTCGCCGCCTCGGTTAGCGCGTCGCTTGCCTTCTTTTTGCGCTGAGGCCGCAGGATGCGCTCGCCCAGAATGTCCTGCTCGGACAGAACGAGCAGGTCCTTGGTTTCGAACCCGGTTTCGAGCGGCAGCACCACAAGCGAGGTCGTGGCGGCGCTAGTGGTTTCGGCGTCGCGCCAGTTCTCGGCGAGGCGAGGGTTCGTCAGTCCATGGTCCTTGAGCACCTGGGACATGCGGTCGCGCGTGCCCGCGCTCCAGCAGGCAATGACCGTGCGACGACCCTGCCGGCGTTCGGCTTGGAGGCGATCCACCACGGCCTGGAAGAGGTTGGTGTCGGTGGCCTGCCGCTCGGCGGCAAAGCTGGGTGCGATATGGCCGCCTGCATCGTCGGCGCCCTTGGTGTTAGGCGACAGAAAGGGCGAGAGCTGGATAACCGAGGCGCCGGCGAGCTCATAGGGATGCTGGTCAACGGCATAAAGCAGCTCGGGCTTGACCGGCTTGTAGGGCGCCCCTGCCCCGGCTACCGGCTTTTGCGTGCGAGCGGATTCACGCGCCTCGTAGTAATCGCGGATCTGGGTGACGCGCTCGCCATAGGCTTCGGCCGCCTGGTCATCAAACACAAAGGGCGCGTCCCCCGTAAAGGCGGAGAGCATTTCCAGGTGCTCGTAGAAAAACGGCAGCCAGTGTTCGGTGCCCGAATAACGCGCGCCGCCGCTGACGCTGGCATAAAGCGTGTCGTCGACCGTGTTGCCGCCAAAGGCGGCGGTGTAATTCTGGCGGAAGCGACGGATTGTGTCTTCGTTCAGCACCAGTTCGCTCATCGGCGTCAGATCAACGCGCTTGAGCGTGCCGGTCGTGCGCTGGGTGTCGGCATCGAAGGTACGGATAGATTCGAGCTGGCTGCCGAAGAAGTCGAAACGCAAGGGTGCTTCGGCACTGGCGGGAAACAAGTCCACGAGGCCGCCGCGGACGGCGTACTCGCCCGACTCCCGCACCGTGGGGACGCGCAGATAGCCGTTGTTGGCGGCCCACGCGATCAGCTTTTCGCTATCGACGATGCGGCCAGTCACGGCCGAAAACGACATGCCGGCAACCACGTCCCGGGGCGGCAGGCGCTGGATCAGGGCGTTCACGGCGGTAAGCACCACCACGCCACGCTCATTGCGGGCCGTGAGTGCAGCCAGCGTGTTCATGCGGGCGGCGATGGTCACATTGTTGGGCGAGACGCGGTCGTAAGGCAGGCAGTCCCAGGCGGGGAGTGTCAGCACGGTGTGACCGGGCAACATGGGCCCCAGAATGTCGGCGATGCGCTGCATGCGGCGGCCATCGCGGGCCACGAAAACCAGGCTCGTGCCGTCCTCAGGCGCAGCCTTGAGGCGCTGCTCGACCAGCTTGGCCAGCACCATGGGCTGCATGCCATCGGGCACATTGGAGATGATACGGCTGGGACGAACCACGGGTTTTTGTTCGTTCATTTGGCCATGCGGCTCCTGTGATCGGCGATAACCCGGCCTAAAAAGTCGAGGTCCACACCTGCCGGCGGGGCTTCCTGGTCGAGCACCCATTTGAGCAAAGGGGGATCTTCCTCATCGAGGAGCGCTTCGAAGCGGTCGAGATCCTCGGCGCTCAGCGTATCGACATGCCGATCGGCAAAGGGGCCGAGCACAAGATCCATCTCGCGGGTGCCGCGATGCCAGGCGCGGTAGCGGATCTTCTTGCGGCGCATGGAAATGTCCTCACCGGCAGTCATTTGAGCGCCATGATCCTGGTTGCGGTTGATTGAGCGGGCTTCTTATCGTCAATAGGGTGGCTTGTCAGCAGGACTCGTTTCTCGCGCTGTTTCAGGAATTCGCCGTTGTCCCGTCCAAGTTCGCTTGATCCACTGTTTCGCTCGCTCCACGCGATCAAGGGCGTCGGCGACAAGCTGGCGGCTTTGTTGTCGCGCTTTTTCGGGGCGCCGGAAGGGCAGGAAGCGATCGCGCTCGATATCCTGATGCATATGCCTTCGGGCGTCGTGGACCGCTCCCGACAGGTAGGTATTGCCGAGGCTTATCTCAACCAGATCGTCACCCTGCGCCTTCACATCGACCGGCACCAGCCCCCGCCGCGAGGCAAGCCGCATGTGCCGCATCGGGTATTTGCCCATGACCAGACCGGGGATGTGCAACTGGTGTTCTTTCGCGCCCAAGGCGGCTGGGTGGAAAAGGCGCTGCCCGTGGGTGAGGAGCGCTTCGTTTCCGGGCAGATCGGGTTTTTCAACGGCGAAAAGCAGATCACCCATCCCGACTATATCGTGGAAGCCGACAAGTTCGACACGCTGCCGCTGGTCGAACCGGTGTACCCCCTCACCAATGGGCTGAGCTCCAAGGCGCTGGCCAAGCTGGTGCGGCAAGTGGTGGAAACGGTGCCGGCGCTGCCCGAGTGGATCGATGATGCCACGATAGCCGAGCGGCGCTGGCCCAGCTTTGGCGAGGCAATGCGCGCGGTGCATCTGCCCGCCAACCCGGCTGAAGCGGAGTTGTGGTCCCCTGCCCGCATGCGGCTGGCTTATGACGAGTATCTCGCGGGCCAGCTGACGCTGCAACTGATCCGCTCGAGCATGGTCGCCGCGCATGGGGTGGCACGCCAGTTCACCGGCGAGATCACCGAGAAGGTCACCGCCGCCCTGCCCTTTTCGCTGACCGAAGGCCAGCAACAGGCAGTAGAGGATATTCGCGCGGACCTAGCCAAGCCTGAGCGCATGTCCCGGCTGCTCCAGGGTGATGTGGGCGCGGGCAAGACGGTGGTGGCGCTGATGGCCATGGCGGCGGCGGCCGAAAGCGGCGCCCAGTCGGCGATGATGGCACCGACCGAGCTTCTGGCGAACCAGCATTTCCGCACCCTCAAGCCGCTCTGCGAGGCGGCGGGGCTGGGATGTGAGCTGCTGACGGGCAAGATGCCGGCTGGAGAGCGGCGGGCCATCCTCGCCCGGATCGCGAGCGGCGAGACGACTATTGTCGTCGGCACGCATGCCCTGTTCCAGTCGGGGGTGGTGTTCCACGATCTGGGACTGACCGTCGTGGACGAGCAGCATCGCTTTGGCGTGCACCAGCGGCTCGCCCTGTCCGACAAGGGTCGGCATACCGATCTGCTGGTGATGACGGCGACGCCGATTCCGCGCACGCTGGTGCTGACCCATTTCGGCGACATGGCGGTGAGCGTGCTGCGGCAAAAGCCCAAGGGGCGACAGCCCATCGATACGGCCGTGCTCTCGATCAAGGATTACGGGCGGGTGGTGGCACGGCTCCAGGCGCGACTGGCCGAAGGGGCACAGGCCTTCTGGGTTTGCCCGCTGGTGGAGGAAAGCGAACATCTCGAGGTCGTGGCGGCCGAAGACCGGTTTGCCGAATTGCGCAAGGTGTTCGGCGATCAGGTGGCGCTGGTGCATGGCCGCATGAGCGCGGCAGCAAAAGACGAGGTGATGAGCCGCTTTGCCGCCAATGAGCTCAAGCTCCTAATCGCGACGACAGTGATCGAGGTGGGCGTGGATGTGCCCAATGCCAGCATCATGATCATCGAGCATGCCGAGCGGTTTGGGTTGGCGCAATTGCACCAGCTGCGCGGGCGCGTGGGGCGGGGCTCGCAACGCTCGGCTTGCCTCTTGCTCTACAAGGAGCCACTGAGCGACACGGCACGCGCGCGGCTCGATACGATCAAGAGCACGGAAGACGGCTTCGAGATCGCCGAGCGGGACCTGGAATTGCGGGGGCAAGGCGATGTGCTGGGCACGCGGCAATCAGGCATGCCGGGTTATCGCCTGGCGGTGCCCGATGTGCACCGCCACCTGCTGGATTTTGCCCATGAGGATGCCAAGGCGGCGCTGGCAGCCAATCCTGGACTTGTCGGGGAGCGCGGCGAGGCATTGCGCACCCTGCTCTACCTGTTCCGCAAGGATCAGGCGATCCAGCTGATCCGGGCGGGCTAGTCTTACTCCACCGTTACCGACTTGGCGAGGTTGCGGGGCTGGTCCACATCGGTGCCCATGAAGACGGCGGTGTGATAGGCCAGCAGTTGCACGGGAATGCAGGCGAGGATCGGCGCGACAAAGCCGTCGACATGCGGAATCTCGATGATATCGGCCACGCCGTGACCGACAGTCTTGGCGCCCTCCGCATCGGTGATCAGAATGATCTTGCCGCCGCGGGCCGCTACTTCCTGCATGTTGCTCAAGGTCTTGTCGACCAGCTCGTCCGATGGGGCGACGACGATCACCGGCATGTCCTCATCAACCAGGGCAATGGGGCCGTGCTTGAGCTCGCCTGCCGCATAACCTTCGGCATGGATGTAGCTGATTTCCTTGAGCTTGAGCGCGCCTTCCATAGCGATAGGGAACATGGGACCGCGCCCGAGATAAAGCACGTCCTTGGCCTTGGAGAGACGCTTGGCAATGTCGCTGATCTGCCCTTCGGCAGCCAGGGCCTGCGAGACGGCGGCAGGCAAGCTGATCAGGGCGCGCACGAGCTCGGCTTCACGCTCGGCGCTGAGCACGCCACGGGCACGGCCGGCGGCGATGGCAAGGCTCGCTAGCGCGGTCAGTTGCGCGGTCAGCGCCTTGGTGGAAGCCACGCCGATTTCGGGGCCGCAGAGGATGGGGAACACCACGCCCGATTCCCGCGCGATGGTGGATTCGAGCGTGTTGACCAGCGAGGCGACATGCTGGCCCTCACGTGCGCAATAGCGCAAGGCCGCTAGGGTGTCCGCGGTCTCCCCCGACTGCGAGATGAAGAGGGAGAGCCCGCCCTGCTCGAGCGGTGGTTCGCGATAGCGGAACTCGGACGCCACATCGATGTCGACCGGCAGGCGGGCAAAGCGCTCGAACCAGTATTTGGCGACGGCTCCCGCGAGATAAGCCGTGCCGCAGGCGCTGATGGTGAGGCGGGTCAGGTCAGCGAAGCTGAACGGCAGGGTTTCGCGCAAGGCGACCGCTTCGGCGCCCATATCCACATAGTGGCTGAGCGTATGGGAGATGGTTTCAGGCTGCTCGTAGATCTCCTTGGCCATGAAGTGGCGGTGATTGCCCTTGTCGACCAGCAGCGCCGAAGTTTGGGAAATCTGCTGCTCGCGCTGCACGATGGCGTCGCGTCCGTCCCGAATGGTGACACCCTCGGGGGTGATCACCGCCCAATCGCCGTCTTCGAGATAGGTCAGGCGCGAGGTGAAGGGCGCCAGCGCCATGGCATCGGAGCCCAGATACATTTCGGTCGTGCCAAAGCCGATGGCAAGCGGCGCCCCATGCCGCGCGGCGATCAGCAGGCCATCGCGATCCTTGAACAGGAAGGCCAGGGCGAAGGCACCGCGCAGTTGCTTGAGCGTGCGGGCTACGGCCAGTTCGGGATCGGCCCCGTTGTCCAGCTCGCGGCTGGTCCACAGCGCCACCGATTCGGTATCGGTCTGGGTCTTGGGCAGGTAGCCGTCCTTGGCGAGATCGGCCAGCAATTCGCGAAAGTTCTCGATAATGCCGTTATGGACTACCGCGACGCGGTCGGTGGCATGGGGATGGGCATTTTGCTCGGTGGGTGCGCCATGGGTGGCCCAGCGAGTGTGGCCGATGCCAATGCGCCCGCCAAGGGGCTCAAAGGCGAGCTTTTGCGCGAGATTGCCGAGCTTGCCTTCCGCCCGCCGCCTGGTGATCGCACCGGCTTCCAGGGTGGCGACGCCGGCGCTGTCATAGCCGCGGTATTCGAGGCGTTTCAGCGCATCCACGAGCCGGGTGGCGACGGGTTCGCTGCCGACAATGCCGACAATGCCGCACATGCTATTTTCCCTTTGCCGCTTTTTTGGCGAGCGCCTGCTCGCGCAGCCGCGGCGCATAGCCGGGCTTGTTTTCCTGACGGGCGCGACCAAAGGCCAGCGCATCGGCCGGGACGTCCTCGGTGATGACGCTGCCCGAGGCAGTGTAGGCGCCATTGCCGATGGTGACGGGAGCCACCAGGGACGCGTTGGAGCCGATAAAGGCATTGTCGCCGATCACCGTCTTGTCCTTGTTCACCCCGTCATAATTGCAGGTGATGGTGCCGGCGCCGATATTGGTGTTCGTACCGATCTCGGCATCCCCGAGATAGCTGAGGTGTCCGGCCTTGGTGCCCGGGCCAATCCGGGATTTCTTGACCTCGACGAAGTTGCCGAGATGAACCTTTTCCCCGATCTCGGCGCCGCCGCGAATGCGAGCAAACGGGCCAATGCTGGCGCCCTCGGCAATCACGGCATCCTCGATGTCACAGAACGCGCGGATTTCCACATTGCTGGCGATCCTGACCCCAGGGCCGAAGACCACGTTGGGGAAGATCGTCACGTCCTGGGCGATCTCGGTATCGTAGGAAAACCAGACGCTGTCGGGATCGCGCAGCGTCACGCCGGCGCGCATGAAATCGTCGCGGCGTACCTGCTGGAACAAGGCTTCGGCATGCGCCAGTTGCCGACGATCATTGACGCCCATCACATCGTTCTCGGGCGCAACGCCGAAGCCGACGCGTTTGCCGGCCTTGTTGGCCAGTTCAACAAGATCGGTCAGGTAGAACTCACCCTGGGCATTGTTGGTCTCGACCTTGTCGATGAGGTCGCGGAACACTTCAGCCCGGAAAGCCAGGATGCAGGCATTGCAGAGGCCGATGCGGCGCTCTTCTTCCGTCGCATCCTTGTGCTCGCGGATCGCGACCAGCTGATCGCCCTCAGTGATGAAACGGCCGTAGCCAGTGGGGTCGGCGGGCTCAAAGCCCAAAACGGCCACGTCGAGCCCGGCATCAAGGCGATCTAGCACGAGGCGGAAGTTTTCTCCGCGCAACAGCGGGTGGTCGCCATACACCACGGCAACATAGCCTTCGGCGCTGTTGAACAATTCGCGCGCCATTGAGGCGGCGTGTGCGGTACCCCGGGGCACGTCTTGCTGGAAATGAGTGACTTCAGGATCGATTTGCGACACCGCATCGCGGATCGACTGGTGTCGCGGCCCGGTGACAAGCGCCATCCGCTGGGATCCGGCCGCACGGGCGGCGCGCACCACATGGCCGACTACGGGCAATCCCCCCACGGGGTGTAGAACCTTCGGGATTGCCGAGCGCATTCGGGTCCCCTCGCCCGCCGCAAGAATGATCGAAAGCAGTTCAGTCATGATCGTCTTCTCCGGACCGCGTTGTTGGGAACACGCGTTGGCAGGAAATTATGGCAGGCAAGCGTTGGCGAAGCGATAACAGCGCCGCAGTGCTAAGCTCCATTAACCGCGCGATTCGGCGGGCGGCAAGAGGGCTAAAGTGGCTAACCCTTCCGGGCATTTTCGGCAATCGGACGTAACACGCTGGGCGATCATAGCCCTGGTGTGCAGCGCCCTGGCCGTATTGGCCGCGAATGTGTCGGCCCTGTTGCCCACCAGCGTGCTCAACGGCCTGCATAAATCGCGGCTTGGTGGCGCCAGTCTCGAGCAGTTGCAGGACCAGGTTGCTGAGCTCAATTCCGAGACCGTGCGGCTGCGCCGCGACAATGGAACGCTGTTGAACCGCTTTGCCCTGCAAGAGCAAGCGGGCCGCCAAACAGTTCAGCGCGTTGGGGCACTTGAGGTCAGCGTGCCCAATCTCCTCGAAGCTCTGCCGGCAGAATTGGGCATCGATCGCGAGGCGGTCACTGCCTCGGTAGGGGAGGATGGAAGCGTTGTTGAGGAAGCCCAAGGCGGCTCCGTGCGCATCCGGCGAACCCCGCTCCCGGCGCTGCCGAGTTCATCGCCCAACCAACCCTTGCCGGAGCCGCTCGGCGTCCAGCAAGCCGCCACGGGCGAGGGGTCGGCGTTCGGCGTGGCTGTAGGGGATGCCATCGCGCCTGCCGAAGCAAACGCCGCCTGGCGCGAACTGCAAGACCAGGTGGGACCGCTGTTGCTCGGCCTTGTTCCGCTGCTGGGCCAGCAAGCGGCGAGCGAACAGGCGCGCATCATTGCGGGTCCGATGGGCGAAGAAGGCGAGGCAGCGGCGCTGTGCGCTCGTCTGCAACAGGTATCCATTGCCTGTTCGCCGGCACCATATCGCGGTACAGGTTTGTGATTGCGGTTGACAGCGGGCAGCCACTGACTATGTTCCGCCGCAACGCCGCAAGGCGTCCCCTTTGGTTTGTGCCGGTAGCTCAGTGGTAGAGCATTCGACTTTTAATCGAATGGTCGAGGGTTCGACCCCCTCCCGGCATACCATCTTTCTTATCCACGTCACTTATAGGCTGAGTTAAGCTCGGTGTGCATAGCCGAAGGGCTAGGCGCAATGTGTTTGGCGCGCGTGGACGTGCTCATTGAACGGAGGCGTGCGTGGCGACGATGTATCTGGTGCAGGCGTTCAAGCAGGTCGGCAAAAAGCTCGTGGCCGAGCCGGTGCAGCAGGTCAAGAGCGAGGACAAGGCCTTGTTGACAGCCGAACGGCTGGCCCCTTCACGCGCTGGGGTCATTGCGTTTTCCCAGGAAGTCGACATCGAAACCGACACCTATGACGAGCCCCGCGTGCTGGTTCGGCTCGGCACCCTGCCCCCGGGGTTGCTTGAAGGCTAAGTGTTTTGGCAGCCTTGATTTGCGGCGCAGGAAACTTGAACGCTCGTTTCCCGTTGTGTCGACAACAAGCAGAAAGGCATGTGCATGAACAGGCGTGTGATCGGGGCGATCATTGTTGTTGTGGTTATCATTGCGGTGGCAACATTGGTGTTTACCGGTGTGAACCGGGCTCCCAGCGGCGGCGCGGGAAATACTGAACTCGAAAATGTCGAAGCCGGCGAATCCGAAGGCCCCTCCAATCCGGGCGGCCAGTAGCGGCAGCCTACCAGAGCCGCGCTTTACCTCGCGGTGAGATTCGGCTGCTAGAGCTGGGCGGGTATTGATCGGCACTTCGATCAGCATCCCTCCATCAGCCGGACTTCTCCGTGTCGCAGGAAAATATCGAACTGATCAAAGTCTGGGTGGCGACGGCGCTTGTTTTCGCCGTCGGCACCTTGGTCATGCTGTATGTCATCCTGCTGCTGAGGCGCTACGGCGGCGACCTGCCACTCATCGGCAACCTGCCCCTCGCGTCTCCTCCTGGAATGGTGCCGCTGCTGGCGGATCCGCGGTTGTTCGTGATCCTGGTCGCGGCCCATGTCAGTGCCAGCGGCGTGGCCCTGTTGCTGGCGAGCCAGACGATCGATCTGGCCCTTTTGATCGCGGCGAAGGCCATGACGGTGCTGATCGTGGCCCTGCTTGGTTGCTGGGCCGGGCAGACGGCCTATGAGCAACTCACGGACGGCGCGGCGATATCCACAGCTGGGCTACTGCCAATGGCGATTGCGCTAGCTGCATTCGCCGCGCTGTCGACAATTCTCAGCATGGCGTCGCTGCGAGCGCTGGGCAATCTGCGGTTTCTGGTGGCAATTGCTGCTATCCTCGCTGCCCCGATGATCCTGAACGCCGTATAGGCTCAGGCGGCCAGCGTCACCACCAGCGCACCGCGGGGCGTGGCTACCACTGTATGCTCATATTGCACGCAGGGGGCCGACGGTTTGCTGACCAGCGTCCATTCGTCGTCTTCGAATTTCTGCTCCGCCCAGCGGCCACCGAGCGACAGGAAAGGCTCGATGGTGAACACCAACCCATTGGTGATGCGGCGGCGTTCGGAGCGGTCTGGCCAGGTGGCGATCTCACCGGGTTCGTCGTGCAGGCTGTCGCCCACGCCGTGGCTGGCGAGATTGCGGATCAGGGTGTAGCCGCCTTTCTTCGCGAACTTGCCGATGGCATTACCGATCTCGTTGAACCCTGCGCCCGGCTTGACAGTGCGGATGCCGGCCCACATGGCCTTCTTGCCGTCGCGGCAGAGGGCATCGAGCCGGGCGTCCCCCTTGCCCAGCACGAAGGACGCGCCGGTATCGGCAAAGACGCCGTTCTTTTCGGCCGAGACGTCGATATTGACGAGGTCGCCCTCGCGCAGCACGCGGTTGCCCGGGATGCCGTGGGCGATTTCCTCGTTGACGGAAATGCAGGTGGCGCCGGGGAACTCATAGGTGATCTCGGGTGCCGAGCGCGCGCCGTGCTCGGTGAGAACGGCGCGGCCGATATCGTCGAGCTCAGCCGTGGTCATGCCCGGCCGCATCGCCGAACTCATAGCGTCGCGGGTGATGGCGCAGATCCGCCCGATCTCCTTGAGGGCTTGCAGCTGCTCTTCGGTGCTGACGGTCATGCCGGTCCGCCCTTGTTGGCGTGGAAATAGGCGAGCAGGCCTCGGGTTGAGCTGTCATGGTCCTCGGCGCCGCTGGTGCCCTCTACCTTGGACAGCAGGGCCTTGGCGAGTTGCTTGCCAAGCTCGACGCCCCACTGGTCATAGGAGTTGACGTTCCAGATCACACCTTGGGTGAAGACCTTGTGCTCGTAAAGAGCGACGAGCGAGCCCAACATTTCGGGGGTGAGCTGGGGATAAAACAAGGTGTTGGACGGCCGGTTGCCCGGGAAAATCTTGTGCGGAGCCAAAGATTTGATCGCTTTTTTGTCGAGGCCCTGTGCCTTGAGTTCAGCCACAACCTCTTCTTCGGTCTTGCCCAGCATCAGCGCTTCGGACTGCGCCAGCACATTGGCCACGAGCTTGGCGTGGTGGGGCGGCATGGACTCGTGTGGTCGGGCAGCAACGAGGAAGTCGGCGGGCACGACATCGGTGCCTTGGTGGATCAGCTGGTAAAAGGCGTGCTGGCCATTGGTGCCCGGCTCACCCCAAACGATGGGGCCGGTGGACCACGCCACGGGCTTGCCGCTCAGGGTCACCGATTTGCCGTTGGATTCCATGTCCTGCTGCTGCAGATAGGCGGCAAAGCGTGACAGGCGCTGGTCGTAAGGCAAGACGGCGTGAGTGGAGAAGCCCCAGACATTGCGGTACCAGACGCCCAGCAAGCCCATGATAACAGGCAGGTTTTTCTCGAGTGGGGCGGAGAGGAAGTGCTGGTCCATGGCGTCGGCACCGCTCAGGAACGCGGAGAAATGGCCGTAACCGACGGCAAGGGCGATCGGTAGGCCGATGGCCGACCAGACGGAATAACGACCGCCGACCCAGTCCCAGAAACCAAAGATGCGATCCTCTTGGATGCCGAAGGCGGCGCAGGCGGGGATGTTGGTGGAAACGGCGGCGAAGTGGCTGGGGACGGCTTCCTCGCCCAGCGATTCGGCCAGCCATTTGCGGGCGGAGCCTGCATTGGTCATGGTCTCGTCGGTGGTAAAGGTCTTGGAGGCAACGATAAAAAGCGTTGTCCCCGGGTTGAGGCGCTTGAGCGTGTCGTGAATATGGGCGCCATCGACATTGGAGACGTAGTGCGCGCGCAAGTCGGGACGGGTATAGGGCTCGAGCGCGAGGGTCACCATGGCGGGGCCGAGGTCGGAGCCGCCGATACCGATATTGACGACATCGGTGAATTGCTCGCCGGTATGGCTGCGGATCTCGCCGGAGCGGATGGCGTCGGTGTAGGTCTTGATGGCCGCAAGCACTGCGCGCACGTCCGGCATGACGTCCTTGCCATCGACAGGAACAGGCCTATCCCCTTGATATCGCAGGGCCATGTGCATGACCGCGCGGTTCTCAGTGAGGTTGATATGCTCGCCCTCGCACATCTGGGTGCGGCGCTCTTCGAGGCCGGCGGCGCGGGCGAGGTCGAAGAGCGCGGCCATGGCTTCTTCGTCGATGCGGTTCTTGCTGTAGTCGAGCAGCAGGTCGCCCGCACGGGCGGAAAAGCGCTCAAAGCGGTTGGGATCCTCGGCGAATTGCAGCCGCATGGGCTGGGTTTCAAGCCGCTTGCGATGCTTGCCGAGATCGGTGAAGCTGGCCTTGCGCCCTGATTTCGCCATGAAGATGAACCCTTTCTGAACGTCAAATAACCGGCAGATCGCCCGCAGCCCAAGCAGCGCGAGTTTCGGCGGCAAAATCGGCGAACCGACCCGCCTCGATTGCCACGCGAGCACCACTGACCAGTTCTTGATAGTAGGCCAGATTGATCTGCGAAAGGATCATGGCCCCCAAAATTTCCTCCGTCCGCACCAGATGGTGAAGATAGGCTCTGCTCCAGCGGCGGCAATTGCGGTTGGGAGACTGCTCGTCGATGGGACGAGGGTCATCCTTGTGGCGCGCGTTCTTGAGGTTGATGACGCCAAAGCGCGTGTAGACATGGCCGTGGCGGCCGGCGCGGGTGGGGTGGACGCAATCGAACATGTCGATGCCCCGGCCGATGGCACCCAGAATGTCGTCGGGCTTGCCGACGCCCATGAGGTAGCGCGGGCGGTCCGTGGGCAGTTCGGGGGTGATTTCGTCGAGGACGCGGAACATCACTTCCTGCGGCTCGCCCACGGCAAGGCCGCCCACGGCGTAGCCATCAAAGCCGATGCTGCGCAGCCCCGCGGCGGAGCGGGCGCGCAGTTCGGTGGAGTCGCCGCCCTGAACGATGCCGAAGAGGGCGCGATTGGCCTGGTTGTTGAAGGCGGTCTTGGAGCGGTCGGCCCAGCGCAGGGACAGCTCCATGGCGCGTTCCATCTCCTTGTACTCGGCGGGCAGCGCAATGCACTCGTCGAGCTGCATGATGATGTCGCTATCGAGCAGCGTCTGGATCTCGATCGAGCGCTCGGGGGTGAGCTGGTGGGCGGAGCCATCGATATGGGATTTGAAGGTGACGCCCTGTTCAGTCAGCTTGCGCAGCTGGGCCAGCGACATGACCTGGAAGCCACCGCTATCGGTAAGGATGGGGCGCTGCCAATCCATGAAGTCGTGCAAACCACCCAGCGCGGCCACGCGCTCGGCGCCGGGGCGCAGCATCAGGTGATAGGTGTTGCCCAGCAAAATATCGGCGCCGGTTTCCCGAACCTGATCGGGATACATGGCTTTGACGGTGCCGACGGTGCCCACGGGCATGAAGGCGGGTGTCTGGATGTCGCCGCGCGGGGTATCGATGCGGCCCCGGCGGGCGGCGCCGTCGGTGGCAGCAAGGGTGAAGGTGACCTGTTTCATGGCGCTGGGTTGTAGTGGGTTGAACTGCGAGTGGGAAGAGCCCGTCGTCGTGCCACGCCCTCGTGGTTCGAGGGTCGCTGCGCTCCCGCCTCACCATGAGGGCTACGGAAGCTGAAGACCACGGGGTTCGAAATTCCCGATTGACCTTAGGGTGAGGCGCTAACTCTAGTCGAGCCTGCAGCAGGAGGGGCGTGGAACTCGGGCGAGCACTATTGCGCACGAAACAGCAGCGATGAGTCGCCGTAGGAATAAAAGCGATAGCCGGTGTCGATGGCGTGGCGATAGGCGGCCTGCATGGTGTCGAGCCCGCTAAAGGCGCTGACCAGCATGAAGAGGGTCGATTTGGGCAAGTGGAAGTTGGTCATCAACAGATCGACGCAGCGGAACTGAAAGCCCGGGGTGATGAAGATGTCGGTATCGCCCACAAAGGGGGCGAGCGTGCCGGTGGGGCGGGCGGCAGATTCGAGGAGGCGCAGGCTCGTTGTGCCCACGGCAACCACGCGGCCGCCGGCGCGCTTGGCGGCAAGGATGCGCTCGACGGTTCGGGCATCGATCTCGCCCCATTCGGCATGCATCACATGGTCTTCGGTGTCTTCCGCCTTCATGGGCAGGAAGGTGCCGGCGCCGACATGAAGGGTCACGCGCTCGATGGTGACGCCCTTGGCCTCTAGCCGGTCGAGCAGGTCCTGGGTGAAATGGAGCCCTGCGGTGGGGGCGGCCACAGCGCCATCCTCGGCGGCATAAACGGTCTGGTAGTCGGTCTTGTCGCGCTCCTCGAGCGCGCGCTTGGCCCCGATATAGGGGGGCAGCGGCATGGCGCCATGGGACTTGATCGCTTCATCGAGCTGAGCGCCACTGAGGGCGAAGCGGAGGATGATTTCGCCGCCATCGCCCTTGCCCGCAACGGTGGCGCGGAGCGGCTCGGTTTGGCCATTGCCCAGCTCGAGCTGGTCACCGAGGGCAAGGCGCTTGGCGGGGCGGGCAAAGGCGCGCCAGGTGCTGGCATCGTCGCGCTTGTGGAGGTTGAAGGAGACGCTGGCGCGGTTCTCGCCCCGGATGCGGGTGCCGCGCAGTTCGGCCGGCAGGACGCGAGTGTCGTTGACGACGAGGACATCGCCGGGGTGGAGGAGGTTAAGCAGATCGGGGATGTGGCGGTCGGAAAGGCCGTGCTGCGGGTCCACGACCAGCAGGCGCGCGGAGTCGCGGGGTTCGGCTGGGTGGAGGGCGATGGAGCTTTCGGGGAGCTCGAATTCAAAATCGGAAACGCGCATGCGGGGGGATTAGCATGGGGGTGGGCGTTTGTGGAGGGCGCGGTTTGTCCGGGCCCGACACGAACTCGGTTCGGGGAACGGCCGCCCCCCACCCTCCCCTCAGGGGGGAGGGAGGGCGGAGCACTTAGGTCGTGGCGGTTGTGCAGCTATCGGCATCGGAAGGATCAGTGAAAGTGCACATCGACCCCCTCCCCGGCCCTCCCCTCAAGGGGGAGGGAGGGCTGAGCTCGGCGGGTGGTGGTTGGGGTGATCGACTGGACAGTAACCGATCATGGGGCGGAGCGTCCCCTCCCCCTTGAGGGGAGGGCTAGGGTGGGGGTCGTGGGTGGGCGGGTGTGGAGTGGAGTGGAGTGGAGTGGAGTGGAGTGGAGAAACGTCCTGTTTATCGGTGGGGCAAACCAGGACACCGAGCTTGCGGCACGGCCTGAACCCCCACCCTTGATCCCTCCCCTCAAGGGGGAGGGAGACGATGGCACTTGGGTCGGTGGTTGTGCAGGCGTTAGGCGGAGCGGTTCAATAAGTGCAACAGCACGGCGACCCCCTCCCCGGCCCCCCCTCAAGGGGGAGGGAGGGCACGAGCACCGAGGGTGGTACTTGGGGCTGGAAGCGAGGCTGCAGACACAAAACGGGCGCCCTGGTGGGGCGCCCGTGGAAGTTGGTCAAGAAAAATGCTTAGGCGGCGATGTCGGCGGCGACTTTGACGGAGTTCATCTTGTCGGGGTTCTGGACGGGTTCGCCGCGCTTGATCTGGTCGACGTTTTCCATGCCGGAAATGACCTGGCCCCAAACGGTGTATTGCTTGTTGAGGAAGGACGCGTCGTCAAAGCAGATGAAGAACTGCGAATTGGCGCTGTCGGGGCTCTGGGCGCGGGCCATGGAAACCGTGCCGCGGACGTGGGGCTCGTTGTTGAATTCCTGCTTGAGGTCCGGGTACTTGGAGCCGCCGGTGCCAGTGCCGCGCGGGCAGCCGGTCTGGGCCATGAAGCCGTCGATCACGCGATGGAAGACGATGCCGTCGTAAAAGCCTTCACGCACGAGCTTCTTGATGTGGGCGACGTGGTTGGGGGCGAGGTCCGGGCGCATCTGGATAACGACTTCGCCCTTGGTGGTGTCAATGACGAGGGTGTTTTCGGGATCGGCGTAATCGGCCATGGTTTTCGCTTTCGTTGATTGATGGGGCGGGATGTAAGGGCATTGGGCGGCGGGTGCAACCGCCTGACGGTTCACGCGGCGCTGCCGTGGTGATGGGTCTCAGGATGGATCCCGGCTCGAGGCCGGGATGACATCGCGTGCGTGGAGGCCCCGAAGGGTCAAGCCCGGTTCGAGTTACTTATATTCGATCTTGGCTTCGACGATCTTGTCGGGGTTCTCGACCTGGCCATTGGCCGACTTCGGGCCTTTTTCGAGGGCGTCCACGGCTTCCATGCCGGAAACGACCTTGCCGAAGACGGTGTATTGCCCGTCAAGGAACGAGGCGTCGCCGGTGGTGATGAAGAACTGGGAATTGAAGGAATTGGGATTCTGCGAGCGGGCAGCACCCACGACGCCGCGGCCAAAGCTTTCGTTGTTGAACTCGGCTTCGACGTCGGGCAGGTCCGAGCCGCCCATGCCGGTGCCGGTTGGATCGCCGGTCTGGGCCATGAAGCCCTCGATCACGCGGTGAAAGACGAGGCCGTTGTAAAAGCCTTCATTGGTCAGGGTGACCACGCGCTCGACATGCTTGGGCGCAATCTCGGGCAGCAGTTCGATATCGACCACGCCATCTTCGAGCGTCAGCAGCAGGTGCGGCGTGCCGGTGGGTGCCTGCGCGAAGGCCGGAGCGGAGCCGAAGGCGAGAGTGGCAAGCGCCAGGGCGCTGAACAGGCGGCGAGTCGGGCGAAAAGCATTGGTCATCTGGATTGCAGAGCCTTGAGCACAATGGGAGGAACAAAGGCGGCGATATCGCCACCCATTTCGGCAATTTGCCGCACCAATGTGGCCGAGATGTGCCGCACGGGCGGGCTGGAGGGCAGGAAGACGGTCTGCAGATCGGGCGCCATCTGGGCGTTCATGCCCACCATCTGCATCTCGTAATTGTAATCGGTGGTGTCGCGCAGGCCGCGGATGATGAGCTTGGCGCCGTGTTCGCGGGCGGCATTGACCATGAGGCCGGAGAAATCAACGACACGAAACTCGGTATCGGTGCGCTTGCCGATGGGCGCGAGCACCTGGTTGAGCAAGGCCAGTCGGTCGGCATGGGCAAAGAGCGGCGACTTCTTGCCCGGATTGATGCCAACGGCGACAACCAGGGTATCGACGAGCTTGCAGGCGCGCTCGATCACATCGAGATGGCCATTGGTCACCGGGTCAAACGATCCGGGATAAAACCCTACCAGCCTGCTCATGTGCCCCTCCGCGCAGTTTTGGGGTTTGTGTCACGGGCGGGGGCGGAGTGCAAGAATGACGAGGCCGGCAAAGGCGAGCAGAAGCAGCACGCAGGCGCCGGCAATAAACGCAGCGGCGTTGCCCCAAAGGGTGGCGATGAAGCTGCCGACAAATGGCCCGGACAGCATGATGGCGGTGGTAACGGCCTCACCCGCGGCCGACACGCGGGCGATGCGGTCGGGCGGAGTTTCAGTCTGGATGATCGTGCGATAGGGCACGAGCATGAAAGCCGTGGAGCCGCCCATAACCGCCATCAGCGCGAGGTAAGCCAGGAGCGGCAGGCCCAGTTCGAGCGCGGCGCCAAGGCCGAGCGCACCGACCGCCAGCCCAGCTATGAGCGCACCGCTGATCATGCTGGCGAGCGGATTCTCTGGAGGCATCCGACCGGACAGCACGGCCCCCAACAACCCGCCGAGGCCGGAACAAGCCAGCGAGAAACCCAGGGCGGATGGTCCATAGCCGAGATCATCGAGCAGCAGGGCAATAAAGGTGTCGTAGAGAAAGAAGGCGAAGAACGCGATGGCGGAGAACACCAAGGCGGTCAGCAAGAGGCGGCTGCGGCCGAACTCGCTGACTCCGGCGAGGAGCGCCACCGAGAAGCGTTCCGGGGTGGCGGTGGGCTGGCGCGAGGCGAGTTGCAGCGGGAGCACGAGAAGCGCGGCTAGAAGGGAGAAGCCGGCATTGACGGCAAAGACGCCCTGGGGCGAGAGCGCAGTCAGCAAGAGCCCGCCCAAGGCCGGGCCGAGGATCTTGGAGCCCTGGTTGATGGCGTGATGGAGGGCATTGGCATGCGACAGGAGGTCGGCCGGGGTGGAGGCCTGAACAGCGGATTGGCGGGCGGGATTGAAGGCGGAGTCAATGCAGCCGCGGGCGAAGACCAAAAGGAGCACAACTGCCGTGTTCGGGGCGATCAGGAGGGCCGAGGTGGCGAGGGCGCGAGCGAGATTGCTCCAGAACAAGACGCGCCGGAGCGGCAGGCGATCCACATAGATGGCCAGCACCGGGCCGGCGGTGAGATAGGGGAGCGCCAGGCAAAGCGCAAAAAGGGCGAGTGCGAGTGGGCCTTGCTGCCAGGTAAAAACGAGGAGCGCCACCACTGCGGCGTAATCGAGCCAGTCGGCGAAGTCGGCAGGCAGGCTCGCGAGCGCCAGCCAGCGGGGGGCAGGCAGCGCCAGGAGTGTTCGATACCCCGGCGCTGCCCGCATGTTTGGTTATTCGCCCGAGGGGGCGATGGCGTCGCTGCCGTCGACTTCGCCGGGGTCGTCGCCTTCGGGCTCGCTGATGCGTTCGACCGAGACGACCTTTTCACCCGCGCCGGTCGAGAAGATGCGCACGCCCTTGGAGGCGCGGCTCGAGAAGCGGATGCCGTCGACCGGGACGCGGATCAGTTGACCGCGATCGGACACGAGCATGAGCTGATCGCTTTCCTCCACTGGGAAGGACGCAACGAGATGGCCGATCTCGTCGAGCTTGCTTTGGTCGGTAGCGCGGATGCCCTTGCCGCCGCGGTTGGACAGGCGGAAATCGTAGGAAGACGAGATCTTGCCGAAGCCCTTTTCGTTGACGGTGAGGACGAACTGCTGGGCGGCGTCCATTTCGGCGTAGCGCTCGACGGACAGTGCGGTGACGCCCACATCCTCTTCGCTGTCCTCGGTGCCGGTGAGCTCGACCTCGGCCTCTTCACCGGTCGCGGCACGGCGATTGGCGCCGTATTGCTTGATGAAGGTGTTGCGCTCGGCCGGATTGGCGTCGAAGTGCCGCAGGATCGACATGGAGATGACGGTATCCCCCTCGCCCAGCTGCACGCCGCGCACGCCGGTGGAATCGCGGCCCTTGAACACGCGCACATCATTGATGCCGAAGCGGATGGCCCGGCCCAGTGCGGTAGTGAGCATGATGTCGTCGGTGGCGCTGGCCGTTTCGACGGAAACGATGCGATCGCCCTCGTCGAGCTTCATGGCGATCTTGCCGTTGCGGTTGACCGAGGTGAAATCGGCCAGCGAGTTGCGGCGCACCGTGCCGCGCGAGGTCGCGAACATGATGTCGAGATCGGACCAGGTGGCCTCGTCCTCGGGCAGCGGCAGGATGGAGGTGACGCGTTCGCCCTGCTCGAGCGGCAGGATGTTGATCAGTGCCTTGCCGCGGGCATTGGCGGCTGCGAGCGGCAGGCGCCAGACCTTGAGCTTATAGGCGATGCCGCGCGAGGTGAAGAACAGCACCGGAGTGTGGGTGCTGGCGACAAAGAGGCGCGAGACGAAATCCTCGTCGCGGGTCTGCATACCCGAGCGGCCCTTGCCACCGCGGCGCTGGGCCCGGTAGGTCGAAAGCGGCACGCGCTTGATGTAGCCGCCATGGGAAACGGTGACGACCATGTCTTCGCGCGCGATCAGGTCCTCGTCGTCGAAATCGGCGAGGCTGTCGGCGATTTCGGTGCGGCGGGGGGTGCCAAACTGGTCGCGGATGGCAACCAGTTCGTCGCGGATGATGTCGATCACGCGCTCGCGCGAGCGCAGGATATCGAGGTAATCGCTGATCTCGGCGCCAAGGCCGTTGAGTTCTTCGCCGATTTCGTCGCGGCCAAGGGCGGTGAGGCGGGCGAGGCGCAGCTCGAGGATGGCGCGGGCCTGTTCCTCGGAGAGGTTGAAGGTGCCGTCCTCGTTGATGCGGTGGCGCGGATCATCGATCAGCGCGATGAGCGGCGCCACATCGGCGGCCGGCCAGCGGCGGGTCATCAGCTGTTCGCGCGCGGTCGCGGGATCGGGCGCCGTGCGGATCAGGGCGATGACTTCGTCGATATTGGCGACGGCGACGGCCAGACCAACCAGGATATGGGCGCGGTCACGGGCCTTGTTGAGGAGGAACCGGGCGCGGCGTGTCACGACTTCATGGCGGAAGGCGATAAAGGCCTCAAGGATTTCCTTGAGGGTCATCAGCTGCGGCTTGCCACCATTGAGGGCGACGAAGTTGCAGCCGAACGAGGATTGCAGCTGGGTGTAGCGGTAGAGCTGGTTGAGCACGACGTCGGGCAGCGCGTCGCGCTTGATCTCGACCACGACGCGCATGCCTTCGCGGCTGGATTCGTCGCGCATGTCGGAGATGCCTTCGATGCGCTTGTCGCGCACGAGTTCGGCGATCTTTTCCACCAGCGTCGCCTTGTTCACCTGATAGGGCAACTCGGTGATGATGATGGCTTCGCGTTCCTTGCGCACTTCCTCGATGGCAACGCGCCCGCGCACCAGAACCGAGCCGCGGCCCGTTTCATAGGCGGCGCGAATGCCGGCACGGCCAAGGATGATGCCGCCGGTCGGGAAATCGGGGCCGGGCAGCACTTCGAGCAGGTCGTCGACCGTGGCTTCGCCATTGTCGAGCAGGATCAGCGCGGCATTGATGGTTTCGGCCAGGTTGTGCGTCGGGATATTGGTGGCCATGCCCACCGCAATACCGCCGCCGCCATTGACCAGCATATTGGGGAAGCGGGCGGGCAGCACGGAAGGCTCGCGCTCGGAGCCGTCATAGTTGTCGCGGAAATCGACGGTGTCCTTGTCGAGATCGTCGAGCATGCTGTTGGTGATGCGCTGCATGCGCACTTCGGTGTATCGCATGGCGGCGGGCATATCGCCGTCGACCGAGCCGAAATTTCCCTGCCCTTCCACCAGCAGCTGGCCCATGGAGAAATCCTGGGCCATGCGCACCAGCGCCATGTAAACCGACTGATCGCCGTGCGGGTGGTATTTACCGATAACGTCGCCGACCACGCGGGCCGACTTGCGATAGGGCTTGTTCCACTCGTAGCCATTCTCGCTCATCGAGAACAGGATGCGCCGGTGCACGGGCTTGAGGCCGTCGCGCACGTCGGGCAAGGCCCGACTCACGATCACGCTCATGGCGTAATCGAGATAGGATTTGCGCATCTCGTCGGTAATGGAGATGAGGGCGATATCGTCGGAGGGCGGGGGCGCGCCGGTTCCGGTGTCGGGCGTATCGGTCACGGTATCGATTCGGGTTGATTCAGCTGAGTAGTAAATAGGTGATTTCGCGCGAAATTACCAATCGCTGCGGTGGGACCCCTTGTCGCCGGGCCTTGATAAGGTGGGGGGCGGTATAAGGCAGGTGCCTTCTTACAAGTCTGCTGCGCGCTCATTAAGTCTGGGAGAAGGGCCAAGTGCCGGGCGGCACCTGCCTCACGCCCGAACAAGGAGCACGATGATGAGCCGTTTTGCCGACAAAACAGTGCTGGTAACCGGGGCCGGTGGCCAGCTGGGCCGGCTGGTGGTGGAGGAATTGCTGGCCAAGGGGGCGCGGCGGATCATTGCGGGCTCGCGCGAGCCGGGCAAGCTGGCAGAATTCGAGGGACGCGAGGTCGAATTGCGGCAAATCGACTTCGATGACCCCGATCTGGCCGCCAAGCTGGACGGCGTCGAGCGCATGCTGATGATCAGTACGGTCGCGGCCAACCGGGCCGAGCAGCAGCGCGCAGCCGTGCAAGCGGCCCGCAGCGCTGGCGTGCAGCACATCATCTATACCTCAGCCCCCAATCCCCGGCCGAACGCCAGCGCCGGGGGCATTGCCGATCATTACTGGACCGAGCAGGCGGTGGCGGCATCGGGGCTCGAGTTCACTGTGCTGCGCAATCACATTTATGCCGAGGCGGTGCTGATGGGCGCCGGGGGTGCGCTGCAATCGGGGCAGATGTTCGATGCCACGGCGGGCAAGGGCCGCGCTTATGTGAGCCGGGCCGACTGCGCCCGCACCGCGGCGGGCGCGTTGCTCGAGGCGCAAGGGCAGAACATTTTCGATGTGACCGGCCCTGCCCCGGTGACCCAGGAAGAAGTTGCGCGTCTGCTCAGCGAGCTGTCCGGCAAGAGCATTGCCCGGATCGGGGTGACGCCCGAGCAGTTGCTCGAAGGCATGCTGGCAGCGGGCCTGCCGCCCTTCATGGCCAATCTGCTGGTGGCGTTTGACCGCGATGCTGCCGAGGGTCACCACGCCATTGTTGCCGACACGGTGGAGCGGTTTACCGGCCGCGCGCCGCAAAACCTGCACGCGGTGCTGGCCCTGCATCGCGAGAGCCTGGCAAGTTAAGCCAGCGCTTTTCCAAGCACACACCAACAACATTGCGCCCAGCACTACAGTGGCTGCTGGACGCAACTGCCGCAAAGCCGTAGAAATCGCGCCAATTCGTCGCCTTATACGTGGAGACCGGGTGTCTTGGCCTTTTCTGCTTTGCTCCAGCGCACCCTGGCCCGGGTGACGCATGACCGCTCCATCGGCTTTGGGCTTGAACATATCGGTTTGAGCACACTGCGCTATCCGCTGGCGGTGGCGCTTGCCGTGCTGGCGATTACGGCCCTGGCGTTCAGCCAAATTCCGCGCGCCAATGTGGATGGGGACCTGCTGCGGGTGTTTGCCGATTCGGGCGAGCATTACGACGCCTATCAGCGGCTGTCGGAGAATTTCGGCACCTTTGAAAACGACATCTATGTGCTGGTGACCTCGCCTCGCCTGACCGATCCGGAAGTGCTCGAGCGGGTGCGCGAGTTGGCCTTCGACATGGAGCTGAGCGAATACGCAGTGGGCACGATGTCGCCCTTTACGCTGCGCAAGCCTGATGGCGGCGGTGGCTCGGTGCCGGCGGTGCCTGAAGGGATGACTGAACCGGCGGAGGTTGCGGCGGCGCTGAGCGAGCTGCAGCAGAACGACCCGATGATGCGCAACCTGATCACACCCGATTTGTCGGGCGTGGTGCTGATCATGTTCCCCAACCGCGATGCGGTGCAGGAAAACGGGGAAAAGGCGATGATCGCCTCCCTGCGCGAAACCATCGCCCTTTACCAGGACGCAGACATCCAGGTGGAGCTGACCGGCCCCCCGGTCTGGACCACCGAAATGCTGAACGCGGCGGTTAGCGACCAGCTCAAGTTCACCGTCTGGGGCTTTGGGCTGGGATCGCTGATCGCGCTCCTCGCGTTGCGCTCGCTGCCGGGAGCCATTCTCGTCGCCGCCACGCCGTTTGTGGCAGTGATGTGGACGATGGGAATCATCCTGCTGTTTTTCGGCTCGTTCTCGTTCCTCACCATCCTGGTGACGACGCTGGTGCTGGTGATCTCGTTCGCCGAATCCATGTTCTTCGTTTTCAACTGGCTAGCCTTTTGGCGCGACGACGGGATGGAGCCCAACAAGGCGGTGGATGCCACGGTCAAGCTGGTGGGGCCGGCCGCGGCGTTGACCATGCTGACGACACTGGTGAGCTTTGCGTCGTTGTCGCTGACCCCAGGCCAGGGCGTGCGCGAGTTTTCCATCGCGGGGGCGATCGGCTCGTTCCTGCTGTTTGTGTGCCTGATGACCTTCATGCCGCTGATGCTCAAGCTCTCGCTGCGGCTCGGTTTCAAGGCACCCAAGCGATCGAGCCTCGTGCTGACGGCTCCCCTGCCCCTGAGCTGGTTTCTGGCGCGGCGCTATGGGCGACTCGTTTCAATCGTCGCCATCGCGGTCACGCTCGTCCTGTTCGTCCCCTACTTCCTGATCAAGCCGCATTTTGCCTTCGAGGATTTCACCGCGCGCGAATCCAGCGCGATCACGGCGGCGCAGCAGATCGACCAGGGCGTGGGCGGGGTGGCGCCGCTTTATGTGCGGGTGCCGCTGCAGCAGAACGATCCCAATGTTGCGCCCGAGGATTTCGAGACCATCCGGCGCGTGCACGAGATCATGGAAGCCCACCTAGGGGAGAACAAGGTCATCTCCGCCGCCAGCCTGACCAATTACACCGAAGCGGGCTTTACACGCGAAGAGGTGTTTGAGGCGGTGGGTCCGTTCATGAAGCGGCGCTTCATCAATGACGACGGCTCCCAGGCGCTGGTGACCGGGTTTATGCCGACGATCCTTGATTCGGATTCCCTCAAGGACCTCGTCACCGATGTGACGGCGGAACTGAGGGCGGCGGGGATCGAGGGCGCTGAAATCGGCGGGTTCCGGGTGATGACGACCTTTGCCACCGACCAGATCGTGAGCGGGCTGCAGCTCGACCTGACGCTGTCGGTGCTGGTCAATCTGGGGCTGATCGGCTTTGCCTTCCAGAGCTTCCGGGTGGCGCTGGCTTCGGCCATTCCCAACCTCTTTCCCGTACTGGGAACGGAGGCCTGGCTGTATTTCTCGGGCGCCGGGCTGCAACTGACCACGGTGATTGCGCTGACCATCGCCTTTGGCATCGCGGTGGACGACACCGTGCATTTCCTGTCGCATTATCTGCATGCGCGACGAGAGGAAGGCATGGAGCACCTGGCGGCGGTCAAGCACACGCTGGACCGGATCGGCGGCGCGATCGTCGCGACGACGATCATCCTCTGCGCCGGGGTGGTGATCGTGACCTTTTCGGAGCTGCCGCAGGTAGCGCTGTTCGGCAAGCTGTTCGTATCGACGCTGGCCTTTGCCGTGATCGGGGATCTGTTCATCCTGCCGGCCTTGCTGGCCGCGGGCGGCAAGTTCTTTCACCCGCTGGGCAAGATCAAGGTGCGCATGGCCGATCATGAATCGACGCCCGATGATCCGAGCGGAGAAGCGGCTTCGCGCGGCGCGGCGCCGTCCTCGATCGTTTCGTAGCTGGCTCGCTGGCGTGGGATCTGGGTTGTTCACATTGTCGCGAATTTTGCCGCGCGGCAGCAGGGTTTTGCTAAGCTCGGGCGCTGTGGCCGGGGGGCAGTTTTCCATTCGGAGGGTTAGGATGAACTATTTCGGGCCTGTGGCGCGTGCCCTGGCATTCGCGGGTCTTGCCTTGTCTGGCGTTGTTGGTGCGGCGCCGGCCTTTGCTGCGCCGGCCGATGTGGCCCTGCTCCAATCCTATATCGGGGATTGGCGCGGCCGCGGCACGCTGACCGGGGATCGCTCGGAAACCGTGGTGTGCCGGCTCAAGGTCAGCACGGGCAATAGCGACAAGGTCAATTATAGCGGGCGCTGCACGCTGGCCGGCAAGGTGCTCTCGATCAATGGCACGCTCGCCTATGTGGACGCGCAGCGGCGGTTCGAGGCGGCGATGACCTCCAACGCCGCTTTTTCGGGCATTGCCGTGGGGCAAAAGCGCGGCAAGGGACTGCTGTTCAACCTGCGCGAACGCGACCAGGACGAAGAA
Source organism: Devosia sp. 919 (assembly GCF_013185965.1). Lineage (NCBI taxonomy): Bacteria > Pseudomonadati > Pseudomonadota > Alphaproteobacteria > Hyphomicrobiales > Devosiaceae > Devosia > Devosia sp. 919. The sequence goes on along the minus strand of NZ_JABAOL010000001.1, from coordinate 1,769,544 downwards.
GGCAAGGAATACGATATCTCGGCCGATATTGCGCTCGACCAGGACGAGATCACGGTGGGCTTCAACGTGGTTTATGTTGAAACTGGCGAAAGCATCCGCGCCAATGTGCCGTTCAGCAAATAGTCTTTGAGCCCAAAGGATGACTGCAAGGGGCGGCCGGGTGGTCGCCCTTTTCGTATGTGCTCCGGCGTCATTGGGCGGTGTAGCCACCATCCAGCGCGTAAACCCCGCCAGTGGCAAAGGCGCTGCGCGGGGACAGCAGGAAGAGGATGAACTCGGCGACTTCCTCGGGCTCGGCCAGCCGCCCCATCGGGTGGCTTTGGCGGAACAGGGTCAGCGCATCTTCGCCGGCGGCGAGCACTTTGGGCGTGGCCACATAGCCGGGTGCGAGGGCGTTGACGCGAATGCCGGTGTTGGCGAGCTCCAGAGCAGCGCTGCGAGTAAGACCCACGACGCCGTGCTTGGCTGCAGTATAGGCAGCCATGCCGGGAATGCCGACCACGCCATTAGCCGAGGACATGTTGACAATGGCCCCAGTGCCAGCCGCCGCAAGCGCCGGGACCTGGTATTTGAGGCAATGGAACATGCCGGTGAGATCGGTGGCGATGACTTCGGCCCAAACCGCCGGATCGTAATCGGCAATGGGGGTTGGCGCGGGTCCGGTGATGCCGACACAGTTGACGCAAAGCTCGAGGCGGCCGAACGCCGCTACGGCCTGCGCCACCATGCGCTCGACGGCAGCGGGGTCCCGCACGTCGCAGGGCGCGGCAACGATGCCCGGCAGTTCGCGCTGCAGGCGCTGCGCCTGTTCGAGCGTGTGCACGCCACCAAACACCCGCGCTCCCGCCCGGTGCAGGGCGCGAGCCGTCGCTTCCCCGATGCCCGAGCCGGCCCCGGTGACCAGGGCGGTTTTATCCGCAAATTCACTCATCTCCGTGCCTCCTGGTTGATTGCTGCTGGCGGTTTAAGGGCCGCGCGGGACAAGTCTTGTCAGGAGGGCGCGAATTGGCGCCGCCAGCGTGCGCGCGCGGCCAAGTGGTGGCAGATTGGTGACCGGCTGAGAGGAGGATGCGGATGACGGTGCCAAACGAATACCGGCGGGCTTCGGCTGAGTTCGATGCGTTGCTGGCGGCAATTGCCGAGCAAGCGGGTCTGACGACGCGGCATCAGGCCTATACTATGCTGCAGGGGGTGTTGCTGGCGTTCCGGCGACGGTTGACGCTCGAGGAAGGGATCGTGTTCGTGCAGATCCTGCCGCCAATGCTGCGGGCCTTGTTTGTGATGGACTGGGACCCGCAAGCGGAACCGGTGGCGGTGCTGGACCGCGCGGCATGGCGCCGGGAGGTACGGGAGTTGCGGCCCAACCACAATATCTCGCCCCCGAGCGCCATCGAGGATGTGGCGACGGTGCTGTGGCGCAGCATGGATCAATCGAGCTTTGCCGAGTGCCTCGACAAGTTGCCCCCATTCGCCCGGGAGTTCTGGGCGCCGGCCGGCAGCCGAGACCTCAGTTCTGCATCTGGATCTGCTGGCCCTTGATCAGCGGATAGGCGGCAAGCGCGGAGCCGTCGAGGTCCTCCTTGCGCATGTCGACCCCGGTGACCTGGCTGTTCTCGTAGGTCGTGTAGTAATAGATGCCCTTGTCGGTGTTGCAGCACGACGAGTAGATGGTGATCTCGTATTTGCCGTTGCCGACGTCCACGCAGCCGCGCTGCTGGGCCACCGACTCCAAGATCTTGAAGAACTGGCTGATCGATTCCGACTCGGAGTCCCCGGAAATCGCGTTCAGCTTGGTGAAGGCGGCCTTGACGAAGCGGGAGGACGAGGACAGATCGCCGGGCAATCCGATCGCGCCCATGCCGCGGCTGTAGACGTCGAAGCTGAGCTGGTCCGAGAAATGCGGCTCGGGCGGATTGCGCGACAGGTGCATGAAGTTGTTGAGGTTGAAGGACTGGATGTCAAAGGTCGGGTTATTGGTGAGCACGCCGATAGGGTTGTCGTAGACCTTCAAGCCGTCGCGCACCGACTCCACAGTGATGGACTTGTTGCGGTCCGAGATGATCCAGTGCAGCGGCGAGAGCGGGAAGGCCTCGCTGAACGAAATGTCCACGAGGTTGAACGCGCGCAGCTCGGCCTTGACCTGGTCCACCGTTTCGAACTTGCCCAGGATCCAGGGGATGAACTCGAAGGGCGTGATATTGGTCTGGCCGGGGGCTTCGGGCTTGTAATCGGCATTACCGGGGAAATTGAGCCCCGCCATGCTGAGCCCCTTCTCGTTGGTCGCGTCGTAGTACAGCGGATAGCCATCCGAGATGGTCGCCATGCCGATGATGGCGTGGTGCGTGTCGAGCCTGGGCATTCTGCGGAACTCGAAGGGGAAGTTGCGCGGCGTAACTGTGACGGTCTCGTTATAGGAGAACTCCAGATCGAGATTGCGGCCGAAATAATGGTCTTTGGTGGTGTAGTTGGCGCCGGTGCACATCTGCCGATCTCCCGTTCTGCCGACCGCGACGGGCCTGCAGGGCCTGTAAATAGATCAATGGCTTACTGGTGTTTCTCAAACTCGGCCTGGAATGCCGTGCGGGCATTGTGCAGGCCATCGACGAATTGCTGCCAGGAAGCGTCGGTCGCGGCGCCCAGCCGGTCGAGTTGTTCGCGACTTTCCTGCAGCCGGGCTTCCAGCGCTGCCTTGCGCGCGTCGAGCCCGGTCTTGGCGCCTGCAGCCGCATTGGCGACCGAGTGGTCGAGGTCCTCGATTTCCTGCCTGAAGGCGGCTTCCTGCGCCTCGGCCCGCGCGATGAATACGGCGCGGCGAAGTTCGTGATCAGCCTTGGCGGCGTCATAATAGGCGGCCAGATCGGTCTCGAAGTCGTCCCAATGGGTGGCGAGCGCGCTGCCCAGCCGCTCGGTTTCCTCGCGGGTCCTGGCGTCCGTGGTGGCCAGCGCCTCCTCGAGGGAGCGCTGATACTCCTCCCGCACGGCGCGCAGCTTGTCGAGTTCCGCTTCGGCCTTGGTGCGCGCGTCGCCCGCGAGTTGTTCGGTGTTTTGCTCCAGAACGGTGATGGCGGCATCCATCTCCTGCAAATGGGCTTGCGCCCAGCGGATGGCGCGGCGCGCTCCACCAGGCTCCTCAGGCGCGGCTTGCGTGGTGGCGGGGGTGGCATTGTCCTGCCCCACCACCAGCGGGGACAGGGTTAGCGAGCCCGCAAGGACGGTCACGAGCAGAGCTGCAGATGCCTTGGACGTCAACATGGTGGTTCCTTCCGGTCAGGGCTCTTGCGTGCAAACGGAGATCGGCAGCTCGGTGCCACCGCGCCAAAGTCTGGGCGACTCTTGGATGGTGCGGGCATGCACGCCTCATTTCACCGTGAAACTAGCCCGTCGCGGGTGCCGCAAATTGAGCAAAGTCAATAAAGGGGCTTTTTCCCGGGGCCGGGGCCGCCGCTGTCGCTTCATGCCTTTGAAGCCGGAAAGGCTTTACGGCAAAAAAAAAGGGCCGCCGAAGCGACCCACTTTCCTGGTTTTTATGGAGGCGTCGGGCCTCAGAACGGGATGTCGTCGTCCATGCCGCCGGACTCAAAGGCCGGGGCGCTCGGGGATGGACGGCGGCCGCCGCCACCGCCCCCATTGTCGGACTGGCGGGCGCCGCGGAAGCCGCCGGGCTCGCCGCCCCCTGCCCCTTCACCCTCGCCGCGGCCGTCGAGCAGCGTAAGGTTAGAGTTGAAGCCCTGCAGCACAATCTCGGTGGAGTATTTGTCCTGGCCGCTTTGGTCCTGCCATTTGCGGGTTTGAAGCTGGCCTTCGATGTAAACCTTGGAGCCCTTTTTGAGGTAACTTTCGGCTACACGCGCCAGACCTTCCGAAAAGATCACCACCCGGTGCCATTCGGTCTTTTCGCGCCGCTCGCCGGTGTTCTTGTCTTTCCAGTTTTCCGAGGTGGCGATGGACAGATTGACCACCTTGCCGCCGCTGGGAAGATTGCGCACTTCGGGGTCGTTGCCCAGATTGCCTACCAGAATGACCTTGTTGACGCTGCCTGCCATGACATGCTCCGTTTCGCTTTGCTTGGCCTGCGGCCCGCTTGGGTTCTACTTAACGCCCAAAACCGCGGCCGCTCAGCCTTTTTTGGCGTTTTGAACCGGTTTGTGCCGGCTGCGCCTGACCGCTGGACCCCAGTAGATGGGGATTGCCCTTTAACTTCGTTCATCTTATGTTCTCAGTGCGGGGCGAGTCAAGGATGGCGGAAGGGGCCGCCCGAGAGGTACGCGATGGGGATGCTACTGACACGCTGTGTCAGCAGGCCTGCGGGATGGAGTGGCTCCAAAGTGGTGAGCGCTTGACCCCGGGGCTTTGTTGGGCGCGTTGACAGCGGGTGCAAGGCCGCCATGCCGGCCCTTTGCCTTGCCTGCCCGGTGGCGCGCCCCTATTTGTGAGTTCCCGCCGACCGTCCGGCCGTTATATGCCGACACCTGTCTGGCGCAGCCTTTATGAACATGGATCGTGATGCCCAATCCCAGCCTTAATCGTGAAATCGTGGTGCGCGGCGCGCGCGAACACAATCTCAAGGGCATCGATGTCCGGCTGCCGCGCGACAGCCTGATCGTGATGACGGGCCTGTCCGGCTCTGGCAAATCGTCGCTGGCCTTTGACACCATCTATGCCGAAGGGCAGCGGCGCTATGTAGAGTCGCTGTCCGCTTATGCGCGGCAGTTTCTCGAAATGATGCAAAAGCCCGATGTGGAGCATATCGAGGGGCTGTCCCCCGCAATTTCCATCGAACAGAAAACCACCTCGCGCAATCCGCGCTCGACGGTGGGCACGGTCACGGAAATCTACGATTACCTGCGCCTGCTGTTTGCTCGCGTAGGCATTCCTTATTCGCCCGCCACGGGGCTGCCGATCGAGTCCCAGACCGTGTCGCAAATGGTGGACCGGGTGCTGGAGCTGCCCGAGGGCACGCGGCTTTATCTGCTGGCGCCGATTGCGCGTGGGCGCAAGGGCGAGTTCAAGAAGGAACTGGCGGAGCTGGGGCGCAAGGGCTTCCAGCGCGTCAAGATCGACGGCGAATATTTCGAGCTCGAGGATGCCCCTACCCTCGACAAGAAGTTCAAGCACGATATCGAGGCGGTGATCGACCGGGTGGTCGTGGGCCCCGACCTCAGCGGGCGCTTGGCGGAAAGCTTTGAAACGGCGCTCAAGCTCGCCGACGGCATCGCGTTGGTGGAACTGGCCGACGAAACCGACGAGAACGGCAAGCCGCGCCAGATCACCTTTTCGGAAAAGTTTGCCTGCCCGGTTTCCGGTTTCACCATTGCCGAGATCGAGCCGCGGCTGTTTTCGTTCAACAACCCGTTCGGCGCCTGCCCGGTTTGCGACGGGCTGGGGACCGAGCAGAAGATCGATCCGGGCCAGGTCGTGCCCGATTCAAGCCTCAGCCTGCGCGACGGGGCGGTGCTGCCCTGGGCCAAGACCTCGGCGCCCTATTACCTGCAAACGCTGAGCGCGGTGGTCAAGCATTTCGGCGCCTCGACCGGGACCGCCTGGGCCGACCTGCCCGACGAGGTGCGGCAGGCGGTGCTCTATGGCACCGGACGTACGGCAATCGAGTTCGTTTATGACGACGGCTTGCGGCAATACAAGACCACCAAGCCCTTTGAAGGGGTGATCGGCAACCTCGAGCGACGCTACAAGGAAACCGAAAGCGCGGGGATGCGCGAGGAGATCGAAAAATACATGTCGCAGGCGCCATGCGTGGCCTGCAACGGGTATCGGCTCAAGCCCGAAACGCTGGCGGTCAAGATTGCGGGGCTCCATATCGGGCAGGTCACCGAAATGTCGATCCGCGCCTCGGACGAGTGGTTTGCCGGGCTGATGGCGCAGCTGACGCCGAGCCAGAAGCAGATCGGCGAGCGCATTCTCAAGGAAATCCGGGACCGGCTGACCTTCCTGATCGATGTGGGGCTCGATTACCTCAGCATGTCGCGCAATTCGGGGACGCTGTCGGGCGGGGAATCGCAGCGCATTCGCCTCGCGAGCCAGATCGGCTCGGGGCTGACGGGCGTGCTGTATGTGCTCGACGAGCCCTCGATCGGGCTGCACCAGCGCGACAATGCGCGCCTGCTCGATACGCTGCGGCGGCTGCGCGACCTCGGCAATACCGTGATCGTGGTGGAGCATGACGAGGATGCAATCCTGACGGCCGACTATGTGGTCGATATCGGGCCGGGTGCCGGGGTGCATGGCGGCCATATCGTGGCCGAAGGCACGCCCGACCAGATCCTGGCGCATGAGGACAGCCTCACCGGCAAATATCTGTCGGGCCGCATGGGCATTGCCATTCCGGCCGAGCGCCGCGAGGGCAAGACCGGCAAGTATCTGTCGGTGCGCGGCGCCACGGGCAACAACCTCAAGGATGTGGATGTGGATGTGCCGCTCGGCATGTTCGTGGCCATTACCGGGGTGTCGGGCGGCGGCAAGTCGACCCTGATGATCGACACCATGTATACCGCTATCGCGCGGCGCCTCAACGGGGCACGGGTGATGCCGGCGCCGCACAAATCCCTAACCGGGCTCGAGCATCTCGACAAGGTCATCGACATCGACCAGTCCCCCATCGGGCGCACGCCGCGCTCCAATCCGGCGACCTATACCGGCGCGTTCACGCCGTTACGCGAATGGTTTGCCGGCCTGCCGGAAGCCAAGACGCGCGGCTATGGGCCGGGGCGGTTCTCGTTCAACGTCAAGGGCGGGCGCTGCGAGAAGTGCGAGGGCGACGGGGTGCTCAAGATCGAGATGCACTTCCTGCCCGATGTTTATGTCACTTGCGATGTGTGCAAGGGCAAGCGCTACAACCGCGAAACGCTTGAGGTGCAGTTCAAGGGCAAGTCCATTTCGGATGTGCTCGACATGACCATCGACGAGGCGGTGGAGTTCTTTTCCGCGGTGCCGACAATCCGCGACAAGTTCACGACGCTGCAGCGGGTGGGGCTGGGCTATGTGAAGGTCGGGCAACCGGCAACGACGCTGTCAGGGGGCGAGGCGCAGCGCGTCAAGCTCTCCAAGGAGCTGTCCAAGCGGGCAACCGGGCGAACGCTGTATATGCTGGACGAGCCGACGACGGGGCTGCATTTCCATGATGTCGCCAAGCTGCTCGATGTGCTGCATGAGCTGGTGGATACCGGCAATACGGTGGTGGTCATCGAGCACAATCTCGAAGTTATCAAGACGGCCGACTGGGTGATCGACTTAGGCCCCGAAGGGGGCGATGGCGGCGGCGAGATCGTGGCGCAAGGCACGCCCGAAGAGGTGGCGGCGAGCCCGCGTTCGCATACCGGTACATTCCTCAAGCAGGTGATGGAGCGGCGGCCGGCCACGGCGCGGCGGGCGGCGGAGTAGCCAGCTATGCGGGGGGCGCATGTCGCGCCTGCCCGATGAGCAGTGGAAGGTGGCAGCGAAGCTCGGCATGCTTGGGTTTGTCGCGATTTGGAACAGGAGCACGGGCCATGTTCGTGCGTGCCGTCTGGTGCATCAAGCGCCCCGTCGAGATCAAGCAGGACCGCCGGGAAATCAACCTCCCCTGCCGGCGAGAGCCTGATCCGCTGGGGCTTTGCGGGCCGGAGTTCAACAAAATGACGCGCGGGCTGTTCGACCGCTGAACACGCCAAGCGCAGAAATAAGCACCGGCCGTGGGATCTCCATCCCGCGGCCTTATTTCTGACCGGAGCTTTAACCGGAAATGAACGGCGGTGGTTAAAGCCGCGCTTGGCGTGCATGGCTCGTTTGACCAATGACCCACTGCAAGTGTCGTGCGCAATGGCCTAGATATATCGGCGTAGACGCAAGGAGAAATCGAATGGACATCCGCAAGACTTTCAAGAAGTGGGCCGCTTACCAGCAGACCGTCCGTGAGCTTACCGCTCTCGACAATCGTCAGCTGAACGATCTGGGTATTTCGCGTACCGATATCACCCGTGTTGCCCGCGATCATGCCAGCACGCTTTAAGCATTACTGCCCAAGCCTCAGGTTTGACATAGACCGAACACCCGCTTCTCTGTGAGATGCGGGTGTATTGCTGTTCAGGCGAGCCTGCTCGCTTGACAATCAGCTGCAAAGATTCGCCCAGCAATAGGGCAAAGCAGGATTGCCGTTCACCGCGATGAACGCCTTCTGAACAAGTGCTCAAGCGCATTTGAGCAGACGGCAGCCCGGCTGCGAGACGCGGCAGTTGCGCTGACGCAGCGGCCTTGTTATGGGCGCTCATGTCCTCATCAGAACCTATCCATATCATTGGCGGCGGTCTGGCCGGCTCCGAAGCTGCCTGGCAGGCGGCACAGGCCGGCGCGCGCGTCATCGTCCACGAAATGCGCCCGGTGCGCCCCACCGATGCCCACCAGACCGAGAGCCTGGCGGAGCTCGTGTGTTCCAACAGCTTCCGCTCGGACGACCATGAGCAGAATGCCGTGGGGCTGTTGCATGAAGAGATGCGGCGCTGCGGCTCGCTGATCATGCAGGCGGCCGACCAGCACAAGCTGCCGGCCGGCGGTGCGCTGGCGGTGGACCGGCACGGCTTTTCGGCCGAGGTGACCAAGGCGATCGAGAGCCACCCCAATATTTCCATCGAGCGCGAGGAAGTCGCCGGCTTGCCGCCAGCGGACTGGCGCAATGTGATCGTGGCGACCGGCCCCCTCACCTCCCCGGCGCTGGCGGAAGCGGTGCTGGAGTTGACGGGTGAGGATGCGCTGGCGTTTTTCGACGCCATTGCGCCCATCGTGCACTACGACAGCATCAACCAGGACATTGTCTGGGCGCAGTCGCGCTATGACAAGGCGGGCCCGGGCGGCACCGGGGCGGACTACCTTAACTGCCCGATGGACCAGGAGCAGTATAACCGGTTCGTCGATGCGCTGATCGAAGCGCCGCTGCATGAGTTCAAGGACTGGGAGAAGGTGCCCTATTTCGATGGCTGCCTGCCCATCGAAGTGATGGCCGAGCGGGGGCGCGAAACGCTGCGGCATGGGCCGATGAAGCCGGTCGGTTTGACCAATCCGCGCAACCCCACGGTCAAGCCCTATGCGATCGTGCAGCTGCGGCAGGACAATGCGCTGGGCACGCTGTGGAACATGGTCGGGTTCCAGACCAAGATGCGCTATGGCATCCAGGCCGAGATCTTCCGCATGATCCCGGGGCTCGAGAACGCGCAGTTCGCGCGTCTCGGCGGCCTGCACCGCAACACTTTCCTTAATTCCCCCAAGGTGCTGGGCGCCGATCTCAAGCTCAAGGCTGATCCGCGGCTGCGCTTTGCCGGCCAGGTGACGGGCGTTGAAGGCTATGTGGAAAGCGCCGCGATCGGGCTGGTGGCCGGCCGCATGGCGGCGGCCGAAGCGCGTGGCGACACCCTGCCCCCGCCCCCGATCACCACGGCACTGGGCGCGCTGCTCGGCCATATCACGGGCGGGCACCTTGAAGCCGAGGGCTATAGCGGGGCGCGCAGCTTCCAGCCGATGAACGTCAATTTCGGGCTGTTCCCGGAAGTGACGGTGACCAAGCCCGAGGGCGCGGGGCGCTGGCGCGGCAATGACAAGGTGATCGCCAAGCGGCGCATGATCACGGCGCGGGCGCTGGACGATCTCAAGAGCTGGGCATGACGGGCGGCGCGCTCGAAGCTTATCTGCATGAGCATATCCCGCTGTCGCGGGGAATGGGCGTGCAGGTGGTCTCGAGCAGCGCCGAAGCCGTGACTTTGGGCGCGCCACTCGCGCCCAATATCAATCACCGCGATACGGTGTTTGGCGGCAGCGCTTCGGCGCTGGCGACGCTTGCGGCCTGGTCGCTGCTGCATGTGAGGGTGACTGCGCAGGGGTTGCCGAGCCGGCTGGTGATCCAGCGTAACAGCATGGAATATTTGCGCCCCATTGCCGGAGAGTTCACGGCAACGGCAACGCTGGATGGCGACTGGGCGGCGTTTACCCGCATGCTGGCGCGCAAGGGAGTGGCGCGGATCGCGGTGCGCTCACAGCTGGATTATGCCGGTGAGATGGTCGGGGCGTTCCGCGGCGAGTTTGTGGCGTTTGGCGGGGAGCGGGAGTAGCCGCGCGTCGTGCTTAGGCACCGCCATCTCGGGATGGGCCGCGGCTCAAGGCCGGGGTGACAGCTAGTGGGTGGGGCGGCCTCGGAAGTCCGCCCGGCCGCAGGGGCGCTTAGCGGTTGCGGAATGTCCACCAGGAGAGGCGGGCGATTTTCTGCCAGTCGGGCAAGTCAGGGAGAATGGCGAAGAGGCCCTCCCCCGAGCTGTTGATGCGCTCGAGCTGGGCGCGCAGCGTGGTGAGCGGGGCGAAGGCGGGGCGCAGATTGCCGGGCAACGCGGCGATGGCGGCCTCGGCCTTGGCGAGGTGGTCGGCGGCGAGTTCGGCGATCTGGCCAAGGGCGGCGGCGAGGCCTTCGCTTTCGGTGCCGGTGAAGATCTCGCTTTCGCGCACACCGTTGGCGGCAAATATGGTCCAGGGCAGCATGATGCGCCCTTGCCGGGCGAGGACGCCAAAGGCGCGGCGGTGGCCGATCAGGGCGTGGGCGACGCCGAGATGGCCGGCGGCATCGCCAGGCTCGACCAGTTGGCCGTTGTTGAGGATCATCGCCGCGAGCTGATAGAGCGTGGAAGCGGTTTCGCCGGCATAACCCTCGAAGCTTTCGAGGTCCGGCATCGGATCGTCGTAGAGATCGAAGCGCCGCGCGCCGAGGAGGCGCTGCAGGGTGCCGGCGGGGATGGCGTAGCGCTCCACGGTTTGGAGCAGCGCATCGGCAACGGGGTTTTGCCGGAGCTCGCCATGACCCTCGCCGCCCAGGGCGTCGTTCCACCATTGCAGACGAATTTCGCCGGGCGCGGGATTGGAGACGCGCTCACGAATGGCGGCGACTTCGGCGCTGAAGGCATAAAGCGCGGTGACGGGGTCGCGGTGCTCGCCCAGCACCAGGGTCGAGAGATAGCGGTCGCGATCGAGTTCGCGCAGGCTCGTGGCGGCATGCCTGAAGCTTTGATTGCTGCCAGTCGCCTGGGCCTGTGCCATCACCGGACCCGGTCGACGGCCAGCAGCGCGGCGCCGACGGCGCGTTGCTCGGCGAGGAGCACATTATAGGTGCGCACCGCGCCCCCGGTGGCGATGGCCTCCACGATGATGCCACGCTCGCGCAGGGCTTCGCGGATGCCGCGGGGCAGCCCGAAAATGTCAAAGCCCAACCCGATCAGCAGAACATCGATGGCGTCGGCCGCGGCAAAAACCGGAGCGAGGCTTTCGAGCGTGATGTCACCGGGCTCGGTGACGTCCCAGGCGTGCATGCCCGTGGGCAGGCAGAGGAGCGAGCCGCGATGGGACAGGTCGGCAAAGCGGAAGCCGCCCTTGCCATAGGCATCAATGCCGACCTGCTGCGGGTAAAAGCCGCTGCCGCGCCCTTCCTCCGACATGGCCTCAGACAGCCGGCTCGTCGACGGGCTTCTTTTCGGCCAGATCGGTGCGCTCAGCCCGGGACTTGAGGCCGAAATTGATCAGGATTGGGCCGGCAACGATGATCGAAGAATACATGCCCACCAGCGAACCGAAGGTCATGGCGATGGTGAAGGAGCGGATCACTTCGCCGCCAAACAGCACCAGTGGAATGAGCGCCAGGAACACGGTGAACTGGGTGAGCGAGGTGCGCACGATGGTCTGGTTGATCGACAGATCAATCAGTTCAGGCATGGGCATGCTCTTGTACTTGCGCATGTTCTCGCGGACCCGGTCCGAGATCACCACGGTTTCGTTGAGCGACAGACCCACCAGGGTCAACACCGCCGCGATGGAGGTCAGATTGAACTCCAATCCGGTAATGGAGAACAGACCGATGGTCATGATGATGTCGTGCGTGGTGGTCGTGACCGCGGCCATGGCGAACTGCCATTCGAAGCGGAACCAGAGATAGAACAGGATGGCCACGAGCGCGATGATCACGGCGATCGTGCCCTTCCAGGCCAATTCGCTCGAGACGGTGCCGCTCACCGCTTCGGTGCGGCGCACTTCGTAGTTCTCGGTGGCGAGGGCGTCGACGACCTTCTGAACGGCGACCTGATCGGCATCCTGGCCGCCTTCCTGGGCCTGGACGCGCACCAGCACGTCCTCGGGCGTGCCAAAGCCCTGCACCTGCACTTCGCCGAGGCCCAGGCCCTCAAGCAGCTCGCGCACCTGCCCAACATCGGCGGGGCCGCCGACATGCTGGATTTCGATCGCGGTGCCGCCCACGAAGTCGATGCCGAGATTGAAGCCCTTGAAATAGGCCGAGCCCAGCGACAGCACCGAAGCGACCAGCGAGAAGGCGATCACATAGCGCGAGATCTTCATGAACGGGATCTTGGTGCCGTCCGGAATGAAGCGGAAGTGCTGGATCTTGAGGGTCTTGGGGCGACGCCAGTTGTACCACAGCCGCACGAAGTACAGCGTGACCGTGTAGGAGGTAAAGAGCGAGGTCACGATGCCGAGCGCGAGGGTAACCGCAAAGCCCTGCACGGGACCCGAGCCGAGGAAATAGAGCACCACGGCGGCAACGAGCTGGGTCAGGTGCGAGTCAACGATGGTGCCCCAGGCGCGCTCGAAGCCGGCATTGATGGCCTGCAGCGGGGTTTTACCCGCTTTCATTTCTTCGCGCATGCGCTCGTAGATAAGCACGTTGGCGTCCACGGCCATGCCGATGGTCAGCACGATGCCGGCGATGCCGGGCAGCGTCAGCGTGGCGCCGAGCATGGACAGGGCACCAAAGATCAGGACGATGTTGAGGATCAGCGAGATGTTGGCGAATACCCCGAACAGCCCATAGGCGATCACCATGAAAGTGATGACGAGGACGGCGGCGACAATACCGGCGGTCAGGCCCGAGCGGATGGAGTCGGCGCCAAGGCTGGCGTCAACGGTGCGCTCTTCGACCACATCGAGCGAGGCGGGCAAGGCGCCGGCGCGCAGCAGCACGGCAAGATCGCTGGCGCTCTGGGTGGTGAAGCTGCCCGAAATCTGGCCGGTGCCGCCGGTGATCGGCTGCTGGATCACGGGCGCGGTGATGACCTGCTCATCGAGCACGATGGCAAAGCGCTGGCCGACATTGGCCGAAGTGATCTGGCCAAAGGTCAGGGCGCCATTGGTATCGAAGCGGAAGGAAACGACCGGAATGCCGCGCTGCTGGTCGTAGCTGGGCTGGGCATCAACGAGCGACTCGCCGCCAAGGGCCACGTCTTCAAAGATCAGCTCGGCGCCGCCATCCTGGCTGGGCAGGATCATGGTGCCGGCGGGCAGGCCCTGGGCTTCCGCCTGGGCAGCAGTCAGGCCGGGATAGACCATGTGGAAGGTCAGGCGCGCGGTCTGGGATATGAGGTTCTTGAGGCGCTCGCTATCGCCGAAGCCGGGAACCTGGACAAGAACGCGATTGGTGCCCTGGCGCTGGATGGAGGGCTCGGTGGTGCCAAGCTCGTCGATGCGGTTGCGAATGACTTCGATGGACTGGGACACGAGCGAAGAGGTGCGCTCGGCGATGCCTTCGCGGGTTAGCGAAACGGTGAGCTTGCCGTCGGGGCTTTCGCCAAAGGCGAGTTCGTTGACGCCGCCGGCCGCGAACATGGAATTGCTGACGGTGTTCTGCAGGCCCTGGAGGGCGTTGCGCGCCGCTTCGAGCTGGCTGGGGTCGGTCAGCTCGATGACGAGGCTGTTGTTGGCGGCATCGGTGGTGATGAGATTGCCGATGCCGTTCTGATTGGCCAGGACGTTGCGCACATCACGGCGCAGGCTTTGCAGCCGTTCGGACACGATGCCTTGTTCGTTGACCTGGAGCAGCAGGTGCGAGCCGCCCTGCAGATCGAGCCCCAGCACCACGGTCTGCTTCGGCAGCCAGCCGGGCCAGTTCTCCCTCACATTGTCCGGCAAGAAGCTCGGCACGGCAAAGAGAATGCCCATCAGGGCAACAATGACGATGATAGCGGTACGAACGGGCGAGAACTGCATCAGGTGTCCTAGAGACGAAAAAACCGGGGCAGAGCCCCGGCATGATCCTGCTTAGACGACAGGCTTGTTGTCGTTGACGGGCTCGGCTTTGGTGCGAACATCGGCAACCATGCCGCGCACCAGCTTGACCTTGACGCCCTGGGCGATCTCGACTTCGAGGTCTTCGCCGTCAACGGCCTTGGTGACCTTGCCGATGATGCCGCCAGTGGTCACAACGGTATCGCCACGACGGATCGCCGAGAGCATTTCGCGCTGCGCCTTGAGGCGCTTCTGCTGGGGGCGGAAGATCAGCAGCCAGAAAATCACCACGAGCAGCAGAATGGGCATCATCTGGATGATGATGTCCTGAATTCCACCACCGGCGACGGGGGCGCCTGCCGCCTGGGCAAAAGCGGGCGTAACAAACATCGGCGAGCTCCTTTAGGTTTTCTTTTTTGGCTTTGCTGGAGAACGGGCGCCTAGCCGATTGGCATGTAGGGCGCGACTGGACGCAAATCTAGGCTGCAGCACTTGCGCCCGGATCAAAATCGCGCGGAGTATACCCGCGGCCCCCTTCCATTGCAAAGGCAATCCGGGAGTCACACATTGCCGCGGCAACAACAAAGGAAGCCCCGTTGACCAGCCAAGACTATCTCGCCGAGATCGCCCAGTCCCTCGCCCGGATCGCCCAAGCCTTACAGCCAAAGGATGCAGGCGTCGACCAGGCGGCGGTGTTGGCGAGCGCTTCGGCATTCCACTGGGACGGTGCTGCCGGGCAGTTGATGCCGGTGCCGCGGGTAAGCCGGGTGCCGCTGGCCATGCTCAAGGGAATCGATGCGGTGCAGGATATCCTGTTGCGCAATACCGAGCAGTTTGCGCGCGGGCATGGGGCCAATAATGCGCTGCTCTGGGGCGCGCGGGGCATGGGCAAGAGCTCGCTGGTCAAGGCCATTCACGCCGACATTGTCGAGCGAACCGATGGGGGCTTCCTGCGGGTGGTGCTGATCGAGATTGCGCGCGAGGATTTGGAATCGTTGCCGGTGCTGATGCGGCGGATCGCTAATGCCGAGGGGCGGTTCATCGTCTTTTGCGATGACCTCAGCTTTGACAGCGGGGAAACCTCCTACAAGTCGCTCAAGACCATTCTGGATGGCGGGCTTGAGGGGCGGCCGGACAATGTGCTGTTCTATGCCACCTCGAACCGGCGGCACCTGATGCCACGCGACATGATCGAGAACGAGCGCGCCACCGCGATCACGCCGGGAGAAGCGGTGGAAGAGAAGGTGTCGCTGTCGGATCGATTCGGACTGTGGCTGGGGTTCCACAATTGCGACCAGCCCACGTTCCTCCTCATGGTCAAAACCTATGCCGAGCATTACGGGCTCGACATCGACGAGGAAACGTTGCGGGCGCGGGCGATCGAATGGTCGGCGACGCGCGGGGCGCGGTCAGGCCGCGTGGCGATCCAGCTGGTGCGGACGCTGGCTGGAGAAATGGGCAAGGCGGTATAAACCGCCCTGCCCTTCAAGCAGTCTCCGAAGATGTCAGGCGATGCCTAGCTGGCGAGCAGCGGCATCGGATCGACCGGGGTTGCGCCCTTGCGCAGCTCGAAGTGGAGCTGGGGCTTGGACACCGAGCCCGACATGCCGGCGGCACCGATGGTGTCGCCGCGATTGACCACGGCACCCTTGGCAACGCTCATCGACTTGAGGTGCGCATAGGCCGAGACATAGCCATTGGGGTGGCGGATCAGGATCAGATTGCCATAACCCTCGACGCCCGAGCCGACATAAATGACGGTGCCATTTTCGGCGGCGGCGACAGCGCTGCCTTCGGAGGCCTCGATATTGATGCCCGTGCCCTTGGACGAGGCAAAATCGGTGAGGACGCGACCGGTGACGGGCCAGCGGAACTTGTCATTGCCCGACATGGCCGGCTCGGCGGCGGGCGCCGGAGCCGTGGCCGTCTTGGTGGGCGCTGCCGGTGCCGCCGCGGGCTGGCTCGGAGCGGCGGGTGCCGCAGCCGTTGGAGTCGGCGTCGTGGGCAGAGTGGCGATGGTGGTGGCGGCAGGCGCGGCAGTCGGTGCAGCGCTGGCCAGCTGGGTCACCGGAGCGGCTGGCTTGGCCAGATCCGAGCGGCCCGGAATGATCACGGCCTGGCCCACAACGATCTTGTCGGGCGAGGACAGTCCATTGGCCTGCACCAGGGCCTGGGTGGTCACGTCATAGCGACGGGCGATGGTGTAGAGCGACTCGCCGCTGGCAATGGTGTGGGTGTAGGCGCCATTGGCACTGGCGGCGGGAGCCGTTGGGGCCGGAGTGGCAGCCATCTGAGGCCGCTGGGCTGCAAGGTTGGACGGCGGAGCGCCCATGGCAACGGCGGGAGGAAGGGGAGCGACGGGGGCAAGGCTGGTCTGGGCTTGCATGGCGGGTTGTGTTCCCATTGAAGACTGTGAACTCAGTACTGGAAGGTCTTGGGACTGCACGGACGGCATCGAGCCCGTCGGCGCAACCGGCGCCATTGCGGTCATCGGTTGTGGGTAGCCTGAGGGAGGCGAATTCCAGCCGCCGCCACCGCCGCTAACATTAGCGGGGGGCACGAACGAGCCTTCGGCAACCCGGGTGGACGCGCCCAAGCTCGATGGCATGGGCTGGTTGAGCGAAGCCGGCGAGGACTGGCCCACAGAACTGGTGACCGTCGAGTCACCAAAGCTGCGACTACCCAGGCTCGAACAGCCAGAAAGCGCAACCGCACCGACCACAAGGCCTCCGATCGCGACGGCATTCTTTAAGGCCCGGCGGGATACGCGTGTACTCATTATTCTCATCCGTACGCGGCTACTCAACACGAGTTTGAATCTAGGCCGGTAAGGTAAAGACGAGTTTAAAGCCGTCGCGATTTGCATAAAATCCGCACGGGTTTTGTGTTCGGTAAGGTTAAGGCGCGGAAAGGCCGCTCAGCCTTGGGCCAGCGTCAGCGTTCCGGCGATGCGCAACAATTCGGCGGTGTCGGTTTGCTGCAGGCCCAGTGGGGTTACGGTGACCGCATGGCCTTGGCGCAGCTGCTCGAAATCGGCGGCTGGATCCAAGGGCATGGGGGTTTCGGGAATGGCGACGAAGAACTTGCCGGGATTGTCGCTGGCGTAATAGCGGAAGGGCGAGCGCGAAAAGCGCTGATGGCGCACCACGGCGAGGCCGCTGACCGCATCGGGGGCGCAGGTGGGAAAGTTGACGTTGTAATAGATATCGCGCGGCGGGGACGCAGCGAGAATTGCCCGGGCGGCAGCGGCGCCATAGCGGCGGGCATTGGACCAATCGATGGCGTGGCCCTGCTCGTAATTGATGGCCTGGCTCATGGCGATGCCGACTGCCCCCTGCAGCGCGCCTTCGCGCGCCCCGCCGGCGGTGCCCGAACAATTGATGATGTCCCCCAGGTTCTGGCCGGCATTGACGCCGGAAAGAACGAGGTCGGCGGGGTGATCGCCCAGGAGGTGGGTCATGCCGGCCACGACACAATCGGCAGGCGAGCCACCGACCACGGCAAAGCGGCGGGGCCCGCGCTCGTCGATGCTGAGTTCGCGCCCGAGCGTGAAGCGGTGCCCTGCCCCGCTCTGGTTGCCGTCGGGCGCGACGATCCAGACATCGTCGCTCAGTTCGCGGGCGATGGCGGTCATCACTTCGATGCCCGGCGCATCCACACCGTCGTCATTGGTGATGAGGATGCGCAAGGCCATTATGAGCGTCCGATCGTGGTGAGGCCGCCCATATAGGGCTGGAGCACAGCGGGAATGGCAATGGTGCCATCTTCCTGCTGATAGTTTTCCATGACGGCAATAAGACTGCGGCCCACGGCCGTGCCCGACCCATTGAGGGTATGAACGAAGCGCGGCGCCTGCTTTTCGCCGGCGGGACGATAACGGGCATCCATGCGGCGGGCCTGGAAATCACCGCAGACCGAAACCGAGGAGATTTCGCGATAGGTGTTCTGGCCGGGCAACCAGACTTCAAGGTCATAGGTGCGCTTGGCGCCAAAGCCGATATCGCCGGTGCACAGGTTCATGACGCGGTAATGCAGGCCGAGGCGCTGCAACACGGTTTCGGCACAGCCCAGCATGCGCTCGTGCTCGTCGACCGAGGTTTCGGGCGTGGTGATCGAAACGAGTTCGACCTTGTTGAACTGGTGCTGGCGCAGCATGCCACGGGTGTCGCGACCCGCCGAGCCCGCTTCGGAGCGGAAGCACGGGGTGAGCGCGGTGAAGCGCAGGGGCAGTTCTTCCTCGCTGAGGATCGCTTCGCGCACGAGATTGGTGAGCGGCACTTCGGCGGTGGGGATGAGGGCCAGGCGGCTGTCGCCATGCGGGGTGAAGAACAGGTCTTCCTCGAATTTGGGCAGCTGGTTGGTGCCAAACAGCGCCTCGTCCTTGACCAGCAAGGGCGGCTGCACTTCGAGGTAGCCATGCTCGGTGGTGTGCAGATCGAGCATGAACTGACCGAGGGCGCGTTCCAGGCGGGCGAGCTGGCCCTTGAGGACAACAAAGCGGCTGCCCGAGAGCTTGGCGGCGGTTTCAAAGTCCATGGCGCCCATGGCTTCGCCGAGCTCAAAATGCTCCTTGGGGGCAAAGCTCAGGCTCGGCTTTGGCGCACGCACCTGCGCAGCGGTTTCGGCGGTGCCGTTGCGGCCGAAATATTCGACATTGCCGGTTTCGTCGGTCCCATCGGGCACATCCTCGAAGACGAGGTTGGGCAGCACCGACAGTGCGTTGCGAAGCTCAAGCTCAACGGCGCGCTCTTCGGCTTCGCCCTGAGGGATGAACTCCTTGAGGCCGGCGACCTCGGCCATCAGCGCGGCGGCCTTGGCTTCGTCCTTTTGTGCCTTGGCCTGGCCGATCTGCTTGGACAGGGTGTTGCGCTTTTCCTGCGCGTCATTGAGGCGGGTGATGATGTCGCGGCGGCGATCATCAATGGCCAAGAGATCGGCCGCGCGCACAGGCACGCCCTTGCGGCGCGACATGCCGGCATCAAAGGCTTCGGGATTGGCGCGGATCCATTTGATATCGAACATGGCTAGAGGGGTTGCACCCCACCTCTTCAAGGGTTTTCGGGACGCGGAGGCCAGCCGCCAGCAGATGCGGCAGGCAGGCCCCAAGCGGGTCGGTCAGTTGCCGGCGATCAGGACGACAGTCCGCTTGCCCGAGCCGCTTCGGCCGCAGCGCGGCGCCGCTCGATCATGCGCACTGACATGATCGAAAGCTCGTAGAGCAGGTACATGGGCACGGCAAGACCGATCTGGGAAATCGGATCTGGCGGGGTGATGAAGGCAGCAAAGATCAGGATGCCGACAATGGCGTAGCGGCGGCCCTTCTTGAGCATGTCGACATGGACCAGATCGATCTGAGCCAGGAGCGTCAACACCACGGGCAACTGGAAGCAAACGCCGAAAGCCAGGATCAGCGTCATGGCTAGCCCAAGATATTCCGACACGCTGGTGAGCATGCGGATCTCATCGGTCTGCATGCCGGCAAAGAAGTGCAGCGCCATGGGCAGCACAACGAAATACACCATGCAGGCGCCCAGAATGAAGAAGATGGGCGTGGCAATGAGATAAGGGATAAAGGCGCGGCGCTCATGCTTGTAGAGGCCGGGCGCCACGAACATGTAGATCTGGCTGGCGATAAACGGGAAGCCCAGGAAAATGGCACCGAACAGCGCGAGGTTCAGCTGGGTGAAGAAGAATTCCTGGGGCGCGGTATAGATCAGCTCCAGATCGCCGGGATCGGAATAGATCGAGCGATAGGGCCCAAGCAGAACGTCGAAGATGTTGCCGGCAAACACGAAGCACAGCATCATCAGGGCGACCACGGCGATCGCCGAATAGATCAGGCGCTTGCGCAGCTCGACCAGATGCTCGAGCAGCGGGGCTTCGCTGCCCGCCAGCTCGTCTTCAGGCTCGGGTGTCGTGCCTTCGATCTTGAGCTTCTCGTCGGCCATCAGCTGTTCTCAAGCGGCGTTGGAGCTGCCGGGCTATCGGCAGGCTCGCCGGGAAGCGCGGGCACTTGTTCGGTTTCGCTCGGTTTCTTGGAGCGCTTGCGCGGCTGGCGGGGCGTAGGGGCCGCCGGCGAATCGGCAGGCTCGGTGGGCAGAGCATCGGGCACTTCGCCCTCAGATGCCGACTTCTTGGTGCGCGGCTTGCGCGTCTTGGGCGTGGCCGGAGCATTGAGGGGCGCGAGTTCGGTGGTGGTGACCGGCGCGGTAGGGGCTGGGGTGGCTTGCACGGGCGCCTCAACAATCTGAGCGGGAGGGAGCGGAGCGGGCGCCGAAGCAGTCGCCTCGGCGGCGGGCGTTTGGATGCCAGCGGCAGCGCGTATCTCGTCGACCACGCTTTCGGCCGCCGGATCGGCAGGCTTGATGATCCCGCTGGGCTTTGGCCCGGTCGGGGTCATGGCGTTGAACTCACGCCGGATTTCTTCGCTGGTCTTTTTAAGCGGCGCGGTGATGGAGTTGCGCAAATTCCGCACCTCGTCGAGCCCCGTCGTCTTGTTGATCTCGCGCTGGAACTCGTTGCCCATGCGACGGATCTGGCCGACGATCTTGCCGACGCGCTGCATCACTACGGGCAGGTCCTTGGGGCCAATGACGATCAACGCCACGACCCCGATGACCAGCATCTCTGTCCAGCCCAAGCCGAGCATATAAGTATCCTTGCCTACGAACGCGTCGTCTAAACGGACCCGATACCGGAACCTTAGAGCTCGCGGGTCTTTTCGGCTTCGCGGGCTTCGATATCAGCGGTGGTGGTGACCCGGTTGACCGGCTTGTCATCGTCGTCGCGCATGCCTTTCTGGAAGGCTTTGATGCCGCTGGCGACTTCACCCATCATGCCGGAAATCTTGCCACGGCCAAACAACAGGATGACCACAACGGCCACAACGAGGATGCCCCAAATTCCTGGCGCGTGCATATCAATCTCCCTTGAACTACGTCCATCGCGATAGCCTGACAGATATAGCGAGAAATAGGTTTAATCGCGGGCAAACACAAGAACGTGTTGCTGATTGCACACCCCGCAACGCCGCAGGCGACTATTGCTCAGCAGAATCGAGGTCTTGCAGCGGATCTTCATCCTCGTGCAACGGGCCATCAAAGGGCAGGCGCAGCGAAGTTGGCGGGCGCGAAACCAGCAGCCCTGCCCCCTTGAGGTCTTCGATGCCAGGTAGATCGGCGAGGCTTTCCAGCCCGAAATGGTCGAGAAAGGCTGGTGTGGTGCCATAGGTCACGGGGCGACCGGGAACCCGGCGGCGGCCGCGCAGGCGAATCCAGCCGGTTTCGAGCAGGATGTCCATGGTGCCCTTGCCAACGGCGACGCCGCGGATTTTCTCGATCTCGGCGCGGGTGGCGGGCTGGTGATAGGCAATGATCGCAAGGGTTTCGAGCGCGGCGCGCGACAGGGTGCGGCTCTCCTCCTGCTCGGCGCGGAGCAGGAAGGACAGATCGGGCGCGGTGCGAAAGGCGTAGGCGTCACCGCGGCGGACGAGATTGACGCCGCGGCCGGCATAATGGCGGGCAAGCTGATCGATTGCGGCCTCGACATTGGCGCCTTGGGGCAGATGCGCGCCCAGCTGGGCCGCCGTCAGCGGCTCGGCCGAGGCGAAGAGCAGCGCTTCCAGGATGCGCAGCGCCTGATCGGGAGCGAGGGGATCGTGGTTGGTCAAGCGCCCTCCCCGCTCCGGCGGCGGAGCATCAGCGGGCCAAAGGTTTCCTTTTGGCGCAGCTCGATCTCGCCCTGGCGCACCAGTTCCAAGCTCGAGGCAAAGCTCGAGGCGCGGGCGGTGACCCGCTCGGCGGGATCATCGATATAGGCGGAAAGGCAGGCGTCGAGGCTGACCCAATCGCCGGTTTCTCCCACAAGGATGCGCAGCCGGTCGCGCGCATCCTGGAGCGACCAGACGACGCGGATGCGGGGCGAATAAGCCGGCGGATGGACGCGCTCGCGCTGGGTGGCATAGGCCTTGAGCAGATCAAGCAAGCTCGTGTCCCAGCGGGTGTGGCGGGCGATCTCGACGGGCTCTGGATCGCCGCGGGGATGCACCGCAATGCCGAGGCGCGGCCGATTGCGCAGGCGAGTGGCGGCCTGGCGCATGGCTTCGAGGCGACGCAGCCGCCATTGCAGCCGGGCAGCCATTTCGGCGCCACTGGGCGCCTCGTCGGCGGGCGCGGCGGGCAACATCAAGCGGCTCTTGAGATAGGCGAGCCAAGCGGCCATCACGAGGTAATCGGCGGCGAGTTCGATGCGCTGTTCGCGCTGCTCTTCCACAAAGGCGAGATATTGGTCGGCCAGTTGCAGCACGGAAATGGCCGCAAGGTCGACCTTCTGGCGGCGGGCCAGATCCAGCAGCAGATCGAGGGGACCCTCGTAGCCGTCCAGATCGACATGCAGCACCGGCCCGTGGTCGGGCTTGGGGTCGAGCCAATCGGTGGCGATGCTGCTGGTCATAAAAGGTTCTGCGGGTGGCTGGGCCCGCAAGCTGGCGCCTCAGCCGATCAAGGTCAAGCGGAGCCGGCCCGCAGCAAGGCGATACGCACGACTAAAGCGTGAAGCAATCGCCGCCGGCCGATTTCAGGCTGGAGCAGAGCTGGTTGGCGTCGGCGGTGGAGTTGGCCGGGACGCGAACGCGATAGAAGATGCCCCGTTCGCCCAGATCGACGCGCTGCACTTCCAGATTGGCCCCCTTGAACAGCGGGCCGTACTGGTTGGCGATCTGCAAGGCGCTTTGGCGGGCGGCTTCCTCGGTGCGCTGCGACGAGAGCTGCACATAAGCCGGCGCGTTGCTGAGGGGCGTTGCAGCGCTGGCCTCGATCACGGTTTGCGCAGCCGGGGGCTGAGCGGCAGCCTGCGGCGCCGGTGCGGGGTCAACCAGCGCATTGACCGGCGAAGTTGCGGCCGGTGGCGGCGCGAGGTTGGTGCCGCCCGCCGCAGCAGCTGGCGCTGCAGCGGTTGGCCGGGCGGTGAAAGCGGGACGATTGAGCGGCACTGGCGCAGTCTTGCCCGGGATGGGCGCACCGCTGACGTCAACAGCGGGAACCGTGGAGCCAGGCACAACGGGGGTGACCGGTGGCCCCGCGGGGACTTGCGCCTCGGGAGGGGCGGCAGGCGTTGCCGGAGCAGCGCCGCCCGGAGGAGGAGCGAGGCCGGGCGCGGGATCGGCGCCAAGGCTGCCCAGCAGGCTCGGCTCGGCGGGATTGGCGCCCGGAACTTCCGGGACATTGGGGCGGTCCACCGGCAGCATGGCGCTGCCTGCGACACTGTTGTCACCGCTGACAATGGTGCCGTCCGGACGAACCGTAACGGTACGGACCTTGCGATTGACCACGCCTTCAGGCTCGGGCGCAGCTGCCGGGGGCGGCACCTGGGTGACTTCGTTGACATCGGCCTGGTCGCGCGACACCAGCTGTTCTTCGGCGCCGGGCACGACGCCATCGATCTCGTTGAAGATCACCGACTGCTGGGGGGCTGCGGATTCATCGACCGGAGGGGGCTCTTCCTTGACGGGGGTGGCGTCAGCGGTGAGCAGCGGCGCAGGACCGCTGTCGCCGTTATTGCCGAGCACCCAGTAAAGGCCGCCACCGGCCAGCAGGAGCAGAACCAGCGCGACGCCGGGACCAACAAGGGCGCGGCTCCAGCCAAAGGAGCGCGGGGCCCTGTCCGCGCGGTCGGGCTTGACGCGGCGCACGCGCGGCGGCTTGGGCGCACGTTCGGGCTTGGGTGCCCGCTCGGCCTTGACGCGGCGGCCACGGGGCGCGGGTTCAACCGGTTCGGGATCATCCACCCAACCCACTTCCGCACCCGTGGCGGCGGCAGCGGCGAGGATGGCCTCGTCGGCGCCAGAGACGACGCGCTTGCCCGTGGGCTGAGGCGGCAAAGTGGGGGTCGCAAGGCTGCGCTGCGGTGTCGCGGGCGCGGGCCGAGGGGGCGGAGTTTCCATATCCACGCGGGCAGCGCGCCCGATCAGATCTTCGATGTCCCTGATAGGATCACCCGAGGAGCCGGACTGGGGCGTACCCCGCACCGGCGCTGCGGCAGCGGATGGCAGTTCGCGCTCAGGTGGTGGCGGGCTCACGGGTGCCGGCGCGGGCTCCGGAGTGCGCGACATATTCACCGGCGGCGCGGCCCATTGCGAAGCGGATGGCGGCGGGGCCGAAGGCGTTGGCCGCGTCGCACCCATGGAGGGCTCGATGCGGGCGCCCGATTGTGGCTGGCCCGGCTCGCGGCCGGTCTCGGGCTCGACGCGGGACTGGGTGCCCGGCATCACCACGTCGGGCGCTTGCCCGGGCGAAGGTTCGTCGCGGGTTTCCCCAAACAGTTCGGCGGCGATCAGATCGCCAATGGAATCGTGCTCGGGCGTCGGCACGGGATCAGCAGCGGGAGAAGTGGAGGCAGCGACCGGCGCCGACGCTGCTGGCTGAGCCGGTGCCGTGGGGGTGCCAAAGCCGAAGTCAAAATCAAAGGGGTCGTGGCGCGGGGCCGGCTCGGCTGCGGCGGGCTGCGCGGGAGCAGTCGGCTCCACCGGCTCAGGGGGCGTGGGTGCTGCGGCCTGCGGCCGAGGCTCAAGGCGGAACTGATCGGGCGCGGGCTCGGTGCGCGGTTCTGGGGCCGGGGTGAAGCGGCCGAAATCATAGCGCGACGGCGATGCCGGAGCGGCTGGCGCCGCCGGCACAGGCTGGCTCGGCTCAGGCGCATGGGCGCCCGGTACGCGCACGCCAGCAGCGGACGCAGCCGGTGCGGGCGCAGGCGGAGCGGGTGGAGGGCTGGGCTGGGTCGGCGTGGCATCTTCGGCCATGAGACGCGCGAGTTCAGCGATCAGATCATCAGGGGATGTGGACTGTGCACCCATTGGCTGCGGTTTCGCTGTCGTTATTGGAGCAGCGCCCTCTAGGTTCCTGCAATAGCCGAAGCCCGGCTATTGGCGGCGAGACAACATAGTATTACGCCCGAATTATGAAAGCTCCTCGGGCGCAGACACGCCCAGGATCGCCAAGCCGTTGCCAAGCACCTGACGAACGGCATCAACAAGCGCGAGCCGCGCCAATGACAGCATTGGATCGTCAGCGTTAACAAAGCGTAAGCGCTGGTCTTCATTGCCCTTGGCCCAAAAGCCGTGGAAGGCCGCTGCCAGCTCATGCAGATAGAAAGCAACGCGGTGCGGCTCGTGAGCGACTGCGGCTGCGGCAACAGAGCGCGGCCAGGCCGCAAGGGCGCGGATCAGTTCGAGATCGGCCGCAGAATCGAGGCGATCAAGCTGGGCAGTCGCGAGCGCTGCCGGTGACACATCCATTTCTGGCAGGTCGCGCGCAGCGGTGCGGAACACCGAGAAGGTGCGCGCATGGGCGTATTGGACATAGAACACCGGATTGTCGCGGGTCTGTTCCTTGACCAGAGCGAAGTCGAAATCCATGGCCGCATCGTTGCGGCGGAACAGGAGCATGAAGCGCACGGCATCGGCGCCCACTTCCTCGACCACATCGGCAAGGGTCACGAGATCGCCCGAGCGCTTGCTCATCTTGAACGGCTCGCCGTTCTTCATCAGCCGCACGAGCTGGCAGATCTTGACGTCCATATCGGCGGCGCCACCGGACACGGCCTTCACGGCTGCCTGGAGGCGCTTGACATAGCCGGAGTGATCGGCGCCCAGCACATTGACCATGTGCTTAAAGCCGCGGAGATATTTGTTGCGGTGATAAGCGATGTCGGCGGCGAAATAGGTGTAGCTGCCGTCCGATTTGACCAGCGCACGATCGACGTCGTCGCCCCAGTCGGTGGCGCGGAACAGGGTTTGCTCGCGGTCTTCCCAATCCTCGGGGGTCTTGCCCTTGGGCGCTTCGAGCCGGCCCTGATAGACCATGCCCTGCTCGCGCAGCCATTCGAGGGTGTTGTCGATGTCCCCGCCCTGCCCGTGCAGCGTTTTTTCGGAAAAGAATACGTCGTGGTGGATGTTGAGCTTGGCCAGATCGCCCTGGATCAGTTCGAGCATGGCGACAAGAACGCGATCCTTGACCAGTGCGAGGGCTTCGGCTTCAGGCATGTGGAGCAGCTTGGGGCCGAACTCGGCGGCCAAGGCCTGCCCTACGGGGACCAGATAATCGCCGGGGTAAAAGCCCGAGGGGATCTCGATGGTTTCGCCCAGGGCCTCTCGGTAGCGCAGGAGGGTGGAGCTGGCGAGCGTGTTGATCTGGCTGCCGGCGTCATTGATGTAATATTCGCGCGTCACCTCGAAGCCCGAATAGGCCATGAGCGAGGCCAAGGTGTCGCCAAAGACCGCGCCCCGGGTGTGGCCCACATGCATGGGGCCGGTGGGGTTGGCCGAGACATATTCGATGTTGACCTTTTCGCCCTTGCCCAGGGTCGAGCGGCCGAAATCGGGGCCGAGCTCGGCGACCGAGCGCAGCACCTGGAACCAGATGGCGGGGGCGAGGCGGAAATTGATGAAGCCGGGGCCGGCCACTTCAACCGAGTTGACGTCAGGATGGGCGCGGAAATGCTCGACGATGGCATTGGCCACTTCGCGCGGATTCTTGCCCAGGGGCTTGGCCACGATCATGGCGGCATTGGTGGAGAGATCGCCATGGGCGGGATCGCGCGGCGGCTCCACGACGATGCGCGCCAGCAGCTCGGGGGCAAGATCGGGATAGAGCGATGCCAAAGCATCGGCCACTCGTGCGGCAAAGAGCGCGAAAACGTCCATGATTCAACCTGACAGGGAATATAGGGCCGGGTTAACGGAATTCCGGGCGAGCGTCAAACAGCCGGGCATATTCATCGAGGGCATAGGGGTCGGTCATCCCGGCGATGAAGTCGGCCGTGACGCGGGCGAGATCGTCCTGAGTCGGCGCGGCGGCGGCGAGAGTGCCCCAGCGCTCGGGAAGATCCCGGGTCGCAAGATAATGATCAAAGAGGGCCGCGACCACGTCCTGGCTTTGGCGCACTGGCGCCATGACGCTAGGGTGACGATAAACCTGCTCGAAGAGGAACTGCTTGAGGCCCTGCACCTGCGTCGCCATGGCTCGGGAGAAGTGGACAAGGGTCGTGCCGGCATGGCGCACATCCTCGGCGGTCTCGATCCCCGCGGTGGCGATATTGGCGGAGGATGCGGCGATAACATCCTCGATGCTGGAGGTGATGAGGCGGCGCTGCACTTCATGGGCCTGGCGCTTGGGGCTTACCTCGGGATAGCGGGCGCGCACTTCGGCGACCATGGGGCCGACCAGGGGAACGGGCGCGAGGGCATCGAGGGTTAAGAGGCCGGCGCGCAGGGCATCGTCGATGTCGTGGGCGTTGTAGGCGATGTCGTCAGCGACGGCTGCCGCCTGGGCTTCGAGCGAGGCGAAGGTGGACAGGCGCAGATCGGCGCTGGCGGGCAGATCATCGAGGCCAGCGGGCAGGCCTTCAAGCGCATATTTGCCAAAGGGGGTGCCATCGGCATTGATGAGGGGGCCGTTGTGCTTGAGGATGCCCTCAAGGGTTTCCCAGGTGAGGTTGAGCCCGTCATGCTCCGCGTAGCGGTTTTCGAGCCGGGTGACGACGCGCAGGGCCTGGATGTTGTGGTCGAACCCGCCCCAAGGGGCCATTTTGCCCTGCAGCACCCGCTCGCCGGCATGGCCGAAGGGCGTATGGCCCAGATCATGGGACAGGGCGACAGCTTCGGCGAGGTCTTCGTCGAGCCTCAGGGCCCGGGCGATAGAGCGGGCCATCTGGCTGACCTCGAGCGTGTGGGTCAGCCGGTTGCGGAAGTGACGGCCTTCGTGGTGCAGGAAGACCTGCGTCTTGTGCTGCAGGCGGCGAAAGGCGGTGGAATGGATGATGCGGTCACGGTCGCGCTGAAATTCCGAACGGGTTGGACTGGGCCCGGTGCCGCAAAGACGGCCCAGGGATTGTTCGGGTTTGGAGGCATAGGGCGCGGTGTCGCTCATCGGTGATCGCAGGGCTCTTTCCAATTGGCCCAAAGGTTCCTATTTTAGCCTGACCGTTATGTCCCCCTAAAACGGCATGGAATCGCAAATGTCAGCTATCGCCCTCGCTCCGGAAGTTGTGCTCACCGATCGGGCCGCCAAGCGCGTGTCGCGCATCCTTAGCAAGGAGCCGGACGGCACGGTGCTGCGTATCTCGGTCGCCGGCGGGGGCTGCTCGGGCTTCCAGTACGAGTATAACCTCGTGCAAGAACAGCCCGCGGCCGACGACGTCGTGCTGCAAAAAGGCGATGCGGTGGTACTGATCGATGCCATGAGCCTTGAATTCATGGGCGGCGCCGAGATCGACTTTGTGGACGATTTGATCGGGCAAGCGTTCCAGATCCGCAATCCCAATGCCGTGGCGTCCTGCGGCTGTGGCACGAGCTTTGCCGTTTAAGCACTTGCGATTGAGCTGATTTCGCGGTGATCGTTTCTTCCTCAGGGGGAGAATCGATGTGCCAATAGCCGAACGCCTCGACGCCACGATCAAGCGCGCCATCAGCGACAATCGCATTGTCGGGGCTGTGGTGATCGCCAAGGAGCGTGGACAAACCATCTACGAGAACGCGCTGGGGCTGGCCGACCGGGAGGCCGAGCGCCCCATGGCGCTCGACACCGTGTTCCGGTTGTCCTCGCTGACCAAGCCTATCGTTGCCACAACGGCGCTGGCGCTGGTGGATGCCGGGCTGCTCGAGCTTGAGGCGCCGGTGAGCCGGTATCTCCCCTATTTCCGACCAAAGCTCGCGAGCGGCGAAGGCGCCGAGATCACGATCCGGCAGCTGTTGACCCACACATCGGGGCTCGGGCGCGAATATGTGCTGTCGGAGACTGATCTGGCGGAGTCGGCGGTGCAGGCGGTGGGAGGCAATCGCTGGCACTTGTCCCTGGACGAGAACATGGAATTGCTTGCCGGCGTGCCGCTGCCCTTTGCGCCGGGAACGGGCTGGGCTTATGGGCAATCCACCGATCTGTTAGGTGCGGCGGTGGCGCGGGTCACGGGCACGACGCTGGGCGAAGCGGTGGCGCGCTATGTGACCGGGCCGCTGGGCATGGCGGATACGGTGTTTCTGCTGCCGCAAGGAGAGCCGCGGCTGGCGGCGGCTTATGCCGATAATCCCGAGCATGGCGAGCCGCCGGTGTTGATGGGCGATCCCCATAGCGTCCCCAATCCCGCCGGTACACTCACGACCTATTCGCCCGGGCGCATCTTTGATGCCAACGCCTATCATTCCGGAGGCAGCGGGATGGCCGGCACGGCGCCCGACTTCATGGTGCTGCTGGAAGCCTTGCGCACCGGTGGCGGTGGCGTGATCAAAGGGGAAACCACGGCGGCGGGCCTGGGCAACCAGACGCCGCAACTGGAACAGGCGAGCGGGCCGGGCTGGCAGTTCGGCTATTTCGGGGCGTATCTGGTTGATCCGATCGCCGCGGATAGCCCTTGTGCGGTGGGCACGATGCGCTGGGGCGGAATTTATGGGCATAGCTGGTTCATCGACCCGGTGGCGGGGCTATCGGTCGTGGCCATGACCAATACGGGCCTGGAAGGCAGCGACGGGATTTTTCCACTCGATATCCGCGACGCCATCTATTGGCCGACCTGAGGGCGGTTGCGGCGCGCGGCGTTGCGGACTAGCTTTCGCGCGCCCGCAAGGAGTTGACCATCGCATGCGCATAGCCACCTGGAACATCAATGGCATCAAGGCTCGTTTGGGGCTGCTGCTGCAATGGCTGGAGCAGGAAAAGCCCGATATTGTCTGCCTGCAGGAGATCAAGAGCGTTGACGAGGCCTTCCCGCGCGCCGAAATCGAGGCGCTGGGCTACCATGTGGAAACGAACGGGCAGAAAAGCTGGAATGGCGTGGCGATCCTGTCGCTGATGCGCTTTGATGAGGTGACTCGCGGCCTGCCGGGCGATGACGAAGACGAGCAGGCGCGGCTGATCGAGGGCGTTTTCTCGGTGGCGTCAGGGGCCATTCGCGTGTGCAATATCTACCTGCCCAACGGCAACCCGGTGGACAGCGAGAAATTCCCCTACAAGCTGCGATGGATGGAGCGGCTGACGGCCTTTGCCGAGGAGCGGCTCAAGCTCGAAGAACCGTTTATTATCCTGGGGGACTACAACCTGATCCCCGCCCCCATCGATGCACATCACGCGGAAAATTGGTGGGGCGATGCGCTGTACCGGCCTGAAAGCCTCGAGCGGTTCCGCACGCTGGTCAACCTGGGGTTCACCGATGCCCTGCGCGCGATCACGGCCGAGCCGTCCTATACGTTCTGGGATTTCCAGGCCGGCGCCTGGCGGCGCAACCATGGCATCCGCATCGATCACCTGCTGCTGTCGCCGCAGGCCGCCGACCGGCTTGATGATGTGGTGGTGCACAAGGATGTGCGCGGCTGGGACAAGCCGAGCGACCATGTGCCCGTGGAAGGCTGGTTTACCTTCTAGCGCCGCTCAGAACGAGGCGAATTGCGGCGCAACGCTGGCGGCCAGTGAACCGGCTTCGGCGCGCTGTTCGGGCGTTGCCACCGACATGGCATTGCTGACCAGTTTGTTGACCCAGACCTCGTCGGCCGTGCCGGCGACCCGGGCCTGAGCCAGGGACAGCCACATCAAGCCTTCGACCTGCTGGGGCACGAGCCCGGCAACGCCGTGGAACAACAGATCACCTAGATGGGCCTGAGCCGCGCCATGGCCCTTGCGGGCGGCCAGCGAAAACCAGCGGGCGCTTTGCAAAGGGTTCAGGCCCAGTTCATTTTCATCGAGATACAACAGGCCAACGCGATATTGCGCATCCGCATCGCCAAAATAGGTGGCGGCATGGAGGAGCAAAGCATGGGAGCGATCGGCGTCAGCCTTGATACCGGCATCGGGCAAGCCGTCCCGGAAATAATCGCCGATCTTGACGAAGGACTGCGCGACGATGTCGGATTCAACGCCCTTGGGCGCGGCATCGGCATGCTGGTTGGCAATCTGGGCGAAATAGCCAAAGGCCTTGACCGGGTCCCGGGCGACGCCTTCGCCATTTTCATACATGGTGCCAAGCTGCCACATGGCCATGGGCTGGCCAGCGGCAGCCGCATCCTCGAGCGCGGCGACGAGGTCGTCGCCCGACACACCGCCCCCTGCCCCGTCGAGCATCTTGGCCATATCCAGCGCTGCATCTGCCGCAGTCTGCGCCTGCGCGGGTACCAGCATCGCCAAAGCGAATACCGCGCCCATCGCGACGGAGATCAGGGAATGTTCCCCCATGATCCGCATCTCACTCCTTTCGCCCACTCCAAGGTGGACGTCGTCGAACCATGGCCCGAAACCGCGGACCAATCCCCGCATGCTGATCAACTGGGAACCGCGATCCCCTAGGTCAACGCCCATGCCTGTCATGACTTGCTTCATACCCAAACATTGTGGCGGGAAATGTCGCTAAATCGTTGCATGACGATGTTAATGCAGTGAATCAACTGCGCTGTTGCGCAATAAGCACAAAGCAGGAATGCGCCTAATGCTTGCTGAGCAAAATCGCATGCGTTTGGAAGCAGTAAGGTCGGGTGGCGCAGAGTTTGATTCAAGCCCTTGTGCCGCGGACAAGCA
Source organism: Devosia sp. 919 (assembly GCF_013185965.1). Classification (NCBI taxonomy): domain Bacteria; kingdom Pseudomonadati; phylum Pseudomonadota; class Alphaproteobacteria; order Hyphomicrobiales; family Devosiaceae; genus Devosia; species Devosia sp. 919. The sequence goes on along the minus strand of NZ_JABAOL010000001.1, from coordinate 1,737,967 downwards.
GGCTCTCGGAGCGAAATTGGGCTAGAGCCAGCGCCGTCTGCGCATCCACCCAACAATCACCAGCGCCAGCACCAGGAGCATGACACAAACGCCCCAGAAGGCGTGGGCACTTTCGGAGAACGGAATGCCCGCCACATTCATGCCGAGCACACCGGTGAGCAGCGTCAGCGGCATGAAGACCGCCGTGACGGCGGCCAGAATCAGCATGGTGTGATTCATCTGTTCGGCCCGCGCGTCGGCCAGTTGCTCATGGACCAGAACAGCACGCTCCGAAAGGGCGGCGAGTTCCTCGCCAATTCGCCCGGTTCGTCCCGAGGCTTCGCGCAGGCGCAGCCGGTCCTTGGCGGTGAAGAACGAGAGGTCCTCGATTTCGAGCGTGTTGAGCACGTCGCGTTGCGGCCAGATCAAACGGCGAAAGCTGATCAGGGTACGTCGCAGATGCGCCAGCCGGCTACGCGACTTTGCCCCGTTTTCGGAAAGCAGCTTTTCTTCAATCTCGTCCAGTCGCTCCGCAAGGCGCTCAACCAGCGGCTCCAGCCGATCCGCGGCCCGCAGACCCAGCCGCGCAATCAGGTCCGCCGGGCTGAGGGGAGCGTGGTGAGAGGCTTCCCATTTGGACACACCAAGAAAGTCGATGATGTTAAGTTCGGAGGCGATGATAACGCGGCCGCGCTCGATCCATAAGGTCAGCAACTGCCGGCCGATATCTTCCGGCTCGGCACCCGGCCGGGCGACACGCAGGACCACCAGCGCCTTGTCTTCCAGCACCGTGCAGCGGGTGCGGGTGCTGGGCGTCGTCAGCAGGCCGGCATTGAAGTCGCCAAGGTCGGATTTTAGCCAGGCGGCGAACTCGGGCGACTTGTGATTGCCCGAGATCAGCTTGAAACCCCGGCTTGGCACCATTGGCTGGTCGCCGCCGGGGCCTTGGCGGCCAACCCCTCCCTTGCCGTCAAAGACGAGCACCGTGCCCACGCCAACCAGACCGTTCTGGATGGCGCGGGCCGTCGGCTCGGGAGGCTGACCATCCATCGCGGTCAGCTGAGCCGCTGCAGGGCGTCGCCGATGCGGCTGCGGCGGTCGGCGGCCGCCTGGCGACGGGCCTTTTGTTCTTCGATTACCTCTTCGGGCGCCTTGGCGACGAACTGCTCATTACCCAGCTTCTTGTCGATCTGGGCGACTTCGGCGTCGAGCTTGCCGATTTCCTTTTGCAGGCGGGCCTTTTCGGCGGTGATGTCGATGAACTCGGCCAGGGGCAGCGCCCAGGTGGCTTCGCCCACGACGAACTGCGCCGATTCGCCGGGCACGTTGCCTTGCGGGCTGATGGCCTCGAGCCGCGCGAGGCGGGTGATGAGGCTGGTGCCGGCCACGAGGCGTCGCAGCGTGGTGTCGTCCGCGCCAATCACAGCCAGCTGCAGCTTGGCACTGGCGGGCACGTTCATCTCGCTGCGCACCGAGCGGATATTGGTGATCACCTCGATCAGCCAGCTGAGCTCGGCATCGGCCGCAGGATCTTCGAGACCATCGAGCTCAGGCCAGGTCGATAGGATCAGCAGGTTGTCGCGCGCGGGGCCGAAAGCGCCCGTCTCCGCCCAGAGCTCTTCGGTGACGAAGGGCATGAAGGGGTGCAGCATTTTGAGGATCTGGTCGAGCGCCCAGGCGGCAGTGGCGCGAGTTTCGGCCTTGGCGCCCTCATCGGTGCCCATAAAGACGGGCTTGGCAAATTCCACATACCAATCGCAGAAGGTGCCCCAGACAAAGTCATAGGCCGAGTTGGCGGCTTCGTTGAACTTGTAGTCCTCGATGCCGCGGCGCACCGCTGCCACGGCGCGGGCGGTCGCGCCCACGATCCAGCGATTGAGCGGGAGCGTAGTGGCCTTGGGATCATAACCCTCGATGCGGCGGCATTCGTTCATCTCGAGGAAGCGCGCGGCGTTCCAGAGCTTGGTGACGAAGTTGCGATAGCCCTCGACGCGGTTGATCGAGAGACGGATGTCGCGGCCCTGCGCGGCCATGGCCGCCAGGGTGAAGCGGGTGGCGTCGGCACCATATTGGTCGATGAGCTGCAGGGGGTCGATGACGTTGCCCTTGGTCTTGCTCATCTTCTGGCCCTTCTCGTCGCGGACCAGGGCGTGCATGTAGACGGTGTGGAAGGGTTCTTCCTCGAGGAATTCGAGGCCCATCATCATCATGCGGGCGACCCAGAAGAAGATGATGTCAAAGCCCGTCACCAGCACATCGGTGGGGTAGTAGCGCTTGAGCTCGGGGGTTTCGTCCGGCCATCCGAGGGTCGAGAACGGCCAAAGGGCCGAAGAGAACCAGGTATCGAGCACGTCTTCGTCGCGCTTGATCGGGCTGGGCGCGCCATAATGGGCGTCGGCCTGGGCTTGGGCTTCCGCCTCGCTCGAAGCGACAAAGGCGTGGTTGTCCGGGCCATACCAGGCGGGGATCTGGTGACCCCACCAGAGCTGGCGCGAAATGCACCAAGGCTTGATGTTCTCGAGCCAGGCGAAATAGGTGTTTTCGTATTGCTGGGGCACGAATTTGGTGCGGCCCTCGCGCACTGCGGCGAGCGCGGGCTGGGCGAGGATATCGGCCTTGACCCACCACTGGTCGGTCAGGAAGGGCTCGATGACGACGAGCTTGGATTTCTCGTCATGGGGCACCATGATCTTTTTGTCCTCGATGTGATCGAGGCCACGAGTGGGATTTTCCTCGGCGAGCGCGGCGAGATCAGCGACGATGCGCTTGCGGGCGTCGAAACGATCCAGGCCACGATAAGCGGCGGGGATGAAGGGCTCATCGACGATGGCGCCGCGCGTCGTAAAGACGTTGATCTGTTCGAGGTTGTTGCGAACGCCGACCTCGAAGTCGTTGAAATCGTGGGCGGGCGTGATCTTGACCGCGCCGGTGCCGAGAGCGGGGTCGGCATATTCATCAGCAACGATGGGGATGCGTCGCCCGACCAGCGGCAGATCGACGAACTTGCCGACGAGATCGGCATAGCGCGGATCTTCGGGATGCACGGCAACGCCGGCATCGCCGAGCATGGTTTCGGGGCGGGTGGTGGCGACGATGATGTAGTCGCGCGTTTCCCATTCGGTGGGCTTGCCCTCTTCGTCATGGGCAATGGGGAACTGATAGGTGACGCCATCGGCGAGCGGATAGCGCAGGTGCCACATATGGCCCTTGATCTCGATACTCTCGACTTCGAGGTCCGAGATCGCGGTTTCGAGGCCCGGATGCCAATTGACGAGGCGCTTGGCGCGATAGATGAGGCCGCGCTTGTGCAGCTCGACAAACACCTTGGTGACGGCGCGCACCATCTGGTCGTCAGCCGAGCCAATATCGCCCATGGTGAAGCGTTCGCGGCTGAAATCGGCTGACGCGCCCAGCCGCTTGAGCTGGTTCATGATGGTGCCGCCCGACTCGGCCTTCCATTCCCAGACGCGCTCGATGAACTTTTCGCGCCCCATATCGCGACGGTTCATCTGCTTGGCAGCCAGCTGGCGCTCGACGATCATCTGGGTGGCAATGCCGGCATGGTCGGTGCCGGGCTGCCAGAGAACATCCTTCTTGAGCATCCGGTTGAACCGGATCAGGATGTCCTGGATGGTGTTGTTGAGCGCGTGCCCGATATGGAGCGAGCCGGTGACATTGGGCGGGGGAATGACGATGGTGAAGGTTTCCGCGCCGGGCGCGGCCCCTGCCCCGGCGGCAAAAGCGCCAGCCTCGAGCCATTGCTCGTAGATGCGTCCTTCAACGGCGCCGGGCTCATAGCTCTTTTCAATCATAGCGTCACTCGCAACAACAATGACCCGCCAGTTCGCACTGTGCGGGCCGTCTCTAAATCTGTCGGTGTATCAACCAAATGCACGCCGGATGGTCAACAGCGGCGCGCGCAAGGGTGCATTAACTTATTCGCCGCGCGAAACGCGGGCAATCTCGCGCTCGACCATGCGCTCGACCACTGCGGGCAGGTTTTCGTCCAGCCACTCCTTCAACATGGGGCGGAGCATGTCACGCATCAAGGACTCGATGGTGAGCCCGGCATTGCCAAGGCCAATGGCGTTGAGCTTGGTGATGGAGCCGCGCACAGCGGCCTTGGTGGCGGGGCCGAGCAGTTCTTCGGCGAAATCGCTGCTGAGCGTGGGATCGGGCAAGGCTGCAGCCTGGGCACTTGGCGCCTCGGGGCGCGGCGGCTCGGGCACACGTACGGTTTCGGCACGAGCGGGCTCAGGCGTGGGACGTGCATCGGAGCCAGGCACACGTAGCGGCACAGCGGTCGCGACCGGGCGTTCCTCGGGCTCAAAGCTTACGGGTTCGGGTGCGGCCAAGGGAGCCTCCTCTTCGTCTTCAGCATCGTCCTGGCGGGCGGACGGCGTTTCAGCGAGCATGTTCTCGAAGCTGAACGGGGATGGGGCCTCTTCGGTTCGCTGCTCGATGATCTGGGCGGGGGACAGGGCCAGGGGCTCGGCGTCCTCGAACTGGTCATCAAGGTCGATGGGCGCGGGGGCACTATAGGCTCGCGCGAAAGCGGAGGCGGGCTGCATTGGCGCCGGCGCGGCCTGAGCCGAGGAGCGTCGCGGAAGCCCCGCCGCATCATCATCGGCGATGATCTGGCGGATGGACGACAAGATCTCGTCCATGGAGGGTTCTTTGGGTGCAGGCTTGTTCATGATGGGCCTCTCGCTTGCGCTGGACGAGGGCTGCTCGCCGGCGCAGCCGCATGATTCGTCAACAACACATTAACCCCGGGCGCGGCGATGGGGAATCACCCGCGAGGCCGCCCGGAGAGATGTCCCCTAAAAGTTGTGGCCGGGCACTGCCCAGCCACCAGACCTTGTTGCGATGCGACTGGACCTACTCGTCCTTGACGACCCGCAGTTCCTGCCAGACGTCTTCCACTTCCTGGGTGTAGTTGACGGCAGTCTTGGTTTGCACCGGCAGGCCAAGATCGCCCGCGGTCAGGCGACCGATGGAAGCCAGGAGCGAGAAGGTGGCGATGACCTTGCTGCTCGAGGCATTGATCAGGCCTTCGCGGGCGCTGATCAGTTCCGCCTGAGCATTAAGGACGTCGAGCGTGGTGCGGGTGCCAAGATCGCGTTCCTGGATCACGCCATTGACCACTTCCTGGCCGGCCGAAACGGCGGACTGCGCCGCCTGGATCTGCGCATCGGCATTCTGGATGCCGGCCCAGGCCGAAATCACGGCTTCACGGATCTGGTCATAGATGGACATGGCGTCAACTTCAGAGCGGATCTGATCGAGATTGGCCTGGCGGACGCCCGAACCCAGGGCACCACCGGCATAGATCGGTACGCTGATGTTGAGGCGCATCTGACCGCTGACGGCTTGGGGAGTGCCTTGTCTGGAAGTGCCATCGCTGGCGCCAATGCTGCCGGTGACATCGATGGTGGGACCGAAGGCACCCTGGGCAGCGTCACTGCCGGCCTGGGCGGCGCGGATCGCAGCCTTGGCGGTCAAGATCGCGGGGTGACCGCTTTCGGCTTCGGCAATGGCCGACTGCAGCGAATTGGGGATCAGCCGGGCAAAGCTGTGCGAGCTTTGCAGGTCCCGGGGCGCCTGGCCGACATAGCGCTGGAAGGTGGCTTCGCTGACTTCAAGGCTGTTGACCGCGGCCTGATAGGCGGCCTGACCCTGCGCCAGACGCGCATTGGCCTGGGCAACGTCGATCCGGGTGCCCTCGCCCACTTCGAGCCGATCGCGAGCCGAAGACAGCTGGGTGGTGTAGAAGTTGACGTTTTCCTGGCGCAGGCCGACCAGCTGGCGGTCGCTCAGCACCGACATATAGGCCTGCACTACATTGAGCAGCACGTTCTGCTCGGTGTTGCGGATCTGGTATTCGGCCGCCTCCGCACCGGCACGCGCCGCTTCGATCTGCGCTTCGGTCTGGAAGTTGTCGAAAAGGGTCTGGCTGTAGGACAGCCCGGCATTAAGCGAGGTGCTGTCCTGGAACTGGCCGCCTGCAATGCTCCAGTTATAGGTGCCGTTGACCGATGCACCGATGGTGGGGAGCTTGCGGGACTTGGCCTGGACGATATTCTCGGCCCGGGACTTGGCGTCAAGCACCGCCGCCTGCAAATCGGGCGCATAGGAATATGCAGCGGTCAGCGCCTGGGTGATGGACTGCGCCTGCGCGGCGGTCCCACCCATTGCCAATGCAATAGCCAAGGCGCTCGCGGTTAATTTAACGCGTATGCTCATCGCGCGCCTCCAATACTCAAAAAACTGTACGCTGCACAGCCGCGGCAAACAACCGGCGGGCAAGAGCTAGCACGACAAGGTGCACGAATCGTTGAAACTCGTGCTTTGAACGCAACACTCCAGACACCTCAAAACACGAAGTTTTCTTCGGGTTTGGCGAGCCAGAGCGGCGGCAAATGGGCGTTGAACTCGGCCCGCGCGGCGACGTTGCTGCCGGTGCGAACAAAGAGGTGGGCTACCGCCACGCCTCGATCGCGAATCAAGGCGACCATGCGCCCGTGATCACGCAGCAGCGGATATAGGTTCTGGGGCGCGGCATCGAGCGTGCCCTCAACGATGATGACGTCGAAATCGCGCCCTGATAGCTGTTCGGGTCCGCCGGCCAGTATCTCAGCATTGGTAATGCCGAGCTCACCGAGGGTCGCGGCAGCCGATTGTGCCAGGCTCTCATCCTCCTCCAGACCTACCACCGAAGCGGCAAGGCCAGCCAGAACTGCAGCCGAGTAGCCGGTGGCACAGCCGATATCGAGCACAGCGTCCCCTGGCTGGACGTCGGCAAGCTGGGCCATGCGGGCAAAAGTGAGTGGCATGGAAAGGAAGCGCTGGCTGTTTTCGCCGAGCGGCTGGATGTCATCGATATAGGCGACCGGCTGGCGCTCGGGCGGAACAAACAGTTCGCGCGGCACGTGGCCCATCTGAGCCAAAAGGCGCCGGTCCACCACGCTGTTTGTGCGCAGCTGATTCTCCACCATCTGCTTGCGCGCGCGTTCGTAATCGGTCATCGGCTGGACGTCCTGGCAGGTGATATGCCGGACGTGAATATCCCTGCCCCGGACCGCTGGCAAGCCGCTGGTTTTAACCACGACCGAAAGAATGGTTAATTTTTAGTTAATGTGTCCGGATCGAGCCGTTGCGCCACAAGGGAACCGGCAGGGGAAGCGTTCCGGAGCTTTGGCGAGACGCTACTGTCCGCACCTAGGTGAACTCAGGGGCCAGGGAGAGTATACAGCCAGACACAGTGCAGATGAATTTGTTAAGGGTAGGAACAATCCAACCAATCAACTTAACCCTTTCTTGGTGACGGGGCAGCGACATGGTCCAAGCCCGCGTTCAGGAAGTGAGTTCGCAGTTGTGACCGGTGAGTTCATTTTCGCGCTGTTGAACCCAGCATTATCGGCTGTTTTGGGGCTAACCTTCCTGTTGCTGTGGCGCCTGAGACCCAACCACGATTACCTTTGCGTTCTGGCGCTGGCCTTTGTGTGCTGCGGAGCGGCCTTTGTCGCCAATGACTTCCTGCAACACTGGGAGGGACCGGGGCTTCGGGTCGTGGTCAATCTGTTGTTCACGGTGGCCGTGGGCGCGCTTTGTGTGAGCGCCATGGTGCGTGTTGGCGCCCCGGTTCCGGTTGCGGCCTTTGCCGCCACTAATATGCTCGGGGCGGTGTTGTTCCTGTGGTTCTTGCTGGTTGCCCCCTCAACGGAAGGGCGCATCTATACGGCAAACACCACCCTGGCGATCATGGGTGCCGTGACAGTATGGCAATTGTTGCGGGCGACACCCAAATCAGCGGTGGACTGGCTGTTTGTCGGGCTGGGTGGGCTCCTGGTTACCCTGGCATTGGCACGCCCGCTTGCCACCGTGGCGCATGCGCTCGACACCAATGCGGGCGGCTCGCTGCAGGCCTCCGATTATTGGGCGACGGTGCAGGCCATGACCCCGGTGCTCGCCACCACGACGGCCCTGGCATTCTTTGCCGCCTGGACGGTGCGGGCGCTGAGCGAGTTGCGGATGGAGGCCGACCGCGACCACCTGACCGGATTGCTGAACCGGCGGGGATTTGATGCCGGCGTGCACGCCGCAATGGCGGCCCCCGGCGCGGGACGAGCCCAGCCGGCAATCATGCTGGTCGACATCGACAACTTCAAACAGGTCAATGACAGCTTTGGCCACATTGCCGGCGACAAGGTGATAGCGGCGGCGAGCAGGGTGCTGGCCAGCTTCGGGCAGACCCCATTGGTGGGCCGGACGGGGGGCGAAGAATTCGCTTTGTTCTTTCCCCAATGCCAGCGCAGCGAGTTGCTGGCGATTGCCGAATCCATCCGCGCCGCATTTCCGCGGGTTCAGATCGCGGGCATGCCCGACGACTATCCCCTCAGCATCAGCATCGGGATCCACACAAGGCACCAGTCCGAGCCACTCTCGGCCATGGTGGCAAGCGCGGACGAAGCGCTTTATCACGCCAAGACCAGCGGCAAGAACCGGGCCGTGATGGCTCCGATCGCGCTGAAAACCGTCGCCGCCGCTGGGTAGCGGAACTCACCTGTCATCAAACTGAAGCACAAGGCCGCGGCGAATGCCGTGGTCGCAGACCAGGCGAGACACCATCGCCCGCTCCTTGTCCGCCGCCTTCATCCGCTCCATGGCCAGGCTCACGGCCCGCGACACCGGCAGTACCGGGTGCCTGGAGTTGCGCTCCCGCACCGCCGCCGTGATTGAAGTCTCGACAATGTTGGAGATTTCTCTGCCGTTCATCGCTGCGCTCCGCTGTTGCAGGATACCGGACGAGGGAAACGCCGCTGCGCGCGGTTCCGAAGCGGCCACGAAGTTCAACATCTCTTGACCCCGCGGATGCGGCGGCGGCACCGGCCAGTTGACTGCTAATCGCGAATGGCGAGCGAAATTGCATCAGCGCTCTTGCGCAAGCCAAGGGCCTAACTTAGAAACCTCGCCGGTGAGGCCACGTGGCGGAGTGGTGACGCAGCGGATTGCAAATCCGTGAACCCCGGTTCAATTCCGGGCGTGGCCTCCAAATCATCATCCCAGGAGCCCGAGCAACCGGCGCCTTGTTGCGGCGCAGCTTGGGCGGTCGCCACTGGGAAGAGCAAGCGTGTCCACCAACACATCAACACAAGACACTGGCTGGCGAATCTATCTGCAGCCAATCATGGCTGGCGCGCTCGCGGCGGTGGTTGGCTATGCCAGCACCTTTACCGTGGTGCTGGCGGCGCTGACCGCAGCCGGCGCTTCGCCCCAGCAGGCCGGATCGGGGCTGTTCGCTGCGTGCCTGGTGATCGGGGTCCTCAACATTGTGGGCAGCGCAAGGCTGCGCGTGCCGGTGAGCTTTGCCTGGTCAACACCGGGCATGGCGTTCTTGCTGACGGCGGGCGCGACCGAGGGTGGGTTCCCGGCGGTGCTGGGCGGGTTCATGGTGGCAGCCGGGCTGATCGTGCTGACGGGACTGTTCAAGCCTCTGGCGCGGCTGATGGGCGCGATTCCGGCTCCGATCGCCAACGCCATGCTCGCGGGCATGTTGCTGCCGCTCTGCCTGGTGCCGCTGACCGCCGTGGCGGAACTGCCGGCGCTGGCACTGCCGATTCTGCTGGCCTGGGTGGTGGCGCTGCGTTTTGCCCGGCGCTATGCGGTGCCGATCGCCGTGGCGGTAACGGCGGCCATGCTGGCGGTATCGACGCATCTGGCGCCCGGCTCGCTGGACGGGACCTGGCCTGCCTTGCTGCCGTTGATGCCGCACTTTACGCTCGATGGCGCGCTACGGCTGGGCCTGCCACTCTTTATCGTCACCATGGCGTCGCAGAATCTGCCCGGGCTCGCAGTGCTGCAGGCCAATGGCTATCACCCGGCGCCCGCGCCATTGTTTACAGTGACGGGGCTGGCCAGCGCCGTTTCGGCGGTGTTCGGCGGGCATACTGTTAATCTGGCCGCGCTGACTGCGGCGATTTGTGCCGGCCCCGAATCCCACCCGGAACCTCAGCATCGCTGGCCCGCGCCAATCGCTGCGGGTGTCGTCTACCTGTTTCTGGGTTTGGCCGCGAGCCTGGCGGCCGCGTTCATTGCCGCTTCGCCGCCCTTGCTGATTCAGACGGTGGCAGGCCTCGCACTGCTGTCGAGCCTCGTGGCGGCGCTGACTGGGGCGCTGGCGGAGGAAGAGGTGCGGCTGCCGGCAATGATGTGCTTCATCACCACGGCTTCCGGCATCACCATCGCCGGACTAGGCGCCCCCTTCTGGGGTCTCGTCGGTGGCATCGGCATGCTGGTGCTGCTGGGCTGGAAGCTGAACCGCAACACAGCGACGCGCTCATGAGCCTCCCCTTCGGCGTCATCATCGCCGGGGGTGCGGGGCAGCGGCTGGGTGGGGTGCGCAAGGCGGAACTGCGCGTCGGCGGGGTGCGCCTGCTCGAGCGGGTGGCAGCCGCGTTCGGACCTGTCGCTGCGCCCTTGTTGATTGCGACAGGGCCTCATCGAGCACCGGCTCCGCTGCCGGACGGGGCGCTCGCCGTCCCAGACCTCCCTGCCGCGGTTGGCGGCCCGCTGGCTGGGCTGGCGGCTGCGGTGGCAGCACTGAAGCAAAGCGGCATCGAATCGGGTGTGCTGGTATCGGCACCGGTGGATACGCCGTTTTTGCCGGCCGGTTTTGCCCAGGTGATGGCCGATGCGCTGGGGCAGGCAGAGGCGATCTATGCAAGGCATGACCAAGACTTCTACCCGCCGGTTGCCGCGTGGCGGCTGGAGGCGCTGCAATCGCTGGCCGGTGATGTTGGCAGGAGCTCCGCGCCAGCCAGCCTCAAGGCGCTGCACCGGCAGCTGGGCTCGGCGGAACTGGACTGGCCGGCGGAGGAGAGTAATCCATTCATCAACATCAACACGCTAGCCGAGGTGCTGGCGGCCGAAAAACGTGAGCGCCAACATAATCCACCGCAAATTTCGTGAACTGGTGGCTTAGGGGGTTGGCAAACCAAATCACATTGGTTACACGGACCACGCCTTCGCAAGAAGGCCACCGAATGTCTTCCGCGATAGCTCAGTTGGTAGAGCAAGCGGCTGTTAACCGCTGGGTCGTAGGTTCGAGTCCTACTCGCGGAGCCATTCGTTTATCAAGGGTCGAGCCCAGCTCCCCATCTTACCCAGCACCGCATTGAACCAGTTCAGCGACCACGACATTGTGGCCGATGACGCTGGCTTGCACAGAAAGGCTCCCCTATGAGCGACGGCATGGACCTCGATGGCGAAAGCCAAATCACTTTGACCCGCACCATCGATGCCGAACTGGCCGATGTGTTTGCCGCTTGGACCGATCCGGCACTGATCGAGCAGTGGCAGGCCGACTATGCCGAGTTCGACGCCTTTGAAGGCGGGGACTACCGCTTTGTCACCTATGGGGATGATGAAGACCCCGATGAGCATGTGGTCAGCGGGGAAGTGCTGCAGTTCGTCGAAAACCAGCGGCTGGTGCTGTCCTGGGTGCACAAGGACGAGGAAGACGAAGAGAACGAGCTGCTGTTCGTACTCGATATCGTGTTCGAGGCTGCGGGCGAAGGGCGCACGCGGATTACCCTCACCGAACGGGGCCTGCCCCATGCCGATCCGCAGACGCGCATCTTTTCCATGGAAGCCTGGAGCGCGGCCATGGAGCAGTTGGCCGAAGTGATCGGCTGACGCGGGAACAGGGTTCTAGCGGGGAGCGGCTTGCCAGCATGAGGGCCCACCCGAGCCGGTGCGTGGAGAACAGCTTCCCCCAGTGCACCCTTCTGCCTTGTGACACGTTGGGTGCACACCTACACTAAGCTCTCCCCAACCCGAACGCACACGATCCATGGCCAAGCACAAAGACCTGATTTCCGCTATCGGCAACACGCCGCTGATCCGCCTCAACCGTGTTTCCGAGCTGACGGGCTGCGAAATCTGGGGCAAGGCCGAGTTTTTGAACCCCGGCCAGTCGGTCAAGGACCGGGCAGCGCTGTTTATCATCCATGACGCGGTGAAAAGCGGGGCCCTCAAGCCCGGCGGCACGATCGTCGAAGGCACGGCGGGCAATACCGGCATCGGGCTGACGCTGGTCGCCAATTCGCTCGGCTTCAAATCGGTGATCGTGATCCCCGAAACCCAGAGCCAGGAAAAAAAGGACGCCTTGCGCCTGTTTGGCGCCGAGCTGATCGAGGTTCCGGCCAAGCCCTATCGCCACCCCAATAATTACATCAAGGTTTCTGGGCGGCTGGCCGAAAAGCTGGCGCGGGAGTTGCCGGGCGGCGCGATCTGGGCCAACCAGTTCGACAATGTCTCGAACCGGCGCGCGCATGTGGAAACCACCGGTCCCGAAATCTGGCAGCAGACCAATGGCCGGATCGATGGCTTTATTTGCGCGGTGGGCTCGGGCGGCACGCTCGCCGGTGTCGCCGAAGCCCTGCGGGCGCGCAGCTCGGATGTGCGCATCGGGCTGGCTGATCCCGAAGGGGCGGCGCTTTATAGCTATTACACGACGGGCCAGCTGGCGTCCTCGGGCGATTCGATCACCGAGGGCATCGGCCAGGGCCGGATCACGGCCAATCTCGAAGGCCTGACGATCGACAACCCCTACCAGATCCCGGACGCAGAGGCCCTGCCCTATGTGTTCGACCTGCTCGAGCACGAGGGCATTTGCCTTGGCGGTTCGAGCGCGATCAATATCGCGGGCGCCGTGCGCATGGCGCGCGACCTCGGCCCCGGAAAGACGATCGTCACCATACTTTGCGATTACGGCAACCGGTACCAGAGCAAGCTCTATAATCCCGAGTTCCTGCGAGCAAAGGGACTGCCGGTCCCCCGCTGGCTCGAGGAGCGCCCCAGCATCGACATTTCCTCGGTGATGGAAGCAGACCCGGCCTGAGCCACTCAACCATTGTGCCCGGGCCGGCGCCTGCTAGATTGACGCCGCAACAGGTTCGGGCACAGCATTGTTTAGTTTAATAGATATTCTCGACATGGTGGCGGCCGATCTGCACCTGATCGCCATCGCGTCCGCACTGATCTACCTTTTGGCGCTGGTCTGCGCCGTGCGCGAAATCATGAATTCGCGCACCTCGCAGGGCTCCATCGCCTGGCTGCTGTCGCTGCTGCTGCTGCCCTTCCCCACCGCGTTTCTCTACCTGATCTTTGGCTGGAAGTTTTTTGACGACTACGCCACCGACCGCATTCGCAACGGGCGTTCGGCGCGGCCGTTGCGGGCCAAGGATTTGTCGCTGATCGACCGGGAGACCAGTGAGCGCTGGCCGGTGCAGAGCAAGGTTTCCGAGGTGCCTTTTCTCAACGGCAATGAGGTGGAACTGCTGATCGATGGGCAGGCCACCTTCGACTCGATCTTTGCCGGGATAGCGCGGGCCAAGTCTTATCTCCTCGTGCAGTTCTATATCGTGCGCGACGATGCACTGGGCCAGGAACTGGCAGAGCGGCTGATCGAGCGCGCCAAGGCGGGCGTCAAGATTCGACTGCTCTATGACGATGTGGGCAGCACCGGGATGCCCCGGAAGTATCGCAAGCGCCTGCGCGAAGCGGGTATCAGCGTTGCCGGCTTCAACCAGCGGCACAAATTCCTGCGCATGTATGGGCCCAGCCGCATCAACTATCGCAACCACCGCAAGATCGTGGTGGTGGATGGCGAGGAAGCCTGGGTGGGCGGGCACAATGTGGGGGTGGAGTATATCGGCCTCGACAAGCGGTTCGGCCATTGGCGCGATACCCATGTGAAGGTATCGGGCCCGGCCGCGCTTGGCTGCGCGTTGCTGTTCCGCGAAGATTGGGAATGGGCGACGGGGGAAGTGCTGCCCTCGACGCCCCCCGAAGTGGTCAAGACGCCGGGCGACGAATCGGTGCTGGTGATGGGGAGCGGGCCGGCCGACAAGCTCGAGGAATGCGCCATCGCCTTTACCGACATCATCGGGCGGGCGCGTGAGCGGCTCTGGATCGTCAGCCCCTATTTCGTGCCGGACACCGATATCCGCACGGCGCTGTTTGCCGCACGGCTACGGGGCGTTGATGTGCGGATCATGCTGCCCAATGTGCCCGACCACAAGATGGTGTGGCTCGCCAGCATTGCCCATGCCGATGCAATGGTGGAGCATGGCGTGTCGATCTACCGCTATGTGAACGGCTTCCTGCACCAGAAGGTGGTGCTGATGGATGACCAGATCGCCTCGGTGGGCAGTGTCAATTTCGACAACCGGTCCTTTGCGATCAATTTCGAGATCACCTTGTGGTTCGCCGATCCCAAATCGATCCAGGCGGTGGAATCCATGCTGATCCAGGATTTCGAGGGCTGCCGGCAGGTGGACATGGAAGAAGTCACCACCCGCAGCCTGCCCATGCGCTTCCTGACGCAGGCAGCGCGCCTGCTTTCCCCCCTGCTTTGAGTGCCGAGATGACCCAGTTCCTGTTTCGCGACGACAGCTATCTTCGCTCCACCCCTGCCACCGTGACGGCGATCACGCCCGAAGGCGGGATCGTGCTCGACCGGACGGTGTTTTATGCCACCTCGGGCGGGCAGCCGGGCGATAGCGGCACGCTGCAGCGGGCGGAAGGCTCGGCAATCAGTATTGCGACGGCAGTTCACCCTGATGGCGACAAGACGCAGATCGTGCATGTGCCCGAGGCTGGGGCGGCGCTGCCGGAGGTGGGGGAAGAAGTTATGCTCGAGGTCGACTGGGAGCGGCGCTACCGGCTGATGCGCATGCATAGCGCGCTGCATCTGTTGTCGGTCGCCCTGCCCTTCCCCGTGACTGGCGGCTCGATCGGGGCGGACAAGGGGCGGCTCGATTTCCAGATGCCAGAAGTGCCCGGGGACATGGCGGCAGTGGAAGCGGCGCTCAACGCCATGGTGGAAGCGGCGCACCCCATCAGCCAGGAATGGATCAGCGACGCGGAAATGGAAGCCAATCCCGAGCTGATCAAGACCATGAATGTCAAGCCGCCGATGGGCCAGGGGCGGGTGCGGCTGATCCGGATCGGCTCGATCGACCTGCAGCCCTGCGGGGGCACGCATGTGGCCAATACGAGCGAGATCGGGCCGCTGCGGATCGGCAAGATCGAGAATAAAGGCAAGCAGAACAGGCGCGTAAACCTGCTTTTTGCCGATTAGATTCCGCTACATAATGGGGGGCGCATAAAGCAGCCCACCATTGCTCCAGAGCGCATTTTGACCGCGCAGCAGCGCCGCCCCGGTTTGCGGGCCAAAATGGCGGTCATAGAGTTCGGCATAGTTGCCGACCGCGCGGACAACATCGCTCATGAAGGTGCGCCGGAGGCCCAGTGGCGTGCCGAAATCACCATCCACCCCCAGCAGGCGCCGCACGGCGGGAGTGCGGGCATTGGCCAGGGAGTTGGTGTTAAGGGCGGTGATGCCCACTTCCTCGGCGTTGATCAGGGCGAAGATGGTCCATTTAACGATGTTGAACCATTGATCGTCACCGGCGCGGACGGCCGGGCCCAACAGCTCCTTGGAAATGCGCTCGGGCAGGATGCGATGATTGGCCGGCTCGGGCAGATCGCGGCGCATTGCCTGCAGCTGGCGGCCTGATGCCGAGACGGCCTGGCAAAGCCCGGCGCGATAAGCGACCGCCAGATCGGCCACGTCCTCATAGGGCACTTCGGTATAGCTGGCCTGGTTGAGGAAAAAGAATTCCTGCACGCGCTCGAGCTCTTCGCCGCCATCGATCACGCAGATGCTGATTTCGTCGAGCTCAAAGGCGGAAACCACGCCAAGCGACTGCGGGACCATGAAGGCTTGCCCGTCGAAAAAGGCGGTGGCAACAAAGCTCGCCCCAAAGAGCGTATCGCGCCGCTGCGTCCAAGAGCCGTTGCGGGTGAGCACATCGACCTGCCCGGTCTGGAGGGGGGCAAAGCGGCTTTCGCCGCGCAGGGCACGAAACTCGATGAGGTTGGGGTCGCCGAACACCGCGGCAGCAATGCCGCGGCACAAATCGACGTCAAAACCAGACCAGCGCCCTTCGGCATCCTGCTGGGCAAAGCCGGGCAAGGGACTGGTGGCGCCGCAGATCAGAAAGCCGCGGTCGCGCACGGTTTGCAGCGTTTGCGCCTGCGCCGCGCCAGTGCTGGCGAGCGCCAACGCGCAAAGACCTGCCAGCGCTATGGCAATCCGCAGCAACAGCTTGGAAAAACGGCTCAATACGATGTCTTGCTCCATTGCGCGCCCATATTGGACCGGGCCGCCAGTGGGTCAATCCATCAGTGGCTGATCTTCACCAAAGAGCGTGCGGCATTAATGCAGGATCTGGCTCAAAAAGAGACGGGTCCGCTCATGCTGTGGCGCCGAGAAGAAGGCTTCGGGCTCGTTTTGCTCGATGATCTGGCCCTGGTCCATGAAGATGACCCGGTTAGCGACCTGCCGGGCGAACCCCATTTCGTGGGTGACGCAGATCATGGTCATGCCTTCTTCGGCGAGCGAGATCATCACATCCAGTACTTCCTTGACCATTTCAGGGTCTAGCGCGGAGGTCGGCTCGTCAAAGAGCATGATCCGCGGCTGCATGCAGAGCGAGCGGGCAATGGCGACACGCTGTTGCTGGCCGCCGGACAGCTGGCCGGGGAATTTGTTGGCCTGTTCGGGGATCTTGACGCGCTCGAGATAATGCATGGCCGTGGCTTCCGCCTCAGCCTTGGGGATGCCGCGCACCCAGATGGGTGCGAGGGTCAGGTTCTGCAGAATGGTCAGGTGCGGAAAGAGGTTGAAGTGCTGGAACACCATGCCGACTTCCCGGCGCACCTCATCGATGCGCTTGAGATCGGCCGTCAGTTCGGTGCCGTTGACGATGATCCGCCCTTCCTGGTGCTCTTCGAGGCGGTTGATGCAGCGGATCAGGGTGGATTTGCCCGAGCCCGAGGGCCCCGCAATAACGATGCGCTCGCCCTGCATGACACGGAGGTTGATGTCGCGCAGAACATGGAAATCGGCATACCATTTGTGCATGCCGATCACGTCAATGGCCACGTCCGTCTTGGACACCTGCATGCCCTCGGTGCGGATATCACGTTCCACCGTGGTTTCGGAAACTTGGCTCATAACTTACCTCTTGTGCCCGGTATCCAGCCGACGCTCCATCCAGAGCGAATAGCGGGACATGGCGAAACAGAAAATCCAGAACATGAAGGCGGCAAAGATGTAGCCGGTCACGGCCTGGGTTGGAGATGCCCAATCGATGTCGGCGCTGGCGGCCTGAACGGTGCCGAGCAGATCGAAGATGCCGACGATGGAGACCAGCGACGTATCCTTGAACAGGGCAATGAAGTTGTTCACCAGGCCCGGAATGACGTGCTTGAGCGCCTGGGGCAGGATGATGAAGTACATCCGCTTCCAGTAGCCCAGCCCCAAGGCCGCCGCCGCCTCGTACTGCCCGCGCGGTAGCGCCTGAAGGCCGCCACGCACCGTTTCGGCCACATAGGCCGAGGTGAAGAGCGTGACGCCCACCAAGGCGCGCAGCAGCTTGTCCACCGTCGTGCCGGCCGGCATGAACAGCGGCAGCATGATCGATGCCATGAAGAGCACCGAGATCAGCGGCACGGCGCGCCAGAGCTCGATGAACATGACGCAGAGCGTCTTGATGATGGGCAGCTTGGATTGCCGCCCGAGGGCAAGCAGGATGCCGATCGGGAAGGAGCAGATGATGCCCACCAGCGAAATGATGAGCGTGACCATGAGGCCACCCCAATCACCGGTCGGCACGGTGCGCAGGCCGAAAACGCCGCCATGCAGCAGGTAGAAGCTCACCACCGGGAACACCAGGAAGAACAGCAGGGCCGTGGTGCGCTTGAAGGGTGCCGCGGGCGTCAGCAGCGAAACGATGAGCACCGCCAGCAGGGCAAAGACGAGGTTGGGCCGCCAGTACTGGTCGATGGGGTAGAAGCCGTAGATGAAGAAGTTGAAGCGGGCATAAATATAGGCCCAGCAAGCGCCTGCCCCTTCGGCGCGGCATTCAAGAACGGTGCCCGTTGGCCCCACGGCGTGGCCGATGATGAAGTTGTAGATCGGCGGGACGGCCCAGAGGAGGAACAGCATCCCGACGATGGTGTAGAGCGCGTCGGTCGGGGTGGCGAAGAGGTTCCGCTGCAGCCAAAGGATCGGGCCGCCGGTGCGGCCGGGAGCCGGTTTGGAGGCGATGAAGTCCTTGCGGACAAAGCCGAGATCTGTGGTCATGGTTCTAGCGCTCCACCAGGGCCACGCGGCCATTGTACCAGTTCATGAATGCCGAGGTGAGCAGCGAGATGGTGAGATAGACCGCCATGGTCAGGGCAACCACCTCGATGGCCTTGCCGGTCTGGTTGAGCGTGGTGCCCATGAAGACGTTCACCAGTTCGGGATAGCCGATAGCCGCGCCAAGCGAGGAGTTCTTGGTGAGGTTGAGATATTGGCTGGTCAGCGGCGGCACGATCACGCGCATGGCCTGGGGAATGATAACCAGGCGCAGCCGATCACCTTCCTTGAGGCCGAGCGACTGGGCCGCCTCGGTCTGGCCTTTGCTGACGGCGCGAATGCCGCCACGAACGTTCTCGGCGATAAAGGCGGCCGTATAGATGGCCAGCCCGAAAACCAGGGCGACAAGTTCGGGCGGGAGCTGGACGCCGCCGCGGAAGTTGAAGCGCTGCAGCTCGGGCACTTCAAAGGCCAACTCGGCACCGATGAGATAGTAGAGCAGCAGGGGAATGCCGGCGACCACCAGAATGGGCAGCGCCGTGGGGAACTTGCTATCGTCGGCGGGCGTGTCGCTGATGCGGACCAGGGTGAGCCAGCCGACGGTCAGCCCGAGAAGCGCCGCACCGACATAGATGACCACAGCAGGCAGCCACGCGAACATGCCCTGCAGCAGGAAGACCAGGACGATCCAGCTAAGGGCGAAAGCGACGAATCCCCCGGCATAGGGGCGGAGCGCCGTGAAGGTCAGGCCCGCCAACACCGCGCCGCCGAGCGCGGCAACGGCCGGCTGGCCGAGGGCGGGCAGCAGCGTGCCGATCAGAGAAAAGGCAAGATAGCCGAGGGCAAACATGACGAGCGCATTGGCAATGCGGGCAGCCAGCACAATGGCGGCAGGATAGTGCCCTGTAAGCGTGCGCTGGCGCGTGGCCCAGACACCGATACCAATGGCGGCGAGGAGGCATAGGGCGAAGGCCACTGCAACCCAGATGAACTCGTGGTCCGGCAAGGGTTTGGGCACCATGATGCCGCGCTGGTTGACATAGACTCCCAGGGGCAGGAGGAAGCTGTCGCGCACGGCCGGCATGGCCTTGAGCACCGCGAAGTACCAGAAGAAGAGCTGCAGCAGCAGGGGGATGTTGCGGATGGTCTCGATATAGACCGTAGCCACACGGGCGATCAGCCAGTTGGAAGATAAGCGCGCGATGCCGAGGGCAAAGCCGATGATTGTAGCAAAGAAGATGCCGATCACGGCGACAAGCAGCGTATTGAGCAGGCCGGCGAGAAAGGCCTCCCAATAGAGCGACGTGCGGCTCCAGGGGATCAGCGTGAAGCTGATATCGAAACCAGCGGTGCGGAACAGGAAATCGAAGCCGGTGGTCTTGTTCTGGGCGGCGAGGTTCTGGGCGGTGTTGAGAATGATCCAGCCGAAAAAGGCGATCACCGCCGCCGCAACGAGAACTTGGTAGATAATGCCCCGGATTACCGGGTCATTCACCAAGGAGCTGCGCGGCGCTCTGGTGCCGAGGGTTTCTTGCATGGCCATGTGGCATGCGGTCCTTTCATGATGAACCCGAGTTGCAAAAGGATATGGCAGCACAAGGCAGTCGGCCCTGCATGGCAGAAAAACCAAATCTTCCGGCAACCCAATAGTCGGTTCGAATCAAAACCGGCGCTTTCGTGGGAAAGCGCCGGCTGGTTACTTCAAGGCTTAGCGGATCGGCGGGGCGTACTGCAGACCGCCATCGGTCCACAGCGCATTGAGGCCACGCTCCAGCCCGATAGCGGTGTCGGGACCGACATTGCGGTTGAAGGCTTCGCCGTAGTTACCCACGAGCTTGATGATCTGGTAGGCCCAGTCCTTGGTGAGGCCGATCGGGGTGCCGAAATCGCCTTCAACGCCGAGCAGGCGCTTGATGGCCGGATTGTCCGAGCCCAGCATTTCATCGACATTGGCGGAGGTTACGCCCAGTTCTTCAGCTTCCAGCAGGGCGAAATAGGCCCAGCGGTTGATGTTGAACCACAGATCGTCGCCCTGGCGCACCACAGGGCCAAGCGGCTCCTTGGAGATGATTTCGGGCAGGATGATATGCTCGTCGGGATTGGCGAACTTGGAGCGCTCGGCAGCAAGCGCCGAAGCATCGGTGGTGTAGACGTCGCAACGGCCATCTTCATAGGCCTTCACCACTTCGTCCTGATCAACAAAGACGACGGTGTTGAATTCGAGATTGTTGGCCGCGAAGTAGTCGGCGGCATTTAGCTCGGTCGTGGTGCCCGATTCGATGCAGATGGCTGCGCCCGAAAGGTCCGTGGCCGCAGCGATGCCATCGGCCTCGCGCACCATGAAGCCCTGGCCGTCATAATAAATCGTGCCGATGAACTTGATGCCCAGATCGGTATCGCGGCTCATGGTCCAGGTGGTGGTACGCGACAGAATATCGATTTCGCCGGCAGACAGAGCTGCAAAGCGCTCCTGGGAGGTCAGGGGCGTGTAGCGGACGGCTTCGGCGTCGTTGAAGATGGCGGCAGCCACGGCGCGGCAGAAGTCGACCTCGAGGCCGGCCCACTTGTTGTTGGCGTCCGGTGCCGAGAAGCCGGCAACACCGCCGGTAACGCCGCATTGAACATAGCCCTTGGCTTTAACGTCGCCGAGCGTATCGGCGTAGGCGGCAGTTGCTGTGAGGCCAAAAGCGGCAGTCACAGCGAACTTGACGAGCGTCTTGTGCATTCGGTTGCCTTTTGTTTCCTGACTAGTGTCCCACAGCTCGTTCGGCGCAGGCGCCCGGCTCTGGTTGCACCGCCGCTTGGTTGGGCGGCTTTGATGCTGATATGCATCGAACCGACTAAAGCCATTTGCGTCAAGAGCCCAAGCTAGCTCTCCCGCGATGATTTGGCGTATATTTAGTCAGAACAGCGATTTGACGTGGAAGTGAGCATAGATGCATCGCCAAAATTCATCCGACGAGACCCTCAAACTGTCCGTCGAAACCTTGCTCACCCATGCTGGCCGCTCGCCCGAGGATCAGTTCGGGTTTGTGAATACCCCGGTTTATCGCGGTTCAACCGTACTGTTCAACAGCCTGGCAGATCTGGAAGCCCAGGAGCAGCGCTACTTGTATGGTCGAGCGGGAAATCCCACCACTGCCAGCGTTGAAGCGGTTGTCACGGCGCTGGAAGGCGCGCATCGCACCCTCCTGCTCCCCTCTGGCCTTGCTGCCATTACTGTGGCCCTGTTGGCCTGCGTCAAGGCGGGTGATGATGTGCTAATCTCGGACAGTGCCTATGATCCGGTGCGCAAGTTTGCCGATGGCTTTCTCGCGCGAATGGGGGTGACAGCGCGCTATTATGATCCGCGGATCGGCGCGGGATTGGCCGCCATGATGCAGCCTAACACCAAGGCGGTGCTGGCGGAAAGCCCGGGCTCGCTGACCTTTGAAGTGCAAGACCTGCCCGCACTGGCGAAGGTTGCCCATGATGGGGGAGCGCGGCTGCTGGTGGACAATAGTTGGGCGAGCCCGCTCTATCACCAGCCGCTAGCGCTGGGCGCTGATATCGTCATGCATGCCGGCACCAAGATGTTTGTGGGCCATTCCGATGCGTTTGCCGGCACGATTTCCACCACAGAAGCCGTTTGGGCCGATGTGTTGAAGACACGCACACTGCTGGGCTTTTTCACCTCCGGGGACGAAGCCTTCCTTGTGGCACGGGGTTTGCGCACGCTGGCGATTCGAATGGCGGAGCACCAGAAGCGGGCCCTAGAGATGGCGCGCTGGCTTGAGGAGCAGCCTGAGGTGGCGGCGGTATTGCATCCGGGCCTGCCCAGCCACCCCGACCATGCGCTGTTCCAGCGTGATTTCACCGGCTCGGGGAGCCTGTTCAGCATTGTGCTCGCCCCTGCCCCGCGCGCGGCCCTCGCCGCGTTCGTTGATGGGTGGTCGCTGTTTTCGATGGGCTATTCCTGGGGCGGCTATGAAAGCCTTTGCCTGCCGATCAAGCCAGCTGGGAGCCGCACGGCGGTGCCGTGGACGCAGGAGGGCAATATGTTGCGGCTCCATATCGGGTTCGAGGCGATCGATGATCTGAAGGCCGATCTCGCGCGGGCACTGGAGCGCTATAGCGCCGCGCGGTGAACCAAATCGCGTGATACACGATTAGTGTGAAATGAGGGGCACGGGTGCCTTGCCCTTTGCGCCGGAACAGGCTAACCACTGCCCGGCGATCTCGGAGTGTAGCTCAGCCTGGTAGAGCACCGGTTTTGGGAACCGGGGGTCCAAAGTTCGAATCTTTGTACTCCGACCATCGCACCGCATAGTCTTGAGGTTGTTCCATGACCGCTCGCATTTACCGTCCTGCCCGTAGCGCGACGCAATCGGGCAAGGGCAAGTCCAAGCAGTGGGTCCTGGTGCATGAGCAGGCAACTCCCCGCTCGATCGAAGGGCTGATGGGCTATACCAGCTCGGCCGATACGCGCCAGCAGATCCGCCTCTCGTTCGAGACGCTGGAAGCAGCCGAAGCTTATTCGCAAAAGAATGGCATCGCTTATTCGGTGCAGCCGGCCCATGAGCCCACCGTCAAGCGCGTGAGCTATCCCGACAATTTCCGCCACGACCGCAAGGCACCCTGGACGCACTAGGCGTTCCATTGCCGACGGGGTGTTGGCTGCCCCTGCTGGTGATGGCGGGGGTTTTTGCACGCCCGTCTGGTTTGGTTTTTTGATGCGCGGCCTAGGCGGGTAGTTGTTGGGAAGCTTTCCCGAGGCATCTCGGGATGGGCCCCGGCTCAAGGCCGGGGTGACAGGTGTGGGTGGGGTTAGCGCGGTGCGCCACCCCCGGCTGGTAGGCCTAGCGGGGCGTACGGCCCTGGCTCAGGCGTCGCGTGCCAGCTCCAGGCCTTCTCATACTTCGCTGAGCCTGGTCCATTTGCCGTCATTGCGGCTTGATTGCACCGAAGCGGTGATGAACTGCATGCCTTCGACGCCATCGGCTAGGCTCGGGAGCAGACCTTCGTAGGCTTCCCCGTTGCCGCGGATCACTTCGGCGAACTGGCTATAGAGCGTCGCAAAGGCTTCCAGATAGCCCTCGGGATGCCCCGAAGGGATGCGCACATTCATGGTGGAGGCAGCGACCTGGGAGATGGCGCCGCCGCGGGTCAGCAGCTGGCGCGGCTTACCGAACTCGGAAAACCACATGTAGTTGGGGTTGTCCTGCCGCCATTCGAGGCCGCCCTTGTCGCCATAGACGCGCAGCTGCAGGCCGTTTTCATTGCCGACGGCGACCTGGCTAGCCCAGAGCATGCCGCGGGCGCCGCCGGCGAAACGCAGCATGATATGGACGTTATCGTCGAGCTTGCGGCCGGGAACGAAGCTGGTCAGGTCGGCCGACACGGCTTCGGTCTCCAGCCCGGTGACGAAGCGCAGGAGATTATAGGCGTGGGTGCCGATATCCCCGATGGCGCCGCCAGCGCCTGAGCGCTCGGGGTCGGTGCGCCATTCGGCGCCCGGTGCGGTGCCGGATTGCTCGACAGGCTCGGTTAGCCAATCCTGCGGATACTCGGCCTGGATGACGCGGATCGTGCCCAGAGCGCCTGATTCCACCAGTTCGCGAGCCTGCCGGATCAGGGGATAGCCGGTGTAGTTGTGGGTGAGCAGAAACTTGGCTGATTTGGCCGGCTTGATTTCGGCAAGCTTGCGCGCATCCTCGAGGGTCGAGGTGATCGGCTTGTCGCAGATGACGTGGATGCCGGCCTCGAGAAAGGCCTTGGCCGGGGCGAAATGGAGATGGTTGGGGGTGACGATCGAGACCGCTTCGATGCCGTCGGGACGAGCCGCTTCGGCGCGGGCCATGTCCTCAAAGCTGGTGTAAATGCGGTCGGGTGCGAGCCCCAAATTGCGCCCGGATTCCTGGGCGACATCGGGGCGCGACGAGAGCGCGCCGGCCACCAGCTCGTAGTCACCGTCGATGCGCGAGGCGACGCGGTGCACATAACCGATAAAGGCTCCCTTGCCGCCGCCAACCATGCCCAGGCGAATGCGCCTTGCGCCGTTTTCAGCCATGAAATGCCTCCCCTTGTTCTTTGATTGCTGTGTTCGGGGGCGATACCCCCCACCCGGACTCCCCCACAAGGGGGGAGGTGAAGGGCCTCAATGAGCCCATGTAAGGTCTTGGACTTTACTCGAGCCCGAGCATGCGCCGATTGGCGGCCTGGTCGGTGCCAGCGGCGGCGAAATCGTCAAAGGCGCGCTCGGTGACGTGGATGATGTGGTGCTTGATGAACTCGGCGCCTTCGCGCGCCCCGTCCTCGGGGTGCTTGAGGGCGCATTCCCATTCGAGCACTGCCCAGCCGGCAAAGTCATATTGCGCCATCTTGGAGAAGATGGAGGCGAAATCGACCTGCCCGTCGCCAAGCGAGCGGAAGCGCCCTGCCCGGTTGATCCAGCTCTGGTACCCGCCGTAAACGCCCTGGCGGCCGGTCGGGTTGAACTCGGCATCCTTGACGTGGAACATGCGGATGCGCTCGTGGTAGATATCGAGGTATTCGAGATAATCGAGCTGCTGCAGCACGAAGTGGCTGGGATCGTAGAGCAGATTGGCACGCGGGTGGTTGTTCACCCGCTCAAGGAACATCTCGTAGGTCACCCCGTCATGCAGATCCTCGCCCGGGTGGATCTCGTAGCAGACATCGACGCCCGCCTCGTCGAACGCGTTGAGGATGGGCGTCCAGCGGCGCGCGAGCTCGTCAAAAGCTTCCTCGACAAGGCCCGCCGGGCGCTGCGGGAAGGGGTAAAGGAACGGCCAGGCGAGCGCGCCCGAGAAGGTCGCGTGTTCGGTCAGGCCCAGGTTCTGCGAGGCCTTGGCGGCCCACAGCATCTGCTGCACGGCCCATTCCTGGCGCGCCTTGGGATTGTTGTGCACCGAAGCGGGGGCAAAGCCATCCAGCATGGTGTCGTAGACGGGATGGGCGGCGACGAGGTGACCCTGAAGATGGGTCGAGAGTTCGGTGATCTCGACGCCGTTTTCGCTCGCCACGCCGGCGATTTCATCGGCATAGGTCTTGGAGGTCGCGGCCTTTTCGAGGTCGATCATGGCGCCAACGCCGGTCGGGACCTGTACGCCCTTGTAGCCCAACCCCGCCGCCCAGGCGCAGATGCTGCCGAACTCATTAAAGGGGGCGGTGTCGCCGGCGAACTGAGCCAGGAAAATGGCTGGGCCCTTAATGGTGCGCATGAAGTTTCTCCTCGATTATTCCCTTCCCAAGCCGGGCGAGTCATGCCGCCGGCTCGGGCTCCCCAGATGCAATCGGCGGCACGCGGCCGCCGATCCTCGTTGGTGTTACGCTATCGCCCGCGGCGACAGTGTCAAGCCGACGCCTTGAGCAGCGCCTGGGCCTGTTCGGGCTTGAGCGCTTCTGGGCGCTCGCAAGTGGTAGCGAGGGTCAGCACCTGCCCGCTTTCGCCGGCCTTGAGCAGCGAAGTCATGACGTCGACGGCATGGAGGGCGACATCCAGGCCACAACGCGCGCGGTAGCCGCCCTCGATGGAGGCGATCATGTCAGCAAGGCCGGCTGTCCGGTAATTGGCGCGCGGATTGGGCTTATCCTGATCCTGGTTGACCTTGCCGAAGGGATGATCCCAGGGCGTGACCGTGGTCTTGGTGCCTTCGATGTCGGTGGTGACGAGTTCGCCGCCAAAGAAGTTTGGATCGGGCACATAGATGGTGCCTTCAGTGCCGTAGAGCTCAATATTGTGGTGGCCGTGGCTGGCCACGTCCCAGCTGGCGCCCATGGTGACGATGGCGCCGTTGTGGAACTCGAGCACGCCATGAACCGTGGTCGGGGTGCCGACCTTGATCTTGGTGCCCTGGTAGGGACCGGGTGCCGTCACTTCACGCTCGGTGCGCGCCATGTTGGTGAAGGCGGAGACGCGCTTGACCGGGCCGATCAGGTGGATGAGGTCGGTCACGTAATAGGGGCCGACATCAAGCACCGGGCCGGCGCCAACCTGGAAGAAGAAATCTGGATTGGGATGCCAGTGCTCCATGCCGCGGCTCATCACATGGGTGGTGCCGCTCATGATGCGCCCGAGGGCACCGGAATCAATGATGTCGCGCGCCTGCTGATGGGCCCCGCCCAGGAAGGTGTCGGGCGCGCTGCCAACCAGGAGATTACGCTCGTCCGCGGCCTTTTTGAGCGCGAGGCCTTCTTCGAGCGAGAGCACGAAAGGCTTTTCGGAATAGGCGTGCTTGCCGGCCGAAACGATGTCCATGGACACCGAATAATGGGTCGAAGGGATGGTCAGATTGACGATCACGTCGAGTTCGCTGTTCTTGAGCAGCTCGTCGGGCGTCTGGGCGGCGACACCGAACTCCTCGGCGCGCTTGCGGGCGGCTTCGGGGATGATGTCGGCGACCGCGCGCACTTCGAGCCCCTTGAACAGGGGCGCGAGACGCAGATAGGCGCTCGAAATATTGCCGGCACCCATGATGCCGACGCCAAAGGTCTTGGCCATAGCAGTTACTTCCAGTTCTTGGCGGTGGCGATGGAGCGGCGCGCAAAGCGCTCGGCATCGGAGGGCTTGTCGTGCTCGGCGACGAAATACTGCGCCTTGGTGCGGCTGGTGACCTCGTTGATCAGCTGGTCCCAGTTGAGGACCCCAAAGCCGACATCGGCCCAGCCGTCTTCGTCAGTGGCTTCGCCGGCCGGGGCAATGTCCTTGACGTGGACGGCGGTGATGCGGTCGCCATAGCGGTCGAACCACTGCACGGGATCGGCCTTGCCGCGGGCAATCCAGGCCACGTCGGCTTCCCACTCGAGCGCAGGGGCGGTTTCGAGAATGATTTCCATCGGGGTGCGGCCGCTGGTGGTGGGCACGAATTCGAAATCGTGGTTGTGCCAGCCAAAGCCATAGCCTGCACGGGTGAAGGTTTCCCCCAGGCCCGCAAGGGTTTCCGCCAGCTCTACCCACTTGCTTTCGTCTGCGCTGCGCCCTTCGGGGCCGATATGGGGGCAGTAGAGGCGCTTCACGCCGAGGGTTTCGGCGGTCTTGAGCGCGGTATCGGTGTCCTGCAGCTGGGCGAGACCGAAGTGGCCGGTGGGCATGGACAGGCCATTGCGCTTGAACTTTTCCGCCAGTGCGGGCGCATCGGCGTAAAGACCGCCATAGCCTTCCACCTGGGTGTAGCCGAGAGCCGCCAGCTTGGCGAGGAAGTCATCGAGATCGGGGTAGTTGCGGGCGCTATAAAGCTGGAATGACAACTCGGTCATTGGGGCCTCTTGTTCGGAAAATCTGGCGTGAATAGGCGGCCCCGCCGGACGGCGGAGCCGAAGCGGTTGTCAGAGCCGGTTGGTGCTCTGGGTGTCGAAGATGGAGCCGCGGGCGGGATCAAAGCCAATCAGCAGCTTCTGGCCGACATGAAGCTGCACATCGCTATCGGCGCGGAAGGTGACGGGGTGGCTGGCAATCCGCGTCCAGGCGAGCGTGTCCGAGCCCATAGGCTCGACAATCTCGATCTCGACTTCGGTGGAGAAGGGCATGCCGGCCGCGGCATCGCCCAAGACGATATGCTCGGGCCGCACGCCGAGCACAGCTTTGGTGGCGCCCTGGGGAGCGGTGGCGAAATCATAGGTGCCCATGGAAACATGGGTGCCATCTTCGGCCACGAAGTGAGGCTGAGCGCCGCCGTTGAGGGTGCCGTTGATGAAGTTCATCGAGGGCGAACCGATGAAGCCGGCGACGTAAAGGTTCACAGGCTTGTTGTAGATGGTGTGCGGATCGGCCAGCTGCTGGATTTCACCGCTCCGCATGATGGCGATGCGGTCGGCCAGGGTGAGCGCCTCGATCTGGTCGTGGGTGACATAGATCATGGTGTTCTTGAGCCGCTGGTGCAGCCGCTTGATCTCGACGCGCAAATCGCTGCGCAGCTTGGCATCGAGATTGGACAGCGGCTCGTCGAAGAGGAAAACGTCGACGTCGCGAACCAGCGCCCGGCCAATGGCGACGCGCTGGCGCTGGCCGCCCGACAGATTGGCGGGCTTGCGCTGCAGGAGCGGCTCGATCTGGAGGATCTCGGCGGCCCGGGCGACGCGGCGCTGGATCTCGTCCTTGGGCATGCCGGTGACGCGCAAGCCAAAGGAGAGGTTCTTTTCCACGCTCATCTGCGGATAAAGCGCATAGGATTGGAACACCATGCCGATGCCGCGGTCCTTGGGTTCGGACCAGGTGACGTTCTTGCCGCCGATGAAGATCTGGCCACCCGAAACATCGAGCAAACCGGCAATGCAGTTGAGCAAGGTGGACTTGCCGCAGCCGGAGGGGCCGAGCAGGACGATGAATTCGCCCTGCCCGACTTCGAGATCGAGGCTTTTGAGCACCTGCACGGCGCCGAAGTTAAGCGACAGGTCCTTGATGGAAACGCTGCTTTGCATTGCTTTATCCCTTCACCGCGCCAGCGGCGATGCCGCGCACGAACCATTTGCCTGAGACGAAATAAACAGTCAGCGGTACCGCTGCTGTCAGGATCGTTGCGGCCATGTTGACATTGTATTCCCGCACACCCTGAGCCGAGTTGACGATGTTGTTGAGCTGCACGGTCATTGGATTGTTCTGCGTGCCGGCAAAGACCACGCCGAACAGGAAGTCGTTCCAGATACCGGTAACCTGGAGGATAATCGCCACGGCAAAGATGGGCAGCGACATGGGTGCCATGATCTGGAAGAAAATGCGCCAGAAGCCCGCACCATCCACGCGCGCCGCCTTGAACAATTCCTGGGGCAGCGAGGCGAAGTAGTTACGGAACAGGAGCGTTAGGATGGGCATGCCGAAGACGGTGTGGACCAGGATGACGGCCCAGAGGGTGCCGAAGATCTTGAGCTCGCGGGTGATCATCACCATCGGGTAGAGCATCACCTGATAGGGGATGAACGAGCCCAGCAGCAGGCAGGTGAAGAAGAACTCGGAGCCCTTGAAGCGCCAGTTGACGAGCGCATAGCCACTGACAGCGGCCACGAAGACCGAAACGACGGTGGAGGGTAGCGTGATCTTGACCGAATTCCAGAAGCCGGGCGCCAGACCGTTACAGGTGAGGCCGGTGCAGGCGCTAGTCCAGGCCTTGACCCAGGGCTCGAAGGTAACTTCGAGCGGCGGGGCGAAGATGTTGCCGAGACGGATCTCGGGCAGGCCCTTCACCGAGGTCATGATCATTACGTAAAGCGGCAGCAGGTAATAGAGGGCCGCGACGATGATGATGCCGTAGATGATGATGCGGGTTGGTGTGAAAAACGGACGGGGGCGAGGACCAAAGGGCTCGGCGGTAGCGGCAATAGTGGCCATGGTGTTCTCCTAGCGCGCCTTCTTTGGTCCGAATTCGATGACGATCCAGGGGATCAGGATCACGAACACGGCCGCAAGCATCACTGTCGAGGCCGCCAGGGCCTGGCCCAGATTGCCAGCGTTGAACATGTAGTTGATGACGTATTTGGCGGGCACTTCGGAGGACAGGCCCGGGCCGCCATTAGTGAGCGCCACCACAAGGTCATAGGTGCGCACAAGGCCCGAGCCGACGATCACCAGCGTGGTAACGATGACGCCGCGCATCATGGGCAGCACGATCTGCAGGTAAGTGCGCCAGGTGGGAATGCCGTCGACGCGCGCGGCCTTCCAGATTTCCTCGTCGACGCCGCGCAGGCCGGCCAGCATCAGCACCATGACAAAGCCCGTGCCGTGCCAGGTCCCGGCGATCATGAGTGCATACAGCACCATGTCGGTATTGGTGATCCAGTCGAAGGTGAAATTGGTCCAGCCGAGGCCCCGCATCGTGGATTGCAACCCCAGCGTGGGGTTCATGATCCACTGCCAGACGAGGCCGGTGACGATGCCCGAGAGGGCGAAGGGATACAAAAAGATGGTGCGGAAGCCGCTTTCGAAGCGGATCTTCTGGTCCATCAACACGGCGAGCAGGAAGCCCACCACCATGGTGAAGACCAGCGAGAAGATGCCATAGGTCAACAGGTTGGTGGCCGAGATGCGCCAGCGCCGGGCGGCAAAGAGGCGCTCATATTGTTCCCAGCCGATAAAGGCGCCATTGGGCAGCGCACGTGAATCGGTGAACGAAAACCAGACGCTCCAGAGCGTGCAGCCGATAAACACCACCAGCACGATCACCACCATGGGTGTCGCCGCGATCTTGGCGCTCAAATTGCGCACAAACAGATTGTGCAGGAGTCCTGGTGGCTTGTCGGCCGCAACCGGCCGACCCAGAGCACCAGCGTGCCGGATGTCGGTCATAGCGCTTCCCCTTTAGCGAAAACTCGGGCGAAGCGGCCAAGGGGCCGCCCGCCGCGCCGGTGGGGACCGCCACACAAGCGGCCCCCCGTTCGGCAGGACCAGCTTAGTTGGCGGACTCGATGATCGAAGCGTATTCTTCGATGTAGTCGTCAACCGAGAAGCTCTTGTCGGCGAAGAATTCCTGGTTGAGGTCGTCCAGCTGCTGCTGGGTGTCGCTCGAGTTCAGGGTTTCGCCGGAAGGCAGCAGGCCTTCGGGGCTCTGGAGGATCGCGATGGCCTTCTGCATGCAGGGATTGGCCGTCGACAGGTCGATATCGGTGCGGATGGGCATGGAGCCCTTCTTGAGGTTGAACGCCACCTGGGCTTCCTTGCTGACGAGCAGCTTGGCGAGCTCCACCTGAGCATCCAAGACGTCCTGCGAGGTGCCCTCTGGCAGCTGCGGGAAGTAGAAGGCGTCGCCGCCACCCTCGATGCGCTGGGTCAGGCCCAGGCCCGGCAGGCATTCATAGTCCTCGCCGGGAACGGCGCCGGCGACCTGCAGGTCACCCTGGATCCAGTCACCATGGATGTTGGCGGCAGCTTCGCCGGCAATCAGCTGATTGGCGACGTCGCCGAACTGCGGCACGACTTCAGCCGGGTCAACAGCATCGCGGATGGTGGCCCAAGCTTCGGCAACCTTGCGGAACTCGGGACTACGAACAGCTTCTGCGTCATGCTCGCCCCAAACCTTTTCGTAAAGTTCGGGACCGCCAACGTCAGCCAGCAGCACACCGGGAATGCCGTTCAGCGGCCAGCCAGCGGCAAGGCCGAAGGGGATGACGCCAGCTTCACGCAGCTGGGGAATGGCAGTGGCATATTCATTCCAGTCCTTGGGAACCGGAATGCCGGCGGTCTCGAAAGCCTTGGTGCTGAGCCACAGCCAGTGCCAGGAGTGGATATTGACGGGCACGCAGTAGATCTTGCCCTCGTAGGTGCAGGCGTCAAAGAGACCTGGATCGGCGTAGAATTCCTTCCAGCCCTCTTCTTCGGCAATTGGGGTGAGGTCGCGGATCAGGCCGGCCTGGATGAGGCCCTCGGCGTCGCGGCCGGTATTCATCTGGGTGGCGCCCATCGGATTGCCGCCGAGGATGCGGCTGATGATGACGGGGTTGGCACCGGTGCCCGAACCAGCCAGGGCGCTATCGACCCATTTATTGCCGGTCGCATCGAACAAGCGGGCAAACTCTGCCACGGCGGCGGATTCACCGCCCGAAGTCCACCAATGGGTGACTTCCAGCTCTGCAGCCATCGCGGCAGTCGAGCTCATCAAGGCAGCCGCCATCGCGGCAGCCACGGTAAACTTTGTCATAGATGCATCCTCCCAAGGATCCTGGAGCGAACCGCTCCGCAAATCTGCCAGCCGCAAGGTTATCTTCTTGTGAGATATCCCGAGCTGGCCGCGTTTAAATCGATTTCATTGGCGTCCAAGAGACCTCTGCAATCGATTGCATTAGTTTCATACACGTACCTCATTGCTGTCAAGGTGCATTTGAACTTGCATGGCAAACCCTCGGAAAACCGGGTTCTTGCGAGCAGGAGCTTAGGAGCATCGCCTGCCGGGATCGACAAAATCGCGCGTGGTGGCTGCTGTTGCGACGCCCCGTACAAAGATGGATGCGCCAGAGACCAAGAGGCGGGTTTTTTTCTGGCCGAAATCGGGTAAAGGAGGGCTTGGCCGAGGTCCCGTAGCTCAGCTGGATAGAGCAGCAGCCTTCTAAGCTGTTGGTCGCAGGTTCGAGTCCTGCCGGGATCGCCAATTTCACCAGATTTTGCGAGCACACTACCCTGCAGGATTTATTGCACCGCATGTTGACCCTTTTCAACAGCAAGTGAGCACGGGGAACTACGCTAGGTCATTGGCATTGGTCTCAAACAGAGGAGATCCTGGAATGGCCATTTCGACAATCGACCGCATCCCTGACCCGCTCACCGACCGGTTTGATTTGGATGAACTGCCCCGCGTGGCGCCTTGGGTTTATGACGAGATTACGTCGATTGGCGTGAACGAGGTCAGGGACACGATTGCAGATATGGGGGAGGATCCAACCGAGTCTCTGCTCATGCGCACTTGGGTGGAAGCACTGACGCAGCACCGATCAAAGATTTGGCGAGCACTGGCTCAGGCTTGACCGCTGCTGGCCTTGCCAAATCGGACCGAACCAGCGTTCAATTTTGGATCGCAATTCGGCTGCTCCAGCGGAAAAATCCCACCATCCTGGAACGTTAGGGGCGCGTTTAGGTTAACAGGCCATGCTGAGTTACGGCTGCAAGGCCTGCGTGAGGAGTATCCCCGGAATGTCCGAATTGTATGTGTGCGCCACTCTGGCGATTGCCGCTTACTCGACCTGGCTGTTTTTCGAGCTTACCGGCGACCGACCCGACCAGCAGTAACACGGAACTGCCGGTACCGCCGACAGGCGGGGCGTGCGGACGAATTCATCAAGCCGTTCACGCGGTGCATGTCTCGGCCGGTGCTGATCTCATCTTCGGGCATGGGGTCGGCTTCAGCGGGCTTGACCAGTTCAACTGCTGCTCAGTCCAGTGCAGGGTTCGGTTGAATCCCCTCGGATCAGCATTCTCGCTTTAGCGCACGGCCCTGCCGGGATCGCCACGCGCCGCAACTTCGGTGCTCATGGTAAGGGCTAGGAGGGGGTGGTGTCCCCTCCCCGCACAATCGCAAAACATCGCCGCCGCTACTTCTCGATAACAAGGCCCGCAAGGGCATCGAGGTTGTCGGGCAGCGGGGTGGTGCCGGGCTGGACGCCATTCTTAGACAGAATATAGGCCGTCAGTTCGGCATAGGTCTTGTCGCTCAGGCGACCCGGGCGGTCGGGCGGCATGGCCGTCTTGATGAAGCCAAACAGACCATCGGCGGTGAAACCGAAATAGGTGCCTTCAAAATTGCTGCCGCGCAGGGGCGGACCACCAAACTCGCCATCGTCGAGATTGGCACCATGACAATCCAGACAGCTCTTTTGATATTCCGCGCGTCCAGCATCGGCCTGGGCGGCAGTGAAGCTTGCCTTGGGCAGGTCTTCCTGGGCATTGGCCAGTGTTCCAGACAAGGCGAGTCCGGCCATTGCCGCCGAGATGGCGAAAGTACGAAGCAGCATCGAAATTCTCCTCAGAGCGTCACAGGCTAGTTGCCGGGCTTGGTTACCCGGTCTGGGCAAACTCAAGCGTGAAGCAATCGGCTGCGCAGGACAACAAGTTTATTTGTGATGCGGCGCGGGTTTACTGCCGGGCCTAGGAGTCGCAGGTGAGCTTCATACTTTAGTTGAATGCGACGCCGGGTGGACTTGCTGCGGCAGGCCGCCGCAGCCGCCGACGAGCACGGCCTATGGCCCGGCACAGAGGGGTTTGCGCCCGAATCACCCCCGTCGATATTGCCGTCCGCGCCTACACGGAATGGCGATCACGCTTAGCCTGACCAAGGTTGACGGCTCCAAGTAACGGGGCGCATGATCGGTGTAACGCTGCCAAACCATTGCGTCGCGAGGGCACAAAGCCCGTGACGAAAATCGGGCTTTCAGCGTCTACGGAGGAAATACTCAAATGCAAAAGCGGTTACTGCTCGCCTCATCAGCGCTCGCGAGCTCATTGCTTGTTCTTGCCTCGGGCATTGTTCATGCCCAGGAAACGCCGTCCCGGCTCGATAGCTACACCCCGGTGACCGACGAAACGTTGTTGAACCCCGCCGATGGCGACTGGCTGCACTGGCGCCGCACCTATGACGGTTGGGGCTATAGTCCACTCGAGCAGATCAACAAGGACAATGTCAGCAACCTGACCGTGGCCTGGACCTGGTCGCTGACCCCGGGCGCGACCGAAACCACGCCGATCGTTCACGACGGCATTCTTTACGTGCACAACAACCTCGACAAGGTCCAGGCGCTCGACGGCGCTACCGGTGACCTGCTCTGGGAATATGTGCGCGATCTGCCTGAGGACGTTGTCGCGGCTGGCACCGGCAACACGGCCACCAAGCGCAACATGTCGATCTACGAGGACAAGATCATCCTCGCGACATCGGACACTCATATCATCGCGCTCGACGCCAAGACCGGCCAGGTCGTGTGGGACGTGCAGCCTGCGGACTGGAACAAGGGCTGGCGCTATTCAGCTGGTCCGCTGATTGCCGACGGCGTGGTGATCCAGGGCATGACCGGTTGCGGCAATGCCCAGCCTGGCGGCTGCTTCATCACCGGACACGACCCCTCAACGGGCGAAGAAAAGTGGCGCTTCTACACCATCGCTCGCGATGGCGAGGCCGACAAAACCTGGAACGGCATACCGCTCGAAAGCCGCTTTGGCGCATCGGTGTGGCTGGCCGGGACCTATGATCCGGAAACCAAGACCGTATTCAGCGGTGTGGGCCAGCCCTATCCGTGGATTGCCGAGATGAGCGGCCTGCTGCCGGCATCCGAGGAAGAAGGCGTTACCAATGACGCACTTTACAGCGACTCGACGCTGGCGCTCGATCCGCAGACGGGCGCGCTCAAGTGGCACCACCAGTATCTCAAGAACGACACCTGGGATCTGGACTATATCTATGAGCGCATCCTGATCGATCTTCCCCATGATGGTACCGATCGCAAGCAGGTCGTGACAGCCGGCAAGCTCGGCATCATCGAATCGCTGGACCGCGAGTCGGGTGAATGGCTCTGGGCCAAGGAAACCGTGCCGCAGAACGTGGTCGCTTCCATCGACCAGGAAACCGGCGAAAAGACCATCAACCCTGATTCCATCCCGAAGATCGGCGAAACCACGCTCAACTGCCCGGCTGACCCCGGTGGCCGCGCTTGGCCAGCAACGGCTTACAGCCCGCGCACGCAGATGCTTTATCTGCCGCTCAACGAGTACTGCTCGAACACCACGCCCCAGCCGCTTGACGCCGGCCAGATCTATACCGGTGGTGGTCGTGCGACCTTCTCGCGTATTCCGGTCGACGGCAGCGACGGCAATATCGGCCGCGTGGATGCCGTAAGCATGGTTGACCAGGAAACCGCTTGGTCGCATCGCCAGCGCGCACCGATCGTCTCGGCCGTGCTGCCCACAGCAGGCGGCGTCGTGTTCGCCGGTGACTGGAACCGCTGGTTCTATGCGTTCGACGACGAGTCGGGCGACGTGCTCTGGAAGATGCGCACCAACAACGCGATCAACTCCTTCCCCGTCAGCTACGAAGCCGATGGCAAGCAGTATGTCGCCGTTGCCGTGGGTAACGGCTCGAGCATGGCGCGCTCGGTAGCGACGCTGACGCCCGAACTGGTCGTGCCGACCGCTGGCTCGGTGCTCTGGGTGTTCGCCCTGCCTGACGACGCAGCAGGTGCTGCCGACACGCAAGCTGCCGCAAACTAGGCAGTTGGACGCGGGCGCTTCGGCGCCCGCGGTTTTTCTTGAGGAACCAACCTGATGGTTTTGCTATCCCGCCTTCGCCGCCACGGGCGGGTTCTTGCTTCGTGCCTGCTCTGTGCGGCTGCCCTTTGTGCGCCGGGACTGGCGCAGGATCGCCCCAGCCTGCCCGACCAAGAGAAGTTCGGCCGGGCCAGCGACGAGTATTCCTTCCGCTTTTGTGTTGATCCGCGTGATCCCGGATGGGAGTTCGACAAGGCGGTTGGCCTTGCCATTGCCGATAGCCTCTTGCTCGAGCCGCGCATGCATGTGGTGACCGACACCAATGAGCGCGCCGAATTCGAGGATGTGTACCGCCACCTGCTGGCCGATTGCGCGGTGTATTTCGGGTTCAAACTGTTTGCCGGCGGTTATCCCGAATGGGTGACAGTCACCCGGGCTTATTACGAAACCGGCTATGTGTTTGTGGCCAAGTCCCCTGCCCCCGCGACCCTCGGCGCCATCGCCCCGGGCCAGGCGCTTGGGGCCACGATCGGCTCTGCGGCAGATTTCCGCCTCGTGCAGTTCAACAATTCCCGCCCGGCCGGGGAGCGCTGGCGGCGTTTTCCGATGGCGACCGACACCCAGGCGCTCGACGCCGTGCTGAGCGACACTGTCGCCGCCGCCCTGGTTTGGGCACCCTCGTTTTATGCCTTGGGCAAGAGCCGCCCTGATATCGCCGCGCTCGACATCATCGCCTCTCCCAGCCCGCTCAACCTGCCGCCGGTGCCCATTGGTGGCGTCATGCTTAGCCGGGACACCTTCTTGCGCAACAATATCGACCAGGCGATTGCGGCGCTGGTGGCGGATGGCGTCGTCGATGAGTTGCTGACGCAAATCGACATGCCCGGTGCGGCACCCTCCAATCCATGACTCCTGCCGTCGAACTGCACGACCTCAGCAAGCGCTATGGCCGTCATCTGGCGCTCGATGGGGTAGGCCTGACGATCAACCGCGGCGAGGTCTTTGCCCTGCTCGGCCCCAACGGCGCCGGCAAGACCACCTTGTTGCATATCCTCTGCACCCTGCTGGCGCCCGACAGTGGCACGGCCAAGGTCGGCGGGGCCGATGTGATGCGCGACCCATTACGGGTGCGGCGCAATCTCGGCGTAGTGTTCCAGACCTCCAGCCTGGATGGACGCCTGACCGTTCGTGAAAACCTCGAGTTCCACGGCATGGTCTATGGCGTGCCCAAGGCTTTGAGGCGGGACAGAATTCAGGAAATGCTGGCGGCGGTCGAGCTTGCGGATCGCGCCAACGCATTGGTGCAGACGCTTTCGGCCGGCATGAAGCGGCGGCTCGAAATTGCCCGCGCCCTTGTGCATGACGCGCGGATCCTCGTGATGGATGAACCGACGGTGGGGCTCGACGCCCGTTCGCGCGACGCCATGTGGGACTATGTCGCCAAGCTGCGCGCTGAACGTGACCTGACCCTCATCATCACCACCCATTATGTCGAAGAGGTTGAGAACTGCGACCGGGTTTGCATTATCGACCAGGGCAAGGTGGTGGCGCTGGACACCCCACATGCGCTGAAATCGCGCTACGGGCAGGAATATATGCGGCTGCGCCCGGTGGATGCGGCGGCGGCACAGGCTATTCAGTCGCGCTATCCTGAACTGGTGACGCCTATGCGAGAAGGGCTGTTGGTCCGCATCCCACAATCGCAGTTCACGCGTGAATTCCTGGGCGAATTCGGCGATCGGCTCACCGACCTCTCCTTTGATCGCTCGAGCCTTGCTTCCGTGTTTCTCGCCATTACCGGTCGGCAACTGGAGCGCCCGGAACCCGTCACGCCCAAGCGGGAGGGACGCCGATGAGCCTGGTAGACGACTTTCCCCAAACCACACCGCTGGGGCCACGGGCTTTGGCTAGCGGGGTGTTTGCCATTTGGCTGCGCGAGATCAAGCGGGCCGCGCGGGACAAGGGGCAGTTGATCGGTGGCGTCAGCCGGCCGCTGCTCTGGGTTCTGGTACTAGGGATCGGGCTTAACCCTTATTTCCGCGGCGAGGTTTATGGCGCGGTCCGCTTTGTGATCCCATTCACCTATCTGCAGTTTATCTTCCCGGCCGTTATCGCCCTCAACATCATGTACACTTCGGTGCAATCGGCGGTGTCGCTGATCTGGGACCGCGAGTTCGGCTTCTTGCGCGAAGTGCTGGTATCGCCCATGCCACGCTCGCTGGTGCTGCTCGGCAAGGTGCTGGGCGGCGCGACGGTGGCGATGTTTCATGGCTGCCTCGTGCTGATCCTGGCGTTTTTCGTCGATGTGCCCATCGCGCCAGCCGATATCGCCATGGGCCTGCTGTTGATGTTCCTCCTGTCCTTTGGCCTGACGTCGCTGGGGATCGTAATTGCGCATCGGGTGCGCAGTTTTGAGGGCTTCGGGGTGTTTTCGAACGCCGTGATCCTGCCGCTGTATTTTCTCTCGAGCTCGGTGTTTCCGCTCGATCCAGCGCTGTCGCGGGCGCAGGCGGCGATCATCTATCCGGAATGGCTGGTGTTCCTTATCCACGCGAATCCGATGACCTATGCCGTTGATGCGCTAAGAAAAAACTTCATCGGCTTCGCCCAGTTCGATCCATCCTTGGGGCCGCTAGTGCTGGTGGGCATGTGCGTGGTCTTTTTCGGCTGGGCGCTGTTCGACTTCCGCAAGAACTGAGCCATGTTGCGCCGCCTCCTCGATACTGTGTCGCAATATGCCTGGTTAATCGGGGGTATGGCTCTGTTGTTGGCGGTGTATTTGCTCCCGCCCGATACCTCGCTTTCGGAGGTGCGGCGCCAGGGCCTGTTGAGCGCCTGTCTGCCCGTGACGCGGCCGCCGCTCGTGACCGCTGACGAGGCCGAACCGGGGCTCGAAGTTGAACTGCTGCAGATGATTGCCGAGGAAATCGGCGTCCGGTTCCGGCCGGTCACAGTGCCCGCCATGGGTGAGGATTTTGATCTGAGCCTGTGGCGGATCAGCCGGGCGCAATGCTCGGTGGTGGGTGGTGGCACGCTCGACACAGCAGCCACCCGCGCCTTTCTGGACGTAACGCCACCATTTGGCGAGACGGGTTGGGTGGTTCTGTCCCGGGCAGCGGGGGCACTGCAGTCGGGGGCGACAGTGGCGGTTCTGGCCAATGTGCCGGGTGCCGACCGATTGGGGCTGTCGCGGTTCTTGCGAGGGCAAGGCGTTACCCCCCAGCTGGTGCGCTCGCCCGATGATCTCGCGACCGCAATTGCAGACGGTTCGGCCGATGCCGGCATTGCCGACGCGCTTTATGCCCACGCGCTGGCTCGCGAGGCTGGCTTGGTCATGACCGATCTGCCGCCGCCGCTCGGGCATGACGCTTTGGTGTTTGGCCTCTGGAAAGGGGACCTAACCCTCAAGCGCGCCATCGTTGCTGCCTTGGCGCGCATCCGTGACGACGGGCGGCTCAATGACTTGACCGTCAAGTACCTCGATTAGCCCGAACTCAGTCGATCAGCGCCAAAACCGCGGCGACGACTGGGGCCAGCCAGAGCTGGATTTTGCCGGTCGCGAACACCACAAGAAGGGCAAGGCTGACCAGCAGTCGCCGCCGCTCCAGCCAGCCGGCAATTTCCGATGTCCGCCCGAGCAATGCGCCAGCCGCCAGCGGCGGCACGGGCACGAGGTTGATCAGCGCAAACAGCACGGCGCTGCCCGAAAGCGCTTGCAGACCACTGGTGACGATGGCGCCCCAGGCCAGCGAATCCATGTTGATCGCGAGGGGGATCAGCCGCTGGGCGAGCCAAGCCAAGGCCAGCATGGCTAAGCTTGGGGTGAGCATGGCCGCAACTGCGCCGAGAACGGGCGGTCGCAGACGTGCCGGCGTCAGGTGCAGCGGCGTCATCCACCCCAGGCCCGACACCAAGAAGGCCACAGCGCCGATTAGATCCAGATGAGCAGCAGGGTTGAGGGTGAGGCGGCCGTCTTGGGCGGGGCCTTGGTCACCCAGCAAACGGGCGGCACCCGTAAGGGCAAATCCGTAGATGGCGAGTATTGGGACCAGCACCGCAATGCGGGTCAACAATGTCGGCAGCGTCAGGTCGAACATGCTATTCCTCCCCGGCTGGTCGAACATGGAACGGTCGGTCGGGTCAAGCGATTGCGGGCCGGTGGGACGGAGCGCCAAGGCCGCTCGTGGCCTTCTGGCCTGCGGCACAGGCGCACGCGCTGCAACTCTGTGGCTTATCAGTGCGTTGGCAACCTGGCAGCAACAGGCTCGCCGCAGGAGCCCGTAGTGCAGCACCCCGTTCAGCCGTCCCCGTCCTATTCCTGGTGGAGCCGCGAGCAGCGTCCCTATACCCCGGCCGAACTGGTGGCCGATGGTCTGGTGCATGTGTTCGGGCTGGTGGGGGCGCTTGTTGCCGGATCGTTCCTTCTGGTATTTGCCCTGACGCACACTGCGCCGGAGGCGTTTCCGGCGCTTGTGCTGTATGTGGCAACGCTGATCTGCGTGCTTGGCGTGTCGCTGGCCTATAATCTATGGCCGGTTTCGCCGATCAAGATGCACCTGGCGCGGCTCGACCAGGCCGCCATTTTCCTGTTCATCGCCGGCACCTATACGCCTTTCCTCGCGGTGCTGGGCGGCACGACCACGGGCATGGTGATGACCACCTTCGTATGGGCCGCCTCGCTGATTGGCGTGGCCCTCAAGCTGCTGGTGCCGCACCGCTTCGGGCGCCTTGCCATTCTGCTGTACCTGGCAATCGGCTGGAGCGGCATCCTGGTGTTCCAGGCGCTGGCCACCGCCCTGCCCGCCTCAACACTGTGGCTGATCCTGGCGGGCGGCGTCGTATATTCGCTCGGGATTATCTTCCACTTGTGGGAAACGCTGAGATTTCAGAACGCCTTGTGGCACGTCTTCGTGGTCGCGGGCGCCAGCCTGCACCTGTGGGCCGTGCTTGATTGCATGGTGTTCAAGCGGCTCTAGGATCAGGGCTGTGGCGCCGCCTCGATGAGGTCATGCTCGACGGTGTCACCCGGCTTGAGGCCAATCTCCTGGGAGCGCCCGCCGGGGATCTCCAGCACATAGCGCACCGGAACCTGCGAGGGGATCGAAGTAGGGTCGTGCGGGCGGGCATTCACATGCACGGTTTTGACGACACCCTTGCCATCGATGAAGATCATGTCGAGCGGAATAAAGGTGTTCCGCATCCAGAATGACACCTCCCGCTCATCCACGAAGTCAAAGAGCATGCCTTCGTCATCAGCCAGTTCCTGGCGGTACATCAGGCCCTTGGCGCGGCTTTCGGGCGTATCGACGACCTCGACCTTGAAGGCGTGATCGCCGGTCGAGGTGTGGAGAACCAGTTGGCCCTCATCGCTGCAGGCCGCCAGCGGCGCGACCGCGAAGAGAGCAGCCACGAGCAGACCGGAACGGCGCACCACTTGGGCGGCAGCGGGAGGCGCGGTGAAGGCGGTAAGCATGGATGGTGATCCTAGTGCGAAGACGGTGCGTCGCCCCATCCATCGGGCCGAATCTCGGCAACCATAAGGCCCTTGGGGCCATCGCCATAGCGAACCAGCACGAACTGGCCTGGCCGCAGCTCGGTGATGCCGAAGCGGCGCAAGGTTTCCATATGGACGAACACGTCAGGCGTGCCCTCGCCCGCGGACAGAAAGCCAAAGCCGCGAATGCGGTTGAACCATTTCACCTCGAGCCGGACCATGCCCGAAGTTGGCTCCACCACCACATGGGTGCGCGGCGCCGCCATCTGCGAAGGATGCCGCGCGGTGGATTCGTCCATGGAAATAATGCGAAAAGCCTGTAGCCCGCCGGGGCGGTTAAGGGCCTCTACCACGATGCGGGCGCCTTCATAGGCGGTTTGGTAGCCGTCGCGCCGCAGACAGGTAACATGCAGCAGCACGTCGGCCATGCCATTATCGGGCACGATAAAGCCAAAACCCTTGCCAGCGTCAAACCACTTGATGGCACCGGAAACCTCGATGGTATCCATGCTGCCGTCAGTCGCTTGCGGGCGATCGGTCACCGCCCCGGTAGACAGGGTCGTAGGCTCGTCGCCCTCGCCGCTCAGTTTGGCCCCCATAGATGCCGCCTTTTCGTACTCGCCTCGCGCCGCGAGGTACTCCACTAGCCTTAGCACTGTGTCCGATTCAGTGGCAAAAGTTAAGAAGGTGTTTCGAAATAGTTTAGGTGTGGCAGTTGCGGCTCACGTCTTCACTTGTTAGGCGAGTTGCCCGAACTGCAGAGGAATTACCCCGATGAAATATCTGCACACCATGGTCCGCGTGACCGATGTGGAAGCGAGCCTGCGATTTTATTGCGAGGGGCTAGGCCTAGAAGAGGTCAAGCGCAGCGAAAACGAGAAGGGCCGCTATACCCTGATCTTCCTGCGCGCTCCGGGCGACCAAGGTGGGGAAGTTGAACTCACCTATAACTGGGATCCCGAAGAATATACCGGGGGGCGCAATTTCGGGCACCTCGCCTATCTCGTCGATGACATCTATGGCCTATGCCAGCACCTGTCGGACATGGGTGTCGTGATCAATCGGCCGCCGCGCGACGGGCATATGGCCTTTGTGCGTTCGCCCGATGGGATCTCGGTTGAGCTGATCCAGAACGGCACCCTGCCCCCGCAGGAGCCTTGGGCTTCCATGCCAAATACCGGCAAGTGGTAAGCTAGCGAAACCCGATTTTTGTCTGCCGGCCGCAGGCCGGTAGACAGCTTCGTTAACCCTGACGCTTAGGCGCCGGTTAGCAATCTCGATCGTATTTTAGTGGCTTCGTAAACCATCAGTCGCCTTGTTGCCGTTGCGCAACAGGCACAACTGAGCGGATGCCATGAAAACGATCGTCACCTTCCTCATTTGTGTTCTGGTTCTAGCTGGCTGCGCGCCGATGGCGATGTTCGCCAGTGGCAGCGGGCAAGCCTATTCCGGCAAGCGCTCGGACTGGGGCACTTATGTTGCCAGCCGGGAGGTGAATGCCTTTTGCATCAGCCCGCAACTGCGCTTCCTGATCTGGGAGTTCGAGGGGCATTTCGGGCGCAAGGTGATCATGAGCTCGGGCTATCGCGATGGCCGGCACAACAAGGCGGCGGGCGGCGCGGACAATTCATTTCATACCAAATGCATGGCTGCGGACTTCTATATCCCCGGGGTAGACAAGCGCGAGCTGATCGCCTTTGCCATGCGCACGCCGGCGGTTGGCGGGCTCGGGTGCTATCCCGGTAAACCCTTTATTCATGTGGATGTGCGTGAGCGGCCCAAGGGCTATCGGCGGCCGGTGACTTTCTCAGGCTGTTGAAAAAGTTGATGGAAAACGCGCAAAGGTGTTGCACATCCAAAAGGGTCCGACTATACGACCACCAGCGCTTAGGCGCCCTTCGTCTATCGGTCAGGACGCCACCCTTTCACGGTGGAGAGAGGGGTTCGATTCCCCTAGGGCGTACCATTTTCCTTGCTGCTGTTGCGGGGATAAGCTAGCACTAAGACCTCCTCCGCGCCCATCGTCTAGCGGTCAGGACACCGCCCTCTCACGGCGGGAACAGGGGTTCGATTCCCCTTGGGCGTACCAGGGTCTTGCTTCCAATTTATTGCCGCTTGTGCTGATCGCGTCAGGGAACTGACGGATCGGATTTTTGCGTGTTTGCACCCCCTTTGCCATTTTTGCGCCGGGTTGATGAACGGCGGCTGTCAGTTTGTTCATCGGGGTTTTTGGTGCCGAAGTTATGCCCGGGTGGTTCGGGTTGGGTGATGATGGGGGCGGTGATTCTGATTGGGGCGTCCGGAGAGATTCGGGGTGACTGAACGACCCCCTCCCCCGGCCCCTCCCCTCAAGGGGGCGGGGAGGATTTGCGGCGGCAGTGGGGATAGTCTCGGCCTTGGAGCTGAGGCGCGGTTGGGAGCGACGGCATGAGCGAAAAAGTTGCCTGGATCATTGGGGGCGGTTCGGGGATCGGGGCGGCGGTGGCGCGGATGCTGGCGGACCGGGGCTGGACGGTTGCGGTTTCGGGGCGGCGGGTCGAAAAGCTGGCCGAGGTCGCGGATGGCAAGCGCATTCATGCCTTTCCCCTGGATGTGACCGACACCGAGGCGGTGGATGCGGCAGTGGCGGAGGTAATCGCGCGGCTGGGGCGAATCGATCTGTTTGTGTTCGGGGCGGCGGCCTGGCAGGAGCGCAAGGTCAGCGATTATGCCATTGAACCCTTCAGCGCGGTGGTGGACGCCAATTTCCTGGGATTCGTGCGGTTCCTCGATCCGATTATCGCGCAGATGCGCCGGCAAGGCGGCGGGCAGATTGCCGGGATCGCTTCGGTAGCGGGTTATTTCGGCTTGCCGCGTTCGGCGGCTTATTCCTCGACCAAGGCGGCGATGATCGCGTTGCTGCAGACGATGCGCACGGAACTGGCTGGCAGCGGGATCAAGGTGCGGATGATCGCTCCGGGATTCGTGAAATCCGAGCTGACGGCGCGCAATGATTTCCCGATGCCGTTCCTGATGGAAACCGAGGATGGGGCGCGGCGGATCGTTGATGGCCTGTTGGGCTCGGATCGGTTCGAGATCGCGTTTCCCCGG
The DNA here is from genome assembly GCF_013185965.1 of Devosia sp. 919. Lineage (NCBI taxonomy): Bacteria > Pseudomonadati > Pseudomonadota > Alphaproteobacteria > Hyphomicrobiales > Devosiaceae > Devosia > Devosia sp. 919. Next base: position 1,693,519 of record NZ_JABAOL010000001.1, on the reverse strand, counting down.
CGCCTGGTGTGGCCGATGAAACTGCTGCGGATGATGCCCTACCCGGTGTTCTTCTGGGTGATGGGCCGGCTGCCCAAGCCCAAGGATTAGAGCTCAGGCCGGACGGCGGTACTGGTAGATTCCAACATCGATGCAGCCCTCGGTGAAGCCCGCCTCGCAGTAGCTGAGGTAATAGATCCATTTGCGGCGGAAATGCTCGTCATAGCCGAGCGGGGCGATCATGGGCCAACGCTCAAGGAACCGCTCGCGCCAAAGCCGCAGGGTGCGAGCATAAGAAAGGCGGAAGGTTTCCACCTGTTCGAGCACAAGGCCGTGCTGCTCGCCGCATTCGCGCATCGCCGTCTTGGTCAGCAGCATGCCGCCGGGGAAGATATAGCGCTGGATGAAATCGGGCCCGCTGCTATAGCCGGCAAAATCGGCCTCATCGATGGTGATGGCCTGAATGGCGGCGGTGCCGCCGGGCTTGAGCCGGTCATGGACCGTCTGGAAGTAGCTCGGCCAGTGTTCCTGCCCGACCGCTTCGATCATTTCGATCGAGCCGATATGGTCGAACTGGCCGGTGGTGTTGCGATAATCCTCGAAATGAAGCTTGGCGCGGTTGTCGAGCCCCTGGCGGCGCAGGCGCTCCTGGCCGAAGCGCAGCTGTTCGGCGGAAAGAGTGATGCCGCGCAGATTGGCGCTATAGTCTCGCGCGACGGTTTCGGCAAAGCCGCCCCAGCCACAGCCGATTTCCAGAACGCTCGAGCCGGGGGTGATGCCGGCCATGTCGGCGACGCGGTGATATTTGGCGAGCTGGGCTTCCTCGAGACTTTGGTCCCCGGAGGTAAAGACCGCCGAGGAATAGGTCATGGAGGGATCGAGCCACTGGCCGTAGAAGTCATTGCCGAGGTCATAGTGCTCGGCGATGTTCTGCTTGGAGCCATCGAGCGTGTTGCGGCGCGAGAGATGATAATGCAGATCGCCGGCCGCCTTGCGGAAGATGCCGGGATTGGCGCGCTGAATGATATCGCGGTTCTGCAGAAAGAAGCGGAACAAGGCGGTAAGGTCATCGACCTCGATGTCGCCATTCATATAGGCGGCGGCAAAACCAACCGTGCCGCGCTGCATCGATTCGCTCAGAACCCGGAAATTGTTGAGGCGCAGCACGGCATGAAGCCCGGTGGCCGGATTGCCCAGGGTTCGTGTGCGGCCATTGGGGAAGATGATCGTGACGCCGCCATGCCGGGGCGCGTTGAGGACGCGGGAGCCGATTTGCTCGACGGCCCAGGACAGTATCGCCGTCAGAGGTTTGCTGCCGGCGGCGGTATTCGTGACTGCAGTTTTACGCATAAACGCTTGCCCAGCTACCTGGCAGCGCTGCAGAGCGACTGCCCCGAGATAGAACCCCCTCCCTGGCGCGCTGTCGGCAGTGCGACAAAGAGGCCCATGCGCTTAATTTACGCAGCCCACAAGCAGATGCAAGCCTCAGTTCACCTCACGGGGCAGGCACGGCTAGATCGGTGAGGCGAAACTGCACCTGTTCGCGGCCCTGATAATGGTCGATCGAAAGCCCGCCGGCAAAATGCAGCGGGCGATCGGTATTGCCAAGCAGGGCATCGCCGATCGGGGTGCCCGCAGCACGAAAGGCAATGGCCTTGAGCCGGGCGCCATCGCCCGAGGTCAGTGAAAAGCTGACATGGCCGCCCTTGCCGACAACCTGGGCGAACTTGGCGCGATGGGCTGGAAAGGCAAAGAGGGGCGAAGGATTGCCGGCGCCAAATGGCCCTGCCCGCTCGACTTCATGCACAAGTTCAAGCGTGGCGCCGCGGCTGGTGAGCGCGGCATCCACCGGCAGGCTCGTGGCGCGGCGGGCGGTGCCCACAGCGGACCCCAGCGCTTCAAAAAGGAAGGAGCGGAAGGGGCCGAGCTGGCCGGGGCGGATGGTGACGCCGGCTGCCATGGCATGGCCGCCACCCTTGGGGATGAGGCCGGTTTCCACCGCTTCGATCACGGCACGCCCCAGATCGACGCCGGGCATGGAGCGACCCGAGCCGGTGCCAGAGCCATCGGGCTGGAGCGCAATGGCAAAGGCGGGGCGCTCGAAACGCTCGCGCAGGCGGGCGGCAACGAGGCCGACAATACCGGGGTGCCAGGCGGCGGAAGCCAGCACTAGCACCGGCGGGCCCTCGCCAGTGCCGATCTCAAGCTCGGCGACGCGCGTGGCTTCTTCCACTGCTTCGATCTCGATGCGCTGGCGTTCATTGTTGAGCTCATCGAGCCGGGCAGCGATGGCAAGGGCGTGATGCTCGTCGGTGAGGGTCAAGAGCTCGGTGCCGAGCGCGGCATTGCCGATGCGCCCGCCCGCATTGATGCGGGGGCCGATCAGAAAGCCGAGGTGGTAGGGATTGAGCGGACCGTTCACTCGGGCGGCGAGCGCGAGGGCGGCAATGCCCAGATTGTCGCCGCGACGCGCGATCTGGAGCCCGCGCACCACAAAGGCGCGGTTGAGGCCCACCAAGGGGACCACGTCGCAAACAGTGGCGAGAGCGACGAGATCAAGGAGGCGCATCAGGTCAGGCAGACCGGTATGGCCGCGCGAGCGCAAGAGGCGATTGACGCCAACCAGCACCATGAAGGTGACGCCGGCGGCGCAGAGATAGCCAAGGCCCGAAATGTCGTCGGGACGGTTGGGGTTCACGAGGGCGGTAGCGGGCGGCAAATCGTGGTCGGAGAGATGGTGGTCGATCACCAGGACATCGACGCCGCGATTGCGGGCATGGGCGATGGGGGCGTCGCTGGTGGTGCCGCAATCGAGGGTGATGATGAGGCACGCGCCGCCATCGATCAGCTTGTCCATGGCCGCGATATTGGGACCATAGCCTTCAAAGATGCGATCGGGAATGTGCACCTCGGGAGCGGCGCCGAAATGGTGGAGGAACCGGGCCATGAGGGCGCAGGAGCAGGCGCCATCCACGTCGTAATCGCCGAACAGGGCGACGGGCTCGCCCGCCTCGATTGCCGCGACGATGCGCTCGGCCAAGGCGTCCATATCGGTGAGGGTCGACGGGTCAGGCAGCAGCTCGCGCACGGTGGGCTCGAGATGCTTTTCGGCGCCATCGAGACCCACGCCGCGCGCGGCGATGATGCGCGCGAGGATTTCGGAAATGCCGGTGCGCTGGCCGATGGCAGTGGCAATGCGCGTGGTGTTGGGATCGAGGCGATCAACCCAGGCGCGGCCGGACAGGGAACGGGAAACGTCGAGAAAGTGGCGGGGAAGCTCCAGCATGGCGCAGAGTTAAGCTATATTAGCGGCAATTTCGAGGGGCGAGCGGCCGGCGCGGCAAAGCGGCCCGTACGCCCGCCCGAGGCGGGAGCAAAGAGCAGACTTTCCGGGTAGCCCGGAAAGTTTGGTTCAACGGGCGTGGCGGGCGCGGATCCAGCGGACGGTCTGGGACCAGGAGCGCATGACGATGGTGGAGGTTTCCACCGCATTGCGGCTGAGGCGGATGCCATCGAGCAAGGTGCCGTCGGTGACGCCGGTGGCGGCAAACAGCACATCGCCCGAGGCAAGTTCGCCCGCATCGTAGATCCGGGCCGGATTGGTGATGCCCATGCGGTGGGCGCGCTCGCGCTTGGCGGGGGTATCGAGAATGAGCTTGCCCTGCATCTGCCCGCCAATGCACCGCAGGGCCGCAGCGGCCAGCACGCCTTCGGGCGCGCCACCGGAGCCGAGATAAATATCGACGCCGGTCTGGTCGGCATTGACGGCGTGGATGACCCCGGCGATATCGCCATCGCTGATGAGCTTGACGGCAACCCCGGCGGTGCGCAGTTCCTCGATCAGCGCGGAGTGGCGAGGCCGGTCGAGCACGATGGCGGTGATTTCGCTCAGCGGTACGCCCTTGGCCTTGGCCAGCGCGGTGACGTTTTCGGTGGCGGTCCAATCGATGTGGACGGTATCGGCGGGATAATCCGAGCCGATGGCGATCTTGTGCATGTAGACATCGCGCGCGACGTTGAGCAGGCCGCCGCGCTCGGCCATGGCGAGGACCACAATCGAATCAGGCTGGTTCTTGGCGCAAAGGGTGACGCCTTCGAGGGGATCGACGGCGATATCGACCTGGGGCCCCGCGCCGGTGCCGACGCGTTCGCCGATGAACAGGCGTTCGCATTCATGCTCTTCGCCTTCGCCGATGACGATACGGCCATCGATGGCAACGGTGGCAAGCTCGTCGCACATGCCCCCGACAGCGGCCTCATCGGCCGCTTGTTCATTGCCCTTGCCGCGCCACTGGGCCGCAGCGATGGCGCCCCGTTCGGTGACGCGAACGAGCTCCAGCGTCAGGCTGCGGTGAAGATTGGCCGGGCTCTCGGCCTCGACCTTGCTTAGTTTCATGCTGGCTCCCCCCGGGCCCTGTTCTTATCCCGGTGGGAGTGTCAGAGCATTTCGATCCGGATCAACTGCGGTTCACCCACTATGAACCCGTCAGCGGCGATCTGCGCAAGCGATTCACGCACATCCGATTCCAAAGTCCGCTGGGTGATCATCACCACAGTGCGGACAGGCGTACCGTCTTCGGCCACAGCCTTAACGCCAAGATCGGACCGTTGAATGACAGAATCGATGGAAATCGAGCGCTCACCCATGCGGGTGGCGATGGCGGCGAGGGCGCCGGGCACGTCCTTGGCGCTGAGGCGGATATAATAGCCGCCCTCATGGGCCCGCATGGGCGCCTGTTTATAGGGCATCAGCTCTTCGGAGGGCACGCCGAGCGGGGGCACGCGGGTGCCGCGGGCGATGTCGAGAATATCAGACAGCACCGAAGCGGCGGTGGGCGGGCCACCGGCGCCGGGGCCGGCCAGGAGCAATTCGTGGACGTGATCGGTTTCGAGCGCGATGGCGTTCATCACCCCGTCGACGCCCGCAATGGCCGAGCCCTTGGGCACGAAAGTGGGGTGCACGCGCTGCTCGATGCCGTCTTCGGTGCGCTGGGCAATGCCGAGGAGCTTGATCTTGTAGCCCAGCTCGGCGGCGACCTTGATGTCGTGCTGGGTGATGCGCGAGATACCTTCCACATGGATCTTGTCGGGGGCGATCTCGTAGCCAAAGCAGAGGGTGGCGAGGATGGAGAGCTTGTGGGCGGTGTCAAAGCCCTCGACGTCAAAGGTCGGATCGGCTTCGGCATAGCCCAGGGCCTGCGCGTCCTTGAGGCAATCGGCAAAGGAAATGGCCTCATTGCCCATGCGGGTGAGGATATAGTTGCAGGTGCCGTTCATGATGCCAAAGACCTTGGCGATGCGGGCCGAGCCCAGGCCTTCACGCAGGGTCTTGATGACGGGAATGCCGCCGGCAACCGCTGCTTCGAAGCCGAGCTGGGCCGAGGATTCTTCGGCAAGGCGCGCGAGGGCGACGCCGTGCTTGGCGAGGAGCGCCTTGTTGGCAGTGACGACGGGGCGGCCGATCTCGAGCGCGGCTTTCACCGCAGCAAAGGCCGGGCCGTCTTCGCCGCCGATCAGCTCGACGAAGAGATCGATGCCGTCGGATTTGGCCAGGGCCACGGGATCGTCGAACCATTCAAGGCCCGAGATATCGATGCCGCGATCGCGCGAGCGGGAACGGGCGGCAACGGCAGTGACGACGATCTGGCGGTTGAGCTTGCGCGTGAGTTCGGCGCCATCGCGCTGCAGGATGCGCACGAGGGTCGCGCCGACATTGCCGAGGCCCGCGACACCGATGCGCAACGGCGGGGCGGTTTCCCCTTCCCCGAATTCCTGCATGGCGCGCAGAATACGGGCGCGGGTTTCGCTGCGCGGTTCACGCCCTTCGCGCAGGTCGAACACAAACAGCGGATCGCCCGCCACCGTGCGCCCGAACCGGGTCGGGGTCCAGCCGCGCGCGGCAATGAAAGATTCAACAGACTGGCGGAAAGACTTGATATCGCTCATGGGCGCGCATCTGCATAGGAAATGACCTAGAGGTCAATAGGAGTTCACCGACGAGCGCTATCGGCGATTGCGCCGGCCAGTCCATAGGCAGGAATGGCGCCGAATGGGAGGCCCGGGTGGGGCACAGAATCTGCCCTGCTCGCCTTAACTTTGCCACACCGGGGACAGGACAGCATGCCGCACCCCTAGGTAAAACCGGAAAGGCTATTATTAACAAGCATTTGCGCCAATTGCAGTGTTCTTGACACCCGTAGGGGGCGCCACTATGTTGCGGCCACTTAGAAAAGGGCGCCCTGCCAAGTGCAGGTTCAAGCCGGCCAAGGGGAAGAGGCGGATGCAAGAGCCGCAAGATACCGAAGGTCGGCCCAGTGCTGCAGGGGTAACGCGCGATCTGGCATTGCGCATTGCCCAGGCCAGGCGGGAACGGGAGCGCGAGGACAACAGAGCCTCGCAGGACCATTCCAGGCAGATGAGCGGACTGGCGCGCGGCATGCGCATCGGCACCGAATTCGTCGCCGCCATCATGGTTGGTACAGGTCTTGGCTACCTGATCGACCTGGGATTGGGCTCAAGCCCCTGGGGCATGCTGATCCTGCTGTTGGTGGGCTTTGCTGCCGGAGTATTCAATGTCATCCGCGTGGTGACGGAAATGAACGCCGCTTCACCGCCTCCGCCGGGCTCCGATATGGGACCCGAGCCGGATGAGGAAGAGCGGATCGATTAGATGATGACGCGCAAGGGGCTCTCCATTGGCCGGTACTGATCCGATCCACCAGTTTGTCATCGAAGACATTTTTCCCATTGCCACGATTGGTGGCGATGGCACCCCCGGCTCGGGGCTGAATATCGCCTTCACTAACTCCTCGCTTTATATGGTGCTGGCAGTGGTGGTGATCACGGGCTTTTTGCTGCTGGCAACGAGCCGGCGCAGCATCATTCCCGGCCGGCTGCAGCTGGTGGCGGAAATGGGCTATGAGTTCATAGCCAATATGCTCAAGAGTTCGGCCGGCACCGAAGGCATGCGCTTCTTCCCCTTCGTGTTCTCGCTGTTTGCCTTCGTTCTGGTGGGCAACCTGTTTGGCATGATCCCCTATGCCTTCACCTTTACCAGCCACATCATCGTGACCTTCGCGCTCGCCATGCTGGTGATCAGCGTGGTGTTCATCTATGGCGTGATGCGCCATGGCCTCAAGTTCTTCAAGCTGTTCGCCCCCGCCGGCATCCCGACCCCGATCCTTTTCATCGTCGTGCCGATCGAAATCGTGTCGTTCCTGTCGCGTCCGATCAGCCTGTCGGTTCGTTTGTTCGGCAATATCCTGGCTGGCCACATCACGCTTAAAGTGTTCACCGGCTTTGTGGTGACGCTGGGTGCCGCCGGGTTCCTTGGCTGGATGGGCGCCATCCTGCCGCTCTTCATGGGCGTTGCCCTGACAGCACTAGAATTCCTCGTGGCAGCAGTGCAGGCCTATGTGTTTGCAGTGTTGACTTCGATGTATCTCAACGACGCGGTTCACCCTTCACACTAGGCGTTGAGTTTTTCCCCGGCGAACCCGCCAACTTCTTTGACCCCTCGAAAGGACTACCCAAATGGACGCTGAAGCCGCAAAGTTCATCGGCGCTGGTATTGCAACCCTCGGTATGGCCGGCGCTGCCCTTGGCGTGTCATCCATCTTCTCGAACTTCCTGACGGGCGCACTGCGCAATCCGTCCGCTGCTCCTTCGCAGGTCGGTAACCTGATCTTCGGTTTCGCCGTGACCGAAGCACTGGGCATCTTCTCGTTCCTGGTCGCCCTGATCCTGCTGTTCGTCGCCTAATCCAAGGCAGCACGACGCTGATGCAGCCGGGGCTCTAGACCCGGCTGCCTTTTCTCGACCGGCCGACCGCCGGTTTCTCCGGATCGAACGGAACCAAGCCGATGGCCACGCAAGCCTTCGCCCAAGAGGCGGAAACACCGAGCGAGCAAAACCTCGACACGGTTATTGATGTCCCCCATGGGGAGCCTGTGGAAGGCGCCACGGGGCATGACCCCGCTGCCGAACACCACGGCACCGAAGTGGGCGCCGATGCCCATGACACCGGCGTGTTCCCGCCCTTCGACCCCGCAACATTCCCCTCACAGCTGTTGTGGCTGGCGATCACCTTCGCCGCGCTCTACCTGCTGATGAGCAAGCTGGCCCTGCCCCGCCTCGGTTCGATTATCGACGAGCGCAAGGCGCGGCTGGATGCCGACCTGGCTGCCGCCGATGCGAGCCGCCAGAAAACCGATGCCGCCATCGCTGCCTATGAGGCGGCCCTTGCCGCTGCCAAGAGCAAGGCGCAGGGCATTGCCACCGAAACGCGCGAATCCATCCAGACCGAACTGGCCGCGAAGCGCCAGGCCGTGGAAACCGACCTTGCCGCCCACATGACTTCGGCCGAGGCGCGCATCGCCCAGACCAAGGCTGCCGCCCTCACCCAGGTCGACGATATCGCCGCCGAAACGGCGCAGACCATCGTCGCCCAGCTCGTGGGCGAAGTTTCGCCTGAAAGCGTTCGCGCTGCAGTCGCCAAAGTTGGCAAGGAGTAAGCAGCATGGAATGGATGGATAACAGCTTCTGGGCCACCGTCGCGCTGGTTCTGTTTTTTGCCGTGGCTGCCTGTTTCGGCATTCCCAAAACCATTGCCAAACTACTCGACGGCCGGATCCGGCAGATCGCCGATGAGCTGGAAGCAGCCAAGCGGTTGCGCGAAGAAGCCGCGGCATTGTTGGTGGAATATGAGCAAAAGCGTGTTGCGGCCGAAAGCGAAGCGGAGAGCATCATCGCCACCGCTCGGGAAGACGCCGTGCGCCTGACCAATGAAGCCCAGGCGTCGCTGGCTGAACTTGTCGCCCGCCGCACCAAGACGGTGGAAGACAAGATCGCTCAGGCAGAGGCCCAGGCCATTGCCGAAGTGCGCGCCCGCTCCGCCGATGTTGCCATTGAGGCTGCGCGCGTGGTGCTCACCGACGAGATGAACAATCGGGGCGGCCAGGTAGTCGACCGGGCGATTGCCGATGTGGGTTCGCGGTTGAACTAAGGCTTTTGCGGTTTGAAGTTTGAAGAAGGCGGGTTTTCGGACCCGCCTTTTTTGTTGTTTTGGACCGGGTGGGCAGAAGCCGCGGCTTGGACTCCAGGGCTAAATGCAGGACCAGCGGCTCTTGGGCTTCCCTCCCCCTTGAGGGTGGGGGTGCTGGCTCCTCCGCCCATTGGAGCCCTGTCGGAAGCGCCGGTAACCCATCGTGACCTCCACTCCTATCCATCCACCTGAACCCCCACCCCTGACCCCTCCCCTCAAGGGGGAGGGGAGGCAGGCTGATGGGGTGGTGCAGGATGGTCGATACTGCTGGCGCCCTACAGAGACGCCAGAGAGCGCCCAGGCGCCTGAACCCCCACCCCTGACCCCTCCCCTCAAGGGGGAGGGGGACGGAGGGGCTGGTGGGTGGATATCAGGGGGCGGCCGGTCAGCCTCAGCTCTCGATCGGTAGCTTGGCTTAGTTCGGAACCAGCGGCTCTCGGGCTTCCCTCCCCCTTGAGGGGAGGGATTGAGGGTGGGGGTTCGGGCTCTTCCGCCCAGTGGAGCATTGTCGGAAGCACCGGTTAATCCTAGCGCCTCCCACTGCTGCCGATCGGCCTGAACCCCCTCCCTTGGCCCCTCCCCTCAAGGGGGCGGGGAGGCAGGCTGATGGGGTGGTGCAGGATGGTCGATACTGCTGGTGCCCTACAGACACACCGGGGAGCACCCAAGCGCCTGAACCCCCACCCCTGACCCCTCCCCTCAAGGGGGAGGGGGACGGAGGGGCTGGTGGAGTTAGGCGGACCGAGGGGTTGCGCGTGGGTTAGGTGGGGCGGGAAGTGGATTAACCCCTGCCCTGCCCAAAATCAGGCGGTCAGGGGGACGACGTTGCCGGTGCCGGATTTGGTGCCGAGGAGCTTTTTGATGTTGCGGGCGGCCTGGCGGATGCGTTGTTCGTTTTCGACGAATGCCAGGCGGATATACTGATCGCCATATTCGCCAAAGCCGACGCCAGGGGCCACAGCGACGCCGGTCTCCTGGATCAGCATCTTGGCGAATTCAAGCGAGCCCATATGGGCGTACTGGGCGGGGATGGGCGCCCAGGCGAACATGGTCGCCTTGGGGACCGGGATGTCCCAGCCGGCGCGGGCAAAGCTTTCCACCATGACGTCGCGGCGCGCCTTGTAGATCTTGCGCACTTCCTCGATCACTTCATCGGAGCCGTTGAGGGCGGCGGTGGCGGCGACCTGGATGGGGGTGAAGGCGCCGTAATCGAGATAGGATTTGACGCGCGCAAGGGCGGCGATCAGGCGCTCATTGCCGACGGCGAAACCGACGCGCCAGCCGGGCATGGAATAGGTCTTGCTCATGGAGGTGAACTCGACCGAAATGTCGATGGCGCCCGGGATCTGCAGCACGGAAGGCGGCGGGTCCTTCTCGTCGAAATAGATCTCCGAATAGGCGAGATCGGACAGGATGAAGATGTCGTTGGCGCGGCAGTACTTGACCACTTCGGCGTAAAAATCGAGCGAGGCCGTATAGGCGGTCGGGTTGGCGGGATAGTTCAAGACCAGCGCGATGGGCTTGGGGATGGAGTGGCGCACGGCGCGATCGAGCGAGCGCATGAAATCTTCATTGGGATCGGCCGGCATGGAGCGCACGACGCCGCCGGCCATGATGAAGCCAAAGGAATGAATGGGATAGGTGGGGTTGGGCACCAGCACCACATCGCCCGGGGCGGTAATGGCCGAAGCCATATTGGCAAAGCCTTCCTTGGAGCCAAGGGTGGCGACTACCTGGGTATCGGGGTTGAGCTTGACCCCGAAACGGCGGCCATAATAGCTCGCCTGCGCCTTGCGCAGCCCCGGAATGCCACGGGAGGTGGAATAGCGATGGGTGCGCGGGTCCTTCACCACTTCCTGGAGCTTGTTCACGATGTGCTCGGGGGTGGGCATATCGGGATTGCCCATGCCCAGATCGATGATGTCGACGCCATCGGCGCGCGCCTTGGCCTTGATCGGGTCGATATGGGCAAAAACATAGGGCGGGAGACGGCGGATGCGGTGGAAATCTTCGCTCATGGAATCCTCGGGCGGTCCGGGGTGGGACCTTGCTAGCGACAACGCGCTGGGGCCGCGCAGTCTGCAACAGACTGGCTTATTGTCGCGGAATTATGGTTTGAACAGGGTTAAGCGTTCTCGAAGGGATCGCAGATTTGTTCGGCTCTTCCCGGCCAACACCGTGGCCCAGCGGGAAGAGCTAGCGGGCGTTCGCCGCTGCCCCGACCGTGGCGGCTGCCACGGGACTGCCGGCGAGCAAGGCTCCAACCAATGCAATCATGTGGGGAAACGGCATGACTCTTGCCCTTAAGATGCGACGTAGTTATGAAAACCGGCTAAAGGTTCGTTGTTCATAAATGCTGACCCGGGTATTGTAAATGGTCTGCCGCAGGCCGATTTCCGCACCACATGCAGCGGATGACGAGGTCCAATCTTGAAGCGCATAGCCTTGGTGACGATTGGAACGCAAGGCGACGTTCAACCTTACCTGGCCCTCGCAATCGCCCTGCAGGAGCGCGGTTACGAGACGGTGCTTGGGGCTTCCGAAGAGTTCAAGGACCTGATCGAAAGCCGGGGCGTCGAATTCCATTCCCTCGGACCCTCCATCCAGGCATTTTTGCAGCAATCGCGGTTCGAGAACGCGATGAGCCAATCCATGCTGATCAATGCGCCCGCGCTGTTGCGCCAGGGCCAGCAGATCGTGGACACGGCGGCGCGCCACGCCTGGAATATGTGCCAGGGGTGCGACGCGATCATCATCAACATGAATACCAGCTTTGGCATCGACATTGCCGAAGCGCTCAAGATTCCCGCGATCATGACGGCGCTGCAGCCGCTCAACTCGACCAGCGAGTTTCCGCTCTGCATGTATTATGTGGGCAATGATCTGGGGCCGGCGCTCAACAAGCTGTCCTATACGGCGGCGACCGTGCAGCAGGCCTATTGGAACCTGCCGCGCAACAAGCTGCGGCGCGAGCTGATGGGGCTAGATGCGCGGCTGATGGGCGGGCTGTTCACCAATACCGAAGGCACGCCGCTGACCACGCTTTATGCCTATTCGGAAGCCGTGTCGCCGCGGCCGCGCGACTGGCCCAAGACCGCGCTGGTGACGGGATACTGGCAGCTCAAGACGCATGACGACTGGCACCCCTCCCCCGAGTTCCAGCGGTTCCTGGCTGCCGGGGACGCGCCGGTTTATATCGGCTTTGGCTCCATGCCATTCGGGGCGGAGCGCAATACGCAGATCTTGAAAGAGGCCGTGCGGCTCTGGGGCGGGCGCGCGGTGGTGGCGCGCGGCTGGGGCGGGATCGACCCGTCCGATTTGCCCGACAGCATCTTTGCGTTCGAGAAGGCACCGCATGACAAGCTGTTCCGCTATGTGAGCGGCGTGGTGCATCACGGTGGGGCGGGCACGACCTCGGCGGGGCTGCATCTGGGCCGGCCGACCTTTGTGGTGCCACAGGCGATCGACCAGCCCTATTGGGGGCGCCGGGTTTATGAGCTGGGCTGCGGACCCAAGCCGGTGCGGCTGCGCAAGCTGACGGCCGAAATTTTGGCGGCGGCGCTGCAGGATCTGAGCACCAACGAGACCTATCGGCGCAATGCGGGCGAGATCGCCGAATTACTGCAGGCCGAGGATGGCACTGGCAAGGCGATCGATGTGATCGAGGGCGTGATGACCAACTACAAGCCGGTGCGCACCAAGCCGCGGCGCCCGGCGCTCAAGCTGGTGGGCTGAGGCGCGTTGCGAGACAAAGAAAAAGGGGAGGCAGCGGCCTCCCCTTTTTGTTGATCCCGGGCCTGTTACAGGCGCCGCGTCAGTGCACTGAGCGTCGCGGCCAACAGGGGAACGGCTAGCAGGCTCGCGCCCATGGCCAGAACCAGTGGGCCGGCCCCGGCATCCATCCAGCCGAGCCAGATCAGGAGGCAGGCCAGGGCTACGCAGGACAGGCCGGTGAGGCGGTGGACGAGGCGCCAGGCGCGTTCGGAGGCGATCGGCCAGGGCAGGCGCAAGCCGCGATAGGTGTGGCGCTCAGCCTCGAATAGCACTGCCGCCAGCACGAGCAGGACGCCAGCCAGCACAAAGGCGGTGGCGCGGAAAAAGTCGAGATCGGAGCCGACACCCTGCATCAGGAGGGCAAACTGGCAAGCCGTGGCAATGGCGAGCGCGAGGGTCAGGGCGGGATCGAGGATGTGGCGGGTATCGGCCAATTGCTTATTGGACAGGCGGCGACCGAGCAGCCAGAAGCCGCCCATCAGCGCCAGTTCAACCAGCGGGGCGACCGCCAGGGCGATGTCGCGCGGCCAGGCCCAATCGGCGGTGCTGCCCTGCCAATGGGCCACAAAGACATAGCCCTCGGGCACATGGATGAGGGCGACCCCGGCAATGGCCAGGGTGATGCCAAACAAAAGCAGGTGGAAGCGGGTAACGAGGCTGGGCATAACGCGGGGTCCGGAGGCCCGTCACATATAGGCCGGTGCGGGGAGATGGGAAGTGGGGATGCGGGGCCTTGGTGTTTGAAACCAGGTGGGCAGCGGGGCTCCACTCCGTGGAGGGGCCGGCACCCCCACCCTCTCAGCCATTCGAGCGCAGCTCTCATGGCCTTCTCACCTGAAATCGGTCCACCGGAGCCATTTCACCTGCGGCCGGTTCGAAGCCCCTCAAGGGGGAGGGAGGCGACAGTTCTGGTCGCTGTGCATGGTGACGCCGTTCCATTGGCGGCTCAGGTGCAGGAGCACAATTACCCCCTCCCCGGCCCTCCCCTCAAGGGGGAGGGAGGGCAGGAGCTGAGATGTCTGCGGGAGGAGGCACCGCAATAGAAAAGGGCCGGTTGCCCGGCCCCTTTCGTAGTCGCGAATGAAAAATCCGAAGCTTAGCGCTTGGAGAACTGGAAGGACTTGCGGGCCTTGGCCTTGCCGTACTTCTTGCGTTCGACGACGCGGGCGTCGCGGGTCAGGAAGCCGCCCTTCTTGAGCACGGGACGCAGGTCCGGCTCGAAGAAGTTGAGGGCCTTGGAGATGCCGTGACGAACGGCACCGGCCTGGCCGGACAGACCGCCGCCGGCAACAGTGACGGTGACGTCATACTGGTCGGTGCGTTCGGTCGCGACGATGGGCTGCTTGACGATGAGCTGCAGCACGGGACGAGCGAAATAGGCAGCGAATTCGCGGCCATTGATCACCAGATTGCCCTTGCCCGGCTTGATCCAGACGCGTGCAACGGCGTTCTTGCGCTTGCCGGTGGCATAGGCGCGGCCCTGCGCGTCGAGCTTCTGGACATGGACGGGAGCGGTGTTGACGGCCGGGGCAACAGTGGAAGTGCCAAGGTCTTCAAGAGAGTTGATGGTCTCGGCCATTACTTAGCCCTCACATTCTTGGAGTTCATCGCGGCAACATCGAGCTGCTCGGGAGCCTGAGCCTCGTGGGGATGCTCGGCACCCGAATAGACGCGCAGATTCTTGAGCTGGGCGCGGGTCAGCGGGCCACCAGGCATCATGCGGCGCACGGCGTTCTCCAGAACGCGCTCGGGGAAGCGGCCTTCCAGCAGCTCGCGGGCAGTCCGGTCCTTGATGCCGCCGGGGTAGCCGGTGTGCCAGTAGAAGCGGTGCTGATCGAGCTTGCGGCCGGTCAGCTTCACCTTGTCGGCATTGATGACGATGATGTTGTCACCCATGTCCATGTGAGGCGTGAAAGTGGGCTTGTGCTTGCCGCGCAGACGCGAAGCGATGATGGACGCGAGGCGGCCGACGACCAGCCCTTCGGCGTCGATCAGGAGCCACTTCTTGTCGATCTCGCTCGGTTTTGCCGAGTAAGTGGTCATGTTGATATCCTTAGAAAGCTATGCCTGCCGACGACCACTCAGGAGCGGTTTCCGACATGTTCGAGTGGCCGTGTAGTGGGAGAACGAGCCCCCGTCAAGTACGAATAAAATCGCCAACAGAAACAAGCGCTTACAGACGTGGTATTATATTACCGCATCGATTCTGCAAGACCGACTGAGACGGGGGCAGCCGTGCGCTGGACGCCAGCTGAGCGCGCGGCGCGTAGCAGATCGGCCAAGTATAGCGTTACCGCGCCCGCGAGGATGAACGCCACGGCCTGGTGGGCCACGGCAAGGTCGATCTGCACCTGAGACAGGAGGGTGGAAATGCCCAGGACTACCTGGAGCAGCACGATCACAGCGAGGCGCGGCAGCCAGCGGTGAACGCCGGCAAAGCCCCCTGCCCTCGCCTGCGCCCAAAGCAGCCAGACCATATACAGCACGATGCCGTAGGCGATCATGCGGTGGTTGAACTGAACGGTCAGGTTGTTCTCGAAAAGATTGCGCCAGCCCGGCTGCATGGCCCCAAGGCCGTTGGGAACAAGGGCACCGTCCATGAGAGGCCAAGTATTATAGCCCATGCCGGCATCAAGCCCGGCAACAAAGGCGCCGGCCGCGATCTGGATCATGATGAGAACAAGAAGCAGCCCGGCGCTCCAGAGGTGCTTGGCACTCACCTGCCCCGTTACCGGCCTTGGATCGATGGAGCGGGGCACATAGGTCAGTGCGATCAGCAGTACGCCGGCAGCCGTGAGGTGAGCGGCGAGGCGGTATTGCGACACCGAGGTGAGTTCCGTCAGCCCCGAAGACACCATCCACCAGCCCAGCGCGCCCTGAAAACCACCGAGCAGGAAAAGGCCGAACAGCGGCAGCGCCAGCGTGCGCGGCAGGCGCTTCTGGAACAGGAAAACAACGAAGGGCACAATGAAGAGGAAGCCCAGCACCCGGCCGAGCAGGCGGTGGAACCACTCCCAAAAGAAGATCATCTTGAAGTCGGCCAGCGACATCCAGGTGTTGTTGACCTGATATTGCGGGATCTGCTTGTAGGCTTCGAATTCTGCGAGCCAATCGGCTTCGGTCAGCGGGGGAATGGCGCCGGTGATCGGCTTCCAGCTGGTGATGGACAGGCCCGATTCGGTTAGCCGGGTGATGCCGCCCACAACCACGATCAGCAACACAAAGGCGGCCAGGCCATAAAGCCAGATGCGCACCGGACGCAGGCGATCGGCGGCTGGCGAAATGGCAGGGCTCAGTGCGGCATCGTGGACAAGAGTCACGGGTGTATTCCCGGTATCGTGAAAGGCTGCCGAGTGGTATGCCCGGCCATCCTTTCTCGCAACAGGCGCGTTGCCGCACATGACCCAGCGTAACCGCAAGTTGATCGGCATCGTTTTGCTGCTGGGGTCCATCGTGGCCTGGCTATGGCTTGGCACGGCGATCTATCTGCAACTTCCGCCGGACCTGCATCCGCTGGTGTTGATCGTTTATTTTCTGGTGGTGGGCATGGGCTGGTGCTTGCCGGCCATGGCGATCGTCCGCTGGATGGCCAAGCCCGACAGCGCTTAAGCGCCGATCTTGCCCAGCCAGGTGAAGAGCGCCCCGGTGGCAAACACATCCACATAGCGACGGTTTTGGAAGAGGCCATTGAGCGACACGCGTGGGAGCGCGTGGAGCGTCTCGGCGTGGTGCGGGTAAAGCCCGCCCGGCCGGGTGGTGACGCCCGAAGCAAAGCCGAGATCGCGGGCGGCGGCGAATTCGCGCTCCCCAGCCGAGGCCGGGCCCCCGATGGGATAGGACAGATGGATTGGACGGGTGCCGAGGCGTGCGGCAAGGATGTCGGCCGAGCGCGCCATTTCCTGGCTGGCGTCTTCGGGCGGGAGTTTGGCGAGCTCATAATGGTGCACAGTGTGGGCGCCGATGGTGCAAAGCGGGTCGGCCGCAATCGTCGTGAGCTCGGCCCAATCCATGATCAGCGCGCGGCAATGAGCGGCCAGATCAAAGCCGTGGTCGGCGGCGAAACGATGGAGCAGCGCGACGCGGTCGGGCTCGGGCATCTGGCGCATACGCCAGTAGAGGGCATCGTAGGCGGCTTGTTTCTCGGCTGTTGTCAGGGTGTCGCGCGGGGCGGGCTCGTCAGCGATGGCGATGCGGTTATTGGCGGCGATGATGTCCTCGATGGCCTGCCACCAGACATCGCCAGTGCCATCGACCAGGGCGGTGGGTACATAAAGGGTAAAAGGAGCCGCGTGGCGCTCGAGGATGGGCAGCGCGTGGTGGAGATTGTCCTTGTAGGCGTCGTCAAAGGTGAGAACGGCAAAGGGGCGGGTCTTGGCAGGGGCGGCCAGGCGCGCGATGGCCTCATCGAGGGAGACAATGTCGACCCCGAGGTCGCGCAGCCGCTCGATCACGTAGTCGAGGAAGGCGGGCTCGATCTGGAGGATCGCGTTGGGCGAGAAATCGGGTGGGGTTTCGGGCAGGACGCGGTGGAGCGTGAAGATCACGCCCCGCGCGTTCGACAGCGTACGCACAAGGCCCGGTAGCCGGGACAGCCACAAGGCCTCGAACATGGCCCGGATGGCGGTGTATTTGAGCGACATGGCGCGGTTCAGGCCGCGACACGTTCTTCGGGGAATGACGCGACTTCCACCAGCCCGAAACCGGCCTCCAGCATCTGTTCGCGGGTTTGCTCGATCTGGTCGACATTGTCGATGGAGGCGGTGACGAGGATAACCCGGCCATCGAGCGCCTCGAACATGGGCAGAGTGGAATTGGGTCCGGCGGGGCCGGTCAGCAGCACCACGACCTCATAGATGTCGCCCAAAGCTTCAACCAGGGTCACGGGCCTGGTGGAGCGGCGATCGAGCATCGGGGACTGGCCCCATGGCACTTCGGCAAAGCTGTTGTCGGCCGATTTGTGCACGACCTCGCCAAAGCTTGCCGCTTCATTGGTCAGATCGGACAGGCCGGGCTCCTCGGTGAGGCGGGCGCTGCCCGCATCAACCAAAGCGACGCTGAGACCCCTAGCAAGGGCGTCGCCCACCAGTTCCTCGGCCATGGCGGCGCTTTCGTCATGACCGGCGAGACCGGCCAAGATCACGAGGCGGGTGCGGCCAAGCGCGAGATCGGCAGCCAGGTCGCTGAAGGCCACGGTGTCGGGCAGTTTTTCATCGCGGTAGTGGAGGCGCGGCGTGTCCAGATGGGATGCGGCATAGGCGTGGGCCAAGGCGTCGGGAATGGTTTGCTGTTCGGGCTCGTCCTCGACCACGAGATCGGGCGCGACATCAAGCAGGGCGCGGCGCAGGCGGGCATGACCGTCTTCGGCGGAAACCTGCTCGGGGGCGGGAACGTCCGCCTCATCTTCGTCGCTCGCAACAGGCTCGGGCTCGGCTTCGTCGGCTGGCGGCGGCGCAGCGAGGACGGGAACCACCACGACGGGCACGAGGGGCTCGGCCTGGGCGACCACGGGAACCTCGATCATGACGGGCTCATCCTCGTCCTCGGCGTCCTCATCCTCATTGTCCTCGGCCTCGTCAGCGAGCGTGACGTGTTCGGGCTCGTCGGCAAAGACGGGCTCGGAATAGCGGTGCAGGGGCTCGTCGGCGTCGATCAGGTGCGCGGCTTCGGGGCCCAGTTCGGCGGTGGCGGGCTCGGGTTCTTCCCAGCGCTGGTCGGGCTCGAGCTCGGCTTCCTGGAAGGGGACCGCGTCGAGCTCATCCTGGTTGCGCTGCACGACGAGGGTGCGCGCGGGGGCGATGGCGCGGCCCGAGATCAGCTCGTTGAAGATGACGAGGCCCAGCTGGAGCAGCAGGGAAGCCAACCCCACCAGGATCAAGGTGAACTGGGTGCGTGGCGAAGAAGGGGTGACGGCGGGAGCGGCCATGGTCACCACCCGCACATCGGGGAGAGTCGAGTTGGTATCAGTGCGCGACGCGGCTTCGCTGTAGCGCTGCAGGTAGCCTTCGAGCAGATTGCGCTGGGCCGCGGCTTCGCGCTGGAGGCTGTCGAGGGTGACGGTGTCCTGGGTCGCGGTGGAGGCCGAGGTCTTGGCGGTGGTGAGATCACCACGGAGCGACGCTTCCACATCAGCTTCGATCTGGGCTTCCGCTTCGAGCGCTTCGGCGACGCGGCGACCCTCAATGGCGATCTGGTTGTTGAGCTCGTTGATCTGGGCGTCGGCGGCGCGGATATTGGGATGGTTGCCGAGCAGGGTCGCCGAAAGCTGGGCCCGCTCGCCCTGGAGGCGCGCCTTTTCCTGGCTGAGCTGCTGGATCACGGCGGAGTCGCGCACATCGGCGACGCCGTCGATGGGCTGGCCGCGCTCCAAGAGGCCGCGAATCAGGGCAGCGCGCGACAGGGCGGCGTTCTTGCGCTCCTGGGCGGCGTTGATCTGGGTCGCAATGGTGGAAAGCTGCTGGTCGACGAGACTGGTATTGTTGTTGCCAACAAAGAGGTCGTTGTCGACTTTGAAATTGGCGACGGCGGCCTCGGCTTCGGTGACGCGGCTGCGCAGTTTCTGGATCTCGGCATCGAGCCAGCCCGATGCCTCGGCGGTGTCGGAAAGAGACAGCTCGGCGCGGCGCGCCACATGGGCCGCGGCAATGGCATTGGCGATATCGGCGGCCCGCTGCGGATCGGTCGAGCGGAAGATCACCGAAATGATGCGCGAGTCGCGCTCCTGGATCACGGTCAGCCGATCATAGATATTGGCCAGGACGGTTTCATCGATGTTGTTGGGGGCGCTGGGGCGGCCCAGCATCTGGGTCAGCATGGCGAGCGGGGAAAAGCCGGCACTGCCCCCATTGAATTCGGCAACCGAGCGCAGACCGATCTGGTCGATCACGCGCAACAGGGTGTCGCGCGATTTGATCAGTTCGATCTGGCTGGATACGACCCCGGCTTCCGCGCCGGTCACCGAAGGAGCCTGCTCGTTGGCCGAGCGGGTATAGATATTGCTGCGCGGCTCAACCAGGATCCCGGCCGTCGACTCGTAAAGGCGCGGCATGAACATCAGGATGGCAAAGGTTGCGGCGAGCAGCACCAGGGTGACGAGGATGATGCGCGGCAGCCGCCGCAGGACTGCCCCGCTCAGCGCAGCCATATCGATCCGTGCGTCCTGCACGGTTTGCGCCTCATAAGACATCGCCTACCTCGCCCAAGTTCTGCCTTGTTATTGCGCCGGCGTGGTAAGCAATCCGTTAAGCTGCTCGCAAAGCGCGACCGGCAAGCGACGAACTAAGCAAAATCTTAACCATGGCAGGACAAAAGTAGCGCAACTCAAATGCCGAGATTTGCATGCGCTGGCTTCCAATACTTTCCATTGCCCTGGTGATGCCTCTTGCAGCCTGTGCAACCACACGCGACGCAACCTATCTGGTCGAGACCAAGGGGCCCTATCAGCTCGACACCGGCGATACTTTGCGCGTGACAGTTTATGGCGACGAACAGCTGACCGACACCTACCGCGTCGATGACAGCGGCTCGGTGGCGTTTCCGCTGGTGGGTCCGGTGCAGGTGCGCGGGCAAACCACCCAGACCGCAAGCCGGCGACTGGCCGGGGCGCTGGCCAATGGCTATATGCGCAACCCCGACGTGGCAGTGGAAGTGGCGGAATACCGGCCGTTCTTTATCCAGGGCGAGATCGGCAATTCCGGCCAGTTTCCCTATGTGCATGGCATGACCGTTCGGGCCGCGATCAGCACGGCGGGCGGGTTCAGCGACACGGCGGATCGCAACAAGGCGGTGGTGTATCGCCGCCAGGGCGACCAGATGGCCAAGGGCACGGTCGACCTCGACTTCCCAATTTACCCCGGCGACACGATTGTTGTGCTGGAGCGCTGGTTCTAGGGGTGGCGGGGCGCCAAACAGGCAAGCTGCGGATCCTGCAAGTGATGCGCGCCCCAGTGGGCGGGCTGTTTCGGCACGTCGCCGACCTGACGCGGGCCCTTGCTGAAATGGGGCATGAGGTCGGGCTGGTGGTCGACAGCCTCGCCAATGACGCGCAGACCGAAACCAGGCTGACCGCCCTCCTCCCTCATGCAAGCCTTGGCATTCACCGCTTCGCCATGCCGCGCGTGTTGGGCGCGGGCGACCTCGCCACGCCGCTGGCAGTGCGCCGGCTGGCGGGCAAGCTCGATATCGATGTGCTGCACGGGCATGGGGCCAAGGGTGGCTTTTATGCGCGGTTGGCACGGCTTGCCGGGGCAAGGGCCGCGGCGGTTTATACGCCCCATGGCGGAGTGCTGCATTTTTCCTCGTCCAGCCGATCAGGACAGGTGTTCCACCTGCTGGAGCGGGCGCTGCTCAGGCAAACCGGCGCCATCATTTTTGAGAGCGCCTATGCCAGGGCTACCTATGCCGCCCTGATCGCCGAGCCGAGTTGCCCGACCGTGGTGATTTATAATGGGCTGACGCGCGAAGAGTTCGTGCCCCTGCCCCCGGCGCCCGATGCGGCGGACTTCGTGTTCGTGGGCGAGCTGCGTCAGCTCAAGGGCATCTTTGTGCTGGTGGAAGCGCTGGTGGATGTGCGCCGCCCCGATGGATCGCCGGCAAGGCTGGTGATGGCGGGGGATGGTGGCGACCGGCAGGCGCTGATCGAGCGGATCGGGCAATTGGGACTGAGCGATCGCGTCGTGCTGCCCGGCGCAATGCCGGCGCGCCAGGTTTTTCCTCAGGGCTGGTGCGCGGTGGTGCCGTCGCTGGCGGAATCACTGCCCTATGTGGTGCTGGAAGCGGCGGCGGGGCAGCTGCCCGTGATCGCCACCCGCGTCGGGGGCATTCCCGAAATCTTCGGGCCGACGGCCGGAAGTCTCGTCGCACCCAACGATCCGCTGGCCTTGCGGGCAGCAATGCAGCAGGCGCTGGATCATCGTGAACAAGCGCAAGCAGAGATGGCAACGCGGCTCGATTTTGTCCGCCAGAACTTCTCGCTCGAGCAGATGAGCGGGCAGATCGAAGCCCTTTACCGCGGCCTGTTAGATAAGCCTTAGCGTCATAATTTCACTGAGTTTTCATTCCTTTTGACCCACACTGCTCCCTTCCCAGGGAGTAGTTGCTGCGCCATGTTTCGTGTCGATCCCCAACAGGCCGTGGTTGAACACGTCAATAAGGCCTTGGGAGAAACACCTGGCCCACGCGCGCTTTCGCCCCAGGCTGAAGCCATCATCGCCCAGCCGGTGGAAGGGGTGATCTCGGGTCCCGTGATCGTTGGCGTCGCGCAGATCATCGAAGCGCTGCTTTTGGCCACGCTGGGCTACGGCATTTATCATTTCTATGTGCAGCTCGATGAACCCGGCTTTTACGTACCGGTGATCATTGGCGCTTGCCTGTTGGCCAATGTGCTGTTCAACGCGGCGCGCACCCACCGCATTGCCGCCTATCGCACCATCTTCAACCAGATCAGCCGCGTCCTTGTGGGCTGGACGCTGGTGATGGTGGCGCTCACCGTGGGCATGTTCTTTTTCAAGGCCGGGGACATGTTTTCCCGCGTCTGGCTGATCGGCTGGTATGGAGCGGGCGCGGCAACGCTGATCGCTTATCGGCTCAGCCTGCGCGGGGTGGTTGGCTATTGGACCGAGCGGGGCCGGCTCAAGCGCCGCACCGCGATTGTGGGCGGTGGCGCCGACGCCGAAGTGCTGATCCGCCAGATTCGCGCCAGTGCCAACAACGACATCAAGCTTCTGGGCCTGTTCGATGACCGGGTGGATGATCGCTCGCCCGACACGGTGGATGGGTGCCCCAAGCTGGGCAAGGTGGCCGACCTCCTCGAGTTTGCGCGGCGCACGCCGGTGGATCTCGTGATCGTGTCGCTGCCGCTATCGGCCGAAAAGCGCGTGCTCGAAATGCTCACCCAGCTTTGGGTGCTGCCGGTGGATATCCGGCTATCGGCGCATATGAGCAAGCTCAAATTCACCAACAAGGCTTATTCCTATGTCGGGGATGTGCCGGTGTTCGACATGGCCGACCGGCCGATTTCGGACTGGAACCTCATCTTCAAGTGGCTGTTCGACAAGCTCGTCGCGCTGGTGGCGCTGATCCTCCTGTCGCCGGTGATGATCGCCACGGCAATCGCCATCAAGCTCGAAAGCCCGGGGCCGGTGTTCTTTATCCAGAAGCGGCATGGCTTCAACAACGAGCTGATCCGCATCTTCAAATTCCGCTCCATGCGTACCGACATGATCGACCAGAGCGCGAGCAAGCTCGTGACCAAGGATGATCCGCGGGTGACCAAGGTGGGGAAATTCATCCGCCGCACCTCGATCGACGAGTTGCCGCAGCTGTTCAATGTGCTGCGCGGGGAGCTTTCCATTGTCGGCCCCCGCCCCCATGCGCTGCAGGCCAAGGCGGAAAACCAGCTTTATTACGAGGCGGTGGAAGGCTATTTCGCGCGGCATCGGGTCAAGCCCGGGATGACCGGCTGGGCGCAGGTGAATGGCTGGCGTGGGGAAACCGACACGATCGACAAGATCATGCAGCGCGTGAACCATGACCTTTATTATATCGAGCACTGGTCGATCCTGCTCGATCTTTACATCGTGCTGCTGACGCCGGTCTCGCTGGTGTCCAAGAACGAGAACGCCTACTAGCCCGGCCAGATCGCGCCGCCGAGATAGCGCTCGGCGAGCTCGGCGGTGCCTTGGGCAAAGCCGGGCAAATGGGTTTGGGCGAGCTCGGTTTCGATATGGGAGCCGATAAAGGTCAACAACGCCATGCGGCGCAGCATGACCATGGAATCGATCGAGGCAATATCGGCCGGGGTGAGTGAGCGTTTCGCTGTGTAGGCGGCGAGCCAGGCCTGGCGCAGGTCGGGCACCGAAGCATGGGTTTCGTGAAACGAGATCGCCGCAGCGAAATCATAAGTGAACCAGCAAAGGCCGCAGTCATCGAAATCGATGAGGCTGACGGTGTCGCCATCCACCAAGAGATTGCCCAGCCGCATATCGGCATGGATGAGGCCGTAGCGTTCGCTCGATGTGCCATAAGCCGCAAGGCGGGCGCGCAGTTCGGTATCGAGTCGGTCGAGCAGCGGGCGGATGGCGCCGTCTACGCCTGGGGCTACGCGCCAATCGCCCCAGAGGCCATCGGGATCAAGAATGGTGGCGGCGTTCCATGCCTGGCGGACAAAGCCGGCGGGGCGCGGCCAGGCCAGCGCATGGGCATGGAGGCGGGCGGCATAATCGCCGAGAGTAGCGAACAGCGGCGTCAGCTCGGCGTCGATGGCTGGCTCGGTGCCGGCAATGAAGCGGAACAGCACGGCATTGCGCGATTCTCCCGCCGCCGTGGTGACGGTCTGCAAGAGGCGCTCATTGGCGCCCGGCACGGGTTGGGGCAGCGGCAGATCGGTGTCGCGCTCGAGGGCGGCGAGCCAGGTCAGTTCACTCTCGATGGTCACCGGGCTTTGATAGGCCGGGCGATGAACGCGCAGGCAAAACCGCTCGCCACCGGGCAGATCGGCGCGAAAAGTGTGGTTTTCGGAATGATTGATGAGGGTGAGGGTGGCCGTGCCGAGCTGCGGCCAGAGCGTTCGCACGGATTCGAGATCGCGCTGATGCAACGGCATGGCGGGTGTGCCCGCTTCTTGAAGCGTGAATTGAAAATGGTCGGAGCGGCCGGATTTGAACCGACGACCCTTTGTCCCCCAGACAAATGCGCTACCAGGCTGCGCTACGCCCCGACTGCTGGGACACATAGAGAAGCTAGGGTTTTCAGGCAACCCCGAAATTCGGGAACAAAGGAACAAACCGAAAATTCGACGTCGAAAAACGCTGTTAGTGGGAGAAAGCCCCACCAAAGCGTCACAGAGGTTGCGCTTTTCGTTCACGGCGGTGGAGCAAGGCAGATGGCACAGTAGAATACGATAGATGACGCGCCGAAGGATGGGACCGTATTCTTGGGGTTCTACCGCCGTCTAGCGGCTTCGCGGCTGACCAGACCTGCAGCGATGCGTCTGGACCGTTTGGGGCGGAGGATGTTGGAATTGCTAGTTTGAGAAAGGCCGTCGAGACCCCACCCACTGGATGCCCCCTCCCACCCCTCCGGTCCAAAGCTAATGGGAGAGGGGAGATGGAACTGAGCGCCAAACAAGAGCAGCGGATTGGTTGGAGGATGCGCCACATTGATTGGCTCCTGCCCGGACGTCCGGAGGTACTGAGGACAAAGAGTAGTTTGTCGCAATGTTCGAGGCTACGCTTGATCAGAGCTTCTTAGAGGGCACGCTAGAGCCGCATCGGCTCGTTGAGCTTATTGCCACCAAAACCAGCAGGCCATCCCCTGCCTGCCATAGCTAAAGCAAAAGGCGATCTGGCTAATCGAAATAGAACGACCCTAACCGAAACCCCAAAGGAGGGAGAGGCTGGGGCGCGATGAACTGCCCAGGATTGGCAGGGACAGATCAAACACCTACCAGGCAAGTTCTGTGTACGTAGAATTGCTCCTTTAAACCCGTTGTTAAGTACGTTTTATAAGTGTTCGACAAAATTCCAGTTCGATATGGGGTTCGTTTACGAGATAATTGTTAGCTCGTACACCCGACATGCTGCGAGATAAGATGCATTCATCACAGCCGCTCCGCAATAATGTTCAAGTTTTTTTGGACGCCCTAGAGCGCGTCGTGCTGAGTGTAATTTTCAGCTTCTTCGCATGGAAGCTCGGTCAATCGTGGTTGACAACCGGAAGCATCATCACGCTTATCGCTCTTGTTTCGGAAGGCGCAGTTCTCTTTTTTGTGCTTTTCAGGCGCTTCACTACCGAAGTTTCGATGCTACCTGGGGATTGGCTGCTCGCTTTTTTGGGCACTGCAACGCCGCTCCTGGTACAGCCCTCTGGAAATGAAGGGCTTGCTCCGCAGGCTCTTTGCGCAGCGCTGATGTTGGTTGGAATGTCTGTCCAGATCGCTGCCAAATTAACGTTGCGACGGAGCTTCGGAGCCGTGGCAGCGAACCGGGGGGTGAAGAAAAAAGGTCCCTATCGGCTGGTTCGCCACCCCATGTACGCCGGCTACATCTTGACCCAGATTGGATTCCTCCTCTCCTACCCGAGCGTCTTCAACTTGGCGGTTTATTCTGCAGCATTTGCTTTTCAGATCGGGCGCATCTTGGCGGAGGAAAGAGTCTTAGCGCGCGATGCAAGCTATCGTGATTTCACTGCTGCCGTGCCTTATCGGCTGGTGCCTGGTGTATTCTGATTTGAGGCGCAGCGAACACAACGCCGATTTGGCCTAGTAGCTGAACATTGGACAACAGTTACAGCCGTCAGGGCGAAGGGTCGTATGCCTTTGGTGCTTGTCAGGACCCCGACCTACCGTGGCTCGGAACCGCTCCAACGAGCCATTCAGTGCCTACGGGCGCAAAGCCATGGCGAATGGATCTGCGAGGTGCGCGATGATTGCCCAGATGGCAGCGCGCGTAGTGTGCTCGAGGAGCTCGGGGATCCGCGCGTTCGCTATGTTCACAACCAGCCGCAGAAATTCGGCGTCCAAAATCTTGACGACTGCTTTAGCCTGGAGAACGCATTTCACGCCGACTACTTCTTCATGCTGGAAGATGACAACCAAGTTCGCCCCGAGTTCGGAGCGCCTTAGGACGCATGCGAGCCCTATCGGTTACACCGGTGTCCCCGTCTTGTCTGGCCTGCCCCCCTGCCCTATGTTTGGCGCTGCAGGAGATGTTTCCTGCATTCGTTCTCAGGGCGGGGTGTAATTCCCCACCGGCGGTAAGGGGAAACCCAAGCCCGCGAGCGCCCGGCGCAGGTCGGGGTCAGCAGATCCGGTGTGATTCCGGAGCCGACGGTCATAGTCCGGATGAGAGAGAACGGGTCTGGCTTTGGAGCTCGAGCTTCGTTGCGGTTGTGCCGCTGCGGGGGTTGAGCGCCATTCCTTCCCGTAAACCCTGAGGTAGCTGGGTCTTACGCGAAAGGATAACTCGTTGAGCCAGATTGCCTCCGCCTCCCCCCGTCGGCAGATTTCACCTTCCATCCAGGGCGCCATGCTGATGCTGGGCGCCGGGATTGCCTATGCCGGCGTCAATGTCGCCACGCCCATTGCCACTTATCAGTTGGGCTTTCCCTCCACCTCTGCCGTGTTCTGGCAGTATCTAATTGCGGCGCTGCTCTGCATCCCATTGGTGTGGAACATGGGCCTCAAGGCCCTAAAGACGCGTCATCCCGTGGTGCATCTCGTGCGCATCGTGCTGTCGGCCGCCGGCGCGCAGGCCTTTGGCTTTGCCTTTGCCTTGGGCGTGCCGCTTTGGCAGGTGATCGCGCTGGTGATGACCTCGCCGTTCTTCATTATCCTGGGGGCCTGGTTGTTCCTGGGCGAGCAGGTGCGGTTGCCGAGAATCCTGGCCACGGTGACCGGGTTTGCCGGCGCGATGATTATCCTGCAACCCTGGAGCTCAGTGTTCACCTGGGCGGCGCTGTTGCCGATCCTCGCGGCGGCGCTGTGGGCGGGATCGTCGCTGCTGACCAAATATCTTACTCGGTTCGAAACGCCCGAATCGATCACGCTTTACCTGATGCTGCTGATGACACCCGCCAATGCGCTGTTCCTGATCCCGACCGGGTTGGCCATTCCGGGCGGCGAAGTGCTGTGGCTGATGGTGCTGATCGGGTTCCTGTCGGCGGCGGCACAGTATCTGCTGGCCAAGGCCTATGCGGTGGCAGACGCGACCTATCTGCAACCCTTTGATGATCTCAAGCTGCCGCTCAATGTGCTGGCGAGCTGGCTCATCCTGTCCCAGGCGCCAGATCTCTGGTTCTGGCCCGGCGCGCTGTTGATCGTAGGGGCATCGCTGTTCATCATGCGGCAGGATAGCGGGCGCAGCGTTCCGGCGTCACGCTGAGCCGGGGCGCTACGGCGCCCCGGCCTCTCCCGGCGGGCGATTGATTCGGAATGATTGAGCATTCCGCCGGGAAAGCGTTGTCGATCGTGCCGGGGGGCGCTATCTCCTCGCCAGCCCAAGACCAAGCCGGAGGGAATCAATGGCGCCGACAAGCGAGCAACAAGCTGGATATGTGCTGACGCTAAGCTGCGTGGACAAGCCGGGCATTGTCGCCGCGGTGACCACCGAATTGGCGGCGCTGGGTGCCAATATCGCCGAAAGCAACCAGTTCTGGGACCGGCAGACCGGCACCTTCTTTATGCGGCTGGCCTTTGCTGCGCCCGAGGGCGTCGATCGCGATGCGCTGGAGCGGGCGCTGCGCGCCCCGATTGAGCGGTTCGGGATGAAGACCACGCTGGTGCCGCTGTCGCGCCGGCCCAAGATCGTGATCATGGTCTCGAAGTTCGACCATGCCCTCCTGCACCTGCTCTACCAGATCCGCGTTGGGTGGCTCGATGCCGAGGTGGTAGCTATCGTGTCCAACCACCCTGAGGCGCAGCGGATCGCCGATAACGAAGGCATTCCGTTTCATCTGTGGCCGGTGAATACGAGCAACAAGGCCGAGCAGGAAGCCAAGGTGCTGGCGTTGGTGCAGGAAAGCGGCGCTGATCTGGTGGTGCTGGCGCGCTATATGCAGGTACTGTCCGATACGCTCTCGACGCGGCTCTTTGGCAAGATCATCAATATCCACCACTCGTTCCTGCCCAGCTTCAAGGGAGCGAAACCCTATCACCAGGCCCATGAGCGCGGGGTCAAGCTGATCGGGGCAACGGCACATTACGTGACGCCGGACCTCGATGAGGGCCCGATCATCGAGCAGGAAACCGCCCGGGTCACCCATTCGATGAGCCCTGAGGATATGCTGGCGGCTGGCCGCGATATCGAGAGCCGGGTGCTGGCGCGGGCCGTCAAGCTGCACCTCGAAAATCGGGTGATGCTGAACGGGCACAAGACGGTGGTGTTCGGCTAGATCAGGTTTCGCGCGCCCGCTCGAGCAGGCGCTTGCATTCCAGGAGTTCGCGCAGCACGTCGGAGAGCTTGTTGCGCGCCTCCTTATCCAGTGCGGGGCTGGCGGTCATTACCGCTTCTTCGATCTCGGCTTCGTCGCCGGCTTCTTCGGCCATTTCGATCATGGGCAAGATGTCTTCCACCGGCTTGCCCTCGCCCACAGCGATGACATAGCGACTACCCTGATCCTTGAGAATGCGCTGGACGCCCTTGATGGTAAAGCCCTGATCATAGAGCAGATGACGGATGCCGCGCAGCAGCAGCACGTCTTCGGGCCGATAATAGCGGCGCCCACCACCGCGTTTGAGAGGCTTGATCGTGGAGAAGCGCGTCTCCCAGAACCGCAGCACGTGCTGGGGCAGGTCGAGTTCTTCAGCAGCCTCGGAAATGGTCCGGAAGGCGTCGGGAGACTTGTCCAACACACACCCCTTGGCAAAAAACGCCTTACTTTTCCGCGGTGACCATAGATTTGTTGATCTTGGATTTCAATACGTTGCTGGGTTTGAACACAAGAACCTGCCGCGGCAGGATCGGCACTTCCTCACCAGTCTTGGGATTGCGCCCGATCCGCTCGTTCTTGGAGCGTACCTGGAAGGAGCCAAACGAGGAGAGCTTCACATTGGAGCCCGAAATCAGCGCCTCCGAGATCAGATCGAGCACGCGCTCGACCAATTCCGCCGATTCGGTTCGGGACAGACCTACCGAGCCATAAACGGCCTCCGCCAGGTCAGCCCGCGTTACTGTCTTCTGAGTCATTCGCACCCCCGTTTGGACGTCAGGGCCGGCCCATGCAAACAGGCCGATTGCTTGCCTGCTTGTGGCGGCAGCACCCAGCGCGTTTCGCCCGGGCAGCGGCCACAGAACAGTGTTGCCACCCGCTCAGTTCACATGCTTCCAGCGATTGCCGCACCGGGCTCCTCCGGCCCGCCGTTAACACTAACGCCTTGAAACACCTCAGGTCAATGCAGCCAAAAAGGCTTACCAGCGAATAAGCGAAGCACCCCAGGTGAAGCCGCCGCCCATGGCTTCGAGCATCACCAGGTCACCCTCTTTGATGCGGCCATCGGCCACCGCAACGCTGAGCGCGAGGGGAACTGAGGCGGCCGATGTGTTCGCGTGGCGATCGACGGTGATCACCACCTTTTCGGGGGGCAAGCCGAGCTTGGCCCCTGCCCCATCGATGATGCGGCGGTTGGCCTGGTGGGGCACGAACCAGTCGAGGTCGTCCACGGTGTAGCCGGCCTTGTCGAGCGTGTCGTAGACCACATCGGCGATCTTGCCGACGGCATGGCGGAACACTTCGGGCCCCTGCATGCGCACATGGCCGACGCCCTTGGTGGAGGACGGGCCGCCATCCACATAGAGCTTGTCCCAATGGTGGCCATCGGAGCGCAGGGCGGAGGCAAGAACGCCGCGATCGGGCGCGCCATCAGCGATTTCCACCCGCTCCATGATCACCGCACCGGCGCCGTCGCCGAACAGGACGCAGGTGCCGCGATCGCTCCAGTCCAGCAGGCGCGAAAAGGTTTCGGCACCAATCACGAGGGCGCGGCTGGCAAGGCCGTTCTGCAGGTAGCTGTCGGCAGTGGCGACCGCATACACAAAGCCCGAGCATACCGCCTGCAGGTCAAAGGCCATGCCATGATGCATGCCCAGCTTCATCTGCACCAAGGTCGCCGCGGCCGGAAAGGTGTAATCGGGCGTGGTGGTCGCGACGATGATGAGGTCGATGTCGTGGGGCGTCATGCCGGCGGCATCGAGCGCCTGCTGGGCGGCAGCAACGGCCAGATCAGAGGTGAACTGACCTTCGGCGGCGATGTGGCGCTCCTTGATGCCGACCCGCTGCTGGATCCACTCGTCGGAGGTATCCACCATCTTGGCCAGTTCGGCATTGGTCAGGATTTTTTCGGGCAGATAGGCGCCCACGCCGCGAATAATAGAACGAGTCTTGGTCACGCCGGGTTCGCCTCGGATGGTGGAGGTGGAGTTTCGGCAACGGCACTGACGGGGAAACGCTTCATGCTGTCGCCGATCTTATCGATCAGGCGGTTACGCCCCATTTCATAGGCAAGGCCCAGGGCACTCTTGTAGCCGATTTCATCGGTGCCGCCATGGGACTTGATGACAACGCCATTGAGGCCCAGGAACACGCCGCCATTGACGGTGCGAGGATCCATCCTATGGCGTAGCTGCTTGAGGGCCGACATGGCAAAGAGCGCGCCGATTCGGCTCATCAGATTGGCCTTGAGGGCGTTGGAGAGGTATTTGCCAACCTGGCGGGCGGTGCCTTCGGCGGTTTTGAGGGCGATATTGCCAACAAAGCCTTCAGTGACGACCACATCAACCGTGCCCTTACCGATGTCATCGCCTTCGACAAAGCCGTGATAGGTGAAACCGGCGCCGCTGGCATCGGCGAGGATGCGGCCGGCCTCCTTGATGGAATCGAGGCCCTTCACTTCCTCGGTGCCCACATTGAGCAGCCCGATGGTGGGGGATTCATGGTTGAATAGCGCCCGAGCGAGCGCCGAGCCCAGAATGGCGTAATCCACCAGTTGGCGCGCATCGGCGCCAATGGTGGCGCCCATATCGAGCACGATGATGTCGGTGCGCAGCGTTGGCCAGATCGCCGCAATGCCGGGACGGGCAATGCCTTCCATGGGCCGGAGGCAAAAAGTTGCCATGGCCATCAGGGCGCCGGTGTTGCCGCCCGAGATTGCCACATCGGCCTGGCCATCCTTGACCGCCTGGATAGCCATCCACATGGACGACGTGCCCTTGCCCTTGCGCAGGGCCTGGCTCGGCTTTTCATCCATGGCGATCACCGCTTCGCAGTGATTGACGGTGCTGACCGGCTTGAGCTCCGAGAACTCATCGAGCAAGGGGCTGATCTGTTCCTGGCGGCCATGGAAAATGAAGCGGCTATCGGGGTGCTCGCGCCAGGCCAAAAGCGCACCGTGGATCACGGCTCGGGGGGCGTTGTCGCCACCCATTGCGTCCACTGAGATGGTTATCGTGTCAGTCATTTCGGCCTATGGTTGGTCCCCGGAAGGCTCGGCGGCACCATACCCCACCATGGGGTCGGCGCAAGCCCGGCCAAGAGGGCAAGTTCTTATTTATCGTCGCCAGTCTTGAGCTGGCGCAGGCTCGCGAACGGCCCCTGATCTTCGGGGGGCGCCACAATACCCAAGGCGTCGAGGCTTTCGCCGGGCAAGCGCGGATAGGGGTCGATGGCCAAGGCCAGGGTCTCGATCAGCAAGGCGCTGAGGTCAACCTCGGGCCCGTCGATGTGATCGGGAAAATCATCATCCTCGAGGTCGATGAACAGTTCCGAGCCGGGCGTGGCCTTGTGGGCCTGATCGGGCTCAGGCAGGAAGACGCGGTCCACCGGCTCGTCGATCTCCTGGGTCACGGGCTCAAAGGTCACGACGGATGGCTGCACGATGCGCGCGGTCAGCCGACCGAGCACCCGGATGCCGCCGCGCAGTGGGGTCGCCACCAGTTTGGCGCCGAATTGCTCCACGGCAGATAGCTTGAGTTGCTCGGCCAGCGCAGCGAGCGCTGCGGCTTCGGGGTGAACCTCGATCTCGCGGCCCGTTGCAGGCAACCGATCCACCCGGATCACAGCGTCGATAATGGGTGCATCAGTGTGCTTCATGCCGCTACCTCAAAGGAAAGGGTGCCAGTGGTGATCGCCTGGCTCGACTGGCGCGCCAAAGCCGCATCGAGCGCCAGCACATAATCGGCGAGCGCCGCGACCTGGGCCGGCTCGGCGCCATCGAGCACATTGCGCGTCAGCACCGATTCGAGAGCTGCACGATCATTGCTGTCGATGGCAACATTAAGGGCAGCGAGCAAACCAAAGAAGATATTGCCCATTTTCTGAATTTTCTTGGGCACTGCCATGTCGCCGACGCCCATTTCACGCAGGGAGCGGTCCATGTCCTTGAAGAACAGGTCAAACACTGCCTGGCTGAATTCCCTGGTGGGCGCATCTTCCGAGCGCAGGCGGCGAAACAGCAGCGCCAGATGCAGGCTGATCATGTCGAAGCGCCCGGTGACGGTGTCGGGCACGCCCCAATCGCGATAGAAGACGGGCTGCCGGGATTGAGACACAATGGCGCTATAAACGGCGTAAACGGGCTCGGCAGCAGGGTTCTTGCGGAACAGGGAGAGGATCATGGATTGCGCTCAGCGTCTTGATCGGTCAAACACGAAGCAGGACCTGCGGACGGGTGATTGCCACCTTGCCAGATTGGCGCCTTGGCAGGTACACATTTCGGCGGCCGGAAAGACCACGAATTCGTGGGGACGGCTATAATCGAGTGCCATCTGGAAAGTCAAATTCATGCCTGTGCGTTTCGCCCTCGGACCGATGATGCCGTTTGCTGCCGCCGCTGTGATTGCCGTGGCACTTGCCGGCTGTACCGGCAGCAGCACTGCCTTTGTCAAAAACCGGACCCAGGGCTATGAAATTTCGGAAAGCGCGCTGGCGCAGATCCGCGTCGGCCAAAGCAAGGAGCTGGTGACGCTGGTGCTGGGATCGCCCCAGACCACCAATACCTTTGGCGACCAGTCGGCCTTCTACTATGTCGAAACCAAGGTGCAGCAGACCAATTTCGGGCTGACCAACATCAAGTCCCGCACGGTGCTGGTGGTGTATTTCGACAAGAACAACAAGGTGGTCGACAAAGCGGTGTATTCGCTGGCCGACGGCAAGACGGTGACCATCGAGAGCCGCCGTACCCCATCGTTTGGCGAGGATCGCTCGTTTGTGGATTCGATCCTCAATTCGTTCTGAGGCAAGGCTGCCCCAGTGACACAAAAGCCCCGGGAGACCGGGGCTTTTTTATTGGCTAGAGCGTTTCGCTGAGGTTGTTGCCATGTTCGCGCGCCATGGCATCAAGCGTGGCATTGACCAGCCCGCTGGCATCGTCCTCGTAAAAGGCCTTGGCCACATCCACATATTCGGTGATGACGACGCGGGGCGGAATATCGCGGCGGCGTAGCAGCTCAAAGGCGGCGGCGCGCAGGATGGCGCGCAGCGTGGCATCGACGCGTTCCATGGGCCAGCCTTCCGCCAACGCCCGATCAACGGCAGGATCGACTTCGAGCTGGTGCTTGGCGACGCCAACTACGATCTGGCGGAAAAAATCGGCGTCAGCGGGCAAATACTGCTCGCCCTCGATCTCGCGGCCGAGATGAAAGGCGCCGAACTGCGCGAGGGTGTCTTCCAGGCTCTGGTGCCCGACATCCATCTGATAAAGCGCCTGCACCGCTGCCAGCCGGGCAGCACCACGCTGATTGGCGGGTCGGTCGGTTTGCGGATCGCGTTTGGGGGCTTGAGCCATGAGGGGGTAACTCGAATGGGGGGTGGCCGGTTCATTGCGCGTTGGAAAAGCGCGACCGGGTGAAACACGGGATCAGTCTTCAGGCAGCGGCGGGCTGCTGTTGGCCTGCGCCAATTCGGACAGAAACGAGCGGAAGTCGTCGGCAGCCGAGAAGTTCTTGTAGACCGAGGCGAAGCGGACAAAGGCCACGTCGTCGAGCCCCTTGAGGCCCTCCATGACATATTCGCCGATCTGGTCGGAGGTCACTTCCACGTCACCCAGGGATTCGAGTTGGCGCACGATCCCCGAGATCATGCGCTCGATGCGCTCGGGATCCACCGAGCGCTTGCGCAGGGCAGTGTAAACGGAGCGGGCAAGCTTTTCGCGATCAAACGGGACCTTGCGGCCGCTTTTCTTGACCACGGTCAGGTCGCGCAGTTGCACGCGCTCGAAGGTCGTGAAGCGGCCGCCGCAGCCGGTGCAGATGCGCCGGCGCCGGATGGCGCCGGAATCCTCGGTCGGGCGGCTGTCCTTGACCTGCGTATCGTCGTCGCCGCAATAGGGACAGCGCATGCCTATGCCTTACTGGTAGATGGGGAAGCGGTTGGTGAGGGCGACGACCTTGTCGCGCACCGCGGCTTCGACCATGGCATTGCCCTCTTCGGAATTGGCTTCCCGCAAACCATCGAGAACCTCAACGATGAGATTGCCGATCTCCTGGAATTCGGCGACCCCAAAGCCGCGGGTGGTGCCGGCAGGGGTGCCGAGGCGAATGCCCGAGGTGACGAAGGGCTTTTCCGGATCGAAGGGAATGCCGTTCTTGTTGCAGGTGATATAGGCGCGGCCAAGCCCCTGCTCTGCCCGCTTGCCGGTGGCGTTCTTCTTGCGCAGATCCACAAGCATAAGATGGTTGTCAGTGCCGCCCGAGACAACATCGAGCCCGTGGGACTTGAGCGTTTCGGCCAAAGCACGGGCATTGGTGACGACTTGCTGCGCATAAGCGCGGAACTCGGGCTGCAGCGCTTCCTTGAAGGCGACGGCCTTGGCGGCGATCACATGCATCAGGGGCCCGCCCTGCAGGCCTGGGAACACGGCGGAGTTCACCTTCTTGGCGATGTCCGCGTCATTAGTGAGGATCATGCCGCCGCGCGGACCGCGCAGTGATTTATGCGTGGTGGTGGTGACCACATGGGCATAGGGCACTGGGGAGGGATGGACACCGCCGGCAACGAGACCGGCGATGTGGGCCATATCGACCATGAGGTAAGCGCCAACCGCGTCGGCGATTTGGCGGAAGCGCGCCCAATCCCAGAAGCGGGAATAGGCCGTGCCGCCGGCCAGGATCAGCTTGGGCTTGTGCTCGTGGGCCAGGCGCTCGACTTCGTCCATATCAAGGAGGTGATCGTCGGGGCGCACGCCATAGGACACGACATTGAACCACTTGCCGCTCATGTTGACGGGCGAACCATGCGTCAGGTGCCCGCCCGAATTGAGGTCGAGGCCCATAAAGGTGTCGCCGGGCTGCAGCAGCGCCAGGAACACCGCCTGGTTCATCTGCGAGCCGGAATTGGGCTGCACATTGGCAAAGCCGGCGCCGAACAGCTGCTTGGCGCGCTCGATGGCGAGGTTTTCGGCAATATCGACAAACTGGCAGCCGCCATAGTAGCGCTTGCCCGGATAGCCCTCGGCATATTTGTTGGTCATGATCGAGCCCTGGGCTTCAAGCACAGCGCGCGAGACGATGTTTTCCGAAGCAATCAGCTCGATTTCGTGCTGCTGACGACCCAGCTCGCTGCTGATCGCGCCCGCGATTTCGGGATCGGTTTCTGCCAGACCGGCGGAGAAGAACCGAGGAAAGAGCGGAAGAGAGGCAGCAGCGCTCATGGCGTACTCCAGAATCCAAGATATTGGGTTGTGGTGGGTGGTATGGCGCAGCCTGTAGCACAAAGCGCGGGCTCAATCCAAGGGCGCGTTAGCTATTCGCTTATGTGACGCAACTTGCGGGCCGCTGGATCATTTTAGCAGTTGGAGACCGGATAGGCCGGCCACGTGGGGGCAGGAGTTTATCATGAAAACCATCTTCAATACCGTAGGCGCCGTAGCTATGGCCGGCTTGCTGGCCTTTTCCGGATCGGTCCCCGCCGAGGCGCAGGGCCTGTTCAGTCGCCATGATCGCGGCTGGCACGATCGCGACTGGCATGATCGGGGCGACTGGCGCCCGCGTCGGCATCATCATCGCGGCTGGCGCGGTAATGGCGGTGGCGCAGTTGCCGCCGGTGTGCTGGGCTTTGGCCTTGGCGCAATCGTGGGCGGAGCCATCGCCAACGACAATCGCCGCGGTGATCGCTTGATCGGCCCGGTTTATGATTACGGGCCGTCCTATAGTGCCCATGTTCGGGCCTGCTATGCGCGCTATCGCTCCTATGATGCGCGCACCGATACGTTCCTCGGCTATGACGGCTATCGTCACCGCTGCAATCTCTAGCAGCTAGCTCCTCCAAAAAGCCCGGGTTTGCCGGGCTTTTTACTAGAACAGACGTGGTGTTGCGGCGGGTGCCGGCGTTTCGGCGAGGCGCCGGCGAAGTTTGGCGAGCGCCACTTGCTGCATCTGGGTGCGGGTTGCGGCGGCCGGCGTGATCACAACGACCTCGGTCCCAGTGGCGCTGTCGATGGCCGCGACGCGCATCTGGGCGCCAACCTGAACGAATTCAAACAGAACCTGAACGTCGTTCATCTTGTCTCGGGGCGGATGTTACTCCCGCCCTGCCCTCAATTGTGGACCATACAAAAAAGGCCCTCCCGAAGGAGGGCCTCGATAAGTGCGTCGCTTAAGCTTCGAAGGTCGTCTTGCCCTGCGCGTCGAAGTTGTAAACGTCATCGCGGAAGCTGACCGTGCCCTGCCGGTTGGCCCAGGCGGTGATGTAGGTGGTGTGGATCGGCACCTGACCCTCGCACTTGACGTCGAGACGTTCGAGCGACTCGAAGGTGGCGTTGACCCGGTCCTGGGTCCAATCACCATTGTCCCGCAACAGCCAGCTCACCAGCTGATGCACGCTTTCGACGCGCACGCAGCCCGAAGAGTGGAACCGTGCATTTTCGCCGAACAGAGCCTTGGTCGGGGTGTCGTGCAGGTAGCAGTCATAGGGGTTGTAGAAGTTGATCTTGCAGTGGCCCATGGAGTTGGCGGCGCCTGGCTCCTGGCGATACATGTAGTTCACTTCTGCATCGCTGATATTGGCCCAGTTGATCGTGGCAGGATCGATCTTGTTGCCCGAGCCATCATAGATGAAGATGTTCTGCTCGGCCAAGTAGTTGGGGTTTTCTTGCATGTACTTGGTCAGGTCCTTGCGGACCAGCGACTTGGGCACGTGCCAATAGGGATTGAAGTTGATCTGGCTGATCTTGCTGGCCATGATCGGGGTGGCGCGATCGACACGGCCGACCACGGCGACGTGGCGCTGCTCGACCATGCCGCCAGCAACCGCCTCGATGGTGGCGGCGGGAATGTTGACCACCACATAGCGCTCGGACAGGTTCGGGGCGAGGTTCTGCACCCGCTGGAAATTCAGGTAGAGCTGGTTGAGGCGCGTCTGGGCGGGAACGTTGAGGGCGTACCAGGTGGGCTCGTCGATCTTGCCGTTGACGATCAGGCCGTGGCGGGCCTGGAAGGTGCGGATGCCGCGATCGGTGACTTCATCGACCACATCATCGACATTTTCGACCAGCGCCATATCGCCTGACGAGATCAGGCGGCGCTTGAGCGCGATGGCCGGCTTGCCCTTCTTGCCGCTGGACAGACCATAGGCTTCCTGGGGGACTTCTTCCCAGCCGCCGGCGGCGACAAAGGGCTCATACTGGGAGATCGCCAGCTGCAGATTATAGGCCGTATCAAAGGACAAGATCGGCTCATTGGTCGCAATCAAGGCTTCGGCGGCGGCCGTGTTGCCGTCGGAGTCGATTTCGCGCAGGGTCCGATTGCCCGAGAACAGATCCAAGATGCTGCCGTCCTGCGCCCAAACGGCGGAAGGAAGGGCAGCGCTGGCTCCGGCAACGGCCATGGACCGGAGGAGTGAACGTCGATTCAACCGCATCTAAACACATCCAATTTGCCCGTCGCGAGTTGCGAAGGGTCTTACCATCGTGTTCCGCAGCCCACCGCCAGGGTCACCCGAACGGGCGAGCTTCAGAATTCAGGAACCATCATTACGCGGGAAATGGTTTCAACCGCGTAACCAGCGCTGTGTCGTCAGTTTGCGGCACAAATAAGTAAACGCCGGCCGAGGCCAGCGTTTCACTTGGTGTGTGGCACCATTGCTACAGTTTTACTAAGACGAGCCTAGAGCTTGTAGAGGATCTGATCGACCCAGAAGCGTTCGAGGCGCGCGAGGGCCTTGTTGAGGCCGTCAAACTCGTCATCCCCCAGACCACCGACCTTGTCGATGGATTTGAGATGACGGTCATAGAGTTCGTCGATCACTTCGGCCACTTCCTCACCTTTGGGGGAAAGCTTGATGCGCACCGAGCGGCGGTCGGAACGCGAGCGTTCCTGGAAGATATAGCCGCTTTCGACGAGTTTCTTGAGGTTATAGGAAACGTTGGACCCCAGGTAATAGCCCCGCGAGCGCAGCTCTCCTGCAGTCAGTTCCGCATCGCCGATGTTGAACATCAGCAGCGCCTGAACCGGGTTGATGTCGTCCCAACCCATGCGGTCAAACTCGTCCTTGATCAGGTCGAGCAGGCGGCGATGGAGCCGTTCAACGCGTGAAACGGCTTCCAGATAGAGTGGCTTCAGCCGCTTGGGCTGCTCGGGTACCATGGCCTCGCTGGCGTTCGATTTGCCTACCATTTGAGCCTCGCTGTTGCTGTCCGTGCGACTTTTCGCATCTCATGAGAGGAAAATATGGCGTCCCCCGCTAACATGCGCCTAAGCCACACGCTTAAAACTATCTTACGGGAAAACAACGAGAATTTGGCTTTATTCTTCGTTACACCCACCAACACAATTGTAACCTAAAGACGGAGTTAAGGAGGAAAACCTCGTGAAAACGTCGGGTGGCAGTGGCTTCATGTGCCGGCTCGGCGAGCTCTACTGAGGAAGCCTCACGACAAGTTCATCCCAGTGCTCCAATACGTCGTTGCGCGCCCGGATTCCCCCTGAACTGCGCTGCCGCTCCTCGTCCTGAAGGAGGCGCGCGAAGACCAGGCGCCGTGTGTCGTGCTCGGCCCAGCCGACGAACCATCCCCAGCCCCTCGCGCGGTCGAACGAGCCATCAGCCCGGCGCGGATAGGCCGATCCGGTCTTGCCAGAAACCGTCCAGCCAGCGGAGGTCGGCCAACTCTCGACAATGGCCATGGTCATGTCGATTGCGTGCGGCTCCACCGGCAGAGTGCCATTGACGAGATGGCGCAAGAACGCCACCTGCTCGACCGGGGCGATCTGGAGGGACGAGCTGATCCAGGCGCGCTCAAGGGCATTGTCCTGCCCGGGATCGCCGGCCAAGTCGGCATTGCCGTAGCCGAAATCCTGGGCGTAGCCCTGCAGGCGCTCGACGCCAAGCTTTGCGGCGATCTGCTGGGAGAACCAGACCACGGAATGCTTCATCCAGCGCAGCGGGTTGGTGGGCTGCTGCCACTCCGGCCCACCCCAATCGGGGTAGCCGGGCTGGAACGGGAGGGTAGGCGTAGTGGCATTGGAGAGAACGCCGGCGTCATAGCCCATCGCGCTCAAGGCTAGCTTGAAGGTCGATGCCGGGGTGACGCGGGTGCGGCAATCCCCCTCTTCCAGCAGGATGGTGCCACTCTCCGCATCGGCCACAACAGTGCAGATGGTCTTGGCCTGAGTTGCCTGCAGTGGCAGCAGCAGGAAAGCAGCGGCAAGAACAAAGACGGCGGGCTGCATGAACACTCCAGGAGATCGGGTGAAAGTTTTGGGCAGGCTCAGGAGAGCTGGGTTTGCTGATGCTGCACGATCTTCCAGCCCTGGGGCTGGCGAAGGTAAGTCGAGGTGCAGAGAGCGCGGTAAGGCGGGGCGCCGGCGCGCTCGGCCTGCGCTTCATAGGACAAAACAGCCAGAACGTCGCCAGGTCGGATGGCGGTTTGACTGGCAAAGGCAACGCTGGACCAGCGCGGCGCGTGATCGAGACTGGAAAGGACTGCCGCGTTAGCCATGGTCCCCACCGGGCCGAAGGCCATCAGGCACTGGCCGGCCATATGGGTCCGGTAAGCCTCAACGCCATCGAGCCAGAGGCTACGCTCGATCTGCCAAAGGTCATCCACTGGAAAACCTCCCCCGGTTGATTGCGGTCTCGGTGCCATGGTTTCGCAACAGCGTGGCAGGAGCGCGGCAATGCCGATGGGGGCGTTGCGGGCCTCAGTCGGCGGCTTGGGCGCGGCGGTGGCGCCAGTTGAGCGCAAAGAGCACGATGATGGCGGCGACGAGGAACAGGCGCACGGCAAAGCCGGGTGCGGTCATGGTGACATCGGGGTTGCCGAGCAGGTAGAGCACGAGCTCGACGCCGGTGGCGCCGACGAGGAGCACCGCGCCCCAGCTCGCCTTGATCCAAAGGCCCACTGCGGCAAAGAGCCGGGCGCCGGCGAAAATGGCGAGGTAGACAAAGCCAGTGACGCCCCAGGCTTGGATCGGGCTTTGTGCCCCCAGCTGCACGCCAAGGAGGCGTGCAGCATCGTTGAGGCCGAGCATCAGGCTCACCAGGGCAATGACGCGGACATAAAGGGCGGTGGAGCGGGCGTTGAATTCCATGCGCGCAGTTCTAACCCTCTGCAAAGCACTGGACAAGGCAATGTCTTTCGGGGGAGCGCGGGCGCTGCTATGGATATGGGCGCAAAGGAGTTTTAGTGATGGCCGAGTATTGGCAGAAGCACGATATGGGGTTCCTTGACGGGCGGCGGCTGCGCCGGACAAGGCAATCGGCGTGGAGCCGGGCAATGGTGCGCGAGACCATGCTTACCCCCGCCGACCTGATCTGGCCCCTGTTCGTGATCGAGGGCAGCAATGAGCGCTCGAGCATCGAGACGATGCCGGGTGTGGAGCGGTTGAGCGTGGATTTGTGCGTGGCGGCAGCGCGCGAAGCGCGCGATGCGGGCATTCCGGCGCTGGCGCTGTTCCCCAATACGCCCGACCATCTGCGCAGCGAAGGGGCCGAAGAGGCGTATAACTCGGGCAATCTGATGTGCCAGGCGCTGAGCGCCATCAAGAGCGCGGTGCCCGAGATCGGGCTCATCGCCGATGTGGCCCTAGATGAATATTCCAGCGACGGCCAGGACGGGCTGGTGCAGGACGGCCGCGTACTCAATGACGAGACCGTATCGGTGATGATCCGCTCGGCGCTGGTGCAGGTGCAGGCGGGCGCCGACATCATTGCGCCCTCGGACATGATGGACGGCCGGGTGGGCGCCATCCGGCAGGTGCTCGATGCCGAAGGGTTCGACGACACCCAGATCATGGCCTATTCGGCTAAATATGCCTCGTGCTTTTACGGGCCGTTCCGGGAAGCGGTGGGTTCGGGCAGCCGGCTCAAGGGCGACAAGC
This sequence comes from Devosia sp. 919, assembly GCF_013185965.1. Lineage (NCBI taxonomy): Bacteria > Pseudomonadati > Pseudomonadota > Alphaproteobacteria > Hyphomicrobiales > Devosiaceae > Devosia > Devosia sp. 919. Next base: position 1,651,924 of record NZ_JABAOL010000001.1, on the reverse strand, counting down.
TGACCTATCAGATGGATTACGCCAATTCGGACGAGGCGCTGCGCGAAATCGAGCAGGATATCGCCGAAGGCGCCGATAGCGTGATGGTCAAGCCGGGCATGCCCTATCTCGACATCATCCGCCGGGCCAAGGACAGTTTCAACATCCCCATCTATGCCTATCAGGTGAGTGGGGAATACGCGATGATCGAGATGGCCGCCGCGGCGGGCGCGATTGATCGAGGGGCCGCCATTCTTGAGAGCCTGCACGGCTTCAAGCGCGCGGGCGCCAATGGCGTTTTGACCTATTATGCGCTGGAAGTGGCGCGGGCGCTGGGGGACTAGGGTCCCGTCTGCGCATTCCTTGCGCCGGGGGTCTTGCACAGAGGCGCGGCTATGACAATTTGTTGGTCATGAGCCCAACTTATTCTGCCGCCCCTGCCCTGCCTGATCCCGCTTCCGCCCCGGAACTGTTCCAGGGTTTGCTGACGCGGCGCGTGTCGGCTTATCTGATCGATCTGGTGCTGATGGGCGTTATCGTGCTGGTGCTGAGCTTTGTCGGGCTGATCGCGGGGTTTTTGACCTTCGGGCTGGCCTGGGGTGCCCTGGCGCTGGTCGTGCCGCTGTCGGTCATCCTGTATTATGCAGTGACGCTGGGTTCGGCCCGGCGGGCGACCGTCGGCATGCAGATGATGGATCTGGTGCTGACGCCGGCGCGCGGGCAGCCGCTCAATGGCGGGATGGCGATCCTGCATGCGGCGGTGTTCTGGGTCACGGTCTGGATCTCCTGGCCCGTGTCGCTGCTGTTTGCGCTGTTCACGCCGCGTCGGCAGATGATCCACGATTTGTTGACCGGCACGCTGATGCTGCGTCGCTCCCCCATGGAGCGGCACTGGCGGATGCAGCGTGCGCGCATGAACCAAGCATATTGAACGATTGCAGGGCGGACGGGAGCGGATTACAGTTCCCGTCTTGGCAGCTAAAGGTCCCGCGTTGACCGACCAGACACCAGAAACGACCCAGCTCTTTTTGACCGCAGCGATGCCGTGTCCGTATTTGCCCGGCAAGCAGGAGCGCAAGCTCTTCACCCATCTGTCGGGGCGGCGAGCAGCGAGCCTGCATCACCTGCTCAGCGAGAACGGGTTCCGGCGCAGCCAGAACCTGATCTATCGCCCGGCCTGCGAGAATTGCTGCGCCTGCCAGTCGGTGCGGATCGTGGCCGATGCCTTCGAGCCCTCCAAACGCTTCCGACGCGTGCTGCGCAACAATGAAGACCTCGCGATCGAGGTGCGCCCGACCACGGCGACATCAGAGCAATACGACCTGTTCAAACGCTATCTCGATTCCCGCCATGCCGGGGGCGGCATGACGCAGATGAGCTTTGTCGACTATGAATACATGGTCGAGGACACGCCCGTGCAATCGGTGCTGGTGGAATATCGGCTGCGCAACCACCCGGACATGCCGCTGGTGGCGGTGGCGCTGACCGATGTGATGCCCGACGGGCTCTCGATGGTCTACAGCTTTTACGATCCGGACCTGGCCCATCGCAGCATGGGGACCTTCCTGATCCTTGATCACATCGCCCAGGTGCGCGCCGCCGGGCTCGATTATGTGTATCTAGGCTATTGGGTGAAGAACTCGCCCAAGATGGCCTACAAGGCGCAGTTCCAGCCGCTGGAAGTGCAAAAAGGCACGCTGGGCTGGTGCCGGCTCGAGGAAGCGGTCTAGGCTCCGTTCATCTCCAGATCAAAGACGATGAGGCCGTCACGGCCGCCCTGCAAGGAGGCAACGAGGCGGGCGCCGGCTTGCGCGTGGTCGGGATCGACGAGGTAATGATCGCGGGCCGCGTCATCGGCAAAATCCATGATGAAGCCATGGTTGAAGCCCTGCCCCAACCCTTCGGGCGAGGCATTGGGGCCGAACTGGGCGGACAAGAGGCCCGGAAGGCGGCCGACCAGCGCATTGAGCCCGGCATAGATGGCATCGCGCTCGTCCTGGGGCACTTCGGGGCGGAAGCGGAAGAAGACGCAATGGCGGATCATGGCCGGGCTTTCGGGTGCGGGTCGGTGTGCTAGCCGACGAATTTGTTGTTACGGGGGAAGCCGTTGGGGGGCTGGCGGCCGGCGGCGGCGCGATCGCCCATCCAGTCGGTCAGTTCCTCGGCAGGCTTGGTGAAGGTGCGCCCGGAACTGTCGGTCCAAGTCAAACCATCGGCGATGAAGAAGCATTTCAGATCGGAAATGCCGCCATCCTTGTAGCGTTGCAGGCGCACGCCGCGGCCGCGGTTCATGGTGGCGAGCTGGCTCAGGGGGAAGACGAGGAGCTTGCGGTTCTGCCCGATCACGGCGACGCGGTCGCCTTCGCATGGCACGAGCAGGCGCGCTTCATCGGGGGCGGTGACATTGAGGATCTGCTTGCCCTTGCGGGTATTGGCGATCATCTCGTCCTCACCCACGACAAAGCCGTAGCCATTGGACGAGGCGATGATGCGCTTGGCGCCGGGGCGATGCACGAAGAGGGACACGATGTCCTGGTCCTCGTCCATGTCCACCATGATGCGCACGGGCTCGCCCTGGCCGCGCCCGCCCGGCAGCTTGTCGCCAAAGAGGGTATAAACCTTGCCGCCGGTGGTCAGCATCAGGAGCTTGTCGGTGGTTTCGGCATTGAAGGCGAGCTTGAGGCGATCGCCGGCCTTGAAGCCCTTTTCGTCGATGGCGGCGTCATGACCCTTGAGGCTGCGGATCCAGCCTTTTTCCGACAGAACCACGGTGATCGGCTCGCGCTCGATAAAGGCGGTGGTGATTTCGGCGTGATCGGCATTGGGGGCGGCGCCATGGATGGAGCGGCGGGCGCCCAGCGGATGAGGCGAGCCGTCCTCCGCAAAAAGCGGATAGGCCTTCTTGAGGGCTTCGACCTGCTTGGCGATTTCGCCCCACTGACGCTTGTCGGAAGCGAGCAGCGCTTCCAGGCGGCCCTTTTCGGCCGTCAGGTTCTTGTGCTCCTGGCGCAGTTCCAGTTCCTCGAGCTTGCGTAAGGAGCGCAGGCGCATGTTGAGGATGGCTTCGGCCTGGTTGTCAGTGAGCGAGAAGGTCGCCATCAACGAGGCCTTGGCATCGTCCTCCTCGCGGATGATGCGGATCACCTCATCGAGGTTGAGATAGGCAATGATATAGCCTTCGAGCACTTCGAGGCGGTTGGCGATCTGCTGCAGCCGGTGCTGCGAGCGGCGCACGAGCACGATCTTGCGGTGGTCGAGCCAGGCCTTGAGCGCATCGGCCAGGCTCATCACGCGCGGCAGCGTGCCACGATCGAGCACGTTGAGATTGAGCGGGAAGCGGACCTCAAGATCGGTGACGCGGAACAGCTGCTCCATGAGGATCACGGCATCGACGGTGCCCGCGCGCGGCTCAAGGACGAGGCGAATATCGTCCGAGCTTTCGTCGCGCACATCCTTGAGCAGCGGCAGTTTCTTGGCGAGCAGCAGCTCGGCAATCTTTTCGACCAGCCGCGACTTTTGCACGCCATAGGGGATCTGGGTGACGACGATGTTGTAAACGCCGCGGCCCTTTTCTTCCTTGCTCCATTGCGCGCGCAGGCGGAACGAGCCACGGCCCGTTTCATAGGCATGCACAATGGCGGAGCGGGTTTCCACCAGCTGACCGCCGGTGGGGAAATCGGGGCCGCGCACCAGATCTTCGTTGCTGGGGGGAGCCGCGAAATCGCGATGGATCAGTTCGTCAACGGTGGCCGCCGGATTGTGGATCAGCTTGAGCGCGGCATTGCACAGCTCGACGAGGTTATGGGGCGGCACGGAGGTCGCCATGCCCACGGCGATGCCGGTGGAGCCATTGGCGAGAAGATTGGGGAAATTGGCGGGGAGCACCACCGGCTCTTCGTCTTCGCCGTCATAGGTGGGGCGGAAGTCGATGGCGTCTTCGGTAATGCCTTCAAGGAGGCGCGTCGCCACCTCCGTCATGCGCGATTCGGTGTAACGCATGGCGGCGGCGGAATCGCCGTCGATATTGCCGAAGTTCCCCTGTCCGTCGACCAGCGGGTAGCGCAGGGCAAAGTCCTGGGCGAGACGCACCAGCGCGTCGTAGATCGACTGGTCGCCGTGCGGGTGGAACTTACCGATGACGTCGCCGACGATACGGGCCGATTTCTTGTAGCCCTGATTGGGATCGAGCTTGAGCAGGCGCATGGCGTGGATGATGCGGCGGTGAACGGGCTTGAGCCCGTCACGCGCATCGGGCAGCGCGCGCTGGGTGATCGTGGACAGCGCATAGCTGAGATAGCGTTCTTCCAGCGCCTGCCGCAGATCGACAACGCGCTGGTTGTCGGCGGGCGGGAGTGTATCGGCGTCTGACATCACAGCACTTTCAGGAGAACGAATCGGGAAACACTATAGCCGCAAAGCCCCCAATGCGCAGGGTTTCTGGGGTTTTTGCCCAGACATTGCGGTGCTGCGGCCCCGCTTGGCCGCTAAGCGGCGGTGGTGAGGATTGCAACCAGGGTTTCACGAGTCGCAGGTGGCGCCAGCTGGCGGGGATACCAGACATGCAGATCGAGGAAATGGGCCGAAAGGCGAAAGGCGGCGGCGAGATCGGCAGGAGAGGCAGTGTCGTCTTCGTTCAGCAGGAAGGAGGGCAAGGGCAACAGGCGATCGAGATAGGGTTGAGCGGCGGCGCTGGAAACGGCGCGACCCGTACGCGGGGACACATGGGTCAGATTGTCCGTAACGCCGGTGGCAGCGCAGGCCGATAGGTCAAGACCGAAACCCAGTTCGTCGAGCACCGCGATCTCGAAGCGGGCGAGCGCCATGCCATCGAGCGGGCGATCGAGCAGGCGCAGCGCCATGGCGAGGAGGCGATCATGGGGGTCGCGTTCGGGCAGCAGGCGCAGCAGTTCACAGACAAGCTGGCTGAGGTAGAGCCGGGCCTTGTCGGCCATGAGGATGGCGGCGCGGCCGGTTAACAGTTCAACGGCAAAGATGCCGAGGTGATCTTCAAGACGGGCACGCCAGACCAGCTGGACGGTGTTGCCGGGCTGAAGGGCGGCGGCGAGCTTGGAGGAACGGCCCCCGCGCACGAGGCCCAAATGGCGGCCGCGCCCGGCCACCATGGCTTCAGCCACAAGGCTGGTTTCGCCGTGGCGGCGCACTCCGATCAGCAGGCCTTCGCCGGTCCATTCCATTTCAGGGGGTGGCCCGCAAGCTCTGATGAGATACTGAGGGACCCCCTCCCTTCATCCCTCCCCACAAGGGGGAGGGTGTCGACTGCGGGGCTGGTGACAAGAGAGCTTTCGCCCGACTGGGCCGTGGAAGGGCGCCGGGAACGCACTGGGCCAGCACTTCCCCCTTGATGGGAGAGGACGGGAGGGGGTGCAAGAGCCCCGGCACACTGGCCAGCCGCCCCCCACCCTTGATCCCTCCCCGCGAGGGGGAGGGTGTCGACTGAGAGCTCAGATGCAGAAAGGCGAAGCGCTCAGTTTTTCCCATGGGGGAATTCCAGGCCCATTTCGCGGTAGCGCTCGGGGTCGTCGGCCCATTTTTCGCGCACCTTGACGAAGAGGAACAGGTGGATGGGGACTTCGTACATCGCCATCAGCTCCTTGCGGGATTCCGCGCCGATGGCCTTGATGGTTTGCCCGCCGGCACCCAAGACGATCTTCTTGTGGCTGTCGCGGGTGACATAAACGACCTGGTCGATCTTGTAGGAGCCGTCCTTCTGGATCTTGAAGCTCTCGGTCTCGACCGTAGCGTTGTAGGGAATCTCGTCATGGACGCGCAGGAACAGCTTTTCGCGCGTGATCTCAGCGGCGGTGATCGCCATGGTCAGGTCGGTCAGGTGATCCTCGGGGAAGTGCCAGGGCCCGGGGGGAATGTGCTTGATGCACCAATCCATGAAGTCGCTGACGCCATAGCCCTTGAGGGCCGAAATCATAAAGGTGGCTTCAAAGCGCACCTTCTCGTTGATCGCCTGGCTGAGCGTAAGCAGGGCTTCGTTCTTGATGGTGTCGATCTTGTTGAGGATCAGGATCTTGGGATGGGTGACGTTGGCCAGCCCTTCCAGCAAGGTTTCGATCTCGGACGTCAGCCCCTTTTCGGCATCGACGATGAAGGCGACCAGATCGGCATCCCCTGCCCCGCCCCACGCACTATCCACCATGGCGCGCTCAAGGCGGCGCTTGGGGGTGAAGATGCCGGGGGTGTCGATGAAGACCAGTTGCGCCTTATCGATGGTGACGACGCCGCGCACCTGCGAGCGCGTGGTTTGGGCCTTGTGGGTAACGATCGAGACCTTGGTGCCGACAAGGGCATTGAGGAGCGTCGACTTGCCGGCGTTAGGGGCGCCAACCAGGGCGATAAAGCCGCAGGAGGTGTCAGTGGGGGTAATGTCGGTCATGCGGGATCCTTCCAGACCTGCTGGCGCACCAGGAAGAGTTCGGCGGCCTTGTGCTCGGCGATCTTCTTGGAAGGGCCGGTGGCGCTGAGGGGTTCAAAATCCCCAAGGGAAACGGTGATGGTGAATTCGGGCGCGTGGTCGGGGCCGGTGCGCTCGGTCTGGGTATAGGCGGGTGGCTCGAGCCCGCGCGCCTGGGCCCATTCCTGCAGCGTCGTTTTGGCATCGGCGCGCCCGGCATTGCCTTCGCTCAGGAATTCCTCAAACAAGCGCTCGACGAATTCATAGGCCTTGCCGAGCCCCCCATCGCAAAAAATGGCGCCGATCACCGCTTCGGTGACATCGCCCAGAATGGCTTCCTTGTGGGCGCCGCCGGTGCGCGCCTCGCTTTCGCCCAGCCGCAGCTCGGAGCCGAGATCGAGTTGGCGCGCGATGACGGCGCAGGTTTCCTTGCGCACCAGGGTATTGAGCGTGCGCGAAAGCTCGCCCTCATTGGCCTTGGGATAGCGCCGGTAAAGCATATCGGCCACGACGAGGCCAAGCACCCGATCGCCCAGGAATTCGAGCCGCTGATAGGAACGCTCGATGCGCCGCGACGGTGAAACGGCGCTGGAATGAGTCAGCGCGCGTTCAAGCAGGTCTTCGTCGGCAAACTGATAGCCCAGTCGAAACTGCAGCTTTTCGTGAGAACGGGCCCGCCGGCTCATTTGTCGATTTGCTGGAACATCCGGTCCCAGCGCACATTGGCAGGCCACTGCCAGAGCTGCCAGGGTGGGATATTGTCCTTGATGGAGAAGAAGCGCGCTTCAGCCTTGCCGATCAGGTTCACTGCCGGCACATAGCCGACCGAAGACAGGACGCGGCTATCGGCGGAGCGGTCGCGATTGTCACCCATCATGAAATAGTGGCTGGCGGGAACGACATATTCGGGGGTGTTGTCGAGCGGGCCGTTATCCCCGATTTCCTGGATGGTGTGGACGTTACCATCGGGAAAAGTTTCGCGATAAACGGCAACTTCGCGCGTATCGCCTTCGCTATCGGTATCCATGGCAGTGCCGAGGAACTCGCGCTCGACCATGGTGCCATTGATGTAAAGCCGCCCTTCACGCATCTGGATGCGATCGCCGGGGAGCCCGACAATGCGCTTGATGTATTCCATGTTCTGCGGCACCGGGCGGAACACCGCGACGTCGCCCCGATTGGGATCACGCCCCAGGATGCGACTGTTGATAGGCAGCTCGAAATCGAGCAGCGTGAAATCGCCGTAGCGTCCCAGCGAGAAGGAATGCTTGCCATAACCCCAGACGAATTTGTTGGCGACGAAGTAGTCGCCGATCATCAGCGTCTGCTGCATGGAGGCGGTGGGGATGGAAAAGGGCTGATACAAAAACGAGCGCAGCACGATGGCGATCAGCAGGGCCTCGACCACGACGACAATGGTATCCCACCACTCGTTGGTTTCGGCCTTCTTGACAGTTTTTCCGGCGGGCTGGCTCATGAATAATCCCGTTAAGCTACGCCGAAGCGTTAAGGCGTCGTGGTGGGTTGGTCAACCGGCACCGCTTCGATGATCACGAAGGCTTGGGCCAAGCCGGCATCATCGGTGATGGTCAGGTGGATCAACGGCTCGTGGCCGGGGGGAACCAGACGCTCCAGCGCCCGCGCCGCTCCATTGGTGAGCTGCATTGTGGGTTTGCCCGAGGGAAGGTTCACTACGCCCATGTCGCGCCAATAGACGCCGAAATTAAGGCCGGTGCCCAGAGCCTTGGAGCAGGCCTCCTTGGCAGCGAAACGCTTGGCGTAGGAAGCGGCACGCTCGGCGCGGCGATCGGACTTGCGCTGCTCGATTTCAGTGAAGCAGCGCTGGGTGAAGCGGTCGCCAAAGCGCACAAGGGTTTGCTCGACGCGGTTGATCTGGCAGAGGTCCGAGCCCAAGCCGATGATCATGGCGTGGCTCCGGCGGCGACAGGGTTTGGCGAGGCGGGTTTACTCCAGGTCTTCGTCATTGCCCCTCCGTTCAACCCGGCCATCCCATTCGAGGGTCGAGATCATGCCGGCTTCGCGCATGCCGGCGCGCTGCACCGAAGACAGGCCCGGGCTGCGCTTGAGCGTGGCCAGAACATCGGTGAGCTGAGCGAGGTCGCGCACTTCGATTTCAAAGATCATCTGGTGGAAGTCGGGCGAAATCATCCGCATCACGAGATTGTTGATGTTGGCGTCGCAGGCGGCAATGGCCGAGGAAATCTGCGCCAGCGAGCCGGGGCGGTTGACCGATTCCATGGTGACCACAGTGGGGTAAAGCCGCTCTTCACCGCCACCATCGAGGTTCCAGCGCACATCCACCCAAGCCACATCGCTGTCATGCAGGTCGACCAGCGCTTCGGAATGGATGGGATAGACGGTGATCGGCACATCGGGCTGCAGGATGCCGACCAAGCGATCGCCAGGCACGACCCCCTCCCCCGAAATAGTCACAGGCATGTGGAAGTCGAGCTGGGCAAGAGCGGCGCGGGCGCGGGCGCCGGCGCGCTGGCCGCCGGGCACGCGGAAGCGGAAGAGGTCAGTGGCGCGCAGGGCGAACCAGCCATCGGCGGTATCGGCGACGGGCAGATCAAGCTTGCGGCGGCGTTTGCGGAGGCCCTTGAGCGCGGCGAGTTCGGTTCCCAGCTGCTCGCTGCCGATCTTGCCTTCGCCCACCGCGATCAGCAGTTCGCGCTTGCTCGGCATATGCAGGGCTTCGGCCAGCGCCTTGGCTTCGCTTTCCTCGAGGGATACGCCTTCGCGATCGAGGAGCATGTTGAGAACGCTCTCGCCAAGCGCCAGGGCGCGCTGGGCGGCGGCGTTGCGCACGGAACGGCGAATGGCCGAGCGGGCCTTGCCGGTCGCGGCAATGCCGATCCAGTTGGCGGGCGGCAGGTGGTTGCGGTCGCGGATGATCTCGACTTCATCGCCACTGCGCAGCTGCGTAACAAGCGGCAGGATGGCGCCGTTGATCTTGGCGCCTACGCAGGTGTCGCCGATATCGGTGTGGAGCGCATAGGCGAAATCGATGGGGGTGGCGCCGCGCGGCAGCGCGATCAGCCGGCCGCGCGGGGTGAAGCAGAACACCTGATCCTGGAACAGCTCCAGCTTGGTGGATTCCAGGAAATCCTCGGTGGTGGCGCCGGCGGTCAGATGCTCAATGGTGGAGCGCAGCGAGCCATAGGCCTGCGATTCCTGCTCGAGCCGGCCCATATCGGCGGAGGCGCCATCCTTGTAGAGGCTATGGGCGGCGATACCGAATTCGGCGATCCGGTCCATTTCCTCGGTGCGGATCTGCAGCTCGGCGCGCTGCCGGCCGGGACCCACGATCGTGGTGTGGATGGAGCGGTAGTCGTTGTGCTTGGGGACGGAGATATAGTCCTTGAAGCGACCGGGCACGAGCTTCCAGCGGGTGTGGACCACGCCCAGCGTATGGTAGCACTCGTCGATCGAGCCCACGATCACCCGGAAGCCGATCATGTCCGAGAGCTGCTCGAGGGCGATGGATTTGCGCTCGATCTTGGTGAAGATCGAAAAGGGCGACTTGACCCGGGCCTTGACGCGCGCGGTGATCCCTTCGCTGGCGAGGCGCTCGGTCAGCTCGGTCGAGATCGTATCGATGGCTTCGCGGTAATGGACCTTCATCTGGTCCAGCCGCTCGGTGATGGCCTTGTAATGTTCGGGCTGCAGGATCTTGAAGGAGATGTCCTCAAGCTCGTTGCGCATGTCCTGCATACCCATGCGGCCCGCGAGGGGAGCATAGATATCCATGGTTTCCTGGGCGATGCGCTCGCGCTTGTTGGCCGGCATATATTGCAGCGTGCGCATATTGTGCAGGCGATCGGCCAGTTTGACGAGGAGGACGCGCACATCCTGGCTGATGGCCAGCAAGAGCTTGCGCAGGTTTTCGGCCTGGGCTTCCTCGCGTGACACGAGGTTGAGGCGCTCGATCTTGGTCAGGCCATCGACAATGGCGCCGATTTCGGGGCCAAAGAGCTGGTCGATCTCGGCGCGGGTGGCGTCGGTGTCCTCGATGGTGTCGTGCAGCAGCGCCACGGCGACCGAGGCGTCATCGAGCTTGAGGTCGGTGAGGATCGCGGCGACTTCGAGGGGATGGGCAAAATAGGGGTCGCCCGAGGCGCGCTTTTGCGTGCCATGCTTTTGCATGGCATAGACATAGGCCTTGTTCAAAAGCTGCTCGTCGACGTTCGGGTTATACGCCTGAACGCGTTCGACGAGCTCGTATTGCCGCATCATATCAGGGCCGCCCCGCCAGCGGTGAGCTTAGTGCATTGAAACCAAATGAGAAGAGGCGTTCGACAGCTGCCGAACGCCTCCCAGTGATATAGGGATATTGCCAGATCGTGCAATCTGCAGATCCGGCTAATCGCCGCTAAATTCCTAGTCGTCGCGACGCTCAGGCGGAGCAAGGCTCTCGATGCCGCGCAGCAGCTCTTCTTCGCTGATGGTGTCGAAGTTGAGCGAATCTTCGTCGCCGCTTTCGATCAAGGGTGCTGCATGCTGCTCGGGCTCGTCGACCTCGACATATTTCTGCAGCGAATGGATCAAGTCCTCGCGCAAATCTTCTGGGGAGATAGCGCCATCGCCGATCTCGCGCAGGGCGACGACCGGGTTCTTGTCGTTGTCACGGGCGACGGTGATCTGCGCACCCGAGGCGATCATGCGGGCGCGATGAGCGGCCATGAGAACCAGATCGAAACGGTTCTCGATCTTTTCAATGCAGTCTTCAACGGTGACGCGGGCCACGGACGTCTCCAAATTGGATGGGGATGAATGGGTTGCTTACACCAATGCCGGCAACAGCACAAGGTTTGGTGCGACAGCAGAAATGCAGGTGGCGCCGATGGTTCCGGCACCGAAAGAGCCAGCGGGGGAAAGGGACTGCCCTGCCCCAGCCCTTTAGCCGCGGCCACCTTCCTTCATGATGCGGGCCTTGTCGCGGTTCCAGTCGCGGTTGCGCTCGGTTTCGCGCTTGTCGTAGTTCTTCTTGCCCTTGCCGAGGCCAATCAGCACCTTGGCGCGGCCCTGATCGTTGAAGAACAGCTTGAGGGGCACAATGGTGTTGCCGGCGCGGGACACCTCGGCATCGAGGCGCGCCAACTGCTTGCGCGACACCAGCAATTTGCGCGGGCGGCGCTCTTCGTGATTGAAGCGATTGGCCTGCAGATATTCAGGAATATGGGCATTGATCAGCCACAGCTCGCCCCTTTCGGGCGAGGCATAGGCTTCGGTGATCTGGGCCTTGCCCAGGCGCAAGGATTTAACCTCGGTGCCGGTCAGCACCAAGCCTGCTTCAAGGGTGTCGACGATTTCATAGTCAAAGCGCGCGCGGCGGTTTTCAGCCACGAGGCCATGGCTGATCACGCCGTTCTTGGCTTTGTCATTTTTTGCGGACATAGGGGCCTAGATAAGACCTGCATGGGCCATTGCAAAGTCCATGGCCTCCTGAGCGGGCTTGCTGATCGGGCAGATCGGCAGGCGCATCTCATTGGCGCATAGATTGAGGCGATTGGCCGCATATTTGGCGGGAGCAGGACTTGGCTCGATGAACAGGTCCTTGTGGAGATAAGCCAGCTTGTCGTTGATCGCGAGCGCGGACTTGAAGTCACCCGCTAGGGACAGCTCCTGCATCTGCGAGCAAAGACGCGGCGCCACATTGGCGGACACCGAAATGCAGCCCCGGCCGCCATGGGCGTTGAAGCCCAGCGCCGAGCTGTCATCGCCCGAGAGCAAGATGAAGTCCTCACCGAGCTTGGCGCGCTGCATGGCCGCACGCTCGAAGCTGCCAGTGGCATCCTTGACGCCGATGATATTGGCATGGGCCTCGCGCAGGCGCGCAATGGTATCGACGGTGAGATCGACGGTGGTGCGGCTGGGGACGCTGTAAAGAATAACCGGAATGCCGATGGCGCCGGCAACGGCCGAGAAATGCTGGAACAGCCCTTCCTGGTTGGGCTTGTTGTAATAAGGCACAACCGAGAGCACCGCGTCGGCGCCGGTGGCTTCGGCAAAGCGCGCGAGCGAGACCGCCTCGTCGGTAGAGTTCGAGCCGGCGCCCGCGACCACGGGCACGCGCTTATTGGCGACCTCGACACAGATTTCGACCACGCGCTGGTGTTCGGCATGGGTCACGGTCGGGCTTTCGCCGGTGGTGCCAACAGGAACCAGCCCATGCGTGCCTTCGGCAATCTGCCAGTCCACAAAGCTGGAGAAGGCTTTCTCATCCACCGCCCCGTTGAGCATGGGGGTGATGAGCGCCGTTATTGATCCTCGCAGCATTTGATGGAAATTTCCTCGTTGAGTGCCACACTTGTGACTTGGGCGAATGCAATAGACCCACTCATAGTGGGCTCCTGAGACTGGGCAGCATAGTTTTTGTCGCCAGCGACCACAAGGGAGCCTGCAAAGGCAAGCTAGCCGACAAGGCAGCAACACAGCGTTTACCCTCATAGGGCAAGCTGGCGCTTCTCGCAAGAAAGTGGCGCCGGCCAGATGTGGATCAACCAGCAAGGCACGACGATGACCGGCCATATTTATGCAAGCCTTCTGGCGATGACGCTGGCGCTGCTGCCGGCCACCCCCGTGTCGCATCTGGCAGCCCACAAGGGGCAAGACCCGGTGATCACCGGCTCGCTGCCAAGTCCCCCTGCCCCCCTGCTCACGGCAGCCGCGCCCCCGGTCATGGCCAGCATGGGCATGGCACCAGTTCGCCCAATGCCGAGCAGCGTGCCAGCAGCGGCTAAAGCTGACCCCAAAGGCTCAGCCGCCTTCCAGGAAACACTGGCGGCGCTCGCCGATGGCGATGCCAGCACTGCTTTCACGCGGGCCAAGGGCCTGCCTAACCTCGCCGAGCGACGGGCGCTGCAATGGGCCGCGATTTATTTCCATCGCGGGGACGTTGGCTTTAGCGATATTGCCGAATTCGCCGCGGCCGCTCCGGCCTTTGCCGACGGCAGCGTATTCAAGAGCCGGGTGGAACAAGCCCTGCTGGCGCAGAGACCCAAGGACGCGGACGTGATTGCCGCGCTCGGTGACGAGCCCGCGACGCTCGAAGCTCAAATCCGGCTGGCTCAGGCCCTGCTTGCTAGCGGCGACAAAGAACGCGGCGCGGCTCTCGCGCGCCGCGTGTGGAGTGAAAATGCTCTTACGCGCGAACAGGAATCGCGCGTGCTGGCCAAGTTGGGTTCGGCGCTGGATCGCGAGGCGCATTGGGCGCGCGCTACCTATTTGATGATGCATGACCGCGCCCAGGGCAGCGAAAGGCTGCTGCCCTATTTGAGCGAAGCCCAGAAAACCCTGGTGGTGGCGCGCGCCGCAGTTTCCCGCGATGCCCCCAATGCCAAGGCGCTGCTCGACAAGGTGGATCCTGCCGTGCGGGACCACCCGGTCTATCAGTTCTCCCGGGCGCAACGGGCGCGGCAGTTCGAATTGTGGGACGATGCAGTCGCCTGGCTCAATCGCGCCAAGGGGGAAGTGCCCGAAGCAACGCTGTGGTGGGGCGAGCGGCGCGGGCTGATCCGGCAATTGCTGGCGGCTGGCAAGCCGGAGCTCGCCTTTGCGGCAGCGGCAGGCTTTACCTATGGCTCCGATGGTCGGCTCGTGGAGGCCAATTTCCATGCCGGCTGGATCGCACTGTCGTTCCTCAACGACGCGGAACTGGCCAAGACCCATTTCAGCGAAATGGCTACTCATGCCACCCTGGCTGATAGCGTGTCGCAGGCCAAATACTGGCTTGCTCGCGCCGAAGGCCAGCTCGGCGACACGGAAGCGGCAAAAGCCGCCTTTGCGGCAGCCGCCGCTTATCCAACCGCCTATTATGGCCAATTGGCCCGGGCCGAACTTGGGCAGACCGGGGCAGGCATTCGCCCCCTGCCCAGCTGGCGCGACAGCGCTGCACTGTTTGAAGCCAATGAAGTGGTGCGCGCGATCCGGATGCTGGAAGCCAATGGCCAGCACGGCATGGCCCTGACGCTGTTGCGCCAATTTGGCAGTGAACTCACTCAACCCAGCGACCTGTTGCTGGCGGGGCGTCTCGCGCAGGAACTTGGCGCACAGAATGTTGCCATCGCCATCGCTGCGGCCGCCGAGCAGCAGGGCATCGCCCTTGACCTCCTGGCCTTCCCCAAGGACGAGCGCATTGTCGAGGCCAAGCTCAAGGCCGACCCTGCGGCGGTGCTGGCGGTGGTGCGGCAGGAATCCATGTTCCAGATCGACGCCGTGTCGTCGGTGGGTGCCCGTGGGTTGATGCAGTTGATGCCGGGCACCGCCAAGGAAACCGCAGCCAAGGTGGGGGTGGAATATTCGCCCGAACGGTTGTTGAGCGATCCCGGCTATAATGCGCTTTTGGGCTCGTTCTATCTCGAGGCGCAGTTAAAGCGGTATGATGGCTCGCTGCTGCTGGCGGCGGCGGCTTACAATGCCGGGGCTGGCAATGCCAACAAGTGGATCAAGGCGTTTGGCGATCCGCGCGCCGACAATGTCGATCCGGTCTTGTGGGTGGAACTGATCCCCTTCCCCGAAACCCGCAAATATGTGCAGCGGGTTATGGGCAATTACCTCGTGTATCGCGAGAGGCTCGGGCATGACGCCATTTCCGCGCAAGCAGCGCTGCGCAGCATTCGATGAGCCGCGATTTTGCTTGAGAACCGGAGGGCGGCTGGCGTAACTGGGGCCACCTCAACAGCAGAAGCTTAATGGCCCGCAAGCGCTTCGTTCCACCCGACCACCCGGCTTTTGCCGGCTTGCCGATCCAGACCATCACCGCACGCGATACGCCCATCGCCGTGCATGTGCAGGGGCAGTTGTCGAGCCGGCGGTTGCCGATCCTCTGCATCCCCGGCTTTCAGCGCAATATGAGCGATTTCACCGAGTTCGCGGCATTCTTCCGCGGGTTTGACGGGGGGCGCTGGCCAGCGGTGCTGCTGGATCTGCCGGGCCGCGGCCGCTCGGGCGATCCGCAACGCATTGCCGACTATGGCGCCGTGCGGGCGGCCGAGGACGTCGCGGGTGTTCTCGCCGCCCTTGGCATTGATCGCGCGGTGGTGCTTGGCCAGGGTTATGGCGGGCAAGTCGCCATGGCGCTGAGCGTGGCGCATCCATTACTGCTCGCGGGGACCGTACTGCTCGACGCGGGGCCGGTAACCGACGCGCGCGGGATCGTGCGGCTGCGCAACAATATGGGCCATGTGGAAAGCCTGCGCGGGACGAAGTATCTAACGGCCAGCTTCCGGCGCATGCTGGCCGGGGACTATCCCGGGCTGGGCGACGCACGGCTCGAAGCACTGATGGGTCGCACGCATTTCGTGGATCGGCGGGGCCGCGCGAAGCCCCTTTATCACGCCAAGCTGCTTGAGGCGCTCAATAGCATCAGCATCGATGATGAACTGGAGCCGCAATGGCCGATGTTCGACGCCCTGCGCTGTGCGCCCCTGCAATTGCTGCGCACCCAGCTTACCGACCAGTTGCGCCCGCAAATCTTTCGCGAAATGGCCCGCCGCCGGCCGGACGCCCAGGCACTGACCATTGCCGGGCAAGGCTCCCCGGCCCTGTTCGACCAGAAGGAAGAGATGGAGGCCATCTGCGCCTTTCTGGTCGGGATCAGCAAACAAGAGCTCGGCAAAGCGGCGTAGGGCGACCCGCTATTCGGGAATGGTGACGACGATACGGCGATTAAGCCGGCGGCCTTCGGCCGTGGCATTGTCGGCAATGGGGTTGGATTCCCCATAACCGACGGCATAAAGCCGATCGGGGCTGATCCGGCGCAGGATCAGTGCATCAACCACAGCCTCGGCGCGGGCGACAGACAGGGCCAGATTGGCGCGATCGTCGCCCTCTGAATCGGTATAACCCTCAATATGCACCACGGCCTCCGGACAGGCGGCGAGGTCGCCAGCCAGCTCGTCGAGCGCGCCCTCGGATTCCGGCGCGATCCGCGCGGCTCCAGATGAAAAGAGAATGGAATTGCGGGCAGAGAACTCCGCCAGCGTCGCGCGGCAAGCGGTGAGGTCTGCCTTGGTGGACGAGGGGGCGGGAGTTGGGGCGGCTGCAGCTGGCTTGGCGGCCGGTGGCGGCGTGGGCGCTGCGGGGGCCTTGGCTGGTGCAGGTGGTGGCCCAGCGGGCGCCTGCGCCGGTGCGGGCACGCTCGTCGCGGGCGCCGGGCTTTGAACCGGGGCCACTGCCGGTGCGGCAGGCACTGAAGGCGTGGCGGGCTCCTCGACAGGCTCGGGAGCGCTGGGTGCTTCCGCTGGTGGGGGAGTTGACGGCATGGCTGTGGGTGCGGGGCGTGGCTCGGCGGGCGCAGCAGCCGCAGGCGTGCGAGACTGGGGCCTTGGTGCGGGCGCCTGAGCCAGCTTGAGTGACCAAGCCGCGGGCGGAATGCGGCCGGCATCGAGCGCCTCGGTCACTGCGGTCTCATCACGATCCAAGGGCAGTTCGCCCGTAAGGCTCCAGCCAGTGCCGTCAAACCGAACGGTGCCCGAGCGCAGCAATTGGAGGGCATCGAGCCCAGCGAGGATATTCTCGCCAAAGCCCGACGGGGCGCCTGGCGCGATGCTGGTTTGGTCAACTGCCGAGGGACCGGCATGCGACAAGGCTTCAAGACCCAGATCCCTCGTGGGCAAGGAACCCGATAGCAGCACTTCCCCGGTAGCGGACTTGCTGGCCGACCAGCTATAGGCGGCGGGTTCAGGAAGCGCGATCTCCGCCCGGGCGAGCACCAGGCCCGCCGAAAGGCCTGCAAGGCTCTGCATGATCAGATCATGATCATAGCCGGAGCGGGCCACGCCGCTCAGCGTCACAATGTTCTGGCGGAGCGCGAAGCGCCCCTCCCCTAGCCGCTCCAGCACCTTGATCCCGAATTGCAGGCCCGCGTCATAAAGCTCGGGCGCACCACTGCCAAGCTTGAGCCAGTTCACATCGGCACCGGGCACCTCAGCCAAGCGATCGCGAGTGGCCTCATCGGGGGCATAGCCATCAAAGACCAGCGCTCCACCGGGTTGCCGCGTCGCCGAGATCCAGTAGTCCTCTACCCGCGGCGCGGGGAGGTCGATAATGGATTGCGAGGTTCGCGGGGCCACTTGCGCCTGAGCCAAAACGGCGGAGCTGGCCGCTATCCCGATTGGCAACGAAACAACGGTCACCAGCAGCAACGCCGATTGAAGGACCTGTTGAAGGGGAACGTATCTGCTCACGGCTGGTGCTCGCTTCCTGATAGCTCAATACTTGCCGGTAATTACGGCCTTTTTCTGCAGCAATGGTGGGATTGGCGACTTTGTCGCGCCTGCCGCTGTCCGAATGCTGGGGGCAGCATCGGCGACACGAGTGAAGCCCCGATTAATGCGGCAGGCAAAAAAGAAAGGCCCGGCAATGCCGGGCCTTCCAAACGACTAGCCGAAGCTAGCTCAGCTTATTCGAAGGTCTTCTGTGCACGAACGGTCAGGCGGTAAGCCTCGTTCGAGTAAACTTCAGCCTGAACGCCCGAGGTGAAGTCGGTGCTCGGGGACCAATCGAGACGAGCAGCGCCGTAGTAGACATTGTCGTCTGCGTCTGCGGTCTGAAGCGGCAGCAGGTCTTCGTTGAAGTAGCCACCGATTTCGCCGGTGAGCTTCAGGGTCTCGGTGACCGCGAAGATCAACTGGGCAGCCACCTGGAGCGCGTCGCTCTGGGCAGTGCCGGCGAAGTTAGCCGGAGGAGCCTCGAAGTCAGCCGAGAAGTAACGAGCGCCGAGGTTGATCGACACACCTTCGGTGACGTTGGCACCAACGGAGCCAGCGACGCCGTAGCCATCGTTGACCTCACCAGCGATTTCCGAACGCTGATACTCACCCGTCAGAGCCAGAGTGAACATGTCGAAGGTTGCAGCACCCGACACCAGGCCGTGGAAGCGGTCGATTTCGAAGATGTCGTTGTTGTAGTAACCAGCAGCGGCCGTGATACGGAACGCGTCGAACTTGCCGGTGACGCCAGCATGAGCGCCCCACTCGTCGATTTCGCCGTCCATCACGCCGATACCGAAACCGGTCAGGTGAGCGGTGATGTTTTCGCCAGCATAGCTGACAACACCAACCAACGAACCGATCCGATCGGTGGCGACATTCTGCACGCCCCAAGCGTCACGGCCATCGATGTTTTCGAGACCAACACCGACCTTGACGCCATTGCCAACATCCGAGGTAACCTGGATTACCGAGCCGCCGAGAACGTCGAGTTCGTCGTCGTTGTCGAACATCACGCCGTTGTCGACGCCGCTGTAGCCGAAGGTGCCGAGGAAGTTGAGCGGCTGGCTGTCACCGAAGAAGGCGATCGAAGACTTGCGACCAGCCATGATGGTGGTGGTGTCGCCGATGGAGACATAAGCCTCATCGATATGCAGCGGCTCGTCATCGCCCCATGGGCTGGGAGCTTCGTTGCGGTAGCGAACGGCGTCAACCTGCTTGAGTGTCAGGACAGCCTTGGCAGGGCCAAAATCGCTCGACGAGGTGCCAACGAACTTGAGCCATGCGGTAACCTTGGTCTGCCAGTCATTCGACTCGCCAGGAACGCCGGGTGCAATACCACCAGGCCCGAGGTTCTCGCCGCCAAAATCGGGACCAATGAAGTCAGGGCTACCAACGTTGCCGGGGAGCCAGTATTCGTTGCCAATTGGCGTCAGGGCATCGTCATCAGCAGCGCGGTAATCGCCGAAGCGGAATTCGTAAGCAACGCCGCCCGAGATCTGCAGGCAGTTGGTGTCGGACGAGATCGTCAGGCCGGACAGGCCAAGCGAGTCACAAACGTCGAGCGAAGTGAGAACGCCCAGGTCGGCGGCGAAGCCAGCGGTCGAGAGACCGGCAGCAGCAACAGAACCGAGGATAAGGCTCTTGAGTTTCATTGTTGTTGACCTCCAAAGTCAATTCTTGGTGCCGGTTGCCCAGCGGTGCCGTAACGCGACCACACTATCGTGGTGCAGTGTGTTGCCGTCGCGTCGCGACCGACAAACGATCCCATGCATGGATTCGCAAGACCCACTCTACGCATACGCCCAGAGTACGCAATCACAGACAGGCCGTTTTGCCGCCGCAGCAATATGGTTGCGAAGTGGATGTTGCAGATTCAGCACAGGAACGTGAACTTCCTGTTAATAGTCGTTAACATCGGGTTAATTTGCTTGCCGCGCGAGCCACTTAGCAGGGGATCGGGATAGATTTAACGAGTTGAAGCCGTGGTTTTGACTGCTTGGTGTGGCATCATGCTTTGGCAAAAGATGGCGGCATTGTGCTGGGAACTGGGCGAGGGTGAGCATGAGCAAGGTTGCGGTAGTAACCGGTGGGAGTTCGGGAATCGGCCTTGCGGCCGCCCGGGGTTTGGCAGAAGCAGGCTATCAGGTAGCGATCTGCGGACGAAACGCGGAAGCGCTGGAGAGCGTAGCCAATTCGATTGATGGCCATTGGGCGCGCTGCGATGTCACCGATGACCGGGCGGTCGCGGCCTTCTTTGCCGGCGTAGTGGAGCGTTACGGGCGAATCGACCTCGTCTTCAACAATGCGGGGCGGTTTGCGCCCACCACCAATTTCGGTGACCTGCCCGTGGAAACCTGGCGGGAAATGATCGACACCAATCTCAACGGCGCGTTCTACGTTGCTCGCGAAGCCTTTCGGCAGATGCGCAGCCAAACGCCGCAGGGTGGGCGCATCATCAATAATGGTTCGATCTCGGCCTATACGCCCCGCCCGGGCGCTGCCTCTTATACTGCATCCAAGCACGCGATTACCGGGTTGACCAAGGCGATCTCGCTGGACGGGAGAGCGTTCAACATTGCCTGTGGCCAGCTCGACATCGGCAACGCCGCCACTGACATGACGAGCGGGATGAACGGCGGAGCGCTGCAGGCTAACGGGACGATCGCGCCCGAGCCCACTTTCGATCTAGGATATGTGGTGGAGGGCTTGCTCTATATGGCGAGTTTACCGCTCGAGGCCAATGTGCAGTTCATGACGGTGATGGCGACCACCATGCCGTATATTGGCCGGGGCTAGTTAAGCTCGATATTGCTCGGTGCCGTTGATCCAGGTGGCCATCACTTCTCGCGACGCGGAGAGATGGACAAAGCTGGCAACGGCGCCGGGGCGGAGATGGCCGTGCTCGGCTTCGGCCCCAATAGCTTCGGCTGGATAAAGCGAGGCCATCCGCAATGCTTCCTCCCAAGCCACGCCAATCTCGGAATGCATGAAGCGGACGGCGTCGATCATATCGAGATCGGCGCCAGCGAGGGTGCCGTCAGCCAGGCGCAGCGCGCCATCGGCGCGATAGATGGTGCGGCCATTAAGTGTCAGCGTGCGCAGGTCGGTACCAGTCTGCGACATCGCGTCGGTCACGAGGAAGATGCGCCCCGGACCGGCCTTGCCGCGCAGCGCAACGGAAATGGCGGCGGGATGGACGTGGATCCCGTCGGCGATGAGACCCGCGAACACTGCGCCATGCATGAGCGTGGCACCGACCACTCCCGGCTCCCGATGGCCCAACTGGCTCATGGCATTAAACAGGTGCGTGGCCATGGTAGCTCCCGCGGCAAAGGCGCGCGAAGCGGTGGCATAGTCGGCATCGGAATGGCCGATGCTGACGGTGACGCCAGCCTCGGCCAGCGCCGCAATTTGCTCTGGAGTGACGGTTTCAGCGGCTACCGTGCAAATCAGATACGGGAGAAGTGTTACAGCGGCTTGCAGTCGCGCGAGATCGGCAGAGGTCATCGGACGGATCAGGCTGGGATCGTGCGTGCCCTTGCGCGCCACGGCGAGGTGCGGGCCTTCCAGATGCAGCCCGAAAAAACCAGGCACCCCAGCAGAGGCGGCCTGCGCCCCGGCGGCAATGGCGCGTTCGTTGACCTCGGGAGTGTCCGTGATCAAGGTCGGCAACAGCGCGGTGGTGCCGAACTGGGCATGGGCGGCGCAGATCGTGCGGATGGCCTCAAGGGAGGGATCATTGTTGAAGAGCACGCCACCGCCGCCATTGACCTGGAGATCAACGAACCCAGGCACGACGCTGCCGCCCTCCAGCACGACGCGCTCGGCATTGCCGGGAATCTGATGTGCAACCACGATCGCGGAGACGTGGCCGAACTCCACCAGCAATGCTGCATTCTCATGCCAGCGCTCGCCATCAAAGATCGGAGCGCCGGAAATGGCCAGAAGATCGCTCATGGGCGGAGGTCCGTGTTGTTGAGCCGAGATCCACGGCTGATTGTTCGGGCAGACCGGGCTGCATCGCGGCTCATATAGCAAACAAATGGGCCGGAGCGAGCCTGCTGTAAGCAAAGCAGCGACTGTGGGAGGAGGTGGCGCCGGAGGCCGCTTTCAGCACGCCACGAGTTGTTGTGCCCAGCCTTGATGCACTTTCGCCGGCGGGTCACGAGCGAGGACGACTAGCCAGGGCGCCGATACGGGAACCCTCACCCCAGGCGAGAGTTGGTGTTTCGACCCTGCCATAACCTGAGGACAACATCATGAATGAAGTATCTTCCATCTTCCTGAGCGGCCTTCGGAATGCGCATGCCATGGAGAACCAGGCCCTTTCCATCATGAAGCCGCAGGTGAGCCGCATCGAGAACTATCCCGAGGTGGCACGCCGGCTGGAGCAGCATATCGCCGAGACTGAAGTGCAACTCTCACGCCTTGACCAGTTGCTCGAGGGCATGGGTGGAGACAATTCGACGCTCAAGGACATGGCATTGTCCTTCACTGGCGCGATGGCGGCCCTTGGCCACACGGTCGCGCCCGACGAGATCGTCAAGAACTCGTTTGCCAACTACGCGTTCGAGCATTTCGAAATCGCCGCCTACAAGTCGCTGCTGGCGCTGGCCAACCATATCGGCGACACGCGCGCCGTTGAGTTGCTGACGCAGAACCTGCGCGAAGAGCAGGACATGGCGGCATGGCTCGACCAGCATATCGAGCCAGTTACCCTGCAATATGCAGCGCTGCGCGAAGTGGGCGAAACGGCCAAGAGGTAATCGCGCCGGAATCGCCGGCAAGGAGAAGCAAATGAGCAAAACTCCCGTAAGCCACAGCAAGACCGATGACGTCCCCGCTAAAGGGGCGGACCACAAGCCCAAAAAAGACAAGCCCAGCGAGGGCAAGACTTCAGACCATCACGTGCCGGGGGCCGATGGCCCGATCGGTGCCGAGGCCGAAGACGATAACAATCCCTAACGGCACCCGGGAGGAGCAGGCACCCTGCCCCTCCCTTTTTTCCGCCCAACAAGAGGTTTTCATGCCCATAGCGCAGCGTATTTCGATCAATTTGCTGACCCGCAATATCGCCGACAACATCGCGTTCTACCAAGCCCTTTGTGGCTTTCAGATCGTGCACCAGGAAGCCTGGTATGTAGTGCTGGCCGCCAGCCCCGAGAGCCAGTTCCAACTGGGGCTGATCGACTGGGTGAGTGAATTTGTGCCCCGCGCCGCCCGAGGCGAGCCGCAGGGCGCCTATCTCGAAGTGGTCGTCGAGGACGTGGCGGGGGCCGTCGAGGCCATTCGCCGCTTCGGCACCGAGATCATCGAAGAGCCCACCACATTCGGGCCCATGACCCGCGCGGTGCTGCGCGATCTTGATGGCCATGTGATCGATGTCGTCTCGCCGGGTGCGCGGTACACGATCCCACCGCGGCGCACCGTCGCCTGACCCCTGCGGTTCTTGCCCGCGCAGCTATTTCTGGCTGCGCGGCACCGCAATCTCCCGGAAGTTCTCGGCAAGCTGATGCAAGGCACCCTGCATTTCCGGCCCGCTCATTGCGCGGCCATGGCCGGTGACCACGAGCTCGGGCTCCAGCGCTGCCAGGAGGCGCACCGATTGTTCCGCCGCGATCCAGTCCGGGGTGAAGTAACGCGGCGGCCCGTGCATTTCGGGCTCCTGCACCATGACCTCATAAGCCGATTCTTGGCCCGTGGTGATAATCGCATCGCCCGCCACCAGCGTCCGGTCGGCTTCTCGCCAGAGCGAGATATGGCCCCGGGTGTGCCCCGGGGTGTGCAGCCAACGCCACCCGGGCAGCACCGGCACTGCGCCACTTGGCGGCAAGAGCTGCAGCCATTGAGTGATATCGACCGGGTCGCGCGGAAATAGCGGTGCCAGCTTGGGCATGATGCCGCCATCGGCTGCCGCATCTGGCGGTGGATAGGCCTCTTGCCCGGAAAGGAACGGTGCTTCGAGGGCATGGGCGTATACGGGCACATTCCAGTGCCGGGCCAGATCTTCCAGCACTCCGACATGATCGAAATGGCCGTGGGTCTGGATGATGGCCGAAGGCGGCACGGCGCCAAAGCGCGACTCTGCGGCGTCCAGGATCTTGTTGCGCGAGCCGGGCAGCCCGCTATCCACCAGCACCCAGGGTCCAGTCGGGGCGCCGATGAACACCACATTGACCATGACGATGCGCAGGTAAGCTAGATCGGGCGCCAGTTCGCGCAAATGCTCGTCCTGCTTGGTTTCGTCGGCTCGAGCGTCCTGGCTCAGGGGGATCTGAACAGCCATGGTGGTTCCTTTGTGCTGCGGATGGTCAAGGCAGAGCAGTGGGCGACTAGGCGCCCCGTGTTTTCTGACCGCCCAAGGCAAAGGGCGTTCCCTCAGTCAGTTTCTGACAAGCGCGTTCCACGTCCTCGTCGCTGACATCGACCGGCAAGGAGGTATCGTCAGGAAGGCCTGCGCCGGTCTGGGCAATGGTTTCGTCCTTGGGACGGTCGTTGGCGCCG
Organism: Devosia sp. 919; assembly: GCF_013185965.1. Classification (NCBI taxonomy): domain Bacteria; kingdom Pseudomonadati; phylum Pseudomonadota; class Alphaproteobacteria; order Hyphomicrobiales; family Devosiaceae; genus Devosia; species Devosia sp. 919. Next base: position 1,627,780 of record NZ_JABAOL010000001.1, on the reverse strand, counting down.
GTAGTCACTTTACTGCTGCTCATCGCTGTTCTCCCAGTTAACGCACGTTATCGGGACCCGGTGGGGCTGGTTTCCCAATGGAGAGTGGAACTGCCTAGGCCCACGGCGGTTGCAGTAGCAGCAACATGGGAGTTGAAATGGAACAGGACGGGACCCCCAGCGACCAGCCGCAGTCCGAGACTTCGGCGACCGTGACCGACCGCGGACGTGGCCCGGCGGAACGCGCCGTATTGGGCGAGGACCCACGCGGCAGCATTGTCCGCATCGTGGTGGCGGTAATCGTCTTTATCGTTGTTGCGGGGACGATCTTTTACATGTCGATGGGGTGACAACGCCATCGCGCCCGGTATTTAGGGTAATACTAAAGAGCTGCGCGGTTTTACGGAACCCAAAGGGTCCGGGCGTGCTTGTTTGTTCATAACCTGCCCAGGAGGCACTTATGAAGGCTCTGAATCTGATTACTCTACTGTTAATCATCATCGGCGGCATCAACTGGCTGTTGGTTGGCGCCTTCCAGGTCGATCTGGTGGCACAACTGTTTGGCGGCCAGGACGGGGCAATCGCCCGTATCGTTTACGTGCTTGTCGGCCTGTCGGCCATCTACCAGCTGGTGCCGTTCTTCAAGGCCATGTCCACGGACGAAGTGATCGCCGAGCGCGGCACCACCACGACGACGCGCCTGTAGTTTTATGCGCCGGCGGCCGGAGCCACGCTCTGCCGCCGGTTTTTTGTGTCTAGCATGGAGGGGAAATTGAATACGGCCAATCTACAGCTCGAAGGGCTTTACCTGGCGCTTGCCGCGGTGAACCGCGCCCTGATCGATGCCGGCGTTGTCAGCACCGAGCAGCTCGACCTGGCGTTCCGCAAGACCGAAGCCATGGCCATGGGGGCCGAGCGGATGAACAGCCTGTCTCCAGCCGAGCGCGATGCCGTGTGTTTCCCCATCCGTTTGTTGCAGACTGCCCTCGAGTCTCCCGAAACGGCTGACTTCACCGAGCTGGCTCGTACCGTGGGGATGACCAAGCCACGCTACAACGATCAACAATAGGGTGGGCGAGATGGCGGGCGAACAAGGCTCTTATCGGCGGATCGCTGTTGGGGAAGACGCCGGCAATGCGGTAACGATCGGGATCGAAGCGGGTTCGGATGGGCGTCCATTTGCTGCGGTCTGGTGGCCGGCTAGCGGCGATGTGGACGGCGACGAAGCACAATATGATGATGTCGCGAGCGCCTTTGCTGCTGCCGAGGCAGCCCGGCAGTTGCATGGCTTTGCCGAAGTCGTCGTGGTGCTGCAGGACGATCTGCTTTGGAACCCGGCATGGGGCGAGATCGCGGCCGACCGAAATCGGGAACCGATTGGCGATGTTTCCGACACGGACCTTAATTCGCGCGAGGTTTACAACCTCGCGCGCGGGATTGAAGGCGAACGCGACGCCTAAGGCTCAGCCCATGGTGCCAAGCAGCGTAGCGCCGACCACCACGGCCGCACCGATCGCTACAAAGATCGCATAAAGTGCAGTGCCCGGCATCTTGGGTCCCTGGCGGTATTTCGGCCGGCTGGCGGCGTCCAGCTTGCGCTCCGAGGCGGTTGGGGGACTTCCACCTGCTTCAGCATCGGTCCCGAGTGGGGCCGCGGCGGGATCGGGGAAGCCGATTTTCTCGCCGGTCGCTCCGCTGTCGATTTCTTGGCGCAACTGGTCGGTGGTGGGTGCGTCTTTGGCCATTTACCGTCTCCGTTTGCAACGATAATGCCGAGGGTGGAGGTGTGTTCCGTCCGGGAACAATCGCCATGGGGTGGCGTTGACGCGGCACTTACTTGTGCGGATCAACCATGAATTTCACCAATTGTGTGCATCTCTGCGTGGACATGCAACGCATGTTCGCGGAGGAGACCGACTGGCATGTCGAAACGCTTGCCGGCGTGCTGCCCGCGATCGAGGCACTGACCGAGCCTCACGCCGCGCGGACGGTATTCACCCGTTTTGTGCCGCCGGAACGGGCTGAAGACGCGCAGGGGAGCTGGCAGGAATATTACGAGGCTTGGCCCAATATGCTGCGCGAGCGCATGGCGCCTGAGATGGTGGACCTGGTCCCCTCGCTGCAGCGCTTTGTTCCGCCGGCCGCAGTGATCGACAAACCGGTTTATTCACCCTGGTGGTCAGGCGCGCTGCACCAGCAGTTGCAAGCCAAAGGGGTCGACACGCTGGTGATTACCGGCGGCGAAACCGAGGTGTGCGTGTTGTCCACCCTCATGGGCGCGATCGATCTGGGATACCACGTTGTATTGCCCAAGGATGCGGTGTGCAGCTCGGCGGCCGAAACTCACGCCGCAATGCTTTCCATCTATGACAGCCGCTTTGGCATCCAGCTGACGGCCTGCACGACCCAGGACGTGCTCGATCAATGGCGACGCGAGGGATAATCCATGCAGATCGGCTATCATGCTTCCCACGAACAGTTTGCTCCCTCGAGCCTGCTCAAGCTGGTGCAGCAGGCGCAAGAAGCGGGTTTTTCCTGCGCCAAATCATCGGACCATTTCCATCCTTGGAGCGAGCGGCAGGGTCACTCGGGCTTTGCCTGGTCGTGGCTGGGGGCCGCCATGGCAGTGACCGATTTTCCGATCGGCTCCATTTCGGCCCCGGGATATCGCTATCACCCGGCCATCGTCGCGCAGGCCGCGGCAACGCTGGGGGAAATGTTTCCTAACCGGTTCTGGCTGGCTCTCGGCAGCGGGGAAGCGCTCAATGAATCGATCACCGGCACCTATTGGCCCGACAAGGCCGAGCGCAATGCCGTGCTGGCCGAGTGTGCCGCGGTCATCCGGGCGCTGTTTGCCGGCGAAACCGTCACCCATCGCGGCAGGGTCACAGTGGTGGAGGCCAAGCTTTATTCCCGGCCCACCCAGCCGGTGCCGCTGTTTGGCGCCGCCATTACCCCCAAGACCGCAGCGTTTGTTGCCGAATGGGCTGATGGCTTGTTGATCACCGGCGGCGGTGTGGAGGAGATCCGTCCGACCATTGAGGCCTTCCGCGACAATGGCGGTGCGAACAAGCCCGTTCATATCCAGCACGCGCTGTGCTGGGCGACGACCGAGGACGAGGCGTTCGAGCAGGCGCTGGATCAATGGTCGGCCAATGTCATTGGCGGCGAGGTCAACTGGGATCTGCGCCGTCCCAGCGACTTTGATGCGGCCACGCGCTTTGTGCGACGCGAAGACATGGCCAAAGCAGTGTTCGTGTCGGCCGATCTTGGCCGGCATCGCGCCGCTATCGAGGCTTACGGCGAATTGGGGGCGACCGCAGTGCATCTGCACCAGGTTGGGCGCAACCAGGCGGAGTTTATCGAGGCATTTGGCACCAAGGTGTTGCCGGGACTGGATCGGATCACGGCGAGCGCGCGTTAACCACGCAGCAAAGGCCAGCGGGAACGAGCATCGGCTCGGTTCCGAGGCTTATTCCTGCGGAAGGCGCGACTGGCGCTGGCCGCACCAACCCTGGAGAACCCAATGAAAGCGTTGTGCTGGCACGGCAAAGGCGATGTTCGCTACGATACCGTCGATGACCCCAAGATCGTCCATGGCCAGGACGCCATCATCAAGGTGACCTCCTGCGCGATCTGCGGCTCGGATCTGCATCTTTATGATGGGTTCATGCCCACGATGGAGTCAGGGGACGTGCTCGGCCACGAAACCATGGGCGAAGTGGTGGAGGTCGGCAAGGACAACACCAAGCTCAAGGTCGGCGACCGCGTCGTCGTGCCCTTCAACATTGCCTGCGGGCAGTGCTGGTTCTGCCAGAACCAGATGTTCTCACTATGCGACCGCTCCAATCCCAACGCGGCCATCGCGCGCGCGGCCATGGGCTATTCGCCCTCGGGCCTGTTTGGCTATTCACATATGCTGGGCGGCTATGCTGGCGGGCAGGCCGAATATCTGCGCGTGCCCTTTGCCGATGTCGGCCCGATCAAGGTGCCCGATGAACTGACCGACGAGCAGGTTCTGTTCCTAAGCGACATTTTCCCCACCGGCTATATGGCCGCGGAAAATGCCGAGATCGAGCCCGGCGACACCGTAGCCATCTGGGGTTGCGGTCCCGTCGGGCAATTCGCCATCCAGAGCGCGTGGCTGATGGGTGCTGGCCGCGTCGTCGCCATCGACAACGTGCCCGAGCGCCTGAAGATGGCCGAGGTGCATGGCAAGGCCGAGACCATCAATTTCGACGAAGCCAGCCCCTATGAAGTGCTGTTCCAGATGACCAATGGGCGCGGGCCCGACCGGGTCATCGATTGCGTGGGCACCGAGGCCCATGCGAGCGGCGCACCGGATTCAGTGATCGACAACGTCAAGCAGAAGGTGGGTCTCGGCACCGACCGGGCACATGTGCTGCGCGAGGCAATCATGTGTTGCCGGAAGGGCGGCACCATCTCGATGCCCGGCGTTTATATCGGCATGCTCGACAAGGTGCCCATGGGCGCCTTCATGAACAAGGGGCTGACGCTCAAGACCGGACAAACGCACACCCATCGCTATCTGGCGCCGCTGCTGCAGCTGGTGGTGGACGGCAAAATCGATCCGACCTTCGTGATCACCCACCAGGCCGATCTATCGGAAGGGCCCGAGCTTTATCGCAAGTTCCGGGACAAAGAAGATGGCTGCATCAAGGTGGTGATGAAGCCCGGCGCTTAACCCAGGTTGGCGCCCTATCGGGCGCCCGCCTGCCTTCTTTGATGCCTCCGGTAACAGCAAATTCGTGCTGGCGGGGATCGGGAAACGGGCTTGGGGAGTTGGATTAACCAAACCCACAGGAATGAACCCCCATGCGCAGAGCTTCTTCCTCCCTCGCCACCTCCGCAACCGTGCTGCTTGCCATTGCCAGCCCCGCGGCCGCCCAACCGCAGGGCACGGTCGGGCAATATTCCGATGTGACTATCGAGGGGTCGATCCTCGAACCCAATCCGCTCGAGATTGCTGACGATGCCGAGCTTGCGGGCAAGATCCAGGTGCCCGAGGGGTTCACGGTGGAAGTGGTCGGCCGCGATCTCGGCAATACGCGCATGCTGGCCGTGCATGAGGACGGGCATGTCTATGCCACCCGCCGCCAGGAAAGCGATGTCATCCGGCTGATCGACGCCGATCGCGATGGCAAGTTCGAGGATTTCGCCAAGGTCGCCGGCCGCCCGGGCATGCACGGCATCTTTATCGATGGCGACACCGCTTACCTTGCCACCGCCAAGGAGGTGTTCACTGCACCAATCGAGGACGATGGCAGCTTTGGCGAACTGACGCGGATCATCGACGATCTGCCCGATGCCGGCCAGCACCCCAACCGCACCCTGGCGATCGGCCCGGACGGGATGCTCTACATAACCGTGGGCTCGACCTGCAACGCCTGCGACGAGTCCAACCCGGAAAGCGCCACCATTCTGCGCGCCACCCCCGACGGCAAGACCCGCACCATCTTCGCCAGCGGTCTGCGCAATACGATCGGCTTTGGCTGGGAGCCCGGCACGGGCAAGCTTTACGGCGCCGATCACGGCACCGACTGGCTGGGTGACGAGGAGCAGAAGGAAGAGTTCAACCTCGTCGAACAAGGCAAGCAATATGGCTGGCCCTATATCTACGACTTCTCCAACTTCAATCCGCAGGACAATCCGCCCGAGGGCATTACGCTGGAGGAATGGGCCGAGGCGAGCGAGGAACCGCTGCTCGGCTATACCGCCCATGCCGCCCCCATGCAGATGACCTTCTACCAGGGCGAGGCCTTTCCCGAGGAATATCGCGGCGACGCCTTTATCGCCATGCGCGGCTCCTGGAACCGCCGCCCGCCGAGCGGCTATGAAATCACCCGGGTCGATTTCGAGGACGGCGAGCCCAAGGACTGGACCTCCTTTGCCACTGGTTGGCTGATCGAGAACGATGATCAAAGCTATGACTTCCTCGCCCGGCTTGCCGGATTGACCGAGGATATCGATGGCTCGCTGCTGCTGGCCGACGATTTCAACGGCATCCTCTACCGCATCAGCTATGAGGGCGAGGATGGGGCAGGCAGCGATGCGGCTGCCGCGTCCAGCACGCCCAATCTGGTCGAAACACCCGCGCCTTCCGACACCGCGATCAATCTCGTGGAGGCCGATGGCACGCTTGCTGTCAGCAGCTCGAGCTTTGCGGATAATGGTGCGATCCCCATCGCCCATGCCGCCGAAGGGCATAATGCCTCCCCGGCCCTCTCCTGGGACGAGGCGCCCGAAGGCACAAAGTCCTTCGCCGTGATCATGGATGATCCCGATGCCGACGAGCCCAAGCCCTTCGTGCACTGGGTGCTTTTCGACATCCCCGCTGACGTCACGACCCTGCGCGAGGGCATCAACACCGATCCGGTGCTGCAGGACCCCGAAGGGGCCAAGCAGGGCAGCAATAGCCGCGGCCAGACCGGCTATTACGGCCCCCGCCCGCCGCTCGAGGATCCCGCCCACAACTACCATTTCCAGGTCTTTGCGCTCGATCTGGCCGAGTTGCCGGTGGAACTGGGGGCCAAACGCGAGGACGTGCTGGCGGCGATGGAAGGCCATGTGCTGGCCAAGGGCGAAGTGGTGGGCACCTATCAGCGCCCCACCGAAGAAAAACCCAAGAACTAGCTAGCTCGGATCACGCGGGAGCGCGCCCGGGCGCGTTCCACGCCAGCAAGGATCAAGCCATGACCACGCCCGACACCCTGAGCGATGCGGCCCTCGCAGTATTCGCCTTTGCCATTTATCACCAGCTCGAAAGCGGCGATCCCGTCACCAAAGTGATCGCGGATGACGGCAAGGGCCACCACGCCGATCCAAAGGCCGTTGCCGAACTCGAAGAGCTGGGCCTGGCCACGCGCGAAGACAATTCGGTCAGCTTCACGCCCGAGGGCATGGAGATGATTACCCTCTTGATCGGCCGCCTGCGCGGGCGCTAGCCCATGGCTTTGCCGAGGCCAAGCGTCGCGATCAATTCGGCCGCTGCCGCCGCGCCCGCGCGGTTGGCGCCGATGGTGGACGCCGACGGGCCATAGCCGACCAGATGAACCCGCGGATCCCGCAAGACCTGGGTGGCCAGCCGCCCACCCATGCGGATGCCACCGCCCTCTTCGCGTAAGTCGAGCGGGGCAAGATGATCGAGCGACGAGCGAAAGCCGGTGCACCAGAGGATGACATCGGCCCGCTCTTCCCTTCCATCGCTCCAGCGCACGCCGGATTCGGTAATCTCGCTGAACATCGGATGGCGCTGCAACACGCCACGCGCCCGCATCGCTGATATCGCCGGCGTTTCGGGCAGCCCCGTCACCGACACGACCGAAAGTGGCGGCAGGCCGGCCCGCACGCGTTGCTCCACCATAGCGACGGCGGTCCGGCCGGCTTCGATGTCGAAGGGTCCGGTGCGGAACTGCGGCTCACGCCGGGTTACCCAGAGCGTCGTGGTCACCTGCGAGATTTCGTCGAGCAGCTGGATGGCCGAAATGCCGCCGCCAACCACCACCACATGCTTGCCGCGGAAGTGCTCGGCCCCCTGATAGTCGGCGGTGTGCAATTGCTCGCCGCCGAACGTCTCGGCCCCCGGATAATGCGGCACGAAGGGCGCCGTCCAGGTGCCGGTGGCGTTGATGATGCCCCGGGCCGAGAACACGCCCCGGTCCGTTTCGATCCGCAGCCGCTCGCCACGGCTGACCACGCAGCGCGCGCTGACCGGCCGCAGCACCGGCAGCTCGAACCTGCGTTCATATTCAGCGAAATATTGCGGCACCGCCACCCGGGCCTGCACCTGCGGATCATCCAGCGCGATCGCGTCGCCAAAAGCCAGCCCCGGCAGATCATGGACGCGATTGACCGTGCTCAGGGTCAACGAGGGCCAGCGGAACTGCCAGGCGCCTCCTGGGGCCTCGGCACTGTCGAGCACGACAAAGCCGCGGCCCGCGACAATGCCGCGCTGGCGCAGGTGATAGGCGGCAGACAAACCCGCCTGCCCGGCGCCAATCACGACAATATCGGCCTTCCGAGCCACTCGAACGGAGGCGTCACCCAGTTGTGTTTGCTTGTCGGACAGTGGCCAAGCTCCAGAGTTGAATCAATCAACTGCGCCAAGTGACTGCAGTTGTTGGCTTCTATTCTTGATCGGCGCAAGGGAGAAAGCCGATTTTCCGTTGCGGGCAGTCTTTCCGCTCGCGCCGCAACCGGTTAGCGTCGGGGGTGTTTGAACTTAACCAAGCTGTCGATGAAAGCGAGCGTCTCATGGCCAGAAAAATCACCATCGCGCCCTATAGCGGACCGGCTGGCGGCTGGGGTTCAATCAAGTCCGTCAGCAGATATCTGGACAGCGAAGGCATTCTGGCGACGGGCCCCCTGGCGCTGCGCAAGCAAAACAAGCCCGAGGGCTTTGCCTGTGTCAGCTGCGCCTGGGCCAAGCCGGTGCCATCCCATCCCGCCGAGTTCTGCGAAAATGGCGCCAAGGCGACCGCCTGGGAGCTGACGCGCAAGCGGGTGACGCCGAGCTTTTTTGCCGAACACACGGTTAGCGAGCTCAAGACCTGGTCCGACCACGACCTCGAGGCCATTGGCCGGCTAACGACGCCGCTGCGCTACAACGCCCAAACCGACAAATACGAAGCCGTGGACTGGACCGAAGCCTTTGCCAGCATCGGACGCGAGCTGGCCGCCATTCGCGACATCGATCCCAAGCGCACGGTGTTCTATGCATCTGGCCGGGCGTCGCTTGAAACCTCCTATATGTATCAGCTGCTGGCGCGCCTCTATGGCAACAACAACCTGCCCGACAGCTCCAATATGTGCCACGAGTCCACTTCGGTGGGTCTGGCCGAAAGCATCGGGGTGCCGGTGGGCACGGTGGTGCTGGACGATTTCAAATCCGCCGATGCCCTATTCTTTTTCGGCCAGAATGTGGGCTCCAACAGCCCGCGCATGCTGCACCAGTTGCAGGAAGCCAGCGACCGCGGCGCGACAATTGTCAGCTTCAACCCGCTCAAGGAGCGGGGGCTCGAGCGGTTCGTCAATCCGCAGAACCCGGTGCAGATGCTGACGCAGCACGAAACCCGCATCAGCCGGGAATACTACCAGGTGCGCCCGGGCGGCGATATTTCGGTGGTGATCGGCATGTGCAAATGGCTGTTCGAGGCCGACGCCAAGGCGCAAGCCGAAAACCGCCAGCCGGTGCTGGACCACACCTTCATTGCCGAACACACCCATGGCATGGAGGAGTTCCGCGCCTTTGCCGAAGCGCAGGATTGGGCCGATCTCGAGCGCGAAACGGGGCTCACCCGCGCTCAGATCGAGCGCGCTGCCGCCATCTATGCCGCCGCCCCGGCCGCCATGGTGGTTTATGGCATGGGCATCACCCAGCATAAGCTGGGGGTCGAAGCGGTGCAGATGCTGGTCAATCTGGCGCTGCTGCGCGGTAATATCGGCCGGCCCGGCGCCGGCATCTGCCCGGTGCGTGGCCATTCCAATGTGCAGGGCCAGCGCACGGTTGGGATCGCTGAAAAGCCCGAACTCGTGCCGCTCGACCGGCTCGAGGAACTCTACCAGTTCAAGGCGCCGCGCGAAAAAGGCACGACCACGGTGGAAGCCTGCGAGGGCATCATCAATGGCACGATCGACGCCTTTATCGGGCTTGGCGGCAATTTCCTGCGCGCCGTGCCCGATCATGGGCCGATGGAAGAGCACTGGCCCAAGATGCGCCTGACCGTGCAGATCGCCACCAAGCTCAATCGCGGCCAACTGTTTTGCGGCAAGACGGCGTTCCTGCTGCCCTGCCTTGGACGGATCGAATATGACCGGCAGGCCACCGGCAAGCAGGTGGTGACGGTGGAGGATTCCACCGCCGTGATCCACCAGTCACGCGCCATCAACGAGCCCGCCAGCCCCGATCTGCTGTCGGAGCCGCGCATCGTGGCCGAGATCGCCAAGGCCACCCTGCCCCCCAATCCCAATGTCCCCTGGGACCAGTGGGTGGGCGATTATAGCCTCGTGCGCGACGCCATCGAGCGCACCTGGCCCGAAATGTTCAGGGACTTTAACCAGCGCATCAAAAAGCCCGAAGGCTTCCGCCGCCCGATCGCCGCCAGCCACCGCCAATGGAAGACCAAGACGGGCAAAGCCAATTTCAAGGTGCCCTCGGCTCTGGGCGGCAGCTTTGATGATGGCAAGGATCCCGATGTGCTGCGCCTCATCACCTTGCGCAGCAATGACCAGTTCAACACTACCGTTTATGGCTATCACGACCGCTTCCGCGGCGTGGAAGGCACCCGCGACGTGCTGTTCCTCAATGGCGAGGACATGGCGCGCTTCGGCATTGCCGATGGCAGCACTGTCGCCCTCGAAACGGTGGCCGATGATGGAGTGCCGCGTCGTCTCGGCGGGCTGCGCGCCATCAAATACGACATGCCCAAAGGCAGCTGCGGCGGCTATTATCCAGAATGCAATGTGCTGATCCCGGTCTACCAGCACGCCGAGAAAAGCCATGTGCCGGCCGCCAAGTCGGTGCCGGTGCGGATCGTGCCGGCGTGATCCCGACCCATCAGCCCATCGCGCATCAGCGCTGGGCCGGGCAGTTTGACCCGGCCGGGCGTGACATTGCCACCGAAGCGGCCGTGGCCGTGGTGGTCAATGGCTCGACCTATGCCGTGATGATGGCGACGCCGGCCGATCTTGAAGACTTCGCGATCGGCTTCGCGCTGACCGAGAGGATGATTGCCGAGCTCGGCGAAATCGAGCGCTTCGAAATCGTCGAGCACGCCGCCGGCGTGGAAGCACGCCTCTGGGTCGCCGAGGAACGGGCGCGCGCCCTCGCCGCCCGCCGCCGCGCCATGGCCGGCCCTACCGGTTGCGGGTTATGCGGCATCGAAAGCCTCGAACAGGCCCTCCGCTCCACGCCGCGGGTGGAGGCCGGGCTCACCCTGTCGCCCGACCAGATCATGGCCGCGGTGGCGGCGCTCCGGCCCGCCCAGTCGCTCAACGCCCTCACCCACGCCGTGCATGCCGCCGCGCTCTGGCAGCCCGAGGCGGGGCTGCTCGTTCTGCGCGAAGACGTCGGCCGCCACAACGCCCTCGACAAACTCGCCGGCGCCGCCCGCCGCCAGCACCTCCCCGCTGCGGACGCCGCCCTCCTCATCACCAGCCGCATCTCGGTGGAGCTCGTGCAAAAAGCCGCCGTGCTCGGCACCGGCATCCTCCTCGCCATTTCCGCCCCCACCACCCTCGCCATCCAAACCGCCCAAGCCGCCAACATCACCCTCCTCGGCGTGGCGCGAGACGATGGCTTCGAGGTGTTCACGCATGGCTGGCGGGTGGGATAGTTGGAGGGGCAGCCCTCCCGATACATAAGGTGGGCATTGCGTAAGTAGTTGTGCGCTGAGTTGGTGGCAATGCGCCTGCTAAAACCGGGAAACGGTGCGGGCACCCGGCTTTGTAACCCCGGCCAGCATATGCCAGCTCTGAGCTTCGTCATCCCAATTCGCGACCATGCCGGTGTGGCCGACTGGCCTGCAGCCATGCGCAATCTGCAGGCTACCGCAGCCTCGATCGCGGCACAAACCAGCTCGAGCTGGCGATGCATTGTCGTGGCGAGCCGCCATTCTCCCCTGCCGCACTTGCCCGGCAAGATCGAAGTGCATCGCCTCGATCTGCCCACACCGGCGCCGTTGCCGCCCCTGGCCAATAGGGAGCACCGGTTCGAGGCGATCCGGGCAGACAAGGGCCGCCGGGTGCTTGCGGGCATTCTTTCCGTCGCTCCGGACAATTATGTGATGACCGTCGACTACGATGATCTGGTCAGCAATCGCCTCGCCGCCTTCGCCGAAGCTCACCCTGCCCAGCCAGGCTGGTTTGTCGATAGCGGCTATCTCTATGACGGCTCATCGACCCTGATGCGGCTGGGGTCAGGCTTTGACGAGCTGTGCGGCACGTCCCTGATCATCCATGCCGATCGGCTGGTGCTGCCGCCCACGCTGGAAGCCATGCACGAAACTTATCTGCGCCAGTGGTTTGGCAGCCACAAGTTCGCCAAGCGCCTTCTCGCCCAAGCCGGCACTCCCCTCGCCCCACTACCATTCCCCGGAGCCATCTACCGAGTGGGGCATGCCGATGCCGTCAGCGCTTCAGCTGCGATTTGGCGGCAGTTCCGCCCCCGTCGGCGTCGCGTTCTGGCTCAGCTCCGGCTTCTCGCCCAGCTGCGCCTGCTCACCCCCAAACTACGGAGCGAGTACTTTGCCCGGCCATAGCAGCACAAGCGGCGAACAAATCCTCGTCGCCGTCGTCATCCCCTTTTACCAAAAGGAAGCCGGTATCCTCGCGCGGGCACTACGTTCGGTTGCGGCGCAGGAGCTTGCGGGCGCTATCAAGCTTACGGTGATTGTTGTCGATGATGCGTCCCCGATCCGGGCAAGTGATGAACTCGCCCTCGTGCGGTCGGGTTTCCCGCACGAGCTCATCCTGATCGAACAGTCGAATGGTGGCCCCGGCGCCGCTCGCAACACCGGCATCGATCGGGCGGTCGAGTTGGGCGCGGAGTTTATTGCCTTCCTCGATTCCGACGACGAATGGGCGCCACCTCATCTGCAAGAAGCGCTGGAGTGCCTCGGGTCAGAGGCATCGTTTTATTTTTGCGATCACACCCGGCAGGTTTGGGAGCACAGTCTATTTGGCGAACTCAACACCATGGCAGAATGGCAGCGGGGCGCATCGGGTGTCGTTTGGAGCGGAACGAGGGCGCTCGTGGACCGCGAGACCCTCCTCGCCGCTTACTTGCGTGAATATCTCAGCCAGACCTCGACGGTGGTGTACCGCCTGCGGGCCGCCCCCGATATGCGTTTTGACACGAGCTTGCGTGCGGCAGGGGAAGACTACTTGTTCTGGATCAAGCTGGGGCAGTTGGCAGGCGGCGCGAGCTTCTCCTGCTCGGTCAATGTGGTCTGTGGCACCGGCGTCAATATCTATATGTCTGCTTTCGACTGGTCCAAGAAGGAAACTGTGAGCCGCTACGGTTACCTCAAACTTCTCTGGCATCGCGTCCTAAGCGAGGTGGAATTGGACGATGAACAACGCGACATCGCCGGGCGCACCCTCAAGCTCATTGAGCGGGCCTATACCTTTCTTCTGCTCCGCCAACTCATCCGATTGTCGCTGCCCGATCTCGGCATGCTGCGAAAGCTAGCGGCAGCCGATCCATCCTTTCCGTTCCGGTTCCCCGTGACGCTTTGCACCGCCATCGCGACGGTGCGTCGAGACGCTGCCAATTGGTAGGGTACGCGGCTGTGTGGCTCTGCAAGACCACCCGGGAAGTCGTGTCTGATGGCCTATGATGCGCAGGTAGACCTCCATCTCGCCGGCTCCCGCAGCCGCGCGGCCGTTGTCGGGGTGCTCTGGTCGGTCTTCAGCAGCCTTACGCCGGGGCTGGTTAGCGCCGGAGTGTTTCTGGCAACCTCGCGTGCCCTTGGTCCCGATGATTTCGGCATCGTCGCCCTTGCCAGCACGATCATCGCCCTGCTCGGCGCGGTGGCGCCGACCGGTTTCGGACAAGCGCTCATTCAGCGCGCCAACATCACCGCGGCGCATCTTGACGTCGTGTTCTGGCTGGGTGCCGGGCTGGCTGCATTGCTTTATGCGCTGGTGTGCCTGCTCGCCCGACCGCTGGCGGAGACCATGGGTCAGCCTCTGCTTGCAGTGCTGATGCCCGTGCTAGGGCTCAAGATCGTGCTCGACCTCGTCGCCATCGTGCCGAACGCCCTGCTTGTTCGAACCATGTTGTTCCACAAACTCGCCTTGCGCACCGTGGTGGCCTCGCTTGCGGGCGCTGTGGTTTGCCTGGCTGTGTTGTTTGCCGGCTACGGGCTCTGGGCGCTCGCCTTGGCCCAGCTTGTTTCCTCGGCCGCGGCCACCCTAGCCTGCCTGGTCAGCGCCAAATGGCTGCCACGCGTCTCCTTCCGCCGGTCAGCCCTGCAGGAGCTGTCACGCTTTGGTGGCTTTGCCACGGGCGCTAACTTCATCAACAGCATCAACATCGACCAATTGCTGATCGGGAGCCTGCTGGGTCCCTATGCACTAGGCCTGTTCGGCTTCTCGCGGCGCATTTTCCAGTTGTTGAGCGATGTCATGGCCGGACCGCTCAACGCGGTCTCGTTCTCCCTGTTGTCCTCCATGCAGGACGAGTCGGAGTTGCGGCGCAAGGCCTTTCTCATCGCTACGTTCCTGTCCGCTTCGGTGTCGTTTCCCGTGTTCACCGGCGTGGCGCTTATCGCACCGGATTTGGTACCATTCCTTTTCGGTGCGCATTGGCGTGAGGCGGTGCCGGTGGTGCAGGCATTTTGTGCCATTGGACTATTGGCCTGTATCGGGGTGCTGCAAGGCTCGCTGATCAACAGCAATGGCGATGCGGATCTGTGGCTCTATTATTTGGTGGGTCGCCAGCTGGCGACCGGCATCTGCATCGTCCTGCTTTTCCGCTTTGGCGTTGCCGAACTCAGCATTGGCCTGGCCATCCAGACCTATCTGATGTGGCTGCCATCCGTGCATATGGTGGCGCGCATTCTGAACATGCCGATGCTCTGCTATCTCTGGGGCTTCCGGGTACCCGTTCTCGCTACGCTGGCCATGGCCGTTTCGATTCAATTTACGTCGGCGGCCTGGCCACTCACCGACCCGGCGGCGCGGATAATCGCGGCGGTGGCGGTCGGCGCCTTAGTGTATGGCAGCGTTGCCTGGTTGCTGGCGCACCGGCAGCTGTACGCAATCTGGGACATGATCTCAAAGCGGAGAAGCAGCAAGTGAAGCTGGTTTACTACCGCGGCCACACGCCCAATTTCGGCGATGAACTGAACACCTATCTGTGGCCCCACCTGTTGCCCAGCGGATTTTTGGACGAGGATGATAGCGAACTCTTTCTCGGCATCGGCTCGATCATCTGGGATTTCCTGCCCTCCACCTCGCGCAAATTCATTATCGGCTCGGGTTATGGCGGCTATAGCAAGCTGCCCAATCTGCATGATGGCAGCTGGTCGCCCGTCTTCGTGCGCGGACCGCGCACGGCACAGCTGCTCAGACTTCCCCCCGGGCTCGCCATTTGCGACAGCGCCGTTCTGTTACGCAAGATCTACCCCATCGGACGAGCCAGCCGATCCGGCACTGGCTTCATGCCGCATTTTGAAAGCCTTGCGAGAGGCCACTGGCAAGAGGCTTGTGCCCTTGCTGGCGTGAAGTTCATCGACCCCACGGCACCTGTGCAGCAAACGCTCAGCACTATTGCCGGTCTGGAGCGTCTCGTTACCGAAGCCATGCACGGTGCCATCGTCGCCGATGCGCTGCGAACGCCCTGGATTGCGGCCCAGCCTATTCATCCCTTGCATCACACCAAATGGCTCGATTGGTCTGAGGCACTCAGCACGCAGATCCGATGGAAGGAACTCTTTCCCACCAATGCGAAAGAGCTTTATTTCAAGATCACGGGCGGCAAGAAGTATTACGAAGGCCGTGCCAATCTCTTGATACATCACCCGGCCGCCAGAGCACCCAACAAGCTACTGACGCAGCTTGCAGCCAGAAGACTTTCCGCAATTGCGCGAGCCGAGCCGCAACTCAGTCCAGACCGGGTCATTGCCGAGGTGACCGATCGCGCGGACGCGGCGCTGCTCGGCTTTGTGCAAGCGCGCGCGACGGCTTCCTAGCCCCTCCTGCAATGAAAGGCGCAGCCCATCACCGGACTGCGCCCGGGTGTGGCTTTAGCCCACCCCCACTTCGCTGGCGGCGACGGCGGCCATGTTGACGATGCCGCGGCTGGTGACGGAGGGGGCGAGGATGTGGGCGGGCTGGTTGGTGCCCATGAGGATGGGGCCGATCGGGAGGGCGTTGTTGAGTTCCTTGAGCAGCGTCATGGACAGGTTGGCCGCTTCCAGATTGGGGAAGATCAGCAGATTGGCTTCGCCGCGCAGGAGCGAGTTCGGGACATAGCGCTCGCGCAGGTTTTCGTTGATCGCCAGATCCCCCTGCATTTCGCCATCGACCACAAGGTCGGGTGCGACCTGTTGCAGCTTTTCGAACACTTCGCGCATCTTGAGGCTCGTGGCGCCGTCGCGCGAGCCAAAATTGGAATAGCTCAGCAGCGCCGCCCGCGCCTCGATATTGAAGCGCTTGAGGTGGTCGCGCGCCTGCAGCGTGATGGCCACGATCTCGTCGGCGCTGGGATCGATGTTGACATAGGTGTCGGCGAGGAAAAACACGCCCCGGCTCATCACCAGCATGGAAAGCGCCGACAGCTGGCGCGACTGCGGCGCGAGGCCAATGATCGACTGGATATCACGCGCATGCTTGATGAAGCGGCCCTGTAGGCCGCAGATCAGCGCATCGGCTTCGCCGCGCTTGACGGCCAAGGCCCCAATCACCGTGGTGTTGGTGCGCACAATGGTGCGGGCGGTGTCGGGGGTGACGCCCTTGCGGCCCACCAGCGAGTGGAACAGGTCCACATAGTCGCGATAGCGCGGATCGTCTTCGGGGTTGATGACGTCAAAATCGCGCCCGGCCTCCAGCGTCAGGCCAAAGCGGGCGATGCGCTGCTCGATCACCGAAGGGCGGCCGATCAGGATGGCGCGGCCCATCTTGTCTTCCAGCAGCACCTGGGTGGCGCGCAGCACCCGCTCGTCCTCGCCATCGGCAAAGGCGATACGCTTGAGGCTTTCCTGCGCCCGCTCGATCATGGGCTTCATGACGAGGCCCGAGCGATACACAAACCGGTGCAGCGTGTCGCGATAAGCGGCCCAGTCCTCGATCGGGCGCTGGGCGACGCCGGTTTCCATCGCTGCCTTGGCGACAGCGGGGGCGATGCGCAGGATCAGGCGCTGATCAAAGGGGTTGGGGATGAGATAGTCCGGCCCGAAAATCGCGGGCACCCCATGGCTGCTGGCTTCGAGGCCCGGCT
Source organism: Devosia sp. 919 (assembly GCF_013185965.1). NCBI lineage: Bacteria > Pseudomonadati > Pseudomonadota > Alphaproteobacteria > Hyphomicrobiales > Devosiaceae > Devosia > Devosia sp. 919. The sequence continues at coordinate 1,610,838 of NZ_JABAOL010000001.1, read as the reverse complement.
CATGGGCGAGCTGGGCGATCGCTTCGGCAGCCGCCGCTTTCATCGCCTCATTGATGACGGTCGCGCCGCAATCGAGCGCGCCGCGGAACAGGAACGGGAAGCAGAGGACATTGTTGACCTGGTTGGGATAGTCCGAGCGCCCGGTGCAGATCATCGCGTCAGGCCGCGCCTCGCGCGCCAGTTCGGGCATGATCTCGGGGATGGGGTTGGACAGCGCCAGGATCAGCGGATTGGGCGCCATGTCGCGCATCATTTCGGGCTTGAGCGCGCCGGCCTTGGACAGCCCGACATAGATATCGGCCCCGGCCATGACTTCGCTGAGCTCGGTCTTGTCGGTGTCCTGCGCGAAGGCACCGCGCCAGCGATCGACGGAGTTGTCGCGCTTGCGGGTCACGAGGCCCTTGCTATCGGCGATCCAGATGTTTTCGCGCTTGGCACCAACGGCGATCAGCATGTTCATGCAGGCAATAGCGGCAGCGCCCGCGCCAGAGGTGACGATCTTGGCCTTGGCGATGTCCTTGCCCACAAGGCGCATGGCGTTGATCACGGCGGCGGCCACGATGATGGCGGTACCGTGCTGGTCGTCATGGAACACCGGGATGTTCATGCGCTCGCGCAGCGCTTCCTCGATCTCGAAGCACTCGGGGGCCTTGATGTCCTCGAGATTGATGCCGCCAAAGCTGGGTTCGAGCGGGGCCACGATCTCGATGAAACGCTTGGGGTCCTGCTCGTTGACCTCCAGATCGATGGAATCGATGCCGGCGAACTTCTTGAACAGCACCGCCTTGCCTTCCATCACCGGCTTGGAGGCCAGCGCGCCGATATTGCCCAGGCCGAGCACGGCGGTGCCGTTGGAAATCACGGCAACCAGATTGCCCTTGGAGGTGTATTTGTAGGCGGCCTGGGGATCGGCGGCAATTTCCTCGCAGGGAATCGCCACGCCGGGCGAATAGGCTAGCGACAGATCACGGGTATTGGCGAGGGGCTTGGTCGCCACGATCTCGAGCTTGCCGGGCTTGGGATATTCGTGGAAATGCAGCGCGGCGTCGCGCAGGCTCGTGGTGTTGTCGTCAGCCATGGGTGGTTTCCTTTTCGGCAGCAGTTCGGGCGAGCCGTTCCGCCGTTAACATGCACGCGCAGCCAGGGCATGGCAAAACACCTCTGGTGTTGCCGCTGCGCAAGCGCAGCTTCTTGAGACCAGTTGCCGCGCGGCGTGAAAAGCTATGCTTTGGTCGTATGGCCCTGAGGTTTAGAGCTCTTGAGGTTAAGGTCAGAAGGCTTCTCGGGAAAAGTGAGGTGGCAACGTCGATGCTTCACTGGACGTTCCCCTCGGAAGCGCGGCATCCCTGCGTGGCTTGTCTGTGCGCGCTTGGGTCGCTAGAGGCTACGGGTCCATAGCCGGGCATAGTTAGGGAGGCTCTCGATGAGCAACAGAGAGCTGGCAGTGACTATCATCGGCGGGGGTGCCAGCGGCGTGTTGCTGGCCGCCCATTTGCTGCGCGACCCGGCCGCCTATATCCGCGTGACCCTTTTGGAGCGCCGGGGACAGGTTGGGCAAGGCGTCGCTTATTCCGCGACCCAGCGCGACCACAAGGTCAATGTGCCGGCGCGCGGCATGAGCGCCTTTGCCGATGATCCCGATCATTTCTGGCGCTGGCTGCAGGCCCGGGACTATCCGGCGCCCACCGGCTCCTGGGTCTTCGTGCCGCGCCGGCTGTATGGGGCTTATCTCGAGGATGTGCTTGCCGAAGCAGCCCAGGCGCGACCGGGGCGGCTCGTCGTGCTTAACGAAGAAGTTGTGCGCCTCACCGAAGGCCGCGACGAGGTGGAAACGCTGCTCGCCAACGGGTCGAACATCACCAGCCGCTTTGCCGTGCTGGCGGTGGGTCACGAAACCCAGCCGGCCCGGGGACGCGGCATTGCCGTGCGCGTCGGTTCGGAGGCCGATACGCCGCTTGATCCAGATGCGCCGGTGATGATCCTGGGCTCGGGTCTTTCCATGGTAGATGCCTGGCTGTCCCTAGCGAAAGCCGAGCATCGCGGCCCAACGCTCGTCGTGTCGCGCAATGGGCTGCTGCCCAAGGGGCACCGCGATATTCCCCCGCTCAGCATCGCGGAGGCCGATGTGCCCTTTGGCGCGTCCCTGCCCGAATTCATGGGCTGGTTCCGGGGCCTTGTGGCGCAGACCGAGGCGAATGGTGGCGACTGGCGCAGCGTCGTTGATGGCCTTCGCCCTTATAACCAGCGCATCTGGCAGAGCTGGTCCGATCACACGCGTCGCCAGGCGCTGCGCCATTTGCGGCCGTGGTGGAACATTCACCGCCACCGGCTGCCACCCGAGCTGCATCAGCGTCTCGAGGAAGCGGTCACCGAGGGTCAGGTGAGCCTCGTCGCGGCCGAGTTTGTCGGCATCGACCGCGCTCCAGAAGGGGTCCGTGCCACCATCCGCCGCCGGGGCACGCAGGAGCGCGAAACGCTCGATATCGCCCGGGTCTATGATTGCGGCGGGGTGAGCGTCGATGTGCTTTCGAGCTCCAGTCCGGTGATCCGCGACCTCGTGGCCAGCGGCGCCGCCCGCCCCGACCCGCTCCATATCGGGCTCGATGTCAGCCCCGACTGCTTTGTGGTCAATGCCGAAGGGCAGCCCTCGCGGCACCTGCTGGCGCTCGGTCCGCTGACGCGCGGGCGGTTCTTCGAGATCGAGGCCGTGCCCGATATCCGGGTGCAAGCCGCCGCGATCGCGCGCAAGATCCTCGAGAGTTAGGGGCTTCCCTGCCCCGCTACTCGCTGGTGTCCTTGTCGCGCAGCTTGTTGAAGGCGACCGCGAGCACGATGGCCGAGCCCACAAAGGTGCCCTGCCAGAACGTGCTGATCCCCAGGAGGATCAAGCTGTTGCGGATCACCTCGATCAGCGCCGCGCCCATCACCGCCCCAAGCGCCGAGCCGCTGCCGCCAGAGAGATTGGCGCCCCCGATCACGGCCGCGGCGATCACCGTCAGCTCCATGCCGGTGCCCAGCCCGGTGCTGACGCCGCCGAGCCAGCCCACTTCGAGAAAGCCCGTGAGGCCCGCGGTGAAGGCGGCGAACATATAGACCGAAACCTTGACGGCGCGGACCGGAATGCCGGTGAGGACAGCGGCATGTTCATTGCCGCCGATGGCCAGTACATGGCGGCCCCATTTGGTCCAGCGAAAGGCAAAGCCGGTGACCAGCGCCAGGGCAATCATCACCAGCAGCGGATTGGGCACGGGGAGCCCAAAGAACACCACCGAGCCGCCGCCAATGGCAAACAGCAGCCCCTGGTCGGGCCCGAATTCGTAGATCAGCTTGTTGTTGGACAGCACCATGCCCAGCGAGCGGGCGATCGACATCATGCCCAGCGTCACCACGAAAGGGGGCATGCCCAGAACCGCGACAAAGACCCCGTTGACGAGGCCGATCAGCAGCGCTGCCCCCAAAGCTGCCGGCATGGCGATACCCAATGGCAGCCCGCTGGCCATCAGCGTGCTGGTGACAATGGCGGCGACCAGCACGGTCGAGCCAACCGAAAGATCGATCCCTCCCGTCATGATCACCGCCGTCATGCCCAGCGCGATGATGCCGACAAACGCAAAATTGCGGGTGACGTTAAAGAGGTTCTGCGCCGTGCCAAAAGTCGAGGTGTAGAGCGACAGGAAGAGGCAGGCCCCGAGGGTAGCGACCACCACCCAGAACACTTGCCGGCTAAGCAGCCAGGGGAGGAAACCGCGATGGGTTTGCTGGTCGATCGCGCTCGAAAGGGATGAATCGGCGGCCATCTCTGTTGCTCCCTAGACCTGTTCAATGGCGCCGGTGATGAGGCCGGTGACCTCCTGGGGCGAGGAGTCGGCGACGCGCTTGTCGCCAACCTTACGCCCCCGCCGCAGCACGATCAGCCGGTCGCAAACTTCGAAAATATCGGGGATGCGGTGGCTGATCAGCACTACGGCCATGCCCTGGTCCTTGAGGCGCCGGATGAGGTTGAGCACTTCGGCCACCTGGCGCACGCTGATGGCCGCCGTCGGCTCGTCCATCAGCACGATCTTGGGGTTGGATAGCCGCGTTCGCGCAATCGCCACGGCCTGGCGCTGCCCGCCCGACATACGCCGCACCACATCGCGCGGCCGGGTTTCGGACTTCAGCTCGGCAAACAGCTCCCCTGCCCGCCTGTACATGCCGCGATAATCGAGAATGCCAAAGCCATTGGTGAGCTCGCGGCCCATGAAGATATTGGCGGCCGCGGTCAGATTGTCGGCCAGCGCCAGGTCCTGGTAGACGATCTCGATTCCCTTGGTGCGCGCGTCCTTAGGGCTATGCAGATCGGTCTTTTGCCCATCGATCCGGATTTCGCCGCTGCTCGGGTGGAAGTTACCGGCGATGATCTTGACCAGCGTCGACTTGCCCGCGCCATTGTCGCCCACCAGCCCCACGCATTCCCCGGCATTGAGCGTGAGGGAAACATCACTCAGGGCCTGGATCGCACCATAGTGCTTGGACACGTGGTCCAGCTCCAACACGCTCATGCCATCGCTCCTCGCCCCGGCGGTTTGCCCGCCTCCTTTGCCGGCAAGCTTAGGTTGGCCCAGTCGGGCACGTCAATGCTCCTGCTCGGCTGAGCCAAGCACAACCGCTCGAACTAGCCAGTTGACTTCGCGCTTTCGGGTACTAAGCATTGTATTGTGAGGAGGCTGGCGGCTTTTCAGCCAGTTGAAGACCCCGACTTTATTGAAGCCGACTGAGGAGCGGGCGTGTTGCCCGTGTCTGCTTATTGTTGCGGGCCAACGAGCCCGAGCTGAGAATATGGGAGTGAGACAATGAACACCAAACTGTGGCTGCTGCTCGCCGGCAGCGCCCTCGTCATGGCCTGCAACCCGGTCATGGCGCAGGACAAGAAAGAACTCGCCATCGTCGTCAAGGGCCTCGACAATCCCTATTTCGAGGAGATGCACCAGGGCTGCGAGTTGTGGAACGAGGAAAACCCGGATTCCGAGTATATCTGCACCTATACCGGCCCCGCCTTGTCATCGGATGAAGCAGGCGAGGTGCAGATTGTGGACGATCTGCTGACCCGCGGCGTTGCCGCCATGGCGATCTCGCCGTCCAACGCCCCGGCCATGGCGAACTTGCTGAAACAGCGTGCCCCCACGATCCCGATCATGACCATCGATGCCGATCTGCTGGAAGCCGATGCCGATCTGCGCAAGGGCTTCATTGGGCACTCCAACTATCTGCTGGGCGAGGAAATCGCCAAGGAGTTGATGGCGCTCAAGCCCGAGGGCGGCACGGTCTGCTTCCAGCTCGGCAATGTGGCGGCGGCCAACATCAATGAGCGCGTCGCCGGCGCGCGCGACACGCTCGCGGGCGCCGAAAACACCGACCGCCTCACCGGCCAGGGTGGCTGGACCGAAGTGGAAGGCTGCCCCGTTTACACCAATGACGACTCGGCGCTGGCCAATACGCAGCTCACCGACGTGCTGACCGCCAATCCCGATATCGACGCCCTCTTCCTCGTTGGCGGCTGGGCCCAGTTCAGCCCGCAGGCCTATACCCAGGTCACCGACCCGATCATGGACAAGCTCCAATCCAAGGAGATCGTGATCGTATCCTCGGACTTGCTCGACACCCAGGTCCAGGCGTTCAAGCAAGGCCGTTCGCACGCCAATGTGGCCCAGCAGCCCTTCGAGATGGGCCACCAGGCCCCCGACCTGATGATCAAGCTGATCGAAGGCGAGCCGGTGGAAGAATTCACCTATCTCGAATTCAACAAGTGCACCCAGGCCGATCCCGGCGCCTGCCAATAGTTCAGCCCAGCGATCGCCGTGGCGGGGCGCTCCCGGAGCGTTCCGCCGCCTGCCTTTCTCCCAACAACCGGCAGAACGGGTGTGACCGTGGCGGCAAGCGCGCCCCGGCACGCCTTTGCCGCGCCATGGTGCCCTATGCCCTCCGACGCCAAACCTCTCATCATCAGCGCGCCCCATCCCCGCAGCACCGATCTCATCTTCACCCCCGAAGCGCGCGCCGCGCTGTTTGCCCGCTATCGGGTGCTCGAGATCGAGCCAACCGAGCTCGATGCCGTCCCCGGAGAAAGTCTCGCCGTAGCGCGTTATATCCTGGGTCAGCCGCCCATCTCCCCGGCGGTTCTCGACCAGTTCACCAATCTGCGCTGCATCTTCAATGTCGAAAGCAATCTCATCAACAACATGCCCTACGACACGTTGTTCGAGCGGGGCATCCATGTGGTCACCACCGGAGCGGTGTTTGCCGAGCCGGTAGCGGAGCTTGGCCTCGGCCTCGCGCTCGATCTGGCGCGCGGGATCAGCGGCAATGATGCGGCCTTCCGCACCGGCACTGAGCTTTGGGGTGGCGACGGCAACCGGAGCGCCCGGCTGCTAAGCGGCTCGGAGATCGGGATTATCGGCTTTGGCGATCTGGGCCGCACGCTCAACCGGCTCCTCGCCGGCTTTCGCGCCCGGGTTCGCGTGTTCGACCCCTGGCTGCCACCATCGCTGCTCCAAGAGCATGGCGTGGTTCCGGCGACGCTCGACGACGTGCTGACGCAAAGCGACTTCGTGTTCGTCGTCGCTGCCGTAACCTCGGAAAACAAGGCGTTCCTTGGCGCCGAGGCGTTCAACAGCATGCGCCCGGGCGCCGCGTTCATCCTCCTCAGCCGCGCTGACGTGGTGGATTTCGACGCGCTGATGGAGGCGGTGCGCCGCGGTCATATCCGCGCGGCGACCGATGTCTTCCCCGAAGAGCCGCTGCCCCTCAATCATCCCGCCCGCAGTCTTGAGGGACTGTTGCGCTCGGCGCATCGGGCGGGGGCCCTCGATATCGCCTTCAAGCGCATGGGCGACATGGTGCTCGAGGATATGGCGCTGCTCGATCGCGGCCTGCCGCCGCTGCGCGGCAAGCGGGCGGAGCGCGAAACGGTGTCCCGCATGCGCTCGAGGCCCGTCGACAAGAACTGACCGGTTAGCGGTTGCTGAGCCGGCCCTCGATCTGGTCCAGGAGGGCAAAGGCAGCGGACAGCACATTGGTGCCGGGGCCAAAAATGGCCGCCACGCCAGCATCCAGCAAGAAGGCGTAATCCCCTTCCGGGATCACGCCACCCACGATCACGGTGGTGTCGCCAAGTGCCCGCTCGCGCAGGGCCGCAATCAATTCAGGCACCAGCGTCAGGTGCCCGGCCGCCAGCGACGATACGCCAACGGCATCGACATCGAGCCTGGCGGCATCATCGGCCACCTCCTGCGCCGTCTGGAACAATTGCCCCAGATGCACCGCGAAGCCCAGATCGGCGAAAGCCGAAGCGATGATCTTGGCGCCGCGATCGTGCCCGTCCTGCCCCATCTTGGCCACCAGCAGCGAGGGCGCCCGGCCCCGGCTCGCCTTGAACGCAGCAACGCGCCCGGCGACGGTGCTGTATTCGGGGTCGCCCTCGTAGCTGGCGGCATAGATGCCCGATATCACCCGGTTCGTGGCCGAATGACGGCCAAACACGTCCTCCAGCGCGGCGCTGATTTCCCCGAGCGTGGCGCGAGCGCGCGCCGCCGCGATGGCGGCCTCGAGCAAATTGCCTTCATCCATGGCCGCCATCTCCCGCAGGGCCGCGAGCATGGATTGGCAGAGGGCCTCGTCGCGGGTGCGGCGCACCTGCTCGAGGGCCGCGACCTGTTCGTCGCGCACCTTGGCATTGTCGATCTGGCGGGTGGCGAGCGGCTCTTCGGCATCGAGCCGGAAGCGGTTGACCCCCACGATGACGTCCTCGCCCCGATCGATGCGGGCCTGGCGCTGCGCTGCCGCGGTTTCAATGGCGAGCTTGGGGCCACCGCTTTGGACGGCCGCCGTCATGCCGTCCATCGCCTCCACTTCCCCGATCCGCGCCTTGGCGCCGGCAACGAGTTCGGCCGTGAGCGCCTCGATATAAAACGAGCCGCCCAGAGGATCGACCACATCGGTGATGCGGGTTTCGTGCTGGAGGATCAGCTGGGTGTTGCGCGCGATCCGGCTCGAAAATTCGGTGGGCAGCGCAATGGCTTCATCAAAGGAATTGGTGTGGAGCGACTGCGTGCCGCCCAGGGTGGCCGCCAGCGCCTCGATCGTCGTGCGGATGATATTGTTGTGCGGGTCCTGCTCGGTCAGCGACACACCCGAAGTCTGGCAATGGGTGCGCAGCATTTTCGAGCGCGGGTCCTTGGCCCCCAGCCCGGTCATGATCTCGCTCCAGAGCTGGCGCGCCGCGCGCAGCTTCGCGATCTCGAGAAAGAAGTTCATGCCGATGCCGAAGAAAAAGCTCAGCCGCCCGGCAAAGGCGTCGATATCGAGCCCGCGCCCCTGCGCCGCCCGCACATATTCGATCCCGTCGGCCAGCGTATAGGCGAGCTCCTGCACCGCCGTCGCCCCGGCTTCGTGCATGTGGTAGCCCGAAATCGAGATCGAGTTGAACCGCGGCATGTGCCGGGCGGTATAGGCGATGATGTCACCCACGATCCGCATGGAGGGCTCGGGCGGGTAGATATAGGTGTTGCGGACCATGAACTCCTTGAGGATGTCGTTCTGGATGGTCCCTTCGAGCTTTTCCTGCGGCACGCCCTGCTCTTCGGCCGCCACGATGAACATGGCCAAAACCGGGATCACCGCGCCATTCATCGTCATCGACACGCTCATCTGATCGAGCGGAATGCCGTTGAAAAGCGTTTTCATGTCCTCGACGCTGTCGATGGCCACCCCCGCCTTGCCGACATCGCCCACCACGCGGGGATGGTCACTGTCATAGCCGCGATGCGTCGCAAGGTCGAAGGCCACCGAAAGCCCCTTCTGCCCCCGCTCCAGCGCCTGGCGGTAAAACTCATTGGACTCCCGGGCGGTGGAAAAGCCCGCATATTGCCGGATGGTCCAGGGCCGGTTGGCATACATGGTCGCCCGAATGCCACGCGTAAACGGCTCGGCGCCCGGCACCTCGTTCATTTGACGCGCATCCTCGGCGAAATACACCGGCTTGACCCGCGTGCCGCCATAATCCCGATTGAGCGCGGACACCGGAGTATCGCGCAGTTCCTTTTGGGCGAGGGTTGCCCAGTGGGTGAAGTTCGCTTTGGCGTCAGACATGATTACCCCCAACGCCTGCCCATTCCGTCTCAACAACATGAAGACGAGGGAGCCGCAGGCGGAGTGCGCGTGATGGACGGATGATGGAGAGGGCCCCCCTCCCCCTTGAGGGGAGGGTCGGGGTGGGGGTCCTTCGGTTCATCACGGAACGACCCCCTCCCTCATTCCCTCCCCTCAAGGGGGAGGGAGGCGACAGCGGCGGCAGCGGTGCAGTCCAGGGCTGCATGTGCATCACACCGCCTCGAATTCCATGATCACCGCATCCACGGCCAGCACCGCGCCGGGGGCGGCGTGGATTTTGCTCACCCGGGCGCGCTTTTCGGCTCGGAGCACGTTCTCCATCTTCATCGCCTCGACAATGGCCAGAGTTTGGCCGTCCTCCACCACCTCGCCCTCGGCCACATCAATCCGGACGACCTGGCCGGGCATGGGGCAGAGGAGATACCGGCTCATATCGGGCGGCGTCTTGACGGGCATGTATTTGAGCAGGGCCGCGACATGGGGCGGCAGCACCAAAAGCTTGAGGTCGGCCCCCCGATAGCGGATGCGCGCCCCCGATGTGGTGGGCTCGACCTTGAGCACTGCCGTTTCGCCGGTCGACCACTCAATGGTCGCAAGACTGTCGCCGGGCTGCCAGGCAAAGCGTGCGGCGGTCAGCGCCGTATCAAAGAGGTTAAGCTCCCAGCTGCCGGCCGGATCGAGGCGGTGCAGCTTGACGGGCACCTGTTCGCCCTCGATCACCACCACCCATTCGCCATAGACTTCCACCGCCCCGCCAATGGGGGAATGGGACACGAGCCCCTTGCGGTCCTCCTCGGTCAGCCGCAGCATGGCCGCCGCTGCCGCCACCTCAATCAGCCGGCCGCGTGGCAATTGCGCGCCAGTAAAACCGTCGGGAAATTCCTCGGCAATATAGCCGGTGGTCAGCCGCCCCTCGCGGAAGCGCTCCTGGTCCATCACCGTTGACAGAAACGGCAGGTTGTTGCCCACCCCTTCGACCTCGAAACTGTCGAGGGCCACCGCCATGGCTTCTACGGCCTGCAGGCGTGTGGGCGCCCAGGTACACAGCTTGGCGATCATGGGATCGTAAAAGGTCGAGATTACCCCGCCTTCGAACACGCCCGTGTCGTTGCGCACCACCAGATCGGGCGCGTGGCTCTGGGCGGGCGGGCGATAGCGTGTCAGCCGCCCGGTCGAGGGCAGGAAATTGCGATAGGGATCCTCCGCGTAAAGGCGCGATTCGATGGCCCAGCCGTTCCGCTGGACCTCGGCCTGCGTCAGGGGCAGCGCTACGCCATCCGCCACGCGCAGCATCAGTTCCACCAGATCGAGGCCGGTGATCAGCTCGGTGACGGGATGTTCCACCTGCAGGCGGGTGTTCATCTCGAGAAAATAGAAATTGCGCTCGGCATCGACGATGAACTCCACCGTGCCGGCGCTGGTATAGCCCACCGCCTTTGCCAGCGCGACCGACTGCTCGCCCATGGCCCGGCGCGTCGCTTCGTCGAGAAAGGGCGATGGCGCCTCCTCGATCACCTTCTGGTTGCGTCGCTGGATCGAGCATTCCCGCTCGTTGAGATAAAGCACATTGCCGTGGCTGTCGCCGATCAGCTGGATCTCGATGTGGCGCGGTTCGGTGACGAATTTCTCGATGAAGATGCGATCATCGCCAAAGGATGAGGCCGCCTCTGACTTGCTCCGCTCAAAGCCTTCACGCGCTTCGGCATCGGTCCAGGCAATACGCATGCCCTTGCCGCCGCCGCCCGCTGAAGCCTTGATCATCACCGGGTAGCCGATGGACTGGCTGATCGAGACCGCCTCCTCGGCATCCTCGATCAGCCCCATATGCCCGGGCACGGTTGACACCCCTGCCTCGGCTGCGAGCTTCTTGGACGTGATCTTGTCACCCATCGCCTCGATCGCGCGGACCGGCGGGCCGACAAAGATGATCCCTGCCGCTTCCAGCGCCTGGGCAAAACGCGGATTTTCCGACAAGAACCCATAGCCGGGATGCACCGCCTGCGCCCCGGTCTGGCGGCAGGCCCCGATGATCTTGTCGATCTGGAGATAAGAGTCCCGCGCCGGCGACGGCCCGATATGCACGGCCTCATCGGCCATCTGCACATGTAGGGCATCACGGTCCGCATCGGAATAAACCGCAACCGTCGCGATCCCCATCCGCTTTGCCGTCCGGATCACCCGACAAGCAATCTCGCCCCGATTGGCAATGAGGAGTTTGGTGATGGTCATTGCTGGTCCTCATCAGAAGTCATGCGTGGGCCGTCCAGTGCACCGGCGGGGCTCCCTCCCCCACGCGGGGAGGGCTGGGGTGGGGGGCTGGATGGCAAGGTTTCGAGAAAAGAACTCAGGACCTGGAACACACCATCGGGATTGCTGGTCACCTCATCGTTGGTAAACCGCAGAACCGTAAAACCCCGGCCCCGTAGATAGTCATCGCGCACCGCGTCCTTTGCCTGCGCCCGGTCGGATCCATGGGTGTCGCCATCGATCTCCACGACCAAACCGGCTTTGAGGCAGGCGAAGTCAACATAGTAGCTGCCCAGCAATTGCTGGCGTCGAAATGGCCAGCCGGCCTGCCGCAGCGACCAGGTCAGTTGCCAAAAATCCTGCTCGGCATAAGTGGCGTTGCGCCGGAGCTTCCTTGCGAGATGCTTGGCCATCCATCCCCCCACCCCGTCCCTCCCCGCGAGGGGGAGGGAGCCGCGCCGGTGTTCCCCCCTCACAGCGGAATATTCCCGTGCTTTTTCTTGGGCGCATGGCTCTGTTTGTGCCTCAATGTCGAAAACGCCCGGATCACGCGCCGCCTGGTGCCGTGGGGCATGATGACGTCGTCGATGAAGCCGCGTTCGGCGGCGACGAAAGGGTTGGCGAAGCGCGCTTCGTAGTCGGCCGTGCGCTGGGCGATCTTCTCCTTGTCCCCCAGCTCCGAGCGATAAAGGATTTCCGTTGCGCCCTTGGCTCCCATCACCGCGATTTCCGCCGAGGGCCAGGCATAGTTCACATCGGCCTTGATGTGCTTGCTCGCCATCACGTCATAGGCCCCGCCATAGGCTTTGCGGGTGATGACGGTGACGAGCGGCACCGTGGCTTCGGCATAGGCGAACAACAGCTTAGCGCCATGCTTGATGATGCCGCCATATTCCTGCGCCACGCCCGGCAAAAAGCCGGGCACATCGACAAAGGTGAGCACGGGGATTTCAAAGCAGTCGCAGAAGCGAATGAACCGGGCGGCCTTCTTGCTGGCTGAAATATCGAGGCACCCCGCGAGCACCAGCGGCTGGTTGGCCACCACCCCCACCGGATGGCCATCGAGCCGGATAAAGCCGCAGAGGATATTGCCGGCGTGATCCTTGCCGATCTCGAGGAAATCGCCCTCATCGGCAACCTTCTCGATCACTTCGCGCATGTCATAGGGCTGGTTGGCGCTGTCTGGAATGATCGTATCGAGCGAAAGATCGTCGCGGTTGAGCGGATCCATGGTCGGGCGGCGCGGCGGCTTCTGCCCGGCCGCCAGCGGCAGGAAGCCGAAGAGGCGACGCACTTCAAGCAGGGTTTCGATGTCGTTCTCGAAGGCCGCATCGGCCACTGAGGAAATTCTGGTGTGGGTGGAAGCGCCACCCAGCTCTTCCTGGGTCACGCTTTCATTGGTGACGGTCTTGACCACGTCGGGGCCGGTCACGAACATATAGCTGGTGTCCTTGACCATATAGATGAAGTCGGTCATCGCCGGGGAATAGACCGCCCCGCCCGCGCAGGGCCCCATGATCACCGAGATCTGGGGAATGGCGCCCGAAGCCTGCACATTGCGCCAGAACACATCGGCATAACCGCCCAGCGAGGCCACGCCTTCCTGGATGCGGGCGCCGCCGCTGTCGTTGAGCCCGATTAGCGGCGCGCCGTTCTGCATGGCCAGATCCATGATCTTGCAGATCTTTTCGGCATGGGTTTCCGACAGGGAGCCGCCAAAGACGGTGAAATCCTGGGAAAACACATAAACGAGGCGCCCCTCGATCGTGCCCCAGCCCGTCACCACGCCATCGCCCGGGATCACGGTTTCCCCGATGCCGAACTCGGTGGCGCGATGGGTGACGAACATGTCGTATTCTTCGAAACTGCCGGGATCGAGCAGCACATCGAGCCGTTCGCGCGCCGTCAGCTTGCCCTTGCCGTGCTGGGTGTCGATGCGCTTTTGCCCGCCTCCCAGTCTGGCTCCAGCCCGCTTGGCTTCAAGTTCGGCAATAACGGCTTTCATGGCTTACTCGGCTGCTTGAGTGCGCGGCGCTGCGGCAGTGCCGTAGGGCAGATTGCGCCCACCATAACGCCTGACGCGCAAATTGGCTTGCTCGGCGTGACCCACAAAACCCTCCAGCATGGAAAGGCGCGAGCCATATTCCCCGATGGCTGCCGAGGCCTCGTCCGTGGTGACCTGCTGCCAGGTGCAGGTCTTGAGGAACTTGCCCACCCATAGGCCCCCGGTATAGCGCGCCGCCTTCATGGTGGGCAGGGTATGGTTGGTGCCGATCACCTTGTCGCCATAGGCAACATTGGTGCGCGGGCCCAGAAACAGGGCGCCGTAATTGCTGATATGATCGCGGAACCACAGGTCCCGATCGGTCATCACCTGAACATGCTCGGAAGCAATGCGGTCAGCTTGGGCGAGCATTTCCTCGTAGCTCTCGCAAACGATCACCTCGCCGAAATCGGTCCAGGATTGGCGCGCGACTTCCCCGGTTGGGAGAATGGCGAGCAGGCGCTCGATTTCCCGCATCGTGTCGCGGGCGAGCTGTTCGGAATTGGTGAGGAGGATCGCGGGCGAGGTCGGGCCATGCTCGGCCTGGCCCAAGAGATCCGTGGCGCAGATTTCGCCATCCACCGTGTCGTCGGCGATGATCAGGGTTTCGGTCGGCCCGGCAAACAGGTCGATGCCGACCCGGCCATAAAGCTGGCGCTTGGCTTCGGCGACAAAGGCATTGCCCGGCCCCACCAGCATGTCGACGGGATCGATGCTTTGCGTGCCGATAGCCATGGCGCCAATGGCCTGGATGCCCCCCAGAACATAGATCTCGTCGGCGCCGGCCATGTGCTGGGCGGCGACAATGGCGGGTGCGGGCTTGCCGTTGAACGGGGGCGCGCAGGTGATGACGCGCTCGCAACCAGCGACCTTGGCCGTTATCACCGACATATGCGCAGAGGCGAGCAGCGGATATTTGCCGCCCGGCACATAACAGCCCACCGCGTTGATGGGCACATGCCGATGCCCCAGCGTCACGCCCGGCAGGGTTTCCACTTCGAGATCTTGCAAGGTCGCGCGCTGCTTTTGGGCGAAGTTGCGCACCTGGGTCTGGGCAAATTCGATGTCGTGCAGGTCTTGCGGCGTCAACTGGGCGAGGCAGGCGTCGATCTCGGCCGGGGCCAGGCGGAAATCGGGCCGATCCCAGTTGTCGAAGCGCGCTGACAGTTCGCGCACGGCCGCATCGCCGCGCCCTTCGATATCGGCCAGAATGGTTTCAACTGTGGCGCGCACCTGCCGATCGGCGGCGGCGCGCTCCTCAACATTTTTTCCGCGCTTGAGCCATTGGGGCATGGTGCATCCTTGTGGAAGGGAGAAAGGGAATAAGCGGGCTGGCGCTCAGTAGCGCTCGGACGGGTCGACCACACCTTCGAGGTCCTGCCCGCGCATGAACCGCTCCAGATTGGCGATGAAGAACGCCGTGGTGCGGCGATTACTCTCGGGCGAACTGCCCGAAATATGCGGAGACAGCCGCACCCGGGGATGGGTGTAGAGCCAGTGGCCCTCGGGCGGCGGCTCGGGATCGGTGACATCGAGCGTGGCGCAGGCCAGCGGGCCATCCAGTGCGGCGCGCAGTGCGTCGGTGTCGATCACCGCGCCCCGGCCGATGTTGATGAGATGGGCGCCGGGCTTGAGCGCGGCAAAGGCGTCTGCATCGAGCATGCCGCGGGTTTGCGGCGTCAGCGGCGCGCAAAGGGCAATATGGTCAGCGCGGCCAAGGAGATCTGGAAGCGAAACAATCTCGACGCCATCCATGCCGCTGGGCCCAGGCGAGCGGCGGGTCGCGAGCACCGTCATGCCAAAAGGCAGCGCCCGCTCGGCGACCGCCCGGCCGATCTCGCCAAAGCCGATGATCCCCAGCGTGCTGCCATGCAACTCGCCGAGCTTGTGGTGCCGCCAGACACTGCGCGCATCGGTCCAGATCTCGGGAATGCGCTTGGCGACGCTCAGCATGGCAGCCAGCACATATTCCGAGATCGGCACAGCCGAAGTGCCCCGGCTCACCGTCACCTTTGGCACGGCAAACACCCAGGCCGGGTATTTGTCGATGCCGGTGGAGCGCAGATGCACCCAGCGCAAATTGAACGGCCAGCCGGCGGGCTCAGGCATGCCGGGATGGAGGCCTACGGCGGCGCTGTCCTGGCTGACTAGCAGCACGTCAGCCTCAGGCGGCACCTGCCAAGCGGTGTGCGGCGTCGGCTCTAGGGCGTCAAAGCGCACGCCTTGGGGCAGTTCGGCGGCCACCGAAGCGGCCAGCCGCTCGCCGTATTGGTGGGCGATAACCAGGGTCATCGATCAGCGGGTCCGCACCAGAACGCGGCCCTTGACCTGGCCGGCAAGGATCCGCCCGGCCGCGTCGGGCAGCCCGTCGAGCCCGATCTCCTCGACCATGGCGCCATAGGCGGTCAGATCAAGGGTCTCGGCGATGCGGGACCAGGCCGCGATGCGCGCCTCATAGGGCTGCATGACGCTGTCGATGCCCAGCAGCGACACGGCACGCAGGATGAAGGGCAGCACATTGGTGTTGAGCTCGATGCCGGCCGCATTGCCGATCGCGGCAACCGCGCCACCATATTTGACCTGCTTGAGCAGCTTGCCGAGAATGGGGCCGCCGACATTGTCGATGGCCGCTGCCCAACGCGCCGATTCCAGCGGTTTGTCGGGCTGGGCGAGGAATTCGTCGCGCGCCAGGATGCTGGCGGCGCCCAGCGCCTTGAGGCTGTCGCCATGCTCGGGCCGGCCCGACAGCGCCACGGCCGTGTAGCCCAACTTACCCAGCAGCGACAGCGCCACGGTCCCCACGCCGCCGGCCGCGCCGGTGACCAGAACTTCGCCGGCGTCCGGCTTTAGCCCCGCCGCTTCCAGCCGGTTGATGGCGAGCATGGCGGTGAGCCCGGCCGTGCCCACGATCATGGCGTCGCGCGTCGTCAGTCCTTTGGGTAGCGGCACCAGCCAATCGGCATTGACGCGGGCGCGCTGGGCATAGCCGCCCCAATGGGCTTCGCCCACGCGCCAGCCGGTCAGCACCACGGGGTCGCCCGCCTTGTAGCGGCTGTCTTCGCTGTCACGCACGGTACCGGCAAAATCGATACCCGCCACATGGGGATAGTTGCGCACCAGCCCCCCTGCCCCGGTCAGGCACAGCCCGTCCTTGTAGTTGAGCCCGGCCCAATCGACATCCACAGTGACATTGCCTTGGGGCAAGCGATTGTCGGTGAGCGTCTGGAGCGCCGAGGAAACCTTCCCATCAGCGCTGCGGTCAGTGACGAGGGCCTGAAAACTCATGAAAACATCCTTGTTGTTCGGTGCCGGGGGACGAAGAAGGCGCTAGACCTTCCAGTCATCGCCCCAGATCTGCACGATATGGCCGGGTGAGATTTCCCGGTATTCCCGCTTGGGTGGCTCGAAATCCACCGGACGCAGCGGGCTTTTGATCTCGTCATTGTTGACGGGGCGCACCTGCAAGCGGCGGGCAGGATCGGGGACGGGCACGGCCGCCATCAGGCGCTTGGTATAGGGGTGCTGCGGATTGCCGAACACGGCCGCGACCGGACCCTTCTCGACGATCTCGCCGAGATACATCACTGCCACCTGGTGGCTGATGCGCTCCACTACGGCCATGTCGTGGGAGATGAAGAGGTAGGACAGCCCGAACTGCTCCTGCAGGTCCATCATCAGATTGACCACCTGCGCCTTGATCGAGACGTCCAGCGCCGAAACGCTTTCATCGGCCACGATCACCTTGGGCTCGAGCGACAGCGCCCGGGCGATGCAGATGCGCTGGCGCTGCCCCCCCGAAAACTGCGCGGGATAGCGGTTGGCCATTTCCGGGGTGAGCCCGACCCGCTTGAGCAGGTCCATGGTTTTGTCGCGCGCCTGGGCCTTGGTGCCCAGCTTGTGGGTCAGGAAGGGCTCGGCAATGGCATCGCCCACGGTGATGCGCGGATTAAGGCTGGCATAGGGATCCTGGAAGATCATCTGGATATGCCGGCGCATGCCGCGCATCCGCTCCTTGTCGAGCGCGCGGATATCGGTGCCGCCGATGCTGATCTCCCCACTTTGCGGCTCGATGAGGCGCATGATTGCCCGGCCGGTGGTGGACTTGCCGCAACCCGATTCCCCTACCAGCGAGAGCGTTTCCCCGCCGCGCAGATCAAAGCTCACCTTTTCGACGGCATGAACGCGGCCCGTTGGCCCACCAAATAGGCCCCCCGGGATATCGAAGCGCTTGACCAGTTCGCGCACCCGCAACACCGGCTCGGCGTCACGGCGCACCGTATCGGGACGCTGCCGACCCGGCACGATCACACCGGTGGCGCGATCGAGAATGGGAAAATGCTGCGGCCCGTGTTCACTGCCCTCGCCCAGCTTGGGCACCGCGGCGATCAGGGCGCGGGTGTAGGGGTTTTGCGCGCGGGCAAAGATGGCTTCGGTGGTGTCCGACTCCACCGCGCGCCCTTCCAGCATCACCACGGTGCGGTCGGCCACTTCGGCCACCACGCCCATGTCATGGGTGATGAACAGCACGCCCATGCCTTCTTCCTTTTGCAGCTGCTTGATCAGCTGCAGGATCTGAGCCTGGATGGTGACGTCGAGCGCGGTCGTGGGCTCGTCGGCGATCAGCAGCTTGGGCTTGCAGGCCAGCGCCATGGCGATCATCACGCGCTGACGCATGCCGCCCGAAAGCGAATGGGGATAATCCTTGAGGCGAGACGCGGCCCCCGGGATGCGCACCCGCTCGAGCAGCCGCAACGCTTCCTGCATCGCCGCCTGTCCCGAATACTGACCATGGATGGTCAGCACTTCGGCGATCTGGTTGCCCACGGTCTGGAGCGGATTGAGGCTGGTCATGGCCTCCTGGAAGATCATGCCCATCTGCCGTCCGCGCACAGTGCGGATCTCCGCTGGCGGCAGTGTCAGGAGTTCACGACCCTCCAACTGCACCGAGCCTTCGACGCGGCTCGCGGCCGGATCAAGCAGGCGCATGATCGTAAGCGCCGTCACCGACTTGCCCGAACCGGATTCCCCGACCACGGCGACCGTTTCCTCGGCCCCGATGTCAAAGGAGAGGCCTTTAACAATCTCCACCCACCCGTTGGAGGTCAGAAAGGATGTGCGCAGATCCCGCACGGACAGCACCGACTCGGCCGCGGGATCGGGCACGACGCGTTCAACAGCAAGAGCACCCGTATTGGCCATGATTTCTCCTATCGGGCGGTCGAGGGGTCGAGCGCATCGCGGATCGCGTCGCCGACCAGGTTGAAGGACAGAACCACGAGCGTAATGGCGACGCCGGCGCCGATGATCGGCCACGGCGAACCAAAGAGGCTATTGAGGCCATCGCGGATGATGTTGCCCCAGCTCGGATTGGGCGCGCGCGTGCCGATGCCCAGAAAGCTCAGCGAGGCCTCGATGCGGATGGCCGAGGCTACCCACAGCGTCATCAGCGCCACGATCGGAGCCATGATATTGGGGATGATGTGGCGGATGATGATCACCGGGGTGCGCACGCCAACAGCGATGGCCGATTCCACAAAGGGCTCCTGCTTGATCGAGAGCGTCTGGGCGCGCGCGACACGGGCAAAGCCGGGAATGAAGGCCACGGTGATCACCGCGATGATGTTCCAGAACCCGCCCCCGAGCACGGCTGCGATCAGGATCGCCAGCAGCAATTCGGGGAAGGCCAGCAAGAGATCGATCACACGCGAAATCAGCCGGTCGGTGATGCCCCCGAAATAGCCGGCCGTCACGCCCAGCAGGGTGCCGAACAAGGCAGCCAGCACCGGCGAGATGAAGCCGAACAGCAGCGAATTGCGCGAACCATAGATGAGGCGGCTGAGCACATCGCGGCCGAACTGGTCGGTGCCGAGCCAATTCTCGGCGCTGGGCAGCCGGTTGATTTTGAGGATCGACTGCGCCAGCGGATCATAGGGCGCGAGCCACGGCGCGAGCAGCGCCACCAGGATGAAAATGCCGATCATGATGGTGGCGAGCGTCGTTTCGATGCGCCCGAACAGCAGCTTGCCCACTTTCTGGAAGGCATTGGGCTGCGCGGGAGCGAGGCGAACGGGATCGTTGGTTACGACAGTCATATCAGCTCACCCGCACACGAGGATCGACGACGACATAAACAAGGTCCATCAGGAGGTTGATGAGGACCACGAAAACCGCAAAGACCAGCACGCCGCCCTGGATCACCGCGTAATCGCGCTGCGCGATGGCATCGATCAAGAGGCGCCCGATACCCGGGCGGTTGAACACCAGCTCCACCGCGACCGAGCCCGAGAGCGTCGAGAGCAGGCTGAGGCCCAGCCCGGTGGTGATAGGCAGCATGGCGTTGCGCAGCCCGTGATTATAGATCACCCGCTTTTCGCGGGCGCCCTTGGCGCGGGCGGTGCGCACATAGTCCTTGCCCAGCACTTCGAGCAGGCTCGTTCGCGTCAGCCGGCCGAGAAACGCGGCCTTGACGAAGGCGAGGGTCAGCGCCGGCAGGAAGATATGGTGCATGCGGCTGGCAAAATCAGTGCCTGCGCCATTGATCGGGAACCAGCCCAGATTGAGCGCAAAGGTGATCAGCAACAGCGCCCCGAGGAAAAAGTCCGGAATGGCGTAGCCGATCAGTGAAAACAGGCGCACGCCAGTGTCGGGGAGCTTGTTGCGATTGGTGGCGGCCAAAACGCCCATAGGAATGCCGGCGACGATGCCCATGGCCATCGCGGCAAGGGTCAGCTCGATCGTATAGGGCAGGTTCTGCGCAATCAGCGTCAGCACGGGCGTGTTGGACAGGAGCGAGCGGCCGAAATCGAGCGTCAGCACGCCGCCGAGGAAATTGAAATATTGCTGCCAGAGCGGGACATTGAGGCCCATGCGCTCCCGGAACTCAGCCAGTTGTTCGGGCAAGGCCGCGTCACCCAACGCGGCGAGCGCGGGATCACCCGGCAGGATGCGCATGGCGATAAAGACCAGGGTCAACACCAGGAACAGGGTTGGGATGGCATCGCCCAATCGAAGAAGCAGATATCTGGCCATGAGTGCACCGCCTTGGAGTGGCCGGGCTCCCGTCGGGAGCCCGGATAGGGGATTGGGTTAGACCGTCTTGGTCGCGCGGTGGAAGCGCCAGCGCGCATAGCCGCTCTCGACCTCATAGCCGAGGTCGACCTTGGCCGAGCGCACCGCCGTAAAGCCCAGCGTCGAGAGCCCGATCAGGGGCAGGTCACGCAGTACCTGCAGCTCGATCTGCTTGCACAGGTCTAGATAGGTCTCGTAATCCGAAGCGGTCAGCGCCTGGTTCAGGAGGTCGTCGATGCCGGGCATGGCCACGCCATAATGGCTGTAATTGCCCCCGCCTGAGCCGTCCGACTTCACTTCCGAAGCCGAGGCCAGCTGCTGGAAATAGATCTGGGTCGGGATCGGCGGATAGCTGGAGGAGTGCATCGCCAGGGTGTTTTTGTCCGAGCGATTATCGGCGTGATAAGCGGTGTGATCGCCGATGATGAGGTTCATGTTGAACCCGGCCGGGCGGATCAGCTCCTGCACGATCAGCATGGTCGAGGAATAATCCTCCCGCTGCGAGCACAGCGAGTCAAAGCTGATGCCATTGGGGAAACCGGCCTCGGCCAGCAATGCCTTGGATTTTTCGGGGTCGTAGGGATATTGCAGCTCTGCCGGCAAATCCTCGGTCTTGAAGCCGGCGGGGAAGAAATCGGGCTGCAGGCCCGCCATGACCCCACCCATCGGCGCCAGTGCCGCGGCAACCGCCGGGCGGTCGATCGCATGCATCAACGCTTGGCGGACCAGCAGATTGTCGAAGGGCTTGCGCGTCAGGTTGATGTGGAGCGTGTTGAACGAGCCCGGGGTCGTCATATCGATCTTGAGCGTGGGGTCACGCTGCAGGATGGAGTCGATCCAGCCAGGCGCTCGGACCGCTTCGATAATGTCCACGTCGCCAGCCAACAGCGCCAGGGTGCGGGCGGTGGTGTCGGCGATATAAACGCATTCCACATTGGCAATTTTGGCCTTGTCGCCCCAATAGCCTTCATGGCGCTTGAGGCGGGTGCCGAATTCAGGGTCGAACTGCACCAACTCGTATGGCCCGGTGCCCACCGCATCGGTGGCAAAAGCCTCGCCCCCAATTTCCTCATAGGCCTTTTTGGAGACGATGGAGGTGTTGTTGTTGAAGATCGAAGTGCCCAGCAGGTTCACATCGGGCTGCTTGAGGGTAATGGCGATCTCATAGGGCCCGGTCGCGACAACGCTCTCGATATTGGAGAGGATGGTGCGGTTGGTGCCTTCCTTGATAGCCCGCTCGAACGAAAAGACGACGTCCTCCGAAGTCATCTCACCGTAGTTGCGGTGGAACTGCACCCCTTCGCGCAGCTTGAACGTCCAGGATTTGGCATCCTCTGATTGCGTCCATTCCGTTGCAAGCGTAGGCAGGTATTCCTCTGGTTTCAGCGCAAACCGCCCATCGTCTGGGCGCACGAGTTGCTCATACATCTGCTCGGTGGCCCAGTTGTCTGAACCTTGCGTGGTCAGGTTCGGGTCCGAGTGGCGGGGGCCATTGGCGGCAATGCCGATCCGCAGGGTATCGGCGTCCTGCGCGTGGCTGGCCTGCACACCAATGGCTGTCAAAGCCGTGGTGGCTGCCGCTAATTCCAGAAAACTCCGTCTGTTCAAAGCCATGGGTTCCTCCTCCCTGGTTGAACGGCGCCGGATGGGTCCGGCGCCGGCATGGATCACGCCTTGGTGGCGCGATGTAGTCGCCACCGTGCGTAGCCGCTCTCCACCTCGTAGCCGAGGTCGAGGCGCGGATTGCGCACCATGGTGTAGGACAATGTCGACAGACCGATCAGGGGCAGGTCGCGCAGCACCTGCAGCTCGATCTCGCGGCACAATTGCAGATAGGTGTCGTAGTCGGTGGCGCTGAGCGCCTGCTCGAGCAGTGCATCAACACCCGGGATGGCCACGCCATAATGGCTGTAATTGCCGCCGCCCGAGCCATCGGCCTTCACCTCAGCCTTGGAATAGAGCTGCTGGATGTAGATCTGGGTCGGAATCGGCGGATAGCTCGAAGCATGCATCGCCAGGGTGTTTTTGTCCGAGCGGTTGTCGGCGTGGTAGGCGGTGTGATCGCCGATAATGAGGTTCATGTTGAACCCGGCCGGTCGGATCAGCTCCTGCACGATCAGCATGGTCGAGGAATAATCCTCGCGCTGGCTACACAGGGCATCAAAGCTCACCCCGTTGGGGAAGCCCGCTTCAGCCAGGAGGGCCTTGGATTTTTCCGGATCATATTCGTAGCGCAGTTCGGGCGGCAGATCCTCGGTCTTGAGCCCGGGCGGGAAGAAGTCGGGCTGCAAGCCGACCAGTACGCCACCCATAGGTGCCAGCGCATCGGCCACGGTCTTGCGATCGATTGCATGCATCAGCGCCTGGCGCACCAGGAGATTGTCAAAGGGCGCGCGGGTGAGATTGACATGAAGGGTGTTGAACGAACCCGGCACCGTCATGTCGATCTTCATGTTGGGGTCGCGCTGCAGGATCGAGTCAATCCAGCCTGGTGCGCGCACCGCCTCGATCATGTCCACCTGCCCTGACACCAGGGCCAGCGTGCGCGCCGTGGTATCGGCAATATACAGGCACTCGATATTGCTGACCTTGGCCGGCTCGCCCCAATAGTCCTCGAAACGCTTGAGATAGGTGCCGCTTTCGGAATCGTACTTGGCCAATTCATAGGGTCCGGTGCCCACGGCGTCGGTGGTGAACTTCTCCACCCCGATTTCCTCATAAGCCCTCTTGGACACGATATTGGCGTTGAGCGAGAAGACCGTCGTGCCCAGGAAGTTGACATCGGGCTGGTGCAGGCTGATCACCACTTCATAGGGGCCATTGGCCACGGCATCGGCGATGTTGGCGAAGATCACCCGGCCAGTGCCGAAATCCTTGGCCTTGAGGAAGGTGAACGCCACGTCGTCGGCGGTCATCTCGCCATAACCGCGGTGGAACTGCACGCCCTCGCGCAGCTTGAAGGTCCAGGTCTTGGCATCCTCGGACATGGTCCATTCGGTGGCCAGCACCGGCTGGTAGTCCTCCGGCGTCAGCGCGAACTTGCCATCTTCGGGACGCACCAGCTGCTCGTACATCTGCTCCACGGCCCAGTTGTCCGGCCCTTGCGTGGTCTGGTTGGGGTCCGAGTGACGCGGATTGTTGGCGGCAATGCCGATGCGGATGGTATCGTCGCCCTGGGCATGGGCGGCCGAAATGCTCAGCGCGGAAAGCGCGGTGCCGGCTGCGGCCAGTTCCAGGAAGTTGCGGCGGTTCAGTGTCATTGGGGTCTCCTCTTGTTCTTGTGGTCGCGCGGCTCTAGCGGACGCGCCGTTGTTCGAGTTCGGCATCGATCAGTTCGAGCCCGAGGCCGGGAGCCGAGGGGATCTGGAACTTGCCATCCACCGGCTTGGGCGGATTGCGGAAGCCGGGATACATGCGGGTGTCGGGATCGGCGAATTCGGCCGGCTTGGTCAGGTGCATGATGGTCGCGAGCACATGCAGATTGGCCATGTGGCCGATCGTAGGCTGAGTCTGGTGCGGCACCAGTTCCACGCCATGGGCGTAAGCAATGGCGGCGCATTGCATGAGCCCGGTGATGCCGCCCATCTTGACGATATCGGGCTGCACCATGCGCACGCCGGCATTGATCATGTCGACAAGGGCCTGGGTCGTATAGGTCTGCTCGGCCGCCGAAACGGTGATGTCGAGGCGCTGGGCCACTTCGCCCATGGCGCGCACATCGTAGTGCTGCACCGGCTCCTCGAACCAGACATAGCCCAGCTCTTCGAGGGCGCGACCGACCCGGATGGCGCCGCCGACCGAATATTGGTTGTTGGCATCAAAGGCGAGCGGGAAGTCTGGTCCCACGAGTTCACGCACGGCCCTGGCCTTGGCGATGTCGCCGGGAATGTCATAGTCCTGCCGGGTACGGTCGCCATCCCAGCGGATCTTGATCGCCGCCGGCTTTTCGGCCAGCCAGCGCTGTTCGACCACCCGCACCGTCTCATCAACGGTACGATTGGCATTGCCGCCGATCGAGGCATAGAACGGCACTTCGGTGCGCCAGGCGCCGCCCAGCAGCTTGTAGATGGGCTGGTTGAACAGCTTGCCCTTGAGGTCCCAAAGCGCAATGTCGAGCGCCGCCAAGGCGCCGGTGACCGCCCCTTCGGGCCCCAGCTTGATATAGCGGTGCAGCAGGCGGTCATAGATCACGCCATGATCAAGCACGTCGGCCCCCACCAGCGAGTCCGCGGCATCGCGCAACACCCAGAGCGAGTGCTCGCCGCCATACATCGGCGAGGCCTCGCCATAGCCCACCAGCCCCTCGGTGGTGGTGACGCGCACAAAGGCGGTGCGGCGGCCCGGCGGATCACCGGGGTTCCAGGCAACCTGGAAGGCATCGACGGATCTGATGGTTGAAGCTGTAGCCACGGTCGGATCTTTCAGGCGGGATGGTGGATGGATTGCAGATGCTGGCGCAGCGGTTCGGGCAAAGGCGCCGGGCGCTTGGTTTGGGTGTCCACGAACACATGGACGAAGTGGCCCTGGGCCACGGCCGTCTCGTTCTCGTTGGTGAAGGCGGCAAGCCCGTAGCGCACGGAGGAGGAGCCGACATGCTCCACCCGCAGGCCCATCTCGAGCCGATCGGTGAAGACAATTTCGCGCACGAAGCGGCAGCCATTTTCAGCCACGACCAGGCTCGCTCCGCCCGTGCCGATGCCGAAATCTTGCTGGTGCAGGAACTGCAACACGGCCGTGTCGAAGAACTCGTAATAGCGCGCATTGTTGACGTGACCGAAGATGTCGATGTCGTTCCAGCGCAGCGAAACAACACAGAACCAGCGGTAGTCGGCGCGGCGGGCGGGTGGCTGACGCTCCATCGCTCAGCCGCGCGCGCGAGCAGGCATGGCCAGCTCCGCTCTAGTCATGGGGCTTCTCCCTTTGCGGCATGGCGACGGCTTGGCGTGCCGTTCTTATCCATGCGTTGCATTCACCTTACATTATATGCATCCGTATGCAAGCGGCCCGAACAGCTAGTTTGCATCCGGATGCAGCCACTTCATGATGTGCTCGGCCACAGCCACGGTTTGCCCGTCCTGATTGCTCGCTTCGAGCGTTGCCACCGAGCGGCGGCGCTCCGCGTCAACACCGGTTACCGTGTAGGTCACGGTGATGGTATCGCCAAAGAACACTGGCCCTACAAAGCGCATCCGGTCATAGCCGAGCGACACCGGCACGGTAGTGTTGCCCCGCCCTTGCGACGCGCGGATCGCCTTGGTGCCGGCGGCCGACATATAGCCCACCAGCAATGCGCCATGGGCGATGCGCCGCCCGAACTGCGAGCCGGCCATGAAGGCCTCATCGGTATGGGCCTCATAGTCGTCCCCGCTCAGCTCGACAAAGCGCGCCACATCCTCGGCGCTGGGGGAAGCGGTGTAGCTGACCGACAATCCCTCAACCGTTTCGATCCAGTTCTCAGCCATAGATCTGCGTTCTCCGGAAGCGCGCCGCGATCTCCCCGTCAGCCAGGAAATATTCCTCGGCCACGAAGTAGTGCTTGCCCTTGCGTTCATAGGTCTGGGCGATCCAGCCAGCGGTGCGGATGGCCTGGACGGGGTAAACCGGGCGGAAATGCTGGGTTTCGGTTTCCACCAGCACCACGGCTGCCGGAAACTTCCAACCGCTATTGGTGTCGCCCATTGCCAGCCGCATCAGCATGCCCGAATGCACGATGCCGCTTTGTGCATAGAGCGGATGGTTTTCGGCAAAGGCGCTTTTGGAGATGGCAACGTCTTCGGGAGTCAGCACGCGATTTCGACTATGCAGCGGCGCGCCCACCGGCAATTCACCGGGATTGACCGCCGGCGCAACCTGGGGCGGCAGGAGCAAGCTCAACTCTCGGCCGGGGGTCGGCTGTTGCGGCACATGCGCGAGGGCAATGGAGCCGGTGGCGACGGTTTCGCCCTCCCCATTCAGCACGGTCACCGCGCTGCGCAGGAACTCGCCATCATCCTCCAGCGCCTCGCCCTTAACGATCAGATCGTCGTGGTTGTAGACCGGCTTGCGGAAGCGCGCCGACATGGCGCCGCGCTCCGCCCAGGCCATGCCCCAGGCCTCGATCGCGAGCCGGCTGATATGGCCATAGACAAAGGCGCCGGGGATCAGCGCGGCCTTGTAGCCGCGCGCCCGCGCCACCGCATCATCATGGATCGAGCCCTTGTAATGCGGGGCATCGTCGAGCAGCACATGCACGCTTAGCTCGCGGGGAAATTCGGCTTTGTCGAGCATGGCTCAAGCCCCCGCCAAAGGTTCGGTGCCCATGGCGTCGCTCGCTTCGATGCGCGCGATTTCCTCGGGGGGCAGGCGCAGAATGGATTGCAGCACATGCCGGTTGTGCCCGCCGAACGTGGGGGCGGACCGGATCTGGGCGCCGGGCGTGGCGCTGAGGTGAATGGGCAGGCTCGGATGCGGGTGCCGGCCGGCATCGGGATGCTCGAGCTCGGTGAAAAAGCCGCGATAACCGAGATAGGGATCCTCGGCCAGATCCTTGGGGTTCTGCACCGGCGCTGCGGCAATCCCGGCGGCTTGCAACTGCTGGGCAAGGGCATGCTTGTCCTTGTCGGTGGTCCAGCCACTGATGATTGCTCGCAGCGCTTCGTCATTGTCTCGCCGCCGATCGAGGTTGGCGAAGCGCGGATCAGTGGCCAGCTCGGGACTGCCCATCTCCATGCACAGCCGCTGCCACTGCCCTTCGTCCATGGCCGCAATGGCGATCCATTGATCATCGCCGAGCGTGGGGAAGGCATCATGCGGGGCCGCGTAGGGCACGCGGTTGCCGTTGAGCGGCGGGTCATCGCCGGTCTCAGCGGCCTTGAGGATTTCCGCACCGATCAGGTGCATGGCCGCTTCCACCTGCGGGATCTCCACATATTGCCCCTCCCCCGTGCGCTGGCGATGCACCAGGGCCGTGAGGATCGCAGCGGCCGAATTGAAGCCCCCGATGGGGTCCAGATAAGAAGGGCCGGTGACTTCGGGCTGCCCGCCGGGATAGCCGATCATCGCCGACATACCGGCCGCCATTTCCATGGTGGGCCCGAGCGCGGCATGGTTGGACATGGGTCCGGTCACGCCAAAGGCGGGCAGTTCGGCCACGATGATATCGGGCTTGATGGCGGCGAGGCTTTGGTAGTCGAGCCCAAGCTTTTTCAGCGTATTGGGCCGGAAATTGCAGATCAGCACATCGGCGACCTCAACCAGGCGCCGCAGGGTCGCCCTGCCCTCCTCGGTCTTGAGGTTGAGGATGCAGCTGAGCTTGTTGACGTTCTGGGAATTGAACAGGAACGAGCGGTCATACCAGCGGGCGCCCGGCTCCCGATCGGGAAAGTTGACCGGATTGGGTTTGTCCTTGTTGAGCCGCCAGGAATTGACTCGGTTGGGCGCTTCGACATGGATGGATTCAGCGCCGAAATAGGCCAGCACCCGGCCGGCCATCGGCCCAGCCCACGCGGTCGTCAACTCGATCACGCGGATATCTTGCAGGGGCTTATCGTGGCGAGGCGGCGCGCTGGGCGCGGGCCGCGCCGATGGGAGGTTTTCGGTCGGGCCCGCACCCAGTGCCGGTGCCAGCGAGCGCAGTTGGCGTGGCGTCGCTGACAAGCGGAAGGGCGCCCCCAGAACGGTCCGGCCGTCCAGGGTCTGCCAATAATTGCGCTCGCGCAGATGGCGGCTGTTGATCAATTCGGATGGGCGATAAGCCTTGGCGGCAATCACCTGCGCTTGTTGCAGCCGTTCCACCAGCGCCTCGGCCTCGAGATCGGCGACCTTAGCCTGGAAGATGGCAAACAGCGTATCCCAATTGGCACGCCGGTCGGCGGGATCGGCAAAGCGCGGATCATGCTCGAGCTCGGGGAGCTCGAGCGCCCCCAGCAGTGCATGCCAGCGGAAGTTATAGATCCAGATGCACACCCAGCCGTCGCGGCAAAGCACCTGCCCCGCCTGCACGGCCTGTTCCGTGCGCTGCCGCACGGAGCCATTATAGATATGCTGCATCACATAGGGGAAACACATGGCGGCGGCGGTTTCGGCGGCATCGATCTGCACGATCTGGCCGGGACCGGTTTCGCCGCGAGCATAAACCGCGGCAAGCGTACCAATAAAGGCGCCGATGCCGCTGGCCATGGCGGCGCGATTGCCGGTGCCAAACAGCGGCTCGCGTCCGGCCGCACCATTATTGTGCATCATGCCTGACAGGGCCTGCAACACGATTTCCGGGCCTTGCCACTGGGCGCGGGGACCATCAGCCCCAAAGCTCGAGGGCTGCACCACGATGCAGGCGGGGTTCTGCCGGCTGATCCGTTGCGCATCGGCACCGGGGGGCAGCACGGCTATGTCGGCGCCGACCAGCAGCATGGCCAGCCGCTCGGCGGCATCGGGTGCATCGGGATCGAGCACCAGTGAGCTTTTGCCCGAATTGAGATGGAAGAACTGCAGGGAATCGCCGTGGCGCGAAAACGGGGCCATGCGGCGGACGGGCGAGCCGTCCGGTCCTTCCACAAGAATAACGGAAGCGCCGTAATCGGCCAGCAGGCGGGCGCAGTATTGCCCGGCCAGAGTATCTGAATAATCGACCACGCGCAGGTGGTCCAAGGCGCCCGTCATGGCCCCTCCCAATGACAAGTCAAGCAAACAGGATTGCAGCGCACTCACCTCCCTGCCGCACCAATGGCGCGGACGGATCGGCGTTGGCCGGACTTTTCTGCGAAGTCCTTTGCCTGCCACACGCGAACGATAACATGCTTGCATACGGATGCAACCGCTTGTTTGCATCCGTATGCAAAGATATGTCCTAAGCTGGAGCGATGCGCTATGCTGCCCAGACAATCGAGACGCTTGATGACCAAGACCGACCCCGAGGCACTGCAACTGCGCCATAAGCCCCGTACGGCGCGTGAACTGGCGCGCCTGATGGGTGTCAGCCAGTCAGCCGTGTCGCGCGCCTTCACGCCGGGCAGTTCGATCTCACCGGAATTACGGCAGCGCATCCTGCGGGCGGCCGAAGAGCTCGACTACCAGCCCAATGCCATCGCCTCCATGCTCTCCACCCGACGCAGCAATATTGCGGGCATTGTCGTGTCGGAGATGCAGAACCCGTTTTATCCCAGCCTGATCGAAAAGCTCTCGCGCGGCTTGCAGCGGGTGGGTTTGCAGAGCCTCATGTTCAACATCACCCGTGGCTCCAATATCGAAGAGCAACTGCTCGCCCTGCGGAAATACAATGTTGATGCGGTGGTGATTATTTCGGCCACCGTGCTGTCCGGCGCTTCCCTGCGCTGGGCCACCGAAGGACGGGCAGCGGTGCTGGTCAACCGCACCATTCCCGATCTCAGCCTGACTTCCGTCAGCTGCAACAACATCGAGGGGGCCCGCGCTATTGCCGACCACTTCTATGCCATCGGCCGGCAGCGCGTCGCCTATGTGGCCGGCCTGCCCCATACCTCGACCAATCTTGAGCGCCAGAATGCCTTTGTCACCCGGGTGGCGGAACTCGGCATGCGCCTAAGCCACTGCATTGCCGGCGGCGAATATAGCTATGAGGCCGGCTATCGCTCGGCTCTCGAGATCGCGCGCGGCGAAGCCACCGATGCGGTGTTTTTCGCCAATGACATCCTCGCTGCAGGCGGCATGGATGCGCTGACGGAAGCGGCCGGCCTGCGCGTGCCCGAGGACATCGCCGTTGCCGGGTTCGACGATGTCGAACTCACGCGCTGGCCCCACTATTCGCTTACGACTTTCAGCCAGCCAGTGGATGCCATGGTCGACAAGGCCGTGGAGCTGATCCTGGGCCAGCTCGCCAATCCCGAGCTGGCGCCCTCCCACAATCCGCTGAGCGGCGAACTCATCGTGCGCCGGTCCACCATTGGCGGCAACACCGAAGCCTTGCCGCTCAAGGCGCCCTCCGTTTAAGGGTGCCGCTTTCTCTTGTTGCGCTCCCGACACAAGCGGCTCCGCGACGGGCACAATTGCCAATTCGGCCTTGGTTTTGACCGAACCATCTGAGATGCTGGGTGAGCCAGGCTTGCAGTAAGGAGTTTTCGTTTGGGACGCGTGATCAGCTTTGCGGTTTGCAGCTTGCTTGTGGGGGCTTTGGCGATGCCGGCTCTTGCCCAGGAAGTGGAGGTTCCCGCTCTCGACAAGAACGGCAATGTGTTCCTGTTCGGTGGCGTTTATTCCAGCGAATCGGTCGGCGAAACTTTCAACTTCATCGCCACCGACTACCAGGACGCGTATATGCTGGGCGCGGGCTATCAGCACTTCTTCCTCGGCCATGAGAACGGTTTCCGGCTCGGGCTCGAGGGCGGCGCGGCCGTGCGCAAGGGCCCCGATTTTGCCGGCGAAGTGTGGGCAGGCGTCGTGGCGCGCTCGGACGGGTTCATCAACACCGACAAGATCAAGATCTCGGCCAGCATCACCGGCGGGCTGTCCCTGATCACCAATCCGCTCGATGTCGAAGTGGTGCGCGAGCTAAAGCGCGATGGCGACAGCACGTTCCTGTTCTACATGGCCCCGGAGCTCAGCATCTCCACCCACGACAATCCGGATATGGAATTTTTCTGGCGCCTGCAGCACCGCTCGGGCGGCTGGAATACGCTTGGGCATATGGGCGAAGGCGCCAATGCCAATACCTTAGGCGTGCGCTGGTCCTTCTAGGCGCGCCGCCAGTGCCGACCAAATGGGGAGAGCGCCCGGCGCCCTCCCCTTTTCTTTGCCCCTTCGCTCAGGCGCCGCCGGCAATCGCCGTGCGCAGCAGATCCGACAAGATCTCCGCCACGCCATTGCGGATGATGACGATCTCTTCGAGCCGCAGGCCGAACCGGCCCTGCAGGTAAATCCCCGGCTCGATCGAAAACACCATGCCCTCTTCCAGCACCGTGTCGGAGGTTGCGGTGATGTAGGGCGTTTCGTGGATGTCGATCCCCAGCCCATGCCCGGTGCGGTGCAGGAAATTGGGGCCGTAGCCAGCCGCGGTGATCACATCGCGGGCCGCCTTGTCGACCTCCCGCGCCAGGACGCCCGGCTTGGCCGCGGCAATCGCCGCCTCCACGGCCCGGTCGAGCACGCCATGGATCTCGTCAAACCCTTCCGGCGCCGTGCCGAGATAGCCCACCCGCGTCATGTCGGAGGGATAGCCGCCGATGCGCGCGCCGGTATCGATCAGCACCGCATCGCCCGCCTTGAGCTGGGTGTCGCCGGTGTGGTGATGGGGAAAGGCGCCATTGGGGCCAAAGCAGATGCTGGTGAATTCGCGCGCCGCGCCATGATCCTTGTAGAACTGCCCGATCACATCGGCCACTTCGCGCTCGGTGATCCCCGGCCGCAGCGCGGCAAAGCCCGCGAGCATGGCGGCGTCATTGAGCACGGCACTGGCTTTGAGCGCGGCATATTCCGCCTCGTCCTTGCGCGAACGCAGATAGCTCACCGTATCGCCGGTGAAGCGGCGCTGGGCGCCCGGCAGCGCATCGAGCACCAGCAGGGCGAAATCGGCGCGCATGGTTTCATCGAGCACGACCGAAGCGCCGCTGCGCGGCACGCCCGTGGCCTCTAGCAACTGTTCGAGCGCCGCATCGGGGCCTTCGGCATCGGCCCAGGGAAAGAACGGCAGATCGGTGTGCTGGCGGGCGCTGTCGACATTGAGCGCCGGCATCAGGAAACCCGCAAAGCTCTGGCTGACCATCAGCAGCACCGGGCGTTCGTCGCCATGGGGCGACAGATCGGCCAGATAGAGCATGTGGCTGGACGGGCCGATCACCACAAGGTCGGTGGAAGTGGCAGCCATCCGCTCGCGCAGCCTGGCCATACGGGTGGAAAGAACGGGATTCATCGAGGGCGATACTCGTTTGCGGGAGAAACCTGGCTCAAAAAAGGAGCGCGATGGGAATGGCTACTACACCCCTGCACGCGTGGCCACCACCCGTCACGTCCTGGCTAGCGGCCGCGCTGGTCACCTCATCGCCACCCAATGTTGTGATTTTCCAATGGCATAGAAAAAACGAGGCTGGGCGGCGGTTCCCGGGTTGTCAACACTCTCACCCGGCAAACTTTCTCGATTTCCCAAGAAACCGGCCGAAACCACCAGCCACCCTCTGCGTTGTCGGGCGCAATGTTCAAGGGTCGGATTCTTGCTGGTTTACTACAAAAGGCACGTCATCGTGGTTCTGGCAGACAAGATCCTCACAGCAGAAGTGACCGAACAGGCCACCCGCGCCTTGCTGCCCACCAAGGTTTCCGCTTCCTATGAAGAAGGGCTCGACCTCGTGGTCGAGCGTGCCAAGGCGCTGGTTGATCTTTACACCTCGCCCGCCCCGCGCTGAGGTGCTTCAGGTAAAGCGGCGCGACCTTTGCGGCGCGGGGGCGTTATCCAACCTCCCCACTCCGGAGGTCCGCATGACGAGCGTTGCTTATCTGCCCATCAACGAGCCCAAGCCCGTCGCCCCAGATCTCTGGATCGTCGATAGTGGCCCCATGCATCTGGCCGGCATGCCCATTCCCCTGCGCATGACGGTGATCCGGCTTGGCAATGGCGAACTGGTGCTCCATTCACCCACTCAGTTCAGCTTCGAGCTGCGCGCGCGGCTGGAGACGATCGGCCGCATCGGGCATCTGGTGGCACCAAACACCGTGCACTGGTCATTCATGAAGGAATGGCAGGAGCATTATCCCGGCGTCGTTTCGTGGGGTGCCCCGACGCTCAAGGAGCGGCCGGCGGTGCAAAAGGCCGATCTAAAGCTCGATCGGGTGCTGGAAGACGGGGCGCCTGGCGAATGGAATGGTGAGGTCGAAGTGGTGGTGGTGCGCGGCGGCGCCATTGCAGAAGCCGCCCTGTTCCACCGCCCCTCGCACAGCCTGGTGCTCACCGATCTGGTGGTCAATGTGGAGCCCGAAAAGCTGCCCCCGTTGATGAAGATCGGCGCCAAGCTGGTGGGGTCGGCCGCGCCCGACGGCAAAGCGCCGGTTTATGCCCGTGCCGCCTTCAAGGCCGGTGGTGCGGCGGCATCGGCGGCCGCGGCGCGGCTGGTCGCGCTGGATCCGGAACGGGTGATCTTTGCCCATGGCCGCTGGTTCGAGCAGAACGGCAAGCAGCAATTGCAGCAATCGTTGCGCTGGCTGCTGCCCGCCTGACGCCTTATCTCTTATCCTAGGGGAAGAGCAAACGACGTCTCTCAACCATTCCATTCACGCCACCCGACAGACGAACGGTTATCCCCTCTACCCCATCCGTCGCCCCTGTCCCGTCGGGTACGCCAGCAGACAGTGGGCGGCCCGTGCCGGGTGTTGACAGCCCGTGCCGCAAAGGGGGAATTGGGAGGGTCAAACAAGCCGGAGGAGCAAGGCATGAACCAGATCGATTTGCGCGAACGCGTAGCCGTAGTGACGGGTGGCGCGCAGGGGTTGGGCTTTGCCATTGCCCAGCGGCTGGTCGCCTCGGGCGCCCGCGTGTGGTTGTGGGACATCAACGGCGAGCTGCTGGAAGCGGCGCGCACCGCCCTTGGCGGCGCTACCTCGACCATCACCCTCAACATCACCGATTACGATGCCGTCGCCGCAGCCGTCGCCCAGGTTGAGGGGGAAGCCGGCAGCCTTGATATCGTCGTGCATTCGGCTGGGATCGCCGGCAAGAACGCTCCGCTCGACGAATATGAGCTCGATGAATGGCGCCGCGTGATCGACATCGATCTTAACGGCGCCTTTCACGTCAATCGCGCGGTGCTGCCGGGCATGAAGGCGCGCAATTATGGGCGCATTGTCAACATCGCCTCCATCGCCGGCAAGGAAGGCAACCCCAATGCGGCCGCCTATGCCGCCGCCAAGGCTGGTGTCATCGGCATGACCAAGGCCGTGGGCAAGGAAGTGGCCAAATACAACATCGCCGTTAATGCGATCACCCCGGCGACGGCCAAAACCCGCATCCTCGATGAACTCAAGCCCGAGTTCATCGATTACATGCTTAGCCGCATTCCGCGCGGCCGGTTCCTCGAGGTCGAGGAAGCCGCCAATATGGTGGCCTGGCTCGTGTCAGCGGAAAACAGTTTCACCACGGCGGCGGTGTTTGATCTGTCTGGTGGCCGGGCAACCTACTGAGCCACCCCCAAATCCGGAGGCAAGGAATGGCACAGGCGATGGCGGCAACCGAAGGCAGGAACTTGGGTGGGCGCCTCGGCTGGGCCGGCTTTGCCATCGGTTTCGGGCTCGGCGGGTTCTTTGACGGGATTCTGCTGCATCAGGTGCTGCAATGGCACCATCTGCTGAGCGGGCTCGAACAGGCCCGCCAGGACCTGCGCGTGTTGGTGATGACCGACGGGCTGTTCCACCTGCTCATGTATATCGTGACCGCCATTGGCCTATGGCTGCTGTGGCGCTCGCGCCAGGCCTTTGCCGAACCCGGCGCCGACCGGCTGCTGCTTGCCATGGCGCTCCTCGGCTTTGGCACCTGGCATATCATCGATGCCGTCCTCTCCCATTGGCTCTTGGGCATTCACCGCATCCGCATGGATGTGGACAATCCCCTGTTCTGGGACCTGCTTTGGCTCGCAATCTTCGGCATTGTGCCCTTTGTCGCCGGCCTGCTCCTGCGCCGCCGCCCCACCGGCGGGCGCCGCCTGATGAGCTCGCCCCTGGCCCTGGTTCTCGCCGTCGTCGTCGCCGCTCCCCTCGCCGCCCTTCCGGCGCCGGGTTTGGACAGCGTCATGGTAATGTTCCGCCCCGGCGTTACTCCCGGAGAGGCGCTCACCGCCATCCAGCAATCAGGCGCCCGGCTCCTTTGGAGCGATCCTAACAACCAGCTCTGGGCCGTCGACCTCTCCCAGGGCGGCAACACCACCGCCCTCTACCAAAACGGCGCCCTCCTCGTCAGCAACTCCATCCTGCCCCTGGGGTGCCTGGACTGGTTCCGGGTTTAGGCGGGCAATTGCACAGATAGAGGTGCTCATGCCGGGGGTGGGGGCCCATCAGTGATCACCAGAAACACCCCCTCCCCAGCCCTCCCCTCAAGGGGGAGGGAGGCTAGACTGCCGACATTGAGACTGAAGAACAAAATAGTTCAGGGCTGCAAACACACACCGGCCCCTTCACAAACGCGAACCGTCCCCTCCCCCTTGAGGGGAGGGCTAGGGTGGGGGTGCAGGCGTCGGGGCGCGAGTGGAGTTTTGTGTGGAGCGCCCCCGATTTCGAGGGCTTAAGCAACCACCCACCTCGTGGACGGGCCTGAACCCCCACCCCATCCCTCCCCTCAAGGGGGAGGGTGTGCATCGGGGCACTCGGTCTGGGTACCACCCCCGCGCTTTAAGGCTGTTCCACAAGAACAATCCTCCTGGCTCATGCCTCCCCTCCCCCTTGAGGGGAGGGGCCGGGGGTGGGGGTCCATCAGTGACCCACCGCACCACCCCCTCCCCAGCCCTCCCCTCAAGGGGGAGGGAGGCCTGACTGCCTCAACGGAGCTGACAACAAGAGAGCTCAAGGCTGCAAACGCCAGCCCCGCCACAAACGCGAACCGTCCCTCCCCCTTGAGGGGAGGGCTAGGGTGGGGTCCATCAGCGACCCACCGCACCACCCCACCACGTCACTGAGACTACGGAACCGGGAACCGCCCCATCAGAACCCGCTATTGAACCCCCGCAGATCCTCATAAAGCCGCCGATACTGCCCCAGGCGCGCGGCATGGTAATCCGCCATCGCCGGATCGGGCTCGAACACCCGGTCGAACCGCACCAGCCGGCGCACCACTTCGGCGAGCGGCGTGCTCGCGTCCTGCGATTGCCCCGCGAGGATCGCCGCGCCCAGCGCTGCTGATTCCGGCGCCACGCAGCGGCGCAGGGGCCTGCCCAAAACATCAGCGCGGATCTGGCACCAGAGGTCCGATTGGGCACCGCCCCCGCCGATATTGATGACCTCGGGCTCGACAGCGCTCGATTGGCGCAGGGCATCAAAGGCCAGCCGCGCGGCATAGGCCACCCCTTCGAGCACGCCGCGCGCCATTTCGGGGGCGCCTGCGCTCGGATCGAGCCGGGCAAAGACGCCGCGCGTCTGCCCATCCCAAAGCGGCGCCCGCTCCCCCTGCAGATGCGGCAAGAACAGCGGCACCGTTCCCTTGGCACTGCCGGCCAGCGCCGCGGTGTCGGCCGGGCTGCGCCCCAGCACTCCGGCAAACCACCCCAGCGCCGCGCCGCCCATTTGCGTGGGCGCGGCATGCATGACGATCCCTTCATAGGGCGGAAACAGGATCACCCCGGGAGTAGGCACCACGGTTGCGCACACGATCCCGGCAATCTCGCTGGTGCCGCTTTGATACATCGCATCGCCATTGCCCACGACCCCGACGCCGAACATCCCGCCCCAGGCATCCATGGCGCCCACGACCACCGGGGTGCCCGCACAGGGCAGCCCGGCCCGCACCCGTCCGGCTACGGTGGTAAAGCTCGCCAGCGGCGGCAGCTTGGCAGCGGCGCCGGGCACGAGATCGAGCAGATCAGCGACATAGCCCTGCTCATTGACCATGCCCACGGCCGAAACGGGATCGCTCACCACGGCTCCAGTCAGCTGCAGCACGCAGAAATCCTTGGGCAGCAGCACATGCGCTGTCCGGGCATAAAGCGCGGGATCGACGCGCCGGACATAGGCCATGCGTGACAGAGCATGGCTGGCATCGATCGGCACCGGGCCGCCAAACCAGGCGAGCTTCTGCTCAGGCGTCACCTGCGCCTCGAGCGCGGCCGCATCGGGGGCCGTGCGCGTATCCTGCCAGGTGATCGCGGGCAGGAGCGGCTCTCCTGCGCCATCGACGAACACATGGGTGTTGACTTGGCTGCAGATGCCGATCGCCTGCAGCCCGCTCAAGTCATGTTCGGCGGCAAAGCGCTCGAGCGCGGCCAACACGCCGGCCATCCAGTCGCGCGGGTCCTGCTCGGCATGGCCCGGCTGCGGGCGGTGGGTGGGGTGAGCCTGCGAAAAGGCGGCCAGCCGCTCGCCCCCTTCCCCAATCAGCACGGCCTTGGTGGCGGTTGTCCCCACATCCACGCCGATAAGTGTGCTTTTCGCCACGCGCCGGTCCTCAAAACTCTAGCCGATCCCTGGGCTCTCCCATATGGTGCCGGCGAGAAAAAGGAAACACGCGCGGGCCCTTGCGGCCCGCCGCATTGGGGGACACCAGCACATGACCATTACCCGGGCCACGACGCGGCGCCTGCTCGCCGGCACTGTTCTGCTTTCCGCCAGCCTTGGCGCGGGCGCTGCCCTCGCCCAATCCAAGATCGCGGTGATCACCCCCTATCTGGCCCAGCCCGGCACGCAGTTCTATGTGGAAGCCTTCGAGGCGGCCGCAGAAGGCAAGGATTGGGACGTCAATGTGATCGACACCGCCGGCGACGTCGCGGCCGTGATCAGCCGCATGGAAGACATGGTCAACCAGAACGTTGATGCCATCGTGCTCAATGTCGATCCGACCCAGGTGACTGCGGGCCTGCGCGCCGCCGAGGATGCCGGCATTCCCGTGATCGGCATGGATGCGGGCTCCGATCCGCTGCTCGTCACCAATGTCACGAGCAATGGCTATGCCATGGCCGCCGAAACCGCCGCCTATGTCGCCGACCGGATCGATGGCGAGGGCAATATCGTGATGTTCGTCTTCGAGGCCTTCCCGCCCGTCCAGGTGCGCGGCGTCGTGGCCGACGCGGTGTTCGGCAACTTCCCCGATATCACCGTGCTCGATCGCGTGACCCCCGATGTGTCCGATGGCGGCATTGCCGATTCGCGCGCCAAGATGGAAGCGATCCTTGCCGCCAATCCCGAGCCGGGCAGCATCAAGGCGGTCTGGGCCGCCTGGGACCAGCCGGCGCTGGGCGCGCTGCAGGCCATCGAGGCGGCTGGCCGCGAAGGCGAAGGCATTGTCGTGACCGGCATCGACGCCAATCCCCAGGCGCGCGACGCCATCCGCGCCGGGGGCAATTTCGAAGCCACCGTGGCCCAGGATTTTGCCGGCATCGGCACCGCCGCCGCTGATGCCGTCGAGCGAGTGCTGGCGGGCGAGGAGATTGTCCAGGGCGTCATCTATGTGCCCTCCAAGCTCATCACCTCGGCCAATGTGGGCGAGGAATAAACGCTGAGCCATCCCCTGCCCGGCGACCCCGCGCCGCCGGTTCCCTCCTCTTCGCCCTTGCTGCGGCTGCGCGGCGTCGCCAAGGCCTATGGCGGCGTGCCTGCCCTGCGCGGTGTCGATCTCGATATCAGCGCCGGGGAAATCCATGCGCTGATGGGCGAGAACGGGGCGGGCAAATCCACCCTGATCAAGATCCTGGCTGGCGTGGTTGCCCCCGACACCGCCGAGATCACCCTCGACGGCGCCCCGATCCGCATCGGCAGCCCGCGCGAAGCCTATCGGCTCGGCTTTCGTTTCATCCACCAGGAATTCAATGTCGTTCCGGCGCTGTCGGTGGCGGAAAACATCTTTCTGGGGCGCCCCTATCCGCGCCGCGCCGGTGCCTTTGTGGATTGGCGACGCCTGAACCAGGCCGCAAGCGAAACCCTCGCGCTCCTCAGTATCACCCATCTCGATCCCGCCACCCCGCTCGGGCGCCTGTCGCTGGGCGACCAGATGCTGGTGCGCATCTCCGCCGCCTTCATCGGCGAGGCCGACGCCCCCGCGCGCCTTTACGTGCTCGACGAGCCCACCGCCGCCCTCAGCCGCGGCGAATCCGAGCGCCTCTTCACCGTGTTGCGTCAGCTGCGTGCCCGAGGCGCTGCCGTGCTCTATGTCTCGCACCGGCTGGACGAGGTCATGGCCATCTGCGACATGGCCACGGTGATCCGCGACGGGCGCAGCATCGATACTGGCCGCATCGCCGACATCACGCATGACGATCTCGTTTCCCTGATGATCGGCCGCCGCGTCGAGGAGGCCTATCCGCCGCGCACCACCGCCCCGGGGGAAGCCGTGGTGCTCGCCGCCGAGGCGCTCACCCCGCGCGGCGCCAAGCCGCTGAGCTTTGCCGTCCATGCCGGGGAAGTGCTGGGGATCGCCGGCATCGCCAATGCCGGCCAGCGCGAATTGTTGCGCACCCTGTTTGGCGATCTTGCCGCGGGTGGCGGCACCATGCGCCTCGATGGCGCCCCTTATCGCCCCCGCAGCCCGGCCGATGCCTGGCGTGCCGGGGTCAGCTATATTCCGCGCGAGCGCCGCTCCGAAGGCCTCGTCCTCACTCGCCCCATTTTCGAGAACACCACCCTGCCCCATCTGGCGGCGCATAGCCGCTGGGGCACGTTCCTCACGCCCCGCCACGAGATGGCGCTGGCCGCCCAACAGGGCGAGCTCGTGCGCCTCAAAGCCGCCGGCCCCCGGCAGCGCGCCGAGGAGCTCAGCGGCGGCAACCAGCAAAAGGTGATCTTTGCCAAGGCGCTGGTGGGCAATCCGCGCCTCCTGCTGCTCGACGAGCCCACAAGGGGCGTCGATGTCGGCGCCAAGTTCGACATCTATGCCATCATCCGCGCCATGACCGCGCGGGGCATGGGCGTGGTGCTGGTCTCCTCCGATCTGCCTGAGCTTTTGGGCATGGCCGACCGCATCGCCGTTATGCGCGAGGGCGCCATCAGCGACATCCTCCCCGCCTCAGCCCTCGACGAGGAAAAGCTGCTCAATCTCTGCTACGGCCGCGCCACAGGATAATTCGATGCTCACCCTCCTTCGCCGCTATGGCACCCTCCTTGGCTTTGCGCTGATCCTCGTCACCTTCTGGGTGCTGCTGCCGGACACCTTCATGACCGCCCGCAACTGGCTCAATATCAGCCAGCAGATGAGCATGCTGATCGTGGTTGCTGCCGGCATGACCATCGTGATGGTGATGGGCGACTTCGATCTCAGCGTTGGCTCCATGGCGAGCCTAGCCGGCATTGTGGTCGCCATTCTGTTCACCTTTGGCGTGCCGATCTGGGCCGCCGTGGGCATTGGCCTCCTCGTCGGCGTCGTGGGTGGGGCGATCAACGGCGCGCTGATCGCCTATGTCGGCATCCTCCCCTTTGTCGCGACCCTTGCCACCCTCACCATGGTGTCGGGCGTCGCTTTCGTCGTCAGCGGCGGCAAGACCATTTCGGGCCGCGCGATCCCTACCGAGTTCGGCGATTTCGCCCGCGGCGGCCTACCGCTGGGTGAATGGGGCGGCGTTGCCATCGCCATCCCGAACCTTACGCTCCTCGCCATTGCCGTGGCCGCGCTCGCCTGGGCCCTCCTCGAGCAGACCACTTTTGGCCGCCGGCTGTACGCCATGGGCGGCAATATGGAGGCGGCCCATCTCAGCGGCGTGGCCGTGCGCAAGCTCAAGCTCATCGCCTTTGCCCTCACTGGGGGCTCGGCGGCCCTCGCCGGCATCATGTATGCCAGCCGCGTCGCTTCCGCCAACCCGACCCAGGGCAGCGGGCTTATGCTCAACGCCATTGCCGCGGTGTTTCTGGGCTCCACCCTTTCGGAGCACGGCGAGCCGCGCCTGCTCTACACCATCGTCGGCGTGCTGATCCTCGGTATCCTAGACAACGGCCTCACCCAGCTCAGCGTCGATAGCTATGTGCGGCAGATCCTTGTCGGTGGCATTATTCTCCTCGCCGTTTCAGCCAGTTCGCTCAGCCGCCGCGTGCGACGCTGAACTCGCGCGCGGCCCGCGACACGCAAAAGTCCTTGCTGGCACCGCCCGGAGGCTTTACGCGCAAGCTACAAACCTTGAATTTGACGGAGTCTGCATGAGCAAGCGCATTTTGGTCACGGGTGGCGCCGGGTTCATCGGCTCGCAT
Source organism: Devosia sp. 919 (assembly GCF_013185965.1). Classification (NCBI taxonomy): domain Bacteria; kingdom Pseudomonadati; phylum Pseudomonadota; class Alphaproteobacteria; order Hyphomicrobiales; family Devosiaceae; genus Devosia; species Devosia sp. 919. Next base: position 1,569,530 of record NZ_JABAOL010000001.1, on the reverse strand, counting down.
CTTTGCGCAAAACTGCTCGACGAAGGCAATGAAGTGCTGTGCGTCGACAATCTCTTTACCGGCCGGCGCCGCAATATCGAAGCCTTGCTCGACAACAAGCGCTTCGAGTTCATGCGCCACGACGTGACCTTCCCCCTTTATGTGGAAGTGGACCAGATCTACAACCTGGCCTGTCCCGCTTCGCCGGTGCACTACCAGTTCGATCCGGTCCAGACCACCAAGACCAGCGTCATGGGCGCCATCAACATGCTCGGGCTCGCCAAGCGCCTGCGCGTGCCGGTGCTGCAAGCCTCGACCTCGGAAGTCTATGGCGATCCGGAGGTGCATCCCCAGCACGAAGGCTATTGGGGTCATGTGAACCCGATCGGCCCGCGCTCCTGCTATGACGAAGGCAAGCGCTGCGCCGAAACCCTGTTCTTTGATTATCACCGCCAGCATGATGTGCAGATCAAGGTGATCCGCATCTTCAACACCTATGGCCCCAACATGCACCCGGCCGATGGTCGCGTCGTGTCCAACTTCATCGTCCAGGCGCTGCAGGGCAAGCCGATCACCGTTTACGGCACCGGCAACCAGACCCGCTCATTCTGCTATGTCAGCGACCTCGTGGACGCCATGCACCGCATGATGAATACTGGACCGGAAGTCACCGGCCCGATCAATACCGGCAATCCGGTGGAGTTCACCATTGGCCAACTGGCCGAGCTTGTGGTGGAGCTGACCAATTCAGGCTCCAAGGTCGTGTACACCGATCTGCCGGTGGATGACCCCAAGCAGCGCAAGCCCGATATCAGCAAGGCACGCGACGTGCTGGGCTGGGAGCCGAATGTGGCGCTGCGCGAGGGTCTGGAAAAGACCATCGCGTTTTTCCGCGACACCATCGAGCAGCAGCCACTGGCCGCCGAATAGGCCCGTGCGGGCGCCCTTAGGGGCGCCCGACACTCGCATAGCGGAAGCCGGCCGCTTCCACTTCCTTGCCGCGATACACATTGCGCAGGTCCACAAGGGTATGGGCGTTCATCGTCCCCTTGAGCCGCTCGAGATCGAGCGAGCGGAACTCGCTCCACTCCGTCACCAGCACCAGGCACTCGGCGCCGTCTGCCGCGTCATAGGCATCCCGCGCATAATGGATGTCGGGCATCATCGCCTTGGCCGCTTCCATGCCCTCGGGGTCATAGGCGCGGATCTTGGCGCCCGCATCGAGCAGTGACTGCACGATGGAGAGCGATGGCGCGTCGCGCATGTCGTCGGTATTGGGCTTGAAGGTCAGGCCCAGCACCGCCACGGTCTTGCCGCGCACTTCCCCACCCATCGCCGCGATCACCTTGCGCCCCATGGCGCGCTTGCGCCCGTCATTGATGGCGATAGTGGTTTCCACCAGCCGCATCGGCGCCTCGTGGTCCTGGCCGGACTTGGCGAGGGCCGACGTGTCCTTGGGAAAGCACGACCCGCCATAGCCCGGGCCGGCATGGAGGAACTTGGTGCCGATGCGGTTGTCGAGCCCCATGCCGCGCGCGACGTCCTGCACATTGGCGCCGACTTTTTCGCAGAGATCGGCCATCTCGTTGATGAAGGTGATCTTCATCGCCAGAAACGCATTGGCGGCATATTTGATCAACTCGGAGGTGCGCCGACCCGTGAACATCAGCGGCCCCTGGTTGAGGTAAAGCGGGCGATACACCTCGGTCATCGGCTCTCGCGCCCGCTCGTCCTCGATGCCGATGACGATGCGGTCGGGCAGCTTGAAATCATGGATCGCCGCCCCTTCACGCAAGAACTCGGGGTTGGACACCACCACGACGTCCGCATTTGGATTGGTCTCGCGGATGATGCGCTCGACCTCGTCGCCCGTACCCACCGGCACGGTGGATTTGGTGACAACGACGGTAAAGCCCGTCACCGCCTCGGCGATGGAAGCGGCGGCGGCATAGACATAGGAGAGGTCGGCATGACCGTCGCCATTGCGCGCCGGCGTTCCCACCGCAATGAACACCACATCCGCATCCCTGACCGCTTCGGCGAGGTCCGTCGTAAACAGCAGGCGCCCGGCGGCGGCATTATCCACCACCAACTGGTCGAGACCGGGTTCGAAAATCGGGATTTCCCCGCGCTTGAGCGCTTCGATCTTGGTTTCGTTCAGATCAACGCAGGTCACCGTATGGCCAAAATCGGCAAAGCACGCGCCGCTGACCAACCCCACATAACCGGTTCCCACAACAGCAATATGCATCAACAATCCCCACGCAACAGTGAGGGATCACTTAGCAGAGCCAGAGTACCGGTAGAAGTGTCGCTGTTTGCGGGCGGGCTATGCCGTAGTTTCGCCGTTTGGGCGGGAACCGAATGGGATCCCAGTCGGGCTAAAAGAACAGCTGCAGCACGGCCCAAAAGCCAATGATGCAAAGCGCCAGCACGATCCAGCTCAGGGCCACAAAGCCAAGCACGATCCAGCCTCGCGCAATGGGCAACCGCTCTCGTTTGCTCAGGGCTTGCGTCGTCATGCCCGGTTCTCCGGCCGTTTCGGACGGCGGCTTGGCTAGGGCATGAGGATCCGGCTTAATCATTAAACTTGCGTTAACCCCCGCTGCGGCTGACTTGGTGCAGGTGCTGAGAACAAAGTGCCAATTGGGCATGGCCTTGGCGTGCGCGCCACCAAAACCCGGCTGAAACGGTTGGCTAAACAGTGCCGGTGCGCGCGGCTTGTTTCGTTACTTAGGTAATTCTATCAAGATACGCGAAGACCCGCAACATTGCCGCCCCGGGCTGACCGGCACGATTGGGCTCAAGCCGGATCGACATAATAGCCGCCATAATGGGCCTCATAGCGCGAGCGCGGCACCTCCTCTCCGTTGAGCACGACCAGTACGGGCGCACCGGGCCGCACCGCTTCATCGAGCGCGGCGAGCCCCTTCTTGGCATCAGTCTGTGGCGTGCTCGCCCAGCGCACCACAAAGATCGCCGCCGTGGCAAAGCGCGCCAGATAAAGCCCGTCCACCACCGGGGCGAGCGGGGGCGAATCGATCACCACGACCTCGAAGGACTCCGCTGCCGCCTCGATTAACCGCCGGAAGCCGCCCCCCGCTACCAGCTGGTCCGTCGGAATATCGCTGCGCCTGGCGCCCATCAGCACGGTTAATTCAGTGTGCGGGTCTTTGCGGATCAGCGAAGCAATGCTGAGGCTTTCGCTCTTGTCAGCCAGGAAGTCGAGCAATCCCTCGGATGGCTCCAAGTCAAGCGCCTTGTGGATACTGGGCTTTCTCAGATCCCCGTCAATCAAGAGGGTCAAGCGCCCCGCCAGCGCATAGGAGCGCGCCAGCGCTAGGGCGGCAATGGTCTTGCCTTCGTCGGGGAGCGTGGAGGTTACCACCACAATCTCGCTGGTGCCGGGTTTGGTGTTGCCGGCGAACTGGTCGATCGAGCCCTGGATGCGGCGCACCGCTTCCGAGAACGCCGACAAGGGCGCATGGACTAGTGCATCGGCCGGCGCCGTGATGCCCCGGCGCCCCGGCTTGTGCATTGGGAGTGCCGCCGCCACGCGGTGGCGCAGCACCGCCTCGGCTTGCTGCTCGGAGGTGAAGCCGCCAAGAAAATTCTCGTAAAGAAAGGCGCAGCCGACGCCGAGCCCCAGCCCCGCAAATGCCGCAAGAAACAAAGTTGTCCCCGGGTTGGGAAAGCTGGGGCGGGTCGGCTCAAGTGCGGGCGACACGATACGGCTATCGGCGACCTGCAGCGACGCCTGTGCATCCAAATCCTGGACGCGCGCCAGCAGCATTTCATATTGGCGTCGTGCCAGTGCCGCCCCTTGCTGGAGTTCATACATGCCCGTGACCACGTCGGCGGGCAATTGGGTGCCCAGCACATTCTGGCGCATCTGCTGGCGCAGCACCTGTTCGCGGCCCTCGGCCCGGGTCATCTGGGTGCGCAGTGTGCCAAGCGCTGCGGTCGCGGTTTGCTGCAGGCGGCCTTCCACCTCATCGAGTTGCGAGCGCATTTGCGGGAAGGCGGGTGACTCCGGCGCCGTCGTGGCGAGCGAGGCGCTGATCTCCACCCTTTCGCGCTCCAGATCGCGCAACGCATCCGAGCCCAGCAGCTCCGCGCTGCCCTGCCAATCGGCCAAAGCTACCTGCCGGGACAGCTGATCCGCCAGGCCCGCTTGCTGGCTCCGCTCCGCCTGCAATTGGTCGATCTGCGCACGCAACTGTGCAATTGTGCTTCCCGCGCCCTCGGCATCGATCCGGATAAGGTTGTCGTCAATGAACTGGTCGAACGCACCCTCACTGGCAAGGATGGCAGCCCGCCCCTGGTTGATGCGCTCCTGCAGCACGTCGCGCGACACAAGCGTGCTGTCGATCTTGCCGCGCACCTGCTGCTCGATATAGGCCTCGGCCACCGCATTGGCGAGTTGCGCCGCGGCGGCGGGATCGCTCGAGCGCGCCTCGACGGCAATGAGATAGGTCAGGCCCCGCCGCTCCGCACTCACCGCCGCGCGCAGCGTGTTGAGCACCTCGCCTTGCACCTCGCGCCCCTCCGGGACGGGCGGCCCTAGGTGCAGAAAGGCCATGATGCTGTCCCGCAGCCCCAGACCCGGCGCAAATTGCGGATCGGCGAGCAGGTTCTCGTCCTCGATCACCTGCAGCAGCACCCGGTCGGAGCGCACCAGTTCCACTTCGCTTTCCACCCGCGCATTGTCGCTGCCGACCGTGGCCGACTGATTTTGCGGGTTCAGCAGATCCTTGCTCGCCGGATCCACCTGTACCAGCGCGCTCGCCGTATAAACCGGCTGCAGCAAGAGGCTCACCAGCACCGCCCCACCCGCAACGAGGGCTGCGATCAGGAGGATCAGCCGCGTTTGCCGCCGCAGCAGCCCCACAATGGCGCGCAGATCGATGGGGGCATCCTCGGCTGGCACCTCCTGGCTGAACATGGTCATGCGCGCTTCCCCCAGCGGCGCGCCTTGCCCACGCGCCCGTGCCGGACGCACGGCTCCAGCACCACCCCATAGTGTCCTACGGGTTTAGACTTACAAGCCTTTTCTGCGCCTCCGGCGCGGCAATCTAAGCAGATTGTTGTAGGGGGGCGCGCGCCTTCGCTCCTCCTGGTTAGCGCGGCTCAATTGACCCCACTCGGTGGCCCGTACAGCCTTGCTGCAGGCGGGGGCGCTGGGGACCAAAGACCATGAAGGGCATCATTCTGGCGGGGGGCAGTGGCACGCGGCTGTTTCCGGTGACCCAGGCCGTTTCCAAGCAGCTGATGCCAGTCTACGACAAGCCGATGATCTATTATCCGCTGGCCACCCTGATGCTGGCGGGGATCCGCGAGATCCTCCTCATCACCACGCCCGATGACCAGGTCAGCTTCCAGCGCCTCCTCGGCGATGGCGCGCAATGGGGTCTCTCGCTGCATTATGCCGTGCAACCCCAGCCCAATGGCCTGGCCGAAGCCTTCGTGATTGGCGCCCCGTTCCTCCAGGGCGGCCCCTCCGCCCTCGTGCTGGGCGACAACGTGTTCTACGGCCACGGCCTGCCCGAATTGCTGCGCTCCGCCGTGTCGCGGCCCGCTGGCGCCACCGTCTTTGCCTATCATGTGGCCGATCCCGAGCGTTACGGCGTGGTGGAATTCGATGGCGCCATGCAGGCCCTTTCCATCGAGGAAAAGCCGCGCGCGCCCAAATCCAACTGGGCCGTGACCGGGCTCTACTTCTACGACAGCCAGGTGGTCGACATCGCCGCCAATCTCTCTCCCTCCCCCCGGGGCGAGCTCGAGATCACCGATGTCAACCGCGCCTATCTCGAGCGCGGCCAGCTCGCCGTCGAGCTGATGGGCCGCGGCTATGCCTGGCTCGATACCGGCACCCCCGATAGCCTCCTCGATGCCTCCCAATTCGTCGGCACGCTGGAAAAGCGCCAGGGCGTCAAGATTTCCTGCCCCGAGGAAGTGGCCTTTCGCATGGGCTATATCGATCGCTGCGGCCTTGAACGGCGCGCCCAAGCGCTGGGGAAAAGCGACTACGGCCGCTACCTGTTCAAGATCCTGGCCGAAGACAGCTGAGGCCGCACCCCATGCAGATCCAGAGCCTCGCCATCCCAGACGTCAAGATCATCACGCCCGTTCGCCATGCCGACGAGCGCGGCTTTTTCTCGGAAGTCTATAACAGCGCCGCGCTCCTCGCCCACGGCATCGATATCCCGTTTGTGCAGGACAACCAGTCCCTCTCAGTCCCCCAGGGCACGGTGCGGGGCCTGCATTTCCAGACCGCCCCCTTTGCCCAGGCCAAGCTCGTCCGGGTGCTGCGCGGCGCCATCTTCGATGTGGCGGTGGATCTGCGGCAGAACTCCCCGACATTTGGCCAGCATGTGAGCGCTGTTCTCACCGCTGCTGAGGGCAACCAGATCCTTGTGCCCATCGGCTTTGCCCATGGCTTTGCCACGCTCGAGCCGAACACCGAAATCCTCTACAAGGTCAGCGCGTCCTATTCGCGCGAGCATGACAAGGGCTTGTTGTGGAACGATGCGGCGCTGGGCATCCCCTGGCCGGTCGCGGCTGATGCGGCGGTGCTGTCGGCCAAGGATCGGGCGCAACCAACCCTGTCGCAAATCGGCAATCCGTTCTAGGGCGCCGCGGGCGCGAAGGAGGCAAGACCATGCGGGTTCTGGTAACGGGAGGAGCGGGCTTTATCGGCTCGGCCGTGGTGCGCCATCTGGTGCTCGAGCGCGGATATGAGGTGCTCAATGTCGACAAGCTCACCTATGCCGGCAATCTGAGCTCCCTGCGCGCCGTCGAAAACCACCCCGGCTATCGCCTCCTGCGCGCTGATATTGCCGACCGCGCCGCCATGGCCGAGGCCTTCACCAGCTTTGCGCCGCAGCGCGTCATGCACCTGGCCGCCGAAACCCATGTGGACCGCTCCATCACCGGGGCCGCCGATTTCATGCACACCAATGTCATGGGCACCTTTGCGCTGCTCGAGGCGGCGCGGGCATACTGGTCAGGCCTTGAGGGCGAAGACAGAGAAAAATTCCGCTTCCTCCATGTCTCGACCGACGAGGTTTATGGCTCGCTTGGGCCTGAGGGCCTGTTCAGCGAAACCACGCCCTATGATCCCTCCTCCCCCTATTCGGCGTCGAAAGCCGCTTCCGATCACCTCGCCCACGCCTGGCATCGCACCTATGGCCTGCCGGTCGTCGTTTCCAACTGCTCCAATAATTACGGCCCCTTCCACTTTCCCGAAAAACTCATTCCCTTGACCATCCTCAAGGCGCTGCGCGGCGAACCCCTCCCGGTCTATGGCAAGGGCGAGAATGTGCGCGATTGGCTTTATGTGGAGGACCATGCCCGCGCCCTCGACCTCATCGCCGAGCATGGCCGCCCCGGCCAGACCTATAATGTCGGCGGGCGCAATGAGCGGCGCAATATCGATGTCGTCACACGCATCTGCGTGGTGCTCGACACGCTGCGCCCCGAAACCGCACCCCATGGCGAGTTGATCGCGTTCGTCGAGGATCGTCCCGGCCACGACCAGCGCTATGCCATTGATGCCACCAAACTCGAAACCGAACTGGGTTGGCGGGCAGAGGAAACCTTCGACACCGGGATCGAAAAAACCGTGCGCTGGTATCTCGACAACAGCTGGTGGTGGCAGCCCCTCGAAAACCGCTATGCCGGCCAACGCCTGGGCGTCATCGCCGGCGGCAAGGCCTGAGCCATGCGCCTGCTTGTTACCGGCAGCAAAGGCCAGCTGGTCACGGCCCTGCTCGAGCGCGGCGCCGCCGCCGGGGTCGAGATTATCCCCGTCGGGCGTCCTCAGCTCGACCTCGCCGACCCCACCACCATCGCGCCCGCGATCGCCGCGGCAAAACCCGATGCCATCATCTCGGCCGCGGCCTATACCGCGGTTGACAAGGCGCAAAGCGAGCGCGAGCTGGCCTTTGCCGTTAATGCCATCGGGCCAGGTGCTGTTGCCGGAGCCGCTGCGCAGCTGAACCTGCCGGTGATCCATATCTCCACCGACTACGTCTTCAACGGCGCCGCACCCCGGCCCTATCGGGAAACCGACCTTACCGCGCCGCTCGGCATTTATGGTGCTTCCAAGCTGGCCGGCGAACACGCCGTGGCCGCCGCCACCCCCAACCACGCCATCTTGCGCACCGCTTGGGTGTATTCCCCTTTTGGCGCCAATTTCCTCAAGACCATGCTTCGCCTTGCCGCCGAGCGCCCCGAAATCAATGTTGTCGCCGATCAGCTGGGCAACCCTACCGCCGCTCTCGATCTGGCTGATGCCATTCTCCAGGTCGCGGGCAACCTCGTCGCCAGCCCTGATGAGGCGCTGCGCGGGATTTTTCATTGCGCCGGCACGGGCGATGCCAGCTGGGCCGATTTCGCGACCGAAATCATGGCTATCTCGGAAGGCCTGGGCGGCCCCGCCGCCACCATCCACCCCATCCCCACCAGCGCCTATCCGACCCCTGCCCCGCGTCCCGCCAATTCGCGTCTCGATTGCAGCAAGCTGCGCGCGACGCACGGCGTTGTCATGCCCCCCTGGCAGCAGTCCACCCAGCACACCGTTGAGCGGCTCCTTCGTGCCTGAACTATGCCCGCTCATCCCGCCATTGTTGCAGCGCGGCGCCACCGCGATCCCAATCCGCGCTCCGCACCAAATGGGGACAAGTTTCTACAGCTGGCGCCGGGGAGAGGCACAACCGGCCTCGGCCGCGCACCCATGGTTCAGGCCCAGTGCGCCGCTCGCCCGGTCGCCGAAATTCCATGCCGCGCCGAAGTGGCAAACCAGGGCTTGGCGCTGCTCCGTCAACTTGACAGCCCCGCGGGGCAGGTCTTGATGCGGTCACGAACCTGCCTTGCGACCACCAGCTGCCGCCCCACTCCTGCCCCCTTGAGGGATCAACGATTGCGCCATGACTGAACTCAGCCTTGATGCCCTGCTCGATCTTGCCCTGGCCGCCGGGCGCGAGATCATGGCCGTTTATGGCGACGGCCCGATTGCGGTTGCCGGCAAGCCCGATGGCACGCCCGTCACCGAAGCCGACAAGCGCGCCGAAGCCGTGATCCTTGCCGGGCTCAAGCGTCTGGCGCCTTCCATCCCCGTAGTCGCGGAGGAAGAAGCCTCTGCCGGTCGCATCCCACCCACGGGCGAAAAGTTCTTTCTGGTCGATCCGCTGGATGGCACCAGGGAGTTCATCGCCCGCAATGGCGAGTTCACCGTCAATATCGCCCTGATCGAACGGGGCATACCCGTCTTGGGCGTGGTGTTCGCACCCGCGCTCGGGCTCATTTACGGCGGCGCCCATGCCGAGGCGATCGCCGGAACGGTGGTTGATTTCACCATCGCCGAGCGCCACCCCATCCGGGTGCGCCCGGCCAGTGGTCCCGCCATTGCCGTGGCCAGTCGCTCGCATGCGACACCCGAAACCGACCGATGGCTCGCCGGCCATGATGTGGCCTCCTATGTCACCCGCGGCTCCTCGCTCAAGTTCTGCATGCTGGCGGCCGGCGAAGCCGATATCTATCCTCGCTTCGGGCGCACCATGGAATGGGACACTGCAGCGGGTGACGCCGTGCTGCGCGCGGCGGGCGGCATCGTCACCCGCCCCGATGGCAGCCCTTTTTTGTACAACAAGCGCAATCAGGCCGATGACGTCGATTTCGCCAATTGCCCTTTCATCGCCTTTGGCGATCCCAAACTTGTTGCCCGATCGGCCCTGGCCCCTCTGGGCCAGTGATCGGCGCCACCCGCCCCGGAGCTTTAACGTGTCCGACCCCAAAGTGACCCATCTCAAGCGGCTCGAAGACGAGTCCATCCACATCATGCGCGAGGTGGCGGCCGAGTTCGCCAACCCGGTGATGCTGTATTCGATCGGCAAGGACTCCTCAGTCATGCTGCATCTGGCGAAGAAGGCCTTCTTTCCGTCCCCGCCCCCCTTCCCGCTCCTTCATGTCGATACGACCTGGAAGTTCCGCGAGATGATCCGCTTCCGCGACGAAGCGGCCGCCCGGGCCGGCATGAAGCTTATCGTCCACACCAATCAGGATGGCCTCGCCCAGGGGATCACCCCGTTCACTCACGGCTCCTCGCAATATACCGGGGTGATGAAGACTGACGCGCTCAAGCAGGCGCTGACGCTGCACAAATTCGACGCGGCCTTTGGCGGCGCCCGCCGCGACGAAGAGAAAAGCCGCGCCAAGGAGCGCATCTTTTCCTTCCGCACCGAAAACCACGGCTGGGATCCCAAGAACCAGCGCCCCGAGCTTTGGAACCTCTTTAATGCCCGCATCAAGCCGGGTGAATCGATCCGGGTATTTCCGCTCTCGAATTGGACCGAGCTCGACATCTGGCAATACATCCTCAAGGAAGCCATCCCCATCGTGCCGCTCTATTTCGCCGCCGAGCGCCCGGTGGTGGAGCGGGGCGGCCAATGGATCATGGTCGATGACGAGCGCCTGCCGCTCGGCGCCGGCGAACAGCCCCAGCTCAAACGCGTCCGCTTTCGCACCCTTGGCTGCTATCCCTTGACCGCCGCTATGGAATCCGACGCCACCACCCTCCCCGAAATCGTCGAGGAAATGCTGGTCGCGCGCACCTCGGAGCGCTCCGGCCGGCTGATCGACCATGACGAATCCGGCTCGATGGAAAAAAAGAAGCGCGAGGGCTATTTCTGATGAACGAGCTTGCAGCCCCCGGGAGCGATTTCGCGCAATACCTCACCCGCCACGAGGAAAAGGACCTGCTGCGCTTTTTGACCTGCGGCAGCGTCGATGACGGCAAGTCGACCCTGATCGGCCGCCTGCTCTACGATACCAAACTCCTGATGGAGGACCAGCTCGCCACTCTAGAGCGCGACTCGCGCAAGCACGGCACCGTGGGCGAGGACATCGACTTCGCCCTCCTCGTCGATGGGCTCGAAGCCGAGCGCGAACAGGGCATCACCATCGATGTGGCCTACCGGTTCTTCGCCACCGACAAGCGCAAGTTCATTGTCGCCGACACCCCCGGCCACGAGCAATATACCCGCAACATGGCGACCGGCGCCTCCACCGCCGATCTGGCCGTCATCCTGATCGATGCGCGCAAGGGCGTTCTCACCCAAACCCGACGCCATTCCTTCATCACCTCGCTGCTGGGCATCCGCAACATCGTCCTGGCCGTCAACAAAATCGATCTGGTGGATTACTCACAGGACGTCTTCGACCGCATCGTCGCCGACTATCAGAGCTTCGCGGCCGGGCTCAACTTTGCCGCCATAACGCCCATTCCCCTGTCCGCCCGCTTTGGCGACAATGTCATGGCCCGCAGCGCCAATCTGGGCTGGTACACCGGTCCGACCCTGGTGCAGCATCTGGAAAGCGTACCGGTGGGTACGGCTGCGGCAGACGCACCTTTCCGTATGCCGGTGCAGTGGGTCAATCGGCCCAGTCTCAACTTCCGCGGTTTCGCCGGCACGATCTGTTCAGGTACCGTTCATCAAAATGGCGAGATTGTGGTTTGCGGCAGTGGCCGCACCTCGCGCATCCGCTCCATCGTCACTGCCGACGGCGAGCTGGCCAGTGCCTCTGCGGGCGCAGCCGTCACCCTCACCCTTGAAGACGAGGTCGATATCTCCCGCGGCGACGTGCTGGCAGATGCCACACAACGCCCTGAAATCTCTGATCAATTTGCCGCCCACGTCATCTGGATGAGTGACGAGCAACTCAATCCCGGCCGCTCCTACTGGATCAAAATCGGCACCCGCACGGTCAGCGCCAGCTTCACCGAGATCAAGCACAAGACAGACGTCAACAATTTCAGTAAGTTAGCCGCCAAAACCCTCGAGCTCAACGAAGTCGGCCTCGTCAATCTCTCCACCCAGGAACCCGTCGCCTTCGAGCCCTACGCCCTCAACAAAACCATGGGCGGCTTCATCGTCATCGACCGGCTATCCAACCTGACGGTCGGCGCGGGGATGATCGAATTCGGCCTGCGCCGCGCCACCAATATCCATTGGCAAGCCCTTGACGTATCAAAGGAACTCCGCGCTTCCGCCAAGGGCCAAAAGCCGGTGGTACTGTGGTTCACCGGCCTCTCGGGCGCCGGCAAATCCACCATCGCCAACCTCGTCGAGAAGCGCCTCGCCTCCCTGGGCAAGCACACCTACCTGCTCGACGGCGACAATGTCCGCCACGGCCTCAACCGCGATCTCGGCTTCACCGAAGCCGACCGGGTGGAAAACATCCGCCGCGTCGCCGAAACCGCCAAACTCATGGTCGACGCCGGCCTCGTCGTCCTCGCCTCCTTCATCTCCCCCTTCCGCGCCGAGCGCAACATGGCCCGCGAAGCGCTCGAGCCGGGGGAGTTCATCGAAATTTATGTCGACACCCCGCTGGAAGTGGCTGAAAAACGTGATCCCAAAGGCCTTTACGGCCGCGCCCGCGCCGGCCTGATCAAGAACTTCACCGGCATCGACAGCCCCTATGAGGCGCCGGAGAACCCCGAACTGGTGCTCGCCGGCGGCACCCGCGAGCCCAGCGACCTCGCCGAAGAGGTGGTTGCCCATTTGCAGGCGCAGGGTTATCTCGACTAAAAAGAATGATGGGGGCGGACCACTCGGACCCGCCCCCTTCGCATTCCAGCTAAGTCCTTGTTACATCAAGGCGCGGTCGAGATGGGTATAGCCGCCATCGACGAACAGCCACTGCCCCGTCGTGTGGCTTGCCCGCGGCGACAAGAGGAACACCACCGTATCGGCGATCTCCTCGGCGGTGGTCATGCGCTTGCCCAGGGGAATGCGCTCGGTGATTTCCTTCAGCCGCGCCTCAGGATCGGCCGCCGACTGGATCCAGTTGGCATACATGGGCGTCATCACCTCGGCGGGGATCACGGCATTGACCCTGATGCCGTCATTGCGCAGGGACGCCGCCCATTCGCGCGTCAGGGAAAGCTGCGCCCCCTTGGCCGCGGTATAACCGCTATTGTTGCCCTGCCCCGTCAGCGCGGTCTTGGAGGAAATGTTGACGATCGCACCCTTGGTCTGGCGCAGCGCATCAAGGCAATGATGGGCCAGCGTATAGTAGTGCGTAAGGTTCTTTTCGAGCGAAGCCCGGAAGGCGTCGGGCCCTGCTTCAAGCCCCACGCCATCATTGAGCCCGGCATTGTTGACCAAGCCGTCGATGCGGCCATAGCTCTTGAGCGTTTCGGCAACGGCGGCCGCGCAGGCCGCATCGTCGCTCAGCTCGAACTTGATCAGCCGCGATCGGGGCGAGAGCGCGAGCAGATGATCGCGAAAGTCCTCAGCAAGCTCGCTGCGCGCGAAGATCACGGGAATGGCCCCTTCGGCGGCAAGGCCGAGGGTGATGGCCCCCCCAATGCCGGCGCCGCCGCCGGTGACGATGAAGACCTTGTCTTTGAGCTGCAGATCCATGCTCAGTTCCTGAACTGATAGGTTTGAAGGGAAGCGGGCTTCATCTCGATGGAAAAACCCGGCGCCGTGGGCGGCATATAGGCGGCATTCTCGATCACACAGGGGTCGAGGAAATGCTCATGCAGATGATCGACATATTCGATCACCCGCCCCTCCTTGGTGCCCGACACGACGAGATAGTCGATCATGGACAGGTGCTGCACATATTCGCACAGGCCGACGCCCCCGGCATGCGGCCACACCGGGAGATCGTATTTGGCCGCCATCAGCAGGACGGCCAGAACCTCATTGAGCCCGCCAATGCGGCAGGCATCGATCTGGACGATGTCGATGGCGCCGTCCTTGATGAACTGCTTGAACATGATGCGGTTCTGGCACATCTCGCCGGTCGCCACCTTGACCGGGAAGACCCCCTCGCGAATCGCCTTGTGCCCTGAAACATCATCGGGGCTCGTGGGCTCCTCAATGAAATAGGGCTTGAAGCGTGAGAGGGCATTGACCCACTCGATGGCTTCGCCGACTTCCCACACCTGGTTGGCATCGATCATCAGGAAGCGGTCAGGTCCCATTATCGAGCGCACGATTTCGAGGCGGCGGATATCGTCGTCACGATCGCGGCCGACCTTCATCTTGATGTGGTTGAAGCCTTGCTCGACCGCTTCGGTCGCGAGGCGCGTCAGCTTTTCGTTGGAATAACCCAGCCAGCCGGCGCTTGTGGTGTAGCACTGGTAGCCCTCGGCCCGCAGGGTCGCCATGCGCTCGGCCTTACCCGCTTCCGCCTTGCGGAAAATCGCGAGGGCCTCTTCGGGCGTGACGGCATCGGTGAGATAGCGGAAGTCGATGATCGAGACGAGCTCTTCGGGGCTCATCTCCCCCACCAAGTGCCAGACCGGCTTGCCGGCCTCCTTGGCGAGCAGGTCCCACACCGCGTTGACCACCGCGCCGGTCGCCAGATGCATGGCGCCCTTGTCGGGGCCGATCCAGCGCAGTTGGCTGTCGCCGGTCACATGGCGCCAGAACCGACCGGGATTTTCGCGGATCCAATCGAGTTCCAGCCCGACAATACGGGAACGCAGGGCCTCGATGGCAGCGCATACAACTTCATTGCCGCGCCCAATGGTGAAGGTCAGCCCATGGCCGGCCAACTCCTGGGCGTCGGTTTCGAGGATCACATAGGCGGCCGAGTAATCGGGATCGGGGTTCATCGCATCCGAGCCATCCAGCTGCTCGGAGGTTGGAAAGCGCAGGTCCAAAACCTGCAAATTGACTATCTTGCTCACGAAAAACTCCGAAGGAAGGCACTTGGCCGAAATCCATGCCGGAGGCAAAGCGCCCCCGGCAGGTAGGTGCAGGCTCTTGCGGCTGGCTCTTAATTGTAGAGCACCGCAGCGATCTCGGGATCGTTCATGTTGCTGGCGTCATAGAAGAAGAAGCCGGTGTCGATCACCTCGGGCAGTTCGCCGCCGTCGAGCGCCGTCACTGCCGCCTTGACGGTTTCATAGCCGATGCCCACCGGGTTCTGCGTGATGGCGCCGGCCATCAGCCCGCTCTCAACCATCCCCTTCTGGGCCGCGCCTGAGTCAAAGCCGATCACCACGACCTGGCTGCCCAATTCCTGCTTGCCATTGGCAACACCGATGGCCGACCCTTCATTGGTGCCGAAAATGCCCTTGAGGTCCGGATTAGCGAGGAGGATCGACTTGGTGATCTCGGTCGACTGCAGCTGGTCGCCGCCGCCATACTGAACCGACACGATCTCGATATCGGGATAGGCTTCGGCGATGCGGTTGACGAAGCCATCGCGCCGATCAATGCCGGTGCGGCTGGTCTGGTCATGGGCGACAACGGCGATCTTGCCGGAACCACCGATCAGCTCGGCCATCTTGTCGGCTGCAAGCGCTGCGGCAGCGACGTTGTCGGTGGTTGCGGTGGTCAGCGGGATGTCGCTGTCGACGCCCGAGTCAAAGGCGATCACCGGGATGCCGGCATCCTTGGCCTGCTGCAGCAGGGGCGTTGCCGCCTGGCTGTCGAGCGCCGCAAAGCCGATCGCAGCGGGATTGCGCGACAGGGCGGCTGCCAGCATGTCGATCTGACGATCGACCTGGGTTTCATTGTCCGGGCCTTCGAAGGTCACGGTCACGCCCAATTCTGCACCGGCCTTGTCGGCGCCGGCCTTCACGGCCTGCCAAAACTGGTGCTGGAACCCCTTCGAAATGAGCGCGATTTCGCGCGTTTCCTGCGCAAAGCTGGCACCGCCTGCAACCAAGAGAGCAAGGGCGCTGATTGCCCCAAGCAGGGTACGTCTGGTCGTCATGTTTTCCTCCCGAAGGGATCTGGTTATTTGCTGTAGCCAGAGGCGTTGCTCGCCTTCTTGGTGTTGGCGCCGGCGGCGCGATCGCTTGCTCGGCGCCTATAATTTACGGCGCCGCAGGATATCGGCGTAAACGGCGAGAATGATGATGAGCCCGGTAACCACGGTCTGCCATTCCTGCGCGACCGAAAGGATGCGCAGCCCATTGGCCAGAACCGAGATGATCAGCGCGCCGATCAGGGTGCCCAGCACGGTGCCACGCCCCCCGCTGAGCGAAGTGCCGCCAATCACCACCGCCGCAATGGCATCGAGCTCATAGCCCTGCCCCAGTGCTGGCTGGGCCGAGTTGAGGCGCGAAGCGATGAGCAGACCGGCGATTCCCACGACGCTGCCGGCAAGGGCATAAACGCCGATCTTCCAGCGATCGACATTGACGCCGGACAGGCGCACCGCTTCCTCGTTGGAACCCAGCGCAAAGGTGTAGCGCCCGAGCGCGGTCTTGCTGAGAACAAAGCTGATGACAATGGCGACAAGGAACAGGATCAGCACCCCATTGGGCACTGGCAGCGCCGGGATCACCGAGCCGATCAGCGAACCCTGCGCGATCTGGGTGAAGCCGGGCGTGTTGTTGAAATAGATCGGCTTGGTGCCCGAGATCACCAGCGACAAACCCTTGAGGATCAGCATCATGCCGAGCGTCGCGATAAAGGGCGGCACTTTGAGCTTGGCAATGATCGTGCCTGAGATCAGCCCGCTCGCCGTGCCCGCCAGGATGGCACCGACCACCCCGATGGGCAGCGGCAGGCCAAGATTGGTGAGAAGCACACCGGCGATCACCGCGCAAAAAGTCATGAGCGTACCCACGGACAGGTCGATGCCGCCGGTGATGATGACGATGGTGGCGGCAATGGCGAGCACGCCATTGACCGAGGTCGCCTGCAGGATCGCCAGCACATTGGCGGTTTGGAGGAAATTGGGTGAGGCAAGGCTGAACACGACGAGAAGCGCGATCAGACCGGAGAAAGCCAGCAGCTTGTGGTAGGCGCCCGATGAGCGGATGCCCGCAAGCAGGGCTGGCCGGTCGGCAGTGCCAATTGTGCTCATGATGCAGCCTTTCGCTCGAGTTCATCTGCACCTACGGCACTGGGCCGCAGCGTTGCCAAACGCATGATATCCTGCTGCGGGGCACCCGGGGGTAGAAAACCGGTTAGGCGCCCCTCGCACATCACCGCAATGCGGTGGCTGAGGCGCAGCACTTCGGGCAGTTCCGAGGAGATGACGATGATCGCACGCCCTTGCGCCGCGAGAGCATTGAGCAACTTGTAGATCTCGGACTTGGCCCCGATGTCGATGCCGCGCGTTGGCTCGTCAAAGATCAGGATGGGGCAATCGCGCAGCAGCCATTTGGCGATAACCACCTTTTGCTGGTTGCCCCCCGACAAGAGCCGCGCTTCCTGGGTATCGGACGGCGTCTTGATGGCGAGCTGCTTGATATAACCCTGCGCCGTCTGGCGCATCGCGCCGTCCCGAAGCACACCCGCAGCGCCCGTGAAGCGCTTCAAGGTCGCCAGCGCGATGTTGTTGCGCACGTCCATTCCCGTAGCGAGGCCGAAATGCTTGCGGTCTTCCGAAAGGTAACCGATGCCGGCGCGCACCGCATCCTGGGGGGAGCGGATACGGACCGGCTTGCCATCGACAAGAATCTCGCCCGCCTCGATCGGGTCGGCGCCGAAAATGGCGCGGGCCACCTCCGTGCGCCCGGCCCCCATCAGCCCGGCAAAGCCGAGGATCTCGCCCTTGCGCACGGAAAAGCTCACATCGCGGATTTCGCGGCCACGGGTAAGATTGCGCACTTCGAGCGCCACCGGCGCTGCCTGCGTATCGGGCACCACCGCCGTTTCGTTGCTGAGAGTACGGCCGACCATCATCTGGATGATGGTTTCGATCGGCGTTTCGGCCGCCGGGACCGTGCCGACATATTCGCCATCACGCATCACGGTGACGCGGTCGGCAATGCGCTTGAGCTCGTCCATCTTGTGGGAGATGTAGACGATCCCCACCCCTTCAGCCTTCAGCCGCCCGATGATGGTGAAAAGCTCGTTGATCTCGGCGTCGTTCAAGGCGGCGGTCGGCTCGTCCATGATGAGAACGCGCGAGCGATAGGACAGCGCCTTGGCGATTTCGACCATCTGCTGCTTGGCGATGGTGAGGCTTTCCACCGGCACGCGCGGATCGAGCGCCAGGTTCATGGAGCGGAAAATGGCCTCGGCCTGCCGGTTGAGCGCGCTTTCATCGAGCAGCAGCCCGCGGCGCGGTTCGCGGCCAATAAAGATGTTCTGCGCCGCTGTGAGATCCCGCATCAGCGCCAGTTCCTGATGGATGATGCTGATGCCCAGCGCCTGTGCTTCCCGCGGATTGCCAATGCTGGCGGCCTGGCCATCGACGAGGATTGTGCCCGCATCGGCGCTGTAAACACCGGAAAGGATTTTCATCAACGTCGACTTGCCGGCGCCGTTTTCCCCCATCAGCGCATGCACTTCCCCCGAGAGGAGCTCGAACTGGGCCCCCTTGAGCGCCCGTACGCCTGGGAACGACTTGTCGATTTCGGTCATGGCCACAAGGACGCTCACGCCGCAGCTCCTTCTGGCAAGCGATAGAACCGGGCGGCGTTGCCGCCGAGAACGGCCGCTTGTTCCGCTTGGGAAAGGTCGCCAAGCAGGCGATCAGTGACCTCGGTCCAGAACGCGAAAGGCGCCGCCAGCGTCAGCACTGGCCAATCTGAGCCCCAGAGCAGCCGGTCAGGGCCGAACCATTCCAGCAGGCGGTCCAGCACTGGTTGGAGCGTTTGCACCGCCATCTCGACTGTGCTGCGTTGCTCGGGAGCCATCTCGGTGAGGAGGCCCGAGAGCTTGCAGCAGATACGCGGGTCCTGCTCGAGTTCAGCCATGCCACTAAGCCACATCACGTGGCGCGGATCGTCTGCAGGGGCGGCGAGCGCGGGCTTGGCGGCATGGTCGATCACCACCGGCAGATCCGGGTAGCGGGCAGTGAATTGCCGCAGTGATGCGAGATTGCGCGGCATGACCAGGGCATCGAAGCTCAAGCCGTGCTCGAGCAGAGCCTCGATGGCGTCCGGACGCGGACGCGTCGCGATCCAGTCGGCCTCGTCGAGATCCTGCAGCATGGGGCGGACCCCCTTGAACAGGGGGAAGGTGGCCAATTGTGCGATGGTTTCGGCAGCATCTTGCGCTGCCAGGTCTACCCAGCCAACAACCCCGCCGCCTCGTGGATCGGCAGCGGCGACGTCCAGCAGGAAGCGGGTTTCAGCGACCGTGGGAGCCGCCTGAACCAGCATACGCCTTTCGATGCCCGCCTCTCGCGCGAGTGGGTCGAGGTCCTGCGGCCCCCAGTCGCGATAAATGGGAGCAAGGGCGGCGTTGTCTGGCTGCAGCCAGCCATAATCGCCCCGCCCCAGTTGCCAGAAGTGACAGTGGGAATCGATGCGCCCGGACATGATCTGAGCGGCCTAGATCGTTACGCCGCCGTCGACGACGACCGCCTGACCGGTAACGAAGCGCGATTCATCGGACAACAGGAACACCACCATGGGGGTGATGTCATCGACAGTGGCCAGGCGCCCCATGGGCTGGCGGGCGATGAAGTCCTTTTCGGCCTGCACCGGGTCGGCAGCGCTGGCGATGCGGCTGCGCAGGGAGGGCGTGTCCACGGTCGCCGGGCACAGCGCATTGCAGCGCAGGTTCTGCTTAACGAAATCGGCGGCAATGCCCTTGGTCAGGCCGATCACTGCAGCCTTGGTGGTGCCGTAAAGGAAGCGGTTCGGAAAACCCTTCACCGACGAGGCCATAGAGGCCATGTTTAGGATGGCGCCCCCGCCGGTCTGCTTGCCGCGCTCCAGCATTCCGGGCAGGAAGGCCTGGATGGTGTGGAACATGCTCTGCACATTCAGCGAGAAGCTGAATTCCCAGTCCTCCTCGGTGCAATCGAGCACGGTGCCGTTATGCACAAAGCCGGCGCAGTTGAAGAGGCCATCAAGCGGCGGCAGCTGGGCGGCCAGTGATTTGATGGCAGCACCATCGCGCATGTCGAGCACATGGGTGGTGATGGCCGCATTCTCGACTTCGAGGCTCGCGAGCCCTTCGGCATTGATGTCAACGGCGATCACTTCAGCGCCCTGCGCCGCGCAGGCCAGCGCACTGGCGCGCCCCATGCCCTGAGCCGCCGCCGAAATGAAGATCCGCTTGCCTTGCAGCCGCATATTGATTGCCCCCTCCAGTTCAATCTCGGACGCCGACGCGTCTCATATACAAATCATGTGTTCACAAATGAACCAAACCTGCAATAGAAAACAAGGGAGGGGGCACGCCATGACCAAATCTGCTGCTGCGCTTGCGGATGAGCGCGAGGACCGTTATCGCGCCCCGGCGCTGGACAAGGGCCTCGATATTCTGGAGCTGCTCTCGGAGCAGGCGGGCGGCTTGACCCGCGGCGAGATCGTCAAGGCGATGGGCCGCAGCCCGGGCGAAATCTATCGCATGCTCGAGCGGCTCGTCGTGCGCGACTATGTCAGCCGCTCGGCTGAGGGCGATCGCTACGCGCTGACGATGAAGCTCTTTGTGCTTGCCCATCGCCATCCCCCCGTGCGCCGGCTGGTGGCTCGGGCCATGCCACTGATGGACGGCTTTGCCCGGGAGATCGGGCAATCCTGCCACCTCGTGGCGCCGGACGCCGATAGCGGGATTGTCGTGGCGCAGGCCAGTTGTCCGGGCAATTGGGAATTTGGCATCCGGGTAGGCACCCATCTCGACCTGCTGTCCACCGGGTCAGGACTGCTGCTGCTGGCGTTTCAGGACCCGCATACGCGCGAGGAACTGCTGGTGCGCTGGGGAGGCACTGACAAGCCGGCGCGGCTACTCGACAGCGAAAAGGTACTCGCGGCGTACAAGGCGCAGGGCTTCCGCGTCGGACAAAGCCAGCAGCTGGTGGGGGTGGAAGACATCAGCGTGCCTGTGCTGTCGCCGGACGGCTTTGCCATTGCCGCCCTCACCTGCCCGTTCCTGCAGCGGCTGGACGGCACAGCACCCAATGCCAGTGCCGCGCTCGCCAGCCTTAAGGCTTTGGGTGAGAAACTATCCCTCAGCTAAGACTTTCAGCTGTTGGGCAAGACTTCGTCAGGGCCAAGCACACCTTTGCGGATGGCAAAATCGGCATAGGGCCGGCGCTCCTGCGTCCAGATCACAGCGTAAGCCTGCTTGGCCCGCTCGTAAAACGCATAGCGTTCGATACCGATCATGCGGAACTCGGTGCCTTCCAGCAACTGCATGACCTCCGCCTGGACCGGCACGGTCTCGTCGGGCGCGCCGACCACTTCCATCCGGGCGACAGCATCGGTGACATAAGTGTCGATCGGCATCACCGAGAGCACGGCCTGGACAGCACGCACAATGCCGCAATCCATGCGGATCGGCCGCCCGAAGACCGTGCTGCGCGCCACCGAATCGGCCGGGAAGTTGGAATCGGCGATGATCAGGTCGTCGCCATGCCCCATCGCTCGTAGTGCCAGTAGCGCCTCGGGGCTCAGCAGTGGATCAATCCCTTTTAGCATCCTTGATGTCCTTGGTGGTTGCAGCGTCGGAGGATGCAGTCTGGCCCGGATCTGGGCGGACAACAATGCCACCCTTCGGAAGAAGGAAGGCATAACCATCCCACGAGGCATCGCGCGGCAACGGAACCGAGTTCAGGCTAGGCCGTTCTGTCTGCCGCGGGGCAAGAGCGCAGTTTTTACGGCGCGAACCAAGGTGCACGAACGGGGCACCGGAACAATTTGGAGTATAACAATGAAGAAGATTCTCTTGGCTTCGGTGGCTGTTATCGCAATGGGCGTTAGCCCGGCATTTGCCCAGATCCTCAAGAACAACACGGATGCTGGCGCAGCTGTTGGAGCGACCTCAGGCGGTGTTGCTGGCGCCGTTGCCGGTGGGCTGATCTTCGGGCCGATCGGAGCGATCATCGGCGGCTTTACGGGCGCCACAATCGGTGCGGAAGCCGGCGTGGAGGCCAGCGACATTGATTATGTCCGCCTCAACCCAACCGAGCCAGTGGTCATCGATGGCGACGTCGACGTTGGTTATGTGGTTCCAGAAACCGTCGTGATCGCTCCGGTCGAGGGCCGCGACAATCTCGGTTACTTCTACACCGAAGATCGCGTCTACTTCGTGGATCTGGGCAACCGCTCCGTGATCTACTCGCCTGGTACGGTGGTTGCGGGCCAGTAAGCCCGTTTCAAGATCGGGAGCGGACCAGTCCGCTCCCCTTCCCGAAAGCCGCCCCCTCCTCCCGGGCGGCTTTCCTGTCTTTGGACCATATTGGAGGTCCACACGCGAACATGCGGGCCGTTTTGCCGCGGCCCCGGCGGATTGTGCTGCTGCGCACTTGGTGCCTACATACCGATCAGGCACCGCGCTCCGGCACCAGCTTCTTTCCCGAAAACGGGGGCGTTGGAGCTGGGCTGAAATAGAGTAGTTCGGCGTCTTGGCGGAGCGTTGTCATGACCTATGGCCTTACAGCAGAGCTCCTGGCGCGCATCCAATTCGCGTTCACGGTATCATTCCACTTCATCTTTCCCGCATTTTCCATCGGGCTGGCCAGCTTTCTTGCCGTCCTCAATGGTCTCTGGCTGTGGAAACGCGACCACGCCTATCTACGCCTGTTTGAATATTGGAAGACCATCTTTGCCGTAACCTTCGGCATGGGCGTGGTTTCAGGCATCGTGATGAGCTACCAGTTCGGCACAAACTGGTCCGTGTTCTCCGACCGCGCAGGCGCGGTTATTGGCCCCTTGATGGGCTATGAAGTGCTGACGGCGTTCTTCCTTGAAGCCGGTTTCCTCGGCATTGCTCTGTTTGGCCGTCAACGCGTGGGCGATACGCTCCACATGGTTGCAGTGTGTGCCGTGGCGTTGGGCACCCTGATCTCCGCTACCTGGATCACCTCAGCCAATAGCTGGATGCATACTCCGGCAGGCTACTCCGTCGCTGAGAACGGCATCTTCCTGCCCGAGGATTGGTGGGCGATCATCTTCAACCCCTCGTTCCCGTATCGTCTCACTCATACCGTGCTCGCCGCCTATCTCACCACTGCATTCACCGTCGGTGCCGTGGGTGCCTGGCATATGTTGCGGGACAGATCGAACCGTCAGGCACAGATCATGTTCTCCATGGCCATGTGGATGGCGGCCGTGGTCACCCCGTTGCAAATATTTGCTGGCGACCTGCAGGGGCTCAATACGCTCGAATATCAGCCAGCGAAGATCGCCGCCATGGAAGGGCATTATGAGACCCATACCGACGGCGCGCCGCTGATCCTGTTCGGGATTCCGGACGACAAGGCTGAAACGACCCATTTCGCAATCGAGATTCCCAAGCTCGGCTCGCTGATCCTGACCCACAAGCTCGATGGTGAGGTCAAAGGCCTTAAGGAGTGGGCACCTGAAGACCGTCCGCCAGCCTTGATCCCGTTCTTCACCTTCCGGATCATGGTCGGCATCGGCTTTCTGATGCTTGGCATCGGGCTGTGGTCACTATGGGCGCGCTGGCGCAAGACCCTTTTCACCAATTCATGGCTGCATCGCGCAGCGCTGGTGATGGGACCGTCCGGCTATGTTGCCGTGCTCGCGGGCTGGTACACCACGGAAGTTGGCCGCCAGCCCTACACTGTTTACGGCGTTATGCGCACCGCCGACAGCTTGTCACCTGTAGCGGCACCGGCAGTGGGCGCCTCTTTGACCGCGTTCATCATCGTTTACTTCGTCGTTTTCGGCGCGGGCGTCTTCTATCTGTTCCGGTTGATGCGCCGGCCGCCGATCCTAGAGGAAGATCACGAGCTCGACAAAGGCCCGCATCGCGCCTCCGGAATCATGCCCGGCCCCGCGCAGGAAGACCCGATCCGATCAGGAGGCGCCGGTGCCAATTGACCTTGATCTGCCAACAATCTGGGCCGGGATCATCGCCTTTGCGGTGCTGGCCTATGTGGTGCTGGACGGCTTTGATCTCGGGATCGGGATCCTGTTTCCCTTCTTCCCCAAGCGGCACGACCGCGATGTGATGACCAATTCCGTCGCCCCGGTATGGGACGGCAATGAAACTTGGCTGGTGCTGGGCGGCGGCGGGCTGATGGCGGTGTTCCCGGTGGCTTATGCCACCGTGCTACCGGCCCTCTACATGCCGATCATTCTGATGCTGCTCGGCCTGATCTTTCGCGGCGTTGCCTTCGAGTTTCGCTGGCGCACCCATCGCGGCTCTGCCTGGTGGGACAAGGGGTTCTGGATCGGCTCCACCTTGGCCGGGTTTACCCAGGGCATTGCGCTGGGTGCACTGGTGCAAGGTATCCGGGTCGAGGGGCGCTCCTATGCTGGAGGCTGGTGGGACTGGCTGTCGCCCTTTTCCGTGCTGTGCGGCGTCGCTGTTGTGGTTGGCTATGCCTTGCTGGGCGCAACCTGGCTCAACCTTAAGACCTCGGGGGAACTGCAGGCCCATGCGCGCAAAGTGGCGATGTGGTCGGGCGCGGGCCTGCTCGTGCTGATCGGCGTGGTCTCGCTGTGGAGCCCCTTCATCAACCAGGTTTACTTCGAGCGGTGGTTTGGCTGGCCCACGATGTTGTTTTCGGGCGTGGTTCCCCTGCTGCTGGCCGCCTGCGCCTTTGCCCTTTGGCAGGGGCTCGTAACCGACAAGCACTTGCAGCCCTTTCTCGCCGCGTTGGGGCTGTTTGTGTTGAGCTTTGCCGGGGTCGGCATCAGCTTTTACCCCTATATCGTGCCGGGCAGCTTTACTATCGAGGAAGCCGCGGCGCCCGATAGCTCCTTGCTTTTCCTGCTGGTTGGCGCTGTTGTTCTGGTGCCAATTATCCTGGCCTACACCGCCTATGCCTATTGGGTGTTTCGCGGCAAGATCGACCCGGAGGAGGGCTACCATTGACCGGCCCCCGTTCAAGGGCCAGCCAATGGTTGTGGTTCGTTGGCCTGTGGATCGCGGGGGTTGCGGCTGTGACCGCTCTTGGCCTCGTGATCCGATTGTTCCTGGCCACCTAGGCGGCCAGGCTTTCCAGCAGTTCACCAATGATGCGCACCCGCTCGGCGGGTGTTTGCGTTTCCTGGCGCGAGATGAGCCGTCCATCGCTCAACTCCAGTACGCCTCCGCTTTTTTTGGCGAGCCTCTGGGCGCTGCGTTCCGGGGCGGTCAGGGCGATCGCCAGGGGACCGGCTTCGATCTTGCTGATGCCCAAGGCAGGCGCCGCGATGGCGATGCGAGCAGCACCCAGCAGGGTGCGGGTCGCCTCAGGCAGTTCGCCGAAACGATCCGCCAATTCATCGGCAAAGGCATCCAAGGCTTCGGTGGTGCGCAGCCGTTGCAGCCGGGCGTATAGATTGATGCGAACCACGGCTTCCGGAACGTAGTCGGGCGGGATTGAGCCGCCGCCACCCAGATTTAGATGAATGGGGCCGCTTTGTTTGCCGCCCTCCCCCTTGGCGGCGGTGACGGCGCGCTCCAGCAGATCCTGGTAAAGCCCCGCCCCGAGCAACTTCATGTGTCCGGCCTGCTCGTCGCCAAGCAAATCGCCGCCACCGCGCAGGTCAAGATCACGGGCACTGATTTCAAATCCCGAGCCCAGGCGGTCAAAGGCCTCAAGCGTCGAGAGACGGGCCCGTGTAGCTTCGGGGATCTCATCGTTGGGATCGGTGAGGAGATAGGCGATCCCCTGGGCCCGGGCCCGACCCACGCGACCGCGCAACTGGTGCAGCTGCGATAGGCCGAAGCGGTCGGCGTGCCAGACCAGCATGGTGTTGGCGCGCGGCACATCGAGACCACTTTCGATAATGGTGGTGGCCAGCAAGATATCCCCCACCCCATTGGCGAATTCCACCAATACCCGGTCAATCTCGGCCGGGGGCAGATCGCCATGGGCGATCGCCACCGTGAATTCCGGGACGATGCGGACCAGTTCCTCGGCGAATGGAGGAATATCTTCGATGCGCGGCACGACAATGAAGCTTTGCCCGCCGCGTCGCCGCTCGCGCAACAAAGCGGTGCGCAACGAGCCCGCATCAAAGGGCGCCAGGAAAGTGCGGACGGGCCGGCGGCGAGCGGGAGGGGTCGCTATAATGCTCACATCCTGCAGGCCCACCAGGGCTGCCTGGAGGGTGCGCGGGATCGGCGTCGCGCTCATCATCAGCACGTGCAGATCGGGTGCGAGCGCGCGCAACTGGGCCTTGAGCTTGGCACCAAACCGCTGCTCCTCATCGATGATCACGAGGACAAGGTCATTGAACGCCACGTCCTTGCCCACCACGGCTTCGGTTGCCACCAGGACCTGGACCTCTCCGCTCGCAAGCTCTTCCCTAACCGCCTTGCTCTGCGCCGGCGTCAGCAAACGCGAGAGCTGGGCAACCTTGATGTCGGTGCCCGCGAAGCGCCGCTCGAAGCTTTGCAGGTGCTGGCGGACCAGCACCGTCGTGGGAGCGACCAGCACCACTTGCCGGCCAGCCAAGGCCGCTGCCGCGGCTGCTCGCAATGCGACTTCAGTTTTGCCAAACCCTACATCGCCACAGACCAGGCGGTTCATCGGCCGGCCGGAAGCTAGGTCCTCCAGCACTGCATGGATCGCGGCCGACTGGTCGGGTGTTTCTGGGTAGGGGAACCGGGCTGCAAGCCGCGCAAAAGCTGCCGCGGGGGGTTGGATCGGCTCGGCCGTGGCCTGTGCCCGGGCCTTGGCAGCTGCCGCCAATCCCTCGGCGGCGGCATCAATCTGAGCGCTGACTTCCGCCCGCCGATACTTCCAGGCATCGGTGTGCAGCCGGTCCAGTGTGACAGCCTCGGCGTCGGCGCCATAGCGCCACAACCGACCGAAGTCCTCCACCGGCACCAGCACGGACGCACCGCCATGGTATTCCAGGCGCACGGTGTCTTGCTCGCTCCCTTCTACCTCGACACGATCAAGGTCACGCAGAATGCCGACGCCATAGTCCTCATGCACTACCACGTCTCCGACCCGCAGCTCGGTTTGACCCAGCAGCACGGCAGCATCCGTTTGTTCCGCGTCGGCAAGGCGGGTGCCCAAGGCGTCAGGGGCGGCGATGAGAACAAGGTTGTTGGCCCGGTCCACAAAGCCAGCGTCGAGGTCGAAGGGCAGTGCCAAAGGCTGGTCCGTTGGCTCCGCGTCTACATCGTGCCAGGTGGCCAGCAGCTTTGGCGAGGGCCCGCGGGAGCGGCGGAGCATTGTTCGCAGCCGCTCCAGTTCGCCGTCGGTGCCTGTCACCACTACTCGTTGCCCACCCTCCAGCTGCTCGCGCGTGAAGCCCGCAAATGCGCGGGATGGATTCCGCTCCAAGGTAAAACGCGGTGCTGGCTCGAGCCCTTCCAGGTCGAGCTCCTGTAATTGGCGGCTGGCGAGGGCTGTGGTCCACTCCTCCGCGGAGAGGTAAAGCGCCTCCGGAGGCAGCGGCCTTGATTCAGCGCCGAAGTCAGTTGCGGCTTGGTGCGCTTCCCTGATTTGCTCGATCAAGGTGGGCGCGCGCTCCGCCGCAATCTCGCTGACCCACAGGGTGGCGTCCGGAAGGTAATCGAAGACCGTTCGCAACCGCTCGTATTGCTGCGGCAGCCGATGCTCGGCGCCGGCGAGCCGCTCGACATCATCGCCGATCAATTCAGAGGCGGCCCCCAAAAGCAGCTTGTCCTGTTCCTCTTCGGTCCGCTGGCTGCGCGGATCATAGGCAAAAATACTCTCGATCCGATCGGCTTCGTCGAGCATCAGGCGGAATGGGGCCTCGCCGTCGGCTGGAAAAATCTCGATAGCGCCGCCCCTGAGCGCAATCTCGCCGGGCTCATCGACCCGGTCGTCAACTTCGTAACCAGCGCGCCCGGCAAACGCTTCGAACGCTTGCCGGTCCAGCGTTTCACCGCGGCGCAGTTCAAGCACACAGCCGCTGACGGCTTCAGATGGCGGAACCCGCTGCAACGCGGCATCCGCCGACGTTACCAGGACGCGGGCCCCGGCCCGTTCACCCAGGCACTGCCGAAGGGCGGACATCCGTTGGCCCATGCTCTCATGGCTGGGGGAAGACCGGTCATAGGGGAGGCAATCCCAGGGAGACAGCAACAGCACCTGGGCCTCGGGGGCAAAACTGCGCAGTGCTCGAGCGGTTTCCTCAGCTCGACGTTCACTCGAGACAATCAGCAGGACTGAGCTGTTCGCACCAAGCCTGGCCGCCAGGCGGAACGCGGTTGCGGCGGCGGGCGGCTGCCGGGAAGCCGCCGATCGATCTTGCTCAATGGATGCTGGATTGCCCCGAGGGGCGAGCCGGCGCGAGGGAATAGCCTCGGCAGCAGGGGTGGTCATGGGAAGGTCACTCGAAACAACTGGACTCCGGCAACGCGGGTGAGGTGCCCGTGTTCCCCCCATGCCAACTCTTGTTTTGATCGCAGCGTCAGGTGGCGGGGAACAGCTGCCAGCGGCGCGGCCGGAAGGTGAGCTGGCTGCGTTCACCAGCCGGATGATCAAAGGGAAGGTCCAGTTCCACCTTCTGGTTGGCCGGACCGAGATCAACTTCAACCCGTCGTGTTCCCCCGACGCGGCGGCTGGTGTGCACCGTGCCAGCGAGCGTCGCATCGCCTTCCACCAGATCCACGTCGTGCGGCCGGAAGAACATGCGCGCCGGACCGGGCTGCACCCCAGGAGCAGGCACGCCGATCGCGCGACCGGCAACCAGCAGTTCCCCTTTGTCCACCGTCACCGGCAGTTCGCTGGATTCCCCGATAAAGCCGAACACGAAGGGCGAGGCGGGGTGATCATAGACCTCATCGGGGGTGCCCACCTGTTCGATGGCCCCCTGGCTCATGACGCAGAGGCGGTCGGACAGCTCGAGCGCTTCCTCCTGGTCGTGCGTCACAAAGACAGTGGTATGACCGGTGCGGTCATGCATTTCCCGCAGCCACCGACGCAGCTCGCGCCGGACCTGTGCGTCGAGCGCGCCAAAAGGTTCATCGAGCAGCAATACGCCGGGCTCAATGGCCAGGGCGCGGGCGAGAGCCACGCGCTGGCGCTGCCCGCCCGAAAGCTGATTGGGGTAGCGCTTTTCGAGGCCGGAAAGCTGGACGAGATCGAGCAGTTCCATGGCGCGACGTCGAATTTCCCCTGCTGGCGGTCGCGTGGCTCGTGGGCGCACCTTGAGGCCAAAGGAGATGTTTTCGAGAATGGTCATGTGCCGGAACAGCGCATAGTGCTGGAACACAAAGCCGATATTGCGCTCCTGCACCGTCTTTTCCGAGGCGTCCATGTCGCCAAAGAAGATCTTGCCTTGGCTCGGCATTTCCAGCCCAGCGATCAAGCGCAACAGCGTGGTCTTGCCGGAGCCGGAGGGCCCCAGCAAGGCGATCAACTCGCCTGAACGGATATCGAGCGACACGTCCTTGAGCGCGGCAAAGCCATCGAACTCCTTGCGCACATTGCTAACGCGAACTTCCATTGAATCTCGATCTCCGATCAGTGGCCGCTGGCGGCGATTTCATCACCAAAGCGCCATTCCAGGGCGGTCTTGAGCACGAGCGTCACGAGGGCCAGCATGGCCAGGAGGGACGCCAGCGCAAAAGCAGCCGTGGCATTGTACTCGTTGTAGAACATTTCGACTTGCAGCGGGATGGTCGTGGTTTGGCCGCGGATCCGGCCAGACACCACCGCAACGGCCCCGAACTCGCCCATCGCACGGGCGTTGCAGAGCAGCACGCCGTAGAGCAGGCCCCATTTTATATTGGGCAAGGTGACGCGCCAGAAGGTCTGCCACCCATCGGCACCGAGCGACAGCGCCGCTTCCTCATCCCCCGTGCCTTGATCCTGCATTAAGGGGATCAATTCCCGGGCGACAAAGGGGAAGGTGACGAAGATGGTGGCGAGGACAATGCCCGGCACGGCAAACAGCACTTCGATGCCGTGGGACTTTAGCCACGGGCCCAGCAGGCTGCCGCCACCGAACAGCAGCACATAAACGAGGCCCGAGATCACGGGCGACACGGAGAATGGCAGGTCGATCAGCGTGATGAGGAAGGCCTTACCCTTGAACTCAAACTTGGCGATAGCCCAGGAGGCGCAGATGCCAAAGACGACATTGAGCGGCACTGCAATCGCCGCAACCAGCAGGGTCAAGCGGATCGCAGCCTGCGCGTCCGGGCTGCTTAGCCCCGCGAGGTAGGGGCCAAACCCGGCCCGGAACGCTTCCGAAAAGACTGCCACCAGCGGCAACAGCAAAAACAGCGCCATGAACAGGACGCTGATGACGATCAGCGCGAGCCGGACCCCGATGCTTTCTGAAATGGGGGAGTGTCGGCTAATTGCCATAGCCATACCTCGCTCGGCTCCAGGCTTGGATCAGGTTGATGGCAAAGAGGAGGGCAAAGGAGATCAGCAGCATCACGGTCGCGATCACGGCGGCGCCGGTATAGTTGAACTCTTCCAGCCGAATGACGATCAGCAGCGGCGCAATTTCCGAAACAAAGGGAATGTTGCCGGCAATGAAGATCACGGAGCCATATTCCCCTACCGCCCGGGCGAATGCCAACGCAAATCCGGTGAGGATGGCTGGCGTCAAGCTCGGCAGCACGACGCGCGTGATGGTCTGAAAGCGATTAGCCCCCAGGGTGGCACTCACCTCTTCTACTTCGCGGCTGACCTCCTCAAGGATGGGCTGGATGGTGCGCACCACGAAAGGCAAGCCGATGAAGATCATCGCAATGATGATGCCCGTCGGCGTATAGGCGACCCGAATGCCCAGCGGCGTGAGCAAGGCGCCAACAAAGCCGTTCGGCGCGTAGATCGCCGTCAGGGCCACCCCAGCCACCGCCGTTGGGAGGGCAAAGGGCAGGTCAACCATTGCGTCGAGGAGCCGCCGACCCGGGAAGCGATAGCGTACCAGGACCCAGGCAATCAGCGTGCCGAAGATCACATTCACTACCGCGGCAAACAGCGCGGTCAAAAAGCTGACCCGCAGTGCTCCCACCACCCGCGGATCAACCGCTGCGGCCCAGAACACGCCGAGCCCCTGCCCGGTGGAGCGCAAAACGAGAAAGACCAGCGGCACGAGGATTATCAAGGAGAAATAGGTCAGCGTGAAACCGAGGGTCAGGCCAAACCCGGGGATTACGCTGGACTGACGGAAGCGCCAGCGGGCGCGCACCGGTGTCGTTGCCGTCAGCGTACTCAACAAGGAGCCCCGCCACTGGTAGCGGGATCACGCTGGCTAACGCCGCTGGCGTTTATCGGAAAATCGATACTCATCTCGCGCCCCCGTGCCGTTGCGCGGAAAACCTAGCGGGTCGGTCGGGATTAACAAGCCTTTACCTGCCGCATTGCAGGAGCGTCTGGAAAAATAATACTCGCGGGGGCCGCCCCGGCAGCACGCGGCGACCTTGACCTCCTCGGGCAGCACGGCCGCATTAAATTTCTTCGCGCTGCAGCGGACCCATAGTGGTGATGTCCTCACCCCGCCGCATGGCGATGTTCATGCGGAAGCTGTTCCCGACCCGCTCGGAGCGTTCGATGAAGACTGCAGCGATCTCAGCGGGGCAGATCCGCACAACCGTTTGCCGAAACAACCGCAGCCAGCGCTGGAAGTGCACGTCGGAAAGCTCGGGAATGGCGATGTGCTTGGGCAGCGGCCGTCCGCCATAGCGCCCCGTGCCCAACAGCATGGACGACCAGAAATCCGCGATGAGTTCGAGGTGCCGCGGCCAGTGGTCCTCGGGGATGAGGCGGTTGAAGACCGGCCCGATCAACGGGTCGGATCGGGCATCGGCATAAAATGCGTTCACCACGCGTCGGATCAGTGCCTCGTCCAGTCCCACCGGCATGTCCCAGCCGATGCGGGACAGCCTGGCGCTTGCGGGAAACCCTGTATCAGACATCGCGTAACGCCGGGCGAATGGAATAGGAGCAGCGCCGGCCGCCCGAGACGATGTGCTCGGTTCGCTCCACTTGAGCACCCTCCCCTAGCACATGGCGGAACACATCGAGCTCGGCCCGGCAAAAACCCTGGCAGGCCGTGGCGGCGGCGCAAATCGGGCAATGGTTTTCCATCAGCAACAGACCGCCGTCCTCCTCCTGGCGCCACTCCGCCATGTAACCTTCATCCGAACGGAGCCGGGCCAAGGTGGCAACTTTCTCGCTGAGGTTTGCCTTGTCAAGCATAGCCTCGTGGTAGGCTGCGGTTGTCGCCATCTCCCGGCCCGAGATCACGGTGTCGAGTGCCGCCTCACCCAACTGGCTGCGGATCAATTCAAGCAATTGCACCGTCAGCGCCGCATGCGTGTCGGGAAACCGTGCCATGGCTTGGGAAGTGAGGCTCCAGTTTTGGCCAGGCCGACCCACACCCTTGGGCTCGCTGGTGGCGCTGACCAGACCCTGGTTTGCCAGCTTGAGCAATTGTTGGCGAGCCGCTTCTGCACTGGTGCCAAGCAGGGCACCCAAAGCTGCGGTGCTCAGCGAGCCATGCATCTTTATAGCCATGAGCAGCCGCTCCCCTGGGCTGCGAGGGGACCACTGGTGGTCTTGCATGTCGTGGCTTGACATCGAGGGCGAGCGGGTTTTCAAAGGAACTACTTGGAAAATACCCGGAACCAGCGCTTAGATCAAGCTCGCTCCGGAATCGGCAGCCCGCCAAAGCGGCTCACGCCGATCCAACAGATGGAACCGGCGCGTGTGCGCGAGGATTGCAGTAGGACGGACGACGGCAAATGGTGGACGGCTGGATGGCTGACTTTGACTATCCCGACGCCTTGCGTCTCCGCGCCCCCCGTCGCCCCACAGTCGGCGATGCCGAGTTCCGCGCCGCCATGGCCGCGATGGCATCCACGGTCCATGTGGTGACAGCACGGCGCGGCGAGGAACGCGTCGGACGCACAGCAACCTCCATGCTGTCACTGTCGGCGGCGCCGCCTTCGATCCTGGTGTCCATCGACATGGTGAGCCGGCTGGCCGATGTGATCGCCAAGACCGGTGGGTTCTCCCTTGCCATGCTGGCCGATGATCAAAGCGAGATCGGCAATGCTTTTGCGGGCCGGATGGACCCGCTGGATCGCTTCGCCTCTGGACAATGGGGAAGCTGGCCTTCTGGCAACCCTATGCTGCTGGGCGCCGTCACTGCCATCGACTGCGAAGTGATCGGCGCCATTGAGACGGGTACCCATGTACTGTTTGCGGGTGCGATCATTGAGGCGGAAACGACCACCACGCGCTCGCCTTTGCTTTGGCAGCGGCATCACTACCATTCGTTAACAAGACACCAATAAGCGTTGCATGCAGGGTATGGCTCGGCAACTGCCAGGCGCCGCCTGCATTTCCCTTTCACCCAGGGAGGTCCCCCTTGCCCCGCTTCTTTTTTCACTACCGCACCGATGACCGGTTGATCCGTGACCTTGATGGCAGCGAACACCCCGATCTTGATGCTGCCGAATTGCGGGCCGGCGAAATCGGCCGCGCCATTGTCGAGCGGCTGGCCGCCGAGGATGAAGACGCCGAGTTGCGCGGCTCGATCGAGATCACCGATGCCGCCGGCGCGGAGTTGCTTTATGTCGTGTTCTGGGCGGGACCGCCCCTTGCCCCCGGCGGCACGCCGTTCTATCCCACCACACTGCATTAACATCTCCGCCTTAGGCGAAAGTCTGCCTTGCCAGCCTCACGGAGGTTGCGACACTTGCTGCAAGCCCTACCAACCGCGAGTGCGCCAATGACCCAGACGCTTAAGCAGTGGCTTGCCACTGCCACCTCCAGCCCGGAACTCGCATGGGTTGTCGATACCGTGGCTGGAGCTTGTGCCGAGATCGCCGCAGTGCTGCGCCTGGCGCCGCTCGCGGGACAAACGGGCCTTGCGGGGGCCACCAATGTCCAGGGCGAGGCGCAAAAGCAGTTGGACGTAATCTCCAACGACATATTTGTCAGGCACTTGCGGGCAAATGCGGCTGTTTCGATTCTGGTGTCCGAAGAGTTGGATGAAGCGCTTCACCTGAACGATGAGGGCGGGTTTATGGTCGCCTGCGATCCACTGGATGGCTCGTCCAATCTGGATGTGAACGTCACCGTGGGCACCATTTTCTCCATCCTGGCCGTTGACCCCAAGGCTCCTGACCTGCTGCAACCCGGAACGCGTCAGCTTGCAGCGGGCTATGCCGCTTATGGTCCGGCGACGAGCCTCGTCTTGAGCTTTGGAGATAAGGTGGCGACCTTCGCCATTGACGCCAGCGGGCAGTTTGCCCTGGTTGAGGACGGGGTGTCCGTACCCTCAGCGTCAGCAGAATACGCCATCAATACGGCCCGTGCCCGCTTCTGGGACCAGGCCACCAGCGCTTATGTTGCCGAGAACGTCGCGGGCGAAACGGGCGTCGCGGGCAAGCGCTACAACATGCGCTGGATCGGCTCCATGGTCGCCGACATCCACCGCATCCTGATGCGCGGCGGCATTTTCCTCTACCCGCTCGATAGTGAAACCGCGAGCAAGGGCGGTCGCCTGCGCCTGCTCTATGAGGCCAACCCCATGGCGTTTCTTATCGAGGCTGCGGGGGGACGCGCCACCACGGGGCCCCAGCGGATCCTTGAGGTCCAGCCCACCTCCATCCATCAGCGCGTACCAGTGATCCTGGGATCGGCCGAGGAAGTGGCGCGCGTCGAGGCGCATTACCAAAGGCTATAGAACTGGGTTTACGAGCGCGGGTGCGGCTCCTTATACATCCCCCAGAGGAGCCGGCCTCTGTGCGTCGGCTGGGGGAGCCAAATGAGCCAGACGCATCCGATTTTGCCACCGAGCAACAGAAGCCTTTGGAGCAACCGCCCATTCCATCGGCAGTGGTTGATGCGGCAGGCCAATGACCTTTTCGACTTCTTTGAAGGTGCCTCGATCAACGCCGCGGGCGGGTTCTTTGAACTGGATGACAATGGTCACCCGCTCAATGCCGACAACCCGGTGCGGGCAATCCACACCACCGCCCGCATGGTGCACTGCTTTGCGCTTGGGAGCTTGCTGGGCCGGCCGGGGTCGGACGAGATCGTTGACCACGGAATGCGCTATCTTTGGGAGCGGCACCGCGACAGCACGCATGGCGGCTATAGCTGGTCGCTCGACAATGACGGGCTCAAGGA
Source organism: Devosia sp. 919 (assembly GCF_013185965.1). Classification (NCBI taxonomy): domain Bacteria; kingdom Pseudomonadati; phylum Pseudomonadota; class Alphaproteobacteria; order Hyphomicrobiales; family Devosiaceae; genus Devosia; species Devosia sp. 919. The sequence goes on along the minus strand of NZ_JABAOL010000001.1, from coordinate 1,534,625 downwards.
CAGCAGCAAGCAGGCCTATGGCCACGCCTTTGTGCTGCTGGCCGCATCGAGCGCCAAGCTCGCCGGCCACCCCCTTGCCGACCTCATGCTGGCTGACGTCACCGAAATCATCAACCGCCAATTCTGGGACGCTGAGGTCGGGGCGGTGCGAGATGAGTTCGGCGCCGACTGGTCCGCGATCAGCACCTATCGCGGCCAGAACTCCAACATGCACATGACCGAAGCGCTGATGGCCGCCTTTGAGGCCACTGGCGACCGCGCTTACCTGAACAAAGCCGAACGGATTGCCGAACTCATCATCGGCAAGCATGCCAGCGCACTCGATTACCGGGTGGCAGAGCACTTCACGCAGGACTGGGTGTTAGACAGGGATTACCTCGGCTCGGAGATGTTCCGGCCCTCCGGCACCACGCCCGGACATTGGATGGAGTGGTCGCGGCTGCTGCTCCAGCTTTGGGTGCTAAGCGACAAGCGCAACTCCTGGATGACCGAAGCGGCGCGCAGTCTCTTCCGCCAAGCCATCGAGCTGGGCTGGGACAAGCAGCATGGCGGTTTCTATTACACGCTGGACTGGAACAACCAGCCAGCGATGCGCGAGAAGCTCTGGTGGCCGGTCAGCGAGGCAATCGGTGCGGCGGCGTTCCTCTCTCATTACGATCGGGACCTCTATTTCCAGCACTGGTATCGCCGGTTCTGGGACTTTGCGGCCAATCACATGATCGACCATGAGCGTGGCGGCTGGCATTCGGAACTGACGGAGGACTTGCAGCCCACATCGCGCCTGTTCGTGGGTAAGCCTGATATCTACCATGCCCTGCAAGCCTGCCTTATTCCGCTTTATCCAGCGATCGGTTCGCTCTCGCATGCGATCATCCAGACCGACGATACCGCCGCCTTGACCTAGGTAATCGGGACCTGCCCTGCCACGTTTTGACCGCTTCAAGCGTTAAGGGCAAAACGGAGAAAGCACATGACGCAGGATCTTTCGGGCAAGGTGGCGCTGGTGACTGGTGCCGGTTCAGGTATTGGCAAGGCCGCAGCGCTGACGCTCGCCCAAGCGGGCGCCAGCGTGGTGGTGATGAGCCGCACGGCCAAGGAGGTTGAAAAAACCGCCGAGGAGATCAAGCAGGCCGGCGGCACAGCCACTGCGATGACCGCCGACACCTCTGACGATGTGGCGATGGCAGAGCTGTTCAGCCAGTTGGTGCAGGAACATGGGCGCCTTGACATCGTCGTAGCCAATGCAGGCGTGAACGGGGTTTGGGCCCCCATTGCCGAGCTGAAGCCCGAGGAATGGGACAAGACCATCGCCATCAATCTGCGCGGCACTTACCTGACCATCCATTATGCGGTGCCGCACCTGATCAAGGCGGGCGGCGGATCGATCGTCGTGATCTCCTCGATCAATGGCACGCGCACCTTCACCAATCCTGGCGCCACCGCTTATTCCGTGACTAAGGCAGGGCAAGTCGCCATGGTGCAGCAACTGGCTGTAGAACTCGGGCAGCATCGCATCCGCATCAACGCGATCTGCCCGGGTGCCATAGAATCCGAAATTTCGGACAACACCGAAAAACGCAACAGCGAAGCGGCCGAAGTACCGGCTGAGTTTCCTGAGGGCGACATCCCCCTGACCGGCGGTGAACCCGGCGAAGCAGAGGACGTGGCTAACGCCATTCTGTTCTTTGCATCCGAGCAGTCGCGCCATATCACCGGCACGCCGCTCTGGATTGACGGGGCGCAAAGTCTGATCCGATAATTCGAGCTAAATCATAGTAATTAAAGGGGCGTGATCTTTGATCTTGCCCCTATTACATTGCCACTGGCGCCATAACGCCCTTGCGCACTATAAAGGTGCTGCTTAGCCGGACGGCTAACAGCCATGCGAGGCCTTCTTAACTGGTTTGCGTCCTTCTGTCGCAATCACACTTGCTTTGCTGCTCCTCCCCCCTATATAGCTCCAGCATATATCGGACCTGAATAGGTCTGCTGGAGCCTTCCATGAACGTCAGAACCTTGTGCCTTTCGATCCTCTATGAGGGCGAAGCGACCGGATACGAGATCCGCCGCCGATGTGTGGAGGGTGAATGTTCCTATTTTATCGAGGCCAGCTTCGGCTCGATCTATCCCGCGCTGGCCAAGCTTGAAGAAGAAGGGCTCGTCACCAGCCGCACCGAGCAGCAAGAAGGCAAGCCGGCCAAGAAGGTCTATGCCATCACAATCGAAGGCCGCCATGCATTTGCCAAGGAGTTGGCAGAACCTCTCGGCGAAGATGTGCTGCGCAGCCCTTTTCTGCTGTTTGCCCGCTACGCCCATCTGATGCCGGCAGACCTTGTGGAGCAGCGCGGCTCTGAGTATCTGCAGCGCACCCTGGACTGCCGAAGCGGCATGGAAACTGCTGCTACCGAGCGCGAGATGAGCGCAGCCGATTGCTGGGTGGTCGGCTTTGGCCGGGCCATCATGGAAGCTTCGGAAAAGTATTTGCGTGCGCATATGCACGAGTTGATCGGCTTGGCGAAGACCGAGCGAAACAAAGACGCGGCTGAGTAAGGGGCTAAGTACGATGCGTGCATTCTTTTCCTTTGGGTTGGCCTTCGCCATTCTGCTGCTGGCCGGTGGCTGGCTGGCGACCGGTACTCTGGTGCAGGGCGGGCAAGGCCCGGGCAATGGCGTGCAGCCAATCGTTGCCGTCATCGAGGGCGAAGACCACGGTCCGATCCACACTGCCTTGGCCGAGGCTGGCGTCTTGGCCGAGCATCACGAGGCCGAGGTCGATCCCAAACTCACCATTGCACAACGTACCGAGGCGGTAACTGGCGCCAACGCGCCGGTTCAATCCGTACGTACGCAGACCTTCACGGCACAACCGATGACCATCCAAGTGCCGGTGCGCGGGCGCACGCAGGCCAAGTCCACGGTTGCTGCCGTCGCGGAAACAACCGGCACAGTGGATGTGGTGCATGTAACCAAGGGCGAGCGCGTCGAAGCTGGCGAGCTGCTGTGCACGCTCGATCAGGGCACGCGCGCCGCGGCCGTCGCTCAGGCCGAAGCCAGCTTGGCGCAAGCCGAGGCAGCACTGGCGCAAGCCGAACTCAATTATGCGACCAATGCCGACCTGCGTAAGCGCGGCCTTGCCGCCACAAACACGGCCAATGAAGCCGAAGTGGCCTTGGCCCAGGCTCGTGCGGGAGTGTCCCAGGCTCAGGCGGGCATTGACAATGCCCGCGAAGAACTGGCCCGGACCGAGATCAAGGCCAAGGTTGCCGGCTTGGTCCAGGACCCCGTCGCTGTTGCCGGTTCCATGCTGAGTGCCGGCACGCCTTGCGCAACCATCGTGCAGCTCAACCCTATCGTGTTCAGCGGCTCGGTGGCAGAAGGCGACATTGCCAGGGCCAAGACCGGTCTCGATGCAACGGTGACGACCGTCACCGGTGACACGGTGGAAGGCAAGGTCAGTTATATTTCTTCGGTGGCTGACGACGCCACCCGCTCGTTCCAAGCCGAGATCGAGATCCCCAACGAAGACTTCGCCATTCGCGACGGCATCACCGCACGCGCAATCGTCAACGTCGGAACGGTTCCGGGGCACCTGCTGCCACAATCTGTCCTGACGCTGGATGATGATGGAGTATTGGGCGTGCGCACAGTGGAGGACGGCAAGGTGGCCTTTTATCCCGTCACTGTGGTCAGCGACACCCGCGACGGTGCCTGGGTGAGCGGCCTGCCGGAAACGGCAGAGGTGATCACTGTAGGCCAGGAAAGCGTAACCACCGGCGACCAGGTGCAGGCGACTCCCGCCGACACTGCAAGCGCTGAAGCGACCGCCAGTTAAGGAGCGCATCCATGCTCGACTTCATCGAACGCATTCTGCGGATGCCCCGCGTCGTCCTTACGATCATGGTGCTCGTGCTCGGCGCGGGTTCGGTGGCCTATGTCTCCATGCCCAAGGAAAGCTTCCCGGCTATCGAGATTCCCTATCTGTATGTGTCGATCACGCAGACTGGTGTGTCGCCGGCTGACGCCGAAAATCTTCTGGCCAAGCCGGCCGAAGAAGAACTGGCGACCCTAACGGGACTGGAGAACATCACCACAACCTCGACAACCGGGCACTCCTCAGTGCTGCTCGAGTTCGACATCAACACGGACAAGGACCAGGCCCTTGCCGATACGCGCGCCCGGATGGATGCCGTGCGGGCCAAGCTGCCAAGCGAAGCCGACGATCCGACCGTCACCGAGATCGATTTCATCGGCCCCATCATGTCGGTGGCTATATATGGCAGCGCCCCCGACAAGGAGATGATCCGCCGCGCCGAGGAACTGCAAGACGCGCTCGAGGCCCTTGGCGACGTGCGCGAAGTGACCCTGTCAGGCGCTCGCGACGAGCAGCTCGAAATCCGCATCGACCAGACCCGGCTTGAAGCCTATGGCCTCACCGCTGGCCAATTGCTGGATTCGCTGGCGCGCAACAACATGGTGGTGCCTGGCGGTACCTATAATTCCGGCCAAGGCGCCTTCAACATCGAAGTGCCTGGGCTGATCACCACGGCACAGGACGTTTATGACCTGCCGCTCAAGACCGACGGCAATACCGTGGTCACCTTCGGCGATGTGGCGACCATCACCCGGTCGCTGGCTGACGCCACCGAATATACCCAGGTGAACGGCTCTCCAGCCCTGATCCTGAGTGTCGCCAAAAAGACCGGCACTAACATCATCGACGTATCCAATCAGGTGCGCGAAACAACCAAGAATGTTGCGGCCAACTGGTCGGGCGGTGTTGGCTATAGCTTCTTCCTCGATCAGGCGGAAACCACCACCAACCTATTCCGCTCCCTGGAAGCGGCCGTGCTCACGGCCGTGGCGCTGGTGCTGATCACCTGTATCGCGACGCTGGGCCTGCGCCCTGCCCTCATGATCGGGTTGTCGATACCGCTCTCGTTCATGATGGCGTTCCTCGTGGCCGAAATGCTGGGCATGACCATCAACATGATGGTGATGTTCGGTCTCGTGATCGCGGTGGGCGTGCTGGTGGACGACCCGGTGGTGGTCGTTGAATATGCCGAGCGAAAACTGATGGAGGGCGTTCCGAAGAAGGAAGCCTTCATCATGGCGATGCGCAAGATGTTCGTGCCGGTGGTGGGCGCTACCGCCACGACCCTGGGCGCCTTTATCCCGCTCCTGTTCTGGCCGGGCATCATCGGCAAGTTCATGAGCTACCTGCCCACGATCGTGATCATCGTGATGGTCGCGTCCTTCATCTCGGCGCTGATCTTCATGCCGGTGATTGGCTCGGTGATCGCCTCGACCCATGTGGACGAGAAGGAAAAGGCCAAGGCCGACCTGGTGATGTATCCCGAGAAGTTCGACGCTAAAAAGGTAAGCGGCGTTACGGGCGTTTATGTGCGTCTGATGGAAAAGCTGATGCACTGGCCGATCCCGACCTTGGCTGTCGGGTTCGGCATCATCGTCGGCATCTTTATCCTGTACAGCAACAACCCCACGGGAACTGAGGCTTTCCCTGCCTCCGAGCCTGAGTATGCCACTGTGGCGGTGGTCGGCCAGGGCAACTACAGCCCTGAAGAAGTACGAGACATGCTGGTCGAGGTGCAGGACGAAATCCTGCATGTTCAAGGCATTCAGGACGTCATCATGCAGTTCGGCGATACCGGCGCCGCAGGCACGATGCCGCCCAATACCCTGGGCAACTTCCAGCTGCAGCTGACCGATTGGAGCGAGCGGGTCCCTGCCGAGCAGATCTTCGGCGATATTCGCCAGCGCGTGAGCTCCATAGCCGGGCTCGACGTGCAGGTGCTGCCGCTCGAGAACGGCCCGCCGGCGGGCAAGGACATCAATATGCGGGTGGAAAGCACCAACTATGATGACCTGCTACCCGTGGTCACTGCCATCAGCAACGAGCTGGCCAGCTGGCCCGAAACCGTTGACCTGGAGGACGGTCGGCCCTCGCGCGGTATCGACTGGCAGATCACCATCGACCGCGTGGAAGCGGGTCGTTACGGGATCGGCGTGCGCGAGCTGTCGCCCTATGTTCAGCTGATCACCTCCGGCGTAAAGCTCGGCACCTATCGTGACGCGGAAACCGGCGACGAGCTCGACATCCGCGTTCGCCTGCCCGAGGACGAGCGCACCTTCGATGCCTTGGAAAGCATGCGTATTGCTACAGCCCAAGGCCTGATCCCGGTGTCGAACTTCATCGACCGTCAGCCGGTGCCTAAGGTCGCCAACATCGAGCGGCGCAACCAGGTCTACGTGATGAACGTGGCCGCAGGTCTTAACAACCTTCCCGAAGGCGTTTTTCCGGCTGACAAGGTGGCTGAGCTGCAAGCCTGGATCGGCGAGCAGAACTTCCCCGAAACCGTCAATGTCGCATTTGGCGGGGCTGAAGAGCAGATGGGCGACGCAAACGCCTTCATCGTGCAGGCGATGGGCATGGCCATGGCCATCATCTTCTTCGTGCTGCTGCTCGAGTATAACAGCTTCTACCAGGTGTTGGTGACCCTCTCGACAGTCGCCATGTCGGTCGCGGGTGTGCTTTTGGGCATGCTGGCGACGGGGATGACCTTCTCTGCAATCATGACCGGCCTGGGGATTGTGGCCCTGGCAGGCATTGTGGTGAAGAACGGCATCGTGTTGATCGACACCTATAATGACTACCACCGGCATCAAGGTGTCGAGGCGGTCAGGGCTATGTTGCTGACTGTGGGCCAGCGCGTTCGCCCGGTGCTTCTCACCGCGTTCCTCACAGCCTTGGGCGTGATCCCGATGTGGGCGAATGTGGAGTTCGACTTCATCCGCCGTGAGATCGTGATCGGGGGCCTAGCCGGCTCGTGGTTCATCCACCTTTCGGCGGCACTGGTGTCGGGCCTGTTCTTCTCGACCCTGCTGACCCTGATCATGGTGCCGGTGATGATCACCGCCCCCAGCGTGATCAAGCAGCAGATGGGCTCTATCTTCTCCCGGTTCGGCCGCCGCAAGACCGCCGTGGCGGTGCCAGCAGGGTTCGACGGCATGGCCGTGGAAGTCCCAGAGGAAGCCGATGGCGCCCGCCGCTACATCGTCTCCAAGGACGCTGGCCTCAAGGAAGATGGCGCCAACGGCCCGCGCGTCGACCGACGGGACGCAGCCGAATAGCCTCGGCTCTGAGAAACACAAAAGGCCCGCAGCGATGCGGGCCTTTTCTTTGTTAGGACGAAAAGCTTGGTGCCGAAGCTGGGACGACCCCTGCCCTATTCCGCCGCCGGCGCCACAGTCTTCACAAAACCATCGGGGTCGTTGGCGGTCTGCCGCAGCTTTTCTTCGGCCTCGGTGGCTTCGCGCTGGCGGTTCCACATCTGCGCGTAAAGGCCACCTTGCGCCAGCAGATCGCGATGATTGCCGCGCTCGGCGACGGTGCCACTGCGCAGCACGAGGATTTCGTCCGCATTGATAACGGTGGAAAGCCGGTGGGCGATCACGACCGTGGTGCGATTGGCCGAAACAATGTCCAGTGCCGACTGGATGTCGCGCTCGGTCTTGGTGTCGAGGGCCGAGGTCGCTTCATCGAGGATCAGGATCGGTGGCGCCTTCAGGATGGTGCGGGCGATCGCCACGCGCTGCTTCTCGCCGCCCGACAGCTTGAGGCCACGCTCGCCAACGGGCGTGTCATAGCCCTTGGGCAGCGTTTCGATGAATGGCCCGACCTGGGCCATTGCGGCGGCCTTGCGGACCTCTTCATGGCTGGCGCCGGGGCGGCCATATTCGATGTTGTAGCCAATGGTGTCGTTGAACAGCACCGTATCCTGCGGCACCATGCCAATGGCCGCTCGGAGACTATCCTGCGTGATGTCGCGTAGGTCCTGCCCATCGATGGTAATGGCGCCGCCCGTCACGTCATAGAAGCGATACAGCAGCCGTGAAATGGTCGACTTGCCGGCGCCGGTCGGCCCAACGATGGCGACGGTCTTGCCGGCCGGAACCTCAAAGCTCACATCCTTGAGGATCGGCCGGTCGGGATCATAATGAAAGCTGACGTGATCGAAGCGAATGACCGGGCCCGTCACCACCAGCGGCTTGGCATTGGGCTTGTCGACGATTTCGGCGGGCTGCTCGAGAAGTTTGAACATCTCCTCGATATCGGTCAGGCCCTGCCGCAACTCTCGATACACAAAGCCGATGAAATTGAGCGGCCGATAGATCTGCATCAGGAAAGTGTTGAGCAGGACAAAGTCACCCAAAGTCAGGGTGCCGTTCATCACCCCGTTCACGGCCATGACGCTGATGATGATGAAGCCGGCATAAAAGATCACCGCCTGGCCGAAGTTGAGCACGCCAAGCGAGGTCCAAATCCGGATCGCTGAGCGCTCGTACCCGGCCATGGCGCGGTCGTAGCGTTCGGCCTCCATCTTCTCATTGCCGAAATACTTCACTGTTTCGAAGTTCAGCATGCTGTCGATGGCCTTGGAATTGGCATCGGTGTCGCTGTTGTTCATGTCCCGGCGAATAGCGATACGCCAGTTGGACGCCTTGATGGTGAAGTAGAGATAGCCCCAGATGGTCACCACGAGGATGCCGAGATAGCTGACGCCGAACATGTAGACAAAGATCACCGCGGTGATCACGAACTCCACCAGAGTCGGCACGATATTGAGCATGGTGAAGCGCACGATGGCTTCGATGCCCTTGGTGCCGCGCTCGATGACTCGGCTCAGGCCGCCCGTGCGGCGCGCCAGGTGGAAACGGAGCGAGAGTTGATGCACGTGATTGAAGGTGCGGTAGGCCAGTTTACGCACGGCATTCTGGCCAACGCTGGCGAACAGCACGTCGCGCAATTGCTGGAAGCCAGCATCGATGATGTTGCCGAGACCATAGGCGATCACCAGCACAATTGGGACAGCTAGGCCCATGACCAAGGTGTTGTTCGGCTGGGAGCCGTCGAGGCTGTCGACGATACCTTTATAGGCGAAGGGAATAAGAGTGGTTGCGACCTTGGACAGCAGCAAAGCTGCAATCGCCAGCACCACCCGCAGCCGCAAATCAGGCCGATCCGCTGGCCACATATAGGTCCACAGATTGCGCACTGTGGCGAACACAGAACCCTCGTCCGCGTTTACGGACGATTTTGCCTTCCGGCTTTGATCAACTGACATCAGACTGGTTCCGTTTCCCGGATAGCTGGGACCACGGGCGCAAGACCCTCCAGCATGCTTGCATAAGCACTTCCAAGCGCCTGCAGGCGATCATGCTGCACCACATAGCAGTTCCGGGTGCCACGTGGCTTGCGTTCGATCAGCCCGGCATCAAGCAACACCTTGATGTGCTGGGAGACGGTGGACTGTGCCAGCGGCAAGGATTCTGTGACATCGGCGCAGCAGCATTCCCGCTGCTGCTCCCGTGCCAGGATACGCAATATGCTGAGGCGGACCGGATGGCCGAGCGCCCGCATGATGGTCGCGAAATCGTCGTCTTGCATGAAGGCCACTTCTTTGATCGTCAACAAGCGATAGAAGATGGTGTGCTACGGCGCAAGGGCAATTGCCTGCGGCTTACCGAGCAGAAGCGGCCCTGACCGCTACTGCTCCCTGGCGGGCAGATCAAACACCTGGCCTGGATAGATTCGGTTGGGATCGCGAATCTGACCATTATTGGCCTGGTAGATCGTCGTGTACTTGATGCCGGCACCGTAGACGCGGCGCGCAATGGTCCAAAGGTTATCACCGCGCCGGATGATGGCCTTGCCAGAGGCAAAACGCTGCTCTTCGGCATTGCCCACCTGGACCCCAACCATAGTTGGCACCTCGTCTGGTGCGGCCGGGCCCGGCGCCACCGTCGAAGGCCGGGGAGAGGCAGCGACGGCCGGAGCGGATGCGGGCGTCTCCACCGCTGGGTACGCAGCAGAAGGCTCCGCAAGGTCAGGCGGCGACACCTGGTCAGCCGTTGGCTTTGTCGCCAGAGTGGTATCGGGGCGTACCGCCGCATCGGCGGGACCTGATTCGGCCGCGCTTCTTGCTGAGGCAACGGAGCCAGCGGCGGCCGGAGCCTCAGCCGCCTTCGGTTGAGGGTTTACAGCGACAGCACTTGATGAAGCGGTTGTGGGGGACCGCTCACTGGCAGGAGGGCTGGTGGCCTGCGGGGCCGAGGAGCCTGCTTCTGCTACCGGCCCAGGCTGCTGAGTATTGACCGGTGCCTGTTGTTCTGTTGCGCCCGCTGAAGGTGTTGGCGCTGCGGCCGGGCGTGCTGACGTTGGACGAGGCGCCTGGGCTACTGCCGTCGGCGCGTCGGCGGTGGGGACCTCGAGAACGAAATTCACTTCTGCTCGGGCCGAAACACTCGCATCGGCGGGGTCGATGAGATCAACGCGAATGCGCTGATTGGGATTGGTCAGAACATTACCGCCCTCCACCAGCCAGCGGCCGTCCGAAACTATGGCGTCGGCAATGAAGACGTCATCAACATAAAGCCGCACCGTGCCACCCTCCGGGCCAGCACCGGCGAAAAATGCCCGCTCCCCTTCGACTTCGATGGCATCAATGGTTGGCTGCGTTGGTGCAGAAAGGGATGACGGTTCCTCACCCGGCTGGACAGATGGAACGGAGGGCGTTGCCGCCACAAGTGTCTCTGGTGCAGCGGCCCCAGATGGTGCCGCCGACTCGGGGACGGCGGCGACTTGTGGGTTAGCTGGCGCCTGCCCAGCGAAGGGTACCGCCGTCGGAACCGTTGCTCCCGGCGAACCGGGAACCGTGCTCCCGCTCGGCAATGGCGGGGCTCCAGCAAGTCGGCCTGAGTTTTGCGCCGGAGCCACCACGGACTTGGGCTGAGCCGGCAGCTGGGCGGTGGGTTCTTGTTGTGGAGCGGCAGCGATCTCGACAGGCGGTGCCGTCGTGCTCGCACCAATGGGCAAGGTGCCGGGCGTGGCAGCCGTCGCGGCTTGAGCTTCCGGCTGAGCATCGGCCGGCGCAGCTGGAGCTTCCGCCCGAGATACGGCGGCAGATGGACTGGGTGATGTCGCCGCGGCAGGCGTTTCCGGAGTGGTGGCCGTCGGCTCTGTCACGGACTGGGTTGTAGTCTCGGCGCCCGCAATGGGGCGTTCAAGGCCCTGCAATACTTCGCTAGCTTGACCTGGTGTACTGGCTACGACCAAGGGCTCAGCCGTGCGGGCCTCGTCAATGACAACCACAAAGGACTGGCCCGACTGCCCCTTCTCGCCAACTTCGGCGAGGGTGAGCTCAGTTCCGCCCGGAGGGAGCGGCGATTCAGGCACCAGCACCCAATCGCCGCTTGCCTCAACGTTGGTCCGGCCAATCGACGCGCCATCGGAAAACACTTCAACTTCGCTGCCAGGCTTGCCGCTGCCAGCGATCACCACCGAACCATCGGGCTCCGCGCGAAGCAAACCAAAGTTCGCGGCAACCACGCTGTCGGCCGGGGCCGGGGGCGTTTGGCGAGACGCATTAGGTTCTGCTAACGTCTCTGTTGCTGGAGTGGACTGAGCCGGAGCGAGCGCGACCGCCTCCGTGGCAGACGCGGGGGCGGAAACATCGGTGGCGGCCACGGCTGGGGCAGGCAGAATGCCGGCATCGCTCATCTTGCCGCGAAGACAATGGCCCATTCCATCGCTGCTGTTGAAACAAGCAACCAGCGAGGGCCCCGAAAGGACACCGACAACAACTACGAGCGTGAGCGCAGCGGCGCCAATGGTGAGCGCGAGTGGCTTGTTCGGAACGGGGTCGGCCAGTTTGTCCTCCAGGACGATTGGAGCTGCGCCGCTCTATGGGCAGCCCGGTTAGGCAGTCTTGACGGCCTTGGCTGCTGTGGCCTCAGTTTTCAAGAGCTTATAGGTAATAGATTCATACAACGCTTCAAAAGAAGCATCAATGATGTTGGGCGACACGCCAATAGTGTGCCACCGTTCGCCCGTGCCATCGCGGCTTTCCACCAGCACACGGGTGACCGCGCCCGTGCCCCCGTCCAGAATACGAACCTTGAAATCAACGAGCACCAAGTCCTCGATCCGGCTAGAGAATTTGCCAAGATCCTTTCGCAGGGCAAGGTCGAGCGCATTGACCGGCCCATTGCCCTCGGCGACCGACATCAACAATTCGCCATCGACCCGGATCTTGACCACCGCTTCGGTGACCGTGACCTCTTCGCCCTGAGCATTATGGCGCCGCTCGACACTGGCGCGATAGTTTTCGACAGCAAAGAAGTTGGGCAAGGTGCCCAATACTTCTCGCGCCAGCACGGCAAAGGATGCATCAGCGCCGTCATAGGAATAACCACGCGCCTCGCGTTCCTTGACGGTGGCCAATAGCCGCTCGAGGCGCGGGTCGTCCTTGGCGATGGCGATGCCGTGACGGGCAAGCGCCGTCAGCAGATTGGAGCGGCCCGCCTGCTGGCTCACCATGATCGAGCGCTCATTGCCCACGCTTTCGGGCGGAATGTGCTCGTAGCTGGAAAAATCCTTTGCCAGGGCCGAGGCATGAATGCCCGCCTTGGTTGCAAAGGCGGAGGCGCCGACATAGGGCGCTTGCCGGGCCGGTGCGCGGTTGAGCCGATCATCGAACGCTCGGGAAAGCTGAGTCAGGCGCTCAAGGCGGCCCGCATCGATGCCCGTTGCGAACCGATCCGCGTAATGGGACTTCAGTAAGAGCGTAGGGATGATGGTGACGAGATTGGCGTTGCCACAGCGCTCCCCGATGCCGTTGAGCGTGCCCTGGATTTGGCGAACGCCCGCTTCCACGGCGGCCAGTGTGTTCGCCACGGCCTGGCCGGTATCGTCATGGGCGTGGATGCCGAGCTTGTCGCCTGGGGCCACCCCAAGAACCGCCGTAACGATCTCGCGGATTTCGGCGGGCATGGTGCCGCCATTGGTGTCGCACAGCACCACCCACCGCGCGCCAGCCTCGAGCGCGGTGCGCACGCAAGACAGCGCATAGTCCGGGTTGGACTTAAAGCCATCAAAGAAGTGCTCGCAGTCAACCAGAGCTTCCTTGCCGGCCGCAACAGTTGCCACCACGGTTTCGCTGAGATTGGCGAGGTTTTCCTCCAACGTGATTTCCAGCGCCGTTTCCACCTGCCGGTCCCAGGCCTTGGCGACAAAGCACGCAGCTTCGGCGCGCGACTGCAGCAAACCCTGTACCCCTGGATCGTTGGCAACGGAGCGCCCGGCCCGCTTGGTCATGCCAAAGGCGGTGAACCGGGCCTTGTTGGTGCGCTGTTCGCCAAAGAACTCTGTGTCCACCGGGTTCGCGCCGGGGTAACCGCCCTCGATGTAATCGACGCCAAGCTCCTCCAGTAGGGCCGCAATGGAAATCTTGTCCTCCAGCGAGAACTCGATGCCCGCGGTCTGGGCGCCATCCCGCAGGGTGGTGTCGTAGAGAAAGAGGTGGTCTTTGGACATGGAACTCTAGTGCTGTTCGGGCCAGGTGGCGGTGTCGTGATCGGGGTGCTGGTGATTGCTGGCGGCAATCCTTGCAGCGCCTTCAGCGTCTTCCGCTTCGCTGGCCGGGCAATCAGGCAGGCCGCCCAGCGCAGGCACCCAGCTGATGCGGCTTTCAGTGCCGTGCTGGTCGACGGGCGGGAAGGCTTCGGGATGGTCCAGCGAGCCGATCGACACGGCGATCCGGTCGCCCTCGGTGTAGCGGAAGGTCAGCGGCGTGCCGCAACGGGCACAAAAGCCACGCTCGGCGTGATCGGACGACATGAAGGTGGCGAGCGTTCCTCGCGTCAGCTCCCAGGCCGAGCGGCGGCCGCCCACGAGTGGCGCATAAAAAGCGCCAAAGGCCTTCTGGCACATGCGGCAATGGCAGATATGGGCGTTGCTCGGACGCTCGGTGAACCGATAGCGCACTGCCCCACATTGGCAGCCGCCGCTCCAGCTTTCACTCATGTGAACTCTCCCGTGGGGGCCAATCCGAAGTGTCGTGGTCCGGATGCTGGTTGGAGTGGATGCCGGCAAGGAAGTCGCGCCACTCGTCGCTGTCCTCCGTCCGCACCGGCAAGCTGGTCAGATCATCAAAGAAGGGCAACTTGTCGTGCAGGTTAACCTGCAACGCCGGGGTAGCAACCGTCGGGTCATCGAAAGCACCGATCGCCAGTTCAAGGCCAAACCGGGTTTCATAAGCGAGCGGAGTGCCGCAATCGCCGCAAAAGGCGCGCCGCGCCGCGTTGGAGCTCTGGTACCATTTCGGCTCACCGCGGCTCCAGACCGCATCATGGGCGGTGACCAGGGGCCCGAAAAAACCACCAAAGGCCTTCTGGCACATGCGGCAGTGACAAATGGACGGTCGCCCCAGCAGCTTGACGCGGAACCGCACCGCGCCACACTGGCAGCCGCCGGCATGCGCCTCGATATTGCCTTCCGAGCTGATCATCGCTTGAGCTCCCATTTGGTGCGACGCTCGCCGCTTTGTGGGTCCTTGTAGTCCATCAGCGCAATGCCCTGCTCGGCCAGTTCGCTGCGGATGCGGTCAGCCTCGGCAAAGTCCTTGCTGTTGAGGGCGGCAAGGCGGGCAGCAACGGCGGCCGCGACATGGGCCGGCTCCTCATCGCTGCTGTTGGCGAGCAGCCCGTCGAGGCTGAAGCCGAGGAAGCGCAGCGTTGCCGCCAGGCAATGCCGGGCGTCGCCCTCTCCCCGGTTCGCACGCTTGGCGATGAAGTCGAGCGCCACCGAGGCGCGATGGAAATTGAGGTCCTGGGCCAACTCCCCAACCACACTTGCGTCGGGCGCCGCCCCATCCTCATCTGCGACACCCCCGGTGGCGCGTTGCCAGTCGCGCAACTTGGTTTCTGCTTCTTCCAGGCGCCGAACACTGAAATCGATCGGCTCGCGATAATGGGTCATCAGCATGGCGAGGCGCAGCACCTCGCCGGGCCAGCGCCGGCCACCGAATGTCTCGGTGGCGAGCAGTTCGTTGATGGTGACGAAATTGCCCAGGCTCTTGGACATTTTCTGCCCTTCCACCTGCAGAAAGCCGTTATGCATCCAGACCCGCGCCATTTCGTGGGTGCCGTGCGCGCAGCGCGATTGAGCGATCTCGTTTTCATGGTGGGGAAAGATCAGGTCCAACCCGCCGCCATGAATATCGAAGACTTCGCCGAGATAAGCGGCGCTCATTGCCGAGCATTCGATATGCCAGCCCGGGCGCCCTCGCCCCCAAGGGCTCTCCCAGCCCGGCTCATCGGCGCTCGATTGCTTCCAGAGCACAAAATCGGCCGGGTTCTTCTTGTGGGTGTCGACGGCGACGCGCGCGCCCGCGAGATTGTCTTCCAGATTGCGCCCGGAGAGACGGCCATAATCGGGCATGGAGGTAGTATCGAACAGCACCTCGCCGGCGGCCTCATAGGCATGGCCCTTGGCAATGAGCTTTTCGATCAGGCTGACCATATCCGGCTTGCCATCGGGGCGCGGCAGCACAAAATCGGTGGCGCGGGGCTGGTAGGTGGGGGCGAGCGTGCCCAGCTCCTCAACGTCAGCCGCAAACTGCGCCGCGGTTTTTTCCGTCACCTGCCGAATGGCCTCGTTGAGCGGCAGGTCGGGATAATCGCGTGCCGCCCTCGAATTGATCTTGTCGTCGACATCCGTGATGTTGCGGACATAGGTGACCTGCTCGGCGCCATAGACGTTGCGCAGCAGGCGGAACAGCAAATCAAAGACGATCACTGGCCGCGCATTGCCGATATGGGCGTAGTCGTAAACGGTGGGTCCGCAGACATAGAGCCGCACACTGCCGCTATCGAGAGGCTCGAAAAGCTCTTCTTGGCGCGTCAGCGTGTTGTAGAGCGAAAGCGGCGGCAGTCCCGAGTTCATGTTGACGTCCTGGCCATGCGGATGGGCACTGGCTGCGGGCGCTTCGAGTATCGGGTTTTTTGGATAAAGAAGACCGCGCTGCCAAATCGTGGTTAGCAGGTAATAACGCAGCCGTTAATCGGATTAACGTCGATCTTCATGGCGCCACCTTCGGCCCAAGCCGCCGGCAAATCAAGCCCATCGTGAAAATTCGTTCAAGCCGGCCGATCGAGCAGGGCCACCTGCTGGTTGATTTCGCCAAATGGCGCCCTGCCCGCCCCATCGATTGCCGCGATCCGCAGGCTGTCGCCCGGCTGCAGAAACGGCGTGCGCGCCCGCCCGAACTTAGTCTTTTCGACGGTGCGCAGTTCGGCAAGACAGGCAAAGCCGATGCCATCGCGCTTGGTAGGCAGGGTTTCGTCATGCCGGTTAGACACGGTGCCCGAGCCGACAATGGTGCCGCCGGCAAGGCTGCGCGTGCGAGCGGCCTCCATGATCAGGTCGGCGAAATCGAACTGCACGTCCCGTCCGGCATTGGGCTGTCCGATCAGATTGCCATTGACCTCCACCCGAAGCGGCAGGTGCAGACGGTTGTCCCGCCAGGCGTCGCCCAGGGCGTCGGGTGTCAAGGCGACGGGGCCGAAGCTGGTTGAGGGCTTCGCGTGGAAAAAGCCGAACCCGCCCTGCAGGTCCTCGGCCACCAGCCTGCGCAAGGATACGTCGTTGCAGATAGTGACCAGCCGAATGGCAGCGGCCGCTTGCTCGCGGGATGGCTGCATCGGCACGGGGCCGATGATCACGGCGATCTCCGCCTCAAAGTCGAGCGCCAGATCGTTTTCCGGCACGACGATCGCCGCGGTCGGCGCCAGCAGCGTATCCGAACCCCCCTGATACAGCAGGGGTCGGGTGGATTGCAGTTCGGCGTCCTTGCTGCCTCGCAGTGTGCGGACGCGTTCGAGATGGCTCATATAGCCCGAGCCATCGATCCACTGATAGGCGCGTGGGAGCGGCGCGAGCGCTTGGCTGGCCTCGAACACCTGACCGGCAATCGCACCCGCGTTCAACTCGGACGCGAGTGCCGCCAGCTGAGGAGCCGCGTTGTCCCAGTCATCGAGCGCCGCCTGCATATGGGGCGCAATGCGGCCTGCGGCAACACAGCGCTGCCCATCTGCGGAAACCACCACCAGCTGGCCATCGGGGCGACCATTTCTAAGGGTAGCAAGCTTCATCGTGGCGCAATCTCCCGCTCGAGTGTTGCGCCAGCGCTATCACGCCATCCAGCCGGGGACTATAGTGTTGCCACCAGATCGGCGCTGGCCTATGCGGCTTTTGCAACGCCGCCGCTTCCAGCCGCAAGCAAGGACCACGCATTGACTTTGAGCAGAACAACCCTGCGCCCGTTTCTCCTTTTGCTCGTGGCAGCTGTCTGCCTGCTGCTCGATGTTGGCACGGCGCATGCGCAGGCCGCCGCTTGCGCCCGGCTGGAAGATTCGCTGCGGCAATTCGATCGGAACGCGGACTTTCAGCAACGGCAGGGCAATTCGCGCTCGGCCCGTCGCCTCGCTGATCAGGTGCAGAGCGCGGAAAGCCGTTACATCCGCGAAGGCTGCAATGACGATGCACGAGCCGGCCGCACTCTGTCACCGCGCTGCCAGAGCATTGGACGCGATGTGCTGGACTTACGCGAACAATATGCCCAGGTCTCACAATCGGTGAACAGCGCCGGTGCGGTCGCCCAGCAGCGCGAAGCCATTTTGCAGGAATTGGCCCGCTTTGGTTGCGGCGCCGGGCGCGGCTCGAGCGCCGATTTCTCGCGCGAGCGGCAGTCGATCTTTGATCGCGTGTTCGGCACCACCACCCAGGGCGATTTCACCGATGGCGACCTGGTCGACGATGGCGCTTATTGGGGCAGCCAGGGCTCCAACACTGTGCGAACGCTCTGCGTGCGGTTGAGCGATGGTTACTTCTGGCCCATCAGCTACGCCACTTTGACCGATTACGTCGGCAATGACGCCCAGCAATGCCAGGCGATGTGTCCCAACACACCGGTGGAACTCTATTTCTACGACAATCCGGGTCAGGAAGTTGAGCAGATGCGCAACGTCAGTGGCCAGCCTTATTCCGCCTTGCCCAACGCGTTTAAATATCGCGAGGCGGTGGATATGCAAAGCAGCTGCCGTGCTACCCCGGCTGGCGGGGGCACGATCCGGAACGCCGTATCAGCTGACGGCCAGAACCGGACCATCGCTGAAGTATCAGGCGTGAGCTTCCCCCTGCCCCCGCGCGATCCGCGCCGGCAGATGCCAGCAGCCGTCGCGCCGGTCGAGGCGTCATTGCAAACGGCCACGCTGATCGATGTTCCTCTGCCGCGGCCGCGTCCTGCCGGCCCCGGCGAGACCCCGGTCACCCGGCCTGCGCCGCAAACCGCCGAAGACAAAAGCCTGCGGCTGGTTCAGTTCGGCGACAAGGTGGTCAGGGTAGTCGGTCCAGACACGCCTTACGCCCAAGCAGCGGCAGCAGGCTCTTAAGCTCGGGCCCATCGTGGCGACCGGTCAGTGCAAGGCGGAGGGGCAGGAACAAGCCCTTGCCCTTGCGGCCGGTCTGGGCCTTTACGGCCCCCGTCCACTCGCCCCAGGTCTCGATTGACCAGGGCTCAGCTGGCAGCAACTCGCGCGCGGCCACGAGGAAGTCGCGGTCTTCCTGCGCGATCACCGGCTGCACCGGGCCGCGGATCAGCTTGGCCCATTCCACCACATCACCGAACTTGGCCAAGTTCTCGCGCAGCACCAGCCAGAGCGGCTCGTCATCAAGACCCAACTGCTCGAGGCGTGGCTGCGCTTCGGAATAAGGCATGGCGTGTAGGATACGCGAATTGAGCGTGTCGAGTTCGGCCGGATCGAACCGGGCTGGTCCATGCGAGATTGCCGCAAAGTCGAGCAATTCCGCCACGGCGTCGAGTGACTCATAGGGCTCGACGGGAATGCTCGTGCCGGTCAGCGTCGCCATGATGGCCACCGCCAGGGGCTCATAGCCTTCCTGCCGGAAGTCCGCGATCGACTGGGAGCCAAGCCGCTTGGAAAAGCCCTGCCCTTCGGCATCGGTCAGCAGATTGTGGTGCCCGAACTGCGGCACGGCCCCGCTCAAGGCTTCGAAGATCTCGATCTGCGTGCCCGTATTGGACACATGGTCCTCACCCCGAATCACATGGGTGATGCCCAGGTCGATGTCATCGACGACTGAGGGCAGCGTATAAAGGTAGGAGCCATCTTCGCGCACCAGCACCGGATCGGACATGGAGGCGGTGTTGACGGTCTGCGGCCCCTTGATCAGGTCATCGAACTGAACCGGCTTGCCATCGAGCTTGAAGCGCCAATGCGGGCGCCGTCCTTCGGCCTCGAGCCGCGCGCGATCTTCGGCCGTGAGTTTTAGCGCCGCCCGATCATAGATGGGAGGCTTGCCCATGGCCCGAGCCCGCTTGCGCCGCCGATCCAACTCGTCCTCGGTTTCGTAGCAGGGATACAACCTACCCGCGGCGATCAACTGCTCGCGCGCCGCCTCGTAAAGCGCAGTCCGCTCCGATTGACGCACCAGCAGATCGGGTTTGACGCCGAACCACGCCAAATCCACCTCGATACCGTCCGCGAACTCACGGGTGGAGCGCGCAGCATCGGTGTCGTCCATGCGCAGCACATAGCGGCCGCCGTGCCGGCGGGCGAAGAACCAGTTCAACAGCGCCGGCCGCGCATTGCCCAGGTGAATGCGCCCCGTGGGTGACGGGGCCCAGCGTACAACAGGTGCGCTCATGCGCCGGTCCGATCGCGATAGCCATTGGTGATGGGATAGCGGCGCCCCATGCCAAAGGCACGCCAGGTCAGTTTGGGTCCGGGCGGCGATTGCCGGCGCTTGTATTCGGCGGTGGTGATGAGCCGGTCGATGCGCTGCACCAGCGCCAGGTCATGTCCCTTCGCTGCGACCTCGGCGATCGACAACTCGTCCTCCACCAGCCCCTCGATGATGGCGTCGAGCACCGGATAGGGCGGCAGGCTATCCTGGTCGGTCTGGTCGGGCCGCAACTCGGCACTCGGCGCCTTGTCGATGATATTTTGCGGGATGACCGGACCGGCCGGTCCAAGACAGTCGCCCGGCAGGTGGCTGTTGCGCCAATCCGCAAGCTTATAGACCTGCATCTTGAGCATATCCTTGAGCGGGTTGAAGCCCCCGTTCATGTCGCCATAGATGGTGGCGTAACCCACGGCCATTTCCGACTTGTTGCCCGTGCTCAGGAGCATCGAGCCCAGCTTGTTGGACACCGCCATCAGGATCACGCCGCGCATGCGCGACTGGATATTTTCTTCGGCAAGATCAGCGGGCCGGCCGGCAAAAATCGGTTCGAGTTCCTTGAGCGCCTGATCCACAGGCCCGCCAATGGCGACGACGTCATAGCGCACGCCGAGCAGCTCGGCGCATTGCTTGGCGTCCACAAGGCTTGCCTCGGAGGTGTAGTGATAAGGCAGCATGATGCAGTGGACATTCTCGGCACCAAGCGCATCCACCGCCATTGCCGCCACCACCGCGCTGTCGATGCCGCCGGACAGCCCCAGCACCACCTGCTTGAAGCCGTTCTTGCGGACATAGTCGCGCAGTGCCAGCACGCAGGCACGCCACGGCGTTTCCTCTGGGGAAAGCTGCGGCTTGATCTGACCCTCCACGCAGGTCCAGCGCCCGTCGCGGCGCTCCCAATCGGAGAGGATGAAATCGGGCGCGAAGGTCTCGCCACGGAACACCAGCTTGTCGCCCGGCTCCATGCCAAAGGAGGCGCCATCATAAACCAGTTCGTCCTGCCCGCCGATCTGGTTGAGATAAAGCATGGGCACATCGTCTTCGGAGGTGCGTGCGCGCACCAGGCGGTCCCTGACTTCGTGCTTCTGCGACCAGTAAGGCGACCCGTTGGGGCAAAGCAGCATTTCGGCGCCAGCCTGGATCAGGTGCTGGCACACCCAGGGGTGCCAGATATCCTCGCAAATCGGCAGGCCGATCGAGACCCCCTTGATGCTGACCGGGAGCGGAAGGGGGCCGGAGGTGAAGTAGCGTTCCTCATAGAACACATCGTTGCGCGGCAGTTCGCGCTTGAAGCGGACGGCGGTGATCTCGCCCTTTTCAGCGACAATGAGCGCGTTGTGGAAGCCGGTTTCCGCCTGCCAAATGGTGGGAATGATCAGCGCCACATCGGTGCCGGCCGTGTCGGCTGCCAGATCCTGCGCCGCCTTGATGGCATCGGCCACGAACTGGGGCTTGAACAGAAGATCGTCGGCAATATAGCCGGTCAGAAACAGCTCCGAGAGCAGCAGGATATCGGCTTTGGCGGCCGCGGCTTGCGCCAGCGCGCCACGCGCCAGCACCAGGTTTCCATCCAGGTCGCCCACTTTGGGATTGAGCTGAGCAAGCGCGATACGCAGGTGGTCGGTCACGATATAGGCCTATAGCTGACGCGGATACGCTCCGGCCAAGGCGAACGAAGCGCGCGCAAGCCTTACCCACTCGCCCCCGGCAGAACAAGCCGGTAACGGCTGATCACGGCCGATGGTTCAGAAGCGGCCGGCCAGCTCAAACAGGGCGCCGTAGCGGAAGAATGTAAAGGGATTGTTGGTCGAGATATAGGACTGCCGCGAAAGATTGGGCGCCGTGTATGCCGGGTCCGCCGGCGTGCCATCGGGTTGGAAGGACGGTTGCGGCGGCGTCACCGTTGCAGTGTCGAAGGTCGCGTCGTACTCACCTTGGAGATAGGAAGCCCGGCCGCCGATCCGAACCGTCAGGTTCTCGGTTGGGTGAAAGCCAACCATTAACTTGCCCGCAGCGCCATAGGCGTAGCCACCGACGCTGGCCGCAGAGGCGAGGAAAGTGTTGCCGCCGAAATCTTCGGGCACCAGGTCCAGAGTCCCGAGAGTACCGTCCACCCATGCATAGGGCAATGCTGCAGCTTCTGCAGTGATGTCGAAAGCATCCGCCACTTCGAAGCGGCTAACTAGGCCGATCTTGGCCGCGTGGATGTCGAAGTTGTTGGGCTCGCTGTCGAACCCTATGGACCAGTCTCCAGTGGAACTGGACCAGGCGATGTCGCTGGCTGAACGAGCCGTAGTGAACGAAGCGCGGCCGGTATCGGGCGATTCATTGAAGTATTGGTAGCCGATCACAGCCCCGACGCCAAAGCTCTCATTGCCGAACGGCATCATGCCGAAGTCAGCACCGACATAGCCCAACCGCGCGCCAGGGAGATCGAAGGTCCCCCCGATGCCATCCGTGGAGTAGTCCCCGCTCGTAGCAAAGGCGTAACCGACATTGGCCTCCAAGAAGGAGCGCGTGCTGTCGTCATCGATGCGGACAAAGGCCTCCCCCGAATGGGAGGTGCTTTTGATGTCCTGCTCGTAGCCCTGCAGGGACAAGGATTGCTGGCCGAGCGAATACCAGTAGCGCACGCCCGCTTCGAAACGGAGCGGATTGTCTTCGCCGATCTGCCAGTTGGTGGGATAGGCGGTCCGCATTCCCCCATAGCCGTAGTCAGCCGCAGTTGCCGGCAAGGCAACGCTTCCGGCAAGCAGGGAGGCAATGGTGAGGGTGCGCTTCATCGGAACCTCTGAGACCCGGGCCGTTCAGCCCAACGCCACATTGATGCCTTATTAGGGTTAACAGTCCGCTAAGTGTAGACAGAGACTTTTCGCTAACTATCTTAAGGTGTAATCGGGTATAGGGCTGGCGGCGACCAATCACGGCGCAACCGAAGCCGGTCGAGCGAGTTGCCCTCCAGTACCCGACGAGAGTTTGCGTGATGAGTTGCAGAATACTGGTAGTTGAAGACGAGATCTTCGTTGCCACCGAAATCGAGCATGTCATCGCGGAAATGGGGCACCAGCCGGTGGGCATTGCTGCCGACCAGCGTACGGCCCTTAGCCTCGCGGCAACGACTGACGTTGCCCTCGTGGACCTCAATCTTGAGGATGGTCCTACCGGGGCGGCCATTGGCCGGGCTCTCAGCCAAACTCATGGCGTCACCGTGCTGTTCATGACGGCCAACCCTTCGCAGCTTGGCACCGGCATTCCCGGCACCCTGGGCGTATTGCCCAAGCCGGTCACGGATAAGGAACTACGGGACGCTGTGGGCTATGCCGTGGCTCGGCGCCAGGCGCAGGAAGCTGCCCCGCCCCGTCGTTTGCAGCTGTTTGATTGGCTCGACCCCACGCACGAGCCCACGGAGTGCTGACCAAGCCGTTGCTCTAGCTCTGCAACCGCCCGGAGCGGCGCAGAGCCGTAGCAGGAAGGTCGACCTCCACCCTCAGCCCGTCCGCTTCCCAGATCCGCTCGACCTTGCCACGCATCTGGCCTTCCACGCTCAGGCTCACGAGGCGTGAGCCGAAACCTTCCGGTCGCCTCGCGCCATCAAGAACCGGACCGCCCCGCTCCTTCCAGGAGAGATGGTAGCCATCCTCGCTTACCCGGCCTTCCAGCACCACCTCCCCATCGGCGACGCTCAGCGCGCCGTATTTCGCGGCATTGGTGCCCAGCTCATGGAACAGGAGTGCAAGTGGAGTAGCCGCGCCATCATCGATCGGAGCGTCCTCACCGCGGAAGCTGACCCGCGCGGTACCCTCCCGGTGGTAGGCTTGCAGGAGGCGCTCGATCAAGGCCCAGAGTGAGCCCTGGTGTTCGGTGTCCTGTAAGCGGGCAGAATGGGGCCGGACAAAATCATGCGCCTCGCTCAGAGCGAAGATGCGCTGGCGCAGCTGATCGGCAAAAGGCTTGATCTCCGGCTGGCTGCGCGCCGACAGGCTTATGATGCCGGTTAATACCGCAAAGATGTTCTTGATTCGATGGCTCAGCTCCTGCGCCACCAGATCCCGCTCGGTGGCCGCAAGCTTGGTCTCATGGATATCGGTGAGGGTGCCGAACCAGCGTATGATACGGTCCTGGCTATCACGGATCGGCAGTGCCAAACCCAAGGTCCACCGGTACTCGCCGGTATGATGCCGCAGCCGGTACTCGATCTGGTATGGCTCGCCCGTTTCCAGGGAGTTGCGCCAGATCGCCCAGGCTCGCTGCTGATCATCGGGGTGAAACAGGTTGTTCCAGCCTTCCCCATCGGTGGAACCCTGCGGCACCCCAGTGAACTGGTACCAGCGGTCATTGTAATAGTCGTGAAAGCCGTCAGGAAGGGTCGACCACACCATCTGTGGCATGGCATTGGTCAGGGTGCGGAAGCGCAGCTCGCTTTCCGCCAGCGCGTCCGACGCACGGCGCTGCTCGGTGACATCCACCACGACCCCGGGGAAGCGGATGGCATTGCCATCGTCGCCCAAACGCGGACGCCCCGAGGCGATAACCCACCTTATCGTGCCATCAGGTCCAAGCAGGCGATATTGCGAGCGGAAGGGTGAGCCGTCTGCCAAGGCGGCCCTGATCTCGACGCCCACCCGTTCCACGTCCTCGGGGTGAATTGCCTGCATGAAGCCTTCAAGCGCGATCCCGGTCTTGGCCGTGGCCGCATCGAGATTATACATGGTGGCGAATTTTTCGTCGGCGGTGACGCTGTTGGCCACAATGTCCCAATCCCAGGTTCCCACCAGGGTTGAGCTGTTCAACGCAAGCGACAGTCGCTCCTCACTGCGGGCCACGGCACGCTCGGCCAGCACTCGGGTGGTCGTTTCCTGAACAATGCAAAGCACCGCCAAAGGGGTGCCGTCTTCCGCCAGCACAGGGCTATAATGAAGGTCCAGCCACACCGCTTCAGGCGTGCCGTTGCGATTGAGGAGCAGTTCCTGCTCCTCGAGATGCAGGGTTTCCCCGCGCAGTCCCAAGTCAATCTTGTGGCGGTTGAACTCGGCAATTTCAGGCCAGGCTTGTTCGGCGGGAAGTCCGAAGATGTGTGGGTGCCGTTCGCCGGCGAACACCGCATAGGCGTTGTTGTAGATCAGGATGCCCTGAGAGCCGATCAGCATGGCCATTGGGGTGGAGGTCGCGAGCATGACCCGGACGGCCCCCTTGAGGCTTTCCGGCCAAGCTGGAATTGGACCCAGCGGGTTGGAAGCCCAATCATAATGATTGATCAGTTTGATCGTCGGGTCCAGTTCGAGGCGGGCGCGCACCTCTGGCGATGCCGCAGGGAACAGGGATCTTGGCATGAACGACTTTCAGCAGGGTCAGCGAAGCGCTGGCATAGGACAGCAAGCCCGCCCGTCGATCAACACCCGGTCAGTGTTGATCGCGGCAGATCACGCGGCTGTTACTCGCCCGCCAGCGCGTGCTGCCGTGGCGGCTTTTGCGCATGCACCTCTTCGGCGACTAGGAAGGCCAGTTCCAGCGCCTGACTGGCGTTGAGCCGAGGGTCGCAATAAGTGTGATAGCGATCTGACAGCGAGGCCTCGGTTACTGCCGAAACGCCACCTACGCATTCGGTGACATCATCGCCCGTCATCTCAATATGGACCCCGCCGGCGTAAGTGCCCATTTCCCGATGCACTTCGAAAAAGGAGCGAACTTCCGACAACACGCGATCAAAGGGCCGCGTCTTGTAGCCCGTGGAGGCCTTGATCGTGTTGCCGTGCATTGGGTCACAGCACCAAACCACGGTACGTCCGGCGCGTTGCACGGTTTCGATCAGCCGCGGCAGGTGCTCATGCACCTTCTCCGCGCCAAACCGGCAGATCAGCGTGATGCGGCCCGCTTCATCGGTCGGGTTCAAGCGATCGAGCAGGCGCAGCAAGTCCTCACTGGCCAAGGACGGGCCGCACTTGATGCCGATCGGGTTGTGGATGCCGGCGAAATATTCCACATGGGCGCCATCGGGCTGCCGGGTGCGATCGCCGATCCAGAGCATGTGACCCGACGTGGCGTACCAGTCATTGGTAATGGAATCGCGGCGGGTCAGCGCTTCTTCATAACCGAGGAGCAGCGCTTCATGGCTGGTGAAGAAACTGGTCTGACGCAAGGCCGGGGTATTGTCCGGGTTAAGGCCGAGCGCGGCCATGAAGGTGATGGCGTCGTCGATCTTGCGCGCTACTTCCTCGTAGCGCGGATACCAGTTCGAGCCCTTCATGAACCCGACGGTCCATTCATGGATGCGGGTCAGTTCGGCATAGCCGCCCGAGGCAAAGGCACGCAGCAGGTTCAGCGTTGCCGCCGATTGCCGATAAGCCTGCAGCATGCGATCGGGGTCGGGTAGGCGGGCCCCTTCGGTGAACTCGATGGCGTTGATGATATCGCCGCGATAGGAGGGCAGTTCCACCCCATCGATAACTTCGGTATCGGCAGACCGGGGCTTGGCGAACTGGCCGGCAACGCGTCCGACCTTGACCACGGGTTTGGAGGCGCCATGGGTGAGCACCACGGCCATCTGGAGAAACACGCGGAAGAAATCGCGAATATGGTCGGCGCCGTGCTCGGCAAAGCTTTCGGCACAGTCCCCGCCTTGAAGCAGGAAGGCTTCGCCGCGCGCGACTGCCGCGAGCTTGGTCTTGAGGTCCCGTGCCTCGCCGGCAAATACCAGCGGCGGAAAGGTCGCTAACTGGCGCTCGGCTTCGGCCAGGGCAACCGGATCGGGATAGGCGGGCACCTGCAGGATGGGCTTGTCGCGCCAGCTGCCGGGGGTCCAAGTGGTCATGGGTTGTCTCGCTTTCCCGCTATCCAGATCAGGGGCGGTCTACCAAGGCCGCGCCGGCCTGCCAAGCCTTATCGGCTCAGACCTTGGCGCCGTCCCGGTAAACATAGGTCGGGCCCTTGAAGGTCACCAGTTCCTCGGCCGCGGTGGGATGAACGGCAATGGCCCGGTCGAAATCGGCCTTGCTGGCGCCCATGCTCATCGGGATGGCGACGAGCTGGATCATCTCCCCTGCCCCCGGCCCGAGGATGTGGCAGCCCAGCACCTTGCCGCCATTGGCCTCGGTGATGAGCTTGAGGATCATGCGCTCGGTGCGCGTCGAGAGGCTGTTCATCATCGGACGGAAGCGCGCGATATAAACATCGATGTCGCCATGCGTCGCGGCCTCAGCCTCGGTCAGGCCAATGGCGCCCAGTTCGGGCTCGCTAAAAACCGCGGTCGGGATCAGGGAATGATCCACGGCCAAGGGATTGTTGTTGAACACCGTTTCGGCGAAGTACCAGCCTTCGCGGATCGCAACGGGCGTCAGCGCAGCCCGCCCGGTCACGTCGCCCACTGCATAGATGGATGGGCAGGACGAGCGCGAATATTCGTCCACCGCAATGGCGCCGCCAGCGGTCAGCTCGACATCGGCCGTTTCGAGACCCAGCCCCTCGACATTGGGCCGCCGCCCCACAGCGAACATCACCGCGCCAAAAGGCGCCGTCACCCCGTCGCTGAAGGTCGCGGCGATATCATCGCCCTGCTGCACCAGCGATTTGATCGTGGTCTGGTAAATCAGCCGGATGCCGCGTTCCTGCAGCCCCGCCTCGAGCCCGCGGCGCAAGTCGTCGTCGAAGCCGCGCATCACGCAGTCGCCGCGATAAACGATGCTGGTGTTGACGCCAAGTCCGGCAAAGATGGTGGCAAATTCAACCGCGATATAGCCGCCGCCTGCGATCAGGATCGAATGGGGCAAGCGCGGCAGGTCGAAGACTTCGTTGGAGGTGATCGCCAACTCGGCGCCCGGAATATCGGGAACAATGGGCTGCCCGCCGGTGGCCACAAGGATATGGCGCGCCTGCAGATCGCGATTGGACCTCAGCAGATGCACGCCATTGGGCCCGGTCACCACCGCGCGATCCTTGATCACCTCGACGCCGGGGTTTTCCAGATTGGTGGTGTAGGCGTGCTCGAGGCGGCTGATTTCCTTTTCCTTGGCAGCCACAAGCGTGGGCCAATCAAAGGAAGCATCCACCTGCCAGCCAAAGCTGGAGGCGATGTCGAACAGCTCGTTGAAGCGGCTGGCATAGACATAGAGCTTTTTGGGTACGCAGCCCCGGATCACGCAGGTCCCGCCAACGCGGAATTCTTCGATGATAGCGGTTCGCGCGCCATAGCTGGCGGCCATCCGTGCGGCGCGGACGCCGCCGGAGCCCCCGCCGATCACGACCAGATCATATGCTTCGCTCATTGCAACGCCCCACAAGTACCGCCCCTAAATATGGAGCGGCGCATTGCATACAAAAAGACCCCGCACAAGGCGGGGTCATATGCGTCTGGATCAGATCTCGACGCCATTGGCGCGAAGCTCGCTTCGCACCTTGGCGAAGAACTCACGCTGCACATTGTTGGTGAACACCATCAAGACCCGTTGCAGGTCGGTATTCAGTTCTGAATTGGCTTGCGCCAGCTTCTGGCCGACTGGCGATTCGTAGAAGGCGACGATCTGCTGCAAGTCTTCGTTGGTGAAGCGCACCGCATAAACGCGGGCAAACTGGTCCATCAGTTCGCCCTTGCGGCCCTTGTACTCCTCCAACACCTTCGAAATGGCCTTGTCGGTGGCGTCGACCAGTTCTGGGTTCTGCTGGATGATCTGGCGCATGGTCTGCACGCCAGTTTCGACCAGGGTCACTTCATAGATAGCGGAGCGGTCCGTCAGTTCCACATATTTGCGCGCCAGCGCCAGTTGCTCGGGCGGCACTTCCTGGGCCATGGCGGGAGCGGCCAGAGCAAACAGCCCGGCGCTGAGTGTCACCGCGAGCAGCGCTTTAGCGCGCCCAGTCAAACCCCGTTTCGTCGAAAATGCCATCCTGATCGAACCTCGCTGTTGGTCAGTCCCCGCGCTGCATGGTTCTTACGCCATCCGGCGTCGCCACATAAGCGGTTTTGCACATGTTAAGAAAAAGCCCATGCTGCACCACCCCTGGTATGTCAAGGAGATCGCGCGACAGCGCTTCTGGCGTCGAAATGCGGCCAAAACAAGCATCAACGATCAGGTGACCGCCATCCGTATGGTAGGCCTGACCGTCGGCAGTATGGCGCAGCTTGGCTTGGCCCTCGGCGCCATGGGCAGTCATTACGGCGTCGAGGGCTCGCATGGTGGCGCCAAAACCAAAGGCGTTGACCTCCACCGGAAGTGCAAACCTGCCCAATTGCTCCACGACCTTGGAGCCATCGGCAATCACGATCATTGCATCCGAGGCCGCCGCTACGATCTTTTCGCGCAGCAACGCCCCGCCGGCGCCCTTGATCAAATTGAGGTGGGGGTCGATCTCGTCGGCACCGTCGACGGTGAGGTCAAGGCGATCGAGATGATCAAGGTCGCTGAGCGCGATGCCGAGGCCCATCGCCTGCTCGGCGGTGCGCTCCGAAGTCGGCACGCAGATGCACTCGAAACCCTGGGCCACTTTCTCGCCGAGCAGATCAACAAAGTGCCAAGCGGTCGAACCGGTGCCCAGGCCGAGCCGCATGCCGGGTTGAACCTGCGACAAGGCCATGCGAGCCGCTTCTCGTTTCAGATCATCGCTCACCGGCACATCCCCTGCTTTTGCGGCGGTGATGCCGGGCAATACTGCCCCGTGTCAACCCAGACCAAAGCAGGTCGCCAGAGGGATCAATGCTGCGGCCCAAGCAATTCCGGGCGAGCACGCTTTGAAATGAAGGCGAAGACGATTAGGTTGGCGCCATGACCAGCCCCGTCTCCGTTGCGCGACCGCTTGTTGATCGCTTCGGCCGCCATATTTCCTATTTGCGCATCTCGGTCACGGACCGGTGCGATTTCCGCTGCGTTTATTGCATGGCGGAAAACATGACCTTCCTGCCCAAGCGGGAAGTGCTGAGCTTTGAGGAAATCGAGACCATTGCCGCCGCTTTCGTGCAACGCGGCGTCACCAAGCTGCGCCTGACGGGCGGCGAACCCCTGGTGCGGCGCGACATTCTTGATCTGGTGCGCAGCCTGGCCCGACATCTCGAGCATGGCCTTGAAGAGCTGACCATGACCACCAATGGCAGTCAGCTCAGCCGTTTTGCCGGCGACCTCTTCAAGGCGGGCATGCGGCGGATCAATGTGTCCCTCGATACCCTTGATCCGGACCGCTTTGCGCAAATCACTCGCCGCGGCCGGATGGCCGATGTGATGGCCGGCATTGACGCCGCGCAAGCGGCGGGCCTGCAGATCAAGATCAACATGGTGGCGATGCGCGGCGTCAACGAAGACGAGATCGAGCCCATGATGGAGTGGGCGCATGGCCGGGGCATGGGCCTGACACTGATCGAAGGCATGCCGTTGGGAGAAGTTGGGCTCGACAGGGTCGACAGCTATCTACCCCTGCGTGAGCTACGCGACCGGCTGGCTCGCCGCTGGACCTTGAGCAAGCTCGACCAGCGTACCGGTGGCCCAGCCCGCTATCTGCATGTCGCTGAAACTGGGGGCGTTTTGGGCTTCATCACCCCGATGAGCCACAATTTCTGCGAAAGCTGCAACCGGGTTCGCCTGACGGCGACTGGCCAGCTGTTCCTCTGCCTCGGGCAGGAAGATCAGGTTAATCTCCGCGACGCGCTGCGCGAGGGCGGTGCTGAAGCACTCGATGCGGCGCTGGACCATGCCATGCTGATCAAGCCCAAGGGCCATGACTTCGTGATCGACCGGGCCCGGCCTGCACCGGCACTGGGGCGGCACATGTCGGTTACGGGCGGCTAGCCGCCCGTTCCGCGAGTTCGACGATGATCCCATCGGGATCACGGCAGAACGCCACCCGCTTGAACACGTCTTGGTTATGCGCGAGCCGTGGACGCTCGATGATTTCGAGCCCCTCTTCCTCGAGCCGTTGCACCACCGGGTCGATGTCGGAGAAGGCAAAGGTCATGTGGCGCATACCCGCCGTTTGCGGCGGCACATCTTGGGCTCGGCTCACCGGCTCGGCGGGCGCGAAGATTTCGAGCATGCCGCCGCCAGCATCGAGGAACGCGACTTCGCCCGAGGATGCCGGCTTGCGCAGATGCAAGCGCAATCCCAGCAGATCGCAATAGAACCAGATGGTGCGATCAAGATCGCCCGAAGTCATGCCGATATGTTCGAACCCCTGCAGCATGGCTATTTATCGTCATCGACAACGAGGGCGAAGTCCAGCGGCAAGGCGGTCGTGTACTTGATCTGCTCCATGGCGAAGCTCGAGCTCACATCGGTGAGGGCGATCTTGGTGATGAGCTTTTTGTAGAAGGTGTCGTAGGCGGCGATATCGGGCACCACGATGCGCAGGAGATAATCGATGTCTCCGCTCATGCGATAGAACTCGACCACCTCGGCGAAATCTTCGACAACCGCCGCGAATTTGCGCAGCCAGCCTTCGCTGTGCTCATTGGTCTTGACCGACACGAACACCGTGACCCCGGCATTGACCTTGACGGGATCCAGAACGGCAACGCGCCGCTTGATCACGCCTTCTTCTTCCATTTTCTGAATGCGGCGCCAGCATGGGGTCGTCGACAGCCCCACTTTGCGGCCGATTTCAGCGACCGGCATGGTCGCGTCTTTCTGCAGCAAGGTCAGTATTTTACGATCGATCTTGTCCAGCGCCATCTCGCCCCCGCGAAAACCTATTCCGTCTCCGGCCGGTTTGCCGGCCCAATTTAGGTTATTAACTGCCACATTCCAGCGAGCGCCGCAATAATCTTGCGCAAGCAGCCAGCTAACCTCAACGCCTAGAAGAACGGCAACCAGTCCCAGACCGCCTCGGCACGATCCTGCTGGTCCCGCCATTCGCGTGGCGGCACGAAGGAGCCGCTCCAGATACCCAGCCCGGCGGCCTGGGCGGCCCTTTGCTCGCGATCATAGTCACCCGACGAAAGCGCCCAACCTTCGGCGACCATCCGGCCGCCAAGATCCTGGGATCCGATGCTGCAGCGCGCGAGCAAGCGATCATATTTGTCCCGGCCTTCGGGGCGGCAGTCGAGATCACCCGAGCGCAGCAATTGCGCCATGCGGTCGCGGGCCGCTTGTCCGCAGGGCCAGTTCGCTCCGTCGCGGCGACAGGTCTGGTTGAGTTCGGGAGCGTCGAGGCCGAGCAAACGGACACGTTGCTCGCCCAAGCGCAAACTGTCCCCATCGCTGGCGCGCCCGGCGCCGCCCACCGGCGGGAGATCGGGCTCGAGCCATGCGGCCAACACCGCCACGAGGGCGAGAATCACCATTGCCGCGAGCGAGCCGCGTCGTCCGGCGAACACTCGCCTTTGCCTTAGATATCGATTCAGGACTTCACCGCCCGTTAACTACGCCATCGCTAGTGTTCAGCTGTGAGCGTAGCGAATGCGTTTCTGGTTCGCATCACTTAGTACCGAGTAAGAGTTCAATGCCGTCCTGGGCCACGATCGACGCTGACGTCCGCTCGCTTATGGGGCGTGACACCAAGCGCAACGCACAAAAGACCGTGCTGGATGCGCGCCAACGCCTGACGTCCAGTTCGGGCACTCGCGCGGCATTCGACTTCGAGCTGCTGCATGACTATGCCAGCGCCCGGCTTGCTGCGGCATTGCCAATGGCCGCCATCGTGGTCATCCTGTCCTTTGTCTCCAGTTTCTGGGTTCCGCCGCTCTTTGCCACCCTCTGGGCAGGGACGGTGCTGATCAGTCTTCTCGTGATCGTGCTGGTCGCGCGGCGCTTCAAGGCGAGCGATCCCGCCAAGTTCAATGCCGGTCAGTGGACGGCAAGCTTTGTCGCCTGCGAAACCGTTTATGGTTTGGCCTGGTCGCTGCTCGCCCTGTTCACCCTGGTTGCCAGCCCCGAGAGCCTGACCCCGGTGATGTTTGCCATGGTGCTGGTGAGCGTCGCGGCCAATGCCGTGGCCACCCACACCCTGCCGCCCGCCACCTTGATGAGCACGCTGCCGGTCACGCTCACCGTTTCGATCAACCTCATTGCCCTCGGCGGCACGCTCAACTTCATGCTCGCGGCCGTTGCGGTGTGTGGCGAGGTTTTCTTTGTTTATCTCGCGCGCCAGCTGCACGCGTCCGAACTCGAGACCGTCACCCACCAGGCGGAAAAAGACACGCTGATCGGCGAACTCGAAGAAGCCCGGCACATGTCCGATGAAGCACGGCGCCATGCCGAGCAGGCCAATATCGCCAAGTCGCAGTTTCTTGCCACGATGAGTCACGAGCTGCGCACACCGCTCAACGCCATTATCGGCTTTTCGGAAGTGCTGCAGTCCGAATTGCTGGGCCCCCATCAGGTGCCGCAATACAAGGAATATGCCGGCGACATTCACGCCAGCGGCCAGCACCTGCTCAATCTCATCAACGAGCTGCTCGATCTCAGCCGCATCGAGGCGGGCAAATATGAGCTCAATGAAGAGATCGTCTCGCTGGTCGATATCGCCGCCGATTGCCGCCGCATGATGGAACTGCGCGCCAAGGCTAAGGGCATCGAGCTGGTGTTCAATGTAGGGAACAACCTGCCGCGGCTGTGGGGCGATGAGCGCGCCATCCGCCAGGTGATCCTGAACCTGCTCAGCAATGCCATCAAGTTTACGCCCCAGAACGGCAAGATCACTCTCGTCGTGACTCGCAGCGGCGATGGCGGGCAGCTGATCTCAGTCAAGGACAACGGCCCCGGCATCCCCGAGGACGAGATTGCCACCGTGCTGTCCTCCTTCGGTCAGGGCTCGCTGGCGCAAAAGACCGCCGAACAAGGCGCGGGGCTTGGGCTGCCGATCGTCCAGAAGATCATGGAACTGCACCAGGGGCGCTTTGATCTCTTTTCCAAGGTGCGCTTTGGCACCGAAGTAATCGCGACTTTCCCCCGCGCCCGGGTCATGGATGCCCTGGCGCCAGTGGTGCAGAAAAAAGACCGGCTGCAGATTTATTCCGAAGCGGGCTGACCCGCTTCGGCGCCCTTGGCCCTCAGGCGCGGTCCGTGACCGCCGCGCTCTCGAACGTTGCCATGTTGTTGTGCAGGTGCAGCGCGGTCTTGGCCAGCACTGCGGCCAGGGCGGCGCCACTGCCCTCCCCCAGCCGCATGCCAAGATCGAGCAGCCCCGTCTGCCCCATGGCTTCAAGTGCCCGGCGGTGCCCCGGCTCGGCCGAAACATGGGCAAAGAGGCAATGATCGATCGCATTGGGATGCACGGCATGCGCGATCGCCGCCGCTGACGTTGCCACAAAGCCGTCCACGATCACCGGCACCTTTTGATGGCGCGCGGCAATGATCGCGCCCAGCATCGCCGCGATCTCGCGGCCGCCAAGCCGAGCGAGGATCGCCAGCGGATGATCCAGGTCACCCTTGTGCAAAGCCAGGGCACGGTCCACGGCATCGGCCTTGCGCGCCAGGCCGGCATCGTCCACCCCGGTGCCGCGCCCCACCCAGTCGCGCCCGCTGCCGCCGTAGAGGGCCGCATAGATCGCGGCCGCCACGGTGGTATTGCCGATGCCCATTTCCCCGATGCAGATCAGGTCGGGCTTGCCGGCGATGGCTTCCATGCCATAGGCAATGGTAGCCGCGCACATCTTGTCGTCAAGCGCCGCGGTCTGCGTGATGTCGCCCGTGGGCAGTTCCAGCGCCAGTTCGAACACGCGCAGATTGATCTCGTGCAGGGCGCAGATCTGGGAGATCGCGGCGCCCCCTTCGGTGAAATTGGCCACCATCTGCGCTGTCACTTCGCGCGGAAACGCCGATACGCCCTGGTCGGTCACCCCATGATTGCCGGCAAAGATTGTGACCATCGGGTTGTCGAGCCGCGGCTTGGCCCGCCCCTGCCAGCGCGCCAGGAACTCCACCAGCTCCTCGAGCTTGCCCATCGAGCCCGCGGGCTTGGTCAGGTGTCGCTCGCGCTCGCGCACCGCGCTGACTGCCTGCTCGTCGCCTTCCGGCAGGATCGTCAGCAGTTCGAGCACATCGGCATAGGCTGGGTGTAGGGGCATGGAGAAACCGGACAACGAGTGGTAGGGAAGGCCGGACTTCTGGCGCAGATGGGAGCGAAATGCAATTGAACGGAGCGCGACCGCGCCGCCGGCACGCCGTGCCGGCCGATCTGCTGATGGCCATCCGCTTCTTTTCGCGCCTGCCCACCGGATCTGCACCCCATGAGCTGCCACAGCTCGATCGCATGGCCCCGGTCCTGCCGCTCGCCAGCATCCTGATCGGGCTTGCACCGGCTTTCACGCTCTTTGTCGCCCCGCATTTGGGCATGCCGCCCTTGCTTGCCGCCGCTCTTGCCGTTGCCGTGCTGGTGGTTGCCGGCGGCGCCATGGCCGAGGATGCGCTGGCTGACAGCGCCGACGGGTTGTTCGGCGGCCATACGGTCGAGCGTCGGCTCGAGATCATGAAGGATAGCCGGCACGGCACCTATGGCGTCGCTGCCCTTTGCCTTTTGCTCCTGATGCGGGTCGCGGCGCTGGCGAGCCTTGCCGCTATCGATCCGCTGGGGGCCGCCATCCTCTGGCTGGGGGCGCAAGTGCTGGCCCGTTCGGGAGCATTGTGGCTCGCCGTGGCCCTGCCACCCGCCCGGCGCGACGGTGCCTCGGCCGCGGCCGGGAGTCTCAGCCGGGCCGCTTTTGCCATTGGGCTAGCCTTCGCCCTCATGCTGTTCAGCCTCAGCACTTGGCCCTTGAGCAACTGGCTCGCTCCCCTCCTTGCCCTGCCGCTTGCTGGCGTTGCAACGCTGGCCTGGGCACGGCTTTGCCGGCGCTTGCTCGGCGGTCAAACCGGCGACGTCGTGGGTGGCCTCGTCGCGCTCCTCGAGATAGTGGTGCTCGCGGTTCTCGTGTGCTTTGCCGCCGGGCCTTGAAATCGCCCCCGAGTTTTCCTTTATGCTGTGAGATGATTTGCACAGCTAGAAACAGGGCGCAGGCATGATCTTTATCGGCATCGCCCTTCTGGTTGCTGTTGGCTTGGCCGCTTTGGTGAGCAGCGACGCCGGCGCCCTGTTGGGGCTGACCCAGGCGCAAACCGCACAGCTCCTCCCCCTGCTCATTCTGCTGGTTGTGTTTGCCGGCGGTGCCTTCGGGCGCCGGCGCCGAGCCTCCGAGCTCTTCGGGGCCATGGCTCTATGGGTCGCAATTTTTGGCGTCGCCGCCCTGTCCTATAGCTATCGCGATGAACTCGTGGGCATTGCCGGGCGGGTCGCGGGTGAATTGCGCCCCGGGGTTGCCGTGGTGGATTCCGACCGAGGCACCGCGACCTTCCGCCGTGGCATGGGGGGGCATTTCGAAATCGCCGCCACGGTCAACGGCCACACCACGCCCATGATCTTCGATACGGGTGCGAGCGCGGTCGTGCTGACCCAGGCCGATGCGGAATCGGCGGGGATCGATACCAGCAAGCTGCGCTTCTCCATTCCCGTTTCCACTGCCAATGGCACCGGCCAGGCCGCGCGGGTGCGACTCGATCAAATCGAGGTCGGGGGGATTGTTCGCCAAGGCGTCGTCGCCTTTGTCGCCGAACAGAACGCGCTGGAAACCAGCCTCCTAGGCATGACCTACCTGGAAACGCTCAATCGCTACAGCGTGTCGCAGAACTCGCTGGAGTTGGTGGACTAACCCGCCATTCGCAGCGCCGAGGCGTCCAGAGCTTCCATCGCGCGCAGGATAACACTCTCGTCCGCCCCTGCCCGACAGGCATCCACGCTCAGGATCTGCCGGAACTGACGCGCTCCGGGCAGTCCATTGGCCAGGCCCAGCATATGCCGGGTCACGGCATTGACCCGCATGCCGGTACGGCGCTCGCGGGCGGCATAGTCGGCCATTGCCTGCATCACCTCGGCAAGCCTAGGCGCCGGCTCGCTGGCGCCAAAGAAGCGTTGGTCCACTTCGGCCAACAGCATGGGCGTATGATAGGCGGCCCTCCCCAGCATCACCCCGTCGGTATGGGCGAGATGAGCCTCGGCTTGTTCCAGGGTCTCGATGCCACCGTTGATCATCACCGGCAACGGCGACAATCGCGCCCGCAGCCGATACACCCGATCATAGTCCAGTGGCGGAATGGTGCGGTTTTCCTTGGGTGACAAGCCCTTCAGCCACGCCTTGCGGGCATGCACGTACAGCGCGTCGACGCCGGCTTCCACCATGGCATCGGCAAAGCGATCCAAGCCGGTTTCCGTATCCTGATCGTCGATACCGATGCGGCACTTGACCGTCACTGGCCGATCGGTGGCATCGCGCATGGCCCGCACGCATTGCGCCACCAGTTCCGGCTCGGCCATCAGGCAGGCGCCGAACCGGCCCGATTGCACCCGGTCAGAGGGGCATCCCACATTGAGATTGATCTCGGCGAAACCTGCCGCATCCGCAAGGCGCGTGGCGGCCGCAAGCTCGTGCGGGTCCGACCCACCAAGTTGCACGGCCACCGGCTGCTCAACCGGATCGAGCCGCAAGTGCCGGCTCGCATCACCATGCACCAGCGCCGCGCTCGTCACCATTTCGGTGAACAGCAACGCGCGCTTCGTCAGCAGCCGGTGAAAATAGCGACACCTGGGGTCAGTCCATTCCATCATCGGTGCCACGGAAAAGCGGCGAGCTTCGCGCAGCGAGAAGGGTTCGGTGGGGACTTGTGCTGGCGAAAGGGCAGTGTTCATGGGCCCTATTTACGCGCTTGCCCGCGTTCTTCAACCGCCAAGGGCACACCGGGCCCTCAAAACTGCGGTGCCAATAGCGCCAGCTAGCGCGCTTCTATCTTCTGCAGTACTGCAGGAGGGTCTGCTTGGAACTGCTGCAATGCCCGATCCTCGACTGGTAGCCGTCATCGATATTGGCAAGACCAACGCCAAATTGGTGCTGATCGACACGGTGAACGCTGCACAAGTGGCGAGCCGCAGCACGCCCAACAGCGTGGTCCGCGACGGGCCCTACCCCCATGCCGATCTGGACCGGCTTTGGTCCTTTATCCTCGCGAGCCTTCAAGCATTGCATGCCGAGCACGGCATCGAGGGCATTTCGATCACCACGCATGGCGCGACGGCGGCCCTGCTGTCCGGGAGCGAGCTGGCCCTCCCCGTACTGGATTATGAATATGCCGGGCCCGATGCCCTCTCCACCCAGTACCGGGCTGTACGCCCCGGCTTTGCCGAGACATTGTCGCCCAGTCTGCCCGGTGGACTGAACCTGGGGGCGCAGCTCTTCTGGCAAGCCCGCAACTTCCCCGATGCGTTTGCCGGCGTGAACCATATCCTGCCCTATCCGCAATACTGGGCCTGGCGGCTCACCGGGGTTCTCGCCAGCGAGGTCACCTCGCTCGGCTGCCACACCGATCTGTGGGCGCCGGCGCAGGGCAAGTTCTCATCGCTGGTGACCAGCCAGGGGTGGGAAAAACTTTTCGCACCCATCCGCCCTGCCGCGAGCATTATCGCTACGATCAAGGCAGAGATCAGCGCCCAGACCGGACTGCCGCCGGACACCCCGGTCACCTCAGGCATTCACGACTCCAACGCTTCGCTGCTGCCGCATCTCGGTCGACAGCAGGCGCCGGTCACGATCCTTTCCACCGGCACCTGGACCATCGCCATGACCATCGGCGGCAAGACCCAAGGGCTCGATGAGCGCCGCGACAGCCTCGCCAATGTGGACGCGTTCGGCCGGCCCGTACCCACCGCCCGCTTCATGGGCGGTCGGGAATTTGACGCTCTTGTCGGCACCTATGTCGAACCCACAAGCGCCGAACTCCATGCGGTGATCGGCGGCGACATCCAGGCCCTGCCCAGTTTTGCTCCCGGCGTTGGCCCCTTCCCGGCGGCTACGGGGCGCTGGACAACCGATCCCGACCGCTTGTCGCCGGGCGGACGATCGGCTGCCACCGCGCTCTATCTCGCGCTGGTGACGCAGACCTGCTTCGAACTCTGCGGGCTGGGCGAAGAGATCATCATCGAGGGGCCCTTTGCGCGCAATGGGCTGTTCGCGGCGGCGCTCGCCCAGCTCACCGGCGTGCCCGTCAGCGCTTCGGCCGACAGCACCGGCACCAGTTTTGGAGCCAGCATGTTGTTTGGCGGCCCCAAGCCGGGCTCAAGCCGTCGAAAGCCCATCGCGCCCTTGGCCCTGCCGCAACTGGACACCTATGCCGCCACCTGGCGTGAGCGAGCCATGGCGGCCCGCCCCGTCAGCGTTGCTCGGTGACGGGACCCACGGGCTTGGACAAGGCGCGCTCGCGCAGCCAGATGTAAAAGCCGCTGCCGACAACGATGGGCGCGCCAAGCAAGAACCAGATATCAGGCGGCTGGTTGAAGACGATCCAGCTCAGCGCGGCGATGAAGATGATCTGCACATAAGAGAACGGTGCGAGGGTGGAGGCCGGCGCAAAGCGATGCGCCACCGTCACGAACTGATGGCCGAGAAAACCGATCACCCCGACAGCGGCAAAAACCACCCAGTCGAGCGTTGTCGTTGGCCAGATCCAATCGGCAAAGGCGAAGGGCAACAGCAAGACCACTGCCACGGCGCCGGTATAGAACTGCTGGGTCGCGGCCGAGTCCACCCCCGCCAGGCGCCGGGTCAGCAGCACATAGGCCCCGTAGAACCCCGCCCCGGCGAGCGACAGCAGCGTGGCCGGCTGGAAGGCTTCACTGCCCGGATGGACAATGATCAGGATGCCGATGAACCCCACGCCAATGGCGGTCCAGCGCCGCCAGCCCACCTGCTCGTGCAGGAACACCACCGAGAGCAGGCAGATGATCAGCGGTGTCGTAAAGCCGATGGCACCGGTGACCGTCAGTGGCAGATAGCGCACCGCCGTGAAGTTACACAGGCTCGATCCGAGCAGCGCCAGCGCCCGCACGATCTGGATCCGGAGATTGGCGGTGCGCACCAGATCGCGACCACCCTTGGGCAGGTTGACCGCTGAAACAATTACGAGGTGCACGAAATAGCGGGCAAAGATGATCTGCATCGCCGGCAAGCCAACCAGGCCGAGCCATTTGGCTGAGCCATCCAGGCAGGTAAACAGCAGATTGGCGCACAGCACGAGGCCGATGCCAAACAGGCGGCGCTCCTCGAGGGGAGCAATAGTCGTCGACATGGAGCGGATCCGGAGCGCCGCAGGAGAACGCGGCATCGGCAGGTTGGCCGCACCCACCGCGCCCTGTCAACCATTGATCCGGGCGCGAACAGGGCTGAAGAGTCAGCCCCTTGCCACGAGACAAGGGGCTGGCCGGAGCTAGAAGGTATCTGCCAGCGTGCGGATGCTGAGCGTGGCCGCAAGCTCCTTGGCGCTGAACTTGCCGCCATGGCGCGGCGTAAAGCCCAGCACTGTGGGCCGACCCGGCAGCAGGGTGATGGCGTTGTCGGAGAAATAGCCGGGCTGATCGACCGTCACGGTGGTGAACAGGCCGGGCTTATCGGCCTCAAGGGTCAGCACGGGGCCGGCGGGGCCCTCGGCCCAGCTGGCCGACACCGCTACGGGCGGCAGCTCATAGGCCTTGTAGGGCTTGGGAAAGTAATCATTCTCGCCCAGCACCTTGCCGGCCGCATCGCGCCAGGTGAACAACAGGAACTCGTCGGCGGCGAGTTCGGCAACATCGAGCGTCGCCACGGCCATTGCAGCATCCGGGCCAACGGCGCTGCTACCGGAGAACACCACACGATCGCCCCCGCCGACCTTGACCGCCCGGACCTCGAGGCTGATCGTCACCTCGGCGCCAGTATCATTGACGGCCTTGAGCACAATCTGGGTTGGCGCCGCACCCTCGACCGGCAATCCGCGCGAATTGGTCTTGAGTTCCGCATGCCGGGGTACCGCGACGACGTTCACCGGCAAGAAGAAGCGCTGGGCCATATACTGCAGCAGCTTCCACTGCCCGCCGTAATCAAGGCTCGCCCAGCTCGCGACCGGCCAGATATCGTTGATCTGCCAATAAAGCGTGCCCATGCAGCGCGGCTTGGTGGAGCGCCAGTATTCGATGGCGGTCTTCATCGCGAGGCCCTGCTGGATCTGGGACAGGAACACCATCTGGTCGAAATCGCGCGGGAAGCGGAAGTAGCGCGTCATGGTCTCGAGGATACGCGCATTGCCCCCGTCATTGCGCTGATGGTTCTCCATCACGGGCGAAGAGGGATTCCTGTCTTTCTGTTCAGAGAACGTTTCAATGACGTTCATCGAGGTGAACGACTGGAAGCCGAACTCGGAAGCAAACCGCGGATTGACCGTCCGATAGGCCTCGAAGGCCTTGGCCGAATGCCAGACATCCCAGTAATGCGTGTCGCCCCGCGTATCGGCATGCCAGCCATCAGAGAAATCGAGATAACCCATTGAGGGCGACGAGGGCCAGAACCGCCGCGCCGGATCCTCGTCCTCGACAATGGTGCCGAGCATGTGGTTGAGCCGGTCATAGTTCGCCACGTAACGCTCTGGCGCGGCACGCGTTTCCGGGTACCAGCCCAGCGAGCCGATCACCTCATTGTCCCCGCACCACAAGGCAATACAGGCGTGATGGGACAGCCGGCGCACCTGCTGGGTCACCTCCTCGCGCACGCTGGCAAGGAACGCCCGATCGGACGGATAGCTCATGCAGGCAAACATGAAGTCGTGCCAGATGAGGATTCCAAGCTCATCGCAGAGATCATAGAAGTAATCGGGCTCATACTGCCCACCGCCCCAGATCCGCAGCATATTCATATTCGCGGCCTTGGCGCTGCCCAGCAGATCGCGAATAACCTGGGGCGTTATGCGGCTCGGAATGGCATCTGCCGGGATCCAGTTGGCGCCCATCATGGTGATGTCCCGGCCATTGATGCGGCATTTGAAGGTGTGGTCGATCTCGTCGGGCTCGACCACCCATTCGAGCTGCCGCAAGCCAAGCTTGCGGGTGGTGCGCTCGCCATCGAGTCCGGTTTCCAGCTCATAAAGGGGCTGCTCGCCCTGCCCCGCGGGCCACCACAGGCGCGGGTTCTCAATGCGAACACCATGGATGAGCAGGTTTTCGCCGCGCTGGACGGCCACGGTTTCGCCAATGCTCTGCCCATCGATCGCGTGGCTGATCGTCACCTCTCCAGCCGCAAAGGCGAAGATGCGGGTGCGGATGGTCAGCTCGACTGCCCCATCGCGGTGCAGCTGATCGACCTGCACGCTTTCCTGACGCGCGAGGCGCGAGCGGCGCAGCTGCATCGTGCCATAGACGCCGATCGGCATCAGGCAAATGCCCCAGTCCCAGCCGGCATGGCATTGGGCCTTGCGCACGAAATTGAGGTGAATGCCCTCCAGACCATTGGTCTGGTAGTTCTTGGTAAAAGGCAGCGGGAATGGATGCGCTTCGGCGCGCGCCTTGGCCACATCGCGGGTCACGGCGAACTCGATGCGCAGCGTGTTGCCGCCTTCGCGAACCTTCCCGGTCACATCGATGTCGTGGCGAACAAAGGAATTGTCGGTGCGGGCAATCGCTTCACCGTTGAGGAAAATGGTGGCGATGCAGTCCACCTCGGCCACGGTCAGGGTCAAATAGCCATCAACATCAGCCGCACTTGCTTCAAAGCTGCGCTCGACCGACCATTCGGTCCGATTGACCCACATGACCTCCTTCTCGTTCTCGCCAAAATAGGGATCAGGGATCTCCCCATTCGC
This sequence comes from Devosia sp. 919, assembly GCF_013185965.1. Taxonomy (NCBI): domain Bacteria; kingdom Pseudomonadati; phylum Pseudomonadota; class Alphaproteobacteria; order Hyphomicrobiales; family Devosiaceae; genus Devosia; species Devosia sp. 919. The sequence goes on along the minus strand of NZ_JABAOL010000001.1, from coordinate 1,492,406 downwards.
CAGCAGGGCGCCATGCACGTCGCCAGGCAAGGTGATGGGAGCCGAGGTGTGATAGGTCGGCGAGGAAAGGCGGAATGTCCCTCCAAGTTCAAGCACTGAATAAGCGGCGGCAGTGGACATCCGGTTCCTCCCAGTAGACGTCGTTCAAAGCAGCGAAAGCACCGCTGCAATCGATTTCAGCCTTCTACAGAGTCTGCCGGATAGCTCCAATGGGTGTGGTCTGGCTGAGCAAGACTTTTTGCGTCGAGGCGCAGAATGATCACAGGCGCGCCCGCACGGGCATGCCGGCACAGAGGCCGCTTTACTGAGCGGCCTCTTCGCTTTGGTCCGCTTCGATGAAGCCGCCGGATTGGCGCTGCCAGAGCTGAGCGTAAAGCCCGCCCTGCGCGAGCAGCTCGGCATGGGTGCCCTGCTCGACCACCCGTCCGTGATCGAGCACCACCAGCCGATCCATCGCAGCGATGGTCGAAAGCCGGTGAGCAATGGCAATCACCGTCTTGCCGCGCATCAGCAGTTTCAGCTGGCTCTGGATAGCCGCTTCCACCTCGCTGTCGAGCGCGGAAGTGGCTTCGTCGAGCACCAGGATTGGCGCGTTCTTTAGCAGCACCCGCGCAATGGCGATGCGCTGTCTTTGGCCGCCGGACAATTTCACCCCGCGCTCGCCAACATGGGCGTCGTAGCCTGTGCGGCCCTGCGCATCGCTCAGGGTTTCGATAAAGTCGGCGGCCTCCGCCAGTTCAGCGGCCTGGCGGATTTCGGCGTCGGTCGCGTCAGGACGGCCATAGGCGATGTTGTCGCGCACTGACCGGTGCAGCAAGGATGTGTCCTGGGTCACAACGCCGATATTGGCGCGTAATGAGTCCTGGGTGACGGCGGCGATATCCTTGCCGTCGATTAGGATGCTGCCGCCCTGCCGATCGTAGAACCTGAGCAGCAGGTTGACGATGGTGGACTTGCCGGCGCCCGAGCGGCCGATCAGACCGATCTTCTCGCCGGGCCGGATGTGCAGGTTTAAACCGTCGATGACACCGCTGTCTTTGCCATAGTGGAAGCTCACATTTTCAAAGCGGATGTCGCCGGTCACCTTGCCGATTGGCTTGGCGCCTTCGGCATCCGATACCACCCGCGGCAGCGAGATCGAAGCAATGCCGTCGCGCACCGTGCCGATATTCTCGAATAGTGCCGACATTTCCCACATCACCCACTGGCTCATGCCCTGGAAACGCATCACCAGCCCGAGTGAGACGGCCAGAGCGCCGGGGGACATCGTCCCCTGCAACCACAGCCAGATGCCGGTAGCGCCGACGAAAAACAGCAGCAGCGCATTGGAGAAGTTCACCGCCACGTTGAGCACGGTGAACATGCGCATTTGCCGATAAACCGTGTCGAGGAAGCCATCCATGGCTTCCCGGGCATAGCGTTCCTCCCGATTGGAATGGGAGAAGAGCTTGACAGTAGCGATATTGGTATAGCTGTCGACGATGCGACCGGTCATGGTCGAGCGGGCATCGGCCTGTTGCTCGGAGATCTTGCCGAGCCGCGGAATGAAGTACCACATCAACAGGATGTAGCAGACCACCCAAGCCAGAAATGGCAGTGCCAGCCGCCAGTCGGTCGACGCGGCCAGCACGACCGCGCCAGTGAAATAAACGCTCACATAGACCAGCATATCGAGCAGCTTCATCACCACTTCGCGCACGGCGAGCGATGTCTGCATCAGCTTGGCGCCAATGCGGCCGGCAAACTCGTCCTGGAAGTAACTCATGGACTGGCGGATGAGATAGCGATGGCTCATCCAGCGGATGCGCTGGGGGAAATTGCCGAGGAGAGTCTGGTGCATGGTAAGCGTGGAAAGCAGCACCAGTCCCGGCAGCACGAGAACGACGATCGCGCCCATGATGGCCAGCTTCCAGCCATCCGTGGCCAGGAAAGTCTGGGGGTCGGCGTCGGCCAGCCAGTTCACCACATCGCCGATAAAGCCGAACAGCAAGATTTCGCCCGCTGCGATGAGCGCTGCGGCTACAGCCATCAGGGCAAGCCACTTCTTGGCGCCGCGGCTGTAATACAGGCAAAAAGCGAGCAAGCCACGGGGTGGTTCACTGGGCTCTTCGGCAGGATACGGGTTCAGACGTTGTTCAAACCAGCGCAACATGCGGTCACCCCTTCAACAAGCAACAGACGTTCAAGAGCGCCTTGTCACGACGCTGACTCCCAGAAATAGATGACGCGGGAACGTCAACCGGGGGAAATCTTGCGCGGGACGCCAGCCACGTAACTGGTTTCCCTCCCCATCGACGTCCAATTTGACGTAGAAGGAGGGAGGCGGCCGCGAGCCGCACTGATCGCATATCTAACCGAAGTCTGCTGTTGCGGCACGGCCACAATCGATTGAAGACTAAGGTTCACACCTGGACCGAAATCATGCGTACTGAAACCGAGCACACCATCTATCTCAAAGATTACGCGCCCAGTCCTTATCGCATCACGGCGGTAGACCTGGATTTTCGCATCCTCGAAGAGGGGACGCGCGTTCGCTCGCTGCTGACGGTCGAGCCACGCCCGAACACGGCTGCAGGCACGCCGCTGGTGCTGGATGGCGACGGTTTGCGGCTGCAATCGGTGGCCCTCGACGGCTTGCCGCTGGTGGAGGCTGCCTATGCAGCCGATGCCAACGGGATGACTCTCGTTGAGCCGCCACTGCGTCGGTTCGTGCTGGAAACCGAGGTCACCCTGCAGCCGGAAAACAACACCAAGTTGATGGGGCTTTATCGCTCTAACGGGACCTGGTGCACGCAGTGTGAGCCCGAGGGCTTTCGGCGCATCACCTATTACCTCGATCGCCCCGACAACCTCGCCACATTCAAGGTGCGCATAACGGCGCCGGAGGCCGTGGCACCGGTGCTGCTCTCCAACGGCAATCTGATGGAGCGCGGTGACGCTGGCGACGGCCTGCATTATGCGGTTTGGGAGGACCCCTTCCCCAAGCCGGCCTACCTCTTTGCTCTCGTTGCCGGCAAGCTCGGCTCGATCAGCGACAGCTTCAACACCATGTCCGGCCGCAAGGTGGAACTGGCGATCTATTGCGAGCCAGGCAAGGAAGACCAGTGCGGCTGGGCCATGGACAGCCTCAAGCGCTCGATGGCCTGGGACGAGAAGCGGTTTGGGCGCGAATACGACCTCGACATCTTCAACATCGTCGCGGTGTCGGATTTCAACTTCGGCGCCATGGAAAATAAAGGCCTCAACATCTTCAACGATCGGCTGGTGTTTGCCCGGCCGGACACGGCCAGCGACGCCAATTACGCTTCGATCGAGCGCGTCATCGCTCACGAATACTTCCACAACTGGACGGGCAATCGCATCACCTGCCGCGACTGGTTCCAGCTTTGCCTCAAGGAAGGGCTGACGGTTTACCGGGACCAGGAGTTTTCCTCGGACGAGCGCAGCCGTCCAGTGCAGCGGATCCATGACGTGCAGAATCTGCGCGTGTCGCAGTTTCCCGAGGATGGTGGACCACTGGCCCATCCGCCGCGGCCTGACCAATATCGCGAGATCAACAACTTCTACACGACCACCGTCTACGAGAAGGGCGCCGAAATCGTGCGGATGCTGGCGACCCTCTTAGGCGAAGCCGGTTTCCGCAAGGGCATGGACCTTTATTTCCAGCGGCACGATGGTGAAGCCACGACCATCGAGGCTTTCCTCGCGGTCTTCTCGGAAGCCAACGATATCGATCTGGAGCAATTCAAGATCTGGTATCTGCAGGCTGGCACGCCTCAGGTCACGGTTTCGGACAGCTATGATCCCATCAGTCGCACCTATCGCCTGACGCTCAAGCAGCACACCGCACCAACTCCGGGGCAACCGGAGAAGTCGCCGCTGGTCATCCCGGTCAAGTTCGGCCTGCTCGGACCCAACGGCAGCGAACTAAGCTGGACGGGCGTATCTGGCGGAACGGTAAGCGACGACCTCATCATCCTCGACACCGAAACAGCCGTGATCGAGTTCAGGGGGGTCGCCAACCAGCCCATTCCTTCCTTGTTCCGTGGTTTTTCCGCGCCGGTGCAGGTCCATGCCGACCGGTCCGCGGCGGACAATCTGTTCTTGGCCCGGCATGACAGCGATCCGTTTAACCGCTGGGAAGCGCTGCAATCGGTCAGCACCGAGCTGATGGTGGCAGCTGCCCAAGGCAAGACTTGGCGCGATGAAGCGATCGCCGCACTGCGCGAAGCCATGATGGAGACGCTGGGTGACCCCGGGCTCGACCACGCCTTCAAGGCGCAGGCACTTGGTCTGCCCGACGAGTCGCTTGTTGCCCGAGCCATCGGCCGGGATGTAGATCCGGATCGCGTCCATCAGGTGCGCCAGGCTTTGATCGGCGCAGTCTTCGGACCGGTTGCTGCAATGCTGCAGGCCGCCTACGAGGGCCTCGCCATCACGGAGACTTATGCCCCCACCACGGCGCAGTCCGGCCAACGCTCCTTGCGCAATCGCCTGCTGTCCATCCTGGTCCAGGCGAGCCCCGATGGGGCCGCGCTCGCAGCCCGGCAGTACCATGAAGCCACCAACATGACCGATCGCCTGGCGGCGCTCGCGGTTAGCGGTTCGCTGTGGACAGCCGATGCCCCTGCCCTTCTCGCTGACTTCCGCCTGCGCTTTGCCGGGGACCCATTGGTCTTCGACAAGTGGCTCAGTGTTTCGGCGAGTGCCACCGATGATGGCGTGATCGAACGCATGCGCGCCATCCTTGCCGATCCCAGCTTCCCCAAGACCAATCCGAATCGCTTGCGCTCGCTTGTGGGGACATTTGCGATGGGCAACCCGACTCAGTTTGCCCGTGCCGACGGCGCGGGTTTCCGCTTCGTGACGGACTTCGTGGCGGAGGTGGATTCGGTCAACCCGCAGGTGGCTGCGCGGGTGCTGACAGGCTTCAGAATCTGGCAGAATCTGGAGCCAAACCGGCGCGAGGCAGCGCACGCGGCGCTCCGGCAGTTGCAGGCCTCGACCGAGCTGAGCCGCAACACGGCTGACATACTTTCCCGCATGTTGGGAAGCTAAATGCACGTTCCTGTGGAAGAATATTTCTCCGCCGCTAAGTGATTCAAGAGACTCGCCTTTTGGCGGGTCTCGCTTTAGCGCTGGCCGGAGAGGTATGGACAAGCTGCCACCGCCTGATTCATTGTTCGTTAAGGGTATCGGTCGGGGCAATTAGCCTCACATTACGGAGTTATTCATGCGGTCGGCGGAGCAATCCGGCGTCGGCGCTGATGGATTCAGCGTGGGCAAAGGTCAGAATTCAGCTCATCGGCCAGAAGGCGAGAACACCCATACAGGGTCCCTTTTCCGCAAGGTTTCGCCCGTGACGAGGACCGTCGCACTCACCGCCATCCTGGCCGCGACGCTTTTCATTATCTATGACACGGCAAGGACCCTTGATGAGGCCCGTCGCGACCTGACCGCCATCGGCGCATTGATGGCAGACGAGATTGCCGCAACCACCGCTCCGTTGCCGCAGCTGCAACAAGCGGTAAGGCTGTCGGGCGGTGTCGTTCATGCGCGGCTACACGCCGATCCTTCCACTGCTCCCCAGAGAACGCTCGTCAGCGAGCAGTTCCCCGTTGGTCAGCACGGTATCTTGTTGCTTGAAGCCAATGAGGACCTGATATGGCCCGGCCTGCTGGTCCGGGCCCTGGCCGCCCTTGCCGTGGCTGCGCTGATGACAGGCCTCTCCTGGCGCCGCAGCCACTTCAACGAAATGCCCGATCGCATGCAGCGTTTTGTCTACCAGACCCTTGCTTCGGCTGTGCCGATGGGGATGGCGTGCTGGACCAAATCGGGCCAGCTGGTGGTCTGCAATCAACAGTACCGCGAGCGCCTGGACCTGGAGGGTACAAGCGTGACCTACCCCCAAATGGTCAAGCGACTGATTGCCGGCGGATACATGAAGCTGGTCAATGACGCGGACAACACCCGCTTGATGGAGCTGCATCGCGAAGACGGCAGCTGCATGCTGATCGAGGAACGTCCCTTGGGCGACGGCAATTTCCTTACGCTCGTGACCGATGTCACCGAGCGCAAAAAAGCCGATTCACTGCTGAACTCCATCCGGGAGGAGCAGCGGCTGCTCGCCCGCCGCTATCATGAGGAAAAGCTCAAGGCCGAGGCCGCCAGCCGCTCCAAGACCAATTTCCTGGCTCATCTCAGCCATGACGTACGCACGCCGCTCAACCACATCATCGGCTTTGCCGAACTGATGCGGCATGAGGCTTATGGCCCGCTCGGCGATCGCCGCTACAAGGATTACGTGCAGTCGATCAAGTCCTCTGGCGAACACCTGCTGGATTCCTTTGCGACCATTCTTGATCTCGCGGAGCTTGAAGGCGGGCAGAAGATGCTGCGCTCCGATCCACTCAGCGTGGACGAGCTCCTCGACGAGGTCGGGCAGCGCTTCCGTGGACAAACTGCGCGAGCCGGGCTGAGCTTTGTGCGCGGCGAAGGTTGCGGCGCGGTTGTGCATGGCGACCGCCTAGGGCTGTTGCGCATGATCGGCAATATCGTCGAGAACGCGATCCGCTTCACGCCGAGCGGGGGCCGAGTCACGCTGGCAGCCTTTGCTGCCCATGATGGCGTTGTTATTGAAATCACCGATACCGGGCTCGGCATGAACGAGGAGCGGCTGGCCAGTCTTTCCCAGCCTTTCGCCCTTGGTGACGCGACCTTCACTCGCGAAGGGGTTGGTCACGGCCTTGGCATTTCGATTTCGCGCGCCATTGCCGAGCTCAGCGGCGGGCACATGGCCATTGACTCCAGCCCTTCCCTGGGCACGACGGTGGCCATCTGCCTGCCGTTGCGCAGCGAAGAAGGCATTCGGGCGGCCGAATAGGCCTCTATAGGGCTGCGGCTCGCTCGTACCAGGCCTGCGCTGCGGCCGAGACCTCGGCGCGCATTTCAGCAAGATCCAGCTCAAGCCGGCTGAAATCGGGGTAGTGGGTCAGTTGCGCTAGCAATTCCCGGAAGGCCCCATTCCAGCCTTCCTCCTTGAACGGGTCGAGCAAGGCAGAGCTCATCACCTGGATCACTTCCGAATAAAGCCCATGGATCTGGGCGAGCCGTGTGCCGCTGGGCAGCAAGCCAAGCTCGTCGAGCCGGGTCAGCACCTCCGCCGTGAGCGCCTGCGGCAAGCCCAGTTGGGAGCCGACCGACAGGAACCCTGACTGGGCGATGAACTCCAGGTCCACCAGTCCGCCCGCCGCGAGCTTAAGGTCAAATGGGTGGCGGGGTGGCCGTTCCTTGGCCAGCAACGCCCGCATCGAACGAACATCCTCAATGACCTTGGCGGTGTCACGCCGCGTTGCCAGCACCCGGGCCACGGCGTCGTTCATCTGTTCGCCGAAGGTGCCGTCGGCAAAGACTATGCGCGCGCGGCTGAGCGCGAGATGCTCCCAAGTCCAGGCATGTTCGAGCTGGTAATCCACAAAGCCGTGCAAGCTGGTGGCGAGCGGGCCGGCATTGCCGGAAGGGCGCAGGCGCATATCGGCCTGGTACAGCACGCCCTCTGCTGTCGGAGCGCTGATGGCGGCCACCAGCCGCTGGGTCAGCCGGGTGTAGTAATGGCTGGCACTGAGGGGTTTGTCGCCGTCCGATTCCACGTCGGGAGCATCATAAAGCATGATGAAATCGAGGTCGGAGGTGGCTGTCATCTCGCGGCTAGCCATTTTGCCGAAGGCTAGCAGCGCCACCCGGCCGTCCCTGATGCGGCCGTGGCGGCGCTCGAACTCGACCTTAACCGTCGCGAAAAGGCGGTTCAGCAGGGTTTCGGCCAAGGCCGTGAACTGCTCACCTGCACCCTTCGCGCTCACTGTGCCCGAGAGCAAGCCCGCGGCAATCAGGAATCGCTGCTCCTGTCCGATGATCCTGGCGCGATCGATGCTCTCCTCATAGGAGCGAGCTTCAGCCATGAAGGCATCGACCTTGGAAATCAGCACGTCGCGATGTGTGACTTCGCTGGCAAATGCGGGGTCGATCAAGGCATCCATGACATGGGTGCGGTGGATCACCGCTTCGGCCATGCGGGGAGCCGAGGCCATCATTTGCACCAGTAAGGTGCGCAAATCGGCATGAGTGCGCAGCAAGGCAAAGAGCTGCACGCCCGTGGGTAGGCGGGACAGGAAGTTGTCGAACCGCGCCAGCGCCAGATCAGCATTGCCGGCAGCGCCAAGCGTCGACAACAGCGCTGGGAGCAGCTCGGTCAAATGGGCGCGGGCAGCCGCTGCGCGCGTCGCAGGGTAGCTGCCGTAATGCCACTTGCGAACAGTTGCGATCGCGAGATGAGGGTCAGTGAAGCCGAGCTGCGACAGGGTTTCCAGCGTGCCCGGGTCATCATCGCTGCCGGTAAACACTAGGTTGCCTTCAGCACTACCCAGGCTCTCCCCTTCGGTGAATAGCTCGCCATAATAGGAAGATACCAGCTCGAGTGCGGCACGATACTCCGCCTGAAACCGCAGCAGGCTGTCCTCTCCCATGAGCCGGGCAATGCTGGCCAGATCGTCAGCATTGGTCGGCATGGTATGGGTTTGTTCATCCCGCAGCATCTGCAGCCGGTTCTCCACGGCGCGCAAGAACCAATAGGTGTGGCTCAACTCTGAAGCGGCCGTGAGCGTGATCCAATTGGCATCGGCCAGCGCCGCGAGTGCGAGGACCGTAGGTTTGGCGCGCAGGCTCTTGTCGCGCCCGCCGGCAATCAGTTGTTGGGTTTGGGTGAAGAACTCGATCTCGCGGATTCCGCCGCGCCCGAGTTTGACGTTGTGACCTTCCACGCGGATCTCGCCAACGTTCTTGGCAATGTTGATCTGGCGTTTCATGGCTTGGATATCGGCAATGGTCGCGAAATCGAGATGCTTGCGCCAGATATAGGGCGCCAGTTCCTTGAGGAAACTGGCGCCAACTTCCCCATCGCCGGCGCAAGTTCGCGCCTTGATCCAGGCGGCCCGCTCCCAGTTCTGCCCGCGGCTTTCATAATAGGCGAGGGCCGCATCAACCGAGATCGCGACCGGGGTCGAACCCGGATCGGGCCGCAGCCGCAGGTCAGTGCGGAACACATAACCATCGGGCGTGCGATCTTCGATCAGTCCCATCAGCCGCTGCACAACGCGTGAATAGAACCTCGTCGCTTCGGCCGGCTCAGCGAGCACGCCTTTCTCCGGATCAAAAAACGCGACAATGTCGATGTCGGAAGAGTAGTTCAGTTCCTGTCCGCCATGCTTGCCCAGCGCGAAAAGGGCGAGGCCCGAATTGGCCGCCGTCGCTTCCTCGACTGGAATGTCCAGCAAGCCCCGGCCCGCAGCCTGGCGCATCAAGAGGTCCAGTGCGGCTTCAAGGGCAGCATCGGCAAGGTCGGACAGGGCAGCAGTGGTCTGTGCGGTGCTTAGAGCTCGCCCGGTTTCGGTGACCGCCGCCCACAAGGCGGTGCGCGCCTTGGCGCGACGCAGTATGGGCGCCAGCGCCGCTTCGTCGGCCGCGGTTCGCCCGGCCTCAGCGACATCATCGAGGATGGCATGAAACACTGAGTTTGGCACTTGCCCCAGCGCCTGACCCAACCATCCCGCATTGGCTTGGGCTAGGCCCAAGAGATATGGCGCTGTTTCCAGCAAAGGGCCGAGGGCACTGGCAGCTGCTGCCAGCGGAACGCGCTCGGCCTCGGGAAGGCTGCCGAGCCATTCATCGAAGCGCGGCGTTGGCGTCGGGGGCAGTTGTTGGAGGGCAGTAGCCATAAACCTATGTGATATATGGGACGTTTCGCCGCGGCAAGCCGGTCCCCGTCACCCTGCAGGCAGGTCGATGATCGCCCGCGCCCCAGGAGCATTGTCCGCGAGCCGGAAGCTGCCGCCATGCAGGCGCGCCACCGCGTCCACCAGCGAAAGCCCAAGCCCTGATCCCGGTTCAGACCGGCTTTTTTCCAATCGCACAAAGCGCTCGACAACGCGCAGCCTATCTTCCTCTGCAATGCCGGGACCATTATCGGCAACCTCGATCAGGACCCGACCGCGTTCTTCGCGCAAACTGATCGTGATGCGCCCCTGCCCGCCCTGCTCGGGCTTGGCATATTTCAAAGCGTTCTCGAGCAGGTTGACCATGGCTTGCCCAATCAGTTCGCGATTACCCTTCAGGCGAACGGATGGGGCAATCGCGGTTTCAACGGCAATTCCCTCGTCCTCGGCCACGGGGCCATAGAGCTCGGCTAGATCGGTTACAACGGCGCTGACATCGACCTCGGCGAATGCGCCCGATGGGGCACCGGCCTCCGCTCTGGCGATCATCAGAAGAGCGTTGAAGGTGCGGATCAGGCGATCGCTTTCTGCAATGGTGGTTTCAAGTGCCTGCTCGCGAGTCATGTCGCTTGCCCCGGGGCGCAGTGCCGCTTCTGCCTGATTGCGCAGGCGAGTCAGCGGGGTCTTGAGGTCGTGCGCGACGTTGTCGGTGACTTCCTTTAGGCCCTGCAGCAACTGCTCGATGCGGTCGAGCATGGCGTTGAGATTGGTGGCCAGCCCATCGAATTCGTCATTGCGCCGGGTGATCGGCACGCGCTCGGAGAGATTGCCCGACATGATCTTGGTCGAGGTATCGCGGATGGAATCGATACGCCGCAGCACTCTTCTGGCGGTGAGGCCCCCCGCCACCATGGAAAAGAAGATGATTCCGGCGACGCCTACGAGGAAACTTCGCACAATGATGGCCGAATAGCCCCGCCGTTCCAGCACGTCACGGCCAACCACCAGCCGCAGCCCGTTGCTGAGTTCAAGCGAACGCACCACAGCAACGCCCCGGCGGGGACCCGCATCGGACTGGCCGTCGTCCCCCAAGGGGCTGGCCCGTTCATAGTCGAAGCTGTAAACGCCCGGCTCCACTAGCACTCCCGCGGGAATTTGCACGACATTGCCCAAGAGGTACTGGCCGGATGCGTCGCCCAGAAAGTATACGCCCGGGCCCGGCTGGCGCGACAGCCGGTCCACGGCTATGGCGAGGCCACGAAGCCCCTGGTTCGCATCGATCCGCTGGAACAAGCGCACTTCGCGATCAATATCATCAGCCTGCTGGCGCTGGATCTGCACGCTGGACTGCCAGGTAATAAAGCCCAGCAGCAGCACGGCAAACAGGATGAAGATCAGGATAAACGCGGCGGTCAGCCGGACCGTGGAGGTGCGCCAGAGTTGGGCCAGACGGTGCACGCGCTACTCGCGGATCATGTAACCGGCGCCCCGCACCGTGTGGAGCAGTGGATTGGCATAGCCTTTGTCGATCTTGGCCCGCAGGCGCGACATATGCACATCGATGACATTGGTCTGGGGGTCGAAATGATAATCCCAGACATTTTCCAGCAGCATGGTGCGGGTCACCACCTTACCGGCATTTCTCATCAGGTATTCCAGAAGTCTGAATTCCCGCGGCTGGAGCAGGATAGATTCGCCATCCCGTTCCACCTTGCGTGACAGGCGGTCCAGCGTCAGGCCGCTAACCTCATAGGTCGTGGCGGCTTCAGAGGGGCTCGAGCGGCGGGCAAGCACCTCAACCCGGGCCAGCAATTCGGTGAAGGCATAAGGCTTGGTCAGGTAGTCGTCGCCGCCCGCGCGCAGCCCGGTGACACGATCATCAACCTCGCCGAGTGCCGACAAGATCAACACGGGCGTATTGTCACCCTTGGCCCTTAGCGACTCGACAATGGAAAGACCGTCCCGGCGAGGCAGCATGCGATCAACGATCAGCACGTCGTATTCCATATCCGACGCCATGGCGTGGCCGGTTTCCCCATCGGTGGCGTGGTGGGTCACGTGACCGGATTCATCAAGCGCCTGGATCAGGTAACTTGCTGCCTCACGATCGTCTTCAATCAGCAAAATCTTCACCGTGACGCTCCCGGCGCAGCGCTGAGAAAAGGGTCCCGGAGCGGCTGCCCCGGGACCGTAGCGGGTTTATTCGCTTAGTGGCAGACCGATGAAGCGGGCTTCACCATCACGACTGGCCTTGACCAGGGCAGTATTGAGCCCGCGATCCTTGACGCCGGCAATGGCGGCTTGGAAATCCTCAACGGTTTCGACAGGCTTGTTGTCGACTTCAAGGATTGCATCGCCAACTGCAAAACCACGTTCCGCCGCAGGGCTTTCGGGATCAACCTCCTGGATCAGCAGACCGCCCGAGCCGTCACCATTGGGCACCAGGGTCAGGCCCTCGCTCGATTGCGCTGGCTGTTGCTCGGGAGTGGTTGGCGCCTGTTCGGTGTCGTTCTGGGCCGTTTCCTCGGTCAAGGTCTCGAGCTGGACGGAAAGCTTGGTTTCAGCGCCATCGCGCCAAATCGTCAGCTCAACCGTGGAGTCCGGAGCCTTGCCCGCAATCGTGCGGCTCAGGTCCAGTGCGTCGTCGATGGGCTCACCATCCACCTGGATGATGATGTCGCCAGAGCGAACGCCTGCGGGGGCGGCTGGTCCATCGGGAGCGGCATCACGCACGATCGCCCCCGCAGCATTAGGCAGGCCCACGCTGTCGGCGATATCCTTGGTCACGTCCTGAATGGACACGCCCAGATAACCGCGGGTCACCGAACCGTCCTCGATCAGTTGGCCGACAATGGTCTTGACCGTGGCTGCGGGAATGGCAAAGGCGATGCCGACATTGCCGCCATTGGGGGAGTAGATGGCGGTGTTGACGCCCACCACTTCGCCCCTGGTGTTAAAGGCAGGGCCGCCCGAGTTGCCGGTGTTGACGGCCGCGTCGATCTGCAGGAAATCGCCATAGCCGGAGCCGCCGATATTGCGGCCCGAACCGGAGATCACGCCAACGGTCACGGTGCCGCCCAGACCAAAGGGATTGCCGACAGCAACCACCCAGTCGCCAACGCGGCTCGGCTCGCCTTCGAAGTTCACGAAGGGCAGGTCCGTACCCTCGATCTTGAGCACGGCAAGGTCGGTGCGCTCATCGGTGCCGACGATCTCGGCCGTTTGCTCGGTGCCGTCATCGAAAACGACGGTCACCTTGGTGGCATTTTCGACCACGTGATTGTTGGTAACGACATAGCCGTCACCCGAGATCACAAAGCCAGAACCCGCCGCCATATAGGGCCGCGGCCGCGGCATGTTTTCGGAGCCCTGCCCTCGACCATCAGACCCAAAGCGGTCGCTGAACTGGTCGAAGAAGTCACGGAATGGATGCCCTTCTGGCAGGTCCGGCATGTTGAAATTGAACTGACCGCCCCGCTGAGCTGCCTGGCCAGCCGCTTCGGCCTCAACCAGAATCGAAACCACCGCTGGCTTGACCGCTTCCACCAGGTCGGCAAAGCCCTGCTGCGGCTGCTCCACGGGTGGTACGATGATTTGTGCACTGTTTTGAACCTGGGCATTAGCTGCCTGGCCGGTCATCACGAAAGCGGTGGATACGCCGCCGACAGCTACCGTCAGTGCCAGGGCCGAGGCCCCGAGCCAACGCCGCGTCCGAGTAAGAATAGTTGAGCGCATTGGGATTCGTCTCCTTGGAAAGGCCGTTTCATAAGCCTGTGCGATACATATGGAATGCACCGCCTTTCGGCGACGTTGCGCTCGGATTAAACTTTCGTAAGGTGAGAGCTCGCTAACGCTCAGCTTTGGACTGCCGCAGCCGCTCCAGTGCTGCCACTTCATCATCAGTAAGATCGCCGCCCTGCCCGGCGCCCCGGTGTCGGCGAGCAGCAAGCCAGACTCCGGCCGTGCCCACCAGCAGCAGCAGCGGCCCGGCTGCCCACAATAGCAGCGTATGGGCGCCAAAGCGCGGGGCCAGTAGCACATATTCACCATAGCGATCGACAACGAACTGCCGCACCGCCTCGTCGCTGTCCCCCGCCACCAGACGCTCACGCACGAGAAGCCGCAAGTCCCGGGCGAGGTCGGCATCGCTGTCGTCAATGGATTGGTTCTGGCATACGAGGCACCGCAGGCCCGCCGAGATGTCGCGGGCCCGGCTCTCCAGCGCCTGGTCGGGTAGAATCTCATCCGGCCCTACCGCAGCTGCGGGCAGTGCCAGCAGCAATCCACACAGCATCATGAGCACGCGCAACCAACTCATTCGGCTGGCTCCGGCACTGCCTTGGCAGTACGGCGTGGAGCCCCGATGCGCTGGCGGCGATCGGACAAGGACAAGACCCCTGCCCCAGCCATCAGCACGGCCCCCAGCCAGATCAGGGTGATGTAAGGCTTGTGCCAGATCCGAACCACATGCGTGTTGTCCAGCGGCTCACCCAGCTGCAGATAGAGCTGGGAGAACCCATAAGTGCCGATCGCCGCTTCCGTGGTGGTCATGCCACTGGCGCTGTAGATGCGCCGTTCGGCCACCAGCGGACGGGTGCCACCATTGGGTGCCGTGATGGTGAAATGCCCCTGCTCGGCGCGGTAGTTTGGACCCGCTAGCTCGGCGAACTCGTCGAACCCGACCTTGTAGCCGGACAGTTCGGCGGTTTCGCCGGGGTCAAGGGTGGTGACGAGTTCCGTCTGCCAAGCGGATGTCGCCACGATGCCCAGCACGGTTACGCCAACCCCGAAATGCGCGATGGCTGTTGACCAGGCCGAACGCGGCAGTCCCACCAGACGCCGTACACTTTCGCGCAGCGGGATGCGTCCGATCCGCCCGCGGTCGACCAGCTCGGCGACGGCCCCGAAAGCCACCCAGAAGCCAAGCAGCAGCCCAAGCGGGGCTAGCGAGATGGAGCGGCCGCTCAGGGAAGCGACCAGGATGGTGACAAAAATCGCTAGCGCCCCGGCGCCCAGCAAGCGCTGTGCGGCGTTCACCACATCGGCCCGTTTCCAGGCCAGCAGCGGCCCGAAAGGCAGGATCAGCAGGAGCGGCGACATCAATGCACCAAAGGTCAGGTTGAAGAAGGGGGCACCCACGGAAATGGTTGTGCCGCCAAGCGCATCAAGCACCAATGGATAAAGCGTGCCGACGAGAATGGCACCCACCGCCGTCGCAAGGAACAGATTGTTGAGGATCAGCGCGCCTTCGCGGCTGATCGGCGCAAACAGCCCACCTTGGCGCAGCGTCGAAGCGCGCAGCGCAAAGAGCGTGAATGCGGCACCGATCACAACAGCCAGCAGCGTCAGGATCACCAGCCCCCGGGTGGGATCGCTGGCAAAGGTATGCACCGATGTCAGAATGCCCGAGCGCACCAGGAAGGTGCCAAGCAGTGACAGGGAAAAGGTGATGATGGACAAAAAGATCGTCCAGATCTTGAGCGCGTTGCGCTTCTCCATCACCAGCGCAGAATGCAGCAGTGCCGTGCCAGCGAGCCAGGGCATGAAGCTGGCATTTTCCACCGGGTCCCAAAACCACCAGCCACCCCAACCCAGCTCGTAATAGGCCCAGTAGGAGCCCATGGCGATGCCCAAGGTCAAAAAGGTCCAGCTGAGCATGGTCCAGGGCCGCACCCAGCGGGCCCAGGCCTGGTCGATGCGGCCCGAAATCAACGCCGCAACCGCAAAGGAAAAGCAGATCGAGAAGCCCACATAGCCGGCGTAGAGCAGCGGCGGATGAATGGCGAGCCCGATATCCTGCAGCACCGGGTTGAGGTCGCGGCCCTGCAGCGGCGCGGGCACCATCCGCGCGAAGGGGTTGGAGGTAAAGAGCGTAAAGCCCCCGAAGGCGGCGGCCAACAGACTTTGCGTAGCCAGCACCAGCGCCAGTAGGTCGGGCGGCAACCCCCGGCCGAAGGCAGCGACGAGAGCGCCAAACAGCACAAGGATCAGGATCCAGAGGACCATGGAGCCTTCATGATTGCCCCATACCCCTGAAATCTTGAACAAGAGCGGCTTGAGCGAATGGGAGTTGTTGACCGCCAGTGCCAGCGAGAAATCGGAGCTGACGAAGGCCTGGATCAGGGCTGCGAAGGCCACTGCCACCAGCACGAACTGCAGCACTGCCCCCTGGCTCAATACCAGCGCCAGCCGCTCTCCGCCCGGACGCAACGCAAAGCCGCCCACCGCCGAAACGGTGGCGATAGCAAAGGCAAGTATTAGCGCGAAATGTCCGAGTTCAATCGCCATCAGTTTGCGACCGCTGGTTCGGGCCGCCACTCGCCCTGTTTTTTGAGCGCTTCGACCACTTCCTTGGGAACATAATTCTCGTCGTGCTTGGCCAGAACATTGCTGGCCTTGAAGGTGCCATCGGGTCCAAGGCTGCCCTCAGCGACCACGCCCTGCCCTTCCCGAAACAGATCGGGCAAGATGCCAGTATAGTTGGCGGCAATCTCGTTCTGGTTATCGGTTACCACAAAGCTATTGTTCTGCCCGTCCCGCACCCAACTGCCTTCCTTGACTAGACCACCCACGCGGATCGCCTGGCCGGGCTGCACCTGCCGGGCAACAATATCGGACGGCGCATAGAAAAACACGATCTGGTCGCGCAATGCGACCAGCACCAAGGTGGTTGCGAGCGCGACCACAACAGCCAGCCCCCCAATCACCGCGAGGCGCTTCTGCTTGCGACTCCAGCCTTTTTTGCGCAGGGTTGCGGACACTGTCATCGCGTGGCTCCCGGTGTTGTCAGCCCGGCATCCAGGGCAATGGTGTCGAGTTCGCCACGATCAAAGGCTTGCGGATAAGCCGCTACGGCCGCGTCATAGGCGCTCTGAGCCGCCTCGCGGTCCTCCAGCACCAGATAGGCGCGCACCAACTGCGTCCACTCTTCGGGCGAACCGCCATCGGCGTTCAGTCGCGCGGCCAGGCCGGAAACCATTTGCCCGATCATCTCCGATTGAGCGGCCTCGGCCGGAGCTTGTCCGCCGTTCAACGCTACTGCCAGCCCCTGCTGGGCCGCCGGCAGCCACCCTTCGCCGCCTTGGGACAATGCAAGCGCTTCGCGCCAAGCCGCGACAGCTTCCTCGTACTTGGCCGTGCGGGTGAGTTCGGCCGCAAGATAAAGGCGCGAAAGCACATGGTTGGGATCGCTCGCCGCGGCCGCTTGCAGCAGTTGCATCGATTCTGCCGACCCCGCGCCGTCAGCCTGCAGGATCAGCACCTCGGCTAGCTTGGTTTGCACATCGGGCGTTGCTCCGCCTAACTCAAGAACGCGCCGATAGGCCCGCTCCGCATCTTCCAACCGGCCAAGATCAACATAGGCGGGCGCAATCACGGTCCAGCCCCGCAGATCGTCGGGCCGCTGGGCGAGTTGTGCTTCAATGCGCGCGACTGCAGCGTTGATATCGACTGGCTCCGCTACCGGCGCAGCGCGCCCAGCCAGTGGCTGGCTCGGCAGGTTGGGGCTCCCTAGAAATCCATAGGTCCCCAGCGAAATTGCAGCGATTGCCCCGAGCCCGAGCAACAAGGGAGTGCGGGTCAGCTCGCCCCTGCCAGCTGCAGGGCGGCGGGCCTCGTTCTCTGCACGCAGCACTTCTCGCGCCAGTTCCGCCCTGGCGCCTGCCGCTTCGGCAGCGCCGAGCAGACCGGAAGCCTCATCGGCCTCGATGCGCGCCAGAACTGTAGCAAAGTGTGAATCGGCTGCGGCGAATTGGGGCCGCGTCGCGTTGACCCTGTGACCTGCCCCTGCGTAAAACAGCGCAGCGCAGGCAATGGCAGTAACGGCAGTGGCGATGAACCAGAAAAGCATGGGCCCTGGATGCTTGGCGCCGGCACGCGGCACGGGAGAGTCATCTATAAGCGCACTGTGGCGAAAAACCACCAAAACACGCAGGCTTGAGGGGGACGGTTTGCCACAGGCCCTGGCTGGTGACCGCCAATGATCGCGACACAATTCGACATTGCCGTCGTGGGCTCGACCCCTTTGGCCATGCTGTTGGCCGGCCTGCTGGCGGGTCAACATCGGCGCCGCGTGATCCAGGTCGGCGAGCGACAGTCCGGCCTGCGCCTGCCGCGGGGCTTTGACCTTTCGGCGGGTGCCCTGACCCGGCCAGAAACATGGGCGCTGCTCGACCAAACCGTGCCCGAAACCCTTCGGACGATCAGCAAGGCAGCCGGGCGCGAAAGCTGGTCGCGCGCCAATCCGCTGTTCATCAGCGAGGAGCCCGAAGGAGTGGCGGCGCTCGACCATATCCGGCACATAGCGCAGGGTTTTGGCCACGAGGTCGAGCCGGTGCCCCTTTCGAGCTTGCGTGGCAGCCAGCAAGGCTGGATCTTGCGCGACGTCGCCCTGCTGCACCGGCCGGCGTTGCAGCCAGGCCTTGCGAGTTGGGGGGCAGCGCAAGGGGTGACTTATCTCGAGGCATCGTTGGCGCATATCTCCGTTGACGGGGATGGTGGAGGCACCCTGTGGAGCGAGGAGTGGCAGGCGCGGGCGAATCATCTTGTCCTTGCCGATGATGAAGCCATTTTGGGCAATGTGCCGCCTGCCGAGCTTGCGACCTTCGCGGCTTTGCGTCCGCGCGCTACCCTGCTGCTCCGGGCGCTGCCGCAACTTGCGGCGCCGCTGGTGCTTCAACTGGATCGAGACATGGTTGTGGTGCAAACAGCCGGTGGGGGCGTTTCGGGAGTAGGCGACGGCGGGGTTGATGAGCTTGCCCCGTCCCTGCGCCAGGTCACCGGCCCACAATCGGGCTGGGTGCAGGTTGGCCAGGCCCGCTACCATGCTGTCGCTGGCCCAGATAGCGCTCCGCTGGTCGGTCGCATCAGCCAAACCGGACCCACCATCCTGGCAGGGCTTGGCACCGCGGGCGCGTTCCTCGCTCCGGCGTTCGCGCGCTGGCTAGCTGGCGTGGCGAGGCCCCAGGAAGCAAGCTGGATCGAGGCCCGCACCCCGGCGCGCTCGACGCAAAGCTCGGTGGTGACGGAGTTTGGTGTTGCTGCATTGGAGGCGACGTCTTGAGCCAACATCCCAACAGGCTCGACCCTGCAGGCGGCCACAGTTTTGCCGGCACCCAGATCGATCGAAGCCGCCCTCTGCAGTTCCAGCTCAACGGATATGAGGTGGAGGGCTTTGAAGGCGACACCGTGCTCAGCGCGGCCCTCGCGAGTGGCATTGAGGGGCTAGGCCGCTTTGGCGGAAGCCCTTTGGG
Source organism: Devosia sp. 919 (assembly GCF_013185965.1). Classification (NCBI taxonomy): domain Bacteria; kingdom Pseudomonadati; phylum Pseudomonadota; class Alphaproteobacteria; order Hyphomicrobiales; family Devosiaceae; genus Devosia; species Devosia sp. 919. Next base: position 1,473,388 of record NZ_JABAOL010000001.1, on the reverse strand, counting down.
GCTTGGCCCGCGCTTTGCTCCTGCCGTTTCGGTTATCAGTTCCACGGGCTCGCGCGGACCGGCCGTGCCGATGCAGCAGGCGCCGGCGGTCAATGGCGCCGAGATGGTCACCGATCCCGCAGGGCCCTCAGGCACGTCACCGCTCGGCAGGGTGCGTCGCCTGCTCGGCCCTTCCCGCTCGCTGGACCTGCAGCTGGATCGCCTCGACGCCTTGCCCGAAGCCTGGCGCAATCAGGGTCCCACGCCTGCTGCCCCCTCTGATCTCCTTGTGGTGGGCGGTGGGGTCGCGGGGATGACGGCGGCACTGACGGGCCTGGTTCTGGGCCTTGGCGTCACCTTGTTGGAATCATCGCGTTATCTTGGCGGTTCGGCGCGCCTGTTTGGCACGCAAGAGGGCGAGGAAACTCCCGACGAGAGCATTTCCCGGCTTGTCGCGGCCATTCAGCAAACCGGCAAAATCCGCATTGTCACCCGCGCCCAAGCCTTTGCCGCAGCACCGGGCCTTGTACGGGCGCATGTGGTGGAGGAGGATGGGGGGAGTTGGACCAGCCAGGTGCTGGATTTTGCGGCTCCGAACATCGTGCTGGCCACCGGAACGATTGAACGCCTGCCGATCTTTTCGGGCAACCGGCTGCCTGGCGTCATGACGACGCTTGACGCATTTGAACTTGCGTACCGCTACGGGGTTTGGCCGGGCCAGTCGGCCCTGGTGGCGACCGTCAGCAATGCAGCTTATCGCTTGGCCATGCTGGCCAGCGATGCGGGCATAACAGTGCGCCGCACGCTTGACGCGCGCCCGCAGCCGCAATCGCGCTTCATTGAATTCTGCAAGGCCTATGGCATCACCATGGCACCGGGCACCCTGCTCGGGAGCATTGAGCCGGGCGAACGCGAGCGCGGTTTGCGCGCCGTTCCCCAACTCGCACTTGGCAACTTGGGCCGGCAAGAGGCTCCTTTTGCCGTTGACCGCGTCCTGGTCTGTGGCGGCTTCCAGCCAGACCTGGGCCTTTGGCACATGGCGGGCGGGGCCAGCACCTGGGATGGAACCACCGCGCGCCTCGTGCCCAAGGGCACCTTGCCCGGCATCGCGCTTGCAGGTGCGGCAGGCGCATATCTCAGCCGGCAGGCTTGCATGATGAGTGGCGCCGATGCTGTTTATGCGCTGACCGGGCAGCAGCGCCCCAAGGTGGAGGAGCGCCTGATCGACCCCTTGTATGAAACCCCCGATGCGCCAACGCCTATCTCGCTGCAAGCCGCAGCCCTGCCGGACAAGGCTTTTTTGAGCGAAAGTGGGCTGCATGTGGTTGCGCCTGCCGCTGACTCCGCCACTGACAATTTGCGAGGCTGGCTCCTGCATCGTCCCCGCCCTAAGGGGAGCTTGGCCGATGCCCAGTCTCTTGGCGTGGCGGAAGTCGCGGCCGCGGTTCAGCTCGGAACAATTCCAGCCGAAAGCGCCGGCCACGTCGCCCAAGAGCGCGCGGCGGTGATTCCTTTGGGGGACGCCACACCAGCAGTGCCACCTGGTCGGCAGAGCCAGGCTGGACTGGTGCCACCATTCCTTGCCGGGCGCTTTGGCAACGACCCCAAGCTCTGGCTAGTGGCGCCGGGCGAAGCTCGGGCGCTGGATCGGGGCGCCTTGATCCACCTCGCCTCGGACCGGAGCGATCCGCGGAACGCCATCGGCGTTGTCGTGGCTGCACTCGATGGCGGCGCCATCGCCCTGATCGGCAAGCCAGGGGCGCAAGTCGGTGAGTGGGCGAGCCTGCGCGATCACGGCGGGGCCATCCCCATCCGCCTTGTCGCGCCCTATGGCGACGACATGGATCTAGCTGCGGCGCTCGGCCGTGGCACGGGCGCGGCGTAGCGTTTCGGCATAGGCAGGATTGAAACGCACCTGCGCCATGGTGATGGCGCCATCCAGCCGCGCGGCAATGATGGGGTTATGCGGATCTGTCTGCAGCAGTTCAAGATTGTGCTTGCAGTGCAGCTCAAGCGCTTCGCCCGATTGCGCCCAAACCTGATCGAAAAGCGCGTTGACCGCCAGCGACTCCCGACAGGCGCGGATTGCGGCGACGAGATAGATCCCGTTGATCGCCGCCAGCATGCGATCGGCGTCCAGACGATCCGCCCCCGACCGGGCGCGTCGCAGGGCGGAATTCAGGTCCGGCACCACGTCGCGCAGCCGGTCTTCGACCCGCTCGGATGCTAGTTTGATAATGCCGTTCGGCATCCCGCTCCAGCGACTGGCCCGGGCAAATTCGATATTGGCGGTTAAGGCCCGGAGCAAGCGGTGGTAGCGCTCAAGACGCTGACACGCCAGATCCATGTCGGCGAACCCGCTTTGCGGCTGCAGGCCCAGCGCCTGCTGCTGGGCATGGGCGAACGAGGCTTCCACCAGCGGGGCAAACCCCGCCTGGCTGAGACGCGCCTCTCCTGCCCCGCCCGCGGCCTTGATCGCCGCCAACACCATTCGCGCTGGATTGCTGATCCCGGTGAGGATGGCGTGAAACAGCAGCGCCGCAAGCGGCGGATCAGCGAGCGGCAGCGCCCCAAGGGCCCTCCCCATTGCCCCATCATCGCTGATGGCGTTGATCGCCTGACCTAGCGCGTGCGCCTTGCCGAGCAGCGGCCAGCCCCGCAAGCCTGTCAGCACCAGGGGCAGCGCCGCCAAACCAGCCTCGCCGCCCAACTGCGCTCCAAGGCGCCGGGCCGCTTCGGGGTCTCGCGCCGCTGCCCTCATGGCAGCGCGGATGCGGTCAGCTACCACAGCCACTACAGCCTGGAACTCGTCAGCTCCGTAGGGCTGTCCATCACGCGCAGCGAGCGGGATCAGGTCGGGACAAAGGTCGCGAACAACAAAGCGCCATATCGTGCTGGCGTCTTGCCGCGCAATGCAACTTGATGAGGCAAAGGCCAGCCGATGCTCAACCAGTACCGGGTCGAGCAGGCCGCCAAAAACGGGCGCCGGCATGACCGCGTCGCCGCCCAATCGCGATGGCGGGGCCGTGGGGTCGGTGCGCAAAGCAGCTTGGGCCATGAAACGGGCGTGCATTGGAGGAATGACCCTCCAATGCTAACCGCGTTCGGTAAACAATCCCTGCTGCACCGACGCGATCAGGCCGCGCCGCGCTCGACGACCCAGTTACCGTTCTGCTCGCGGCAGGCTGTGCCCTTGCGGGTATAGTCCTGCCCGCCGATCTTGACCGAGTGAGTGAAGTCGCGGCAATCGAGGTTGTTGACCCGCACATAGGGGCCTACGCTCACCGCACCGGTTGCACCCTTGTCGCCCGCCCACTGGCGTGGTGCGCCGGGGCGCCCGAACTGTAGCGCATAGAACTGGGCGCTGTTGGCTTCTGCCGAATCCTTTGAGGACATCAGGGCCAGCGCTGCCGGATCCACAAAGCCATTGGCAATGCTGGTGGTTAGCATCGCCTGCTGGGTAGTCTGCGCCGGGCTTGGCGTCGTTGGCGCGGCGATTACTGGCGCCTGGACAACGGGGGCTGTTTGCACCGCCTGGGTCGTGGTTCCGGTGCTCGAACAAGCGGCAAGGCTCGACAGCAATAACGGCAGTACCAGGAATGCTAAACGGTTCATCTGCGGGCTCTCGCGAAGGGGTAAGTGCTTGTTGGGACGCAATGTGGCGGAAATGCGTCAGCCTTTGGCAGCACTCGAGGAGCGCACCGTCGGCAACCGCAGTTCTGCCAGCAACCCGCCCAGCGCCGAACGCTTGAGCTGCAGGCTGCCGCCATACACATCAACCAGTTCCTTGACGATATCCAGCCCTAGCCCGCTTCCCGGCGTCTTCTCGTCCAATCTGACGCCGCGGCGCAACACTTTCTGAGCATCCTCCTCGGACAGGCCGGGGCCGTTGTCCTCGATGCGGATCAACAGGCTCGTAGCGGTGTCGCCCTGCTCGCTGGCCAGCCGAACCCGCACCTCCCCCTTTGACCACTTGCAGGCATTATCCAGCAGATTGCCCGTGATCTCCTCGAGATCGGCTTCGTCGCCGCGGAACCACGGGACTGCCCCACCGGGCGGATCGTAGCGCACATCGATATTGGGGTGGATCTTGCCCATCACCCGCGTCAACCGCAACAGCACGGCCGCCGGGTCGGCCCGCTTGCCAACCACCGAGGTGCGCGCCGCCAGTCGCGCCCGGTCGAGATAAGTGGCCACGAGGCCGCTCATCTTGTCGGTTTGGGCGAGCACCACATCGGCTAGCGCGCCTTGGCGAGTTTCGGCCTCGTTGCGCAACACGGCAATAGGCGTCTTGAGCCCATGGGCCAGATTGCCGACCTGGTTGCGGGCGCGCTCGATTATCTGCGTATTGGAGCGCAGCAATTCGTTGACCTCTTCGGCCAGCGGCGCGATTTCCACCGGATAGGTGCCGGTCACCGCTCCGCTCTCTCCAGAGCGCACGGCCTCGATCGACTGGCTCAGGCGCGCAATCGGGCGCATGGCAATGCGCGCCACAATGGCGCTCATGATCGCCAGCATTACGCCAACGGCCCCCAGCACCACAAAGGCCTGGCCGCGAAATTCATCCACCAGCTGCAGGATTTCGCTGAGATTGCCGGTCACCACCACCTGGTAAGTGGTCGGGGCAAGCGTAATCGTGCGCTCCACCACCCGCATATTGGTGCCAAAGGCGTCATCCATCACTGCCGTGCGGCGGCCCAGCGCATCGGGCGGGCCCATCATCACGGGCAGATCAATACCCACGACCGAGGTCGAGAGATTGTACAGGGTGCCGTTGGCATCGCGAATTACCCAGTACCAGCCCGAGCGGGGCCGATCAAAGCGGGGATCGGCCAAAGAAATGGCGTTGCTGGTCGGATCACCTGATTCCAGCAAGGCGCCGGCCAAGCTTTCCAGATGGAAATCGAGCGTGTCCGATAGGCTGGTGTCGAGGGCGCGCGAATACAGATCGGACAGCAAAAAGCCCGTCGCGACCAGCGCCACAACCAGCCAGCCGGCCGACAGCCAGAACAAGGACGCCGTTATCGAGCCCTTGCGCTTCAGCGTTGCCGCAGCAGTGCTCACCCACTAGTCCTCGGCGATCTGATAACCCAGTCCTCGCACGGTCTGGATGCAATCCTCCGGCAGCTTCTTGCGCAGCCGCCCCACAAACACTTCGATGGTGTTGCTGTCGCGGTCGAAGTCCTGATCATAGAGGTGCTCGGTCAATTCGGTACGCGAGATAACCTTGCCCTTGTGGTGCATTAGATAGCTTAGCAGCCGCAATTCATGGCTGGTGAGCTTGACCGCCTGCCCATCCACAGTTACCCGCCCTGAACGCACATCGAGCCTCACGGGGCCGGCGGTGATTTCGTTGGAGGCCAGCCCGGCCGCCCGGCGCACCAGCGCTCGCAGCCGTGCCAGCACTTCTTCCATATGGAAGGGCTTTGCCACATAGTCGTCGGCACCCGCATCGATGCCCTGCACCTTGTCGCTCCAGCGATCGCGCGCCGTCAGCAGCAATACCGGCATGGTCTTGCCCCCGCGCCGCCAGCTTTCCAGCACCGAGAGTCCGTCCATCTGTGGCAGGCCGATATCGAGTACCACGGCGTCGTATGGCTCGGTATCGCCGAGATAATGACCTTCCTCACCGTCAAAGGCGACATCCACCGCATAGCCTGCGTCAGTCAGCGCTTCCTTGAGCTGGCGATTGAGACTGGTGTCGTCCTCGACCACTAAAATTCGCATGGATTGCCCCTAATGCTGCCGTTACTGCGCTGATACAACCAGGTTCTGCGCGGCGCCATCGGGACTGAGCACGCCGATGACATAAACCAGCCTGCCGCCCTGGTCGCAAACCTGAACGCTCAGGATTTCGGCATTGCGGTCAACCCCGGCGGAGGCGAGCACGGCATTGAGCGACATGATCTGCCCGCTCGACACCGCCTCCTGGATCTCGCGCTTATCAAGGCACGCCTGGGCGCTGGCCGGACCCACCCAGGCAAGCGCAAGCACAACAGCTAAAGCAAGGGCGGCGGACATGGGTGGTTTGGGACTCATGGTTCTCATAACGCCACCTTAAAAACATATAACTGAATGTCACATGAATAGGTCAGCGGTGCCTTGGTTCAATACCTTGCCGATGTTCTGACCCACCGTCCCAATATTGGCGGCGTGGCTGCCGCTCTCCGGGCCCGCCACGCCGCAACGGGCATTAGGTTGATGCGGCATTGGCCTTGAGGCCGCCGCGACGCAACAACAGCACGGCGATCGCCTCCATCATCAAATGGCCCGCCGAACTGCCTTGCAGCGTCGGAACCTCGAGCCCCAGCGCCTGCGCCAGCCCGGTCAGCAGCATGATTGCCGCCACGATATAGGTCTTGTAGCCACTGAGAAACGTCATACTCGTGCTCCGGTTTTTAGCGGGAATGGGGGCAGCCGGGCTCCAATCGAGCGCCGTCTGCCGGATAGCGGCGACGCGGGCGGTCCAGCCCTTGCCGAACACGGAAAAGGTGGAAAGCTCCGAGAGGAACTGCAGCCGGCGTCCACACAGGGCATCGATCAGTTCGTCCACGCCCTCGCGCGCAACGCGCTGCCCCACCGCCCTTAGGGTGACCGGGCCGACGGCGCCATCCCGCGCCACGCCCAGTTCGGCCTGCAGCGTCTTGACGGCTCGGCTTGGTCCCGAATGAACGGCAAAATCGAACAGCGCCAAGTCTAGCCCCAAGGGCAGCGTGTCAGCGCCGACGGGGGCCCAGTATTGGGCGCGGTAAATCTGCGCCGCTTCGGCCCGGCTCAAATTACGGACAGCCCCGACGGGCAGCGCCGTTGCCGGGCTCACTCCGCGCCAGGCGGCGAGGGTTTGCCGGGTGATGCCCATATTGGTTGCCCCACCGGGATCATCGGGGTGGTCGGCAAAGCCGCCTTCATGGCGCAGCACCTGCGCCAGACACCGCTCGAACTGCTCTTCAGCCACCGAAAACGCCCTCCGCCTTATGGCCTTCGCCCAGCACAGCGCTGAGCTGGCACACCGAAAATTGGAATTGTGCGACCGGACCGCCCCAGTCGCTGAGCTGGTCGGCAAGTGGGTAGCTCCACTGCGCCGCGCCGGTTTCCACGACCCGCCGAACCGCCGTGCCTGCCCGGATCGTGATCCGATAGGCTTCGGGCAGGTGATCAGGCGACGGGGCAAAGCCCTGCCCGCCATTGGCGTCGAGCCGGTGACGCGGCCGCCAGTGCAGCACGATTGCTCCAGTGGCACTATCCCGCTCCGCCGTGAGTTCGGCTGGCGGCAGCGGCAAGGCGGGCGCGCTGGTCACGGCGACATCGAGCTCCGTGCCCGTCAGGTCGCCCGCTCCGGCGTAACAGCGCAGCAGGCGCTCCTGCCCCAGCCATTGCCGCTCAAGCTCCACCCGCCCGACCCGGCCATCCAGCAGCATCGCGGGCGCGCCGGCAGGGGTGTCACCCATCGTGCCAGCGGTGCCCGCCTGTCCGCGCAACAGGCGGTGCAAGCGGAAGTGGCCAGCGCTGAGCAGCTCGGCCTGGGCAAAGCCGATGATCTTCCAGGTTCCTGCCTGGCTTTGCACCGCCAGCTGGTTGGCGCCCGCCAGCACCGCCCCTTCCGCCGCGCTGGCGAGATGGCCGCCATGCAGCCTGAGTTCGACCGTGCTTGTGTCATCCCACAGTCCATCCGCTGCTGCGGGAAGGCTCGCGACCAGTTCGCCCAGAACGGCCGCGCGCGGCAGCTGCGCTACCGGGGCACCGGTGACCTCATCGGCCACAGTGATTACCCCCGGCCAGGGCCGGGCAAAGGCCCCGATCACCAGCCTTGTCGCCAGCGGGTCGGGGCCCAATCCAGGCAGTTGCGCTGCCAGCACCAGTGGCAAGGCGCGGGCCTGCACAGCCTGGCTCGCGGGCGCCCGCTGCTCGCCGACGGTTGTCACCGGCATCGGATGAGGCAGAGTGCGCGCCGTCACCTGCCGCGCCAGCCCATCGCGAATTTCGCTAATCTCGAACGGCCCCTCGGCCAGGCCCGCGATCTGCACGAGATCGCCAGGCTCAAGTGCCAACTGATCGGGCGCGAGGGTGAAGGTTAGGGTTTCGCGCTGGGCAGCCGCTGCTCCCAAGAGGGTTTCGGCAGCCACCCGGGCCCCCGCGCCATCGAGCACCAGCGCCACCGACTGCCCGCTCAGGGGCCCTGCCCCGCTCCGCATCGCCGTCACGGTCCCCGTCAGGTAATCGCGCTCGCGATCCAGATAGGACAGCGCCAGCCGCCCCGGCGCTTCGGCACTATCACCACGCCGGCGCGACAGCACCGGCCCTTCGGCCCGCACCAGCGCATCCGGCTCGATCCTCACCGCCTCCCCGCGCAAGGGGTGGCCGGCATGCAGTCCATCGACGTGGCTGCGCAGGCGCAGGCCGCTCACCTCGAGCACCGGCTCGATCGCCTCACGGCCGGTGCTGGCATCGCCCAGCAGATAGCCCGCCACAAAGGGCAGCGCCGGCTCGGCGGTCAGCGTGACGCCATGCTCGGCCGCGACCGCCGCCAGCAGTTCCTGGCTGCTCGCGCCGCCCAGTCGTCCGGTCAGCCAGTGGCCGGTGCGGTGATTGACGCCGTCGGCCCAAATCTCGTCCAACGCCGGAAAGGCGGGATAAGGCCGGGCATCCCAGGTCCACAGATAAATGCGCCCGACATCCACCATCCCCGCCGGATTGTTGGCCGGGTCGCGCCAGAACCTTTGCTGGGCGCGCAGGAACTGCCGCTGGATCAGCGGATCGGGGGCGCCGCTCGAAAAGAACGGCCGCCCGCTTTCAGCGCTTTTCTCGTCGCCAAAAATATTGGGCTGGTTGGCTCCCTTGTCGACCGCCCCACAGCCCAGTTCGGTGAACCAGATCGGCTTGCTGGCTGGCACCCAGGCCGTGGGCACCCCGTTGCGCACCCCGCCGGGCCGGTCGTGGTGCGGGTTGCTCCACCAAGCCTTGAGGTCCTTGAACCGCCACACCCAGGGCTCGTGATAGGCGCCATCGCTGATGGGCGAGCGGATGCCCGCCTGCCGGTCTGCGTCGCTGGCATAATACCAGTCAAACCCATCCCCACCCGCGATATGACTGGCTAGATAATCGAGATCATACCCACCCGCCGACAGCGCCGCATCGGCATGCCCGGTTCCATCCCGCCAATCGGCGCCCGGCATGTAGTTGTCGATCCCGACCGCATCGATATGGGGCGACGCCCAGAGCGGATCGAGGTGGAAGAACTTCTCGCCCCCGCTGCCGACCCCGCTCCATTCGCTCCAGTCGGCGGCATAGGAGAGCTTGGTTGTGGGCCCCACAATCGCGCGCACCTCGGCCGCCAGCTCAACGAGCTTGGCGACGAAGGGAAAGCTGTTGCCCGGGCCGCGTAGCCCCGTCATCCCCACCAGTTCCGAGCCGATCAGCAGCGCATCGACGCCCCCCACCTCCGCGGCCAGTTCGGCATAGTGGCGCGCCATCTGCGCAAAGCCGGCGTCAAAGAACGCGGCGGCCTGCGCCACAGCTGCGGTGGTGCCAAAGGGCGATCCCGCCTGCCCGGGCGCGGGATCGCAGGTGATCCGGCCGCGCCAGCTATAGGACGGCTGCCCCGTGCCGCCCCAATAAGGATCGGGCAGCGTGTTGCCGACGGGGATGTCCATCATGATGATCGGATAGAGCGTGACCTTGAGGCCCCGCGCTTTGAGGTCGGCAATTGCTGCGAGCACCGCGCTGTCTGCCGGCGTGCCGCCATAAGCGGGCCCGCCATCATGGACCGAGACCACCGGCACATCGTCGCGCTCGAGTCCCATGACGCTCCAGCTCGCCCCCTCGATCACCCGGTCCGCGCTTTCCACCCGCGGACCGACCTTGCAGTGACCCGCCCGCAGATCATCGCCGAACCACGCCACCACCAGCGCCACATGCTCGAGATTGGGGCACAGCGCCGTCAGCTCGTCGAGCGACAGCGTCCAGTTGCTCCGGGTGGTCGACAGATGGGCATTTTCGGCCACTGTCGTGCCCGGCCCCAGCACCCGCACCCGCGGCACCGGGTCATAGCCAAATTCCGTGGCTCCGGGGATCACCGTGATGGCTCGGATATCGCGCTCGAGGTCCCCCACCACCCGGCACAATTCCACTGACAATTGGGGAATGCGGTTGCCGAACCGGCCGAGCGGCAATTGCTCGACCACGAGATAACAAAGCCCCCGATAAGCCGGTGCCGAGCCCTCCCCTTGCGTGGCTTCGATCAGCCCGTCAGGCAGCTGGTCCTCCGTGCCATGGTAAAAGCGCAGCGTCAGCCCTTCGGGGTCCAGCAACTGCCCATCGGCCCAAATCCGCCCGAAATGCTGCACCTCGCCTTCGCAAAAGGCGACGGCAAAACTGGCGGCCACCTCGTCTTCCTCGGCCTGGCGCATGCCCTTGGCGCCCGCCCCTTCACCGGCGAGCAGTTCGAGTTCGCGCGCCCAGATGATGTTGCCCGCGAGCCGTCCCCAGCCATAAAGCCGCGCCACCGCCCCGCCTTCGCTCGAGCCCTGCAGCCGGATATCGGCACCTGCCCCCTTTGGCGCGCGCTCGCCGAACAGCATGCCATCCACCGCGCTGCCGGCGAGCGCGCCTAGCGCCCGGCCCAGCGTCGCGCCAAAGGGCCCGCCCACGAGGCGACCGGCAAATTGGCCAGCCAAAGAAAGCGCCATTGTCGCCATGAGGGCTCCTTGTACTCAAGATCAGATGAAAGCGCGGTCAGTCCGCCGCCGGAAACACGAAGCGTCCGGCCAGGCGCCGCGCCCAGGCTTCGGTCAGATTGGCTTCGACGACGCCCAGGCGTTCCTGAGCATGGATGAAGCGGGTGGGGCTCACCAGAATGCCGCAATGCTTGGCCGGCGCTGCGCCCGCCAATGCGAACAACACAACCTGCCCCGCCTCCAGAGCCGCGGGTGCCGGCAGCAGCCATTGCTCGGCCGCCTGCCGCAACGCCCCCGCATGGCCGGGATCGCGCATGTCGGCCCGATACGGCGGCATCTTGACGGGCTCAGCACCGAGGAGGCTGCGCCACACGCCGCGCAACAGCCCCAGGCAATCGCAGCCCGCGCCCAGGGTCGAGGCCTGGTGCCGATAGGGCGTGCCCAGCCACAGCCGCGCCGCCCCGACCACCAGATCGGGGTTCATCGCACCACCGCCCGGCCATCCAGCGCATCACCCGAGCGGGGATGGCGGAGCACGAAGTCGCTGCCGGGAATATGCGGGAAGCCGCGGAAATTGGCTGAATTGCCGAACTTGTCCCGGCAGCTGGCTAGGCGCCGGTCGCACCCGGCCCAAAGCTCCAGCGCCTCGCCCGGAATTACCCATTCACCGACTGGCGCGGCAAAGCCCAGCACATCCGTGCTGCCCACCCGCGCATGACTAATGACGCGATCGCGCAGGCCAACGCGCCGGCCGCCGCCCCACAGCGCCGTGCCAAAGGCGAACCAGCCCTCGGCAAAGTCTTCGATCCCAGCTACCACCAGCCGGTTGGCATCCTCGATCTTCACCACCGTGGCCTCGGCGCGAAAGGCAGGCGCATCGAGATCGACGCGGCACCTGCCGTCCCCCAGTTCCGCATCGCAGAGCGCGCCATAGATGCGCCCCACCGTCCGGTTGAGCCCGCTTTGGGGTGAGCGCAGTTCGGCGCGAAACACGCCATCCTCGCGCACGATCTCCCCGATCGTGTCGCGCCGCAGCAGCAGTCGCTCCTCGGGTGCGGTCCAGTTCACCCGCCAGGTCTCGACCTCGGCGCCATCAAAGCGCCCGAGCAGAATATCGTCCTCGGTGATGGCATCGGCATGGAGCACACCCAGCACTTCGCTGGTATCCACCCCCGCCCCGAGCCGCGCCGGCGCTTCGCCGCCATCGAGCCCATGGGCGGGCACAAACTGCGTGCCGTCAAACTCGAGGGTCAGATCGTGATCGGTGAAGCCGAGCACCAGCCCATCGCTTCGGGTAATCCGCCAGCAGTGGGCGAGCGTAGTTTCGCCCCCATCAAGATGGGCGGCCAGTCCGGCATCCAGAACTTTCACGGCAAGATCTCCACCAGGGGAATGTCGGGCAGATAGGCGGCATCAAAGCTCGTCAGCTCGACATCGAGCCGATCGGTGTCGAAGCGCACCGGCACATCGAACAGGAACCCCGCCGTGATCGCGGCCCCAGCGGCTGGGGCCACGGCAAATTGCACCACGCCAGTTGCTGCATCGCAGCTCCAGCCGCTGGTGCGCTCCACCCCGCCCACCGACAACCGCACCGTGCCCGCCACCGGCTTGGTGATAGGGCGCAGATAGGGATCGAAATTGGCGCCATAGCGCTTGCACAAGGCGAACTTGGTGCGCACGCCGTCGCCGGTGCCGATGGTCTGGTCGAGCGGCCCTGGCGGGTCGCCGCCCGAGGAATGATCGAGCCCGTCCCGCCACAAGAAGCCATGCAGGCGCCCGCGCCGTTCCTCGAAGAACTGCAGCACGGCCTGCATATCGGCGCGCGATTTGACGCCATAGCCGGCATTGAAGCGCCGCCGTGACTGCGCCCAGCGCCCATTGCGCGCTTCCCCGCCACCGGCGAGCTGCACCACATCGGTCCTGCGCTCCGGCCCACCCCGCGCCCCCAGCGCAATATCGAGCGGAAAGCGAACGGGGTGAATGGCCATGAACGGCTCCTTGCGTTACACCGAGGTCCCCTCTCCGGTCCCTACCAGGACAGGAGCGACGGAGCCTTGCAGACGGAAAAGGACTGGATGACTGAGAGGCCTCCCTCCCCCTTGAGGGGAGGGCCGGGGTGGGGGTCCTGCAGCTTGGTCATCAAAGCCCGAGAGGATCCCTCCCTTAGAAGACCCTTCCAGGCGCCCGGAGACCCAAAACGCCCCCTCAACTCCCCCGGCTGCCCCGCCGCACTGCCCGTAACAGCATGGCGCTCACCTCCGCCTCGCTTTGCACGAAACTGCGTGCATCGCTCGCACTCACATTGAAGGTCACCTGCACCGGCCCACCGCCGGCACCGGCCGCAACCCCCAGCCGCCCGTCGGCGCCCCGCTGCAGGGGCATGATCGCTTCGGGTCCCGCTTCCCCGGCCAGCCCCAGCCCACCGCGCAGGGGGAAAAAGCTAGGGCTCGCGATCACCCCACCCTTGGCAAAAGGGGTGACCCCGCCCAAGGCCGGGTTGGTGGCGGTGAAGAGATTTTCGACAAGGCCCCCCAGCATGTTGCCCAGCGGCTTGATCGCGGCCTTGAGCGCCAAATCGGCAAAGGCGCGGGCGATGTCGCCCAGCACGCTCTTGAACGACTTGCCATCGCTGAGCGCCCCGCGAAACGCCGTGCTGATCGAGCGCGCCACCCCATCGGCCAGCGCGCCGATGCGCTCCAGCTCGAGCGACACACTGCCGAGCTCGTCGCCGAAGCTGTCGGGAAAAAGGTCATCGGCCATCGGGATAGCGCTCCATCAATTGCTCGAGTTCTGGGCGCCCCGGCGCCACCCGCCCCTCGCCAAGCAAGGCGCGGTGAGCAGCTGCCAGTTCGCGCGGCGTCAGAGCCCAGAATTGCGCCGGCGCCAGGCGCAGCACGCCAAAGCCAAACCCCATCGCGGCGTCCCAGGGGAATGGCGTCATGTCGCGTCCCCAAAAGTCGCGCGCAGCAGGCGGGCCGCGATCTCGGCGGCGCCTTTGAGCCCGCCCTCGAATGCCATGCCAGCCAGTTGCTCGTCGCTGACGGCATTGCCGCCACCGCGCAGCCCTGCCCCCAGGATCGCGAGGAGATCGCGTGCCGACACCCGCCCGCCCTCGAAGCGCTCGGCCAAGCCGACGAGGTCCCCGGCCTGCAATCGCGCTTCCAATTCCGCCAACGCCCCCAGCGTCAGGCACAGCACCCGCCGCTCGCCGCCGATCGTGGCGTCGATCTCGCCCCGCTGCTCAATCGCCATTGCTCTCTCCCCCAAGCTAGACCGCGGCAAAACTGAGCTCGCCCGCGCTTTCCAGCGCCAGCTCGAAGGTCACTTCCCCCGCATGATCGCCCGCCCATTCCAGCGCCACGATCTGGAACGGCCCGGTCACGGTGCCGAAGTCGGGGATCAGCAGCTGCCAGTTGCGGATGGTGCCGCCAAAGAACAGCGTTCGGATCTGCGCGTCCGAAGCGCCATCCTTGAAGATGCCCGAGCCCGAAACGGAAGCGCGCTTGATCCCGCCGCCAGCGAGCAATTCGCGCCAGCGTCCGGCGCTTTCGCTGTCAGTGGTGTCCACCGCCGCGGCATTGAGCGCCAACTGGCGGGTGCGTAGTCCCGCCACCGTCAGAAAACTGCCCGATCCGGTTTGGTCGAGCTTCAGCAACATGTTCTTGCCGCTCTGGGCCGCCATGCAAAATCTCCCCGAAAATGGTGAAAGGGCCGCGACCGGCTCAGCCGGTCGGCTCGGTAAAAAAGCGCAGCGTGATCGCTGCCCTTGCCTGGCCGGTCTTGGTGTCGATGGTGCTGTCGGTGCGTTGATGGGCGCGGTGGGTCACCAGCAAGCCGGGGCTCTCCAGCGCTGCCCCCAGCGCCACGGTCACCGTGCGTTCGGCCAGCGCCAGCACCGCACGCCGGCTCGGCTCGCCCCACCAGATATGGAGCCGCAACCGATGCTCGAAGCCGGGCGCGGCATCACCGTCGCGCGCCAACACGTCGTGGCGCAGCACAACGATAAAGGGCGGCGCCCGCCCTTTGGGGGGCGCGTCCACCACCCCGTCAGGTCCCAGTTGCGCCAGCAAAGCGGGATCGGCGAGCCAGGCCGCCACCAGCGCCCCCTGCAAGATCGTGATCGGGTGCATGGTTTCAGCCCGCCCTGGCCAGTTGCGTGCAGGCGCAGCTGAGAAAGGCGCGCTTGCCATTGAGATCACCCGCGCTCACCACTTCGAGCGGCTGGCCACGATAAATGATGCGGTCGCCCGGCCCCAGATCCCGGCGAAAGCGCAATACCACGGTGTGAGAGATGACCACGACGCGGCCATCGGCGCTTTGGCCTTCCCGACCGGCATGGCTGCGCACCCGCGCCCAGGCATTGCCGAGCGGCATGAGGAGGCTCGCATGCCCGCCCCCGCCTTCCTCGACTAGTTCGCGGCGCTTGAGGGTTACCCGGTCCGTCAGCGTGCCGACCGGTGGCACCCGCTCGCTCATAGCAGCACTCGCTTGTATCGCTGCACCAGCCGGTCGAACCCGCTCGGCACCACCGCGCCGGACCCCGCAATGATCACCGCATCGCGGTGCTCGAACCAGTGCGCCACCAGCACCAGCAGCGCCTGGCGGATATCGGCAGGCACATCTTCCGGCTCGGTGCCAAAGCCTGCGACATAGTCGATCTCGAGCCCCTGCTGCTCGCGCAGCCGGGGCATGCCGCTGACGGTGGCAGGCAGGAGCAGCCGGTCGGGCTCGCTCAAAAACTGCGCCAGCGCGATGGGATGCAACCCGCCGGCATCATCGACCGCATTGATGTCGAGCAGGCTGATAAAGGGGGTGACCGGCAGCCGCACGCAGCGGGTTGTCGGCCAGTCGTCGAGCACAATGCGCCAGGTCTGGGCGAGGAGCGCGCGCCCCGTCACCCCTTCCAAATGCACGCGCGCCGCACCGATCAGGGTGGTGATCAGCGCATCTTCGGCGCCATCGTCGACCCGCAGGAAAGCCTTGGCCTCGGCAAGCGAAACCGGCTCCTCCGCGGGCCCCGCGAGAAGATAGGACGTCATCATTGATTGCCTTGTGGTTGGTTTGCCGAATGGCCAGTCGACACCCTCCCCCTTGTGGGGGAGGGATCAAGGGTGGGGTGTGGAGGGCGAGGGTGCTCCGGCAGCGCACCGATCTGCCTCACACTGAATTTGGCTATCCAGGCCCCAACAGTACGGCACCCTAAAGTCCGTCAGCCTGAGTCAGATGGGGTGGAGGCGCGAGCACCGGCGCGCAGCGTACTTGAGTACGTGAGCACCGGAGCGCAGAGCCTCCGCCCTAGCTGGCCAGGCTCACAGACTTTACGCGGTGGCGAATTTCAGGAGCTTGCTCGCGTCAAAATCCGCAATCCCGCCGCCCACGCGTTTGGTGGTGTAAAACAGCACATAGGGCTTGCTCGAGAAGGGATCGCGCAGAACGCTCACCCCCTGGCGATCAACGATCAGATAGCCGCGGCGGAAATCGCCAAAGGCGACCGAGAACGAATTGGCCGCCATGTTGGGCATGTCCTCGGCTTCCACGAGGTCAAAGCCCATGAAGCGCGCCTTGCCTTCGGCCGATGCCGCGGGCTGCCAGAGATAGTTGCCGTCAGCATCCTTGAGCTTGCGCAGCGCGCCCTGCACCTTGCGGTTCATCACCCAGCTGGCGTTCTGGCGGTACCCGGCCTTGAGCGCATAAACCAGGTCAATCAGCACGTCGCTGGCATTGCTGGCCGGCAGCGCCCCGGCGACGCCGGTAGCGAGATAGCCCAGGTTGCCCCAGCTCCAATTGGCTTCCGCCACGGTGGGCGCGGCAAGAAAGCCCTTGGGCTTGTTGACGCCATCGCCGTTGACGAAGGCCGTGGTTTCCTGGGCGGCGAAGGCGGCGTTGACCTCCTCGGCGATCCACTGCCCCACATCCACTGCCGCATCGTCCAGAAACGATGCGGTCGCGGCCGGCATGGCGTAAAGCTCCATCGTGGGGTAGCTCAGCTCCGCCAGCACCGGGCTCGCGGTGGTGGGCCGCGCCCCCGTTTCCCCGACCCAGCCCACAGTCGGCCCGGTCAGCGAAATGGGCCGCTTGTAAACCGCGCTCGATACCTGGCGCACCCCGGCAATGGCGCGAATGGGCGAAACGGCCGTCATCAACCGCCCGATCTCGATCTCGGTCTGGGTCGGCACGATATAGCCGCCATCGGCGCCAACGCCGCTCGAGAGCGCCTTTTCCTCGCCCCGCTTCACATAGGCCGAAAAGGCCTGCTTGTATTCGCCGCCCTCCTCCGTGCCAGCCTGGCCATCAAGGGCCGGCCGCGCCCGCTCGGCCAGGGCCCGGTCCATGGCCTGCTTTTGCCCGTCGAGCACGGCATTGAGCCGGTCGAGCTTGCCCTCGAGCAAGCCATCGGCCGCGCCGCGCTGTTCCAACTCGCCCAGGCGCTGGTCATTGGTGCGCTTGAATTCCTCGAAGGCCGAGGAGAAGTCGGCGAACAGGGCCGCGACATCGCCGCCGGTGCCCGCCTTGGTTTCCATTGCCTGCTGCTCGATACGGTCCATGCCGTGTCCTTTTCAGTTACTGCGAAGGGTTTGCGTCGCCGCCATGATGGCCGCGCCGGTGGTCAGCTCGTGCGAGCGCGCGATCCGCGCCTCCTCGAGCATGGGAAAGGTGACGATCGAGATTTCGAACAGCTCGATCTGCCAGAGCCGGCGGTGTCCGCTCGGTCGGTCGCGGGTGGCTTTGACGGTGCGAAAGCCGATGGACAGGCCATCGAGCGCTCGCGCCTCGATCAGCCGGCGCAGCGCGTCAGCGCGCGGCACCCCGCCCACGAGGCGCCCGGCAACAAACAGGCCGTGGCTGTCCTCGCCAATGGTTTCCCAGATGCCCACCGGCTCGGTGGGGTCGTGCTGGAACAACAGCCGGATGCGCTCGCGCCGCTGCTTGAGGCTGCGCGCAAAGGCCCCGGGCATGACGATGTCGCCCCCGCCATCGAGCCGGCCGAAGAGGCTGGCATAGCCGGAAAAACGCCCATCACCGTCGATCGGAATGGCTGCCATCAGCGCTTGCCGCCGCCCGCATCCTTGCGGGGCGTGGGCTGGGCCGGGCGCTCGCCCGATTTGCCGGTGGCGAGCGTGCCGGCCAGGTTCCAGGCAAATTGCCGGAAGGTGTGCTGTGCTTGCCCGCGGCTTGGTTTGGCGGCCATGGGTCAGTCTCCCTTTTTGAACAGGCGGTTGAGGTTGGCGATTTCGGTGACGAAGTCATTGAACCGGCGATTGGCCGCGGCCAGCTCCTTGAGCGTCCACACCAGCAGCGTGCTGGAACTGGTCGCCCACAGGAACAGCGCTAAATGCGCCAGATCCCCCCGCTCCACGACGGTTTTGGTCAGGTCCATTGCGTTCTCCCGAGGATCGGAAAGGTTGGGTCTGGCGGAGGGCAGTGGCCGCCTAGTCGACGCCCAGCATGGCCCGCTTCTCCGCAGCGCTGAGAAAATCGGCGCCGCCCACCCGCGCCCACAGCGCCGTCCGATCTTCGGAAAGCGCTTCCACCCCGTCGAAATCGGGGGTGATGACCGCTCCGCCAAAGGCCGGCGCCAGCCAATTGCTGAGATCGTCGGCCACCCGCACGACGAGCGGGATCAGCGTTTGCCGCCACAAGGCGCGGTTGGCTTCGGCCATGTTCGCATAGGTGTTGTCGCCCGGAATGCCGAGCAGCATGGGCGGCACACCAAAAGCGAGCGCAATGTCGCGCGCCGCGGCGTGCTTGGCCTCGATGAAGTCCATGTCGCGGGGCGACAGGGCGATGGTTTTCCAGTCGAGCCCGCCTTCGAGCACCATGGGGCGGCCGGCATTGGCGGCCCCCGCGAACCCGGCCTCAAGTTCGGCCTTGAGGCGGTCGAACTGATCGGGGCTCAGATTGCCGGCAGCGCTCGAATACACCAGCGCCCCGGAGGGTCGAGCGGCATTGTCGAGCAGCGCCTTGTTCCACTCCCCCGCGGCATTGTGGATGTCGAGGCTGGTTTGCGCGGCCTCCAGAGGCGCCATCCCATAATGGTCGTCGGCGGGATGAAACAGCGCCATATGCAACACGGCCGGCAGCGGCGCCCCATCCTGGCGCAGCCGCACCGTGCGCCCGCCGGCGGTATAGTCGTAAGCCACCGGCCAGCCATCGCTGCCCGCCACCACTTTCATGCGGTCGGGCCGCAGGCAAAACAGCCCGCGCACCTGCCCCTCCACTACCGCGGCCTGCAGATAGGCATTGCCCGCGGTTTGGAGATACGCATAAACCGCCTCGAGCATCTCCCCGCCCGATTGGCGCCCATTGGGCCGCCCGAGCAATCGCGCCAACGGATGGTCGTCGAGCTTTTGCCCGCCCTCGCTCACCACCAGCGGCACGCGATTGGCCGCTTCGGCGATCAGCCGGATGCAGCGATAGACGACGGGATTGCGGGCAAAACCCTGGTTGACGAGGCTGCCAAAGCCGCGCCCGCTCCAATTGGCGGCCCCAAGCTGGCTGAAACTGAGCATAGTGTGCCCACCGCTTTCCTTGCGTTCAGGAGGCGTGTTTGTGCGCCCGCCGGCGAGGCGGTTGAACCAGTTGGCCATCGGATGTCCTTGAAAACAGAAAACCCCGAAGCGGGGCTCCGGGGTCGGCTTAGATCTGCGGTGGTTGGTGGCTTATTTGGTCGGGCGCGGCTCGTGCATGTCTGCATCGCGGCCATGCAGCCAATAGGCCACGCCGCCCATGCCCGCGACCAGCGCCGGCAAGATCAGGAATGCAAAAACTTCCAGAAATGTCATGGCTTCAACCGTCCCAAAGTTAGCCTCGCCACAATATGTAGTATCGCTGCCGCAGAAAGCCAACTGATCGTGCCCAGA
The DNA here is from genome assembly GCF_013185965.1 of Devosia sp. 919. Taxonomy (NCBI): domain Bacteria; kingdom Pseudomonadati; phylum Pseudomonadota; class Alphaproteobacteria; order Hyphomicrobiales; family Devosiaceae; genus Devosia; species Devosia sp. 919. The sequence goes on along the minus strand of NZ_JABAOL010000001.1, from coordinate 1,453,875 downwards.
ACAAACGCCCAACTGGCCATCGCTGTTCCGGTCGCACCATAAACGATCGCCGCCACCGGCGCAAATACGCCGACCGTCAGGCATGCGGTGGATGCCCGATCCATGGCATTGGCGAGCAGTTTCGTCCGCTCGTTGAAGATCAAACTCAAGGCGATTCCTCCCCTTACCCAGATTGCCCGAACGGGGCGGCGACGCAACACAGCGTCGTGCCTCCCCCGCGGGCTGGCTAATGGTCCGCAACAATCAACCTACAAACCGCGTATCCGCGGCCGCACCCCTTCGGCCAGCAGCAGTTCGGTGAGCGCCCACACCAGCGCATCCACCCGGTCGGGCGAATGGCCGTTGCTGCGCCCATCGGCGCCAAAGGCACACATCTCGTCCTCGAGCGCGTCCAGCCCCTTGGCATGGCTGACCAGCCCCCGGCCATAGAGCGCGGCCACGGGTTCCGCGCGCAGCCACTTGCCCCGGCTCGCGCGCACTTCGCGCACCGGCACCAGCGGGTCGACTTGCGCCAGCACCGAGCGCACGAGATCGCCGCCCTGGTTGACCTCGACCAGGATGGCGTCGGCTCGGCTGGCTTCGTAGGCCGCCACGGCCCGCCGGGCCCAGACCAATGGCGCCGCAGCCTTGACTGTATGGTCAGCCAACACCACCGCCCCCTCGCCCACCTGCCCCGCCACCACAATGCCGCATGCATCGGACCGGGCGGTACCGGTCACCGGCGGATCCACCGCCACGATCAAGCGGCTGGGTGTCCGCCCGTCATAGGGGCGAAACATGCTCCGTTGCCAGAGCGCATCGGGCAGATCCTCGATCATCTCGCCATCCAGTTCCTGGCGCCCCAGCACCGAGCCTTCGTAGCGCCCCACCACCGCGCTCAGGAATTGCGGAGCCAGATGCTTGGCATTTTCGTTCGTGCGCATGCGGGTCACGACACAAAGCGGATCGGCCAGCAGGCGCTTGAGGAGCCGCGTCGGCGCGGGCGTGGTCGTCGCCAATTGGCGCGGCCAGTCGCCCAGGCGTAAGCCGAATTGCAGCATGTCCCAGGCCGCTTCCGCATCGGGCCATTTCGCGATCTCGTCGCACCAGGCCGCCGCCCATTGCGGCCCACGAAACCGATCAGGGTCGGAGGCGGACATCAGATGTGCCTCGCTGCCATTGGGCCAAGTGAGCACCGTGCCCTTGAGGGTTGGCCGCTCGGCCCGGGCATGCACGGCCAAGAGCCCACTTTCCCCCTTCACCATCACCGCCATGGCTTCGGTCATGGTTTCACCCACCAGCGCAATGGGAGACACCCCACTTTGCGCCAGTTGCTTGACCCATTCGGCGCCGGCCCGCGTCTTGCCCGAACCTCGCCCACCCAGCAGCAGCCAGGTCGTCCATTCGCCATCAGGGGGCAATTGCGCCGTCCGCGCCCAGGCCGGCCAGTCCAGCAACAGCTTCCTCGTCGAAACGTCGCCCAGCTTGGCGGCGGCTTTTTGCAGCTCAGCCTTTGGTGAGAGCATCGATGCGCTTGGCCAGCTTGCGTCTGAGGTCCTGCATTTCGCGCGTTTCGGCGTCGTCCACCTTGCCGGCGCGCTCGGCCTTTTGCATGGCGATCAATTCCTTGAGGTTTTTCGCGAGGCCGCCCAGCACATTGACTTCCTTGTCCACGCCGCCACCCATGCTTTGCTCCAGTCCGTCCAGTTGGGCTTCCAGCAGCGCCAGAAGCTTGTTGATCAGGATATTGCGATCGGTCACCTCGCCATCGGGCCGCTCCCAACGCGACTTCCAGGCCCGCTCCAGCAGCTGCGCCATGGGCACGCCATGCTTGCGGCAGATCGCGTTGCGGGTGAGCGCCAGTTCCTCGTAATCGATCCGCACCGCGGGCCAGTCGATCTCGAGGCCCGGCAGGGCTGCCGTGCTTGGTTCATCCATCAATGACTCATTTGTGAATCGATCTTAACTTTTATGCGGAACGGCTTGAATCCTCGCCGGATTCACTCGGGCGGAACACGCAGGCCCCGGGAGGCTCCGATGTCGTCCGCCATTCGCCATATCCATTACAAACCCGAGCTGAGAGAGCTATCGGTGTGGTTCGGCCCCGAGGGACGGCGCTACAAATATGCCGATGTGCCGCTCGAGGTATTCAACGCCTTTGCCGAGGCTCCCTCGCGCGGCAAATTCTTCAACAGCCAGATCCGCGGCCATTACCCCGCCGCCCTCGTGGACCCCAGTGAAAAGCGGATGCGGCGCTGGCAGGCGATCCGCTCGGCCTGAAAGCCTTGCTGCCGCCCCCCGTTTCACCCACTTTTCTGATCATGGCATAACCATACCATCCCAGCGTCACGCGGGGATAAGTTGTTCGGCCGGAGCTATCGAAAAGACTTCAGCAGGCCGGACCGAACCGGCGCGCCGCATCGAGCGCAAGGCCCAGCCCAACGCTGCCCAGTACATTGGTGCGCACGAGTTCGGCCTGCGGAAACAGCGCTTCGAGCCGCCCGGCAATGGCGGGCACCTGGGTGGAGCCGCCGGTCAGGATCAGGCTATCGATGCCCTCGGGCCCCACGCCGGCCTGGCGCAGCACTTCGGCGATCGCCCGCTCCAGCCGCTCGCCCGAGCCGGCGAGAATGTCGAACAGCTCGCCGCTGCCGATATCGGTTTCGATGCTTCCGTCGCGCACGGGAAAGCTGAACCGGGTTTCCGGCTCGCTCGAGAGCGCGATCTTGGCCGCTTCCACCGCCCCCACCAATTGGTGCCCCAGCCGGTCCTCGACCACCCCGATCAGCGCTTCGACCTTTTGGGGCTCGCGCGCTTCGCGGGCGGTGCCGCGCAGGTCGCGCAGGCTTTGGGTGGTGTAAAGCCGGTTGATCCGGTGCCAGGTCGCCAGTTCATGATAGGGCGCCACCGGCAGGAAGCGCTTGCCGTCCTTGGTTTGCGTGCCCAGCCCCAGATGCGGCATCACCTTGGCGACGGCCAGCAAGCGGTCGAAATCGGTGCCGCCGAGATGCACGCCGCCGGTCGCCAGAATATCGTCGCCCCGCTCGGCCCGCCGCGCCCGCTCGGGCCCGACCCGCACCAGCGAAAAGTCCGAGGTACCGCCGCCCAGATCAACGATCAGCGCCAGCTGCTCGCGCACGACGCCCCGCTCGAAATCGAGGGCGGCGGCAATGGGCTCGAACTGGAACGCGATCTCGGCAAAACCCTGCGCCCGCGCGGCCGCTTCCAGCTGGTCCTGCGCTTGGCGGTCCGCCACCGGATCGTCATCGACAAACTGCACCGGCCGGCCTAGCACCACCTGCTCGACCGGTTCGCCCAGCGCCAGTTCGGCACGCCGCTTGAGCTCGGCGATAAAGATCCCAAGGATCTCGTCGAACCCCATGCTGCGCGCCTTGATGCGGGTTTTTTCGGCAAAAAGACTGGTGCCCAGCACGCTCTTGAGCGAACGCATCAGCCGCCCTTCGGCGCCCGAGACATATTGCGCCACTGCCGCCCGCCCGAACTGCACCGGCTCGTCATCGAACGGGAAGAACAGCACGCTGGGGATGGTTTCGTTGGCGCCTTCCAGCGGCAACAGATGCGGCACGCCGTTCGCGTCCACCCGCGCAAAAGTCGAGTTGGACGTGCCAAAATCGAGGCCACAAGCGTGTATCATTGGAAAATAACCGAAGCCGAGCGCGGGGGGAAAAGCGGGGACGGCTTCCTTAAGGGCTTAGCGGGCCGAGGGGAACCCTCCCCTATGCCGCACGCCGGTTGGTCGCACGCAACTCGGCCACCGCAATTCGCGCCAGGCCGCCGCGTTGCGCCTTATGCAAGCCGTTGGCGGCCCTGCGCAGGGCTTCGCCCGCGGGCCGATGCTCGGGCGCCGCGCTGACAACGCCAATGCTGGCGGTCACCACTCCGGCATGGCTGTCCTTGTGGCTATAGCGGCAGCCGCGCACCGTGCCCACCAGGTGGCGCGCCAGCTTGCGGGCCGCGCGCCGCTCGACGCCCGGCAGCAGCACCAGATACTGGCTGGGTCCAAAGCGCAGGAACCCGACTTCCCCCCTTGGCAGCGCCGCGCTGATGGCTTCGCCCACCAGCACCGCGCAATCCTCGGCAACTTTGGGCCCATAGGCGGCGAGATATTCATCCTTGCGATCAAGCGCAATCAGCAGGAGGCTCACCGGCCCGCGCGCCTCCAAGGCCGCGCGCCAGGCCCAGTCGAGCGCCGCCTCCGCCTGCGGATCGACCGCCGGGCGCGACAGCGTTACGAGCTTGCTGCCCTTCTGGGTGGCGAGGCGCGACCATGTGCGCGTCAGGCTCTCGAGCCCCGCGCGCACCCGATCCCAATACAGCCCTGTATCGCCGCCCGAAAGAAGGTCGGTCATGCCCGGCTCCATGCCTTGTTGTCCTGCCGCCTAGTTGCACGAAGCATGGTTAAGGCGGCGTCAGCTTGCATGGTGAACGGAGTGTTAAAGGCTCTCGGGCGGCTCCCATTCGGGCCAATCCACCGCATGTTCTTCCCATTCGTCGGGCGCCACCGAGCGCTCGTCAAAGGTGCGCCCCTTAACCGAGACGCCGACATCCACCACTGTCTGCGGATCGCCCGAGATCAGCGGATGCCACCAGGCCAGTCCCTTGCCCTCGGCCAGCCGCCGATAGGCGCAGGTCGTGGGGATCCACTTGATCTCGGTCACATTGGTCGGGGTCAGCTTAATGCAGTCGGGAACAATGGCCTGCCGGCCGGGATAGTTGGTGCAGGCGCAGCTGTCGCCATCGAGCAGCTGGCAGCGCACATCGGAGGTTATCAACAGCCCGCTGTCTTCATCCTCGAGCTTGATCAAACAGCAACGACCGCACCCGTCGCAGAGCGCTTCCCACTCGGCGTCGTTCATTTCTGCGAGCGTTTTTTCTTCCCAGAAGGCCATGCGATCCTAGTGCTTGGTTGAGCGTGTTGCGGGTTTGCCCTTGCGGGCGCGGCGACGCAATCATATTCCAGCGATTGTGTTGCCTTGCGGTGCAAAGGCGGACAACACTGCGTGAGCCAGTTGGGGTTGCCTCTTGTCCGATCCATTCTACACCAAGCAGAAGCGTCGCACCAAGGGTGGCATGCTCGCCGCCGATGCTTGGCTGGATTCCTCGCTTTATGAATTCTGGCATTGGCTGGGGCGCGGCTATACGCGCTTTCAGGACTTCATGTCCATTTTCCATGTCGCGGGCATCAAGCGCTTCTTTGTCGAGATCCTTTCGGACGCCTTCAGCTTCGGGGCCATCGGCGCCGTCCTGATGACGGCCCTAGCGCTGCCGGCCTTCAATGCCACCGCTTCGGGCGAATACAACAAGGCCGAGGACTACTCGGTGATCTTCCAGGACCGTTTCGGCAACGAAATCGGTCGCCGCGGCATCCGCTCGGACGATTCCGTGGCTCTCGCTGATATGCCGGACTATTTGATCAAGGCGACCCTTGCGACCGAGGACCGGCGCTTCTACGAGCATTTCGGCATCGATATCGTGGGCACGCTGCGCGCCCTGGTCAGCAATGCCGCGGGCGAAAACTCCACCCAGGGCGGCTCGTCCATCACCCAGCAGCTCGCCAAGAACCTGTTCCTGTCCTCCGAGCGCACCCTCGAGCGCAAGATCATCGAGGCCTATCTCGCGCTGTGGCTAGAGTGGCACTACAGCAAGGACGAGATCCTCAAGCTTTATTTCGACCGCGCCTATATGGGCGGCGGCAATTTCGGCGTCACCGCTGCCTCCGAATATTATTTCGGCAAGCGGGTGCAGGATATCACCCTCGCCGAAGCCGCAATGCTTTCGGGCATGTTCAAGGCCCCTACCCGCTATGCCCCGCATGTGGATTTGGCCGCCGCACGCGGTCGCGCCAATCTGGTGCTGACCAATCTCGTGGCCTCCAGCTTCCTGACCGAAGGCCAGGTCACCGCGGCCCGCCGCCATCCGGCTGCGCCGATCGATCGCAGCGAGGACATCAACTCGCCCAATTACTTCCTCGATTGGGCCTTCGAAGAAGCCAAGCGCCTGATCGAAGCGTCCAACCACACCTCCAACAATTTCATCGTCCGCACCACGATCGACACCACCTTGCAGAAATACGCCGAAGAAGCGGTGACCTCGGTGGTGCGCGAAAATGGCGAGCAATATGACGTTGATCAGGCCGCCATGGTCGTTACCGACACCAATGGCGCCATTCGCGCCATGGTGGGCGGCACCGATTACGGCAAGTCACAGTTCAACCGCGCCATTGTCTCCACCCGCCAGCCCGGCTCGGCCTACAAGATCTTTGTTTATGCCGAAGCCTTCGAGCAGTTGGGCCTGACGCCCAAGGACACCATCACCGACCGCCCCGTCTGCATCGGCGACTGGTGCCCGCAAAACTATGGCCGCAACTACAAGGGCAATGTGTCCCTGGAATCGGCCTTTGCCCAGTCGCTCAACACGGTGCCGGTGACGCTTTCGATCAAAACCGGGCGCGAGCCTATTGCCGACCTGTCCCACCGGATGGGCCTGCGTGCCGATTACCCCGTGACCCGTTCGCTGGCCCTGGGCGTGGCCTCGGTTTCCGTGCTCGACATGACCTCCTCTTATGCGGTGCTGGCCAGCGGCGGGCTCAAGACGCCCGCTTATGGCATCACCCGCATGTCGACCCTGACCGGCGAGGTCGTGTTCGAGGCCGATCCCGAAGCGCCGCGCGAACGCATCTTGAGCGAAACCACGGCGGCCAACATGAACCACATGATGCGCACCGTGGTCACTGGCGGCACGGGCCGTCGCGCCGATGTGCCCGGCGTTCCCGCCGTCGGCAAGTCGGGCACTACATCCTCCTATCGCGATGCCTGGTTCTGCGGCTTTACCGGCAATTTCGTTGCCGCTGTCTGGTTCGGCAATGACGACTACCGGCCCACCAATGACCTCACCGGCGGCACGCTGCCCGCCATGGCCTGGCAGAAATTCATGGCCTATGCCCACACCAATATCGAGGTGCTGCCGGTATTTGGCGTCGATTTCACGCCCGAAAACGTGGTGATCGCGGATGCCGACGCCGCGCTCGAAGAGCCGCCCGAGCAGCGCCCCCCAAGCCTCACGCCCGAAGCTGCGCGCAAGCTGATCGACATGGCCGACCGGCTGGGCTCGACCCTGCGGGCCAACCAGCCCGTAACGGACCAGGCAGCCGCGCCAGCGACTGTTCCCACCCAGGCGCTGTAGCGGGCGGATGCCGGCAATCAAATGCCGGGAACGCGACACTATGCGCTTTCGCCGCCCCGGCCTCATTGCTATAGCCATGCAGGTCCTTCGACCCGCACAGGTTCAGCCGTCCATGCCGTCACGTCCCGTTCCGAGCCGCTGACCCGTGCGCTTTGTGTTTCGCTTGCTGCTGTTGTGCGTCATCGCCCTGGGGGTTGGCTTCGGGCTGAGCTATTACGCCTTGACCGATGGACGCATGTTCACCGTCAGCCAGCTCGGTCCCTGGACGGCCTGGCCCGATGTGGGCTCGCCCAACCCCAATCCCTATACCAGAGCCCATTTGACCCGCGAAGCGGCCCTGCAGCTTGGCCAGGCCGAAGGCCTCCACTTCGTCGCCACTGTCGACAGCGCCGGCGAGCCCTTGTGGCGCAACTGCAGCTATCTCATTGAAGGGCGCACGCCGCAGGCGACGTTCTGGACCCTCGTGGCGACCGACCCCGCCGGCATCAATGTTGCCGTGCCCGATGGCCCGCTGGCGCTACGCTCCACCGGTATCGTGCGCGAAAATCATGGCTCGTTCCGCATCCATGTCGGCACCTCCCTGGCGCCTGGCAATTGGCTCGAACTTGCCGGCGAGGGGCCGTTCACCCTGGGGCTGACGCTCTACGACACTGCCGTGTTCACCGGCTTTGGCGCCACCGGCGATACCATGCCCGCGATCCAGCGGGGGGCATGCACATGATCCGCACCCTGATCTGGGCCATTGCCGGCGTGCTACTGGGGGGCATCATCCATATCGTGGTGATCCTGTCGCTGCCACTTGTCGCCGAGGAAACCTTGTGGACGCGGCTCCAGGCGCTGGGCGCCGAAAACCGCATCGTCATCCTGCCCCCGGTCGTTGCCGGCCAGCCCAATCCGCTCGAACTCGATCCCGAGCTGGTTTACGGCATCTGCCGCATCGATCTGGCTGACGGCCCCGCCTATATGAGCGGCCTGCTGCCCGACGCCTTCTGGTCGCTGGCCATTTTCAATTCCGCTGGTGTCGTGACCTATGCCACCACCAATCGCGATGGCATCGGGCAAACGCTCGAATTGGGCGTCTTCAATGCCGCCCAAACACGCCTCCTTGCCCAGCAGCAGCTCGATATCGCCGAAGGGCTGCTGGTGGTGGAAGCCACCTCCGACCAGCTCTTCGTCGTTATTCGCCTCGCCCCACCCCATGGCGTGATGCGGCCGCGCTTTGAAGCCGAGCTCGCCAAGGTGCAGTGCGGCAATCGCGGCACGCCGTCCTAGGCTGGCCTATTTGGGCAGCACCACTTCCCGGTCGATGTGCTGGGTCTGGTAGCGCGAGGGGATCGTGCCTTGGCTGCGACCGACAATCAGCGCTCCGGCGCCCCCGCAGAGATCCCAGCGTTTGGCCCGGCTGACAAAGTCCGCCATCCGGCGCAGCACCGCATCCACTTCCACTGATTGCTCATGGGGTGTTTCCACCAAGAGCTGGTTGAGCGCGAAATTGTAGGATTGGAAGCGGTAATCGAGCGCGCGCACGAACCAGTTGATCCGCGCCGTGTTCTCGGCCTTGCGCGCCGCCACATCGGCCCGCTCCCCCGGTCCGACACTGCTCAAGCTCGCCGCAGCAATGGCGCGCTGGCGATCCACCTCGATCACCGCGCAGATCGCGAGGAATGTGCCGGGCACCGTATCCAGATCGGCCTCGATATGCCGGCCCACCGTGCTGTAACGCACGCGCGATGATTGGTACTCGGTCCGTCGCAGCCAATTGTAGTAGCGATCGATGTCGAACCGGGTATCGAGGTCCACCGCAATGCGCGTGCGCTGCAGCTCGGTGGCATAATCGAAAAACCAGTCCTTGGCGTGGGGCGCCACGAGGAACCGCCAGACGCGGTTATGCATCTCGGTTTCCTGGTCCGTAAGGTTGAAGCTGGAGACCGGCTCGTCGCGTGCATCGGCCAAAACCTTGCCCGCTTCGGGCAGCAGCACGTCATGGGTATAGCTCGGGCGCGCGCGACCGAAATCGCCCGTGGGCCGCGGCGCACAGCCACCCAGCAGCGCGGCAACCAACAGGCAGGACCAACCAAATTTGTCGATGGCGCTGCTAGCCACGACGGCGCTTGGGCCGGGACGGATCGCGCAGGTCCGCCGGCGGACAGGTGGTGCCGCGTTCATAGCGCACGCCGGTAAACAGCAAAATCTGGGCGTTGCCGCAGGGTTTGCCCACCGCCGCCGCTGGTCGTTCGCGCAGTTCGAATTTGACGAGCTTTCCCATGCTAGCCTCCAATGTGTTCGGCTCCCCCGTCCCTAGCGAGGGCAGCATGCACGGCTAAATCTGTGTCGGCGAAACGCCCCTCGCGCCTGGGCCCACTTAGCGAACATCATGGTTAATAGTCCGCTAACGAATTGGGGGCAAAAGTGGAAACACGCCCGATTTGTGCGCAGCAGCAGTTGACGGTCCGCGAACATGCTTGGCTTCCAGCCCTACGAAACCTTTCAGCTCTTGGTCGAAAACGGCGGCATCGAGCGCACCAACACGCTGCTGATTGCCGCCTGCGACGCTTATGCCCGCCGTGGCAAGCCCACCCCGGTGGAACTGGACCAGTTCGAGGCGCTGGCAAGCCGCCTTTTCCCCGCAGCCGGCCCCCAGGCGCGCGCCAAGGGCGCCGCCATCCTGGGCAAGGCCGATCTCCTGTCCCCTGCCCTTGAGCGGCTCGTGACGGCCCATATCGGGGACGACCTGGAGGCCTTTCTCGAAGCGGTGCCGGCGCTGTCCGAAGACACCATTCTCGAGATCATCGCGGACGGGGATGTCGGCGCCGCCGCCATCCTTGCGGGCCGGGACGATCTGTCCAATGCCGCGCTCGCCAAGCTTTTTGGCCTCAATTCGCGCAAGGTCTACCGCGCCCTCGCCGCTAACCCGGCCATCGTGCCGCGTGGCGCTTATCTCAGCGCCCTGGCCCGTTCGGCGCAAATGGACCATGTGGTCGCCCAAACCCTCGCCAAGCGCGAGGATTTCGATGCTGGCCTTTTGGCGCCGGCCTTCTTTGATCTGTCGGACGATGACCGCATCAAGGTCATCCAGTCCTTTGCCAACCGACCCACTCCGCTGGCGCCGATCAAGAAGACCATCGAGCAGATCTCGGTCGCCAACCAGGAACTGACCCGGGCGCTGATGAAGCTGTTTTCCGAAAACCGCCGCCCGGAAGTGACGCGCCTGCTCAGCCAGATCACCGGGCTCGATGAAGTGCGCTGCGGCCAGATTGCCCATGACGTCACGGGCGCCTCGCTGTTCGTGATCCTACGCGCCTTTGGCTGCTCGGCCTATGAGGGTCTCAAAGTGCTCATCCATGCCACCAGCCACGACAGCGATCGCTCGCGCGCCCTGGGTGATTTTGCCACCCTTTTCAGCACCGTGCCGGCCGACGCCATGGCTTATCTGATGAGTGCCTGGCGCGGTGAAGTGAACCTGCTCGAGCTCAACAAGCCACAATACCAGCCGCAATCGCAGCGCCGCTTGCTGTCGACCAGCCAATCGTCAGCAGTCAACGGCGCCGTCGAAAGCGCCGCGCGCCTCGGCATTAAGCGGGCAAGCTAGGGGACGATCTCGATCCCGGGATCATCGCCACGCAGATCAAGGCTCAACACCCACAGATCGGGATCGAACCGAGCTTCCTGGGCGATGCGCTCGCGGATCTTGGCGGGCTCCACGCGGCTGAAGCGGCGCTGAAACACCAGCCCGGCCTCGTCGCCTCTGCTGGCCATGGGCGCGGGGGTAAACAGCGAGCCGGTGCCATCGAGATGATCCACCTCGATGAACACCTGCCCGGCAATTGGGTCGCCCCTGCGCGACACTACGCAGATATGGCCCAGATCATTGTGCCGGCGCACAAAGGCTCCACACCATAGATCGCTGCGCAGCGGTCCCACTTAGATCGAAGCGCCCGCTTCTTGCAGCAGGCCGAGCAGGTCGGGATTGACCTGTCCGGTCACGCGGTAATTGTGGAAATTCTCGAATTCGCGGATGGCCTTGGCCGTTTCGGCGCCAGGGTGCCCGTCGATGGGGGCATGGAAAAACCCAAGGCTCGCGAGCCCGCGCTGGATCTGGCTCACCAGCTGCTTGTTGTTGGCTGGTGGCAGGCTCGTGGCCGCCATCACCTGGTCGGCCGGGTCGCTGCCCGCCAAAGCCGATTGCGCAGGCGGCGCGATCTCTTCGAGCGAAGCGACCTGGATCGGCTCGGGCATGGGCTGGGCGGGCGGGGCCTGCACGGGAGCGGCGGCCGCCACCTGTGCGGGTGCGGCAACAGCGGTGGGCGCAGGCTGGCTGCCGCCATCGGCGGCGGCAACGATGGAATCGATGCTTTGCGCGGCGGCGGTCACCACCGGATCGGCCTTCCGGGTCACCGGCGCAACAGGCGCCAGCGGCGGCAAGCCGGTTTGCGGCTGAGGCTGTGCCGCGGCAACCTGCACGGGGGCCACCGGCGATGGTGCCGGCGCGGGCTGCATCTGCGCCGCCGGCCGCACCTTGGGGGCCACGCCGTTGCTGTCGGATTGGAGAATGGCCTCGATCACCGCGCGGGTCATGGCACCGGTCGGCGTCATGCCGTTGCGTTCTTCAAAGGCGCGAATCGCACGCGCCGTGCGCGGGCCATAGTAGCCGTCGACCATCCCGTCAAAGAGCTTGAGTTCGACCAGCCGCTTTTGCAGCTCGAACACTTCGGCATTGCCCACCGGCTGGTCGGGCACTTGGGGTGCAGCCACCCGCTGGGACACGGTGCCCGTGGTTTGCGGCACCGATTCGGGTATCGCCTGCAGTTGCGGTTCGGGTCGTGCTGCGACTGGTACCGGCACGGGCACCGCCTCGGCCAGCTCGCCGCCCGCTTCGCCAAAGAACGGCGCGGGATGGTGCTTGGTCTGGAAGTAAAGCGCATTGCTGGCCGCCAGCGCCGTCAGGGTGACCAGCGCCAGCAGGCCTGTCGAGGCCAGCGGAGCGCGCATATAGCGAGAAAGTGTCCAGAGCCCCGCGCGACCCAAACTGGTCGCCACGGCGCTGCCCGCCAGGAGAGGCAGGCGCGAGATGGTCGTTGCCGTCATTGCGCTTTTCTTTTTTCGTCTTGCCATGAACTGATTGGGGAAGAGACCGGCTCACGATGGAGGGGCGTTACGGCGGCAGTGTCCTCTACCTTTATTGCCGGACCGTTTACCGGCAGCAAGACCGTAACGGTTGTCCCCGCTCCAATTTCGGAAAGTGCCCGCAGCGTGCCTTCATGCAATTCCACCAAACCCTTGACGATGGAGAGCCCCAGCCCCGTGCCCTCATAGCGTCGGGTCAGCCCTTCATGGGCCTGGAAGAAGGCTTCGCCCAGCCGGCTCAGGGCCTCGGGCGCCATGCCGACCCCGGTGTCGCTGACCGACAAATTGAGGCACTGGCCCTGGCGCTTGAGCGATACGGTAACGGTGCCCCCGTCATGGCTGAACTTGATGGCGTTCGACAGCAGGTTCAGCAGGATCTGCCGGCAGGCGCGCTCATCGCCAACCAGGGCCGGAAGCTTGGGTGCAATATCGGCGACGATCTTGATGCCCCGCTGGCGCGCCGATGCTTCCACCATTTGCATGCAGGGCTCGATGATATCGGCCGCCACGAAGGGCTCGGTCTGCAGCTCGAACTTGCCCGCCTCAAGCTTGCTCATGTCGAGCAGCATGCGCACCACTTCGAGCAGATGCCGCGCGCCCTGGTGGATCAGGCCGGCATATTCGCGATGTGTAGGCGACAATTCGCCGCCGATACCACTGGTCATCATTTCGGAAAAACCAACCACGGCATTGAGCGGCGTGCGCAGCTCATGGCCGATCGTGGCAAGGAAACGCGACTTGGCGGTGGAGGCTTCCTCGGCGATTCGCTGGGCTTCGCGCATGGCCACTTCATTGTCCTTGCGAGCCGTGATGTCGCGGAACAGCGCCACAACTTCATAGCCGCCTTCGCTAGGCAAATCCTCGCGCACCGGCGAAAAGCTGGCTTCCACCCAGATATAGCGGGGCAGCTTGGTGCCACCGACCGGATCGTCCTGGCGCATGCGCACTTCCACGACGCGCGACTTGCCGGCCTTGTTGGCGTCGGAAAATGCCGTGAGGTAGATCGGGCGGTCCAGCACATGAAGCCGTTCGCTCAGCGAAGCGCCGCTCAGTTCATAGCGCCGGCAACCAAACAGCGTTTCCGAGGAGCGCGAAGCGAGCAGCACGTCGCCCTCGCTTGAAAAGCGAATCACCGAATCACGCACATGCTCGATCAGGTGCCGGTAAGCAGTGACCTGGGCCTTGTCGTAAACCTCGAATGCCGCCCCGATGCCGTGGGCGGTATAGGCAACCATCCCGGCGCAAGTGATGAAGGCGAGGCCCGAAACGATCCCCAGCATGGTTTGAGGCACATCGGCGCCACCAAAGCCGGCCACTGAAGCCGCCATCCCGCAAGCCAGCACGCCGGCCAGCAACAGCCAGCTCAGCTTGCGCAGCGAAGTGCGCGCCAGCAGCGAAGCATGGACCGGGGCGATCAAGGCAATGGTGAGCCCCGTATCGACCAGCATCGGGTCGACCAGGGTCAGGATCAGACCAGCGCCCAGAATGCCGAATACCTGGCCGGCAGCGGCCTGCTCATATTGGCGGCTGGCATGGAAGGCCAAGGTTGCCATGCCAATGCCGAGGCCGATCGCGGCCACAACAAAGGGGAGCGCCTGCCCACCGACCAGCCAGAACACGGCGAAGGGCATGGCCAGCACCGAGGCCAGCAGCAGCAGCCGGGCATTGTCGCCAATGGTCTTGCGGCGCAGCATTTCCGGGCGGTGCCCGGATCCGGCAACGGCCAGGCTCATCTCTTTGCTTGCGCCGAAAGAGTAGAGGCTACGCATATACTTACACTCGCACTTAAGGTCCCGGGGAAGGGTACCGGGACACCGCGCCGGGGCAGTTCGCCACTGGCTTGGATACTGACTGCACCCTGCAACCCAAGAGCTAAGAGCGCCTTAAATGACCGGTGTGACGCGGAGCTTTGGCGCCGATCCGGGGCGGCTTTCTCCCGGTAGCGTAAACAAGGTGTGTGCATGGGAAATCTGTTAAGCAGCATTTGCATCAAAGCTTATCGATCACCCCGGCTGTGGTTTAATGACGCGCGGAGGCAGGCCCTTTCGGGCAACCGCGGAAAACATGATGTTCTTGCTGCGCTCAATGTTCTGGCTGTGTCTGGCCTATATGGTGATCAAGCCCGGTGCCGATCTCGCGCGCATGGGCTCGGACCTGTCAGCCACGGCTGTTGCGGCCGGTCGCCAGGCCGCCTCGCACGGCGTCGCACAAATCACCTGCACCAGCCTTGAATGCGCCGGCGGCAAGGCACTGCTGTCGGGAGCCCTCGCGGCTTCTGCACCAGCAACGCCACCCGCGCTGGCCCCTGCCCCGTCGATGGCCGACGCCGTGCCCCTGCCGCGGCCACGTCCGCGCCGCAGCTAGCGCATTGCATCTGGAAAAGGCGCTTGCGGTGCCCTAGTTAAAAGGAATGAGCGAGCCACAAGCCTTCCAGGACATTGCCGAAAACCTTTCCTTCCTTGACGACTGGGAGGATCGGCTGAATTACGTCATCGAGCTTGGCCAAGCCCTGCCCCCCATGCCGGACGCCGACAAGACCCCGGAAAACAAGGTCAAGGGTTGCGCGTCCAATGTGTGGCTGGTGTCGGAGGCCAATCGCGGGGGCGATTCTACCACCATGACCTTCAAGGGCCAGTCCGATGCCATCATCACCAAAGGCTTGGTGGCGATCCTGATCGCGCTTTATTCGGGCCGTCCGGCCGCCGAGGTCGCGCAAACCGATGCGGTCTCCTGGTTCGAAAAGATCGGGCTGAGCGAGCATCTGGGGATGCAGCGCTCCAATGGGCTCGTTGCCATGGTCAACCGCATCCGCTCCGAAGGGCGGGCGCTGAGCGCAAGCTAGCGCCCCGGCGTATCCTCCTCCTCCCCGATCAACGGCAACCTTTCCGCTAGCCATCCCCGCGCCCGACTTTGCTCCGGCCCGCTAGCACTGCCCGACAAGCCCCACAACCGCGCGAGCTGCTCCAGCCCAATCCGCAGCACCAGCTTGGCGCTGCGCCGCGGCCATTGCCGCTCGGTTTCCACCGCTTGCAGCCCCTTGCTGAAGCCGCACACATCGATCACCACGCCCCAGCAATCGCCCGGCATGGCCACGGCGATCTGCCCGAGGCGCTTGCGCGCGTCCGCGGCCGCATCGGACATCTCGAGCGCGGCGTTGCCCCCACCTCTGCCCCCACCCACTCGCGCCGGATCATAGGACATGGTCACGCGCGGGGTGAGCCGCGCCCGGTCCACCAGCCGCATCAGCCGCTCGGCGGCCAGCAGGTGATGAGCCTGGAGAAAGGCTTCGTCATCCTTACCCGCACCCAGCCGCTGCAGGGGATGGTCCGCCGATCGGGGTGCGCTGACCTCGCCTGGCTTAGTGCTCATGAGCGGACGCTCCCACCACCAGGCCGGCGATTCGCTGCTCGAGGTCGCAGACCTCGTCGTCGAAACGCGGATCATCGCGCAGATCTTCGATCAGCGCGCAAGCATACGAGACTGTTGTCCTATCGCGCCCGAACACCGCGCCCACTTGGGTCAAACTGCGCCCCAGGCTTACATGCGCCAGATACATGGCCAGTTGCCGGGCCCGCGACGCAGCGAACCGACAGCGCGAGCGGCTGGTAAGCAGTTCGTCTGGCACGTTTTTCCGCCGCGCCACCAAGGCAATCACCTGCTCGCACGCGGGGTCGGGCCGGCCTTGAGTTCGTTGTGCTGTTTGCCCTGACATCTTGCAACCTCCGCGCATCAAGGAATTTATTCCTAGATACTGCATCGGTAAAGCCCGGGCGGGGATAAGTTGGGGCGCACAAACCCCACAAAGTCAAACGGCCGCTCCAGGAGCGGCCGTTTGAGGGGCAGATCATAGCCGCCGTCCTGAATCGCTCGTGAGCGATGCGAACGCGACCAGTCGTAGCGGTTAGCTGGGCTTAGACAGCCTTGCGGCCGAGCCCGTTATCTTTGGCGAGCTTGGAGCGGGTCGCAGAATAGTTCGGCGCGACCATTGGGTAATCTGCAGGCAAACCCCACTTCTCGCGATATTCTTCGGGAGACATATTGTAGTGGGTACGCAGATGGCGCTTGAGCGACTTGAACTTCTTGCCGTCTTCAAGACAAATAATGTAGTCAGGCGCCACAGACTTGCGGACCGACACAGCAGGCTTAAGTTCTTCGGGCGGGGGCGCGGGTACTTCGTTGCTCTGCAACAAGCGCAGGGCACCATGAACTTCCGAGATCAATTTCGTCAGATCAGTAGGACTCACGGCATTATGACTGACGTAAGCCGATACGATATCTGAACTGAGTTCGATTAGATCCGTCTCGTAGCCGCTCGCCGCCTCAGCGGTATCGTTCATTTGTTAACCTTTCTGTTATTGTTTTTGGGTGAGCCTAACTCACCGCCGTGACTGTTTACTTATGCGTCTTTAGGCGCAGGCGCAATGATACCTACCGCCTAACTGTTGCGACAATTTGGGCGGTCTCAAGGCCTCGGAGCAATTACTACCATACTACTCCGGGGGAGGAGTGACCTGCTGCCCGCTTTCCTCGGCGGGCTGGTAGGTGACGCGCGCCAGCAAATGGGCCGCAACCGGGGTGGTCAGCAACAGGAACAGGATGCCCAGGATGGCCCGCAGCGCCACTGCCGCATCCTGGCTCACCAGCGCCACGGCCAGCAGCAGCAAGCCACCACCAACCGCCCCCGCCTTGGAGGCGGCATGCATGCGGGTCAGCAGATCGGGAAAGCGCAGCACGCCGATCGTGGCGAGGAGGCTGAACACCGCCCCCACCAGCATCAGCAACGCCGCAAGATAAAGCGCCAGCTCAACAATCATGGCTTGCTCTCCACCGCGGCGATGGTGCTGGCCTTGCGGCGGGCCAGCAGATAGCGCGCCAGGGCGATCGTTGCCAGAAAGCCTAGCAGCCCCAGAGCGATAGCGATATCGAGATACAGCATCAGCCCGGTGCGAATGGCGATGATGCTGACAAAGCCCAGCGCCACCACGGTCAAGAGATCAAGCGCCAGCACCCGATCGGCCAGGGTCGGTCCGATGATGATCCGCACCACCGACAACAACAAGGCGGCAGCCTGCAGCACCAGCGCCGCCGTCGTGGCATGGGCCAGGAACTCGGTTGCCGGCATCATTGGAACACCTTGCGGATGCGCGCTTCAAAGCCCGAAGCGATATCGTCGATCACTGCCTGCGGGTCGGATACCGACAGCGCATGCACATAGAGATGGCTGCGGTCGGGCGACAGATCGATGCTCAGCGTGCCCGGCGTCAGGGTGATGAGATTGGCCAGAAGGGTGATCTCGGCATCGCTTTTGACCTTGAGCGGCACCGCAACTACCGCCGGGCGGAGCGCCGACTTCAGGTCAGGCGTCAGCACCAGAATGGCCACGCGGATGGCGCTGAGATTGAGTTCATACACGAACAGGACCGCGAGCGAGACGATCCGCCGCAGGCGCTTGAGCGCGCGGGGCGGCGCCACCGAGTCGCGCAGCAGGAACATGGCGCCCACGGCAATCACGGCGCCAAACACCAGATTGGCGCCACTGAAATTGCCGGTTATGGCCAGCCAGAGCAGCGCCAGGACGATCACCAGCAGTGGCAGCTTCATGGTGCTTCTCCCGCGAGTTCCACCGCCGCGATATAGCGCTGCGGATCAATCATGTCGGCGACCCCGATCCGCGCCGCGTCGAGCAGCGGATTGGGCCAAAGCCCGGCCGCAACCACGAGCACCACCAGGGCGCCAGTGGCTCCAAAGGTCAGCAGGCTCGAGCGACGAGGCACTGTCACAAGCGGCGCATTCTGGTGCTCGGAACCCGCCCCTTCCCAGCCGCCGCGCCAGAACACATGCGCCCAGATCCGGGTGCCCGCAATAAGCGTCAGCACCGCATTGCCCAGCAGGGCAAGCATCAACAGCAGCCGCGCCGGATCAACTCCGCCCTCGAACCCGGCCGTTGCGGCTTGCAGCAGCAGCAATTTGGGCCAGAAACCCAGCAGCGGCGGCACGCCGGCAACCGCCAGCACCAGCAAGAAGAACAGGATCGACATGGGGGTCGAGGCTGCATAAAGCCCACCCATTTGGCGCGTATCGGTTTGCCCGGTACGGCGCTCGATCATGCCCGCCACGAGGTACAGTCCCGTGAGGGTGAAGATGGCGTGGAAGATATAAAGCCCGGCACCGGCAATGCCTTCGGGGGTTGGCATGGCGATGCCGGCCAGCACCGCGCCAATGCCACCAATCAGCATGAAGCCGATGGCGCGGCGCAGATTGGTTTCAGCAATGGCGCCAAGCGGCCCCAGCACCAGGCTCGCGATCGCCGCGGTGGCAAGCAAGGGCTGCAGCAAGCCATAGCTGCCGGGCAGCAGCACGATCATGGTGCGCAACAGGGCAAAAACGCCCACCTTGGTCAACAAGCCGCCCAGCAGCGCCGAAACGGTGGCGGATGGCGCATGATAGGACGCCGGCAGCCAGGCATTGACCGGAAAGGCCGCGCCCTTGATGGCGAAGGCCAGCATCAGCAAGGCCGCCACCGCCGTCATCGCCGCCGGGTTCGCCCCCGGGGCCGAGCCGATGATGTCGGCCATGTTGAGCGTGCCCAAGAGGCCATGCAGCAGGCCGAGCGCGAGCAGGAAAAAGCTCGCCGCCATGATGTTGAGAAAGCCGTATTTCACTGCGGCGTCGAGCTGCAGCGGCTTGCCGCCCAACACCAGCAGCCCGAAGGACGCGATCAGCATCACCTCGAACCACACATAAAGATTGAACAGGTCCCCGGTCAGGAACGAACCGGTCACCCCGCCCAGCAGCAGCAGCACCAGAGCGTGAAAGCCATCGCGAGCGCCTTCGCCGGGATCCCGCTCCGCTTCGGCATAAACCAGCACGATCAGGGCGACGATCGCGGCTGCAAGGGCAAAGCCGGCACCAAGCAGGTCGGCGGTGAAACTGATCCCAAATGGGGGCTGCCAGCCACCCATGGTCATGCTGACCGGCCCTTCGCGCAGGATGCGCGCGATCAAGGTGATCTCGCAAACGATGATGCCGATCACCACCAGCATGGCGGCAATCGCGGGTGCGCCGGGTGCCCGGCGCAGCACAAGCAGGAATGCCGAGCCCATCAGCGCCAGCACCAGGGGCAGCACCACCATCCATTCGCTGGCCGGCGTCATCCCGATCATCAGGGAAAAAGGCTCTGCCATCTCAATAACTCAGTGGCGGCTGGGGCGCCCCGGGCGGTTCGGCCCGGCGCATGGTGTTGGTGTTGTCCGCGTCCAGCGTCTGATAGGCGCGGAAGGCCAGCACGAGAAGAAAGCTGAACATGGCAAAGCTGATGACGATGGCGGTCAGGATCAGCGCCTGGGGCAGCGGATTGGCAATCGGCCCGACCGGCACATCAAGGCCGGGCGGCACGATGGGCGCCACTTCGCGGGTCAGCCGGCCGGCGGTGAAGATCAAGAGGTTAATGCCGTTCCCCAGCACGGTCAGGCCCAGCAGCATGCGGATCACCGATTGGGACAGCAGCAGATAAACGCCGCAACCGATGAAAACGCCAACAAGCACGGCAAGAAAGAAATTCATCAGAGGTCCTCCTCCCGACCGGCTTCCAGCGCCAGGGCGATGGCCGAAACACTGCCAAAAACCACCAGATACACGCCGATATCAAAGAACATCGGGGTGGAAAGAGCCACCGAGGATTCCCCCAGGTTGAGCTCGTACCAGATGCTGGTCATGAAGGGTGAACCGGTAAACAGCGACAGCACGCCCGTGCCCGCGGCAAGCAGAACGCCAGCGCCCGCCAGCGCCAGCGGATCGATCCGCATGGCGCGCCGCACCCGATCCACGCCCGCAGCCATGCCATAAATGGCGATGGCGGACGCCGCGATCAGCCCACCGATAAAGCCGCCACCCGGCTCGTTATGCCCGCGCAGGCAAATAAACACCGAAAACACCAGCATGACGGCAATCACCACCGGGGCGGTGGTGCGAAAGATAACGGTGTTCATGCCTCGCCCTCCAGGCCGTCTTCAACGGGTTTGGCGGCCCGGCGCTTGGCGCCGCTGCCGGCCTTGGCCGTGCCGCGGATCAGCGCCAGAATGGCAATGCCGGTCGCCATCAGCACCGAGATTTCGCCCAGCGTATCAAAGCCGCGATAATCGACCAGGATCACGTTGACGATGTTGTGCCCATGCGCGATCGGCACACTGGTGGCGGTGAAGAAATCGCTGAGCGTGGGGTCGAGCGTGCCGGTCAGCACCAACAGCAGCGTCAGGCTCACGCCAACAGCGCAGGCCAGCGCCACCGCGCCATCGCGCAGCGCCTCCCCGAGCGGGCGGTGATCGCGCTCATCGAGCCGCAGCCGCGTCATCACGAGGGTGAGGATCACGACCGAAAGCACTTCCACCATGAATTGGGTAAAGGCGAGGTCCGGCGCGCCGAACAGCAGATAAAGCAGCGCCACGGCCGTGCCCTGGATGCCCAGCGCCAGGATGGCGACCAGCCGACTGGGGGCGAGCAGCACCGCACCCAGCCCGGTCACCGCCAACGCCAGCACCACCCATTCATGCAGATAGGGCATGGTCGGCCGCAGATTGGCGGGCCAATTCCCCTGCGCCCATGAGCCCAGCACATCGAGCCCACCGAGACCGATCACCGGCACCAGCAATACGAGCGCCAGGGCGGCAAACACGACGAGCAGGTAAACCTCAAGCCGGCCGTGATGCAGGAAGCGGGTGACGTCGGCCGCGAAGCGGATCAGGCCAAACATGGCGTGTTCGAACACATGGTCGGCGGTCCAGCCCATCGCCCGCCCGCCGCGCCGCAGCACGGTGCGGATAGTGGCTGCCTGCCAATACACGGCGACGCCCAGTCCCCAGGTCAGGATGGACAACCACACGATGGGGCTGCGCAGATCGATGGCGAGCCCCAGATGGCTCAGTGCCGGTTCGCCCAGGATAGTGCTCGCCGCGGGTGCGACGATGTCATGGCCCAGCCATTCCACCGCTACTGCGCCCAAAATGGCCACCCCGCCCAGCAGAATGGGGCCAGCCAGCATGGCAATGGGTGCCTCATGGGGCGATTTGGGCGTGGGCAGCAGCGGCCCGAGAAACGGCTTGATCATCACCACCATGGCGACGCCAGCCAGCAGTGCATTGCCCAGGATCAGCACCACCAACACCAGCAGGGAGTCGAGCCGTGGGGCGAACAGGGCCAGATACATTTCTTCCTTGCCGAAAAAGCCCAGCGTCAGCGGCAGGCCGATCATGGAAAGCGCCCCCAGCGCCGCGCCGATAAAGCTCACCGGCATCTGATCGGCAAGGCCACCTAGCGCGGGCAGATTGCGGGTGCCCGTGCCATGGTCCACCGCGCCCGCCACCATGAAGAGGCCCGCCTTGTAGCAGGCATGGGCGAGGAAATAGATCACCATGGCCGAGATCGCCGCCTCGTTGCCGATGCCGATCAACAGCACCAGCAGCCCGAGCGACGCGATGGTGGACTGGGCCAGCATCTGCTTGAGATCGGTTTGCCGCAAGGCGCCAAAAGCGCCCCAAAGCAGGGTCAAGCCGCCAAAAACGATCAGCAGCAAGGTCCAGATCGGGGTGTCGCCCAAGGTCGGGGACAGGCGCGCCAGCAGATAAACGCCGGCCTGGACCATGGTTGCCGAATGCAAAAACGCCGAAACGGGCGTCGGCGCTTCCATGGCATTGGGGAGCCAGAAGTGGAACGGGAACTGCGCGGATTTGGTGAAGGCGGCCAGAAGGATACAGCCCAGGATCGCGCCATAAAGCCCATGCGCGCGAATGTCCGTTCCGGCCAGCGCGCTCAGCTCCCAGCTGCCCGTCGCCTGCCACAGCAGCAGCACGCCGATCAGCAGCGCCAGCCCGCCAATATTGGTGATCACCAGTGCCTGGATGGCCGCCCGCCGCGCCGCCTCGCGCCTATGATCGAACCCGATCAAAAGGAACGAGGTGACCGAGGTCAACTCCCAGAAGGCAAACAGCGCCAGCGTGGAATCCGCCAGCACCACGCCGAGCATCGCCGACATGAAAACAAGGATAAAGGCGAGAAAGCGCCCTTGATGGGGATGCCCGTTCAGATAAGCGCCGGAATACAGCACCACCAGCGTGCCCACCGCCGCAATGGTGAGGCTGAACAACAGGCTCAGCCCATCCAGCGCAAAGGACAGGCGCAGCCCCAGGGTCGGCACCCAGTCAAAGCCTTGGCGCAGTGGCAGACCGGCCGCCACGGCTTCGAGCCCGCCCAACAGCAGCACGAACACGCCGGCAGGCACCAGGGCCAGCAGCCAGCCGGCCGCTCCCCCCATCCAGCGCACGAGCAGCGGCGCCAGGAGTGCGGCCAGGGCGGGCGCCCCAACTGCCAGATACAAGCTTGCCGGTGTCCAGAACTCCAAGTGTCCGCCCCAGTTGAGTGCCGATTCCGGCGGTTTGTTTGGGCGGCGACCTTAGCGGATGGACTTGCTGGGACAAGTTAAAATCACGGGAGCGTGACAATTGGCCCTGCAGAGTTGCTGCAGCTTTGCCGCTGCGCTCTGGAAATCACCGGGCGGGAGCCCTACCTTGCCTTCATCTCCCTGCGAGGGCAGCCGGCACCTTGGCCGATGCTTTCGCCCCATCTGGAATTTTCATGCCCAAGCTTTCCCCACCTGTCGCCGCCCGCAAGCCCTACTTCACCACGCACCACAATGACCGGCGCGAGGACCCCTATCACTGGCTGCGCGCGCCCAATTGGCAGGAGGTGATGCAGCAGCCCGAAACGCTGGATGGGGAAATCCGCGATTATCTCGAAGCCGAAAACAGCTTTTTCGAGGCCGAGTTCGGCGCCCCGACCGCTGATCTGCAGGAAACGATCTATCGCGAGATCCGCGGCCGCATCAAGGAAGACGACAGCGGCATCCCCTCCCCCGATGGCCCCTTCGCCTATAATTCGCGCATGCTCGAGGGCAAGCAATATCCGCAGGTCGTGCGCACCCCGCGCGATGGCGGGCCCGAAACCGTGCTCCTCGACTGCAATATCGAGGCAGGCGACGGCTATTTTGGCTTTGCCGGGGCCGAGCACGACCCCTCCCACCGCTATCTCGCCTGGGCCGCCGACCGCGCCGGCTCGGAATATTACGACATCGTGGTGCGCGATCTCGACACGGGCACGGACAGCCCGGAAGTGATTGCCGAAACCGCGGGTTCCTATGTCTGGAACAACGACAGCACGGCCATCTTTTATACCGAATACGACGACAATCACCGCCCCTTCCGCGTGCGCGAACATCGCATCGGCACGCCCCAGGAGAGCGATCGCATTGTTTTCGAGGAAAGCGATCCCGGCTTTTTCGTCGGGGTCGGGCGCACCTTGTCCGGCAAGTTCATCGTCGTTGATGCCCATGACCACCAGACCTCTGAAGTCTGGCTGCTCGACGCGAACGGCACGGGCGAACTCCGCTGCGTTGCCCCACGCGTGACCGAGCGCGAATATGACGTCGATGAGCGCGAGGGCGTGCTTTACATCCGCACCAATGCCGATGGCGCGGAAGACTTCAAGATCGTCACCGCCCCCGCCGACAATCCGGGGCCGGAGAACTGGACCGATCTCGTGCCCCACCAGCAGGGCGTGCTGATCCTCGACACCACGGTGATCAAGAACCACCTGCTGCGGCTCGAGCGTTTCGAAGGCCTGCGCCGCATCATCGTGCGCGACCTGCGCACCTCCGCCGAGGACAGCGTCGGGTTCGACGAGGAAGCCTATTCGCTGGGCATGTCAGTGGGCTACGAGTTCGATACCTCGACCTTCCGCCTCACCTATTCCTCGCCCACGACCCCCTCGCGCACCTATGACCTCGATCTCGAGACCGGCGAGCGCACGCTGCTCAAGGAGCAGGAAGTGCCCTCCGGCCACAACCCCGCCGATTACGTGACGCGGCGCCTGTTTGCCACCGCCCCCGATGGCGAGCAGGTCCCGGTCACCGTGCTTTATCGCCAGGGCACCCCACTCGATGGCACAGCCCCTGCCCTGCTCTACGGCTATGGCGCCTATGGCATGTCGATGCCCGCGGCCTTCTCCGTATCCGCCCTCTCGCTCGTTGATCGCGGCTTCATCCATGCCACTGCCCATATCCGGGGCGGCATGGAAAAGGGCTATCGCTGGTATGCCCAGGGCCGGCGCGAGCACAAGACCAATACCTTCACCGATTTCATCGCCGCCGCCGAAATGCTGATCGCGCAAGGCTATACCGCCAAGGGCCGGATCGTCGCGCAAGGCGGCTCGGCCGGCGGCATGCTGATGGGTGCCGTCGCCAATATGCGGCCCGATCTGTGGGGCGGGATCCTCGCCCAGGTGCCGTTCGTGGATGTGCTCAACACCATGCTCGACGACACCCTCCCCCTCACCCCGCCCGAATGGCCCGAATGGGGCAATCCCCTCCTTTCGGCCGAGGATTATCGCCGCATCGCTAGCTACGCGCCCTATGAGCAGGTCGCAGCCCAGGATTATCCGCCGATCTTTGCGCTTGCGGGCCTCACCGATCCGCGCGTCACCTATTGGGAGCCCGCCAAATGGGTCGCCAAATTGCGTGCAACCAAAACCGGCGCAGCGCCGCTTTACCTCAAGACCAATATGGGCGCAGGGCATGGCGGCGCTTCGGGACGGTTCGACCGTATCAAGGAGACCGCCATGTGCTATGCCTTTGCGCTCGATTGCGTAGGGCTGGCGCAATCAACTCAATCAGCGCAGGGCTGATTGCAGCAATGCCGGCAAGCTCTTATAGGCTTGGACCCGGCCCGGACTTATCGATTCAACAGGAGGCTACTCATGGCTTTTGAACTGCCCGAACTGCCCTATTCCAAGGACGCGCTTGGCCCCTATATGTCGGCCGAAACGCTTGAGTTTCACCACGACAAGCACCACCAGGCTTATGTGACCAACGGCAACAAGCTGCTGGAAGGCTCGGGGCTGGAAGGCAAGAGCCTCGAAGAAATCGTGCAGGCGAGCTTTGGCACCAATCAGGGCCTCTTCAACAATGCCGGCCAGCACTATAACCACGTGCATTTCTGGCAGTGGATGAAGCCCAATGGCGGCGGCAACAAACTGCCCGGCGCGCTGCAGGCAGCCATCGACTCCGACCTTGGCGGTTTTGACAAGTTCCGTGCCGATTTCATCAATGCCGGCACCACCCAGTTCGGTTCGGGCTGGGCATGGCTGTCGGTCAAGAACGGCAAGCTCGAAGTCACCAAGACCGCCAATGGCGAGTCCCCGCTCGTGCATGGCGGCAAGCCGATCTTGGGCGTCGATGTGTGGGAGCACTCCTATTACATCGACTATCGCAATGCCCGCCCGAAATATCTCGAAGCCTGGTTCGATAACCTCGTGAACTGGGAACATGTCGAGCAGATGTTCACCGAAGCGCGCGGCTGATCGCTTCCGCTTCCAGCCAATGGGCCCGTCGCTTGATTGCGGCGGGCCTCTTGCTTTGGGCCTCGCCCCGCCCCCAAGCCTTCATCTGTGCTTTCCACAAGAAATGCTGTGGGCGCTGCGGCTTTGCTTCGCCCGACTCAATGTCACCTGCTAACCCTTTGTTTACCATTAGGGGTTGTGTGCGTGTCTTCATCAGGCAAACTTGTCGCTGTTTTTGCAGCCAATGACGCGCTGTCATCCCTGCTGGCGATGGTTCTGGCTGGTGACCTGCGGCTGCGCGTGCGCCAGTTCGATTGCGAAGCCGCGCTCTTTGCTTATATGCGCCTTGCCCCCATTGATGTCTTGATCGTCGATTTCGATCGGGAAGGCCGCCCCGCCTATGAAATGGTGGAAGCGATCCGGCTCGACCTCACCATTCTCTGCCGCGAGGTGCCGGTGATCGCGCTCACCCGTGCCATCACCCCGCCCATGCGCCATCAGGCCATCAGCGCCGGAATTGATGAAGTGGTGATCAAGCCAATGTCGCCCCGCCATCTGCTGCAGCGGGTGCAGGCCCGCCTGCGGGCCGCCGCCGGCACCGGTTATAGCCCCGTGCCTGTCTACCGCGGCCCGGAGCGCCGTAAAAACCTGCCCGGCATCTCGCCCCAGCCGCTTTTTAACCGGCGCGCTTCGGACAATGTGGTGCAGCTGTTTCCCAAGCGAGCGCAGCCCAGCGCGCCCCAGCTCTCGCCGAACTAGCGCTCGCCTACCAACCGGCTCGCCCGCGTCCAGACATCCTCGACCGAATCGGAAAACTGCAGCAGGCGATCATGGCCCTGCAGGCTGTGCGACAGCACATCGGCCGCATAACCGCGCACCACATCAAAGGCCTTGTGCCGGTTGAGCATGACCACGGGCCGCACCAGTCCCTTTTCCTTGGCGGCGGACCAGGTGGTGAAAAGGGCCGAAATCGAAGCCAGCGACCCCGGCAGCGCCACGAAGGCATCGGCAAGCGCCCCGACCCGGGCCGCCCGTTCGCTGCGATCGGCAATGATCTCAAGCGGCACGCCGTCAAGCGCTGGCGGCAGCACAATGGTGTCGTCCCCAATGATCTGCACCCGCCCGCCAGCAGCGCGCGCCGCGGTGATCAGCGGCACCGGCAGTACGCCTTGCTCGGCCAGGCACACGATCGCGGCGCCCCTGCGGGCAAACAGGCTTCCCGCCTGGCTCATGATGCTCGAGCGCTCGGGATCGCCCGGCCCCCGGTCAGACGCGAAAACCGCCAATGTCACTGTGGGGGAAACCGAATCCGCCATCATCACCATCCCCGCTTCAGGCTGCCAAGCACGCCGCGCACCAGCGCACTGCCCAGCCGGTTGGCCACGGTGCGGGCCAGTGAATTCATCGCCGCTTCCGCCGGAGTCTGGCGTGAGGAACGCCGGGGGGCCTGCGTCTCCTTGCGCTCTCGCTCGGCGCCCGCCTCATCTTGGCGGCGCTCGGCCTTGCGCGCCAAAACTTCAAACGCTGAATCCCGGTCGATCACCGCATCATAGAGCCCCCCGACTGGCGAATCGGCAATCACGGCCTGCCGCTCGGCCGGGGTCAGCGGACCGATGCGGCCGCTTGGCGGGCGGATCATGGTGCGCCCAACCATTGAAGGAACGCCCTTTTCGCCTAGCGTCGAGACCAGCGCTTCGCCGGTCCCCAGCTGGGTAATGGCTTCCTCGGTGGAAAAAGCCGGGTTGGCCCGGAAAGTTTCGGCTGCTACGCGCACCGCCTTTTGCTCGCGCGGCGTATAGGCGCGTAGCGCGTGCTGCACCCGGTTGCCCAGTTGCGCCAGCACCGCTTCGGGAATATCGGCAGGGTTCTGGGTCACGAAATACACGCCCACGCCCTTGGAGCGAATGAGCTTGACCACCTGCTCGACCTTGTCGATCAGCGCCTTGGGCGCATCGTCGAACAGCAGATGCGCTTCATCGAAAAAGAATACCAGCCGGGGTTTTTCCGGGTCGCCGACCTCGGGCAGTTCCTCGAACAGCTCCGACAACAGCCAGAGCAGGAAGGTTGAATACAGCCGGGGCGAGCGCATCAGCTCGTCGGCGGCCAGCACCGACACAAAACCGCGCCCGTCGCGGTCGGTGCGCATGAGATCGGCGATCTCGAGCGCCCGTTCGCCGAAAAAGCTTTCCGCCCCCTGCTGTTCCAGCACCAGCAGGTCGCGCTGGATCGCGCCAATGCTGGCCGAGCTCACATTGCCATAGCGCAGCGAGATCTCCTTGCTGCGCTGCCCGAGATCAGTCAGCAACGCCCGCAGATCCTTGAGGTCGAGCAGCAACAGGCCTTCATCATCGGCCACCTTGAAGGCAATGTTGAGCACGCCTTCCTGGGTGTCGTTGAGATCGAGCAAGCGGCTCAGCAGCAGCGGCCCGATCTCCGAAATCGTGGTCCGGACGGGATGGCCCTGCTTGCCGAACAGGTCCCAGAAAATCGTGGGCGAGCCCTCGAATGCCAGTCCCCCAGGCAGCCCGATCTTGTCGGCCCGCTCCATCAGCGCCGGCTTGGCCTCGCCCGCAACGGCGAGCCCCGATAGATCGCCCTTGATGTCGGCGCAGAACACCGGCACCCCGGCGCGCGAAAATCCTTCCGCCAGCACCTGCAGGGTCACCGTCTTGCCGGTGCCGGTCGCCCCGGTGATCAGCCCATGCCGATTGGCATAGCGCAGCGCCAGGGTTTCTGGCTGCGTGCTGGCCCCGAGAAAGATTTGATCACTGTCGCGCATCGGCCTCGCCCTGACTAAGGTGGGTCCTTATAGCGGTGTGCCGGCGGCAGGGACAAGCCGCGCCATGGTTTAAGCCAGGGGACCAGCCGGGCGCAGCCACCCCACCTGAGCACCCCGGACGCTGTTGATCGGCCGGTTGGCAATGGATTGCAGCACTGCCAGCTGGTCGGCCTCGGGATCGGAATAGTTCAGCAGCAGGCCTGCCAGCATGGACTGGGAAGCAGCCATGTTGCCGTCATCGCATTTGAGGGCATAGCCCCAGCCCTTGTCGCGGATCGCGCCGCACTGCACCCCTTCGGCGCCGATCTTTTGCATCACCCGCCCACCAAAGACGGCCATGATGCGCGTATCGGCATGCCCCGTTCCCGCCACCAGCAGCGGGTGTTGCGTGGCCGCGTCAAACAGCTGCCGCGCGCCCGCCGCCATGTCGGCCGGCAGACCCCGCCCCGTCGCCATGACGGCAAAGCCGCGGGCAAAGGCGCGCAAGGGCGCCGCAAAAGTGGGGATGGAACAGCCGTCAGTGCCGCAGCGCTCTTCGCTCAGCGGTTCGCCGATCACCATTTCAATGGCGTCGCGCACCGCGCGCTGCACCGCGTGCTCACGCTCCACATAGCCCTTGGTCGGCAGGCCCATGGCCAGCGCCACGCTCAGCATGCCGCCATGCTTGCCCGAGCAATTATTGTGCAGTGCCGTGGGCTTGAGCCCCGCCTGGCGCAGCGCCTCGCGCGCCGCCGGGTTGGTGGGCGGATGGGCGCCGCATTCCAGGTCATCCACCGACAGCCCCAATCGCTCCAGCAGATGGGCGACGCCTTCCACATGCGGCTCCTCGCCATGGTGGGAAGCGCAGGCCAGCGCCAGCTCCTGAGGGGTGTGATGGAACTCGCCAATGGCGTCGCTGCCAAAGATGGCCAGCGCCTGCATGGATTTAATGGCTGAGCGGGGAAAGATGGGAAAGTCGATATCGCCGGCCGAGGCGATCAGCGCGCCATTGGCATCCACCACGGCAAAGGCGCCACGATGGCGGTTCTCGATCCAGTTGCCGCGGGTGGTTTCGGCAAGAACGGGATTGGCATCCATCGCAAAGCACTCCAACTGACCGCTTCTTGCGAATAGCAGCCAGCCGGAAAAGTCAATGCCAGAGGCCGGGAGGCGCCAGCGGCTGCGTCAGGACCTGCAGCGTTGGCGCTCTCGGCAGCGCCACCGGTTCGCCGGCAAAAGAGCTCGCCTGCACCGGCGTGCTGGCCGCATTGGCCGGCTGAATTACAAAGCCTGCCGCTGCGGTCACGACCAAGCCGCACAGCGTCGCGATCAACACCTTTTCCTGTCGCTTGTTCATGGTGGTTCGGCTTTCAACTGGCTGGACATGAGCACTTTAGCGCAGACCATTGAACTCATGATTAAAACCCCGTTCAGCTGGGGTTCATCTTTGTGTCCGCTCGAAGGCAAAAACCCTCAGTTTTTGGAGGGTAGCGCGCCCACGAAAGTGACCGCCGCATCGAGCAGGCGCCGCCGCAATTGCTCGTCGGCACAGGCCCCGATGCCCGCCCGCACCCAGCCCGGCATCGGCTTGCCAGACATCACGACCACAGCAATATCAGGCTCTTGCAGCGCCCAGGCGTCATTGCCCCTGCCCAGCCGCACCATCAGACCTTCGCCGGTGGCCGCACACAACATGTGCCCATCGAGCAGCCAGACCAGCCCGCCAAACATGGCTTTCTCGCTCAACCCCGGCAGCGGTCCGAGATCGTCGAGCACCCGCTGCTCCAATTCGTGATCGCGCGCCATCCTTCACCCCTCCGCCCGGCCCGCCTGCCCCGTCCGCACCATCAGCATCCGCTCGAGCGCCGAAAGCCCATCATAAATCAGCACCGCAAGAACAGCCACGATCAGCCCGCCCTGCAGCACGAAGGCAGTATTACCCGTTAACAGGCCGGCGATGATAACTTCGCCCAGCGTGCGCGCCGCCACGGTCGAGCCGATGGTCGCCGTGGAGAGCGAAATCACCGTCGAGAGCCGAATGCCCGCGAGGATCACCGGCAGCGCCAGCGGCAGCTCGACCTTCATGAGCCGCTGCCATCCCGTCATCCCCATGCCCTTGGCCGCATCGGTCACCGCGGCGGGCAGATTGGTGAGGCCCGTGAGGGTATTTTCGAAGATGGGCAGCAGCGCATACAAAAACAGCGCCAGCAGCGTCGGCGCCGTGCCGAAACTGTTGAGCGCCGGCACCGCCAGCGCCAGCACCGCCACCGGCGGAAAGGTCTGCCCGATATTGGCCAGGGAACGGCAAAGCGGCAGGAACTCGGCCCCGAACGGGCGGGTCACCACGATCGCCAGCCCGGCCGCCGCAATGGTGGCGGCGATGGTGGCCGCCAGCACGATCGCCAAATGGTTGAACGTGATGTCGAGCAGACCGCCCTGGTTGTAGATCGCCGGCTGCCCCGGCTTGGTGAACAGCGCAAAAAACGGGCTGAACAGCTCGGGCTGGATCAAAAACAGCACCAGCACCGCGAGCGCCAGCAGCCGCACCCCATTGCCCACTGTCATTGCGGTCGCGCCGCCAGCCGCGACAGCGCCTCGCGCGTCACCTGCCCCACGATCTGCCCGTCCCGGCGCACCGGCAGCGCCGCCCGCCCCGACCATAGCAATTCGGCCAAAGCATCCCGCAGCGAAGCGCCCGCCTCGATCGGCTCGCCCGTTGCGGTGCCGGGCTCGAGATGATCGCCCACCCGCTCGAGCGACAGCAGGCGGAACGGGCGTTCGCTGGTGCCGATCAGCTCGGCTACAAAGGGGCTCGCGGGACGGGCGATGATCTCGGCGGGCGCGGCGCATTGCAACAGCTGGCCCTTGTCCATCACCGCGATCGTGTCGCCCAGGTGAATGGCTTCTTCCATGTCATGGGTCACGAGCACGATCGTGGTCTTGAACCGCCGCTGGATCGCCAGCAGATCCTCCTGCGCCTTGGCGCGGATCAGGGGATCAAGCGCGCCATAGGGCTCGTCCATCAGCAAGATATTGGGCTCAGCCGCCAGCGCCCGCGCCACCCCGATGCGCTGTTGCTGGCCACCCGACAGTTCATGGGGCAGCCGGTCGCGATATTGGCCGGGATCAAGCTGGAACAGCTCGAGCAGTTCATCGACCCGCGCGTTGCGGCGCGCCTTGTCCCAGCCGAGGAGCTTGGGCACGGTGGCGATGTTCTGCGCCACCGTGCGGTGAGGAAACAGCCCATGCCCCTGGATGGCGTAGCCCATGCGCCGGCGCAGCTGATAGGCCTCGATGCTGCGCGTATCCTCGCCGTCGATGCGGATCGTGCCGGCACTGGGCTCCACCAGCCGGTTGATCATGCGCAGCAGCGTCGTCTTGCCTGAGCCCGACGTGCCCACGATCACGCAGATCGTGCGCGGCGCCACGGTCAGCGTCACCCCATCGACCACCGCGGTGCCATCATAAATCTTGGAAACTTTGTCGATCTCGATCATGCCGGCCGCCCCCGCCCTCCGCTCATCTCGATCAGCGCGTCGAGCACCACTGCCGCGGCAAAGGCCAGCGCCACCGTGGGAATGGCGCCCAGCAGCACCAGGTCCATCGCGGTTTGCCCGATGCCCTGGAACACAAAGACGCCAAAGCCCCCGCCCCCGATCAGCGCGGCGATAGTCGCCAGGCCAATATTTTGCACCAGCACGATGCGAATGCCGGTGAGGATCACCGGAAAGGCCAGCGGAAACTGGATGCCCAACAGTCGTTGCCTTGCCGTCATGCCCATGCCGCGCGCTGCATCCACTGCTGCCGGTGGCACGCCGACCAGCCCCACCACGGTGTTGGAGACAATGGGCAGCAGCGCATAGGCAAAGAGCGCCACCAGCGCCGGCGCCGCACCAATGCCCGAAATCCCCAGCCGCGCCGCCCCCGGCACCGTGGCCGCCACCCAGGCGAGCGGCGCGATCAGGAGGCCAAAAAGGGCAATGGAGGGGACGGTCTGGATGATGTTGAGCACGCCGAGCACACTCGCGCGCAGCGGCTTGACCTTGAAGCACAGGACGCCCAGCGGCACGCCCACGGCAATCGCTGCCGCCACCGACCCAAAGGCCAGCGCCAGATGCGTGCGCCCCTCGTTCCAGAACGCGGCGGCGCGGGTGCTGTATTCCTTGAGCAATGCCAGATCGTTCCAGGCCCCCGACCACAGCCACGCCGCCATCGCCAAGGCCACGCCGGCGAGCACGGCGATGCGCAGCCAGGGCTGGAGCCGCAATCGAGTCAGGCAATCGGCCAGCAGCAGGGCAAAAGCAAACACCAGCAGCCAGAACCCGGCGCCCGGCGACACCCGGGCAAACGTGTTCTCCGGCGGCGTCAGAAACTCCGCCGAGCGCCCGATCATCATCGCCAGTGCCACCAGCGCCAGTGTCGCCGCCCCCAGCTTGATCCGGCGCGGCAGGCGCAGCAATGCCGCGACGATCCCACCCACCAGCACGGCGAGCAGCACCGCGCCCTCGGCGGGCGGCAGGGCCTCGAGAATCCCGCGCGCCTCGCCCGGCACGATGCGATTGGCGCGAAACAGCGCGAACGGCAAAACCGTCCCCGCCGCAGCGATCGCCGCGATGAGAACGCCAAGCTTGTCGAGGCCGAGCCAAATGGGCTGGCGCGCTGGAGCGGCAGTGGCAGTGCTCATGCGGCTCCCTTGCGCCATGGCAGGCCAGAAGTGGGGTGCATGCGCATCCCCACTTCGCGCACGGGCCTAGTTCAGGAACCCGCCCTGCGTCAGGAAGTCGGTGGCTACCGCCGATGCGGCTTCACCGCCCACCTGCACGCGGCCATTGAGCTCCTGCAGCGTTTCGAGCGTCAGCGCTTCAAACACCGGCGTCAGCAGTTCCTCGATCTGCGGATACTCGGTCAGAACTTCCTCGCGGATGATCGGGGCGGGCTGATAAACGGGCTGCACGCCCTTATCGTCTTCCAGCACCACCAGGCCCGAAGGGGCGATCCCCCCATCAGTGCCATAAACCATGGCAGCGTTGACGCCATTGGTCTGCTGGGCTGCCGCCGCGATCGTGGCCGCCGTGTCACCGCCCGAGAGGGTAATCAGCTGGTCAGGCGACAGGGTAAAGCCATAGACTTCCTGGAACTTGGGCAGTGCTGCGGGCGAGTTGACGAATTCGGCCGAAGCGGCGAGCTTGACCTCGCCACTACCAGCCACCCATTCCCCGAACTCGGAGAAGGTCTTGAGGTTATTGGCTTCCGCCAGATCGCCCCGCAGTGCCACCGCCCAGGTATTGTTGGCCGGCGACGGGCTCAGCCAGACGATCTTGTTGGCGTCATAGTCGAGCTTTTTGACCTCGGCATAGGCCTTGGCTGCGTCGTTCCAGAGCGCGGGATCGGTCCCCTCGAAGAAATAGGCGCCATTACCGGTATATTCGGGATAGATGTCGATTTCGCCGGCAATGATGGCTTCGCGCACGATCGGCGTGCCGCCCAGCTGCGTGCGATCTTCCACGGCAATGTCGTTATTCTGCAGCACCTGGAGAATGATGTTCCCCAGCACGCCCCCTTCGGTGTCGATCTTGGAGGACACCACCACCTGCGCCTGGGCGGCGGTGATGGAAACGGCAAGCGCGGCGGCGGCGCTCAGGAGTTTGACGGCAAGACGCATGGCGATTCTCCGTGTGTGCGGGCGCTCGACCCATTCGGGTTAACCTAGCGCGCCTGCGAAAATGAGCTAGGGCGAAATTGGCGGCAAAGGAAACAGCTCGGAAAAACTCGCCCAATATTCCTCGTATCTGGGCAAACCGAGCGCGAGCGAAATCACGGCTCTGCGCCGCGCTTCTAATCCATGATAAGCGCTACCCCCGCCCTCGCGTTCCCGCCTCTTCGACCAAAGTAGCGCGCCCGAACGCCTCATTGCCAAGCGCGGCCGGGTAGCGCCACATGGCCGACCGGCATTCGGGCCGGGCCGGAGCCCTTTTATGGTTCAAACCACCATTGCTGATCACCCCTACCGCGACGCCATCATGGCGGAGGTCCATGCCCGTCCCGTCGAGATCGTGCCCGAGACCTGCCGATTGCGCCGCCTCGTCGTGGTGATGCCGCCCGTGGCCGGCGCCATGCTGGCCGTGTTCGAGCGCTTCGCTGCGTTTTGCGCCGAACAAGACCTCCCGCTGCCCCAGCCCGATACGCGCCAGCACAGCTTTGGCGGCGCCGGACGGCAGGTCACCTGGGAGTTTCACACCGAGTTCGTCACCGTCACCTGGCGCAGCGAGTTGGACGACAACGACAATCGTCCCGATGGGCTTGGCCTTGAGGTTCTGGCCGATGGGCTCCTGATCGGGGCGATGCGGCTCGATGTCATTGCCGAAACCACGATCCCCGACCGCTTGGTGCCCGGGTTCAGTCTGCCCAGCCTGTGCCTCGCCAATGTGGAAGCGGGCAAAGCCCAGATCGCCACCGATTTCGTACCCGATGCGGACCGCTTCACCCGTTTCGAGCTGGCGGCCGGCGGCCTGACGCCGCTGCGCCGCTCCATCATCGTGCGCCGTATTCTCGAGATCGAAACCTATCGAACCATGGCGCTGCTTGGCCTGCCCCTGGCGCGCAGCACCGCGCCCGAATTGCGGCGTATCGAAACCGAACTCACCGCGCTGATGGAAGAGCTTTCCGAGGCGACTACGCCGGCTGCGGTCCAGGCGGCCCTTGATGCCCTCCATGCGCTTTCAGTGCGCTCCAGCCAGATGTCGGAACGCCTCGGCTATCGTTTTGCCGCCGGACACGCCTATGGCGACATTTTGCGCGTGCGGGTGCAGGGCATCCGGGAAACCGGCACCGATCGCGGCTCGACCCTTGGCAGCTATATCGGCAACCGGGTCGATCCGGGTCTCGCCACTTGCGCGGCGATGGAAAAGCGCCTCGCCGTACTGTCGGCCAAGCTCGAACGCGCCATCGGCCTGCTCAATGTGCGCATCGGCGTTGATATGCAGGTGCAAAACGCCGCCGTGCTCGACAACATCGCCCAGACCTCGCGCAGCCAGTTCCTGCTGCAGCGCACCGTGGAAGGGCTCTCGACCATCGCCATCAGCTACTACCTTTTGGGCATCCTGAGCTATCTCCTCGCCGGGCCGCTCGAGGAATTGCACCTGCACAAGACCATGGCGCTCTCGATCGCAGCGCCCTTCGTCGTGCTCGCGGTGTGGCTGATGGCGCGGGCCGTCCGCAAAGCCCACGCGCCCGCGTCCCTCCACTAGGGGCGCGCGGCTACTCCATCCAGAACATGGGCTTGAGGTCGACCGAAACCGGCTCGTTCCGTTCATTGGTGGCCATGACATCGGCCATATGGGCCCACCAGCGCTGCATCACCGGATGGTTGGGCAGCGCGTCCATGGTGTGATCCTTGCGCCGCCACAGCACGCCAAAGAGGATATTGGTTTCCTCATCGAGATGGATGGAATAATCGCGCACCCCCGCTTGCTTGAGCAGTTCAATCAGTTCGGGAAATATCTCGTCATGGCGCTTCTTGTATTCGGCAGCCATGCCGGGATTGAGCTGCATCTTGAAGGCGTGTTTTTCCCAGTCGCTCATTGGCTGCGCGTTCTCCACAGGCGGAACAGGATGGGCAGCGCGATCACCACGATCAGCAGCGTGCCGATAAAGATCGACATGACGATGCCCGGAACATTGAGCAGCCCAAGCCCGAATGTCACCAGCCCCATGATCACGGCGGCCAGTACGACACCAATAATCGAGCCGCCGCCGCCCAGGATATTGACCCCGCCCAGCACCACCATGGTGATGGCCTCGAGCTCGAAGCCTTCGGCAATGGACGGCCGGGTGGAGCCCAGCCGCGCCGTCAGCAGCACGGCGGCAATGCCGCTCATCAGCCCGGTCAGGCAAAACAGCACGAACTTGATGCGATCCACCCGCACGCCGGTAAAGCGCGCCGCCACGGCATTGTTGCCGATGGCATAGATCTGGCGGCCAAACGTGGTGCGGTGCAGCATGAACCAGAAGATCACTGCCGCCACAACAAACAGCACCAGTTCAAACGAGATCACCCACCACACATAGCCCTGCCCGAAAAAGCTGAAGCTGGCCGGGTAACCCTTGAAGCTGCCATCGCCCAGGATGATGAAGGCGATGCCCCGGAACAGGCTCATCGTACCAATGGTAACGACGATCGAGGGCAGCTTGAGCCCGGTCACCAGCGCCCCATTGAAGGCGCCGCACAAAAGCCCCACCCCAACCCCGATCGCGACCAGCCCGGGCGTATCCACGCCCCATTGCAGCGCCAGGCCCATCAGCGTCGAGGCCAGGGCAATGATCGCCGCTACCGACAGATCGATCTCGCCCGAAATGATCAGCAGCGCCATGGCGAGCGCAATCAGCGCCTTTTCGGTGAAGTTGAAGGTCAGGTCCGACAGCGACCATTCATTGAGGAAGTAAGGCGAAGCCAATGAATTGGCGATGAAAATTCCCACCGCCACCAGCACCAGCAGCGATTCCCAGCTCAGCAGTGCCGAGCGCAGGGGATGATCAAGCCGATCCGGCAATTGGCGGGTTGTTACGGTGTCGGTCATCTCATAGCTTCCGATAGTTGCAGATCCAGCGACCCACTGCACCACCCCCCATCCCGACCCTCCCCCAGGGGGGAGGGAGCGCCAGAACCCGGCATGGAAGCCATCACGCCTCCGCCTTTCGCAAGATCACCCGCCCTGCCGAGCGCTCTCCCCGGGCATTGAGCACCACCGCCAACAGGATCGCGGCCCCGGAAATCGCCATCTGCCAGAACGGGGAAATATTGATCACCGGCAGCGCATTGTTGATCACGCCCAAGAACAACGCCCCCAGCAACGTGCCGCCCACGGTGCCGATGCCACCGGCAATCGAGACCCCGCCGATCACGCATGCGGCGATGATGGTCAGCTCATAGCCGCTCGCGACCTCGGTCGAGGCGATCACATAGCGCGACACCCAAAGATAACCGCACAGCCCGGCGATCGCGCCGGCAATGGTGAAGGCGAGGAACTTGGTGCGCCCCACATCGATCCCGGTATAAACCGCCGCGGTCGGATTGACCCCGATGGCATAGATTGCGCGCCCGAGCGGGGTGCGCGTCATCAGCACGTAAAACAGCGCCGCCACCGCAATGGCAATCCAGCTCAGCACCGGCAGTCCCAGCACTACGGCGCGCTGCAGATTGATGAAATCGGGGCTCATCTGGGCAGCATTGACCCAGGCCCCGCCCGAAAGCACGAACACCAGCCCGCGAAAGATCGTCAGCGTCCCCAGGGTCACGACGATGGAGGGGATGTTGAGCTTCCACACCAAAAGCCCGTTCACCCCGCCCAAAACTGCACCCACAAGAAGGCACATCGCCATCACCGCGGGGATCGGCACCCCCGGAAACGCGGCATTGAACATGGCCGCGATCATGCCGGTCAGCGCCAAATTGGCGGCCTGCGACAGGTCGATGGAGCGGGTCAGGATCACCGCCATCTGCCCGAGCGCCAGCATGATCAGGATGGAGGTGTCGTTGAAGATGGTCAGCAGATTGCCCGGCTGGGCAAAGCGAGGAAAGCGCAGCGTCACCAGCACAATCACCAGCACAATCGCTCCGGCCAGCCAGATTTCGCGCTGCTTGGCCAAGGCCTTCATGCCGCCGCCTCCTCTGGCGCGATCCCCGCCGCAAGGCGCACCAGGGTTTCGGGCTGCAGCCCCTTGTTGTCGAGCACGGCCACTACCCGCCCTTCGCGCATCACCACAATGCGGTCGCTCATCCCCAGCACCTCAGGCAGCTCGGACGACACCATGATCACGCTCAGCCCTCCGCTCACCAGCTCGCCCATGAAGCCATGCACCGCCGCCTTGGAGCCGATATCGATGCCTTTGGTGGGCTCGTCGAGAATGATCACCCGCGGCCCGGTCGCGAGCCATTTGGCGATCACCACCTTTTGCTGGTTGCCGCCCGAAAGGGTCGACACATCCTGGCTGAGCGAGGAGGCGCGCAGATCGAGCCGCCCGGTGAACGAGCGCGCCAGCGCAAATTCTTGTGCCAGCTGCAGCACATGGCTCTTGCTCGTGCGGCGCAGCGAGGGCAGTGACACATTCTGGAAAATGGGCAGGTTGGTGATCACCCCCTGCCGCCCGCGTTCCTCGGGCACATAAACAATACCCGCTTCCACCGCATCGGCGGCCGAGCGCGGGTTGATCGGCTTGCCGTCGAGGCTCAGCGTACCGCCCGACAGCGCCGTCATGCCGAACACCGCCTGCATCACCTCGCTGCGCCCCGCCCCCACGAGGCCATAAAAGCCGAGGATTTCGCCGCGGCGCAGGCTGAACGACACATCCTCGAACTCGGTGGGGTGCGACAGCCCCCTCGCCTCGAGCACCACCTCGCCGATCTCGGGCGTGCGGGCGGGAAAGATCTGGTCCACCGCCCGCCCCACCATCATCTGCACGATCTGGTTCTGGCTGGTGTCGCGGATCAGCCCCTTGCCCACCATTTCGCCATCGCGGAACACGGTGAAGCGGTCGGCAATGCGATAGATCTCGTCGAATTTGTGGGAGATGAAGAGGATCGCCTTGCCGTCTTCCTTGAGCAGCTCGATGAGCACATAAAGCTCCTCGATCTCCTTTTGGCTGAGCGCGGCGGTGGGTTCATCCATGATCACCACCTGCGCGTCGATCGACAGCGCGCGTGCCACTGCCACTAGGTGCTTTTTAGCGATCCCCAGTTCCTTGAGCTTGAGATCGGGTTCGATCCCGGCCGCCATGGCATCGAGCGTTGCCTTGGCCTCACTGCGCATGGTGCGCCAGTCGATCAGCCCCAGCCGCGTGCGCGGCGCATGGCCCAGATAAATATTTTCGGCCACGGTCAGCTCGTCGAACAACACCGTTTCCTGGTGGATCGCCGTCACCCCCGCCGCAAAGGCGGCATGGGCCGTCGGCAGCACCACGGGCTTGCCCGCAATGGCAATTTCCCCCGCATCGGGCTGGTAGATCCCGGTCAGGATCTTGACCAAGGTGGATTTGCCGGCCCCGTTCTCGCCGATCAGCGCCGTCACCTCGCCCGGATAAAGCTCCAGCGCCACGCCATTGAGCGCCCGCACGCCGGGGAAGCTCTTGCCGATGCCAGAAAGGGTCAGGATGGGCTGCGTCATCTACGTTCCCGATGGTGGCGCCGGGGGTACCCGCCATGCGCGGAACCACCGGCTTTGTGCTTCCCTCCCCGTTGAGGGGAGGGATCGAGGGAGGGGTTCGGCTGGTGATCACTGAAGAACCCCCACCCCGGCCCTCCCCTCAAGGGGGGACGGAGGGCAGACTGCAGCCACCCTGCCCTTGACGGGGTGCTATCGCCGTGCGCGCACGGAGCTCAATAGATCTTGGAGAACTCTTCGATATTGGTCTTGTCGAACTGGAACGGCACCGCCATCGCCGCCGCGTTGGTGTCGTCGAGCGTGACTTCCCCGACCCGGCCGATGGAGAATGTTTCGCCCGGCGCCGCTTCCTTGCCATCGATCAGCTGGTCGGCCAGCATCACCGCCGAATAGCCCAGATCGATGGGGTTCCACAGCGCCACGGCCTGGGACGCGCCATTGTCGATGAACTGCTTGAATTCGGAGGGCAGCGCGAGGCCCGTCACATTGATCTTGCCGATCAGGTTCTGGTCGGTCACCACCTGGGCCGCCGCGACAACACCCACCGTAGTGGGGGCAATAATGGCCTTGAGGTCGGGATGGGCGGCGATCAGGCCCTTGGCTTCCTCGGTGGATTTGACCGAGTCATCATCGCCGTAAACCGTCGCGACGAGATTGATATTGGGGAATTTCTCGGGCAGTGCCGCCTTGGCCGCCTCGATCCAGGCATTCTGGTTGGTGGCGGTGGATGCGGCCGACAAGATCGCTACATCGCCGCCCTCGGGCAGGTGATCGGCGGCCAGCTTGATGATGGTTTCCCCGATCAGCGCGGTGTCGGACGGGTTGAGGTGGATCTGGCGGCCTTCCTCGGCAACGCCTGAGTCAAAGCTCACCACCTTGATGCCGCGCTGCATGGCGCGCTGCAGTGCCGGCACCAACGCATCTGGGTCATTGGCCGAAATGGCGATGGCATCGACCTGCTGGGCAATCAGCGAATTGACCACTTCGATCTGCGCTTCGGCCGTGGCGGCGGTTGGGCCGGTATAGATCACCTCGACATCGCCCAGTTCGGCGGCCGCTTCCTGCGCGCCCTTGTTGGCGGCATCGAAAAAGCCGTTGCCGAGCGATTTGACCACCAGCGCAATGCGCGTCTGGGCATAGGCTGGTGCGGCGAGCAGCACGGCGACAGCCGTGGATGCGGCCAGGATCTTGATCAGTTTCATGCGGTATTCCCTCCCTGGAATGCTTTGATATCAGCTAATTGTTGGCTCAGGCCCTGCTGGATTGCGCTTGGACCTGAGTAGTTGTTTCGGCCACGATCAACCGCACGCCGGCTGTTTCGAGCATCTGGCGGTCTTCGTCACGGATGCCGCTGTCGGTGATCACCGCGGCGATCTTGTTGAGTTCACACAGGATCAGGCTCGAGCGGCCCGAAAACTTCGATGAATCGGCGAGCACGATCAGCTCCTCGGCCTGCCCGATCAGCGCCAGTTCGGATTGCACGACCATCGGGTCGGCTTCCATCAGCCCGTGCTCGCCAATTCCCTGGCAGCCGATAAACATGCGCTTGGCGTAGAAATGCGAGGCCACCACCCCACCAAAGGGCGACAGGATCACGTTTTGATCGCGATAGATGGTGCCGCCCGGAATTACCACGCTGTTGCGCGAATTGTGGATCAGGTGCTCGGCAATGGCGAAGCTGTTGGTGAACACGGTCAGCCGCTTGCCCGTCAGATGATGCACCATCTGATAGGTCGTGGTGCCTCCATTGATGATGATCGGCTCGCCGTCGCGGCAAAGCTGGGCTGCTGCCCGGGCGATTGCCTGCTTTTGCGCGATATTGAGCGTTTCATTGACAGAGAAGGGTCGCCCTATCAGCGCGCCTTCCTCGGGCGGGTTGACCGCTTCCGCGCCACCCCGCACCCGCCGCAACTGCCCGCTCAGATGGAGCGCCGCAATGTCCCGGCGGATCGTGGCTTCCGAAGCGCCGGTGACGTCGCAGAGTTCAGCCACGCTCACGAAGGAACGCGTCCGCAGCGCAGCCCCGATGACTCTATGGCGCTCTGTTTCATGCACGGCAGCACTCCTCCCGTCAGCATTCCTTGCGCGCTTTTCAATCAGTGTCAATCATTGACCCACCTGAATTACTCATCATTGCGCAGTTCTGCTTGCTGCTGATCGTTTGTGATTGACAGCGCATTTCAATCATGGCCAGTTCGGCAGGAGTTTTGCCCGATCTGAGAGGAACCCCATGTCCGCCCCCGCCCCCAAGCGCCTCCAGAATTTATGGGATGATGCCAAGGCCGCCGCCATGAGCGAGCCCGAGCGGCTGGTTTACCGCTCCAACATTTTGGGCAGCGACAAGCGGGTCACCAATTATGGCGGCGGCAATACCTCCTCCAAGATCATGCAAAAGGATCCCCTCACCGGCGAGGTGGTCGAGGTGCTTTGGGTCAAGGGCTCGGGCGGGGACAGCGCCTCGATCAAGCTCGAAGGCTTTGCCACCCTGTATATGGACAAGCTGCGGGCTCTCAAGAACCTCTACCGCGGGGTCGAGTTCGAGGACGAAATGGTGGGCTATCTCCCCCATGCCACCTTCAACCTCAACCCGCGCGCCGCCTCGATCGACACCCCGCTCCACGCCTATGTGAACCATCCCTTTGTGGATCACATGCACCCCGACGCCATCATCGCCATCGCGGCTTCGAAAAACTCGCGCGAACTCACGCGCCAGATTTTCGGCGACACGATCGGCTGGCTGCCCTGGAAAAAGCCGG
This sequence comes from Devosia sp. 919, assembly GCF_013185965.1. NCBI lineage: Bacteria > Pseudomonadati > Pseudomonadota > Alphaproteobacteria > Hyphomicrobiales > Devosiaceae > Devosia > Devosia sp. 919. Next base: position 1,411,516 of record NZ_JABAOL010000001.1, on the reverse strand, counting down.
GCTTCGAGCTTGGCCTGTGGCTGGGCAAGTTCTGCGAAGAAAACCCCAATGCCAAGGGAGTGATCCTCGAGTCCCACGGCCTCTTCACCTGGGGCGACACCCCTCGGGAATGCTACGAAACCACCATCGCCATCATCAACCAGGCGATCGAGTGGTTCGAAGCGCAAACCGCGGGCAAGACCATCTTTGGTGGCGCGGCCGTCCAGGCTCTGCCGTCCGAACAGCGCCGCGCCATCGCCGCGCGCCTGATGCCGAAAATCCGCGGCTTCATTTCCGAAGACAGCCATAAGCTCGGCCATTTCGACGATTCCCCGGCCGTGCTGGAATTCGTCAACTCCAACAATCTGCGCCCGCTCGCGGCGCTGGGCACCTCCTGCCCCGACCACTTCCTGCGCACCAAAATTCGGCCTCTGGTGATCGATTTCGATCCTACCAACCCCGATATCGACGCCGTTATCGCCGGCCTTGGCGACCAGATCGCCGCCTATCGCGCCGACTACGCCGCTTATTACGAGCGCTGCAAGCACGACAATTCCCCGGCGATGCGCGACCCCAATGCCGTGGTCTATCTGATGCCGGGCGTGGGCATGTTCACCTTCGCCAAGGACAAGGCGACCGCCCGCATTTCGGGCGAGTTTTATGTCAACGCGATCAACGTCATGCGCGGCGCCTCGACCGTCTCTGAATACCAAGGCCTGCCCGAGCAGGAGGCCTTCGACATCGAATATTGGCTCCTCGAAGAAGCCAAGCTTGCGCGCCTGCCCAAGCCCAAGTCCCTGGCTGGCAAGATCGCGCTCGTCACCGGCGGCGCCGGCGGCATCGGCAAGGCCACCGCCGCCCGGCTGCTGCGCGAAGGCGCCTGCGTCGTCCTCGCCGATATCGACCAGGCCGCGCTAGACTCCGCCACCGCCGAACTGTCGGGCGCGTTCGGCACCGACTTTGTACGCCCCGTCAACATCAACGTCACCCGCGAAGACCAGGTGATCGCAGGATTTGCCCATGCCGTGGTGGAATTCGGCGGCCTCGACATCCTCGTCTCCAATGCCGGCCTCGCCTCCTCCGCGCCCATCGAGGACACGACGCTCGAGCTCTGGAACCGCAACATGGACATCCTGTCCACCGGCTATTTCCTCGTCTCGCGCGAGGCCTTCCGCCTGTTCCGCGCCCAAAAGATCGGGGGCAATGTGGTCTTTGTCGCCTCCAAGAACGGCCTAGCCGCTTCCCCCAATGCAGCGGCCTATTGCACCGCGAAAGCCGCCGAAATCCACCTCGCCCGCTGCCTTGCCCTCGAGGGCGCCGAAGCGCAGATCCGCGTCAATGTCGTCAATCCCGACGCCGTGTTGCGCGGCTCGAAAATCTGGGCCGGCGAATGGCTCGAACAGCGCGCCTCAACCTACAAGACCGACAAGGAGGGCCTCGAGGACATGTACCGCCAGCGCTCGCTGCTCAAACGCTCCGTCTTCCCCGAAGACATCGCCGAAGCCATCTATTTCTTTGCCAGCGAAGCCTCGGCTAAATCCACCGGCAACATCCTCAATGTCGACGCCGGCAACGCCCAGTCCTTTACGCGCTGATTCACGCAGAACAAAAACAACAAAACACGCGGCTCCTGCCCTTCCCTCCCCCTTGAGGGGCGGGACCGAGGGAGGGGGTCGCAGGGGAGGCACAACAAATGACCGATCACATCATCGACCCCACCGCGATCGAAGCCGACAACGCCAGACGCGAAGCCGATCTGCGGGCCGACTACGATTCACTCGGCGAGCGGCTCGACCGACGCGGCATCTCGATTGAGGCCGTCAAGCACAAGGTCGCCGCCTTCAACATCGCCGTGCCCTCCTGGGGCGTCGGCACCGGCGGCACCCGCTTTGCCCGCTTCCCCGGCCAGGGCGAGCCGCGCGATATCTTCGACAAGCTCGAAGACTGCGCCGTCATTGCCCAGCTGACCCAGGCCACCCGCACCGTCTCGCTTCACATCCCCTGGGACAAAGCCGATCCCAACCGCCTCAAGCAGGCTGCCAGCCGCTTCGGCCTCGGCTTTGATGCGATGAACTCCAACACCTTCTCGGACGCCCGCGGCCAGCTGCAAAGCTACAAGTTCGGCTCGCTCTCGGCGGCCGACCCGGCCACCCGGCAGCAAGCCATCGAGCACAATCTTGAATGCATCGAGATCGGCCAGACCCTTGGGTCCAAGGCCCTCACCGTCTGGATCGGCGACGGCTCCAACTTCCCCGGCCAGGTCAATTTCGCCACCCAGTTCGAGCATTATCTCGATGCCATGAAGGCGATCTATGCCGCCCTTCCCGCTGACTGGCGCGTCTACACCGAACACAAGATGTATGAGCCAGCTTTTTATTCAACGGTCGTGCAGGATTGGGGCACCAATTACCTCATCGCCACCGAACTGGGCGACAAGGCCTTCTGCCTCGTCGATCTCGGCCACCATGCGCCCAACACCAATATCGAAATGATCGTTTCGCGCCTCGCCCAGTTCGGCAAGCTCGGGGGCTTTCACTTCAACGACAGCAAATATGGCGACGACGACCTCGATGCCGGCTCGATCGATCCCTACCGCCTGTTCCTCGTCTTCAACGAGCTGGTGGATGCCGAAGCGCGCCACCCCGACTTTCGCCCCGCCCACATGCTCGACCAATCCCACAACGTCACCGACCCCATCGAATCGCTGATGCTGTCGGCCGCCGATGTGCAGCGCGCCTATGCCCAGGCACTCCTTGTGGATCGCGCGGCACTCGAACAGGCGCAGCAGGGCAACGACGCGCTGGGCGCCACCCAGGCCCTGCGCCTCGCCTATCGCACCGATGTGGAGCCGATCCTCGCCATGGCCCGCCTCGAAGCGGGCGGCGCCATCGACCTCCTCGGCGCCTACCGGGCCTCTGGCTATCGCGCCAAAGTTGCCGCCATCCGCCCGGCGGTGGAAGGCGGCTCGGGCGGCATCGTCTAGCTCTGCTCGAGCGCCCGCAGCGGCGCGGTTGCCTCGAGGATCCAGTCGCGAAAGGCGCGGATCTTGGGGTTGTTGCGCCGCGCTTCGGGGTAAACGAGATAGTAGTAGTGCCCGTCCCAGCCCACGGTCGAAAAGGGCTGCACCATACGGCCGGCGCGGATTTCCTCGGGGTAGAACTGGGGCGTCAGCATGGCGACGCCCCGCCCGGCCATCACGGCCACCGCTTCCATAGATTGAAAGCCCAGCCGGGCAAAGGGCCGCTCGGGCGCGGGCGGCACCGCCACCCCTGCCCGCTTGAACCAGGCCGCGACCCACGGGTCATCGGGGGTGATCTGGGGCACCCGCAGCAGATCGGCGGGTTCGCGCACCCCATATTCCTCCACCAGCCGCGGATGCAGCATCGGGGCATATTCCACCTTCGTCAGCCCATGCGCCACCAGTCCCGGCGCCATCCGCCCGGTGGCGCGGATCGCCACATCGATCTCGGTGCCGGCAAAATCGATGATCTCGGGCGCGCTTTCGATGCGCACCGCGATATCGGGATGCCCGACCTGGAACAGCCCGAGATTGGCCGCCAGCCACTGGCTGGCAAAAGTGGGCACCGCGCTGATCGCGAGCGTGGCGTCGACCCGTCCGCCCAGTTCGGCAAAAGCCGCCCGCAGCACCGCAAAGCCCTTGGCCACTTCAGGCGCCAGCTGCGCCCCGGTTTGGCTGAGCTCGATCCGGCGTGGCTTGCGCAGGAATAGGGGCGTGCCCACCCGCTCCTCGAGAATGCGGATCTGGTAGCTTACGGCGGCCTGGGTCATGCCCAGTTCCTCGGCTGCGCGGGTAAAGCTCAAATGGCGCGCCACGGCCTCGAAGGCGCGGATCGCCGGCAGGGGTGGCAACGGGGTCATGCATCAAACCTCCTTATGGAAGCCTTGGCAGCTTTAGTTGGAAGCGCGCCCACCCGCCAGCAATAATCGCGGCTATCTCGATCACCCCGGAGGCAGCCGCATAAGGCTGGTTATGCCATGAGTGTTGTTTCAAGCTGCGAAGAAGCGCGCGATCCGGCCCCGCGCCGCCCATGGAATCCGCTGCGCAACTGGTTGATCCGCCGGCGCCGGCGCCGCGTCACCCTCGATCTGCTCAACGCCTCGCCCCATCTGCTGCGCGACATCGGCGCCGAAACCATTCTGAGCGATCATTGTCCGCGCTAGGCCCGCTTGCCAGCCGATATGGGAGCGGTAAACTCGGCTCCATGTCCAAGACCACGCCCGCCACCGCAGCCCTCCTCAAAGCCGGCATCCCTTTCGAGCTCGCGACCTACGCTTACGATCCCGATGCCGAGCGGGTTGGTTTGCAGGCGGCCGAAGCCATGGGCGTCGATCCCGGCAGCGTGTTCAAGACGCTGATGTCGGAGGTGGATGGCAAGCCGGTCTGTGTTGTCGTCCCGTCGGACGAGGAAGTGAACATGAAAAAACTTGCCGCCGCCTTTGGCGGCAAGACCGCGCAGATGATGAAGCCGGCTGTGGCCGAGCGCCTCACCGGCTACAAGGTCGGGGGCATCAGCCCCTTTGGGCAGCGCAAGGCCGTGCCCACTTGCGTTGAGGAACTGGTTGCTCTGCAGGACCGGGTGTATCTCAATGGCGGCCAGCGCGGGCTGCAGATCAATCTGGCGCCGGACGATCTGGTCAGGGCCCTGGGCGGCAAGACCGCCGACCTCATCCGCTAGTTCCTGAAAAGACAAAAGGCGCCCAAGTGGACGCCTTCTTCTTCGACTGCTGCTGGAAAGAGCTTAGAAGCCCTTGCCCTGCGCAATGTTCTTGATGTCGCCCTTGGTAATGCCCAAATCATTGAGCTGGCGAGCGTCAAGCGAGTTCAGCTCGCGCAGGGTGCGCTGGTACTGGACATAGTTGCGGATCGACTGACGGATGTTCATTTTCTTGGGGTCCTCTCTTTTGCTGAGCCTTATGTAGTGGCACCCCCGGCTGATGAGAACCGCGCCTTGCTGCACACCTCTTATGCACTAGGTGCAAACAAAATGAGCACGGGCTTCACAATCCATTCATTCTGATGGCGCGAAAGCGGCAGAAGCCCTTGACCTTCCCACGATGGGAAGCCCTACATGGGGTGGGACGAGGTGAAAATCATGACCGACCAGGCACTCCAAACCCGACCCGTTTCCATCGATATCGAAGGCATGACCTGCGCCTCCTGCGTGGCGCGGGTGGAACGCGCATTGCTCAAGACCCCCGGCGTCAAGGCAGCTTCCGTCAATCTCGCCACCGAGCGCGCCACTGTCGAGCTCACTCCCGATGCGCAACTCGAGCCCGTTCTCGCCGCCATAACCAAGGCCGGCTATTCCGGCCAGCCCGCGCCCGAACAGCGCAGCAGCCATGCCGGCCACCACCATGACGAGGACGCCGCCGTGCTCCGGCGCGACGTGATCCTTGCCGCGGTCCTGACCGCGCCGATGTTCGTGCTCGAAATGGGCAGCCACCTGATCCCCGGCATGCACATGGCGGTGATGCATCTGGTGCCCACCCAGTGGCTCTACATCGCCTATTTTGTCATCACCACCATTGTGCTCTTCGTCCCCGGACGCCGCTTTTTTGCGCATGGCATTCCAGCCCTGTTGCGCGGCGCCCCCGAGATGAATTCACTCGTCGCTCTAGGGGCGGGCGCGGCCTATCTTTATTCCACCGTCGTTACCTTCGCGCCCGGGCTCGTGCCGGCCACCAGCCGCTATGTGTATTTCGAAGCGGCGGCCGTGATCGTGACGCTGATCCTGCTTGGCCGGCTCCTTGAAGCACTAGCCAAGGGCCGCACTGGCGCCGCCATTGCCCGGCTGGTGCAGCAACAGGCCAAGACCGCCCAGGTGCAGCGCAATGGCAGCTTTGTGCAAGTGCCCATCGATCAGGTGGTCGTCGGCGATATCCTTCTGGTACGCCCCGGCGAAAAGATCGCCGTCGATGGCGAGATCGTGGGCGGGCAAAGCCATGTCGATGAATCCATGATCTCGGGCGAGCCCATTCCGGTGAGCAAGGCCGAAGGCGCCAGTGTGGTGGGCGGCACGGTCAATGGCGAAGGCAGCTTCACCTTCCGCGCCACCAAGGTGGGGGCCGATACCATGCTGGCCCAGATCATCCGCATGGTCGAGGACGCCCAGGGCGGCAAGCTCCCCATCCAGGCGCTGGTTGACCGCATCACCTTCTGGTTCGTGCCCGCCGTGATGGCGGCAGCCCTCGCGACCTTTGTGGTCTGGCTGCTTTGGGGTCCCGAGCCCGGCTATCTCTATGGCCTCGTCAATGCCGTGGCCGTTCTCATCATTGCCTGCCCCTGCGCCATGGGTCTGGCCACCCCCACCTCGATCATGGTGGGCACCGGCCGGGCCGCTGAACTGGGTGTCCTGTTCCGCCGCAGCGAAGCGCTGCAAAGCCTGCGCGACGTCGAGATGATCGCCTTTGACAAGACCGGCACCCTGACCGAAGGGCGTCCGGTGCTGACCGATCTCGTGGTCGCCCCGGGCTTTGCCGAGGCCGAAGTGCTGGCCCTGATGGCGGCGGTGGAACATCACTCCGAACACCCCATTGCCCGCGCCATCGTTGCCGCTGCAACCGAGCGCGGCCTGCCCATCGCCGATGCCGAGCAGTTCGCGTCTTCGGCCGGCCATGGCATCAGCGGCGTCGTGGGCGCTCGTAAGGTGCTGGTCGGCAATGCTGGCCAGCTGCCCGATATCGACCAGACGCCCTTTGCCGATCAGCTCGCCGAACTGGCCGGCCAGGGCAAGACGCCCATTCTGGTTGGCGTCGATGGCAAGCTGGCGGCCGTTGCCGCCGTGGCCGATCGGGCCCGCCCCACCAGCAAGGCGGTGATCGCCGAACTGCACCGCATGGGCATCCGCACGGCCATGATCTCGGGCGACAACCAGCGCACGGCCCAGGCCATTGCCGACCAGCTCGGGATCGATGAAGTGCGCGCCCAAATCCTGCCCGCCGGCAAGGTCGATGCCATCAATTCGCTGCGCAGTGGCAATCGCAAGATCGCCTTTGTCGGCGATGGCATCAACGATGCGCCCGCCCTTGCCGCTGCCGATATCGGCATTGCCGTGGGCACCGGCACCGATGTCGCCATCGAAAGCGCCGATGTCGTTTTGCTGGGCGGCGATCTCAAAGGGGTGCTCAATGCCCTCACCATCAGCCGCGCCACCATGCGCAATATCGGCGAAAACCTGTTCTGGGCCTTCGCCTATAACGTGATCCTGATCCCGGTCGCCGCAGGCGTGCTGTATCTGAGCTTTGGTATCCTGCTGTCGCCCATGATCGGGGCTGGTGCCATGGCGCTTTCCAGCGTTTTTGTGGTGGGCAACGCCCAGCGGCTGCGCACCGTGCGCCCCGCGATCCTGCAAGGAGTGAACCCATGAATATCGGGGAAGCCGCCCAGGCCTCAGGCGTTTCGGCCAAGATGATCCGCTACTACGAGTCCATCGGCCTCATCGAGCCGCCCGGGCGCACTGACAGCAATTACCGCGTTTATGACCCCGATCAGGTGCATGTGCTGCGCTTCATCAAGCGGGCCCGCACCCTGGGCTTTTCCGTCGAGGAAACCAGCCGCCTCCTCAGCCTCTGGCAGGACAAGAGCCGCGCCAGTGCCGAGGTCAAGGCGGTCGCCTCGGCCCATATCGCCGACCTCGAAACCAAGATTGCCGAACTGCAGGGCATGGTGGGGACGCTCAAGCATCTCGTTCACTGCTGCGGCGGCGACGACCGGCCCAATTGCCCGATCCTCGATGATCTGGCCGGGCCGCAACCCGTGAAAGGACATTGAAATGAGCCAAACAACCACTCTGCGCGTCGAGGATATGAGCTGCGCCCATTGCGTGGGTACCGTGCGCAAGGCGCTCGAGGAAGCGCTCCCCGGCGCCGAGATCGCCGTTGATCTCGATACCCACCGCGTCAGCTTCACCGGCGACCGCGCCAGGGCGGAAGCCGCCATTCGCGAAGCCGGCTACACCCCCGAGCCCGTATAACCATCAAGGGCCACGCTCCCGGAGCGTGGCCCTTGCTTATGTCAGTGGCCGTGTTTGGCCAGCCATTCCTGCATCTGGGCGATCTCGCCTTCCTGGTCGGCGATGATCTTTTCGGCCAGCGCCTTGATCTCGGGATCGCTGCCATGCTCGAGCACGATCTGCGCCATCTCCACCGCGCTTTGGTGATGTGGGATCATGCCGCGCACGAAATCCACATCGGCGTCGCCGCTATAGTCGAGGTCCATCGCCTCGTGCATGCGCATATTGGCCGCCTTGAAGGCTTCGGTTGCCGGGCTGTCGCCGCCAGCCATGCCATGGCCGGCATGATCCTGCGCCCCCACCGGCAGGCTCAAGGCCGCAGCCACGCACAGGGAAAGAGCCAGACACTTCATTTTCAAACCTCCTGATTGATCGGGGCACGAGCTATGCGGCGTTCCAACATGGGAAGGTCAAGCCCCGTTCCCCAGCCGCGCGGACGCGGTGGCTTGTTCGCCCCGCCCCTTCATGCCATCTCCCCCACAGCCAGGAGAACGCGCGTGAAAACCATTATCCTTGTGGGCATCGGCACCGGCAATCCCGAGCACCTGACCGTGCAGGCGATCAATGCCCTCCAGCGCGCCGGCACCCTCTTCATCCCCGACAAGGGCGAGGACAAGGCCGAACTCGCCCAGGTCAGGCGCGAGATCTGCGAGCGCTATCTCGAGCAGCCCACGCTCGTGCCCTATCGCGTCCCCACCCGCCGCAGCGGCTCCGATTACGGGCAGACCGTCGCGGAATGGCACGCCACGCTCGCCGGCATCTTCGCCGAGCTCATTGCCACCCATGTGCCCGATGGCGGCGCCTGCGCCTTTCTCGTCTGGGGTGATCCGGGGCTTTACGACAGCACCCTGCGCATCATCGCGCAATTGCCCCAGCCCGAAACCTTCCACGTCGAAGTCATCCCCGGCATCACCTCCATCCAGGCGCTGACCTCAGCCCATGCTATTGCCCTTAATCGCATCGGCGAGCCCGTCCAGATCACCACCGGCCGCCGCCTCGCCGAATCGGGCCTTGGGGGCGACAGCGTCGTCATGCTCGACGGGCAAACCGCCTTTATCCATGCCGATCCGGAGCTCGAGATCTTCTGGGGCGCCTATCTCGGCACCCCCGACCAGCTCACCATTGCCGGCCGCCTGGGCGACGTGCGCGACACCATCATCGAGACGCGCCGGGCCGCCCGCGCGCGACATGGCTGGATCATGGATATCTACCTGCTGCGACAACGCGAACCATAGAGCGCTTTGTGCCGCCCGAGGGATCGTATAAGGACAGGGCTTCACGCAACACGAAGCCCGAACTTGCTCCAGCTGCTGCCCATCACTGACCCCCAAGCGCCCGCGCGCCGCGGTGCCTGCCCCAGCCTGCGCCAGCCCATGGCAACCGGCGACGGGCTCCTCGCGCGCCTGCGCCTGCCCGAGCGGCGTGTCAGTCCCGCTCAGCTGGTCCGCATCGCCGAACTCGCCGCCCGGCACGGCAATGGCCAGCTCGAAATCACCGCCCGCGGCAATCTGCAGGTGCGGGGCCTTTCCGAGCATTCCGCGCCCCGCTTTGCCGAGGCCATCGAAGCGTTCCTGCCCATCGAAACCGGCCTCGTCGTGGAAACCCCGCCCCTTGCCGGCCTTGATCCCACCGAACACGCCGATCCGCGCCCCCTCGCAACCGCCATCCGCGTCGCGGCCGCCCCGCTCGCCCCCCGCCTCGGCCCCAAGGTCACCGTCGTGGTGGATGGCGGCGGCGCCATCACTCTGGCGCGCCTCGGCGCCGATCTGCGCCTCACCGCCCTCGATGCCGATCGCTGGCTGCTGGCGCTGGGCAAGACCCCGCTCGGCACCCTCGCGACCACCGCTGCGCTCCCCGCCACCAGCCTGATCCTGCAGCGCCTGGCCGAGCTGGGCCCCGCCGCCCGCGCCCGCGATCTCGATCCCGCCGCGATCCAGGCCGAACTCGCCACCCGGCTCTCCTCACCGGCCCCCCTTCCCGCGCCCCCGCCGCTCGCCGGCCTCATTCCCGTGCGCGATGGCGCGGCCCTCCCCGTCGCCCTGCCCTTTGGCAGCATCGCCGCCCCCGTGCTCGCCGCCCTCGCGCAGCACGCCACATCTGCCGGCATTACCGAACTGCGCCTTGCTCCTGGCCACGCCCTCCTCGCCCTGGGCGCCCCCACCGCGCTCGCCGCCTTCGGGCGCGCCGCCGCAGCGCTGGGCCTCCTCACCAATCCCGCCGATCCGCGCCTTGGTGCCCATGCCTGCATCGGCAATGAGGGTTGCGCCTCGGGCTTTGCCACCAGCCGCGCCTTGGCATCGCAGCTGCTCGACGCGCTCCCGACCCTCTTTGATGGCACCGCGACCCTCCATGTTTCGGGCTGCCCCAAGGGTTGCGCCCATCCGCGGCCAGCCGACATCACGCTCGTCGCCCAGCCCGGCGGCTGGGCGGTGGTGCTATCGGGCCGCGCCAGCGACGCACCCCTGCTCCTCATCCCCCATGCCGATGCCAGCGCGGCTTTTGCCCGCCTTGCCGGCCTTCTCCATGCGCATCGCGCGCCTGGCCAAACCAGCGCCGCGGTTCTGGCCGCGCTTGGCCCGGTGCGCATCGCCGCCGCTCTTGGACCCCACCTGCCATGATCGAATACGACTACATAAAAGCGGGGGACGCCATTTACCGGCAGTCCTTCGCCATCATCCGCGCCGAAGCGGATCTGCGCCGCTTCACCCCCGATGAGGCGGAACTCGCCGTGCGCATGATCCATGCCGCCGGCATGGTGGAAGCCGCCGAGCATTTCGAGTTTGGCCCTGGCTTTGTCGAGGCCGCCCGCGGCGCGCTCGAAGCCGGCGCCCCCATTCTATGCGATGCCGAAATGGTGGTGCGCGGCGTCACTGCGGCCCGCTTGCCCGCCAACAATCCGGTGCTCTGCACCCTGCGCGATCCGCAGACGCCCGTTATCGCCCAGGAGATCGGCAACACCCGCTCGGCCGCCGCGCTCCATCTTTGGGGCGAGCGCCTGGCTGGCGCCGTGGTCGCCATCGGCAATGCCCCGACGGCGCTGTTCCACCTCCTCGAACTGCTGCGCGACGGCGCCCCCCGCCCCGCCGCGATCCTGGGCATGCCCGTCGGCTTTGTGGGCGCCGCCGAATCCAAGGCCGCGCTCGCCGAACACTCCTATGGCGTGCCCTATGCCATCGTGCGCGGCCGCCTCGGGGGCAGCGCCATCACCGCTGCGGCGCTGAACGCGCTGGCAAGGCCCGGTCTATGACCGGCACCCTTTACGGCGTCGGCACCGGCCCCGGCGATCCTGAACTCCTGACCCTCAAGGCCGTGCGCGCCATCCAGGGCGCCGATGTGGTCGCCTATTTCGCCAAGTCGGGCAATCGCAGCAATGCGCGCGCCATCGTGGCCGATCTCCTTGCGCCCACCCAGCACGAGGAAGCCCTGCTTTATCCCGTCACCACCGAGATCGACCGCCACCACGCCGATTATCGCTCCGCCACCGCGCAGTTCTATGCCCAAGCGGCCGAGCGCATCGCCGCCCATCTCGATGCCGGGCGCAAGGTTGCGGTGCTGAGCGAAGGCGATCCGCTGTTTTACGGCTCCTATATGCATCTGCATGTGCGCCTCGCCCATCGCTACCCCACCGAGGTCGTGCCCGGCATCACCGCGATGTCGGGCTGCTGGTCGATGGCCGGCCTGCCGCTGGTGCAGGGCGATGATGTGCTGGCCGTCCTGCCCGGCACGCTCGAGGAAGCCGAACTCGAGCGCCGCCTCGGCGACACGCAGGGCGCCGTCATCATGAAGGTCGGGCGCAACCTGCCCAAGATCCGCCGCGCCATTGCCGCCGCGGGCAAGCTCGAAACCGCGGTTTATGTGGAGCGCGGCACGATGAGCAACGGCCAGTCCATGCGCCTGTGCGACAAGCCGGACGACACCGCCCCCTATTTCGCCCTGGTGCTGGTCCCCGGCTGGAGCGAGCGGCCATGACCGGCAAAATCAGCGTCGTCGGCCTCGGGCCCGGCAATCCCGACCAGATCACTCCCGAAGCGCTCAAGGCCGTGGCCGAAGCCCGGCTGTTCTTTGGCTATGGCCCCTATCTCGATCGTCTGTCGCTACGCCCCGATCAGCAGCGCGTCGCCTCCGATAACCGCGAAGAACTCGACCGCAGTCGTGCCGCCCTTCAGGCCGCCGCCGCGGGAGAAAAGGTCTGCGTCGTTTCAGGTGGCGATCCAGGCGTTTTCGCCATGGCCGCCGCCGTGTGCGAAGCCATCGAGGATGGCCCCGAGCCCTGGCGCCATCTGGAACTCGAAATCGTGCCCGGTGTCACCGCCATGCTCGCCGTCGCCGCTCGCATGGGCGCCCCGCTCGGCCATGATTTCTGCGCCATTTCCCTGTCCGACAATCTCAAGCCCTGGACCCTGATCGAGCAGCGCCTTCGCGCCGTTGCTGGCGCCGGGCTCGTAATCGCGCTTTACAATCCCATCAGCCGCGCCCGCCCCTGGCAGCTGGGCACCGCCTTTGCCATCCTGCGCGAAGTACTGCCCTGGAGCACCCCGGTGATCTTTGGCCGTGCCGCTGGCCGCCCCGACGAGATGCTGCGCCTTGTCACCCTGGCCGATGCCGATGCCAGCACCGCCGATATGGCCACTTGCGTCATCATCGGCTCGCCCGAAACCCGCGTTATCGAACGGCCCGGCCGCACGCCGATCGTTTATTCGCCCCGTTCCGCCGGGGGACCCCGATGAGCTGGCTGACCATTGTCGGCATCGGCGAAGACGGCATCGCGGGCCTCGGCGATGCGGCCAAAGCCGCCATCAGCCAGGCCGAACTGGTGTTTGGCGGCGAACGCCATCTGCGCCTTGCCGCCCCGTTGATCAGGGGCGAACAGCAAGCCTGGCTCAGCCCCTTCTCGCTGTCCGTCGATGCCGTGGTCGCCGCTCGCGGCAAGGCCGTCTGCGTGCTGGCTTCGGGCGACCCGTTTCAGTTCGGCGTCGGGGCCACGCTCGCCCGCCGCATCGACCCCGCCCAAATGCGGGTCCTGCCCCACCCTTCCGCCTTCACCCTAGCCGCGGCTCGCCTCGGCTGGCCCCTGGGCGAGATCACCACCCTGTCGCTGCATGGCCGCTCACAGGATCTGTTGCGCCCGCATCTGCAGCCCGGCGCGCGCATCCTGGCGCTCACGTCCGACGGCGATTCCCCTCTCCAGCTCGCCCAGCTGCTGCACGAGAGCGGCTTTGGCCTGTCCATCCTCACCGTGCTCGAAGCTCTGGGCGGCCCCGAGGAGCGCGTCCGATCCCAGCCCGCCAGCGCCTTCACCCTCGCCGACATCAATCCGCTCAATGTCGTGGCCATCTCGGTCGTCGCCCTGCCCGAAGCGCGCGTCCTGCCGCTGGTGCCCGGGCGCGACGATGCACTGTTCGAGCATGACGGGCAGATCACCAAGCGCGAGATCCGCGCCCTGACCCTCGCGACCCTCGCCCCGCGACAGGGCGAATTGCTTTGGGATATCGGCGCCGGCTCCGGCTCGATCGCCATTGAATGGCTGCTGGCCCATCCCACTCTCCGCGCCATTGCCATCGAAAGCCATCCCGAGCGTTGCGCGCGCATCAAGCACAACGCCGCCCAGTTCGGCGTGCCCGGCTTGCAGCTCGTTGAAGGCGCCGCGCCCGCGGCGCTGGAGGGTCTCGAGCCCCCGCACGCCATCTTCGTCGGCGGCGGCGGCAGCGATCCCGGCGCGCTCGAAACAGCGCGAGCGGCGCTCCGTTCCGGTGGCCGGCTCGTTGCCAACGCTGTCACCCTCGAAATGGAAGCCATTTTGCTCGCCCACCACGCCGCCCATGGCGGCAGCCTCACCCGCATCGAGCTCAGCCGCGCTTCTTCCATCGGCACCATGACCGGCTGGCGCCCGGCCATGCCGCTGCTGCAATGGTGCTGGAGCAAGCCATGACCGTCCACTTTATTGGCGCCGGTCCCGGCGCTGCCGATCTCATCACCGTGCGCGGCCGCGACCTCCTCGCCCGCTGCCCCGTCTGCCTTTATGCCGGCTCCATCGTGCCGCGTGAGATGCTCGATTACTGCACCCCCGGCACCCGGCTGGTCGACACCGCATCCCTTTCCCTCGATGACATCGAGGCCGAATACATCACCGCCCACGCGGCGGGCCTTGATGTGGCGCGGCTCCATTCGGGGGACCTCTCCATCTGGAGCGCCGTGGCCGAGCAGTTGCGTCGGCTCGATCGCCACGCCATCCCCTATATGCTCACCCCCGGCGTGCCCGCCTTTGCCGCGGCAGCCGCGAGCCTTGGGCGTGAGCTGACCATTCCGGCCCAGGCGCAAAGCCTGGTGCTGACCCGCGTTTCCGGCCGCGCCTCCCCCATGCCTGGGGGCGAAACCCTCGCCGCCTTTGGCGCCACGGGCGCGACGTTGGCCATTCACCTTGCCATCCATGCGCTCGAGCGGGTGGTCGCTGAACTCACCCCGCTTTACGGGCCCGACTGCCCCGTCGCCATTGTCGTGCATGCCTCCTGGCCGGGCGAACGCATTCTGCGCGGCACGCTGTCCACCATCGCCGCGCAAGTGGCCGACGATCCCATCGAGCGCACTGCCATCATCTTTGTCGGCCCCTCCCTTGCCAGCAACGATTTTCGCGACAGCGCCCTTTATGATGCCGACTACCAGCGCCGCTTCCGCGGCGGCCTGCCTGACGCGGGGTAAGCAGAATGAGCACAGCAGCGGCCAACAAGGCGGATGAGGGCGGCCAGGAGCTTCGCGATCTCGTCACCGGGCTTGGCCGTGCCTTTGGCGGGGCGCTGGTGTTCTCGCTCCCCATGCTGATGACCATGGAAATGTGGGAGCTCGGCTTTGCCATGGATCGCTGGCGCTTGCTGCTCCTGCTGGCCTCCAGCCTGCCCATGCTGATGTTCCTGTCCCATTATTCCGGCTTTGAGGCCACCTGGGGCTGGAAGGAGGATCTGCGCGATGTCGCCCTTGCCTATGGCATTGGCCTCGTCAGCACCACGATCCTGCTCGCCGTGCTCGGGGTTATCGGGCCGGGCATGAACCCGCCCGAGCTTGTGGGCAAGATCGTCATCCATGCCATTCCCGCCGCTCTCGGCGCCCTGCTCGGCCGCAGCCAGTTCGGGCAAAGCGAGGACGAGGAGGAGGAGCGCGAACAGAGCTATGGCAGCGAATTGGGGATCATGGCCGCCGGCTCGCTCTATCTCGGGCTCAATGTTGCCCCCACCGAGGAAATGATCCTCATCGCCTTTCGCATGACTGATTGGCAGTCGCTGGCGCTGATCGCCCTGTCGCTGCTGCTCATGCACGGCTTTGTTTTTGCATCCGAGTTCAAGGGCAGCGAAGCGACCCCCGACACGCCCTGGTGGAGCGCCTTTTTGCGCTTTACCGCCGTGGGCTATGCCATCGCGCTCGCCATCTCCTGCTATGTGCTCTGGACCTTTGGCCGCTTCGATGGCCTCTCCTTCAGCACCGCACTAGGGGTTCTGGTGGTGCTGGGCTTTCCCGCCGCCATTGGCGCCGCCGCCGCGCGGCTGATTTTGTAAGGGGCTCCCGCCGTGTCCGACCAAGCCAGCAACCAGCCCCCATCCCCCGCCGCCCGCAAAGCGGGCACCATCGAGTGGATCCTGGCCGCCCTGTCGGCCCTCGTTATTCTGGGGCTGGCCAGCTTTCTGCTGGTGGAAGCCCTGACCAAGACCGGCAGCCATCCCGAGCTCACGCTGCGGCTCGATGCCGTTCGGCAAACGTCCGATGGCTTTGTCGCTGATGTCACCGTGCTCAATCTCGGCCACGCCACCGCTGCGGAAGTGGGCATCGAAGGCACTGTGGGTTCGGGGCAAGACGCCGTGAGCGGCAGCGTGACCCTTGATTACGCCCCCGCCCAGTCGCAAAGCCCGGTGGCGCTGGTGTTTGACCGCCCGGTCACCCCCGACAATCTCACGCTCAGAGTGCTAGGTTATCGCGATCCCTGAGCGGGGAACAAAGGTTGGCAAGGGCCGTTGACCGGGGCACTTTCCCCGGCCCCGCGGCCCCTTCACCGACGCGCGCCCTCCGCGCCGCCAGCAGTTGAGCCCCATGAGCGATAGTTCCACCACTCCTCTTTCCACCTATCGGCTGCAGTTGAACAAGGGCTTCACCTTCGCCCACGCCAAGGCTCTCGTGCCCTATCTCGCCGATCTGGGCGTCAGCCACGCTTATCTCTCCCCTATCCTCAAGGCGCAGCCGGGCAGCACCCACGGCTATGACACGGTCGATCACACGCTGATCAATCCCGAGATCGGCACGATCGAGGAGTTCCGCGACCTCGCCCAGACCCTGCGGGCCGCCGGCCTCGGCATCCTCCTTGATTTCGTGCCCAACCATATGGGCGTGGGTGGCGCCGATAACTGGCTTTGGCTCGATGTGCTCCGCCACGGCCCCGGCAGCCAATATGCCGACTGGTTCGACATCAACTGGGCCCCCGCCAACCCGGCGCTCGAGGGCAAGCTGATGGTCCCGTTCCTCGGCACGTCCTACGCCCAGGCGCTTGAAGCGGGCGAGATCGTGCTCAAGGCTGACAGCGATGGCCTCGCCGTCTGGGCGCACGGCACCCACAAGCTCCCCCTCCGCCCCGAGGACGAAGCGCAGCTCCTCGCCCATTACGGCGCCCCCGAAGCTGCCATCGCCGCCCTCAACGGCGAGCCGGGCCATTTCGGCAGCTGGGCCGCCCTCGATAGCCTCATTGCCACCCAGCACTGGCGGCTCGTCCATTATCTCGCCGCCGCCGACGACATCAACTATCGCCGCTTTTTCATCAATTCCGACCTCGGCGCCATCCGCATCGACCGGCCCGACGTGTTCGACCACGCCCACGCCCTGATCTTTGGCCTCGTCGCGGAAGGCCACGTCGACGGCCTGCGGATCGACCATGTCGATGGCCTGCTTGATCCCAAGGGCTATCTCGAAGACCTGCGCGCCGCATCCCCGCGCCCCATCTATCTGCTGATCGAAAAGATCCTCGCCCCGCACGAGGATCTGCGCGCCGATTGGCCCGTCGAGGGCACGACGGGCTACGAGTTCGGTGCCCTCCTTACCCGCGTCCTCACCAATCCCGCCGCCGAAGCACCGCTTTCCGCCACCTACGAGCGCTTCGAGGGCGATGTCGTCGACCCCGTCACCGAAGCCTATGAGTGCAAGCTGCGCGTCATGGACAATGAGCTCGCCGCCGAGCTCTTCAGCCTCGCCCACCGCGTATTCCTTGTCGCCCAGTCCGTGCCGCAAACCCGGGACCTGACGCAGAACGCCATCCGCAAGGGCCTGCGCGAGATCATCGCCTGGCTGCAGGTTTATCGCACATATATCGATGGCCCCCAGGCCGACGAGCGCGATATCCGCGAGATCAACTATGCCGTTGCCAAGGCGCGCCGGTCGCAGCCCTTTTTCGATCCCTCGCTTTTTGACTTTCTCGGCCAGTTCCTCACCGCCGGGCTGCCGCATCAGTATGATCCCTCCGAGACCCTGGGCGCGCTCGGCAAGTTCCAGCAATATACCGGCCCGGTGATAGCCAAGGGCCTCGAAGACACGGCGCTTTATCGCTTCAACCGGCTGGTGTCGCTCAACGAAGTGGGCGCGCATCCGCAAAATTTCTCAGTCGGCATCGATGCCTTCCACGATGCCAATCGGCGCCGGCTCGCCCATCACCCCGCCACCATGCTGACCACCTCGACCCACGACACCAAGCGTGGCGAGGACACCCGTGCCAATATCGGCGCCATCGCCGATCACTCCGAAATCTGGGATGCCGCCGTGTTCGGCTGGCGCGACCAGCTCGCGAACAGCACCGAGCCGGCCATCGACAACAACGACATCTACCTCTTCCTGCAACTGCTGCTGGGCGGCTGGCCCCCCGCCGATAGCAGCGAGTCCCCCTCGCTCGCTACCCTCACCGAGCGCCTGCAGGCCGCCATGCTCAAATCGGTGCGCGAAGCGCGGCTCCACAGCGATTGGAGCGTCAACAACCCAGCCTATGAGCAAGCCATTCAGGACTTTGTCGCGGCAGCGCTGCGCAACGAGGCGTTCCTTGCGAGCTTCCGGCAGGTGCAGCAGCAGCTCGCCGATATCGGCCGGCGCAAAAGCCTGATCCAGGCGGCGCTCAAGCTTTCCGTCCCCGGCGTGCCCGATATCTATCGCGGCGCCGAAGATTGGGAGCAAAGCTTTGTGGACCCCGACAACCGGCGCGATCTCAACTTTGCGGGATTGCGCGAGCGGCTGACGCGGGTTGCCGCTGGCCCGGGCGCCGCGGGCGACGACAAGATCGTGCTGACAAGGGCGCTCCTGCAGTTGCGCAAGGCCCATCCCGAGCTCCTGCTCCGGGGCAACTATGAGCCCCTCGCCACCGGCAGCGAGCAGGTGCTCGGCTTTGCCCGCAGCCATGGGAGCGAGCGCCTTGTCGTGATTGCCGATCTGTCGCCGGGCCATGGCGGCCAGGCTGCAGCAGGGGTGGCCCTGCCGCCCGGTCAATACCGCGACGCCATGACCGGCCAACCCGTAGCTGGCACGGCCGGGGCCGCCGGCTCGCTGGCGAAGCACGGCTTTGCCGTGCTGATCGGCGCCTAGGCGCTGGCGGCCTGCGGCAAAGGCAGGTTTGTTTCCACCAATGCGCGCATGGTCGGCCCGTCAACGGGCCGGCCGAAATAATAGCCCTGCCCGATAGAGCAACCCATTGCCGCAAGCGCGCTGGCCGCGGCTTCGTCCTCGATGCCTTCGGCTACGGTGGTTTTGCCCAGGCTGCGGCCCAGCCCGATAATGCTGGCAACGATCACGTCGCCCGCCGCCCCATCGCCCATGGCGCGCACAAAGCTCTGGTCGATCTTGAGTTTGTCGAAAGGCAGGTCCTTGAGATAGCTCAGCGAACTATAGCCCGTGCCGAAGTCATCCAGCGCCACATCGACCCCGATCCCCTTGAGCGCGGCAAAGGTGCGGATGATCCCGCCGATCCCCGCAACAAGACTGCTTTCCGTGATCTCGATATCAAGCCGTTTCGGCGGCAGGCCCGAAAGGACCAGCGCGCCTGCCACCATCGCCGGCACATCCGACAATTGCAGCTGCACCGGCGAGACATTGACCGACATCCGCCCTTCCCAGGGCCAGGCCATCGCCTGGCTGCACGCTTCCTCGAGGATCCAGCGCCCGAGATCGACGATAAGACCGGTTTCTTCGGCAAGGGGAATGAACTGGGCCGGGGAAATCATCCCCAGTTGCGGATGGCGCCAACGCAGCAGCGCCTCAGCCCCTACAATGGTGCGGGTGCGCAGGCCGATCTGGGGCTGGAACACCACTTCGAGCTGCCCGTCTTCAACGGCATGGCGCAGATCGAGATCGAGCTGGCGCCGCTCCTCGAGCTGCTGCTGGTCGGTCGGGCTATAGCCCACAAAGGGGGCGCGCTCCGCATCGGCTTGCAGCAGCGCCGTTTCGGCTTGGTTCAGCAGGTCGTCCACGCTGAGCGGGCCAGCCGAATAACCGCATCTGACCTCGACATGGATGCGGTGACCGATCGTGTCATAGATCCCGCCGAGCCGGGCCGAAAGGCTGCGGCAGGCCTCGTCCATCACCGCCATGTCTGGGCGCTCCAGCCGGTAGGCCCAGGCAAAACTATCGTCCGCCACATAGCCGACCAGCCCCGGCACTTGGCCGGACAGGCGCTCCCCGATGGCGTGCAGCAGGCTGTCGGTCACTTCGTGCCCAAGCGAAGCGCGCAACAGGTTGAGGCGCTGCACCCGCACCAGGATCACGGCCTTGGGCGCAAAGCCCCATGGCGCGGCCGCCTCGATCAGCCCGGCGCGCGAGAGTGCCCCGGTGGTCTGGTCATGGCGCGCCAGATGGCTCAGCCGGCGCAGGGCGGCGATGCGACCCCGATATTGGATAAAGGCCTCGTCCACGACAGCCAGCACCAGCAACACCACGATGCCGCCATGGAAAAAGCCGGTATCAAAACTCACCGCCATGGTGCGGTAGGTCACGAGCGCCGCCACTTCCCAAACGGCACCGAGCCCGGCCGCAAGGAGCCCGATCTGCCACAACCGCAACCGCGAGCGCAGAAACAGCAGGGCCAGCGCCATCAGGACGAGCGCAATAGCAGAGGGGCCAAGCCGCAAATCGGTGATGATGCGCCCCGATTTGAGTGTCTCGACGGCAACGGCCTGCAACACCGGCCCCGCGACAATGCCGAAACGGGGAATGGAAAACAGGTCGCGCAGTTCAATGGCGCTCGCGCCGATGATCACCTGCTTGCCCTGCAGCAGTGTCGGATCGGCCCGTCCCGCCAGCACATCGGCAAAGGGGATGCGTGGAATGGTGCGCGCATCGATGCTGAAATCGATGTTGACGCTGCGCGGCAGGGCTTGCCCACTCGGAACCAGTTCCACCGGCAGCGCCCGTACCTCACCCTGATCCGTTTCGACGCGCGACAGAAATGACTTGGCCTGCCCCGATGAATCGAGAAATACGTTGACCAGCACTGGGCTTGCTTGCTCCAGCAAGGGCCCCATGGGCATGGACAGGGCGAGTTCCCCCTCTGCCCCACTCAACTGCTGGAACGCCGCAAGATAGGCGTAGCCACCAGCGCGCTCGAGTGCTTGGGCCAGTTGCTGATCCTCGGCCGGCGTGCTGGCGCTGCTGAAATCAATATCGAAGGCCACCTCGGCGGCTCCGACCTCGACCAGCCGATCCAGCGCCTGGGCGTAAAGGCTGCGCGGCCAGGGCCAAACGCCGATCTCGGCCAGGCTTTCGCTGTCGATATCGACCACCACCGTGCTGCCGCTGGCCGGCATGGCGTTGAGCGCCAGCCTTACATCGCGCAAGCCGGCATCGATGGAGCGCAAGCCGCCGCCGGCTGCCAGCGCATAAAGCAGCACCAGGCAGGCCAAAGTGACCCCAAATCGAACCGCTGCGCCCATCAGGGGTCTCCAAGCCGTCCCCAACCATGCCACAGGGTCGCTGATAGCAGGTTAACCGGCGCCGCCCCGGCTTGGCTTAGGGCTAGGCAAAGCGGGGGAGCGGTCCTGCGCCACAAAGGTGCAGCGGGCTAACTCCATCGGCGCAATTGCTGGCGCAGCCCCTCAATCAAGCCTTGCCGGTTGTCTGCGTCGTCCTCGTTGCCCGAGGGCAGCAATGGCTGGCCAAGCAAGTCGGCCAGTTCCGCTGTTTGGCGCGCAACATAGATGCCGGGCCGCCCTTCAAGTTCGGAGCAGGTTGCCAGCTGGTGGTCGTTGCGATGTTCACCCAGCCCGGCGCGCCGGGGCACGAGGATGATCGGCTTGCGCCAGCGCTGTGCCATCAGCACCGTGCCTATCCCGGCATGGGCCACGATCGTGCTCGCGGCAGCAAAGCGGCGGGCGAACTCGTCGGACGCAAGCAAAGGGGCCCATTCCATGTTGCTGGGCAAGTGTGCCGCGCGGCCGACTTGCCCGAACACGGGTACGCCAAGGCTCGGCGCCAGCTCGTCCACGGCCGCGACCAGCCGGTCAAAGGGTAGCTGGGTTCCAACTGTCACGAGGATCACAGCATTCGCCCCAGGAACTTGGTGCGGCCCTCGTCTGCCAGGTGCTCCCATTGGCTGCAATGGAGCTGCACAAAGCGCCGCGCCAGCCAGCCGCTCATGCTCAGACGCTCGGCATTGGCGACACTGTCCACCCACACAGTGGGCACGCCCAGCAGTCGCCCCGCCAGCAGCACCAGGAGGCCTGGCCCCGCTCCGGTGCTGACAATCACCGCTGGCCGCAGCCCCCGCACCAGCAGCAGCGCTTCCCAAAGGGCGGGTAAGGCGAGCCAAGGCTGGGTGCGGTTGACCTCGCGCAGCCTCAGGCTGGTTCCGCCATCGGCCGGCCGGCTCTCGGCCACTGTGCTGGCATAAACCACGTCGAAATCGGCAAACGCCTCTCCAAGCAACAGCAATTGCTGCCAATGGCCTCCGCTCGACGATACGGCCAGCAGCCTTTTGCGGGAGCCGGGCTCGCTCATCTGGTCGCGCCTTCCCAGGCCACGGACGAATGCGCCTGTTGGCCGAGTAAAGGCTGCAACAACTCACGGTAATCCGCCACCATCTGCGCTTCGCTGCGCACCCGTGACGCTAACTGCGCCCGCAGCTGCTGGTGTCGCGCGGGATCGCGCAACAGTTCGGCAATGGCGCGCGCCACATCATCGGCGTCCTGCGGGTCGCAGGTAACACCCGCCAGTTCGCCGATCGGGGTCTTGATCACCTCTCGTTGCACCGCAATGTCACTGACGACAATCGGCGTTCCGGCACGCACCGCATCCAGCAGTGCGAGGCTCTGCCCTTCAAAGAAACTGATCTGCACAAAGGCGTCGCAGGCAAAGGTCAGGTCGACCACGTCGTGATGATCCAGATGCCCCAGCAGATGCACCCGCTCGGCCACACCCAACTGTTGCGCAAGCTGGCGCACCTCCTCGCGCAGGGGGCCATCACCGGCCAGCGCCAGAGCTATGCCCTCAAGTCGCGCCACTGCCTTGACGGCCGTCAGCACATTCTTCTGCCGCGCCAACCGCCCCGCCATGAGCACGACCGACCTATCCGCCGGCAGGCCGAACCGGGCAAAACACTGCGCCCGGCCCATCGCGGGCGGCACCTCTGCCACGCCGTTGGCGATCACCCGCAGCGGCGCGCGACAAGCCTTGGAATGCCCGGCAAAACTATCCGCCACCGCCTGGGACACACAGACGATCTGCCGGTATCCACCCAGCCCCCCGACCATCCGGTCCAGCCAGCGCACGATGCGCCCGTTGTCCCGATACGGGCTGTGGTGGGTCACGATCACCGGCGTGCCGGTGAGCAGGCTTACGAGCCCCGCCGCGACCCCCGCCAGCGGCATCACCGTCACCACCGCAGCGGGGCGCTCGCGCAGCACCAGCCGCAGCAATCGGAACACCGCCCCCGCATAATCCAGCGGCGACATCTGCCGCTTGCACACGAGCACCTGCTCATAAGCTCCCGGCTGCGAGATGAACGCCTGGTAGAGCGCCGCGCTGCGGCAAGTCTGCCCCCCGGCCTCGAGCCCTGCCCGCAACGATCCAATGAAATTTGTGATCCCGCCCTGCGTGTCATGCCCGCTCAGCAGCAACAAGCCTTTTTCAGCACCACCACGACGGACAGCAGTTACGTGGGAGCACGCTCCAGTAGAATTTTTTGAATCCGGCGACCAGCATCTAGATGCTTGTGCAGCGGCACCTGCAATTAACCTGCGATAACTCGAACCAGAACCGCCGGACACACCCAACAACTTATATCCTGCTTGAACTCATCAGCACCGCAGAGTGAGCTTAGCACGAGATTTCAACCAGTGAATAAGAATTACTGGATTAATACTGATGCTGTAGCGGCTGCTCTCGCGGGGCCATCGCACCCGCTGCGACCCCGGCCGGGAAGCCGTTCAGAACCCGTTCATCAACATGGCGGAAACCCGGCAAAGCGGCTGTTTGGCGCTCCCATCGCAGCTGGCACACCAGCGCCACCGCCACAAGGAACAACACCCAGCCGGGATGATCGCGGTTCAGCAAACTCGATTCCGTCAGGTTGTGCCCCAGGGTAAAAACCAGCACCCCCACCACTAACCCCCCGTCCCGCCTCGCAATTCCGCTGGCCCCCAGGATGCGCGAGAGCGGCGCGATGGCAAAGGCCAGCACCGCCAGGGCCAGTCCGGGCCACCCCAGCTGCACCAGAACATCGAGATAACCATTGTGACCCGAGAATATCCCGGCCACCCACCCCTCCACCAACTCCCCCACCGGCCCCCTCGCCCCAACCCCCCAGAACGACCCGAACCCCGCCCCCACCCAAGGATGATCCCCGGCATAGCGCAGCAGCAGCGACCAGACCTGGGTCCGCCCGGTAAGGCCTTCAGGTTGTGCCAAATATCGGTTGAGGGCGGTAAGAATTTCAGCCCAAAACGGTAGAGAAAACACCAGGATAGAACCGGCAGCAGGCAGGATCCAGACCCGTTGCCGGCGTCCCAGGGTCATGTAAACCAGGGCGCTAAGAAGGGCGGCGGGCAGCAGTGCCATTGCGGTTTTGGACTGCGTGCGCCACAAAAAGTATGCTGCGCCCGCGAGGAGCAGCCAGCGCAGGCAGACATTTACCGGGCGCCGATCCAGCAGCAGCACCAGAACCGTCAGTGCACAAACGGGACCGGCAAAATTCTTGTGCATCGTCGCGCCGCGCCAACTGCCGGCCAAGGCAAGATCGCCAGTTTCGCCCGCGTGGTGGACCCCGGCGGGGCTCAGCAGGACGGCCGCGTAGTTGACGGCAAGCACCCCCACCAGCGCCCACCACAGGGCGGCAAAGGAGCGGCGCGCTCCAGCGCAATGCACTGCGGCAAAGACCAGCACGGCAAGCACCGTGGTGATGCCCACCCGCCGCAGGGCAATGCCCGGCTCGATCGCCCACAGCAGGCTGAGCCAGCACCATCCGAACACGAGAAAAAAGCTCCACGGCACAATCGAGAACCAGGTTGAGCGGCGCGTCACCATCATGGTCGCCGCGAAAAGGGCGAGATAGCTACCCTGCCGGATAAGATCGCCTTCCGCGCCCGTCGCATCCCCGCCGCGGGGGAGGGGCTGAAGCCCTATGCAGACCAGCAGCAGCACCGTAAAAAGACACAACGCCGCGTAAAAACTGGTGCGGCCAGCCGGGCACGCAGCGGCAGCGCTAAAGGGTTGAACTGTCAAAGGCCGTAGGTACATGGGCCAAGGCGCTCGGGTTGATCGGGATGGAGTGTGCCATCGCGCGGAGTGTGCAGCAAATTGAATCGTGCCTTGCTTCCACCCCAGACCCGCCAGAATAGCACTCCGTCCCGCGCCCGCTCCTATGGCCTGGCCGCGATGGGCTCGATCGCCTCGGCGGGGGCGCAATTCCTCTTGTCCCTGCAACTGCTTCACGCGGTTGAACCGGCGCAGTTCGGCGGCTTTGCGTTTTTACTGGTGTGCTCACAGCTTAGCCTTGGGATTGCAGTGGCACTGCTTTGTGCGCCCTACCCTGTAGTCTTGCTGCGCCAGGGAGGCGCCACGACCACAGTGGTGGCCTCGATGTTTACCGTTAATCTGGTGCTGGCGATTGCGACTGGGCTGGCGGTGGGCGTCATTGCCGTGTCGCTCGCCTTGGGGACCCTCGAAGCGGCTCTGTTTGCCGCCTTTGGCGCGATCAACGTCCTTCGCTGGTTCGGTCGCGCCCATGCCTATGAGCAGCAGCAAAGTCGGGTGGTGCTTTCGGACATGGCCTATGGGCTGGCCTTGGGCGGCGGGATAGTCCTGATCCAGTTGCTGGATGCAGCAAGCCTGCTTGCCGCCGGTTGGGCCCTCGTGGGCAGCGCCACCATTGGCCTGCTCGCCTTGGCACCCGATTTCCTGCGCAGCCAATTCGCCCAGCTCTCGCTTCGCGCAATGCCTGCTTATCGACAGATCTGGCAGGCCCATTCGCGCTGGTCGCTGCTCGGGGTTGTCACCACTGAGGGCACCGCCAATGCCCACGCCTATATCGTGACGCTTGTGGCAGGGTCGAGCGGCTTTGCACCCCTCGCGGCGAGCGCCCTGCTGATCCGCCCCATGGCCTTGGCGATGAATGCTCTGAGTGATCTGGAGCGACCGCAACTCGCGCGTATCCTGGCTCAAGGCGGCAAGCCTTGGGCGGTGCGCGGCGCCTTGGGTTTCTTCAGGCGGGCATTGCTGCTGATCTGGGTCGTCTGCCTCTGCGCGGGGTTGAGCATTCTTCTTTGGCAGCCTCGCCTCTTGTTTCCACCCGAGTATGGCTTGCCTGTCATCTGGGCGGGAGCCTTGCAATGGCTGGCCATTGCCCTGCTGCGCAGCCTGCGAATGCCCGACAGTGTGTTGCTGCAGGCAGCGGGGCAGTTCCGCCCCCTCGCTGCCGCCAGCGTGGTTTCCTGCGCCATTTCCATTGCAGTGGTCGCCGTCTTTGTGGCTCAGGGTGAACTGGTCTTCAGTCTCGTCGGCATTGCACTGGGGGAAGCGGTGTTCGCCATGGGCATCTGGATGCGGGCACAAGGGCTGCTGCGCCAGCTTCCCGGTTAAGGCTGAAACCACAAGCCTGTTGCCGCGGGGGCAAGCGGCTGGCTAGGCTCAGCGCCAGCGCATCCTTTTGCCAAAATGGAGACAACATGCCGACCGTCAGCGTGGTTGTTCCAACCTTTGGGCGCAGCGAACTGGTGCTGCGGGCCGTTCGGAGCGTCTTGGCTCAAACCATGGCTGATCTGGAACTGCTGGTCCTGATCGACGGGGAGGACGGGGCGACGCTTGCCGCTCTGGAGTCGATAAAGGAGCCGCGGCTGCGCGTTTTCTCCAACCCCGCACAGGTGGGCGCGGCCCGAACCCGGGATCGTGGCGCAGCCCTGAGCACCGGAGACTGGCTGGCCTTTCTCGATGACGACGACGAATGGCTGCCCCAGAAGCTCGAAAAACAACTGGCACTTGCCGCAAATCGTCCGGCAGTGGTGATGACCATGTCCCGGGTCGTCACCCCGCACTCCAGCGTTCTGCTGCCTGAGCGCCCTTATCATGGCGCAGTGCCTTTTGACGAATGGCTGTTTGATCGGCACACCTGGCTGGGACGCGGGGCGGGGTTCCTCCAAACCTCCTCGCTCCTGGTGCCGCGGGCGGTGTTCGAGCATATTGGCTTTGCAGCGCGCCAGCACGAAGAATGGGAACTGGTGCTGCGCGCGACCAAGCAGTTGAACTACCCGTTGCTGACTGTTCCCCAGCCTCTGGTGGTGCATTACCGCGATGAGCCACGCCCTTCGCTCTCGGGCCAATATCGCTGGCAACAGTCCGTGACATGGGCGCAGAGCTTGGGATCGCTGCTGACAAGGCGCGCCCATAGCGGCTTCCTGCTCGGTTACCTTTCCCGCGACGCTCAGGGCAAAGGGGCGTACCGGGCCGCCCTGCCGCTCCTTGCCGCCGCGTTCCGCCATGGCAGTCCGACCCTGCGACAGTTGTTTGCCTACGCTTCGATCTGGAGTGTTCCCCGTGGCTGGCGCCGCCAGATTCGTAGCTGTCTTGACAAAGGGGTGGCAGCTCGGCTGCGGCAATGATCGGCTTGCCGCAGCCTTGTGGTTCAATAAAGGGCGATCGTGCCTCCACCGCTGACGAGCGTTTGGAAGGCTGCGATCGCGCCCATATTGCGCAATCGGAGTCCGGCTCCCTTGTGCGCCTGCAGATCGGCGGTGTTGCCCAGGCTTTGGCAGCCATCCAGCCACATCTGCGCGGTTTCATTGCTGTTCGGCTCCAGCCCGGCGGTAAAGGCCGCGCTCTGCACCCCGCTTTGGCGGCAACTCTCTCCAACACAGCCCAAATTCCAGGAACGGGCATTGTGGATGTCATGGAAGGCGCGGTTCTGCGTGGACAGCGCATGGCTGTTGATGCGCAGGCCGGTGCAGTTGACATGGGCCGAACTGGCATTGCGGGAGGTGTCGAACTGGCTGTTGTTGCCGCACCAGCGGAAGCGGCAATCGAGTTCATGAAAGCGCGCGCCACCCAAACCACCGGTGCCGGTCATGGCTGTGCTTGAAACGCTTTGGCTTTGATCGAGGAGGTAGGTGCCAACGCCACCCGTGCCGCTGCCTTTCCCGATGATCCGGGTACCGGCTGCGACTCCCGCACCCGCGATCACCATGCCGATATCGAGCACCCCTGCGGCTGACCCTGCCATGGCGGAAACTGTTAGGCTGGCGCCGATGATCGCGCCAGTGAATGCCGCGTCGGGGTTGTAGGTGCCGAAGCCGGGCTGATCATAAGCCACCCCATCATTGAGGCAGTAGGCGGCCCGGCAGCGATGCAGGATCACATTGGTGGCGTCATAGGCAAGAAAGCCCATATTGGCGCTGTAAAGTGCGTCGCACTGGTCGAGGACCACACTGGCGCGGCGGTTGCCGCTCCAATCTGGATAGAGATAAAAACCGCCGCCGCCCCAAGCATCGAGACGCGTTGCCCAAAGCGTTGCCAGAGTTCCATGGATGCCCCCGTAATAGATGTTCCAGTCCGCAGGGTTAGCTACGCTGTCATTGGTGCCACGGCCCACGATCATGTTGGCGTCCGGGGCCCGGCCGTCCCGCAGGCGCACATAGAGCTTTTTCCCCGTGGCATCGAGCCAGCAGGCGCCTTCGCCCTCGGCCGCATTCATGGCCTCAAGCCCCGCTACAACCGCCGCTTCATTGGCATAGGCGCCGCTAGGGGGCGGCGCATTGTGGGCGCAAAGCGGATTGCCCCACGCGTCGGCATAAGTCCGATCCCAAACGCAGGAGGTGACGCGTTCGCTGGTGAAAACGGACGCGTAAACGGTGCTGGAGCCGGCAACGGGCAGGAATGGCGGCATCACCTGATCATGGACTGAACGGATCCGGCCCATCATGGATGGCGATCCGAACCCATCGCAGGGTTCAATGATAAGATTGCGCTGGCAGGATTGGCCCGCCCAGATATCGGGAATGCCACTGACGTCCTGTTCGGAAAAGCGATACTCCCCGGCCTGGACCAACAGACGGACGCGCGTCGAAGCGCCGGGACTGCCCAGGCCTGCGGCGCGCACCAGGCCCTGCTTGATGGAGCGAACGCGGCTGGACCAGCTTAGGCCGTCAGCGGTGTTGTCACCGCCCTTGCCGACATAAACGGTATGCGTGGGCGCAGGCTTGCGGGCCTGGGCATCAAAATCGTGAGTATAGGCGCCGAATTGGTCCCGAAAGACCGCGATATCGGGCGTGAAGGACAGGCCCGCTGGTGGCGGAACGGGAACCGGCAACGCAGCACCCGTGCGCTGGTGAATGGCTGCACTGAGGGATATGCCAAGCATCACACGAGCCCCAGGATCTGACTGGCGGTGGTGCCGCTCGCCTTCACCTGAACCACCCGGACGGGCAGCACACTCCCGCCGGACAGATTAACGAAGACGACCTGTGCGCCCGATAACAGCGTCACGCTGAGCGCTCCACCGGCGCCGATATAGATGGCGCGGGTAGCCTCGATCAGCGGCTCGCTGTCGTTGGGAGTGATGGTGAAGGCATGGCTGGCAGGGCTGTCGAGGCCCTTGGCATGGTGTTCGAAGCGGTCGGTCATGTGCATCCTCCAGGAAAGCCGAGAGGAGCGTTATCCACCCGCGTAAACCACCCGGGGATAAGTTCAGCCCGCCTAAGGCGCCGATGATGGACAAGGCCCTGGGCTTATGGACTAGTACAATGGAGCTCAATCCAGCCCATTCCGGTGCGGCCATCCAGTACAAACCCCATATCGACGGACTGCGGGCCCTCGCCATTGTCCCGGTGGTGTTGGGCCATTCCGGCGTGACTGCACTGGGCGGCGGCTTTGTTGGCGTCGACGTATTTTTCGTGATCTCGGGCTATCTGATCACCTCGATTATTGCGGCCGATCTCGAACGCGGCCAGTTTTCTTTTCTGGAGTTTTACCGCCGCCGCTTTCTGCGCATCGGGCCGCTGCTCCTTTTTGTTATCCTGGCGGTGCTGGTCGCCGCGCAACTCGTCTTGTTTCCCTTCGAGTTGCGGGCGCTTGGGGAAACAGCGGTTGCCGCAGCGCTGTTCGTGTCCAACATCTATTTCTATCTCACCACTGACTATTTCGACGCGCCGGCCCGCAGCGTGCCGCTTCTCCACACCTGGTCCCTGGCGGTGGAAGAACAGTTCTACCTCGCCTTTCCGGCGCTGCTATGGGCGCTGCATCGCTGGGCGCGGCGATATCTCGCCGCCATCCTGGTGGCGTTGATGTTTAGCTCCTTTGTGCTGAGCCTGTTTGGTGCCGAACAGGCGCGTTTCTTCACCTTCTACCTGCTGCCTACCCGAGCCTGGGAACTTGGCGCCGGCGCGCTGCTGGCGCTCAAACCCGCGCGATCGATCCCGTCACGTTTCTGGCGTGAAGCGGCTGGCTGGGTTGGGCTCGCTCTTGTGGTCGCGCCCGTGTTGTACCTGAGGGAAACCAGTGTGTTCCCGGGTCTCAACGCCTTGCCCCCGGTGCTCGGCGCTGTCCTCTTGATTGCCTGGAGCGAGGGCACCGCGGTTGGAGCGATGCTCAAGTGGCGGCCACTGGTTTACCTCGGGCTCATCTCCTATGGGCTGTATCTCTGGCATTGGCCGGTGATCGTGTTCGATCGGGCCGTCACCGGGCCCGACATGAACGCCCTCGATCTGGTGCGGGTGGTTGCGATGTCGCTGGCGCTAGCGGCGCTGTCACGTCCCTTGATCGAAATGCCGGCGCGCCGGGGACTGCAGCACATGCCGCCATCTCGCGTGCTGGCGAGCGGGGTTGCGGCACTGCTGGTCATTGCGGGCGCGGGCTTCACCCTGACACGGATGGACTTTGGGGCTCGCGACTATTCCGGCGAAGTCCTGGCACTCGCAGATTATGCCCGCTATCCGCAGACGGCAGAGTATCGAGCGCACTTCCAGGCGGGGCATTGTTTTCTCGACGACCGCGACTTGCCTGGCACGGTGCTGGATAGCGAAGCATGCCTACGGCTTGATCCAACGCGGCCCAATATCCTGCTGCTGGGCGATAGCCATGCCGCCCATCTGTCCGGCGGGCTGCGCGCTGCCTACCCGCACTACAATTTCCTGCAGGCCACCGCGGCAGGCTGCCGACCGCTTGAAGGGGCTTGGCAGGATAAGCGTTGCGCTGATCTGACCGAGTTCGTGCTCAAGCGGTTTCTGCCAAATGCCCGCCTGGACGGCCTCATCATCGCTGGCCGGTGGCGCGAAGGGGACGTCGACGGCATTGTTGCCCTCGCCAACTCTGCCGGCCAGCACAGCCCGGCCGTGATGATCGTCGGGCCCAGCGCCGAATATGGCGGTGCGGTGCCCAATATTCTGGCGCGGGCACAGGTCTGGGGCGGGGCTGCCGGCGTGTTGTCGCGCGCGATGCTGCCGGAGCCCGTGTCAGTCGACCATGCCCTTGCGGCAAGATTGGTGAAGACCGGAATCGCTTACCGCTCACCGCTCAGCATTATTTGCCCGGACGGGAACTGCCGCGAAACTGCTCCGGACGGCATCCCCATGCAGTTCGACTACGCGCACTTGACCCTGGCAGGCGCCAAAGTCGTGGCTGCCGGCCTGCTGGATAACTGGCTCGAGAACTAGGTCACGTCCTCCCGGATTCTTGTTTCCCGTCACCGCCACAGCAGGGAATTTACCGGCAACCAAACCGCCCACCAAGCTGTTGCATCTGTTCGACGCCCCCGGTCCGGCTCCTGCGCTGCAGTGTGAATGTGCGCGGCAGGCAAGCGTACCCCTCACCTCCAAACCCCGCCTTTATCCAAGGGAACCAGCAATATGCATCGATCCGCATTGGGGCTGTTCACAAGCCTAATGCTTGCGGCACCGGCTTTGGCGCAGGAAGAGATTCCGCCGCCGGTGATCAGCGAGTTCACCCTCGACAATGGCATGCAGTTGGTGGTGATGCCTGACACAAGGGCGCCGATCGTGACCCATACCGTCTGGTACCGCGTGGGCGCTGCTGATGAGCCCCCTGGACAATCGGGCGTCGCCCATTTCCTTGAGCACCTGATGTTCCGCGGCACCGAGACTTATCCCGCCGGTGCGCTCGACCGCCTGGTGAGTGAGCTGGGCGGCAACATGAACGCCTTCACCAGTTGGGACGTAACCGCCTATTTCGAGACCATTCCCCCCGATGCACTGGGAGAAATCATGGCGATCGAAGCGGACCGCATGCGCAATGTGGCGCTGCCGCCCGAGATAATCGATGCGGAGCGAGCGGTCGTAATGGAGGAGCGCCGGCAGGTCATCGAGTCCAACCCCGATGGGATCCTCGCGGAAGAACTGGCTGCAACCCAGTTCCAGAACCACCCTTACGGCTCGCCGGTGATCGGCTGGGCCCATGAGATCGAAGAGCTCAGCCGTGACGACGCGCTCAGCTTCTACAACCAGTACTATGCGCCCAACAACGCGCTGGTGGTGGTGGCTGGCGATGTTGAACCGGAAGCCGTGCGCGCCCTCGCCGAGCAGACCTATGGCGCAGTTCCACGCGGCCCCGATCTGCCTGAGCGCGTCCGCCCCCAGGAGCCGCCGCAGGACACGAGCCGCACCGTCACCCTGACCGACCCGCGGGTGGCGCTGCCCAGTTTCACGCGCGGCTGGGTCGTGCCCAGCTATCGCACCGGCGCGGCGGGCGAAGCCGAGGCCCTTGATGTTCTAGCTGGGCTGTTGAGCGACGGCACGAGGAGCATCCTTTACCAAAAGCTTGTGGTGGAGCTGGGCATCGCTGCCCAGGCCAATGCCAGCTATGATGGCGCCGCTTTTGACATGGGCACTTTCACGCTCTCGGGCGCGCCACGGCCGGACGCAACACTTGAAGAATTGATTGCGGCGATCTCCGCCGAGATCGAGGACATCATCACCAATGGCGTCAGTCAGGAGGACGTGGACCGCGTGGCTGACCGTTTTGCGCGCGATACCGTATTCCAGCGCGACGACCCCACACATTTGGCGATGAGCTACGGGCTGTGGCTCGCCAATGGGGGCACGATCGAGGGCCTCAACACCTGGCCAGATCGGATCCGCGCCGTGACCCCGCAAGCCGTGCAGGACGTCGCTGCTCGCTATCTTGGCGCCGACAATGCCGTCACCGGCTATCTGCTGCCCCCTGCCGAGGAACCCGCACCATGATCGTTTCACCTCGACCTCAGCGCCGCGCCTTGACCCTCCTGCTGGCGCCATTGGCGCTGCTTGCCTGGATCCTGCCAGCCAATGCACAGACCGAGTTCGTGCCCATCACCTCGCCGGGTGGCATCTCGGCCTGGATGGTGGAAGACCACACCATTCCGATCATCACCCTTGGCTTTGCCTTCAAAGGTGCCGGTGCCACGCAGGATCCGGACGACCAGCTCGGCCGGGCCAATTTGATGTCGACCCTGCTCGACGAAGGCGCGGGCGATCTCGATAGCGAGGCCTTCCAGACGCAGTTGGACGAGGTGGGCCTCGAAATCCAGTTCTCGGCCGACCAGGATAACTTCTCGGGTGCTGCGCGAATGCTGTCAGAAGCGCGAGAAGACGGAACCGAGCTTCTTGCGCTGGCGGTTAACGAGCCTCGCTTCGACCAACCCGCCGTGGACCGCATGCGCGCCCAGATCATGGCCGGGCTCGTCGCCCAGTCGCAGGACCCTGGCTATGCCGCCAGGCTGATGTGGAATGAAGCCTTGTTTGGCGATCATCCCTATAGCCGCCCGGTGGAGGGGACGGTTGAAACCCTTCCCGTGATCACGATCGAAAACCTGCGAGCCTTCCACAATGCCGTTTTTGCGCGCGAGAACCTCAAGATCGGGATTGTAGGGGCCATCACTCCCCAAGAAGCTGGCGAGATGATCGACGTGGTGTTCGGTGGCTTGCCTCAGGCACCCGAGCTCATACCGATCCCCGACGCGCAACTCAGTTTTGGGCAGGAGTTGGCGGTCAGCTATCCCCTGCCACAAACCACGATCAACATGGCCTTTCCCGGCATTGCCCAGGAGGATCCGGAGTTCTTCCCCGCCTATGTGATGACCGAACTGCTCGCCGGAGGGAACCTGCTGTCGCTCCTTAATGTGGAAGTGCGCGAGAAACGCGGGCTCAGCTATGGCGTTTCGGGGAACATGGTCGATCTTGCCCATGCTCACGCGATTACCATCGGAACCTCGACCAGCTCCGATCAGGCGGATGAAACCATCGAGGTGATCAAGACGACCTTGGCGGCTTTGGCGGAAAATGGCCCGGACCCCGTCGAACTCGAACGTATCCAACGCTATTTGATCGGCGCCTACCCCATCAACCAACTCCGCTCGTCGGTATCTATTGCCCGGGCCATGGTGGGTCAGCAGTTGCGCGACCTGCCGGTCGACTACATCACGGAGCGCGCCGGGCTGATCGAAGCGGTTACAGCGGCGGATGTGCAGGCCATGGCCCAGCAGATCTTTGCCACTGAACCCAGCCTCATGCTGCTGGGTCCAGAAGCTGACGTGGACGACCTTGCCGCGACGACCCCCGAACCCGCCAGCCCCTGAGCCGACCAGCCAAGCGGCGAAGGGTTTGCCGAAGTGGGAATTTGTGCGAGATATCCGTCATCTAGGGCCACGGGCGATGATGAAGACCGCCCTGGCCGATGACTTTTCCTGCTGGCTTTCCCCGGGCGTGATCATGGATCTTTGGACCCTTCTCACCTTTACCCTCGCCTATGGCATCGCGGTGCTGGTGCCTGGACCTGGTGTTGCCGCAGTCGTGGCCCGGGCGCTGGGTGGGGGCTTTAGCGGAGCTTTCCCGATGGTGCTGGGAATTCTCGCCGGCGACATGGTGTATTTCATTTTTGCGGTGTTCGGCCTTGCCGCTATCGCCACCTATCTCGGGCCAGTTTTCACCTTGGTGCGCTGGGCCGGCGCGGCTTATCTGCTTTACATCGCTTTCAAATTTTGGACGGCCGCACCGGGCGCCGAACAAATGAAGCCGCGCAGCGAAACTTCATTTAAGACCTTTCTCGCCGGCTTCTCGCTAACCATGGGCAACCCCAAGACCATTGTGTTCTATCTGGCAATCCTGCCCACCGTTATCCCGCTGGATCAGATGAACCCGCTGGCTTTCGCCGAGTTGACGGCCATCGTTGTCGTGGTGCTGATGATCGTGGGCTGCGGCTATGCGCTGCTGGCCTCGGCGGCGCGCGATCTTTTCAAGAGTGAGCCGGCGCTGCGCCGCCTCAACAAAACAGCCGGGGTGATAATGGCCTCCGCCGCCGGCCTCGTCCTCTGGCAGCACTGATCCGGCAGCGTCAGGCTGGGTGAGGCGCCGGTGGCGCCCCCTTTGCTGAAGGCCCTCAGCCTTAAACCACGCCAAGCGCCCGCATGGCTTCGGCCACGCGCACGAAACCGGCGATATTGGCGCCCAGCACATAATCGCCCGGCGAGCCGAACTCTTCGGCGGTGCTGGCGCAATTGTCGTGAATGGCGCGCATGATCTCGGCCAGCCGAGCCTCGGTCTGCTCAAAACTCCAGCTGTCGCGCGAGGCATTCTGCTGCATTTCGAGCGCCGAGGTGGCGACGCCTCCGGCATTCGCTGCCTTGCCCGGGGCAAACATCACATTGGCCCGCCGGAAGACGCCGATCGCCTCAGGCGTGGTGGGCATGTTTGCCCCCTCACCCACGGCGATCACACCATTGCTTACGAGAGCCCGTGCGTCCTTGCCGGTCAATTCGTTCTGGGTGGCCGAAGGCATGGCAACATCGCAGGGCACATCCCAAATCGAGCCCTTCTCGGCCCCCACGAAATAAGCCCCGCTCTGCGAACCCTTAAGCTGAAGGTAATCGGAGATGCGGCCACGGCGCACTTCCTTGACCTGCTTGAGCAGTTCGAGATCGATCCCCTGCTCGTCAACGACATAGCCGGAGCTGTCCGACATGGCGACGACCTTGCCGCCAAAGGACTGCACCTTTTCGACGCTATAGATGGCGACATTGCCGGAGCCGGAAATCACCACCCGCTTGCCGTCAAAGCTCTGCCCCTTGGTGGCGAGCATGGACTGGATGAAATAGGTGTTGCCGTAGCCAGTCGCTTCCGTGCGGGCGCGAGAGCCGCCGTAGAACAGCGCCTTGCCGGTCAGCACGCCTGCCTCATAGCGGTTGGTCAGCCGCTTGTATTGCCCGAACATATAGCCGATCTCGCGGCCGCCAACGCCGATATCGCCGGCCGGCACGTCGGTATATTCGCCCAGATGCCGATAAAGCTCGGTCATGAACGACTGGCAGAAGCGCATGATCTCGCCATCCGAGCGCCCGCGCGGGTTGAAATCGGAGCCGCCCTTGCCGCCACCGATCGGCATCCCGGTCAGCGCGTTCTTGAAGGTCTGCTCGAAGCCGAGGAACTTGATGATCCCGACATTGACCGAGGGATGAAAGCGCAGCCCGCCCTTATAGGGCCCGAGCGCCGAGTTGAACTGCACCCGGAAGCCGCGATTGATCTGGACCTGCCCCTTGTCGTCCACCCACGGCACGCGGAAGATGATCTGCCGCTCGGGCTCGCAGATGCGCTCGATGAGCGCGTGCTCGAGATAATCGGGATGCTTGGCAATGACGGGCCCGAGGCTTTCCAGCACTTCGCGAACGGCTTGGTGGAACTCGGGCTCTCCTGCATTGCGCAGCAGCACTTGATCAAGCACAGGTTGCAGCTTCTCGACGATCATTGGAGACCCCTCACAGTCAAAACAAAGCTGGGCAATGCTCTAGCCCAGCCCGGCATGCTGTTGAACACAAAACAAGCAGCCTGCCTGTTATTTTTGCGCAGGCTTTAACTCAAATGCAGGTGGAGGCGAAAGTGACGGGCAGGAACACCAATATTGCCGCCCCGAGCGCGGCCCGATTAGCCCAAAGCGCGGCCGTTGCTAGACTAGACGCTTCCGGCCCGGTGCGGCGGGGCCGCCAAGCCAGCCAGGCCAGCGGCACCAGCACGGCAACAAAGGCTGATATCAGCCACAAGCGGTGCTGGCTCCAGCCATAGGCGCAGCCCAGCGCCTGAAGCCCATAGAGCAGCACAAAGCCAAGCGACCAGACGACAAAGCCGGAAACAAGGTGGACCAGGGCGAGGCGGTTGGAAGCGCTCATGCGGCACCTGCAAGCAGGAGGGCAAGCCCGACCCCGGGCACCACGGCAAGGCCCGCATAAAGGTTCCAGAGAAGCGCCAGGTTGGGATCGGTCTGCCGACGCGCGGAGACAAAGCCCTGCACATGCCGCCAGATCGCGTGTCCGGCAATGAGCGCGGCGATGCCACAATGGAGTGCGCAATAGCCCAGCGTGGCAAATACCACGGCCGAACGGGCATGAAGGGTTGCGTCCCCCACCCCAACCATGAGGGCAAGGAGGGCCGCCGCGGCCAGAAGTTGCAGTGCAACGGCGCCGCCCTGCAGTGGGACCGGACTGCGGCCCGCCTGGTTACGGCGTTGCGCGGCAAAGGCCAGTCCTGCCGCCAAAAGGGCGCTCGCACCCGCCAGCCCAAGCAGCAAGGGCGATAGCGCGAGTGGTGGAACCGCCTCCCAATTCTGCGCCACCACCAGAAGAAACAGGCCGCCAAACAGCAAGGAGGCAAACAGGGTCCCATTGGTCACAAGGCCGGTGGCATTGGCGAGCACGGTGACATTGGCTGCCACTTCGCTGTCGAACGGCGCGGCCTCGTTCATGCCGATCTCGACCGGGCCGTGATCGCGCTTCTTCCCCAGGCTCATCGGCCAGACAAGGAACAGCCCGACCACCAGCAGCGCGCTGATCGGCGCCAGCCAATATTGCCCGAACAGAAGCGCGAGGAAAAAGCTACCGGTCGCCAGCGCCGTCCAGAGCGGCAGGAAGGATCGGTGCGGCAGCACCATCACATGCTCGGCCGCGCCAGTGACGATATCGACGCCCAGCGTCTCCATATGGTCATTGCGCACGAAACCGAGATAGCCATGGCCACCGGCCAGCTTTGGCGCGATCGCTGCCGGTTCGAGCAGGTCCGCGCGCCGGTCGATCTGCGGGAGCGAGGCAAAGTTATAGCTTGGCGGTGGCGTCGGCGTCGCCCATTCCAGCGTTTGTGCCGACCACGGGTCACGCCGGAACCGCTTGCCGAAGCGGAACTGCAGCACGAGGTCGGCCAGCACCAGCATGAAGCCACTGGTGAGGATAAAGCCCCCGATCGAGGACAGCAGGTTCAGCCAATCCCAGCCCCAGTTGGAGGGATAGGTCGAGATGCGCCGCGGCATGCCCATCAGTCCCGTCAGGTGCATCAGGAAAAAGGTGAGATTGAAGCCGATCAGGATCAGCCAGAAGGCGGGCACCGAAAGCCCATAGAGGCTCTTCCGCCCGGTCAAATGGGGCAGCCAGTGGTACAGCGCGGCCAGCATGGGGAACACAAAGCCGCCCACGAGCACATAGTGGAGATGCGCCACCACAAAATAGCTGTCATGGGCCTGGGTGTTGAACGGCACCATGGCCAGCATGACCCCCGTCAGCCCGCCGATCACGAAGACGAAGAAGAACCCGCCCACATAAAGCATGGGCACGTCCCAGCGCGGTTTGCCCGAGGCCAGCGTGCCGATCCAGGCAAAAATCTGGATCGCCGTTGGCACCGCGACCAGCGCGCTTGCGGCCGAAAAGAAGGCTAGCGCCAGATGGGGAATGCCCACCGTATACATGTGATGCACCCACAGCCCGAAGCTCAGGAACGCCATGGCCACAATGCCGGCGATGATGGCGCGGTAGCCCAGGATTGGGCGCTGCGCAAAGACCGGGATGATGGTCGAAAGCGCCCCGGCAGCGGGCAGGAAGATGATGTAGACTTCGGGATGGCCGAAGAGCCAGAACAGGTGCTGCCAGAGCAGCGGATCGCCCCCGCGGGTGGGATCAAAGAACGGCAGGTCGAAGGCGCGTTCGAGTTCGAGCAGGATCGAGCCCAGGATCAGCGGGGGAAAGCCGATGATCATCATCCCCGACGTCACCAGCATATACCAGCCAAAGAGCGGCATCCGCGCCAGCGACATGCCGGGCGCGCGCATCTTGAGGATGGAAACGAACATCTCGATGGCAGCGGTGACCGCCGATATTTCGACAAAGGTGATGCCAAGCAGCCAGACATCGGCATTGATCCCGGGCGTATAGGGGCGCGAGGAGAGCGGGGTATACATGAACCAGCCGCTATCGGGCGCCACACCCAGCAACATGGCGATGATCAGGATCGAGCCGCCAAACAGGTAGCACCAGAAGCCATAGGCGGTAAGGCGCGGAAACGCCATGTCCCGCGCCCCCAGCATCTTGGGCAGCATGTAAAGCGCAAAGCCCTCGAACATGGGAATGGCGAACAGGAACATCATCACCGTGCCATGCATGGTGAAAATCTGATTGTAGATTTCCGGGCCCACAAAGGCGCTGTTGGGCGTCGCCAACTGAGCGCGGATCAGCATGGACAAGAGGCCGCCAATGGCGAAGAAGGTCAGCGCCACGACCATGAACCGCTTGCCCAACACAGTGTGGTTGACGCTGGACAGGCGCCCCCAACCAGGTGGCGTGCCCCAGATGCGCTCCAGGGCCTTATGGAGGGCGATGGGCGAGAGCTGATGCCGATGGTTCTGCTGCTGATGATGGTTCATGGCGCGCGCCCTTCCAGCAGGGCGGCAAATGCCTCTGGCTCATGCGCTTCCACCCGGAAGCGCATGCCGTCATGGCCCTCGCCACAATATTCGGCGCATTGTCCCCAATAGACACCGGGCTCATCGGCCTGGAGGCGGATGACATTGACCTTACCGGGAATGGCGTCGATTTTGCCCCCAAGCCGCGGCACCCAGAGCGAATGGATAACATCCAGGGAGGTCACGGCGATGTCGACCGGCTCTCCAGCGGGGATATGCAGGATCTCGCTGGGCGCAAGGGCGCTCTCGGGATGGGTGAAGTACCAGCTCCATTGCTGCGCCCGTCCCTCGACCCGCACCGGGGCCTCGCCCTTGGGCAGCAATTGCTCGCCGAGCACCAGCGCGGTGCCAGTCAGCACGATCAGGATGGGAATTGGCAGCAGGAGGCCGCCGCCCACGATCCATTGCGCCGGCGTGACCCGCGTGATCCAGGTTGGACGCCGATAAGCCAGCGCGAACAGGGCCATGACGAGCCCGAACAGCACCGCCGCGCCGATCAGCATCACCCACCACAGTGTGGCAAGATTGGCAGCGCGCGGCCCCGCCGGATCCAGCGCCGACAAATCGCCGCTGCAACCCGCCAGCAATGCTGGCGTTGCCACCAGTAACAGCCTCTTTAACAAGGGAACTCTGCGGTGAGCCAAGCGAGCGAAGAAGAGCAGGAAGCCCAGCGGGAAGAAACCCCGGCCGAAGCCCGCTCCGATCACCCCAATCCCTATATTCGCTCCATTGCCGACAAGGATATCGGCTCGGCCATTGCCGTGGCTGGCCATCCCATCCACGCGATGATGGTGCACTTTCCCATCGCGTTCATTATCGCGACCTTGGGCATCGATATCTTCTACTGGTGGGGCGCTGATCCGTTCTGGGTGCAGGTCGGCACCTGGTCGGCTTCCGCCGCCTTTGCCTTCGGCGTCCTGGCGGCGCTTGCCGGCACGGCTGAACTGCTGGCGGTTCCCGGCATTCGGGTGCGCGTTGCCAGCTGGAACCATGCGGTTGCCGCCATGGTCCTGGTCGCCATTGCCGGCGCCAATGCGGGCCTGCGCATTTTCTACCCCGAACAGATCCTGCCTAACGGCCTGATGCTGTCGGTGCTCGCGAGCATGGCCACCGCTTTTGCAAGCTGGCATGGCGGCAAGCTGGTGTTCGATCATGGGGTTGGCCTCATCATATCCACCCGGCAATAAAGGGGCCGACCATTTCGGAAAGGGCGCCGGGGGCGAAAAACGCCTGCAGGCCTTGCGGCCATTGCAGGCGTGGCTTGCCCAGCACAAGCGCCAGAATTGCGCAGACAACTGTGAGGGTCAGGGGCACGATCACCATGAAGCGCGCCGTGGGATAGTGGCCGTTGCGCTCGAAAATGCGCAGGATCACCAAACCCGAAAAGATGTGGATGCCTGTCAGCACTGCGACCCCGACCAGCTTGGCCGAAAACCAGTTCTGGTAGGTGCCCTGCATCAGGATCAGCGCAGTTCCCGAAGCAATGGCTACGAAAGCTCCGGGCGACACCAGCTTGACGTACAAAAAGCGCGTAAAGGCGTGCAACCGATGGAGCGCATCGTCTTCCAGCCCCCGCCGCTGCCGGTAAAGGAACGGCAGTGCCAGGAGCCCCGCCGACCAGAGCGCGATCCCCCCGACATGGATGAATTTGAGCCAGGCGACGACAAAACCCCAGGTCATTGCACCGCCGGACGGCGTTCCGGCCGCAGCGCATCAACCAGTCGCCAGATCACAACGCCCAGCAGCGGCAGATTGGCAGGCACCCACATGATGAGCCCACCCAATTGCTGGTCCTCGATCGGCGAAAAGCCAAAGGCGAGGGTCGTGGCCAGATGCGGCAGGTAGAGCGGGCCGGAGGCAAACACCAGCAGCGCACCCAGAAAGCCCATCTGGATGGCGCCGGACAGCGCCGTCAGCCCGGCGGCCATGGCATTGTCGGCCCGCAGCATGCCCAGCCACAGCCAGGTGAAAGCCAACAGCAAACTCACCTGCATGGCCCAATAAATCGCAGGATGGGTGAACGCCGCAGCATAGAAATCGGGCGCATGCCAGAGCCAGAGCGCCACGGTCGAGACCAGCAGCGCCGGGAAAAGCTTCACCCGCCGCCCCCACTCAGGCGGCAGCGCCAGCGCCAACAAGGGCGCCACCACCATGGTGAGGAGGATGTGGTGCCCCACGCGGGCCGAGAACAGCGCCACGGTCAGCGCGCATAAAGGCGACACGAAAAGCGTTGCCACCAGGGCCCAACTCGCGCCCGCTGCCAGTTGGCGCTGCCGGGACGCCGACCGCAAAGCGAGCGCGGCGACGAGGCCCGCCAGCACCAGGGCGATCAAAAGGACGGGGTCCAGATTCCAGCGGCCCCAGAGGGTGGCAAGCGTCGGCGGTGGTCCGCAAAAGCTCATATCGAAGGCAAAGGTTGACGCTGGGATCATCGTTTTCCTGGTTGTGACGCTATACAGCTTGGTCGGGCCGCCGGGACCATGCCAGCAACAGCTAGGCTCCTTTGCCCCGCTTAGATTGCAGCCTGCGGCAAGGCATAGGCGATGAAATAGTCGCCGATCGGGGTTTCCATGAAGTCGTGCCCCCCGGCATTGATCACGATGATCTGCCGGCCCTCCGCCTCATAGGTCATCGGGGTCGCCTGCCCGCCAGCGGGCAGCGCTACCTGCCAAAGCTCCTCGCCCGTTTCAATGTCGATGGCGCGCAGCAGGTCGTCGGTGGTCGCGGCAATGAAGAACAGCCCCGAAGCCGTCACCACGCCACCGCCATTATTGGGCGTGCCGATCTCGAGCGGCAACATGGAGGGGATGCCAAATGGGCCATTCTTGCGCGCCGAGCCGAAGGGGCGGTCCCACAGCACTTCGCGGGTGTTGAGGTCGATGGCCGCGATCCCGCCATAAGGGGGCTGCTTGCACAGCATCCCGGTAAATGGCACGCGCCAGCCGGCATTGACGCGAATGCCATAAGGCGTCTGCGCCTGCGGGCTGAGGCTGCCATGCGAGCCACCACCAGCATCGGGATCGTAGTTGGGATCGGTGATCGGCAACACCCCGGCGGCATTCACCTCTTCGCGCGGCACCAGCTGATTGTAGTTGGGCATGTTGTTGTAGTTGGTGATCATGATGCCATTGACCGGATCAACGGCAACCCCGCCCCAATCCACCCCACCATTATAGCCGGGGAACTGAATCCAGGGCCGATCCACCGTCGGCGGGGTATAGACACCTTCATAGGACGCCTGGCGGAACTGGATGCGGCACCACAATTGGTCAAGGGGCGTCGTTCCCCACATATCGGCTTCGGTCAGGTCTGCCTTGAGCAGATTGGGGAAGTCGGTGACATAGGGCTGGGTGGGCGAGAGCCGCTCGGGCTCGACGCCACCCTGTGGTGCCGGGCGCTCCTCGATATTGACCAGGGGCTCGCCGGTAGCGCGATCGAGGATATAGAACTGCGCCTGCTTGGAGGGCATGATGATAGCCGGGACCGGACCATCGGGCGTGGGGAAGTCCACCAGCGTCCCCTGCCCGCCCAGATCGTAATCCCAGACATCGTAGTGCACGGTCTGGTGGTGCCAGGCGACGTCGCCCGTTTCCACATCCAGCGCTACGATGGCGGTGGAATAGGTGTTCTCCGCGTCCGAGCGGTCGCTGCCCCAGTAATCCACAGCGGAATTGCCCATGGGCATGTAAACCAGCCCCAGCTCGTCATCGCCTGACGCGATGGTCCACATATTGGGCGTGCCCGGTGTGTAGATCTCGCCTTCGGGGGGCAGCCCCTTCTGGTCGGGGCGCCCCATGTCCCAGGCCCATTTGAGTTCCCCCGTCCTAGCGTCGTAGCCACGGATCACGCCGGAGGGCGCTTCGCGGGTTTGCCCGTCACTCACCTGGCTGCCGACCACCAGCACGTCGCGCACCAGGGTCGGGGGCGAAGTCGGGGCGTAAAAGCCGGGCGCAGTGTCACCAATGCCTTCGAGCAGATTGACTATGCCCGCATTGCCGAATTTGTCGCAAGGCTGGCCAGTTTGGGTGTCGAGCGCGATCATGCGCGCATCATGGGTCAGGTTGACCACCCGGCTGGCGCACAGCGCATTGGGGTCGGCGGCGGGATCCTCGAAATAAACCAGGCCCCGACAGGAAGC
This sequence comes from Devosia sp. 919, assembly GCF_013185965.1. Lineage (NCBI taxonomy): Bacteria > Pseudomonadati > Pseudomonadota > Alphaproteobacteria > Hyphomicrobiales > Devosiaceae > Devosia > Devosia sp. 919. Next base: position 1,368,187 of record NZ_JABAOL010000001.1, on the reverse strand, counting down.
ATTATAGCCGATGGCATCTACCGGGGTCTGCGGATCATAGGTCCAGAACTCGGCGCCGGTCGCGGCATCGAGGGCGCTGATCTTGTTGAGCGCCGAACAGAGGTAAAGCCGATTGCCGACCTTGACCGGCGTGTTCTGGTTGCCGAACGGCTCGTCGTTCTCGGGCAGATCGCCGGTGCGGAACTCCCAGATTTGCTCGAGCTGGCCAACATTGTCGCCGGTGATCTGGTCGAGCGGGGAATAGCGCGCAGCGCGATGCGTGCCGCCATAAGCGGGCCAATCGACCCCGGTTTCCAGCGTCACATAGCGCGGCGCAACCGGCGTCGCCAGCGCCGGTTCGGACGCTTCAGCCGGGGACGCCTCGGGCGTGGGCCCCACCGGGGCCGCTTCAACGGGGGCGGGTGGTGGCGCTGCCGGCTCGGGGCTGCCCGGTGTGGCGGCGTCGGAGGGCGGCACTTCCTGAGCGTGCAGGTCTGGCCCAAGATTGCCCGCCACGCCGATGCATGCCACCAAAGCGGCGATCCCGGCTGCTGTGCCCGCCAGTGTGGAGCGGGAGGCGCCTTCGGGGCGCCGCAGCGACCGAATAGTCGTCAGCACCAGAACCAGAACGACCGTCGGCGCCACCAATCGCGGCACCTGGGCCCATCCATCTAGACCAGCTTCCCACAAGGCCCAAGCGACAGTGCCCAGATAAGTCAACCCGTAAATCCAGACCGCCGTAAACTCACGCCTGAACAGGAAATAGGCGGTCGCCAGCAGGCCAGCACCAGCCAGCAGATAGTACCACGCCCCCCCAAGCGTGATCAGCCATGCGCCGCCCCCCAAGATAGGCAGCCCGAATATCACCAAGGCGGCAGCCACCAACATTGTCCACCAAAACGCAAAGTTCCGGCCGGTGGCGACGGTCGCGCTGCCATTAGTTCCCCTCTAGTTTACCCATGCTAATGGCCAACGCCTCGATCTCGCCACGGTTCCGCAATGGGACAATGCGCGCTATGCAGCAGTTTTCAGTCGCCCTCGGCCATCTGCTCGCATCCATTCTCCACAACCCGGCTTCGGCGCGGCGATAAGGGTCGCCATGCCATTGTCCCGGGAGGATAGGACGGGCTAGACTAGCGGCAATCACCAAGTGCGAAGAAAAGCTGGTATGAGCGACAAGATCAAGGATGTACCCAATGGTGAGCTGGTGCCCGAGCAAAGCGAACTCCAGCTGGCAGATATAAGGATCGCTGACCTGGAGCGGCAGCTTGAAGCTGCCCAGCAGGAGATCGAACGGCTCAAACAGGAAGTTGCTTCCTTGCGCTCGTCAGCAGGTCCTCGGTGACAGTCCCAACAGCAATGGTCAATTCGAAGGGAGCCGCCGATATGCGTCTGAGTGCTGGGTTTGAGTAAGAAATATCGCGTCGTAGATTGCGCCCCGACAGAAGGCGCACCGGAAGAGTTTATTCAGGTCGCCGCGACTCCCGAGGAAGCAGCGCGGCTGGCGCTGGGACTGGTGCTGCAACGCGGCGGGCAATTGCGGGACCTGCGGGCCAAGGTTTACCTTGAAGCCGCCGGAACGTTGTCGATGTACCGGCTCTACACCAAGAGCCTGCACCGGCAGGCCGTGGACTGACCTATGCCGGACCGAGTTGGACGCGCTGCCGCAGCAGCGTTTCCCCGCTTGCGTTAAACAGGCCCGATGCGGTGAGCTCTGGTATCACCAGATCCACAAAGCTCTGCAGATCGGCCGGCATCAACGGTGCCATCACGTTGAACCCGTCCGCGGCCCCTTGGTCGAACCATTCTTGCATGGTCGCCGCGATCTCGGCGCCCGTTCCGACCGCCAGCAGATGCCCTCGACCGCTGGCAAGACGCATCAGCAACTGCCGCAGGCTGAGCCCCTCCCGTTTGGCGATGCCAACCAAAACAGCCACGCGGCTTTGGCTCGACTGGCTGGGAGCCCCTGCCCCGACAAAAGGAGGCAGGGGGTCATCCAGCTGTGCCGCAGACAAGTCGGTGCCCAGGAACTCGGAGAGCTTGGCCAGCGCGTGCTCAGGCACCATGAACCCATTCAACTGCACCAAGCGCTCTTCCGCCTGCGCCCGCGTCGGGGCAGCAATAGGCACGATGCCAGGGTAAATCAGCAGGCTTTCCGGTGGCCGGCCGTGGCGGGAAGCCCTTGCCTTCATGTCGCGATAAAACAGTTGCGCCTCGGCAAGATCGGCCTGAACCGTGAACACCAGATCGGCATAGCGCGCCGCGAAATCACGCCCGGCCTCAGAGGCGCCGGCCTGCGCCAGCAAAGGGCGGCCCTGCGGCGAGCGCGGCACGTTCAGCGGCCCGCGGGTTCGCACGAACTGACCGTGATGATCTACTGTCCGAACCTTTGCGAGATCAAGATAGCGGCCCGCCTGCTTGTCCGCGATCCGGGCATCGGCCTGCCAGGAACTCCAAAGTGCCAGCACAGCCGCGGTGACATCTGCGGCCCGCGCATAGCGCTCGCCATGTTCAGGCATGGCGTCGAGCCCGAAATTGTGGGCCTCAAGCGCATTGGAGGAGGTGACGACATTCCAGCCCGCCCGGCCACCGCTGAGGTGATCGAGCGAAGCAAAGCGGCGGGCGAGATGAAAGGGATGATCAAAGCTGGTCGAGGCCGTACCGATTAGCCCAATCCGCTCCGTCACTGCCGCCAGCGCCGAAAGGATGATGAAGGGGTCCATCGCGTCCGAGAGGTGCCGGTCGGCGCTTTGCTGCAGCGCCAGTACATCGCCCAGAAACAAAGCATCGAACCCACCCGCTTCAGCCCGACGAGCGATGTCGGTCCAATAGCCCAGATCAGTCGAGGCCAGCGCATTGCTTTCAGGCATGCGCCAGCCTGCTTCATGACTCCCCAGCCCATAGATCACCGCGTTGAGCCCCATGCGCCGCCTTGGTGTCACGGCGCGGCTTCCACATAGGCGCTGGTATAGTAGCCGGAGAAGTCAGGCTTGGCGGCCAGAGGATTGCCGTCGCCGTCCTTGAGGATGCCGGCTTCAAACAGGAACGTGCCCATCGCCTCCATCTTGGCGGGATTGATGACGCCCACGGCCCCAATCTCGGCCCGCAGGTAGTGCCCATCGATCAGCGCCTGCAGCGATGCGCGCACAAAGTCCCGGTCCAGCAGCGCGTCGCTATTGGCTGCGACCAGAATATCGGTCGCCTCGTCGGGATGGGCGACGGCATAGGCGTAACCGCGCTGGCTCGCGCCAAGGAACGCCTTGGCAGTGTCCGGGTGCTCAGCCAAAAAGGCGCCGGTGGTGCCGATGAAGTTGGTGTGCTGGTCGGGCACGCCCCAATCGGCATAGCGGAAGGCACGTTGTGGGCGCCCGTCTCGCTCCGCCTTGACGCCTTCCCAGGTATAAACTTCAAGGGTAAAATCCACCGCGCCGTTGGCCAGCGCTTCATAGGCCGAAGTGCCCAGGGTGACCGTCTCGAATTCCCCCCGGCCGCCATCGGCGCGGATGATCGTGCCAATCAGGGCACTCTCCCAGTCGCTGCCAAAGCCGGCATAAGTCTTGCCGTCAAGGTCCTTGGGGCTTTGGATATCCTGCCGGTCGCCGTTGAACACCAGGCGCCCCGTTTCGGTCTGCACCAGTGCATAAGTCGCGACCAGATCGACCCCGGCCGTGCGCTGGGTGAACAGGCCGATGGAGCCAAGAATACCGAAATCTGCCACCCCATTGGCCACGAGCGTGCCAGCGGAAGTGTCGGAATAAGGCAGGATCTCAACTGCGACCCCCGCATCCTCATAAAAGCCCTTGGCTTGGGCAACAAACAGGCCGACATGGTTGGTGTTGGGCGTCCAGTCCAGCGCCATGGTCACCGGCACCGGCTGGGCCAGTGCGGGTGGACTGGCGAGGGCGGCGGCAAGGCCAAGGATCAGCAGCAGGCGCGAAAGCGGCATGATTATTCCTCCGGTTCAAACAAGGTCTGCAGGATATCGGCTTCGATTTGGGCGATGACCGCCGACCCTGCTGGGGGTCGCGGATGCTCAAGCGGCACGTCGATGCGGCGCACGATCTGCGCTGGGCGCGGCGACAACAGGTAGATCCGGTCGGACAACAGCACCGCTTCGCGGACATCGTGGGTGATCAGCAACACGGTCCAGCGATGGCGCGTCCACATCCCAGCCAGCCAGCGCTGCATTCGCGTGCGGGTCAGGGCATCCAGGGCTCCGAAAGGCTCGTCGAGCAGCAGCATGGATTTATGCTGCACCACTGTGCGCAGCAGCGCTGCACGCTGCCGCATGCCGCCGGAAAGCTGCGCGGGGTAATGGTTTTCAAATCCGGCCAAACCAAACTCAGCAAACAGCGGCTGGACCGCCGCCCGCGCCGCCTTGCGCGTCATGCCCGCCACCTCAAGGCCAAGCGTGGCATTGTCGATGATCCGCCGCCACGGCATCAGCGCATCGCGTTGCGGCATGAAGGCAAAGGGGTGGCTCTTTGGGGCGAGTGGCGCCCCATCAAACAGCATTTCCCCACCATCAGTGGACACCGCTCCGGTCAGCAGCTGTAGGATGGTGGATTTACCAGCGCCGGAAGGGCCGAGGATCGAAACGAACTCTCCTGCTCCAACGCTCAAGTTGATGTCGGCCAGAACTTCGGAATCGCCAAAGCTCTTGCCCAAGTTGCGCAGTTCAAGCCTGGGCGTGGTCATGGGCGCCTCTGCGCCAAGCGGGTCCAGGGCATCGTCAGCCGCTGCACCAAGACGGTAGCGCCAAACAGGAGCAGGGTCAGCGTCGCGCTGACGACGACGGCGGCCAGCACCAGGTCGGGGCGAAAATTGTTCTTGGCATTGAGAATATAGATGCCCAAGCCCCGGACCGCCCCGGCATATTCGGCAAAGATCGCCCCGACTACGGCATAGGTGATGGAAATGCGCAGCCCGGCAAAGTAATAAGGCAAGGCCGAAGGCAGCCGCGCCATCCTGAACCGGCGCCACCGCGAGGCTCCCATGGACGCCAACAGCCCCTCGATATCGCGGTCGGTGGAGTCATAGCCCTGCACCAGCGCCACCAGCATGGGGAAAAAGGTCACCAGTGCCACGAGCACGATCTTGGGCGTCAGCCCGAAGCCGAACCAGAGCACGATGAGCGGCGCGATGGCGACCAGCGGCAGGGTCTGGGTGATGATGAACACCGGAAACAACGCCCGCCGTACCGGGCGAAAGAAGTCCACCACGACCGAAAACAGCAATGCGGCGCAGAGCGAGCAGCCGAAACCCAAAATGGTGGCCTGCAAGGTCGCTAATGTGTGCCCGGCCAGCGCGTCCCGGTTCTGGTAGCCTTGGACGATAATGCGGGATGGCGCCGGCAACGCCGTTGGGGAGATGCCCGAAAGCTGCACATAAGCTTCCCAGGCCAGGATCAGGGTCACCACCGAAAACACGGCGGGCCCTGCGTAACTGAGAAACCGGGCGACAAGTCGCCCGAAGGAGAACAACTGCGCCATGCCAGACCTTCCGCTCAGCGCGCGCTAGGGCTGTTGGCCGACACGGTCAGGTCGATAGTGACATGTCCCTCGGGCGGTCCAAACCGGCAAAAGGCCTGCTCGATCGTGGCGAATAGCGCACCGGTGTCGCCATTGAGCTTGGTGGCGAAATGCTTGGACTTTTCGAAGGTGCCCGACTGTTTGAGAAAGTCGATGCAGCCATAGATTTCGTCCATGTGATGGCCCTGTCCCATCACATAGAGAGACAATTGGGCCACCCCGAAGACGCCGATGTCGGGCGCATCTTGCACTGCCGCAAGCGCGCTGGCGCGCCGCTCCTCAAGAGGCGCAACGGGCCCTTCGAACAAATGGGACTGGCAGATGGCATCATCGGGCTCGCCCGGGCAGCCGCGCGAGATCGTCGCCGAAAGCACGCAATGGGTGCCGGCGCGCGCGGCGGCACTGAACAGATCGCGCATGGCGGGAAACAGCACTTCGGGCGGACCGACCAACAAGGTCGAGATGTCATCGGTCTCGATGCGCAAGCGTTCACGATAGGGATCGAGCGCACCCAGCGCGTTCATGATCACGCCGACAAAGTCGCCGGTCATTGGATAAAGGGAAATCTGTGCGCCTGAGAACATGGCCCGCCTCGCTCCGCTGGTATTACCCAGATCAGCTATAGGGTCCGAAGGCTTGCCGCCCTCATCTCAGCCCCGACCATACGGAGCACCCCTGTGGATAAAGCCAGCATAGGGCAGCATTGCCGGCAAATGCAAGCACATGTCTGCATTGGCGGAGTTGATCTTGGATCAGGCGCTTTGCGATGCTTGACGCAGTTCCTGGATTGCTTGTCCATCAGGCAAGCGCGCGCCACTTTGGAGCGTCTGCAGATAAGCTCGGGGCGCGAGGCCGTGATAGTCCTTGAACGCCCGCGTGAAAGCCGCCTCCGAGGCGTAGCCGGCTTCGCTCGCTAGTGACCCTACCGAAGTGGGGCCACTGGCGAGCTTTCTGGCGGCCAGAGTCAGTCTCCAACCTTTGAGATAGGTCAATGGCGGCTCTCCCGCCCGGTCATGGAATCGTCTGGCAAAGGCAGCGCGCGACAGCCCCGCCACCTTCGCCATGCCCTCGACAGTCCATTTGGCGGCGGGATCGGCATGGATCGCCCGGAACACCTTGGCAAGGTTGGGATCCTTCATTGCCGGCAACCATCCGGCGGAATGCCCGGCGCGCTCGGCTGCACGGCGCAGCACGTAAACCAGCAGGCTGTCGGCAAGACTTTCCACCAGGCTTTCATTGCCCAAGCCCTGGTGCTCCAGTTCCTCGGCCAGCAGCAGCACGATCGGCAAAATGCCATTGTCCTTGCGGAGCTCGGCGGCGGGCAGGTGAATGCAGGGCGGTAGCGCCGATTGTCCCAGCCGCCGCGTGCCATCCACCTGGAAGCGCCCGCAAAAGATCACCGCGTCAGGAGACTGGCTGGTGACATCAAATCCTTGTTGCACGAACTGGCTGACGGGGGGCGCCTCGCCCTTGGGGCTGGCCACGAGATCGTGGGCCTTTCCATCACTCAGGACCACCAGATCACCCTCTTCCAGCCGGAGTGGCGCTTCGCCAGCCCGGCGAAGCCAAGCGGTCCCCTGCCAGACGAGGTGAAAGGCGATCATTGCCCCCGGATCGAGCCGGAAGCCCCAAGGCTCAACCACCCGGCTGCGGACGAGGGTCATCCGGCTGCGGGCGTACATGCGGATCCATTGATCAAGCACATTCATGCCGCTCTCCTGCACCTTTTCAAGACGATCTGCAAGAAACGGGAGATCGTCTCACATGGCTTGTCCTCTCAGGGCGCGCCATCTTTCTCCTGGTTAGAAAGGAGAACGTGATGTTCAAGACCATACTTGTTGCGGCCGGAGCCGGCACAGTTGGGCAGCACCTGGCCAATCGGCTGCTGATCGCCGGGCACAGCGTCAAAATCGGCACAAGGCGAGGAGGTGACGCCAACACAGTGCTGCTGGACTATAGTCAGGCCCCGACTTTTGAAGCGGCGCTTGCCGGCACCGATGCGGCTTACCTCGTCGTTCCGACCTCGGCCGAACCACATTTACTGCTTGGCCCCTTCGTCGAGGCCGCAGCGCGGCGCGGCATTAAGTTGGTGTTGCAATCAGCTCTGGGGGTGGATGCCAATGACGCCATTCCGCTGCGGCAACTGGAGCGGCAGATCGAAAGCTCAGGCGCGCCCTACGCGATCCTGCGCCCAAACTGGTTCCTCGACAATTTCCACGGGCGCTGGCACCCCGGCATCATGGAGCTTGGCCGGCTTGCGCTTCCCGCGGGCGATGCCACGACCAGCTTGATTGATGCGCGCGACATCGCCGAAGCTGCCGCTGTCGCTTTGACCCAGGCAGTTGCGGATGGGCGGGCTTTCAACCTGACTGGCCCCGACAGCCTGGGCTATGCCGAAGCCGCAGCGGCGCTTTCCGCGATCAGCGGCCGCACCGTCACCTACGAGGGTGTCGACGAGGCGCAGTTCAAGCGCGAGTCGGGGCGCATGAAACTGGCGCCAGCTCTGGTTGAACAGATGCTGCCGATCTTTACTGCTACTCGCGCGGGTCATTTCAGCCAGGTCACTGACGATTTCAGCCAACTCACCGGGCGACCGGGCCGGCGGCTCGTCGATTATCTGGCTGACAATGCCTGGCGCTTCGCCGTCCCAGTTGCGCAGAACGAAGTCCAGAGAGCAGCGGTCAGTCGTTGATTTGCCGCCTCACGGCGCCACGCCCGGGGAATGCAGCTATTATCCCGGGCGTTGATTCTGTTTGCAGGCTGGTAATGGACCCGTTGAATGTCGCCATGCTCTTGGTCCTTGCCGGCGCTGCCGCTTATGTGCAGACGCTGACGGGCTTTGCCTTTGGCCTGTTGATGATGGGCGGTATCGGCATTCTCGGGCTGCTGCCCCTGCCCGAAGCCGCGGTGATCGTGAGCATCCTCACGGTGGTCAATGCAACTCAGGTGTTGGCCCGAGGCTGGCGTAACGTGGCCTGGAGCGAGTTTCGCCTCGCCATTGGCGCCAGCCTCCTTTTGGTGGTGCTGGGTTATTTCATGCTCGAATGGCTTGCGGACGCCAATCTGGACGGACTACGCCTGCTGCTGGGCGCCGTCATCGTTGGTGCCAGCATCCAGTTGATCCTGCAGCCGCATCCGCTGCCCAACCGATCTTCTTCGGGTTCGTTCGTCCTGGTGGGTGCATTGGGCGGCTTTCTGGGCGGGATGTTCTCCACGGCCGGACCGCCCTTGATCTATCACTTCTATCGCCAACCCCTGCCAGCGGCCGCCATCAGGGACACCTTGGTGCTGATCTTTGGCGTCAACGCCTTGTTCCGGCTGTCCTTGGTGGGGTTGACCGGCAGCTTCCCCTATGAGGCAAGTTGGTGGGCGCTGTTGGCGGCGCCCGTGGTTACCGCCACCACCTATGCCGCAAAACGCTGGCCGCCGCCATTTGCGGTCCTCACGCTGCGCCGCGTGGCGTTCTCGCTGCTGCTGCTATCAGGTGTATCCCTGGCGGCGCCAGCCATTTGGCGACTGGGGTTTGCCGCGGCCGGCTGAACGTCGATCCTCGGCGTGCTAAGTTGGGCCTCGGTACACACATCGGTCTCAACCCCTTGCCCACTTCGATATGTAGATCACAAGCGGCTTGCTTCAAGCCTAGGGACCTGCCGTAAAACCCTTGCCGTATCCAAGCAAAGGGAGTGCATCGATGCGGGTACTTTTGTCGACCTATGGTCGCGGGGTGACGTCGAACCTATTGTGGCGCTTGCAGTCGCGCTCGAGGCGGTCGGTGTGGAAGCGGTGCTGTCCGCTCCGGGCGACCAGGAGTTTGTGGAGCTTGCCGAACGTGCCGGCGTTGAGTTGGTCCCCGCCTTCATGCGCGTGCGAGAGTGGATTGCGCTCGCTCAACGATTTCCCAGCGATATCCCGGGTTACGGGATGAGGATGATCGCCGCCCAGTGCCGGACCATCGACGCGGCAGCCGCCGGCTGCGATGCAATCCTCGCGACCGGTCTTATGCCTTCGGTTGGCGCGGCTCAGTGCGTGGCCGAAAAGCGCGGCCTGCCCTTTATGCACGCATCGTTCTGCCCGATGTACCTGCCATCCGAGCACCACCCGCCACTTTCCTATCCCGGTCATTCCCGCCCAACGGGAGAGACCGACCACCGCGCACTGTGGAACCACAACCTCGAGGTGATGAACGCCCTTTTCGGCGGCACGATCAACCGACAACGGATCGCCATGGGCCTGCCGACAGTGACCGATATTCGCCAGCATGTCTTTACGACGCGCCCGCTCCTGGCTTCGGAGGCGGCGCTCTGCCCCTGGGAGCCAACCGATCTTTGTGCACCGGAGCAGACCGGGGCCTGGATCCTGCCCGACACGCGCCCGCTGCCACCCGAACTGGAGGCCTTTTTGAACGCTGGCACTCCGCCCGTTTATTTTGGCTATGGCAGCATAGCGGCGCCCAATGCCGACCGCTTGGTCCAAACCGCGGTAACCGCTATCCGCGCCCATGGGCGCCGCGCAGTTCTGGCGCGGGGCTGGGCTGGGCTCACGCTGCCCGACCAACAAAGCGACTGTTTTCTCGTCGGTGAGGTCAACCAACAGGCACTTTTCAGGCGTGTTGCCGTCGTGGTCCATCATGGCGGCGCCGGCACCACCACCACCGCTGCACGGGCGGGTGCCCCGCAGGTGATCGTGCCCCAAGGCGCTGACCAACCGTTTTGGGCACGACAGATCGAGCGGCTCGGGATTGGCGTAGCGCATCCTGGTGCCGCACCAACAATGGAGTCCCTTTGCGTCGCCCTCAACACAGGGCTCCAACCCGAAACCGCCACCCGGGCCCGGGCACTGGCCAGCACCATTGACAGCAATGGCGCTGCCCGAGCGGCAAGATTGTTGGTGGAAATCGTTGCGCAGCAAAGCTCAACCCTAGTACCGGCGCGGGTTCCATTGCTGACGGACGAGGCCGGCACTGACATTCACGCCCTCGCCCAGCGCGCCCAGGCGATGGTCGACCTTGAACTTGCCCGCATCTTGCCCGTGCGGCTGCAGGAGTTCCAGCAGCAATTCGAAGAAGTCGGCGATCTTGCCTATGGCACGCTCAATGCCGAGCTGTTCCGCCCTGTGCACGCCGCCCTGCGCGAAGCTGGCCTCAAGGCAATACCCCGATTGCCGGGAAGCTTCCAGCGCAGCCGGGAATGGGGCAATGCGGACGAAACCCATCAGCAACGCTGGATGTGGTCGATCATCAGCGGTGCCGACGGCAAGCCAATCGGCTCCCTCGCCGTCGGCAGTCACCACGATCACTCCTGCTTCCGGCTGCCCCGCAGCCCCGAGATCATCGCGCTGCGCGCCACCGTCCCCTAGCAGGATTGTCGCGGAGATCGCCCAGACCTACCCACAATACGCCGAGCAAGAGGATTTCAAGCACTGGTACGCCGCCTATCTTGGGCGGCAGTCGTCGACTTGACCTTTATGCCATTCAATTGGTCCGGCTCTGCTGGCCACGGAACAAGGCGCCGTGCTCGCGCATCAGCGCCGCAATGCGCTCGCTGACGGTACGCACGGCAAAGCTGTGGCGCTCCTCGTGATGGGCCACGAGCCACTGTTCGGTTTCGAGTTCGGGGATAGCCTCCGCTAGGCGCGCAAGCCGCGGATCGCTGTCACCGACGAAGCAGGGGAACACGGAAATGCCGGCGCCTGCGGCCACGAGTTCGAGCACGCTCAAGGCATCATTGCCGCGCACGGCAATGCGGTCGCCGTGACGGGCATGCAGCCATCGGGCAGAATGGGTCTGGCTGGCTTCCCCGGCCACGCCGACAAAGTAACCGGCCGCAACCCCGCTGACGAGTTCTGGCCTGGCATAAAGCCCATATGCCACCTTGCCGATCAGTCGCCCCACCAACCATTGCTCGGTGGGGCGCTGGTTGCGGATGCCCAGATCGGCATGGCGCCGACCAATATCGACCTTCTGGTTGGCGGTCACCAGTTCAAGCCCGAAGCGATCCGTGGCTGTCCATACCCGGCCGATCTGCCGACCAAGAAAAGCGGAGGTCCATGGTCCCGCCGAAACCTGCACCACCCGTTCCCCGATGGCCCCATCCTTCCAGCGCTTGAGCGCGAGCATGGATGCTTCAACCTCTTCGGCCCGCACCAGGAGCTCTTCCCCAACCGGCGTCAGGCGATAGCCGGTCTGGGAGCGCACGAAAAGCCGCTCGCCGACCTGCCGCTCCAGCGCCGTGATCCGGCGTCCCAGGGTTGCCGCAGATACGCCAGTCTTGCTCGTGGCGGCCGTCAGCCCGCCCAAGCGGGCAACATCGAGGAACAGTCGTAATCCGTCCCAGGACAGGTCCATTTTTCAATCCTGCAAAGCCCTTTGCAGCGTCGATCGTAGCCGATCCCCGGGAAGACGCGCAATAAACACAGCCGTAGCCGGCGCTACAGAGCGCGTCAGGGCTGCGCATCACCGCAAAACTGCAACATCAACCGCTTCGCAACATGATCGGAGGCTTGGATGTTTGGACGACTTCTTTGCAAGATCAAAAACTGGAGAAAGCAACAGATTGCCCGGCGCAAGCTGGCGCTCCTTGACGATTGGCTGCTCGCCGATCTTGGTGCCGAGCGAGGGTCGCTCAACCAATTTGTTGCTCACCACACTCACTAGGGGGTCGGCATGACAACCACACGTATTTTTGGGCGCACGGGCTGGAAGGTCGGCGCGGTCGGCCTCGGCTGCTGGGCTATCGGGGGCGAGTTCACGCTTGATGGCCGTAGCGACGGCTGGGGCGCCGTTGACGACAGCCAGTCCGTTCGCGCCATCCACCTCGCACTCGAGCTTGGCGCCAATCTCTTTGACAGCGCCGATGCCTATGGCACCGGCCATAGCGAGGAAGTGCTGGGCGCCGCACTGCAAGGTCGCCGCGACCAGGCCGTGATCGCGACCAAGTTCGGCTTCACCTATGACGCCGAGCGCCGCGCTTTAGGCGCCGTAGATGTAAGTTCGCGCTATATCCATTGGGCCGTGGCGCAATCGCTCAAGCGACTGAAGACCGATGTGATCGATTTTTACCAGATTCATCCCGGTACACTTGGCGATCAGGAGGCGGAGCAGGCCGGCGAGGCTTTGGAGCGCCTGGTTGAAAAAGGGCAGATCCGAGCCTGGGGCTGGAGCACGGATGATGCCGCGGCGGCCCGCCGCATGCTGAAGTTCCCCAACTTTGCCGGTGTGCAACAGGAACTCAACATCCTGCACGACGGGCCTGCCATGCTGTCGCTCTGCGCGGAAGCCGGACTGGCCAGCTTGAACAGGTCGCCCTTGGCCATGGGCCTGCTGTCGGGCAAGTTCAACTCTGCCAGCCGGATGGATGCTACCGATGTCCGCGGCGCGGGCCATCCCTGGGTGCGGCACTTCGAAAACGGGGTACCGACCCCACAAGTGTTGAGCCGCATCGAAGCGCTGCGGGACCTGCTCACCCAGGGCGGCCGGACCTTGGCCCAGGGCACGTTGGGGTGGAACCTGGCGAGGTCAGCTAACACCTTCCCTATTCCCGGCTTCAAGACGGAAGAGCAGGTGCGCGACAACCTGGGGGCGCTTGAAAAAGGACCGCTGCCGGCAGCCACCATGGCGGAGATCCAGAAGCTGCTGCATGGACAAACTGAAGGCGCCTGACTGCGCGCCGCCAGCAAACTGTCGTCACCTAGGGGCTCCAGAGTGGCGTCGCTCTCTGGCCATCCGGCAACACCCGACGGAGGTAATGCGTTTGCGCGTGCCAACCGCTGGATGCTTCTGGAAATCGCGCGGCGCTCAGCCTAAGGCTAGTGGCGGACTGCCCGGGGGGAGGACGCGCTCCGTTGGGGGACAACAAGGTGTTGCCTCTGGCAAGCGCGTTGACGTGGCAGCGGGGTGGGCAGTTTCGGGCATGGCGTTCAACGCGTATTATTTTGCGCTTTATGCGCAGGTGGCGATCGGCATCACCTTCATGCCGCTTTGGCTGAAATCAGGCGGCCTTTCGGTACAAGAGATCGGGGTCTGCCTCGCGCTTGCCTCGGCGCTGGCCGTCGTGGTCAATCCCGTGGTTGGCGGTGTGGCCGATCGCACCCGGAGCAACAAGGCGATCCTGTTCGGCCTCGTCGTGCTCGCCACGCTAGCCTCCGCCGCTTTGCTGGCCGCCAATGGCCCTCTCATCGTGGCCGGCGTTTACCTCATCCTCCGGTTCGTCAGCGCGCCACTCATTCCCCTCAGCGAGTCGATCCTGATTGCCAACCTTGCCACATACCGGCTGGAATTTGGCCGGGTGCGAGCCTGGGGCTCGGCGTCGGTCGTGGTCACGACCCTGCTTTGCGGCTATCTGGTCGACTGGTCGAGCCCCACCGTCATTGTCCTCGTGCTCATCCTGGTTCTTGCACTGCAGGCCGGGCTTTCAAGCGCCCTCCCCGGCCGCGGGGATGGTGCAGCGATCGGACCGATCTCGACTGCGGCGATTGCCAAGGCCTTGCGCAACCGCAGCTTCCTGCTCCTTATCGGCAGTGCCGCCATTTCCCAGGCCTGCCATGGCCTGTTTTATGCTTACAGCACGTTTCGCTGGCTGGGCGCTGGGTATTCGACCTTCGAGATCGGCATGTTCTGGACCATCGGCGTCGCCGCCGAAATCATTGCCTTCGCATTTGCCAGCCGCATCACGACGCGGCTGACGCCCGGCATGATCATCAGCATCGGGTGTCTTGCCGGCGTGTTGCGCTGGGGTACCTTCGGCTACTCGACCGACATCTTGCCCACCCTGTTGATGCAGTTACTGCAAGGCGCGACCCTGGGCCTTACCCAAGTTGGCGTCGCCGCCTATATGCGCCGACATGTTGCCCCGCACTTTCTTGCCAGCGCTACCGGCTCCTATGCGGCAGCAGGGGGGCTCCTCGGCAGCGTCTTTATCCTTGTGGGCGGGCAGCTCTACGCCTCCGGCAGCGGCAGCGTTTTCCTGTTTGCCAGCGCTCTTTGCGCCTTCGGGCTGATGGCTGCCTTGTGCATGATCCGGCTGGAAAAACGAAATGCAGTCGTGCCGGCTTAGCGTGGCAAGGCTGGGGGATACGCCTTGGGTACGCTTGCTTGCGTTCTACCCCAGCTGAACGGAAATTAAGAACAACAAGAGCGACTGATGGGCAGCAGGAAGGTCGAGATCAGGCCTATCGCAATGAGTGATTTCGACGGCTTCTACGCTGCTCTTGACAGCGTGGCCCGGGAGCGGCGCTTTTTGTCCTCGCATCAGGCACCGCCGATCGAGAGCACAGCGAGCTTTGTTGCCGGCAACATCAAAAACGGCAATCCACAGTTCGTCGCCTTGGCGGGTTCTCAAATCATTGGCTGGTGTGACATTTGCCGGCAGAGCAAACCCGTATTTGAGCATTCCGGCGTGCTGGGGATGGGCCTCGTAACGCAGTTCCGCGGCCAGGGCATTGGCTCCCGGCTGCTCGCTGCCACGCTCGAAACCGCGCAATCAAGGCGCTTTCGCCGGGTGGAACTCGAGGTGTTCGCCAACAATAGCGGGGCCATCGCCCTTTATCGAAAGCACGGCTTTGCCCTGGAGGGCACGCGGCGGTTGGGGGCCATGATCGACAACCAGGAGATCGACATCCACATCATGGCCGTGATCCACCCCGCTGCAGCGTCGTGAATCGTCGGACTACGGGCTAAGTATTCGACGAGACGCGAAATGGTGCTCCGCCCGAGAGCGCTCATCGTGGGATTGGACTGCCGATAATACCAGACGAGGCCCGTGGCCTGCCGGAAGGCCCAAGCGGCGCCACGCTGCCACTCCAGCTCGCTGGCCTTGATGGCGTCGCGAAACACCGCCGGGCTTTCCCGGTCCATGCGGCGACCAGACGCCCATCAATCGGCTGCAGAGCTTTGTTATCTGCCGGCCAGCAATTGGGAAACCGTAACGAATTTGAAACCGCGGGCCTTGAGGCCATCGATGATAGGAGGCAATGCTAGTCTACTTGCTGCTCGGCTCTCATACATGACGTGCATGATAATGATGGAGCCGTTTGTCGCATTGGCAATCGCATGGTCGGCTAGGCCCTGTGGGCTGGCCGCATCAGCCGCATCAGCTTCAGGTTCTACGTCCCACATGATCGTGGTGCGGCCGTGTTGGGCGAGGTACCAAGGCAGGGCGACGAGTTTCTTGCCATAGGGCGGGCGGAAGTGCAGCGGGCCCGCATAGCCGGTCTTTCGAATGGCGACATCGGTGCTTTCGATTTCCTCGGCAATACTTGCGGGCGACATGAAGACCATGCGCTTGTGCGACCAAGAATGATTGCCGATCTCGTGACCGGCCGCGGCTATGGCTTGAACCTGCTGCGGATGCTCAGCGCTTTCCCGGCCAGTGAGAAAGAAGGTCGCCTTGACGTCGCGTTCGTTGAGAATGTCGAGCACCGTTTGGGTATAGGCCGGCGTCGGGCCGTCATCCAAAGTGAGCGCCACGACGGGCGCATCAGTGTCGAGGCGCGCGACGATATCGCCAAAAAGCTGGAAACCTTTGGCATTGCTCAACTCCAGCACGCCCAGGAAGCCCGCGACCAACACCGCCATGGTAGCAAGAAGGATTATCCAGCGGCGCATGAGTGTTCTTTCCGCTTGAGTTCTCCAGCAATGACCTCGGGAAATACCGCCGATAGCTGCTGGTGACATCCTCATACTTTGGCACGAAGGGCACTTCCACAACGCCGCCTTTGAGCGCGGACCAGGTTTCCCTGAGCTTCTCCGTCAGGCGATAGCGCCTTCGAATTCTTCTGCCGCCATGCCGGATGACGCAGCAGCGACCTCGCGCGCATAACGCACCGGCGATACGCCGACTTCGCGCATAAAGGCCACGCTGAAGGCGCTGGCCGAGCGATATCCGACCTGGCGGGCAATCTCGCTTACGCTCGCTTCCCGCTTGCGCAGCAGGTCCTTGGCCAGAGCCAGTCGCCAGGACTTGAGATATTCCATCGGCGCCATGCCCACAGCGCCTTGAAACCGATCGTGGAAACCTGAGCGGGACAAAGCGGCTTCTCGCGCCAGCTCGGCCACGGTCCAGCCGCGCTCCGGTCTTGCATGCATGCCCCTGAGCGCCACCGCGAGCCGCTCGTCCGCCAAGCCGCGCAGCAATCCCGGTGATTCTCCCAGATCGGCAGTGGAGCGGAGCGCTTCGATCAGCAGCACTTCGAGCAGATGCTGCAACACCACTTCTCGTCCCGGCTTGGTGCCCACAGCCTCATCGCCGAGCAACTGCATCAGCATCGCCAGCCGATATTCGCTGCGCACCACAACCACTTCGGGCAGCAGCGAGGACAACAAGCTCGCATCGTCCGACTGGAATATGCAGTAGCCCACCAGTGCCCGCATATCGGTCGGGCCATCAATGCTGCCGAGGCGGTAGCCACCGCCGGGCAGGATAACGGGATCGATCACCAGATTGGTGTCGCTGCTTGGCGCTTCGCTCCACATGCTGAAGTCGTGCGCAAAGGGGATCAGGATGAAGTCCCCCGCATTGACGAGGATCTCCCCGCTTTGGTGATCCCGGTAGCGCAGGCTCCCCTTGAGGACCGCGACATAATAGGGATTGGGCGATTGGGTCCGCCTCACCCGCCATGGTCCTGATCCGGTGACGCATTTGGAAAAAGGTGCGCCCGGTTGCAGCAAGCCGACGATCTGCGCGAGGGGATCAGCCATTCTGGACTCAATCGAAATAATCTTGGACGTTTGAAGATAGAACGTCCACCAGCCGATGACCACCTCCTGTTCGGCCAATCAAGAACAGGATCAAGCCATGACCGAAAATACCCGCATCGCACTCGTTACCGGCGCCAATCAGGGCATAGGCCTCCAGATCGCAACCGATCTCGCCGCCAATGGCGTGACGGTGCTGCTCGCCTCGCGCAATCTCGAACGGGGCAAGGCAGCCGCGCAAACTATTGCCGGCGATGTGCATCCTATCCAGCTCGACGTCACCGACGAGGCTTCGATCCGCGCCGCCGCGGCGCAAGTCGAACAGCAGTTCGGCCGCCTCGATGTTCTCGTCAACAATGCCGCGATTTCCCGGGCCAACGGCCAGGAAACCGAGACCATGCAGGACTATATCAAGCGCTCACGGGCAACGCTGATTTCGGTCGATGAAGTGCGCTCCATCTGGGAAACCAATGTTTTCGGCGTGCTTGCCGTCACCCAGGCATTTGTGCCCCTGCTGCGCAAATCGAAAAATGCCAGCATCGTCAATGTGTCGAGCAGCCTTGGCTCGCTCACCATCAACTCCAAACCCGGTCCCTATAGGGCAACGTTCAACCCCGGCTATGGCGCGTCCAAGACCGCGCTCAATGCCATCACACTAGCCTTTGCCATCGATCTTGAAGCGGAAGGGATCAAGGTCAATGCGGTGACCCCCGGCTATACCAGCACTGCGCTTAACAATTATGAAGGCAACGAAACCGTCGAGCAGGGTGCGGCCGAAGCCGTACGCGTCGCTCTCCTCGGCAGCGACGGCCCAACCGGCACCTTCACCGGATCGGTCAACGAGGCCTATCCCTGGTAAATCGAACCGAGATACGCCGAGGGGAGCCATGGCTCCCCTCGTGCTGTTCAGTGTGCCGAAGCGTTCCAGGGCGCAACCTCATTGCCGCCAAAGAACGCGCCGCGCGGCAACTGGAAGATGAAGTACGGGCTTGGGAGCGGCAGGGCGGTAGCCGCTTCAAGGCGCTGCAACTGATCAGCGGACAGCCTCACCTCAAGCGAGGCGATGTTCTGCACCAACTGATCGGGGCGGCTGGCGCCGATCAGCACGGAGGAAACGCCCGGCCGTGCCGCCACCCAGGCCAGGCTGACCTGGGCCATGGACTTGCCCGCTTCCTGGGCAATTTCGCGCAGGGCGTCCACCACCCCGAAGTTCCGCTCCGTGAACAGCATGCCGCCGAAAGGATTGTCACCGTTAAGCCGACCATCGCTCCCCTGCTCGCCGCCATCTCCGGCGCTGTCGGGCATAGCGGGCGCCTGCTCGGCACGCGAAAGCATGTCGCGACCATATTTGCCGGTTAGCAACCCGCCGCCGAGAGGGCTCCAGGGTACGAGGCCCAACCCGAATTCCGCTCCGGCTGGGGCAAGTTCAAGTTCGACGCCACGATCGATCAGCGAATAGGAATATTGCAGCCCAATCGGCTTGGGCAGCCCATGCGCGGCAGCCAGGGTGGCGATTTTGGCGACATACCAGCCTGGCGTATTGGAGAAGCCATAGTGCAGGATTTTGCCTGCGCGAACGGCGTCGCTCAAGGTGCCCAGAACCTCTTCTGCCGGCGTGGTGCGGTCCCAGACATGCATCCAGTACATGTCGATAACATCTGTTTGCAGGCGCTTGAGCGATCCCTCGATGCCGGCCCGGATGTTCTTCTTGCCATTGCCACCGGCAAGCGCAGTGCCCTGCTGGCGCGAAAAGCCGAACTTGGTGGCGACAACAAGTTTGTCGCGTAAGCCGCTCTGGGCAATGAAACGGCCGAGCATTTCTTCGCTCTGCCCGCCTGAATAGATGTCAGCTGTGTCAACGAAGTTGCCGCCCGCGGCGACATAGGTGTCAAAGATGGCGCGGGAGCTTGTTTCGTCGGTGCCCCAGCGTCCGGTGCCGAAGGTCATGGTACCGAGCGCGAGTGGGCTGACGACAAGGCCGGATGCACCAAGGGTGCGGTATTGAGTGAGACTCATGAGGCTTATCCTTCAAGGCTTGAGGCTGCACCTGACAAGTAGAGCCAAGAGTGGCACCCGATTAGCCCTTGCCCGTGGGATGAGCTTGTGAGCACCCTGCAACAATGGAACGAACGCCGCTCAACGATCTTGCCATGTTTGCTGCCATTGCCCGCGAGGGCAGCTTCACCCGTGCTGCATCTGTGCTGGGCCTCTCGACCTCGGCTTTGAGCCACGCCATGCGCGGGCTCGAAGCCCGGCTTGGCGTCCGGCTCCTGTCGCGCACCACGCGCAGCGTGTCGCCCACTCCCGCAGGCGAGCAGCTCTTGGCGTCCCTTGGCCCTGCCCTTTCGGCCATCGAGAATGGCTTGGCCGGGCTTAGCGAATGGCGCGATCATCCATCGGGGCTGGTGCGGATCACCACTTTCGCCTGGGTGGCACAGACGGTGCTTGAGCCCAAGCTCCCCGCTTTCCTGCTGGCCAATCCCGACATACGGGTCGAGGTCAATATCGAGAACTCGCTGGTCGATATCGTGGCGGGCGGGTTCGATGCCGGCATTCGCTTTGGCGAAACGGTTGAAAAGGACATGGTCGCGGTGCGGGTGGGGCCGGACTTGCGCACCATTGTTGTGGCTACACCAGACTATTTCAGCCGCAATCCACCGCCTGTTTCCCCTTATGATCTCGAGCGTCACGCCTGCATCAATTACCGCCTGAGCACGTCTGGCGGGCTGCTGCCCTGGGAGTTTCGGCATGAGGGTAAAGACATCAAGATCAAGCCCTCCGGGCCCCTGATCGTCAATGAAGGCGCCTTGGTGGCGGCGGCTGTCCGGGCCGGCGCGGGGTTAGGCTACATGATGGAGCAGGATGTTGCCGAAGACCTGGCTTGCGGCCGTCTGGTGCAGGTGCTGGACGAGTGGTGCCCGACCTTTCCGGGCTGCTACCTCTATCACTCCAGCCGGCGGCAAAGCCCTCCGGCCTTGCGGGCGCTGATCGAAGCACTACGCGTGCGCTGAGAGCCGGCAAGCCGATGGGGCGTGGAGCGACGGCCCCGGAAGGGCCGTCGCAGGCATGAGCGGTGTTAGTTCTTGGTCACGAGGCGGTAGTAGACGAAGTCCGAGTTCGAGCCGTTCACATAGCCCTCGACATTGTTGGCCATGGCGATCTGCAGCGCCGCCTGGAACATGATGACGATGGGGCTTTCGGCCTGCACCTGCTTTTGCAGCTCCGTGTACATCTCGTTGCGCTTGGCCTGGTCGGGCTCGGCCAGCGCCGCGTTGACCGCTTCATTCATCTCGGCCGGCACTTCCCAGGCATTCCGCCAGGTGGTCGTGGCCGTGTAGTTGTCGTCCGCATTGTTGGAATTATAGGCGAACGCCTTGGCATTGGAGTGCGGATCCATGAAGTCCGGGCCCCAATACAGCAGCATGGCCTGGTGCGTGCGCTCGCGATACTTGGTGATCACCTGCGCGCCGGTACCCGGCAGGATTTCGAAATTGATCCCCGCTTCCGAGAACCCGGCCTGCAGCGACTGGGCGATATCGGTGAACGGGGCCGAATTGATCACATCGAGCGTCACATTGATCGGCGTCTCGATCCCGGCTTCCTCAAGAATCGCCTTGGCCTTCTCCACGTCATAGGTGAAGGGCGTCTCGTCATAGGAGCCGGGGAAACCCTTGGGCCAGAAGGCCTGGTGCTTTTCCATCTGACCCTTGAGGAAGCTCTGCGTCATCCCGTCATAGTCAACGAGGTACCGCGCCGCTTCCCAGATCGCGGGATCGGTGAGCTCATCGGTCTTCTGGTTGAACGACAGGAAATGCACCGCCGCTTGCGGATAGGCCTCGACCTTGACGTTTTCGCCCAGGCCCCCGATCTGGTCGGGCGTCAAATTCTTAGCGATATCGACATCGCCCGAGGTCAGCAGCAGCTGCTGGGTTGCGGCCTCGGCCACATGCCGGATCAGCACCTGGCTCATCGCCGGCGCGCCGTTCCAGTAGTTTTCGTTGGCCGTGAGGCGCACCAGCTCCGCCGGGCGATAGTCGGTCAGAACGAACGGGCCGGAGCCCGCCGAATGGGTGTTGAGCCAGGCATTGCCCCAGTCCCCATCCACCTCGTTTTCCATCACCAGCACTTCATCAACGATCGCGCCGGGACGCGCCGCCAACACGTTGAGCACGAAGGCCGAAGCGAAATCGCCCGTCCACTTGACGGTGACGGTGTTGCCCTCGACCGTGACCATCTCGTCGATGTTCTCGGGCGTCCAGCCCAGCTGGGTCAGGATAAAGGCGGGGGTGAGGTCGAGCGTCACGACGCGCTTGAACGAGAACTTGACGTCCTCGGGCCGCACCGGATTGCCCGAGGCGAAAGTCGCGCCCTCGCGCATGGTGAAGGTCAGCGATTTCGCCGCTTCATCGGCCACCCATTCGCTCGCCAGCCCCGGCGCGAGCACCGTCGTGTCGGCCGCATCATACTGCACGAGCTTGTCGTAGAGATTGGCGTTGATCTCGCCCGCCGAGAATTCATAGGCCTGTGCGGGGTCGAGCGCGACGATATCGTCGATATTCTGGGCGATCACCAGCGCATTGGCCGGGGTGGCCGCAGTGGCGGCGCCGGCCGCCAGCGGCAAGGCCAGCGCGGATGCCAAAAGGGCAGCGCGGAAGAGCTTCATGGGCGTTTCTCCTTGGGGATTGGTTTTTTCCGGACCGGCTTGTTCGCGCCGGCTTTGGCTTTGGTGATGGCCGGACACGGCCGGGCCGTGGACCGGAACAGCGCGAGCGTCCCCGTCCATAAGAGGCGCGCTGGTAGCCCAGTATGATTGCTCCAGGAATGGGGGCGATTGCCGCGGAAATGGAGGCTGTCCCCCGCTTCCATCACCATCTCCTCGCCATCGAGCCGCTGGGTGATCGAGCCTTCAAGCACATAAAGGATTTCCTCGCCCTCATGCGCCACCGTTTCGGAGCGATAGCCGGGCGGCACGATCATCAAAAAGCTCGACAGCTGGTTGCCCGGAAAATCGGCGCCCAGCCGCTCGTAAAGGATCGAGGAGCCATCGAGCGAAAACCGGTTGCGCTCGCCCGCTCGCGTCAGCGCATTCTGCGCGGCGGGGGCTGCAACGAAATAATCCATCGAAACGCCGAGCGCCCGTGCGATCTGCGCCAGGGTCCCGAGCGAGGGTGTGGCATGGTCACGCTCGACCTGGCTCAGATAACCCACTGAAACTTGGGCCGCTTCCCCTAGCGCCACCAGGGTCAGCTGCTGTTGCCGGCGCCGCGCACGGATCAACGCACCCACTTTGGGGTGCCCCGTTTCCCGTGTTGCCAGCGCCTCGGCCAAACCCGTCTCCACCAAAATTTTTTTGATATAAGCAAACAATTCTATATGGTGGAAGCGAAATATGCAGCTTCTGCAACACGGCGGTGAATGGCTTCATCGGCGCTATTGGTTTGTTCTGAAACAGGAAATCTGCGTGGCGCTCGATCAGCAATTGGCCTCTCCCGCCCTCGCTCCAGGCATGCGCAACAAGCGCCTCGGCCGCAACCTGCTGACCATTGGCGGCTTCCTGCTGGCGCTTTTCCTCACCTTTCTGGGCCTCCTGGCCATCACCTTCTTTATCGGCCGGGTGATCCCGATCGATCCGGTACTTTCAGTGGTGGGCGATCGCGCCACCCAGGCCCAATATGACGCCGCTCGCGCCGCCATGGGGCTCGATCAGCCCCTCTGGCAGCAGTTCATCGCCTATGTCGGCAATGTGCTGCAGGGGGATCTCGGGCGCTCCATTTCCACCGGCCGGCCCGTGGCCGAAGATCTCAGCCGCTTTTTCCCCGCCACCTTCGAAATGGCGACCCTGGGCATCCTGATCGGTGTCGCGCTGGGCGTGCCGCTCGGCGTCATTGCCGCGGCCCGCCAGGGCAGCTGGCTCGATCAGGCCATCCGCGTCGTGGGGCTCTTGGGCTATTCCGTGCCTGCCTTCTGGCTCGGGCTCGTGGGCCTGGCCCTCTTTTACGCCCGGCTGCGCTGGGTGGGCGGTCCGGGCCGGCTCGACATCTTCTATGATGGCCTTGTCCAGCCCGTCACCGGCATGATCCTGATCGATAGCCTTCTGCGCGGGGAAACCGAGATCTTCTGGAACGCCGTCTCCCACATCATCCTGCCCGCTTCCGTGCTCGGTTTTTTCAGCCTCGCCTATATCGCGCGCATGACGCGCTCCTTCATGCTCGACCAGCTGAGCCAGGAATTCGTCACCACCGCCCGCGTCAAGGGCGTGCCCGAACGCGTCGTCGTCTGGCGCCACGCCTTCAAGCCCATCCGCGTGCCGCTCATCACCGTTATCGGCCTCTCCTATGCCGGCCTCCTCGAAGGCTCGGTGATGATCGAAACCGTCTTTTCCTGGCCCGGCCTTGGGAACTATCTCACCACCGCCCTCCTCAACGCCGACATGAACGCCGTCCTCGGCGCCACCCTCGTGATCGGGGCGGTGTTCATCGTCATCAACAAGGTCTCCGACGTCCTTTACCGCGTCCTCGACCCGAGGGCCCGCTGATGACCGACTTGGCAACACGACCCATGTTCCTTCGCCTCTTCTCCAACCGCTTTTCTCAAGGGGAAGCGCCTTTGGACCTGTGGGCTTTCGCAATAATCTCCAACACCACCGCTGCAGCCCCCTCCCCCTTGAGGGGAGGGCTGGGGTGGGGGTTCGGGCCTTTGGACATCGCACAATGACCACCCGCGCCTGGCTCCTTGCCGATAGCCCCACCTCACGCCTGCAGGCCAATGCCGGCCGCGCTTATCGCGTGCTGACCGCGCTGCTGCGCAATCCGCTTTCCGCCCTTGGCGGCATCATCATCCTCGTGCTGATCCTCACCGCCATTTTCGCCCCCTGGATCGCCCCTTATTCCCCCACCGGGCAGAACCTGTCGGCTCGCCTGCTCCCCCCATCCTCCCAATACTGGATGGGCACCGATGAGCTGGGGCGCGACATCTTTTCGCGCGTGATCTGGGGCTCCCAGATCACCCTCACCATTGTCGGGCTCGTCGCGCTGATCTCGGCGCCACTGGGCCTGCTGGTCGGCGCCATCGCGGGCTATTTCGGCGGCTGGGTCGATCGCATCCTCATGGGCTTTACCGATATCTTCCTGTCGCTGCCCAAGCTGATCCTGGCACTGGCTTTCGTCGCGGCGCTTGGCCCCGGCATCAACAATGCCATCATCGCCATCGCCATCACTTCCTGGCCGGCCTATGCCCGCATCGCGCGCGCCGAAACCCTGACCGTGCGGAATGCCGAATATATCTCGGCCGTGCAGCTGGCCGGCGGCGGTCCGATCCGCATCATCGTCCAGCACATCCTGCCGCTCTGCACCTCCTCCATGATCATCCGCGTCACCCTCGACATGGCCGGCGTGATCCTGACCGCAGCGGGTCTGGGCTTTATCGGCCTCGGCGCTCAGCCGCCTTTGCCCGAGTGGGGCGCCATGATCTCGCGCGGCCGCACCTTCATCCTTGATCAATGGTGGGTCGCCACCATGCCCGGTTTTGCCATCATCATCGTCTCCCTCGGCTTCTGCTTCCTCGGCGACGGCCTGCGCGACGTTCTCGACCCCAAAAGCGAGGGCAAGAACTGATGACCAGGCTCAACAGAACCCCCTCCCTTCCCCTCCCCACAAGGGGGAGGTTGGTTGCGACTTCACTGGCACATCCCCTCCTCCGCACGATCCTCACCTCCCCCCTTGTGGGGGAGGCCAGGAGGGGGGTGTCCCTCCACACGCTCCGCGGTTTCGGAGGCACACAATGACCCCCCTGCTCGAAGTCGAAAACCTGCGCGTGTCCTTCCCCACCAATTCGGGCCGCGTGGAAGTCGTTAAAGGCCTCTCCTTTACCCTCGGGCGCGAGCGCCTTGGCATTGTGGGCGAAAGCGGCTCGGGCAAGTCTATGACCGGCCGCTCGATCCTCAAACTCATCCGCAAGCCCGGCGAAGTCACGGCCGACAAGCTGCAGTTTGCCGGCATCGACATCACAGCCCAAAGCGAGCGGCAGATGCTCGACATCCGCGGCGCCCGCATCTCCATGGTGATGCAGGACCCCAAATTCTCGCTCAATCCGGTGATGACCATTGGCGATCAGATCGCCGAAGCCCTTGTCACCCACCAGAAGCTGCCGCGCAGCGCTGTGCAGGCCCGCATCATCGAGATGCTCCATGCCGTGCGCATCAACGAGCCCGAACGCGTGGTCAAACTCTATCCCCACGAAGTGTCGGGCGGCATGGGCCAGCGCATCATGATCGCCATGATGCTGATCCCCGAGCCCGAGCTGCTGGTTGCCGACGAGCCCACTTCCGCGCTCGACGTGTCCGTGCAGGCCCAGGTGCTCGACATCATCGATACCCTTGTGCGCGACAAGGGCATGGGCCTGATCCTGATCAGCCATGACCTCGCGCTCGTCAGCCGCTATTGCGACCGCATCCTCGTCATGAATGCCGGGCGGGTGGTCGAGGAATGCGCCGCGGGACAACTCGAAAACGCCACGCACCCCTATACCCGTGGCCTGCTTGCAGCCATGCCGACAATCGATGAGAACCGCGACGAACTCCCGGTCCTCGACCGCACCCAATGGGCCGGCACATGAACGCCATCGACCTGCAGAACCTCGACATCTCCTATGGCGACACCAAGGTCGTCCATGCCGTCAATCTGTCCATTGCCCAAGGCGAAAGCTTTGCCCTGGTGGGGGAATCTGGCTCGGGCAAGTCAACCATCCTGCGCGCCATCGCCGGGCTCGCTCCCGATTGGACCGGGGCCATTTCCGTCATGGGCAAGCCGCGCAGCCATGGCGTCGATCGCGCCGTCTCGAGCCAGGTGCAGATGGTGTTCCAGGACCCCTATGGCTCCCTTCATCCGCGCAAGACCATCGATGCCGCGCTCAGCGAACCCCTCGCCATCCACGGCCTCGGCAATCGCGGCGAGCGGGTGGAAGCGGTGCTGCGCGATGTCGGGCTCGACCAGCGCTTCCGCTTCCGCTTTCCCCACCAGCTTTCGGGCGGCCAGCGCCAGCGCGTCGCCATCGCCCGCGCCCTGATGCTTAAGCCCAAGGTCATGCTGCTCGATGAGCCGACCTCGGCGCTCGACGTTTCGGTGCAGGCCGAGATCCTCAATCTCTTGAAGCGCCTGCGCCGCGAGCAGGGCCTGACCTATCTCCTCGTCACCCACAACCTGCCCGTCGTGAGTTTCCTTTGCGATCGCCTCGCCGTCATGCAGCGCGGCCGCATCGTGGAAATCGCTGACGTCGCCAATCTCAAGGCCCGCCACCTCAGCGAGCCCTATTCGCGCGAACTGCTGGCCGCCACCGAAGGCTAGCCGCCGCGCCTCTTCCAAGACCCCAAGGACCCAATCATGACTGACCACACCCAGGCCCTGCTCGCCTTTGACGCCGCCATTGCCAAGGCGACCACTGCCGAAGCGGCCTTCACTGCCCTGCAGGACCTCGCCCGCGCTACCGTGGGCGCCAAGCTCTTCACCATCATGCTGGTGGATATGGAAGCCGAGCTGTCGCGCCGCGCCTTTACCAGCGACCCCGTCAGCTACCCGACCTCGGCCACCAAGCCGCTCAACTACGGTCCCTGGTTCGATATCGTTCATGGCAAGCGCGAATATTTTGTGGCCAACACCATCGAGGACATCGCCAAGGTCCTGTTCGACCATGAGCTGATCAACCAGCTGGGCTGCCAGTCCGTCGTCAACGTCCCCATCATCATCAAGGACGAACTGGTGGGCTGCATGAACCTGCTCGACGTCGCGGGCCACTACACCCCCGAGCGCCTCCAGACCATTCGCGAAGTTCTTTCGATCCCTGCCAAGCTGGCCGTCCTCGCGGCGCGCAGCTAAGACCCTCTGCCCGGCCACGCTGCCCCTCCTCCTCAAGGGAGGACAGCGTGGTCGGACCGAACGAAGCCGGCATCGCCCCTCCGACTCAACGTCCTGGGGCTTGAGGTAAGCCCGGGCAATGCTGGACTGGGTGCCCTATCAAAGGTCCCCTGGCAGTTACTTCCAAACAAAAGGCTTGTTGCAGCCCCACCCCCAACTCCCCCTAAGCGGCCGCCCTTTGCCGCCGCACATCATTCGCGTTGCTTAGGGATTCACCGTCAATCGGTCGGGACGTCCTCAGCCGGAGCCCAGAGGCAATAAAGTCTTTGACATGTTTTCCGTTGACGGTTTACCGTTAACAAGCCTGAGGGGGAGATCGGGATAGTGGCCAACGCGCCAGCCTTCGTTATCAATCGTGATGCGCTTGGATCGCAGGTCGCTTCCGCGCTCCGCGAAGCCATTGCGGCTGGGCAATATGCCCGTGGCGAGCGGTTGATCGAGGCCGATCTCGCCGAAGCTTACGGCGTTAGCCGGGGTCCCATTCGCGATGCCTTTCGCATTCTTCAACTCGAAGGCTTGGTTGAAAGCCAGCAGCGCGGTGTAACCGTGATCGGCATCGATCAGGATGCAATCAGCGAACTCTATTCCCTTCGAGGAGCCCTCGAAGGGCTTGCCGTGCGCCTGGCTGTTCGTCGTGGCCCGCAGGAGGGATTTAGCGAATTGCGCAGATATGTGGACGGCATGCAGGCCGCTGCGGACGTCGATGATGCGGCGGCCTTCGCGCATGCCGATATTGCCTTTCACAACGCCATCTGCCTGCTATCGGGACACAAGCGCCTCACGGATGTCTGGCAGCAATACGAGGCAATCATGATGACGCTTCTGCGCCTCACGATATCCCTCGACCAAAATCTTCACGCCAGCACGGACAAGCACCGCAAGCTGCTCAATCTTATTGAAGCCGGTGATCCAGATCCGGCGGAAGCCGAACTCGCCATCCATCTCGACGGCTCACGCGAGCGGATGGTCAAGGTATGGGAGCGCGCCCTGCAAAGGCATCGGGGCACCCAAGCGTAAGCGAGAACCCGTCAGGGCAACAAATCCAAAAATTCTATCTAGGGAGAGAACCATGAATACCCGTCGTTTGATCATCAAGGCCATTGCCGCCACCGCGCTTACGGGCGTCGCCTTTTCGGCTCCGGCTTGGGCGCAGGACAGCTTTCCGTCCAAAGACATCACGTTTGTCGTTCAGGCTGCCGCCGGCGGCGCCTCTGACCGGACCTCGCGCGCTATCGCCGCGGAGCTTGAGAAGGACCTTGGCGTTAGCGTCATCGTCGAGAACCGCCCCGGCGCGACCGGCACAGTGGCCTTCGCCCATGTGGCCGAGCAGCCGGCTGACGGATACACGATTGGCTTCGGTCCGGTGGAATTCGCCATTGCCGAGCACCTCGGTTATGACTTCGACCGCGCCGACTACACCTACCTTGCCCAGGTCATGAACAGCCCGGTAGTTCTCGCGGTGCCCGCTAACAGCCCTTACAACACGCTGAGCGAGTTCATCGAAGCGGCCAAGACCACGGAAATGTCGGTATCCAACTCCGGCGCCGCGTCCTCCTTTGCGGCGACGACCTTCACATTGGCCAAGCTGACCGAAGCCAAGCTGGTAGGCGTACCCTTTGACGGTGGCGCACCAGCCGTGGCCGCCGCTCTTGGCGGCCATGTCAACGCCGTAACCGCCGGTGCCGGCGAAACCGCAAGCGCCTTTGCCGATGGCTCGCTCAAGGTCCTGGCGATCTTTGCCGAGGAAGCCCATCCCGCCTTTCCAGGAGTGCCCACCGCCAAGGAGCAGGGTTACGACCTTACGTTCGGCGCTTGGGGCGGCGTATATGGACCGGCGGGAATTCCTGACGACGTGAAGGCTATCCTTGAGGAGTCAATCAAGAAAGCGGCCTCCTCGCAGACTTTCCTCGATGCGATCACCCCTGCCGGCATCCTGCCTGTTTACAAGACTGGCGATGAGTGGAAGGCGTTCGTTGACGCTGAAGCTGCTCGCTATGCCGAAGTTCTGGCGCCCTGATCGTGGCCGAGCTTGAACAGCTCGCAACTTCGTTCGGCGGCACCCTGCCGCTGGACGAAACAATTGCCGAGCCAGATTACTCTGCCGCTCCTTCCCGGCGCCTTGAGATCGCCATCGCCGTAACGGCGCTGATGTTGTCGCTGCTGGCGCTGTGGTTATCGCGCAATATAATCCTGCGAATGGGCGGCGGCGGGGTCGACCCCAAATGGTGGCCGACACTGTTGTCCGTGCTCGCCGCCGGTCTTGCAGCGATCCTGGTCGGCATGTCCTTTTTGGCTCCCCCGATGAGCCGGGGCGAGGTTGAAGCGACCGAAAAAGACGGCTGGATCCGGATGCTGGTCGCTCTGACCCTGAGCGCCATCTACGTCTTTGCCTGGTCAACCATCGGCTATGTCATTCCGACCCTCGTGTTCACCGCCGCCCTGCTGTTCCTGTTCGGGCTGCGCAGCTGGAAGGGGCTGGTGATCTTTTCCCTGGCAACAACCGCGTTCATTTACGGCCTGTTCCATTATCTGCTGAAAGTTCCCCTATGAGCGCCCTTCTTGACGGCGTGCTTGCCGTCTTTGAGCCAAGCGTCATGCTGTGCCTGAGCATCGGCGTGGTGGTTGGCATGCTGGTGGGTATGTTCCCCGGCATCACGGCCACGATGGCGGTGGCCTTGGCCAGCGGCTTCACCATGACGCTGGAGCCCGTGCAGGGGCTGGCCGTCCTCCTCACCATCTACGTGGCGGCGAATTTCGGGGATCGCATCCCCTCCATCCTCATCAACACGCCCGGCACGCCCGCCTCCATCGCGACCACCTTCGATGGCTATCCCATGGCCAAGAACGGTCAGGCCGGCCTGGCGCTGATCGTTTCAGCGCTGGTTTCCGCCGTCGGCATTGTGGCCAGCATGGTGCTCTTCGCCGGCGCTGCAGTGCCGCTGGCCCAGCTGGCACTCCGGTTCGGTCCGAGCGAGATGTTCGCCGTCGTGGTGCTGGCCATGACCATCATGATCTCGATCTCGTCCAAGTCGATCACCAAGGGCTTGCTCGCGGGCATTATCGGCCTGTTCATCGCCACGATCGGGCGCGACCCGATCACTGGCGACGCCCGCTTCACCTTCGGTATCCGCGAGCTCAATGGTGGGCTCGATTTCATTGCGGTCATCATCGGCCTGTTCGGTATTGCCGAACTGCTCGATCAGTTGCTTACCCATCGCAATCATGAAGTAAAGCCGATCTCGGCGCTGGGTCGGTGGTGGCCAACCAAAGCCGAATACAAGCGCATCGCCAAGCCCACCGCCATATCGGGTCTGGTTGGCCTTGTGGTCGGCATCATTCCGGGAGCAGGCGGTGATATTGCCGGCCTGCTCGGCTGGGATCGGGCCAAGGCTGCCTCCAGCACCAAGGCAACTTTCGGCAAGGGGAATATCGAGGGCGTGGCGGCTGCCGATACCGCCTCCAGCGCCACCTTGGGGGGCTCCCTCACCACCACCATGGCTCTGGGTATTCCAGGAGACTCGGTCATGGCGGTGATGATCGGCTCGATGATCGTCTGGGGCATCCAGCCGGGTCCCAGCCTTTTCGTCAATGAACCGGCCCTGGTCGCAACCATCACGGCCATCATGGTTCTCGCCACCTTCATCACGCTAGCCATCAATCTGGTGCGCATGCCCATGATGGTGAAACTGCTCGACATGCCCAAACCCTATATCTGGGCGACGGTCTTGGTCTTTTGCATCGTCGGCACCTACGCCACGACCAACAACCTGTTCACCGTCTGGGTGATGCTGTGCTTCGGTGTAGTCGGGCTGATCCTCAAGCGCTGTGGTATTCCCGCGGGCCCCATTGTGCTCGGCCTTATCCTCGGCCCCCTCGCAGAATCCAATCTGCGGCGCTCGCTGCTGATCGACGGCCCGACGGGCCTCATCGACAAGCCTATTTCGGCCACGCTGATCGGTCTCGCCATCATTGCCGTTATCGCGGCTCTCGGCTCCCCACTTCTGGCCCGCCGCAAGGCCAAACGGGCCAAAGCCAATCCGTCCTGATTTTACCTGAAAGTATTCCCATGCCTAAAAAGCCCATTATCCTGACGGCGCTACCCGTCGCTTTTGCCGAAGACGGTTCCGTATCGCCTGAAGGCAACGCCGCCATTCTGCGTAAATGCGCAGCCTCTGGCGTGGACGGCGCCTTTGTACTTGGCACCACGGGTGAATTTCCCTCGCTCAGCGAAGACGAGCGCCAGGCGCTCACCCGCCTCAGCCTCGACATTCTGGGCGACAAGCAGGTGGTGGTCCATGTCGGTGCCGCCAGTCTTTACCAGGTCGAGCGGCTGATCCAGCAAGCGCGCGCCGAAGGCGCAAAGTATGTCGCCGCCATCACACCCTATTTCCTGCCGTCTACAGAGGAAGCCCTGCGCCAATTCTATGCGCATATCTCGGACATCTCGGACGGCCTCGGCGTCTTTGTCTACATCTTCAAGGCCCGCACTGGCATCACCGTGTCACCCCAGCTCATGGCCGAGCTTGCGAAGCTTCCCAACATCATCGGTGTCAAAATCAGCGGCGAATCCCTCGAAACGGTCGGCACCTATCGGCAGCTCTTGCCACCCGAGTTTCTGGTGCTGACCGGGTCGGATCGCGAGATCGGCAATCTCGACCAAGTCGGGGCCGATGGCGTGATCTCGGGCATTGCCTCGGTCTATCCCGAACCTTTCGTCGCCATGGCGGGCGCGGTTGCCCGCGGCGAAACGGACCGGGCGGAATTGCAGGCCGATGTTGAGGCAGCGGTGGATGGTTTGCTCGGCGACATCGAACGGCTCAAGACTGGCTTGCGCCTGCAAGGCATTCCGGCCGGCCGGGCGCGCATGGCTGTCGGCCTGCCCGATGCCGAGGCCCTCGCCACCATCGAGGCCCTCCACACCAGGTTCGGGACACCCGCACAATGAGCCTCAAGCAACGCTTCACCAGCGGCGAGATGAGCTATGGGGCCTGGACCGGATTTGCCGACCCGCAGGTCGCGCAGATCATGGGGCGCGCCGGGTTCGACTTCATCTGTGTCGATCTACAACACAGCTTCGTTTCCATGTCCCAGCTCAGCCCTTTGCTCGACGCTTTGCACAAGGCCGGCTCGCCCGCTGTTGTGCGCGTGCCGTGGAACACGCCGGACCTCATCATGCGCTCGCTTGATTTGGGGGCCGAGGCGATCATTGTGCCCTTGGTCAACAATGCCGAGGAGGCTCGTTCAGCCGCGAACGCCTGCCGCTATGCCCCCGCAGGCAACCGCAGCTGGGGACCGATCTGGCGCAATGTGCGCGCCAGCGTGCCACAGGCGCCCGAGGGCGATGCCACCGCCACTTGCCTCGTCATGATCGAGACGGCCGAAGGCCTCGCCAATGTAGATGCGATCCTCGCGGTCGACGGGGTTGATGGCATCTATATCGGCCCCAACGACCTCTCGCTCAGCATCGGTCTCGAGCGCAAAGGCTATCTCGAGTCGGACAAATTGCGCGAAACTATCCTGCATGTGATTGCCCGCGGCCGCGCTGCCGGCAAAATTGTCGGCATCGATTGCGGCGGGCCCGAACAGGCCCACTACTGGCGCGACCAAGGGGTGAGCTTTGTCATTTCAGCTAACGATTCCGACCTCATCGCCCAGGCAGCCAGTGCGATGGCAAAGTCAAACCGTGCCTGAACTGCTCCATGCATGATGACCGGCAATTCGGTCGCCGGCCCTTCGGGGCCGGTGGTCCATCCTGTGTCAAACGTCGGGTCCTGAGTTGCCCTTGATGACCAAGGTTCCCCACATTGTTTTCGCCGGCGCGGCAACCATGGACATGATCTTTGCTGTCGACGCCTTGCCAACCGCGCCGGGCAAGGTGCTGCCCAAGGCGATGATTCAGGCGGCACATGGCATGGCAACCAGCGCCGCAATAGCTGCGGCCCGCCTCGGGGCAAGAACCTCGCTCATTACCCGTATCGGCGATGACAGCATGGGCGACCAGTTCGTTGCCCAGGTCACAGCAGAGGGCGTCGATTGCGAACACATCCGGCGCTTTGAGGGCGTTCCTACGCCCCTCAGCGCGGTCATTGTCGACCGCAGCGGCGAGCGATTGATCCTGCCCTACTATGACAAGGGTCTCGGGGTTGATCCGGATTGGATCCCCGAGACTCTCATTCAATCGGCAGATGCCGTTCAGGTCGACATCCGCTGGCCAGAAGCCGCCACGAAAGTGCTTTCCCTTGCGCGGGGAGCCGGCAAGATCGCCGTGCTTGATGCCGATACCGGGCCGCCCGAGGTGATCCTTGCTCTGGCTGCCTTGGCGAGCCACACGGTTTTCTCGGCTCCAGCGGCAATGCTGGTTTCTGGCACCGACTCCGTTGTAGCGGCCACACGCGCGTTGACCCGCCGCTTTGCCGGCTTTGTCGGGGTTACGGACGGTGCCCAAGGTTGCTTTTGGCTGGAGAACGGCAGCCTGTACAACCTGCTGCCCCCTGCGGTGGATGTTGTCGACACGTTGGCGGCGGGCGACGTTTTTCACGGCGCCTTTACGCTGGCCCTCGCCGAAAGCCGCAGCATTCCAGAGGCTGTTGCCTTCGCCAATGCCGCCGCGGCGCTTAAATGCACAGTCTTCGGCGGCCGCCTCGGCTCGCCCAACCGCGCATCCGTACTGCGCTGCCTCGCGCAAGGGTTATGATGAGGCAGCGAGCAGGAAATCCTGGCTGGGGCGCCAGTTTCGCAGCTGAGAGGTAAACGCCCTTAACCCGTTGATATGCTAAAGACGGGAACTAAACCTAGAACCGCACATCGTGATAAACCTCAAACCTGTGCCATGCCGCCGTCGACTGGCAGCTCGGCTCCCGTGACGAAACTCGCCTCGGCGCTGGCGAGGAAGAGAGCGGCGGCGGCGACCTCGTCCGCACGTCCCATGCGTCCCAGCGGGATCATGCCCGTCAGGATCGCCCGCATCTCGTCGGAGGCGGACGCAAACATCGCCGTGTCGGTGGGACCGGGACTGACGACGTTCACGCGGATGCCTCGCGGTGCGAGCTCGTTGGCCCAGGTTCGGGCGAACGAGCGGACCGCGGCCTTCGTCGCTCCGTAAGCCCCGTAGCCTTTGGTGCCAATGTCGCCGGCGATGGAGCCCACCAGAACGATTGAGCCCCCAGCGCCCATGTGACCTGCAGCGCCCTTGGCGGCGAAGACAAGTGAGCGGACATTGAGCCCGAAGGTGCGGTCGAAGTGTTCCTCGGTGAAGCCGTCGAGGGTGGCGAACTCCGAAAGGCCCGCGTTGACCACAAGGATGTCGATACGCCCGGCGTCCCCGTAGATCCGGGCGATCGCCGCTTCGAGATCGGCCGGCTGGGAGGCGTCGGCCGATACGGAGCGAATCGAGCCTGTCCCCACCGACGTGGTGGTCCCTTCAGTTTTGGCGGATCGGCTGGTGGCATAAACGTTCGCCCCCTCCTGCGCGAAGCGATGGGCGATCGCGCCTCCGATACCTCCCGAGCCACCAATGATGAGGACTGTCTTATCTTGGAGTTTGGTCATATCTCATCCATCTGATGTTGATGGACGCAGCAATATAGATCCTATATCTACGGTCAATTACGCACTGCCTTTAGCGTAGATATCGCGGAGTATACCTTTGTCCAAAGCCACGACGGAGATGCGCACCTCCCAACGATACCCCCGTGCGCCTGCTCGGCAGGCGCCCGACGAAGCTCTGATCGACGCGCGCACGACGCGGCCGATCCTGGAGCAGATCGCCAACAAGTGGTCGGTGCTGATCCTGACAGTCCTATGCACGCGACCGTCGCGCTTCAACGAGATCATGCGACGTCTCGAGGGCATCACCCACAAGGCGCTGGCGGATGCGCTGAAGCGATTGGAGCGAAACGGCCTCGTCAAGCGCACAGTTCTGCCAACGACGCCCGTCGGCGTCGAATACACGATCACCCCGCTTGGTCGTTCACTGCGGGAGCCGTTCCAGGCGCTTTACGCATGGGCGCTCGAGCGTGGTCCCGAGCTCGAGCAGGCCCAGGCCGACTTCGACCAACGAAACGAATAGATCGGTTCCAAACGGGAAGTAAGGCTCACGTCGGTGCAGCGTTGGGGCCGAGACGCCCGCCGGAAAGAATTCCACTGATAATGCGAAAGTGGAAATCACGCAATCTGGACGCAATGCTCGAGCGAGATGATGGGGATGTTCAAAACAGAAAGGAACATCCTATGCACAACAAGTTCATCACTGCCGCTGCAGCAATCTTCCTGGCCACGGCTTCCGCGAATGCAGCAGAATCCCTTCTCTCCGACCGCGAGGTTCATGGAAGGACTGTCCTTGATCTTACTTCGACATTGCACAGCCGTGGGATCGATGCCGAGCACGTCGAAGCCTGGGGCGACTCCATTCGTGTCGACGCGATCAAGGACAATGGCGAGCGCTACGTCGTCATGCTCGAGAAGGACACCCTTCGCCCGGTCAGCAACTCGCCCAAGCGCTCAGCCGTAGAACATACGAGCCCGGTCGCCGGTTTCAAATGGTCCCCACTACCGGCCGCGACCGCTGAATCCTTGGTCGGCCAGGAACAAGAGAATTAATGGGTTCCAGCGCTCAAGTGCCCTGCCCTGCTGCAGCCCACCTGAGCGCCTTCCCACCTCTTGGCAATCGCGTCCCGTGGAAAGGCTCAGGAACGATGTCCCCCGCGATCAGGGGTGCCACTGGCAAGCTGACTGTCCGAATAAAGAGCGTTGATGCAGCAGCCGCCCCATCGGGCGCCAGGCGGTGCCGACAAACGGCATCCCCCCCGGTCCAGGACTAGCTTGTCCAGTGCAGCGCGATA
Source organism: Devosia sp. 919 (assembly GCF_013185965.1). Classification (NCBI taxonomy): domain Bacteria; kingdom Pseudomonadati; phylum Pseudomonadota; class Alphaproteobacteria; order Hyphomicrobiales; family Devosiaceae; genus Devosia; species Devosia sp. 919. The sequence continues at coordinate 1,332,240 of NZ_JABAOL010000001.1, read as the reverse complement.
AGGCGCGATGCCTCCGCCACACTTCTTTCAACTGGGGAGTCGTCTCCGGTGATCTGCTGTTCGACACACGATTACAGTGATCCGCAGCTGTCAGATGCCTCCACATTACGGCCCCATATGGAGCGAACATGAACGATAACTACGACTTCGCCAGTCCGAACACTGGCGGCTGGACCGCCGCTGCGGCGGGATCGGTACTCCAGTCCGTCTTGCAAGATGCTGGAGTGGGAGTCTGGGCGCTCGATGTCGCCACCGAAACTCTCATTGCCTCAGAACAATGCAAGCTCATGTTCGGGCACCGGCCGGAAAGCCCGTTCAGTTATGACGACATGCTCTATGCGCTTGATGGTCAACATCGCAGAACCTGGCGCGAAGCCCTCGACAAGGCCATCGAGACCGGCGAGGAATTGGTTGTAGAGGTAAAACTGCAAACCCCTTTGCACCAGGTTCGCTGGATCGAGCTCAGGGGAAAGGTCAGTGGCGCCTTGATCAAGACCGCGCCCATCATCACCGGGGTTTTGCTCGATATCACCACCCGTCGCGAAGCCGACGAGCATCGAAAGCTGCTATCAAACGAAGCCAGACACCGGGCTAAAAACTTTTTCGCGCTTGCACAAGCAGTTGTCGCTCAGTCGATAAGGACAGCCGTTTCCCTGCAGGATGCCCAGGCTCGCTCCATGGGTAGACTGCAAGCCTTGGCCAGCGCTCAGGATCTTATTCCCGACCTCGGTTGGGGTTGCGCGGATCTGGCTGACGTCGTCGAGAAAAGCGTCTTGCCGTTCCAGGCGGACAACATCCATACGGCCGGCCCGCACGTTCTACTCGGCCCCAAAGTTGTTTCAACTCTGTCGCTGGCCCTCCATGAGCTTGCGACCAATTCCACCAAATACGGCGCTCTTTCGGCCTCGGGCGGATCGGTCGAGGTGTTCTGGACTATTGAACAGCAGGAGACTCTGATGCTGCGCTTCCGCTGGATCGAAGCCGGTGGCCCGGAGGTGGTCTTTCCGGTCCGAAGTGGATTTGGCTCACGTATACTCGGAGAGCTTGTCCAGCTAGAGTTACGAGCGACAACGAGGATCGACTTCCGTCCAAGCGGCGTGATCTACGAGATCGTGGCGCCAGTCGCGAGCTTGTGCATGGAGCCAGGGTCCGGGCAGTTGCCGAGAACCGGCGGTTAGGGCCGCTTTGAAGGCGGGCTTGCGTGATCCAGATGCCGGTCCGATCACTTTGCAGGAACCTTACAAAGACAGCGCTCTACCCGCAGAATCCGCAACATTACGGCAATGTCCGCGTCGCAAGCCATACAGGAACACAGGAGGCGGGCCGTGCGGATTTTGCTGGTTGAGGACGAACCCGATATGGCGGCCAATATCGCTCAGGCTCTTGGCCGCCAGGACATGATCATCGATCACGCGCCCACGATCGAGCTCGCAACTGAAGCCATTCTGGCAGGGGTTCACGACGCGGTCCTGCTCGACCGGCGCCTTCCGGACGGAGAAGGTCTCGACCTGCTGCCGGTGATCCGGAAACATCTGAAAGGCGTTCCCGTGATCGTGCTCTCGGCTTTGAAAACGAGCCCTGACCGCGTTGCCGGTCTGGAACTGGGCGCTGACGACTATCTCAGCAAGCCCTTCACCTTCGACGAGATGCTCGCACGGCTAAGGGCGGTGTTGCGGCGCAGCGCTGTTCTGTCGCCCGATGTCATTCGGGTGGGAAACGTCACATTTGACACCCAGTCGCGCCAGGCGGCGGTGAACGACGTTCTCCTGCCCTTGCCCAGGCGGGAGATGTTGATCCTTGAAACACTGATCCGTCGGGCTGGCCGGGCCGTGACCCGGGAAGGGCTGGAGGATGCGGTGTTCAACTTCGACGATGAGATTGCGTCAAATACGCTGGACGCCCACATTTCCCGGCTGCGCAAGCGTCTGACCCAGACGGGGGCTTCTGTTGAGATCCGAACCCTGCGGGGTGTCGGCCACCTTCTGAAAGCGCTTTGACGGTGGCTGCAGGACGCTCTCTGCGCAGGACGCTGACCACCAGGCTGCTGCTCTGGCAACTGGCGGCTCTGCTTACCATAGCTTTGAGCAGCGTGTTCTTTTTCTACTATATCGAGGACTATACCGGAGCCAAGTTCGACCTTGATATCTCCGAGATCCTCGCGGATGGCCTGGTGGCCGAGGGCGGGGCGCTCCGGATCGAGGATACCCAAGACCTTGCGGAAGTGCGCCGGTCATCGCCCGGGCTCTGGTACGTTGTTGTGGACGACTTCGGGCGGCGGGTCGTCGGGGGCGAGGTTCCGCCACAAATGAACTCGCTACTGGATGGGCTCGCTGACATCGAAAGCCTGGAGGTGCTCGGTTCAACCAGCGACTTCGATGGAGCCATGCTGTTTGAGGAGGATTCCCGGGTTGGGGACGTCAAGGTCATGTTCGGCGGCGGAGCGAGGCCGAGCTGGATCGCGGGCATGCTGTCCTTTGCCGGACGCGAAGTCGGCCCCCTGTTCGTGCTTCTCGTTGCGGTGCTCGGTGGTTTGACGATGCTGGTGGTTCCGCAGGTCGTGCGCGCCAGTTTATCGAGTCTGCGGGCCGTCGAACGCGTGGCTTCCCGGATCGACATCGAACAACGTGGCGTGCGGCTGCCGAGCGATGAGGTGCCCTCGGAGGTCGCCGCGCTCGTTGATGCGATCAATGCCGCTCTGAGCCGCCTGGACGATGGCTATGCCGAAAAGCAGCGTTTCCTCTCCGATGCCGCCCATGAGTTGAGGACGCCGATCGCCATTCTGTTGAACCGACTGGAGCTGTCCCGCAAAGGGGAATTCGACCATCGCGTCCTCATGGACGTACACCGGCTGGCCAATTTGGCCGAACAGCTCCTGGATCTGCAAAGGATCGAGCATCAGGAGACGGCGCCTCAGCCGGTGGAAATGGTGGCGTTGAGCCGCAATGTCATGGCCAACCTGGCGCCCCTGGCGATTGCGGCGGGGTATGATCCGGTCTTTGACACGGAGGTGGAAAGTTTGGTGGTGCTGGGCGATGCCAGCTCCCTTGAGCGTGGCCTGATCAACCTCGTCCAGAATGCGATTATCCATGCGGGCGGCGAGGGTGAAATCCTGCTGACGGTCCATGCGGACCGGTCGATCGCCATCAGCGACAGTGGACCCGGTATTCCCGCAGATCGCCGCGATTGGATTTTTGAGCCATTTCATCGCATCAAGCCCATGAACGAAGGGTCCGGTCTTGGCCTGAGCCTGGTCAAGGAGATTATCAGGCGGCACAACGGCAGCATCTCTGTGGGCAGGAGCGATAACGGCGGCGCCAAGTTCCTCGTGCGGTTCAGCAAGGGCAACGAAGCGGCCTCGGCTAGTGGGGCAGCGAGGAAGGTGGGTGGTCCGCGTGAGGGGACCGACCGCTTGGACACCAGTGAGCCCCCGCTCCGATCAACTCGGCGAGAACCGCCGAACTGATCAACCCGTCGCGCCAGCGCCAAGGGCGATCACCACGCAATTGGGCCCGTTCATGGTTTGCGCACAAGCCGATCCTGCGTGACTATCCCGATCTCAAGGTCGAGCTCTTCTCCGTTCAACCCATGCGATCGAGATCCTGAAGGCTGCCCGCGCGGTTTGCGGTCGGGGAACAGCTTTGAACGGGTGGATCGCAGACCGATAACTTCTGGGCAAAGCTCCAAAGGCGAAAACCTTTAGCGACAAGCGCTACCGGGATATCGACAAACTTAGTGTCGACGGCTCCTACCCGGAAGCCGGCAGCCACTTTGGACTTTGTCGATCGGTTCTGAACAGCCCTAGAGAATAGCAGCGGTGTACTTGGCCCCCCAGGTTTCCTCCGCTGCAAGCCGCTTTAGGTATAATTTGCGTGCTTGTGGCTTCGTCCGTCTTAATGCCCAAGACCTAGGCTCGCGCCCGACTTCGGACGGGCAGCGCCTCCAGCAGACCGCAAGCTCGCCACGTGCTGTGGAACCCGCGCCCTGCATTCGCCCTCGGCCGCGCATGCCGCCGCGCTACACCTCTTTGGGGGATCATGATCATGACGGACACCACCGCGCCGGCCAAAGATGCCCCCCCGTCAGGCTGGCGCGAGCTATGGCGCAAGGAAGACTGGTGGGCCATCTGGATTGGCCTGACCGTGGTCGCAATAGGGTGCCTCTTGTTCTGGAGCGGGGGCAGCTTGCGCTGGCTGGCGGTGGTGCCGCCGCAGTGGAGCAACTTCTCCCAGGTCGTCGACGACCTGGCGGCGAACTGGCCGCGCTATGGCGCGCTGTATCTGTTTTGGCTGGCGGCCTTCTCGCTCGCGCTCGCAGCGCTTGGCCAAAGTATTCGCGCCTTCGCACCCGCATTCACCCTGCTCTTCCTGGCGGCCTATGCCATCTCGGTGATCGGCAAGTGGGAGGAAGCGGTGCACTTCAATCTCGAGCCGCCCCTGGTCGCGCTTCTCCTTGGGCTCATTATTGCCAACACCGTAGGGCTGCCGCGCTGGCTGGATGCCGGCTTCAAGGGCGAGTTCTACGTCAAGACCGGGATCGTTCTGCTTGGTGCCACCGTGCCGCTGTCGCTGATCGCCAAGGCCGGGCCCATTGCTATCCTGCAGGCTTCCCTTGTGTCGCTGACGACCTTCGGCGTGATCTATCTGGTGGCCGTGCGGCTTGGCCTTGACCGGCGCTTTGCCGCGACACTCGGCGTGGGGGGTGCTGTCTGCGGCGTGTCGGGCGCGATCGCGGTAGCGGGCGCCGTAGGCGGCAAGAAGGAGGATACTGCCGTTACGATCACCATTGTCGTGCTTTGGGCGATCGTGATGATCTTTGTTCTCCCGCTCGTTGCCCGTGCGCTGGGGCTGCCCACCGGGATCGCCGGCGCCTGGATCGGCACCTCCGAATTTGCCGATGCCGCGGGCATCGCCGCGGCCCAGGCCTATGGGGGCTATGCCGGGCGGGTGGATGGTATTTCTGGCACCCCCGAACAGGCGGTGCAGGCGTTTACCTTGATGAAGGTCGTCGGTCGCGATCCCTGGATCGGCATCTGGGCCGTGGGGCTCGCCATCGTCGCGACCATGCGCTGGGATGCCCGTCCGGGAGGGAGCGCTCCCGATGTCGGCGAAATCTGGCGGCGCTTCCCCAAATTCGTGATCGGCTTCTTTCTGGCCTCGGCCGTGATCACCACGGTGACCACCCAATACAGCCTTGAGGACTATAACCGCATCGTCATTCCCAACCTGATCGGGCCGATCCGGAATCTGTTCACCTGGACCTTCATCTTCTGCTTCTTCAGCATCGGCCTGACCACCCGCTTTCGCGACCTGGCCGCCGCAGGTCCCAAACCGTTTGGCGCCTTCACCGCGGGGGTGGCCGTCAATGTGGTCCTCGGTTTTATCCTCTCGGTTTATGTCTTCGGTTTTTACTGGGAAGCGCTGGGCCAATGAGCCTTCTTGCCCTCGTCCACCATGCGTTGAACGACAGTAAAGGCCCGCAGGAGACCTGTTTTTCATGCGTACACTTCTGCAGTGATCCGGCGCGGCTTGAACGCGAATTGCCCGGGCTGACGGCGCTGTCCTCGGCGGCCGCATCGGTCCGGGCACAGGATGGGCTGTGCTTGAAGCACGACCTCCTCATCAACGGCAGGTGCCGATGTGCGTCATTTGCGACACCTGGAGCCTGATGCCGCCCCGATCTGCCCTGTTGTTCCCTTGGCTGGTATTGTCGACAAACCCGACCCGTTCTACGCAGTTGGAGCGGAGGCCGACTGAGTTTCCGGGGGCGGTCTCAACATTTAAAACCAGTATCGGTAGCTGAGATGGCTTCTGCAAAGCGCACCGTTCCGCTCGTTGAACCCGTCCATTTGCCATCCCAAAATCCTCCGTGCTGGTTCGGCGCCCCGGAACGGCTGCCATGGGGTCGTTAAGCGCCCGTTCCGCTCAAACTGCTTCCTCAGGATCTCGGATAGGCATAGGCCTGCTATGTTGGACTTCGCCGGCCACAAGCGCCTCCGCGATTGAACTGGTGCAGCAGCCCACCTATCTGGGGTGGATACGACGGTCTCCCTCGGCTTCGAGGGGAGCGGACACTGTTTACTTTAGCGAAGGCATTTCAGGGTGATCCCACTTTCTATTCTCGAACTGGGTCGTGTGCGCGAAGGCGCTGACCGGCGCACGGCACTTGATGAGGCGCGGGCGCTTGGCCAGCACGCCGAAAAGCTGGGATATCGCCGGATCTGGGTTGCCGAGCACCACAACATGGCCGGTGTGACCACAGCGGCCACGTCACTGGTGATCGCCCATATCGCAGCTGGAACCAGCACGATCCGCGTCGGTGCCGGCGGCATCATGCTGCCAAATCACGCTCCCTATGTCATCGCTGAACAGTTCGGAACCCTGGAGACGCTGTTTCCGGGGCGCATTGACCTTGGCCTGGGACGCGCTCCAGGCACGGACCAGTTGACTTTGCGCGCCTTGCGGCGCGATCCCGCCAATGCCGACAACTTCCCGCAGGACGTCCTGGAGTTGCAGGCCTTTCTCGCCCCAGCCGGGCCAAACCAGCGGATTGAAGCCGTTCCTGGTTCAGGCAGCAACGTGCCACTCTGGATACTCGGATCGAGCCTTTTCGGTGCGCAATTGGCGGCTGAACTGGGTCTGCCCTATGGTTTCGCTTCGCATTTCGCGCCCCAGGCGCTGGATCAGGCGTTGGCGATCTATCGCGATCGATTCAAGCCATCCGAACAGGCCGCGGCCCCCTATGCGCTGGTCGGCGTCAATGTGATTGCCGCAGAAACGGATGAGGAAGCGCGTTTCCTTGCCACGTCGCAACAGATGTCGTTCGCAGATATCTTCCGCGGACAGCGTCAGCTCATGCAGCCGCCGATCGATGATATCGACACCTATTGGACACCGATGGAAAAGGCCCAGGCCGGGCAGATGCTGGATTTCAGCGTCATCGGCAGCAGGGAAACCGTCCGTCGCGGCCTGCAGCAGATCATCGAGCGCACGCAAGCCGATGAGCTGATGATCGTGTCGGATATGTATGATCCGCAAAAGCGCTTGCGCAGCCTTGACCTCACTATGGATGCCGCAACGTAAGGCATACCGGCGAAATCATGGGTTCTGCTGACCGGCAAGACGGAACGGAGGCCAATGCCGTAAACGGGGGGTGAGAAAATCCTGGCTGGGGCGCTAGGATTCGAACCTAGGAATGCCGGTACCAAAAACCGGTGCCTTACCACTTGGCGACGCCCCAACTGCGGCGGTTCCTACACGCTTTGCCGGCACTGTGCAACACGCTCCGGCGCCACTCAATTTGCTTGATCGAGAGTGCTTGAATGCCTTGCCCGCCGCGGCTATAAAGCCGCCAACGCGAGGGATAACGGCCCAGCCAGGGGCTCGCACCAGCAAACCCCGAACGTTCTGACGGAGTATAGCGCAGCCTGGTAGCGCACCTGCTTCGGGAGCAGGGGGTCGAGTGTTCGAATCACTCTACTCCGACCAACCAAACCGGGCCTCTCAGGAGGTCCGGTTTTTTCTCGCCGTTCCCCGCGAACTTGGCTTCCCTTGGTGCCAGTATTACCGTGTTCGCGTTCGGCGGGATGGAGAAGGTGCATGGGCGCAGCAATAGCGATCGGGCTCGCAATTGGAGCCGCAGTCGGCCTGACAGTGCTGGACAATTTGGCGATCGGCGTTGCCGTCGGCTTAGGCGTTGGCGCAGCTTTAGGAGCGTTGCTCGGGAACAGGTCGTAAGCAGCACGCGCGCAAGATCGACCGCTCCTGTTCCAGCCGCGCCCTTCCCTATCGCCTCGCGGCACCATCCCTGCCGCCCTTACCCCTCGCGAGAATCCTGTTGCTAAGTAGATGCTCGGACCAGTAGGGCTGGGGCGCAGTTCTGCAACATTGAGGGATATCATGAAGAAGTTTTCGGCAGTCATCGCGTTGGCGATGCTGTGTGCCAGCGTTGTGACGGCGTCGGCGCTCGACAGCAAGGTCAAGATCAACAACAAGACGTCCTATGTGATCACCGAATTTTATGCCTCCAATACCGGCACCGAAAACTGGCAAGAGGATATTCTGGGCAGCGATGTGCTGGCTTCAGGCTCCAGCGTGATGATCAATATCGATGACGGCAGCGGTTACTGCAAATACGATTTCCTGGCCGTGTTCGATGATGGCGACCAGCTCGTCTCGGCCAACAACAATGTCTGCGAACTCGCCGAGTTCGATTTCACCGAGTAATCTAGGCAAGGGAAAGCAGCTCGGGGGATCGCGGGCTGCTTTCTTTTTGGTTCGGCCTGTTCAACTTGCCGGCAAGGCAGCGCCCGGGAACCGGCGCCGCAGCCAGGGGCAAGCCCCTGCCCTACCCTCTAATGGGCGTGGTGATGCCCGCGCAAAAAGGCTTCTTCAAACGGCCGGCGGCTGACTTCCATTTCCTTGCCCGCCAGATAAACCGCCTCGGGCTGCAGCAGGGTCGAGCCTTGCCGGCGGGTGCCGACCACATCCTCGAACACATAATTGCTGTCGTACTCGCGCAGCACGGTGATGTCGGCGGGCGCGCCCACCCCCAACTGCCCCAGTTCGGGCCGGCGGATCGCCAGGGCCGAGCGGCTGGTGGACATGCCGATGACTTCAGCCAGGCTCAGCCCACAATTGAGCAGCTTGCTCATGGTGTGGAGCATATCATAGCCCGGCCCCTCGACGGCAATCACATGCACGTCCGAAGAGATGAGGTCCGGCTTGAAGCCGTCGCGCAGCGCCGCTTCCGCGGTGTCGTAGCCAAAGGCGCCCATGCCATGGGCGATGTCGAACAGCACGCCACGCTCCCGGGCGCGCCAGACGGCATCGAGCACCTTGCCATCTTCGCCGATCGCTGAATTGGGATCGGGGCGATAGCAATGGGTGAGGATATCGCCGGGGCGCAGCATGTCGACGACGTCGGAATAGCTGGGCGGCGGGGTGCCGATATGGGTCATCAGCGGCAGGTCGACCGCTTCGGCCGCTTCCAGCGCCAACTCCAGCGCTCCCAGGCCCAGATCGCCGGTGACGATGCCGCCAATGCGCACCTTAACCCCAATGATGCGGTCGCGATTGCCTTCGATCTTTTCCACGCACCGGTGCACCGGCAGCATGGATCTTGCGGTGGCCTCGCCGATCGAGACATCCTTGTCGAAGCCGAAAATGCCCGGGAAGGAAATGTTGAGAAAGGCGAGGATGCGATAGGGCGAGTGGTTCATCACATAATCGCGGAACCCGTCATAATTGCCGGCGCCGGCGCTGCCGGCATCCACCAGCGTGGTGCAGGCGGAGCGGCGGGCGATGAAGCCAGGATCGACGCTGAGCGACGTGGCCTTATGATAAACATGGGTGTGGATGTCGATGAGCCCGGGCGCGACGACGCACCCCGCCACATCGCGCACGGCGGCCGTGCCGGCCTCGATGGCCGGCGCCACGGCGGCAACCTTGCCGGCCTTGATGGCAAGATCGAACTGGCCATCGATGCCATTGCGTTCGTCGATGACGCGCCCGCCCTTGAGCACGAGGTCATAACTGGTTCCGGGCAAAGCCATCGGAAAGCTCCTTGAAGTGTGCCGCTCGCGGGGTGGCCCCAGGCGAGCGGCGATCGGGTGAACAGTGGTTGGTGGGGGTGGCGCCTTATTTCACCGCGCCCAGCGCCAGGCCGCGCACGAGATAGCGCTGCAGCCAGGCAAAAACGATGGCGATGGGAATGGTGGCGACGAAGGCTGCGGCCATCACATGGTGCCATTCCACCGTGTAGCGGCCCGCCACCAGCGAGAACACCTGGATGGGCAGGGTATAGCTCGCCTGGTTGCGCAGCATGGTCAGGGCAATGACGAACTCGTTCCAGGCATTGATGAACGAGAAAATGGCGGTCACGGTGACTGCGGGCAGCGCCAGGGGCAGGAACACCTTGCGCAGCGCCTGCCAGGGGGTGGCGCCCTCCATCCAGGCGGCTTCCTCGAGGTCCTTGGGAATGGTCGAGAAATAGCTCTGCAGCATCCACACCGAAAAGGCGATGTTGAAGGTGGCGTAGACAAAGACTACGGCGTTGAGATTATCGAGGAGCTTCAGGGCCACCAAGAGGCGGAACAGCCCGATCACCAGCACGATGGGCGAGAGCATCTGGCTGATCAGCAGGAACTGCTGCACAAAACCCTTGCCGGTGAAGCGGAAGCGGCTGAGCGCATAGGCAGCCGGGATGGAAACGGCGATCGACAGCACGGTCGAGAGCACCGCGACATAGATGGAGTTCCAGAGGGCCGCCCCAAAATTGGTGGCGTTCCACATGGTCACGAAATTGCTCCATTGCGGATTGCTGGGCCACCAGGTGGGGCGCAGCACTTCGCTTGCCGGCTTGATAGCGGTGATGAACATCACCGCAAAGGGAAACAGCACGGCAATGATCAGCGGCGACAGGATCAGCCAGGAGATGATCGAGCGGCGCAGCAGGCGCGAAGTCTTCATTCCCGCTCTCCCTGCATGGCCAGCCGGACATAGATGATGGTGAAGAACAGCAGCAGCGCAAACATCAGCAGCGACAGCGCTGAGGCCTCCCCGAGCTTGCCGAAATTAAAGCCGAGTTTGTAGAGGTAGGTGACGAGGATATCGGTGGAATTGGCCGGCCCGCCCTGGGTGGTCGCCCAGATGATGGGGAACGAGTTGAACACGGTGATCGTGTTCATCACCACCGCGATATTGATGAAGGGCCGCAGCAGGGGCAGCGTGATGGTGCGGAAAATCTGCCAGCCGCTGGCGCCTTCGAGCCGCGCCGCCTCATAAAGATCATCGGGGATCGCCGAAAGGCCGCCAAGAAAAATGGTGGTGGTGAAGGGGATCGAGACGAGAATGCCGATGGCGATCTGCACGGGAAAGGCGGTACCCGCCTGCGCGAGCCACTGGATGTTCTGGTCGATGAGGCCCAGGCCCATCAGCGCGGAATTGAGCATGCCGCTTTCCCCGCTTAGCGCCCAGCGCCAAACAATGGCGGTCATGGTCAGCGACACCGCCCAGGGCAGCATGATGATGACGCGGGCGAGGCCGCGGCCATAAAAATCCTCATTGAGGATCAGCGCCACCGGGATCGAGATCGCAATTGTGCCGGCAACAATGCCGACGGTCCAGATCACCGTGCGCCAGAGCGAGGCGAGGAACTGCGGATCGGCCAGCACGGCCATGAAGTTTTCGGGGCCGGCAAAACCGCGCAACTGCCCGAAGCGGTTGACATTGCTGATCGAGATTTCCCCGATCTGAAACAGCGGCCACAAGATGATGAAGGCGGCCAGCAGGAATGCGGGAGCGATCAGCACATAAGGATTGGTGAAGATCGACCGGTTCATGCGCTGGCTGGACCTTGTTGTTGGTAGCGAAAAAGACGGGGCGGCCGGTTCGGTCCGCCGCCCCGCACTGCAGATGCTAGTTGTTGGCTTCGATGATGCCGTTGATCTCGGCGGCGGCCTGGTCGAGTTCGGCCTTGATCTCGCCCTCGCCCAGATAGATGCGCTGCAGCGCATTGGAGGTGGCGGCGGCCATTTCTTCCCAGCCGGCGATCACCGGCGCAAACTGGGCGCTGGGCAGCAGGTCGGTGAAGGCCTTCAAGTCAGCGTTGTCAGCAAAGAGCGGCATGGCCGCTTCCTCGGCATTGACCGGCAGGAAGCCTTCATTCTCGTCGAACTCGGCCCGCTTTTCGGTGGTGAAGAGGAAGTCCATGAACTTCCAGGCCGTGTCCTTGTTCTGGCTGTTCTCGAACATGATGATGGAGTCGGTGACGCCATAGGTGCCGCGATCGCCATTGGGGCCGGCGGGAATGGCGGCGACGCCATATTGCAGGTCGGGCGCTTCTTCCTTGATCTGGTTGGCAAGGAAAGGCGCCGTGATCATCATGCCGATGCGGCCCTGCTTGAAGAGGTTCTGCACGTCTTCGCGGTTGAGCGAGGTGACGCCCGGCTCGGTCAGGCCGCCATCGATCAGGTCCTTGTAGATCTGCGCGGCGGCATAGGCGGCTTCGGTGTCGAGCCCCGACGTGCCGTCTTCCTCCATCAGAGTGCCGCCCTGCGACCAGAGCGCATAATAGAAGTAGACGTCGGTCTCGATTTCCTTGCCCTGCAGGCCAAAGCCATAGGCATCGCCGCCGAGGGCCTTGATCTTTTCGGCAGCGGCCTTGAGCTCGTCCCAGGTGGCGGGCGGCTCGGCAATGCCAGCTTCCTCGAACAGCGCCTTGTTATAATACATGGCGCGCGCCGAGGCGGCGATCGGCAGGCCATAGGTCTGGCCGTCCATCACCGAGGGGCTGAGGAAGGTATCGATGAAGCGGGCACGGAAATCGTCGGTGATGTAGTCGTCAAGCGGGGCGGCAATGCCCTGGCTGACATAATCGATCAGCCAGCGGGTGCCGATAATGGCGAGATCGGCATTGGCGCCACCGGAGATATCGGTGGTCAGCTTTTGCTGCAGCACATCCCACGGCACCACTTCGATCTGGATGTCGGTGCCGGGATTGGCGGCTTCGAATTCGGAGGCGGCCTTTTCGAAATAGGGGCCGGTCTTGGAGCTGTACTCGGCGACGGTCACCCGGACCGTCTGGGCATACGAGGCGCTTGCGAGCGCGATGGCAGCGACGCCGGTCGCAGCCGCGACTTTCAACCAGTGCAACGACATGAACATTCCCTTCCCATTGTGGCAGGCCTGGAAGGTTTCCCTCAGCGGACCTCCCCTTTCGCCTCGTGATAGATTTTTTCATATTCGAGGAAGTTTCAAGTGAATTGTGACGGCAATGTTGCTTTATTACGTTGCCGGGGTAACCTGACGGGACGAACCCAAGGGTGAAGGGAGAGGTGAGATGGCTGAACTCAGCTTGCAGAACATTGAAAAGCGCTACGGCCCGACCCGGGTTCTGCATGGGGTCTCGCTCGACATCAATGATGGCGAGTTCATCGTGCTGGTGGGTCCCTCGGGCTGTGGAAAATCGACGCTCTTGCGCATGATCGCCGGGCTCGAGGAGATCAGCGGGGGCGATCTCTTCATCGCGGGTGCGCGCACCAATGACGTGCCGCCGCAAAAGCGCGACATCTCCATGGTGTTCCAGTCCTATGCGCTCTTCCCGCATATGAATGTGCGCGACAACATCACCTTTGGCCCGCGCATGCGCCGCGAACAATCCGAGGCCACCCAGCAGGCGCTGGGCCGCGCCGCCTCCATCCTCAATCTTGGCGATTATCTCGACCGCACCCCCGGCCAGCTCTCGGGCGGGCAGCGCCAGCGCGTTGCCATGGGCCGCTCCATCGTGCGCGACCCCAAGGTGTTCCTGTTCGACGAGCCGCTCTCGAACCTCGATGCCAAGCTGCGCGTGCAGATGCGCACCGAGATCAAGGCGCTGCACCAAAAGCTCGGCACCACCATGGTTTACGTCACCCACGACCAGATCGAGGCCATGACCATGGCCGACCGGATCGTCGTCATGAATGGCGGGCGCATCGAGCAGATCGGCGCGCCGCTCGAGCTCTATGACCGCCCCGTCAACCGCTTTGTCGCCAGCTTCATCGGCTCGCCCGCCATGAGCTTCATCTCGGGCACCTATCGGCGCACCGCCCTCGGCACGGCGATCGAGCTTGCCGATGGCGGCCTGCTGCCGGTGAACCCCGTGGATGCGCCCGATGGCACCGTAGTGGATGTCGGCATCCGCCCGGAAAACTATGTCCTCCTCGACAACGGCCCCCTGCAGTTCCAGACCGAAGTGGTGGAAACCACCGGCCCCGAAACCCATGTGTTCGGGCGCATCGCCGGCGCGGAAGTGCGCTGCGTGTTCCGCCTCCGGCTCGATCCCGCCCCCGGCACAGTGCTGCGCCTGGGGGCCGAGCCCGGCCACATCCACATTTTTGACGCCACGACCGGCCTGCGCCTGCCCTCCACCGCCACGGTGCAGTGATGGCTGGTAAGCCGGGCGCCAAGCCGCTTGCGCCCCAGCCGCGGATCGACATCATTGCCCGCCTCAAGGCGCGGCTCGAGGAGGGCAACCGGGCGGAAGTGCGGCTCGTCGAGGTGATCCTTGGTGACATGCACTTCGCCACCACCGCCCCCATTGCCGAGATTGCCGCCCGTGCCGGGGTCAGCGAGCCCACGGTGACCCGGCTCGCCCGCTCGCTCGGCTTTGCCTCCACCCGCGACATGAAAGTGCATATGGCCCAGGCCTTGGCGCTGGGTGGCGCCTATCTGCGCGCGGCCGAAAGCACCGAGGCCAACCACAATTCCCAGCAGGTGGTCTCGACCATCTGCAGCCGCGCCCATTCCGCGCTCGACCTCATCAGCGTGGCCCTTGCCAATACCGATGTCACCGGCCTTGGCCAGCAAATCGCCGGCGCCAAGCGCATCATCGTTTATGGCACCGGCGGCAATTCCTCCATGGCCGCGGTGGAGCTGCAGAACCGACTCTTCCGCCTCGGGCTCAACAGCACCGCCTATGCCGATCCCCAGCTGCAATCCATGAGCGCTTCGGTGTCGGACAAGCACACCGTGGTGGTGGCGTTCTCCACCTCCGGCCGGGTGCGCTCGATCCTCGATGCGGTAGCCGTCGCGCGCCAATACGATGCCACCTGCATTGCCGTCACCAAGCCCGACACCCCGCTGGCTGGCGCCGTGCAGCATCTCGTCCCCTTCGTCTTTGAGGAAGACCAGACCCAGCTCTACAAGCCCTCGTCCTCGCGCTATGCCATGCTGGCCGTGGTCGACATTCTCGCCATGGCAACGGCTGAATCCATCGGCCCCAAAGTGCTGGAACTGTTGCGGCGGGTACGCCAAAGCCTCACCACCATCGAGGCGGGCGAGCCCATGCAGCCCATCGGCGACTGACCTCAGCCCAACAAAAAAGCCGGCCCCTTGGGACCGGCTTTCGCGTTTCTCTGTGCAGCGCTTAGCGCTTGGACTGCAGCAGCTTCCAGGCGCCGGTCACGGTCAGCGCGGCCAGGGCCATCTTGAGCCCGTCCCAAACGATAAACGGCTCGACAGCGCCCTTCCAGGCCGAAGCCAGCACATTGGACTGGTCGATCCAGCCCGCCTGGCCCGACAGCACCAGCAGCCAGGCAAAGCCCAGCGCCAGCAGCACCGCTTCGCCAGCCAGCATCGCGCCCAGCATTGGCATGACCTTGCGCGACGCACCGCGATCGGCAGCCCAGCCGATGATGGCAGCCATGGGCAAAAAGCCCAGGAGGAACCCGCCGGTCGGCCCAGCCAGATACAGCATGCCGCCGCCGGCAGCGAACACGGGAAGGCCCATCGCGCCCTGCAGCAGGTAAAGCGCCACGGTGGCAACGCCGATGCGCAGGCCAAAGGCACCGGCCAGAGCGGCCACGGCCATGCCCTGCAGGGTCACCGGCACAGGCCAGACCGGCACGTTGATCTTGGCCGCTGCCGTGATCAGCAGCGTGCCCAGCACGACGGTCGCCAGATTGGCGGCCAGCTTGGCCGTGCCTGTCTGTGGCTGGATCGCGCCGAGGAGCGTATTGGGCGTGGTCAAGGTCACGGCCATTTCATACCTTTCTGCAGATGATGCGGCTTCCGCTCGGGGAGCCATATGGTTGTCCAGTCTTAGTCTTTCGCCCTAGTGAGTGCAATGGCAACACCTCCCAAGCTCGTGTTCGAGCGCAGCTTCGATCCCCAGACCGGCAAGGCTGTTGCCGTGGCCCCGGGCCTGATGCGCGTCACCGCGCCCAATGCCAGCCCCTATACCTTCACCGGCACCAATAGTTTCCTCGTCGGGCACGAGCAGCTCGCCCTCATCGATCCGGGTCCCGATGATTCGGCGCACCGTGCCGCACTCGAGCAGGCCATCGCCGGGCGCCCGGTGAGCGCCATCATCCTCACCCATACCCATCGCGACCATAGCGCCGGCGCCGCCCAACTGGCCGCCGAACTCAACGCGCCCCTGTGGTTTGGCGGGGCGCATCGCCTGTCCCGCCCTTTGCGCCCAGGGGAAACAAACGCCCTGCGCCGCTCCTCCGATTGGGAGCTCCAGCCCGACCGCGTATTGCGGGACGGGGAAACCATCCTGGCCGGCGACCTCGAGCTCCTGGTGCATACGACGCCGGGCCATTGCGCCAACCACCTCGCCTTTGGCCTTGCCGGCACCGATACCGTGCTGACGGGCGATCACGTCATGGGCTGGAATTCTACCCTGGTGGCGAGCCCCGACGGTTCGATGGCCCATTATCTCGAATCGCTGGAAAAGCTCATCGCCCTGCCCTATCGCCGCTATGTTCCCGCCCATGGCGGCCCCATCGAAGATGGTCCGAGCTATGCCAGGGCGCTCCTCGCCCACCGGCAGGAGCGCAACCGACAGATCATTGCCGCGGTGGAGCAAGGCGCCCGCTCCATCCCCGCCATTGTGCGCGCGCTTTATCCCGATGTGTCCCTGCCCGTGCGCCGGGCCGCGGCCATGACTGTGGGCGCGCAACTGGAATATCTCGCCGATCTCGGCCGGTTACGGCTCCGATCCGGCCTCCTCGGCCTCCGCGTCAGTCTCTGACTCGCCGGTCTCCTCGGCCTCCGCATCCACCGGCTGGGTGGTGCTGGGATTGTCGCGCAGCAGCACCGTCACTTCGTCGTCTAGCGCGCTGAGAAACGTCTCGATGCGCGTGCCATTGCTGCCAAAATCATGGAAGGCATGCAGCGAGGCCGACCGCATGTCGACGCGCGAGCCTTCGGGCCCGGCCTCGATGCGGAACACCGCTTCCTCGCGCCAGCCCGGCCAGGTCATGATCTGGGCATTGATGCGCCCGGGCTCGCTTCCCAGCGGCGGGCGTTGCAGGCGCAAATCCCAGCCCAGGCTCGTCACCTGGCGCAGCACCACTTCATAGGCCTGCTCGGGCGTAAGCGGATATTCACGCGTTTCCACATTGGGAAACAGCGCTGCGATCTGCTCGCGCGTCAGCGTGCGCGGCGGCGGCATGGCGGCAGTGCCGGGCTCGAACACCAGGGGCATGGCGCCCCGCTCGATCGTCGCGATATCGGTCACGGGCGGATAGGTCAGCGCCAGATTGCCGTACCAGGCAAAGGGCGCCAGACACAGCAAGCCCATCACCAGCCCCCCGAGGGCGCGGTTCCAGCCCTGGTCCCCGCTCTGCCACAAGCGAGCCAGCGCCACGATGGCCGTGCCGACTGCCAGCACGGCGATAATGCAGGCGAGCACCATGGCCACGAGGAACAGATCCCCCGTCAGCCAGCGCAACCGGTGCATCACCACCGGGATCACCAGCACCGGCACGGCGAGCCCCCCAAGCCAGCGCGCCCAGATAGCGGTCTTTGAAGTTCTGATCAGAATGCGCACTTGGCCGCCGGTCTTGAATATGGTGCGAGCTGAGCGCGCATGTCTTGCGAAAGGGTCAACTGGTGGGCAATGCTAGGGGTAAAGGCGCGTGCTGGTCCAGCCAGCATTGCGCTCCGGGCGCATAAACCGCACCCGGTCATGCAGGCGGAACTGCCCGTCCTTCCAGAATTCGATCTCGAGCGGCACGATGCGAAAGCCGGACCAGTGCGCGGGCCGTGGCACCGTGTTCTCACCCACTTTTTCGGTCAACTCCGCCACGCGCTCGACGAGCGTTTCGCGGCTATCGAGCGGGCGCGACTGCAGGGAAGCCGATGACGCCAGTTGCGAGCCCTTGGGTCGCGCGCCGAAATAGGCATTGGCTTCCTCGACCGACACCACTTCCACCGGCCCACGCACGCGCACCTGCCGCCGCAGCGATTTCCAATGCATCAGCATGGCCGCCTTGGGGTTGGCCAGCAGCTGGCGCCCCTTGGCACTTTCGAAATTGGTGAAGAACACAAAGCCCCGTTCATCGCGCCCGTTCAGCAGCACCATGCGCACATCGGGCATGCCATCGGCATCGGCGGTCGCAAGAGCCATCGCATTGGGATCGTTGAGCTCGCCCTCCTTGGCCAGGGCAAACCATTCCTCGAACAAGGCGAAGGGATCGAGCTCGGAGCGGTCGCTGTCATCGAACAGCCGTTCGGTAAGTGTCTGCAACATCGACCTGTCCTTTTGCTTTTCCGCTACCCTTCGGGCCACCCAAACTAGACATTGGGAGGGGCGCTCGCCATATAGAGCTTGAACCAGAGGCTAAGCAACGCCTCGCAACCCTCAACTGATTGGAACCCATGCGCGATCCCTATACCGTACTTGGGGTGCCTCGCACGGCGAGCGAAAAGGACATCAAGTCCGCTTATCGCAAGCTGGCCAAGAAGTACCACCCCGATCAGAACCCAGACGATCCCAGCGCGCACAGCAAGTTTGCTGAGGCGACCAATGCCTATGACCTGCTCAACGACGCCGAAAAACGCGCGCAGTTCGACCGCGGCGAGATCGATGCCGATGGCAATCCGCGTCACCCCGGCTTCAACCCGGGCGCTTATGGCAGCGCCGGTGGAGCCCGTTCGGCGCAGGGCGGCTTTTCGGCCGAGGATATTCTCAAGGAATTCATGAACGGCTTTGGCGGCCAGCCGCGTGGCGCCAGCCGCAGCGCGGGCGGTGGCGGGGCCCAGTGGGATCCCTTTACCGGCACGGCCAGCACCAGTGCGGGCCTGCGCAGCAAGGGCGAGGACATCATCGTCACTGCTGCTGTGTCCCTCGAAGACGCCCACAAGGCGGCTTCCATCCCGGTGCGGATGCCCAGCGGCAAGGTGTTGTCGGTCAAGCTCCCCGAAAAGGTCGAGGAGAACCAGCAGATCCGCCTCAAGGGCCAGGGTCAGCCCAGTCCCTTCGGCGGGGAAAACGGCGATGCGCTGGTCACCGTCAAGTTCGAGAAGTCCAAGGCCTTCCGCCGCGACGACAGCGATCTGCGCACCGATCTGCCCATCACGCTTTACGAGGCCGTGCTTGGGGTCAAGGTGCGCGTCCCCACGCTCGATGGCTCGGTCGAGCTCAACCTGCCGCCGGGCGTCGATACTTCCAAGTCCCTGCGTCTCAAGGGCAAGGGTCTTTATGGCGATGGCGACCTGTACGTGAACCTGCGGGTTGTGCTGCCCCCGGGCGGCGATCCGGACCTTGAAAGCCTGATGCGCTTCTGGCGCGACCAGAAACCCTACAAGGTTCGCGACTAAGCTTTCGGCCCCTGCCCTAGCGCGGGGCCGCCGCGCGCTCCAGCCGGTCATTGATCGCTTCCCCCAGCCCCGTTGTGGGGATGGGCGCGACGGCAATGGTCGGCGCGCCCGTGGCGTCGAGTTCATGCAGCATGGAAAAGAGGTTCCGCGCCGCCTCATGCAAATCCCCGCTCGGGGACAGGTTGCGCATGGGCCCCGCAAAATCGGGGGCGTCGCCAAAGGCGAGATAGGCCTCGCCGTCTCTCGGAGTGGTGTTGAGCCGCATCAGCGCGCCCGGCGCGTAATGACTCTTGAGCATCCCGGGCGCCGCTACCGCCGCGTCGGCGCTGGCCTGCTCGACCTTGACCCCCAGCCGGTCCTCGATCTCGCTACGCGCCATCGCCCCCGCCCGCAGCTGCACCAGCCGCTCGCCATCGACGGCAATGATGGTGGATTCCACGCCAGCCTTGCACGGCCCGCCCTCGAGCACCGGCACCTTGCCCCCAAAACCGCGCCGCACCTGCTCGGCTGTCGTGGGCGACAATTTTCCCGAAGGATTGGCCGATGGCGCCGCCAGGGGGCGCCCCGCGGCCCGGATCACGGCGAGCGCCAGCGGATGGTCGGGAATGCGGATCGCCACGGTGTCGAGCCCGGCCGTCGCCACATCGGCCAGCCCATTGCCAGCCCGCGCCGGCAGCACCAGCGTCAATGGCGCCGGCCACAACGCCGCGAGCTGCCGCGCCAGCGGCGAGAACTGCGCCAGTGCTTCGGCCATGCCAAGGTCAGCGCAATGGATGATCAGCGGATTGAACCGCGGCCGACCCTTGGTCTCATAGATCGCGAGCACCGCATCGGGGTTGGTCGCATCGGCGCCCAACCCATAGACCGTTTCGGTTGGAAAAGCGCAGAGTTTTCCTGCGCGCAGCAAGGCCGCAGCCTCTTGTGGGTCGGTGGGATCGGAAACCGTTAATCCGTCGTTCATCTTCATGGCGCTGGTTTGACAACCAAGCCCCAGCACGTCAAGACGATGCCTTCGCGGAGCCCCTCCCCTGTGACCACTCTTCTTGTCAGCCAGCCCAATTTTGCCGACCACGAGACCCCGCCCAAACATGCCGAGCGGGCCGACCGCATCGCCGCAGTTGAAGAAGCGCTGGCGCGGCCGCGTTTCGATAAGCTCTTGCGGCGGAACGCTGATTTCGCCGATCTGACCCTGGCCGAGCTCGTGCACAGCCCCGATTATCTCGCCGGCCTGCGCCATGCGCGGCCCCTTGAAGGCATCGGGCGCATCGATGCCGACACTTTTATCTCCCCCGGCTCCATGGACGCCGCCGCCACCGGGCTGGGCGGCGCCCTCACCGCCCTGCGCGCCGTTCTCCTCGGCGAAGCCGACAACGCCTTCTGCGCTATCCGCCCGCCGGGCCACCACGCCGAAATCGCCCGACCCATGGGCTTTTGCCTCATCAACACCGCCGCCATCACCGCCCGCGAAGCGCAGCGCAAATACGGCGCCGAGCGCATCGCCATCATCGATTTCGACGTGCATCACGGCAACGGCACCCAGGATATCTTCAAGGACGACCCCACCGTCTTCTACGCCTCAAGCCACCAGATGCCGCTTTACCCCGGCACAGGGGCGGCCAGCGAAACGGGGGTCGGCAATATCGTCAATGTGCCGCTCGATCCGCAAAGCGACGGCGACGCCATGCGCGAAGCCTATCTCGAGCGCATCATCCCCGCCCTGATCGACTTTTCGCCCGATCTGCTGCTGCTGTCAGCCGGCTTCGACGCCGACGCCCGCGACCCTCTCGCCCAGCTCAACTGGCAGTCCTCAGACTTCAGCTGGCTCACCGGCAAGCTCATGGATGTGGCGGAACGCCACTGTGCCAACCGGATTGTTTCGCTGCTGGAAGGTGGGTATGACCTCAAGGGCCTGGCGGGGGGCGTTTCGCACCATGTCGCCATGCTGATGGACGGCGCTGTGGGCCGTCTCGAAGAATAGGATTTCCTATGGCCGAACCAACCCATGAAGACGTCAAGTCCCTCAGCTTCGAGGCCGCGCTGGCCCAGCTGGAGGAAATCGTCGGCAAGCTGGAAAGCGGCAAGGCGCCGCTGGCGGAATCCATAGCGATCTATGAGCGCGGCGAAGCGCTGAAAGCCCATTGCGAAACCCTGCTGCGCACGGCCGAAGCGCGCATCGAAAAGATCACCCTGTCGCGCGATGGTCGCGCCACCGGCACCGAACCGCTGGACGCCTGAGCCATGTCACAATCGCCCAAATCCTTGCGCCGGTTCCGGATCGCTTTGTGGAGCCTTGTGGTCGTGGTCGCGATTGCCGCCACCGTGCTGTACAGGTTCCGCCCGCCGGAGCGCCCGCTGGGTCTTACCGGCCGTGAATTTGCGCTGGAATCCACGCAGGGCGGAGCCTTCACCCAGGACGATCTGCGCGGCAAACCGAGCCTTGTGTTCTTTGGCTACACCTTCTGCCCCGATGTGTGCCCCACCACCCTCGCTGAAACCACCGCTTGGCGCCAGCAGCTGGGCCTTTCTCCCGAAGACCTGCGCATCATCTTTGTGACGGTCGATCCCGAGCGCGACACGCTCGAAACAGTCAAGGGCTATGTGGAGGGTTATGATCCTTCCATTATCGGCCTGGTCGGCAGCCCGGAGGCCACGGAAAATGCGAAGGCCGCCTTCGGCGTATTCTCGGAAAAAAGCGGTGAAGCGAACGATCCCTATTATCTCGTGGACCACACCGCTTCGACTTTCCTGATCAATGCCGATGGCAGCTTTGATGGCACTGTTGCCTATGGCGAAGCCGCCGAAACGGCTGTGGCCAAGGTCAAGCGACTGGTCGAAGGTTGAGCGACCGTATCCGGCTCGACCTGGCGCTCGAGCAGCGCGGCCTCGTGCCGAGCCGCGCCCGGGCGCGGGACGCGATCCTGCGTGGCACCGTCACCATCAATGGTGTCGTCGCGCACAAGCAGAACCAGATGGTGGCTCGGGACGACAAGCTCGCCCTGAGCGACCCCGCCGCCAACTACGTTTCGCGTGCCGCGCTCAAGCTGGTCGCCGGGCTCGATGCCGGCCAGATCGACGTAACCGGGAAAATCTGCATCGATGTGGGCGCCTCCACCGGCGGCTTCACCCAGGTGCTGATGGAGCGCGGTGCCAAGCGCATTTACGCAGTGGATGTCGGACACGGGCAGCTCCATGAGCGGCTCACGGGCAGCGATCGCGTCGTCAGCATGGAGGGCGTCAATGCGCGCGACCTCACGCCCGAGTTGATCCCTGAGCCCATCGACCTGCTGGTTTCCGATGTCAGCTTTGTTTCGGTAATCAAAGTGCTGGCAGCGCCCCTCTCGCTGTGCACGCGAACGGCTGATGCCGTGGTCCTGTTCAAGCCGCAGTTCGAGGTGGGCCGCCAGAATGTGGGCAAGGGCGGCATCGTCACAAGTGAGCCGGCAATCGAGACGGCATTGCAGGACGTCATTGCCTTCATGGCCGAACACGGTTTTGCCCACCGACAGTCCGTCACCTCCCCTATCGCAGGCGGCGATGGCAATGTGGAAACGGTGCTGATCTTTCGCCGCACGCCCTGACTTCATCCGGCCCAGGCCGGCCCAACCCGGAGCCCGGCATGGCCGCAGCTGACGACGACTATATCTATGACGAGCAGACCGGCGAATGGCGCCCGGCATCAGAAGTTGCTGCGGCAGGTGCCACGGCAACGCTAAGCGTCGTGGACAGCGCCGGAACCCCGCTCGCTGATGGTGATGCCGTGGTGCTGATCAAGGACCTCAAGGTCAAGGGCGCCGGCCAAACCCTCAAGCAGGGCACGGTGATCAAGTCGATCCGGCTGACCGACAATCCCGACGAGATCGACTGCCGCTACGATGCCATTAAGGGCCTCGTGCTCCGCACTGAATTCGTGCGCAAGCGTTCGAGCTAATTCCGCTCGAAGCCCAGTGCGCCGTCGCGCCCGGTCTGGCCGCGATGCCGCAGGAAGTGGTCGGCCAGCACGCAGGCCATCATCGCTTCACCTACGGGCACGGCGCGGATCCCGACGCAGGGGTCGTGGCGGCCCTTGGTGATGATGTCCGTATCGGCATTGGCGGTCGTGACGGTTTGGCGCGGTTGCAGGATGGATGAAGTCGGCTTGACCGCAAAGCGGCACACCACCGGATCGCCATTGGATATCCCGCCCAGAATGCCGCCGGCATGGTTGGACAGGAAATAGGGCCGCTCGGCCCCTGCGCGCATCTGGTCGGCATTGTCGACGCCGGTCAGGCTCGCTGCATCAAAGCCGGCGCCGATCTCCACGCCCTTGACCGCATTGATGCTCATCATCGCCGAGGCGAGATCGGCACTGAGCTTCCCATAAATCGGGGCGCCCCAGCCCGCCGGTACGTTCTCGGCGACCACCTCGATCACGGCCCCGACCGAATTGCCGGCCTTGCGGATGCCATCGAGATAATCGGCCCACAGCAGTGCCGCCTCGGCATCGGCGCAAAAGAACGGGTTCTGGTCGACTTGGGACCAATCAAAGCGGGCATAATCGATCTTGTGCGGCCCGACCTGGACGAGGCTGGCGCGAATGGTGATGCCGCCCAGCACCTGCCGCGCTACGGCTCCAGCGGCCACCCGCGCCGCTGTTTCACGGGCCGAAGTGCGCCCGCCACCGCGATAATCGCGGACGCCGTATTTCTGGTCATAGGTATAGTCGGCATGACCCGGCCGGTATTTGTCGCGGATTTCGGCATAGTCCTTGGAGCGCTGATCGGTGTTTTCGATCATCAGCGAAATGGGCGTGCCGGTGGTGCGCGGCCCATCGGTTCGCTCGTCCTCGAACACGCCAGAGAGGATGCGCACCTCGTCCGCCTCTCGCCGCTGCGTCGTATATTTGGATTGGCCGGGCTTGCGCCGGTCCAGGTCGCGCTGGATCATCTCAGGGGTCAGGAGCAGGCCGGGGGGGCAGCCATCCACCACCACGCCCAGGGCGGGCCCATGGCTTTCGCCCCAGGTGGTGAACCGGAACAGCTGGCCGAAGGTGTTGAACGACATGCAATAACTCCTGCTTGCCCCTGTCTGGATAGGAAAGGCCGGTCAGTCGGCCGGCGCGTTCCAGGTATCGAGCGCCGCATGCAGCGTCATGCGTCCGCCGCTGAAATGGGCGATCACCCCTTGCGGCGGTGGCCAGTTCAGCACTTCGGCGCGCTCGGTGCCTTCCACCAGGTGCCGCAACACCCGCAGCACGCCGCCATGGGCCACCACCACCGCGTTCTGCGTCAGGTCGCGGGCAAATTCGAGCAGGCGGACCGCCACATCGTCATAGTTCTCGCCGCGCTCGGGCCGGAAGCTCCAATAGGAAGCATCGCGCATGCCGGGGGCCAGCGCCTGTTCGCGGTTGATCTCCGAGTGGAGCCGCCCTTCAAGCGCCCCAAACGAGATCTCCACCAGCCGTCGGTCGTGGATCACGGGCGGAAGCGGCACGTCGAAGGCCGCGCGCATCCGGTCCATGGTCTCAGAGGCGCGGCTGAGGGGCGAGGCGAACCAGTTGAGCGAAGCGGGGTCTTTGCCGTCTCGTTCGAGCAGCTCGCGCAACAGCACTCCATTGGCGTCGGCCTGCAGCTGGCCAACCCGGTTGAGCGGAATGTCACGCGTGCCCTGGTAGCGCTGTTCGCGGTTCCAGTCGGTTTCACCATGGCGCGCGAAATAGAAGTCAGGCCATTGAACCGCATCACTCATGGGAAACTCGAAACCTTGAAGATTATTCGCTGGACGCTGGCGTGTCGTTGTCGAGCAGCTTCATGCCGACAACATTGAAGCCGGCATCCACATAGTGGATTTCACCGGTGACGCCACCCGCGAGGTCTGACAGGAGATAGGTGGCCGCGCCACCCACATCATCGATCGAGACATTCTTGCGCAGCGCCGAATTGGCTTCCTGCCAGTGCAGCATGTCGCGCAGGCCCGAAATGCCCGAAGCCGCCAGCGTCTTGATCGCCCCGGCCGAGATGGCGTTGACGCGGATGCCGTTCTTGCCCAGGTCAACCGCGAGATAGCGCACCGAGGCCTCGAGCGCGGCCTTGGCTACACCCATGACGTTGTAGTTGGGGACGTATTTGACCGCACCGTAATAGGTCAGCGTCAGCAGCGAGCCGCCCGGGTTCATCAGCGGCTCGGCGCGCTTCGCGACGGCGGTGAAGGAATACACCGAGATATCCATGGTCAGCGCGAAGTTGTCCCGGCTGGTATCGAGATAGCGCCCCTCAAGCTCGTCCTTGTTGGAAAAGCCGATGGCATGCACGACGAAGTCGAGGCTGCCCCACTTTTCCTTGATCTGGCGGAAGGTCTCGTCCATCGCCGCCTCGTCGGAGACGTCGCACTCAACGAGGAAGTCGGAGCCCACTTCGGCCGCCAGCGGCTCGACGCGGCGCTTGAGCGCTTCGCCCTGATAGGAAAACGCCATTTCGGCGCCCTGGGCATGCAGCTGCTTGGCGATGCCCCAGGCAATCGAGCGGTTGTTGGCCAAGCCCATGATTAGGCCACGCTTGCCGGCCATCAATCCAGTGCTCATTATTGTTATCCCTTGCTGGAGTCGTTGGCAGGGTTGTGGCACATCGGGGGGCAAAGGGGCAAGTTCGCTGCCCGCAATTGCGCTGCACCAGCCGGGGTTTTCCATGCCACTCAGCCCAGCCGAGACCATCGCCCAGCTTCAATCCCTACTGGGTGCCGATCAGGTGATCGCTTCCCCCGACCGGATGGGGTCGTTTCTGCATGAGCCGCGCAAGCGCTTCCACACCCCGGCAACAGCGGTAGCCCTGCCCGGCTCGGTTGAACAGGTGCAGGCTCTGGCGCGTTGGGCCAATGAGCATGGCGTGGGCATTATCCCCCAGGGCGGCAATACCGGCCTCGTTGGCGCACAGGTGCCGCTACGGGGGGACGAGGTGATCGTGAGCCTCGCGCGGCTTGATCGGGTGCGTACGATCGATGCCGGAGCCGGCACCATGGTTGCCGAAGCCGGCGTTGTGCTGGAAAACGCCCACCGCGCTGCCGAAGCTGAAGGCGCGATGTTCCCGCTTTGGCTGGCTTCGCAAGGCTCGGCCCGGATCGGGGGCGTCCTCTCCTCCAATGCCGGCGGGGTCAATGTGCTGGCCTATGGCAATGCGCGCGAATTGTGCATGGGGGTCGAGGCGGTGCTGGCCGATGGCCGGCTCTACCAGGGTCTCAATGGGCTCAAAAAGGACAATACCGGCTATGATCTCAAGGATCTGCTGGTGGGCGCCGAAGGCACGCTCGGCATCATCACGGCCGCCACCCTCAAGATCTTCCCCCAGCCCGAGGAATATGAAACCGCCCTCGTCAATATCGCCTCGCCCGACGCGGCCTTTACCCTCTTCCAGCTGATGCGGGATCGCGCGGGCGCGCAGCTCAATGCCTTTGAGCTGATCCCGCTGATTGGCCTCCAAATCCAGCTGCGCCACGGCATGCTCGATCGCGATCCCACCGCCGGCCGCTCCCCTTGGTATGCGCTGATCGAGGTGCTGCGGCCCAAAGGCGGCCGGCCGGGCCTCCTGCAGGAAGCATTGGAAGCGGGGTTCTCCGAAGCGCTGGTGGACAATGCCGTCGTCGCCGAATCTCTTGAGGACCGCACCCGCATGTGGGCCTTTCGCGAACAGATGAGCGAGTGCCAGTCGCGCGAAGGCGCCTCGATCAAGCACGACGTCTCAGTGCCACTTGCCGCCGTGCCCCGGCTGATCGAAGAAGGTTCGGCTGCCGCCGCGCAGGTGGTGCCCGGCATCCGCCCGGTGCCGTTCGGCCATATGGGCGATGGCAATATCCACTTCAATTTCAGCCCCCCGCCCGGCGCCGACAACGGGCAGTTCATGGCCGGAGCCGAGCCGGTCCACGCCGCCATCTATGAAATCGTGCTCAAGCTGGGCGGTTCAGTTTCGGCCGAGCATGGCATCGGCCAGCTCAAGGTCGACCTCCTGCGCCAGGTCAAGGACCCGGTGGCCCTGCAGATGATGCGCGCGATCAAGGATGCGCTCGATCCCAAGGGCATTCTCAATCCCGGCAAGATGCTGGGCTGACCGGGCCCAGTCACCTGCGCGTGCCTACTTGATCGCATCTCCCCCTTGCCCCATTTCGGGGCAACCACAGGGGACTTGCCCATGCTCGATGACATTGCCTTTCTTGACGATGCCACTCGCCCGCCGCTGCAAAAGCTTGAGGGGTTGACGCCAGACCAGCGCCTGAGCGGCCAGCATCTTAAGATGATCCACGATCATCTGCGCCAGAACATGGAAGTGCTCGGACGCCTGATCGAGCGCGCCTCCACAGGCGCCGTCTCGCCCGAAGAGGTGGAGAGCGAAACTTCTGGCCTCCTGATGGTCAGCAATTTCCGCCGCTTCGGCAATTTGTGCGGGCAATACTGCCAGTTCGTCGACACCCATCATTCGATCGAAGACTACGCGATCTTCCCCGCGCTGGCCGAACAGGGCGCCCCGTTCAAGGCGATTGCCGAGCGGCTGCGCGCCGAGCATGTGGTGGTCCATGAACTGCTGCTGCGGCTCGTTGATGCGCTTAACACGCTGGCGACTGACCCCACGCCGGAGCACTTCGAGGACGCCAAGACGGTCTACCGCACGCTTGAGCGCATCCTGCTCTCTCATCTCGGCTACGAGGAAGACGCGATGGGCGATGCGTTGGGCTATTTCGGTATCGGGGTTTAAGCCGGACCATCGTCCTCGAAGCGGCTGGCATGGTTGCGGCCGCGCTCATAATGGTGGCTGAGCGCAAAGGGCGGCAGCCAGGCTTCACGCCGGATCGTCCAGCATTCGTAGCTCGGCACCAGCTGATCGCCCGCATCGAGCGCGCCCAGATGCACCTCGATCTCGTCCTCCGATCGGGCAAAAACCGATGAGCCGCAAGTCGGGCAAAAACACCGCCCCGCGAATTCTCCGACCTCCCCGCTGACCGCTACAGCGTCCTGCGGAAACACTGCCGCCGCATAAAACAGCGCGCCATGATGCTTTCGGCAGTCAAGGCAATGGCAGATCCCGACCCGATAGGGCCGACCGGACGCCACCAGCCGGACCTTCCCGCACAAACAGCCGCCGGTAAACTGCTCCATTCCCTTGCTCCCGCCTAGAACAGATCGAGCTGCGCTCCCGCGCCAGCGGCCTTGCGCCGAACTGGCGCGGTGGGTTCCGCCAGTCCGGGCGTTACTTCCTCGATGAGGCTCGGCTCATCAACTGCAGCCGAGTTCACCCGGGTCGAGACCGGCCGATAGCTCAGCACATTGTCGGGCAGCGGCAGCGCCAATTGGCGGGCCTCCTCGGCCCGCACATCGCGCACATTTAGCCAGCGCTCCATCGCTTCACCATCGAGAATGGCGGGCATGCGATCATGGATCACGGAGAGCTGGTTGTTGGTGGGCACGGTGATGGTCGCGACGCTGTCGATCTCCTCGCCTTCTGGGCCCACCCAGGTGGCGTAAAGCCCGGCCAGCGCCATCGGGCGGCCATCGGCATAGGTGATGTAATAGGGCTGCTTTTTCTTGTCAGGCCCGGTGTGCCATTCATAATAACCGCTGGCCGGAATGATGCAGCGGCCATGCTTGAGCGCATCGCGAAAAGCCGGCTTTTCGGCCATGGTCTCGACCCGGGCATTGACCAGCAGCGGGAACTCGCGCGGATCCTTGACCCAGCGCGGCACGAGGCCCCAGCGGGCGAAATGCGCCTCGCGCCGCCCCGCTTCTTCCCAGATCGCCACGACCGGCTGGGTGGGCGCGATGTTGAAGCGCGGCACCATCTCGATCCGGTTGAGCAGGCGAAACAGTTCCGCCATCTGCTCGGGCGGCAGCGTTGCCGCATAGCGACCACACATATTTGCTTCTCCCTGATGCTCGCCCCAAAATAGGGTGTGCAGTGTTGAATCGCAAATGGAGCCGAGATGACGGACCTTCCAAACGCCGCCAGCGTGGCGTTGGTACGCAACGGCAAGGTGCTGTTGATCAAGCGCGCCTTTCCCCCCTATCAGCATTTGTGGACGTTCCCGGGAGGCCGTCTCGAGCCCGGCGAAACCATCGAGCAATGCGTCATCCGGGAGGTCAAGGAGGAGCTGGGGCTTGCCGTGCGCAATCCGCAACCCGTGCTGGTGCAGCAGCTGGGCGGCGGTGGCACCTACCAGTTGGCCGTGTTTGTTTCCTCGGATTTCAGCGGCACCATCATGCCCTCCAGTGAAATTGCCGATCACAAATGGGTCGATCCGGCAGCACTACCCGCCTTTCGCACCACTACCCGGCTCGACGACGTGATCCGGCAATGCCTCGCCGTTCTGGCCGGGTAATGCTAAGAGCGCCCTGCATCAGGAGAACAGGATCCAAGTGAAGCTGCGTTTCGCCCCCATTGCGGCGGCCCTTTGTTTGACCGTCGTCACGCCGGCGCTGGCGATCGACCCGCCCTATCAGCCCCGCATGGAGCGGCTCGCCGAGATTTTGGGCAGCCTTTATTTCCTCCAGCCGCTTTGCGAGGCGGGCACGGAAGACTGGCGCGCGCAGATGGCCGAATTGATCGAACTTGACGAGCCCGATGATGACCAACGCCAGCGTCTGGCCGGAGCCTTCAACGCGGGCTACACCGCCTATGCCCGTTTTCATCGCGCCTGCACGCCCAGCGCCCGCGAAGCACTCACGCGCTTGCTGACCGAAGCGGAGAAAACCGCGCGCGAAATCCACACCCGCTACGCTGAATAGGCCTCCCGCCCCGCATTAACGAAACTTGCGCAGGTTGCGTTAACCGTTCACTCATTTGTGGTGCGCCAGCCTCGTTCATCCATGTTAACCCGCTCGGCATGGCGACCAGAAAATCTCTCTTCATCACCGCAGCCGAAATCGAGCTCCCCAGCAGCGAGCAGAGCGAGCGTCAGCTTGCGCTTGAATACCTGGCTGAAGCCTGGAACGGCGCGGAGGACGATGGCGTCGAATGCGCGTCCCTGGCCCATGCTTCGCTTTTTGCTGCACTCGCCACTCTGGTGAAACTGCACGGCGATGATGCGGCTGCCGAAATGGTGGCGCTGCTGCCCGACCGCATCCGCGCGGGCGAATACAATCTGGACCGCACGCTGCAATAGCTAGATCTGATTCCGCCTGGTGCCTGCCTGCGAACACGCAAGCGGTTGACCTCCGCCGCGTTCTTGAAAATGCTAGCGCTTCGCGCCATGTCCGAAAGCCCCGCAGCAGTCGCTGCGGGCGGACAGTCTGGGGAAGCAAGACGATCATGACCACCTATTTGCGCGCCGACCGGGCAGTGTTCCGGTTTTCGGGCGTTGACGCCCACAAGCTGCTCAACGACGTCGTTACCGGCCATATCCCCACGCAGGGCGATGGCACGGACGAAGCCGGGGTCGCCTGGGCGCTGCTCTCCCCTCAAGGCAAGATCCTCGCCGAAGGCCTGGCCGGTTACGCAGGCGACGCGATCTGGCTCGATGTGCACCACTCCGTGGCCGACGATTTCTTCAAGCGCATGAAGATGTATCGCCTCCGCGCCCAGGTGGTGATCGATGATCTCCGGGAAACCCACCGCGTCGGCTTTGCCACCGAGCAGGACCCCGCCGCCATCAGTCATCTTGATCGGCTGGGGCCAGTCAAGCTGGGTTGGCGCCAGATCGCCCCGGTGGAAGCGATCAGCGGCTGGGTTGCGGACGACACGGCCTATCACGAGCAGCGGATTGCTGCCGGCATCCTGCACCAGGGCAACGACTTTGCCGCCAATGACGCCTTCGCCCACGATATCGGGCTCGACCTGCTCGAGGGCATTGATTTTGCCAAGGGCTGCTATGTCGGCCAGGAAGTGGTCAGCCGCATGAAGCACCGCGGCACGGCCCGCCGCCGCCCGGTGATCGTGGACGGTGTTGATGCGCCGTCGGGGAGCGCCGTGCTGGCGGGCGACCGCGAAGCGGGGCGCCTGGGCCAGGTCGTCAATGGCCGGGCCCTTGCCATCATCCGGCTCGACCGGATCAGCGATCCCGAGGCGGCAAGCGTCGAAGGTAAGCCCGTTCGCCTGTCGCTGCCGGCCTTCGCCAGCTATGCGTTTGGCGAATCAACGCCCGATGAGTAGCGTTCGGCCACCACTTTTCTAGCTTTGGGGCATCATGGCGCGCGGCAAAGACCGAGCCTGGCAACGGATGTTGTCGGGCCGACGGCTCGATATTCTCGACCCCTCCCCGCTCGATGTCGAGCTGTCCGATATCGCGCATGGCCTCGCCCGCGTCGCCCGCTGGAACGGGCAAACCCTGGGCGACTACGCCTTTTCGGTGGCGCAGCATTCCGTGCTGGTGCTCGAATTGTTTCGCGCCCACAACCCCGAGGCCGACAACACCGCCCAGCTGCAGGCGCTGCTGCATGACGCCCCTGAATATGTGATGGGCGACATCATCTCCCCCTTCAAGGCGGCGATGGGCGGCAATTACAAAACGGTGGAAGACCGGCTGCTGGGCGCGATCTATCTGCGGTTTTCCCTCCCTGCTACAGCCGGTGCAGCCTTGGGAAAACTTATCAAGAAAGCCGATCGCGAGGCCGCTTATTTCGAAGCCGTGCATCTGGCCGGCTTTTCGGCTGTTGAAGCCCAACGTTTTTTCGGCGCACCGAGCTTGCCTACCTTTGACGTTGATCAGTTCGACCGGCTGATCCGGCCCTGGCCGACGCGCGAAGCGCAGGATCGCTTCATCGCTGCGTGCGAGGCGATCCTGCCCTCCGCCTAGAAGTCCGCTCGTTAACCCTAATATTGTTTGAACTTTGCTGCGGCTGCGGCAAAAAGGTTACTGCTTTGTTAACGAGCAGGATCAAACCGCCTCATTTCGGGACGCAGCCATGAACCTACCCACGCGCCATATGCTAGTCGGAATGTGTCTGGGCGCCGTTTGCGCCACCGCCTTGGCGGCGATTGGACCTGGCATAGTCGTTGATGCAATCGCCGGGGAACGCGGCGTTGGCATCGATACGGCCAGCCTCGTGCGCTTTGATGATCGCGAGTATCACGTGCAATATGAGGAAGGGGTGGACACCAACCCGCTCCAGACCGTCCGGGTCAAGAAGATCGAGGCCGGCCGGGTGAGTTGGGTGGATATCGCCGTCACGGCGACCGGCACCTATTCTACTGACGCGCTGGTTTCAGAGCACATCCAGTATCCGGGCATCAGCGTCTCGCCGGTTGAGCAGCCCGGTCCGGGCAACCGCTTCTCGTTCTGGGACGGCCAGAGCTGGACCTCTTTCACTCCGACCGCTGGCATGTCGATGATCTTTGCCAATGCAGCAACCGCGGTGCGGATCGGCAGAGATTTTACCTGCGTATATGGCAAAAGCTATCGCGTCTGCTGATCGGTTCTAGCCAAACAGCCAGCCGCGCTTGAACTTGTAGAACACGTGCAGCCCAACCTGCGTCAACTTTTGCATGCGGGGTGCCCAGGCGGGGCGCACATAGGTGGCGTGATAGTGGGTGGAGTCGGCGACCTCGGTCAGGTACAATTCGCCGTCCACAAAGCGCGCCGCAATGTCTTCCGCCTGCGCCCATGACTTCTTGTCCGAAATCCGCTCAGGGATGCCATCGCAGGCAAAGGAGAACTGGCAGGCATTGCGCTTGTGCTGGTTCTGGAACACGACGCCACAGATCGTGCTGGGATAGCGGTGATCCTTGACGCGGTTGAGCACGACCTGCGCAACAGCGACCTGACCGCGATAGCTTTCGCCGCGCGCCTCGAAATAGACTGCCGTGGCCAGGCACCACAACTCCTTGTCGGAAACCTCAACCGCCTTGCCAGTGTCAAAGGCACCAAGAACCGGCGCATTCGCGCGGGCATAGGCGAGCTGTTCGGAGGCAACCGCCGGCATGGGCTGGCCCAAAGTCCCAGCAGTGCTGGTCGGGGCAATCCCCGCGATGGCGTCAAGGGCGGAGGAGCCGATTTCGGGATTGATGGAAGCCACCGACATGCGCGGACCCGGATCGGTCTCGGCCGGCGCTTCGATGGCTGCATCGGCGATTTGGCTTTGGCCCAAGGCTTCGGGCTGGCCGGGGGCGACGCGCAGCGCCGCAAGGCGGGTGCGCACTTCCTCGAAGCTCCGAGAAATTGCCAGTGCATCCTGCTTCGGACGAAGCCGATCGGTCTTTTCCGCCCGGTTGGGACCGGTAAAGCTAGCGCTCTCGAACAGGTGATCGAACGATTGTGGCGTCTGCACCGTTGTTGTACCGCCAAGACTGCCCTGGACGACAACAGGCGGTGCCGCTAACTCGCCGCTCGCATCTGCGGGACTGAAGGCGACGCTGGTGAGCCCCGCATAACTCAGTACGCCCACGAGTCCGAACGCCATAAGCTTGGCATGGGGACGGTGGCGACGAGCCGACTTGGTCGCGTGCACGGGCACGACGGACCGATTTGATAGGGCCATCTCAGCTACTCAACAAAACGCAACATAACTACTGATCGGCAAAAGTGACGCTAAGAGGCCGACAGTGAAATGATGTCTTATTAGGGTTAGCGTGGAGTAAACGCCCAATCAGGCAGTGACGTGGATGAAGAATGGCGAGAACCGGGCAAGAGGCCTTCGGGCTGATTTGTCGCAGTACTTAGCTGCAACCATCCCTCACAGCCTGCGCCTCGTCTACGAAGCTATCCACCCGAAACCGGACCGAAAGAGAACGCGAGTTCACCGGCGTGACCCGCGCCGTGATATTGGTCGCGCCCGCGAGGCTGTCGACAAAGGCGGCGGCTTCCGCCTGATCCCCGATGATGATGGCGGTATTGGTCGGGTCCACCGGCAAGGTACGACTGCGGTCGGTTTGCAGATCATATTGAAGGGTCAGACCGGCATCATTGCCCAAGGCCGATAGCGTATTGCCCGCAAAGCCAAACCAGATGCTCAACTGCCCCGCCTCACAGCGCACAGTCAGGGTTGCAGGACCGCGGCCACTGGGGCGAGCCGGGATCAGCTGGGTAGATTCCAGCACGGCTTCCAGCGCTGCAGCGGGGGCAGTACCGGGTCTGAACAAGGCATCATAGCAGGCCAGACGCTCAACCCCATTTTGGATGCTGGCGCATTGCGCGCCATCTGACTGCCCGAACGCTGGCGCTGAAACAAAAAGTAGCGGGATGAGCGCCAGCATTGGCAGTTTGTTCACGAGCAATATGTCCCTTCCGCCATCGGTGGCCCTGCGCTCACAACATAGGCACTGCGAGCCCGAATTTTAAGACGCTGCCTGTGCCAAGGTCAGTCGCGCCACCGGCACCCGATAGGGCGAGCAGGAGACATAATCGATCCCGAGCCCCGCAAAGTACCGCAAGGATGCTGGATCGCCCGCATGTTCGCCGCAGATGCCGATCTTGAGGGAGGGATTGGCAGCGCGCCCGCGGGAAATGGCGATGGAAATCATCTCGCCCACCCCCTTTTCGTCGATGGTGACAAAGGGATCACGCTCATAAATGCCTTTGCGCTGGTAGACGGTCAGGAAAGTGGGCGCGTCGTCGCGTGAAATGCCAAAGGTCGTTTGCGTCAGATCATTGGTGCCAAAGGATATGAAGTCCACGAGATGGGCGATATCGCCGGCCCGCAGGCAAGCCCGGGGCAGCTCGATCATGGTGCCAAAGGAAAACCGCACCCGGTCGGAGCGCAAGAGCCCGGAATTGGCCGCAATGGCATTCACCCGGTCCCGCACAAAGGCCACTTCCGTCGCGGTTGAGACAAAGGGCACCATGACCTCGATCACCACCGGCTCGTCCTGTCTTTCGCTAGCCTGACGCGCGCCGGCCATCAGCGCCTGAGTCTGCATCTGCAGCAGTTCGGGATAAGTGATGGCGAGGCGTACGCCGCGATGGCCCAGCATCGGGTTGATCTCGGCGATACGATCCAGCTGCAGCCGCAACGCCCTGACAGCCAGGCCAAGCGAAGCCGCCGTGTCCTCGATTTCTTCCTCCGTCCGCGGCAGGAATTCGTGCAGCGGCGGATCAAACAGGCGCACCGTCACCGGCAGCCCGCGCATGGTGGAAAACAGCGCCTCGTAGTCCCCGGTCTGGTAACCGATCAGCCCGTTCACCGCCCGATTGCGATCGTCGCCGTCCTCGGACAGGATCACGCGGCGCAGCGCCAGCATGCGTTCGGGCGAAAAGAACATGTGCTCGGAACGCGCCAGCCCAATACCCTCGGCACCGAAGCTGAGCGCCGTGCGGGCGGATTCCACCGTTTCCACATTGGTACGCACCGCAATGGTGCGGCTGCGATCGGACCAACCCAGCAGCGTGCCGATCGCGCCCCCGATATGGGGCTGGCTCAGCGGCAACATCCCGGCATAGACCTGCCCATCGGTGCCATCGATGGTCACCCGGTCGCCAGTGCGATAATCGCGCTCGCCGATGCGGCACACCATTTCTGTCGCGTTTACCGACATGGTCCGCACGCCCGCCACACAGGGCTTGCCGGTGATGCGGGCGATCACGCCGGCATGGCTCGACATGCCGCCACGAGCGGTGAGAATGCCGGTCGCGGCCTTCAGGCCTTCGATATCTGCGGGGCCGGTTTCGTTGACCACAAGAATGCAATGCTTGCCCCGAGCGCGCAGGCGCGCTGCGTCTTCGGCGTTAAAGACGATGGGACCGCTGGCCGCTCCCGGTGACACGCCGAGGCCGGTGGCAATGGGAATGGCGG
Source organism: Devosia sp. 919 (assembly GCF_013185965.1). Lineage (NCBI taxonomy): Bacteria > Pseudomonadati > Pseudomonadota > Alphaproteobacteria > Hyphomicrobiales > Devosiaceae > Devosia > Devosia sp. 919. The sequence continues at coordinate 1,296,477 of NZ_JABAOL010000001.1, read as the reverse complement.
CAGCAGATGCCTTGAGGCGCGGATGCAGCAACTGCGCCAGGCGGGCAGGCTCCACGCGTGACACGGCGTTCTGCGGTGACCAGACGCCGCGGCTCACCCGGTCCACCGCCGCTTCAAGCTCGGCCGCGGGGCTGGCCTGGACTGGCCGTGCGGACAAGAATTGTGCCTCGTTCCCGCTCACCGCGACCGAACAGCACATATGCCGCCCCGCCTTGGCATCGAGCAGCGCCACAAGGGCGGTTATGCTGTCCGGCAACGCTGGCAGCATATTGCCGTCGGTGGGAGCTGGCCCGAGCGCCCCGGTTGCCGCGTTGCGGGTGAGAAAGGACACGATTGCCCCGCCTGCCGAGCTTTGCACCAGAACGATCTGGCGCGCGCGTTCGTCATCCGGGCGCGCTTCACCCCAACCCGGGCGCGCAAAGCCATAGCTGTCAAAGGCATTTTTGATCGCACGTCCGAGGGGCCGGTTAGGATCAACGGCATCGGCCGCGCTCAGGGGGGGCGCGATGCCGGTCTTGGCGGGCAGCAGGCCCGCATTATGGGACGCCGCTGAAGTGCGCACCGCCAGATAGGGCGTTTGCCCATCATCGCCGACCAGCTTGAACAGGCACGCGATCCAGTGGGTGCGCAGTTTGGCGTCCCGGCGCGTGCGCTCGGCCTGCAGAGCTTCCCATGCCGCCCGGGTGATGCAGATCGTGGGAATGGTGGGAAAACCGGCATCGCTGACGCGGAAAATCCAGCGGGCCTTGCCCGAAAGCAATTTGAGCTGCGAGGCCGATAGGTTCGCCTTGCCCACCGCAGGGGCAATCGCAAAAATTTCCTGGGCCAAACTCACCTTGCTATCCCTGCCATGCCGCGCGGCGCATAATGCCTATGAGCTAGCCTGCCTGCAACAAGGCTTGACTTGGCCCGCTCGCGAAAGCATCTGATCTGGGATGGAAAAGCGGCCACAACTAGACATCCTGCTGTGCGCCCCTCGCGGATTTTGCGCGGGGGTCGACCGAGCCATTCAGATCGTCGAACTCGCCCTGCAGAAATATGGCGCGCCGGTTTATGTGCGCCACGCCATCGTCCACAACAAATATGTGGTGGATGGGCTGCGCGAAAAAGGCGCGGTTTTCGTGGAAGAATTGAGCGAGATTCCGCCGGGCGATGCGCCGGTGGTGTTCTCGGCCCATGGTGTGCCCAAGAGTGTTCCGGCCGATGCGCGCAGCCGCAACATGATGTTTCTGGATGCGACTTGCCCGCTGGTGTCCAAGGTGCATGTGGAAGCACAGCGCCATTTCGAGGAAGGCCACGAAATCGTGCTGATCGGGCACCATGGCCATCCTGAGGTCGTGGGCACGATGGGGCAGTTACCCCCCGGCGCCATTACGCTCGTGGAAGATGTGGCCGGCGCCATGGCCATTACACCCCGCGATCCGGCAGCCCTCGCTTATGTGACGCAAACTACGCTTTCCGTGGATGACACCAGCGAGATCGTGGCGGCTCTGCAGTCGCGCTTCCCACTAATCCATGGCCCGCACAAGGAAGACATCTGCTACGCGACCACCAACCGGCAGCAGGCCGTTAAGGCGGTAGCGCCGCTGGTCGACGCCATGGTCGTGGTTGGCTCGCCCAACTCCTCCAACTCGCTTCGCCTCGTCGAGGTGGCCGAACGGGCCGGGTGTCGCGTCGCCATGCTGGTGGACCGCGCCAGCGAAATCGACTGGAGCCGCCTCGAAGGCATTCGCACCCTGGGTGTTTCGGCTGGCGCCTCGGCGCCTGAAAAGCTCGTTGATGAAGTCATCGAAGCCTTTGCGCAGCGTTACGACATCAAGGTCGAGGCGAAGGTCACGGCGGTCGAGAACATTGCCTTCAACGTGCCGCGGCAGCTGCGCCCCGTCGAGGTCACCGTCGCCCCATGAGTGAAGCCGTTGTGATCCATACGGACGGGGCCTGCTCGGGCAATCCCGGTCCGGGCGGCTGGGGCGCCATTCTCCAATATGGCGACAAGCGCAAGGAATTGTGCGGCGGGGAAGCCCTGACCACCAACAACAAGATGGAGCTGACCGCCGCCATCGAGGCGCTTAACGCGCTTACCCGCCCCTGCACGGTCGAACTGCATACCGACAGCCAGTACGTAAAGAACGGCGTGCAAAGCTGGATGAAGGGCTGGAAGCGCAACGGCTGGAAGACCGCCGACAAGAAGCCGGTGAAGAACCTCGAGCTTTGGCAGGCACTGGATGAAGCCACCAAGCGCCACACCATCTCCTGGCATTGGGTCAAGGGCCACGCCGGACACGATCTTAACGAGCGCGCCGACCAGCTCGCCAATGAAGGCATGGCACCCTACAAGAACAAGCGGGCTGCGTTTACGCCACCGGTTTAGCGGCCCTTTTGGGCAACACCCGCTTGATCACACCCCAGAGCGGGGAGACCACATAGCCCGCCACCGGAATCAGCAGCGTGCCCAGCAGCAGGCCGAAGAAAAAGTCCACAAAGGCGGTAGCGAGCCATCCCGCAAGGCTCGCAAACGAGCTGAAGGTGTGCTCGGCCCAGTGAGCGGCCCCTTCAATGATGTGTTCAGGCAGGTCCCAACCGAACTCGTACAGGCCATGCGCGACAATGCTGCCGCCGACCCAGGTCATGGCCGCAGTACCCACAAGGCTCAGCACGCGCATGAAGCCTGGCATGCCGGTCACCAGCCCGCGGCCGAAAGCGCGTCCGGCACCCGTGCGGCCCTTTTTGGCCAGCAGCAACCCGAAATCATCGGCTTTGACGATCAGCGCAACCGCACCGTATACCAAGACCGTTATACCGATGCCGACCAAGGCCAGCACCATCGCTTGAGTGATGACGTTCTCGACCGGAATATTGGCCAGCGCGATGGTCATGATCTCGGCGGAAAGAATGAAATCGGTTTTGATCGCGCCAGCGACCTTCTGGTCCTCAAGGGTCTGGGCGGTGATCGCCGCCGGCACCAGTGCGGCCTCATGCGCCTCGGCCTGATGGGGCAGAAGCGCATGGAAAACCTTCTCGGCTCCCTCGTAGCAGAGATACGCCCCACCGATCATCAGCAAGGGCGTGATCACCCAGGGTGCGAAAAACGAGAGCAGCAATGCCGCGGGCAACAGGAAGATCAGCTTGTTCTTGACCGAACCCAGCGCGATCTTGCCGATAATGGGAACTTCGCGATCGGCGGTAAAGCCGTGCACATAGTTAGGTGTGACAGCGGCATCGTCGATCACCGCCCCGGCGGCTTTGGCGCCCGCCTTGGCCGCTTGCCCCGCGACGTCATCGAGCGACGCCGCGGCAACTTTTACCAGGCCCGCGACGTCGTCGAGCAACGCCAATAGTCCAACGCTCATATCTTCATTCCTGCCGCAGCTTAGATGTGGCAGGGGAAACGAGCGGGGCTACCCCCGGGGTTCCATCCACAGCTAGCCCGAAATCTTGGAGAAATCGGCCACCAGATGCATGGTCTGGCGCAGGCGCCCCAGAAGGTTGAGCCGATTGATGCGCGTGGCGGGATCGGGATCGTTGACCAGAACCGCTTCAAAGAACGCGTCCACGGGTGCGCGCAAGGCGGCAAGATCGCCCATTGCGCCGGTAAAATCATCCTCCGCCACCCGGGCGGCCACTGCCGGCTGCACCGTCGTGACGGCCGCGGCCAGCGCGGTTTCCTCGGGCAACTGCAACAGCTCGGGCTTGACCTCGCCATCATAGGTCAACGAGAACTTCTTTTCCTCGGCGGCAAGGATATTGGCGGCGCGGCGATAGCCGGCCAGCAGATTGGTGCCGTCGGGCGAGGACAGTAGCGACGACAGCGCTTCGGCACGCTGGGTGATCTGCAGCATGTCATTGCTTTCGGGAGAGAGCACCGCATCGATCAAATCGTGACGGGCGCCCGCATCGCGCAGCGACACCTTGAGCCGGTCATGGAAGAAGGCCAGCAGGTCGGGCTCCACCAGCAAGGGGAAGCGCAAGCCGTTCTCGGTGATGATCCGGATCACGCCCAAGGCGGCACGGCGCAGCGCAAAAGGATCACGCGAGCCGGTCGGCTTTTCGTTGATGCGCCAGAACTCGGTCAGCAGATCGAGTTTGTCGGCCAGCGCTACGGCGATCGCGACTGGATCGTTGGGGACCTCGTCGGTAGGACCAAGCGGCTTGTAGTGCTGCTCGATGGCATTGGCGATGTCAGCAGGCTCGCCCTGCGCCAGGGCGTAATAGCGCCCCATCAATCCCTGCAGTTCAGGAAACTCACCGACCATGCCGGTGGTGAGGTCAGCCTTGGCCAGCATGGCGGCGCGCTTGGCGCGTTCGGGATCGGCCCCCACCTGCGGCGCGATCTCGCCTGCCATTTTCACCAGGCGCTCGACGCGGGCAAACTGGGTTCCGAGCTTGGCGTGGAACACGGTGTCTTCGAGCTTGGGCAGACCGTGCTCGAGCGGAGTTGCCAGATCCCCTTCGTAGAAGAACTTGGCGTCGGACAGGCGAGCGCGAATAACGCGCTCATTGCCGGCGATGATCGCGGCGCCGCCGTCGATCGCCACCGTATTGGCGGTGATGATGAAATAGGGGGCCAGGCGCCCTGCCCCGTCGCGCAGGCAGAAGCATTTCTGGTTGGCGCGAATGGTGGCGATGATCACCTCTTCGGGCAGTTCCAGAAAGGCCGGGTCAAACGCGCCCATCATCACCACAGGCCATTCCACCAGCCCTGCCACTTCCTCGAGCAGGCCTTCGTCGCCAATCACGGACAGGCCGCGCGCAAAGGCGAGGTGTTCGGCATCGCTGCGGATGATGTCCTTGCGCCGGTCAAGGTCGAGCACAACCTTGGCGCGCTCCAGCCCCATCAGATAGTCTTCAAAGCGCCGGACCCGGATGGCGCCAGGTGCAAGGAACCGGTGGCCATAAGTGGTCTGACCCGAGCCGACCCCTGCAGCCTCGAAGGGGATGATGATTGGCTCGTCATTTTCGGTACCAAAGGTCGCGGTGATGGCGCGCAGCGGGCGCACCCAGCTGGTGCTGCCCGAGCCCCAGCGCATCGACTTGGCCCAGGGAAAATCGGCGATCACGCGCGGCAGCAGGCCCAACAGAATCGTTGCGGCCTCGGCGCCGGGCTTGTGGATATGGGCCACGTAGAACTCGCCCTTCTTTGGATCGCTTTCGATCTTGGCCTGCTCGATCGCGCTCAACCCGGCCGAGCGCAAAAAGCCATCGATTGCCGGCTGGGGCGCGCCAACCTTTGGGCCCTTCTTGTCTTCATGCGTGTCGGGCGAGCGCGGCGGAATGCCCGAAACCGTCAGCGCCAACCGGCGCGGCGTCACGAACGCCTTGGCGCCCTCGTAAACGAGACCCGCATCCACCAATGCTGTGGTCACCGCCTTGCGCAAGTCTTCGGCAGCGCGGCGCTGAAGACGGGCAGGGATTTCCTCGGAAAACAGTTCGAGCAGCAGATCGGGCATGGTTTAAACCGGGCGTTCGAGCGTGTGGGGTGTGCCTAGCAAGGGGAGGAAGCCTTGTCCATTGCAGCGGCGTGCGGGGTCTGGCGCCTCAGGCGCCACCGCCCGCGGTGTGCAGCCAGGCTTCGCCACAGGCCTTGGCCAGTTCGCGAATGCGTAGAATATAGCTTTGCCGCTCGGTCACCGAGATGACGCCACGAGCGTCGAGCAGGTTGAAGTTGTGCGAAGCCTTGATCACCTGCTCATAGGCCGGCACGGCCATGGTGTGGCGGTCGCCCTCGCGGCCTGCTTCCAGAATGGCCCGGCATTCCTTTTCCGCATCAGCGAAATGGCGGAACAGGATCTCGGTATCGGCCGCCTCGAAATTGTACTTGGACTGCTCCTGCTCGTTCTGCAGGAACACATCGCCATAGGTGACCTTGGAGTTGCCGCCGCCACCATTGAAGTTGAGGTCGTAAACGTTCTCGACCCCCTGCACATACATGGCGAGGCGCTCGAGCCCATAGGTGATTTCACCCGGCACCGGCGAGCACTCAAAGCCCGCCACCTGCTGGAAATAGGTGAACTGGCTGACTTCCATGCCATCGCACCAGCATTCCCAGCCCAGGCCCCAGGCGCCCAACGTCGGGCTTTCCCAGTCATCCTCGACAAAGCGGATGTCGTGCAGGGCGCTATCAAGACCGATCGCCGCCAGCGACTTGAGATAAAGCTCCTGAATGTCGGGTGGCGACGGCTTCAGGATAACCTGGAACTGATAATAATGCTGCAGGCGGTTGGGATTTTCGCCATAGCGCCCGTCCTTGGGCCGGCGCGAAGGCTGCACATAAGCGGCGTTCCAAGGCTTGGGGCCCAGCGCGCGCAAGGTGGTCGCGGTATGGAAGGTGCCGGCGCCCATCTGCATGTCATAGGGCTGCAAAATCACGCAGCCCTGCTCGGCCCAGAAATTTTGGAGCGTCAGGATCATGCCCTGGAACGAGTTCTTGGGGTCCATATGGGCGGGGCGGTCAGTCATGGGCGTGGTCCCTTTGTGCGGGTCCATCCTCTATTGAGGCTGCCGGGAGCGGTCAACGGCGATTGTTCTCGTCGCCGGGTCCGCCCGGCCGGTAGGTGCCGTCCGCGTCGCGCTTGAGATCGATCACACCCGGCTTGGCGCGCTCGGCCTGGTCGCGCTCGCGGCGCAGGCGCCGGGTTTCCTCATCCTGGCTCTTGAACTGGCCCTGCCAGTCGCGCCAGATCTTGCGAACACCCAGATAGATGGCCGCGGCGATGACGAGATAGATGGCGAGGCGAAGCAGAACTGCGGTCATTGGCTATAGTCCCAGCCGGGACCACAAGGCGCGGTCCTCCAGCGTAGCGGTCATGGCGGCGGGCAGTTCAGCGGCAAAGCTGAGGCGTGGCACGCCAAACCAGGACCGCTTGGGCGCAATGAACTTGAGCACGACATCGGCGCCGTACCGGGTGCGCAGCGTTGCATGCAGGTCGCCAATCGCATCCACCAGCCCTAGTTCAACGCCGCGAAGCCCGGGCCACCATTCACCGGTGAACAGCACCTCGTCGGGGGCGCGCAGCCGGTCGCCCCGCCGCGCTTTCACATGCTCGATAAAGACCGAATGGATATCGAGCTCCACCGCCTTGATGCGCTCAACATCGCCCGGATTTTCCGGCAAGAAGGGGTCCAGCGTGGATTTGTTGCGGCCTGCCGTGTGCACCCGCCGCTCGATGCCGAGCTTCTCCAGTGCGCCCACAAACCCGAAGCCGGCCATGATCACGCCGATAGAGCCCACGATCGAAGAGGGATCAACGATGATCTCGTCACCCGCCACGGCAATGAAATAGCCCCCGGACGCCGCCGCATCCTCCACGAAGACGAGAACCGGCTTGCCATGCTCGTCGGCCAGGTCGCGAATGCGCTTGGAGATCAGGCGCGACTGCACGGGCGAGCCGCCGGGAGAATTGACCACAATGGCGATGGCTGGCGCTGACTTGATGGCGAAGGCGCGCTGCAGCAAGGGCTCCACCGAAGCAATGCTCAGCCGCCCTTGGCGCTGTTCAGCGGCGATCACGCCGTGAAGCCGAACCACGGGGATAACCGTCTTGTTGCCGCCCAGGCGACGCCAGATCCGGCCCATCCAGGCGGGGGTTTGAACAGCCATCAGGTTCCTTTCACGCTCGCCGCCCCATTTAGGGTGCATCTAGGGGGATTACCAGACAAGCCGCGCCTCGCCGCGGAAGATTGCTTCAAACTCGGGCCGGAACGCCCGGCCATGTGCCTCATGGAGCGCCCGCGCGCCAAGCAGCGTCAACGGCGTCCGCGATCCCTTGATGCCGCGCAGCAGCACTCGGGTGGCAGGACCATCGGGCCGCGCGCAGAGCGGCAGGATGGTCAGCGCCCCGAACCGTCGGCCAAACGCGGCCAGCAAGGCTTGCAGCCCCTGCGCGGGATAGATGAAAATGGCCTCGCCCCCGCCCGCCGCAGCGCCCGCGGCTGATTTGACCCAGAGTTCGAGTTGTTCATTTTGCATGTGCCGGGCTCCCGCCCGACCCTGTACGCGGGCCAGCGTGCCCCCGGCAGCATCGAAAAACGGCGGATTGGCGATAACCGTCTCGTAAGCATTCTCCTCGATTCCCGCCCCCTGACGCGCACTGCCCGGCCCGGCCACATCGGCATGCGCGTAGCTCACCCGCTCCGCAAAGCCGTTCACCGCCGCATTATCCTGTGCGAGCGCCAGCATGGCCTCATCGCGCTCGGCAAGCGTGGCGCGCAAGGCCGGAGCATGCGCGAGGGCCACGAGGGCCGCGGTCCCCACGCCACTGCCCAGATCCAGCAGTGTTTGCGCGCTAGGGGGTACCGAAGCCCCCAAAAGCACGCTGTCGAGCCCCGCCCGGAAGCCCCGCGCCGGTTGGCGCACAGTGATGCGGCCGCCCAGAAAGGCGTCTGACGTCGTGGTTTGCTGTTGGACAAAGTCGCTGGTCTGGTCTAGGGACATCGCACCCAATTGGCCGGTTTTTACGCGAGCTTAAGTGGCAAGCGCATCAGGCTCAACCAGATTTGCCAGTAGGGGCAAACGAGGACCGTACCGCGTGTCTGTTGTTACGCAATCCAAACCGGCATTCAGTGCCAATGCTGTTGATCGGCTGATCGATGCTACTGCCGCTGACATGGCCAAGGTCAATGCGCTGATCCTGGCGCGGGCAGATTCGCATGTCGAGATGGTGCCCGAGCTGGCCCGCTACCTCATCGAAAGCGGTGGCAAGCGCCTGCGCCCGATGCTGACCGTGGCTGCGGCGTCCCTCTTTGGCAAGGGCACCGGCTCGGCCATCAATTTCGCCGCCGCCGTCGAGTTCATGCACAACGCCACGCTGCTGCATGACGATGTGGTCGATGAAAGCGATATGCGCCGCGGCAAGCCCGCTGCCCGCATGGTGTGGGGCAACAAGGCCTCGATCCTCGTTGGCGATTTCCTCCTCGGCCAAGCCTTCATGATGATGGTGGAAACTGGCGACATTGCAGCATTGGGCGTGCTTTCCGCCGCGTCGGCCGCCATGGCCGAGGGCGAAGTGTTCCAGTTGGCCAAGACTGGCGATCTTTCCACCACGCCCCAAGACTATGCCGAAGTGATCCGCGCCAAAACTGCGGTGCTGTTCCAGGCCGCGTGCGAAGTGGGCGCGATGTCGGGCGGCGCCGATGCGCCGGGCCGCAAGGCTTTGGCCCGCTACGGGCTTGAGCTCGGAACCGCCTTCCAGCTGGTGGACGACGTGCTCGATTACCGGGGAGAAAGCGACACGCTGGGCAAGAACAGCGGCGATGACCTGCGCGAGGGCAAGATGACGCTGCCCGTTATTCTGGCGCTGGCCGATGCCAGCGAGGCCGAGCGCGCAGTGATCACCGGCGCGCTGGGCGATGCCCAGGCGAGCGACGATCAGGTGCGCAGCGTTGTTGCCATTATGGAGCGGCACGATACCCTTGGGCGCACCATAAGGCAGGCCCATGCCCATGCGGGTGCCGCCCGCGACGCGCTCAACGCCGCTCCCGCTGGGGCGATGAACGCGCTCTTGGCCGACGTGGTCGAATTCAGCGTGATGCGCCTGTTCTAGGGCCCGAGGACCGGCGCCGCGGCAATCCAATGGTCTGGCGTCGTCCGACGCATTTCATGGGCCGCCTGATGCGCCTGCGCACCCGAGCCGAACAGCCCGAACACCGTCGCCCCTGATCCCGACATGCGTGCCAGCATGCAGCCTGGCGCCGCTGCAAGCCGAGCAATGATGCGGCCGATCTCGGGCACCAGTTCCACTGCCGGCGCCTGCAGGTCATTGCGGGTTTCGGCCAGCCAGATGCCCAGTTGCGCGGGCCGGGTCATCGGCTCGGGCAAGGCTGGCATTGCCGGATTGTCCTTTTTGAGCAGGCGCCGGAACACTTCGGGCGTCGAGACCGGCACCAGCGGATTGACCAGCACCAGATAGCATTCGGGGAAGGCTGGCAGCGGCGAAAGGATCTCCCCTACCCCGCGCGCCACCAAAGGGGCGGATACGAGGCAGGCGGGGACATCCGCACCCAACCTTGCCCCCAGCTCAGCCAGTTCCGGGACAGGGATCGGCGTGGCCGACAGATCGGCGAGCAGGCGCAGCGCCGCCGCCGCATCGGCGGAGCCCCCGCCAATGCCCGCGGCCACCGGCAAGTTCTTGCGCAGCCGCATGGCGAGGCCCCGCGGCACGGCCTCAGGCCAGCGGGCGCGAAAGGCGGCCACGGCACGCGACACCAGATTGGTATCGCCCCCGCTCAGGCCACGCGCAAAAGGGCCAATGATCGCAAGACTGTCGCTGGCCGCTGGCGCCGCTTCCAGTTCGTCGGCCAAGTCGGCGAACACCACCAGGCTTTGCAGGTCGTGGTAGCCGTCGTCACGCCGACGGGTGACATGCAGCGCCAGATTGACCTTGGCTGGCGCCGACTGCGTCCAATACTGCCCCATGCCCCGAACTACTGGGCGGCCGTTTGTTCGGCCAGACCATTGGCCAGCTTGGGCTGCACACGCTCCTTGACGACACCGATATCGTCCACCGAGGCCGCCACATTCCACTGGAACTTGGCCTCGAGCCGCCGCCCGGCGCGCCAATAAGCGTCGCCCAGATGGTCGTTGATCTCGGGGTCGTTGGGCTGCAACTGCACGGCCTGTTCGAGGGTCTTTACCGCTTCTTCCATGCGGCCAAGCTTGTAGAAGGCCCAGCCCAGCGAATCGACGATATAGCCATCCTGGGGCATGGCAGCGACGGCCTTTTCGATCATGGCCAGTGCCTCTACGAGGTGCATGTCCTTGTCGATCCAGCTATAGCCCAGATAATTGAGCACCTGCGGCTGGTCGGGGCGCAGTTCAAGCGCCTTGAGGAAATCGCGCTCGGCTTCGGGCCACTGCTTGTTGCGCTCATAGGAGATGCCGCGCACATAATAGAAGCGCCAATCCGATGCATTCTCGCCGCCGGTGAGGTCCAGCGCCGTGGAATAGGCCTCGATGGATTTGGCATATTGCTCGTCGGTGCGCAGGATGTCTCCATAAACCGACACCGCATCGAGGTCATCGGGCTGGGTCGCCACGATATTGCCCAGCCGGCGCAGCGCCTCGGGACGATCACCCATATTGTCGAGGTTCTGGGCGACCCGAACCACCGCGGTTGGCTTCATCGCCGAATTGGCCGGAACGCTTTCATAGATGCGGTTGGCCGCGTCATGCTGGTCGGCCGCATCAAGCACCTGGCCGAGGGCCAGCGCCACCACATCAGCCGACGGATCGAGATACAGCGCGAGGCGCAGGAACATGACCGAGACGTCCATGCTGCTGTCGCGCGCCAGCGCCACGCCGATGCCGTGGAACATTTCGGCCGCACCGACCTGCACATTGGCCGCAAAGATCCCCGGGCGCTGCCCGGCATCGACCGCTTCCTTGACGATGGTGACAACGGGATGGCTCAGCCCCGCATCCTGGAACTTGGCGATGGCGGCCTTGGCCTGGTCGAACTCGCCGGCATTGGCGAGCACGCGAGCATAAACCTCGACGATCCGAGCTACGCCGGGCTCGGCATCGAAGGCCTGGCCGGCATAGCGAATGGCGCGCTGGTTGTCCCCGGCCGCTTCCGCCATGAGAGCGCGATGAAACACGAGGAAATCCTCAAGCCCACCCTGCCCCAAGCCATCGAGCAGCTTGTCGGCTTCCTTGACGCGATTGTCGCCAATCATCGCCCAGGCCCGCAAGATACCCGCCGTGATGCCAACAAAGCTATCCTGGCCCACCGAGGCCAGCATGCGGTCGGCAGCCCCGTAGCGGCGCTCCTTGAGCGCTTCGGTCGCCAGCACCAGTTCGGCAAGCTGGTTGCCAGGGTCGAGCTCGAGCAGGTGCCGGGCCGTGGAGGCCGCTTCCCCGATCTGCCCATCGGCCGCAAGGCCAATAAAGGCGCGTTCCACCATGACCGGGTTGTCCCAGTCGGCCTTGGCTGCATCGCTGAAATAGCGAGCGGCTTCCTCGGTACGCAGATCCTTGAGCGCCCCTTGCCCGGCCAGATAGGAGCCGGTCACGCTGGGGCGGAACAGCGACAGCATGTCGAGCGTGGACGTGGGGGCCGTTTGGGCCGCCAGGGGAACCACGAGGCCGGTCAGCATCAGGGCAACAAAGGCGGGTCGCGCCAGACGATTGGATAGCATTGACACGAGGCTTGGATCTCCCTTGGCCGAACCGGCCCAGTTCTGGGCGGCAAGATTGGCGGTTTTGGGACCGCGCCGCAAGTGCGGCCGGTCGGCGGGTCAGTCACATTCCGCTGTAGTTGGGACCACTGCCACCTTCGGGCGGAACCCAGGTGATGTTTTGCGCGGGATCCTTGATGTCGCAGGTCTTGCAGTGCACGCAATTGGCCGGATGGATGCGAAACACCGGTTCGGCTCCTGAGCGATCCAGCTCATAAACCCCCGCCGGGCAATAAAGCGGGGCCGGCTCACCATAGCGCGGCAGGTTTTCGCGGATCGGCACGGTCGGATCGGTCAATCGCAAATGATTGGGCTGGTCCTCGTCATGGGCGAGATTGGCCAGAAAAACCGAAGCGGCGCGATCAAACACCTTTTGCCCGTCCGGGCGCGGATAGGTCTTGGGCGTCACTTCGCTCAGGGTGCGAGTGGCAGCGAAGTCCGCCCCCTTGTGGCGCAGCGTGCCCAGCACGGACCGGCCCAGGATTGCGCTGCTCCACATTTCAGCGCCCGCCGCGGCAACGCCCATAGCCGTGCCAAGGCGCGACCACAGGGGTTTGACATTGCGCACAGCGCGCAACTCGTCCTCGATCCCGGTGGCCATGATGCGGCCGGCAAAATCCTCGATTGCGTCGTGCTGGCGCCCCGCTGCAATGGCGGCGCCCACCGCTTCGGCCGCCCCCATCCCCGACAGAATCGCATTGTGGATGGCCTTGAGGCGCGGCGCGTTCATGAACCCTGCCGCGCAACCAATCAGCCCTCCACCAGGAAAGGCCAGCGTCGGCACCGATTGCCAGCCGCCCGTCGCCAGCGCCCGCGCCCCATAACTGAGGCGCGTCGCCCCTTCGAGCAGCGCCGCGATCTTGGGATGGGTCTTGAACCGCCCGAACTCGTCAAAGGGCGAAAGCGTCGGGTTGGCGTAATCAAGATGCACCACCAGCCCGAGGTAAAGCTTGCGGTCCGCCGCATGATAGGCAAAGCCGCCACCCGAAGTGCTGTTGTCGAGCGGAAAGCCCAGAAAGTGGTCCACCCGCCCTGGCTCGTGCCGGTCGGCGGCAATTTCCCAGACTTCCTTGATCCCGAGCCCATATTTCTGTGGCTCGCTGGCGAGGGCAAAATCGCCGATCACCGCCCTGGCGAGCGAGCCGCGTGCCCCCTCCGCCAGCAGGGTATATTTGGCTTCAAGGGCAATGCCTTCGGCAAAGCCCGGCTTGGGATTGCCCGCATGATCGCGCCCCAGATCGCCGGTGATGATGCCCCGGACCGGCCCTTCGGGGCTGCGCAGCACATCGACGGCTGCGGTCATGGGGAAAATATCGACGCCCAGCGCCTGCGCCTGTTCGCCCAGCCAGCGCACGAGATCCCCAAGGCTGACGATCACTCCTCCTGGCGTCTGCGTTTGCGGCGGCATCAGCCAATGGGGAAAGCTCACCCCGCCGTTGGCGCTGAGGAAATGGTAGGTGTCGCGCGTGACCGCCGGGCCCACCGGCGGGCCCATTTGGCGCCAATCGGGCAAGAGGGCATCGAGGCCCCTGGGGTCCATCACCGCGCCCGAAATGATGTGGCCGCCGATCTCGGCGGATTTTTCCACCACGGTGACCCCCAGATCGGGATGGAGTTGCTTGAGGCGAATAGCCGCTGCCAGCCCCGCAGGACCAGCGCCAACGATCACGACATCGGTGGAAAGGCTTTCGCGCTCGCCCGCTTCTGCCATGAAATCTCCGTCGTCTCTTTCCACGCGCGGCTGGCCGCGGCAAACGCGGTGTGCCATAACAGAGAACATGGCCGAGATGCGACCGCTAAATCACGCCGAGATGGTCTCGGTGCTCGAATGGTATCGGGCTGCCGGTGTGGACCTGGCCCTTGGCGAAGAGCCGGTGGACCGCTTCAACCAGCGCCCGCCTGCCCGTGTTGCCCCCAGCCCCGCCGTCCCCAATCCCGCCGCCTCGGCCGCGCCGAGCGCACCCATGCCTGCACTCGGGGGCGATCCGGCCGAAGCGCGCAGCCTTGCGGCCAAGGCGCAGAACCTGGTTGAACTCGAAGAGATCCTGCGCGCCTATGATGGCTGCGGGCTCAAGCTCCGTGCCACCCAGCTGGTGTTTGCCGATGGCAATCCCCAAGCTCAGATCATGGTGATCGGGGAAGCCCCCGGCGCCGAAGAGGACCGGCAGGGGCGCCCCTTTGTGGGTCGCGCCGGCCAGTTGCTCGACAAGATGCTCGGCGCCATCGGGCTCGATCGCACCAAGGTTTATATCGCCAATACCGTGCCATGGCGTCCGCCCGGCAACCGGGTGCCCACGCCCGAGGAGCTGGCCCTATGCCTGCCCTTCCTTCAACGGCAGGTGGAGCTGGTGGCGCCCCGTCTTGTGCTCACCGTCGGCGGCCCGGCCATGCAGACGGTGTTCTCCACCAGTACGGGCATCATCAAGATGCGCGGCAAATGGAGCCCGGTGAGCATCGGCAACCATCAAACCGAGGCCATCGCCACGCTTCACCCCGCCTATTTGCTGCGCAACCCTGCGGCAAAGCAGCAGGCCTGGCGCGACCTGCTTAGCCTCAAGGCCAAAATGGACCAATTGGGCATCGGCTGACATTGGAGCTTGGGCTGGGGGATTTTGCCCCCTTAATGTCACCGTTGCGTGATCCAACCACACTCAGCCGAATCAACTCCGTTCCCCCGAAAGCGTCATGGCCTCCGTTGTAAAGATTTACGCCCTCTTCCTTGGCTCTGCCCTGCTGATGTTCGGGGGTGGCCTGCAGGGTCTCTTGCTCTCGGTTCGGGGCGCAGAAGAAGGCTTCTCCCTGCTCTCGCTCGGCCTGATCGGTACCGGCTGGTCGGTAGGCTTTGTTTCGGGCTCGCTCGTCGTCCCGCTCATTGTGCGCAATGTCGGTCATATCCGCGCGTTTTCCGTGATGGCCGCGATTGGCACGGTCACGATCCTCCTTAACCTGCTGATGGTCAACGACATCAGCTGGATTGTCTTGCGCGCGCTATCGGGCTTCTGCTTTGCCGGCGCCGCGATGATCGTTGAAAGCTGGCTCAATGAGGTGACCGATAACCGCAGCCGCGGCACGACCTTTTCGATCTATGTCACGGTCAATATGTGCTCGTCGGTGCTTGGCCAGTTCGCCATGTCCATGACCGGCACCGCCGGCTATGTGCCCTTCGTGCTGGGCGCGATCAGCTTTATTTGCGCAGTGCTGCCGACCGCCCTCACCTCGACGCCCCAGCCGCGTCCCCTGTCTTCGGCCCGGCTCGACCTGCGCCTCCTTTACCGCACCTCCCCCATTGCTGGGATTGCCGCATTCTGCTGCGGCATGGCCAATGGCACTTTTGGCACCCTGGCGCCGGTCTACGGCTATGCCCAGGGGCTCGATGCGGGCGGCATCGCTTTTCTTTTTGCCCTTGCCGCCATTCTGGGAGCCTCCGCGCAAATTCCCTTTGGCCGTCTTTCCGACCGGATCGATCGGCGCCTGGTGATGATCGGGCTGTCCACCTTTGCCGCCCTCGTGGCCCTGACCCTGGTGCTGCTCAACCCGGCCGCCGGTTGGCCGATGTATGTGCTGTTCGCCGCTTATGGCTTTGCCGCCAATCCGCTTTATGCGGTGGCGGTGGCCCATGCCAATGACTTCGCCAAGGAAGGCGAGTTCGCCAAGATCGCTGGCGGCATGCTGCTGACCCTGGGTGTTGGCCTCGCCATCGGCCCCGCCGTCGCTTCCATGATCATGGGTGCATTCCAGCCGGTTGGCCTTTTTGTCGTCACGGGTATCTTCCACGCCATCCTGGCCGTCGCGGCCATCCTGCGCATGCGCATCCGCAACGCGCCCGATGCAGCCACGCGCACCCCGTTCCAGCCCATGGCCTCGGACGAGCAGGTGACGCCAGAAACGGTGGCGCTTGATCCTCGGGCCGATATCGAGGAAACCGAACTCGACGAACAGCAGGCTGCAGCGGAGCAAAGCGATGTTTATCACGGCAAGATTTGACGACCGCGAGTTCCGGCCCCTGTCCATCGCCGTGCTCGCCGTATCGGACACCCGCACGCTCGAGACCGACACCTCCGGCGCCCTGCTTGTTTCCATGCTGGAAGCCGATGGTCATCGTTGCGCTGGCCGCAGCGTGGTGCCTGACGATGTGCAGGCGATCCGGGCGGCCGTTCAGGCCTGGGTTGCGGACCCGCAAGTGGACGTGGTGCTGACCACGGGCGGCACCGGCTTTTCCGGCCGCGATGTCACCCCCGAAGCCATCGAGCCGCTGTTCAATAAGCGCATGGACGGCTTTTCGGTCCTGTTCCACCAATACTCGGCCACCAAGATCGGCACGTCCTCGATTCAGTCGCGCGCCACGGCTGGGCTGATCGGGGAAACCTTTGTGTTCTGCCTGCCGGGCTCCCGCGGCGCCTGCCGGGATGCCTGGGAAGGCATTTTGCGCGACCAGCTCGATTATCGGCACAAACCCTGCAACTTCGTGGAAGTGATGCCACGCCTCGCCGAGCGCTGAAACGCAAAACGGCGGCCCAAAGGCCGCCGTTCTGAAGTGTTATCGAACTTGAGATGCCTTAGTGCCCGTGCACCATGCCCGGCGTGCCGCCCTTGGGCTTGCGCACAAAGAATGCGGCCACGATCGCGAACAGCGAGATAATCGCCCCCACGAAGAACGCCGAGCGGATGCCGCCCGCCGCTGCCGCCAATGGCTCGGTACCACCGGCCAGCAGATTGGCCGACTGCAGGGTCATCAGCGCCACAAACAACGCCGTGCCCGCTGCCCCGGCCACCTGCTGCACCGTGCCGATCACGGCGCTGCCATGCGAATACAGCTTGGGCTGGAGCGAACCGAGGCTCGCCGAAAACAGGGGCGTAAACATCAGCGACAAACCGACGCTGAAGGCCAGATGGGCCGCCAGCAGCCAGCCAAAGGGCGTGCTTTCCGTAACCATGGTCAGGCTCCACAAGACGAGGCTCACAATGGTCGCGCCGGGCACGAGCAGCACGGTGGGACCATGTTTGTCATAGAGCCGACCTACCACTGGCGCGCAGAGCCCCATAACGAGGCCGCCCGGCAGCAGCATCAAGCCGGTCTGCAGCGTCGAGAGCCCCAGCACGTTCTGCAGATAGATCGGCAGCAGGATCAACATACCGAACATCGCCATCATCATCACCGCCATCAGCACCACCGAGATGCTGAAGGTCGGCGTTTGCAGGGTGCGCAGATCAAGCAGGGCACGGTCGCGCTTCTGTAGGGAAAGCTGGCGCAGCACGAAGAGCCCGATCACCACGACGCCAAGCACCAGCGGCGCCCAGGCCGGCACGGGACCGGGATGGCTCGCAGCTTCCCCCAGCCCGCTCAGCCCATAAACCAGGCTGCCAAAACCCACCACCGACATACCGACCGAAATCACATCGATCGGCACGGATTTGGGCGTCGAAACATTGCGGATGCGCGCAAATCCCAGCGCGAGGCTCCCCAGCGCAATCGGCAAAACGAGGATAAACATCCAGCGCCAATCCAACTGCGACAGGATCAGGCCCGAAATGGTCGGGCCGATCGCTGGCGCCACCGAGATCACGGTCGAGATATTGCCCATGGTCTTGCCCCGCGTTGCGGGCGGCACGAGGTTCATCACCGTCGTCATCAGCAGCGGCATCATGATCGCCGTGCCGATGGCCTGCACCACCCGACCCGCAATCAGCAGTTCAATGCCAGGAGCGGTGGCGCAGATCAGGGTGCCGAGCGAAAACGTGCTCATGGCGGCGACAAACACCGGCCGCGTATGAAAGCGCTGCAGCAAGAAGCCGGTGATGGGAATCACCACCGCCATGGTCAGCAGAAACGCCGTGGTCAGCCACTGGCCGGCGCTTGCGGTGATCCCCAGATCGGTCATCAGGTGCGGCAGCGCCACGCCCATGATGGTTTCGTTCAGGATCACCACAAAGGCCGAAACCAGCAGCAGGTTGATCACCAGCCGATTGCGCGCGCCCAGGCCCGGCTCGGCTGCGGCGGCGGATGGGGGCACAGCATCTAAAACAGAAGCATCGCTGGACATGGTGTGCCTTTCGCAGAATTGAATTTGTTCGGTCCCGGGCAGCTGGAACACAGCCGTGACGATCGGGCCAACCCGATTTCGACATCGCCGAAGCGAGTGGGGTTCAGCGCCCTTGGCCGGGTCGGGTGGTTTAGTGGGTGCAAGCGCGCCCGTCCACCCGCCAGAACGCAGGGCAGTCTTGCATCCGCCGTTCCCCACGCCCATTTGATGAGTCTAGGCAGCTCAGCTGTTCACCCTTGTTCTTGTTTTGTTCTCGTGCGTGCGCTATGTGAATCCCACGCTGCGTGCCGTCGCGATTCGACCGGCAAGCGCAAGGAGATCGCCTCATGGCCCTTTATCAAGCGCCGTCCTTTGAAGCCCTGGAAAAGCTCAGCCGCAGCCGCGACGCCGATCTGGCGCGGCGCGAACTGGTCGATCCCAGCCGCAATCGCGGCCGGGGCGCGCAATCCAACCGCAGCGGCCGCTTCGAGCGCCAGGCACGGGAAAGCTTTGATGACGGCTGGAACAGCGTCGAAACGCTGCCCCAGTTCGAAACGGTCGAGCATATCGAGCGCGCCAAGACCATCATCACCAGCAATGACAGCCCCGATATCGGCTTTGATCGCTCCATCAATGCTTATCGCGGCTGCGAGCATGGCTGCTCCTATTGCTTTGCCCGTCCCAGCCACGCATTCCTCGGCCATTCCGCCGGCATCGAGTTCGAGCGCGACATCTATGTCAAAACCAATGCGGTGGAAGCGCTGCGCGCCGAACTCGGCGCCAAGAATTATCGCGTCAAGCCGGTCGCAATGGGCACCAATACCGACCCCTACCAGCCGGCCGAGCGCAAGCATAAGCTGACGCGCGGCATCCTCGAAGTGATGCTGGAAACCCGCCACCCCGTTACCATCACCACCAAGTCGGCCCTCCTGATCCGCGACCTCGATCTCCTGACCGAGTTGGCCAAGCTCCGGCTGGTCAAAGTCGGGATCTCTATGACCTCGATGGACCACAAGCTCAGCCGCAAGATGGAGCCGCGTGCCTCCTCCCCGGCCCGGCGCCTCGAAGCCATTCGGCTTCTGTCGGAAGCGGGCGTGCCGGTCTCCGTACTCGCCTCCCCGATGATCCCGGCGATCAACGACATGGAGCTCGAGCGCATTCTGGATGCCGCCGCCGCCCAAGGTGCCAAGGGAGCCGCCATGATCCTGCTGCGCCTGCCCGGCGAAGTGCGCGACATCTTCCGGGAATGGCTGCTGCGTCATTTCCCCGACCGGGTGCGCCATGTGCTCTCGCTCGTGCGCGATACCCGCAATGGCAAGGATTACGACTCGCGCTGGGGCACCCGCATGACCGGTGAAGGCCCTTATGCGACCCTCCTGACCCAGCGCTTTGAAAAAGCGCGCGAGCGCTATGGGCTCGACGCCAAGCTTCCGGGCCTGCGCAGCGACCTTTTCGTCGCCCCCAAGCTCGAAGACCGGCAGATGAGCCTCTTCTGATTTGTGATCCCGGCGCGACCTGGCGCCGGGTTGACGGCACCGGCCCTCGCCGCAATGCTGCGGCATGCTGATCGAATCACCCATCCAGCTTGAGCCCGATTACTCCCACGAGCTTGCCGCGCAGGCCCGTGGGGCGCGCGTGGTCGCGGGCGTCGATGAAGCTGGCCGCGGCCCTCTTGCGGGCCCCGTGGTCGTTGCCGCGGTGATCCTTGATCCCACCTGCATTCCACTTGGCCTCAACGATTCCAAAAAGCTGACCGAAGAGGTGCGCGAGGCGCTGTTCGCCCAGATCGTGGGCACCGCCCGGGTTTCGGTGGTGATCGCGCCCCCCTCCATCATTGCCACCCGCAATATTCGCGGCGCGACGCTCTGGGCCATGACCCAGGCCGTACACGGCCTTTGCGTTACGCCGGACCGTGTCCTTGTGGATGGGCGCGATGTGCCCATGGGGCTGCCCTGCGAAGGCCTGGCGCTGGTGGGCGGCGACGGGCGCAGCGTTTCCATCGCTGCTGCTTCCATTGTTGCGAAAGTCACGCGCGACCGGATGTGCCGGATCATGGATTGCGATGCACCCCATTTCGGCTTTTCCAGCCACAAGGGCTATTCCACGCCCCAGCATATGCGCGCCTTAAAAGACCATGGTCCGTGCCGCCATCACCGCGCGGATTTTGCCCCTGTTGCCGAAGCGCGCGAGCGGCTGGCGCTGGCGGCTGTCCCGGTCCTGCTCGCCTCTTAACTCCACGCTAACCCATTGCACACGCTCCCTTAACCCTGAGGCGCTACAACAGGAGCGTTAGTGTTGCGTTAGGGTTAAGTGTATGTTGCGTACCGCGCGTCGGGCCGAACCGGCCTTTGCGGAGGAGCCAAGGCGTCTCCCCATCGACACCATTCTTGTGGGCGATTGTATCGACCACATGAACAGCCTGCCCGCTGGCTCGGTGGACCTGGTGTTTGCCGATCCACCCTATAATCTGCAGCTGGAATCGGGCCTGACCCGTCCCGATCAAAGCCGCGTCGATGCGGTGGACGATGATTGGGACAAGTTCGACAGCTTTGCCCATTACGACCGTTTCACCCGCGCCTGGCTGGCGGCGGCGCGCCGCGTGCTCAAGCCCGATGGCGCCCTGTGGGTCATCGGCTCCTACCACAACATTTTCCGCGTTGGCGCGGCGCTCCAGGATCTCGACTTCTGGATGCTCAACGACGTGATCTGGCGCAAGGCCAATCCGATGCCCAATTTCCGGGGTACAAGGTTCACCAATGCCCATGAAACGCTGATCTGGGCGGCCAAGAACCAGAAAAGCCGCGTCACCTTCAATTATGAAGCGCTCAAGCTCGCCAACGACGACACGCAGATGCGCTCCGATTGGCTGTTTCCGCTGTGCACCGGCAATGAGCGCCTCAAGGGCGAGGACGACGGCAAGGTGCATCCCACGCAAAAGCCCGAAGCCCTCCTGTTCCGCATTCTCAATGCCACCACCAAGCCCGGCGACATCGTGCTTGACCCATTCTTCGGCACTGGCACGACGGGGGCTGTCGCGCGCAAGCTCGGGCGCCATTTCATCGGCATCGAGCGCGAGCAGATCTATGTGGATGCCGCGCGCAACCGCATCGCGACCATCCGGCCGGGTGTCTTTGAAGCCCTGCAATCGGTCACGCCCAAGCGCAAGGAAACCCGCATTCCCTTTGGCTCGCTGGTCGAGCAGGGAATGATTGAACCGGGCACGCAACTTTTCGACTTAACCAAACGTTACTTCGCCATGGTTCGTGCAGACGGCTCGCTCGTCTCGGGTTCCCATCAGGGCTCCATCCACAAAGTGGGTGCGCTGGTGCAGGGCGCCGAGGCATGCAACGGGTGGACTTTCTGGCATTACGAACAAGGGGGCCATATCGCTCCCATCGACGACCTTCGGGCGGACATCCGCGCGAAACTTGATTTGCTTTCTGCCTGATCCTGACCTCCAATCATTCAGGCTCTACTTCAAGGCCGCTGGTTCCAAACCGGCGGCCTTTTTCTTTGCCCGGGGTTCTCGGAGGGGCCTTTCCCAGTTGTGCTCACCGGAGCGCTCATGGCTGATGCTGGGATAAACCCTGCATAGACCCCTTCCTGGGGATCGCCATAGAGAACAACACACGCAAGGCGACGGTCCGTGCCCTTGATGCAGC
The DNA here is from genome assembly GCF_013185965.1 of Devosia sp. 919. Taxonomy (NCBI): domain Bacteria; kingdom Pseudomonadati; phylum Pseudomonadota; class Alphaproteobacteria; order Hyphomicrobiales; family Devosiaceae; genus Devosia; species Devosia sp. 919. Next base: position 1,274,624 of record NZ_JABAOL010000001.1, on the reverse strand, counting down.
TTCGTTCACGCCGTCGTCCGCTGACATGTGTCAGGCGAAGGACCCGGCATCTTTCGGCCACGGCGCTGGCAGCCAGGTCACGCAGACTTTATCAATCCAGCGACTGCGAGGCCCCGTCATGAAGACGCTGCGCCGCCTCAACCTCCGGCAGCCTGGTTTCTGCCCAATCGATCATCATGCGCAATGCGGTCAGCAGTTCACGGCCAAGGGGCGTAATCGCATAGGTGACCGTTACCGGCGTAGTAGGTTCAACCTCGCGGGTGATGAGCCCGTCCCGTCTAAGCGATTGAAGGGTTTGGCTTAGCATCTTCTGCGAAATGCCGCCGATTTGCCGCCTCAGTTCGTTGAACCGGGCTTCTGAATCTCCCAGCACAAGCAGGATCAGGACGCTCCATTTGTCACCGATGCGGTCGAGCAGCTTTCGTGTCGAACAGTCACTGGCAAAGACGGTTCCGCGTGCCGTTCGGGTTTCCTCGGCGTAACCTGATGTGGTGAAAGTGCCGTCTTGCATGTGTCGTTTCTATCTATAACTAGGTTTCCGTTGGTTACTACCACAGGAGACGACAAATGAAAATCGCAGTACTCGGAGCAAGCGGACGCGCCGGTTCGGAAATCACCAAGGAGCTTGCACGCCGGGGGCACGCGGTGCTCGCAGTGGACCAGAACCCGGATGCCGTGCCCCGTGCTCCGGAAGTAACCGCAGTCAGTGCTGACGCATTCGATCCTGCAGCGCTTTCCAAGGTTATTGCCGGAAGTGACGCTGTCATCAGCGCCTTGCGCTTCGACGTGCCTGCCGCAACTCTATTGTCTGCCGTCAAGCAGGCTGGAATAGGCAGGGTACTGTTCACCGGGGGCGCAGGGAGTCTGGAAGTTGCACCAGGTGTACGGCTTATCGATGCGCCCGACTTTCCCGAGGAAGCCAAACCCTTTGTGCAGGGTGGCATCACCTTCCTTGAAGACCTTCGTGCCGAGCAAGATATCGACTGGATCTTCTTTTCGCCGGCCGCTGACTTTTTTGCTGGCCCGCGTCTTGGTCACTACCGCCTGGGCGATGACAAGCTGGTTGTTGATGAGGCTGGTGTCAGCAAAATCAGCTTTGCGGATTATGCAATCGCCATGGTGGACGAACTTGAACAACATCGGCATAGTCGCGTGCGGTTCACTGCCGCCTACTGATTTCGCTGTAGCAATTGCCGCGGGCCGCCTGCTGCTCACTGGTAATCGTGCCACCCATGCTCCCACAATGGAGCGGAACCTGCAGGTCAGCTAAGGTCACCGGCTGAGCAACCGGAACGGGAGGAGGACGGGATGCAGCTTTATGGAGTGCGCGGCTGGGGTTCGGGCATTGCGGAGGCGATGCTTACGCTCGCCGACATGCAGTATCAACTTATCGATGTCACCGGGTTCGATCAGCCCGGTGCGTCGCGCGATGCGCTTACCGCAGCCAATCCCTTGGCGCAGATACCCACCCTGGTCCTCGCAACCGGGCAGGTCATCACCGAAAGCGCAGCTATCGCGCTTATGGTGATTGATCAGGCACCGCAGCTGGCACCGCCCCAAGACACGCCGGAGCGACTTCGCTTTTATCGCCTGCTGATCTGGCTGGTCGCCAATGTCTACCCGACATTCACCTATGGCGATTACCCCGAACGCTGGGCACCTTCCGCCCCGTCCGAGTTGCGCGCCTCCAGTGATGCTCATCGTCAGCACCTGTATCAGTGGCTGGAAGGCGAAGTTGTCGGCCCCTTTGTCATGGGCGAGAACGTCTCGGTTCTCGATGCTTATCTAGCGGCCATGGTCTCGTGGAGACCGGGACAGGACTGGTTCAAGGCGAATTGCCCGAAGATCGCCGCGGCTGCCGAGCGCACCCGGAACCTCGATCTGCTTGCACCGATCATGAAAGCCAATGGATGGCTGTGAAGTGCAGGGCTCCGGCCTGAACGAACTATCCATGGCCGCCGCTTAAGCCCGCTCCACCCCCGCCGCCGCGAGCACCTTGCGGAACAGCGTTGGCAGCGCTTCCCCGTGCAGATCAGCCGGTGAATTCCACCAGCCGCTGTCAAGCCCGTCGGGCTCCACTGTTGCCGACCACACTTCCAGTTCCAGCCGGAAATGGGTGAACACATGCACCACCTGGCCATGGTGGCGCCAGTCGCCGGGGGCGGGATAGCTGGGTTCGGCCAACGCCTCGCCCCAAGGGGAGCACGGCACTTCGGTCATTTTGGCCAGCAGCCCCTTGTCGGGCCGGGTTTGCAGATACACATCCCCGGCCCCGTCTCGCATCACAAAGGCATGGCCGCGCCGTACCGGCCGCTCCGGTTTTTCTGCCTTGACCGGAAAGCTCAGCGGATGGGCGGTGCGCAGCGCCGCGCACCCCTCCTGCAGCGGGCACAGCATGCACAGCACCGCGCGCGGCGCACAAATAGTGGCGCCCAGATCCATCATCGCTTGGGCAAAATCCCCCGCCCGCGCCGGCACCGCTGTGCCAAGCGCCGCCCGCAATTCCTCCTTGGCCTCGCGCACCGGCACCGGCAGCGCGTAGAACCGAGCCAGCACCCGGTCGAGATTGCCATCGAGCACCGGCACCCGCTCGTCAAAACAAATCGCGGCAATGGCGGCACTGGTGTAGGCGCCAATCCCCGGCAGCGCCTGCAGCGCTTCGCCAGTGGCCGGAAACACGCCACCATGGTCGCGCACCACGGCTTGCGCACAGGCATGCAGGTTCCGTGCGCGGGCATAATAGCCCAGGCCCGCCCATTCCTTGAGGATGCTGTCGAGCGGGGCCGCGGCCATCTCGAACACCGTCGGCCAAAGGCTGGTGAAGCGCACGAAAAAACTTTTCACGGCAGCAACCGTAGTTTGCTGCAGCATCACTTCGCTCAGCCACACCCGATAGGGATCGGGCCGAACACCACGCGCCCGATCGCTCGGTGACACCCGCCACGGCAGGTCGCGCGCATTGCGGTCATACCAGGTCAGAACCGCGGCGGCATCGACGGGGCGGGAATGGGAAAGCTGCATGCCTTCCGTTTGCCCTGCCGCGGCGCCTGCGACAAGGCCGCCTTGGTCACATCGGCGCCAGCAATCGCCGGAAGGTGGCCTTGCCGCTGCCTTGTCGGGAAGCTAGTTTGCCGGCATGGTCAAGCCCCCTACCGAACCCAAGCGTCGCAACCGCGCCGTCAGCGTTGCCGATGCGATTGCGGGGGCGCTCGATCCCGTGCTCAAGAAACGCGGCTTTGCCAGCCGCGATATTCTCGAGCATTGGCACGCCATGGCGCCCGCCCCCTACAACACCGTGGCGATCCCCGACAAGCTCAGCTGGCCGCGCGGCGAGCGCAGTGCCGATGGCGCCACGCTGTACCTGCGCTGCCAGCCCGGCCATGCGCTGCTGGTGGCCCATGAAGCCCCCGCCATTGCTGCGGCGGTTAATCGTTATTTCGGCTATGTGCTGGTGGGTCAGGTCAGGCTGTCAGCCGAGCCCTTCAGCTCCGGTTCAGCTGGAAAGGCGCCTCCTCCCCCTCCAGCGGACCCGGTTGTCGAGGCGCGCATTGGCGCCGCGGTGGCGGGGGTTGAAGATGAAGGCGTGCGTGAAGCATTGCGGATGCTGGGCCTGCAGCTGGCCGCGCAAGCGGAGCCGAAACGCAAATAGTGTGTTCACCCCCAGTTGATAGCTATGCCCACTTGCCGACACGTCCCGCCCGTATAGTGTCGCCCAAACAAAAACAGGAGCGTTCGCCGTGAAGTTAAACCGCCGTGACACCATTGTTCTCGCCGCCGCTGCCACCGCGCTCAGCGTATGTGGCATTTCGAGCGCCGGCGCGGCGGAAGGCGAAATGGTCGATACCGCCAAGCTGCTCGCTCCGGCCGGCGGCATCGCTGATAAGGTGCTGGGCAATCCCGACGCGCCGGTCACCGTGATCGAATATGCCTCACCCACCTGCCCGCACTGCGCTACCTTCCACAACACGGTTTATGGCCCGTTCAAGGAAGCCTATATCGACACGGGCAAGGTGCGCTTCATCCTGCGTCCATTCGTGCGCAACGTGCTCGACGCCGCCATTTTCATGCTCGCCGAAGCCTCGGGCGATGAGAATTACCACAATGTCATCGGCACCTATTTCCGTACCCAGCAGGACTGGGGCACTTCGGAAACCCCGCGCGACGCGATCCTCGAAATCGCCACCCAGCTCGGCTTTACCCAGGAAAGCTTTGATGCTGCCTTGACGAATCAAGCCCTGTTCACCGGGATGGAAGCCATTCGTGAGCAGGCGCTCAACGAGTTTGGACTCGAAGGCACACCAACCTTTTATGTTAACGGCAAGACGCTCACCGGCGACAAAACGCTTGAACAGCTGGCCGCTGAAGTCGACGCGCTGGTGCCCGCCGGTTTCACGCCAAGCAATGGCGCAGCTCCTGCCCAGCCCGCTGCAGCACCTGCGGCTCAGCCCGCTCCTGCTGCTACGCCGGCTGCACCGGCCGCAACCCCCGTTGCTCCTCCAGCGGCATCACCTGCGTCACCGGCCGCTACACCTGCGGCTCCAGCTGCCACGCCCGTGGCGCCTGCCGCGCCCGCCGCGCCCTGATTGCTTGCCCACGGCTTCCCCTTCCCTAAGGGGGATCGGGAAGCCTGGGCGCAGTCTCCTGCCAAGCTTCCTCAATGACCGCGGCCGGCGCGTCCTGGTGTGCCTGCCATGAAGTTCTCCCAACTTCGCCTGCATGGCTTTAAAAGCTTTGCCGAGGAAACGGTGCTTGCCATGGAGCCGGGGCTCACCGGCATTGTCGGCCCCAATGGCTGCGGCAAATCCAATCTCGTGGAAGCCATGCGCTGGGCCATGGGCGAAAGCTCCTATCGGGCCATGCGCGCTTCGGGCATGGATGATGTGATCTTTTCGGGCTCGGGGAGCCGGCCCGGCCGCAATTCGGCGGAAGTGACGCTGGTGCTCGACAACTCCGATCGCACCGCCCCTGCCGCCCTCAACACCGCCGACGAGCTCCAGGTCAGCCGCCGAATCGAGCGCGAGGCCGGCTCGGTTTATCGCGTTAATGGCCGCGAAGTGCGCGCGCGCGACGTGCAGCTGCTGTTTGCCGATGCCTCCACGGGCGCGCATTCCCCCGCCATGGTGCGCCAGGGCCAGATTGGCGAGCTGATCTCGGCCAAGCCCACCGCCCGGCGCGCCCTGCTCGAGGAAGCCGCCGGCATTTCGGGGCTCCATTCGCGCCGTCACGAGGCCGAGCTGCGCCTGCGCGCCGCCGAGCAGAACCTTGAGCGGGTCGATGACATCACCGCCCAGGTGGAAACTCAGCTCGACGTGCTCAAGCGCCAGTCGCGTCTTGCCATCCGCTATCGCGGCCTTTCCGGCGATATCCGCCGCGCCGAAGCCACGCTGTTCCATCTGCGCTGGGTCGCAGCGGTGTTTGCCGAAAAGGAATCGGAAGCCAACCAGGCGGTGCTGATCCGCCGCTTGGGTGACGCGACCAGCAAGGAACGGCAGGCCCAGGAATTGCTCGACGAGGCGGAAGCCACGCTCGAGCCCCTGCGTGAGCGCGAATCGGTCGCCGCAGCCGTGCTGCAGCGCTACACCATCCTGGCCGAGCAACTGGCCGAACAGGAACAGCGCAGCCACGAACGACGCTCCGAACTGGAACGGCGTCTGGAACAACTCGCCGCCGACCGCACCCGCGAAGAACAACAACTGCGCGACAGCGAAACAGCGCTGGAAGCGAGCCAGGCTGAAACCGAGCGCCTGGAAAGCGAAGCCGAAGCCGCTGCTGAGGCCCTGGCCGAAGCCCAAGATGCTGCCGAGGCTGTTCGCGCCGAGGTCATCGAAGCGGAAGCACAAGCGCGTGTGGCCGAGCAGGCCCTGGCCGAAGAACAAGCCCGCCGCGCCTCCGCCCAGCGCTATCTCGAAGACGCTGCTCGCCGGGTCGCCAAGCTGAAGGCACAAGCCGCCGATCTGGCCCGCGACGCCGCCGCACTCCATGCGCGTGGAGAGGCCGACCAGACCCTGCTTGAGCAACGCAATGCCCTGCGGGCCGCACAGCAGGCCCTCGGGCACGCTGAACGGACGACCCTTGCCGCCGAACAGGCGACCCTTGCCGCCCAGGCGCGCATCGACGTTGCCCGACCACGCCTCCAATCCATCGAAGCGGCGCTGATTGCGCTCGATGCGGAAGCCTCGACCCTCCTCAAAATGCTCGACCTCACCGATCGCATGTGGCGCGCCGTGGTCGACGACCTGCAGGTGGAGCCCGGCTTTGAGACCGCCCTTGGCGCGGCGCTCGGCGATGATCTGGAAGCCTCCACCGATCCCGATGCGCCCCTCCATTGGGGCGAGGCGCTCGATGGCTCCGATGATCCCGCCCTCCCTCAGGGCGCCGAGCCTCTCTCGCGCTATGTCGCCGGCAGCCCGGCGCTCAAGCGTCGGCTCGACCAGATCGGCGTGGTCCATGCCGCCGATGGCGCCGATCTGCAACAAGCGCTGCGCCCCGGCCAACGCCTCGTCACCCTTGATGGGGCGCTGTGGCGCTGGGACGGCTTTGTGGCCGCCGCTGATGCCCCAAGCCCCGCCGCCCAGCGGCTGGCGCAACGCAATCGGCTCGCCGAGCTCGATGCCGACATCACCCGCGCCAAGGGCGAGCGCAACAGCTGGAAGCGCGAGGTGGAAACCCTCACTTCAGCGCTCGATCTGGCGCGCACCAATGAGCGCGATGGCCGCGAGGGCTGGCGCCGGGCCCAGCGCGCCGTGACGCAGGCGCAGGACGGCGTCAACGCCGCCGAACGCGCGCTGGCCGATCTTGCGTCGCAACGCAGTGCGTTTGAAGCGGCGCGCAATCAGCTCGCCACGGCCATCACCGAGGCCGAGCGAAGTCGCGAGGACGCGGCCGATGCCCTGGCCGAGCTCAACGAAGACACCGAAACAGCGACGCTGGCGCAAAGCCGGCAGCGGCGCCTGCGCGAGTTGCGCGAGGGTGCCGAAACCGCGCGCAACCGCCTTGTCAGCCTCGAAGCCGATGCCCGCCTGCGCGACAGCCGGCTCGCCCAGTTGCAGGGGGAAGCCGCCAACTGGACCCGCCGGCGCGATGCGGCGCTGGCCCAACTGCAAACCCTTGAGGGGCGCCGCGCCGAAGCGCAGGCGCAGCTCAGCGGCAGCGACGAAACCCCCGATGGCTTTGCCGAAAAGCGCAGCAAGCTTGAACGCCAGATCGAGGACGCCCGCCGCGATCACGAGGCGGCGCGCCACGCCGTCGAGCTCGGCCAAACCCGCTGGCGCGAAGCCGATGCGGCCCACAAAAGCGCGGCCGCCGCCCTGGCCGAGGTGCGCATCGAGCTCACCCGCGTCGAAGAACGTCTCAATGGCCACATGGCGAGCCTGCGCGCCGTCGAGCGGCAGGTGCAGGAAACCCTCGGCATCCCCGCCAGCCGCACCCTTGAAGCTTCGGGCATCAAGCCGCACCAGGCGCTGCCCGCCGAAGCCGATACCGAAAGCAAGCTCGAGCGGCTGCGCGCCGAGCGCGACCGCCTAGGCGGGGTCAATCTTTCGGCGGAAGCCGAAGCGGCGGAAACCCAGGCTCGGCTCGACGCCATGGTCAAGGATCGCAATGACCTGATCGAGGCCATCGCCAAGCTGCGCACCGGCATTGGCGTGCTCAACCGCGAAGGTCGCGCCCGGCTCACCGAAGCCTTTGAGCGCGTCAACGGCTATTTCCGCGAGTTATTCACCACCCTGTTTGGCGGTGGCACCGCCGAGTTGCAGTTCGTGGAAAGCGACGACCCGCTCCAGGCGGGCCTTGAGATCATCGCCTGCCCGCCCGGCAAGAAGCCCGCAACCATGACGCTCCTGTCCGGCGGCGAGCAGGCGCTGACCGCGCTGTCCCTGATCTTTGCGGTGTTCCTGTCCAACCCGGCGCCCATCTGCGTGCTCGACGAAGTGGATGCCCCGCTCGACGACGCCAATGTGGAGCGCTTCTGCAACCTGCTCGATTCCATGCGCGAGCGCACCGAAACGCGGTTCTTGTGCATCACGCACAACCCCATCACCATGAGCCGCATGGATCGCCTGTTCGGCGTCACCATGGCCGAACGCGGCGTGAGCCAACTCGTCTCGGTGGACCTGCGCACCGCCGAAAGCTTCCTCGAAGCCGTTTAGCGTGTGTAAAGCCCGAATTACTGCAACTAATCACAAGCCGGTCCTAGATTGGGTCCGCGGAGTAAGGGATGCTGTGGGGCGGGCAGCTTACGGCGATGTCGCGGTGGAGGCGGCACGCGACGTCTGGCTTGCTGATGGTGTCGTGGTTCGCCTGCCGGCGATCAAGGTGAAGGATGCCACGGGCAAGGCAAGCAACTTCGATCTCTGGCTGCAGCGGGGACTGCTCGCCGCCGCGTTCCGCCCGGACGCTTCCTTCCTCCGCGTACACATCAATCTCCTTGCCGAGCTCCCCCCAGGGACACTGGAGCAGACTATCCAGCAAGTAGGGTTTGAAACTCCACGGACCAGGCGCCTGAGCATCCCCTATCTTGAGGGCGTGGAGGATGTTGAGGACGGTTCGGATGGAGGTGCTAAATGGCGCAGCCGCTACTTCGCACTGACGCAGCTCGGCGACTGGTGTTCGAAGGAATGTCGGGCAAAACGTGGCCACCTCTTCCGAAAAGCCGGCCACGAAGACCGTATCCGCATCCTTGCAATTCTTGAGGGGATGGCCGATGCAGGCGCCCGCGAATTGACGAGGGAGCGCTACCTTTCTCGAATCGAACGCCTCTGGGCTGCTCTCGGGGAGGATGCTGGCCTTTATCTTCGTTCCAGCGGCACTGGAGTCGACCTCTCCCTATACGCCGGTCTGTTTGAGCAGCGGGTCGACTACGACCTCGAGCTGGCCGAGGATGAGGAGTTCCGCCAACGCTTCGTCGACGGTGTCGAGATCATTGACGTGCCTCGATTCCGGGTCGATGCGGCGGCGTGGAATTCCTTCGTTGAGAGTTTCGCCCGGCAGCTGCACTTGGAAAATTTAAAGAAAAAGAGCGTCTCGCTGATCTACCAACGTATCGACTCGGCGTTCGATGGGCTGGTTGACTACCCGTTCGAAGATCCGCGCAAACTGGTGAAGGCAATTCGACGGCATTGGAATACTCGCATAGATTACGACTACGGTGAAAAGACCACGGTAGGCGAGTACATCGAGAGCTATCATGAACTTAAGTAGGGCGTTAGAAACTCTCGTAGTCACCAGCGGCGTCTAAAAGGGGACCGAATGACTTCAGGTTCTTGGCCCTTACCAGAGACTTCTGCGTCAGCGCGCAAGTGCTTGCGAAGAAAAACAGGAAATTGTTCCGAAGTCAGGTTACCTTTGTTCGGTTGATATCAAGGGGAAGAACCGGTGAACGATCTGGCTGCCGACGCAGACGAGGACGATTCCCCTAAAGGATCCTCGGCGCCTTCAGTCCCTGGTACGCGGCACCGCGATGCATTGCGCCTTCTTTTCATCCTTGGTGGCGGCAGCCATGAGACCGCCACAACTATCGACCCTGAAGTCACGCACGTCTTTCAGAGCGAGAAACGGCTGATGGCGATCGACTTCCTGGTGCGATATCCCGACTACCTCGCCGATGCCCTTCTGGATCAGTACGAACTGTCGGGAGATGCCGACCTCATCGACGCTGCTGACAGGATCTTCGTTGATGACGAACCTTCAATAAGGACTGTCAGCATGGTTCGATGGCATTTCGGTGCCTACCAGAAAATAGAAACCGCGTTGGCTACGCTCCACGCATATGGCTTCGTTCGTCCGATGAAGCTTGTGAAGGACGGCGAGAACCGGCGTTACGACTACTATCTGTACCCCAAGGCATTCGACTTCCTTCACACCGCGGTGGATCAGGTTCCTGCGCTGTCGTGGTATCGGGATCGCGTCAGTCTGGCCATGCGCGTGGCTGCCGCCAAGAGCGGATCGGAGCTCAAGGGGTGGCAGTACGAGCATGAGGAATACAGCAACACCCCACGCGGCGGCGTTATCCCCAGCATCGCCGTTAAGGTGAAAACCCGTTTGGACCAGCTGAAGGCGGCCCGATAATGAGCGCATCTGCAAGACTGGCTCCGATGACCACGGAAGCCGAGTGGCTGGACAGCATAGCTATCGCAGCGTCCTGCGAACGGCAGGTCGTTGAAGACGTCTTGAGGCAGAACGGCATAAAGGCGCAGCCTGGCGTTCCACGTGCGCGCCAGGTGTCGTTCACCTCCATATCTTTTGAAGGCATGAAGGAAAAGACCTCTCTGGACGGCCCTTTTTCGTTCGAATGGTCTGATCTCGGACCGGGTTTATGGGCGGTCATGTCCGATCTCAACCTCCGCGGCAAATCGTCGGTGATGAATATCCTTCATGCGGCGTTGCGGGGCGATTTCCCCGGTGACATCAAGCCTGACGTCTGGCGGTGGCTGTCTCAGGTGACTGTCGGAATCGTCGTGGACAACGTCCAGTATAGAGTGGGGGTGGAAAAGCTCAGCGGGGGCGAAGATCCGGAGGGGGCGAAGGCAACGCTATCCCGGCTTAACCGGGACGAATGGGTGCCTTTGTATGAAGGGGGTCTCACGGGCTTGAAAGGTCACGTCGAGACCCTGTTCATGGAGGAACTCGGCTTCTCCAAGCTGCAGGCGGTCAATGATTCCGGAACACGTTACGAACACAGCTGGCCAGCGGTCGCAGCCTGCCTGTCGATCGGCGGGAACGCCGAAAGCAAGGCGCTTTTCGGCGAGATAATATTTGATGCTCTCCCCCAGCGACTCCTCCAGCTATTTATCGGCATGCCATGGATTTCCACGCTCACAGCAATCTCGGCAGCCAAGAAGCTGATGGCATCTTCCAGCTCGCCCCGTGGGGCCGCCGATCCGTTGGCACCGCTGAAAGCCAGGATCAAGGCAGCAGATCAGGAATTGGCGGAAGCAAGGAAAGAGTCTCCGGCCGCTGCCGGGCGTACCGACGCGCGCACGCGCATGGCCACGTTGGACGCAGACCTGGTTGTGAAGCAGGGAACCCTCTCGGCGGATAGAACGAAACTGCAAGAGCTGGAGGAGCGCCACGAACGCACCCGGACCGAAAAGTTGGCCCAAGCCAGGCTGGTTCAGGAACTTCTGGACGAGAAGGATGCAGGCTATGTGTTCCGTAACCTGCGGCCCGAGCGCTGCCCTGCGTGTGAAGCTGATTTCCACGATCATCATGCTCATGATGAAGATGGAAGCTGTCCGCTATGCAAGACGACGATCGTGCTCGAGGACGACGCAGCCGACGACCGCCTGACCGAAGCGGAAAACAATCTGAAGGATATAACCACGGCTTTGCAAATCGTCACCGCCGAATGGAAGGCTGCTCGACGGTCGATGAAGGAGGCCGAAAAGGCTCGGGACGCAGTCGTCGCGGAGCTTTCCGCGGTGCAGGTCGAGTTTCGTGACAAGCGGGATGACGTCGAGCTGCGGATCGCGCAATTGGAAGGCGCGATTCGTGAACTGAAGGCGCTCGTCGGCGAAGAGGCGCAGTCGCCGGATGGCGGCAGTGGCCCGGAAAAGTCGATCTTCGACGCTGCTGAAAAGAAGACAAAGGCCATCATCGAGGATTTTCAGGCGGAAGTGCTGGCGGATGTTTCAAAGGCAGTGATGCGTCTTGCGACGCGATTCGGCGTCGGAAACCTCACCGAAGCCAAGCTCAACGGAGCTGGCCATCTGAAACTGATCCAAGGGGGCGCGGAAACCTCTTTTTCGAAGCTGACCAAAGGCGAGCGCCTACGGGTGAAAATTGCGGCGGCACTTGCTGCCGTGGAAGTCGCCCGCGAACGCGGTCTCGGTCGTCACCCAGGCCTTCTTCTCCTGGACTCACCGGGCGCCGAAGAGGTCGTGGACGCCGATTTCCTGGAGATGTTGAAGAGCGTATCCAACGTAGCGACCGAAATGGGCGGTGTTCAGGTCATTATCGGGACAGTGCACCGACCGGACCTGGATGACGTTGTCCCTCGCACACATCGGCGGCATGCTGTCGGCAACGAATGCCTTTTCTAGGCGACATCATGTCCGATGCAGACCTTCTGTTCGCCGCCGTGAGGGCAGCGAACGACTTCGCTTCGATAGGTCTCGACCAGGAGCGACTTCTTTCCGTGGTGCGTCAGGCGAGCGACGGGCCCGAAGCGAGCGCACTCTTCCTGTGGCTATGTGTGCAGGGTAGTCACGCACCGGCGGCAACGGCTGCGGTGGAATTCGTATCCACTACGCGCGATCCAGCGACCGTCGCCGACATCGTCGATCATTTGATACCGACGGCTCTGGGCGAAGATCTTCGCCGCGCCTTATGGACGGTTTTCATAGCTCGCGCCGAGGACAAGCGTTCCGGCTATGGACTTCGTGGTCAGGCGCTCCATGGCGCATTGCTTCTGGCGCAGGACAACAAAGGCCTGCTGTTTCGCCTGAAAGGGTCTTTGGCCGATCTGAGTTTGCAGGACGACCCGCATTTTCTTCGTCATGCCGCCAGAATTCTCGGTGTGGTGCTCGCGCATTCACCGGAAAGCGATTTTCGGGAAAAGCTGGTTAGCCTCGTGGACGTAGACGAGGCCTCCGATGAGGCAGCCATGGAGCTAGGTCTGGACGCGTTGCGCCGTGGCCTGGATTCGACGACATCCGAATCGGCAGGTCTCGCCTTCGAGGAAGGGGCCGTCTGGTTTCGAAAGGCCACCGCCGCCAGCGAAGATCGCGCGGATGCCAGGCTTTACTTCAAGTGCACGGAGATCCTGCTCTCGGTGCACCGGAACGGCTTCGACGGGAACTTAAGTGTCGGAATTCCCGAGTTGGTGGAAGCCGCGTTTCGATATTCCGCGTTACTCGGCGAAGAGGAAAATTCGAAACCGTCCTGGCTCGGGTCGCAAACGAGCGAACGTCTCCACTGGACCTTGCTTGCTTCGAAGCTCGGCACATTGGATGCCACCCTCAACAAGAAGGTCTGGATGAATGTGGCGCGGGTAGTCGAAGACGAACTCCTGGCACTTTACCGATCCAGTCGCTCCATTCTGATGACAGGCAAGGACGGCGGCCTGGATCTCATCGTCAGGCCCGAAATCTCTGCGGCTCTATACACGCACCGGCGCCACCTGGACGGTTTGGACCAATGGATCGAGGAAAATGAGGGAATGCCCGATCTGCCGGACGCGGTAGCCATGAGGGCGGCGGTGGACCGGGCCAAGGAGGCCAGCCTTCTGCATCGCCCTTTTGACGCGGGGAGTGTCGGCCGTGAGCTCACCGCGATCCTAGACGCCGGCCAGGTACCGATGGAGGCTCGTTCAGGAATAGCAGAACGCCTCGAGGCTGCCGTACGCGACCTTTCGGCCGACGAGAATCCCATCGTGGGAAAGGTTGTGGAAGACATACTTTCCGACATGGTTCGCAACCCGCATTATTCCGGGTTCGCCAACGCCAGATCACTCTTTACCGCGGTGCTCATCATCTCGGTATATTTCCTGCTACACCGACATGAAACCGGCCTTTCCAGTGATCCCGACGCGGAATATCTCTTCGTCAGAAGCCCGAAAACGCTGCCCTTGGAGAACGCCATTCAGCGGGATTACTTTCGGTTCCTGAGAAGCTCCAGCATCCGTGACCATGTGAGCATGGAAGTGCGCGATACGGGGGCCGGCCGCGCCGACGTATATTTTTCGGCCCGCGGCTTAAGCACCGTCACGGAAGTAAAGCGCAGTCTGGTAAACCGTGACCTTCCAGGTCTTCTGAACGAATATGGTCTCCAAACTGCTGCCTACCAGACGACTACCGTCTCGTTCGCATTCCTGCTCGTCCTCGATCTCTTCGATCGGTCCAGAGGCCTTCAACCTCACCTCGAAAAGCAGATTTCGTTGGGGTCGAAAACGCCGTCAGGACAGGACACGGCCTACGATGTCGTTGTCATGCGCGTGCAAGGTCAGCGCAAGGTCCCATCCGAGATGGGGAAGTAGGATAGGATGTGCGTGTCTTCTGAAATGACCGGCGAACAGATTCACTGGAATGCTTCCAATCCGGTTATGCAATCTGCCCGTGGGCTGCCTTGATAAACGACAAAGCGCCGGTGCTAACGCGTCTCCCTCGACTCGAGTATCGACGGCTATCAATGCTGTTCGCTAGCTGAAGGAGGATGGCATTGGCCCAGATCGCAAACATCGTTCTTGAGTTGTTATCTCCTTTGTTCCTGTCTCCCATGGGAGAGATGGCTCAGGCAGCGGTATCAAGGGTCAATTCTGAAGCTGACGATGACGGTTCCATTCGTGAGCTGACGCCACGGGAGCAGCTAGAAGTCGTGAATACGGTCATTGCCGGGTCTTTGAAGAGAGAGCTTCTGTTAATCGCTGAAAACCGGGAAATGATTGGTTCTCTTCGCGAAAGATATGATGGCGGCCTGCTATTTCGACAAAGGCGAGGTATCGACGATGACTTCCAGATCGACGGCATCAAGGTGTTGTGGGAGTTGCCTGAGGGGCAATTCCGGGAAGAGGATTTGATTTCAGATCAGCGTCAACAAGCCGTCCTTCAACTTTTGAAAGCGTGGGGCGCCGGCGTTGATGAGGCGCGCCGTCAACTGGAAACCGGTGACGATGATAGTCGCTAATATCCTCGACGAGATCAAATCCGCTGCAGATGCCCTGGGCGTCGTAACTCAAGGTCATGGGATCGGAGACGGTAAATCCTACGAAGCGTGGGTTCTGTTGCGGATGGTTATGGAGCTTAAGCATCATGGATATGACATCGAAGTGCGAGATGCAGCCGACGATGTGGTCACGGAGCTTCGCCTTAGGGGTGCGCCGGGACATATGAAACCTTCAGTCGTAAATCCACCCGCAAACTGGCCGACACATGTCTTCATAGGAAGCATTCTCTACGACTATGAAATCCATCTGGGGCTTGAAGTCTCTGGCGCTAGCGGGGCTTCGCATGAGCTTGATATCAGTGTCCTACCTCATGGGGACGCTGCTCGGTGCCGCGATGACGGCGGTGGCGTATATTCCGGCCATGTCACGCACGCCATTGAGCTGAAAGCGTACGATAGTGACAAGAGTCTGCCCATGGGTTTTCCTCGGGCCTTGCTCGGGACCGCCATGGACCTCGACCCCACCTGGGGGATCTCGAGAATAATATTCGAGACCCACGGGGGGCACAGCCAGCGATATTCGCTGCGGCGAACCACTTATGCGCTTCTTACAACCGCCAAGCTCACGGACAACGCGAAAGCCCTCCTGGCCCACCATGGCATGATAGCAGGCGAACAGGTCGAGCCGGCCGGGTCGCAGAAAGAGATCGGTTACATGGTCGCTGACATTCGCGAGCTGCTCTATGAGCCATAATGCCGGCCTGCGGTCGGGAAACTGGCCGCGACTCGCTAATTGCTTCCGTGCGTAGCACTCATCGGTCTTTATGCTTCCGGACGTTGCGGCATATGATTCCGGAAAGGGCTTGAACCCCTGTGCCACGGGACAGCGGCGACTCAGGTTATGCTTCACTGCACACGCTCGCTGTGAACCCGTGACCGGGCCCAAGGGTTGTCCCTGCGGGCGAAGTGCATGGGATGATGCGAGATGGATAAGCTGCGGCGCGTCGAGGTCAGTGCCGACGATGTCTGGGGGCAATTTGGCTGGGCGGAGCGTCCAGTCTGCTCATGCGGGCAACTGGCCCAGGCCGTGGAAGATCAACTGATCTTTGTCAGCCCCGAGCTCGTGGGCGAAGGCGCGCAGGCGAGCAATCTCTTTTATCTCCTCCCCGTTAGCGGCGACGGGTTCTTCGCGCTCAATGAAGGCGTCGCCATCGCCTGCTGTCCCTGGTGCGGTGATCCAATCCGGGGCCGGCGCGGGCCCGCCTAGGACGCCTTGAGCGCCACCGCCACGGCGCGACACTGCTCCAGATCGCCAGCAATCAGCTCGTCCACCGCCGGCGTTCCCGCCTTGATGTTCTCGACCACGCGATCGGTATAAGCGGCGAGGATGGGCTCGATTTCCCCGGCCACCTGCGCCACCGCCGCCGTAATGCTCGGGATCTGCGCTTGCTGGCTCGCCACCTGAAGGAACAAAGCGCCATCTTCGGGCGCATAGATCGTCGGATCATCCGTGGCGCCCTGCCCCTGCTGCTGCAAGGCATAATGCAGCCGATAAACGGCTATGCAGCGCTTGAGGGCGGGCGAGAGATCATCCAGCCCGGATTGCTCCGCCGCCTCCGATGGGTAAGGCGGCAAACTCTGCGGATTGATCATGCCGACAAGCGGCGCCAGTTCCGCCGCCCTGCTCACCGGCACGAGGCTTGCGATCAACGTCACGGCTAGTGCAACAGGACCAAGGCTTTGCATCGGTGATCTCCCCAAGCTCGCCGCACCCTAGCGCCCGCGCAGCGTGCTGGCAAAACCCGTTGCCTGTAGCGCTGGCTCCATCACCGCTCTGCGATGGCCGGGACCAACACAAGGAGTCGATTGACGGCTTCAAGAATCTCCAGCATGTTGCCGCCACTGCGGGAGAGACTGGGTTTCTCCAGCGCCGAAGGAGCAACCGCCCCGGAAACTCTCAGGCAAAAGGACCGCAGTTTACGCGATAACTCTGGAAAGCGGACCGCACGCTGTGGTCCCACCGAAGGAGCAACCGGCGCTCAGCCGGGAAATCTCTCAGGTGTCGAGGACAGAGGGGGCACGCCATTCGCCGCAGGGCGGATGCAGTCGTGTCGCCTTGTTCATTTTCCGGGATGCGTTTATGGCCCAACTCGCCGCCGAAGCTCTCAAGACCACGCCGCTTTATGAGCGCCACCTCGCTGCCGGTGGGCGCATGGTGCCCTTTGGCGGCTATAATCTCCCCGTCCAGTATCCGCTCGGCATCATGGCCGAACACAAATGGACGCGCGACCATGCCGGGCTCTTCGATGTCAGCCATATGGGCCCGAGCTTTTTGCGCCTTAGCCATCCCAGTGGCAATGCCGAGGCGGATCATGCCTCCATTGCGGCGATCATCGAGCCCCTGATCTGCGGCGACATCCTCGGCCTCACGCCGGGCCAGATTCGCTACACCCTGCTGCTCAACGAGCAAGGCGGCGCGCTCGATGACCTGATGGTCGCCCGCTCGTCCCAGGCGGGCGGCGAGCTTTACATCGTCGTCAATGCCGGCACCAAGGACGCCGATTTCGCCCGCATCGAAGCGGCCGCCGGTGATCGCGCGACCCTCGTGCGCGCCGATGCCGATCATGCGCTGCTGGCGCTGCAGGGACCCGACGCGGTTGCCGTACTCGGCGCGCTCGTCCCGGGCGCCGCGGATCTGGGCTTCATGACCTATGCCGCCTTCCCTTGGGCGCACGGGCAGCTCCTAGTCGCCCGCTCCGGCTATACCGGCGAAGATGGCTTTGAAATCCTCGTGCCCGCCGCTGCTGCGCCCGCTCTTTGGGACCTGCTGGTGGCCGATGAGCGCGTCAATCCGATTGGCCTTGGCGCCCGCGACAGCCTGCGCCTCGAAGCGGGGCTCCCACTTTACGGGCATGACCTCAACTCCACCATTTCTCCCATCGAGGCCGGGCTCGGCTTTGCCGTGAGCAAGCGCCGACGCGAAGCGGGTGATTTCCCCGGCGCCACCCGCATCCTTGCCGAACGTGAGGGCCAGTTGAGCCGCGTGCGTGTGGGCCTCCTGGTTGAAGGCGCCCCGGCCCGTGAAGGCGCCGAAATCCTCGATGCCGCCGGCGTCCCGATTGGCATTGTCACCAGCGGCGGCTTTGCCCCATCGCTGGGCAAGGCCATCGCCCTTGGCTTTGTGCCACCCGCCCAGGCCGAACCGGGCACAAGGCTCCTCGTCGCCGTGCGCGGCCGCAGCCAGCCCGCCGAGGTCGTCGCCACCCCGTTCGTTCCCCACCGCTATTTCCGCAAAGCCAAAGCCAGCTGAGAGGCCTTCTCCCATGACCACCAAGTTCACTCCCGAGCACGAATATATCCGCGTTGAAGGCACCACCGGCATTGTCGGCATCACGCCTTATGCGCAGGAACAGCTGGGCGATATCGTCTTTGTCGAGCTGCCCGAAGTCGGCAAGCAGCTGACCAAGGGCGCCGAAGCCGCCGTCGTTGAATCGGTCAAGGCCGCGTCCGAGATCTATGCTCCGGTGTCGGGCACCGTCACCGAGGTCAATCCGGCCCTTTCCGGCCAGCCCGGCCTCATCAACAGCGATCCTGAAGCCGAAGGCTGGTTGTTCAAAATCGCTATCGCCAACGCCGCCGAGCTCGACACCCTGCTTGACGCCGACGGCTATGCCGAACTGACGCTCTAGGCGGACCCCCTCATGCGCTACCTTCCCCATTCGGCGGCCGAACGGTCCGCCATGCTCAATGTAATCGGCGCCACGAGCGTCGAGGCGCTGTTCAGCGCCGTGCCCGCAAGTGCCCTAAAATCCTTTGATCTCGACCTGCCCGCGCACAGCCCCGAATATCTGGTCGAGGCGCATATGCGCCGCCTCGCGGGCATGAACCATGCCGCGGGGGATGGCCCGTTCTTCCTCGGCGCCGGCGCTTATCGCCATCATGTGCCCGCCACGGTCGATCACCTGATCCAGCGCTCGGAATGGCTCACCGCCTATACGCCCTATCAGCCCGAAATCTCGCAGGGCACCCTGCAGATGCTGTTCGAGTTCCAGACTCAGGTCGCCAAGCTCACCGGCATGGATGTGGCCAATGCCTCGCTTTACGATGGCTCCACCGCCACCGCTGAAGCGGTGCTGATGGCCCGGCGCCTCACCCGCCGGCGCAAGATCGTGCTGTCGGGGGGCCTGCATCCCCAATATCGCGACGTCGTCCGCTCCTATCTCAAGGACGATCCCGATCTCGTCTGCCTCTCCCCCTCCCCCGAGGGCCAGGGCGACCTGCTCGACCATATCGACGGGCAAACCGCTGCCATCGTCGTGCAGACGCCCGATTTCTACGGCCATCTGCGTGATCTGCAGGCGGCCGCCGATGCCGCTCATGCCCAGGGCGCGCTCTTGATCGTCGTCATCACCGAAATCGTGTCGCTGGGGCTCATCGAGGCGCCCGGCGCCCTGGGTGCCGATATCGTCGTCGGCGAAGGCCAGTCGATCGGCAATGCCCTCAACTATGGCGGCCCCTATCTTGGGCTCATGGCAACCAAGAAAGAATTCATTCGCCAGATGCCGGGCCGTCTTTGCGGCGAAACGGTTGACGCCGACGGGAACCGCGGCTTCGTGCTGACGCTGTCTACCCGCGAGCAGCACATCCGCCGCGAGAAAGCCACGTCCAACATCTGCACCAATTCCGGGCTTTGCGCTCTGGCCTTCTCCATCCATATGGCGCTCTTGGGCGAGGCGGGCTTTGTGCGCCTGGCCCGCCTCAACCATGCCAATGCGATGCGGCTGGCCGATGCGCTGGCCGGGGTTGCGGGCATAGAGGTGCTCAATACGACCTTCTTTAATGAGATGACCATCCGTGTCACCCAGCCGGCTGCTGGCCTTGTCGAGCGGCTCGCCGGTCGGGGAATCCTGGCTGGGGTGCCCGCGAGCCGCCTCCTGCCGGGTGATCCCGAGGTGGAGAATCTCATCATTGTGGCCGCGACCGAACTCACCACCGAGTCCGATATCGCCGCCCTCACCGCGGCGCTGACGGAGGAACTGGCATGAGCATGAACAATCAGGGTCGGCCCTCCGGTATCGGCACCGGCGGCAGCACCAGCGCCTCTGGCTCGGCACTCATCCCCGATGAACCGCTGCTGTTCGAGATCGGCGATACCGAGCATTCAGGGGTCGATCTGCCTCAGGTGGAGCTTGCCAGTGATCGCTTGGGCGGTTTTGGCCGCAAGGCCAAGCTTGACTTGGCCGGCCTCACCGAGCCCGAAGCCATGCGCCACTATGTGCGCCTCTCGCGCATGAACCATTCCATCGACAGCGGCATGTATCCCTTGGGCTCGTGCACGATGAAGCACAATCCGCGCCTCAACGAGAAGATGGCGCGGCTGCCCGGCTTTGCTGACATCCACCCGCTCCAGCCGGTTTCCACCGTGCAGGGTGCGCTCGAGCTGATGAACCAGCTCAGCCATTGGCTGATGACCCTCACCAACACCGCGGCCGTGGCCCTCTCCCCCAAGGCTGGCGCCCATGGCGAACTCCTGGGCATGATGGCGATCAAGGCCGCTCAGGAAGCTGCCGGTCAGGCGCACCGCACTGTCGTGCTTGTGCCCGAAAGCGCCCATGGCACCAATCCGGCCACCGCCGCCTTCCTCGGCTATTCGGTCAAGGCCGTGCCCGCCCGCCCCGATGGCACCGTCGATGTGGAAGCGGTCAAGGCGGCATTGTCGCCCGAAGTCGCGGCCATCATGCTGACCAACCCCAACACCTGCGGCCTCTTTGAGCCCGAAGTGATCGAGATTGCCCAGGCTGTGCATGATGCCGGGGCGTTCTTTTACTGCGATGGCGCCAATTTCAACGCCATCATGGGCGTGGTGCGCCCGGGCGATCTTGGTATCGATGCCATGCACATCAACCTGCACAAGACCTTCTCGACGCCTCATGGCGGCGGCGGGCCTGGTGCCGGTCCCGTTGTGCTCTCCGAGGCCCTAGCACCCTTCGCGCCGGTCCCATTCGTGCGCAAGACCGCTGATGGGCTGGAACTGGTGGAACATGTGCAGGATCAGGCCCTGGGCCGCGTCACGGCTTTTCACGGCCAGATGGGCATGTATGTCCGCGCCCTCACCTATATGCTTAGCCACGGCGCCGATGGCCTCGCCCAGGCCGCCGAAGATGCGGTGCTCAACGCCAACTACATCAAGGCGCGCCTGCAGCATCTGTTCTCGGTGCCGTTCCCCGATTATCCCACCATGCACGAGGCGCTGTTTGACGACAGCTTCCTCAAGGATACCGGGGTTTCGACTCTCGATTTCGCCAAGGCGCTGATCGACGAGGGTTTCCACCCCATGACCATGTATTTCCCGCTGGTCGTGCACGGCGCCATGCTGATCGAGCCCACCGAAAGCGAAAGCAAGCAGACGCTCGACCAGTTCTGCGATGTGATGGTGGAACTGGCGACCGAAGCCAAGGCCGGCAATAGCGAGCGCTTCACCGCCGCCCCCACCAAGGCCCCTCGGCGTCGGCTCGACGAAACCCGCGCCGCCCGCAGTCCCATCCTGCGCTGGGAGCCCACCGAGCTGGCGCAAGCGGCGGAATAAGCCGCTGCTGGCTTCGGCGGCGTGAATGCAGCCCCCGGCACCAGCCGGGGGCTTTTTTGTGGGCGTGCGGGACAGACCCTGAGTCGACACCCTCCCCCTTGTGGGGCTTCGCGCCGTCCGCACCGCGGCCGATCGCTCCAGTGGAGCGATGGGAGGCAAGAAGGCCATGAGGGCTATGCCCGAATGGCTGAAAGGGTGGCGGTTCTGCGTGGGTGCAGCACCGGCCCGTCGCTAGACCGCCATTTGATGAACCGCCTTTTCAGTCGACACCCTCCCCCTTGTGGGGCTTCGCGCCGTCCGCTCCGCGGCCGATCGCTCCAGTGGAGCGGTCGGAGGCAAGAAGGCCATGAGGGCGATGCCCGAATGGCTGAAAGGGTGGGGGTTCAAACCTATCCAAGAACTCGATGCCGGGACTCTTAGACCGACTTATCCCGGCCTGACAATCGAGCCTGCGGCACCGTCTTCAAACGCCCTTTGTGGGGCAACTCGCAAGTTGATGATGGCCGCCCCCGTGGTTCGAGGCTACGCTTCGCTGCGCACCTCACCATGAGGGCTCCCGAAAGCTCCCTGCTCTTTCCAACCTTAACTCCCACTCACCAGCCCCTCCCAGCCCTCACCCTGAGGTGCCGCGCAGCGGCCTCGAAGGGCGAGGGCGCCAGCACCAGCCCCGCAACAAAATTATCCCCGCCCCCGAAAACCTCAGGCACAATCGCTCCTGTTCCCGCACAAGCTGCGCGGTCGCGACGAACGGTCGGTGCGGGAATGCCGGGTGAGGTGGAGGTCGCTCCATCTCCTGCGGTGACGGATGATCTGGCCCGACCTCACCCCGGGCACCGGGCACATCGTGCCCTAGTCGGCGCGGGTCCAAGCCGAGGACGGTCTTTCACCACAGAGTCCCTGGGAAACATGGGGCGAGGTGAGTTCCACCTCTATCCTGCAACGCCGGACGACCGGCACCGGGACGAATCTCGCCCCATGACGCAGCGGCAACCGCAGGGTTTAAAAACCCGGGCGGCGCTTTGGCACGCCCGGCTCGATTTCTGAGGTGAACTTAGCCGCGGGTATCGAAGCCCACCCAGATGGTGATCTCCTCGCCCCCGAGATAGGGAATGGCGACGTTTTCGACCACTTTGACGAACTCGGCCGATTGCGCGGGCGGCGTGATCGCCACGGGAATGGAGTATTTCTCCGAGAACACGGCCTGCCCATCGCGTTCCACCGCAAAGCGGATCGGCGCCGTTACCGATTTCTGGTCGCCGGCGGGGCCGAGCAGCACGCGGCCGACCACGCCCATCTGCACGGTGATGAGGCCATTGGAGACCACGCAATTGCGCGAGCTTTCCTCGATCACGCCCTGATACTGCAGCGAGCGCGGGTCCCCGGTGCGGCCATTGCCGTAGTAATACATGGCTTCCCCGCCCGGCCGCACCTTGATGGGCGGGCATTCGGTGGCTATCGCCGGCAGGGCATTGGTTTGCGCCTCGGCCATGGCGGCCGGGCTCGCGGTGGCGTTCTGCAGGTTCTGCTGGGCCGCCGGCGTGCCGTTGCCGCCCATCAACCCGCCCATGGAACAACCCGCCAACAGCGCCGCAACGACGCCCGCGCCACCGGCGCGCATACCGAACTTGCCCGCCGCTCGAAGCGAAATCTTGCGCATACCGGCCTCCTAGAGCGTCGAAGGGGTGTTGGCCGCTTCCAGCGCCATCAGAATGGCTGGCGCGCCGCTGGCCGTGATCCCGGGGCCCTCCTCGGGCGCCACGATCTGCACCACCCCATCGCGGATCACCAGCGCCGAGCGCATGAAGCGCTTGCCCATGCCGGCAACGCTGAGGTCCTTGCTCAGCCCCATGGCGTCGGCAAGCTCGCCATTGCCATCGGCCAGGAAGTCGATCTTGCCCACCGCGCCCGAGGCTTCGGCCCAGGCTTTCATCACATGGTGGTCGTTGACGGCGGCGCAAACAATGCGATCCACGCCTTGGGCGCGCAGCTTGGCCTCATTGGCGATAAAGCCAGGCAGATGATTGACGTGGCAGCCCGGGGTAAACGCACCGGGAACGGTAAACAACACCACAGTGCCCGTGCCCAGCACGGCATCGCTGGTGGTGTCAGTGCTCCCCTCGGCCCCGACAAGTTTTACCGGCACGGACGGAAGCGCATCGCCACTCTTGATCATTGCTGTTTTTGCTCCATTGCGGGCCGTCTGTGCGGCCGATACCGCCACCTTCCTGACCGGGATATGCGGCTTTGGTTAGGCATACAAGGGCGAACCCCGATTTCCTCAATCCTTGGGCGTTTGCGGCCCCTCGACCGTGCGAACCACGACATAGGGCCCGCGGCTGGTCATGAAGGTCAACTCGATCGTTTCGTTGTGCAGATCGGCGGCGCCATCCTCGCCTCGAACCGGCACCAGCACCAGCCCGGGCTCTGCCCCGCTTTGCGGGCTGCCAAACAGCGGCTCGCCCGAAGCGGTCGCGGCAATCAGCGAATCCGGCTCCACCGCCGGATCGGCAATCCGGACATCGAGGCTTTCGCCATCGGCCCCCAGTTGCACTCCGGAAATGGGCTCGCCCGACCCGTCCCAGGGAACGGGGATATCGGCCAAGGCCTGCCGGATGCGCAAACCATTGGCCCGGTCCGGCGCATCGAGCTGGAGCGGCAGCGTAAACCGGGCCTGGGCCGGCATGCAGATATCGGAGCAGATGCCCAACAGCGCCGAGAGCTCCACCACCGGCTCGGCGCCATCGACGCTCACCTCGATGGGCAGCACCGTTGGCCCGAAATAGACGTAGTCGAGATAGTCCGCGGTCTCAGAGCGGGAGGGATAGGGCCAATGGATCTGCCCGCCCGTTATGCCCACCGATCCGGTCCAATCGAGCTTGGTCGGCAAGCCCGTGTCGCCCGGCACCCGCCAATAGGTCTTGGTGGTTGCGGGCATGTCGATCTCGAGGCCCAGCATGGCCGAGCCATCGGCCCGCACTTCGCCGGTGCTGATCAGCCGGAGCTTCACCCCCGGCGCCACTTCCTGCCACGGCGTTTCGCCAGCCCAGGCGGGCGAGACGAGCACAAAAAGAGCGGCGATGAGCGGAGCGCACTGCATGGGCGGGCATTAACGCAGGATGAGGTGAAGAAAAAGCTGACGCCTCATCAGGGCTTCGTGATGCCCCCAACATGCCAACCTGCCGCAGCCCAACTTGGCAGTGCCGCGGGGAATGCCTATTATAGCGCTATGACGACACTTGAAGGACAGATGCTGGTCGCAATGCCTGATATGGCAGATGAACGCTTTGCCAAAAGCGTGATCCTGCTCGTTGGCCATAACGACGACGGCGCCATGGGACTGGTCGTGAACCAGCGCATCACCGAGATGCGGTTCGCCGATATCCTCGACGAGCTCGACCTGGGCGACCCCGACGCCGTGATCCGGCTGCCCGACACCATCCGCGAACGCCCGGTGATGCGCGGCGGCCCGGTGGAAAAGGGCCGCGGCTTCGTGCTGCATTCGGCCGACTACAAGAGCGGCAATACCTATGCCGTTGCCGATGGGGTGTGCCTGACGGCAACGCTCGACATCCTGCGTGCCATGGCCTTTGGTCCTGCGCCCAAGTCAGCGCTATTCGCCCTTGGCTGCTGCGGCTGGGGCGCCGGCCAGCTCGAAAGCGAGATCAGCAATAATGGCTGGCTCACCGTCCCCTTTACCCATGACCTGGTGTTCGAAACGCCGGTGGAACAGCGCTACGAGGCGGCGCTGGCCAGCATGCATGCGAGCCTGGCCAATCTGAGCACCGAAGCCGGCCACGCCTAGCCCTGAGGGCTAGCGCGCCAGCTGGGCGCTCAGATGCTTGGTGAATTCACTGGCGCTCATCGCCGCGCCAAACACGAAACCTTGCGCCAGGCGACAATTATGCTCGCGCAGGCGCTCCAATTCCGGCTGGGTTTCCACGCCTTCCGCGATCACGGCGAGATCGAGATCGTTGGCTAGCGCAATGATGGCGCGCATGATCGGCCCCTGCGTATGTCCAGCACCATTGACGGCACTGATCTGCACGAAGTCGGGCGGAATTTTGATGGTGTCGAACGGGAAGCGGTGCAGGTAACCGAGCGAGGAGTGCCCGGTGCCAAAATCATCGAGCGCGAGCCCGATCCCCAGCTTATGCAAGGCATCGAGCACAAAGGCTGAGTGCTCGGGATTGGTCATCACCTGTGACTCCGTCAGCTCAAGCTTGAGGTGGCTGGCAATGCCGGCATTCTGGCCGAGGATCGTCCGAATGTCGTTGAGCAACGCCTCCGTCGCCAACTGCGTCGGTGACAGATTGACCGAAACGAAGAACTCCTCGGACAGGTTGGGCAATGAACTCACCCAGTCCCGGGTGTGGTAGGCCGCCTGCTCAAAGGCAATGCGGCCCAGCCGCTCGATCTGCCCCGAGCGCTCGGCCAGGGTAATGAACTCCTCGGGTGCCACCACCCCGCGCGTTGGATGGTTCCAGCGCATCAGCGCCTCCGCACCGGCGATCTTGCCGGACTGGATATCCATGATCGGCTGGAACTGCACCTGTAGCTCGCCATTCTTCATGCCGCGCTCGAGGTCCTCCTCGCTGGTGCGGTTGTAGGCGGATATGGAGCGGGCCGAAGCGCGGTAAGCCTCGATCCGGTCGCCACCGAGTCGCTTGGCGTAGTACATCGCCAGCTCGGCATCGCGCAGCACTTCGGTGGCCGTAGCCGGCTCGCTGTCATAGATGGTAATGCCAATGGACGCTGTTAGCGTCAGGTCGCGGTCGCCGAAATTGAACGGCGCCTTGAGCGATTTGCGGATCTGCTCGGCCGTTTCGGCAATGCGCCCGGCGGTTTGCTCCGCGGCCAGCACCACGGCGAACTGGTCGCCGGTAATGCGGGCTACCGTATCGAGTGGACGCATGATGCGGGCGATGCGCCGTGAAATGGCCAGCAGCACTGAATCGGCGGCCGAATGCCCGATGCGTTCTTCGAGCTCCATGAACCGATCGATGTCGATCAGGAACACGGCCGGCTTGACGCCATTGGGGGTCCGGCCCCGTTCAAGGGCGCGGTCCAGCCGGTCAAGGAACAACTGCCGATTAGGCAGCCCAGTCAGGCTATCATGCACGGCGTCATGCAGCAGCCGCTCACGGGCCGCACGATCCTCGGTGACATCCTGGAGCGTGCCGACAATGCGGTTGACCTGCCCGTCGCCACCAAGCACCGGCTTCACCCGCATCCGGAAGGCCCGGTAATTGCCGTCATGGCCGGCAATGCGCATATCGGCCGAAACCTTGCCGCGCCGCAGCTCCACCAGCGTGTCGAACGCCGTGCGGAAGCGATCGCGATCCTCGGGGTGAACGCGGTCGAGCCAGCGCTTGATCGAGCCGCGCAAGGCGCCGCGCTTCTCGCCCAAGCGGGTCGCCAGTTCGTCCGACACCGAAACGCGGTCGCGCTCGATGTTCCAGTCGAAAACGAAGTCGCCCGAGCCCGTCAGTGCCAGCGCCCGGCGCTCGACCTCCGACAATGTGCCAATCGACACCTGCCCTTCCGAGAAAGCGTGCTGCACGGCGGTAAAGCCGAGCAGCATGACGGCGAGCACCAGCCCCCCGCCCACCGCCGGCTGGGCCACGTCATTGGAGACCTGCCCGGAAATCACCAGCCAACTGAAAAACAGCCAGGCAATGATGATGATCCAAGTCGGCACCAGCAGCACCGCCCGGTCATAGCCGCGCAGGGCAAGCAGAAGGATCAGGAAAAAGCCCGACACGCCAAGGAGCACGAGGACGAGACGCGCAATCGTCGCGGCGATCGCTGGCTGGAAAAACGCAAAAGCAAACAGCGCCAGGAACAATGCCGCCAGGCCGAGCGCCAAATGCACGAAGCGCAGATGCCAGCGATGCAGGTTGAGATATATAAAAAGAAAGCCCGCCAGGGTCGTGGCGATCCCAGCCTCCGAAGCTGCCCGGATGGGTTGCATTGCCCCTGCGGGCAGGCCCAGCAATCGGCCCAGCACGCCAAAATCGATCAGCAGGTAAATCAGCACCGCCCAGGCAAAGGCGGCCGTTGCAGGAAACACCCCGCGGCCCTTGACCACAAACATGATGGTCAGGAACACGGCCGCAAGCGAGGCGACGCCCAGCACCACCCCTCGGAACAGCGTGAAGGAGTTCACATAATCGCGGTAGGCGTTGGGCTCCCAGAGATAAAGCTCCGGCAACTCGCCGGTCGCCAATTCAGCCACGAGCGTTACGGTCGCACCTGGATCGAGCGTAATCTCGAAAACATCGGCCTCGCTATCGGCCAGCCGCACCGGGCGAATGCCGGCGCTTGGCGTCAGCGCGGTGATCCGCTCATTACCCAGGTCCGGCTGAAACACGCCCGAGCCTGGCAAACGGAAGAACGGGGCCACGAGGAGCCGCTCGATCTGCTGGTCGCTATCATTGCGCAGCGCAAACAGGGCCCAGTTGGGATTGGTGCCCTGCTGGCTGGCCAAAACCTCGATGCGGCGGATAATCCCGTCCTCGCCGGGCGCGGTAGACAGTTGTACCCGCCCCTCACTGCCTTGCTGGAGCTGAACCACGTCCGAAAGGTTAACGGCGTTGACGTCCTGGGGGACGGTAATAACCTCAAGGGCGGCGACGGGCGCGAGGCCCAACAGCGCGAGTGCAAGGCAGGTCGCGAGAGCAATAAGGTGACGCATCAGGGGCGATTATATCCTGCGCTAGGCTGCATTAAGGCAGTGGTCCGGCGCGTTCAGAAGCGAAGGGCGACGGCTTGGCGTGGCGACATTGCGCTGTGGTAGCCGGGAAAGCTGAATCGAACAAGCTTTGCCCAGTGTTGCTGATGCGCAACGGTGGATATCAGCGCTGTCCGTAGTGCAGCCGCTGGTAGCGTTCCTTGACCAGGCCAAACAGCACGTGGTCTTCCCAACGCCCATCAATCTGCAGGTATTTTTCGGCAAAGCCCTCCTCGACAAAGCCGTTCTTCTCAAGCACCCGCCTCGACGCCATGTTGCCGGGAAGGAATGCGGCATGGATGCGATGGAGGTCCAGCGTGTCGAAGACAAAAGGCAGGGTCACGCCCACCGCCTCGGTCATCAACCCCTGCCCGGCCCATTGCTGGCCCATCCAGTAGCCCAGGGTAACGAACTGCGCCGCGCGGCGGCGAATATTGGAAAGGGTAATTCCCCCTACCAGGACTTGGCGGTCGCCCTGGGGGTGGAAGATGAACAGGGAATAATCACTGCCCTGCTCGGCCTCTTCCCGGGCCCGCTTGACGCGGCTGGCAAATACCCGCCGGGCCAGATCGGCTTCGGTCCAACGGGGCTCGAAGGGTTTCAGGAAATCGCGGCTGGAGCGGCGCAGTTGATGCCAGGCGTCATAATCACCATGCTGGGGCAGGCGCAGCATCACCCTTGGGCCACGCAGTGCCAGGGGCGATGTCGGAGGTGACCAAGGCCAGAGCATGGTGCCGGCTCAACGCTTCAGCAGGTCGCCGATAGCGTCGACTTCCGCCAGCTTGCCGACCGGACCGATGCCGGCAAGGGTTGGTGCCCCTGTGGTGAACAACTGCTCGGCGACCTCCTGCACGCGCTGGGCGGTGATGCGATTGATGCGCTCAACGGTTTCCTGCATCGGAATCGGACGGCCCCACAAAATCTGCTGGCGCGCCAATTGGCCGGCGCGGGCCGAAGGGCTTTCCAGGGACATCAGCAGGCCGGCACGAATCTGGTTGCGGACGCGGATAACCTCATCATCGGTGATGGTCTCGGTCGCGCGACGCAGTTCGTCCAGCACCACGGGCACCAAATCCTCGACCTCGTCTTCCCCCGTGGCGGCGGCAACACCGAACACGCCACTATCGGCAAAGGCCCAATGGAAGGCGTAAACGGAATAGCACAGCCCACGCTTTTCGCGCACCTCCTGGAACAGGCGCGAGCTCATCCCACCACCCAGAATGGAGGCCAGCACCTGGGCGGCGTAGAAGCCGTCGGAATTATAGGCGCGCCCTTCAAAACCCAGAACGATATGCGCCTGTTCGTGGTCGGACAGGAGGCGCTCCTCGCCGCCGTGGTATTCAGCGCGTTGGGGCGCCGGTGCCCCATTGGGCTTGAGATCGCCAAAGCGCTGGCGCGCCACGTCAACCAGGCCCTCGTGATCCACATTGCCCGCGGCGGCGATGACCATGTGGTCGCCAACATAGTTGCGGCTCATGTATTTGCGGATTGTGTCAGGGGTGAATTCGCGAACCGAGTCAACGGTACCCAGAATGGTGCGGCCAATGGGCTGGCTGGGATACGCAGCCTGCTGGAACAGGTCGAACACATGATCGTCCGGATTGTCGCGGGCCGCGCCAATCTCCTGGACGATCACCTGCTTTTCGCGCGTCAGCTCGTCGTCATCGAATTGCGAGTTCTGGAGGATGTCGGCGAGAATGTCGGCTGCCAGTACCACATCATCCTTGAGCACCCGGGCGAAATAGCCGGTATGTTCGATCGAGGTCGCGGCGTTGAGGTCGCCCCCAACATTCTCGATTGCCTCGGCGATCTGCAGCGCCGTCCGACCCTTGGTGCCCTTGAACGCCATATGCTCGAGCAGATGGGAGATCCCGTGCTCGGCCTTGCGCTCGCTGCGTGCCCCCGCCTTCACCCAGACCCCGAGCGAGGCGCTTTCCAGATGCGGCATGTCGTCGGTGAGCACCACCATGCCATTGTCGAGGGTCGTCGATTGTACGCTCAAGCAATCCTCCCGGCCGCCGCGATCTGCGAGCGCCTGTTCAGCGTTCTGTTGTGGCGGCGCGCGTTCGCGCGGCAATAAAGGCTTCCACCTGGTCCTGGTCGTTGGGCAGCACCTCGAGGCGCTCCTCGCGGCTGTGCAGATCAACCAGCCAGGCTGGCAGGGCTGGATCGATACCCGAAGCCGCAGCTACGGCCGCTGGGAACTTGGCCGGATGGGCTGTGGCCAGGGTGATCATCGGTGTGCTGGACGGCAAGAGTTCGCGTGCCACATGGACACCCACGGCGGTATGGGGATCCAGCAAGTAGGCCGCGGACTTCATGGTCTGGGCGATGGTGGCGCTGGTCTGGGCCTCATCACTGGTGCCGGCCGCGAAGTCCCGGCGGATCTTGGCCAAAGCAGTTTCGGGCAAGCTGAAGCCGCCCGACTGCTTGAGCCCATCCATCATCCGCACCACAGCGCTTGGGTCCCGATCCACAGCCTCGAACAGCAGCCGTTCGAAGTTCGACGAAATCTGGATGTCCATAGAGGGGCTGACCGTGGGCACCACACCGTCTGTCTGATAGCGCCCTGTTTCGATCGCCCGGCGCAGGATATCGTTGCTGTTGGTCGCAACGACGAGCTTATCTATGGGAAGGCCCATGGCCCGTGCGCAATAGCCGGCGAAGATGTCGCCAAAATTGCCCGTTGGCACGGTGAAGCTAACTGGGCGATGCGGGCTGCCCAGGGACACGGCCGCGGTGAAGTAATAAACGATCTGCGCGACGATCCGCCCCCAATTGATGGAGTTGACGCCGGAGAGATGCACCGTGTCACGGAAGCGCGCGTGGTTGAACATGGCTTTGACGCTGTTCTGACAGTCGTCAAAAGTGCCCTCGAGCGCAATGTTGTGCACATTGGCATCGAGCACCGTGGTCATCTGCAAGCGCTGCACCGGCGAGGTCCGACCGCGCGGGTGCAAAATGAAGATGTCGGTGGTGTCACGGCCGCGGAAGGCTTCAATCGCAGCAGAGCCGGTGTCGCCCGAGGTCGCGCCAACAATGGTGGCCCTTAGCCCCCGCTGCTGCAGGATGTAATCCATCACGCGGCTGAGGAACTGCATGGCCACGTCCTTGAAGGCGAGCGTGGGGCCATGAAACAGTTCGAGCACGAAATGATTGGGCTCGAGTTCCACCAGCGGCGCCACCGAGGGGTGGCGGAACACCGCATAGGCATCATCGATAATGGTTTTGAGCGTGGCCGCGGGGATATCATCGCCAACAAAACGGCTGATAATGTCGTAAGCGACTTCCGGATAGGGCCTGCCGGCAAAGCCCGCAATTTCAGCGGCAGAAACCTGCGGCCATTCGCGCGGCACATAAAGCCCGCCATCAGACGCTAGGCCAGCCAGCACGGCATCGGCGAAACCCAGCACGGGGGCCTGGCCGCGCGTAGAAACAAACTGCATCGAACGCAAGTGCCTTTCGAGATTTGGTGCAACCTAGTCAAAGCAGGCGCGAACCGCAAGGCAGCATCGGCTTGCTTAGCCCTGAGGCTCCATGCGGCGGCGCTGAGCCCACAGCCAGGCCACCAGCATCACGGGCGCGACAATGGCAAAGCCAAACCAGGTATACGCGTAGCCCAGATGGTTGTTGGGGAACTCCACTATGGTCTCGCCACCCTGTGGCAGGGTTCCGGGTTCGCCGGCCACCATGTCCACATAGAAGGGGGCGAACGGCGCGAGCGCGGGATCGACCATATCGGCCAAGCGCTCGGGATCGCGGACCCATTCAACCCAATTCGAAGTGTCGGGCTCGGGCACCAGCCAACCGGCTTTTTCGCCCGGACGCAATAGGCCCGTAATGGTCATGGGCACCCCCGCCCCCTCCCGGTCGGCCTGGGCGGCTTCGCGATACTGCTCGGGCACAAAGCCGCGGTTCACAAACACGGTGCCGCCGCCATCCAGCACGAAAGGGGTAACTACCCAATACCCCGGTCCCCCAGCGGGCCCGCGAGGATTGGTGAGACTGGTGAAGACGGCAACGGTTTGATCGGGCTGAAACGCCCCGGTCAGCGTAACGGGCTGGAAATTCCACGCCTCGAGGTCAAGCGCCGGCCACTCCCCAGCAGGAGGAGCCGGAACCGGCGGCGAATGAAGCCTGGCGTCGACCGCCGCCACCAACGCTTCCTTTTCTCCCAGCCGCTGAAGTTGCCAATTGCCCAGCCACAAGCAAACAGCGGTCAGCGCCAGCATCAGCAGCACGAAAATGCCGGTCATGACGCGGCCGGGTCTGCGCTCACTTGCCGAAGTCATTGATGGCTCCCATGGGGGTCAAGGCCTTGATGGTTCCAGGGGAAGCCAAGCCGGGCCAGACAAAAGGAATTGCGCCGGGCGCAGGTGGGGCGGCTGCAACGGACAGAACCAGATGGTCGGCTCGACGCTGCATCAGAAAAGCTTGAGGCGCAGCTTTTGGCTGCGCCTCGCTAGAATATTGTCGATGGCGCGATCAGTGATTGATCGCCACGCCCCAGCTGCCCCACACATAAATTGAGGCGAACAGGAACAGCCAGACCACGTCCACGAAGTGCCAGTACCAGGCGGCGAACTCGAAGCCCAGATGGCGCTCTGGGGTGAAATCGCCCCGCATGGCACGGATCAGGCAGACCAGCAGGAAGATCGTACCCACCAAGACGTGGAAGCCATGCAGGCCCGTCGCCATGAAGAAGGTGGCGCCATACATGTTGCCGCTGAACGAGAAGCCAGCTTCGGAATATTCGATGGCCTGCACGACGGTGAATACCGCACCCAGCAGTACCGTCAGGATGAGACCCCACTTCAGTCCCTGGCGATCGTTCTGCAACAGCGCATGGTGCGCCCAGGTGACAGTCGTGCCCGAGGTCAGGAGCAGCAGCGTGTTGAACAGCGGCAGGTGGAAGGGATCGAACAGCTCGATGCCAGCCGGTGGCCAACTGCCTTCTGTCGCGGCCATGCGAGCATACTGCTCCACATCGTCGAGGCGGAAGAAGCCGTCGAAATAGGCCCAGAAGAAGGCTACGAACAGCATCACTTCGGAGGCGATGAACAGGATCATGCCATAGCGATGGTGCATCTGCACAACCGGGGTATGATCAACGCCGTTATTGGCTTCGCGAACGACGTCGGACCACCACGCGTACATGGTGTAAAGCACGCCTACCAGACCGATCACGAAGATCCAGGGCGTCCACTGATGCATCCAGAAAATCAACCCGACCGCGAAAACAAACACGGAAACGGACATAACGAACGGCCAGGGGCTGGGCGGTACGAGATGGTAGTCATGGTTCTTGGCAATCTCGGCCATGTTCAGCTTCCCTCGTTGTCTGAAGCATAGAAAGTGTAGGAAAGGGTGATTTCCTTGATGGTCGCAAGCTCGTGGTTATCATCGAGTTCGGGATCAACAAAGAACACGATCGGCATCTCCACCGTTTCCCCCGGCTGCAAAGTCTGCTCGGTGAAACAGAAACACTCGATCTTGTTGAAGTAGACGCCTGCCCGATCGGGCGAGACGTTGAAAATCGCCATGCCGGTAACCGGCTTGTCGGACCGATTGGTCGCCACATAGTTCACGGTATCGACCCGGCCGATCTGATCGGTGATCGAAGCGGCCGGCGTTACGGTCCAGGGCAAGGAAGATTCGACATTGGAGTCGAAGCGCACCGTCATCTCGCGAGCAATGACGCCCTTGGGGTTGTCGGCCGCAACTTGCGTCGTGCCGCCATAGCCGGTGACCTGGCAAAACAACTGGTAAAGCGGCACCGAAGCGTAAGCCAGGCCGGCCATCGACAGGACGATCGCGCCTAGCGAGATGGCGATGCGCTTGTTACGCCGGCCCGGATCGGCTTTGTGATCATGCTCAATGGTCGCCATCACAGTGCCCGATCCAAAATACCGGGCCCCATCTTGATAACGGTGAGCACGTAAAAGATCACCGCGAACAGGGCCAGGGCGGCGCCAAGTGCGATGGAGCGACGCCGGCGGGTGCGCAGGCGCGCAGCTTCGGCGGCAGGGTCCAAAGGCTGAACTTTGTGTGGCTCCTCGGGAGAACTCATGAGCCGAACACTCCAATACGCCCGACGAAACTATCGAGCAGGACTGCGAAGAAAACGACGAATAGGTAGCTCAGCGAATAGGTGAAAAGCTTGCGCGCCGCCTTGCGCATCGGCACGCCATCGGGGGCGCGGAACAGCTGCCAGGCAAAGTACAAAAAGCAAACGCCGGTCACCACGGCCACCACGGTATAAAGCGGGCCCGCAAAGCCCAGCGCGGTCGGCAGCAGGGCCGCAACGGCGAGCAGAACGGAATAGGCGAGGATTTGCCGCTTGGTGGAGGCTTCACCCACCACATTGGGCATCATCGGAATGCCGGCCGCGCCGTAATCGCCCTGCTTGTAAAGAGCCAGGGCCCAGAAATGCGGCGGCGTCCAAAGGAAAGTAATGAGGAAAAGCGCACAACTTTCGAGCGTGATCGAGCCCGTGACCGCGGCCCAGCCGACCATTGGGGGGAAGGCGCCGGCGGCACCGCCGATGACGATGTTCTGTGGCGTCGAGCGCTTGAGCCACACGGTGTAGATCACCGAATAAAAGAAAATGGTGAAAGCGAGCAGAGCGGCGGCGACCCAGTTGGTCGCGAGGCCAAGCAGCGCTACGGAGAACACCGACAGCACAACGCCGAACACCAGGGTTTCACCACGGCTGATGCGCCCGGCCGGAATGGGGCGATTGGCCGTCCGGCTCATGACTGCATCGATATCGGCATCGTACCACATGT
The DNA here is from genome assembly GCF_013185965.1 of Devosia sp. 919. Classification (NCBI taxonomy): domain Bacteria; kingdom Pseudomonadati; phylum Pseudomonadota; class Alphaproteobacteria; order Hyphomicrobiales; family Devosiaceae; genus Devosia; species Devosia sp. 919. The sequence continues at coordinate 1,239,922 of NZ_JABAOL010000001.1, read as the reverse complement.
TGAGAGCGCCCGAGGCGCCCGCCCCAATGGCGATGCACAACACAGCGATCAGCCCGATCACCGGGTTGATGCCGCCCGGGGCAACTGCGAGGCCGACAAGGGCGGTGAACACCACCAGCGACATCACACGAGGCTTGAGCAACGCGAAGTAGTCTTCTACCCGCGCCTCGCTCGCCCCCGAGGAGATCATTGTGCTGTTGTCAACTAGTGCCACACGCCTTGCCTTAAGTTTTCCGGACCGCACTTGGGCGGTCCGGCTTGATGCTGCGCTTAGTGCGCCTTGGAGGTGTCCATATTGGGAAGGGTCGAGAACTGGTGGAATGGCGGAGGCGAGCTCAGCGTCCATTCCAGTGTCGTCGCACCCTCACCCCAGGGGTTGTCACCCGCGGGACGCTTCTTCCGGGCGGCTTCCCACATCGCGTAGAAGAAGATCAGCATGCCGACGAACATGATGTAATAGCCGATGGAAGAGATCCGGTTCCAGAAACCATAGGCGTCGGGGTAGTCGATATAGCGCCGCGGCATGCCCGCGAGACCCAGGAAGTGCTGCGGGAAGAAGATCAGGTTCACGCCAACAAACATGACCCAGAAGTGCAGCTTGCCCAGGAACTCGTTGTACATGTGCCCGGTCATCTTGGGGTACCAGTAGTACCAGCCAGCGAAGATCGAGAACACGGCGCCCAGTGACAGCACGTAGTGGAAGTGTGCGACCACATAATAGGTGTCGTGCAGGTAACGGTCGGCACCGGCATTGGCGAGCACCACACCCGTCACACCACCAACGGTGAACAGGAAGATGAATCCGACAGCCCAAAGCATCGGGGTGCGGAAGGTGATCGAGCCACCCCACATCGTGGCGATCCACGAGAAGATCTTCACGCCGGTGGGCACCGCGATGACCATGGTTGCGGCCACGAAGTAGCGCTGAACATCAAGGCTGAGGCCGGTCGTGTACATGTGGTGAGCCCACACGACGAAGCCGACGAAGCCAATGGCCACCATGGCGTAGGCCATGGCCATGTAGCCGAAGATGGGCTTGCGCGAGAAGGTCGAGACGATGTGGCTGACAATGCCGAAGCCCGGCAGGATCATGATGTACACTTCGGGGTGACCGAAGAACCAGAACAGGTGCTGGTAAAGGATCGGATCGCCGCCACCTTCAGGCGAAAAGAAGGTGGTCCCAAAATTGCGGTCGGTCAGCAGCATGGTGATGGCGCCGGCAAGCACTGGCAGGGCCAGAAGCAGCAGGAACCCGGTGACCAGTACTGCCCAGGCAAACAGCGGCATCTTGTGCAACGTCATGCCAGGAGCACGCATGTTGAAGATGGTAGTGATCAGGTTGATCGCACCAAGGATGGAGCTAATACCGGCCACATGCAGCGCGAGGATCGCGAAGTCGAGCGCAGGGCCAGGGTGACCGGCGGTCGAAAGCGGTGGGTAAACGGTCCAGCCGCCACCAAAGCCCAAGCCATAGGTGCCCGTGCCTTCAAAGAACAGCGACATCAGCAGCAGGATGAACGCGGGCGGTAGCAGCCAGAACGCGATGTTGTTGATGCGCGGGAACGCCGTATCGGGCGCACCAATCATGAGGGGCGCGAAATAGTTGGCAAAGCCACCCATGGTCGCCGGCATCACGAGGAAGAACACCATGATCAGCGCGTGGGCGGTGGTGAACACATTGTACATGTGCTTGCCAGCATCGAGCGCTTCACCGCCCTCGATGCCGTAGGCCATCGCTGCCAGACCGTGGAAGATCTGGATGCCGGGTTCTTGCAGTTCCAGGCGCATCACGCCCGAAAGCAGGCCACCGATGATCCCCGCCACAATGGCGAAGATCAGGTACATGATACCAATGTCTTTGTGGTTGGTCGAATATACCCAGCGGCGCCAGCCAGTCGGCTGATGCGGATCATGCGCCACAGGAGCATGACCGGTGGCTTGGGCTTCGAGGTGAGCAATATCGGCCATTTGGAAAGGATCCCCTAACCCGTGTTCTTACTGGACTGCCGCGAGCGTTGCACTGGCGGCAGCATAGTCGCCGCCTTCAAGAGCAGCCATGAAAGTTGCAAATTCCTGCTCGGTCACCACGCGTACAGCGATAGGCATGTAGGCATGGTCCTTGCCGCACAGCTCCGAGCACTGACCGTAGTAGATGCCGGTCTCGCGAGCGTTGAACCAGGTTTCGTTCAGCCGGCCCGGCACGGCATCCATCTTGACGCCAAAGGACGGCAGCGCAAAGGCGTGGATCACGCCGGCAGGATCAGCCGTCACCTGCAGGCGCACAGTGGCATTGACCGGCACGATCAACTCGTTGTCGACAGCCAGAAGACGCGGCTGGTTGGGCTTTACCGTAGGACGATCCGTGCCGTCGGTGCTTTCTTCGGCGAGCAGGAGCTGGGTGAAGCCAACCCCCTGATCGACATATTCATAATCCCAGTACCACTGCTGCCCGGTCGCCTTGATGGTCAGCGAGGGCGCGGGAACTTCCACCTCACCAAATGAGAAGACGTGCGAGCCGAGATATTTGCGCTCCCCGTCGGGGGTGATCAACTGATCAGCCAGAACACCAAAAGAGGGAATGGCAATGATGATCAGCACCACCACCGGCACCACGGTCCAGATCACCTCAACAAGAGTGTTGTGAGTGAAGCGTGCGGGGATGGGATTGGCCTTGGCATTGAACTTAACGATCACAACGATCAGCAACACGAGCACCAGCAGCACGATCAGCGAGATCGTCCACAACAAGATGCCGTCATGGAACGCCGTGATGGAGTCCATGATCGGGGTCACCGAATCCATCAGATGGATCTGGCCCGGGGCAGCATAACCCTGGTTAGCTTGTTCCTGACTCATGGCCGCAGCCGGGAGCAGTGCGAGCGCAGCTGCCGCAGCAGCACTCAATCTTCCAAAGACTTGCCTGGTCACACAAACCCCCTATCGGCATCAACTGGTGCATCCACACCGGGATTGAGGAGGCAATGCGGCATAGCTAACGCCGCCCCGACTCAACCTCGGAGCGCAGAACTCTGGCCTGACCTAAATCACATCAAACCAAGTGAGTCCATCGCACCCGCACTGTCTAACTATGCGTCAAAATGTGCCTGTTGCGGCATTGGTGCCTCACCCTTGCCGCAGTTGAACGCTCATGTCAGGTTACAAGGCACAGCTTTGGTTGATGGCGGGTTCACCGCTGTCCGGAAATACACGGCCATCCTGCGCGCGCGGAAGATCGGCTGGAGACAGGAAAAGTGATGCACAATATCAAGCACCATCTCGCCTTTGCAGGCGTTGTGCTCTTGGCCACGCTTGGCTGGGGCGTAGCCGCCAATGCACAAGGAACGGTGCGCGAACAGTTCGGCGATTGGCAGATGAGCTGCGATACGCCGCCCGGCGCAAGCTTTGAGCAATGCGCCATCATCCAGAATGTGATGGCTGAGGATCAGCCTAATGTCGGGCTGTCCGTGATTGTGCTCAAGACCGCCGATCGTGAAGCGCGGCTGCTGCGGGTGCTGGCGCCGCTTGGCGTGTTGCTGCCCAATGGCCTCGGGCTCAATGTCGATGGCAAGGATATGGGACGCGTCGCCTTTGTGCGCTGCCTGCCCAATGGCTGCGTGGCCGAAGTGATGCTCGATGATGCGTTGATCGAAACGCTCTCGACCGGCACGGACGCGATCTTTGTGGTGTTCAAGACGCCCGAGGAAGGGATCGGCATCCCGGTTTCGCTGAATGGCTTTGCCGACGGTTTTGCCAAGCTCCCCTGATCTGGTACCGAGCCCAGAAAAAAGCCGGACGAGTGCCCGAGGCACTGTCCGGCAAGTCATCAGGAAAAGGGTCGGTGGCAAAACCGGCCCGGGAGATGGCGGGAGCGGCAGCTTAACCGCTCAGGCCAACGGAAAGGCACCGGCCGATCTGCCGGTGCAAACTTTGGTTAGCGGCGGGACCGACGCGCCCGCGCTGCAGAAAGCGCCAGACCGGGGGAACGGCTGGAAGTACGCGCTGCCTCAAGCACGTCATTGCGCGAGATACCGAGATCATTGAGCCGGCAGTCTTCGAGCTCTAGCAAGGCACGTAGTGCGTGGCGACGGGCTCGTGCGACCTGCGCCTGCGCCAGATAGCGTCGCAGGGCGAGCAAAGGGCGAGGAAAAGCGGGAGCGGCCGCAACGAGCCGCTCGCTGAACAGCGAGTGCGCCATGATGATACCTCAGAAGGATGCCGGCACCTGGCCGGCTCGGCAGCATTGCGCGGCCGGTAAGTCTATCAGTATGGGCTGGACATCTATTCGTCTAACAAATAGATTTCATCCTCCCCATCAAAAACAGTGATGCACACTATGGCCGTTCCGCTGGACCTCGATCAGTTGCAGAGCTTTTGCGCCATTGCCGATTGCGGCAGCTTCACCGAGGCCGCACGGCGGGTGAACAAGACGCAGTCGGCGGTTTCCATGCAGATCAAGCGGCTGGAAGAGCGGCTTGGACAACAGCTGCTGACGCGAGATGGCCGCAGCGTTTCGCTGACCAATCATGGCGAGGCGCTGTATTCACGCGCCCGCAAGATGCTGCGCACCAATGCCGAGATCATGGATCACTTCTCAGAAGGGGATCTAGCCGGCTCGATCCGGTTCGGCGTGCCCGATGATTATGCGGTCCGCCTGCTGCCGGTCATTCTCTCCAACTTCCAGCGCACCCATCCCAAGATCGTGGTCGATGTCGCCTGCATGGCATCCGAGCAATTGCTCGAGGGCATGAAAGCGGGGCGCTACGATCTGATCGTCTTCACCCAGGGGACCGGCAATACGTTCGGCGAGCTCTTCCGCACCGAGAAGATGTTCTGGGTCGCGTCCCACGGCGGGCAAGCCCTGGGGAGCGATCCGCTACCGATCGCCTGCGGCCCCCAGTGCTGTATTTGGCGCGCCGATGCCGTTGAGGCGCTCAATCGGGTCAGCAAGGATTATCGCATCGCCTACACCTCCTCGAACGCTCTTGCAATCTCGAGCGCAGTGCTGTCGGACCTGGCCGTCGGGTTCCTGCCCGAGAGCGCGCTGCAGCCGGGCATGCGTGTGGTGAGCGATGACCAGAACCTGCCGCGCCTCGGCGATGCACAGCTGGCGCTGCTGCGCGCGAGCCACGCCTATGGCAGCATCTATGATGCGCTGGCCAACCATATCGTCAGTTCAATGGGCAATCTGCACGTGCAGCCCGCTGCAACGGCGGTTGCCGCCGAATAGGCCGCGCCCTTGACTGAGCTGCCCCTTCGGAGCACCACAATCCCATGCCCCAGCTATTGACCAATGCCGCCGAATTCACTGTGTCCGAGATCGCTCAAGCGGTGAAACGGACGGTGGAAGATGAATTCGGCTCGGTGCGAGTGCGCGGCGAGATTTCGGGCTTTCGCGGCCAGCACGCCTCTGGCCATTGCTACTTCACGCTCAAGGACGAGAACGCGGCGATAGATGCCGTGGTGTGGAAAACGAGCTACCCGCGCCTTAGCTTCAAGCCCGAAGAAGGGATGGAAGTGATTGCGAGCGGCCGGCTCACCACATTCCCGCGTTCCTCCAAATACCAGATTGTCATCGACAACATCGAGCCCGCCGGTGCCGGTGCGCTGATGGCGCTCCTGGAAGAGCGGCGCAAGAAGTTGCTGGCCGAGGGCCTGTTTGCCCGCGAGCGCAAGCGCCCCCTGCCCTACTTGCCCCGGGTGATCGGCGTCATTACCTCACCAACCGGCGCCGTGATCCGCGACATCCTCCATCGTCTCGAGGATCGTTTCCCCAGCCACGTGCTGGTCTGGCCCGTGCGTGTGCAGGGCGACACCTGCGCGCCGGAAGTGGTCGCCGCCCTGGAGGGCTTTAATGGTCTGGCCGTCGGCGGCGCGATACCTCGCCCCGACCTGCTGATCCTGGCCCGCGGCGGTGGCTCCATCGAGGATCTTTGGGGCTTCAACGAGGAAGCGGTGGTGCGCGCCGTCGCCAACAGCGCCATTCCGGTGATCTCGGCGGTGGGACACGAGACCGACACGACGCTCGTCGATTATGCGTCCGACATGCGGGCCCCGACGCCAACTGCTGCTGCCGAAGCGGCAGTGCCGGTGCGCGCCGAATTGATCGGCTATGTCGATGACCTCGGCGCCCGCCAGCGCGGCGCCAGCCGGCGTCTCGCCAACAACGCGCGCGATCGCTATAGAGCGGTAGCCGCCGGCCTGCCGCGCGCTTCCGATCTCGTGGCGACGCAGCGCCAACGGCTCGACCATGCTTCAAGCAACCTGTTCTCGTGCCTGCGCCACTCGGTGCAGGAGCAGCGCATGCGGCTGTCGCGCGTTGAGCCCAAGCTGCGCCCGCAGCTGCTCGAGCAGCGACACCGCGACGGCGCGGAACGTCTGCGCAACCTGAGCCATCGCGCCAACAGCGGGCTCTGCCTCAATGTGGAGCGGGCCCGCTTTACCTATGATCCCCGTGCGGGGCGGCTGGATGCAGTGGCCAGCCGGTTGCTCGAGCGCAAGCGCGCCTTGTTCGAGGCGGTGGCACCAAAGCTCTCCCCGCGCAGCTTGCAGGCCGAACTGCGGCACGGGCGGAGCCAGCTGGCCCCACTGGCAGCACGGCTGCGCTCAAGCGTAGCCCTCGGCCTGGCTGACCGGCGAGCCGCCCTCAATCAGGAGGGGAAACTACTGGTTTCCCTCAGCTACAAGAGCGTTCTGGCGCGCGGGTTTGCGGTGATCAAGGACGAGGCGGGCAATTTGGTGCGCGAACGCGCAGAACTTCAGCCCGGGCAGACCGTGGGCATTGAGTTCACCGATGGGCAGACTTCGGCCACCATCACTGGCGCCCCGGCGACACCCCGCCGCAAGCCGCGTCCAGCCGATCCTGAGCCTCAAGCTCAGGAGAGCCTCTTTTGATCGAGGCTCGGGAGCGCTATATCGGGCCCGACTGTAAGGAGCCGCCGCATGAACATATTTGACAAAGGCTTTTCCGCCAGCGAGGCAGTTGTCCGCTATCTCGACGGCGACTATGTCGTGCTCAAGCCAGGCACCTTTGTGCGTTGCGCCATTACCGGCAAGGCCATTCCGCTCGACGAGTTGAGCTACTGGAATGTTGATCGGCAAGAGGCTTATGTCGATGCCGCCGCTGCGCATGAGGCCTATGAGCGGTACGGCCTGGGATCCTGAGCGTGGTGCCAGCCTCACCCCGCCGGCCCTTGCTGTTCATTTCGAACGGGCATGGGGAAGACGGCATCGCTGCCGCGATTATTGCCCGCTTGCCAGACGGCATGCGCGCCGAGGCCTATCCGATGATCGGGGCGGGCAATGCTTACGCCGGCATTTGCCCGATCGTTGGTCCCCGGGCGACCCTCGCCTCAGAGGGCTGGCGTAACGTCAAGGGCTCGCTGCGGCGCGACGTTGCCAGCGGCGGACTGGCAATCATCCCCCCGGCCCTGCGGTTCATGCGCCAGTGCGTCGGCCAGTATGAGCGGGTTGTGGTTGTAGGTGACATGGTCGGCGTGCTCGCAGGGCTGGTGACCGGCCATCGCGACCTGTTTTACCTCGACGTCTACAAGACCGGTGCTGCACGCCTTTATTCCGTGGCGGAGCGTTGGGCCATCAAGCGCACCTGCCGCATCGTTTTTTCTCGCAGCCCCAAATTGTCAAAAAACCTCCAGGCGCTCGATATCGACGCGCGCTGCGCCGGCAATATCATGATGGATACGGTGCCAGATGGCGCCTATGACGCTGCTGCTCGTCGCACGCGTCCGCTGGCGGTCACCCTGCTGCCCGGCAGCCGCCAACTTACCCCTGAAAGCTTTGCGCTGCAGGTTGCCGCGCTGCGCACCCTGCCTGAGGCGTTGCGCCCCGACGTCTTTCTGGCGGTTGCCGGCAGCGTCAATATCGATGAACTGGCGCGCGCGGCTGATCTGGGCCGGATTGGCCTTCACAGTCACGAAGCCAATGATCTGGGAACGCTGGGCCAAGAGGGCCTTACCATCCACCTGGCACGGGGCGCGGCCTTGGGGAGCTTGCTGGAGAATTCAGACTTGGTGCTGTCCCAAGCAGGCACGGCAACGGTTCAAGCCTTGGGAATGGGCAAGCCCGTTATCACCTTCATCAATGCACGCGATCGCCGCTCGCGCTTCAACGACGAACAAAATCTCTTCGGAGAAGCGCGAACGGTCGTGGCGCCGCAGGCAGCCGCAATTGGCGATGCGTTGCGGGATCTGCTCGAAGATTCCGACAAGCGTGCGCAGCTTGGCGCGCTCGGCCGCGAGCGCATCGGCCCGCCCGGCGCTATCGCAGCGGTGCTCGCTGCCCTCGCCGAGGATTAGCTTGGGCGCGGGTCGAGCAAGCGGTGCAGATGCACAATGAAGTAGCGGGTCTGCGCGCTGTCGACCGTCATCTGCGCCTTTTGCTTCCAGGCGGCATAAGCGGTGGCATAGTTTGGGAACACGCCAACGATGTCGACCTTGTCGAGGTCCGCAAAGGTGACGCCTTCCAGGCTGGACAACTCCCCGCCAATCACGAGGTGAAGCAACTGCTTTTCGGGCTCTGGTTTGGTGCTTGGCATAACGGGGTTTCCATCACGAAGGCTGGGGAGAATCGAGCGCCGGCTCGGCGGCGGATGGGCATCCATAGACCTTGATCAGCGCTGCATGAACAAGCGGTTTTAGGCTCATGTCACTCAGGGCCGCAAGCGCGCCGTGGCGAACATCGCGCTTGTTGAACACTGGTTGCCCCACACAGACATCGGCAAGCGGAATGCCGGCTTCTTCGAGGATCAGGGCGGCGGCTGCGATGTCCCAATCCTGCGCACCCCGACGCGAGACGGCAGCGTCAAGCTTACCCGTAGCCACCTGTACGAGGCGATATGCCAGCGAAGGCAATGAGGGACCCCTGGTGTAATCCAACCCCCCGGCGGCCAGCTCCTGATGAACCGCGGTGGGCGCCGGAATCAAGGGCAAAGCTCCGGCGCGGCGACGACGGCTCAATGGTGCTCCATTGAGGCGAGCACCTGTGCCCCGGCAAGCATCATACATTTCGTTGCGCACCGGCGCATAAACCACGCCGGCAATCGGCACCCCGTCCTCAACGACGGCCAGGGAAACGGTCCAACTATCTTCGCCGCGCAAGAACCCCTTGGTTCCATCGATTGGGTCGACCACAAACACGCGCCGACAGGTCAGGCGCGACGGATTGTCCGCTGTTTCCTCGCTAAGCCAGCCATAATCGGGGCGAGCGGCGAGCAATGACGCCGCAAGGTAGCGGTCAACCAGAATATCGGCTTCACTGACGGGCGAGGCATTGTCTTTGGTCCAGGCCTTAACCGGTGCTCGGAAAAAGCCGCAGGCAATGATGCCTGCCGAGACGGCGCTCGAGCGCAACAGTTCAAGATCTTCTTGGGCGCTGGTGGGGGCTGCATGCATGGGCCCGGTTCTAGGCCGGTGCCCGGCTTTGGACAAGGTGCAAGCTGACCTGGGACATTTCGCCCCCATTCCTTGCGTAATGCGCGCAAACCAGCAGCCGATTGGTTGGGGTTAACCGGCTCCTACACCGGGTCACATCCTGCTAACCCTGCAGGAAAACAAGATAAACTTAACCGAGCGGATTAAGGCGACAGGTAAGGGGACGCGCTAGATTGGCCGCACAAAAGAGAGCACGCAATAAGCTCTCGGGGTTAGCAGGAAGGCAGATCAAATGGGTGAAGGCTTAGCCATAGAAGGCGGTTCAGTGGTGCTGGCATTTGGCCGACCGAACGTAATCGATCGCCGCTTTGTTGCAGCAAACGATAATGGCCCCAAGGAACCGGTAAAGACCGTGACCGTCCGCAAGCAGCTCGAGCAGAGCGGCATTGTGATCAAGATCAAGGTTCCAGTGCATGAATTCATCGGCGTCGCGGTGGCGACGTCCATTTCTATCGAGGGTGCTTTGACGAGCGCGATCGAACTGGTCCATGCGGACGAAAACCTGAACTACCGGGTGTTCGAGGAAGAGGGTAACCAGAACGTCGTCGCCGAATGGCAGAACTGGGGTCGCAAACTTCGCCTGCCGCTGTTTATTAAGGCGGGTGATGGCACCTATCTGCCCTATTCGCAGCAGGTGGACGGGGTAATGCTCGGGCAAGGGGTTGCCCGGCGCCGCCTTGCTGCCGATGCCGCCCGCCGCCCCCGCTTCCTTAATCGCCGCAAGCCCGGCCAGGGCGAAGCGAACTAGATTCCGAGTTGCCTCCAAGCACGTTGAAGGGACCAGTCGGTGGTGCGGCTGGTCCCTTTGGCGTTTTGCGCGCCCTTACCAGACCCACTCGGCAAGGAGAGCCAGGGTCAAGACAACCCCGACATAATGATTGCTCTTGAAGCGCAGCAGCGCATTGCCGGGCGCCCCCGCATCAAGGGTTTGCACCTGCCAGAACAAGAGCCCCAACGCGATCAGCGAAAGCACGGCAAACAGCACCCCGGCGCCCGCCAGCACCGCCGCCGCCAGCCACAACACGAAGGCCGCGACATAAAAGCCGGTCACAATGGCTCTTGCGCGCTTTCCAAACAGCAGAGCGGTGGATTTGACCCCGATCAGGGCATCGTCTTCCACGTCCTGCAAGGCGTAGATCGTGTCGTAGCCGATGGTCCACAGGATACAGCCGAAATAAAGCAGCAGCGGCGCGACCGACAGGCCACCAGTCTGGCTCGACCACCCCATCAGCGCGCCCCAGGAGAAGGCGAGGCCCAGAAAGGCCTGCGGCCACCAGGTCACGCGCTTCATGAAGGGGTAGATGGCGACCAGCACCAGCGAGGCCACGCCGAGAACAATGGTGAAGGGATTAAACTGCAGCAGAATAAGCAGACCCAGCAGCCCCTGCACCACCAGAAATACCAGCGCTTTTTTTGCCGAAACCTGGCCGGAAGGGATAGGCCGCGAGCGGGTGCGTGCGACTTTGGTGTCGATGTCGCGATCCACAAAGTCGTTGAACGTGCAGCCGGCGCCCCGCATCAGCACGGCGCCAACAAACATCAGGACGGCCGCCCGCCAATCAAAGCCGCGAAGCGGCTCGGCTACAGCAGCAAGTCCCAGGCCCCAGGCACAGGGCCAGAACAGGAGCCAAAAGCCGATCGGTCGATCCCAGCGCGCCAATCGCGCATAGGGCTTGAGCCATGCGGGCGCGAAACGGTCAACCCAATTGCCCTGTGCGGCATCAGCCACACCCGTTCCGATCTGAGCGTCCAATGGGCTCGCCATGCTATCCTCATTTGATTGCGCGGGCGCGGATCATTCGCCTCGTGCTGCTGCTCTACTGCGTTTGCGCGAATTAGAGTAGAGCTGACCGCGCCACGCCTGCTGGCTGGCTTTCTGCGCTCATCGGACCTTGTCATGCCCCGCTTCCACGCCACCCTGCCCCGCCTTTATGTCGAGCCCGATCTTGGGCCCGGCTCACCAATTGCGCTGGGCAAGGAGCAGTCCCTTTATCTAGCCGCGGTGCTGCGCAAGAGCGTGGGGGATGAAGTGGTGTTGTTCAACGGCCGCCACGGCGCTTGGCGTTGCCGGATGGTAGTGGATGCAAAAAAGGCCGTGGTGCTTGAGATCCTCGAGCAGATTGCCCCCCAAACGCCGCCATCGCCGCTCTGGTATGGCTTTGCGCCGCTCAAGACCGAGCGGCTGGATTATGTGATCCAGAAGGCCACCGAGATGGGAGCCGGCACGATCCAGCCGGTCCTAACCCAGTTTACCCAGGTCAGCCGGCTCAAGCATGAACGTCTGGTCGCCAACGCCGTGGAAGCGGCCGAACAATGCGAAGTTCTGAGCATCCCGCGAATCGAGCGCGAGATCACCCTTGCGTCATTGCTCGATGGCTGGACGCAAGCCCAGGGCAATCGCCGGTTAATCGTTGCCGACGAAGCTGAGGCGTCCGACTCGCCGCTCGCGACGCTTTCTGGCCTGCGCGACACGCCCGTCGGCCTGCTGATCGGCCCGGAAGGCGGCTTTTCGCCCGAGGAGCGCGCCCGTCTGCATGGCTCTCCGTTTGTGGTGCCGATCAGCCTCGGCCCCCGCATTCTCAGGGCTGATACGGCGGCTGTCGCAGCGCTAGCGGTGATTCAGGCTAGCATCGGTGATTGGCGATAAGCTGATTGCTTTGTCGCGGTGCAACGCTATGTTCGCGCCATACTCGACCTTTCCATTGCAAGAGCATCCCATGGCCGGCGCCGAACACCCCTCGTCTCCCATCGAATCGCGCGCCGACCTGATCGAGGCGATGGCGCGCGGCTGCAAGCCGCAAAGCGCCTGGCGGATCGGCACGGAGCACGAAAAGCACGTGTTCCACACCAATCCACTGCGGCCCGTCACCTATGATGGCCCGCAGGGGATTCGCGCCTTGCTGGAAGGGGTGCAGCAGCTCACCGGGTGGGAGCCTTTTTTCGATGGCGACAATCCCATCGGCCTGCGTAACAACGAGATCGCGGGCGGCATCTCGCTCGAGCCAGGCGGGCAGTTCGAACTCTCGGGCGCCCCGCAGGAGGACCTGCATGGCACCGCGGCCGAGTTGGCCGAGCATATGCGCGTCGCCAAGGCCGCAGCCGCGCCGCTCGACATCCACTTCCTTGGGCTGGGCGTGACGCCGACCTGGTCGGTCGCCGAGATCCCCTCCATGCCCAAGTCGCGCTATGGCATCATGGCGCCCTATATGGAGCAGGTGGGCACACTCGGCACCTCGATGATGTTCCGCTCCTGCACAGTGCAGGCCAATCTCGATTTTTCGAGCGAAGCAGACATGGTGCGCAAACTGCGAGTGGCCCTCGCCCTCCAACCCATCGCCACCGCCCTCTTTGCCAATTCGCCCTTTGTGGATGGCCGCGATTCGGGTTTCCTGAGCTTCCGCTCCCACATCTGGCTCAACACCGATGCAGCCCGCACCGGCATGCTGCCCTTCGCATTCGAAGAGGGCTTCGGCTTTGAGCAATATGCCGATTATGCACTCGACGTGCCGATGTATTTCGTTATCCGCGACGGGCAATACGTCAATGTCGCGGGCGAAAGCTTCCGTGCCTTCCTCAAGGGCGAGCTTCCCCAACTGCCCGGCGAAAAGCCCACCATCAAGGATTGGGAAGACCATCTCTCGACCATCTTCCCCGAAGTGCGGCTTAAGCAGTTCCTCGAAATGCGCGGCGCCGATATGGGCGACGAGAAGTCGGTCACCGCGCTCTCGGCACTCTGGGTTGGTCTGCTCTACGACGATATCTCCCTCGAAGCCGCCTATGAGATGATCCAGCCCTGGACCGAGGGGGATCGCGAGCACCTGCGCCGCGAAGTGCCGCGCCTGGGCCTCGATACGCCGCTGGGGCGCACCAATGTTTATGATTTTGCTGCGCAGGCGGTGGGCATTGCCGAAGCTGGCCTCGTACGGCGTGATCGCCGCAATGCCGCCGGCAAGGACGAAACCATCCATCTGGCGCCGCTGGAAGAAACCATTCGCCTGTCCCAGTCGCCGGCCGAGCGGTGGCTCGCCAAGTTCAACGGCGAGTGGAACGAGGACGTCACCCCGATTTTCCGTGAAGCGGAGATGTAGTTCCGCCTTGCTCCGGGCCCACCCTCTGGTGCATCACCGCGCCAGACAGTGACGGAGGGGCGAATGCGGGTTCTGGTGATTGGTTCAGGCGGACGTGAACATGCGCTCGCCTGGAAACTGGCTCAGTCGCCCCGGCTGACCCAGCTCTTTGTCGCGCCCGGCAATGGTGGCACGAGCGAGATCGCCGAAAACGTCGCCATCGACATGACCGACCATCAGGCCGTGATCGATTTCTGCAAGCTGATGGCCGTCGACTTCGTAGTGGTGGGCCCTGACGCCCAGGTGGTCGCTGGGCTAGGCGACGATCTGCGGGGGGCGGGTGTCGCCTGCTTTTGCCCCTCAAGGGCCGCCGGGCAGCTTGAAGGCTCCAAAAGCTTCACCAAGGCGCTTTGCGACGAGATGGGCATCCCGACGGCCGCCTATCGCCGCTTTGAGAGCCAAGGTCCGGCGCTCGATTATCTGGCCACCCAGACGGTCCCCATCGTCGTCAAAGCCGATGGCCTTGCGGCGGGCAAAGGCGTGACGGTCGCCGAAACGCTGGACGATGCGCGCGCTGCGGTCGTGGATTGCTTCAGCGGCACATTCGGTGCCGCCGGGGCATCGGTGGTGATCGAAGAATTCATGACGGGCGAGGAAGTGAGCCTTTTCGTTCTGTGCGACGGTCAGACCATTCTGCCGCTCACCACTGCGCAGGACCACAAGCGCGCCTTTGACGGCGATACCGGTCCCAATACGGGCGGCATGGGCGCTTACAGCCCCGCCGATATTCTAACACCCGATCTCGAAGCGCGCGTTCTGCGCGAAATCATTGAGCCTACGGTGCGCGGCCTTGCTGCGCGCGGCACGCCTTACCAGGGGGTGCTCTATGCCGGGCTGATGCTCACCGATGAGGGCCCCAAGCTTGTTGAATATAATGCCCGCTTCGGTGACCCGGAAACGCAGGTGCTGATGCTGCGGCTGCAGTCCGATCTACTGGAACTACTTTATGCCACGGCCACTGGCGCTCTCGCCGGGCACGAGGTGCGCTGGAGCCCCGAGACAGCCATGACGGTGATCCTCGCCAGCAAGGGCTACCCCGGCTCCTACACGACAGGGTCGGAGATCAGGGGGTTGGACGGGCTTAACCACGACGGTGTTCAAATCTTCCACGCCGGAACGCGGCGCGAAGGCGGGCGTTTACTGGCAGCAGGGGGACGGGTTCTCAACGTTTCGGCGCTTGGGGCAGATATAGCAGAGGCGCAGCGTCGTGTTTACCGATGCGTGGACCAGATTGATTGGCCAGAGGGCTTTTGCCGCCGAGATATTGGCTGGCGGGCCATCGAGCGTAACCGCGCCTAAGCCCCACACCAACGGCACGGATTTACCATCCCCGCCGCCCACCTTTGACGGCGTTCCACCTAGGCGTAAGCTGACGGCTCTGCAGCTGCGCGGCAAGGCTCTTGGGGATCATTTGCGCGGCTTACGGGCGGAGCGGAGCGGGGTGAGCACATCTGCCGGACCCAAGATCGGGGTAGCACTGGGTGGCGGATCGGCCCGCGGGCTCACCCATATTCCTTACATCGAGGCCATGGATGAGCTTGGCTTGCGGCCTTCGGTTATCGCCGGAACCTCGATCGGTGCCTTGATCGGCGCTGGCTGGGCTGCCGGTATGACGGGCAAGGAGTTGCGCGAGCACTCGACTGAAGTGCTGGGCACGATGCGGATCATAGCCGGCAAGCTTTGGGCGACCCATATCCGGCTTGGGGGCATTCTCAGAAACGGTATTCCGACCCAGCTCGATGCCACCAGCATCGTTGATGCCTTCACCCCCCTCGGGTTCCCGGAAACGTTTAAAGAGCTATCGGTGCCGCTTTATGTGGTGGCAACCGATTACCAGTCCTGGCATCAGGTCGTGTTCAACACCGGCCTGTTGCGGCCAGCCATTGCCGGCTCCATTGCCATTCCAACCTTTTTCAAGCCGGTGAGCTATGCCAATCACGTCCTGGTCGATGGGGGGGTCGTTAACCCGCTGCCGCTCGACCAAGCCGATATCGGCACCGACTTCTTGATCGGGATTGATGTAAATGGCGACCCTTCGCTGGGGCTCAACAAGACCGACCACAAGCCGATCGATATGTGGTTCGGCTCGGCCCAGATCATGATGCACTCGCTGACCGCGCATATGATGGCGGCTTATCCACCCGACATCTATATCCGCCCCCATGTCTCGTCCTTCGGCATGCTTGAGTTCTGGCGGGTGCGCGAAATCTTCGCCCACGTGGATGCAGACAAAGACCGGTTCAAGCGGATGCTGTCGCAGCGCATGGAAGATTATATGCAAGGCCGGATACCGGTGATCGACAGCTCGCCGGACGTGGTGCGCTAGCGCAGCTTGGCGAAAAAGCGCTTGAGCAAGACTTCGGACCGGGCAGCTCCTAAGCCCGCGATGATTTCCGGGCGATGGTGGCAACTCGGTTGGGCGAAGAGGCGAATGCCGTTCTCCACCGCACCCGCCTTGGGGTCCTCAGCACCGAAATAAACTCGACGCAGTCGCGTATGGGCGATGGCACCGGCGCACATGGCGCAGGGCTCGAGCGTGACATAGAGATCGCAGCCATCCAGCCGACCGGTGCCTCGGCGGGCGAGCGCCGCGCGGATGGCCAGCATTTCGGCATGCGCTGTGGGATCGTTGAGCGCACGCATCTGGTTGCGCTCGGCCGCCAGAATCTGCACCCCTTCCACGACAACCGCCCCAACGGGAGCCTCGCCATCGGCGGCGGCTTCTTCGGCCAGCTCCAGGGCCAGGTCCATAGCGGCTTGGGGCATGCATTGGTTCTCCGGGCGCATTCGTCCCGGAGGATTAGACTTAATCGGCAGGGCCGCGCAATCCGCCCACGCTGTTGCCCGAAGGGGCGCCTTCCCCCGAACCATTGAATTCCGCATTAGCTTCGTGGTTGGCTTTGGTCACGTCGTCGTTGGCCTCGGGCAGTTTGGCGCCAGGGGCCGGCTTGTCGCCGTTAAACTGCCTATTGGCCGCTTCATTGGCGGCCTTTGCCTCGTCTGCCGGGCTGCCGGGCTTTTTGATTTCGCTCATGGTGCGCGCTCCTTGCTGCCCCGATACAATGCGGTGCGGGCCGTCATGGTTCGCTAATGTCGCCGCGCAGCACAAAAGCAGGGTCGGCATAACAGCCGGCTTGGCTTATGCTGGCCGCAAGGAGAATCGCCCATGCCGATCCGGCAACTGCCCGAAAATCTCGTCAACCGCATCGCGGCGGGCGAAGTGGTGGAACGGCCCGCGAGCGTGGTCAAGGAGCTGGTGGAGAACGCTATCGATGCCGGAGCGAGCCGCATCACAGTCACCACAGCCGGCGGCGGCAAAAGCCTGATCCGCATCGAGGATGACGGCTGCGGCATGGATGGCGACGATCTCGTGCTGTCCGTGGAACGGCACGCTACTTCCAAGCTTTCGGCTGACGATCTCGACGAGATCCGCACGCTGGGGTTTCGTGGGGAAGCCTTGGCTTCGATCGGCTCGGTCGCCGAACTTTCTATCGCCTCGCGTCCGGCAGGGGCGCAAAGCGGGTTGCGCCTGTCCGTCAGGGATGGCGTGCGACGCGGTCCGATCCCGCACCCGCTCAACCGCGGCACCGTGGTTGAGGTCAAGGACCTCTTCCGCAATGTGCCGGCGCGGCTCAAATTCCTCAAGTCGGACCGGGCAGAAGCCGGGGCGATTACCGAAGTGGTCAAGCGGCTCGCCATGGCCAATCCCGGCGTGCATTTCGTGCTGGGTGGAACAGATCGTTCACCCGCCAATTGGCCCGCGGTGCATGGGTCGGGTGCGCTCGAAGGTCGGCTCGCTCAGATCATGGGTGATGATTTCGCCCGCAACGCCGTGGCCCTTGCCACGCAACGCCATGGCGTCGTGGTTGCGGGGCTCGCCGGCTTGCCGACCTTTACCCGCGCCAATTCGCTGTCCCAGTTCTATTTCGTCAATGGCCGCTCGGTACGCGACAAGGTGCTGATCGGCGCCATCCGGGCCGCCTATGCGGATTACACCTTCCGCGACCGCTTTCCGGTGGTGGCGCTGTATCTGGCGATCGATCCGGGCGAAGTGGATGTCAATGTTCATCCCGCCAAGGCTGAGTTACGGTTCCGCGATGCGGGAGCGGTGCGCAGTGCGGTGATCCGCGCGGTGGGTGAAGCGCTGACGGCAGCGGGCTGGAAGGCTTCGTCCAGCGTTGCCGATGACGTGCTTGGTGCCTTTTCAACCCCAATCCTCGCATCGGCCCCTGAGTTGGCAGAAAGCCCGGGGCTTGGCTATTCCGCCCCGCCCTGTGCAGCCGCACCATCCTTAAATAGCAGGCAGCTTGTGGACACCCCGAGGTCGCTGCCCCGGAGCCTCGCCGGCCTTGCCGAGCCCAGCGCCAGGGTGGAAACCGTGCCAGAGGCCAGGGATCAAGGCGATTATCCGCTGGGTACCGCCCGGGCACAGATGTTTGACAATTTCATCATTGCCCAGAACGGCGATGGCCTGCTGCTGGTAGATCAGCATGCCGCTCATGAGCGGCTGGTCTACGAACGCTTCAAACAGCAAATGGCAGCGGGTCCGATACAAAGCCAGGCCCACCTGATCCCGGTGGTGGTGGAACTGCCCGAGGAGGATTGCACCCGGCTCGAGGAAGCGGCCCCCGAACTGGAGCGGTTCGGACTTTATCTCGAGCGCTTCGGCCCGCGAGCGGTGGCGGTGCGGGAGACCCCTGCCTTGTTAGGCCAAACGGACGTCGCAGGACTGGTACAGGACATTGCCGATGGCTTGGCGGAGTGGGAAACCAGCTCGGCCTTGGCTGATCGGATGGAAGCGATCATCGCGCGCATGGCGTGTCACGGCTCGGTTCGCTCAGGCCGGCGGTTGCGGGTGGAGGAAATGAACGCGCTGCTGCGCGACATGGAACGTACGCCCCATTCCGGCCAGTGCATCCATGGGCGTCCAACCTATGTGGAGCTTAAACAGCGCGACATCGAGCGCCTGTTCGGACGTACCCGCTAACCAGGTTAAGGCTGCAGCGATCACCCGGGCAGGACGTTAACCTCCTGCAGAGGTCGAGATGAGCGTTGTTGATGAGAGGCCGGAAGCAGCCGCCCGGATCGTCCGCAAGCTACAACAGGCGATCCAGCCACTACCCCATCCGGCCGATGCGATCGAGTTCGGTAACTGCTTCGATGCATTCGGCGACGCCAAAGTCGTCCTACTGGGTGAAGCGAGCCATGGCAGCTCGGAATTTTATGCTGCGCGCGCGGCCATCACCCGCCACCTGATCGTCATCCATGGCTTTTCCATCGTGGCGGTGGAGGCGGACTGGCCCGACGCGAACCGGATTGATCACCATGTCCGCCAGCGGCAAGGCCCTGGCTATGATGAAACCTCCTTTGCCCGCTTTCCCACCTGGATGTGGCGCAACGAGGATGTGGCCAACTTTGTTGGCTGGCTGCATACCCATAATTCAGCACTGCCATTGAGCCGGCGCGTCGAGTTCCGCGGGCTTGACGTTTATTCGCTGCGTGGATCGATCAGTGCAGTGCTGGGCTATCTCGACCGTGTGGATCCGGCGGAAGCGCGAAAGGCACGACGGCGGTATGGCTGCCTCACGCCCTGGCAAGCCGAGCCCGAATGGTATGGCCGCTCCGTCATCACCGGCGAGATCGACCCGTGCGAAGAAAAGGTGGTGGAGCAACTTACCGAGCTAATGGGTCACCAATTCAGCTACGCAGGTGAGGACAGCGCCAATTTCTTTGATGCGACCCAAAATGCCCGAGTGGTGCTCGCCGCCGAGCAATATTATCGGGTCATGTATCAGGGCTCCAACGAGTCCTGGAATTTGCGCGACCGGCATATGTTCGAGACGCTCGAGGCAGTGCTGGAGCATCGGGGTCCCGACGCCAAGGCAATTGTTTGGGCGCACAACTCGCATGTGGGCCGGGCGGCGGCTACCGAAATGGGCTGGCAGGGGCAGCTTAATATCGGCGATCACGCCAAATCGGCCTGGGGCGAGCGTGCAGTTGCAATTGGCTTTGGCACCGATCGCGGAACGGTGGCTGCGGCCGATGATTGGGACGAGCCGATGCGGATCAAGACGGTCCGTCCGGCCCGCCCCGATTCACATGAGCGGATATTCCGCGACGCCGGGGTCGAGCGCGGTCTGGTCGATTGGCGCAGCGACGCTCAGCTGCGGTCGGCGTTGTCAGAACCCCGGCTGGAGCGAGCGATCGGGGTGATCTACCGCCCCGAAACGGAGCGGCAGAGCCATTACTTCAATGCCGTGCTGCCAGAGCAATTCGACGCTTTTGTCTGGTTCAATGAGACAAAGGCAGTTACGCCGCTCCCAACCGAGCGGCCCCGTGGGGTCCCCGAAACCTACCCGTTCGGGGTCTAGCGGGGCTCAGCTGAATACGCTGGCACCCCGGTCGGCTACGCCCACAAGGCTGCGCATGCCGGCGAACAGTTCGCGGCCCATACCCCATTGCTGGTTGCTCAAGTCTTCGGTGGCGGCCGGGCGGGCGTGGAGTTCGGCCTCATCGCCCATGAACTGCAAGGTTCCCGCATTGGCATCGAGCCGGATCATGTCGCCGTCCCGCAGCTTGCTGATAGGGCCGCCATCGACCCCCTCCGGGGTCATATGAATGGCCGCCGGGACCTTGCCCGAAGCGCCCGACATTCGCCCGTCTGTCAACAGAGCGACCTTTAAGCCGCGATCCTGCAACACGCCGAGGGCGGGAGTAAGCTTGTGCAGTTCGGGCATGCCGATGGCCCGCGGACCCGAGAAGCGGACAACCGCGATCATGTCGCCGTTCAACTCGCCCGCCTTGAACGCCGCCTGCATTTCTTCCTGGCCGTTGAACACCCGTGCCGGAGCCTCGACGACCCGGTGCTCGGGCTTGACTGCGGAAACCTTGATCACCGAGCGCCCGAGATTGCCGGTCAGGAGCTTGAGGCCGCCAGTCTGCTGGAAGGGTGCGGCCGTGCCCGTTAGTACCTTTGGCAGGTGCGAGTGCTTGGGAGCGGGCTCGAAGCTCAGCTTGTCCTCGATTAATTTGGCTTCAACCGTGTAATTGGAGAGGCCCTCGCCCCAGACGGTCTTCACATCTTCATGCAGATGACCCGATGCCAGCAATTCCTGGATCAGGAAGCCCATGCCCCCAGCTGCGTGGAAGTGGTTCACGTCGGCAACGCCATTGGGATAAACGCGCGCCAGCAGCGGGGTAGCGTCGGAGAGATCGGACATGTCGTCCCAGGTCACCTGCAGCCCCGCGGCGGCCGCAATGGCAATCAGGTGCATGGTATGGTTGGTGGAGCCGCCCGTGGCATGCAGGCCAACGAGCCCGTTGACGATGGCCTTTTCGTCGATCACGTGCCCCACCGGGGTCCAGTTGTTGCCTTGGGCAGTCAAGGACAGTGCTCGCACGGTAGCTTCCCGGGTCAGCGCATCGCGCAAGGGCGTGCCGGGGTTGACGAAGCTGGCCCCGGGCAGATGCAGGCCCATGATCTCCATAAGCATCTGATTGGAGTTCGCGGTGCCGTAAAAGGTGCAGGTTCCCGGCGAGTGGTAGGACTTGGCCTCGGCTTCCAGCAGTTCGGCGCGTCCCACCTTGCCTTCCATATAAAGCTGGCGCACGCGGCTCTTCTCGTCATTGGGCAGGCCCGAGGGCATGGGCCCAGCGGGAATGAACACGGCCGGCAGATGCCCGAAGGTTAGCGCCCCGATCAGCAGGCCCGGAACGATCTTGTCGCAAATACCCAGGTAAACGGCGGCGTCGAACATGTTGTGCGACAGCGCGATAGCCGTCGCCATGGCAATCACATCGCGCGAGAACAGGCTCAAATCCATGCCAGGCTGGCCTTGCGTCACGCCATCGCACATCGCTGGCACCCCGCCGGCCACCTGGGCGGTGGCACCGATCGCAGCAGCCGCTTGCTTGATGATTTCGGGGTAGAACTGGTAGGGCTGGTGCGCCGAGAGCATGTCATTATACGAGGTGACAATGCCCAGATTGAGCGTTTTGGTGCCAGCCAGCGCCGCTTTTTCGGCAGGCGAGCAGGCGGCAAAGCCGTGGGCGAGATTGCCGCACGACAAGCTCGAGCGATAAACCCCGGCTTCCCGCTGGGCGTCGAGACGGCGCAGATATTGGGCGCGACTGTCGCGGCTACGGGCCGCTATGCGGTCGGTGACATCCTGGATGGCTTGCTGAACAGGCATTGGAGCTCCTTGGTGGAGCCGCAAGTGGCCAAAGCGGTCAATTGGGGAGCGCTTCGGGGACTATGGGCACCAATAGACAGTTAAAGGATGGCCGGAGCGCAGCACGGCGCGAATGGGCATGTCCTCAACGGGACCTTCGCCCAACGCCGCGTCCAAAACGGCGGCCTTTTCTTCCCCCTCGATATGGAGGTAGAGCCCATCCGTTTCCAGAAGACGCGGAAGGGTAAACGTGATGCGTGGCTCGCCCGCACCAGGCGCCCGGATGGCGATGGTTGGTCCCGGCGCGCTCAGCGCCTCGGCCAGGGTATCGCCCCCGGGAAAGAAGGACGCGGTATGCCCGTCGCTGCCCATGCCGAGGACCACGGCGGCAAAGGGGCGCGGCAGCGCTTCCAGTTGAGCGTTGGTGCGCTCTACAGCTTCATCGTCGGGTGCATCGCCACCGGAATAAAGGGGCAAGAACCGCGCTACCGCGGCCGGGCCCTGCAGCATGCGCTCGTTGACCAGCAGCGCATTGGAGCGATCGTTGGTTTCATCGACCCACCGCTCATCAACAAGGGTGACCACCACCTTTTCCCAGTCGAGGTCCTTGAACTTGCCCAGGGCCTGGAAAAAGCGCGCGGGCGTCGAGCCGCCGCTCACGGCAATGGCTGCATTGCCCCGCTCGGCGATGGCTGCGCGGATACGGTCCGCAACGGCTTCGGCCAATTCCTTGGCGAGGGTGGGCTTGTCGGCAAAGGTGCGGCGGTCGAGCATGGTCTTAGTGATCTTCCTCATACCAGGTGCGGCCGTCGCGCTCGATCAGCGCAATGGCACCCGATGGGCCCCAGGTTCCGGCGGTGTAAGGCTGGGGCGGCTCACTCGAATTGTCCCAGGCCTCGCGGATCGGATCGACCCATTTCCAGGCCGCTTCCAGCTCGTCGCGGCGCATGAACAAGGTCTGGTTGCCGCGGATCACGTCCAGCAGCAGCCGCTCATAGGCCTCCGGCGTGCGCTCGGTGAAGGTCTGGGCAAAGCTCAGATTGAGCGGGACTTCGCGCAGGCGCATGCCGCCCGGCCCGGGATCCTTGATCATCATCATCAGCTTGACGCCCTCATCGGGCTGCAGGCGGATTATTAGCTTGTTGGCCTTGGGCGCGCCTTCGGCGTGATCGAAGATGGAGTGCGGGATGGCGCGGAACTGAATGCAGATTTCCGAGACGCGCTGGGCCATGCGCTTGCCCGTGCGCAGATAGAACGGCACGCCCGACCAACGCCAATTACCAATTTCGGCCTTGAGCGCCACAAAGGTTTCGGTGCGCGAGCCCTTCTTTTCGCCCGGAAGTTCTTCCTGGTAGCCCTTGACCGAAGTGCCTTCCGAAGACACCGCGCGATATTGCCCGCGCACGGTCATGCGCGCTACATCCCCCGCAGTAATCGGCTTGAGCGAGCGCAGCACTTTAAGCTTTTCATCGCGCAGCGCATTGGCGTCGTCCGAGGCTGGCGGCTCCATCGCCACAAGACAGAGCAGTTGCAGCATGTGGTTCTGAATCATGTCGCGCAGGGCGCCACTCTCGTCGTAATAGCCGCGCGTTCCCGCGCCGACCGATTCCGAAACGGTAAGCTGGACATGGTCGATATGGGCCGAGTTCCAGACCGGCTCAAACAAGGTGTTGGCAAAGCGCAGCGCCAGCAGGTTCTGCACCGTTTCTTTGCCGAGGTAATGGTCGATGCGATAAACCTGATCTTCTTCGAAGATCTTGGCCACGCCATCATTGATTTCCATAGAGGATGCGAGATCGTGGCCAAGCGGCTTTTCGATCACGACGCGGGCGTCGCGCCGGTAATAGCCCTTCTTCGACAAATATTCGGCTATCGGCTCGAACAGGTCGGGTGCCACCGCCAGGTAGAAGGCGCGCACGATCTCGGGATCGTCCCGCAACGCGCCGTCAAGGTCGGCCCAGTTCGCCGGGTCGCTCACATCATTGGCGACGTAGGAGAAGATCGACACAAAGCGGTCGATCGTTGCCTCATCGTGATATTCCTGCTCGACAAACTCCGTGACCGCATTCCGGGCAAGGGTCTGGAACTCGGCATCGGACAAGGGAGAGCGTGAAACGCCGATGATGCGAGACCGCTCGTCGAACTGCCCATCCTTGAACCGATGATAAAGGGCCGGGATCAGCTTGCGCTTGGTCAGGTCACCTGTGGCCCCAAACACCACATAATCGAAGGGTTGGACCGGAATAATGCGGCTGGACACGAGCTATAGTCCCTTGTTGTCGGCAGAAGCGAAGATTTGCCTGGCGAGAATAACGCCGCCATGCAGAGGTTCAAACTGTGGGAGGGCGACGAAATCCCCATAACGTTCCCGCAGGATGGGGAAGATGCGCTGCCCAAAGCCACCTACCACCGCCATCACCTTGGCGTTGCGGTCCTGGAACCAGCGAACATAGGCGTCCACATAGCCCAGTTGTACGGTCATCATCTTTTGGGCAACCGGGTCGCCGGCATCAAAGTATTCCATCAGCAGCGGGATCAGCTTGCCAAATTCTGCCGGAGCTCGCCCGATCAAGGCATCGTCGCACCCTTCTGATCCGTCGCGGCTGATGATCTTGACGTCGAGATCGACCGCAAAGGACCAGCTCATGACCGCCTGGTTGTCGCCGCCCAAGGCGGCAAGCACAGCTTCGGTCAGCGGCGAGGCTTCGACCAGCCCATCACTGGCTTCAACGGCATAGCGCACCAGTTCGCGCCCGAGGATCGCGCCCGACATCTGGTCGCCGATCTGGAAGCCCCAGCCGCCGCATTGGAAGCGCTGCCCCTCGACCACAGCCAGGGCCGCAGACCCCGTGCCGACAATGATCACCCCGCCATCATTGCCGGCCAGGGCGCCGGCATGGGCAATGTCGATATCGTCATAGACCTGCACCCCGGCAAAGGGCCAAGGCCGCGCGGCAAAAGCGGCACGGGCCGTATCCATGCGCCCACCCGCCATGCCAAAGCAGGCATAGGTGTTGGCCGTTTCGGCATAATCGAGCCCGGCGGCCGCAAACACATCGCGGGTGCCGTCGAGGATGGCCTTGTAAGCGGGATCCGCGCCATCGATCTGTAGGTTGGAGCGCCCGTTCTTGACCTCGGCAAGCGTTTGCAGATTTTCGTCAGCCAAGCGGATGCGGCAATTGGTGCCGCCGCCGTCAACGCCAAGATAAAACCGGGGCACGCGGGTCAACTCCGTTGGAAAATCCGGGATGGTAAAGGCTTGTTTCGGCGCGGACCATAGTGCGAAAGACGCTAAGACGAAAGTAGAATAAGCGTCGGATCGTCCAGTGTGGGGCAAGCTCGCTTGCACAGCCAAATCGGCCTAATACTAGGGATCAAAGTGCGGCCGACGTTGAACCGGCCCTCACGGCTAAAAACACAAAGGTGCGATGATGCAGCGGCATGTGCTGGTTCTGGGAGGGGCGCGCTCTGGCAAGACGGCATTTGCCGAGCGGCTGGCGATTCGCTCAGGCGGCAGCCCCGCCTATCTCGCCACGGCGCAAGCGCTGGACAGCGAGATGCGCGAGCGGGTTGCGACCCACCAGCGCGGCCGCGGTGGCCGCTTCACCACCATCGAGGAACCACTGGCGCTCAGCCAGACGCTGCTGCGCGCTGGCAACAGCCATGATGTGGTGCTGGTGGATTGCCTAACCCTCTGGATCACCAATCTGCTCGTCGCCAATGCCGATGTGGCCGCGGCGGTGGAGGAACTCGTCAACGGGCTGGCGAAAATGGAGAAGACCCGCGTCATCCTCGTCAGCAACGAGGTGGGCTTGGGCATTGTGCCGGATAATGCGATGGCCCGGACGTTCCGGGACCTCGCGGGCGCCGCCCATCAGCGCCTCGCCGATATCTGCGAGGATGTGTATTTCGTGGTTGCCGGATTGCCGATAACGCTTAAGGGCGCCACGGACGACTGATCTGCGGCTAGTCGACCAGCCATCCCAGGAGCAGCAGGACAAGGCAGGCCGCCAGCAGCACGTTAAGTGTCGCCCGGTAGAGCGCCAGCGCCTGTGCAATGTCGTTGGCTTCGAGGTCGCGCTTGCCCGACCCGAGTAGCGGCAGATCCACCACTTCGCCGCCATAGGCGCGCGGCCCACCAAGGGCAAAACCCAGCGCACCGGCAAAGGCGGTTTCGGGCCAGCCGGAATTGGGCGAGGCATGTTTGCGGGCATCGCGGCGGGTCGTTGCCGAGGCCTGCGCCGCCGAGGCACCGGGCAAGAACCGGCAGGCGAGGACAATCAGCACGGCGGTGAGGCGGGCGGGGATCCAGTTGACGAGATCGTCCAGCCGGGCAGCGGCCCAGCCATAGTAGCGGTGGCGCTGGTTAAGGTGACCGATCATGGAATCTGCCGTGTTGATCGCCTTGTAGAGCGCGATGCCCGGCAGGCCAGCGATGAGCAGCCAGAACAAGGGCGCGACCACGCCATCCGAGGTGCTTTCGGCGAGGGTCTCCACCGCTGCTCGCGCCACCCCAGCCTCATCGAGTTGTTCGGGGTCGCGGCCCACGATGTGGCTGACGGCTTCGCGGCCCTCGGTCAGCGAGCGGTTAAGGGCGAGAGCAACGGCGTTGACCGCCCGGCCGAGTTCCTTTTGCGCGAGGAAAGGCGTCGCCAACAGGGCTTCCGCCAGCCAGCCAAAAGGCAGCGCGCGCAAAAACAGTTGCAGCGGCAAGGTGATGGCGAGAGTTGCAAGCAGCAACACGACTACGCCCATCACCCCTGCCCGGCGCTGCGCCTCGGGGGAAAGCCGGTCTCGGCCGACGCGATTGTCGAGCCAGGAGATGAGGCGGCCAAACCACATCACGGGGTGGCCGATCTGGCGAAGCAAAAAGTCGGGGTAGCCGAGCCAGCGTTCGAGCAGCAGCGCGATGGGGGCGATGAGGAGGTTGGTCACAGCCGGGCGGTCCGGGACAGGGCGAGGATGGCGTCGAGGTCGAGATGGTGCTCGAGATGGGCGGCGAGATCGTCGAGGGTTTGATCGACCCCGGCTTCGTAGTCGAGATCAGGGGTGGCGACCGCGCCGAGAAAGGCGCGGCGGAAGGGATCGGCGGCGAAAAGGCCGTGCAGATAGGTGCCGATGATTCGGCCATCCGGGCTTATTGCGCCTTCCGGTTGGCCGGCAACTTCGGCGAAAGGTCGAGCTACATCAATACCTTGGGTGACACCCATATGCATGTGGTAGCCGCTGATGGGTTCACCGGTGGCGGGGTGGATGGCTTGCTCGAGGCGCAGTTGCTTGGTGGGGGATAAGATTGTGGTGACCTCGAGCAGGCCCAGGCCTTCGCTGGTGCCGGGGGCGCCCTCGATGCCGGCGGGATCGGCGATTGATTGGCCCAGCATCTGGTAGCCGCCGCAGATGCCGAGGATGCGGCCGCCGGCGCGGTGATGGGCTTTTATGTCGATGTCCCAGCCATTTAGCTTGAGGGCGGCGAGGTCGGAACGGGTGGCTTTGGAGCCGGGGAGGATCACAAGGTCGGCTTGGCGCGGAATGGGTTGGCCGGGCTGGACGAGGATGAGCTCGACGCCGGGCTCGGCGCGCAGGGGATCGAGGTCATCGAAGTTGGCGATGCGCGGCAGGCGGGGGACGGCGATGGTGAATCTGCCTGTACTGGCAATGGGTTGGCTGGCTTCGAGCGCCAGCACGTCTTCAGCGGGGAGGCGGTGGGCGGCGGGGAAATGGGGGATGGGGCCGAGGCAGGGGACGCCGGTTTTCTCGGCGAGAAAGCGCTTGGCGCCGTCGAAGAGGGTTGGATCGCCGTGGAATTTGTTGATCATGGTGGCGGCGATCAGGGCGCGGTCTTCGGGGTCGATTACGGCAAAGGTGCCGACCAGTGCCGCAATTACGCCACCACGATGAACGTCACCTAACAAAATTGTCAGGATGGATGTGGCGCGGGCAAAACCCCAATTGGCGATGTCGTTGGCGCGCAGGTTGACTTCGGAGGCACTGCCCGCCCCTTCCACCAAAACCAGGTCAGTGTCGGCGGCCAATTCGCGGTAGGCGGCGAGCACTTCGGGGAGGAGTTCGGCGCGGCGGGCAAAATATTCGCGCGCGGCCATGGACTGGCGGCGCTGGCCACGCACCACCAGCTGCGCGCCAGTTTCGCCTTCGGGCTTGAGCAGCACCGGGTTCATGGCGGTGAG
Source organism: Devosia sp. 919 (assembly GCF_013185965.1). NCBI lineage: Bacteria > Pseudomonadati > Pseudomonadota > Alphaproteobacteria > Hyphomicrobiales > Devosiaceae > Devosia > Devosia sp. 919. The sequence goes on along the minus strand of NZ_JABAOL010000001.1, from coordinate 1,211,993 downwards.
CGGATCGCGGCGGCAGGCGCGGGCCTGCAGCGCCTGGGCGCGACCGATCTCGCCGCCATCAGCAGTGACCGCGGCGTTGTTGGACATGTTCTGCGGCTTGAACGGCGCTACGCGCAGGCCGCGATTGGTGAAGGCGCGGCAGAGGCCGGCGACGATCAGCGACTTGCCGACATCGGAGCCGGTGCCCATGACCATGAGGGCGCGGGCGCTCATGGGGCGGCATCCACGACATGGGCATAGGAGCCCATCACCGAGCCGATCACCGCACCCATGGGCGGCAAGTTAACCCCGCGCGCGTCAGCTGCGATAAAAAGGGGCGGCAGGCGCGACTGCTTGGCGGAGGAATAGTGAAATTCGTGACCGTGCAGATTGGGAGGAAAGGGCAAGGCGCCGGTGTGGCGCAGGCGCCGATAGCCGAGAATGCGCTTGGGGCGATCGATGCGGGTGGTGATGGGCAAGAGGCCGGCCATGGCGTGTTCAGTGCCCGCTTTGTCCACCAAAGCGTCGCCCAGAACCATGAAGCCCCCGCATTCGCCATAGATCAGCGCATTGCGGTCGCGAGCGGCAAGGAGACCCGCCTTGAAGATGGATGCGGCGGCGAGGGTTGCGCCATGGAGTTCGGGATAACCGCCGGGCAAGAACACGGCGTCAGCCCCCGGCGCGGGCGGCTCGTTGGCCAGCGGGGAAAAGAACAGCAGTTCGGCCCCCTGCTCGCGCCAGCCATCCAGCAGGTGCGGATAAAGAAAGGCGAACGCCGCGTCCCGCGCAATCGCGATGCGCTGACCCAGCGGGGGCAGCGGAGTGCTCCCAGCATCGGCTGCGGCGAGGGGCGCGCCGAGTGCCTGGAGCCGATCGAGATCGAGATAGTCGCCCATGCTGGTGGCGGCGGTTTGGAGGAAATCGGCGATACCCTCGATCTCGCCGGGCAGAACAAGCCCGAGGTGGCGCTCGGGGAGCGCCAATTCGGTGTTGCGCGGAATGGCGCCAAGACAGGGGATGCCGGTGGGCAGCAGCGCTTCAAGCAGCATGCGCTCATGCTTGGCGGAAGCGACGCGATTGAGAATGATGCCCGCGATGCGAACGCCGGATCGCCAATGGGCAAAGCCGGCGACCAGGGGCGCAACGGACTGGCTTTGCTTGTCGGCATCGACCACCAGCACCACGGGCAGGTCCAACATCTGGGCAAGATCGGCAGTGGAGCCCCAGCCATCGGCGCCGGCGTCAAACAAGCCCATGACCCCTTCAACGATCAGGAGGTCGGCGCCGGTGGACTGAACGCCCGCGAGATGGCGCAGGCGAGCCGGCGTCATGGACCAGGGATCGAGATTGACCGCGTCGCGGCCGGCGGCGCGACCAAGAAAAGTGGGGTCGATATAATCGGGGCCAACCTTGGCGGGGGCCACGACCGTGCCACGCGCCCGAAAGGCGGCGAGCAGGCCAAGGGTGATGACCGTCTTGCCAGAACCCGAGCGGGGGGCCGCAACCACAAAGCCCCGGCTCACGCCGCACCACCTTGCCGCAGGGCTGCGGCGGGAAAGCGGCAGGGATTGCCTTGAGGCGCGCGGGCGGAGCCGCCACAATGGCGGGGAGCGAACAAGCAGATGGCGAACAGATGAATATCCTGGTGCTGGGCGGAACGGGGGAGGCACGCAAGCTGGCCGAGCGGCTGGTGGCGCTCGGGCACCAAGTGACGACTTCGTTGGCTGGACGTACGCAGGAGCCGATGGTTCCGGCGGGACAATTGCGGATTGGCTCGTTGGGCGGGGCTGAGGGCCTCGCGGCCTTTCTCCAGGCGAGCGGGTTTGATTGGCTGATCGATGCGACCCATCCCTATGCTGCCGGAATGTCGGCCAATGCGGTTGCCGCGGCAAACGGCGCTGGCGTCCCGCTGTTGCGGCTGGTGCGGCCAGCCTGGCGGGAGCCGCCCGAGGCGCCCTGGACCCATGTGCCCGACCTGGCCGCCGCGGCCGCGGCCATCCCTGCGGGCGCCAAAGTGCTGCTGACCACCGGACATGGTGGGCTCGAGGCCTTTCTCCGCCGCCAGGATTGCCGGTTTGTGGTGCGCTTGATCGAGCCGCCGGCAAAGCCACTGCCGCCGCATGCCGAAATAATTCTGTCGCGCCCACCCTACCGACTTGAAGGGGAACTGGCGCTGCTGGAGCGGGAAGCAATCACACATCTGGTCAGCAAGAACTCCGGCGGCGCACAAACCGCCGACAAGCTCGAGGCGGCGCGCCAGCGCAGGACTAATGTGATCATGGTCGCGCGTCCAGCTTATCCGCCGGCGCGCGAGGTCGCCGATGTGGAGGCCTGCGTGGCGGCATTGGCTGGCTGAGGCGCGGGCTGGCCGAAGCGATCGAGCTGCCAACTGGGACGGCACAAAGCGAGCGCGCAGGTGACGCGAGCGGTTTGCCGCTTGGGCAGCAGCAGCGTGCCGGCGGCAAGGGCACAGGCTTCGGCAATGGAGGGGAGCCCGGTATGGCGCTCAACCACGCTTGATGGAGTGGGGACGGCTGCCCGTAGGGCGTGACCATCAAGCAGGCGGAGGGGAACGCCGAGCCCGTCTGCGGCAGCAAGCAACGCCGGATCCCCGGCCTTGCGGGCATGGCTGGCAAGGGCCACCAATGTGGCCAATGGCATGCCGGCTTCCTCGAGGCATTGCCCGACAAGGGCGATGATCTCCTGTGGATCGGTTAGGCGGCGCGAGCCAATTCCGGCCAATACCCGGGCCGGCTCGGCTGGAATGGTATGCACAGTGCCCTGCCCCATGGCGATGTGGTTGCTCCCGTGTGCAGCATGAGGCTCGATGCCGCTTGCCCTGCGGCTTGTAAGCGCCCGAGCCGATAGGGGCAATCAATGCGGCGGAATGCGGCGCCGGTAGGACCGGGCGAATAGCTCTTAGAGTTGAGATGCCAGGCCGGGGGCGCCCCTTGCGGCGGCTCTGAAGGGGGTTGCTAGGCCATTTGGATTAGGTACTCGGCCGGAGCGGTTATACGCGCCATGACGGGTAGATCGTCCGGCAGCCGGGGTCAATTATGACAGTTCAATGACACTGGGCCGGGGCGAAGCGATGACCGAGATAACAGAGGAGCACGCCCGCAGGCTGGACGCCGCGCGGCCGGTTGTCCGCCCTATCCTGGTGCCGCTGCTGATCTGGGCGGTGCTGATCGGTGCTGCCGTGGTGCAGCATGGGCTGGGACTGGACGGGGAGGATAGGATCTGGCTGCTCGACCTCGATGTGGAGCGCAGCGTTTACACCTGGTTTTCCCAGCTGCTGCTGGCGGGCGCAGGCCTGATGCTGCTCGATACCGGCGCCAGGGTTTATCGCCGGGAGCGGCTGATCGGGGCGCAGTGGACGCTGCTGGGTGTGGTGTTTTTCGGGCTATCGGCCGACGAGGCGCTGAGCGTTCATGAGTTGCTGTCGGCGCCGGTAGGTTCGAGCCTTGGCACATCGGGGTTCCTGACCTTCGCCTGGGTGCTACCGGTGGCGGCGCTGTGCCTACTGGGGTTGGTGGCCTTTATTCCCTTTTTGCGGGCGCTGCCGGGACGTGCGCGCGCGACCATGCTGCTGGCGGCAGCGTTGTTTATCGGCGGCGCCATCGGCATGGAGCTGATCGGGGGCAAGCTTTATTCGGATGCCACGGGGGATGTGACCGCCGCCTCCTATCGCCTCGCGGCGATCATCGAGGAAGCACTGGAGGGCTTGGGGGTGCTGGTGTTTATCCACAGCATCGGGCTTTACCGCGCCGAGCGGCGGATCAGTCCACCAGTGGAATGAGCCTGGGGGCGTGGCGCCCGCAGCCTGACGGCCCATTGCTGTAGCTGCTCCCACTTCAGGATGGATCCCGGCTCAAGGTCGGGACGACACTTGTGGGTAGGGCGGCTCTAGAGGCCGATCCGAGCGTTACGCTGGCGGGCGATGAGCCTGGACGTGCCGGTCTGCAGGCAAAAACAGCCGCTTTCCCACAGGGGCCTTGCAGATGAAAAGCAGTTGCAAAGACAATCATTGTTGCGCTGGCCGGAACGGGCTATCAGGCCGCCCTCCCCGTTTGCCGCAGGCGCAACAAGGAGGCCGGACGGATCGAGGCCATGCAAAGAACCCTTCACATCGCTGCTGCAAGCCTGCTGGTTGGGCTGGTGGTGCTTGGCATCAAGTTCCTCGCCTGGTGGCTCACCGGGTCGGTGGCGCTGTTTTCCGACGCGCTGGAATCGATCGTCAATGTGGTGACGGCCCTGACGGCTCTCATCGCGGTCCGGCTGGCGCAAAGGCCGGCCGATGCCGCCCTGCCCTATGGCTATGGCAAGGCCGAGTATTTTTCGGCGGTGATCGTAGGCGTGATGATCATCGTGGCCGCGATCCTGATCCTGCGCGAGGCATGGGTCGGGTTTTTTCACCCCCGGCTGCCCGATGCGCCCTGGCAGGGATTGCTGCTGGCGGCGGTGGCCACGGTGATCAACCTCGTTTGGGCGGGCGTATTGCTGCGCCATGGCCGCGCGGAAGGCTCGCCGGCGCTTGAAGCCGATGGCAAGCATCTGTTGACCGATGTCGTGTCCACCATCGGGGTGCTGGTGGGCCTGGGCCTGGCGATCATGACCGGCTGGGCGCTGCTCGACCCGATCCTCGCGGCGCTGGTCGCGGTCAACATCCTGTGGTCGGGCTGGGGGGTGGTGCGCGCGAGCGTGGGGGGCCTCATGGACGTCGCTGTGCCGGCCGAAACGCAGAAAACCATTCGCGAGGTGATCGCGACCAATGCCACCGGCGCCATCGAGGCCCATGATATTCGCACCAGGCAGGCCGGGCGCATGGTGTTTATCGATTTTCACCTGGTGGTGCCGGGCGCGCTCAGCGTTGATGAAGCGCACCGGATTTGCGACGGGATCGAAAGCAAGCTGCGCGAAGCGGTCAAGGATGCGCAGATCACGATACACGTGGAGCCGGAAAACAAGGCCAAGCATGCCGGGATTGTGGTGCTGTAATGCGGGTGCTGGCCATGTTGGGCCTGATGCTGCTGGCGGCGCCCGCTTGGGGGCAAGGGGCGCTGCGTTACGAGAACACGCGGTTCGGCTTTGCACTGGAGGTGCCGGCCGGGTTTGTCGCGGGCGAAGGCGATGAGGCGGGGCAGAGTTTCGAGCTGGCGGGGGAAGAGGTGACCTTCCGCGCCTGGGGCGAGCCGATGCGCGGCCCGTTAGCGGGGACGGTGGCGCGGATCGGGCGTGAGCTGGAACGCAGCGGCTGGCGGGCGGGGGAGCAAATGGTGACGCCGGACTGGGCGAGTTTTTCGGCCGTGAAAGGCTCGCGGATGCGGTTTGGCCGCACCATCCTTTTGTGCGACCGGCGAAGCACCGCAAGCTGGCAGATCGAAATCTCGGCGGCGCAATTCGGCGAAATGCGCCCGGTGCTGGACCGGCTCGGGCGCTCGCTGCGGAAGGTGGACTGCTGAGGCGAGCGTCCTAGAACTCGATGCCGGCCTGGGCTTTCACCCCGGCGCGGAAATGGTGCTTGATCTCGGTCATTTCGGTGACGAGATCGGCAATTTCGATCAGCTCATCCTTGGCATTGCGGCCGGTGACGATGACGTGCTTGTCGGCCGGCTTGTTGCGCAGGAACTCGACGACCTCCTCGATGGGGAGATAGTCGTAGCGCAGGCAGATATTGAGCTCGTCGAGGAGGACCAGCTTGTAGCCGGGGTCAAGGATCAGCGCCTTGGCCTGCTCCCAGGCCTTGCGCGCGGCAGCGAGGTCGCGCTGGCGGTCGGCGACATCCCAGGTAAAACCCTCGCCCATGGCATTGATGGTCACCTGATCGGGGAATTTGTCGAGCACGGTGCGCTCCCCGGTGTTCCAGACGCCCTTGACGAACTGCACGACGCCCACGCGCATGCCATTGCCCAGGGCGCGGAACACCATGCCGAAAGCGGCGGTGGATTTGCCCTTGCCCTTGCCGGTGTGGACGATGAGGAGGCCCTTTTCCGCGGTCTTGGTGGCAAGGATCTTGTTGCGGGCCTCCTTTTTCTTGCGCATTTTTTCGGCGTGGTAGGCGTCGCGCTCGGCCTCGCTCATCCCGTCGGTCTTCTTGAGCGGCTTGGCGGGCTGGTCGGTCATGGCGCGGTCTCCAGATAGGCAAAGGCCGAGTTGGAGCGCGGGGTCCAAAAACCGCGCTCGCGGGCCTCGTTGAATTTCTTGAGCAATTCGGCATAGCCGAAGGGATTGGCGGTGGCGAGGAAGTCGCGCGTGGCGTCGTCCTCGATGAAGGCCTCGAAGGCGAGGTCGAAATGGTGGGTCTGCACGGCGCCGGTCGTGGCGGCGAAGGCGAACATGAAATCCACCGTGGCGATGATCTCGAAGGCGCCGCGATAGCCGTGGCGCTTGACCCCGGCAATCCATTTCGGGTTGACGACGCGCGAGCGCATGACGTGGCTGATTTCCTCGCCGAGGGTCCGGATCAGCGGGCGTTCGGGGCGGGAATGATCGTTGTGAAAGGCGGCGGGCTGGTGGCCACTCAGCGTTTCGGCGGCGGCGGCAAGGCCACCCTCGAACTGGTAGTAGTTGTCGGAATCGAGCAGGTCGTGCTCGCGGTTGTCCTGGTTGTGGATCACCGCGTCCACGGCAGCGAGGCGCGCAGCGAAACCGTCGCGCTGCGGGGTGCCGACTGATTTGGCGCCATAGGCATAGTGGCCCCAATCGAGGACCCGGGCGGCGAGCTCGGCCTTGTTTTGCCAGGTGCCGGCATCGATGAGGGCGCCAAGGCCGGCGCCATAGGTGCCGGGGCGCGAGCCGAAGATGCGGTGGCCGGCGGCAAGGAACGCCTCGGCTTCGCTTTGCCCCTGCGCCATCAACCCCAGCGCTTCGGCGCGCATGCGGGCGGCGACCGGGTTGTCCTCGGTGGGTTCATCGAGGGCTCCCACAGCGCGGACCGCCCGATCAAAAAGGGTGATCTGGGCGGGGAAAGCATCGCGGAAAAAGCCCGAGATGCGCAGGGTGACATCGACGCGTGGACGACCGAGCCTGGCGAGCGGGATGATCTCGTAACCCGAAACGCGCAGCGAGCCGGGATCCCAGACCGGTTTGACGCCGATGAGCGCCATGGCTTGGGCGAGGTCGTCGCCGCCGGTGCGCATATTGGCGGTGCCCCAGACGGAGATGGCGGCGGCCTGCAGATAGGTGCCGGTATCCTGGAAATGGCGCAGGATCAGGTTTTCCGCCGATTTGCGGCCCAGCTCCCAGGCGGTGGGGGTCGGCACGGCGCGAGTATCGACGGAAAAGAAATTGCGCCCGGTGGGCAGCACGTCGAGGCGCCCGCGCGAAGGTGCGCCCGAAGGGCCGGGGCGAACAGACTTGCCGTCGAGCCCATCGAGAAGCGCGGCCATTTCGGCGGGGCCCGAAGCGCGCAGGCGCGGGCGGATGACAGCTTCGACGGTTTCGAGCACGGCGGCGGTTTGGGTCCAGCCGGGCTCGGGCGCGGGGCCGGAGACGAGTTCGGCGGCGAGGTGTTCGAGTTGTTCGACGATGTCGCCGACGGTGCGGTGACGGAGCGGAGGGACCCCCTCCCCGGCCCTCCCCTCAAGGGGGAGTGAGGCCAATGCAGATAGATCCGGGCCGACCCAGGGCTCGCCCAGTTTGGCGGTGAGCGGGTCAAAGCCGAGCTTGAGGTCATCGGCGAGGGCGCGGATCAGGGAGCGCTCGGCGGGACCTTCGCCGCGCGGCACGCGGGCCAGGGCCACGATGAGGTCGCGTTCCAGTTCAGCCGCGGGCGACTGGCCAAAGACGTGCAGGCCATCGCGGATCTGGGCTTCCTTGAGGTCGCAAAGGAAATTGTCGATCTTCAGCAGGGCCTCGGTTTCGTCCTCGGGCAGGCCGATATCGCGGTCGAGCCGGCTGTCGCGGGTGAAATCAAGGATGCGGCGGCGCAGGTCGGCGAGGCGGCGCCGGTCCATGCCCGCGGCGGCATAATATTCATCGAGCAGCGCTTCAAGGTCCTTGAGCGGCCCATAGGTTTCCGCGCGCGTGAGCGGGGGAATGAGGTGATCGATGATCACCGCCCCGGTGCGCCGCTTGGCCTGGGTCCCCTCGCCGGGATCGTTGACGATGAAGGGGTAGAGATGGGGCAGCCCGCCCCAAAGCGCATCGGGATAGCTCGCCGCATCGAGCGCGGTGGATTTGCCGGGCAGCCATTCCAGCGTGCCATGCTTGCCGTTGTGCACAAGCGCATGGGCGCACCAGTCGTGGCGCAGCCAGAGATAGGCGGCCAGATAGACATGAGGCGGGGGCAGAAAAGGGTCGTGATAGCTCTGGGTCTCGTCGAGCCCATAGCCGCGGCCGGGCTGGAGCAGGATCGTGACATTGCCAAAGATAAGGGCCGGCAGGTGGAAGGTGTCGTGGCGGACGAAGGGGTCAGTGGCGGGGTCGCCCCAGCGGGTGGTGACTTCGGTTTGGATCGCTTGCGGGAGCGTGGCGAAGAGCTCGCGATAACGGGCGAGCGAGAGCGTGGCGGCGGATGAGCCGCGCTGCGGGTCGGCATTGGTGGGGCCGGATTGGAGGGCGGTGATGAGGTTGGCTGAGGATTTTGGGTAGGTTTGGTGCCGAACACCACGACCCCCTCCCTCGGTCCCTCCCCTCAAGGGGGAGGGAAGGGATGGAGCCGAGAGTCCATCTAGTGTCGAGGAGATGGTCTGCCAAATTCCGTCCTGGTTAGTTGCGACATCGGAATTGGTGAAGCGCAGAACCTGGTAGCCGAGGCCTTCCAGGAAGGCCGTGCGGGCGAGGTCGCGTTCCTGACCCTCGTCCGTGAAGTGGGTTTCGCCGTCCAGCTCGATGACGAGCTTGGGATGGTGGCTGGCGAAATCGGCGATATAGGGGCCCAAAGGAACCTGACGGCGGAACTTGACGCCACGTTCCGCAAAGGTCTTCAGCAGCGGCCAGAGCACGCGTTCAGGCACAGTCTGGTCGGCGCGGAGGGCCCGGGCGCGATTGATGTGTTTGCGTTGCTGCATCCGCCCATTGCCAAAGACAAGGGGTGGAGCCTCCCCTCCCCCTTGAGGGGAGGGGTTGGGGGTGGGGGTCGTGCGGTTCATCACTGATGGACCCCCTCCCTCGCTTGCCAGTCGAGCATAGCTCTCTTGGCCTTTGTCGCTCGATTCGCTCCACTGGAGCGAATCGTCCCTCCGGGCCGCTCCAAAGCCCCTCAAGGGGGAGGGGAATGGGTCCGGTGCTGGGTTGGCCAGCGTGTACCCGGCCCCATCCAGTGCCTTGAGGATTGCCACCGTCGACTCCGGCGCGTCGTAGCCGACGCCGTTGGCGAGGCGGCCGTCGCGGAGGGGGTAGTTAGCGAGGATGAGGGCGAGTTTGCGCTCGGGCCGGGGGGTGGCGCGGAGGCGGGCCCAATTGCGGGCGAGCTGGACGGCGCGCCCGATGCCGGAATGGTCGGGAGCATAGGCGCTGAGCGGGCATTGGGTGCTGGTGTGCCAGACGGCATCGGCTTTGTGGCCGACGAGGAGGCCGCCGATGCGGCCATCGAGTTCGGGCATGACGAGGAACATCGCCATGTCCTTGGAGGACAGGCCCTGGGGGTCGGCCTGCCATTGCGTTTCCGAGCGGCCGGACTGGATCAACTGGATGACGGGGGCATCGGTGCCGCTGAAGGGGTCGGACTTGGTGTCGTCGGGGTCCAGCGCGAGGGCAAAGCCGGTCAGGTTGAAGATGGCGGCGGGCGGGAAGCTCTCGAGCACATTCTGCACGAAGCGCACGCAGGCGGCTTCCTTGAGCGAGGACACGAGGATCGGGACCGGCAGCAGGCCTTGGTTCTCGATCTCGGCAACAAGGGCCTGCAGGGTGGCGGTGCCGGCGCCTTCGAGCGCGGCGCGGTAAAAGAGGATGGGGATGTGGGGGGCCGTTACAGCAGGAGCCGAATGACCCCCACCCTCGGTCCCTCCCCTCAAGGGGGAGGGAGGCGAAAGCTCGAGATGCCGGTGCCTTAGGCCGGTTTCGTCGGTGATGCCGGCGGCGGGGTGCCAGAGGGAGAAGCGAGCGAAGGGTTGGGGCTGGAGGTCGGAGAGGCGGGGCTTGAGTTCGGTCTGAGGGACCCCCTCCCCGGCAGCCACTCGGGCATAGCCCTCGTGGCCTTCTCCCCTCGGATCGCTCCACTGGAGCGATCCGCCCTGCGGGACGGCTCGAAGCCCCTCAAGGGGGAGGGAGGGCTCGGCGGCGAGTTCACCGAACGACCTCAGGATCGCGTCGGCGTTGGCGGGGCCGCCGGCGATGAGGAGGGCGTGGAGGCGGGTCCAGTCTTCGGGGTGGATCGTGGAGCGCGCTTGCAGGATGGGGTCGGGATTGGCGTCGCCGGGCAGCAGGGCAAGGGGGATCTTGCGGTTGGCGCAGAGGGCGGTGATCTCATCGACGCCATACTGGAAATAGGCGGCGCCGCCGATGAGGCGCAGGACCACGAGGCGGGCATGACGGACGGTCTGCTCGAGCCAGAGATCGACGGACAGATTGTTGGACAGGCGCAGCGTGTTGGCGAGGCGCAGCTCGGTTTCGCCCGCGCGGTCGGCGGCGGCGGCGAGCATGGCCAGTTCGCTATCGGCCGAAGAGGCGAAGATGAAGGCGCCAGGGGTTTGGGCGAGATCGATGGCCTCGCCTTCCTGCTGGATGGCACCGGCTTGGGCGGAAAGAAGGTGCATGGTCAGGCTCCCACGAAGACCGGATTGGCGGAAGCGCCTGCACCCCCACCCCAACCCCTCCCCTCAAGGGGGAGGGGCTTTGGGCTGGTGGGTTGGGCTAGATCGTGCCCAAGGCGCAATGCGGCCCCCTCCCCCTTGAGGGGAGGGTTGGGGTGGGGGTGCAAACCTATCCCGGTGTGTGGAGCCATTCTCTTTGAGCTTATGCCGCCACAGGCTCGGCGCGGCGCAGGCTTTGGGTGATGGCGGCGCGGTCCAGCGGGGATTGGCCGATGACGACGAGTGCGGTTTGCCTGGTTTCGCCGGGCGCCCAGGGGCGGTCGAAATAGGCGGTAATGCGGGGGCCGACGGCCTGGATGGCGAGGCGCGCAGCCGCGCCCGGCACGGCGGCAAAGCCCTTGAGGCGCAGCACGTCATGGGTGCGGATCGTGTCCTCGATGATGGCAAGCAGCTCGTCCTTGCCCGCAATGGCGGGGAGCTGGAGAGAAAAGCTGTCGAAATCGTCGTGCTCGTGCCCTTCGCCCTCGTGCTCGAGTTCGTGGTGGCTGGGGCGGTTGGCGATGTCGGCTTCGGAAGCCATGCCAAGGCCCAGAAGCGCCGCGATATCGACATGGCCATTGGCGGCGCGAACAATGCCGACGCCGGGGCGCAGCTCAGCGCGGATATTCTGCTCGACTTTTTCGAGGGTGGCGGGATCCACCAGATCGGTCTTGTTGATGATAACCATGTCGGCGGCGGCCAGCTGATCCTCGAAGAGCTCGCCCAAGGGCGTTTCGTGATCGAGCATTTCGTCGAGGCGGCGCTGCCGGTCGACGGCGGCTTCATCGGCGGCAAAGCGGCCCTCGGCAAGAGCGGCGGCATCGGCGACGGTCACGACGCCATCGACGGTCACCTGCGCCTTGATCTCGGGCCAGTTGAAGGCGCGGATCAGGGGCTGGGGCAGCGCGAGGCCCGAGGTTTCGATGACGATGTGATCGAATTTTTCAGGGCGATTCAGCAGTGCCTGCATGGTGGGAATGAATTCGTCGGCCACGGTGCAGCAGATGCAGCCATTGGACAGCTCGACCATGTCCTCTTCACGGCAGGTCTCGTCGCCGCAGCCGGCGAGGATGTCCTTGTCGACGCCGAGATCGCCGAATTCATTGATGATGAGGGCGATGCGCTTGCCCTTGGGGGCATGGGCGAGGAGGTGGCGCACGAGGGTGGTCTTGCCCGCGCCCAGAAAGCCGGTGATGACGGTGGTCGGGATCTTGGTGGTCATGCGGGAGCTCCGATGGGGTGGGAAGCCTCGCGGCGGGCGAGGCGATCATTGACGAGGCCGAAGACGACACCCAGCACCAGCCAGAACACGGCTGAACTGCCGATGGTGGCGGCGGCAAAGGCGGTGGCGAGATGGGCGGGAACGGCGCTTGGCTCTTCGGGAGCCGCGGGGGCGCCCACGATGTGCGGCGCGAGGACGAGTGCGAGCGCCACGGCAATCGCCCAGCCCGCCCGGGTCTTGGCCAGCAGCAGGCAGGCGGCGCCGGTGGCAAGGGCCGTCGCGACCCACCAGAGCTGGCGGGCGCCCAGACCGGCGGCGGGCATGCCGGGCAGTTCGGGCGGCAGGCCAAAGGCGGGCGCAAGGGTGAAGCTGGCAAAGCCGGCCAGGCTCCACAGCAGCGCATTGCCGGTGGTGATGGGGATATTGGCCAGGAGGCCCACAGCGCCGATCACGAGGGCAAAGCCGGCGGCGGCGAGCAGATTGGCGAGCACGGTATAGAGGGTGCGCTCAAGACCATCCTGGGGCGCCCATTCGTCAGCGCCATGATCATGGGCCGGGGTGCCGGGGGCGTGGGTATGCTCGGCCGGAGTGGCCTCCTCACCATGGGAATGGCCACCCTCCCCTTCGAAGCTTTCGGCATGCAGGATCAGCGGGGTGACGCGGAAATGCTGGATCGTGGATGCCACAAGGCCAGCACAAAGGGCTGCGACCAGCGCAGCAAAAAACAGATTGCGGAACATTTTTGGTCGTCTCTCGTGCTCGCCCTTAGTGGCAGGGAAAGCCCATGGCGTGGCGGGTGTCGTGGGCGCCGTTGTGCAGGCGATAATCGCCGGCAAAGCCGGTGCCGACCAGGAGGGTCAGCCCGAGCAGGAGCGCGAGCGAGCCGGCGACAAGACGCTGGGACAGCGAAAGAGACTGAAGGCCAGTCGAAACAGTGGTGGTATTCATGCGGCACCCTCCGTGCGCGGAACGAAAAAGAGCTTACAAGCTCGTTGCTGTGCCGGCAGGTCTCCTGGCTTGCGGTGAATAGAGCGCCTCTCGCCTTCCCGGCAGCTTGGCTGCCAGTGGCATAAGGAGAGGAGCGCACCGCTTACAGTTGCGGGGGCAGCCACGGTTTTGGCCCCTGATGGGTAATCCGCACCGTGTTCCCTTTTGATCCCCGCGCCACAACGGGCTTGGGGAACCGACACAGGCTGTGTTCTCGCATGGCGGGCCGGAGGGGTCAATCGCGGCGTGGCGCTTGCCGGACGGGCGATCGCGGCATTATCGTGCCGCCGATTCTGGAGCCCTGCCCGCAATGAAGCCGATCAAGTTCAGCCGCGACGAAACCAAGGCCATGGTGGCGGAGATCCAGGATTATTTCCGGCTGGAGCTGGACCAGACCATCGGGCCGATGCCGGCCGAGATGCTGATGACCTTTTTTGCCGAAAAAATGGGCGCCTATTACTATAATCGCGGGCTGCATGACGCCCAGGAGCTGCTGCGCAAGAAGGTCGAGTCGATCAGCGATGCGCTGTATGCGCTCGAACAGCCCACCAAGGGCGCGCGGTAATCGCCATGGGCTGGAACTTTGCCACGCTGGCCCCGATCGGGCTCTTGATCGCGTCCAACCTCTTCATGACCTTTGCCTGGTATGGGCACCTCAAATTCCCCGGCACGGCGCTGTGGGTGGTGGTGCTGGCCAGCTGGGGCATCGCGTTTTTCGAGTATTGGCTGGCGGTGCCGGCCAATCGCATCGGCTACGGGGTTTATAGCGGCGCCGAACTCAAGACCATTCAGGAGGTGATTTCCCTCTCGGTCTTTGTGCTGTTCAGCGCCACGTATCTGGGCGAGCAGTTCACCTGGAACCACGGGATCGGGTTCGGGCTCATTGCGCTCGGGGCATTCTTTATCTTCAAGGGGCCGCTGGGTTAGCTAGCCCAGGCAGTCCAGGAGCCCATTGGCGAGGCCGCGCAGCAGTTCGGGGTAAAGGTTTGGGCCTTCGGTGAGGGCGCCGCCTTCGGGGTCGAGCACACCGGCCCTGGCCGTGCTGCCCTCGGTGATGGCGGCAATGATGGTCGGCTCGAAATTGGGTTCGGCGAAAAGGCAGGTAGCCCCGAGTTCGGCCACGCGGGCGCGCAGGGCGTCGATCCGCTGAGCGCCGGGCATGACGTCCGGAGTGACGGTGACGGAGCCCGCGACGGTGAGGCCAAAGCGGTTCTCGAAATACTGGTAAGCGTCGTGAAAGACGAGGAAGGGCTTGTCGGCGACGGGTGCGAGACTCGCGGTCAGTTCGGCTTGCAGCGCGACGAGATCGGCTTTTTCGCGCTCGGCATTGGCGGTGTAGGCGGTGGCGTTTTCCGGGTCGGCCGTGCTGAGCGCTGCGGCGATGGCATCGACCATGTGCACCGCGTTTTGCGGATCGAGCCAGAAATGCATGTCGCCGCCATGGTCGTGGTCGTGCCCTTCGTGGGCGTGCTCGTCGTGATCGTGCTCTTCGTGGTCATGGCCTTCGTGATCGTGACCCTCGTGGTCGTGCTCATGGTCATGACCCTCGCCCTCGTGGCTGTGCGCCTCGAAAGTGCCGCCTTCGCGGACCGGCAGGAGGGTGATGCCAGGCGCCTGGCTCAGCTCCACCACTTCGGCTTCGCCTGAAAGCGTGGTCAGTGCATCGGCGAGGAACAGCTCCATGCCAGCCCCGGTCCAGAACACGAGATCAGCATCCTGCAGCGCACCGGCGTCGGAGGGGCGCAGGGCATAGGTGTGGGGGGAAGCGGCGCCGCGAACGATGAGGGTCGGCTCCCCTACCCCCTCCATCACGGCTGCAACGAGGGAGTGCACCGGCTTGATCGAGGCTACCACATTGGGCGCGGCCATGGCCGTGCTGCCCAGCAGCAGGCTCGAAACCAAGGCAAGGGGGAGCAGCTTCATCGGCGCAATCCTGTTATGTTATTACGTTCTTGCTGCGTTATGCTATAACGTTTAGAACGCTGTCAAGCGACGTGATGGAGCAGAAATGGACGGGCAGGCAGGACGCGAAACATTGATCAGCATGAGCGGCGCCGGCGTGCGCCGGGGGGCGCGCGTGCTGGTGGAAGGGGTCGACCTGGCCATCCGGCGCGGCGAGATCGTGACGCTGATCGGGCCCAATGGTTCGGGCAAATCCACCACGGCCAAGATGGCGACGGGCGTGCTCAAGCCGACAATGGGCACGGTGACGCGCCTGCCGGGGCTGCGCATCGGCTATGTGCCGCAAAAGCTGACCATCGACTGGACGCTGCCGCTGACGGTGGAGCGGCTGATGACGCTGACCGGCCGCTTCAGCCGCAGCGAAATCGAGGCGGCGCTCGATCTGGTCGGGGCGCGGCGGCTCCTCGGAGCGGCGGTGCAGGAATTGTCGGGCGGGGAATTCCAGCGCGTGTTGTTTGCCCGCGCCACCATCCGCAAGCCGGACCTTCTGGTGCTGGACGAGCCGGTGCAGGGCGTCGATTTTGCCGGCGAAGTGGCGCTCTATGAATTGGTGCGCCAGATCCGCGACAGCTCGCGCGCCGGTATCCTGATGATCAGCCATGATTTGCATGTGGTGATGGCGGAAACCGACACGGTGATCTGCCTCAATGGACATGTGTGCTGCACCGGCACGCCGGCGGCAGTCAAGCGCAGCCCGGAATATCTCGCGCTGTTCGGGCCGCGCGCGGCGGAAACGCTGGCGATTTATGAGCACCACCACGACCATGAGCACCACGACGACGGCTGCGTGGTGGCGGCTGGGGCGGCGCATGAGCATGCTCATTCGCACGGGCATGGGGGGCACGGGCATGGGCACTAGGGGCATGCGCAGGAAGGTCGAGTTTGGTGGAGGGGCCGGCACTCCTACCCCAGCCCTCCCCTCAAGGGGGAAGGGACGGGATCGCGCGTTTGGCGGGATTGGGGCGGTTGCATCGGTCCTCCAGGGAGCCGCACATGTTCGGTGATTTCTTTTCGCGCTCCCTCATCGCCGGGATTGGGCTGGCGCTGGTGGCGGGGCCGCTGGGGTGTTTCGTCGTGTGGCGGCGGATGGCCTATTTCGGCGATACGATGGCCCATTCGGCGCTGCTCGGCGTGGCGCTGTCGATCATCTTGTCACTCAACATGACGCTGGGCGTGTTTGCGGTTGCGGCTCTCGTCGCCGGAGCGCTGCTGCTGTTGCAGCGGCAGGCGACGCTCTCGACCGATGCGCTGTTGGGCATTTTGAGCCATTCGACCCTGGCCGTGGGACTGGTGCTGGTGGGCTTTTTGACCACGGTGCGGATCGACCTGATGGGCTTTTTGTTTGGCGATATTCTTGCCGTTTCGGTCGAGGATATCATGGTGATCTATGGCGGGGGCACGGCGATCCTCGTCGTGCTGGCGCTGGCCTGGCGGCCGCTGCTGGCTTCGACGGTCAGCACCGAGCTGGCGGAAGCCGAAGGGCTGCGCCCGGAAGCGAGCCGGATCATCCTCATGATCCTGATGGCCAGCGTCATCGCTATTGCCATGAAACTGGTGGGCGTGCTGCTGATTACCTCCTTGCTGATCATTCCGGCGGCGACGGCGCGGCGCCTAAGCGCAACACCTGAAGGCATGGCCGCGGTGGCGGCGGGGCTCGGGGTGATTGCCGTGGTGGGAGGGCTGTTCGGCTCGCGCAACTGGGATACGGCCTCCGGACCCTCCATCGTCGTGGCGGCCTTGCTGGTGTTTCTGGTTTCGCTCGCCGTGCCGGTCCACAAATTGTTTGGGAGGAAAATTCATGGCGCATAGCCACGCCGCACCCACTGACCTGACGCGCAACCAGGGGCTGGTGCTGGGCGCGCTGACCGGGTCCTCGGCTCCCCTCAGCGCCTATGACATTCTCGACCGGCTGCGCGAGGACGGTTTGCGGGCGCCGCTGCAGGTTTATCGCGCGCTCGACAAGCTGGTGGAATGGGGCCTCGCCCACCGGCTGGAATCGCTCAATGCGTTCGTTGCTTGTGCGGACGAGCACTGCCATCGCAAGGGGCTGATCGCGTTTGCCATTTGCGAAGGGTGCGGCAAGGTCGATGAATTCGCTGACCCCGTGATCGAAAGCCGGCTGGGGGAATGGGCAGGGAAAACGGGCTTCAAGGTCGAGCGCACGACGATGGAAATTCGCGGGCGGTGCGAGGCTTGTGTGGGGGTGTAGGGGCTAGGCTCGATGCCCTCCCTCCCCCTTGAGGGCAGGGCTGGGGTGGGGGTTCGGGCGGTAGGTCTTCCCCCGTTAAGAGTTTTCCCGACGGCCTGAACCCCCACCCTCGATCCCTCCCCTCAAGGGGGAGGGAGGCGATGGGACCCCGCCGTTGGCGAAAGCGGAAGAATTTCGGGACGGGCCCCGGCTCAGGGTCGGGGTGACAGCTGGGGGCGAGGGAGATTGGACCTCCCACGCTGTTAAGTCCTCCTGACCGTCCAGATGCGCGATGCGCCCCCTCCCCCTTGAGGGGAGGGCTGGGGTGGGGGTTCGAGCGGTGGGTCTTCCCCCGTGACGAGTTTGTCCGACGGCCTGAACCCCCACCCTCGATCCCTCCCCTCAAGGGGGAGGGAGGCGATGGGGCGGATGGATGGGTGCGGTTGTGTGCATTCCCGCTTTACGCGGGCTGCGGTGGCGATTGGTCGACCCCCTCCCCGGCCCTCCCCTCAGGGGGGAGGGAGGGCAGGAGCCGATAGGCCGGGGGCCGGGCTCAGTTCGCGGTATCTCGGGATGGGCCCCGGCTCGAGGCCGGGGTGACAGCTGGTGGGTGGGGGAGATTGGGGACGCTCCGAAGGGCGCCTAGGCCTGAGCCTCTTCGGCCTCGCCAAAAACCAAAAAGTGGATGGCGGCGGCGCCGTATTCGCGGCGGTCGGTGAGGGTGAAGCCGGCGGGGATGTCGAGGGTGGCGTCCCGGCTTTCTTCCCAGACGATGGTGGCCCCGGGGGCGAGCCAGTTGTTGTCGCGCAGGCCCGCAAGCGCCTGTTCGCCCAGGGTCTTGCCATAAGGCGGATCGAGAAAGACGAGGTTGAAGGGCTTCATCGAGCCGGGTACGCCGAGATCGGTGGCGTCGCGGCGCAGGAGCTTGGTAATGCCCCCGGCGCCAAAAGCCTCGATATGGTCGCGGATCAGGCCACGGGCTTCAGCGCCGGTATCGACAAAGGTGACGTGACTGGCGCCGCGCGACAGGGCTTCGAGCCCCAGCGCGCCGGTGCCGGCAAACAAATCAAGCACGCGAACACCATCCAGCACCGGCCCAAGGCGCGAGGCAAGGATGTTGAACATGGATTCGCGAACCCGATCGGCAGTAGGCCGGATCGAGAGATCGGATGGCGAATTGAGCCCCTTGCCGCGAAAGCGGCCGGCAACGATGCGCATCTAGCTCAAACCCCTTTCGGCACGCTTGCGGTCAGGGTTTTGGCCGGCGGGGGCCCGATGGGCGCCCTGCCCCACCCGCGGGGCGTGGGCCACCCGCTGGCCGACCAGCACCAGACGGACGACCGCCGCCACCGGGGCGGGCGCCACCGGATGCCCCGGGGCGGGCGCCACCGGGCTTGCCGAATCCGCCGGGACGAGGACCGCGGGCCGGGGCCGCGCCTTCGCGCTTGGGATGGGGCTTGCCGTCGGGGCGAACCTTGGGCTTGCCATAGGTCTTGGCTTCCGAGCCGAACTCGTCCCGGCCCGGACGCGGACCACCCGGGCGAGCACCAGCGGGGCGTTGCGGCCGATCACCGGCAGGGCGAGGACCGCGCTGTGGGCGATCGCCATCGGGGCGATTGCCGCGCGGTTTGTCCGAGAAATTGCGGCCAGGGCGCGAGGGCGCACGATCGGCGTCGGGGCGCGGGGTGTAAGCGCGGGGCGCGCCCGCGGCCTCGGCGTCGGCGCGCGTGCGCGGCTGGAAATCACGCTGCGGGCGTTCGGCGTCGCTGCGGCGCGGACCACGGGGCGTGCCGGTGAACTCGCGCGATGGGCGCTCGGCCCCACCTTCGGGGCGTGGCGGACGCGGCCGATCGCCAAAGGACTTGTTGCCACCAGGACGCCCACCAAAGGACTTGCCGCCGGGGCGATCACCAAAGGACTTGGTGCCGCCGGGGCGATCACCAAAGGACTTGGTGCCGCCGGGGCGATCACCAAAGGATTTGCCGCCGGAGGGACGGTCACCGAATGAACGCTTGGGCTTGTCGCCAAAAGATTTTGGACCGCTGCGGTCACCATCCTCGCGGCGAGGGCCGCGGGGCTTGTCGAAGGCGGGCTTGGCGGGACGCTCGGGGGCCTTGCCAAAGCTGCGGGCGGGCTGGTCGTCCCTGTCGCGGAAGGCGGGGGCGCGGGTGGAACGCTTGGCCACGAATTCTTCTTCACGGCCATCATCAAAGATCACGCGGCGCGGTGGCGCCTCGTATTCCTCGCGCTCCTCGACACGTCGCGGGCCGGGCTTGCGGTTGTCAAAGCGGCCCGGACGATCCTGACGCGGGCGTTCGGCGCGCAGCTCTTCCTCGGTTTTTTCGGCATGGTCGGTAAAGCGGAAGCGCTGGCGGGCAATCTCGACCGTGTTGGTGCCGCGGCCGGTCAGGCGGTCGCGGGTAGGCTTGCCGATCAGGGCATTGGCTTCAGGCATTTCGCTGTCGAAATCCACATCGGCCGCTTCGGCCAGTTTTTTGCCGAGCTGGTCGCGCAGGGTGGCCGCCCGCACGGTTTCAATGGCGCCGACGGGAATGTCGCCGAGCTGGAACGGGCCATAGGAGACGCGGATCAGGCGATTAACCTCAAGGCCGAGCGCGCCCAGCACGTTCTTGACCTCGCGGTTCTTGCCTTCGCGCAGTGCCATGACGAGCCAGACATTGGAGCCCTGCTCGCGCTCGAGGGTGGCTTCGATGGAGCCGTATTTGACGCCATCGATCTCGGTGCCGTCCTTGAGGCGATCAAGGGCGGCCTGGGTCACGGTGCCATGGGCGCGCACGCGATAGCGGCGCAGCCAGCCGGTAGCGGGAAGTTCGAGCACGCGCTTGAGGCCGCCATCATTGGTGAGGAGCAGCAGGCCTTCGGTGTTGATGTCGAGCCGGCCGACCGACACGACGCGTGGCAGGCCGTGGGTTTCGAGCGCTTCAAAGATGGTGGGGCGGCCTTCAGGGTCTTTCTCGGTGACCACGAGGCCAGCGGGCTTGTGATAAAGCCACACGCGGGTGCCCTGGCGGGCGGCGAGCGGGGCGCCATCGACGGTGACCTTGTCGCGGTCGGTGACGTTGAAGGCGGGGGTGATGACCTTCTTGCCGTTGACGGCGACGCGCCCCTCGGTGATCCACACTTCGGCATCACGGCGCGAGCAAAGCCCGGAGCGGGCGATGACCTTGGCGAGGCGATCGCCGGTATCGGGGGAGGCTGGTTGGTCGGCCATGAGTTCGGTGCCTTTCATGCGGGACCCAAAGGGGCGGCGCGGAAACAAGAAGCCCCGCCGCAATGGGCGGGGCTGAATAACGAGTGCGGCCTGAGCCTATCTGCTGGTCATGCTCTTCATGCTGGCATTGGGGCCGGCGCCCAAAGTACCGGGGCTCGTGACCTGGGGCTGCTGGGCCTCGATGGCGCGGCGCACATCGGCGGGGCAGCGGCGGTCGCGCAGCGAGACCACTTCCCCGCTCGGGGTGCGGCACAGCAAATCGGCATCACCCACGCGGGTAAAATAGTCGTCAGGCGGCAGATAAAGCGGGCGCTTGCCGGTGGTGCTGACTTCCATATTGGCGCCCTGCATGCGGGCGGTCAGCGCCGAGGTTTCCTGCTCGGTCAGGGGGCGACCGGCGATGGTGCGGGTATCGACGACACGGGCATTGCGCAGGCGCTTGATCTCGGCTTCGCTCATGCCGGCGGTGTTGAGCTGGACGCGGTCGCTGTTGACGGGCAACTGGGCGGCGGCCGACTGGGTCGGAGCCGGAAGCGAGGCGGCATCGCGCGGCAGCACCAGCGGGGCGCGGGCCTGGGTCAGATCTTCCTTGGGGTCGGCGCGGTTGAGCAGGCCGACGCCGCGGGCGGTCGAAGTCATCACCTCGCGCTCGAAAGTGCCGACATCGGTCAAGGCATTGGTGCCTTCCACGGTGGTGCAGGCCGCCAAAGTCAGGGTCAGCAGCAGAGCCAAACCGGCTTTGCCCCAAAGGGAAGCTCGCTTTGCAGCAGTCTGTGGCCCGGTGGATCCCATGCGCATGAAACGTCCTTCAGAATGTCGGGAGTGCTTATAAACTAGTTTCGCGCCTAAAACCAGATTGGGGCGCGAGCATGTTCAAGCAGTGGGCGTAGCGGCGCGTGGACGGCCAACGCCCAGCATGTCGAGCAACAGCAAGACGACCCCGGCGGTGATCGCCACATCGGCCAGGTTGAAGATGTAGAACGACATCGTGCCCCAGTGGAAATGAAAGAAATCGGCCACGGCGCCGTAGATCAACCGGTCAACGCCATTGGACAGCGCGCCGCCAATGCACAGGCCCAGCCCGAGACGCAGCAGAGCACTATCGGCGCGCACCCACCAGATGGCGAGGGCGACGACGGCGACCAGCATGACGAGCCCCAGGGTCCAGACCGGCAAGCCGTCGAGCAGGCCATAGGAAATGCCGGTGTTCCAGACGAGGACATAATCAAAGAACGGGGTGACGCGCACCACTTCGCCCCCGCTCCAGCCACTCATGGAAAAGGGGATGAAAGCCTCGAAGTGATCAACGCAGGCACCCGCCAGAAGCGAAATGCAGTTGGCGGACACCTGCATGGTCTTGTGCGCCCGATCGAGGCCGAAAACGAGCACGGCTGCGGCGAGCGAGACGTAAACGGAGGGGTCGGCAAGGGCGCGCAGATTCATCGGGAGGCGTCCAACCAATTGGGGGATGTCGCGGGGTCGTGCGAAGATCGGGAGTCGTTCGCCCCCACCCGGCCTCCCCCACGGAGGGGGAGGTGAAGGGACGTGCGGAGCTGAGATCGAAGCTCGGGCACCAGGCTAGAGACCGGCGGCGGCGCGTTCGCGCAGGGCCTGGGCGTCGCGCAGGGTGACGTCGGGGAAGTCGGGATCACTGCCCACTTCGGGCAGGATCTTCCAGGAGCGGGCGCAGCGCTTGCCCTCGGCCAGACCCGGCACCACCGCAACACCGGCCACGTCATCGAGGCGGAAGGCATCGGCGGGGCCTTCGCCCTCGACCAGTTCAACCGCCGAGGTGATGGCGATATCGGCCAGGTCTTCACCCTCGACTGCCGCAAGCAAAGCAGGGTCGCTGATGAACACTTTGGGGGCCGCTTCGAGCGAGGAGCCGATGCGCTTTTCGCGGCGTTCGATCTCGAGCGCCCCGGTGACGACGCGGCGCACATTGCGGATCAGCTGCCATTTGGCGGCCAGTTCGTCGTTGAGCCAGGCGGCGGGCACTTCGGGGAACAAGCGCAGATGCACGGAGGCATCGGCTTCCTTGTGCCGCTCGAGCCAAACCTCTTCCATGGTGAAAACGAGGATGGGCGCGAGCCAGGCCGTGAGGCAATCAAAAAGCCCATTGAGCACGGTCAGGGCAGAGCGGCGGCGCACCGAGGAGATCGGGTCGCAATAGAGCGCATCCTTGCGGATATCGAAATAGAACGCCGACAGCTCGATATTCATGAAATTGGTGAGCAGCGTCACCACACGGCGATAGTCATATTCCTTGTAGGCGGCGCGCACCTGGCCATCGAGTTGGGCCAGGCGATGCAGGATCAGCTGCTCGAGCTCGGGCATGTCGGCGGGCTCGGTCGCATCGGCGGGCTGGTAATGGGCAAGATTGCCCAGGAGCCAGCGCAGGGTGTTGCGCAGCTTGCGATACGCATCCACCGTGGTCTGGACGATCTCCTTGCCCAGGCGCAGATCCTCGGAATAATCGGAGGACGCCACCCAGAGGCGCAGGATATCGGCGCCGTATTGCTTGATGATGTCCTGCGGGGCAACGGTGTTGCCCAGGGACTTGCTCATCTTGCGCCCTTCCCCATCCATGGTGAAGCCGTGCGTCAGCACGCTTTCATAGGGGGCAAAGCCGTTGGTGGCGCAGCTCTCGAGCAGCGAGGAATGGAACCAGCCGCGATGCTGGTCCGAGCCTTCCAGATACATGGAGGCGGGGAATTTGAGGTAGGGCCATTTCTGCTTGTTGCGCAGCACAAAGGCGTGGGTCGAGCCACTGTCGAACCACACATCGAGCACGTCGCGGACCATTTCGTAGTCCGCCGCGACGTAGCTCTCGCCGAGGAACCGCTGGGCGGCGCCTTCGGCGTACCAGGCATCGGCGCCTTCTGCCTCAAAGGCCTGGGCGATGCGATGGTTGACCGCATCGTCCTTGAGGATTTCGTTGGTCTGGCGATGCACGAAGACGGTGATCGGCACGCCCCAGGCGCGCTGGCGCGACAGGACCCAATCGGGGCGGTCTTCCATCATCGAGCGCAGGCGGTTCTGCCCCGCAGGCGGATAGAATTTGGTGGCGTCGATCGCGTTGAGCGCACGGTGGCGCAAGGTATCGCCGGCAACGCCCTCGATGGCGCGGTCCATGTAAACGAACCACTGGGGCGTATTGCGGAAGATCACCGGCTTCTTGGAACGCCAGGAGTGGGGATAGGAGTGCTTGACGCGACCGCGGGCGACCATCATGCCGCGCTCGGCGAGCGCTGCGATCACGCGGTTATTGGCGTCGCCCTTCTTGCCGTTGTCATCGATGACGCGGGCGCCTTCGAAGCCGGGGGCCTCGGCGGTGTAAAAACCGGCATCGTCCACGGCAAAGGGGATGGAGGTGTCGATGCCGCGCTCGGCGAGGAGCCGGCCCGAGTTCATCCAGATTTCAAAGTCATCGAGGCCGTGGCTGGGTGCGGTATGCACAAAGCCGGTGCCGGCATCATCGGTGACGTGTTCGCCATCGAGCAGGGGCACATCGAAATCGTAGCCGCCGGCAAGGCCGCGCAGCGGATGGTGGCAAGCGGTGATCTGGCCGGGATCGACATCGCCGAGGCGCGTGAAGCTTTCGACCTTGGCCCTGGCAAAGACTTCAGCGGCGAGCTTGTCGGCGATGACGTATTTTTCGCCTGTTTTCGCCCAATTGCCTTCGGGGGCCGCGGTGATCTCGTAGAGGCCGTAAGCGACCTTGGAGGAATAGGAGATCGCCCGGTTGGCGGGGATGGTCCAGGGGGTGGTGGTCCAGATCAGCACAAAGGCCGAACCGAGGTCGCGCACCTGGCGGGCGGTGGCGGCAAAATCAGCGCCGGCTTCGGCTGAAGCGCCATGCACGGGGAATTTCACCCAGATCGTGTCGCTTTCATAATCCTGATATTCGATCTCGGCCTCGGCCAAGGCGGTGCGCTCCACGACCGACCACATCACGGGCTTGGAGCCGCGATAAAGCTGGCCGGAGGCGGCAACCTTCATCAGCTCGCGCGCGATCTGGGCTTCGGCGTCAAAGCTCATGGTCAGATAGGGATTGTCCCATTCACCGAGCACGCCCAGACGCTTGAACTCGTCGCGCTGGATATCGACCCATTGCTCGGCAAAGGCGCGGCATTCCTGGCGGAATTCGATGATCGGCACTTCGTTCTTGTCGCGGCCCTTGGCGCGATACTGCTCCTCGATCTTCCATTCGATAGGCAGGCCATGGCAGTCCCAGCCGGGCACATAGGCCGAGTTGAAACCGAGCATCTGCATGGAGCGCGACACCATGTCCTTGAGCGTCTTGTTGAGCGCGTGGCCGATATGGATGTTGCCATTGGCATAGGGAGGGCCGTCATGGAGCGTAAACAGCGGACGATCGGCCGCTTGTTCGCGCTGGCGGGCATAAAGATCCATCTCTTCCCAGCGCTTGAGCCAGAGCGGCTCGCGATCGGGGAGCCCGGCGCGCATGGGGAACTCGGTCTGCGGCAAAAACAGCGTCGACGAATAATCGGTTTCGGTGGCGCTTGCAGCGGTATCGGTCATGGAGGCGGCAATCTTTGGGGGAGGTTGGCGGCCTTTTAGCAAGGTGAGGCGCGAGGGGCAAAGGTTGATTTGCGGTGGGTGGGGGTGATGGGGGCCGTCAGTTCCGCGTGAATGCCGGCGGACGCGGAGTGCGGCGGGTTCTCCCCCTTGAGGGGAGCGGTTGGGGGCGGGGGTCGATCAGTGGCCCACATAACCACCCCCTCTCCGGCCCTCCCCTCAAGGGGGAGGGAGGCGATGGCTGCGGGATTTGGCTTGCGAGGAGATATTTAAGCGCAGTGGACCGCTTGCTGAACTCCCGCCTAGAGCCCGGTGGAGAGCCTCCCCTCCTCCTTGAGGGGAGGGGTTGGGGGTGGGGGTTCATCAGTGGCCCACCACACCACCCCCTCCCCGGCCCTCCCCTCAAGGGGGAGGGAGGGCAGGAGCCGAGAGCAAGGAGTTGGGCACGATAGGTCCCCTCCCCCTTGAGGGGAGGGCTAGGGTGGGGGTGCAGGCGGCTGAGCTTGAGTGGAGGAGCGAAGGGGAACCGTACCCAGGCTCCACTCGGAGGCAAAGCCGGAACCCCCACCCTCGGTCCCTCCCCTCAAGGGGGGAGGGAGGCGATGGCTCATGGGGCCGAGTTCTTGGGCTAGCCGACGAAACCCAGCTGTTCGTCGAGCGGGCTGAGGGGGGTGGCTTGGGTGAGGAGGGTGCGGGCTTTGCCCGAGTCGCGGTCCATGGCGGCGATCAGTTCATCGAGGCCGCTGAACACTTCCTGGCCGCGGATATGGCCGACCAGGGCGACGGTGATGGTTTGCCCATAGATGTCCTCGTCGAAGTCGAAGAGGTGGGTTTCAAAGGGCGGGCGCTGGTTGTCGAACATGGGCTTGCCATAGGCGGCAACGCCGCCAAAAAGGCGATTGCCGAGGCGGGCGCGCACGGCATAGACGCCCTGGGCAAGCTGGAAGCCGTTGGGGGTCATGGTGTTGGCCGTGGGGTAGCCCAGTTCGCGGCCGCGCTGGTCCCCGCGCACGACGCAACCATCAAAGAACCAGTGGTAGCCCAAAAGCCGATTGGCCGCGGTGACCGCCCCTTCCGAGAGGGCGGCGCGGATGCGCGAGGAGGAGATGGGCTCGTCGCCCTCGTCCATCAGATCAAGGGTCTGGACGGCAAAGCCCGCCGCCTCCCCCGCCGCCTTGAGGAAAGTGGGCGTGCCGCGCCGGCCGCGGCCGAAATGAAAGTCGGAGCCGACAATGACGCCGGCGACGTTCATGGCATCGACGAGAAAGCGGGACACGAAGTCTTCCGCCTCGATCTGGGAAAAGGCGCGATCGAAGGGGAGGATGACGATGCCATCGAGCCCGAGGGCTTCCGCCAGCCGCGCTTTGGCGTCGCCATCGGTGAGGCGGAACATGAAGGGCGAGGGCGCAAACACATCGCGCGGATGCGGCTCGAAGGTCAGCAGCACCGCGGGCGCCTCCGCCCGCGCCGCTTCGGTCTTGAGGGCGGCCAGGATCGACTGGTGGCCGCGATGAAAGCCATCGAAATTGCCGATGGCGACATAGGCGCCCCGCAGGGCGGCGGGGACGTCATCGAGGCTGGATAGTCGAATAAAGGCCACGCGCGCCTACCAGGTGAGGCGCGGCAGGAAGCCGGCAAGGCGGGCGCCACTGGGGGCCACGAGATCGGCGATCAGCTGCGGATCGGGGCTGCCAAAGGCATCGAGTTCGGCCGCGTGGATCGAGCCGGTGATGAACAGCAGGTCGAGCCCGAACTGGGCGGCGCCGGTGGCATCGGTGCGCACGCTGTCGCCAATGGCGAGCACGCGGCTTTTGTCGAGGGGCTTGCCAGCGGCCTGTTCGGCGAGGCGGAAGGCTTCCTCATAGATGGGGCGATAGGGTTTGCCGGCCATGTGCACGATCCCGCCCATGGCTTCGTAGAGGTCGCCCAGCGCGCCGCCGCAATAGATCAGGCGGTCGCCATGTTCCACGACGCGGTCGGGATTGGCGCAGATCATGGGGAGCTTGCGCGCGAGCCAGTGCTCGGCGCGTTCCCGATACATTTCGGGGGTGTGGGTGTCGTCATCGAGATCGGTGACCACAATCACTTCTGCTTCATCGGCCGTGGTGCGGCGCACATCGAGGCCCTCGTAGAGCGCATCGTCTTCGGTGGCGGGGCCGACATGGTGGATCGGGCGGCCCTGGTAGCGGGCGATCATGGCGCGGGTGGCGTCGCCCGAGGAAACGATGGCATCATAGGCAGAGCGCGGCACGCCAAGGCGATCAAGCATGTCGACGATCGGGCCCGAGGGGCGCGGCGCATTGGTGATCAGCACGGCCGTGCCGCCAGCTTCACGATATTTCACGAGGGCGTCGACGGCGCTGGGGAAGGCCGACACGCCATTGTGGATCACACCCCACACATCGCTCAGCACCGCATCATAGCGCCCGGCAAGATCGGACAGGCCGGAAATGGAGGCGGGATGGGACGTCATGGGGAACTCCGAAATAAACTGCTGCGTGCTATGTGGCAGCTTGGGGGCGCCGATCAAGCCCAAACAGCACGGGAGTGGTGGAGTTAGCCCTCGACCCGATGCAAGGCGGGCGCGGGCTGGCGGCCGCCATCGAGCAGCAGATCGCCGCGCAACGGGGCGGCAGCGCCCAGATGAGGCCCTTGCACGAGGGTGATGCGGTGATCGATCAATTCGGGGATCTGCGCTTCCGCTGATACCCCGCTGGCAAGCAGCGTCACGCCAAAGCGGGCGAGGTAATCGGCGATATCGGCGGCGTGGAAATCAGTCAGGGATTGCGGCGCTTCGAGGAAGCGCGCGGCATCGATGCGCAGCGAGCGCACGCCGCGCGCGGCCAGTTCACCCACATCGAGCCGCAGCGATTGCACGGCCAGGATGCTGTAGCCTGAGCCCTTCTTGTGGACGGCGTCGGCCACGGCGCGCTCGGCGGTGGTCAGGGACAGCCACTCTGCTTCTTCGATCGCAAAGATCAGGCTCGGCGCTACGGGGCGATTGGCTTCGAGCGAAGCGATCAACCCTTCGGCGGCCTGGCCGTCGCCCAGGGTCGCCCGCGACAGCGGCACAAAGAGATTAGGCCTTTGCCCGGCAGTGCGGGCGCGGCGGGCCAGGGTAATGGCTTCGAGCAAACCGATGCTTTCGAGCTGACGCAGCACATCGGCGCCGCCCTGTCGGGGCAGGAAATCGGCCGGTTCAGCCAATGCGCCCGCTTCGAGGGCGAGGCGCGGCACCAGATCAAAGCCGGTGGGCCGGCGCTGGGGCAAGGTCACGACGGGCTGGACGTGAAAGAGCAGCCGCCCTTCGCCAAAGGCGCGCCGCACGGTTTCGAGCGGAATCGTGGGTTCGCGTGGTGGCGGCACGATGGTCGCGGCTGGGGCAGGTCGCAGCGCGGCGGGTGCGGCCTGAGGTTGGGCCGCCCTTTCCTCGATATCGGCGACGGCTTCGGCGACCTGGCGGATCACGGTGCCCAGAACGGAGATGTCGGCTTCGACGGCGCCGAGGCGCGGGCCGGCATTGAGGTCGGCCATGGCGTTGATGCGCTGGCCGAGCACGGCGCCAGCCTTGGCATCGGTGGAAAGGAGGCGCGACAATTCCTCGATGGCGCGCTCGAGCCGCTGCTCGGCGCGCTGGCGCAGGACGCGCTCATGGGCGGTAACGGCGATGCAGCCGAAAACCAGCGCGGCGAGAATGGCCTGGGCGGGGGTGAAGGCGAGCCCGAAATAGGCCGCAGCTCCAGCTGCTGCCGCGGAAACCGCTATAAAGGTGTAAACCAGGCCCTGCACAGCGCGATGCGATCCCCAAAACGGCGCCGGGATTCGGCCCCAATGTTCTTAGCATCGCCCCGGCCCTGGCTGGAACGGAATATTTACCCTGTTGGAGAACAATCGGCGGGCGTCGAACTATACCAAAGGCAAAGCCGCAATGGCGACAAACACTGGGGAACCCCTGGCAGTGCCGGGCCGGCTGCTCCTGATCGAGCGTGATCAGCGATCGGTGCGGCACCTCAAAGAAGCTCTCTCGGGGCAATTGCAGCCAGCGCCACAGCTTGCCCTGGCGGCCTGCGGCCGGACCGGGGCGGAAACCTTGCGGCGCGAAGCCTTTGACCTGGTGCTGGTGGATCTCGGAAGCCTCGAAGATCCCGGCCCTGACGAGGCGATGGCGCGACTGGTCAAACTGGCCGATGGCGCGCTGGTGATTGCCCTGTCGGATGGTGGTTCGGTGTCGGCATCGCTGGTGGCGATGCGGGCTGGGGCGCATGATTGCCTGACCAAGCCGGTTGACGGGGCAACGCTGTTGACGCGAATCGGCGAGCTGGCACAGCGCCACGGCAAGGCCAGTGCCCTTTTGGGTGAGCCCGCCCTGCCCCGGCCCTCGGCCGATTTTGCCGGCTTTGTGGGTGGCTCAGGGGCGATGCAGGCCGTTTACGAGCAGATCATGCGGATCGCGCCTTCCCCTGCCCCGGTGTTCATCACCGGGGAAAGCGGCACCGGCAAGAATTTGTGCGCCGAGGCGCTGCATGGCAGCAGCCCGCGCGCTGGCCGCCCCATGGTCGTGGTGAACTGCGCGGCAGCCGACGCTGATTCCTTGGCACGCGAATTGTTCGGCGCCGGCTCGGATGGCGTCGGCGCGGCGCGGCGGGCGGATGGCGGCACGCTGTTTCTTGACGAAGTTGCGCAACTCGACCCCGAACTGCAGGCCAAGCTGCTGCACCTGTTGCAGACCGGCCGGATCACTGGCGAGGGCGAGGTGCCAACCAACGCGCTCGATATACGAGTGGTTTGCGCCACCAAGGAGCCGCTGACGCAGCTGATCGAAACCCGGCAATTGCGCGAAGACCTGTTTTACCGGCTGCATGTGTTGCCGATCCACCTGCCGCCGCTGCGGCAACGGCCAAGCGACGTGTTGCCCCTCGCCCGCCATTTCCTTGAGCGGTTCGGGCGCGAGCAGGGCAAGCAGTTCTCCGGGTTTTCGCCCGAGGCGGTTGCGGTCCTGGGCGGATCGGAATGGCCCGGCAATGTGCGGCAGCTCGAGAACCTGATGCGGCGCATCGCCGTGCTCGCCGATGGCGGCGAGGTGAGTGCGGCCATGGTGGCTTCGAGCGCTGCAGTGGGCGAACTGGGCCCCGGCGGCAATCGGGCCGAGCGCCGTTCGCCGGTGCGGCCAATGTGGGAGCAGGAACAGCGCATCATCGAGGATGCCATTGCCAGCTTTGGCGGCAATATCTCGCTGGCGGCAGCGGCCCTGGAGATCAGCCCCTCGACCATCTACCGCAAGCGCCAGGGCTGGGCTGGGCTGGAGGTGGCCAGCTAGCCTGCTGCCAGGGTTTGACAGGGCACGGATTTAGATCAAGCCCGGTTCAGCAATGGAGGTGAGTTGTGACCACTGGTCATGTGTTTATCGGCACCAGCCTGGATGGCTTTATCGCGCGCAAGAATGACGACATCGCCTGGCTGACGGATTACCCGACGCTTGGCGAGGATCACGGTTTCAACGCCCATATGGAACGGATGGATGGGGTGATCATGGGGCGCGGCACCTATGAGGTGATCAAGCATTTCCGGCCGTGGTTTTATTCCAAGCCCGTGCTGGTGCTGAGCGGCAGCATCACCCAGACCGATGTGCCCGAGGAGATTGCCGACAAAGTCGAGATTGTGGATGCAACGCCCGAGGGGGCGATGCAACTGGTCGCGGGCCGGGGCTGGCGCGCGGCTTATGTGGATGGCGGCAAACTGATCCAGGCGTTTTTGCGCGCCGGGCTGATCGAGGATCTGGTGATCAGCCGCATTCCGGTGTTGATCGGCGAGGGCATTCCCCTGTTCGGGCCGCTTGGGGCCGACCTGGTGCTCGAGCATGTGGAAACCCAGGCCTTTCCATCGGGCCTGGTGCAATCGCGCTATCGCGTCCCCGGCAATGCGGCCTAAAGGCTGCTGGCCTGGCGGGCCTTGTTCCGATCGAGCCCCAGGCGGTGCTCGCGGAAGATGATGAAGATGCCCGAAGCGATCACGATCGCAGCGCCGCCCAGCATGGGCAGCGTCGGGATGTCGCCGAAAGCGAAGTAACCCACCGCCAAGCCGAGCAGCAGCGAGGTATATTCAAAGGGCGCAATCACCGACATTTCGGCATGGCGATAGCTGGCGGTGAGGAGGATCTGCCCAACACCCCCCGCAATGCCGGCCAGGACGAGGATCACGGTCTGCTCGAGCGTGGGCCAAACCCAGCCGAATGGCAGGGTCAACAGCGACAGCACCGAGCCGGTGATGAAGAAATACAGCACGATGGTTTCGGTGCGCTCGGTTTGCACGAGGCGGCGCACCTGCATCATGGCAAAGGCCGAAAAGATCGCTGCCAGGAGCGCGGCGAGTGCGCCCAGGGTTTCGCCGGTGCCCATGGCGGTTTGCCCGCTCAGGATGGTGAGCCGCGGCCAAAGCATGATGATCACGCCGACCAGGCCCACGATCACCGCCGTCCAGCGGTAAAGCTGCACCCGCTCCTTGAGCAGCACGGCGCCCAGAACCACCACGACCAGCGGCGCGGCATAGCCAATGGCAATGGCCTCGGGCAGCGGCAGCATGGTCAGCCCGTAAAAGCTCAGGCCCATGGAGGCGATGCCGATGAGGCCACGCAGCACATGGCCGAACGGATTGTTGGTGTGCAGGCCGAAACGCAGATTGCCCTGCCAGGCGAGATAAACCAGCACCGGCACGATGGCGAAAAAACAGCGGTAGAACACGAGTTCGCCCGCAGGAATGTTCTCGGCCGCCTTGATCAGGGCCGACATCGCCACGAAAACGCAGACCGAAGCAACCTTGAGGGTGATGCCACGTAGCGGAGCAACCGTGGCAGGTGGAGAAAAAGCCGGGTTGGCCCCGCCGGAAAGTGTCACTTGCGTCTCGTTTGCGCTGGCTTAGTTGGCAGCGGCTTTTTCGAGTTTTTCCTTGGCCTGGCGGGCGGTGGCGAAGGCCTTGTGCTCGGGGCCCATGGCGCTGCCGGATTTGACAACGGCGCCGGCGGCATCGAGCAGTTCCCATTGCCAATTGGCGTTCTGGCCACTGCCGCCCTTGAGGCGCAGGCGGATCTGGAGGGGTTGAGCTGGTGTGTTCATGGCTTCCCTTATGCCCCAAGCCCTGGGGCGATGAAAGCCCCAAGGCAACCCGCAATGGCGGTTAAACCGCTGTGCGGCGATATTCGATCTTGTCGCCCCAGAAGGCGATCATATCGCGGATGGGCTCCACCAATGGACAAGGATCGGGATAATACCAGGCAGCATCCTCGGCAGTCGCCGTCAGGGTCTTGATGGTGTAGTAGGAGGCCTCGCCCTTATAGGGGCAGGTGGTGTGGGTGTCGGTGGCCTCGAGAATACCGGGCTGGATGTCCTCGCGCGGCAAGTAAATGCGCAGCGGCGAGCCGGGCTCATCGACTTCCAGCGCCCGGATGGAATCGGCAATTTCCGCGTCATCGAAGATGACATGGACGCGGCCTTCGGCCGGCCGGATCTTGATGTCTTTATCCAGACATTGAACGGTCATGATCTCGTGCCTTTCTAGCTGTGCGTATCGGTGCTCAACGCATCATCCCCGCCCGGGGTTCACCCTGCCCCGGCTTGACTCGGATGCGCCCCCTGCATATATCAGCGACACCCTGTTAGCACTCTCACTCGGTGAGTGCCAAAGGGCGCGAATTTGCAGTCCCGATGATGCTATAGGAGCAATCATGAGCTTCCGTCCCCTCCACGACCGCGTGGTCGTCCGCCGTCTCGACAGCGAGGAAAAGACTAAAGGCGGGATCATCATTCCCGACACCGCCAAGGAAAAGCCCTCCGAAGGCGTTATTGTTGCAGTTGGCCCAGGTGCCCGCGATGACAGCGGCAAGGTTGTGGCGCTGGACGTCAAGGCCGGCGACCGCGTGCTGTTTGGCAAGTGGAGCGGCACCGAAGTCAAGGTCGACGGTGAAGACCTGCTGATCATGAAAGAATCCGACATCATGGGCATCGTCGAAGCGTAAGGCGATTTGCTCGGTCAAATAGCCCGCTTCCCTGCCCTTTTCCCTGTCTGCACTTTAAGGAGCGCCTCACATGGCAGCTAAAGAAGTAAAGTTCTCCACCGACGCGCGCGACAAGATGCTGCGTGGCGTCAACATCCTGGCCAATGCGGTCAAGGTGACCCTCGGCCCCAAGGGTCGTAACGTCGTTATCGAAAAGTCCTTCGGTGCTCCGCGCATCACCAAGGACGGCGTGACCGTTGCCAAGGAAATCGAACTGGAAGACAAGTTCGAGAACCTGGGCGCGCAGCTGCTGCGTTCGGTCGCCTCCAAGACCAACGATATCGCCGGCGACGGCACCACCACCGCGACCGTTCTGGGTCAGGCCATTGTTGTTGAAGGCGTCAAGGCTGTTGCCGCCGGCTTCAACCCAATGGATCTGAAGCGCGGCATCGACATGGCCGTGGAAGAAGTCGTGGCTTCGCTCAAGGCCGCTTCGTCCAAGATCAAGTCGTCGTCCGAAGTTGCCCAGGTCGGCACCATTTCGGCCAATGGCGAATCGTCCATCGGCGACATGATTGCCGAAGCCATGCAGAAGGTCGGCAACGAGGGTGTGATCACTGTCGAGGAAGCCAAGACTGCCGAGACCGAGCTCGATGTCGTTGAAGGCATGCAGTTCGACCGCGGCTATCTCAGCCCCTATTTCGTGACCAATGCCGAGAAGATGACTGCCGTTCTGGAAGATCCCGTGATCCTCCTCCACGAAAAGAAGCTCTCGAACCTGCAGGCCATCCTGCCGATCCTTGAGTCGGTTGTGCAGAGCCAGCGCCCGCTGCTGATCATTGCCGAAGACATTGAAGGTGAGGCTCTTGCGACCCTCGTCGTCAACCGTCTGCGCGGTGGCCTCAAGGTTGCTGCCGTCAAGGCTCCGGGCTTCGGCGATCGCCGCAAGGCCATGCTGGAAGACATCGCCATCCTGACCGGTGGCCAGGTGATCTCCGAAGATCTCGGCATCAAGCTCGAGAACGTGACCATCGACATGCTGGGCACTGCCAAGCGCGTTGAGATCACCAAGGAAAACACCACGATCGTTGATGGTGCCGGCACCCAGGAAGACATCCAGGGTCGCGTTGGCCAGATCAAGGCGCAGATCGAGGAAACCACTTCGGACTACGACAAGGAAAAGCTGCAGGAACGCCTGGCCAAGCTCGCTGGCGGTGTCGCCGTGATCCGCGTCGGCGGCTCCACGGAAGTGGAAGTCAAGGAGCGCAAGGACCGCGTCGATGACGCTCTCAACGCTACCCGCGCTGCCGTTGAAGAAGGCATTGTTGCTGGTGGTGGCGTGGCGCTGCTGCGCGCTTCCAACGCAATGACCGTCAAGGGCATCAACGCCGACCAGGACGCTGGTATCGCCATCGTCAAGCGCGCTCTGCAGGAGCCCGTACGCACCATTGCCAATAACGCCGGTGCCGAAGGCTCCGTGGTTGTGGGCAAGATCCTCGAGAACTCCTCGCTCACCTTCGGCTACAACGCCGCAACCGGCGAGTATGGCGATCTGGTGCAGCTGGGCGTTATCGACCCGGTCAAGGTGGTTCGCACGGCTCTGCAGGACGCAGCTTCGGTTGCTTCGCTGCTGATCACCACCGAAGCCCTCATCGTCGAGGCTCCCAAGGACGCAGCACCGGCAATGCCGGGCGGCGGCGGCATGGGCGGCATGGGCGGCATGGACTTCTAGTCCAGCCATTCAGGCAAAAAATTCAGGATCGTTTCTTCCCAGTCACGATCTTGGTTGGAAAGGCGCAGTGGAAACACTGCGCCTTTTTCTTGCGCCGATCCCGCGCTAGAGTGAGGGCTCTCAACCCACGAGGATTGTATGCGGACGCCACGACGCGGAAGCGCTTACGACCAGGCGGAAGCCGCCTTCAAGAGCGCCACGAGCAAACCAGCTGCACCTGCGGCACCCGCCAAGGCGGCTACGCCACCGGGTGGCAAGGAACTGGTGTCGCTGCGGCTCGACCGGGCGGTGCTGGAGCATTTCCAGGAGGATGGGCCGGGCTGGCAGGAGCGCATCAACGCGGCGCTGCGCCAGGCCGCCGGGCTGGAGCCCGAGGACTAGGTTTTTTAGCGGAAGATCAGCAGCCGCAGGGCGAGGATGATCGAGACGACGACCACCAGCGGGCGGATGATCTTGGCCCCGAACCGGATGCCGATGCGCGCGCCGGCATAGCCGCCCACCACTTGGCCAACCGACATGGCGATGGCGGCTGGCCAGACCACGTCCCCGGCGATGATGAAGATGATCAGGGCCGACAGGTTTGAGGTCAGGTTGAGGATCTTGGTGTTGCCGGCGGCGCGGGTGATGCCGAGCCCGAACAGCATCACAAAGCCGATGGTGAAGAACGAGCCGGTGCCCGGACCGAACACCCCATCGTAAAAGCCGAGCACAAAGCCCATCAGCGGCACGAAGAGCTCAAAGCGCAGGCGCGGCGCGCGATCGAGGTCGGACAAGTTAGGGGCGAAAAGGAAATACAGCGCCACCCCGATCAGCGCCACCGGCACCGCGACATCAAGCAAGGTCACGTCGATCTGCTTGACCACGAGAGCGCCAACAAGGCTGCCGGCGTAAGTAGTAAAGAGCGCGGGCACGAGCTTGCGCAGGGTGACAAAGCCGCGCCGCCAATAGGTCAGCGCCGCAAGGCTCGTTCCCACCACGCCCTGCAGCTTGTTGGTCGCGAGCGCGGCCACGGGCGGCACGCCGGCCGAAAGCAGCGCGGGCAGCGAGATCATGCCCCCTCCCCCGGCGATGGCGTCAACAAAGCCAGCCAGCATGCCAGCGCCAGCGAGCGCCAGCAGCACAAGGGGATCGAGCAGCATATCAGGGTCCGGGGGTTAGGCGGCGGGCGGAAGAGTCGGCACTTGGCTTAGCCGCCAATGGGGAGGGCTGGCAATGGGGCGCAGCGCTAGAAGTCGGCGGCCGCCCCCAAGGTGCCCAATATGTTCTCGAGCGCCGCGCGACGCTCGGGCGTCCAATCGGCGCCACGCGACACAAACAAGCAGGCTTGGCTGCGCAGCATCACGCCGTCTTCCAATACGCGCAGGCCGTTGGCGGCAAGGGTCGAGCCGGTGCTGGTGATATCGACGATGATATCGGCCACCCCGGATGCGGGCGCGGCTTCAGTGGCCCCGAGGCTTTCCACCGTCCGGTATTCGGCGATGCCGGCGCGGGCGAAATGCTGGCGGGTGACGGTGATATATTTGGTGGCAATGCGCAGCCAACGGCCGTGGCGGGAGCGGAAGTCGGAAGCGACATCGGCCAGATCATGGAGATGGGTGACATCGATCCAGCTATCGGGCACTGCGACCACCACATCGGCATTGCCAAAACCCAGCTCGGCGGCAACCGCGACGGCGGCCGGCCCGACTTCGCTGGTTTCGTGGATCAGGTCGAGCCCGGTGACGCCCAGATCGATGGTGCCGCGGATCAATTCGCGGGCAATCTCAGCCGCGGGGTAAAAGCGGACGGTGATCTCAGGGTGTCCGTCTACTGCGCCCAGATAAGAGCGCGCGCCGCCGGGGCGGGTGATCTCGAGGCCACGGGCGGCGAACCAGTCGCGGGTTTGCTCTTCAAGACGCCCTTTGGAGGGCACGGCAAGGGTAAGGCCGGTCATTGCACCAACTCGGCCTCCAAACGATCAACCCACACGGCGCAGCCGGAGGCGGCGATGGGCGCCGTAGCGCCAAGGCGCTCGAGCAGCCGATCATATTGCCCGCCCGACACCAGGACGGCGCCGCCAGGACCGCGCATCTCGAAAACAATGCCCGTATAATAATCGAGCCGGGGCGAGAAGCTGGCGTCAAAGCTCACATGCGCTTCGCCCAGATTGTCGAGATGCCGGCGAATAGTGCGAATGGGGGCGCCCAGCATCAGCCGGTGCCGCGCCGCCAGGGCTTCGAGGCGGGTCAGCGCCTGCAATACGGGGCCGGAAATGGCGAGATAGTCCCGCAGCAGCGCCAGGGTTGCGGGCGGCACATGGGCGGCATCAAGCGCCTGCTGCTCGAGATAGCGGTCCGCGATTTCGGTGGGGGTGCGTCCTTCCGACAGGCTGAGGCCCGCCGCCACCATGTTTTCGGTAATCTCGCCGATCAGCGCTTCGCGCGTGGGCTGCTCGGCGCGGGGAGCGTCGGGGGCGGCTTCCAGTCGGCTGAGCAGCCGACCCATGGCCTCGGTGTGGCCGAAGCGGTGGCGGATGCGGGGGCGCCAGGGCGCGGGCATGTCGGCCTGGGCCAGCAAGGCCTCGAACAAGCCAACACCGCCGAGCCGGATGTGCGGGCGCACGCCATAAAGGTCGAGCGCGGCGCGGGCAAAGGTCAGCACCTGATCGAGCGCCACGTCGCCATTGGGCTGGGCCACCAGCTCAAGCCCCGCCTGGTCGAATTCGGCGGGCAGGCCTTCGCGCTGGCGGAAGATGGGCCCGAGATAGGAAAAGGCCGCAGGCGCGCCGGCGCCATTGGCGATGTAATCGGCAACAATGGGCAGGGTGAAATCGGGGCGCAGGCAATATTCGGCGCTGCTCGCCCCCGAGGTCAGCAACAAGCGGCGCCCGAATTCCTCGCCGGCCAGGTCGAAATAGGGATCGGCCGGCAGCAGCAGGGGCGGCGCGGCCCGGGTGGCGCCCTGAGCCTCCACCAGGGATTCGAGCTGGGCGCGGCGGTAAGCGGCGTGCGTCATGCGACCGCTCCGGATCGAGGATAAGCCGGGCTGGGTAACTCACTGAATGACCCCCTCCCCGGCCCTCCCCTCAAGGGGGAGGGAGGGCAGGAGCCTTGAGCTCCTGGTGTGCTTTCCCATCCGATCAGGGCCCCGGTCATTGCTCGCTCAGCAGCTGCTGGATGGCCGATACCAGGTCTTCGCGCTTGATCTCGAACTGGCCGGGGCGCGCGGCTTTCCATTCGGCATTGTCGGTGATGGCGGCGGCGGCCTGCTTGCCGGCCACGAGATCCTTGACCTGCAAAATGCCCCCTTCGCGCTCAAGCGAGCCTTCGATGATCACGGCAGGGGAATTGCGCTTGTCGGCATAGGCGACCTGCTTGCCGAAATTCTTGGTGTTGCCCAAAAACATTTCGGCACGAATGCCGGCCGCGCGCAGCTCGGACACCATCGCGGCGTAGCCGGCGGTCTGGTCCTTGTCCATCACCAGCACGACAACCGGTCCAACCGGCTCGGCTGACTTGAGATTGCCGGTAAGCTTGAGGGCATTGGCCAGGCGCGACACGCCAACTGAAAAGCCGGTGGCCGGAACGGGTTCACGCCGGAAGCGAGACACGAGGCCATCATAGCGCCCGCCACCGCCCACCGAGCCGAACACCACGTCCTGACCCTTTTCGTTCTGCACCTTAAAGGTGAGTTCGATCTCGAAAACTGGACCGGTGTAATATTCGAGGCCGCGCACGACGGAGGGGTCGAGCACGACGCGGCCGCCAAAGCCAGCGGCGCTGACCAAGCCAAAGATCGATGCCAATTCCTGCACGCCCTCAAGCCCGCTGGCCGAGCCGCCGATCAGGCCAGCAAGATTGTTGATGGTGGCGATGACATGGGCATTGCTGCCCTTTTCCACGCCCGGCGCGGGAGTGCCGCTTTCGAGATAGCCCAAGATGGGCTCGATCTGTTCGGCCGAAAGGTCGGCGCCCTTGGTGTAATCGCCGCTTTCATCCTTGCGACCGGCGCCCAGCAGCAGCTTGACGCCGTCGATGCCGAACTTGTCGAGCTTGTCGATGGCACGCAGCACGATAAGCTTTTGCTCTTCAGTGCCGACGCCGGCGGTCGCCAGCACGCCATCGAGCACCTTGCGGTTGTTGACCCGCACCACATACTGGTTCTGCAGGCCCAGTGCATCCATCACATCGGCCATCATCATGCACATTTCGGCGTCCGCCTCGGGGCCGGCGGCCCCAACGGTATCGGCATCGAACTGCATGAACTGGCGGAAGCGGCCGGGGCCTGGCTTTTCGTTGCGGAACACATAACCCTGCCGATAGGAGCGATAGGGCTTGGGCAGGGTTTCGAAATTCTCGGCGAAGTGGCGGGCGAGCGGCGCAGTCAGGTCATAACGCAGGCTCAGCCACTGCTCGTCATCGTCCTGGAGCGAAAACACGCCGGCATTGGGCCGGTCGGTATCGGGCAGGAATTTGCCGAGGGTTTCGGTGTATTCAAAGAGGGGCGTTTCCACCGGATCAAAGCCATAGCGCTCATAGACCTGGCGGATGGTTTGCACCATGGCATCAACGGCCGCGATCTCGCCGGGCGTGCGGTCTTCAAAGCCGCGCGGCAGGCGCGGAGCGATCAGCTTGGCTTTTTGGGTCATCGGGCGGTCCTGGGGCACGCGTCGTCCTTAGCGGATCGGCCAAGGGGTGACAACAGGGGTGGGCCGGGTCAATCCAGCCCACCCCTCCCCTCACAAGGGCGGTGGCGGCGCCCCACGCCGGCCGTGAGGATTGATCTGCACGTCAAGCCAGTGCATCGGCTGGATGGGCGGGCTCAGCCCCACATCTTCGCGCAGATAGGCGGGCAGGTCTGGAGGCAGGCGTGGCCGGCTCCAATAAGCGCGCAGCGCCGCGATGAGCACGGGGACGAGGCCGCGCTGCTGCACGGCATCGGCGATGGAATATTCAACGCGCAGCACAATGCTGCGCCCGTCAAACTGATGTGACATGGCAGTTCCGGACGCGATTAGGCGCCGGCCTTCTGTTGGATGGTGGTGATGAGCGGAATCCTGGCCGCAAACGACCCGATTTACGCGCATCACCGATGTGGAGGCTGGATGATGTCCAGTGGCACGAGTGCCGGCAGGGGGGAAACGGAGGGTTTAGCCTCGGTGTCGGAGCTGCATGGAATTCATTCGGCGGCGTAGGCGGATGCAAACTGTCATTGCTGGTGCCTCCCGAATGGCGTTGCTGGACCCCGCTCGTGTAGCTCACGAGCTCGCGAGGAGCAAGCGGGAATGCGGCAGGTTGTCGCAGAAGGTCAGGGCTGTTGCGCCCGAGCAACAACCAAGCTGGGGCGTGCCAGGCTTGCCCGCGCGGCCTCGACTTCGGCGCGGCAAAAGCAAGTGTGAACGTGATCATTGACGAGGCCCATGGCCTGCATGAAGGCGTAGCAGGTGGTCGGGCCGACAAAGTTGAAGCCGCGCTTGCGGAGGTCCTTGGACAAGGCACGCGAGGCATCGGTTTGCGCAACGAGACGCAAGGCGTCCCAACTCAGGTCGGTGGGACGCTGGTCGGGGGCTGGCTCGAAGCGCCAGAAATAAGC
This sequence comes from Devosia sp. 919, assembly GCF_013185965.1. Classification (NCBI taxonomy): domain Bacteria; kingdom Pseudomonadati; phylum Pseudomonadota; class Alphaproteobacteria; order Hyphomicrobiales; family Devosiaceae; genus Devosia; species Devosia sp. 919. The sequence continues at coordinate 1,171,858 of NZ_JABAOL010000001.1, read as the reverse complement.
GGCCAGTGAGCCGAACTCATCGATCACTTCGAGTGCCCGGCCGGCATTGTTGATCGTGGCGGTGATCTTGCCGCGATGCCGGATGATGCCGGGATCGAGCAGCAGGGCTTCCACGTCTTCGGGCGACATCGCCGCAACGCGCGCGATGTCGAAATCATGGAACACCGCGCGAAAACGCTCGCGTTTGCGCAGGATGGTGATCCAGGACAGACCGGACTGGAAGCCCTCCAGGCAGATCTTTTCAAACAAGCGCCGGTCATCGGTAACGGGGCGGCCCCACTCGGCATCGTGGTAATGCTGATAAAGCGGGTCGGCGCCCGCCCATGGACACCGGTTACTCTCCGGCAATGCTTCAGGCATGGTTGTCACAACACGGGTCTTGGTTCAGTTTTAGCCAAAGCGAATTGTGGCAGCTTGGTGGCCATTAACGTTCTGGGTTTATCAGGCTTTGGGTATTTAACGCCATATTGGCCGGCAATAAACGGATTGGAGCTGTTGCTATGGGTTTACCTTACCTCAAAAGCGCCCTGGCGCTGATGCTTTGCCTTTCAGTGTCGCTGCCGGCGCAGGCACTGCCTCCGGGTTGGCGGTTCCTCCCTCCTCCGGGCGTGACAGGCGGCTACAGCCCACCCCCGCAAGTCGTGATGGTGCGATCCAGCAATCGCATTCCCGCGCAGTTTCAACGCACCGTGGTGCAGGTCACGACCAAGGAGCGCGCCGGAACCATCATCATCGATACCTCCGAGCACTTCCTGTATTACATCCTCGGCGATGGCCAGGCGCTGCGCTATGGCATCGGCGTGGCCAAGAGCGGCTTTGAGTGGCGCGGCACGCACCGGGTGAGCCGCAAGGCAGAATGGCCGAGCTGGACGCCGCCAGCAGCCATGCTCAAGCGTCGGCCAGACCTGCCTCGCCACATGGAAGGGGGCATCAACAACCCGCTGGGCGCCCGCGCCCTTTACCTGGGCTCGACCCTGTATCGCATCCACGGCACCAATGAGCCCTGGACCATTGGGCAGAACGTCTCCTCGGGCTGTATCCGCATGACCAATGACGATGTGGTTGACCTGTATGAGCGGGTGCAGCTGCGCACCAAGGTGATTGTGCTTTAGTAAGGGTTTGTCACGCAAAATGGCGGGGCCTCGCCACCGGGGCCTCTAGCCATGGGTGCGCCCGCCATGCCTCGCTTGCTTTGCCTGCTCCGCAATTTCGGCTCCGACGAGCGCGGGGTCTTTGCCGTGATCTTTGGCTTGATGGCCATTGTGCTGGTGGCCATGGGCGGGGCCGTGGTGGATTATGTGACGCTGGAGCAGACCCGCAACCGCGGCCAGCTGGCCCTCGATGCGGCGGCACTCGCGCTGCAAGGCGAGATCTTCAAGGTTCCGATCAACAGGGCGGATATCGAGACCAAGGCCGAGGCGCTGCTGCTAGAGCGCATTGGCGATGCCCGGGTGGAAGCAAGCATCGAGACGGTCCGGACTGATCCGGCGAGCGGCACCCTGTTCTTGCAAGCGCATATCAAGGTGCCCACCGCCTTTGTGCAGCTCGTGGGGGTTCCCTCACTGGAAGCGCGGATCGTTTCAGAAGCTACAAGGCAGATGCTTGAGCTGGAAGTGGCGATGGTGCTGGATAACTCGGGCTCCATGGGCCAAAGCCGGCGCATGGAATATCTCAAGGAAGCGGCGACCTGTGCCACCAATATCCTGTTTTATGACAAGGTAAACGACGCCTGCGCGCCCCTCGACACCCGCAATCCCGCGCCGAACGTGGCCATCAGCATTGTGCCCTTCACCATCATGGTCAATGTGGGCCCGCAGTTCTCGAATGCGGCCTGGCTCGATTGGTCGGGGCAATCGCCACTTGCAAAGCTGAACTTCGACAGCGACGACGATGACAGCAATGTTTTTACCGGGCTGGTAGACCGCAAGAAGCTGTTTGAGCAAACCAAAGTGCCGTGGCGCGGCTGCGTGGAAGCCCGCCAGGCGCCCAATGACACGACGGATGTGGCACCCAATTCGGCGCAAACCAAGTTCCTGCCGATGTTCTCGCCCGATACCAACCGGTTTGGCGGCAATGATTATCTATCCGACCTTGGCAATTTGAGCATCACTTCGGGGCGCTGCGAGATCAACCAATGCATTCGCACTGTCCGACAGACCGATTGCCGCAGCCTATTTGGCTACGCCTACTGTAACGGAACAACCACAACCACCTACAGTCGCCAGGTAGGCAATACGACCACGGCACCCTCAAGCAGCTGTATCGGCACCAACTGGACCCAAGCGGAGGAAACGCAGAGCGCCATTACCAACGGAGTGATGACGACCGTTTCAACGTTCAGCCCACTGAGCCGGCGCGAGCTGCAGGAGCGGCTGTGCAAGTACAATGGTACCACGGTGACAGACTCTCGCGGCAGCGGGCCGAACGCCCTCTGCCCGGAAGTTGCTGTTCTGCCCCTCAGTCACTCCCCTGCAGCGGTGCTAAATCGCATCGCGGGAATGCGAGCCGATGGCAGCACCAATATCCAGCAGGGTGCGATGTGGGGGGTGCATGCGCTATCGCCAAGCGAGCCGCTTACAGAGGGACTACTCAATACCAATGCCGCGGTCTCCAAGAACCTGATCATCATGACCGATGGCTCCAATGACCCTGATTGGCTCGCCTATGATAGATCCGACAACGGTACGAATGCCTATATTACCTGGGGCTTTCGCAAGGATGGCCGGCTCGCCGACACCGATGGCATCCCCAATAACGAGAATGAATATGCCGCCTTTAACACTGAGGCGAAGATGATCAGTGCGATGGATGCCAAGACCCTAGCCACTTGTGCAACCGCCAAGGCAGCCGACATGAAGGTGTTTACGATCGGACTCAGCTCACCCAATGCACAAGCAACCAACGTGCTGACCAATTGCTCCTCTGGGGAGGGATATGCCTATTTTCCCCAGACCCCGGCCGAGCTCAAGGACGTGTTCCGGCGCATCGCCGCGCAGCTGGCGCAGTTGCGGCTGGCCAGATAGGGCTGCTTCCACGAGCTACATGCAAAAATGCCTCGCCGGGGAAGCGAGGCAATTTTCGATCGGGGCCGTGGGTGTGGGACGCGGGCTAGAACCGGTAGGCAAAGCCGAAGGCGGCGAGGTGGCGGGCATCGTCCGACGAGAGATCGGTGCGGTACTCATACTGCCCACGCAGCGAAAAATTGGCGGACAGTGCCAGTTCGGCGCCGGCGCCCAGACCGGCAAAGGCATCCGTGTCCGAGTTGGTGCCGAGGTCAGCAAGGGCAAAGATCATCAGGGTTTCGCTTGGGAGAAAGCCGGCGCGGGCCAGGGCGGAGAGATCGACGCTGCCGTCGCCAAACCGGGCTACGCCCGCTTCACCGCTCAGGATCAGTTCACCAGCGGCCCAGCTATAGCCGAGAGCGGCGGCGATGCCGCCAGTGGAGTCTGGGCCGACCACGGCTTGACCCAGAACACCGGCGTAAAAGCCGCTCCAGTCGACAGCCACTTCGTACTCGGTCGGCAGCGCCGGCACATCGAGCTGCGCAAAGGCCTCGGCGCCCTGCGCGACGGTTGGAACAGCCGCCAGCGAGATGCAGGCAAGCAGGGCAAGGGACTTGGGATTCATGCGAAGCGCTCCGGTGATCCACGCACTTGGCACCAAACGTGGTTAACATCGCCTTAAAATATCGCGCGCAGCTGGCCGCCACTTTGCCGGACATCTTAAGGGTTTACTGGTACTCCACTGGCATTATTACCATGAATTCTGGAGTGTTTTCATGCGTTCCCCAAGTTTATCCCGCCGGTTCATGCGTACCGGCCTCCTGACTGTTGCCGCCTTTGCTTTGGCCACAAGTGTAAGCTTGGCGGACGATTGGGTCGCCGAGCGGCTGCGCGGCGGGGTGTTCGCGCTTGAAAACGGCCAATGGGTGCAGTTGCAACGCGGCGACGTGGTGCCCGACAACCGACCCATCCAGACCGCTACCGATGGGCGGGTTACCTTTACGCGCGGCAAAGAGCGGCTTGATCTTAGCCCGGGCACCCAGGTTCAGATCTTTGACGCGGCTGCCGGCGCGTTGCCCTATACTACTGTGCGCCAGTATTTCGGCGAAGTTGGCGTGGAAGCCGAAGTGCGCAATGTCGAGCACTTCGCGGTGGAAACACCTTATCTCGCGGCCGTAGTTAAGGGCACCCGCTTTTCCGTGCAAACCAGCGACACCGCATCGCGCGTCGATGTGGAGCGCGGCGAGGTTTCGGTCAGCGACAATGATAGCGGGCAGGTTGCCAGCGTTGCAGCCGGCGAGTCCGCTTCGGTCGGCCCCGAGGTCGGCGAGATCGTCACTCAGCCGACCGCCACTCCATCCAGCGCTCCCGCAGAGCCGCCCAGCATCTCCACAACAGCGGGCGAGTCCCACCCCCAACCGGACCGCGGCACTCAACCCGATCCAGGACGGCCCGGCACGACGCCATCCGACAATAACGGGGGCAGCACCGGCAATGGTGGCGGGAACAATGGTGCCGGGAACGGCGGCAATGGTGCCGGGAACGGCGGCAATGGTTCTGGCAACGGCGGCAATGGTTCTGGCAACGGCGGGAACGGTTCTGGCAACAGCGGCAATGGTTCTGGTAACGGCGGGAACGGTTCTGGCAACGGCGGGAACGGAAACGGAAACGGAAACGGCGGAGCCGGGAACGGCAACAACGCCAATGGCAATGGCAATGGCAATGGCCAGGGTTACGGCAACGGTGGAAACAACGGCGGGGGCCAAGGCAATGGTAATGGTGGCCCCGGCAATGGCGGTCCCGGACCAGGCAATAACGGGAACGGCCATGGGAATGGCTCCGACAAGCCTGACAAGGATGATCACGGCAACGGCAAGGGCAATAACGGGAACGGCAACGGTAATGGCGGCAATCCCGGCGGTGCCCCGGGGCCGGGGCCCGGGCCCGGGGCGGGGCCTGGGCACAACCACGATCACGACGACAAGGGGCCTGGCAGAGGCGACAGCGGCCCTGGATCCAACAACGGCAACGGCAACGGGCCCGGTGCGAACAACGGCAAGAAGGATTAATCGCCAGCAAGCAAAAGCTGCCGGGATCGACAGCTTTTGCCCGCCTTGCCCGGCGGGGAGCGCTTTAGCTGTGCCGGGACTTGCCCCCGCTCCCTTGCAGGGCACTGAGAACCACCGCGCCCACCAACCCGGCGATCAGCGTGGCAGCTAGGGGATGCTTTTGCGCCGCCAGCAAAGTGCTGTGGCGGCGCACATGGAAGTTTTGGTTGCCCTCGCGCTTGCCGTCCGTACGAGGCTGATAGAGATTGTCGCGCAGGCTTGGGTCGCCCGGGTCCCAGGGCGCAATCTGCAGCGGCCGCCCTACACCCTCCAGCAAACGATCCGTCAAACGCGGTGCCAGCCGTCCGGCCAGCGTAATCAGGAAACCGGCCCCCCCGACATACAACTGGCGCCGCGGATGCTCGGCGGCAAACAGGATCGCGTCCGCGACGAGCTCGGGATCGTAAAGCACCGGCGGCAGGCGCGGGGGCGCATCGAGATAATTGCGGGCATGTTCGGGGAACGGCGTATGAATGGCGCCGGGCTTGATCAGGGTGACCGAAATGGGCGCCCCCTCCTCCTCCAGTTCCATGCGCAGGGCATCCGTCGCCGCCTGCACAGCGTGTTTGGAGGCTGAATAAGGGCCCTGCAAGATCATGGTGCGGTCCGACAGCACTGAGCCTAGATTGATGATCGCGCCTCCCTTAGCGCGCAGATGGCGCGCGGCGACCAGCGAGCCCATCAGCACGCCGAAATAATTCACCTCAAATACCCGGCGATGGTCGGCGAGCGTCACCTGTTCCATGGTTCCATAAGTGGCCGCCGCCGCGTTGTTGACCCAGGTTTCAAAGCCACCAAAGCTGTCGATGGCCGCTTGCGCGATGCGCTCGGCCGCAGCATCGTCGGCCATATCGGCCGGGCAGATCGCGACCTCCCCTCCCCCAGCTCGCAGGCGGACCGCCACCCGCTCCAGGTCATCGGCACTGCGGGCAGCGAGCACGACTTTGGCGCCGCGGCGCACCGCCTGCTCGGCGGTAGCCAGGCCATTGCCGCTGGTCGCGCCGGTGATCACAATCACCTGCTGGCTGAGAGGTTTGAGCTTGGCAGGCATTGTGCACCTTTGAATGGAATGCCAGCTAACGCCTGCGTTCGACCCTGGTTCAGTCAAGAAGCCGCACAAGACGGTGAGCTGGCGGTTTGCGGCCAGGCGCGTTTTGCGGTAAACCTTTCGAGTCGAAAAAATTGTGAGGCCGGTGTGGTTATTCCGGCCCCTGCGCAAGCGGGATAGAGTCGCTCCAGCGAACCCACGGCATCAACCCATATCGGGATGGTGCCTGGCGGAAGCGAGCTTTCGTCATGTGCCGTCCTCCTTTGAGAGAACCGCAATGACCGACAAGAAGACCCTCCTCGTAGCCCAGCTCTGCATCACCTTCATGATGGCCCTTTTCATGTCCGGTATCATGGGCTTGCTGGTGATGGGGCCGACCGCCGAGTGGCTGCGGGCCTGGCCACGCCAGTTCATCACCGCCTGGCCCATCGCCTTTGTGCTGACGCTGTTCACCGGCCGCATCGGCTTTGCCATTGCCCATCGCCTGGTTCGCCCTACCGCCTGATTGGGTTTCCCTCGAAAAGCCATTCGCTGGGGCAAACAAGGGCGGCGTCAGCCTTGGCTGGCGTCACCCGGCCCTGCCCCGGCAAAGCTTGCCGCTGCCGTGTCGGAATCACCGCCCCGGCAACGTCCTGTGCTTCATAGCGTGGCGGGCCAGACGAGAAAGGGAGAAGCCGGCAATGAAGGAAAGCAACGAGATCGGGTGTCGCTGCGGCCAGGTGCGCCTTGTGCTGAGCGGCGCACCCATCATCAGCACCGAATGCTGCTGCAGCAGTTGCCGGCAAGCGGGGGCCCGGCTCGAACAACTGGACGGCGCGGCGCCGATCCTGGGCGAACACGGCACCACCAGGTTCGTTCTTTACCGCAAGGACCGAGTCACGTTCCTGGGCGGGCTCGATGGTTTACGCGAATTCCGCCTGTCGCCCGAAGCAGGCACGCGGCGCGTCGTGGCAACATGCTGCAACACGCCGGTGTTTCTGGATTTCAAGGGCGGGCACTGGTTCAGCCTTTACGCTGGCCTGTGGCCCCAAGAGGCGCTGCCGCCGGTGGAGATGCGCACCATGACCTCCGACCTGCCCGATCCCTCGGTGCTTCCCGGCGACGTGCCCAATCGCAAGCATCAGTCCGTGTCGTTCTTTGCCAAGCTGTTGGGGGCATGGATGGCCATGGGTTTTCGCAGCCCCAATCTACCGGTGGGTGGCAAGCTCGAAGCCTAGCGACTTGCGCCTAAGCCGAGGTGCGGCGCACGGGTGCGGTGGTGCGGACCGAATCCTGGTCGGCAGTGATCCTCTGGCCCCGCTCGGTGAGATGATAACCGACCGCCTCGATGTCGCTCAGGCAAGCCTCGGTATCCACGGAAGGCCGCTGGGTTTCCCCCGCCACCATGTCGAGTGCACGGGTCATGGCCCATGGCCCAAACCGTTCAGGCAGATTGGCCCCGGACAGATCGTGGGAATAGCCGATGATCGATCCCTGGCCGCTGAAAACATAGACGTGCATCGCCACTCCTCTTGCTGGCCCCCATCTGCCATGAATGGCACGAAGTGTCGAGAAAGACGGCAGTGGGTATGGCATGCGGTCCGTCGGTCTCCTGGCCGCGCAAGGACCATGAGATCCTCGTCGCCGCCCTGGCAAAGATCCGCGACCTTTCCTGGCAGGCACAGCTTGTCGGCAAACCCACGACCCCGCCGTTGCAAGCCAACCTCCGGCGCCAGATCGAGGATTTGCACCTCACCGACCAAGGGACGTTGACCGGATTGCTCGACGATGCGGACGTGATCGATCGCTATCGCGAGGCTCCAACTGTCGGGGCGCTCGCCAAAGGTCGCACCATTGCTCAGCTGCCTTCCATCACGAAACCGTGCCCGAACTTGCTTACCACCTCGATTGGTCGGCGGCTGAAAGGGCGCTAAGTTCTACGTGGTTCATCATTGAACTCGAGAAGGAGATCGGCATGTCTGACACCCTCTTCCAGCGCCGAACCTTGCTTTGCGCGGGCACCGCGTTTGCGGTGGCCGGGCTTGCGGGCCTCACAATGCCTGCTCGCGCTGCCAGCCTTCCTCCGACGCCCTCCATGCGTGGCGGCGCCAACAACTATATGCCCGGCGCGCCGATAGTTGAGCGCATCGGCAGCGGCGGCTTCTGGATGTCAGGCACGGTGCTGCACGCCAGCGACGGCGCCCCACTCGCGGGTCAGCGCATTCAGATCTGGGCCCATACCACGGAAGGCAGCGAGCGTGACTGGCACAGCCACGGCGCCACGCTGTCTGACGCAAACGGCGCGTTCCGGCTCGAAATGCCGCAGATCGTCCCAGCGCTGGGCCAGGCGCATGCGCACCTCGCCTATGACAGCGGCGAGTACGAGACCGTATTCCTCCGCCCCCTGCTGTCCAGCGCGAAGGACACCAGCCTTACGGCACACTTTGTCCTGCAGTCTGCCTGACCCGACGCGATGCGGCTGGCCCAGGCGCTACTGATCTGGGCCGGCCTGACGCTCGCCATCGTCGTGCCGCTGACCCTTGCCGCGACAAGCGAATACCTGGCGTGGCGCGATCCGGTCTATATCACCGCCGGCTTCGCAGGCGTGGTGGCGCTGTGCGTTGCGCTGGTGCAGCCGCTGCTCGCTGCCGGCTGGCTCCCCGGCCTGCCCCTGTTGCGCGGTCGTCGTGTACATCGTGTAGGGGGTATCGTCTTGGTCGCTGCGGTGATCGTCCACGTCGCCGGGCTGTGGATCACCAGCCCGCCCGACATAGAAGACGCGCTGTTCTTGCGCTCGCCAACTCCATTTTCCGTCTGGGGGGTGGTCGGTACGTGGGCGCTTTTCGCAGCCGCGCTGCTCGCGATCTTCCAGCGCCGCCTTTCGCCGCCCGTCTGGCGCCTCAGTCACACCGGCCTCGTCAGCATCGTCGTGCTTGCCGGCGTGATCCACGCAATGTTGATCGAGGGCACAATGGAGACGATCTCGAAGGCCGTGCTCTGCAGTCTAGCCATCATGGCAACCGCGGCTGCGGCCGCAGCCCCGTGGCTGCGTGCGCGACGGCGCGCACTGAGCAAAGGACGGAGTTAGGTTAGTTCCGCGGCCGCTTTAAAAGAGTGAATATGGGCAGAAGCGGACCTGACCGAAGCCGATCGCTAGCGGCCGGCAGCGGTCGATCCGTAATGCGCCCCATTCCGATTGCTCAGCCGCTCCAATCAAGCTCCGGAAAGCCGCCGTTCTGGTCTGGCGCGCCGGAACGGCTTCCTTGGGGTGGAAAGAGGACGGGCGGCTTCTCGAATAACTATTCCCAAAGCTGACTGTACATAACCCCAGAGCATCTAGCTCAATCACCCGCTGGTTCGCTTGACCGGCAATAAATGTCGTAGAGCGTCGTCAGCACCCGCGTGACCGGTTCCGAGGCCAAACGGTAGAAAATGGTCTGACCGTCCCGACGCGTCTTGACCAGCCCTAACGCTCGCAGCTTCGACAGATGCTGGGATAGCGGCGACTGCTCCAGCCCTACAATCTTGATCAGCTCGCCTACGCTGCGCTCCTGCTCAAGGAGGTTGCACAAGACCAGCAGTCGCTTCGGATTGGCCATGGCAGTCAGCAACTGAGCAGCTTCTTCTGCCTTGGGTTCAAGGTCGGTGATCTGCATCACAAGAGCTTCATTGGTTTGCATGGTTGACATATTAGAACATTCTAATATATATGGCAAATACATTTCGGCGATCAGGTGTTCATTCCTGACGCGCCGCAGCGAACCGCATATAGGCATATGGAAACATCATTCACACCCACCCAAGCACTTCTCGGCGGCTCCTTGATTGGAATTGCCGCCGTTGCCCTAATGGCCTTCCACGGCAGGATTGCCGGGATGACCGGTATCCTGACCGGCGTGATCTTGCCAAAAGGTGACTGGGACTGGCGCCTCGCCTTTTTGCTGGGTGCAATTGTGGCACCCGTTCTTATCCTACTGCTCACGGGCACGTCCTTGCCGCTGCAGGCTGAGCTTCCTTCCTTGGCCATTATTTTTGGTGGCCTTCTGGTCGGCGTCGGCGTGACCTTCGGAGGCGGCTGCACGTCGGGCCACGGCGTTTGTGGCATGGCCCGGCTCTCGACCCGCTCCGTTGTCGCCACCCTGACCTTTATGGTGACGACCTTCATGACCGTCTTTATCGTCCGTCATGTCCTGGGGGGCTTTTGATGCTCCGCGTTGTTTCTGCAGCGGCGATCGGCCTTGTTTTCGGCCTTGGCATTGCCATCTCCGGGATGGCCAACCCGGCCAAGGTGCTCAACTTCTTTGACGTGTTCGGCACCTGGGACCCCAGCCTGTTTCTGGTCATGGGGTCGGCCCTGGTCGTTACCTTCGTCGGATACCGGTTCGTGTTGCAGCGCCCCGCTCCGACGTTCGATCGCAAGTTCCATTTGCCAACCAAACGAGATCTGGACGTGCCGCTTATCGCAGGCTCGGCCCTGTTCGGCGTCGGCTGGGGCATTGCCGGGTTCTGCCCCGGCGGCGCCATCCCTGCACTAGGTACGGGCGAGCCGAGACCGTTCATTTTCGTGGCCGCAATGATCGGCGGCATCCTCGGTGCCAATGCGCTCAAGGCGGCTTTCACCCGCCGTCAAGCCTTGGCCTGACCTTCGAACTGGTAAGGAGATTCCATGTCTACCCAACCCATTCCATTTGCACCCGATCTGGGCGTGAAACCGGAAGTTGTGGCGTTCTTCGACGAGCCGACCAACACCATCAGCTACATCGTCAAGGATCCCCATTCCGACGCCTGTGCCGTGATCGATTCCGTCATGGACTTCGACTACGCCTCTGGCAACATTGCCTATGAGGGCGCCGACAAGATCATCGCGCACATCCAGGACAAGGGCTGGAAGCTGGAATGGCTGATCGAAACCCACGTCCATGCCGATCACCTATCAGCTGCGCCCTATATCCAGGCCAAGCTAGGCGGCAAGCTCGGGATCGGCGACCAGATCTGCGTGGTCCAGGACACCTTTGGCAAGATCTTCAACGAAGGAACAGAGTTCCAGCGTGATGGGTCGCAGTTCGACCGCCTGTTCAAGGATGGCGACAGCTATCAGATCGGCACCATGACCGCCCATACGCTGTTCACGCCAGGCCATACGCCGGCAGACATGGTGCATGTGATCGGCAACGCCGTATTCGTTGGCGACACCCTGTTCATGCCTGATGGCGGCTCGGCCCGTGCCGACTTTCCCGGTGGTAACGCTCGTACACTCTACCAGTCAATACAGCGGCTGCTGACCTTGCCAGGCGAGATGCGGCTCTTCATGTGCCACGACTATGGGCCGAACGGTCGCGACATTCAGTGGGAAACCACAATTGCGGAGCAACGTGATCACAACATCCATGTCGGCCACGGCACGTCCGAAGACGAATTCGTCAAGATGCGGGAAGAGCGGGACAGCACCCTCTCCATGCCAAAGCTGATCATCCCATCCCTGCAAGTCAACATGCGGGCGGGACAGCTTCCCCCAGCCGATGATGACGGCAAGACTTACCTCAAAGTGCCCATCAATGGGCTCTCCACCTCCAAGGAGTAACACCATGGCAATCAACAAGATCGACGACCAGTTCGCCCAGTCCCCCCAGATCCAGCCTGATGATGTCAGGCTCATCGCTGAGGCGGGGTACAAAGCCATCGTCTGCGCCCGCCCGGATAACGAAGACCCTGATCAGCCATCCTTTGCGCAGATCGCTGAGGTCGCCGAGCGGTTCGGTGTCAAGGCATTCCACATCCCCGTGTCAGGTCAACTCACCGAAGGTCAGCTCATCCGCTTTGAACAGGCCAAGGCCGAAACCGACGGGCCCATCCTGGGCTACTGCCGCTCCGGTGGGCGCGCCGGCAGCCTCTACGCTGCCACTTTGTAACTGAAAGACGACGATGTTTCTCGAACCCCTGCAATACCTGCTTGGTGCCCTATCGGGCAGCCTGGTGGGCTTCACCCTCGGCCTGTTCGGCGGCGGTGGCTCCATTCTGGCTGTGCCGCTCATGGTCTATGTCGTGGGGGTTCCTGTCGCACACGTGGCCATCGGAACGAGTGCTTTTGCGGTCGCCACCAACGCTGCCACCAACCTTGTCACCCATGCCCGCAAGGGCAACGTGATCTGGCGCTGCGCCCTCATGTACACCGTCGCTGGCATTGCCGGGGCCTTCCTTGGCTCCACGCTGGGCAAGGCCATGGACGGCGACAAGCTGCTGTTCCTGTTCGCCATCCTCATGCTGGTGGTAGGCGTGCTGATGTTCCGCGGGCGGGGTGATCCCGGGATACCTGGCGCCAGCTGCAATCGAGAGAAGGCACCCAAGGTGCTGGGCTATGGCGGTCTCACCGGCGCCTTTTCCGGCTTCTTCGGTATCGGCGGCGGCTTCCTGATCGTTCCGGGTCTTGTGGCCTCGACCGGCATGCCGATCCTCAATGCCATCGGATCATCGCTCGTCGCCGTCACCGCCTTCGGGCTCACCACTGCCTTGAGCTACGCCTTTTCGGGCCTGGTCGATTGGCCACTGGCTGCCGTGTTTATCGGTGGCGGGGTGGTCGGTGGACTGGCTGGCGCGCGGCTTGCTGGTTTAATGGCCAGCAAAAAGGGGCTGCTGAACACCGCTTTCGCCGGTCTGATCGTGGCCGTCGCCATTTACATGGCCGCCCAGACCATTACCGCCTTCATCTAAAGAGGAGGCCACCCATGTACAGGTTCGAGACCGAGGTCCTGATTCTGGTTTGACCATCGCCGAACTGCCCTCATCATGGAGTGAAACCGACTTGCCCGTTTCCCTGTTGGGAAACCGGCAAGAAGGACTTTCCTTTGCACCGGACTGCCGACAAGCAAAAGGATCAGCAGGCTCTCCTAAGCCCTTGCTCAAGCCACCGAGAGGCCCACATCGATGTTGTTGCGGGTGGCGTTTGAGTAAGGACAGATCTGGTGCGCCGTCTGCACGAGCGTGGATGCCACGTCACGATCAAGACCTGGCAAAGCCACCACCAGATCGGCAGTGATGCCGAAACCGCCCTCCGAGCGGGGACCGATCCCGACTGTGGCCGTTACGCTGGCCTCGGCCGGCACTTTTACCTTGAGTTGCTGGGCCGCCACTTTCAGGGCCCCCAGGAAGCAAGCCGAATAGCCGGTGGCGAATAATTGTTCGGGGTTGGTGCCTTCACCGCCCGGTCCGCCCAGTTCCCTGGGTGTGCTCAACACAACGTCGACCCGGCCGTCCTCGGTGCGGGCCTTGCCGTCGCGTCCACCAGTCGCAGTTGCGGAGGTCTTATACTTTACATCAACAGACATCATAGTCTCCTTTTGGGGGTGTTTGTGGCCCACATCTTGTGGGCGCTCAGGGTGACACTGTGCGTGTCGGCATCGTTTCGCAGCTGGCGAGACGAATTCAGGGCTCTGCCAGGTCGAGCAGCAGAGTCGGAATGAGTTCTGAAACGGTGGGATGAATAGGCACCGCCCACCGCAAGCTATCGAAAGTCTGGTCGGCATTCATCATGTCGAGAATGCCATGGATGGCCTCGTCGCCGCCTGTGCCCAGGATTGCCGCACCCAGGATGCGGTGTGTGTCGGCGTCGGCGACGATCTTCATGAAGCCTTGGGTTTCCCCTTTTTCCACGGCGCGGCCAACGCGGGCCATTGCCCGCTTGGAGAAGAGGAGCCGTCTGCCGGTCCGGGCCGCCTCAGCCTCACTCATCCCCACCCGCGCCAATGGGGGATCTATATAGAGGGCGTAACCGGGCAGCCGGCTGCTGACCCTCCGGTCATCTCCGTCAAGCAGATTGGCGGCAACGATCTCGAAGTCGTTGTAGGCGGTATGGGTGAAGGCGCCCCGCCCATTGCAGTCCCCCAGCGCCCATATTCCGGGCACACTGGTCTGGAGGTGGTCGTCGACTGTGATGTAACCGCGTTCGTCGGTGAGCACGCCAGCTGCATCAAGCCCGAGGTCATCGGTATTGGGCCGGCGCCCAGCCGCGATCAGCACGTGACTGCCGATCACCGGAGAGGCATCAACCTCGCAATCCACCGACACCGCGACGCCGTCGCCATGCCGTTGAAAGCCGATGCAATTGGCACCGGTCCGCACGGAAATGCCTTCGGCTTGGAGGATCTCCTCGACAGCCTGGGAAATGTCCCGATCCTCGCGCGGTATCAGCCGATCCGATCGTTCGATGATCGTGACCTGCGCGCCGAAGCGGCGATACATCTGCGCGAACTCCAGCCCGATATAGCTGCCCCCGACCACGATTAGGTGCTGAGGAGCGGTTTCGAGGGCGACGATCTCGCTATTGGTTAGAAACGGCACATCATGGAGCCCGGGCAACTCCGGAATAACCGCCCGTCCGCCGACATTGATAAAGATGCGCGGGGCGGTGAGCCTGGCTCCGTTCACCACGACGATGTTGGTTGCTTCAAAGCGCGCGTGGCCGCGGATCAACTCGACATTGGGCATGCTGGCAAGCCAGTTTTCGTTTCCTTGGCGCGAGTCCAGGATGACCTTGCGGGCGCGTGCCGCCACGGCAGCCATGTCGACGACGACGTCGGACCGGGAGAACCCGTAGTCGGCGCCCCGCCTTGCCATGTGGATTGCATAGGCGCTGGCAACAAGGGTTTTGGTCGGCTTGCAACCGGTGTTCACGCAGGTTCCACCCACTTGGTCGCGCTCAATGATCGCAACGGTCATGCCCGCTGCAGCCAGCCGGGACGCCAGCGAGGGACCAGCCTGGCCAGCACCAATGATGATGGCATCGAACGGGCGCACAACATCGGCCCTTGAGTAATCAATTGACATGATAGATCTCTTTAGGAGCGCCGCGCGGGAGTGGCGAAGTTGCCAAGATGAATGGCGGACGCTTTCGGGTGCAAAGCACATAGGATCCGGGGCTTGTGGCGCCCCGGATCGGATGGGAATTCACTCTTCGGTATTTTCCGATAGCGACTGTGGCACACGATAGGCGTTGCTGGCCGGTCGGGCAGCGGGTCGCGTCTGGCCTACATCCAGGTTCGTACCAACCTGAGTGGGGGCGTTGAGCGGGCGGAGCGTGTCCTTGTCGAGGATCAACACACGTCCGGACCCGTCAGGCCCTTGGGCATAAACGCGGATGTCGCTGCCCCATTTTTCGATCTCGGTGGCAATAATTCCCCGGGAGGCCAGTGTGGCGGTGATCTCGGAGATGGGCCGGCCGTCCAGCGCGCGATCCGAGATCAGGCTTTCCGCTGCAAATGCAGTTGGGGACGCAACAAGAAGGGCGAGGGTAAGTGCAATAACTTTGGCGGAGGAGAGAGATTTCATTTTGGTGTTCCTTTCGTTTTGAACACCCCGAACTTGATCTCTGTTCATTGCGCGAACATTGTCGAGATTTCTTTCCCGAAACTATTCGCTTCAACGTCGCTGTTCTCGCTACAGGCCCACGGCATTGTGCGCGTGACTTCGCCGTTCAACACACAGCGGAGGTCATCTCCAATGGGACGTCAGGGCGCTACATCGGTGCGCCACCAGATGCGGCAAGTCACCACGAACAGTTCAGGAGAGTGCGCGCCGCAATGTTCGGGCAATGGTTGGATCGCCAGATAGGGATGTCCAAGGACGGGGACAGCGAAAACTTTGGCATCCCGCGTGCCGGCGCCATTGCTTCGTTCCTGTCTCCACTGACCTGCCCAGTGCCCACCCTGCACCGGATCACGCAGCCGCAGGATTGACAGTTGAGCGTACAAACAAAAGAGTAAATTCATGCGCATCCTGCTGGTCGAAGATGAACTGGACATGGCCACAGCACTGTCCGCCGCGCTGAGCCGGCATGACATTGTAGTGGATCACGCCTCCACTCTGGAGATTGCAGAGGAAGCATGCCGCAGCGGAGTACATGACGCCGTGTTGCTGGACCGCAAGCTGCCCGATGGGGAGGGATTGAAATTGATCCCTCTGATCAGGCGCGAGCGCCCGGGCTTGCCGGTCATTGTCCTCTCGGCCATGGGATCGGCAGAGCAACGGGTTGCCGGACTTGATACCGGGGCCGATGACTATTTACCCAAGCCGTTCTTGATCGACGAGTTGATGGCCAGATTGCGTGCGGTGATGCGACGCCCAGCTCAGTTCGGTGAGACTGCGATCAATGTCGGTCTGCTCAGATTCAACTTGACGGACCGTCAGGCGGAAGTAGCGGGGCAGCCGCTTGACCTTACCCGTCGTGAACTGCTGGCTCTGGAGATCCTTGTTCGGCGCTCGGGACGAACCGTGTCTCGCAGCGCGCTGGAAGAAGCAGTCTATGGCTATGATGACGAGATCTCGTCCAACACCCTCGACTCCCACATCTCGCGCTTGCGTAACAAAATCAGCGGCGCCGGAGTTGAGATTCACGCGATCCGCGGACTGGGATATCTTTTGAGGGCGATATCTTGATGAACTGGCGACTGGGTTCCCTGCGCGCAAGGCTGACCATTTACCTGGTCCTGGTGCAAGCCATTGCGTTGGTCGCATTCATCTTTGCTGCATCGATCCCGATGACGAACTTGATGAGTTCAGAGCAAGGGCTGGATGACAGTGTCATCCAGTCCTTTGCTGAGTCTGTCCAGCGCCGGGGGCCCGGTCAACTGGATCTGGTCCCCAGCGAGGATCTTATCCGATTGACGGCTGAATACCCTGGAATGTGGTTTTACGCTGCCGATGCAAACGGCACCTCGGTCCAGATGGGCGACATCCCTGAATGGATGGCGCCATTGATTGCCGGTCTCACCCGGTTGCATTCGGCTGACATCGGCGACATGGATGTTCCGGGGCAGCCCGCCACGATCGTGCGGCGCCAGGACAGCCCCGCAGGTTTGCTTTGGGTGGCAACCGCCGGGGGACCGGATACACCGCTCCGGGCAGTGTTTGCAGCCGCCGGCGGCCCGATGTACTTGCAACTGCTGGCACTGCTAACTGCAGTGTCCTTTCTGGTCATTCCCCTAATCGTAAGGCTGCAGTTCCGGGGTGTAAACAAGGCGGCAGCAGAAGCTGAACAGATCGACATCGCCCAGCGCGGCATGCGTCTCTCCTTCCAACATGTGCCCGATGAATTGCATTCGCTGGTGCGTGCTGTGAATGCTGCCTTGCAGCGCCTTGATGACGGCATTGAGCGCCGGCAACGGTTTTTGGCCGATGCGGCACATGAACTGCGAACGCCAGTGGCGATCTTGCAGACCCGTATCGAATTACTGCCGCACGACGAGCAGCGCAGCCGACTGATGCTGGATGTGGCGCGCCTGGCCAATCTGGCCAATCAATTGCTTGATCTGGAGCGTTTCGACGCTGACCTTACAATCTTGCAGCCGGTGGATCTCGTTGACCTGGCGGCGCAAGTCACGGCCGACATGGCCCCTCTCGCCATTGCAGCAGGCGATGAGATCTCCTTTGATGCCGAGGTCGAGAGCGTCACTGTTGCCGCGGACGCGGCCTCGCTCTCGCGGGCCCTGATCAATCTGATCCAGAATGCCGTGATCCATGGCGGTCGGAAAACGAACATACGGGTGGCGGTATGCCGCAAAGGTTCGCTGACGGTCGCTGACACAGGACCGGGAATAGCGGTTGAAAACAGGGAGGCAATTTTCGAGCCGTTCTGCCGCGTCGTTCCGCTGGACCAAGGTGCGGGACTTGGCCTGAACCTCGTCAAGGATATTGTGCTAAGGCACAAAGGGAAAATCACCGTAGGTGACGCTCCCGGAGGCGGTGCGCTGTTCGAAATATCGCTTCCCGTGATCCCCACTCGGGTTGCACAGAGCGCCTGATCAACGCGGATCTGGTGCAGGCGCAACAGCTTCCAGGCGGAAGATCCGTTCACCCCCGGACAGTCGAGCGGCTCTGCCCCCCTTTAAACGGCGACGCACAGGTGAAGGGCACCATCAGGCCGGGTTGAACCTCTCGGGGTTTGGTTATCGATCAGCCTTGGTTGAACGATACAGGCTCGTCGCCGAAGCAGTCCAGCCTGACCTGGGCTGCCGCGACCCGGACACCCTTGTTGCTGCCAGAGGCCCGCACCACTGCACGCCAGAAATCATCATCTGGCGCAGGGCCAAGCAAAGTTAGAAAAGCAAGACGCCAAACCTTCCCCATCTGGTTCCACAATGTTGGGGCAATTGTTGGTCCGTAGGGTGATGATGTTCAACAGCAAGGAACATCCGAGATGAAGTATTCTCCTCCCCGCTATCTTCATAAATGCCTAACACCCAGAGCGAACTTGCTCCACGCTCAGTTCGCTAGCTGATCATTGCTGGCCATCCCGGACAGGCCTTCACTCCCATCGTGGAACAGATTGGCCCAAAGCTGACCCAGTTGACGTATGGGCAGCGCTACTCGCGTCCAGGCATGGCGATCCCCAAAGGAACCAGCTTCTGCGGCGCTGGCGCAAATAAGTTCTGCGTCCGTCAGCCTGCATCCCAGGTCCCGGCCACCCTCGCTGGGCCTCGAGGCTCGGCAAAGAACGCCATCCGTTCACCCGAAAGCCTCCTCGAGACCAACTCACCTTCCGACCCACCTTTCAGCAAACACCAACAACAATCGAGACATATCATGACTGATCTTTCCACCGCCAAGTCCCAGGCCCCCGCCCCCAGCGATTGGCTGCGGAGTTATTACTTCACCCGCGCAGCAGTTTCGATCGGCTGGATCGCGGCGGCACTGATCATTGGCCGAAGCAACGCTGCCGTGGCTGCCATTTTGCTTGTCGCCTACCCGGCATGGGATGCCCTGGCGAACTATCTCGATGCACAAAAAAATGGCGGCCTCGGATCCAATCTGAGCCAGACCCTGAACCTCGCCGTTGGCGTATTTACGGCCGCTGCTGTTGCATTTGCCTTGGGCATGAGCATGAACACTGTGCTCGTTGTCTTCGGGATTTGGGCAGCGCTTTCAGGGGTGTTCCAACTCGTTACCGCTGCTCGGCGGTGGAGAACGGCAGGGGCCCAGTGGGTGATGATCCTGAGCGGCGCGCAGTCTGCACTGGCAGGCGTGGCCTTCGTCGTCATGGCGCGTGCTGACACCCCGCCGGACATCACTGCAATTGTTCCCTATTCTGCGTTTGGCGCCTTCTACTTCCTGCTCTCAGCCATATGGCTGACGATCCAGAGCACTCGTGGGCACGCAGCAGTACCCAACTGAACCGTGCATCGGGGCGGCGATCAGCCGCCCCTTGAACGCATATGAGCAGGGGTGCCGGCCTAGGCGCTGATAGGTTCAGCGCTGGCGGCCTGGCCTTTGTTCTGTTGCTGTCATCAAAGCGGGGATGCAAGCTGGCGTGTCCTGATCACACCAAGCGGCTAGATCAGACTTAGGAATGTGCTGCAGGGCTTTGTGCGTGCGCGCCATGCCGCATTGCATGTCGGATGGATTCGCCGAGGCTGTCCAGAAAATCCCGGAAATGCTGGAGAGCGCAGCGCAACGCGCATGGACGCTGAAGGCATTGCCCTCATGGCAAAACCCTCATTGAACTGCTGTAACCGAACAAGAAATAGTGGTGCCCGGGACCGGAATCGAACCAGTGACACGCGGATTTTCAATCCGCTGCTCTACCAACTGAGCTACCCGGGCAGTGGCGGGGTGAACCGCCTTGGCTGAAGCCGAGGGCCTTATAGGAGATCGGTTTTGCCGGTGCAAGAGCCAAAGCAGCGTGTGGAAAACCAAATCGTGTCTTGGGCTTAGAACTCGTCGTCTTCCTCGCTGCCGTCGGGCACGCCAGCGCCCCCTTCCCCATCGCCAATGGGCTCGGCCGGGATGGCGTAAGCGCCGGTAAACCAGCGGTTGAGATCCACGTCGGCGCAGCGCGCCGAGCAGAAGGGGCGGAATTTTTCCACCGGCGGCTTGCCGCAGATGGGACAGGGCTTGGTTGTGGGTAACCGGGCCATCACACGCCTGAATGGCTGGATTTGTTGAGCCAGTTGAAGTGCACGGGATAGCCCTCGCCGGCCAGCAGCGCGGCGGTCTCCGTCAGGGGCAGCCCGACAACCCCGGAATAGGAGCCCGAGAGCTTAATCACGAAAGCCCCGGCAATGCCCTGGATGGCGTAGCCGCCGGCCTTGCCCTGCCATTCGGCACTGGCGAGATAGGCCTCCATTTCGCGCACCGACAGGCGCTTGAAGCGCAGGCGCGTTTCCACGATACGCTGGCGCTTGGCCCCGCCGGGGGTGAGCACGGTGATCGCGGTGAAGACGCGATGCGAGCGGCCCGACAAGAGGCTGAGGCAATTGGCAGCCTCTTCCATGGTTTCGGCCTTGGGCAGGACGCGCCGGCCCACCGCCACCACCGTATCGGCGGCCAGCACCAAGGCTTCGCCGCCAAAGCCGGCCGTGCGGGCCTTGTGCTGGGCAGTCAGTGCCTTGAGATCAGCCAAACGGGCTGCCAGCTTGCGCGGCAACTCGGCCTTCTCGGGGGTTTCATCGACATGGGTGGGCACCAGGTGCTCAGGCTCGATGCCGATCTGATTGAGCAGAGCCAAACGCCGGGGCGAGGCAGATGCCAGAATGAGTTCCGGACGGGTGGCCATCAAATGGCCTTACCGGAAGCGGAAAGTCAGGCGGCCTTTGGTGAGGTCATAAGGGGTCATTTCACACAACACCTTGTCCCCGGTGAGCACGCGAATGCGGTTCTTGCGCATACGACCCGAAGTGTGCGCAATGATCTCGTGATCGTTTTCCAACTTGACCCGGAAGGTCGCGTTGGGAAGCAGCTCTACTACGGTGCCTTGAAACTCAAGGACTTCTTCTTTCGCCATGAAAACTCCTGAAAAGAAACCCAGCGGGCAGGTTCTGCCGGCCGGGGTCCTGAAATTGCGCGCAACCTAACGGAATTCAAGGGACTTGTGAACCACCGGAAACCAGTGGCTCCAATTGCTCGCGCACGCGCCGGCGCAGGCTGTCGCGAAGCTCGCGATAGGCCCCAAGAACTGTCTCGCGATTGCCTTCCACACTGGAGGGATCAGCCAGGGGCCAATGTTGGACCTCATTGGCCTCAAGGCCCTTGCGCTCCACGGCCCCGGGGGCGTCATCCGAAAGGGTGACAACGAGGTCGAAGCGGTTGGCGACGAGTTCATCCAGGATATGGGGGGTGTGCACCGACATATCAATGCCGATTTCGGCCATGACCTCATGGACGAACTGGTCGGCCACCCCGCCATTCACCCCCACCGAGCGGGCGAGCAGGCGCCCGGGGAACAGCTGGCGCGCGAGCGCGGCGGCAATCGGTGAGCGTACCGAGTTCATCGAGCATACGAACAAAACGCTCGGCAGCTCGCTTTTGCGCTGGTCGATCCGGCTGGCATAGGGCTGCACGGCGCAAACCAGGGTGAACAAGCGCCGCGCGGTGGGCAGATCGATAATGAGCTTGTTGGCAAGGCGCGTGCGCAGCAGCTCAGCCGCCTCGTCATGCATGCCCCGGCGGGCCATGTCGACGGTCTCGATCTGGAACGGCTGGGCCGAGCGGATCGCCTCGTAATAGCTGTCGCGAATGCGGAAATAATCGCGAATCAGGCTGCGGAACGGGGTCAGTGACAGGTAATGGGCCGCAATGGGCTGGAAGGTTTCGGGATGGCGCACATCGAGCACAATGTAATTGCCGATGATCGACATATGCAGCGCAAAGGGGCCAACAGCATCCACCCGGGCGGGGCGGAAGCTGTTGTCTTCCAAGAGGTCATAGATGGCAATGCGCCATTCATGCACCTCGTCGGGATTGATCGAGGTGATGGTGTTGGGATCGAGCGTGACCGTCACGAGGCGGTCCGTTTCCGCGCTTGCCGATCGTAGCTCCATCGAAATGCTCAACGGTTTAGCCGAATAGCGATGGAGCGCCCGTGTCCTTCGAGTGCTTCCACATTGGCAATGGTGATGGCGGGCTCAGCAAGCGCCGCGAGCGAACCCGGCGTGCAGCCCAGGATCGAGGTGCGCTTCATGAAGTCGAGCACGCCCAGGCCCGAGGCAAAGCGCGCCGAGCGGGCGGTGGGCAGCACATGGTTGGAGCCCCCGACATAATCGCCGATAGCCTCGGGTGTATGATGGCCCAGGAACAGCGCGCCGGCATGGTGGATGCGGGGCACCAGCGCCTGCGGATCGTCGACGGCCAGTTCCACATGCTCGGAAGCGATGCGGTTGGCCAGTTCCACGGCTTCGCCGAGCGAACGCACGACGATAATGGCGCCAAATTCGTCCCAGCCTTCACGCGCCAGACCCTCTTTGGGCAGCAAGGAAAGCTGGCGATCCACTTCGCTCGCAACCGCGTCGGCCAGGTCCGGCTCGGTGGTGACGAGAATGGATTGGGCACCGCCGCCATGCTCGGCCTGGGCAATAAGATCGGCCGCTATCCAAGCGGGATTGGCGGAGCCGTCGGCGATCACCAGCACTTCGGACGGGCCGGCGATCATGTCGATGCCGACCTGCCCGAAAACCTGGCGCTTGGCCGCCGCGACATAGGCATTGCCGGGACCCACGACCTTGTCGACCCGGGCGATGGTTGCCGTGCCATAGGCCAAAGCGGCCACCGCCTGGGCACCGCCAACACGATAAATCTCGGACACCCCGGCAATGCGCGCTGCCGCCAGAATGGAGGGGCTCAGCTGCCCGTTGGGCGTGGGCACCACCATGGCGATGCGCTCGACGCCCGCCACCCGCGCCGGTACGGCGTTCATCAGCACCGAGGAAGGATAGGAGGCCAGGCCACCCGGCACATAGATGCCCACGGCGTCTACGGCCGTCCAGCGGCTGCCGAGCGTTACGCCCAACGCGTCGGTATAGACATGATCCTGCGGCAACTGCTTTTCGTGATGCGAGCGAATGCGGTCATGGGCGGTTTGCAGCGCCGCCACCACATCGGCGCTCACCCGGGCCGCGGCAGCGTCTATTTCTTCGGGGGTGAAGCGCAGGGTCTGGGCGGTTACGCCCGCCTTGTCGAAGCGATTGGTCAGCTCCACCACGGCCGCATCGCCTGAAGTGCGCACATCGCGAATGATGCCGGCAACAACATCGCCCACCTCGACCGAGGCTTCGCGCTTCCCACCGAGCAGGGCGGCAAATTGCGCTTCAAAATCGGATTGGGCAGTGTTTAGGCGAAGGGGCATCAGGCGGCCTTATGGTTACTCGAGACTGTGGGCTGGCTTGGCAGCGGCCGCCCAGGCGGCGCCGAGATCAGCCAGCCGGGCCTCAAGGCACTCCACCGTCAGTCGCACCGTGCCACCGCCGGCAAAGCTGAGTTCGACAATGCCAGCGGGATCGTCGGTAACCGAAAAGGTAACCGCGAGCAATTCCAGGACGCCATCGCGCGCATTGGGATCAAAACCGGCAATCGCCACATGGCTGACCCTATCGAAGTGCAGGCCGGCCCGCTTGCGCAAGCCCTTGCCGCGGGCATCGGCACTTTCCCAATCGAAGCGGTTCATCAGCAGGGCGAAGCGGCGATCGGCGCGGGCATAGCCCATGTCGCTGACCCGCACCACGGCATCCTGCACATGGGCGGAAATCACTTCCAGATCTTCGCTATCAAGCGCGAGGAGCTTCAGATCGGTCATGGGGCAAGCCTTGTATGGGTGGGAATACGCCTATCTGGGCACCCTTTAGCTGATCTACAAGCTTGCCCCCTCGCGGGCAATGTCACCACCCTCAGAAAAGCTGTGCTGGCCCGGAGCATTGCCTGGGCGCGGCAGAGCTCTTGCGTCACGTTATTGTCACAAATACAAATCGACTATGACTCAAACACTGCTCCGCCCTCCCGAGCTGACCGCCGCAGATTACCGGGAGCAGTTTCCCGACATCACGGTTGGGCTGAACTGGGAGCGATTCGCCGCCGAACGCTGGCCCATTGAGCGTCGGACTTTGACCAATCGCCAGGAACTGCTCGGCTTTCATACATTTTTCCGCAAGAGCCTCGGGCGGATCATGCCGCATTTCCTGCACTGGCTCGCCTCGCAGCAGATGCGGATGGGCGATGTGGTGGAGAACTTCGCCCGCATACCGGCCGAGCACCGGGCGAGCGTCGAGTATTTCGTGGCGCAGTGGGCAAGCAGCCCGGGGCCACTCCAGCTTGAACTGCCGACCTACCGGTTCGCGCCAAGCGAGCACTTCATCCTCGACGGCAATCACCGCGCCACGGCGATTGCCCTATCTGGCAAGCCATTCCGGATCGAGCTCGTGAGCGTTGTTGGCCCGCGCGAGCGGGACGCCCTGGTGGATGTGGCCTCCTGCCGCTGAGGCACTTGCCAAGAAATGGGGCCGGTTCACACAGAACCGGCCCTCGTCATTAGCCTGCGATGCGCTCGATCTCGGCGCCGCAGCGGCTGAGCTTGTCTTCGAGGCGTTCGAAACCCCGGTCCAGATGGTAAATGCGGTTCACCACCGTTTCCCCGCGCGCAGCGAGCCCGGCAATCACCAGCGACACCGAAGCGCGCAGATCGGTCGCCATGACCTGGGCACCCTTGAGCTGGGATTTGCCGGTGATGGTCGCCACCTGCCCATCAACATGGATATCGGCGCCAAAGCGGGCGAGCTCGGCCACATGCATGTAGCGATTTTCAAAGATGGTTTCGCGGATCTTGGATACGCCGGTGGACATGGTCATCAGCGCCATGAACTGGGCCTGCAGATCGGTCGGAAAACCCGGGAAAGGATCGGTTTCCACATCCACGGGCTGAATGCCGTTGCCGTTGCGGCGCACGCGAATGCCCTTGTCCTCGATGATGATTTCCGAGCCGGTCTGGCCCAGAATGCCCAAGGCTGACTGCAGGTGCTCGGCGCGCGCGCCGCGCAGCAGCACATCGCCGCCCGTCATTGCGGCGGCCATGGCAAAGGTGCCGGTTTCGATGCGGTCGGGAATCACATCCACGGTGGCGCCATGGAGCTTGTCGACGCCGACCACGGTCAGCGTACGGGTGCCGATGCCGGTGATGTCAGCGCCCATGGCGACGAGGCACTCGGCGACATTGGTGATCTCGGGTTCCTGGGCGGCATTTTCGATCACCGTCGTGCCCTTGGCGAGTGTGGCTGCCATCAGGATGGTGTGGGTGGCGCCAACCGAAACCTTGGGAAAAACGATATGCGCACCGCGTAGGCCACCCTTGGGGGCGCGGGCGACCACATAGCCGTCGTCGATATCGATGCTGGCGCCAAGCTGCTTGAGCCCGAACAGGAACAAATCCACCGGGCGCGTGCCGATCGCGCAGCCGCCGGGCAGTGAAACCCGCGCTTCGTGGCAGCGAGCCAGCAAGGGGCCGATCACCCAGAAGCTGGCGCGCATCTTGCTGACGAGGTCGTAGGGGGCCGTGGTGTCGACGATATCTGCCGCGAGGAACGTCATGCGCTGGCCAACAGCGTCTTCCTCGCCGCGGCGGCGGCCATGCACGGCAATATCGACGCCGTGATTCTCGAGAATACGCTCGAGCTGCTTGACGTCGGCCAGGCGCGGCACATTTTGCAGCACCAGCGGCTCATCGGTCAGCAGCGAGGCGATCATCAGCGGCAAGGCGGCGTTTTTCGCGCCCGAGATGGGGATTTCGCCCCGCAGTTCATTGCCGCCGACCAGACGAATGCGATCCATTTGGGAGAAATCCTGGGTGTGGGGCGCAAACCCCGGGAAGCGAGCGTGGTGCCTGCCCGGGCCTCGAAGCGAGAGCCTGTGGGCCGGCACCGGTGGAAACAGGCAAGATAGTTCGCCTGAAAATGGTTTACGGATCCTTGACCGGCGGTGTTGCCGGCGCAGAAGGGGGCGCCTGCATGTCCGCATCGGCCCGAGCCTTGGCCTGACCTTTGCGGCGCTTGAGATTCTCACGCAGCTTTGCGGCCAATCTTTGCTCACGTTGGAGGGCTTGGGTGGATTTGGTCATGGTGATCAACACGAGTGAAGCTTGCCTATAAAAGCTTTTTAGCCTTGCGTCGAGCCAAGGCCTATGGCAGTAGAGCCGCGGTCGCCGGGCACTGCCCCGCAACCACCCAATGCTGCCGTAGCTCAGTGGTAGAGCACCCCCTTGGTAAGGGGGAGGCCGACAGTTCAATCCTGTCCGGCAGCACCATTCCATCCCTTTGACATCATTAAGACTCTTGATTTTTCAGGGGTACCGTCCATTTTGACGTTACAAATCACGTTACAAAATGGACCTCTTCTTGCCTCGAAAAATCCCCTTCCTGCTGTTCCGAGACGGTCGATATTATGCCCGTCGCATCGTTCCACCGCAGCTTCGACGGTACGTCGGCACGAACGAACTCAGAGAACCCTTGGGGGCGGACAGACGCGTGGCGATCGAAAAATTGCCCACCGCCTTGGTAAAAATCAACGGGAAGCTCGATCACGCCAGACGCACGCTTGAGGTCCAACAAGGCACTGATGCAGCTCGTGCTGCTGCTAGAGCGGCGCCCATGACAGCTTCAGAATTGGCCCGCGTACATTACAACGATCAGTTGGCCTTGGACGAGGTGTTGCGAGACTCTGGTTCACCCTGGGCCGCGATCTCCATCGACGACGCTTATGTTGCGAATCTTCGCGCCGCTTCGGCCGGCTCCCTCCAGGATCGAGACGTTGAGGAGTTACTCGGCGGCTTCTTGAAGCGTTATTCCTTGCGCGGCAATCTGGACGCACCACGCGGAACTCCGAAATGGCGTCAGGTTGCGCGAGCAATCGCAGAGGCGGAGCTACAGGTCCTCACTCGCATGTATGAACGCGATGAGGGCGTTCCCGTGAACGAAATCCTCCACCCTACTCACTTGGCTCCGGTGGTGGAGGAGGTGACCAAGGAACCTTATGTTGAGCCGCTGTCGCTTCGGCAGCTGCTGGAACAGCATCTGAAGCATCTAGAAGCTAATGGTGGGGGCGCCTCTGCCCGGAAAGCTTGGAGCCGCGTATTCGACGATCTCCTGCAGTTTCTGGCGGCCTCACGGGGGCTAAAGGGGTCAGCTATACGGCAGGCGGACGATGCGCGCTTGTTGACGGCCGAGGAGGTGATCGCTTGGCGGGATGCCAGGCTGGAAACACTCAGTCCAAAGACCGTGAAAGACGTGTGGCTCGCCTCATTGAAGGCGGTGTTGTCCGATGCCGTTGCTGACCGGTTGCTTGAAACGAACGTTGCCAAAGGCATCAGGGTTAAGATGTACGCGCAGCCCGTTTTGCGCGAAAAGGGCTTCACCGACGCTGAGGCGCTTGCGATCCTCCGACGATGCCGTTCGTATCAGCCAGCCACTCGCGACAACCCAGCAAACCGCGAGTCGGAATACGTGACCGCCGCTAAGCGATGGGGTCCGTGGTTGTGCGCTTTTACAGGAGCGCGAGTCACCGAAGTTCTGCAACTCCGAAAGTCAGATATTTATAGCGCGGGTGACGTTAGGTATGTTCGCATCACCCCGGAGGCAGGCTCCGTAAAGGGCAAGAAGTACCGGGATGTGCCGCTGCATCAGCAACTTGAGGAAATAGGCTTTCTCGAGTTTGTTGAGCAATCTGTAGAGGGTCCACTGTTCCACCCCCCTAATCCTGATCCCAAAAAGTTCCCTGCGCAGGCAGTCGCCGCTCGCGTCGGCAAGTGGCTGCGAGCGGAGAACCTTATCCCCGAAGGTGTGCAGCCTAACCATGGATGGCGACACCGGTTCAAGACCCTTGCACGAGAAGCTGGCCTGGATCCGCATGTTGTTGACAGCATCCAAGGCCACACCGGAAGAACCGCTTCAGACGGATATGGGGACGTAACACTGCGGGCGAAAAAGAGCGCGATCGGTAAGCTACATAGCTACGACATCTAGGGTGCAAAACCGGAGTGTAGCGTTCGGTGGCGGCGAGACATCAAGAACTACGCTGCATTTCGAGTACGCGTGACCTCTATCAGCTCGCCGCTGGTGACGAACACGATAAGCCCCTTTGCTGCGCCGGTAACCTCAAGGTATCGGCGTACTTGCTTCCTGTAGTGTTCCGCGGTTTCAGGGCTCGGTTTAACGTCACTTTTCCAATCGATGGCAACAAGTGGACGTCCGTTTTGGTCAACGACGAGTGCATCGATTGTCCCGGCCGTCGCAGTTTCCACGCCGTCCGTCGTTTCCATCGCGAAAACCGGAAACTCAGGGACGAGCATCGGCCGCACGCTCGCAATTTCCGGCAACAACAAGGTAGACAAGATCACCCTTGCGATCTCCCCAGCGCAGAGACCCAGAGATGGATCCGAAACCGACTGAGCGCCGAGATCGGCGATGAGGTGCTCAGCCCGCGCTTCCAACTCGTTTAAGCCATCCAGCGTCTCACCGGTTAGGACCTCCTCAAGAAGCTTGTGGATGATCAGACCGCGCTCCCGTCCACCTTGGATCTTTGTGCTCGGTTTGGAAGGCGGCAGAGCGCCCTCCCCGTCAGGCGCGAACACTGCTGCTAGGCCCTCCAGTGGTTCCGAGGCTGCGCTCGGCCCCTCACCGCGACTGGGCGCCAGCCATTCCAGGCGGGTTGTCGCAGACACGATGGCCAGGGCTTCTGCGGCAAAGACCTCGCGGGATTGCAAACTGGGCGGGTCTATATCCTGAGCCGCTGATGCTCCGGTGCGTGCAGATAAGTCGATCGCCGGAAGCCGGTCCAGATCTAGGTCAATTAGCGCGTTCCAGGAATTGCTCCTGGCTGCCACGTTGTGCCTCGGCAGAACGAGAAGCTCGCGCGCACGTGTTGCGGCCACATACCAGAGCCGCGTCCGTTCGCGATTAAGTTCGGCCATTTCTGCATCGCAGGCGTCAGCGTACCCGGCGGGTTCCACACCCAGTACCGGTAGATAGAGGCGCTGTTCCTCGCGATTGACGATCGCCCCAGAGGTGGCCATGACCTTCGTCATGGTATTGATCGGCACCACGATGGGCCACTCCAACCCTTTGGAAGCATGGATCGTGTAAAGAGACACGGCTTCCTCCTGCGCATCCGGGCGTCCTTCGGCCGCTGCCGTTTTCCCCTCCCACGCAGCAGTCATAGCTTCTGCGAACGCCTTCAGGCCTCTGGAGCCATAGGGCGCAGCCAAACTGAGATAAAGATCAACATTAGCGAGAGCTCTATCTGCCTGCCCACGATGCCGCTGAAGCAGTAGTGGCCGAACCCGCAGCGAGTCGATGGCTTCCGAAATCAACTGGTGCGGCGTGGTGCTGTTGATGCGCTTCCGTAAAGACTGAAGTCGCTCAAAGATATCGCGTGCCAGCGGATCCGCGACAAAGGAAGGATCAAAGTTGATGTTCAGACGCGGGATTGCCTCAGGGTAGTCAGAATTCTTCGGCTGCGACCAGACAAGGTCGAGCAGTTGCTCCTCTGTGAGCCCTACAAGTGGTCCCCTCAGCAATGCGCCAAGCGCGAGGGTATCTCGACCGTCGGCCAGCACCCGGGTAATGCTGATAAGATCCTGGATTTCCTGCCGACGATAAAAGCCCTTTCCGGCCTGGGTTGCAACCGGAACACCGCGTCGCTCCAATGCCTCTTCGTAGCGCCAAAGATCGGTTCCGGTGGGAGCAAGGAGGGCAATATCGCCAGGCCTGCAGATACGAGGAATTCCGGCTTTATGGTCCGCGACGTCGTAGCTGCCGATCAGTCTCGCGCACATTTCTGCTACCGTATCGGCTTCGCAGTCCCGCTGATGCTCCGAGCTGGCCTTTCCGTCAGCTCCGGCGCAGGCGACTTCAAGGGCGGCTACGCACAGTCCGCTGATCGGATCAGGATGGAAGGCGTCTAGCGCCGTGAATCCTGGCTGCCCATCAGCCGACATGTGAGGTTCGAAGCGGGTGTTTACATAAGACAAGATGCCTGCGCACGAACGGAAATTCGTTGATATGGACAGCAGGTTTTCGGGCTCCTGCAGCCTGATCGCTTCTCTGGCCCGAAGGTAAGCAGACACGTCCGCGCCCCGAAACCTGTAAATTGCCTGCTTGGGGTCCCCGACGAGGAATAGTGCTCCAGGCCTCAACTTGAACGAGGTCCATGCGTCTGGGTCCTGAGCTTGCACAGGATCTCCGCACAACCTCCAGAAAATTTCGGTTTGTAAGGGATCAGTGTCCTGAAACTCGTCCACTAGAATGTGGCGATACCGCTCGCTCAGCGCCGTTCGGACCTCTGGGCAATCCCTGATCAAGTCTCTTGCCGAGAAAATCAAATCGTCGAAATCAAGAAGAGCAGCAGAATGCTTGTACTCGCGAAAGCGGTCGCATACAGGCTGGATCTCGATCAGGAGTTCCGCAAGAACTCTGCCCGCAGCGGTGCGCACCATCTGTGTCCATGCTGAGCAGCAGGCCAAGTGCAACTCTTCCGCCTTGTTGTTCAGGTCATCGCCGTCACCCTTTGACAAGCCCGCAGCTTTCGCAGCAGCTCCCCATTTTCCCTTTTTTCTATAAGCCCGAAAGCTCCCGTCGTTCTTGCACAATTGTGGATGAGCGACCGAAACAAGGAGCCGCACGGTTGCAGCGGGCCCGTCACTTTCCATTGCGAAGTCCAGGCCGTCCGCCATGTCTGACATGCGTGCTGCCAGTTCTATGCTCTCTTCCTCTTGAGCTGCCGATTCCCCCAAGAACTTGCCGTAAGCAGCGACTGCATCACGAAATGCTCTGGCCAGCGGCCTGAGTGCAGACGACGCAGGCGAAGAAAGAACGCGGTGACGGCGTAGCTGCGCCGCAACATCCCGCACAAGCTGAACGGCGCTGGCGGGGTTTTGAAAGACGAGCTCGGCGACAAAGCACTCGCTTTCGTCTTCGAGCGTCTCTCTAAGCCACTGATCAAGGATGTCATCAAACGCGAGCTCTGCCTGACCGGGATCCATCAGGGATGCTCCCGGATCGATCTTTGCCTCCACAGGATACGGCTTGATGAGCCGCTGACAGAAACCATGGATGGTTGAGCAAGTAATCTCGTCTATGGATGCTGCTGCTTCCTCTAAATGCGTACGCTGCTCAATGGAGATTGGATTGGGAATTGCCAGGCGGAGCTCTCGCGGTATCGCTTGACCGTCGAGAAGTTCGTCAACGAAATCACGAACGCGCGCCAGTAATTCGCTGGCGGCCAGTTCGGTAAAGGTCACGGCTGCGATAGAGTTAGGCGGAGCTCCGTCCAGAAGAAGTAGAACGATCCGGCCAGCCATGATGGCCGTCTTCCCGGAGCCGGCGCCAGCCTCAACCATGATGGAGCGGTCGTGAGCGGTCATGGCTGTAAGGCGCGCTGCCTCATCCGCCAGGATCTTTACGGCAACGGTCATCAGTTGGCCTCCCAAACGAGCGCGGCATCGCCTAGTGCCTGTCGAGACGCTTCGGCCTTGCGCTTGCAGTATCCGTTCGCTGCGTTTGCTGGCAGCGCGAAGCTGAAGTCATCATAGTCCCCGCCTGCATCGGGTCCGACTGTCGCGACCCCCGAAAGCAGGTTAGCCCAAGCCGCCGCGAGATGCTCTGAAAGAGCCTGCAGTACCGCATCAGGCTCCTCAAGAAGTCTTGCTTCTGCCTCTCGCGGGTAAAGCAATGAGGCCTCAACCTCGACGTGATCCCCCAGCATGGCGCGCACTGCGTATGCATAAAGACAGCGCTGAAGCTCTCT
This sequence comes from Devosia sp. 919, assembly GCF_013185965.1. NCBI lineage: Bacteria > Pseudomonadati > Pseudomonadota > Alphaproteobacteria > Hyphomicrobiales > Devosiaceae > Devosia > Devosia sp. 919. The sequence continues at coordinate 1,140,179 of NZ_JABAOL010000001.1, read as the reverse complement.
GCCACCGTTCAGGGACACTGGCTCGCTGGGCATCCTTCCTGTCTTGTAATCACGCACTCGCGCTTGGTTCTTGTTTCCAGACAGGTCCAGTCGATCGATGTACCCGGATATCTTGAAGTCCGTTCCAGCGATTTCGACTGGCAATGACGCATCCCAGGGCAGAGGACCATCCGATCTCGGGAGCTGCCCACCGAAAGGCACTTCTGTGAAGGATATTTGTCCGGGATATGTTGCGTCGGAATGCTGGAGTGCACTCCACGCAATATTGCGAATCTCCCCCAGGCTGCGCTGCCAAATTACACGGGGAGGTACCGCCTGTTCTGCCTCCCACCTCTCAGCCACAGTGCTTACCGCCGCATCGACCGCACCGGCCGCCATCTCACTGCTGGCGCTGGCAAGCCCCCCGAGGCGTTCCAGTGTACGAATGGCTTGATCAAGCGTGTCATGCACAAGAGTACCCAAGGCATTTGCATCGAGCACTAGGGCCTCATCACCGCCCCTTGGTGCTCTTAAGCCGAGCCCGTAATGCCATGAAAATGCAAGTGGCCCCCGGAGTAGTTTGCTGAGCGAACTAGCGGACTGAACTCTGGACAACGCAGCAAACAGGGTCGGGTGCTGCGGTCGAACAATCCCGTCGTGGCCTGTTAGCTCTCGACTGTGCCAATTGTGCCAACATGCCCTCGCTGATGCGGCTTGGGAGCCAGCGGCAAATTCGTCGGGTCTGGCGAAAAGCCGATCCGTCTCACTCATGGCATGAGCAGGTCGCTGGTTACGCCTGAGGTAGATCTCACTGCCGATGCCGCGAAGTAGAGGGCTTTTGCCAAGCATTCGCCCTTCGCCGTCTCGCCGGGCGCGCGACAACACAACTTCCGTTCTAGTTGTCCGTAGGATCGTTTGAAAATCGCGCCGGTCCGCCAAAGTGACCGGCAGGGGATCCAGTTCGCCAGCAGGAACGATGTGATCGGCCAACAGCCGATCTTCTGATATTCTGCGTGGCCACGCCGTAGAAGTGAGGCCGAGAAGGCGAACGAAGGGGCGCGGTGAGGCTGCCAACGCGGAGGCTGGCATCCACGCGACCGACACGCATGCTTCGCACGTGTCGACCTGCCTGAGAGCGTCGATTGTAAGGTCGATTGCGGTTGCGTTTCCTGTCAGCATTGCGGTCTGCCAGATCTGCAAGGCCCCGGAGGAAAGCACTGCACTGCCGACCTCAGCGGCCTTGGCCGTCCCGGCGAAAAGCGTCTCTATCAGGCCCTTTAAGCGTGGCGAATGGTCAATACCGTCCGGCCAGTCTGCTGGCGTCAACCGCCTGAACAGTCTTTCCCAGGATTCCCGTGAAGACAGTGGCGCCTCAGGCGGCAAGACCCTTTGCCACCCATCGGGAAGGCCTCTGAAAGGTCCTGCATCCCTCCCGAGAAGAGTCGCAAGTCGCTTGAGTCGCGTCTGAGATAAGCCGTGGACAAGGATATCTGCTAAAGCCGCAGCAGCTTGGCCTTCGCGTGTACTGACTACCCGTACACCGTGGACAAAGTGAAGGTCGATATTGGTATCGCGGCGCAGCGCCAAAAATTCATCGTCATATGCAGCCGGAGCGGTAGCGGCGATCGCTATGTCGTGAGGTTTGGCTTGACCACTTGCGATCAGCCTGCGTGCCCACCGGAAAGCTTCCACGGCTTCGTGATAGCCAGTGGATGCGCTTACAACGCATATCGAAGGGTTCTCCGGCGGTGAGCGCACGATCTGGACGGCAGAATTATTCAGCCATGAGGGGGCTAACCGCGGGCCAGCGTGCCACCTAACAGGAACTTTCTCAGCTAACGCGAGCAGCAAAGGACGCCAGCATGGCGAAAGCTCGCTAATACCAACAATTTCAACTTCCCCGAAGAGAGCCGGAGCGTGCACCATTCGGCTTTGCGCGAGGGCGACTAGGTCTTGTGGTCGCCTCATTGACTGGGGAAGTCGTTGCAGGACGGCGGCCTCAAGATTTGCAAGAGCCGCAATGCGAGGGTGATCCAAACCACGTTGCGACAGGTCAATTCCGGCTCGCCATGCTTTGTGCAGTGTATCTGCAGCAGCACCGACCATCCCAGGAAGAAGTTTCAAGGTCTCAAGCTCACCGACATTCGTCTGTGGCAGGACCTCCTGAAGGGCACCTCGAAGCGTTTCCCCGTCAACTGCCAGGCTGAAGCCACCAGCTAGCCGTGCCACTAGGTGCTCAAATGGCATCACCTGAACTCCGTGGCGACCTCCTCGGGCTGCGTCGAGACGGATTTCTCTGGCTGCCAATCGGCCATAGGCAATGTATGTAAGCCGCTTCATTTCTACCCTTTAGATCTGCCGAAAAATGGAAGTAGAGAATTGCCGGCGGTTTTCCCACTCCAGTAAAGCTGCACCGGCAACATTACTGCATCACGCCAGTGATCAGCAGTTTATCAAGAAAGAACTACTAGCAACAAATAACTCACCCTACTAGCGCACGCCATCCTCAAGCTCAGATTATTCCCACAGTGTCCAAGGGCATAGATTCGGCAGCAGTGGGAAAATCCTTCGACTTTCGCCGACAACAGCGAAAGCTTGCCGTTGACTACTGCATCGCGCTCGTCCGAGCTCAACTGCAAGCGAAGCGTGCGTGAACTTCGATCTGTGCGACCCGGTTCTTCCAGGCCATAGAGGCTGACAAACGGCTGCCGATTCTCTCGGTCACTTGAATTTTTCCACGAGCTTCAACTTGTTCGCGCTCGGTTTTCCATAACTGACCAGCCGCACGTCGAGGTCAAACCGGGCCGCCAAATGCAACGACCGGTTAATCGCCGCGTCGATCCAATCCTCGGCGTTTCCAAACGCACCCCCGCCTAGGAAGGTTAGAAATACAATATTGGAGGCACCACGCCGGGCATTCAGCACACCCGACCAGATCGTCGCCTCATAGGCGGCTTCAAGTACCAGCCGGGCGAAAGGCTCCCAGTGCGGTCCGCGAACCCGGTTGTAGGCGACAGGCAGCGCTGAACAGAAGGCTTGGGACACGAACTGCGGTTTGGAACCTTCGACGTCGGTAACCTCCACATCGGAGTGGACCCCGATGCAGAGCTTGGCACGCAGCTTGTCGAGTTCTGCTGTCGAGATGGTTCGCAGGTAGCCTGAGATAGCCTCCAGTCCAGGCTGCGTCACCAAAACGTAGCCGTTGCGCATCGTCCACAGAGCGTCGATCTGCATCCCAACAGCTTCGCTTAGGACGGCGCCAAGCTCTTGAATGGCGTCGATTTGCCGGCTTGCAGTTTGCCCACGGCTGCCCCCTACCGGCACAAAGTAATTGCGGAAGATGGTGGCGGCTCCGGCGGCCATCGCGCAGGCCGGGCCTTGGGTGCGGTCGAACTGGTACCTAGTAACGCCCTGTTCAGGGGTCACATCCGGTCCAACCATCTCTAAAAGGTTGAACTGGGAAGCAACCTGAAACAAGGCATCAGCATGGAGTGGATCGGAGTGCATGGCCCGAACGTCGCCAGTGACGACGCTCGCTTTGAGCTGACCGCGGGGCGGGCCTGCCAATTGCGCTCGGGTGCGCAGAGTGCCTAGAGATACAAGTTCTATCTCGCCAACCCCATAGCTCGCGTCATTCACGCGAGAATGCAATCTACGATCCGCGACGATCAGCTTGTCCTTGGTCTCTTCATATCCGGCTTCAGGGAAGCCGGTCAGCTTTTCAAACCAATCCATTAGTTCTTCCAGGTAAATCGAACACGATCAACAATCGACATTGTAAATTACGAGAAGGAACGGGAAAACACCACCATCCGGAACACGATGATGATTTTCTAGCCGCTTCATATAGTTGTTGGACTATCTGTACTTGCGTAATGCAAGAAGGCTGGGTGATATGGCCCTTTTATTTCTCCGAAGGGCTAAGATCGAGGCCGCCTTGGGTGCGATTACACCGAGGGATAATTTGATCCATTAAGTCGTTGCAGTGGCATGATTGCTTATGCGAATCATCTTTGACAATCCTCAGTTTTCCTCACGACCGAATTTGTCGCACTCTGCCGGTATAACACTCAAGTCGGCAACGGAGGTGACATGCACCCTAACGAACTCCCATCCGAGGACATGCCAAAGACAATCAAACGGGACACAGGAAAATTAGACGTAGTAGAAACAAAGCGCAGCAGCCCTCCCGATTTCTGCCGCGGCGGGCTGGCAAACGGCAACAGTCTAATCCCCATAATCGCCGGTGAGTTCGCCGACCCGGTCACGAAGATCTGGGCAGGCGGCAGGATCCACGAGTACATAGCGGCCGCCGACGGACGACGCCATTTGTGGCACGCTTGGCTGTCATCAGAGCGAGTGAAGTTCTGTGCCAACAATGCGATGTCGGCAGAGCTGGCTTACCACCAGCTCACATTTGCCAGCAGCAAGGACCTTATCCTCCAGGCGTTCGGAGAGCGGGTTCGGGGATACAGCAATGTCCTTGGTAAGTTGGGGGCAACCCCGCGCAGCCCCAGGATATATCGCGCCCTCGCGCGAACGCTTTTGAATGAGGGTGCGGCCGCAAAGTTTGTCCGCCACGCGACTGAACCTTCGGACGAAATGATTTTGTCGATCGTAGCCCTGCCACCTGCCCTAGCGGCTCGTCCTGTACTGAACCTACTGAAAGGAGGCCTAGTAGCCCCTGAGGCTATAGGGTTTGTCACTTGGGCCTTAAGGCGGCTAGAGAGTCTACAGGGAACCAAGGTGACTGGCCCGCTTCTGAAAGCTGCCAATCCCGTAGAAGCTATTTGGGAGGTGATTTTAAGCTTTCCGTTCCCAGCCCCGCCGTGGGAGGCTAGCGGCAGCCTAGTGCCGATCGACACCTTAGTTGGCCTGGATGAAATAGCCAGGAAGTTCAACAATTGCCTCGGCCATGAGACCATGAGGCGGAAGACGGTTCTCTCGATTCTGAACGGCGTCCGTTACTTTTACGAGTGGCGAGGTGAGGAGCCAGCAGTCCTTGAGTTCGGAAAGCTAGGACAAGTGGGTTGGTGCCTTCTGCAAACGCGTGGCGAGCGCAACCACTATGTGGCTGAGGAAACGCGCTTCGGCATACTCGCCGCCTGCGCTAATTTCCCGATGGTTTGCGCGACCGATGGACTTGGATCTCATCACTGGGCAGATGATGGGACTTGGGTGGCAGCGGTCTTCTGAGACCAGGCATGGCACCGCTGATTTTCTCGGCAATATGATTGAAAAGATCGAAAAAATCTTGATGAAGACGAACAGAGTTATCTTGGCAAAAGAACGCTGGTTGCAAATAGGATGGAGGGGGCGTGTTCAATCCACATCTACAAAAATTGGCAAGTCCAAGGTGTCCTAGATCGCACCAGCGTTTACGGGCTGGTAATACCCAGCAACCACCTCGCCCAGGGTCACACCGGCCCGCTCAGGTAAAAACACTTTTTCTCCCCAATTCTCACGGAGCGACTTGCTTATCCCGTCAGTTGTCAATTCCGCGAAATTGATATCGAGTTCACTCAAAGCAAGACGGACCGTTTGCATCAGCAGCGATCGACTGGAACGCTTGCCGGACTCCACAATAAGTGACTCGCACCACGTTCGTACGAAGTCCGTCCATGCGGCTGCATCTTCCCTGAACTTCGGCACCTTCGGGAATTCATAACCCCCAACAAATCTTTGATAAAAGTCCTTGTCATTTGCCCTAAGCAGATCATCCCGGATTTTGTCACGAAACTTCCCTGAATACTTATCGGCAAGCTCACCGCGCTTTCCATGGAGATAATCGGACGGCGAAGCTCCGTTCGCCTCCAAATCAGACCAAGCGCCCCTTAAGACGTATAGGAATTCTTCTGTTTTTTGCTCAACCCAGGCGCTGCTTGTTCCGTTCTCCAATAGCTCATCGATCCGGCTCCGCCTCAGAGGCGCTGATCTTGATCGCATGTTACGGCCATGTTCCTGGAAGCACTCTTCGGAAACCCAGTCCCCAAAGTGCGTCCAAACGGTAAACTGCGCTTTCCATTGTGCTACCGCCTCATCATCGTCGCTATCACCTGTCTCTGAAGGAAGTTGTCCAACATACGCGTACTTGACCACGTTCCGCTGGCCGGCCTGGATAAGCCCACGGCCAGCAAATTGCTGAGCCACAAGGTCCTGCGGAAGCGCCTTCTTTAGGAAAACAGAGGCAGTGAGAAAATTTTGGGCTTCTCGGTACTTCGCCGCTAGCTGCCCCTTCTGAAGCCATGCATCAAAACCGGGAGCAGCCCCGGTGGATACGACGCGAAGCTTTGGGAGCAGCAACTGCGGTGCGTTTTCTGAGCGTGGATAGCGAAGCGCGTTCACTACTCCTCCCCCTGCTTCTATCGCGCCTAGTACCTCGCGTATGTAGGACAGTAGTGGTTTGTCGCCGGCGGCGCCTAAATCGACGTTAGCAAAGAGTTCCGCGTTGCGTTTACCGCCGAAGGCCGCCTCCGTGGCGTTGCCAGAACCAAAAATCAAGCGCCGCTTCCGAGTTCGGTTTCCCGCAGACTTCACGAACTCCAGATAAAATAGCTTCAAATGGGCGATGCCCGCAGCACGGCAGAGACAAATCTTGAAGTCTTTGCTTTGAAAGGCGGTGATTAGGCTGCTGACCTCTTCATCCCTGGCGCTTTCATCGAGAAGATAGCGCAATCTGTTCGCTTGCAGCTGCTTCGCTATCTTTTTGGCAAACCTCTTATCGAAATAGGGCGCTACAACGAGTGCCAGGTCAGTCTCATACCCATCCGGTACTTTAAATAGATCGTAGCTCAACGTGTTCTCCAGATTTGAGTTGAGCGGCGTCGATAAATGTCAGGCAACGCTCCGCCTGACCTTGCGTCAAACCCGCTTGGCGGGCGATTGGCCACGGCCAGGCATGTTACTTTCTGATCTGGAGCTTCCAAACAAATTCCTCTGAGCACGGTCCGTTTCCAGTCGATATTCTCGTCAGTTGCGCCCGATAGCCGTCGAAAGAAAGATCATGCCGGATCAACTCCTCAATCCTAAGCAAAGCCTCTTCGGTCCACATGACCCATCGCCCGCTTTCGGAGTTAATCCCAACGTAAACCAATCTACTTTTCTTCGGCCAGTTCAACATTAGCCCGTCAGAGAGGTCAAACTCCCTGTCTTGTGTACTTAGAAACAACCTGTTCCGACGCTTATAGAAATTTATTTTGCATTTTTCAGGCCACTTAACTGATCTGGCGCGCCACGGCTCAACCTGAATTCCTTTCGGCACTCGCAACGACAATCTGCTGGCGGCATCTTTGGCCGTCACATGAGAGGAACTCTATCGCGGTCTGGACCGTAGCCAAGCTATCAGAGTGCATTCCTTGTCCTCGAGAGCCCCTCATCAATGTTTCTCTAATTTTCGCACTGTTGAAATGTCAAAATCATAGGCGTCGAAGAGGCAAACCTTACTACGCGCAGAAGTTCCTTCGCAGAGTGGGATGGATGTATTGGCCACTTTTGGCAGCGAAGCGGCGTTGCCCTAGGTCCGCTGAGCTATGAATTCATCCACGAGATAAACTCATCCCAACTCACCTTCACTCCATTTTCTCGCCTAGTACGCCCCTCACACCAAATAAGACCAGCCTGTGTCACGAGGCAGTCGCCACGGTAAGTACCATCGTTATCGTAAACATCGAACTCAATTCCATTTCGCTTAACCTGCATTTCGACGTCGAACGTTTTGATGCTAACCTTCACGGCACACTCCACTAATGTTTATGCAAACATATGCGAAGTAAGGGCGTATGGTCTAGCGGCTGCGGTCAAGTCCTCGCGACTTGCCGACCCCATGGTGGCGCTTCTGGCCAATTGCCGGCTGAGAACCTTCATGATCATTCAGGAATTCTGGTCGCGGTTGTGCAGCGGGGGAGTGGTAGTGAGGTTATTCAATTCCACGGTCCTTAGGGCATGCCAGGGAAGTCGCTACGGCGGTGTCCATCGACCAAATTCTTGAGTGACTGCGGAGCTACTACTTCCACCTGATCGCCCCATGCGTACAGGAACCAAGCCATTTCGAGGTGACCCGAAGCTGTGAACTTCACTGTCAAGGAGCCTTCACCGTCCTCCTCAAAGACTTGGTCTGGATGGAAGTGAAAGCTCCTGGCGCTCTCCGCCGCCTTCGCAGTGAAGCGCCATACGACTTCCCCATATTCCTTGGTGCTGTGAAAGGCTCCGAAGGCTCTACGGGAAAATGACTGCAGGTCGAAGTCGGCGGGAATGGAAGCGGGATGCTCAACTACATGTACGTCCCTCATCCGATCCACCCGCCAGACCGGGGGCTCGCCCCAACTTGAGCCAGCCTGCTGGGCTATGAGGTAGACACGGTGCCCCATCAGAACACCGTATGGATCAACTACGCGCTCCTCACAGCCACCAGCCCGGGGGTAACAGAACGCGAGCTGCTTGAGAGAAAGGAGCGCCTCCGTGATGGGTCCCATGGTCCCAGCATCGATCTTTGGGCGAGGCCCCGGGCGAATGATGACGCTACTTGAGGCTAGCAGCGCTTCGTAGTCGACCTCGATTTTTCGCCGGCTCTTTTCTGGTGCCAGCAGTCGCACCTTGGTGCGAAGGCGCCCAAGCCGCTCAGCGTCAGCGCTATCATTTTGAGCTTTCAAGGCGGTGATCGCGTGGTCGAGCGATGCCAATTCGTCAGCTTCGAGATCAATGAAGTCGTGCAACCTTCCACGTTCGAGCTTCACCCGTTTCCGCCCGTCGAAGTCTGTGACCTCTACCAGCTTGTCGCCAAACAGGTCTCGCAAAGCCTCTAACAACCGTTGCGTGTTTCGGCGCGCGGATTTCCCCTCTGAACTTGCGAGGCGGTCTATTTCCGAAAGTTGCAGACCCATATGCGAACCCGCAAGGTCCAGCGCCAAACGAAGCAGATCGGCTGCCTTTTGATAGGACATAGCGCTCTCCCAAGCCTGCGACCAGAACTGTCGCCTGCCCAGCCTATATTTCTGGTGATGGGAACGGAAGAGTGAGGCAACTGCAATGGACGGCATCTCTCTTAGTGTACATGCGCAAATGAGAATTGGTCAGAGGGGTGTAAAAGCCCAAGTGGTTGAAGTGCTGCTTGCTTATGGGAGGTCGAAGCGGCGACACGGAGCTGATGTCATCTTCATGGACAAGCAGGCGCGCCTCAGGGCTCGCGACGAGCTCGGCCCCAAGAACTTCGCCAAGCTCGAATGCAACCTAAACACGTACTTGGTGGTGAGCGACGAAGGGGTCGTGATCACATGCGCCAAGCGGATGGCGCGCTTGAGGTGATTACCTTCCGGTACCCGCATTGAGGCTGCTGCTACAACTCCCCCATCCCTGAGTACCCTCTGAGGGTAGCTCACACTGAAATCAGGGTCATCCAATGCTGCAATCAAAACCAATGTTTGCCGAACAGCCCAGCTTGGACGTGCTGGAGGTCCCATTTGGTGCCTACGAAAGGTATCAGCTACGAAGCTACGTCCTCGCATGCCTTCGGCCAGAGAAAGGCCGCAGCCGTGTGTCCATGTCAGAAGAGTTCCTAGAGTGGTATGGGAACCACCGGAAGGAACTCGGTCTCACGATCGACGCGCTTGATGCGGCCTTGAACCGCGGTAAGCGTGACCGGTTTGAGGATATTCAGCTTAGGATCCCCCGCTCGCAAGTTGATTATCCAGAGCGCAACGCACCTCCGAAATCTGCACTTCAAAAGCGCCTGGAGTGGATTGCCACGACCCTTCAGCTTCCGGAGCGCGAGACCAGGATCCTTGGTGCTACGGTCCGACTGACTCAGCTTGAAGCCTATCAGGGTTTCCGAGAAGCGTTCTGCAATGAAAGCGGAGACAGTGATGAAGTTGGGGCTCGCACCCTGCTTCGCGTTTGTGGGCTGCGTCAGGCGGATGCCGTGCTTTTTGGCGCCTCAGGAATTCTGACTCAACTTGGTTTGCTCGAAAACCGCCGTGGGGGTGACTTCGCCGCCTCCAAGACATTGCTCAAGGTACTGTCACAGCGATCAACCAAGGAGGGGGCGCTCACCTCCGCACTCCTGGGCAACTCAGTTCCATCCCGCCTGGCCCTGGCAGACTTTGACCATCTGGGGATAGCCAGAACGAACGTCCTGAGCATAGTTTCAGGTGCGCTGCAGGCCAAAGAACCCGGTGTGGGAATCCTGTTCTATGGGCCACCGGGAACTGGCAAGACAGAGTTCGCCCGATTGTTGGGGCAGGAGGTTGGTGCTCACGTGGTCTTTGTGGGCGAGTCCAGCGCAGACGTTGCCGAGCCGAGCCGAAGCGACAGGATTGCTCATCTGGCACTTCTCTCCACGCTCGCACACAGGGCAGGCAGGGTTATCCTCGTTGTAGATGAAGCTGATGATATCTTCACTGGGATCGATGACGAGGACTCCTCGAACAGGTCTGGATCCAAGGTCTTCATGAACCGCGTCGTTGAAGGCTGTTCTGTTCCAACTATCTGGATCAGCAACTTCCCGGAACGACTTGGCCAATCGATCGTCCGGCGGATGCTTCACGCCGTCCAGTTTCCTGAGCCGGACACAGCAGCCCGCCTGCGGATTGTTGCTCGCCTTGCTCAATCGACGGGTCTACAGCTGGAGGCAAGCGACACGAAGCAGCTCGCCGCACTTGCTGCTCCACCTGCCGTAGTAGAGTCGGGCCTACGCGCAGCCCGCCTCGCTGGAGGCCAAGGTGCACTGGCGGTGGCTTCTACTCGTTCGGTGCTTAAGGCACTCGGGCGAGGAGGAGTGCCCGCGGAACGCGAAGACAAGCCGGAATTTGACCTTGGTCAGTCGTCAGCAGACATGGACCTGGTAATGCTCGCATCCAGGATAGAGGCTGTGGGCACCTCACCGCTGTCCTTTCTGTTCTCGGGTCTGCCAGGAACAGGAAAGAGTGCGTTCGCTCGCTTCCTAGCCGCCAAGCTCGGAATGGAGACGCTTGAAAAGCGTGGGTCCGATCTGTTCGGGATGTACGTGGGAGAAACTGAGAAGCGGATTGCGGAGGCATTTGCTGAGGCAGGAGAACTCGGGAAATTCCTCATTTTGGATGAGGTCGACTCTTTACTGGCCGATAGGCGCGGTGCGCAACGCTCTTGGGAGGTCAGCCAGGTCAACGAGATTCTTACCTGGATGGAGTGCCACCCCCTCCCCTTTGCCGCGACAACGAACTTAATAGAGCGCTTGGATCCAGCCACGCAGCGCAGGTTCACTTTCAAGGTCAACTTCAAGCCAATGCACCAGGATCAGGCGATGCGAGCCTTTCGCTCATATTTCGGTTGCGAGCCCCCAGAGTGTTTGAGGCAGCTTCATCCGTTAACACCCGGCGACTTCGCTCTGGTGCGCCGGAAGGCTCTTGTTCTGGGAGAGAGCGCTCCTGCAGCATTGGTTGGGATGCTGGCTACCGAGGTGGAAGCCAAACTCACTCAACAAAGTCGACCAATCGGGTTTGCAGCCGCCATATGACCAAGGCACATGCTTGAAAGCGCTGCGCTAGACACCACGGGAGCCCCTTCGACCCCTTCAATTCACATTCAAGATCGGTCACCACGACAGCCGCCTGCGCGACCATTCACCCAGTTCGGCCATCCTGCGGTCATCAGCCGCGCGGTTGGCAGAGTTGATGCTGGGGAGGAATACCGCGTGCAACATCGACGAGCCGGAACCTCATCCACCCTCAGGCATGCTCCCACAGAAGAGCGTAGGGCCGAACCGCTTGCGTGCGGATCGTTCAGATTCCTGATTCTCGTTCAGGTGCCTGAGTCACGCGCTATTCCGATCTTCGCGCTCGGTGTGGACGGGCAAAGCTGGCAGGTGCCATGAGCCGGATAGTTCAGCCCGGCACGAGACCACAAAGGATTAAAGCTCTGAGCGATAACCTAGTTGGCCGAGGAAAACTGGAGCGTCTAGCCAGCTTCCTGCCGACATTTTCCGCCAACGGTTTTGTTTTTGGCTCCTGGACGCAGTTGAGAAGCGAGGAGCATGGCGCAATGATCCTGCCTTCATACATGCTAGAACCGGCGGCACTCGCATTTGTTGAAACTTGCTACGCGGATGGGTGGATCAACCAAAACTTCGATTGGGTAAGCTGGAAAGAGACATCCGAGGCGTCGGCACTTCGAGATGATCCGACAACTCTCGCTTCTGCTTCTGCAAGCCAAATAGCACAGCTCCTAACAGTGCTCGTGCGACAAGATCGGTTTAGTGAGGGGACCCTAGATTGGGCCTTTCAAACTGGCTTACTCAGCAACATTCTTTCTCGTGTGAGCGAACTTGCAGGATTGTCTCATCCTAAATGAAAGCGTGAACCGCGCCACGCAGCACCCCTTCTTGCCCGAGATGAACTTTAGCCATTGACGCCGCACAGGCCTCATTCGCGTTCCGCCGCTTCTTCGGAGCTGGCGGGCCGCCCTTCTTCAACACGACGTGGCGGTTGACGCTGGCGATTTCACCGTCGCCCTCAAGGTAGGAAATTAGCAGTAACCCACTTGAGATCACTCGCACAAATGCTCGCCGAGAAAGTTTAAACGACGCCGGAGGGCTGGAGCGCATCACTTTCTGGTTCTCAGTTCAATACTTTATCTTTATACAAGATCACGAAATACTTGTACGGATCGAACATCCCGAATGACTGAAAGAAATCTTGAGAACAACCCTCACGAACCGGAGCTTTCGACCAAGATGGCGGGAACAATTGTGGGCCACTTCCACATCTGCTCCTACCAGCGTGGCTATCGTTGGGGAGAAAACGAAGTCCGCCAATTGCTGGATGACATCTGGGAAAGCAATGGCGCGCTGTATAGGCTGCAGCCTATCGTCGTCCGAGCGCTTAGCAAGGGGGAGTGGGAGTTGATCGATGGGCAGCAACGGCTCACCACGCTCTATCTGATCTATCGCTTTATGGAGCGCTCTGGGCTCAAGAATGTCCCGCCCCAATACTCGATCGCCTATCAGACACGACCGGACAGCGCTGATTTCCTAAACGACCCCACGCGCGCACATGCCACGAGAAATATCGACTTCCATTTTCTGCATCAGGCTTATCTCGAAATCGAAAAATGGTTTGGTCCGGAGGGACATGACCGGCAGGAACGGGCCGATACACTTTTCCTGTGGCTCAAGAAGAACGTCGAAGTGATCTGGTACGAGGCCCGCATTGAGGAGGACGCCATTGCCCTGTTTTCCCGGCTTAATGTCGGGCGCATCCCGCTGACAGCGGCCGAGTTGATCAAGGCGCACCTGCTGACTCAGTTGAACACTTCGGACCGCGGCCGGATCCATTCAGTCGCTGCGCAATGGGACAGCATCGAACGGGACCTGCGTCACCCCGATCTGTGGGCATTTGTGTCTAGGGAGGCTGCCGACGACTATCCCACTCGGATCACCCTACTGCTCGATACGGTTGCTGCTCGCTATCCCATCGAGGGTAGTCGCGACTTTGGTAAGCACCAGACCTTTGAAAGTCTTCGGCAGCATATCTCCAGCGACCCGGTCAGCATCTGGAACGAGATCGTGGAACTGCACGCCCGCGTTCAGGGATGGTTCGAAGATCACGATTGCTATCACCGCATTGGCTTTCTCGTCGCCGTGGGAGACCGCTTCGCGGACATCGTCCATCTGGCACAGAACAAGCTCGCATCGGAATTTACCGGCGCACTCGTCGATCGGATAAGGGGCAGGCTCGATCTCGACCGGACCGCACTTGCCGGACTCAGCTATGAAACTGAAGGGAGTCGGGCCAGATCGCTTCGCGCCCTGCTGCTGATGAACGTGGAGACCGTTCGCCGCCGCAAGACATCGGGGGAACGCTTTCCCTTCGCGCTACATCATGCCGGCCAATGGTCGCTCGAGCACATACATGCGCAGAATGCCGAAGCTTTGACCACCGAGAGCGAGTGGTCCGAATGGTTGGATCAGCATTTAAAAGTGCTAGTCGAACTCCCGGTGACTGCCGAGTTGACCGAAACGCGCGACGATTTGATTGCAAGACTCCAGGCCGTGACAAGACCCGTGACCGGCCCGGTTTTCGAAACCCTCGTCCCGACTGTGCTCGACTTCCTCAGTTCTGACGATGGCACAGCGGGCGCCACTTCCGTCGTTGAAATACATGACATAGCCAACCTCGCTTTGCTCCAAAGCGGCGCCAATAGCGCGCTCAGCAATTCCGCATTCGAGGTCAAGCGCCAGATGATCCTCGCCATGGACAAACACGGCAATTACATCCCGGTCTGCACCAGGCAGGTCTTCCTCAAATACTTCGGCGATAACGGCGCCCGTTCTGCTTATTTCTGGAGCGGGGACGACCGAAAGGCCTATTTTGGGGCACTTGAGGCGATGCTCGACCCCTATTTCAAGGAAGCTATCTGATGGCCGAGGGTTACATCACATCCTTTTTCCAGCTGTTCGAGGCGGACAAAGGTCCGCACCAGATCGATGAGATTCAAGTGCCGCTGATCCAGCGCGACTACGCGCAAGGACGCAGCGATGCCAATGCAAGCATGATCCGAGGCTCTTTCCTGGAGGCGCTGCATGAGGCCGTAGTCGGTGACCAAAGCATCAGCCTGGACTTCGTCTATGGCGATGTAGTTGAGGGCCGACTTGAGCCGCTCGATGGCCAGCAGCGCCTGACTACGCTGTTCCTGCTGCACTGGTATATTGCTTCCCGCGCCGGCAAGTTGGCTACAGATGCGCGCTGGAAGCAGTTCCGCTACGCCACGCGCCCCTCGGCCGAGCGCTTTTGTGCGCTGCTCGGAGAGCATGCCTATCCGGGGAGTGATGGCCTTGCGCAATGGCTCAGGAACCAGTCGTGGTATCTGCATACCTGGAATTATGACCCGACCGTTCAATCCATGCTCACAATGCTGGATGCAATCCACTGCCGCTTTGGCAGCGTGGACTTCGAACTGGCCTGGGACCGAATGACGAGCAGTACCAAGCCCGCAGTCTCGTTCAATCTCCTGCCGCTGGACGCTAGCCAGGGCAGCGCGCTCTACATCAAGATGAATTCGCGCGGCAAACCGCTGACCAGCTTTGAAAATTTCAAGGCCCACATGGAGCAGGTCGTTGCCGCACTGGACGATGCTCCCCTACTTGGCGGCAAGATGGACACGACCTGGCCCGACATCTTCTGGCCCTATCGCGACTCAAACACTCTGGTGGATGACCAGATGCTTCGCTATCTCGAATTCCTGTTCGAAGTCACGTTCTGGCGGGAAAATGAGCAGGCCAAGGAAAATACCTTCCGCCAGGTCCAACAGCTGTTCAACACCACTGATCCTAAAGCGCCCGAACGGCTCGCATGGCTGATCGCGGCGACGGACATCTGGGCCGAAGAGCCAATATCGAACGCGTACTCGATCTCGGCTTATTTCGGCGAATACCTCGAAAGCGATGCTTCCGGGACGCCGGGTCGACTGCCAATCTATCGAGCCGATCTCGACCTGCTCGAGCAATGCTGTAAAACCTATTCGCGGAGCGGCAACCCCCGGAAATTCGGCTGGCCTGAAACACTGCTGCTCTATGCATTCATCATCCATCGCATGGGGAAAACCACGGACTTCCGGCGCCGGCTGCGCATCCTACGCAATCTAATCGAGGCCTCGGCTAACGAATTGCGCCTCGACCTGATGCCGGGCTTGATTAGGGATGTCGAGACGTTGGTGTCGACGGCCGACATCAGGCAGGCACTGCACCTTACCACGTTCAATGCTGCGCAACGCGCGCATGAACTGAAAAAAGTCGAAGTGCTGGAGAACGAACCGTCGATAACCGGGGCAATGTGGCGCCTTGAGGATCATCATCTTCTGCGCGGCAGCCTGTTCGCCTTCAACCTCGATACTGATGCCACAACATTCAATGCGCGAGCAGCGATGTTCAATCAGTGTTTTGACCAGAGGGACTTGTGGCCGGACCTCGCCTGCGGGTTACTGGCAATTGGCAACTACAGCCGCCTCAAGGGTGCGCGTTTTTATTTTGGAAGCGGCCAAGAAACGTCATGGCGCGAGGTTTTTACCGGTGGCGATCACCACCAGGCAAAAGAAACCCGTCGCATCCTCGCATTACTCCTGGACAAACTGGCGCAGTCGCCAGCTGATTGTAAAGCTGAGCTACAAAGTGTAACTGCCGGCTATCTGGCCACGCCGCCCGGCGCCGGTGGATACGATTGGCGGCTCTATATGGTTCGCTATCCCACAATGCGCGATGGCAGGTCCGGCATCTATGTCAGTGTTGACCGACAGCTCGGATATTGCCTTTGCATGCTGGATAGGACGCAGCTCAATAGCTACTATCGCGACGCCGTCATATCGGCCATCGTCATGCAGGCCGCTGTGGCACCCGATCGGGTCGAGCAGATGTTTTTTGGCGGCGCGCACAATGCGCGTCGGATGAAGTTAAAGAGAAGCGGCATGACCGTTGAATGCGTTCCTGAAGGCTTCAAGATCATTCCACCGGTCGATGCCGCACAACTCGGTGACTACCTGTCCATCGCGGCTAACTTTGGCATCGTAAGTGACAGTCTCAACATCGCGAAGATGCCTGATGGTATCACCGACGCCGTCGATCGGATCGATCTTGGTGGAAAATTTCTAGCTGATCTGGTTACGACTGGACTATAGTCAAAATCATGCAGTTCGTGCCTAACTCCTTGTGGCGGTTGCCTTTTAATTAGGCTAGTGCAGGCTTTTGCCGAGTCGATGGACAGGAGTTTCTTAACTTAACGTCATGGCTAAGCGGTCCTAAGTCCACCAACAGGTGATTAGCTGGGCACCCGCAAAATCAGGTTTTTGAGCCCGCCGCCGCAATGAGGCTGCTGACTTCAGGGCTTGGGCAGACGTATTCTCGCATTGGACGGTCTGCTGTGCCTTACCTTTACTGAGTCACGACAGCATGAAATGCGCCCCCAAAGAGGCGAGATGACAGCAAACCTGGAGCAACCACGGCCTCCACGTTGTAAGCCCAGGCAGGCGGCCCCGATGTGCTTTCTTGTGTTCCCTGCTCAAGACCACAGCAGTCCCGCACATCATCTTTCTATAATCGAAGCATGTTCAACAAGAGAAACAACATGCCCGTACGCAAGCCACACGAAGATACTCGCCTCGTCCCCTTCCTGCAGAAGCGAATTCTCGAGCTTCGCCATACGAAGTCCCAGGCCGAAATCGCCTCCCAGGCTGGCTTTACCAACGTCAACATGATGAGCCTGATCAAGTCGGGCAGCACCCGCCTCCCCCTGGACCGCGTACCTGCACTCGCTCTCGCACTTGATGTCGATCCAGCCCGTCTGCTGCAGCTTGCGCTGGAACAGTGGGCGGGCTCCGCAGCCGCACGCGCCTTCGAGAGCATCTTCGAGACGATCGTCACTCGCAACGAAGTCGGCTGGCTGGCAGAAATTCGCAAGGCTTCCGGCAACAGTGATCCCGTCGTGACCAGCCGCGCCCGCTCTGCAATCCGCGCTATCTTCGGTAAGTAGACGTGCCCCTCCTTGAACCGCCGAGCCGCCGCCAGCCGGGAGACCGGCTGGTGCGGATGATCTGGCAAATGGCACTTGCCTCCGGCGGTAAGCTGCCGATGCCCACTGTCGAACGCGTCAAAGCGATGAAGAAGCTTGCGGCCTCCTGGCGGGCCGAGGATGAGGGAGGAGCATGCGATGAAGCCTAAGGCATGGCGGTGGCTGACCCGCATCGTTGGCGAACCAACGATCATCCATCGCATTGGCGTCTTCATTGACTGTGACGGGGTTTCTCCGAAAGATGCAGAACGCGCTGTTGAATTGATTACCGAGTATGGGCGCATCTGCCTCTTGCGAGCATACGGCAACTACACCGATCGCACTGCAAGTGCCTGGACCAGCTTCATCCGTCGCAACAGTGCTGATGCGCGCCATCTGCCCAACTTGACGGCGGGAAAGAACGCGACGGACATCGCTCTTACAGTCGATGCCGTTGAAGTGCTGCTGACCGGACCCATCGACCTGTTCGTGCTGATTGTCAGCGACGCTGACTTTGTTCCGCTCGCCCGCCGCATTCGTGCAGAGGGGAAAATGGTATTCGGGTTCGGGCAGAAGTCGACCGCGCTTTCGCTTCAGAACGCCTGCGACAAATTCTGGGACCTGAAATTGCTCGACAAACACTCTCCGTCCAGGGACCTTGCCCGGGTGTTCTGGAAGAAGTCGCCGAGGGATGCAGAGGAATTCCTGGTAATGGTCCTGCGAGAGTTGACCCCGCAGGGTGAGCCCGTCGGTCTTGAGATATTGAGGAAAGCGCTCGTTGAACGGGACCCCGGATTTGATCCACGAGTTTACAGTCGCCGTACCCTGACCGACCTGTTGCGTGAGCTGCCGTCTGTCGAACTGACCGAGCGAGAGGGGAGCCGCCAAGTTCGCCTGTCTAGAGTATGCGACTAGGACTGGCTGACTTTCGACGGAGGGTCCCTGCCCTAGTGACCGGTTGGGGGAAGAGTGAAGTCCTAGGAAATTCGAGACAGGGTGATGGGGATCAATCGGGTGTCCACCGAGCTCGGCGATCCTATCCTCCTGCCTGCGAAGGCAAGGTGATGGTCGCTCAATAGATCATCTGGTGCATCATGACCGGAGAGTGGGCCGATTACGAGATCGGCCACAAGGACACGATCCGCTCTGCCAACAGCTGGGATAACTTCCGGGAAGCAACGGAGAGTAAGAACCGGGCCAACCGGAAGGTCTTCTCCACCAAGGCGCTTAACGTGAAGGGGGAGCAAGGTCGGCAACCGCTACAAGGCTTACATTGGGGTGGCGGGCAAGCTCATCCACATTGGCACTTACGACACCCAAAAAGCCGCATCAGCCGCCTAACTGGACGCAGCTCGATACGTCCATGGCGAGTTCGCTCGCGCCTAACCGGAAGTTTACATCGGCAGCGAAAAGGTAAACTTAGCGACCGAAAATGTAAACTTAGCACCGCCCGACACCTACCGGATGTCAACTTTGAGGTGCGCCAAGCGGTAACTAAATACCGCCAAATTGTCGCCACTTACCACTAAGTTTACATCTTTTTGACGTTTTCACCCCGAAACAGACTTTTTAACCGCGATGTAAACTTAGCGCTCGCTCAGCGGACACTCACCAAACCAGCAGAGAAGCTCACCTGACGCAATCAACGTCACCCAGAGAGCAACGATAAGCAAACATATCACCGAAGCTCACCCACGAATTACGGAGAGAACGGGCAAACGCTGGGACCACAATGCTCAATAGCTATTTCCGTACATAGCTTTCTCCCGGTTGAACACTGGATGAGCCTCGTAGAGACATTCAGACTCACATCTGCTTGATGATCTGGTTTCGGACCGTGCAGAGCCACCAAGACCGGCAACTGGTACTAGCTGTAAGCGGACGCAAATAGTTATCCGAGGAGCCAAGAGTGGAAAGAGGAGGCTGGCGGTCGAGTCGACCCTCTCTCAAGTGCTACCGGAAATATCCTACCCTCCAGCAACCTGGCCGCACGCGCTGCGACTTCATCCCGCTGCGAAACTAGTCAGCATCTGGAAAGGCGCGATGGAGGTCATGGTGTTTCGAATAGGCACTGCTCATCATCGTACAGGGCTGTGCAGTGCTGTTACACCGCAGCGAGGAGATCCTCCGTCTCAACCTCGTCTATCCTCCAATGAGGGAGCATCTTTGTCTCACCGGGAGCGTCTCCGTCCTGATCCATCGTCTGTCCCTTTCTTACTTTCTTCTTATAAAGGTAATATCAATAGACAGACGATGGACTTTTGTGAGTTCCGGGAAGCGGTTACTCCAGGACGAATGAAGTCTGGGGCAGCTGTATGGATGAGGCCCTTTGTGGACTGGACACGCGGACCCGCATAGGCGCTCGCTGGCAGCGTTACCTGGCCGGCCGCAGTGTTGGCGTCACGTTGCAGCCGGACGCGGCCTGCGAGCTTCCCTGGCTCTGCAATTGGCGATCAGTTGACTGAGATAGCAGCATTGTCACTGTGGGTCTTCTGGAGTGTCCAATCATCATTCGTCAGCGTGTTCCGGCGCGACCTGGAATGGGCCAAAGCAGTCTTGGTCAGAGGTGAGAACGATCTTCATGAATCTAGGGGGGACAGCTATTGGCGCCAGGACCATGGTCGCTGTGCTCAAACGCACCTGCGCATAACGAACCGCTGGTGAGTTCCGCCTCCCGGCTACAGATCGGGATCAGGTGGGCGACAAGCCGCCGGAGTCGGGCGTGTCAGAGACAACACGCAATGCCAGTTTCGCGCGAGCAGAGGTGGGCAGCAAGCAGAGCCGCCCACCGGGTTTAACTAGAACTGCTCAATGGCAGCCGTGTAGGTCACGCGCTCGGACACAAGAAAGCAGACGTCAGTATACTCGTCATCTTCATCCAAGTGTGGTGCTGGCCGGTGCAGGTTGAACTCAAACCTGCCCGGGGCGGACGAGAACCCGGAGTGGTCACCGTAGTGGTCGAGGTGAACAGAACCCTCCGCCGGCATCAGGAGGTGGTGCGGCACAGGAACATGCAACGACTCCAATACGCCGATGTCGCAAATGGAGAACCTCTGGCTGTTCGCCAGCTCGATATCGATGGCCAGGTCACGGTCTGGAAAATAGGCCAGCGCGCGACTAATCTGCGCCTTTTCTTCGTCACTGACGAAGTTTGCGCGGTCCACGATGTTGCGCAGAGCATACCCGGTCGATGTCATCATTCCGCGTGAAACAGATCCGCTCATGCTGCTGGACGGAGGTGGCATGTCGACTGGATAATCGAATCCCGTGTAGGCGTCGGCCCGACCAAACTCGACATCATTGAGAGCCTCAGAGGTCTGCCGAGAAAGCTCGAACGCACCGTCCACAGATGTTGCGTCGGGGTCCTCTTCGATAAGGCTGAGTGCCTCCAAGCATGCTTCAAGGTGCGTCCAGTATTCTGGTGATGGATCAGCAATGATCGGGCGTGGCTCTGGTGCAGCCTGAAGAGCCCTGGAAAGGGCCAGGCAATAATCCGGCTGCGCACAATTTCCGTCTTCAACCACCCAGCTCAAGTAGTCGGCTACAGAAAGAGACGTGCCAAGCAGGCCTGACGTTTCGACGGCGCCCCTAGGAAAGAAGATTGTGGTCCAGCGAGGCAGGTTAGACAACGTGTTTGCCTTAGCCTGCAGCGGGCGGGAACAGAATAAAGCCCGCGCCTTCCCCATGGGAAGCGCCCCCTTGTAGCTCTCGATAGAAGATGCAAGGTCGTTCCCACCCTGGACGATGTCATAGCCGCGGCTGGGCAAGATCTCGTGAAGAGCCATCAGGCGGTGGTGGACGTGCAGAAGTTCGTTCTTACGGTCCTCCACAAGGTTGGACCATGAAGTTGGCGGGTTGAGCTTCGAAGCGAAGGGCATGTGCATTTGCTTTCCGATTGTTGATACTTTGCTTATAGCGAAACGCTTGCCGCAGATGCACATTTTGCGGAATTCAGTAGACGCATCTACCAAGGAAGCTGCATTCTTGGGGGATAGCCTCAAGCGACTGTTAGCGGATCGATGACCAAGCAAAAGCGAGACAATGCATACTACCTCCAACGTCTAAAGTCTGCGCGGCCGGACCTATACCGGAAGGTCTCGGCCGGCAAAATAACGGTGGCAGAAGCTCGTCGACAGGCGGGGCTTGGAGGACATCGAACTAGGCTGCACGAGCTCAAAAACGCCTGGTTGAAAGCTACACCGGATGAACGCTCCAAGTTCCTCTCCTGGGCAGGTCTGAGCGGCCATGCCGCGGTTGCCAAACCTGGCATTGTCAGCGCCTTTGATCCGGACGGGACAATGCAGAAGTGGGCCCAAGATCGGATCCTGGAGATAATGAAGCGTCGGCGCCTATCGTCCAGTGATGTATCGGATGAGCTAGGTATCAGCCGTCTAAACGCTTCAGTGGTCACGGCTGCTCAGCGGGGAACTAAAGTCAGGTCGCCTTCAACCGCTGCCGCTGTTGATCTATGGCTTGCAGCTAACGCTTCGGTCTAGAAAAGCTTCGACACCTGCTGCCGGCGCTGCTCCCAGCTCAGCTTGGCAAGCTGGCGGAGACTCTGGTCGATATACGTAAGGCGTTCCTGCTCGATCACCCTGGACGTGCGCGTGGCTCCCTTCTTCACGTAGTTTGCCCATCCTGCAGGACCACCAGCCTCGAGATCGAAGTTCTTGAGCTGCACCTGGCGCGACCCTGCACGCCCTGGAATATAACCGGCGGCCGACCGCAGGACGTTCTTCACAACGGACGGGCTGATGGTTCCAAGAACAATAGCACCATGAAGGTGCAGCTCGTCGCGGTCGTCAGGGGTCACTTCAAGCGAAAAGGCAAAGTAGGGCACCGCGAGCTTGGCGCGCTTAAACGCCCTCTGGATCCGCCTGCTCATAACGCGGACGGGGTCCTTTGAGCCAGTGACGGCAACGAGCGCATCCTTATCCAGACGAAGCGTGAAGACCCTGCCTCCCTTGGAGCCGATAACCTCATAAGCTTCCGCAAGGCGGTCAAAGTGGTCCGCCCGTTCCCATGCGGGCATGCACCAAGCGGTGACTTCCTTAGCGAGCCGGGTCGATGGGCAGGCGTTGGTAGCTGTGGCGTAGTCAAGCATCTATGTGTGTCTCTCTTCGGGTTCTTCCCCTGCCACCCTTCCCCACAACTGCCACTGGACAAACTGTACGGAGGGCTGGCGTGAGCAGCAGAAAACAAGGCCCGTAGCCCCACTTCTTGGAGCTACGGGTGGACCGGTTTTGTGCGGGATAAAGCGTCAATGCCTTCTGCTCACGCGTGCGATATAGCGAAACCAAATCCCCGAGCGCATCGAAAGGTAGATCCATCTACGCCGGCCCCCCCTAATTGGGCACCGTCCCCGTCTGCGCTCTAATCGCCGGTGCTCCGACCACCTGGAGTTCCGTGCCGTTGTGACCAAGTGGCCGCTATTGGCTTGGTCATCGATGCCGTGACCGTGAGATCATTGCTTGCTGCGCAGTGTCCAATGCTGGCAGGTAAGGCGAGATGCTGTGTGATCTGATGTTCGCAGACGTCGAGCGGCGCTTTAATAGGTAGTGTCCCGAGGCGGGGCGTAGCTGATCGGTAGTCATCGGCGGATTTCCGGTAAGGTCTGGTTGCTTCCCCCAACCCTGCACCGGAAGGACCACCGATGACTGAATGGATGATGAACCTGCTCACGCTGGTAAAGAAGACCCCGAAGCCGATATTCTGCGCGAGATGATTGGCTTTGCGGCTGAACGGCCCGTGGAACTGGAAGTGGGTGCCGCCACCGGCGCCGGCTATGGCGAGAAGAGCACCGAGCGGCAGGTTAACGCAATGGCTACCGTGAACGAGACTGGGAGACCCGGACCGGCACCGTCGAGCTGCTCATAGGCAGCTACTTCCCTGACTTTCTGGAGCCACGCCGCATGGCTGAGAAGGCGCCCGACGGCGGCGATCCAGGAGGCCTACATCTAGGTAATTTCGACCCGCTCGATAGACGACTTCGTCAAAGCCATCAGTGGCATCTCCAAAAGCCAGGTGAGCCGGCTGTGCGAGGAGATCGACGGCAAGGTCAAGGTCTTCCTCGATCGTCCTATCGAAGGGGACTGGCCCTGCTTTTGGATCGGCGCCACTTACCTCAAGGTGCGCCGGGGTGGCCGTATTGTCTCGGTGGCGGCCATCATGGCCGTAGGCGTCAACGCTGATGGTCGGCGTGAAATACTGGGCAATGGAATCGGCCCCTCGGAAGCTGAGGCGATCTGGACCGAGTTTCTGCGCAAGCTCACCCGTCGCGGTCTGCGTGGGGCGAAGCTGGTGATCTCCGACGCCATGAAGGCATCAAGGCAGCTGTCACTAGGGTCTGTGCGCCACCTGGCAACGCTGCCGGGTGCACTTCATGCGCAATGTTCTAGCACATGCTGGCAAGAGCGGCCGCCGGGTCGCCAGTGCCTTCCTCGCCGTGGCCTTCGCCCAGGAGACACCTGAGGCAGCCAATGCCAAATGGCGCGCCGTGCCGACCAGGCGGGGTAGAGGGACCATGTCCGGCGATTGACTTGTTCTTCGGGTTGTCGGTGCAGGGATTCTTCGACCATGGTGGCCCAAGCTTGTCGAAGTAGACCTTGCTGCCGTGCTGATTGGCATAGAAGAACACCGCTGCCGGGCGTTCACTCGGCCCCGGCCATATTTTAGGCACCCAACCAAATGTGCAGCTCGAGAAATGGTTGAAACCAGTCACGTTCTGCTTCCTGAGCTATGTAGCCTATGCAGCCGCCCCAATGATTTCAATGTAACCAATCAGCTCGGCCGCATAACTTGCGTCGCCGATCACCGCACCTTTGTGCTTCAGTTCCCTTTGAAGACTGGGTTCAACAGCTCTTGCAAACAGCTCCAGCCGTTCTGCCGGTAGGAAGCTCGGCTGGGTCGGGGGAGCATGCATGTACTTATCAAATTGGCGCTCAATCGCGGGGACGCGCGTGCCGTCTTCTCTCACGGCGATAGGTTGGACAATAACTCGGCGCTCGCCCTTGTCAGCTGAGGTGTCCACCTTCCAAAGGGAAAGCAGAACAGGGGACTCCACTTCCCCCAGCACAGCTATACCGATGTCTTCAGGAGGCAGATTCCGGCAGCGTTCCAGCTCCTCCCGCACAATATCATGGTCTAAGCCCATCAGATCCAAACCGTCGCGGCTGGTGGCTGCATCCCGGCTTACCGTGAAGAGAGCCCGACGCATCCCACTGCTCGTCACCAGCTCGAAAGTGTCATCGTCCAGCTTAACGAGCTTCTGATGATTGCCAGCTACGGCGGCTGTGAGAAAGCGCGTCAGCCGATCCAAACTGGACGATACATCCGAAAATGGTTTGTAGTCGTCCAGGCTGAAGCCTTCCAGATCCTGGAATAGGTCAAACACTACCTGCCGGGCTTCGCGGGAATTCGACAGCGCGGCTTCAAGTTCGACGTTCGTCCGCTTCAGCTCGGGATCGGATAGTGCTTCTTGGTACAGACGGTCGTAATTCAGCCGTTCTGATAGCTGCCCAAGAACCTGTGCCCTCAGGTCCTCAGCAACATTGCCTTGATCATCCACTTTCCCGAGCGTGCGCGCGATCTCGGTCAGCTTCTCGTCAAGAAGCATGAAAATACGCCCCTCAATGGTGTCCGAGAGCACCAGGTTGTAGACTTGAGCAGTATGGTTCTGCCCATAGCGATGGATTCGCCCAATGCGTTGCTCGATATCCATCGGATTCCACGGCAAATCGAAGTTGAACAGTATGCGGGCGAATTGAAGGTTTATGCCTTCACGGCCTGCAGCAGTGCAGACCAGCACACGAGGTCCGTCTTTTTGACGGAAACGCCGCTCCGCAGCCAGCTTTGCTCCGTGGTCACCGCCCCTGAGCACAACTACCCCTTGCCCGGGGTACATCTGTTCGATTTCCTGCGCGATCAGATCCACAGAACCCAGGTAAGTGGCGAAGATGACTATCTTCTCCTTAGGATTCTGACGCCATAAATGCCCCAGCCCATCAAGCAGCTTCTGCGCTTTAGTCTCCCGATGCTGAGGGAAGGCGCTTAGAAGATGGCGGATGCGCAAGCGTTCTTCAGGGAGATGTAGATCGACGGCTGCTGAGGCAGCTTCCTCAGCGTGAGCGGAAGAATACTCGCTACTATATGGCTCTGCTGCCAACTCCAGCGCCTCATCGTCCAGCTTCTTCACCAAACGGTATTTGAGGTCAGCCAGGACTCTGTCCACCTCGCTGCGGCCAATGCTGTCGTGCGGCAAGCCTAAGTCTTGATGGATTTGGGCACGTGCCTCGTCCATCAGGCTTTCGCGAGCTTCTATATCGAGTTCTTTGTCACGAAGCAGCGCTTCGTGCAGGGTCAGCATAAGCAGACGGCGCTTGAGGGTGCGTCGAACGGCGGCGAAGCTGGATGCAGCAATCTTCTGGAAGATCGCCATCAGAAAACCCAGGGCTTGCCCCTTGCTACCCTGCCGCTTTGCAAGGTCGAATCCTTCCTCAAGATACTTGCGCAGCTCGTCGTAGAATAGGCGCTCTTCCTGGTTCATCAGGAAGGATTCGGTGTGTACCCAGCGGCGTGCGAAAAGCGCAGAACCGTCCGGCTTGCAGGCGTCTGCTTTAGTACGCCTGAACATCACGGTATTCAGGCGGTGTCGGTTTTCGACCATCTCCTCAGGACTGCTGAATAGTGTCGGGTTGAGAAGCTGGACCAGCATCCAAAATTGGAAGTGATTGCCCTGGTGCGGAGTGGCCGACAGCAGCATCAAGTCACGTGAGTGATCCTTCAGTGCCTCGGCCAGCTTGTAATTTTCGGTCTTCCTGACCTTCCCGCCTATGCGGTAGGCTGTCAGGTGATGTGCCTCGTCAAAGACCACCAAGTCCCACCGAGGAGCGTCCAGCAGACGCCGAATGCGAGACGAGCGCTTCAAGGTATCGATGCTGGCGATCAGGCGATCGTGCTTGGCGAATGCGTTCGTTTTTCGATCGGTGATGTCCCCCTCGGAGCCAAACACCTCGAATCCCAGGTTGAAGACCTCGTTGAGCTCCTGGTGCCAGTTGTTCACTAGGCCGGCGGGCACAACTATCAGGGCACGATCCAGTTCGCCTCTACTCGCAAGCTCCCGCAAAATGAGGGCGGTCTCGATCGTCTTGCCCAGCCCAACTTCATCAGCGATCAAAAAGCGCCTGGGCGAAGCTGTCGCAACCCGGTGGGTCAGCACTACCTGATGAGGTAGCAGGTCGATCTTCGCAGAGGTGAGCGCAGAAGCGCTTTCGAGGATGGGGAGTGCGTGGGCCTCATATGACAACCAGGCATTCCGAGATCGGTCAACGCCGCTACCAACCGCGCCTAGGATGCGCGAGGTACGGGAGATCTCACGGCGTACAGAAGCTCCAGGTACCCGGCGTTCGCCTACACCGAAAAAGGCCCGAATGTAGCCTTCACGCGCCGGTTCTAGGACTACGCCTTGGCCGAAGTCAGGATGAGTGATCCGGTCGCCAGGGTACCAGTGGATTTCTGATTCCGTAACGGCCATCACGTAATCCGTAAGTGGAACAAACCGGCGGGTTTGCTGCCCTCCTTTAGAAGTATCTCTCGAGGATAACCGTTAGGCTTCCCCCAAAGAAGGCGGCCGAAGTCTAACTGCGTACCACGATAAGGGACCTCGCATGACCACGTCACCGCGTCGGTAGCGGTGTTGGTGGAGAGGCGTGCGTTCCCTAATGGCAACCAAAAAACGAGCGCGGCTTGCCCTTCATAGAAGGACTGGAACGAAAGAATGGCGCCTTTGATGGTACTACCCAGCCATGCTTCTCCATCCTGAGGGGTCAGCAGGTCCAGTCCTGCTTCCAACCCTGCGACAACGAGAGTGCGGCCTTCATTGCTCGGCAGATCGTCTGGCCAATTGTCGCTCGTCCGCAGGAACTGTCGCAAACTATATACTTCGGACGCAGTGCAGACATGGTTGCGAGCCTCCTCGTCCCAAATCCAACTGGTCCCTTGCCGCTGCCAACCTGTGTCTAGGAGCTGCCTCACGAAATATAATCCTCAAATAGGGAACCTTGGACAGGTCTTGGAGCTTGGCTCGCTGACCAGGCGTTGAAGATAGAGACTGCGCGTGAAGCGGCGTTTCGGGAATCTTGATGTGGGCTGTTGCGGTGTAGCCATTCCAAGAGGGGCTTCAATGCGACGTGAGGTTTGAAGTTCTCGTTCCTCAGAGTATCCGAAGCATTGATGCCGCTACCGTCGAAGCAGGCGCCGATCAACACTAAAGCCTGGTCGAGGTCCGAGGTGAGACCCCGACGATGTTTTCCTGACCACTCTCGAGCAAATTCCAACGGCTCCCTGCGGATGAATACCTTGTTTTTCTCCACGCACCAACCTCGCTGCACGAATTCATCGGGGGTGATGATTGAGCCCCTTAAGAATTTCTGAAGTTGATCGCGTTGCAGATCAACGGCATTGCCAAATGTACGCAAGAATTGACGGGTTATGGGCTCTGCGTTGCCAGGCAACGGCTCTTTGCCTTTGTCCGCATCATCATCGATGAGCTGGTTGATGCCAATCAATGCGTCCTTCACTGACATCGTACGCCCCTCATCCACAAACACTTTACCGTAGTGTCGCGAAAAATACTCCAAGGCCTTTCCACGCCGAATGACCTGAAGGTCAGCCGCAGGCAGACCGGCCCGGGCGTGGTTTTCTAACATGCCTTGCAGCTGACGAACGTCAGCAAGCACCTCACGGCGCATCCGGCCCCAGCTAACTGGCTTGGATTCCTCAGTGCGTTTGCGGCAGACGTGAATGATGTCGTACTCCACCTTTTGCGAACCATATTGACCATCGCCTTTGGTTTCATCGCCTCTTACAGGAAACGTTGCCTCAAGTATAAATCCTGCATCAAACAAACTCTCAAGGACATCAATCCAGGGTTCGTCCTGGCTATGATGAAACGTGAAGGCTAGAATGCCACCAGCCTTGAGTTTCTTTTTAACAGCTCCCCAACAACTGGTAAGAAGTCGTCTATAAAATTCGTCAGGGCCCTCAGGATTCCTAGCTCTGTTCGAAACAACTTCTAAATCTTTCGGAGTTTGCGCTCCTCCGAAAACCTCTGGATAAGTATCCTTCAGAAGAGGGCGGAGCCAGACGTAGAAAAAGTCCGACCATTCAGCATATTGCATAAGATCTCCGAAAGGAGGATCAGTTATGCACAGATCTAGTTGCTCATCCTTCAGGAAATCAAGGTCCGTCGACGATCCGCAATATATGTTCACACCGTCGGGATTTACTCTGTCACCGATGTAGGCCTTTTCGCTCTTTCCAGAAACTCCATCTATGTCCAGAGTGTCGTTGGCGACAAGCTCCCAGGGCTTCCGTGCCCACTCGACGGTTTCAATTATCTTTTCGCAGCATGAGGTCCAATTGCCACGCCCATCCTCACCAAAGAAACTATTCTCGACAGGCATTGCCTTTGGTCGGAAATTGTTCTTGGCAAATTGTGGCTCCAGCTTATCAGCCTGAACGTTCCAAATCGTCATCATGCATTGATTTCTCAGATATTGCTGGAATGCAGATATAACTAAATCAACAGCAGCGTCGGAATATTTTCCACGGCTCTCATGAATAGATTTGGACAGTATTGTAAGGCATAACAACTGGCGATGATTAAACATTGTGTGCCAATGAGTGTAGCCATGCCTGCGAACTGACCAGAAATCGGCTTCTAATCCGTACGGTAGTTCTTCCCTCGGCCAGAAGGCGGAAAGATCTTGGTCCTTGCGCTCTTCCCATTCCTTTTCTGCTGCATTCAAGGAATTTGTGTCCGCGACTGAGGAAAAGAATCTGCCTCCATAAAGCTTGGATTCTTCTCTCCTCTTAGGCGACATGCCTTGGAAGGCAATTGCTTGATAAGGAGCAGTCTTGTTAGTCCGAGATGTGCTGTCCAGAACATCTTGAACGAATCCGCAATGTGCGCACGCGAAGTTGGACTTCTTCGGGACACTACCACCACCTTCATCTGTCCTGAATCGTTTCTTGGTTTCAGGGCATTCGACCCAGATAGGCGTCACCGTTTGTATTTTGACAGCACCTGTCTGAGCGTTAGTTGTCTTGATTGTCTCCTTTCCACGAACTTCAAGCAGTCTCATAGACTTTGCCCGGTCGCGGTTCCAGCTTGACGTCGTATCTGCAGCGTCCTGAGCTGCCCCCCCGTAAGGCACGCCGTATTGGTCATAACTGGAGCTTCCAGATAGCCAATCAGGATCCACGACCAGCGCCAGC
This sequence comes from Devosia sp. 919, assembly GCF_013185965.1. Taxonomy (NCBI): domain Bacteria; kingdom Pseudomonadati; phylum Pseudomonadota; class Alphaproteobacteria; order Hyphomicrobiales; family Devosiaceae; genus Devosia; species Devosia sp. 919. The sequence goes on along the minus strand of NZ_JABAOL010000001.1, from coordinate 1,110,420 downwards.
TCTACTTTCTTATTTTTGGCTTTGCTTAGCTTGATCATCGAAGCGTCGCCGCAGGAAGGGCAGACAACACGCCCCCTTGGGTCGAGGACCGCGTAGGGTTTTTCATCAGGCGCGACGTAAAGGGGAACGTCAGGTGCCATCCGCGCTTCCGTCATTTCGATATCGAAATCGGTACTACACGAGGCACAGACGTGCTCCCAACTCTTCACACTAAGAGTCTTCACTGCCATGACTGGCGTAGTCATAATTGGCGTACGATGCCCGCACCCTGTTACCTGACAGTGGCCGTGCTTGGACCAGAAGGTGTAGATGATCTCAGGTCCGTAATAGCTGTAGTCCTTCCGCTCGTTCGGCTTCAGAGCTAACGGATCGAAATCCACGCCCATTGTTTTGCCTGAGGGCTTGTGCGTCCAGGTGCCCTTCTCGCCTTCCGGACCGTCGCAGTAGTAGAACGGCATGATCTGCGGCCTCACCTCGGCCTCAATGTCAGCCAATAGGCGCTTGACTTCGTCGAGATCGACATCGGCAAGTTCCTGCTTCACTACAAACCAGGCCACAGGGTTCAGATCGTTCCCAGACATTTGCATGCCGAGCCGCGAGCCCTCGACCAGCGTAGTGCCTCCACCCATAAAGATGTCGGCTACGTTAAGGTGCTTGAAAGCACCCTTTTTATGGTGGTTGGCGTAATAGTTGTCCCAAACCAGCTTAGCAGCATGCGATGGATCTTCTGGTGCCTTGGTCGCGGCTGCGATCAGCATTGAGCGGAACACGCTTGATCGCCGCCGTGCCCACCATTTTGACATCTGATAGATCGGCTTGCCTGCATTACCCTCAATCGCAGCGACCTGGTTCACGGGCAGGATTGGAAAATCTACCTCAAGGCAGGTTTTTGGCCTATTCGGATCGCTGAAATCTACGGTATCCATGGCAACGGCTTTGCCGGCGCCCACCGCCCTAGCTACTTCTTGTGCGATCTTTTCTTTTTTGGTGGCCATCTGCCGCAATCCTTATTTGGTCAGCTCGACGAACGGGGAGAGCACCTCAAGGAGAGACAAACCGCCATGAGTGAGCGTCGGGTAACCGCCCGCGCTGCGCCATTTCCTTCGGCCTAGGGCCAGCAGGTGCGCTCCGTGTGGGCTGTTGATCTGCAATGCTACGGGCGGAACAAACGGACCTGTGTCACCAGCCCCCGCGCTGCTACGCCCGCTGGAAAAAGTCTGTTTCAGGAATTGGCTGACTTCGCCGTCCGCATCGGGAAAGTGACCCGTTGCCGCATAGCCGTGGTCCGAAGTAATAGCCAACCTCCGCCCGGTGGCGAGTCGCTCGACGAAATCCCAGAACTCGTCGCTGGTCAGCCGCTCGGCCACGTCCTTCGTCAACTGCTCTAGTCCATGCCCTGCACCAGAGCCGTCATGCAGCTTAGCGTCAGGCCAATGATGCCAAAAGATCTGGTTGGGAGCGTTGCCGACCAGGGCTTCACAGTCCTTCCATGGAAGGTCCAGCGCCTCGGTCTGAGATGGCTGCAACTTATGAGATGAGCCGCCGCCATTGTTCTGCAGCTTGCTGCGCCCTGCCATGCCAAGCGCATGAGCGAACTGATCAGTTTCTCCTGGAAGCTCCGAGGCGCTGGCGCTGACTTCGTGAAGAGTGAAGCCACGGTCCGTGGCGCCCTGCATAAGCCACGGCAACTCACGTAAAGACAGGCCGTCGAGAATGAGTACCGCTTTCGCGCTGTATGGTTCAGCCCACCAGCGAACTAAACGATCCGAGGTACGTTCCACGGCGTCGCCAAAATCTTGCCAGAGGTCCCAGCTGCTGGAAGAAAGGCAGTGATCAAGCGTGCCAATCTCTCGATCTCGTTTGATCACCTCGCTTGCCGCGTTTTCCACGATCAGCGGCTTGGACGTAATCTCGAGAGCGGTGCTGATGATTTGGCGCCAAGCTTCAACAGGAGAGCTTATGGTCAGGGTATCGAGCAGGACGCGATCAAGAGGCATCAGTTCTCTTCCTTCTCGAGGCTAAGCTCAAAGGTCATTCCATCGGGAAGTTTCTTCAGGAGCTCTTTCAGCTGCGCGCCGCTGGCAGCCGTTATCTTGATGGAAACATCTGCCAACTGCGTTCCTGGGTTGATGCCCCAACTCTCAAGCTTGCCTATCAAGTTTAAAGGTGACGTGGGGGGATTGCTGTAGGGAGCGCGCGGCTTGGAACCGCCCGAATTGCCGCCAATGAAGATCCCACCCCCTGGCGTTGCAGGTGGTGATGGTTTCTCCACAACGACGTCCTGCCCACCAGGATGAGTCGGCGGCCATGTGCCCCCCGAGACGTCTCCTGATCCAACATTTGGAGGGGGCGTGGGTACAGCTCCTCCGGTTGTTGGGACAGCAGATGGCTCCAGGAGAAGGATCTCGTCCAGCTGTCGTCCGGTGTAGGGCAATTTTGGCCGCAAGCGCTTCCATGCAGCGTCTTCGTCTTCGCCAGCTTGGGTCTGCAAATATTCAAGGCCGCGCACATTGAGCGCTATTCTGCCACGGGAGCAGAGGCCAAGGACCTTCTCCTTCATCACGGTTTCGCCGAGCCAAGGTACGCAATCTTGCCCTGCAGGCCGGGGCTCCTGCAGTTCACGCAGCAGCTTGCCAACCGAAGAACTTTCTGCCGCGGCCGCAACCACGAGTTCCTCGAAATCTTCTGGAACGAAAAGATCCCTTGAGAGCGTATCTTCGATCGCCTCAGGGATCTGGGTTCCCTGCTTCTTGAGACTCTCAACACTGAAAAGGCATTGGTTCGGGTCGGCGAAATTCCACCGATGAAGCACTGCAAACCGGTCAAACCGCTTCTTGAGGTTGTCGCGGAGGCTGGTTTCGAACTCCTTCTGAAGCTTTTTGTACTCGGGGCTTTGCTCGCTCCACTCCTTGGCCTTCATGTCGGCCCGCGCGAGTATCACCAGATCCCGATCCAGGAATGAATTCGTCGAACCAGCTGTGGGAAGCAGGAAGCGCACGGTGTTCCTTCGCTTCTGGAGGTGATCTTTGAGCCACTTCCCAAGTTGCTGGTCCAGTTTTTCTGGCTCTTCTGGAAGTACCAAAATGGGCAGCCGATTGTCCCACACATCGGGACGTTCAGCTTCTTCCAATGCCGACCAGGGATCGTGCTGCCACGACCGTGGGAGGGCGATCACTCTGAAGCTTTTCGCTACCTCTTGGCTCCCGCCGATCACATAACGTATCTGGTTGGCTAAGTGGCTCTGGTCCGCGCCGTCTGCGAAAAGCTTGTCGTTGCGAACGCAAGCCATCAGTTTGGCGCGTGGATTCTCTTCTTCTCGGAAAACCAGGCGAGCGCCGTCCTGGTGGATGTTGAAGCTGTTCTCGACAATGGTGGCGAGTTCGACTTGGAAGGCGTTGTCATCGATGGCCTTTCCGCGGGTGATGTCGATCTGCAAAGTGGCATCGTCTGCACCTGCGAGATTACCGACAGCAATGGAGCGGAGCCACAGCGCCCCCACCAACTCCTGCAAATGAGTAACAGTGGATCGATCGTAAACCGCTTCAGTTACTGAGATGACGTTCTGCTGGGCCTTCTCGCGCAGGGTGCGATGATGCTCGTTGGACACCGAGTCCAGTAGAGCGCCAATTCCGGAGGCGTCGTCGTCGAGACGGAAGTCTGCCGCTGTAAGCACAGGCGCCAGTTCCCCACGACTTTTGTAGAGATTGGCCAGGATGCGGATCATATCGCGCGTTTCCTGAGCGTCGGTGGCTACCAAAACCTGCTCTTCAAGAAGTCGAAGGAGGTGGGGAGCAAAGGGCCAGGACTCGGTAAACTCCTTGCGCTTGCGCTCTTGCTCCGCAGGCGGCACGGCGAGAAGGCGGAAATATTCCGATACGTGCGTCGCTAGAACAGTGTCGATTGCAGAGCTGGAGATTTGAAGACGATTGTCGAATAAGCGGTGAAGCAGCATCCGCCGGCGGTCTTGCTGAATCTGTTCGGCATTGCCGCCAGCTTTGAAATCTATGGCTACAGGATTAACCCGATGTACCTGCTGGTACGCGTCGCTGCCGCCATGACGGACGGAGATCACCAAAACAAGGAGATCCGGCCGCTCTTTTGCGATCTCGGACAAGATCTGTATGAAATTGAACGCCCAATTTCGCCAAGGATACTGCTTGGTGTTGGTCACACCATCGAACCAAGTCTGAAATTCGTCCAAGAGCAGCATAGTAGGAGAGTGCTCAAGCAGCTCAAGGATGAGCTTGTCGGAGGGAACATCAGTGCCCATTCCCTCCCATTTCCCCCTGATGTACGACCCGTGCGGATGGCGCTCGAATAGAAGATCCCAGAGGAATTTGTACCGCTGCCGATGGAGGCTCTCCCCAACAACGAGCATCGGGTCACGCAGAGCGATCTTGCCGATGCTTGGATCTCCCAAGGTAGTGGCCCAGGATTGCAGCCAAGCACTGGTTGAGGTGGAGTCATTTATGGTGTGGTACAGCGCGGCCAATAGGTGTGACTTACCCAAGCCACGATCACCAATAACGACTATTGGGCGACCCTGATCTGGCCCGACGGCTTCTATAGCCTTCAGCAGGTCATGCGTTGGGTAGGTGATACCAAGAAATTCCTTGGCCGCGATCTGAGTAGCGCCAGTGTTGTTCTCGTTGGCGAGCTCAATTGCCGTCCCTTTAAGGCGTTTGCCACGGAACTCTTCTCGTAGGTTCAACCCAAGCATCTACTCATGCCCTCCAGAGGATTTGTCGTTCGCACGACCTTCGAGCCATTTGCGAGTGGCTTCTTCCACAATTTCATAAGCGTTACGGTCCTCGTCGACCGCGGCTTTCTTCAATTCCTTGATCAAGCCCGCGTCCATGTAGACCAGCAAAGATCTACGACCATCTGCTCGGTCACGAATGGGTTTCAAGGGCGAATTGTCAGGCATAAGCTCTCTGCACGCTAGATAGCTAAAGAGCTTCATCGCTCGATAGGTCAAAGTGTCACGAGTTTGTTTACTTGGCAATCCCGAGCGGGGCCAGCTCTTGGCGCTGGGAATTCAGGATGCCGGCCAACTGCGGGACCTGGAGCCCGAGCGGGCGCGCGGCATCATGACCGTAGTAGGGCAGAAGATCGTCCACGAGCTCAATGGCCGTTCCTGCATGGACATAGAGACGGTGGCGCCGCAGCGCCAGGGATGCGCGGTCACCCGCAGCTTCGGGCAGCGCGTGACCAGCAAGGTCGAAATGGAGCAGGCGGTTGCGGGCTACGCCACTCGCCTCGGCGAAAAACTGCGGCGCTACGGCCTTGCCACCGACCACGTGACAGTCTTCATTCACACCAGCCAGTTCAACGATGGCGAGCCTCAGCGTAATGTCTGCATGACCATCGACGTCCCAGAGGCAACCAACGATACCATGCAGTTGATCAAGGCCGCCAGACGTGCCGTCGATGGCCTATGGAAATCCGGGTTCCGGTATTCCAAGGCCGGCATCCTGACCCAGAACCTGGCGACGCCCGGATCGGCGTAGAAATCGCCGTTGGACAGCTTGGATCACGATAAGGCGGCCAAGGTGATGGCGGCCATGGACGAGGCCAATCGCCGGTGGGGCCGCGCAACTGTTGTACCGGCTGCTGTCGGCTTCTCGAGCAAATCGGCTTTCTCGACCAGGTTCGAGATGCGATCAGCCCGATATACGACGCGGTGGGACGAGCTGCCCAAAGTTCGCTGAGATGCAGCCGGGATCGTATGCCTTCTCGCACCGTTGAACATCGCCGACCGCTTGCCAAGCGACAATCGTGCCAGCGCCTAAACGGCACTTTTGCTGCCCTATGTGAGATCGAGGGCAATGACATGGAGCCGGAATGGCACGCCGAGCCAATGCGGAGGCGCAAAGCTGCGTTCACGGCGAATGCGATCGTTACAAAGTAGCGCACGTAACGCCGTTACAAAAAACTCTTTAAACCGCTGATATTTCTTAGCTAACAACAATTCAATCCTGTCCGGCAGCACCAGTTTTCTTCCCCTACATCACAGATCTTCGCCGTGACTCGGCCCCTGCCGAATCAGGGGCGGACCAAGTCCAGTTCCTTGCCCAGGCGTTCCATGGCGGCTGCGAGCCGGTCATGGGCCGGGATGGCGCCGACGGCCGTCGTGAGCATCAGCTGCTGGATGTGATTGTCGTTATAAAGGCTGATCATGAAGTCCTCGACGGGGAGCGCCTCGACCGCTTCGGCCGGCACGGCGACCGGGAGCAGTTCGAGGCGTGGGCCGTCCGGCTGTAGCGCCACCAGGGTGAAGATATCGGCCAAGGCCGGCGCGCTGGAGCGCAGCCAGGCGCGATAGGAGGGAAGATCGGGGGCGCCATGCGGCAATGGCGCGCCCGCCTCGATGCAGGCGTCCCAGATCCGGTCGGGCACATGATCGAGCAGCACCGCGACCAGCCAGGCCTTGCGCAACGACAGGCGTGCGCATTGGCTTGCGGCGAAGTCGCGCTGCAGCAGGTGCCAGTGGGCGGCGAGCTGCTCCCGCGCTCCACTCGGCGCGGGTATGGCGCCCCCGTTGCTCACTGCAAATGCTGCGCAAAAAAATCCAGCGTTCGCTGCCACGCCGTTGCGGCGCTGGCCGCGTCATAGCTGGACTGCCGCTCATCGTTGAAAAAGCCGTGCCCCGCTGGATACAAATATACCGGCACCTGCGGATAGCGGGCGCGCAACTGCTCGATTTGCTCGAGAGGGATGCCGGTGTCGCGATCGCCAAAATGCATTTCGATGGGGATGGTGGGCGCCAGATCAATGTAATTGGGGATGCCGCCGCCATAAAAACCGGAGGCCGCGGCAAGCCCGAGCCCCGCATGCGCGGCGCGCCAGGTCACCATGCCGCCAAAGCAATAGCCGGTGATGCCGACCTTGCCCGCTTCCTTTGCCACCTCAACGGCGGCGGCCACATCGGCAAGACCCTGCTCCGGGCGGAAGTTGCCAAAGAAGGCCCGCGACTTGGCGAATTGCTCGGGGCCGTAATCGTTGACCTCGAAGCCGGGGGCCCAGCGATCCTGCATGGCCGGTGCCACGGCAAGGTAACCCTGCGCCGCAAAGCGGTCGCACACGGCGCGGATATGATGGTTGAGGCCAAAGATCTCCTGGATCACTACGACGCCGCCTTTGGCGGGCCCTTCGGGATCAGCCCGGTAACCCGCAATGCGCGCGCCGTCGCTCGCCGTCAGTTCAATGGTTTGGCCCACAATATCACTCCCTTGCCTCGCCCGTGGCGCAATGTCGGCCAGATGCAGCCGGCGGCGTTGTTGCACTCAACGCGTGAGCCGGCGATTGGAGCCCTTCGTTGCTGGCGTGGAAACATGGGGCCCCCCTCGCGTTAAGAGGGTTAACGGAGCAAGGAGGCTGCAATGTCAAACCAACACACCGCGCGTGGGCGCGCCCAGGACCGGGCACGCGTTGCTGGCGGGCAGGACCATGAGGTTCGTTATGAAGCCCGCAAGGAAGGCGTTTCCCAAGAGGAAGTGAAGGAAGCCGTTCAGGAAGTCGGCAATAGCCGCAAAAAGGTCGAGCAGAAGCTCGAAAAGGGCAACTAGCCCCGCTAGAAGGGCCGCACCAAGGGCAAGGACCCGACCTCCCGCGCCACTATTCGGAGCACTCCCTAAGCGTTTGAACGCTTGTGCGGAGCGCTGCCTGCAATAGTGCTGCTGCGGGAGACCGCGCCATGCCGAGCATCGTTTATCTCGTTCCCAACCTGGCCGATCCGGCGGTGGCACGCCGCATTACCATGTTGCGCGCGGGCGGCGCAACGGTTTCCGTTGCCGGCTTTCTGCGCGGCGGCGCGGTAGTGCCCGAGCTCCATGTGCGGCATTGCGTTTGCCTCGGGCACACTTTTGACGCCCGGTTTACGCAACGCATCGCAGCCGTCCTCCGCGGCTTGCTGCGGATCACCAGCCGCTTGGCGAACTGGCCCAGGCCGGACCTGATCATTGCCCGCAATCTCGAAATGCTGCCCTTGGCGCGGCGGCTGCAAAACCGATGGGCCCGGCAGCCCCAGCTGGTTTATGAATGCCTCGACATCCATCGTTTGCTGCTGCGCCAGGACTGGCTCGGGCGCAGCTTGCGCGCGGCGGAGCGGCACTGGTCGAGCACTGCAGCGCTGCTGATCACGAGTTCTCCCGGCTTTCTGCGCCATTATTTCGATGCGCAGAGCAGTCTTCCCTCCCTGCTCCTCGAAAACAAGGTGCTGCTGACCCAGGGCGCCATCCCCCCAGCCCCGCGTACAATGCGCCCGAATGGGGTGATCAGGATCGGCTGGTTCGGTGCGCTACGCTGCCAGCGCTCGCTGGATGCGCTCGCCGCCCTAAGCGATCGCTGCAACGGCAGGGTGGAGGTCGTGCTTCGCGGCCGGCCCGCGCTGAGCGAATTTCGCGATTTCTTCGCGCAGATTGCCGGGCACCCCCATCTGCGCTTTCTTGGGCCCTACAGTGCTGCCGAGCTGCCCCAGATTTATGCCGAGGTGGATGCAAGCTGGACGATCGATTTCTTCGAGGAAGGCCAGAACTCGGCCTGGCTGCTGCCCAACCGGCTTTATGAAGGCTGCCTGTTTGGCGCCATTCCCATTGCCGTGGCCGGCACGGAAACGGCCGGTTATCTCCAGCGTCACGGCCTCGGCGTCGTTGTGCCCGATATTGCAGCCGCGACCCTCGACAATATGGTGGCCCAACTGACGCCCGAGCGGATGGAGAGGCTGGCGGCTGCTGTTGCGCACGCGGAGCCCACCCAGTTCGCCCATGGAGCCGAAGACTGCCGCGCGCTAGTAGCGAGGCTGGCGAGCCTTGGCAGCGGCAAGACGCAGGTAGCGGGGGTGCTGGCGTGAGCGAGGCTGTAGCGCAAGTCCCCGCCGCAGATAGCCCACCATTCGCTTCAACAAGCGTCGATATCTGTGTTTGCACCTTCCAGCGGCCCCACCTGGCCCAAACACTGGGTTCGATCGCCGCGATCGAAGCCGCCGATGCCAAGATTCGCGTGCTGGTCGCCGACAATGACGCGGTCGCATCGGCAGCGTCCCTGGTGGAGGCGCAGCGCGCCGATTTTCCCTTTTCCCTGCTCTACCTTCATGTCCCCTCGGCCAATATCTCGCTGGCGCGCAATGCCTGCCTCGAGCACGCCGATGCCGATTTCGTCGCCTTTGTGGATGATGATGAACTGGTCTCGCCGAGCTGGTTGAAAGCGCTTCTGGACACTGCCCGGCAGACCCAGGCCGATGTGGTGCTAGGCCCAGTGCGAGCGCTTTACGAGCCTTCGGTGCCCGCCTGGCAGCGCGTGGGTGATTTTCATTCCACCCTGCCGGTTCAAACCGGGGGCGGGATCCGCACCGGCTATACTTGCAACGTCCTGCTGCGCTGCACCGCTGCCGTCAAGTCGATGCGCTTTGACCTGGGCTTGGGGCAAACGGGTGGCGAAGATACCGAGTTCTTTTACCGCCTCACCGACGCGGGCGGCCACATTGCCTTTGCGCCCGAGGCCTGGGTCTATGAGCCCGTTCCGGCAAGCCGCACCGGCCTAGGCTGGCTCGTCCGGCGCCGCTTTCGCTCCGGGCAGACCTATGGAGCGCGGCTGCTCGCAACCGGCGAGAACCGGTTGCGAGCGGTAGCGCTCGCCAGCGCCAAGGCGGCGTTGTGCTTGGGACTTACCCTCGCAACAGCGTGGTCGCCCATAGCTTGGCGCAAGAACCTGCTACGGGGCGTGCTGCATCTGGGCGTCGTGGGAGGCCTTTTCGGCACCAGACAGGCCCGTCACTACGGCGCCTGAGAAGGCCAATGCGAGACCATCTCCTCACCCGCTCGCCTTTACTCAGTTCAAGTATCCGCAACTTCACCAATACTCTAAGTAGTTGTACTATTCATATGCAGAAAACAACGTAATGAACTTGGTTGACCAGAATTACGCATAGACCGTATGCGTTCTTGGCATTGTTTATCTTCCTCATTCATGTTTTGTTAACTCGCGGCTTGGGACGCATATTACCCTGCCTTCGAGGATTACTTTCTGCCTGGTGCCAACAGCGCGTTCATTCCGCCTTGGGCGAGATGGGCCGCCGGTGGAGCACGCCACGGAAGCAATCCGGACTGGGGTCGCGTCGGTATGGTTGAGGCAAGGCACGAATGTCGCTGGTCAATTCTGATGTTTCCCGAATTCCGTCGTTCTCGGAACTGCCGCGCGGGGGCAAGCTGAAGCGCAGTTTCGATATAGGCGCGGCCGCCATCCTGCTGTTCCTGGCGCTGCCGGCCATGCTCATCATTGCAATGATGATCGCCACCTGGGATCCTGGTCCCGTGTTGTTCGCCCATGAGCGGATCGGCTATAAGGGGCGGCGCTTCCGCTGTCTCAAATTCCGCTCCATGGTGGTCAACTCCTCCGAGGTGCTTGCCCGCCATCTGGAGGCCTCGCCGGGGGCCCGAGCCGAATGGAACGCCAGCCAAAAGCTTTGCGCTGACCCCCGCATCACGCCGCTCGGTCAATTCCTGCGGATCACCAGCCTCGATGAGCTGCCGCAACTGATCAATGTGCTCAAGGGCGAGATGAGCCTTGTCGGGCCGCGGCCGATCGTTCAGGCCGAAGTGCCCCGTTATGCCGACGCCATCTCGGCCTATTGGAGCGCCAGGCCGGGGATCACCGGGCTTTGGCAGGTCAGCGGCCGCAGCGATCTGGACTATAACAGCCGCGTGGCGCTCGACGAGCACTATGTCCACACCTGGTCGATGCCCAACGATCTCAGCATTTTGCTGCGCACGCTCGTCGTCGTGCTCGTGCGCAAGGGCAGCCGGTGAGTTTCGGGGGCCTCCGGCCCAGCGAGCGGGACCTTCGGTGACCGGGCACCTTGTGCAATTGGGGTGTGAGCCGCTGGTCAGCGTCGTCATGGCCAATCACTGCGGCGCACCCTTTCTGGCCACTGCGATCCAATCGGTGCTCGGCCAGAGTCATGCCAAGCTGGAACTGATCGTGGTGGATGATGCCTCTTGTGACAACAGCGTCGAGATCATCCGCTCCCTTGCCGCGAGCGATGCTCGGCTCAGGCTGCTTGCCCTCCCACAGAATTGCGGGCCGGCAGCCGCACGCAATGCGGGTCTCGACGCAGCACAGGGCGAATGGGTTGCCGTTGTGGATGCCGATGACCTGATCGAGCCCGACCGACTGGCGCAATTGCTGCACTTGGCCCGTGCCTTTCAGGCCGACATTGTCGCCGACGACCTTGCTTTCTTTATGGAGGGAGCAGCGCCGCATCACCGCTTGCTCGGCGGCCTGGAACTGTCGGAACCAACCACCATCACGCCCGAAATGCTGATCACGGAACGCGCGGCGGCGCGCGGAGCCAGCGTCCAGTTCGGCTATCTCAAGCCGATGATACGGCGCCAGTTCGCCAAAACCGCGCGCTACAACGAACAGCTGCGCATTGGTGAGGACTACGAACTGCTGCTGCGTCTGGTGCTGGAGGGTGCAAGGCTTTGCGTCACGCCGCAGAGCTTTTATCATTACCGGCGGCATAGCGCGTCGCTCTCGCATCGGCTGTCGACCGATACTGCGCGCGCCATGCTGCAGAGCCATGATGACCTTGCGCGAGTTTACGCTGCAAGATCTCCCGGCATCCGGGCTGCCTTTGAGCGCCGGCGCCAGATATTGAGCGAGCAACTGGCCTACGAACACTTGGTCGAGGCACTCAAGCAGCGCCGGTTCGTCCCCGCCGCCAATGCGGTGCTGCGCCAACCCGCTCTCCTCCGCCACCTGGCTGTTTCTGTGCGCGAACGGCTCGCCCGAAGGGGACACCGATCGTCCTATTCGGTTGAGTTGTCGCCATGACGCTCGCAGTCCATTCCCCTCGCGCTCTCAGCCTTGGCTGGCAGATGCGCCTCAATCTCGCCGCCCTGTTGAGCGCGATCTGCCTCGGCGCCCTGCAACTCGATCCGCTGCTGGGTAGCCGGGCCATCCTCCTGTTCCTTGGCTGCGGCGCCGTGTTGGTGCTTAGCAATGTGCAGCACAACATCCAGGGCCTCCTGCGCTTCTGGCTTATTCTGCTGCTGCCGCTTTATTGCCTGGCATCGACCTTGTGGTCCGAAGCGCCCCCGGACTCCTTTCGCGGTGCCATCCAGCTTTGGTTGACGGTCATCATTGCCATCACCATTGCCGTTCGGGTGCCGCCGCGCTCTGCCCTGCGTGCGATCTTTGTCGTGATGTTCCTCACCATGATCGCCAGCGTGTTGTTTGGCCGCGTGCGCGCCGATATAGGCGCCTGGGTCGGCATTTTTGGCAGCAAGAATGCCTTTGCCGCCGCGGTGTCCGTCTTCCTCCTGGCGTCTCTCGCCACCCTGGGCGACCGGGCGGGCTCAGCGCTGGAACGCTGGAGCGGGCTTGCCGGGCTGCTGCTCGCTTTGCCCCTGATCGGGCTGGCCCAATCGGCCGGGGCCATCATCGTGGTTGTGCCGGGAGCAGCCTTGATCATGATTGTGCAGCTCATGCGCTGGTTCGCTCCGACGCACCGGGTGGTGCTTGCCGCCGCCCTCCTCATGCTCGCTGCCGCCATGTCCCTGCTGATCGCCGCATACTGGAGCGAGATCATGCAGCTCGTGCTCGAGAGTTCGGGCAAGGACGTCACCCTGACCGGCCGCACCGAGCTTTGGACGGTTGCGCTCGATTTCATCAGCCAACGGCCATGGTTCGGCATGGGTTTTCGGGCCTTCTGGCTGCATGGCTTTGCGCCTGCCGAAGCCTTGTGGGCCCAGTTCGGCATCGGCAGCCGCAGTGGCTTCAATTTTCACAACACCTACCTGTCCAATGCCGTCGAGATCGGCATTGTCGGCGTCGCTCTCCAGGTGATGCTGCTGGCAACGGCCTTCATCCTCACCCTGCGCTGGAGCCTGCGCGCGCCCTCTGCCGCCAACGCGTTCTTTGCCGGTTACCTGACCATGATCCTTTGCACCTCCATGGTTGAGGTGCAGGTGTTCTACCAGTTCAGCTTCCAAACCGTGGTGGTGCTGCTGGCCCTGGTTTACGCCATCCGCGCCGCGTCTCAAATTCCCCGCCGCAGCCCTCTGCGTTACAGCAGGTAACGCACCCCCTGCCTCACCGGCTCACGCGGCGGTTGCCCGGTCGCAAGTTTGTCGCGAACAATGCCACCGGCCACCGCCGCCCAGGCGGGCCCGCTCAACCCCAGTTGGCGGCAGGCTGCCGCAAGGCCCTGCTGCCGCCGGGTATCGAGAAAGCGGCGGAGCTCGAACTTGGCCCGCGTTTGGCGCAGATGCACGAGCAGGGCGCTGCGGGCCGCTTGCGGCAGGTTGGGATCGCGCAGCAGCGCCGCGTCCACCTCAACCAATTGCTGCAGATCAACGGTGCGATGGCGCCCACTCAAGCTATCGGCTCGCACCAGCGCCCGATACCCGCAAGAACGCACCACCGCAAAGCGGGCGCCGCGGGCCAGCAAACGAGCATAAAGGTCATAATCTTCACCCAGCCGCAACGCGGGGTTGTAGAGGCAGCCGCTGCGCAGCAGCGTTTCGCGCCGCAGCACAGGCTTGAGGAACCCATACTCTCCCCGGTCCACCCCCGCCCGCGCCAGATTGCCGGCCACGAACGCCGCCAGACCTAGATAGAACGGCTCCCCGATCGAACGTTCGGGGAGGACGACCTCAGGATCGGCCACAAAGGCGATGTCGTCGGCCAGCAGATCCCACGCCCCTTTGAACTGCGCCAGGCGCTCGAAGCGGCCGGGCAAAAAGGCGTCATCGGCATCCAGAATGGCAATGAACGGTTCGTCGCTGCTCTGGATGGCGAGGTTGCGGGCATAAGCCGGCCCCCGGTTCTGCTCGAGCCGCAATACCGTAACCCGATCCGTCCCCGCCCCTTCCCGCCGGGCGAGTTCACCAGTGGCATCGCGTGAGCCATCATCCACCACGACGACGCGCCGCACTTCCGGCTCCGCCAGTGCCGAGCGCACCGCGCGCCCGATGGTTGCGGCAGCATCCTTGGCCGCAATGATCACGCAGACGCCGCCGGCCAGGCCCCCGCCTCGCTGGCTCGCATTGGCCTCACGCGTGCTGTCGCTCACGGGCAAGCACCTCAGCAGGTGATCGATTGGGGGAACAAGCAGCGCTCCCCAGGGGCCGTATAGCCCACCCAGTCCACTTCCATGGTCAGGGGAGCGCCGGGGTCCTGGAACTTGCCCATCCAGTCGCTCAGCGTTTCGGTAGACCACAGGCTGAAATAAAGCTTTTGCTGATGCTCGGGGGTCGGTGCCGGCTCCCCTAATTCATGCACCGGCGCGCCGTTGACGTAATAGCGCACCCGCCCTGGCTCCCACACAAAGGCATAATCGATAAACGCCTTGTCGGCCGGCTGCGGCAGCAGCGGGGTGGCCAGTTCCACGCCCTTGCCACCGACATAGCCACCGGCCTGCACCCGCGCGGGGTCCTTGAGCAGGATTTCAAAGTCGATCTCGTCATGCACCTCGCCGATGGGCGGGCCGCCATAGGTGAAAAAGGCCGCGTTCAGCCCCGGCGCCTCCGACGGGGTCTTGAGCCGGGCTTCATAGGTGCCATAGCTGAACCGGGCATGGCTTTGCAGTTCCCCGCAGCGATAGAGCCGGTTGGCGGCCGGATTGCGGGAAAACCCCACCTGCAGCACGCCCCCGGCTACCGCGATCTCGTTCTTGGACCAGCCGCAGCTTTGGTGATTGCCATTGCTCCAGCCATCGGAGGCGAACCAGCGCTCGGGGTCCAACCTGTCGAAATCATCGAAAAAGCTCCCGCCCAGCTCGCGCTCCTCGGCGTGAACGCCGCCAAGGGCAAAACAGGAGGCCAGCAACATCACCGTCACCGTTTGGGCAAGCATGGTGCCACCTCCGAATTGATGCGTCATGGGCTCGCAACCCTGATGGAGCGGGTGACCCGGATCACGTCGCCGGGCTGCAGTTCACTGGTTTCGGTGCCCGCGGTTTCGCTGCCGGCCCGAACAATGGAATAGCTATAGGCGACCAGCTCATCCCCTTCGGCCTGCAGCGCGGCGCCCAAAATTATGGCGTCCGTGATCAGCGCTTGCTGGGTATTAAGCTGCACATTGAGCTCGTCGATTTGCCCATCCACCTGCTGCAGCTCAGCCGTGAGCTCGGCCGTGCGATCATTGTCAAGCGCGGCAAGGTTTCGGTCGGTATCGCTGATGCTTTGCTGGGCGCGCAGAATGGCGGTGCCAATATCGAGCATCCGGGTTTCGAGTTCCGCCACATTCTGCTCAATGGCGGACACCCGCGTATTGGCGGCAAGGCCATCGCTGGCCAGCGACTTGATATTGCCCAGCTCACGGCGGGCAATCTCGAGTTGCCGCTCCACCGTCGCCTGCTTTTGCGCCAGCGTTGTCAGCTCGCGATTGAGCAGGTTGATCAGCTCCCGCAGCGATGCCGCCTGCGCCTGCGCCCGGCTGGCATTGGCGCGTAGGATCGCCTGCTCTACCGCCACCACGGCGGCCCCATCCGCCACCGCGCTCAGTTCGGACGGGACCGGCACCTGGCTTTCCCCATCCAGTTCGGCGGTGAGGCGCGCGCGCCGCGCCAGCAGGCGCTGCAGCTTGCCGCGGGCCACTTCCGCGCTGCCACTGGCGCTGATCAGGTCCCGTTCACCCCGCAGCAGGGCGTCGGTAGAAATGCGCTCGCCGCCTGCCAGGCTTACCGCCTTGATGACATTGAGCCCCGGGGTGAAGGGAAACTGCCCCGGCGCCTGCACATCGCCGGTCACAAAGACAGGGGCATAGGCGATGATCCCGACGGTGACATCGGGCGCGATATTGAGCCCGAAAACCTGCTGCAGCCCCTTGCTGATCTCCCCGCCCAGTTCGGCCGGCGACTTTCCCGCCGCCGCAGCCTCGCCCAGAAACGGCACTGGCACCGAGCCGTTGGGGCCGATCGACGCTTCTCCGGCCAGTGCGGTCCATTCCCGGAATTCGCCGGCGCTGGGCAACCACTCCACCACCTTGATGGCAATGCGATCCGAGACACTAAGCCGATAATCGCCGGCCTTGGCCTGCACCGAACTCGTCAGCGCCAAAATTGCGGCAAGCAGCGCCGTTCGAGCAAAGCTGCGGCTGTTCAGTGGCATGGTCGTCACCGGAATAATTTCCTTGTCGCCACAGCTGCGCGCCTCATTGTTGCAACACCAATCTGGCCTATCAGAAGCACCCATGGAGCACAGCACCGGACTTATACTTACATCGCGCCAATATTAGCCCGCAGCTCACCCACAGATCTAAGATCCAGATCATGCTCCAGTGCGGCAATTGCTTGCCCGATGCGCTGCACGCCCTCGGGAACCTGCAGCATGCGCACCTTGCCAGCGCTGGCGAGGGCGGCAGCGCGCCCGAAATAGGACGCCATGCTGGGACCAAACCCTGCTTCGCCAAAGCGCGCCATGTAAGCGTAGCGCAGCAGCGCCGTGAGCCCTTCGCCGGGCTCCACCATCGTCACCCCCGCCGTGTCACCGCGCCCGAGCACATAAAGGCGGCTGAGCGGCGCTGCTTCGGCCGAGAATCCTGTTGTAAGGCCATATTGCGACTTGGCAATCGCCGGGTGTAGCTGGCCTCCCTCGCGCAAGGGTAGCGGCGCCAGGCCTGCAACGGCTTCATCCCAAAGCTTGAGTTGGCCGTAGGCTGGCAGGATTTCGATCCGGTTGCCGCCGGTAAAGGCCAGCGCCACCACATCATCGGAAAGCAGCGTATAGCCGGCGGCGACCAGGGCTGCGGCGGTGGTTGACTTGCCGGCGCCCTTGTCGCCCAGCAAGGCAATGCCGTGCCCACCGAGCGTAGCGGCGCTGGCATGCAGAACCAGCAGGCCGCGCCGATGCAGCAGCGTTGCCATCACCGAACCCAAAAGCGGCAATGCCACCAGGGCATCGCTTACCCCCGCATTGGGATCGACCTCGATCAGGTCGGCCCTGCGGATGCGAAACGCACCGACCGTTTCCCAAGCGAGGTACTGCATTGCCGGCCCGAACTCGGCCACCGCACCGGGCTCGCGACGCCGCGGATGATCTATCGCGGTCCGGCTGATCGTGAGGTCGACCCTGCCGACCGGCGCAGCGGGCAGCTGCGGCATCTCGATCTCGGACAACACCGTCAGTCCAAACAGGCGATAGCGAAAGCCCGGCTCGAGAGCAGATCCGCTCATGAGGTAGCCGCCCGGCTCTGCAGCCAAAGCGACAGGAACAATGCGCGCCACAGCCCGAAGAGCTCACCAGCGTCGAGCCGAAGCGGGTCGGCACGGAGGCGCGCAATAGTCGACCGCACCTGGTCCATGTTCAGGAACAGGCTGACCCCGAAGCTGTCGCCGTCCAACGCGTCGAGCTCCCCTCCATGATGCTTGACGAGGCCAAGCCGCAGTTCGGAGCTGAAATCGGTCTTGTCACGCCGCCACTGCACCTGCGGCGGCAGGATGTCCTGCATGGCGCGGCGCAGCACGCTGCGCGACCACCCATCGCGCAGGATTTCGCTCGGTGGCAGGCTCAGCGCGTAGCACACCAGGCGGCGGTCAAAGAAGGGAAAGCGCAGTTCCACCCCGGCAAGCGCGGCGGCGCGATCCAGCGCCTCAAAACTTTGCCCCACCGCAGGGGACGACACGTTCCAGCGGTGCAGGCTGTCCTCATCCGCATGGGCGGTCCGCAGCGCCTGCCGCCACTCGGCATGGCGATCGGCAAGGCAGATGCGCTTCGCCAAGTCGGCCGCGACAAAGGCGGTGGGCCCCACGGCACCGGTCTCGGGCGGCCGCAATGCCGACCAAAGCCTCTGCGCCCTCCCCGCCAGCCGGCGCCCCGGCCCATAAGCCGCAAAATAGCGCAGGAACACGCGACTGGGACTATCGTTGAACGTCGCCGCAACGCCACGCAACTCACCATAGAGTGCACCCCACCGACCCGCCTGCGCCAGCTCCGCCAGCCGGCCAT
This sequence comes from Devosia sp. 919, assembly GCF_013185965.1. NCBI lineage: Bacteria > Pseudomonadati > Pseudomonadota > Alphaproteobacteria > Hyphomicrobiales > Devosiaceae > Devosia > Devosia sp. 919. The sequence continues at coordinate 1,092,472 of NZ_JABAOL010000001.1, read as the reverse complement.
AGCCATGGGAGATCACCTCGTCGCCACCATGGCCGTCCAGCAGCACGGTGGCGCCCAGTTCCTTTGCGGTTTTGAACAAGCGCAGCATCTTGCCCGAACCTGGGGCAAACAGCAGATCCGCATCACGAAGCGCCAGTTGGGAAACCCCCTGCAAGGGCGCCAGATCGTCGAAGGGAACAAAACTCGGCTGGAGCGGATAAGCGGCGAGCACGGCATCGACGTAGCGGCGCTCGCTGAGCTCGGGCGTGGCGGGATAGTCGAACGACAGGGTGCGCAGGCTCACGCCCGGGCGCAGGCGTGCCGCAGTCGCCACGACCGAAGATGAATCGAGGCCGCCGCTCAACATGGCCCCCATCGCCGGCGCGCCGCGCAGCCGAGCCCGGACGGCTTGCTGCAACAGGTCGCGGACGGCTTCAGGAGGTGAAAGACCTGCGTCGGGAGCTGCCTGCGCTCTCCAATAGCGCCGCGTCACCAGTTCGCCGTCCTTGAGCTGCAGCCAATGGCCGGGCAGCAGGCGCCGTACCTGGCTTAAGGCGGTGGCGGCGGGATCATCCACAAAACCGGCAATGAAGCTGGCGACGCGATGCTCGTTGACCCCGTCGTCGTCGCAAATCAGGGCTCCAGGATCGGAACCGAAGGAAAACCCGCCGCCACTTTGCGCGTAAAACAGCGGCTTCACACCCCATTGGTCTCGCGCACAGAACAGGGTCTGTGACCCCTTGTCCCAAAGGGCGAAGGCGAAATCCCCGAGCAAGCGGCTGCAGCAATCGGGGCCCCAGTGGCGATAAGCCAGGCTAACCAGCGCAATATCGCTGGCGCTGCGCTCATCGGCGCCAAGCAGGTCAGCAAGTTCCGCCCGGTTGTCGAGCCGGATATCGGCAAGCCCGACGATCCCCGTCTCGGCCGCCGCGAAGTTGCTTTCAACAAAGCCCGTGCTGTGGCGATGTGCGTGCCTGAGATAAACCCGGCCCCCGCTCCAACTCCCCTGCCCGTCGGGCCCGCGCATATGCAAGGCTCGGCTTTGGCGATCCAGCCACTCGGGACGTGCCACCCGGCTATGCTCGGCCAGCAGGAGGCCAGCAATGCCGCTCATTTTCTGCCAGCACAGAATTGTGCGATTGGGGCGAAAGCGGCGACTTGCTGCCGCGAACCCCCGAGCTGCACCTGCCCGGCGACGCTGACCCAGGCATGGGCGGCAAATTCGCCCCGCTCGTTGTGCCGGACGCCGATCTTGAGTTCGGAAGGAACGCCGCGCCGGTGCAGCAGGATCTGGTAGGACAGCCCCTGGGTCAGGCAACTGGCTCCGGGAACAAGTCGCGCCGCGTTGCGAACGACCCGGGCGATGCGTGGCACATCCGCCCTCGCCGCCGACTCTTGCCGATCAGGGCCGAGAAACTTGTGCTGCAGCTGTTGCAACGAGGAAAAGCTGAGACCAAGGCGAACCTGGAGCAACAGGATGATGGCCTCCGCCAGCAGACGGTAGTCCGCGGCGCGCAACCGTCTCAATCGGAACAGCAGTGATCTAGCGAACATCCACAAGCTTGGCTGCAATCAGGTCATCCAACATCAGATCGACATCCCCGGCACAGCTCGCCGCATCGACGTCGTATTCGGCCTGCACCGCCTGGATCAGTTCAGCCTTGCTTTGCGGCGCCTGCAACCGGCGCCACAGCAGCGCTCCCACGCCGTTGAGCGTGAAATATTCGTTGGCTCTCAGATCCAGCAGCGCAAGGCCGTCGCCGAGTGCCGTGGTCAGCACAGCATCGCCGTTAACGGCACGGAAGGTCAGGGTGCCGCTGGTGGCCTGGTTCAGCTCTTGGGTCAAACCCCGCTCCTGCCAAGAGGAATGTTCGCTGCCGAATGCGACGACCCAGCAGCGAATACGCGTTTACGAGAAGGTAAGGTCGCCAAAAGGGGTGCCTGTGGGAAAAGTCGCGTCCAGGGCGCTACCCGTAGATGCACCCTTGGTCACGGCTTCTACAGACCCGTGGCGGACCAGCCGCGGCGCAGTATAAGTGAGTTTCGTCATGTCAATCTCCAGCCAGAACAGTTGAACTTTGTGCGCTTGCTGCAACACAACTGATCCTGCTCATTTGGGTCACAACAAGTCAACGCGTCATTAACTACTAGGTAGAGACACGTATATGGAAGATTGGCGTTGATTCGAGTTCTCTCGCGGGCAAACAACAGTTATCTACTTGCTGTCAGCTATCCAGCGGGGCCCGCCAATTCGCGCCGAGCTACAAACCGTGGTCCACGCGCTGCGCCAGCACTTTGCCCCTGGCGCACCAGATGGTCCCGCGCCCGGTTATGCCGGCGATTGCAGCGGAGTCTTGCGCATCGCCATCGCCAACAAGATCCTGCTTTACATCAGCGAGCCGCTCCGCCACCGATTGAGCCCGAGCGAGCAGGCCGCCGTTGCCGCCTATAAGTTCAGAACCTTCCAGATCAACTCGACGCTGCTACGCGAAAGCCTGGCAGTTTTTGCCACGCTCAAAGCCGTTCAGACTCCGTTCATCTACATGAAGGGACCGCTGCAACAGCGCTTGGTTCACGGTGACTTTTTCACCCGCCCGGTTGCGGATATCGACGTGCTGCTCCCCCGCCGCCATCATCGCGCCGCGGTCAAGTCATTGGCAGCATTAAACTATAGATCAGCTTCTACCTCGCTCTGGTGGCGCCTGTTCCTTGGCGAAGAGCATCTGGTCAAGATCGGAGCCTTTCCCACCACCATCGACCTGCACTACCGCCTCCAACAACCCGGCTCCCCCGCCCCTCGACGCGCCGGTCAATATCTTGAAATGTTTGATCAAATCGAGTTCTCAGGAACGCAGCTCCCCTGCCTTTCTCGGCACAAGATTCCTCTGATCTCAGCCATCAGCATCGCCAAGGGGCTTTACAACCGCGAAGCCACCGCCGCCCATGTCTGCGATCTTTTCGTGCTGTTGCAGGACGATCTCACCACCCCAGACCGGTTCCTCGCCACGGCCGCCGACCAGGGTCTCGGCGGCACGGCGCTCCTAGCGCTACGCGCCGTAACCGCGCTTTTTGGCACTGATAATCAACTACTTGACCGAGGACCACCCGTCCTGGCGAACATCTCCGACGAGACGCTGACCCGCATGATCCTTACCCCGGATGACCCTGAGCTGGTCTGGCCCATGCGCCGGGACGTGCTGTGGGAGCTGTGCCTCGGTCAGCGGACGCAATACGCCAAGGAGGTGGCCAGGGCCCTCGCATCGGAAGCGGCATTGCGCCTGTTTGAAGGTCGGCGCCTGCCGGAGCAGAACTAACGCTTTGGCAGCATTAGCCAAAGCGGCCTACGCTTTACCCCGCGCTGGCTCACGGTAATAGTTCTTGAAGGTGCTGAGATACCGTTCCGACCCATCGGGCGCACTGAAGCCGGGTAGATCTGCAAAGTTGACCTTGTTGAGCAGCGCGCCCTGAATATGGGCGGCCAGCACCGGGTCCTTCTCGAGCAACGAACGCACCAGTCGGCGCGGGGTCTTACCCCACTGCACCACCAGCAGGAAGGCATCGGTCCAGGGCAGGACGACGTTGGCGTCAACCACCGGCGCCAAGGGCGGCAGGTCGATGACCACATAATCAAACTCCCGCCGTAGCTCACTTATGAGTTCCTGCATGGCGGTTGAACCCAAGAAATCCCGGTTCTTGGCATTAGCACCGACGCCCCCTGCTGGAAGCACTGTCAGGCCAGTTGCGTCCTCGATGCAGGTCAGACTACGCCAGTCCGCGCCTTCAGCGATCTGGAGCAAGCCTGGACGTGCTCCTGGCGCGAGGAGCCTGCTCGCGCCCTGATGCCGAAGGTCGGCATCCAGCAGCACGACCCGCGAGCCTCCGGCAGAGAGCATTTCGGCAAAGGCGATCGCGACAGTGGTCTTGCCTTCGCCCGGGAGCGCCGAAACGATGCCGACGACCTGATTACCGTTGCTGTTCGGGGCTGCCGCATCCAGCGCCAGCTTGCCCGAACGCAGAGTTTCGGCAAAAGCGGAAGTAGGTGCGGACGGCTTCTGGCGGAGGATCAATTGGTGAGCGGTGCGGTAAACAGAGGCCTCCCTGAACCTGGTGCCCGCCTGGCGCTCACCTGCCTTGCTGCGCCGCCCACGCAGACAGGGCAGATAGCCAACAAACCGTAGCCCGAGTTCGCTGGTGATTTGTTCGCCGATGCGGAAGGAGCGGTCTCGGATTTCGCGCAGAAAGGCGAGCAGCGCGCCGATGAACAGGCCCCCCATGGTCGCGCCGATCAGCGAGAACAGCAGGTTGGGACTGGAGGCAGCCAATGGCACTTCGGCAGGGCTGATGATGCGGGCCGTCGGGATCGGAAATGACTGGCGCTGCAGGAGTTCTTCGTAGCGGGACAGGAAAGAATTATACAGGAGATTGAGGGCTTCTGCGCGTTGCTGCAATTCGTTGAGCTGCACGCGGTCCTGGTTGGACTGCGAAGCCAGCGCGCTTTCCGCCGCCAGATTGTTGCGCAGCTCCGCCTCGCGTCGTTCGGCAACCGCGACCTGGTCACGATAATAGTCGAGCCTGTCACGCAGCCGATTGAAAATCTCATTCCTCACGGAACGGAGCTCAGTCTCGAGGGCAGCGATCTGGGGATGATCGAGTCCGAAATTGCTGGTGATCTCGGCGATCCGGGCCGTGATGGTGTTCTGGCGGCTGAGCAGCTCTGCGACATTGCCAGCATCAAGGCTGCCGTCGGATAGCACTCGCGACTGGCCGGCCAGCCCTTCAGGACCACCTGCCAGAGTTACTTGCAGTTGCTCTGCCTGGGCCCGCATCTGCGCCGTATTGGCTTGGGCCAAGACCAGTTGTTGGGTTAGCGTTTCGGAGCGCTGGGTGACGAGATTGTCGCTATCGGCAAGGGAAAGGTCGGCGCTCCGACGAAACTCCTCGACGGCACGGCTGGCTTCTTGCTGGCTGACGCTCAGCTCGGTCAAGCGTTGCTGCAGCCAGTCCGCCGCGGTCCGTGATGCATCGAGATTGGTGTTGAGCTGGTCCTGCACGAAAGCGTCCGCATAAGCAGAGGCAATCCGATGGGCAAGCTCCGGGTCTGGCGAGCGATAGCCCAGGCTGATCACATAGCTGCGGCCGACCCGCTCCACGAGAACGTTACGGCGCAGCAGCCCGGCAACCATGTCGTCGGGGAGTTCAGTCAGGCGCTCCGGCTCCACTGGCGGCCGGTTCAGCAGCATTCCGACGAGATCGCCGATCATGCCGCGCACGCGGCCGGTAAATGAAGGCGGCGGGTTGAGGAAGGTCTGGTCCGAACCGAGGTTTTCGCCACGCGCGACTTCGCCCGCAAGCCTGGTGGATCGCAGGACCTCAAGTTGATTGAGGATGTCAGTCTCGCCACCCGCCAGCGAGGATGTGCTCTCTTCGTCATTGATCACGGCGCCCACCCGGGGGTCGATCATGATCTGGCTGACCGAAACATAGCTGCGCGGCGCGAGCATGAGGTAACCAACGCCAAAGCAGGCGCCAAGCAGTGCTGCGGCGAGCACAACCGGCATTTGACGGCGGAGCGCCATCAAGATCTTGCCAATATCGATGAAGCGAATATCGGATGAGAGCTCATCGTCGAGCTCAGGGCGCCGCACGGTATTGACCAGTTCGAGATTGCGGTGGCGGGCGGAGCCGGCAGACCAATGGCTGCTGGATTGGGTGTCCTTCAATATGGCCGGCTCCTGCATCTGCAACCTTCAGCAGGACTGTTGTAACGCCAATGATGAACGCGGTCTTTGACGGCAGAATTGTGAAGACTACTTAGGCGAGGCTCACGCCGAAGGGCTGCGGTTCAGGCAACTGCCAAACTGAACTGCAGGCGGGCGAGGTCGGCATATGGCCCATCGCGGCCCATCAGTTCGTCATGCGAGCCCTGGTCGACGATCCGGCCCCGGCTGATCACCAGGATGGTATCGGCTGTGCGGATAGTGGCGAGGCGGTGAGCAATCACCAGGGTGGTGCGCCCACTGCGCAGCCGGGAAATGGCCGTCTGCACCAGCCGCTCACTGTTGGAGTCGAGGGCGCTGGTGGCTTCGTCGAGCAGCAGGATCGGCGCGTTTTTCAGCACGGCGCGGGCGATGGCCAGGCGCTGGCGCTGCCCGCCTGATAAGGTCACGCCCCGCTCGCCAACTGGGGTGTCATAGCCCAGCGGCATCGCGGCGATGAATTCGTGCGCCAGCGCCATCTCGCAAGCAGCAACCACCGCATCCCGGCTGGCTTGCGTGTCGCCGAAGCGGATGTTGTCCTCGACGGTGCCGGAGAAGATCGTGGGCTCTTGCTCCACCACCGCGATGCGGCGGCGCAGTTGATGCAGGTCCGCATGCCGCACATCCACGCCGTCGACGAGGATCGCGCCGATCTCGACGTCATAAAATCGCTGCAGGAGCGAAAAGATGGTGGACTTGCCCGCCCCGGAGGATCCCACCAGGGCGATGGTTTGGCCGCTCTTGGCCTCAAAGCTCAGGCGGTCAAGCACAGGTTCCGGATCGTCTCGCTGGAAGCGAAAAGTGACGTTGCGGAACGCGATGACCCCCGTGCCTTCTGCGGGCAAGGCCTCGGGCGCTGCGGGGGTGGCGATTGTTGCGGGGGTGCTCAGGATTTCCACAACGCGCTCGGTTGAACCGGCGACCACATGGAGCGACCCGGCCACCTCCGATAGGGTGGCGAGCGCCCCTGCCCCCATCCAGGCATAAAGCAGGAATTGAGTCAGTTCTCCTGTGCTGGCCAGCCCATGGAAGACCGCCTGGGCGCCCCACCAGATCACGAAGATCATCGCGGTACTCGACAGCAGCATCAGCAGCGACATCATCAGCGCGCGCGACTTGAGCCGTCCGATTTCGGAGCGAAAACTGCCCTCCCCGATTGCCTGATAACGGCCAACCTCCTGACGCTCGCGGGTAAAGGATTTCACCGTGCGCGTGGCACTCAGCACTTCGGTGGAGCGGGCCGCAAGATCAGCTAGCGCGTCCTGGCTGCGCCGAGACATGCTGCGCAAGCGGCGCGCCATGAGCAGCAGCGGCAGCATGATTAACGGCGCCGCCAGGACCACTGCGACTGTGAGGAACACATTGGTTGTCAGCATGAACAGGAACGCCCCGGCCATGGTGACCAGAGCCCGCAGCGCGGTTGACGCTGTGGCGGTGATTGCGGCCTTGATGGTCGACACATCGCCATTAAGGCGAGATGCGAGATCACCCACGCGGTGGCGATCGAAGAAGGCGGGATCGAGGCTCAGGAGGTGGGCGAACACGGACAAACGGATATCGGCGACGATGCGCTCGCCGATATAGGCTATGTGATAAAAGCGAATGCCATTGGCAAGGGCGGCGGCAGCCCCGAATAGTCCGATGATCCAGGCATGGTGGCCCACCGTACCTAGGTCCCTTGCCACAAAGCCGGTGTCGATCATACGCCCGAAAAACAGGGGGATGAACAAGGACGCCGACGTCGATAACACCAAGAACGTGAGCGTCAAGCAAAGCCGAACCCGGTAGCGCAGGAGATAAGGCAAAAGGTGACGGAGTGGCTGTAGCCGGGCCACGGCCGCTTTGCCGCCCCCTCCCCTTGCACCTTGCACCCACCAGCTTTTGAACATGGATCCGAGCCGACCTCTTGCTGAGCCACGGGACGGCCCGGCACATTGAGATGCGCGGCGTGGGAGAGGGTCAAGCCGGGGCAACTACTGCCTGCTGGAGACGGAGCGCGCCTCGAGCACGAGCGTGGCGTTCACCTTGCTTTAACCCTGCTTAGCCAGTCTGCCCGGACAGCATCTTGCAAGGAGCAAACTATGCACACTCAGATCAAGGACCGCGCTTACGCACTTTGGGAAGCGGCTGGCCGCCCAGAGGGTCAGGACCAGCGGTTCTGGTTTGCCGCAGCCGAGGAATTGGCGGGAGCAGCCATGTCCGCACCGAAATCCAAGTCACCAGCGGTAAAAAAGACGGGCACGGCCAAGCCGCGGGCAAAAAAGGCGGCTTGAGGCTTGACGCCGGCGATTGAATGCCGGCCGCCGTTTTTAGATCCAGTAGGGCGGCACCGCGTAATATTCGTAAAGCCGCAAGCCGTTGTCGGCGCTCCAATAAGCGTCATCGTCGCGGTCGTAGCGGGGCGCCCCTTCGAGCTGCTCGCGCGTGATATCCACGCGATAGCCACCCAGCGCTTCATCATAGTCAAGCTTGGACCAGGGCAGTGGGTAGTGCTCGTCGCCGATCCCGAGGAAGCCGCCGAATTTGAGCACGGCATAGCTGACCTTGCCGCTGCGCTTTTCAAGCATGAGCCGCTCGATCGAGCCAATATGCTCGCCGGATCGGTCGAACACCTTGGTGCCCTCGACCTTGTCTGAACCGATCAGGTCGTGCGTTTCCTTGACATAGACGTCCTGCCCGGAAGCTTGTTCATAAGCCATTACCCTGCTCCCTTGTTGCCGCTGGCAGGTACAACGTCTCCTGCATCGCCCCGTTCCGAGGGGCAAGGATGGAGGAACCGCCGCCGCTTCCCCGCATTGCTTCTTGCAGACAAGGGCGAACTCGCCCGGGATCAAGGGAGAAAAGCTATGGCGACTGTTCCCAACAAGCCGACGCGCACCGTGGCAGAAGTGGACACGCTAATTGATGAGAATGGCTCGCCCATCGTGGTGCCGGAGGACTCGGCGCTGAAAGTCGCGGCGGGGGACGAAGCGAGCGTCGGCGCTACTGGGCCCACTAATTGGTGGCTTTATGGGCTGATCGGGCTTGCCGTGGTGATTGCGATGCTGCTGCTGATGCAGTTGTTCAATGGGGCGCCTGGAACCGACGTGCAGCCGGGCTCGCCAGTGTCCGAGCCGGTGGTGGAACCCGTGGCGCCAACGCCATAGAATGGGGGCAAGCGCGGCTGGCCGCGCTCGCCGCCCTATCAGATCAGCGGTTGATCGGGGAAATCTGGATCTCTACGCGACGGTTCTGGGCGCGGCCGGATTCGGTGGCGTTGGAGGCGATCGGGCTGGTTTCTCCCTTGCCTTCAATGAAGAAGCGCCGCTGGTCGATGCCCTGATTGGCCAGGATGGTGGCAACCGCTACGGCACGGCGCTGCGACAGGCTTAGATTGTAGTTGTCGTCACCCTGCGAGTCCGTGTGGCCATAGACGTCGACGATGGTCTGGTCGAACTTCTTGAGCACCAGCGCGACAGAAACCAGGGTCTGGTTGAACTGGGGCTGCACGCTCGCCTGGTCGGTGGCGAAGGTGATGTTGGAAGGCATGTTGAGGATGATCTGCTGGCCAACGCGGGTCACGGAAACCCCGGTGCCCTGCAGCTGAGCGCGCAGTTCGGCTTCCTGGTCGTCCATGTAATCGCCAATGGCAGCGCCGGCGAGACCGCCCACGCCGGCGCCGATCAGGGCGCCCACGCGCGGGTCGCCGCCCACGGCAGCGCCGACAAGGGCGCCGGTGATGGCGCCACCGCCCGTGCCGAGAAGGGCGCCGCCGGCGGTGTTGGAGAGCTGGGATTCGCCAGTATATGGATTGATGCTGGAGCAGGCGCTGAGCGCCAGGGCGGCAAGGCCGGCAACGAGTAGCTTGGACTTCATCGAGTCACCCCTGATGGATTTGGCCGTCGGTGCGCCCTGATTATGTCATCATGGTGAACGGGTAATGAACGAAAGCTGTCAGGTGTTGGCCCAGCCGCCATCGACCAGGAATTGTTGCGCCGAGATCATGGCGCTGTCCTCGCTGGCGAGAAACAAAACCATGCGAGCGATGTCTTCGGGATACACCCGGCCGGCAAGGGCCTGGCTGGCATCGATCAGTTGTTCGGCCGCCGGGTCGATCCAGTGGGTGAGCTGGCGCTCGGTCATTACCCAGCCGGGCACAACGGTATTGACGCGGATGCCGGACTTGCCCAGTTCGCGCGCCATGGCGCGGGTAAGGCCATGGGTGGCGGCCTTGGCGGTCTCATAAACAGGGATGCTGGGTGACATGATCATCCAGCTGATCGAGCCGGTGTTTATGATCGAGCCGCGACCGGCCGCCTGCATGCCGGGGGCGACGGCCTGGATGGCAAAGAAGCTGTGCTTGAGATTTACCCCCATGCGATCGTCCCAGTATTGCGGGGTCACTTCGCTCCAGTTGTGTCGCTGATCATGGGCGGCATTGTTGACCAGCACCAGGGCATCCCCATGGGCTTCGGCAAAGCCGGCGATCGCGGCCTGGTAGGCGTCGGTATTGGTGACGTCGCAAGGGGTGAAGCGCACCTGATGGCCGGCGGCCACGAGTTCGGCAGCAAGGCTGTCGCCGGCGGTTTGTGCAATGTCGACAAAGCCGACTTTGGCGCCTTGGGCGGCAAAACTGCGCACGAGGCATTCGCCGATGCCCGAGGCACCGCCAGAGATCACGACGGGAGTGCCGTCTAGGCTTGGATAACGGCTATATTCAGTCAAGGCTGGTATGGCTTTCTGCAGGAATTGGGGCCGGGTGAATTGAGCGGACCTCGGTGGTCTCGAGAAGCGTCACGATATCATCAACCCGGTCGATATAGCGCTGCTCCATGGCGAAGTTCAGCGTGATATATTGGCGATTGGGCACAAAGGTGCAGAGATTGGCGCTCGGGTGGAACGAGCCGACATAAACGGGCTCCACCAGATCACGAGTCATGTTGCCATACATGCGGTGCGGCGGCACCAAGGTCAGCACCACGTCGGTGGTGCGGCTGAAGCGAAAGAACTTGTCGCCATAAAGAAAGGGCAGCAGGCGAGAAATGCGCCGATGCAACGCGAACATGCCCATCAGGATAAATTGGTAGGTCGTTGTATCGCGCGCTTCGATTTCACTCAGGGTCGCATCGATCCCACGGACATAGTCGATGAAATCAGGTTTTACGGCAAAGCCGGCCATGAGGGCGCGGACGCGGAACTGGTCGTCATCGACCTCGCTGCGTTCGGAGTTGTCCAGCATGGTATAGGCGGCGGTGATGACCTTGGCCTCGGGACCCTTTTCGGCGACATTGAGGGCCTGGGTGATCAGCCCGAACATCAGCGCGCGCTGGCGTACGCCGATGCGGTTGGCAAGGGCGCGGATGCGGCTACGGGTGATAGCCAGCGAGCGGAACTGGATGTTCTTGACCGGCACATCGCTCTTGTTGGCGTAATAAAGCTGCAGCGTGGCACCCATCACCGAACCCACGGCCAGACCCATCCGGCGCTTGAAGGGCAGCTTCTGCTTGGGCTTGGCCGCTTCGGGGGTTCGGGCAATGGATTGGGAACGCGTCAACAGGGACGAATCATGTCCCTCCAGCAGCGCATGGCTCGATCGCACCAGGACCATGGAAGCATGGCCCTGCCCATCAGGGCCCCCGCGCAACGTGGCAGCATAAACGCGAAACAGCGGCAGGTCCTGCCGCTCGAAAATATCGAGCCCCTTGCCCAGCCATTTATCGGGATAACCCTCGAAGCTGTCGACCTCGATCACCGAAGTAATGGCGTCCAACAGGTGCTGGGGAAAAGGCTGTCCGGGCAAGGCACCCTTGAAGCCATGGGTCAGCTGGGGTGCCAGAGACACCATTTCGGCAACAAAGTTGGCCAGGCTTTCCTTGGTGAAGGCCGTTTTCGAGTAGGCGGTGAAATAAACAGTGTTCTTGGAGTTGTATAAGAACCACTGGAAATTGGTGAACAGCGCCTGCGGATCCTTGCGCACCGCTGCCGCTGCCCAATCGAGCATTGCCGGGCCTTTGCCAGCGGCGCTCGTTTCTGGAAAGTCGCTCACCCCTGTTCCCCCAATACCCGTTCGGGCGCTGTTGCTGTTGTTGTAAACGCTCGCAAGGCAGGCTTCAACTGCACTGCTGTTGCGCAGTTAACCCCCGATAAGTTGTCGGGATTATTGGGGGACCAAGCTCATATTTGGTCAAGCAAAGTGCGCTGGCGCATTGGCAGATGGACCGCGCTTAGTTTAGAATAGGTCTTATCTTGGCACCCGGACTCGTGGCGTTGGAACGAGTTAGCGGTCGGGTGCGCGTCGAATTGGCTCATACCCATGGTCGCGGCGTGCTCCTAAATCTATCGGGCAGCAGCGGATCGGCCTGCCGGCATCAATGCAGAAGGACAGTGGGATGGACTATCGCGGAATCTTCGAAGATGCGGTGGACTCGTTGCGAGCGGAAAAGCGCTACCGAGTGTTTGCCGATCTGGAGCGGATTGCCGGACGCTTTCCCAAGGCGATCTTCCGCGATGAAGCCGACAATGCGCGTGAAATCACCATCTGGTGCTCCAATGACTATCTGGGCATGGGCCAGCATGAGGCCGTGATCGGCGCCATGCAGGAAACTGCGGGTCGGCTCGGGGTCGGCGCCGGCGGCACGCGCAATATTTCGGGCACCAACCGGCCGCTGGTCGAGCTTGAGCGTTCGCTCGCCGACCTGCACCGCAAGGAAGGCGCGCTGGTCTTTACCTCGGGCTTTGTGTCCAACGAAGCAGCGATCTCGACCATTGCGCGCCTCTTGCCGGACTGCGTGATTTTTTCGGACCAGCTCAACCATGCCTCGATGATCCAGGGCGTGCGCCAGTCGGGGATGCAAAAGCACATCTTCCGGCACAATGATGTGGCGCACCTGCGCGAATTGCTGGCGGCGACCGACCGCAAGCGCCCCAAGCTCATTTGCTTTGAGTCGGTTTATTCAATGGATGGCGACATCGCGCCTATCGAGGCGATCTGCGATCTGGCCGAGGAATTCGGCGCGCTGACCTATATCGACGAAGTGCATGCCGTGGGCATGTATGGCGCGCGCGGCGGCGGCATCGCCGAGCGCGACGGGCTGATGGATCGGATCGACATCATCGAGGGCACGCTGGCCAAGGGCTTTGGCGTGATGGGCGGCTATATCGCCGCCAACAAGTCGATCATCGATGCGGTGCGCTCCTATGCACCCGAATTCATCTTCACCACCGCCCTGCCCCCGGCCCTTTGCGCCGCAGCGCGGGCATCCATCGAGCACCTCAAGGCATCCCAGACCGAGCGCGCCATGCAGCAGCGCCAGGCGCGGCTGCTCAAGGCAATGCTCAGCGATGCGGGCCTGCCGGTGATGGAAACCGAAACCCATATCGTGCCGGTGATGGTGGGCGATGCACGCCAGTGCAAGGCGGCCAGCGACATGCTGCTCGACAAACATAATATCTATATCCAGCCCATCAACTACCCTACCGTTCCCAAAGGCACCGAGCGGCTGCGGATCACCCCCACCCCGCTCCATACCGACGAGATGATCTTTGCACTGCGCCATGCGCTGGTCAGCGTCTGGACGAGCCTCGAGCTGCCGCGCGAGCCGGCCGATGCCGCCATCACGGCGAGCAAGCTGACCTCGGGCAATCTGACACTGCCGACCAGCGGCGGCTAAGGCGTTCAGGCCTATCCAGGCAATCTTTGATAACGTGCCCCGGCCATCGCGCCGGGGCATTGTTGTTTAAAGCCGACTACAAGCGGGTCCTTGTGACAGCCGGCAGCGCTCCCCAAGTGAGGGAGCCTCGAGCTGGAGCACCCATCATGAAAATCGGTATTATCGGCATTGGTCATATCGGCAGCACACTGGCGCGAAAGCTTGCCAGCAATGGACATCAGGTGCGGGTCGCCAACTCCAAGGGCGCGGACGCCGTAAGATCGTTTGCCGACGAGATTGGCGCAGTTCCCACTGACGCGGCCGGCGCCGTGGCGGACGCGGATGTCGTGATCCTCTCGGTCCCCTTCCCGGCCGTGACCAAGCTGGCCGAGGTGATCGCGAGCGTGCCTGCCGCCGTGCCGGTGATCGACACCGGCAATTATTACCCGGATATGCGCGATCCTCGTATTCCCGAGATCGACCAAGGCATGACCGAAAGCGTTTGGGTGGCCCAGCAGCTCGGGCGGCCGGTGATCAAGGCGTTCAACAACATCCTCGCCTATTCCCTGAAAAATTTGGGTCGGCCGCCGGGGGCACCCGATCGGCTCGCGATAGCTGTGGCCGGCGACGACGATGCTCAAAAGCGCATCGCCATGGCCATTGTGAACGAAGTGGGCTTTGATCCGGTCGATGCCGGCTCGCTTGACGATAGCTGGCGGCAGCAGCCGTCCACTCCTGCGTATTGCTGTGACTGGAATGCAGAAGAGACCATCCGCGCATTGGCGGCCGCCAAAAAGGGTGCCGCAACGGCCAAGCGCGACCGGCTGGCAGAGCAGTTTGCCAAGCTAGGCCCAAACCCGAGCCATGGGGATGTCGTCGCGGCCAATCGCTTGGCCAACGCGCCCTAGCGGCTCACGACCAAGGGCGTCCGCATCGTTGCGGGCGCTCCTGCGTCGCCATTGGGAGCGCCCACAAGGCTGGGGCCGCAGCCTGGCTCACGAATGAGCCAGGACCGGAACCCCGGCTCTCCATTGCTGTTGACCCCGCAACAGCAGAAATGGAGAACGAGATGCGTTTGCCCATCGCCCTTGTTGCAGCATTGATCGCAGCGGCTCCTGCCTCGGCCCAGGAAGCTGGCACCACAACAGCGCTGGAAATCAACCCGCAGTCTTATACCGGCCTTTGGTACGAGATTGCGCGCACGCCCACGCCCTACCAGGAGGACTGCGAGGGCGGGGTGACGGCCACCTATAGTCTGCTTGATGAAACCAGCGTCGAGGTAATCAACCGCTGGGATCGTGCTTCAGGCGATGAGCAGGGCGTGGTTGGTACGGCTGAAGTGGTCAATGGCAACTTCAACACGTTCTCGGTGGAGTTTGGCGAAGATAGCGGCGCTCCAGGCGTCAACTATGTCGTGGCGGCAGTTGGCGAGGAAGACGGCGGGCAATATCCCTGGGCGGCGGTTTATTCGCCAGAGGGCAATACCGGCTGGATCCTGGCGCGCGAGCCCGAATTGAGTGCGAAAGAGCGCAAGGAAGCTGAGGCAGCCTTAAGCGAGGTCGGCGTAGACCTGGCGCAGCTTTCGGACACCGCTCAGCCACCCCAAAGCTATGATCCCGCAGCCGAATAAGTTCGCCCCGGGGCGTCAAAAACCCTCATCGTGGTGGGTTCGCTCACCATTGCCCGGCGGGGGATAGGATGTCCCACGAGGCGGATTGTGGTCCGCTCCACGCCCCGGCCATGGAGCGGGACGTCACGCTCCGCCTTAAGGGCCGCCTTAAGCAAAATTGCTAGCTTAGCTCGTGAGCACGATGCGCATGAGGTCGGCCGTGTTGCGAGCGCCCAGCTTCTCCATCACGCGAGCGCGATGCACTTCGATGGTGCGCGGCGAAATTCCGAGCTGGCGGCCGGCTTCCTTGTTGGAGCGGCCATTGGAAATCAGCTGCAGCACTTCGCGCTCGCGCGGCGTCAGCTGGGAAAAGCCGCGCACTTCCACCGGGCGGCCCGACTGCTGGCCGCCGCCAAGATGAGCTTCGTGGCGCATGGCCGCCCGCACGGCACTAAGCAGATAATCGCTGTTGATGGGCTTGGTGACCACATCGGAGGCGCCAAGCTTCATTGCCGTGACAATGGCATCGACCTGCGAGGTTTGGGCGAGCATGAACACCGGCGTGCTGTGGCGTGCCGCCTTGATGCGCTGCAGCAGGCCCAGGCCGCTTTGGTCGCCGAGTTCGAAATTGAGCACCACGGCATCAGGACGCCGACGCTCCATGGCGGCGGCGAAATGGGTGGCGTCCAGCGAGAAAGTTGTTTGAAAACCTTCCAGCCGGAACAGCACGCTTAGTGCTTCGCACACGGCCGGGTCGGCATCAACAATATGGATCAGTCGGTCACGGTTCAAAAAGGAATGGTAATAAGGGTGTTCGCTCATCCTGCCTCGTCCTTGATAGGCTGCGTCGCACGATCGATGCTCTCCGACCTGAGGGCGACTTAATCTTAGCCTGAACTTTGGCCTTGACTGAAGATGCTGCTCGGTCATCACCCGGGTAATTTGAACTAAGTGTAGATGCAGTCCGATAAGGGGAACACGTAGGAGGAACTACCTAGGCCAATATAGGTATATCGGCCTAGATTAGGTCAAGTCAATGGTTTTTATTCCTATTTTTCCGTCGGCTGGACCGGGCTTTGCCGCAGCTCGTCTCGGATTTCGGTGAGCAGAACTTCTTGCCGGGTCGGCTCGGCCGGGCCGGGGTCGGTAGCCTCCTCCCGCTTGAGGCGGTTGATCACCTTGACCACGAGAAACAGCGCGAAAGCGATGATGAGGAACTTGACCACGGCATTGATGAAGAGGCCGATATTGAGGGTTGCAACTCCAGCGGCGCGGGCAGCTTCAATTGAGGGAACAGGAACGCCGTCGGGATTGGAAAGAACAATAAACAAATTGGAGAAATCGATGCCGCCGATCAACAATCCGATGATCGGCATAAAGATATCGTCAACTATAGACGAGACAATAGCCCCGAAAGCGGCGCCGATGATCACACCGACGGCGAGATCGATCATATTACCCCGCATGGCGAAGTCGCGAAATTCCTTGAGCATTTGAGTATCCTCTTGGCTGATCGAGCGCATCATTCATCCTCCAAGCAGCCGGGCAAAGCAATGGGCCAAGAGTTGAGCTTGCGAGGCAGACCGCGGAGGTCGATAGTCCGGCCGGTCACCAGGATTTTCAGATGCAATCGAGCCTTTTCACCGCTGAAGCGAGCCTCAGACAGGCGCTGGATTTCGTGCCCCAGGGCATTGCGGTGTTCAACAATGCGTTGCGGCTGGTGTTTTCCAACCAGCGCTACAGCACGCTTTTGATGCTGCCCGAGGAGTTGATGCGACCGGGCACGCCATTGTTCGACCTCGCGATCTGGCAGGGTGATCGGGGGGATTTCGGGCCGGGGGACGCCGCGCGCCTCGCCATCGAGCGCATCAATGCATTGACGGCAGCACCCACGACGGTGAGCCAGCGCACCGGGATCGGCGGGCAGATGCTGGAGTTCCAGTCGAGCCGCCTGCCCGATGGGGGTCTCGTGATCAGCGTGGCCGATGTGACGGCGCGCGAGGACACCGAAGGTTCGCTCGAGCGCATGAACCAGTCGCTGGAAGCCCGGGTGGAGGAGCGCACGGCGGCGCTGACGCGGGTCAATGCCGAACTCGAAATTGCCCGCGCCAAAGCGGATGCGGCCAATCACGACAAGACGCGGTTCCTGGCCGCCGCGAGCCACGATCTGTTGCAGCCGCTCAATGCGGCGCGGCTTTATACCGCCACGCTGATGGAGCGCGCCAAGCTGACCGGGCTGGCCGATCTCGCCAACTCGATCGAGGCATCGCTGACGGCGGTGGAAGACATCATGGGGGCGCTGCTCGATATTTCACGGATCGATAGCGGCGTGCTGCGGCCAGCGCCCATGCCGGTGAACGGCAATGATCTGCTCAAGCGGCTCGAGGTCGAGTTCGGGCCGATGGCGCGGGAGCGCTCGATTTCGCTGCGTATCCTGCCCACCAAGAGCGCGGTGCTGGTGGATCGCACGCTGGTGGGGCGCATTGTGCAGAACCTCGTTTCCAACGCGATCAAATATACCCCGCCGGGCGGCAAGGTGCTGGTGGGGTTGCGGCGGCGGGGGCAAAGAATGCGGCTCGATGTGGTGGATACCGGGATCGGCTTTGCCCGGGATCAGCACCGGCTGGTGTTTGCCGAGTTCTCGCGGCTGGAACGCGGCGCGCGCATGGCGCAGGGGTTGGGGCTGGGATTATCAATCGTGCAGAGGCTGGTGGCGGCCATGGGCTTGACGCTGGAGCTGGATAGCCAGATCGGGCGCGGCTCGCGCTTTTCGCTGTTTTTGCCCACCGCAAGGGCAGTGACGCCGGCCAAGGGCAATGACCTGGCGCCGGCGGAACCCGCCTTTGGCGTGCTCAACCTCAAAGTGCTATGCGTCGACAACGAGCGCTCGATCCTTGAGGCGATGGAGGGCCTGCTCACCCATTGGGGCTGCGATGTGCGCTCGGCCTTGTCGCTCAAGCAGATCGACCGGGAGCGGCTGCTGGAAGGGTGGTATCCCGACCTGGTGCTGATGGATTACCATCTGGACCAGACTTCGGGGCTCGATGCCATCGAGTGGCTGCGCCACAATCTGGGCGGGCACCTGCCGGCGGCGCTGGTAACTGCCGACCGGAGCCCGGCAGTGCGCACGCTGGCCGAGGAGCGCGGCGTGGCCGTCGTTACCAAGCCGGTCAAGCCCGCGGCCTTGCGCGCGGCGATCACGGGACTCGCCAGCCAGACCGGCCGGCCCGTCAAACGCACCGGCTGAGCGCTGCTTAGGCCTTTTCTGCGCCAGTGGCGAACAAGGCTTCGAACTGGCCGTCCTCGATCCGCGACGCGGCGATCACCGCCTGGGTGCGGCTGTCCACGTCCAGCTTTTGCAGGATGGCCGAAACATGGGCCTTCACCGTGGCTTCGGAAATGGAGAGTTCATAGGCGATCTGCTTGTTCATCAGCCCGTCGCTGAGCATCATCAACACGCGCACCTGCTGGGGTGTGAGGGTCGCGAGGCGCCGCATCAGGGCGGAGTTGGCGTCCTCCACTCCAAGGCTTACCCCTTCCGGCACGAACACTTCGCCCGACAAGACGGTTTCGATGGCGCGGCGGATTTCCGTGGGGCCCACCGACTTGTGCAGATAGCCCGCGGCCCCCAGCTCAAAGGCGCGGCGCACGACCACCGCGTCTTCCACGGCGGAAATGATCATCACGGGAATCTCGGGATATTGCGCCCGCAACAGCAGCAGGCCGGAAAAACCGCGAACACCGGGCATGTTGAGGTCAAGAAGCACGAGGTCGCAATCCCGATCGGCATCGAGCGCGGCGCTGAGGCTGGCAAGGTCACCCGCTTCCTCGACGCTGACCGTGGCATCTCCCCCGGACAGCGTCTGTCGCAATGCGGCGCGAAAAAGCGGGTGGTCATCAACAATGATGATGCGGCGGCGCGTCATGAATGGTGGTCCTCCTGGAGCTTGCCGGCAAGCACTCACCGGCACTTAGCCGCACCAGAGCTCGCCAGCATCGGCAAAATGCAACAATGCTTAACGGGATGTTTACCATGTTTTCGGCAAATGAGGGTCCCTACCTTCGTGTTGCATCGCGAGGGCTCCGCCGACACCCATCAGGGGACACCAATGGCCCGCGCCTCTTCCAAATCCGTACCGGCCGAGACAGCATCGCCATCCAAACCGGGCGAGTGGCAGGCGCTGCGCGGAGAACTGGTGGCCCTGCTCGATCAGGTGGAAGGCCGCTATGTGCAAGCAGAGCAGGCCGATCCCGCCCTCGACGGATTGGCCGAACGCGTACGGAGCCTGCGTGGCCAAGTGGAAGTACCTCAGCCGGCGATCCGCCGCAGCGAGGCGCTCAAGACCGTCAAGCGGGCCGTTGATCGCTTCACCGATCGTGAGGACGACCAGGCCGCCGAGGCTACCGATGCGCTGACGCTGGCTATCGCCGAGATTCGCGGCCGGCAGATGTCGGCGCCCGCAGCAGCCCTGCGCCGACAAGCCAATGACATGCCTGAATTCCGCGAACTGAGCGGGCTGGTGGGCGGTCTATCAAACCGGCTGGCGCGACTGGAAGGCGAACTCAAAGCGCAGCGCGACGGCCATGGCAATGTGCGCGAAGTTGCCAGCCAGGTCGAACAACTCACCCATGTAGTGGAACTGCTGGCTGGCGCCGTCGGCGAAACCGGGCAGGTCAAGCGGCTCGAAGCCCAGATCGGGAGCCTGGCGCGCCTGATCGGGGAAGCGCCCCAGGTTGATCTTTCCGCCATCAACACCAGGCTCGACGATGTGTCGGCTACGGTGGGCAAGCTTGCCCAGTTGCAGGCCGAGCAGATGGAGCGGGAAATTGTGCGCGAGGATCGACGCGCGCAGCAACCCCGGCCCGCCGGCGTGGAAGCGCTGGCGCCCACGATGGACGCGATCGAAAACAGCGTCCGCAATGTTTATGACCGCATCGACGCGATCGAAAAGAACGTGGCGCTGGGATCGGGCGACTTTGAACGGCTGACCGCCGAAATGGCCGCCTTCACCAAGGCAATCAAGGAGCGGGAAGCTCAGCCCGGCAAGCTCGTCGCCAAGGTTGATGCCCTTGCGGCCCGGATTGGGGCGTTTGATGCGCGCAACGACGATATCGATGGGCTCAAGGATGATATCTCGACGCTGCGCCAGGCGGTGATTGCCGGCATGGAGCCGCGCTTTACACGCATCGAGAGCCAGCTCGAAGTGCTGACCGACCTTGCTGCCAACCCCGCCCCGGTACCGGACAATTCGCAGGTCGAGAACCAGCTCAAGCTGTTGATGGAGCGCATGGACGAGACCGGCGCCCAGCTTAATAGCCTGGCGAGCCTTTACTCGGCCAAGGAAGCCGATGCGCCCGATCTGGAGGCGCTGGCGAACCTGGTTGCTGAGCGCACCAGCGATGCGGTGACCCGCAAGGCTCCGGCACCAGTGGCCATGTTTGGCCCTGAAAGCCTCAAGAGCATTGAGGACCGTATCGGGGGTCTGATCAAGCGGGCAGGACGCGAACCCGATATCGAGGCCCTCGCCAATCTGGTGGCAGAAAAGACCTCGCAGGCTGTGGCCGGCGTTGCTCCCACAGCCGGCCCAGGCTTGAGCGAGGAGAATCTTTCGGCCCTTGAAGGGCGCATGACGGCCTTGTTCAACACCGCCGGCAAGGACACGGCCGAACGCTTGGCGCGGCTTGAAGCCACCTTGCGGGAGCGGGAAGCCGCCCAGATCGACGCCACGGCCACTCCGGCGCGGGAAGCCAGCAAGCCCACCAAGGCTGCCGCGGAAATGGCGGGGCTCGAAGCCATGCTGACCGCACTTGCCCAATCCAAGGGCGACTCCATGCCGGCCAATCCCGCCGATGAAGCGCCACTGCTTGATCCGGGCTTCAAGGATTTCGGACCGATCACCCGGCCAGTCGGCCGCCCGCCCCAGCCTGGCGCCACGGCGGCAATGGCTGATGCACGCCCCAGCTTTGACCCAAGCACGGTGGAGCCGCCACCGCGGCCCCAGTCAAGCTTTGGCAGCGACACGGTGGATCCGTTTGAAGCGCCCCCGGCGCCCCAACCGGCAGCCCCGTCGGTGCAGGCGACCCCCAGCCAGAGCAGCACCAGCACGTTTGTGGCGGCCGCTCGCCGCGCCCAGCGGGCCAAGGTGGAACAGCCCACCGGCATTGCTGCTGGCGGCTCGCTGATTGGCCGGGCACTTGCCCGCGTCCGGCCCGCTGCTACCGATGAGACAGCACTTGCGCCCGACACCAAAGCTGCACCCGATGAGGTTGCGGTAGCCGAAAATCCAATCAAGCGCGAAAAGCCCAAGAAGGAGCGCAAGACGCGCCTTGCAGCGGATCCCGCACCAGAGCCCGTGCTTGATCTTGATGCGGACGGTTCCGAAGCCGAGCCGGCGCGGCAAAGCTTCCTGCTGCGTCATCGCCGCCCCATTCTACTGGCCGCCACACTGGCAGCCGTATCGATGCTGGCGCTCAACCTGGTGATGCAGCGCATGGAAGAGGCAGCGCCGCCTGCCGCCGCGGCCATGGTGCAAAGCACTCCGGAAGAGCCCGTGGCCGAGCCTGCAGTTCCACCTACGGGCGAGCCTGCGCCCGCAGAGGACGGGATCGACGTTTCCACCGGTCCGCGCGTGATCGACATGATCGACGACACCGCCACGGGCTCCATCAACCCCGCGGCCACGACCAGCTTCAGCAAGTCGAGCGACGCTGCCGCCCTGCCCGAGGCCCTGACCGAAGACGCCGTTGCGGCAGCCATGGCTTACCTGCCGCTTGATCCTGCCGCAGGCGAGCCGGCCGGGCTGGTGACGGGAAGCACTCCCGATACCAGCGCGCCGGTGCAGAGCTTTGGCTTGCCACCCGAGGCGATCGGTCCGATCGAGTTGCGCCAGGCGGCTGCCGATGGCGATGCCAAGGCCCAGTTCGAAGTGGCTGCGATCTACACCGAAGGCCAGGCAATTGCCCAGGACTATGCCGAAGCTGCCATCTGGTATGAGCGCTCGGCAGCGCAGGGTTTTGGCCCGGCGCAGTATCGGCTGGGCAATCTTTATGAGGCCGGCAACGGCGTCGACAAGGACCTCGAAGTCGCCAAGCTCTGGTATCAGCGCGGCGCAGAGGCCGGCAATCGCATGGCCATGCACAATCTGGCGGCGCTTTATGCTGGCGGGCAAATGGGCGAGCAGCAGTTCGAGCTAGCCGCCGAATGGTTCGAAAAAGCGGCAATGCTCGGAATGACCGACAGCCAGTTCAATCTCGGCATGCTTTATGCCCGTGGCCTGGGCGTCGAGCAGAATCTCGAGCAGTCGTTCAAGTGGTTCTCGCTGGCGGCGCGCAGTGGCGATGCGGATGCGACCAAAGCGCGCGATGACGTGGCCAAGTCTTTGACGGCCGACGCCGTCCAGACCGTGGGTGACGAGATTGCGGCTTGGCGGGCCCAGCCCATCGATCTGGCGGCGAACTATGCTCCGATCGGGACCTGGCTGGCCAACTTCGAAGCGGGCGAAACCATCACCAAGACCGATGTTGTGGCCAAGGTGCAGCAGGCGCTGGCGAAACTCGGCTTTGATGTGGGCACGCCCGACGGGATGGCCGGCCCCAAGACAGCCGAAGCCATCAAGGCCTTCGAGCGCGGCACGGGCATGAGCGAAAGCGGCGCCATCAATCCGCGGCTGCTCGCGGTGCTGGGTAGCCAGCCGGCCTGACCCGAGCCGTTTGACACGAGCGGGATGGGCACGTAAGCCCATCAAGCATTGCGGGTTCCGGGGGTGCAAAACACTGCCGGGACCCTGCCGCGTTTTTTGGCAGGCCTGCCAGCGGGCGGCCGCCCTGGATGGATTTGGATCTTGCAGGTTTATCTGCCGATCGCCGAACTTTCCATGAACCTCTTCTTTCTCGTGGGGATCGGAGGGGCGGTCGGCTTTCTGTCGGGCATGTTCGGCGTGGGCGGCGGATTTCTCCTCACCCCGCTCCTCATCTTTTCGGGCGTGCCGGCGCCTGTTGCCGTGGCCTCGGTAACCGGCCAGGTGGTGGCCGCGTCCACCTCGGGAGCCCTCAGTCATTATCGACGGGGCGGGATCGATTTGCATCTGGCGATGTATCTCATCTTGTCGAGCGTGCTCGGCGCCTTTGCGGGCGTAGCGATGTTCTCGTTCTTGAGCGCGGCGGGGCAGCTGGACCTCGTGATCTCGCTGGGCTTTCTGGTGCTGCTTGGCTCGATCGGGATCATGATGCTGATCGAATCTAGCCGCGCCATCCTGCGGCGGCGGTCGGGCGTGGTGGTGCGGGAGCGGCAGGCCAACCAACATAATTGGATGCACGGCCTGCCCTGGCGCGTGCGGTTCAAGAAGTCGCGCCTTTATATCAGCGTGCTGCCGGTGCTGGTGATCGGGCTGTTTATCGGCTTTGTCGGCTCGCTACTCGGTATTGGCGGCGGCTTCATCATGGTGCCGGCGCTGGTTTATCTGCTGCGAGTGCCGGGCAATGTGGTGATCGGGACGTCCTCGCTGCAGGTGGTGGCGATGATGTCGGTGACGACGGTGCTGCATGCCGTGCAGAGCCAGAGCGTCGATATTCTCCTCGCCTTCTGCCTGATGGTGGGGGGCGTGGTGGGGGCGCAGTTCGGCGCTTCGGCCGGCAAGCAGTTGCGCGGCGAGCAGTTGCGGGGACTGCTGGCGCTTTTGGTGCTGGCGGTGGCGATCCGATTTGGCTTGTCGTTGGTGCTGACTCCGGCCGATCCGTTCAGCATGGCCGTGATTGGGTCACTGCAATGATCCGACTGGTGCTCTGGCTCGTCGCCGCTTTGCTTCTCGCCATGCCGGCGCAGGGCGCGCGGCTGGTGTCCCAGCTCTCCAGCGATACGGTGGATATCACCTCAAGCTTTTCGGGTGAGCGGATGACGTTTTTTGGCACCATCGCGCCTGATGTGGGCTCGAGCCAGTTGACGGTGCCTGGGCCGTTCCATGTGGTGGTGGTGGTGGTCGGGCCGACCCAGAACCGGGTGGCGCGGCAGAAAACGCATAATCTGGGGATCTGGCTCAACACCGACCAGGTGGTGTTTCCCAACTTCCCCAGCTACTTCCATGTGCTTTCGAGCGGGCGGCTGCGTGACATCACCAATCTGACGACGCTGACGGCCGAAAAGATCCTACCCGAAGCCTATACGCTCACGCCCAATGATGCCGGCTGGTGGAAGACAGCGGTGTTCGGGCGCGAATTGGTGCGCCTGATGACCGAGCAGGGCTTGTTTGGGGTGGATGAGAACGCCATCAACTTTCCCACCGAGAACTTTTATTCGGCGCGCCTGACCCTCCCCAGCAATGCGCCGCCCGGCCCTTATCTGGCGCTCACTTATGTGTTCCAGAATGGCGAGGTGATCGCCCGCAAATCCGAGGGCTTTGCCGTGCGCAAGATCGGGTTCGAGCGGTTTCTGGCGATCACCTCCAAGCAATACCCGCTGGCTTACGGGCTGATCTGCGTCGTGCTGGCTCTGTTCACCGGCTGGGCGGGTGGGGTGATCTTCCGGCGCTAGCTTAGCCGCGCACCAGGCGCCTGGGGCTGACCGGATAAAGCCGGTGCTTGCCCAGCATGGTGACTTCGAGCGCTGGCCAATGGAAGAGGCCGACAAAGGCGGGCGAGAGGATATTGAGCGATCCCGTGGCTGCGCCATAGGCCGGCAGGATCAGCAGCCGGTTGTCGTGCACGAAACAGGGCCGACGCGTGGTGCGACCGGCCATATGGAGATGAGCGCCGGGATGCAGATGGCCCGCAATGAGGCCAGGCCGGTCGCGACGTGGCTCGTGCGTCAGGTGCAGGCCCGCCAGATCGAGATGGGGCAGGCAGCGCCCGCCCAGAGCGTGGGGCGCGGGATCGTGGTTGCCGGAAAGCCAGAGCCATTCGGCCATGTCGGTCATGCCATCGAGCCGAGCACGATCGCCGTCGTTGAGGGTGCGCGAGCCTTCGTCGCGGTGGAAGCTGTCGCCCAGGGCAATAAGGCGGGTCGCGCCCGTGCGGCGCAGGTCCCGTTCCAACTTGGCGAGCGTGACCCCCGTGTCATAGGGCGGCAGCATCTGGCCATGGCGGGCATAGGAGCTGAGTTTTTCCAGATGCAGGTCAGCGACCAAAAGCGTCCCTTGGGCGTGCCAATACAGGGCGCCCGAAGGGAGCGGCTCAAACAAGTGTCCGGCAAAGCGCAAGACCGGGGTCTCCGTGATCTCGGCTGTAGATAAGACTTGGCTCAAAGCTTGTCCTTGCCCTTGGAGCGCAACTCTCCGGGCCGTCCGTATTAAACCGCTTCGCCGGAGCGCTGTTGTCCTTCGGGGCCACTCATGGCCTCGCGCATCAACTCATCGGCGGCATCTGCCATAGCTGATTCGCGCCCTTCCCCATAAATCGGCTCACGGCCGATATCGAGGAGAATTGGAACGGCGAGCGGGGAAACGCGATGGAGCGGCTTGTGGACGATGTGCTGGCGGATGCGGCGCAGCATCTGGCCAAGGCGCTCGATATCAAGGAGGCCGCGGGCGGCATCGCGGCGGGTGGCCTGGATCAGGATGTGGTCTGGCTCGTGCTGGTAAAGCACGTCATAGATGAGATCGGAGGACATGGTGAGCTGCCGCCCGGTTTTCTCCTTGCCGGGATGGCGGCGTTCGATCAGCCCGGCAATGATGGCGCAGTTGCGGAAGGTGCGCTTCATCAAAGCGGATTCATCGAGCCAATCCTCGAGGTCTTCGCCCAGCATGTCTTCGGCAAAGAGTTCGTCGAGCGAAAGCCGGTCGGTGCGGATCAGAGCGGAGAGATCACCGAGACCCCAGATCGCCAGCGCATATTCGGAGGCGACGAAACCAAGCGGTCGCGCGCGGGCGCGTTCCAGCCGGCGCGTCAGCAGCATGCCCAAGGTCTGGTGGGCGAGCCGGCCTTCAAAGGGGTAGCAGACCATGAAGTTCTGGCTGCCGCGCGCGAAGGTTTCAACCAAGAGACTATCCGAGCGGGGCAGCACCGAGACTTCCTCCTGCAGGCGCAGCCAGTCGCTGACCTGATCGGGGAGCTTGGACCATTCATGGGGATCATCGAGCAAGCGGCGCACCCGATCGGCGAGGTAGGTAGAGAGGGGAAAGCGGCCGCCCATATAGGAGGGGATCTTGGGATCGGTGGACTGGGCCCGGCTCACATAGGCCTCGTTGTCCTTCATGCCCTCGAAGGCGACGATTTCACCGCCGAACATGAAGGTGTCTCCCAGCAGCAGGGTGCCAAAAAAGTATTCCTCCATTTCCCCCAGCACGCGGCCACCATAGCCGATTGGGCCAGTTGTGGCGCCGCGCTTAAAGCCGCGGCCCCGAACGAGGCGCACCTTGACCATGGGCTCTTCAACAATGGTGCCGATATTGAGCCGATATTGCTGGGCGACCTGGGGATGGGCGATGCGCCAGCGCCCGTCGGGCATGAGCTTCAACCGGGCATAGCGCTCATAGGCGCGCAGCGCATAGCCACCGGTGGCGACAAAGTCGAGAATGCGATCGAACTGAGAGCGCGCCAGATCGCGATAAGGCCAAGCGCGACAAATCTCGGCAAAGAGCTCATCGGGGTGGAAGGGCTCGGCACAGGCCATGCCCAGGATGTGCTGGGCGAGAACATCATAGGCGCCCGAGGTCGGGTCCTCACTATCCTGATGGTTCTCCGAGACAGCTTCCACCGCCGCTTCGCATTCCAGCACTTCAAAGCGGTTGGAGGGGACCAGCAGAGCCTTGGACGGGTCATCGAGCCGGTGATTGGCGCGGCCGATGCGCTGGAGCATGCGCGACGAGCCTTTGGGCGCGCCAACCTGCACGACGAGATCCACATCGCCCCAGTCGATGCCGAGATCAAGCGTCGAGGTGCAGACCACGGCCTTAAGGACACCTGCAGACATAGCCGCTTCCACCTTGCGGCGCTGCTCGACCGAAAGCGAGCCGTGGTGGAGGGCGATGGGCAGCAGGTCCTCGTTCTGCGCCCAGAGGCCTTGGAATAAGGCCTCGGCCTGGGAGCGGGTATTGACGAAAAGGAGCGTAGTGCGGTGCTGTTTGATGGTCTCGTAGAGTTCACGATGGGCATAGGCCGCTGAGTGCCCTGCCCAAGGCAGCCGTTCTTCGGTCTGAAGGATCGCCAGCTCGGGCGGGGCGCCACCGCCAGCCGTCAGCAGATGCGTAGGCGCTTCTGGGAGTGGCTGGGCGATCCAGTCGCGCAATAGATCGGGTCGCGCAACCGTGGCGCTGAGCGCGGTGATGCGCATATCGGGCGCCATCCGCGCCAGCCGGGCAATGGCCAGCGACAGCAATTCGCCGCGCTTGGAGGTGACCAGCGCATGGAGTTCATCGAGCACGATGCGGCGCACCGAGCCGAACAGCAGCTCGGCCTGAGGGTGGCTGAGCAGCAAGGCGATCTGTTCGGGGGTGGTGAGCAGGATTTGGGGCGGATTGGTGCGCTGGCGGGCGCGGCGCGACGCGGGCGTGTCGCCGGTCCGGGTCTCAACCCTGATCGGCAGGCCCATTTCCGCAATCGGGGTTTCAAGATTGCGAGCGACGTCCACCGCGAGGGCCTTGAGCGGGGAAATATAGAGCGTGTGCAAGCCCGGGCGAGGCTCGGCAATCAGGTCGGCAAGCGTGGGGAGAAAACCGGCCAGCGTCTTGCCGGCTCCGGTCGGCGCAATCAGCAGCGCCGAGGCACTGGCATTCCAGCTCTCGAGCACCGCCAGCTGATGGGCGCGCGGCGCCCATCCTTTGCTGGCGAACCAATCGGTGATCACAGGGGGCAGTTGCGGGAGGAGTTCGGTCACAGACACGCCAAGGTCTTGGGCAAGATGCAAACAGCCTATATGGTGACGAGGCGGCACAGAAGCGAGGTTGGCGGCATGATCGAGGATCGCGATGAATTGGTTGATCACCGCTCCTGGCTGGAGCGCTTCATGGGCGGCCGTCCCGGTGGCGTGATCCTGCGGTTGATCCTGTTATCGCTGGTGGCAGGCTTTTTCATGTCGGTATTCGGGGTTGATGCCACCGAGATCTTCCGGGGTGCCGTTGAACTGGTGCGCGAAACGCTGCGCGACAGTGCCGGGGTGGCGCGGACCACGCTCAATTATGTGCTGACGGGCGCAGCACTGGTGATCCCAATCTGGCTGCTGCTGCGCTTGACGGGCAAGCGCCGATGACCGCGACGCTCCATCTCACCCCGGGCGAGGCGCTGGGGCGGTTGGTGCCCCATATTCTGGAGCTGATGAGCCAGAAGCATGGCCGCATCGGGGTGGGGATCGCCGGGGGTCCGGGCGTGGGCAAATCGACGCTGGCGGCAGAACTCGTGACCATGATCAACGCGACCCATCCCGGGATTGCGGCCCTTGTGCCCATGGACGGGTTTCACATGCGCCATGCCAAGCTCGAAGCGCTGGGGCAGACCGACCGCAAGGGCGCGCCCCACACCTTCGAGGGCGAAGCCTTCGTCGACTTCCTGCACCAGCTGAAGCGGGCAACGGAAACCATCAGCGGCCCGGGCTATTCGCGCAAGATCGAGGATGTGGTGGAGGATGCCTTTGCAATTGGTCCGGAAGTGCGGGTGCTGATTGTCGAGGGTAACTACCTGCTGCTGACGCAGGGGCCATGGGCCGGCGTCAAGTCGCTGCTCGACTATTGCGTCTTCATCAACGTGCCGCGTGAACGGGTGGAGCAACGATTGCTGCGGCGCCACGCAGCCGAAGGGCTGTTCACCGAGGAGCGCAATCGCGCCCACATCGCGCGCAATGACCTGCCCAATTATGACCTGGTTTGGGAATCGCGCGACCGCGCCGATGTGATCATCGAACTCGATACCGAAAGCTGAAACTGTGCTGAACAGCCACTGGCAGCACGGCGAAATGCCGTTATAAGCTGGGAGCTGTTGCCCCTCCCCTGCTTTTCCCCCGAGTTGATCGATGACCACGACCACGCCGCTGCGGCCGCAATATCCATTCGTGGTGCGGCATGGTGATGTGTGGAAAATCGCCCTGCCCGCGAGCCTGGCCTTTATCACCGAGCCCATTGTGGGGCTGGTTGATATCACGGTAATCGGGCGGCTGGGCGATGCGAGCCTGCTGGGCGGGCTGGTACTGGCCGCACTGCTGTTCGATGTGCTGTTTTCCTTGGCTTATTTCCTGCGCATCGGCACGGCCGGGCTGACCGCCCAGGCGGTTGGCGCGCGTGAGGCCAATGGTGGGCTGGTGCATGCCAGCCGGGCCATCGTGCTCGCGGTGCTGATCGGGCTGGCGATGATCGCGCTGGCCGGGCCGATCCTGTGGTTGAGCAATCGCTTGCTTGCCCCCGAAGCGGGAGTATCCGCTGCAATGGACGAGTATTTTGCCGTTCGCATCTGGGCGGCGCCCTTTGCGCTGTTGAACTATGCGCTGCTGGGGTGGTTTTACGGCCGGGCGCAGGCCACCACCGGCATGATGCTGCAAATGCTGCTCCATGGCATCGATATCGTACTCAGCATCTGGTTCGTGCATGGCCTGGGCTGGGGCGTGCCGGGCGCGGCCTGGGCCACGGTGATCGGCCAAGCGGTCGCGGCCCTGCTTGGGCTGGGGCTGCTGGTGCGCCATTTCGGCGGCTTGGGCCGGATCGCTCACCTTGTGCCACTGACCGAGCTGCTCGATCCGAAGGGCCTCAAGCGCATGTTCGGCCTGAGCCGGGATCTGATGATCCGGTCCATGGCGCTGATGGGCGCCTATGCGTGGTTTGCCGCGCAGGGCACGCGCATGGGCGAGGTGGCGCTATCGGGCAATGCCTTGTTGCTGAACCTCCTCATGGTGGCCGGGTATTTTCTGGATGGCATCGCGCAGGCGGCCGAGCAATTGAGCGGCAAAGCACTCGGCGCCAATTGGCGGCCAGCCTTTGATCAGGCTTATCGGCTCAGCTTTGCCTGGGGTTTCATGTTGGCGGCGGGGCTGGGCCTGGCCTGGTTCGCCGGCGGGCCCTGGATCATTGGCCTCATGACGACCAATGCGGAAGTGCAGCAGCATGCCCTGCTCTACCTGCCCGTGGCGGCGCTCTGTGCCGTCACCTTCATGCCGGCCGTGGTGTTTGACGGCATTCTGGTGGGCACGACGCTCAATGTGCTGATGCGCAATGGCATGGTGGCGTCGCTGGTGGTGTTCTTGGCCGCCGTCGCCGTGCTGCAGCCGCTGTGGGGTAATTGGGGCCTGTGGGCCGCGCTCCATTGCTGGTTTTTGGCGCGCGGCGCGATTTATTGGTGGGCGTTGGAGCGGCGCAAGGCCGGCTTGTTCGCCGCCTAGGGGGTGGTGGCGTCGCCAGCCCAGTGCTCGACACGGGTGCCGACGAGCTCGCTTATATTGGTTTTGCCCTGGGCGCGCACGGCAGCGGCAAGGCCCTGCTTGATGCGGTCGAGCAGGTCCAGACCGCCAAACACCAGCGCGGAATAAAGCTGGACGGCATTGGCACCCGCTTCGAACTTGGCGAGAGCCGTTTGCGGCGAATGAATGCCACCGACCCCGATGATGGGCAAATCGCCGACACGCTGGCGCGTTTGGGCCAGGCGTTGCGTAGCGCGGTTGAACAAGGGCTTGCCCGAAAGCCCGCCCGCCTCGGAGGCGTTGGATTGGCCCTGCACAGTGTCGCGGCTGAGCGTGGTGTTGGAGACAATGAGGCCATCAAGATCGGTGGCCAGCACCACTTTGGCGATGGCATCGAGCGCAGCTTCGTCGAGATCGGGGGCGATCTTGAGGAAAACCGGAACCCGGACGCGGCTCTTGGCGCGGGCCTGCAGCACTTCACCCAGGAGACGACGCAGGGCCTCATCGCTTTGTAGATCACGCAGGCCGGGCGTGTTGGGCGAGGAGATATTGACGGTCAGGTAATCGGCGAGATCGGCAAAGCGCTGCACACCCAAGACGTAATCGGCGACGAAATCGGGGCTGTCCTTGTTGGCGCCGATATTGATGCCAAGGGCGGCAGGAACGCGGGCGTCCTTGAGGCGGGCAAAAACCGCTTGGTGGCCTTCATTGTTGAAGCCCATGCGGTTGATAACGCCCTCGCCCTCGGGCAGGCGGAACAGACGTGGCTTGGGATTGCCCGCTTGCGGACGCGGGGTGACGGTGCCGATCTCGACCATGCCAAAGCCCATCAGGGCCAGGGGCCGTGCCACTTCGGCATTCTTGTCGAAGCCGGCGGCCATGCCCACGGGATTGCTCAGCTCCAGCCCGCATAAAGTAGTGCGCAGCTCGGGCGGATCAGCCTGGGTCTGTTCGGGACCGAGACCCAGTCGCAGCGCCTTGATCGTGGCGAGGTGGGCGGTTTCCGCATCGAGCTTGAGCAAGGCGTCGCGCGTCAGCTCCTGAACCGGGGCGAGACGCAGCAATGGTGAAAGAGCCGAAAAGATCATTGCACGGCCTCGGGCAAGATGCAGGTGCCGTCAGCCGCAACAGCAAGCGGCGCTTCCCAGACAATGGCCGTTGTGGGTAGATCAGCATAAAGATGGGGGAAGAGCTGGTCGCCGCGCGAGGGCTCCCAGACGAGCAGTTGCGCCAGATCGGCCGTGCGCACCGCCAGCAGCACCAGGTCGGACTGACCGGCGAAGTGGAGGCGCAGGGTTTCGGGCAGTTGCGCAGCCGTAGAAAAATGCATGTAGCCATCGGCAGCATCAACCGGCATGCCGGGAAAAGCCGGCGCATTCCGGTAAGGCGCGAATGCGGCCTCGGTGGCAATCTTGTAGATCAGAACGGGCGTGGTCATGGCGCGACCCTAATCACCACTTCGGCAAAGGGGCAAGCGGCTCTGACTTTACAGGCGGTGGGAAGATGTGTAGAAAATAGGACTTATTGCCTAAGAGAGACAAGTTTCCTGCCGCAGTGAGTTGCCACCCATGTTGTCACACCGAGCCGTTTGGGATGGGATCGACGCCCTAGCGCGCCGGCAGCGCCTGTCCGTTTCAGCGCTGGCCAAGCTTGCGGGGCTCGATGCCACGGCGTTCAATGTGTCCAAGCGCGTGAGCAAGGATGGGCGGGAGCGCTGGCCATCCACGGAAAGCCTCGCCAAGATCCTCGAAGCGACGGGCGAGGGTTTCGATACGTTCCTGGCCGGCACCGGGGCCTTCATGCAGATGCCCGAGCGTGGATCAGCCCCTACTGTGCCACTGCTGGGCTTGGCGCAGGCCGGTTCAGGCGGGTTTTTCGACAGCGCGGGTTTCCCAGCCGGTCAGGGCTGGGAGGAGATTGCCCTGCCCACCCCTGGAGAAGCCGGGATCTATGCGCTTGAGGTGCAGGGCGACTCCATGGAGCCGCTGTATCGCGAAGGCGACCGGATCGTGGTGTCGCCTACCGAGCAGGTGCGGCGGGGCGACCGGGTCGTGGTCAAGACGCGCGATGGCGAAGTGATGGCCAAGATCCTCGCGCGGCAAACGGCCAAGCAGATCGAGCTGCATTCAGTCAATCCCGCCTATGAGCCGCGCTTGATCAACACCGCCGATATTGAATGGATCGCGCGGATCATCTGGGCCAGCCAATAAGGCGGCCCCGATGGTGATGGCCCCCGGCTCAGAGCCGGGGTGACAGCCGGATGTGGCGGACGAATCTCGTCCAGTCAGGTCAGGCGGCGGATGAGTTCAGCAGCTTGCCTTCGAGGGCGTCCTCGATGAGCCTGCGCGTTTCCCCCACGCCGTAAAGGGCGATGAAGGAGCCGAAGCGCGGGCCTTGATCCTCGCCGAGCAGCACCTGGTAGATAGCCTTGAACCAGTCGCGCAGCGGCTCGAACTTGTGGGCCTTGCCGATTTCGTAGACCAGGTTCTGCAGCGCCTCGGCATCGGTCGAGCCGGCATAGGCCTCGAGCTGGGTGCGCAGGTCCTCAAGCGCGGCGCGCTCGTGGTCGGTTGGCGCGCGGTAGATCTTGAACGGCTTAACGCGGTCGTTGAAGTAGCGCACCGCATAGCCGGCGAGCTTGTCGAGCTCGGGATGGGTCACGGGGCTCGCGCCGGGGATGTAGCGCGAGATAAAGCCCCACATCACCTTGGTATCCTGGGCATTGGCAGTAGCGACCAGGTTGAGCAGCAGCGCAAAGCTGAGCGGCACGTCGGGGTTCGGCACGTCGCCGTAGTGGACGTGGAACGCAGGGTTCTCGAGCCGGGCAGCCGCGTCCTGCTCCTGATAAGCGGCGACATGGGAATAATAGTCGTCCACCTGGCGCGGGATGACGTCGAAGTGCAGGCGCTTGGCGACGCGCGGCTTGAGGAACATGTAGAGCCCCAGACTCTCGGTCGAGGCATAGGTCAGCCATTCATCGATGGTTAGCCCGTTGCCCTTGGACTTGGAGATCTTCTGGCCCTCGGAATCCAGAAAGAGCTCGTAGACATAGTGCTCGGGCGGGGTGCCGCCGAGAATGGCGCAGATCTTGTCGTAGATGTGCTGGTTGGTTTGATGATCCTTGCCGAACATCTCGAAATCGACGCCCAGGGCAGCCCAGCGCATGCCGAAATCGGGCTTCCACTGCAGCTTTACGTGGCCGCCGGTGACCGGGACCGTGGTGTCGCGTCCATCTTCGTCGGTGAAGGTGACAGTGCCGTCCTTGGCATTGACCTCCTTCATCGGCACGTAGAGCACGCGGCCGGAGATAGGGGAGATGGGCAAAAAGGGCGAGTAGGTTGCCTGCCGCTCGGCACCCAGGGTCGGCAGCATCACCGCCATGATGTCGTCGTAGCGTTCGGCGGCGAGGCGCAGCACCGTGTCGAAGCGGCCGGACTTGTAGTAGTCGGTAGCGCTGGCGAACTCGTAGTCGAAGCCGAACGTGTCGAGGAAACGCCGGAGCATGGCGTTGTTGTGGTCGCCGAAGCTGTTGTGCTCGTTGGTCCACGGGTCCGGCACGGAGGTCAGCGGCTTTTGCAGATGCGGCTCCATCGCCTCCTTGGAGGGCACGGTTTCCGGGATCTTGCGCATGCCGTCCATGTCATCGGAGAAGCAGAGGAGCCGCGTGGGTACCTGGTCGCGGGTGAGCAAGCGAAAGGCCGTGCGCACCATGGTGGTACGGGCCACTTCGCCGAACGTGCCGATATGGGGCAGGCCCGAGGGACCATAGCCGGTTTCGAACAGGGCTTCCTTTTTCCCGGTTTTTTCGAGCCGCGCGACGAGCTTGCGGGCTTCCTCAAACGGCCAGGCGCGGGCGGTTTGGGCAGCGTCAAAAAACGCAGGATCGAGTTCGGGCAGCGGAGCGGGCGACAATGCAACAAGCCTTTCGGAGGAGGTTTGAGCGTGTGTTGCATCCCCTGCCCC
This sequence comes from Devosia sp. 919, assembly GCF_013185965.1. Taxonomy (NCBI): domain Bacteria; kingdom Pseudomonadati; phylum Pseudomonadota; class Alphaproteobacteria; order Hyphomicrobiales; family Devosiaceae; genus Devosia; species Devosia sp. 919. The sequence goes on along the minus strand of NZ_JABAOL010000001.1, from coordinate 1,058,230 downwards.
TTGCGTCAATTGTGCTGGCGCTTGCCGCCCGCCCGCCAACTGCCTAGGGTCGCCCGCGCAGAGACAAGGAAAAAGGCCGTTTCGTTAATGATTTCTGAAGAGGCAGCAACGCGGCCCGATGCTCTTGCCGGCTTTGCCGAGCGGTTTCCCGGCATTCAACTGCGCCTGCATTATGAGCGGATTGCGCCGGGAACAGCGACAGTCGGGGTGCAGGAGATCACCGACCGCGCGGCTCTTGGCGACGTGTTCACCGCCTACCGCGGCACGGAGCGGCAGGTGGAGGTGTCGATGAAGAACCTATTCGCGCGGCCAATGCGCATCGGCGATATTGCGGCGCGGCTGGGTGAGTTCCCGGTGGCTAACCGGCAAGCCTTTATCGCCTATCGCGATCGCTTTGCCCAAGAGGCGGGTCCGATCACCGTTGACGCACCGGCTTATGATCTGGGTGCGGGGCGCTTGCTGCTGCTGGACGGCAATCATCGCGCGACGGCCCTGTTCATGGGCGAGGTGCCGTTCGTGTTGCGCCTGCATGTGCTGAGCGCGCCGGTCAGCCGGCGCGTGCTCATCGACCTCAAATACTGGGATGGCGGCTGGCGGCGCCTGTTCAGTAAAATCCGACCGGGAACCAGCGCAGATAAAGCTCGTCCAGCGCACCGCTTTCCTTGAGCTCCACCAGCGCCCAATCAATGGCGTGACGGATGGCGTCGTTGCCGGCGGGAACGGCGATGGCCAAGCCTTCCCCAAACAGGGCCGGACGGAAATAGGCGGGCCCGGCAAAACCGCAGCAGCTCAGATTATCGTTGAGCCAGAAGGATGCGCGCATGCCGTCACCGAAATAAGCGTCGACCGTGCCCTCGGCTACCGCGGCAAGGGCAGCCGCTTCGCTGTCAAAGCCCTGGATGGTGGCGCCCGGCAGGTAGCGGGTCATGAAGGTTTCGTGGGCGCTGCCGCGGCGCACCGCCACCGTCTTGCCCGCAAGCTGGGCCGGATCGAACTGCTCGATATCGGCGGCTCGGGTCACAAAGCGCCCTGGCAGGGCCAAGTAAGTGGTGGAATAATCAAAACGCTGGCCGTTCTCGGGCGAAAGCGCGAGGCCTGCGATCAAGGCGTCGCCCTGATTGTCCGCCAAGGCATTGGCAGCCTGATCCCAGGGCCAGGCCTGGATGGTGCAGGCGGTATCGACCTGAGTGCAGATGCGCCGAGCCAGATCGATGTTGAAGCCGATCAGTTCGCCGCTGGCGTCACGGAAGTTGAACGGCGGGAAGTCCGCCGTGGTGAGAAAGCGGATTGCCGGCACCTGCGCGAGGCTAGGCGCGATTTCCCGTGCGCTGGGATCGGCGTGATAAGGCAAGGGCTGCGCCTGTGCCAACGCTACGCCACCCAGCGCACTCGCCAACAGGACGATCAGGCGCAGAAACGCGGGGGCGCGCATCTAGACCTGATCCAGTCCGTAAAGCAGATCGGCCAGCAGATCCTCAGTTGCTTCTAGCCCCACGGAAAGACGCAGCAGGCCGGGGGTGATCCCCGATTCAAGCTTGACCTCTTCGGACAAGCGCTGGTGAGTGGTGGTGCGCGGATGGGTAATGATCGACTTGGCGTCACCCAGATTGTTGGAAATCAGGATCACCGCCAATGCATCGGCCATGCGGAATGCCGCTTCCTGGCCGCCCTCGACTTCGAAGGCGACAAGGGTGGAGCCAGCGCGCATCTGACGCATGCCGAGTTCGTATTGGGGATGATCGGGATGGTGCGGATAAAGCACCCGGCTGATCTTGGGGTGATCGCTCAGCGCATTGGCAATGGCCGCAGCCGAGGCATTGGACTGGCGCAACCGGATCGGCAGGGTTTCCAGTCCTTTAAGCAGCGTCCAGGCGTTGAACGGGCTCATGGATGGGCCGGTCTGGCGGATAAAAGTATGGATATCGCCCCCGATCCGCTCTTGGCTGCCTAGAATGGCGCCACCCATAACGCGGCCCTGGCCATCGATATGCTTGGTGGCGGAATAAACGACGAGGTCGGCACCCAGGGCCAGGGGCGACTGGTTGATGGGGGTGGCAAAGACATTGTCGACGATCAGCACGGCGCCATGGGCGTGCGCAATATCGGCAACGGCGGCAATGTCGACCAGCTCGAGCGTGGGGTTGGTGGGCGTTTCGAGAAACACCGCTTTGGTATTGGGCTGCATGGCGGCGGCAAAATTGTTGGGGTCGCGGCCATCAACCAAGGTGGAGCTGACGCCCCAGCGCGGCAAATAGTCTTCCACGACATAGCGGCAGGAGCCGAACAGGGCGCGCGCCGATACGACGTGATCGCCCGCGCGCAGCTGGCTCATTAGCGCCAAGGTCACGGCAGCCATGCCCGTTGCCGTGCCGCGCGCCGCCTCGGCCCCTTCCAGCAGCGCGATACGGTTCTGGAACATTTCGACGGTGGGATTGGAAAAGCGCGAATAGATATAGCCGGGATCGTCACCCTTGAAGCGCGCTTCGGCTGCGCCCGAACTGGGATAAACATAGCCCGAGTTCAAATACAGGGCCTCGGAGGTTTCGCCCGCCGGCGAGCGTTCAGTGCCACCATGGACCAGCTGCGTTTCGGGGGCCCTACGCGCAGGATCGAATAGCGGATTTTCGGTCTTGGACATGGTGATCTCAACAAAAAACCGGCGCGCAGGAAAGCGGCCGGTGTGAAACGGTCCTTTAGCGACTTATTTTAAGTGGCTGCAATCGGCCGGCCAAATCACCACTTCGCGCATCTAAAGGCAATTGCTCGCCGCCGTCAATTGTTGCTAGGGGTTGCGGCGAACTTGGAGAAGCGCATGGACAAGCAGGGCGACTGGCCATCGGGGGTGTTCCCAGCCCGGCTGATCGAGGCCTTGCATGCGCAAGGCGCCATCAGGACCGAGCGGGCATTCGATGCCGACCAGGTGCAGCCGGCAAGCCTTGATCTGCGGTTGGGAGCGGTGGCTTATCGGGTGCGCTCAAGCTTTTTGCCGGGCCCGGATCATTCGGTGGCCGAGCGGATCGATGCGCTCAAGCTGCATGAGATTGACCTTTCGGGCGGGGCGGTGCTGGAGCGCGGCTGCGTTTATCTCGTGCCGCTGCAGGAAAGCCTGGCCTTGCCGCCAAGCGTAAGCGCTTCAACCAACCCCAAGAGCTCGACCGGACGGCTCGATGTTTTTACCCGGGTGATTGGGGACCGCGCGCGCGGCTTTGACCAGATGCCGGCGGGGTACCACGGCCCGCTTTATCTCGAAGTCAGCCCGCGCACCTTTCCCATTCTGGTGCGCAGCGGCTCGCGGTTGTCGCAGATGCGCTTTCGGGTGGGTGACTCGCGGCTGTCCCAGGCCGAGCATGTGCAGCTGCACGGCCTTGAAAAGTTGGTGTTTGGCGGCGATCATCCGGTGGGTGACGGGGTGGCGTTGTCCATCGACCTCAAGGGCGAGGGGCGCAACGGGCTGGTTGGGTTCCGGTCCAAACGGCATACGGCAGTGGTGGATGTGGATCGCAAGGGCGCGCTCGATGTGCTCGATTTCTGGGACCCGCTCTACAATCGCGGCAGCGATGAGCTGATCCTTGATCCCGACGAATTCTATATCCTGGTCAGCGACGAAGCCGTGCATGTGCCGCCCACCCATGCAGCCGAAATGGTGCCGTTTGATCCGCTGGTGGGGGAATTTCGCGTGCATTACGCCGGGTTCTTCGACCCCGGCTTTGGCCATTCGCCCGCCGGGGGCACGGGTAGCCGGGCGGTGCTCGAAGTGCGCAGCCGGGAGGTGCCATTTCTCTTGGGCCATCGGCAGACCATTGGCCGGCTGGTTTATGAACGCCTGGCGGAGCGCCCGGAGCGCCTATACGGCACCGAGCTCAACTCGAACTACCAGGCGCAGACGCTCAAGCTGTCGAAACACTTCAAGCCCTATCCGTAACCGGAAAGGGCTTGAAGTGCAGACCAATAGCTGAGGTTCGCCTCAAGTGATCAGGCGCGCAGCCTCTTCCTCGGTGGGAATGTGGCCGTCAGGCGTGAAGTGGTTGACGGCTTCAGGCAGGGTCTGGCTCAGGCGCTGCAGCAATTCGGTGCGGGAAAGCCCGGTTTGCTGGGTGAGCGAGGTGATTGTGTCCTCGCCCAGCGTTTCTTCCAGATCGCTGGTGTCGAGCGGCTCGTTGTTGCCGGGTCCAACCCAGCTTTGAGCCTTGTTGCCGCGTCCCGACTGATTGAAGCTATCCATCAGATCGCCGAGACCGCCGCTCAGCATGCCGCCCAGACCGCCTGCTGCGGCGCCCCCGCCCAGGAGGCCACCGAGCATGCCGCCCAAATTGCCCAGGCCGCCGCCTTGGGCGCCGGTTTGGCCGGGTTCGCCAAGACCACCCTGACCGCCCTGGCCCCCTAGCCCTCCCTGCCGACCGGCGTTGCCGAGCAGTTCGCCGAGTTTATCGCGGTTTTGATAGCCGGCTACCGCCAGCAAGCCCAACAGGGCCATCATGGAAGGGCCACGTTTCATTTTGCTTCTCCTTCAGGTGCCGCTTAGCGGCGACGGGCGATAAAGCCCCAGATTGCCAGCACGATTACTGCGCCGACGATTGCGCCAATAAAGCCTGCACCTTCATCGGCGCTGTACCAGCCGAGCGCCTGACCAAGGAAGGTCGCGACAAAGGCACCAACAATGCCGAGGATAGTGGTGAGGATAAAGCCCGAAGGCTCATTGTTGCCCGGCATGATAAACTTGGCGATGATGCCGGCGACGAAACCGATGATGATGGTCCAGATAATACCCATGACGCTGTGCTCCAAAGAGATGGTGCTCAAGCAACGCCGCCACTGCCGCGCGGTTCCCCCGCCAGGAGGTTTGACGGTTAAGGCGGGCGGAATCGCTTGACGGCTCGGGAGGTTTCGCGCATCTAGAAACCCGTGCGGGTGTAGCTCAATGGTAGAGCAGAAGCTTCCCAAGCTTACGACGAGGGTTCGATTCCCTTCACCCGCTCCAACTTTTCCATTCAGCTTGTTGGTTTGCCGGGGCCCGAGAACATGACTCAGCCGCGATTCATCATGCTTGAAGCCGCTTGTTGCGGCCATTTTTCAGCCCTTTTACAAGAACATAGCTCCCATGCAGCTTTCGGGGGGCGAAGGCGCGCTTTCATTGCTTCACATTATCGATGACCAATGAAGGGAACGCGCACGGGCTTTCTCTGGTTTCGGGTGGGGTTCGGCCCTTCTTCCCAAGCAGGTGATACGTGAGTGAACTTGAACAGCATGCAACAGAAGTCTTGAAGTTCTCGGCACGCAATGCCCGGCCCAAGCGGCCAGCCTATCTGCGGGACGCAACGGTGGATTCCGATGGGAATATCGCCGTTCTCAAGCAAAGCGAGCATCTTCGGCCTTTGGTCGTGGATCTCGATGGCACCCTGTTGCGCTCTGACCTGTTGATTGAGACGGCGTTCGCCGAACTGTCCCGGCGCCCCCTCGCGCTGCTGGAACTGATCGCCGCGCTCAAGCAGGGCAAGGCGGCGCTGAAGCATCGCCTGGCGGCGACGGCCGTATTTGACCCGGCCGTTTTGCCCTATGACGAGGAAGTGCTGCGTTGCATTCGCCAGGCGCGGGCCGAAGGGCGTCCGGTTTATCTGGCCTCAGCCAGCCATGAAGTGCTGGTTGGCGCCGTGGCAGATCACCTCGAGCTGTTCGATGGCTGGTTCGCAACCGATGAGTTGACCAATTGCGCGGGCAAGGTGAAGGCGCACAAGCTGGTGGAGGCTTTTGGGGAGAAGGGCTTCGATTACATCGGCAATGATGCGGCCGACCTGCATGTCTGGCCACACGCCGCCAAGGCCCTGGCGATCCGGGCCCCAGCGCGGGTTGGGCGGGCGCTGGCAAGTTCCAGCGACGATGTTGAGCACTTGACCCATGAGCGGGCGGGCTGGAAAGCCTGGGCCAAGCTGATGCGGGTGCATCAATATGCCAAGAACGGCCTCGTCTTTGTGCCTCTGATCACCAGCCAGATGTTTGAGCTGGCGGCATTCATGCACGTCCTCGTGGCAGCAATTGCCTTTTCGCTTTGCGCCTCCAGCGTTTACATCCTCAACGACCTGATCGACCTGCAGGACGACCGCGGCCACCGCAGCAAGCGGCATCGCCCGCTCGCCAATGGCTCCGTTCCGCTTTCGGAAGCCATGCTGGCTATCCCGGTTCTGCTCGGCATCTCGCTGGCGCTGGGCGCCTGGGTTTCCCTGCCCTTCCTTGGGGTCCTGCTGGGCTATTTTGCTCTCACCAGCGCTTATACTTTCCTGCTCAAGCGCAAGATGATTGCCGATGTGATCACGCTCGCTGGCCTTTATTCCGTGCGCGTCGTCGGCGGTGCCGTGGCTTTGTCCGTGGTGCTCTCGCCCTGGTTGCTGGCGTTCACCATGTCCTGGTTCCTGTCGCTCGCACTGATCAAGCGCTATGTAGAACTTCAGGCCCGGCGCGAAGCGAACCTGCCCGACGCCACCAGCCGCGACTATCGCAACGACGACATCCACATGGTTGGGGCGCTCGCCGCAGCGGCTTCGCTCAACGCCATCACACTGTTCCTGCTTTATGCCTCGAGCGAAAGCGTGGTCACCACCTTCAGCCGCCCGGAAATCTTGTGGTTCGTGGCGCCCATTCTGGCTTATTGGATTGGCCGGGCCTTGCTGGTTGCGCGCCGTGGGGAAATGCATGATGACCCGGTGGTGTTCGCTCTCAAGGATCGACTCAGCGTGGCAACGCTGGCGACCGCCGGCGTTCTTTTCGTGGCAGCCTTCTAGAACAAGCAGGACCTGAACCATTTGCTACCCTGTTCCCTATCCGCGTTCGCGTGAGGCAAGGCCCGCATGAGCATTGCCTTTCGCTATGTCCTGTTCGCCATTCTTTCGAGCTTGATCAATTTTGGCGTCCAGGAACTGGTCGTCACCGGGCTGCCCTGGGCGCCGCTGATGCTATCCATTCTGGCCGGAACTGCGGCGGGCTTTGCCGCCAAATATGTGCTGGACAAGAACTGGATCTTTTTTGACAGCTCAAGCTCCCACGGGGAGGAGGCGCGCAAGGTGGGCCTTTACGGCCTGTTCAGCGTCTTCACCACTATCGTTTTCTGGAGCTTTGAAATCGCCGCCTGGTCCATCTGGCAGACCGACGTGGCCAAATACTCCGGCGGCGCGCTCGGCCTTGCTATCGGCTATGTCGCCAAATACTGGCTCGACCGGCGCTTTGTGTTCCGGACGGAGGCATCTTGATGCGCCTGGACGGCTGGGGACGCTATCCAAGCCTGGATGGCCGGGTTGTCGCTGCCGCGAGCCCGGACGACCTCGCGCGGCTCATGCGCGATGGCTCCGGTCTGGTGGCTCGGGGCAATGGCCGCGCCTATGGCGACGCCGCCATGGGCGAAGCCCTGACGGTGCTCGGCCGCAGTCTCAATCGCATGAAAGAATTTGATCCGGTCAGCGGCAATCTTACGGTCGAGGCCGGAGTGCTGCTATCCGATATTCTCGACACCTTTGTGCCACGCGGGTTTTTCCCACCGGTAGTGCCGGGCACCAAGCTCGTGACCGTGGGCGGCATGATTGCCTCCGATATTCACGGCAAGAACCATCATCGCGATGGTGGCTTTGGCGCTTATTTGCAGAGCCTTGATCTCGTGGTGCCAGGCGGCGAAACCGTTCATTGTTCGCGCGAGAACAATAGTGAGCTGTTCTTCGCTACGATCGGCGGCATGGGGCTTACGGGCATCATTGCGCAAGCGACAATGACACTGCGCACCATCGAAACAGCCTGGATCGACCAGCGCACCGTGGTTGCCCCTGATCTTGGCGCCGCGCTGCAGGCCCTCGATGACTCGAGCGAGGCGACATACTCGGTAGCCTGGATCGACTGCATTGCTGGCGGCGCAGCGCTGGGCCGCTCGCTGGTTTATGTGGGTGAACATGCTACCCGGGATCAACTTGCCGCCGCGCAATCCAAACGTGGTGTGCTGGCCCCAGCCCCTCGGGCAAAACTGGGCGTGCCGCTGGAATTGCCCAGCTGGACGCTGAACCGGGCTTCGGTCCGGGCCTTTAACGAGGTTTACTTCCGCGCGGGGTCCCGCACCGAGCAGGCTTTGGTGCACTTCAATCCGTATTTCTTTCCGCTGGACGGCGTGGACCAGTGGAACCGCATCTATGGGCGGCGCGGCTTCCTGCAGCATCAATGCGTGGTGCCGCCCGACAATGCCCATGCCGTGCTGAGCGAAATTCTCGAGCGGTTTTCGCGTTCGGGCAAGGCATCGTTCCTTGCCGTGCTCAAAAAGCTCGGGGATGGCACCGGCCCGCTGTCCTTCCCAATGCCAGGCTATACGCTGGCGCTGGATGTGCGGGTCACCGACGAGATCTTCGCGCTTCTTGATGAGATCGATGCTATCGTGGTGCGCGCCGGCGGTCGGCTTTATCTCACCAAGGACGCGCGCCAGTCACGGGATACCTTCGAGGCGGGTTATCCGCGCCTGGACGAGTTCCGGCAGGTGCGGCGCGCGGTGGGAGCCAAGGGCCGGTTGCAATCCCGTCTTTCCAGCAGGCTAGGTATATAGGCGAATGTCCAAGACGCTTCTTTTGATCGGCGCAACTTCCGATATCGGCCATGCTACGGCGGGCGCCTATGCCGCGCAGGGCTGGACCGTGCTGCTGACCGCCCGCAATGTGGCCAGCGCCGAGCGCAACCGCGCCGACCTCGCGGCACGAAGCGGCGGCGCGGTTTCGCTCCATATGCTGGATGTGACCGACAGTTCTAGCTTTGAGAGCTTCATCACCGGCCTGCCGGCCCTGCCCGACACCGTGGTGTGCGTGGTCGGCGAAATGGGTGAGCAGGAGCGCGCCCAGAGCGATCTTGATCATGCCGCCGTAGTGTTGCGGACCAATTTCGAGGGCCCCGCACTGCTGTTGGGTCTGCTGGCGCAAAAGTTCGAGGCGCGCGGCTCGGGCACGATTGTGGGCGTGAGCTCGGTAGCGGGCGACCGCGGTCGTGGCTCCAACTATGTTTATGGGGCGGCTAAGGCCGGGTTCAGCGCCTTTCTTTCGGGCCTGCGCAACCGGCTGTCGCAAACCGGGGTGCGCGTCGTGACGGTCAAGCCGGGCTTCGTGCGCACACGGATGACGGCGGGGATGAAGCTGCCGCCGGCGCTGACCGCCGAGCCCAAAGAGGTGGGCGACGCCATCCTGGCTGCGGCCGACGGCGCCCGGCCCCGCGACGTGATCTATGTGCGCTGGATGTGGCGCTACGTGATGATGATCATCACCGCCATTCCCGAGCCGGTATTCAAGAAGCTCCGGCTCTAGCATGGTGTCGGCGGCAAGCCATTCGCGGGGTGTGCTCGAACAAGAGCGCAGCCGCTGGCGTGCGCCGGCGCTGCTGATTTTCGGGCTGGGCGTTGTGCTGGCGCTTGTTCTCGCCTTGCCGGGGGAAACGATCGCGACGAGGGGGCTGGAGGACCTGTTTTCGATCCTCGACGGCGCTCATCGCATTGCCTGGGGCCAGGTGCCGAACCGGGATTTCCATTCCGCTTTGGGGCCGCTCGTTTATTACCTGCCCGCTTTTGGGCTTGGCCTGAGCGGAAGCTATGGCGCTGCCCTGCCAATCGGCATGGGGTTGCTGCTGGTGGTGGTCGCTGCGATCGCGGCGCATGTACTGAGCTCGCGGCTGCATCTGGCGCTGGCCCTGCCCTTTGCCGCTTTTCTGTTCCTGGTCCTGGCCGTGCCCATGCATTTGGGCGAAGGCGTTACGGCGCTGTCGTTCCTGTTCTTTCATAACCGCATCGGCTGGGTGTGCCTGGCGCTGCTGCTGGTGATGTATGTCGAGCCCAAGAAAGCCGTTGGTCGTGGCGTGGCGCTCGATATTGCCTGCGCCACGATCCTCGTCTTGGTGATGGTTTATACCCGCGCCACCTATGGAATGGTCGGTGGTGCGTTCCTGCTGCTGATGCTGATCACCGGCCGTTGGCGCTGGGCGGGTGGGGCGCTGCTCGGTACGCTGTTGGTTGCTGGCGGAATCGAGTTGGTGTGGCACGGCTCGGCCAGCTATGCCGGCGACGTGCTGATGGCGTTGCAGACCGGGGGCTGGTGGCGCGGAACGCAGGGTAGCATCATTGATCTGCTGCTCGGCAATTTCGCCGATTATCTGCTGTTTGGGCTGCTGGTGGCCCTGTTGTTCTGGCGGCGGTTCAACTGGCGCGACCTGTTGTTCTTTTTGTTCTGCGCCGTCGCCGGCTACTGGCTCATCAACCAGAGCGAGCAGCGCTGGGGCATCCTCACCCTCCATGCGGGGGCAGCGGTGGCGGCCGAATATCTGTTGCGCAACATGGCCGCGCGCGCTGGTCGCCCGGCCGGGGCCGTGGTGAACCCGCCCGGGGTCACGCTCTACTTTGCGGCCTTGCTGCTGCCCACCATCGTGCATTGCTCGACCGCCCTGCTGCTGCATGCCGGCACGGCCTTGGTCAATGGCGGGCAGGCCCTGGCCATTCCGCGCCTCGAAGGCGTGCGGCTGGCCAATCTCTGGACCAATGGCGATTTCAATGGCAGCACCTGGTATCTCGGCACCATCACCGATGGGCTGGCCGCGCTGGAGAACCTTCCGGAGCCAACGCAAACCGTTCAGGTCCTCAACACACCCAACCCCTTCTCGCTGGCGCTGAACTTGCCACCGCCGGCGGGCGACAAGCTCGATCTGCGCTGGAATGCAACGCTGAACGAAACCTTCCATCCGGCCCCGCAAGACCTCTTTGCCGATGCGGCCGTGGTGATGGAGCGGATCAGCGCGGGCGGGAGCGGACCTGTCGGCCAGCTCTACCTGCCCTATGTGACTGAAAACTATTCCCAGGTGGCGCAAACGCCGAACTGGCGCCTGTTCCGCCGCAACCCGGCGGATACCGGCATGCCAGCAGCTTCCGCCGACCCTGCCCCGCTCGCGCCGTGATGAGCGCCCGGGCCACTGCGGCTGTGCTTGCCGGCTTGTCGCTGGTTTGCGCGCTGTTGCTGGCGCTGCCCGCCCGCACGGTCACATCGGCCTATGTGAACGACCTGCTTCTGTTTCTTGATGGGGCACATCGGGTCGCCTGGGGGCAAGTGCCCAATCGCGATTTTCACACTGCGCTTGGGCTGCTGGCCTATTATATCCCGGCGGCAGGGCTGTGGGTTTCGGGGCAAATGGGCGGCGCCCTCCCCGTAGGGATGGCGCTGCTGATCGTGCTGTTTGTGCCGCTGCTGGTGCATGTGCTGGTTGGCCGCTTGCGTCCGGTGCTGGCCCTAGCGCTTGGCGCCTTCCTTGTCCTCGTGCTGGCGGCGCCAATCAATCTGGGGGACTCGCTCTCCTCGATCACCTTTGCGATGTATTACAACCGCATCGGCTGGGTTGCCCTGGCGCTGCTGGCGGTGATGTATCTGCGGCCGCGACCGCAAACCCGTCTCGGCATCTGGCTCGATGCCGCCACGGCCGCGATCCTTGTCGTGCTGCTGATCTATCTCAAGATCACCTATGCCCCCGTAGCTCTCGCCTTCGTGATTTTCATGCTGCTTGACCGCCAGCAATGGCGCTGGGCGGCGCTAGCACTGCTGCTGATTGCAGTGGCCATGGCGGTGGTGGAGCTGTTCTGGCGGGGCAGCTGGCTTTACCTCCAGGACCTGCTGGAAACCGCCCGGGTGAGCGGCCAGCGCGATCCCATGGGCTATGTTTATGCGCTGCTGCGCAATTTGTCCGACCTGCTGGTGTTTGGGATTTTAGCCGGGTTAGCCCTCACTCAGACGCGCAGCTGGCGCGACCTGCTGTTTTACATCTTCTGCTCGGTCGCCGGGCTGCTGATCCTGATGCAGAATGCGCATAACTGGGGCATCATCACCTTGTTCGCCGGCGCGGCGGTGGCCGCCGAAACCCTGTTGCGCGGCCTCGAGCAGCGGGGCCGCAGGCTGGCACTGAGCCCAGGCGCACCGCTGCTTTTCCTGTTCATGGTGCTGCCGGGGCTTGGCAGCCACACAGTCGCCTTGATGTCTCACTTCACCATGGCCGTTTCCGGGTGGGGACAACCGCTGGGCCTGCCCGGTCTGGAACAGGTGCGGTTCGGTCGCTTGTGGTCGCGCGGCGATCAGGGCTTCACCGAAAAATATATCGGCACCTTTGGCGCAGGAGCAGATGCGCTGGCGCAAGCAGGCGTTGTGCCCGAACGCGTGCTGGTGCTGGATTTCGCCAATCCGTTCTCGGCCGGGCTCAACCTGGCGCCGCCTAAGGGCGATCTTTCCTGGATGCATTGGGGGCGCAATATCAACGCGGCGGTCTTTGTGCCGCCTGAACAACTCTTCGCCGATGTGATGGTGGTGATGGTGCCTACAGTCGGCATTAATGTGGGGCAACTTGAGGGGCTCTACGGTGCTTATATCGCCCAAAATTTCGTCCTGGCCGGGCAAACCGAGCTTTGGCGAGTTTATGTCCGCCCGCCCCAGCCAGGAGCACCCGCATGACGCTTGCGTCCCCCAGCACCCAAGCACTTTCGCGGTGGCCCGGCACCATGACAACGGCGCGCCGGCTGGGCTGGGCAGTGCTCGCCCTGGGCGTGTTGTTTGCGGCCATGCTCGCCGTGCCGGGGCAAACGGCGACGAATAAATACGTCAACGACCTCTACATTTTCCTTGATGGCGCGCATCGGATTGTCTTGGGGCAAGTGCCCAATGTGGACTTCCACACCTCTCTTGGGCCGCTGGCCTTTTATCTGCCGGCGGCAGGACTGGCGCTGAGCGGCAGTTTGGGGGCAGCCATGCCGGTGGGCATGGCGCTGGTCGTGCTGATATTGGCCTGCATCGGCGCACCGCTGATCGCCAGCCGCATGCACCCCATCACCGGCATGGCCGCCGCCGTCTTCCTGCTCGCCGTAGCTGCCGTCCCGGTCAATCCGGGTGAAGCAGTCTCGGACCTGTCCTTTGCCATGTTCTACAACCGGATCGGCTGGTCGGCGCTCGGATTGTTGCTGGTGATGTATCTGCGACCATTCAATGATAGCCGGCAGCAGGCGCTGGTGGATGCCGCTTGTGCCGCACTGCTGGTGTTGCTGATGCTTTACACCAAGGCGAGCTACGGGCTCGTGGGCTTCGCCTTTTTGGTGTTCATGTTGCTCGATCGGCAACAACGAGGACGCATGGCGCTCGCCCTGGGGCTTTGCGCCATCTCTATCGGCGCGATCGCGCTGCTCTGGGGCGGCACTCTCAATCATGTCGCTGATCTGCAGCTCGCCCAGGAGGTCAGTGGTGGATTGCCTGAGCTACAGCGGCTGGCCGAAACCATGATGGTCAACCTGGCAGATCTGGTGGTGTTTGCGCTGTTCGCCGCCCTGCTGCTGTTGGCGCGCCGCCGTTTTCGCGACCTGCTGTTTGTTGGCTTTTGCGCCTCGACGGGCATTTTGATCATCGAGCAAAACTTCCAGATCGTCGGCATTCTGACGCTCGGGGCCGGTGCGGCGGTGATTGCCGAACTGCTGATGCGCGAGCCCAATTCCCAGCGCTACCCCGTCGCACTGAGCGGCGCCGGCGTACCGCTGCTGCTGGCGACGCTGCTGCTTCCAGTGGCGGTGCAAAATGTCTTTTCGCTTGGCGTCCATGCCGCCATGGCGAGCAGTCGTGCCGGCGAGCCTTCCCCCCTGCCCCAATTTGGCGGCGTCCGGCTGGTTCGCCTCTGGTCGGATGGCGCCTACCGCAACTTCGTGCGTTACCATGAAACTCTGCTGGATGGGGCCTTGGCGTTGGAGAGCCTCGACCGGCCGCTGCAGAATGTCCTGGCGTTTGACTTCGTCAGCCCGTTTGCAGCGGGACTGGATCTACCGGTGAGCCAAGGCGACAGCCCCTGGTTCCACTGGGGCCGAACGCTTGACCATGACCATTTTCCACCGGCGGCGGAGATCATGGCGGACGTCGAGATCATCATGGATCCAAAGACGCCGATCGAGCACTGGACCGCGGACGGCATGCGCGAGATCTATGCCGACTATATCGCGCAGAACTTCGAACTGGCGAGCGAGACCCGCCACTGGCGCGTTTATGTGCGGCGCGGAGCAGACTTGGTTTCTGTGCTGCCATCCGAAAACAGCAGCACTATCAAGCAAAGCACCAGTGCCCAGCCATAGGCCGAGCCCAGCGTGAATTGCAGCCATGGCTCGGCGCCGAAATAGCCAAGGATCTTGGGAACCGGGACGACCAGGAGCGCGGCCACGATCCACATCGCCCAATGCTGGCGATGTGCAACGATCACGGGCAGCAAGAACAGGGTGTAGTGGATCCAACCCAAAGGCGAGGCCAGAACTGCGGCGAGGAGCCCTAGGGCGCTGACCTGCATGATGCCGGGCCGACGGAACCACGCCCAGGCTGCGAGCGCGAGCAGCAGTGCGGCGCTGAGCGCTGTTCCCAGGAAGGGCACGCCGGCACGGGCGGTAAGCCCGGAGATCGAAGCATTGGTGAGGAAAAACGCCCGTTCCCCATCAGAAACCACCAACTCTAGCCATTGGCGGTAAATTTCAGGCCCATAGATGGCGAGAGGAATGGCGCTGATAACAGCGGCGGTAAAGACCGATACCAGGCTGGGCAGGCGCTGCCCCGACAGGAACAGCAGCACCGGCCAAACGAGGAAGTTGGGCTTCATGGCAATTACGAGCCCGATCAACACACCGGCCCAGATGGGTTGGTCACGATCCAGCAGCAGCCAGGCGCCAACCGCAGCCAGGACCAGCGGCACATAGATCTGCCCAAGGTAAAGCGTGTCCCAAAATCCAGCGAGCCCGAAGGCCCAGGCGACGAGGACGATAGCGCGCCAGTCCGGCGCATAGCGTTGCGCCAGCAGCAACACGGCGGCGGCATAAAGCGCAACTGAGATCCAGGACCAGACCCAGAGCGAGTGCTCGGGCGGGGCCAGATCGAACAGCTGGAACAGCAGCGCGGAAATGGGGGGATTCAAGTTCGGGTTCCAGGCTTCAAAGCCCGGAAAAACCACATGAGGGGTCAGCGGCGGATAAACGCCATAGGGATTGAGGCCCTGGGCTGCCGCGCGTCCGGACGCAACAAAGGCCCCGAAATCCCAGAGCCCGTGGGGCGGAAGCACGCGGCGAAGTTCGCCCGAGATCGCCCACAAGGAAAACGCGACCAAACATAGTGCCGCTGCCAAGGCCAGCAGACGGTAGGGAAACGCGGTGGACGTGCGCGCCTGCACCGGGATCAACGGAACACCTGCATAATCCTAACCCGAATAGATATACCGACGCGAACGAACCGCTTCAGGGCACAAGCCCGAAGCGGTCCTTGCTTGAGTCAGCCGCGTGCCATTATGGCGTGGCGGGAGCGGCAGGGGTAGTTGCTGGTGCAGCTGGGGTCGTGGTCGTGGGTGCTGCAGGGGTAGTGGTCGTTGCCGGTGCGGCAGGTGCCGTGGTTTCGGCCGGAGTGGTCGTCGTTCCGGTATTGGTGCCGGAATTATTCATCAGGAAGAGCGCGATGATAACCACCACGACTACGACGATGATGCCGATTATTACGTTCCTGTTCACAAGTAACCTCCATTTTGGCGCAGACTCAACTCGCCAGAGCCACATTGGCTCCCGGCTATAACCGGAATCAATTCCCCGCGATCAGCGGAGCGTTGAGCCGAGTTGTCCTTGGTCGCGAACATGCTCTTGATACGCATTTACCGCGGGGAACGGAAGGCGCTCTATGGCGTCGGTGAGGATAGATCAACCTCACGCGGCATAAAAACCACCATGCACCTGGTCTTGCTCGGCGACTCAATCCTTGACAACGGCGCTTATGTGGAACCCGCGGGCTCCGTGCTGGAGCAGTTGCAACAGGAAGTGGGCTCGAGCGCGCAAGTCAGTCTTCTGGCCCGCGATGGCGCACTGATCGCGGGCACCATTGAGCAACTTGCCCGCGTTCCCCGTGGTGCCACGCATCTGGTGGTCAGCGCGGGCGGCAATGATGCGCTGCGCCATACGGGCGTGCTGCTGGAGCGGGCCACATCGGTTGCACAGGCCTTGAGCAAGATCGAGCCGGTGCGGGATGGCTTTGCGAAGGGCTATCGAGCAATGCTCGACACCGCGGCCGGCCTGAAGCTGCCGATCGCGCTGTGTACCATCTACGATGTTCAGTTTGATGACCCCGTGCAGCGTCGCATGTCCAATCTGGCGCTGGGCCTCCTCAACGACGTCATCACGCGCGAAGCGGTTCGACGCCGCTGGCCCGTGATCGACCTGCGTGTGCTCTTCGATGCTCGCGGCGATTATGCCAATGCCATCGAGCCCTCGGCGGCGGGCGCCGGCAAGATTGCGTTGACCACGGCACAGATCGTGCGCAACCACGATTTTGCCGGACCGTCGGCATTTTATGGAGACGCACGCTAGCGCGGGTTGGAAGCGGCCTTCTCGCTCAGAATGGCAATTGCGCGCGAGGCCCGAAAATGCGCTATTGGAGGCACGCCGGCAACTGTCCGGCACCGGAACGCGGCATCATGCAGGCATGAGGCAAGGACGTTCCGATTTTCTGTTTTGGAGGACTTATGAACAAACTGGTTTTTGCTGCGCTGATCACCGGCGCACTTGCGGTGCCAGCTTTTGCTGCCGATTACACCATCATGGCGCCCGCGGCCCCAGGCGGTGGCTGGGACCAGACCGCGCGCGCCATGCAGGAAGCGCTGCAGTCCGACGGGATTTCGGGCAATGTGCAGGTCACCAATGTTCCCGGCGCCGGTGGCACGATCGGGCTGGCGCAGTTTGTCAACCAGTCGACCGGCAATCCCAACGCCCTGATCGTGGGCGGCTATGTGATGGTCGGCGCCATTCTCACCAATGCATCTCCTGTGACCTTGGAACAGGTGACGCCCATTGCCCGCCTTACCGGCGAGGCCGTCGTGGTGGTGGTGCCGGCAGCATCGGACTTGCAAACCATGGATGACCTGGTTGCCAAGCTCAAGGCCGATCCGGGCTCGGTGTCTTGGGCCGGCGGCTCGGCGGGCGGTGCCGATCACATCACGGCAGGGCTGATCGCCAAGACCGTGGGCGTGGATCCCACTGCTGTCAACTATATCGCTTATTCCGGCGGTGGCGAGGCTCTCGCAGCCCTCCTCGGCGGACAGGTCACCGTCGGCATTTCGGGCTACAGCGAATTTGCTTCGCAGATCGCGGCTGGCGAATTGCGGCTGCTGGCTGTATCGAGCGACGAACGCATCCCCGGCGTCGATGCGCCAACCCTGCGCGAAGCCGGTATCGACATGGCGCTGCAGAACTGGCGCATGGTTGCCGCCGCTCCCGGTATCACCGACGAGCAGAAGGCTTCCATCACCGCCGACATCGAAAAGATGGTGAACTCGCAGAGCTGGAAGACCACGCTTGAAACCAAGGGCTGGGTCGACACCTATCTCGCCGGTGACGAGTTCGCAGCCCAGCTTGCCGCCGATACGGCAGCGACCGAGGCCATCCTGAAAGACATCGGCCTGGTGCAATGACCTCTGGCGAACCCAATCTCTCGCGCCGCCCCGATGGGGCGGCGCTTGTCATAGCGGCGGTCCTTGCGGCGATTGCGGGGGTGATCATCTGGCAGACCAGCCAGATGCGCGTCCCGCCCATTCAGGCCAAGGTCGGACCGACCGTGTTCCCTTATGTAATTGCCGGTGGACTACTGCTGCTTTCGGCCGGGACACTGGTTGAGGCCATGCGGGGCAAGTTTCCTGCGCGCGACCGCGATAATTACGTGCCGATCCTTTGGATCGTTGGCGGCCTTGTGGCGCAGCTGCTGTTGCTGACCACTGTGGGTTTCTCCATCGCCACCGGCGTGCTGTTTGCCTTCACCGCCCAGGCATTCGGGCGCGGCCCACTCTGGAAGACCATCCCGATCGGCATCGTCTTTGCCTTTATCGTCTGGTTCATCTTTGCCAAAGGCTTGCAGTTGTCGCTGCCTGCGGGTCCGCTGGAACGCCTTATCCCCTGATCGAGAGCTGATGTAATGGATACTTTTGGTCTTTTGGGTGAGGGCCTGCTGGCTGCATTGCAGTGGCAGAACCTGCTTTATGCGCTGATAGGCGTGACCTTGGGCACCGCTGTGGGCGTGTTGCCAGGTATTGGCCCCGCGCTGACCGTCGCACTGCTGCTGCCGGTGACCTACAAGCTCGATCCTGCGGGATCGCTGATCATGTTTGCCGGCATTTATTATGGCGGCATGTATGGCGGCTCGACCACGTCGATCCTCCTCAACACCCCTGGCGAAAGTGCCTCGATCGTCACCGCGCTCGAGGGCAACAAGATGGCGCGCAAGGGCCGCGGCGGGCCCGCGCTCGCAACGGCCGCCATCGGCTCGTTCGTGGCGGGGCTGATCGCGACATTGGCGCTGGCCTTTGTCGCCCCCTGGGTGGTGAAATTTGCGCTGGCTTTCGGCCCAGCGGAGTATTTCGCGCTGATGGTGCTGGCCTTCATCACTGTCTCAGCGGCCTTTGGCGACAGCGCGCTGCGGGGGCTGACGGCGCTGTTTATCGGGCTGGGCCTCGGGGTGATCGGCATTGACCTGCAGACCGGGCAATCGCGTCTCGCCTTCGGCATCCCCGACCTCCTGGACGGCATTGAGGTGACCACGCTGGCCGTGGCTTTGTTCGCCATCGGCGAAACCCTCAAGATCGCATCGGATCGCTCGCAGGTGAACGAAGAAGTGCTCGCGGTCAAAGGTTCAGTCTGGATGACCAAGGAGGACTGGAAGCGCAGTTGGATCCCGTGGCTGCGCGGCACCGCAATCGGCTTTCCCATAGGCGCCATGCCGGCAGGCGGGGCGGATGTCGCAAGCTTTTTGTCCTATAGCGCGGAAAAGAGCTTTGCCAAGCGGCCTGAAGAGTTCGGCCAAGGCGCGATCGAAGGCGTCGCCGGGCCGGAAGCTGCGAACAACGCCTCGGCGGCGGGCACGCTCGTTCCCCTGTTGACGCTCGGCTTGCCGACCACCGCGACGGCCGCGATCATGCTGGCCGGTTTTCAGCAGTTCGGGCTGCAGCCAGGGCCGCTCCTGTTCACCAGCAACGCGTCGCTGGTGTGGGCGCTGATCGCGAGCCTCCTCGTCGCCAATTTCATGTTGATCGTGCTGAACCTGCCGCTGATCGGCGTGTGGGTGCGGCTGCTGACCATTCCCAAGCCCTGGCTCTATGGTGGAATTTTGGTATTTGCGACGCTCGGAACGCTCGGCGCCAATGGCGGCATATCCGGGCGGCTAGGGCCAATCAGCTATTCATTCGAGTTGCTGCTGTTATTGGCGTTCGGGATCCTCGGCTATCTGCTGCGGCGTTTTGGCTATCCGATCGCACCCGTGGTGGTCGGGCTCATCTTGGGGCCGATGGCGGAACAGCAATTGCGGCGCGCATTGGCAATCAGCCAAGGGGATCCCCTGGTGCTGTTCCACTCCCCCATCGCGATAACGCTTTATGTCGTGGCCTTGTTGGCAGTCGCCCTGCCCTTTTATCTGCGCTGGCGCGGGCGCGGGCAGATGCTGAGCCAGCTAGCGAGCGACGAGGACTAACCGGCACAGAGTGCCAAACAAAAAAGCCCGGACAACCAAAGGTCGTCCGGGCTTTTCAACGTTCTCAGGCAATTCATCGGGTCGCGGGAGGGAGGCGCGCCCCTGACCCTTGCGGGTTAGAACTTGCCGACAGAACGGAAAGCGGCCTCATCGATGCCGAGCGTACGAAGGTGCCGGGCCTTGGGCTGACGTCCTGCCTCGACTGCCGCCGCTGCGGCAGCAGCGCTGCCAAAGACGTCGGCGATGGTGCCAAGGGTCGCAAACAAATTCTTGCTGCGCAGGGTGCTCATGATCGGGTCCTCGTTCAAGCCCGACACATCGCCGGGCCGCTTTCATGACCTCAAGATGGTCCCGAGGGACCCGATGTACCAGAGCCAAAGGGGCATTCCAGCCATGCGCGGGGATCAGCCCTGCCAGCTCTCTCCCAGCTAAACCGCCGTATTTGGCACCCCTTCAAGCCGAGACATGCGCCAGGCGCATTGCTCCATTACCGACCCGCGAACAACTGCCAACCGGTTCGTGCCGGTGCGGGGAGACGCAATCGGTTACGGGACACCGGCCGGTGCCTGGTCTTGCTCCAATGGAATGGCCTATTGGTGAGTTCGTGCAGAGCGCGCAAGGTCGCTGCGGCCGACAAGAGCCAATAGAACGGCAACAAGAGTTGGACCAGCAGCAGGTCGTCGCGCTCGAGGCGACGCAAGCCCGCCCAAGTGGTCGCGACCGCACTGCCATAACCGAGCGCGAAGATCCCCAGATAAAGCAGGGACCAAAAATCCCAGCCGCTCGCCCAAGGCGAAACCCCCAGCAGCCAACGCGCGAGGAGGGTTGCGAGCAGGCCCACATGCAGGAGGGGCGCGATGATCATGCTCAGGATCATGAGCTCGAAGGCGAGCGTTCGGCCAAGGCCGGCATGGCGCAGCAAGAGTCTCGGATCGCGATTGTGGACGATGAAGGTCTGCATCCAGCCTTTCATCCAACGCGAGCGCTGAGCCATCCAGGTGCCCAACTGTGTGGGAGCTTCTTCAACGGTGCCGATATCGATGGTTTCCACCGCGTGATGCAGTCGCGCCAGCCGCATGCCGAGATCGGCATCCTCCGTGACATTGAACGCGTCCCAGCCGCCCATGCTTCGGAGGGTATCAACTCGAAAGTGGTTGGAGGTGCCACCCAGTGGCATCGGCAGACCCCAGCGCGAGAGCGCCGGCAACACAACGGTAAATAGTCCCGCATACTCGCCGGCAAACAGTGCCGTCAGCCAGTTCTCGGTGCCATTGTCGATCACCAGCCGCGCTTGCACGCATTGCAGCTGCGGTGCATCGCGGAAGCGGTGGGCGACGCGCCAGAGCTGGTCGGGATGAGGCGTATCCTCGGCGTCAAAGATCACCACAAACTCCCCCCGGCACAGGGGAAGGGCGAAATCGAGCGCCTTTGGCTTGGTCCGCGGCGCCGCGTCAGGCACGGCAACGAGGGAAAACTGGGGGTGGTGCAGTTGGGCCTGCACTGCCTCCACAGTTGTGGTCGAACTGGCCTCCACGACGAAGATGATATCGAGCTTGTCGGGTGGATAGTTGAGCGCAGCCATTGCCTCGGCAAGTTGCGGCACCATCGCGGCTTCATCGCGGAGCGGGATCAGCACGGAATAAACCGGCAGATCGGCGTCATTGCCTCGTTCGCTTGATTGGGGTGCCTCGTGGGGCGTTACTGCAAGGGCAGCGATCCGCACCAGGGCGGGAACCACCAGCATCAGGATGGCGAACGGCAACAAGTAGAGCTGACTGACATAGGGCGCCATCAGCACTAAGGCCACCAGCATCACGACACCCAGCACGAAGGCAGAGCGCGCACCGGCGGTCAGCTCCAGCTGGGCTGCCGCACGCGGCCAGCGCCGGCTCAGGTTCTGCCGCGCGCTGTCGATCAGCGCCCTGCCCGCACCACGCACGAGGTAGCTGCGCAAGCTACGCTCAGGGACGAGACATAAATAACGGGCCAGTTCGGGATGCTGCCGCAGCGCGGCTTTGAGGCGTAAAAGCCCCAGGAAATCGGGGGCGCAGAACGCTACATCTCGGTCCAGCACCTTGAGGCGTACCAGCCGGACGTCCCGGAGAGCCTCCAGGCGCAACGGTTGCAACTGACCTTCAAGATGGCTTGGCACCTTGGGGTAAAAGGCCAGCCCTATCCACGCGGCGGCACGCTCCATAAGCGCGGCGTCGCTGACGCCCAGCACCGTGGCGCAATAATGCAGCGGATCAACCTCTCGCTCCAGCGCCGTTTCGAGAATGGCCCGGGCCATGCTCGCATCTAAACAGGCATTGCCGAGCACCTGCCCGATCAGTTCCACAGCATCGGACATCTCGGTCGCCGCCCCAGCCCCTAGGGGTTTATACTGGCACAGGAGCAAAGCAACGCAAGCTGCATCTGCGTAAAAAGGTTTACGCAGCAAAATGCCGCCACCCCTTGAGGGGCAACGGCAATAGCCAAATACTTCAAGGATACTTAGTGCTTGGCGTCAAACTGGTGCGGATTGAAGCGATAGGCGGTCGAGCAGAACTCACAAACCACTTCGATCTCACCGTCTACTGCCATCTCCTGACGCTCCTCGGAGGAGAAACTATTGGCCAGCATGTCCTCGATGCGATCGGCAGAACAGGTGCAGCGCTCGACCATGGGCAGCGGGGAGAACACCCGCACTCCGGTTTCATGGTAAAGTCGGAACAGCAGCCGCTCGGGCGAAAGATCAGGATCAGCCAGCTCCACGTCTTCAAGGGTCGTCAGCAACGTCTTGGCTTCGTTCCAGCCGTCCGGCTCCTCGAAGTCAGGATCGGCAGTCTCTGGATTGTCCCAATTGCCATCGCCCGGCAGGTCAGCCATCACCGACATGCCGGTTTCGGGCAGATGCTGGATCAGCATGCCGCCGGCACGCCAATGAGGGCGGTGATCGCCCTTGCGGGTGAACTCGGCAACCGCTAGGCGCACCATGGTGGGGATCTGCTCGGACTGCATGAAGTAGGTATGCGCCACTTCCTCGAGCGAGTTCCCGTCGAGTGCAACAATGCCCTGATAGCGCTCGGTATGCGGGCCCTGGTCGATGGTCATGGCAAGATGGCCATGACCCAGCAACTGGCCGGGCTGGAGCTTGCCTTCTTCGGCAGCCTTGGTGAGCGCTTCGCGGTCAAAGCGCGCATAGCCACGCAGGCCGTCAGGCGCATCGAAATCGACAACGATCAGGTTCACCGGGCCATCGGTTTGGGTCTGCATGATGAAGCGACCCTCGAACTTCAGCGAGGAGCCAATCAGTGCTGCCAGCACCACCGCTTCACCCAGGAGGCGGGCGACCGGGGCCGGATAGGCGTGGCGCGACAAGATAGTGTCGAGAGCATCCCCCAGGCGCACGGATCGACCACGGGTGTCGAGCTTGTCGAGCGTAAATGGCACCACGGCGTCGTCCCCGGTTTCGGGCCGGTCCAGCCCCAGGGATGACATCAGGTTCTCAGTGGCAGCAGTGTCCGTCATTGGCTTAAACTTTCGCATGGCTGGAAACCCAGGACAGTCAACCCGAACCGGTCACTGTTGTCACCGCCACCAACCCTCCGGGTCGGCAACTCAGTTCTCAATGGAGAACCGGAACAGTGCTTTGCGCATAATCCGGCCCGGCCGGCAGCACGATTTCAGTTCGTTTCGACCCCGAAGGCCCAGCACAGAATGGCTTTTTGCGCGTGGAGGCGATTTTCAGCCTCGTCCCACACAACTGACTGCGGACCGTCGATCACGTCGTCGGTCACTTCGTCGCCGCGGTGGGCAGGCAGGCAGTGCATGAACAAGGCGTTCTTGTCTGCCTGCGCCATCAAATTGGTGTCCACGCGGTAAGGTTTCAAGACCCGGCGGCGCTCGGCAGCATCGGTATCGCCCATGGAAACCCAGGTATCGGTGATCACCAGATCGGCGCCTGCTACGGCCTCGCGGGGATCCTCGATGAGATTGACCCAGGAACCGGCCTTCTTGATGTCTTCCATCAAGTCTTTTTCGGGCCAATACTCGTCGGGCACCGCGATGGTCAGCTCGCATTCAAACAGTTCGGCGGCGTTGACCCATGAATGGAGCACATTGTTGCTGTCGCCCACCCAGGCGATCTTGGCGCCCTTGATGGGACCGCGATGCTCTTCAAAGGTCATGAGGTCAGCCATGATCTGACAGGGGTGAGCGCGGCGCGTCAGACCGTTGATCACGGGTACGCTCGAGCCTTCGGCCAGTTCCACGAGGTCGGCATGGGACAGGATGCGGATCATGATGGCATCGACATAGCGGCTCATCACCCGCGCAGTGTCCTGCAGCGTTTCTTCGCGCGACAGCTGCATTTCCTGGCCCGAGAGCATCAGGGTTTCACCCCCGAGTTGGCGCATGCCGACATCAAAGGACACGCGGGTGCGGGTAGATTGGCGCTCGAAGATCATGGCCAGCACCTTGTCCTTGAGGAGCTGGGGGCGATCGCCCTGCTTGAGTCGGTCCTTAAGGGAAACAGCGGCGTTGAGCATGCCCCGCAGCTCGCCATAGGTGAAGTCGTCGATATTGAGAAAGTGTCTAGTGTCGCCGGTCATGTTAGCTGGGTCCGGTTGTTCTTGGCTGCGATGCAGCGATTAGTTCGTTTCTGTCTGGATGGCCTCGAGGGCGGCAGCGATCTTGCCCACCGCTTCTTCGATATCAGCCTCGGTCACGATCAGAGGGGGCAGGAGGCGCAGCACATTCTCGCCGGCGCCGATGGCTAGCAACTGGTGATCGCTCCGGAGGCGCTCGACGAAGTCGCGCACCGGGGGGGTGATCTTGATGCCAGCGAGGAGGCCCTTGCCGCGGAGTTCCAGGACCTGGTCGGGAAAGCGTTGTGCCAGTTGCTGCAGATGCCAGGCGAGGCGCTGGCCCATCTGGTCGACATGCTCGATGAAGCCGGGCTCAAGGATACGGTCGAGCACGGCATTGCCCACCGCCGTGGCGAGGGGATTGCCACCATAGGTGGAGCCATGGGTGCCAGGCACCATGGAAGCCGCGACATCACCCTTGGCAAGACAAGCGCCGAGCGGAAAGCCGCCGCCAATTGCCTTGGCTACGGCGACGATGTCGGGCGTAATGTTGCTCCACTCAAAGGCAAAGAACCGGCCAGTGCGGCCATAGCCGCACTGCACTTCGTCGAGCACGAGCAGCATGCCGTGCTCATCGCACAGCCGGCGCAAGCCCTGCATGAATTCAGGGGTCATGGCAGAAACGCCGCCTTCGCCTTGAACCGTCTCGATGAGAATGGCGCAGGTCTGCGGCGTGATCAGCGCCTCCACCGCAGCCAGATCACCGGGAGCGGTGTGCTTGAAGCCAGGGACCGGCGGGCCGAAGCCTTCGAGATAGTTGGGATTGCCGCCAGCGGCGATGGTGCCCAGGGTCCGGCCGTGGAAAGAGCCGGTAAAGGCGATGATCTCATAGCGATCGGTTTCGCCCTTGGCCCAGAAGTAATGCCGCGCGGTCTTGATCGCGCATTCGAGGGCCTCGGCGCCCGAATTGGTGAAGAACACAGAGTCCGCGAATGTGGCCTCAACCAGCCGTTGACCCAGCCGCTCCTGCTCGGGAATAGTGAACACATTGGAGGTGTGCCACACCTTCTCGGCCGCTGACTTGAGCGTTTCCACCAGATGGGGATCGCCATGGCCCAGCGCATTGACCGCGATGCCGGAATGGAAATCAAGATAGGCCACGCCGTTCTGGTCATACAGGCGCATGCCTTCGCCTCGCTCAAAGGCGAGACCGGAGCGGGCATAGGTGCCGTAGAGCGCAGACATGGTGGTGCAATCCTTCTTGGTCGGCGAGCAATGGGCGGGAGCGCAGCAATTCTGCAACTACGTCCCCGAAAAAATCAAAAACGCGCCATAATCTGCAGCGCGTCGCGCGGCCAATTGAGCCGTTTCGCGCACCAAAGTCAATGTGGCCGCCGGCAAGTGCCTGATTTGACTCAAGCTTTCTTTACCCCTTCTTAACCATTCATTTTCCGGGGAAAGTGGCTGGGGACTCTTGATCCCGATTCCGCCGATAGCGTACTCTCTGACCTATCGGGAGCACGATATCTCGTGTGGCGGACCCGCTAGACATACGAAGTGTAGACGACCACGACTGCCGGAGCTTCTGGCGGGACAATGAAGGATTCTGCTTTGACAATGGTTTCGGAGACACAGCCACAAGGCTGGACAGACGACCGCGTGGAGCTCTTGAAGAAGCTTTGGATGGAAGGTTTGAGCGCCAGCCAGATCGCTGGCGAACTGGGTGAAGGGGTCACCCGCAATGCGGTGATCGGTAAGGTGCACCGGCTCAAGCTGTCGGCCCGCGCCAAGCCCACCAACACGGCGGCCCGCTCACGGCCAGCCCCCCGCCCGGCACCGCGCCGGATGTCTTCCCCTTCCACTGGATCGTCGAGCCCGATGACGGCCGCGGCAGCTTCCTCCAAGCCGCGCCAGATGGCGAGCCGGCCCCAGTCCATCGGCGCTACCGCACTGGCGGTGAGCCCGGAAATGGAAAGCCAGCTTTATGTGGCGCCCGCGGCGGCTGAAATCTTCATCCCCGAAGACAAGCGCCTCAGCCTGCTGCAGTTGAGCGAGCAGACCTGCAAGTGGCCAATCGGCGACCCACTGGCCAAGGATTTCTACTTCTGCGGCGGCCACGCCCAGGAAAGCGGCCCCTATTGCGAGTTCCATTCGCGCCGGGCCTACCACCAGATCGACAAGAAGCGCCGCTGAACAGCGTCGCGACGGCGGGCGCAACGGCGCCCGCGCCCGGTGATAAGGCCTGGGCGCGCGGTTGAGGCTGCCTGGTAACCGCAGTTTTCCAGAGGCCAACGCCTCAATCCCTCTTTGCCAGAACCTAGTCCCTGCCCCGATTTCAGGCGGACAGACCTCACATCACGCCAGGTGTCAGGGCAGCAGCACGTCTACCCGCATGCCTTGGCCCAATTCGCTGCGGATGCTGAGTTGTCCGCGATGGCGGCTGACGATGTGCTTGACGATCGCTAGGCCAAGCCCGGTGCCCTTCCGCTTGCGGCTGGTTTCGGCATCGATGCGATAAAAGCGCTCGGTCAGGCGCGGCACATGCTCGGGCGGCACGCCGGGCCCATGATCCACAACGCTGACCATATGGGCAAAGCCAAGCTTGTTGGCGGGCAGCAGGACGACCTCCACCGTTTTACCGCCCGAGCCGTATTTCAGCGCATTATCGATGAGGTTCTCGAACACCTCGTAGAGCTGACCGCGATCGCCAATGGTTCGGGCGGGTCCTTCGGGCAGGCTGAGGACGATGTCGAGCCCGGCCGCTTCGGCCTGGGTTTGCAGCCCGTCGCGGACCTCGCGCAACAAGCCGGCGAGTTCGATGGTCCCTGTTGGCCTGATATGCTGGTGCATCTCAATGCGTGAAAGCGAAAGGAGGTCATCGACAAGCTTGCTCATGCGATCGGCCTGGCCGCGCATGATGCCAAGGAACCGCTCGCGCGCAGCCGGATCATTGGCTGCCGGGCCAAGCAGGGTGTCGATGAAGCCCAGCAGCGATGCCAAGGGCGTGCGCAATTCATGGCTGGCATTGGCGATGAAGTCGCTGCGCATGGCATCGACGCGCTTAAGTTCAGTCAGGCTCTGCACCGTCATGATCAGTTGCTGGGAGTGCTCGCCGGCGCGCAGCAGGGGCGCAATCACCACTTTGTCCCAGGTCTCGGAGGGCAACGTCTCGTGAATCTCGATGGTTTGAGCACGGCCGGTCCGTTGCGCCGCTTCAACCGCTTGCACCAGTTCGGGGTTACGCAGGGCCAGGGTCAATCGCTTGCCCACGGAAATCGCTGGAAAGCGGCGCTGCGCAGCGCCATTGGCGTGAACCAAGGTCGCGCGTGCATCGAGAACCAGGCAGGGGTCGACCAGCGCATCGGCAAAGGCGGCTACAGCAGCGTCGTCTTCCGCGGCTTGCGCAGCCAATGCAACGCTTGGGGCTGTTATCAAATCCGTCGGTCGCGCCGCGATGGGGAGACAAAGAATGGTTGCCGCCAGCACGGCAAAACCTAAACAGGCGCCCCACCAGGTCAACCCGCACCAGGTTACCAGGGCCAGCAGCACGCCCGCCACAACCACCAGCAGAATAGCGGGCACAGGTAATTTCGGCGCGGCCACTGTGCCAGCTGAAAGAACAGTTTGAGGAATGTTGGCGTCGTCCATTGGCTTTGGAGTACCGACCGCCCAAGTTTGGCGGCTCTTGCGTGCTAAATAATCTCTATAACACGGTCCACGTGACAGCGGAGCGACAAGATTGAGCGATCCATTCGACGACTTCGATATCGACAATCCCAAACTGCCAGAAGCGATCAAGAAGAACGCGATGCGCTCGGGTGGATACCCCTATGCCGACAAGCTCGACCTCGAGATCTACGAGGCGGAGATGTATGAACTCCAAAAGCAATTGGTGCTGCTGCAGGCTCATCTGCTGACGACGGCCGAGCGCGTCATGCTGGTGTTCGAGGGACGCGACGCGGCGGGCAAAGGCGGCACGATCAAGACTTATCTTTCCAATCTCAACCCCCGACACAATCTGATTGCGGCACTGCCCAAGCCCAATGATCGGGAAAGGACGCAGTGGTACTTCCAGCGTTATGTGGAATGGATGCCAGCGGGTGGCGAAACCGTGCTGTTCGACCGCTCCTGGTACAACCGGGCGGGGGTCGAACGGGTAATGGGCTATGCCACGCCCAAGCAAGTGGAGCACTTCCTCCAGGAAGCCCCCGAATTTGAGCGCCGCATCACCGATGACGGCATCCATCTGTTCAAGTTCTGGCTCTCGATCGGCCGGGAAATGCAGCTCAAGCGCTTTCACGACCGCCGTCACGACCCGCTCAAGGTCTGGAAGCTTTCGCCGATCGACATCGAAGCTTTGGGACGCTGGGAAGCCTATAGCGGGGCGCGAGACGCCATGTTCGAGCATACCGATGTGCCCCACGCCCCCTGGATGGTGGTGCGCTCCAATGACAAGCGCCGGGGACGGCTCAACCTCATCCGCACGGTGCTGCATCGGCTTGACTACGCCGGCAAGGATGTCGATGCGATCGGGCCGATCGATCCCCTGCTCGTGATGGACACCAAGTCCTTCATGGCCCTGGTGGACCAGCACTGATGGTTCAGAGGAATTCGGCGGTCGCTGCGTTGACAGCTTGCCCGAGGCTGGGGTTAGTGCGGCTCGCGAGCGGACCTGTTCGGGGGCAAAGTAGTGGTATCGTCCGATAAGGCCGTGGTGGTCACCAATGCGCGGGGCACATCGCCCTTCGTGATCGTGTGCGACCACGCTTCCAACCGCATTCCCGAACGCTATGGCGATCTTGGTTTGTCGCAGGTCCAACGGCTGAGCCATATCGCCTGGGATCCGGGGGCACTTGCCGTCAGCCGGGCCTTGTCCGACGCGCTCGACGCGCCCCTCGTGCAATCAACGGTGTCGCGGCTGGTGATCGACTGCAATCGCGCGCTCGATGCACCCGATTTGATCTGGACCTTGTCGGAAGCAACGCCGATCCTGGCCAATGGGAATTTGGATGAAGCCGAGCGGCAATTCCGGATCAGCCACTTCCACCAGCCCTATCACGCCTCCATCCACACCTTGCTGGAAGCGCGACGCCATGCCGGACGGGAAGCGGTTCTGGTTTGCGTGCATTCCTTTACCCCCGTTTACCACGGGGTAGCGCGACCTTGGCCCATCGGGTTGATCCATGGCAGTGACCAGCGCTTCACCCGGGCGCTCTATGACGCGCTCAAGGCCGAGGATCCCGAACTCAATGTCGGCTGGAACCTGCCTTATGCCGCCCAGAGCGGTGTGACCCTGACGCTGGAACAGCATGGCGACGGCCGGGGGCTTGAGTCCACGATGATCGAAATCCGCCACGACGAGATCCTCGAAGTGGCTGGCGTGCAGTTCTGGTCAGAGCGGCTGGCCCGCTGCTTGGTGGCAGCGCGCCAGCGGCGCAAAGGTGCGGTGCGCGGCTAGGCTAGCGGCTCAGCCTCGTACCACCTCGGCGACTGTCTGGGCAGCGCCGATTTCGTAGAGGCTGTCGAGATGAGCGAGCACTGCCGCACGGAACGCGGCATTGTCCGGCAGGTCGGTGCCGAACACCTCGCTGAGAGCGACCAGACCATCGAACAGCGCTTCGGGATCATCACCGGCATCAGCCGCGATCGCCATCATTCGCATGGCGAGCGGATCGCGCACATCGATGCTTTCGCCGCTTTCATCCACACCTGTGACATAGCGCATCCAAGCCGCAACCCCGAGCGCGAGCCGGGTGAATGGCTGGTCGGCCGCCAAGCGGTCGCGGATAGTGCCAAGCAGGCGCTGGGGCAGTTTCTGGCTGCCATCCATGGCAATCTGCCAGGTCCGGTGCTGCAAGGCCGGGTTGCTGAACCGCTCGAGCAACTGGTCGCGATAGGCGCCCAGATCCACGCCCGGCATGTGGAGCGTAGGCATGACTTCCTCGGTCATCAAACCACGGATCAGCGCGGCGAAAGCCGGATCGCCGACGGCGTTTGCGACATATTGGTGGCCCGCCAGAAAGCCCAGATAAGCCAAGGTAGAGTGGGAGCCGTTGAGCATGCGCAGCTTCATGCGCTCGAAGGGCTCGACGTCCTCGGCAATGGTAGCACTCGCCCGCTCAAACTGGGGCCGGCCAGCCGAGAAGCTGTCCTCGATCACCCATTGGGTGAAGGGTTCGGTCATGATCGGCCAGGCATCGGCAACGCCGGTCGCCGCCTCGATCATGGCGCGATCGGCGTCAGTCGTCGCGGGCACGATGCGGTCGACCATGGTGCTGGGGAAGCGCACATTGTCCTCGATCCAGCGCGCCAGTTCGGCGTCGCGCAGCGCCGCAAAGCGGGTGATGATGCGGGCGGTGGTGTGGCCATTGGATGGGAGATTGTCGCAGCTCATCACCGTGAACGGGGGCAGCTGCGACGAGCGGCGACGGGCCAGGGCTTTCACGATGATGCCGGGAGCCGAGCGGGGTTCGCTGGGATGGGCCAGATCGTAAGTGATGTCGGGATGATTTTCGTCGAGCTCGCCGGTGGCCGGGTCGTGGCAATAGCCTTTCTCGGTCACTGTCAGCGAAACGATGCGGATGGCAGGAGAGGCCAGGAGCGTCAGCAATTCCTCGCGCTGGGTGTTGGCATCCATTACGCTGAGGATCGAGCCGATGATGCGTGTGCTGGTGCCCGCCACGTCGCGCACGGCAACCGTATAAAGCCCATCCTGCGGCCCGAGTGCATCCTTGGTGTCGGGGCGGCGCAGGCTCGCGCCCACAATGCCCCAACTCGGGTCCTGAGCTAGCAGATCGTCGACATAGACCGCCATGTGGGCCCGGTGGAACGCGCCGATGCCGAGATGGACAATCCCGGGTGTCACCGCACCTCGATCGTAATCGGGCACACGGACGCCTTGTGGCGGATTGGCGAGCAAGGAAGCGTTCAGACGCGGCATCGGCAAGTAAACTCCTGTAAGCGGGCGCACCATAAGCAGCTTCGCGCTTGTATGGAAGATGGAGTTGAGCGCTTTCCAGCGGTGAAGCTGTCGCAGCCGCCCTTGCGGGGCGCCAGGCTTTTCGCCCATAAGCGAAGCCACAACAGGAGGGTTCAGCCTTGAGCAAGCGCTTCGTGAGCATCGGAGAATGCATGATCGAGATGAGCGGGGGCGAGGACCGGCAATACCGGCTCGGCTATGCCGGCGATACGCTCAACACCGCCTGGTATATGCGTGCGCTCCTTGAGCCTGAGTGGTCGGTGGACTACTTCACGGCGCTCGGCGAAGACCGCTATTCCGCCGATATCCGGGCGTTCCTTGAGCAGCACCGCATCGGCACCCAGCATATCGGCACGATCAAGAACCGGCGCCCGGGGCTGTATCTAATCCATCAGGAAGGCGGGGACCGGCACTTCACCTATTGGCGCGACCAATCGGCAGCGCGACTATTGGCCGAGGACAAGGGTGCTCTCCACGCCGCGCTCGAGGGCGCCAGCATGGTGTATTTCTCCGGTATCACGCTGGCCATCCTGCAGCCGCGGGCGCGGGGCCGCCTGCTGGGGGCTGTAGTGGCGGCACGTGAGGCGGGGGCGACTGTCGTGTTCGACACCAATCTGCGCCCGGCGCTGTGGACCAGCCAGCGCGTGATGGCGTCCATGCTGACGGCGGCCGCAAGCCTTTGCGACATCGTCCTGCCCACTCATGGCGACGAAGCGCCGGTGTTCGGTGATGCCAGCGTCGAGGAAACGGCAGAGCGCTATCTCGAGCTTGGTGTGGGAGAAGTGGTGGTCAAGGATGGTGGCAACCCCGCCCTGGTGGCGACGGCCAGCGAGCGGGTGAAGGTCGCGCCACCGCCGGCCGGGAGCGTGGTTGATGCGACGGGCGCAGGGGATTCGTTCAACGGCGCTTATCTCAGCGCCCGGCTGGCCGGCAAGGGCCTGCAGGAGGCGGCAGAGGCGGCGCACCGGGTCGCTGGCATTGTGATCGGGCAGAAGGGGGCGCTGGTCGACCCGGCGCTGCTCAGCTAGGTGCGGTCGCGGTCTTCGGCCTGGTAGGTCGCGCGGGTTGCAGCTTCCGTGACTGCCTTTTCGCCCGAGCTGCGATTGCGGTTGCGCATGATGCCGAACACCACGGCGAGCGCGAGGGCGATGACGCCGATGGTGAGCAGGATCAGCCAGATGGATGGGCCGGATTGAACTTCCATTATCGATCTCCTTTTGCGCTCAACGGAGCGAGGGAGAGCATGGTTGCGCTAAAACCTGCGATCACCCGCTTCGGCCATGTAGTGCTCTTCCTCGGGGGTGCTGGTGCGGCCTAAGGCCTTGTTGCGGAAGGGAAAGCGGCCGAAGCGCTCAATGGCGTGCAGGTGATCGAGCATGAACTGCAGCTGCTCGGGATCGCCCAGTGCCTGATAGAGGCGAACCCCTTCATGCTGGATGATGATGGACTCCGAATGCATGAAGGGCAGGTAGAGAAACGGCCGCCGGATGGCTTCCACGGCATGGTCGGCATCTAGCGCCAGGGCTTCTTGCGCCAGAGCTAAGGCCATGGAATCCCAGGCGAAAGCCTGGCCAGTGCCGCGATGAAGCTGGCGCGAGAACTGGTCGAGCACGATGATCTCGGCGAGGCGCCCGGCGGGGCTGTGCCGCCAGGTCCAGGCTTCTGCCTTGCCGACCCGGGCGTGGGTGTCGGCAAAGCTCTCGCTGAGGGCAGCATCGAACTCGGGCTTGCCGCCAAACCAGTCGTCCGGGCCATGGTCGACGAACCAGAATTGCAGCACGTCATCGGCGTTTTTCATGGTTCTGCCACCTTGATGAACGGGTTCTGAACGCCTGTTCACCAGGGCTCAGCCAACCACAATATGCACGCGGTTGCCGAATGGGTCACGCGTTTCGATGCCACCCTCGATCGGGGCGATCGCAGCGCCCGAATTTTGCAGCCGCCCTTCAACAGCCGCGAGGGTCGCCGCATCCGGCACGATGATGGTGAACCAGCGCAGGCCGGCCGAGCCGGGCGGCGGCAGCACGGCATCGGGACCCGACCAGATGTTGTAGGCCAGGGTATGGGGCATGTAGTCGAGCCCGACATCGCCCATGCCAAAGGAATGGATCAAGAGGAACCCGGCAAAGCCGATGACGTCGCGGTAAAAGGTGGTGGCGAGGTTGAGGTCGGAGACATGCAGATGGATATGGCCGATCCGGGTGCCGGCCGGCATCGACTGCTGCGGCAGTGGGTTGGGGCCGAGTTCATCAGCCAGCAGAGCGCGCAGATCGATGGGGTCGCGGCCCGAATGGGGCTGGCCATCGGCGGTGACGGCATAATGACCCTGATCGGGATGGCCGAGCGTGCCGCGCCAGGGCGTCTCGAAGGTGATCTCGATGCCATTGCCGTCGAGGTCCCAGAGATAAATGGCTTCGGACACCAGATGGTCGGTGGGCGCGATGCGCACATTATGGGCGAGCGCGCGCAGGGCCAGTTGCGCGAGGTCGGCGCGGCTGGGGACGTGGATGGCCACATGATAAAGCCCGATCGTGCGCGCCACGGCTGGCCGCAGGGCGCCGGTTTCGAGCACGATGAGGGGCTGGTCCCCTGCCCCCAGCACCAGCGCATTGCCGGTTTCCGACAGCAGGCGCAGGCCAACAACGTCGCGCCAGATGGCGAGGGCCTTGGCGCGGTCGGTGACCGCAAGATGGACGGGACCCAGCCGCGTCGTCAGCGGCAGGAGGGGCTGGGAGCGAATATCGGTTTGAACGCTGGCGTCGATCATGGTCGGGCCTTTCGGAGACGGGGATGGCTGATTGTCCCCCTTGATATAGAGCCCCCGCATTGTTCCAACCATCGGGCGCGAGGCGAAGGCATTGTTCGCTGGAGCGGGTGCAATGGGGCTCAGCTCCGGGAAGCTCCGGTGTGATGACACGACGACCCCCTCCCTCGGTCCCTCCCCTCAAGGGGGAGGGACGGCAAGGCCTCAGCAATGGTGCAGGTAGCTTCGGCCGGTTGAGGCCTTCCTGCCGCCGATGCGACCATATTAGCGATCGAGGCGTTCAATGAGACGTAACCAAGCCCGTCAAAAGCCTTGCAACGGCAAGCACTGGACAGACTAAGCTTGGGGCTCGACCCAGCAAAGGATCAAAAGCAATGACGAAGATCATGTACACCGCCCGCGCCACTTCCACCGGCGGCCGCTCCGGCCACGGCGCGACCGATGATGGCGTGCTCGATGTGACGCTGACCACACCCAAGGAACTGGGTGGCGACGGTGCGCGTGGCACCAATCCCGAGCAGTTGTTTGCCTTGGGCTATTCGGCCTGCTTTCTGGGCGCGATAAAGGGTGCGGCGCGCAAGACCAAGACCCCGATCAGCGAGGATTCGACGGTGACGGCGGAAGTCAGCTTCCGGGACCGCGAAGACGGTGAGGGTTTCTGGATCCAGGCGGCGCTCAAAGTGCACCTGCCGGGGCTCGACAAGGCCACCGCCGAGGATGTGGTGCAGCGCGCCCATGTGATCTGCCCTTATAGCGAAGTGTCGCGCAAGGGTTTTGAGGTAACGCTCGAAGTCGAGTAGTTTTGAGTTTTGAAGGGGTGTGGGGCGATGAGGTTTGGGCCTCTCGTTCCCCCCACCCCGTCCCTCTCCCGAGGGGAGGGTGACGCTCCCGATCAGCGGTGATCGACCGCTTGGAGCTGGGTGATTGCCGCGCTTTCCTCAGGCGATCTTGAGGCCTTTGGTGAGTTCGAGGGCCTGGCGTTCGAAGAGACGGCGGTAGATGCCGGCTTTGAGGGTGATCAGCTGGTCGTGGGTGCCTTCCTCGACGATGCGGCCCTTGTCGAAGACGAGGAGGCGATCGAGGGCGCGTACCGTTGAGAGGCGGTGCGCGATGACAAGGGTCGTGCGGCCGACCATCAGGCGTTCCATGGCCTGCTGGATCAGCACTTCGCTTTCGCTATCGAGGCTCGAGGTCGCTTCATCGAGGATGAGGATGCGCGCATCGGCGAGGAATGCCCGAGCGATGGCCACGCGTTGGCGCTCGCCGCCCGAGAGCTTGACGCCCCGCTCGCCCACCATGGTCTCGTAGCCCTTGGGCAGGTTCATGATGAAATCATGGGCGCTGGCCTGGCGGGCAGCCTGCTCGATCTGGGCGCGGCTGGCACCGGGACGGGCATAGGCGATGTTTTCGGCCAGGGTGCGGTGAAACAGGATCGGCTCCTGCTGCACAATGGCGATCTGGCCGCGCAGCGAGGATTGCTGCACGTCGGCGATGTTTTGCCCATCGATGCGAATGGCGCCCGAATTGACGTCATAAAGGCGCTGGATCAGCTTGACGAAAGTGGTCTTGCCCGAGCCCGAATGACCCACGAGACCCACCCGTTCGCCCGGCGCGATCTCGACCGAGAAATCGCGGTAGAGCGCAGTCTGGTGCGAACCGTACTGGAAGGTGATGTGGTCGAACTCAATCGCACCCGCAGTGATGCGGATGGGTCTGGCGCCCGGCTTGTCGTCGATACCGAGCGGCTCGTGATTGAGACGCACCAGTTCTTCCATGTCGTTGACCGAGCGCTGCAGGTTGCGGATGTGCTGGCCGACATCGCGCAGATGCCCCTGCAGCACAAAGAACATGGTGAGGACAAAGGTGATGTCGCCCGGCGAAGCGGCGCCCTGGCGCCAGAGCAGCAGGGCCGTGCCGAGGACCGCGGCCTGCATCAGCGCCATCATGGCGCCCTGCACGCCGCCATTGATCGTGCCACGCGTCCAGACCCGGCGGGTGCGCGAGCGCCATTTGGCGACGACACTTTCAAGCCGGCGCTCCTCGCGCTCCTCGGCGCCGAACGCCTTGACCACCGAATTGCAGCTGACCGCGTCGGCCAGCGCGCCGCCCATACGGGTATCCCAGGCATTGGCAAGGGCGCCGGCGGGAGCCACGAAATTGACCGACATCAGCACGGTAACAGTGACAAAAATGATCGAGCCGATGCCGACGACAAGGCCCATGACCGGCCAGGCCAGGCCCAAGATGACGGTGGCGCCAATCAGCATCAGCAGCGAGGGCCAAAGGGCGACCAGCAGCGTATCGTTGAGCAGATCGATGGCGCCATTGCCCCGCGTGATCTTGCGCACGGTGGAGCCGGCAAAGCTGTTGGCGTGCCAATCGGTCGAGAAGCGCTGCACCCGATGAAAAGCGGTGTTCACCACATTGCTCATGATGCGCAGGGTGAAGGGAATGATGTTGAAGTAAACGAGCTGGCGCAGCACGACCGAGCTCAGATAGAGCCCGACCATGGTCCAAAAGGCGATCACCGCCGTCCACCAGAAGCTCTCGTCCTGCCCCGAACCCGAGGCCACGGCATCAACGAGGCGCCCGGCAAAAATGGGGGTCAGCGCTTCGGCCAGCGTTGCCAGCAGAACGAGGGTCGCGATGGTGGCGATGCGCCAGGGCTGGCCCCGCCAGTGGGCAAAGGTGAAGCCGAGCACGTCGCGAAAGGCATCGGCGCGGAAAGGAAGCTTGTTTGACGACATTGGGGGTTTCCGGCGGCGTTGGCGCACCGGTCCTCGATGGCAATGGGAAAAACGCACAACCGGAAGGGCTTAAAGGCCCCGGGGCAAGACATGAGGTTGTGGCGGAATAAGCGGCGCCGCGAGGGGCAGCCCGGGCAACGCCTAAACTAGCGTCGACCCGATGGGGAAACGGTGATCGATACTGTCATGCAACGCCTCCCTGGCCCGGAACAGGGGATGGTTCTTAGAGGAAGAGCCGCGTTTTGCCAAGAGCCAAAACTCACGCCAATGTGAGGGGTGGCAAGGTGAGGGGCAAAAAAACAACGGCGCGGCTTCCGGGAAGGGAAGCCGCGCCGCTGGTCGGGTGGGAGTGCCGGGGGCTCGATACAGAGTGCCCAGCCGAGAAAATCAGATCGTGTCGGTGGTGTATTCGCCATAAGCCAGGGCTGCCATGAAGGCTGCGAACATGGCAACAATTGCAGCGACGATGAGAATGGTCATTTCCGGCTCTCCGTTGTTTCTGGAGAGGGTTCTAGCCCCGGCGGGAGATGCGCTTCTTGATCTAGATCAAACGGAGTAGCGTTTTGGCTGGCCGGGCGCGGTGGGAGCGGGTAGTTTGGCCGCTGTTGTTCACTGCTTCGGTTTTATTCCATGACCACCAATGGCCCCATCGATCCCGTCAAGCTCGACAAACTGGCGCAAGTTGCCATCAAGGTGGGCCTGCAGCTGCAGCCCGGCCAGGACCTGGTGATGACGGCGCCGCTGAGCGCGGTGCCGCTGGTGCGCCGGATCACCGAGCATGCCTATAAGGCAGGCGCCGGGCTCGTGACCACGATCTATGCCGATGAGGAAGCAACGCTCGCGCGCTACAAATACGGCAATGAGGCGAGCTTTGATCGCGCCGCGGGCTGGCTCTACCAGGGCATGGCCGATGCCTTCAAGAACAACGCAGCGCGGCTGGCGATCTCAGGCGACAATCCGATGATGCTGGCGGGCCAGGATCCCGACAAGGTGGGCCGGGCCAATCGCGCCAATTCGGCGGCCTACAAGCCGGCGCTGCAGCTGATCACCGGCTTCGACATCAACTGGAACATCGTGTCCTATCCGGGCGCGGCCTGGGCCAAGCTGGTGTTCCCCCATGACAGCGAGGAAGTGGCGGTGAGCAAGCTCGCCGACGCCATCTTTGCCGCGAGCCGCGTCGACCAGCCCGATCCGATCGCCGCCTGGGCCGAGCACAATGCCAATCTCAAGCGCCGCTGGACCTGGCTCAATGGCAAGGCGTTTTCGGCCCTGCATTATACCGGGCCAGGCACCGATTTGACGGTGGGCCTTGCCGATGGGCATCGCTGGAAGGGCGGCGCCTCGGAAGCCAAGAACGGCATCACCTGCAACCCCAATATCCCCACCGAAGAAGTGTTCACGACGCCGCACCGCATGCGCGTGGATGGTTATGTGGCGGCGACCAAGCCGCTGTCGCATAATGGCGCGCTGATCGAGGAGATGCAGGGCCGGTTTGAAGGCGGGCGGCTGGTGGAGCTCAAGGCATCCAAGGGGCAGGATATCTTCAACAAGGTGCTCGACACCGATGAGGGCGCTCGTCGCTTGGGTGAAGTGGCGCTGGTGCCCCATTCCTCGCCGATTTCGGCGTCGGGGATCCTGTTCTTCAACACGCTTTATGACGAAAACGCTTCCTGCCATATCGCGCAGGGCCAGTGCTATTCGGATTGTTTCGTGGGTGGCAAGGATTTGAGCCAGGAGCAGATCAATGCCCAGGGCGGCAACAGCTCCAATATCCATATCGACTGGATGATCGGCTCGGACAAGATCGACATCGATGGCGTGCATGCCGATGGCTCGCGCGAGCCGGTTATGCGCGGGGGCGAATGGGCCTAGCCCGGCGCGTTTACCGCGCCATCATCGCCGCAAGCCTCTTGCTGGTGCTGGTGTGCGGCGGCATGGCTTTCGATATCTGGCGCTATGGCGAAGCGAGCTCGGCCGAGCCCGCTGACGCCGCCTTGGTGCTGGGGGCAGCGGTGATCGGGGAGCGGCCGACGCCGGTGCTCGAGGAGCGGCTGCGCCATGCCCAGGAGCTGCACCAGCGCGGGCAAGTCAGACAGATCGTGGTAACGGGCGGCCTCAGCCCCGAGGATGATTTGACCGAGGCAGAGGCCAGCCGGCGCTGGCTCGTGTCGCGCGGCGTGCCCGAGGGCGATGTTGTGCTCGAGGATCAATCGCGCACGACGATCGAGAACCTCGCCTTTGGCAAGGCGGTGCTGGAAGCGCATGGGATCGGCAGCGTGTTGATCGTGTCGGACCCCATCCATATGCGCCGCGCAATCATGATCGCGGACCGGCTGGGCGTTATCGCCAGACCCTCGCCGACGCCCACGACGCGCTATCGCAGCTGGCAAACCCAGGTGCCGTTTTTGGCCAAGGAAGTGTGGTTCATGGCGCAGTATCTCGTGACGGGGATGTAGCGGGGCTAATCCAGCGGCTTGAGGCCGGCAAGGAGGGTCGGCAAGAGTTCGGTGACGGTGGGGTGGATGTGCATCGTCTGCGTCATCGAAGTGTAGGGCAGATCGCCGGTCATCAGCTGCAGCAGCGATTGCACCACCTCGTCGCCGCGGATGCCGAGGATCGCGGCGCCGAGGATGCGCTGGGTTTGCGCATCGACAAAGACCTTCATCAGCCCCTCGGTTTCGCCGCGCTCGCGGGCGCGGGCGACCTTGCTCATGGGCATGGTGGCACTGAGCACCGGGCGGCCGAGCTTGCGCGCTTCGCTTTCGCCGATGCCGATGCGTCCCAGGGGCGGGTCGATGAAGAGGCCGTAGACGGTGGTGCGGCCGGCAATGGAACGGGTGCCGCCATCGAGGAGGTTGTCGGCGACGATCTCGAACTCGTTGTAGGAGGTATGGGTCCAGGCGCCGCGGCCGTTGATGTCGCCCATGGCCCAGATGCCGGGTACCGCCGTGCGCAGGTGATCATCGACGGGAATATAGCCGTGCTTGTCGGCTTGGAGGCCGGCGGCGGGGAGGTCGAGGTCTTCGCTGTTGGGGGTGCGGCCGAGCGCGAGGAGGAGATGACTGCCCGAGAGCGTGTGCTCGCCATCGGGGCCGCGCAGGGAAAGGGCGATGCCGGGGCCGTCAGGACGGACGGACTGCACTTCCGTGTCGAGGAGGAACTGGACGCCGTCGCGCTCGAGGATCTGGCGGATGGCGGCGGAGATGTCGGGGTCTTCGCGGCTGGCGGGACGGTCGCCGCGGGCGAGGATCGTGACCTTGGCGCCAAAGCGCGCATAGATCTGGGCAAACTCGAGCGCCACATAGCTGGCGCCCGCAATCACCAGATGCTCGGGGAGCGTATCGAGCTCGAGGATGGTGGTGTTGGTGAGATAGGGCACGTCCTTGATCCCCGGCCAATCGGGGATGCTGGGCCGGGCGCCGGTGTTGATGAAAAGGCGCGGGGCGGTGAGGCGGCGGTTGTTGACCTCGATCTCAGTGGGCGAGACGAAGCGGGCGGAGCCGGTGATGAGTTCGAGCCCCTCCGTGTTGCCGAGCCAGTCGGTCAGGCTTTGCACGGAAGCATTGACGACCTTGTCCTTGCGCGCCTTGACCGCCCGCATGTCGACGCGGACCGGGCCGTCGAGCACGACACCATAATCGACGGCATGGCGGGCCATCCAGGCGGCGCGGGCGCTGGCGACGAGGGTCTTGGTCGGGGTGCAGCCATCATTGACGCAAGTGCCACCGAGATGGGTGCGCTCGACCAGGGCCGTCTTGTGCCCGGCCTCGGCGAGCCGCGCGGCCAGGAACGGTCCGGACTGGCCGGCCCCGATGATGATGGCATCAAACTGCTCGGCCATGGGAACCCCCTTGCTGCCCATCAGCTTAGTGCGGGATGGGCGGAGCCGCCAGCCCCCGGGCCGGCGTGGTTAAGCGGGCGATAGCCAGTCACCCCGATCCGGCTTGCACCCGTTGTCCCCGCGGGCCAGTGTTCGGGGACCCAAGAGGAGTGTTGTTGCATGACCCCCGAAGAGCGAATTGCCGTTTCGAGCTGGTCGCTGCACCGGCTGCTGGGCAGCACCTATCCCCATGATCTGACCCGCAATGAAGTGGGGAGGGAGGAGCTGACCTATGGGGAGGGCAGCGAAACCCTGCTCGACCTGCCATCCGCGCTGAAGCGGCATGGTTATCATCGGCTCGAATTGGTGTCCTTTCACCTGCGCAGCCGCGATCCGATTTATCTGGAAGAACTGCGGGCGAGCCTTGCGGTCTCGGATGTGCGGCTGCAGACCCTGTTGATCGATGCCGGCGACATCACCGATCCCGTGCATGGCGATCGCGACCGGGACTGGATTGCCGGCTGGATCGAAGTCGCCAATACACTGGGCGCAGACAATGCCCGGGTGATTGCCGGCAAGCAAAAGCCGACCATGGCGGCGCTGGATCGCTCGGTGGCTGCGCTGCGCATCCTCGCTGATCGCAATGCGGGCTCATCGGTGCGGCTCGTGACCGAGAACTGGTTTGACCTGTTGCCGACGCCGCAGCAGGTGCATTGGCTGCTCGATCAACTGGACGGACGCGTTGGATTGCTGATGGATTTTGGCAATTGGTCGGGGCCGGGCAAATACGAGGCGCTGGCATCCATCGCGGGGCGGGCGGAGCTCTGCCATGCCAAGGCGCATTTCTCAGATATTGGGGTTCTCGATGAGGCGGATTACTCCGCCTGCATCGTTGCGGCCGAAAATGCCGGTTACCGCGGCCCCTATACCCTGATTTATGACAATGACGTGCTGCGCGAATGGGACGGCTTGCGCCATGAGCGGGACTTCGTGATCGGCTGGTCCGAGCACGAAGAAGAGGTCTAGGGCAAGGCGGCCGCGAGCGGGGTGGTCTGGCGCGGCATGCGGTTCCAGGCGTCCAGCGCGGCGATCTTGTAGGCTTCGGCCAAGGTCGGGTAATTGAAGGCATTCTCGACGAAATAGTCGAGCGTGCCGCCCAGATTGAGCACGGCCTGGCCGATATGAATGAGCTCGGTCGCGCCCTCCCCCACGATGTGGACGCCCAGCAATTTGCGGTCCTCGAGCGAAAACATCATTTTCATCATGCCCGACTGCAAGCCCATGATGTGGCCGCGCGAGGTTTCGCGGAAGCGCGCCACGCCGCTTTCATAAGGAATGCCTTGCGTGCGCACCTGCTGCTCGGTGAGCCCAACAGTTGAAATCTCGGGCACGGCATAGATGCCATAGGGGAAGAACTCGGGAGCGGGGTGCATGGCCGCGCCGCAGGCATGAAGGGCCGCAATCCGCCCCTGCTCCATGGACGTAGAGGCGAGCGAGGGAAAGCCGATTACGTCGCCGGCGGCATAGATGTTGCGCACATTGGTTTGGAAGGTGGCAGGGTCGACCTTGAGGCGGCCGCGATCCTGCGGGGTGATGCCAGCGTTTTCGAGCCCCAGATTGGCGGTCGCGCCAGAGCGGCCGGCCGCATAAAGCAGCATGTCGGAGCGAATGCGGCGCCCGTCGGCGAGGATCGCGATCGGCCAGCCCACGGAATCGAGCTCGACCTGATCGACCTTGGCTCCGAGACGCAGGGTGACGCCGCGCTGGCGCAGTTCGTGGGTGAACTCCTCGATGATCTCGCGATCGATGAAATTGAGAATGGTGTCCTTGGGCTCGATGATGGTGACGGGCACATCGAGCGCCGAAAAGATGGTGGCGTATTCGATGCCGATCACGCCGGCCCCGACCACGGTCAGGCTCTTGGGTACGCGCGGCTCAAACACGAGGCTATCGCTATCCACTACGGAGCGGTCGTTGAAGGGGATATTGGCGGGGCGATAAGGGGTGGTGCCTACGGCGATCACGGCGTAATCAAAGGAAAAGACGTGCTCTTCGCCATCGGGGTCGGTGACGCTGATCCGGTTGGTATCAAGGAAGCGCGCCATGCCGCCAAAGGTGCGCACGCCATTGCGGGCGAACTGATGCTCGAGCACTTCGATCTCGTAATCGAGCGTCTTGCGCAGGCGCGAGCCGAGATCCTTGCCCTCGATCTCCTTTTTCACCCGATAGGCGAGACCATAAAAGCCGCGCTCGCGCCAACCCGAAAGGTTGAGCACGGTTTCGCGTAGGGTTTTCGAAGGGATAGTGCCGGTATGGACCGAAACGCCACCGAGGCGCAGCCGGTTTTCCACCACCAGCACCGAGCGGCCGAGCTTGGCTGCCTGCACGGCGGCACGGCGGCCGGCGGGGCCGCTGCCGATCACCACGATATCATAATGGTCCATGAAGACTCCTTGAGGTGCCGGTGACGGGAGGCGATTTCACCCTTCCAGGGCAGGACGGGCAAGACGAAGCGGCGCGAGAACGTTAAGAGTGCGGGCTAGGCGGGCGGCGCTCCGGTCAGAGCGCCGCAACCGGGGCGGGCAGGTCATAAAACTTTTGCACCACGTCCCAGCCCTCCTGGGCGGTGTCGACCACGTTGAACAGTTCAAGATCATTGGGCGAGATGGTTCCGGCTTCCGCCAGCGCCTCGAAATTGATGACCTTGCTCCAAAAGCTCGCGCCAAACAGCAAGAGCGGCACCCGGGCCATGCGGCCGGTCTGGATCAGGGTCAGCGCCTCGAAGAATTCATCAAGCGTGCCAAAGCCGCCGGGGAACACCGCGACTGCCTTAGCGCGCAGGAGAAAATGGATCTTGCGCGTGGCAAAATAATGAAAGTTAAACGAAAATTCCGGCGTGACGAAGAGATTGGGCGCCTGCTCATGGGGCAGAACGATGTTGAGCCCGATGGAGGGCGCGCCCACATCGGCCGCACCGCGATTGCCCGCTTCCATGACGCCCGGGCCGCCCCCGGTCACCACCACAAATTCCTTGAAATCAAGGCTGCGCGAGGTTTCCGAGGCAAGGCGCGCGAAATCGCGCGCCACATCATAGTAGCGCGAGGCGGCTTCCAGATTGGTTTTCTGGGTCTGGTTCTTGGCGGCCCAGGCCGGCTTGCCGGGCTCGGGAATGCGCGCACCACCAAACAGGACCACGGTGGAATTGATCCCCGCTTCGCGCAGACGGAACTCGGGTTTCAGATATTCCAGCTGGAAGCGGACGCCGCGGATGTCCTCGGAGGTGAGAAAGTCGTCATCGGCGAAAGCCAGGCGGAATGC
This sequence comes from Devosia sp. 919, assembly GCF_013185965.1. Lineage (NCBI taxonomy): Bacteria > Pseudomonadati > Pseudomonadota > Alphaproteobacteria > Hyphomicrobiales > Devosiaceae > Devosia > Devosia sp. 919. The sequence continues at coordinate 1,014,508 of NZ_JABAOL010000001.1, read as the reverse complement.
GGATGACTGGGTCTGGGGCGTATTGGGAGCGCGCTGGGAAGCGTCAATATCCTCCTGAGAGGTACGCAACGGGGTGGGACGGCGTCTGGCCAAGAAAAGCTCCGATACGGGCAGTTGGGTTTTGTGGTGAGTTAAGCGGGCGGGGAACGCGGGGTAAAGGGTCGCACCCCGCAAAGGGCTGCGCCCTTATCATATAGGTATTTGGACCCGATCTTGAAGACGATGGCCGCAGCGGCGGGCAGATTGGTCGCCTTCGAGCCGCGCGCGAGCGCGGATCAAGGGCGCGCTGCACCGGTCTTGCCCCTTGCCTTTACGGCCATTTATTCGCATATAGCGCCTCGGGAGGTTGGCGCGGACGTGTTCCTCGCCAACCGGGTCAGGTCCGGAAGGAAGCAGCCCCAACGAGACCTGCACGGGTCGTTGCCAGCCTCCTATTTATTCCCGAGCTGAGCCAGCGGCTCCCCGGTTTTTTCCTTTTTCACCATGCATTGGAGGGCAGGATGGCGGACGCTCAAACCTCGCCTTATCTGGTGCTGGCCCGCAAATATCGCCCGCGCGACTTCTCGACCCTCGTGGGGCAGGACGCGATGGTGCAGACGCTGGGCAATGCGTTCAAGCAGAACCGCATCCACCACGCCTTTATCCTGACCGGCGTGCGCGGCGTGGGCAAGACCACGACAGCACGGATTCTCGCGCGCGCCTTCAACTATGAGGATGCGAGCGGGCGGCACCCCACGCTTGACCTCTCGGTCGAGGGCGAGCATTGCCGCGCCATCATTGAGGGGCGCCATGTCGATGTGGTGGAGATGGATGCCGCGTCCAATACCGGCATCAACGACATTCGCGAGATCATCGACTCGGTTAAGTACGGCCCGGTTTCGGCGCCGTTCAAAGTCTATGTGATCGACGAAGTGCATATGCTCTCGACAGCGGCCTTTAACGGGCTGCTCAAGACGCTCGAAGAGCCGCCGCCCTATGTGAAGTTCATTTTCGCGACCACCGAGATCCGCAAGGTGCCGGTGACCATCCTGAGCCGCTGCATGCGGTTCGACCTCAGGCGGATCACTCCCGAGGTGATGACGGCCTATCTGCAATCGATCCTCGAGCAGGAAGGGATCGGGTTCGAGCCCGAGGCGCTCGCCATGATCGTGCGGGCCGGTGAAGGCTCGGCGCGCGACAATCTTTCGCTCCTCGACCAAGCGATCGCCCATGGCGATGGGGCGGTGACGGCGGCGACGGTCAAGGCGATGCTGGGGCTGGGGGACCGGTCGCGGATCATCGACCTCTTTGAAGAAGTGATGGCCGGGCGGATCGGGGACGCGCTGCAAACGCTGCGTTCGCTTTATGACCTCGGGGCCGATCCGCAAACGCTGATGGCCGATCTTGCCGATTTCACCCATCTCGTAACGCGCATCAAAGTGGTGCCGGCGGCGGGCGAGGATTTGTCGCTGACCCCCGACGAGCGCGTGCGCGGGGCCGAATATGCCGGGCGGCTACCGATGCGGGCGCTGTCGCGGGCCTGGCAGATCCTCTTCAAGGGCCACGAAGAAGTGGGGCGGGCCAACAATGCCCTGCAGGCCGCCGAAATGGTGCTGGTGCGCCTGGCTTATGCGGCCGATCTGCCGACGCCCGACGAGTTGATTGCCAAGCTGGCCAACCAGCCTGCCCCCGCGCCGGCGCTGTCGCCGGGCGGCGCCTATGGGCGTGCTCCGAGCGGTGGTGGTGGCGGGCAGGCGATGCGCGTTGAGGCGCCGCCAGCCTTCCAGAACGAGCCGGCCGTGTCTCGGCCCCTGCCCTCCCCTGAGGATGCGCCCCAAGCTTTGGCGCAGCCGGTGCTGGTGGCGACGCAGCCGCCCGAAACCGTGCAGCCCGCTCCCCCGCCGCCCCCGGCCATGGCCAAGGTGGGCAGTTATCGCGAACTGATTGCGCTGGCGGGCGCCAAGCGGGACGTGCTGCTCAAGCTGGCGCTGGAATCGCAGATGCGGCCCGTGTCGTTCAGCGAAGGACAGATCGAGGTGGCGCTGGCCGAAGGCGCCGATCCCGGTGTCATCGCCATGTTGTCGGCGCGGCTGCAGCAATGGACGGGTTCGCGGTGGCTGGTGACCGTATCGAGCAAGCCGCCCGAAGGCCTCACGTTCCGGCAGGAGCAGCAGGAGCGGCAAAAGGCGGCGCATGCGGCGGCGCATGAAGATCCGCTGGTGCAGGCCATACTTGAGACCTTTCCGGGTGCGAAGGTCGTGAATGTGAAATTGCGTGACGATGCCGTCGCGCCCGAGGCCGATGCGGCCCCCCCGCCAGCAGAAGAGGACGAGGAATGAAAGACATCATGGGCATGATGAAGGCCGCCACCGAGATGAAGAGCAAGATGGAGGCCATGCAGGCCGAGCTCGGCGACCTCGTGGTGGAAGGCCAGGCGGGCGCGGGCATGGTCACCGTCTCGCTCAATGGCAAGGGCGAGATGCGCGGCGTCACCATCGATCCGAGCTTGTTCAAGGACGACGATGTCGAGGTTCTTGAGGATTTGATCGTGGCCGCGCACAACGATGCCAAGAGCAAGGCGGAAGCCGAAATGCAGCGCAAGATGGCCGAAGTCACCTCCGGCCTGCCGCTGCCTCCGGGCATGAAGCTGCCGTTCTAGGTTTGTTGGACTGATGTGAAGGCGCGGGGCATTCCCGCGCCGATCCCGTTGCGGCGCGTGGCGCCACCTCTTCGCCCACCGGGCGTCGGGGCAGGAATGATGTTGATGGCGAGCGGCGGACCCGAGATTGAACAGCTGATCCAGCTGATGGCGCGCTTGCCGGGCCTGGGGCCGCGTTCGGCGCGACGGGCGGTGCTGCAGCTGATCAAGAAAAAGGATCAGCTGATGATCCCGCTCTCGGCGGCGCTTGACCGGGCCGTCGTGGCGGTGCGCACCTGCGAAGTGTGCGGCAATGTCGATACGCAAAGCCCCTGCGCCATCTGCGCCGATCCGCGGCGGGGCGAAAGCGGCATGCTGCTGGTGGTGGAAGACGTGGCCGACCTTTGGGCGCTCGAGCGCGCCGGCGTCGGCGCGGTGAAGTACCATGTGCTCGGGGGCGTGTTGTCGCCGCTCGATGGCGTCGGGCCCGATGATCTTTCGATCGAGGCCCTGCTGGCGCGGGCACCCGAGTTCAGCGAGATCGTGCTCGCGATCAATGCGACGGTCGAGGGGCAGACCACCGCCCATTACATCACCGACCGGCTGGGGCATGGCACCACCAAGGTGACGCGCCTCGCCCACGGGGTGCCCGTGGGCGGGGAGCTCGATTATCTCGATGAAGGCACGTTGAGCCAGGCGCTCAAGGCGCGCACGCTGGTTTAGCGGACGCCCTTGTCGGGATCAAAGCCGTCGCCTTCTTCCCATTCGGTTTCATCGAGCGGCTCGGGCTCGTCTTCGTCATCATCGAAGGGAGCGCTGTCGGCCGCTTCCCCGGTGATGGCGGCGCGGCCATCCACATCATCGGGCGAGAGGGCATCGAGGTGGTCCTCGGGATCCTGCGCCAGAACGCCCGTGGCATTGCCATAGTCGAATTCGTCGTCGGCATCGGCCAGCGAGCCCGAGAGTTCGGCAATGGCGCGATCGATTTCGTCGAGCAGCGGATCGGTATCGGGATTGGTGGCAAGATCGCCGGCCTGGCGGGCGCGGATCTGGTCGGCCAGTTCGCGCAGGCGATCAACGCGTTCGCCCGCCGGGCGGTCCTCGCCATAAAGCAGGTCGTCCACCTCATCCTGGCTGATCGGTTGGCCGACAATGACTTCGTCGACGGCATCGGCCGGTGCGGTGTCCTGCGGCAGGATAGAGCCGGGATGGTTTGTGGGCATGGCTTGCTTCCTTGAGCGAGAGTGTTCGAAGCACACAACGCGCCGGAGCGAGCGCGGGTTCACTGCACCGATCAACTGCTTGGGGGGACTGCAACGGGGCGCCGGCCGGCTCGTTGCTGGATCAACGCAAGGAGCGGTTGATGAGCAAGGCATTGCACAAGGGCACGAAAGTGACGTGGAACTGGGCCGGCAGCACGGCACAAGGCACGATCGTGGAGCGGTTCACCGATAAGGTCACCCGCACCATCAAAGGCGCCGAGGTGACGCGCAATGCCAGCCAGGAGGAACCGGCCTTTTTGATCCGGCAGGAGGATGGCGACGAGGTGCTCAAAAGCGCCAGCGAGCTGGAACCGAAGTAAGCCGCGGGCTTACTCGCCGGCCAGCCGGGGTTGTTCCTCGAAATCCATGGCGTCGATGCGCTCGCCGCGCTTGTTGATCTTGCCGGTGGAGGTGAGGATATCGCCGATATCCCGGCTGGCCTGGTTGAAATGGGTCTGCAGCTTATTGACCCGCTCGTCGAGGCGCCCGAGATCGGCCAGCAATTCGCGCACCTCGCCCTGGATCAAATGGGCCTGTTCGCGCATGCGCACATCGCGCAAGAGGGCCTGGATCACCTGCACCGAGAGCATCAGGAGCGCGGGCGAGACGATGACGACGCGGGCGCGCGCCGCCTTTTGCACCACATCGGGGAAATGCTCGTGAATATCGGCAAAGATGGATTCGGAGGGCACGAACATGAAGGCGGTGTCCTGGGTTTCCCCCGCGATGAGGTATTTCTCCGCAATTGCCTTCACATGCACGCCGATATCACCGCGAAACTGGGTTTGCGCGGCGCGCAAGGTTTCGGGTGAGTCAGCCATGCCGAGGCGCTGCCAGCTTTCGAGCGGAAACTTGGCATCGATCACGAGGCTCGGTGCGCCATTGGGCATGAGCACGAGGCAATCGGGGCGGCTGTTGTTGGAAAGCGTAGTCTGGAAGGAATAGCTGTTGGGCGCCAGCCCATCGGCAATGATCGCTTCCATGCGCCCCTGCCCGAAAGCGCCGCGGGTTTGCTTGTTGGCCAGAATGGATTGCAGCGACACGATCTCGCTCGAGAGCGAGGTCATGGTGGATTGGGCGCGATCGATGACCGCGAGGCGCTCATGGAGCTTTGACAAGCCCTCATCGGTCTTGGCGCGGGTTTCCTGCAGGGCCTGGCCGACGCGTTGAGAGGTGGAATCGAGCCGCTCGTTGACCAGACGCGCCAGATCGGAGGTGCGCGAGCCAAAGATCTCGGACATGGTTTGCATGCGGCCCGTCATCTCCGACTGCACCTGCATAAGCCCGGCGAGATGGCGCTCCATGGCTTCCGAGCGCGCCAGCACCGCCGCAGTTTCCGCCGCTCGCGCTTGCCCGGTGCGCAGCGCCGCCAGCACGAGCACCAGCAGCAGCAGGACGATGAGCCCGCCACCCGCCGCGAGCGCCTGGAGCGGAGTGACTGCGAATTGGCCGAAAACAAGAAGCGGGCTGTCCATGCTGCTGGTTTAGGACGATTCGGGCGTTCCTCCTATGTTCTTGTGCGGCGCGGCGCCAACTGGCGACCAGTTGCGGGGGGAGTGACCCGGATTTTACGGGGCAACAACACAGGTTTAGGGAATGCCTACTCCCACCCCCCCGGCGCGTTGCGGGTGGAGCCAGGAGAGAGCCATGCCACTATATTTCTTTGATACCGATGATGGTGACGTCTTGTTCAGGGACGAGATCGGCTCTGACCTGGCTAGTGACCACGCCGCGCGCGACGAAGCCTCAAGCGCCCTGGCGGAACTGGCCAAGGACCATATTCCCGGGGCCTACCCGCAAAAGAACATCACCATGTGGGTGCGCAATGAAGAAGGTGAGCCGATCCTGCAACTGGCGCTGAGCTTTGCCATCCGGCCCCTGAAATAGCGGCGTGGGCGCTGCCGACCAGTTCGCGCAATTCAGTCGAGCTCCCCGGCGTAAGCGGCCAACTGATCAATGGTGGTGCCCCAACCTTCATCAAAGCCCAGTTCGGCGTGCTTGTGGCTATCGGCGGCGTGGAGGACACGAGCGGAATAGCGGGTGCCCGGCCCTTCGGGCGTAAAGGTGATGATCGCCGTCAGCGCCAGCCATGGCTCGGTGGGACGCCAGCCTTCGGCCAGGGCCGTGGTCCAGACCAGGCGCTGCTCGGGCAAAACCTCGAGAAAGCAGGCTTCCACATGGGGTTGGAATGGCCCCTCCCCTTCGCGCATCCGGGTTTCAAAGCCGCCGCCGGGGCGCAGATCGAGCTTGACCACCTCGCATTCGATGGGCGCCGGGATCCACCAGCGCGCGAGATGCTCCGGCCGGCTCCAAGCGGTCCAGACCTTGGCGGGCGCTGCGTTGATGAAGCGAGTAATGGTGAGTTCGTTGTCGCAAACAGTCATGGATTTGGCTCCTCGGCCAGATGGTTTTCGACATAAGCCGCGAGCCGATCCGCCCCGGCGCTCCAGAATGCGCGTTGCTCGGCCAGCCAGCTTTCGGCTTGCAGCAGCCGCTCGGGCTCGATGCGGCAGGTGCGAATACGGCCGGTTTTTTCCGTCGCGATCAAACCGGTCTCCTCAAGCACCCGCAAATGCTTGAGAAAGGCGGGCAGACCCATGGCGAAGGGCTCGGCCAGTTGCTTGACCGGCTTGGGGCCAGCCAGCAGCTGGCGCAGCACCGCCCGCCGGGTCGGGTCGGCAAGGGCGTGAAAGGCTCCGTCAAGGGCTGGGTCAAAGTTCTCCATGTGGTGAACTATAGACATCAGTTCACCACTTGGCAAACTAAACCTGTTGCGCGTTAGTAAGTGGCGCTCAGGCGGCGTGCGGTGGGTCTTGCTCGAACTGACCCCCGCCCTTCACCGGTGTGAGCCAGGGTTCGCGGCGCTTGATCCAGCCTTCGCGGGTGGGCACGAAGGCGGCCGGGACCTGATCGAGCGAACCCAGCACGATTTCAGCGCCGGTTTCGTCGAGGTGGAAGAGCGGCGCGCCGCATTGGGGGCAAAAGCTGCGCCCCTCAAAAGTGGCGTAAGTGCCGGTGACCGAGAAGCGATCGACCGGCCAGTCGGCATAATACAAAAAGGTGCTGCCGGTTTCGCGCCGGCAGTCGGTGCAATGGCAAAGGCCGACTTTGAGCGGTTCGCCCGTCACTTGGTAGCGCACCGCGCCACAGCGGCAACCACCCTGATAGGTTGTTGGCATGGCGTTATTCCTCCCTGTTGCGGCAACGGAACGGCCTTGGCGGGGTTCCAGCGCAGTTGACCGGAAGCGCCGAAAATACCATATCGGGAACAATTCCCATTTTGCCTGGACGAATTAACATGGCTATCCGCCCCATTCTTGTGTTGCCCGACCAGCGGCTGCGTGCCGTCGCCGACGCCATCCCCGAGGTGGACGAGGAGATCAAGACGCTGGCCAAGGACATGCTGGATACCATGTATGACGCGCCCGGCATTGGTCTTGCCGCCCCCCAGATCGGGGTGATGAAGCGCATCGTGGTCATGGACCTGGCGGGCGAAGGCGAAACGCCCGATCCGCTGGTGATGATCAATCCCGAGATCACCAAGGTTTCCGACCAGATCCAGGTGACCGAAGAAGGCTGCCTGTCGATCCCCGAGCTCTACTATGAAGTGGAGCGGCCTGACGCGGTGACGGTGAAGTACACCGATCTGGATGGCAATGAAGTGGTTCGGGATGCCGATGGCAAGCTGGCCGTTTGCATCCAGCACGAGATCGATCATCTCGATGGCGTGCTTTACATCGACTATCTCAGCCGCCTCAAGCGCGACCGGGTGATCAAGAAGTTCGACAAGGCCGCCAAGCGCGCCGCGGGGTAGCCGCACCACGACCACGTGGTTCGAGGCTGCGCTGCGCACCTCACCATGAGGTCTACTGCAGGAGCGCAGCAGACCGATCATCTAAAAGTCTACCGAAGCTGTAGGCGTGCCCAGGAGTTTGCCGATGCGCGTTGTTTTCATGGGCACGCCCGAATTTGCCGTGCCGACCCTGTCCGAGATCGTTTCGAGCGGGCATGAGGTGGTGGCAGTTTATACGCGCGCCCCAAAGCCAGCCGGGCGCGGGCAGGCCGAGCGCAAGTCGCCGGTGCATCTGGCGGCGGAAGCGATGGGCATTCCCGTGCTGACGCCGCGCTCACTCAGGGGCCCCGACGAGCAGGGCGTATTTGCGCTCCATGATGCCGATCTCGCGGTGGTGGTGGCCTATGGGCTCATTCTGCCCAAGCCCATTCTGGAAGCGCCGCGTGAGGGCTGCCTTAACCTGCATGGCTCGCTGTTGCCGCGCTGGCGGGGCGCGGCGCCGATGCAGCGCGCGATCATGGCCGGGGACACGCAAACCGGCGTCATGGTGATGCGCATGGAAGAAGGGCTCGACACCGGGCCTGTCGCCCTGGGCGAAGTGATCCCCATCGGCCCCGACACCACGGCGGGCGAATTGCACGATACGATGATGCGGGTTGGCGCCGATTTGATGGGCCGGGCGCTGGCGGCGCTCGAGCGCGGCAGCCTTGATTTCACCCCGCAGCCCGAAGCTGGCGTGACCTATGCCAAAAAAATCGAAAAGGGGGAAACCCGGATCGACTGGTCGCGGCCGGCCGCGGAGGTGCACAACCATATTCGCGGCCTTTCGCCCTTTCCCGGCGCCTGGTTCGAGATCGAGCTCGGGGGCAAGCCGGTGCGCGTCAAGGCGCTGCGCTCGACCCTCGCGGCAGGATCAGGGGCGCCCGGCACGGTATTGCCGGAGCTGACCATTGCCTGCGGGACTGGCGCCGTGCGGCTCGTCCAGGTGCAGCGCGAAGGCAAGACCGCGATGGATGCGGCGACGTTTCTGCGCGGCGCCGGTGCGCTGCCGAGGATGCTCAGTTGATCGCGAACTTCGAGATTTGTGCTCCCTCCCCCCTTGAGGGGGAGGGCCGGGGTGGAGGGTGGCCTTGTGGGTCACTGATGGACCCCCTCCCCCGGCCCCTCCCCTCAAGGGGGCGGGGAGGCCAGACCTTGGGCCGGTGCTGAGCCATGGCGCGGTTCAAGCTCGTTCTGGAATATGACGGCACCCCGTTTTCGGGCTGGCAGGTGCAGCCGGCCCGGCTGAGCGTGCAGGGCGTGCTGGAAGACGCCATCGAGCGCTTTTCGGGCGAGCGGGTGGTGACGCAAGCGGCCGGGCGCACCGATGCGGGGGTGCATGCGTTGGGCCAGGTGGCGCATTTTGACCTTTCGCGCGCATGGGACCCGTTCCGGGTGCGCGAGGCGCTCAATTATCACTTGCGGCCCCATCCGGTGGCGGTGATATCGGCCGCAGCGGTGGACGAGAGCTTTGAAGCGCGGTTTTCCGCCACCGCGCGCCATTACGAATACCGTATCCTCAATCGACGGGCGCCGGCGGTGATCGAGCGCAACCATGTGTGGCACTTGCCCATGCCGCTCCAAGCCGAGCCGATGCACGAAGCGGCGCAGGGCATTCTGGGCCTGCATGATTTCACGACGTTCCGGGCGGCTGAGTGCCAGGCCAAGTCGCCGCTGCGCACGCTCGACCGGCTCGATGTGCGGCGCGAGGGCGAGCATATTGTCGTGGTGGCGAGTGCGAGGAGCTTCTTGCATCACCAGGTGCGCTCGCTGGTGGGCTCACTCAAGCTCGTGGGTGAGGGCAAATGGGCGCCGGAACGCTTGCGCCAGGTGCTCGATGCGCGAGACCGGCGTCAATGCGGGGCGATGGCGCCGTCAGCCGGGCTGTATCTGACCGGGGTCGACTACTAGACGGGCGGCGGCGGCACTGCCGGCATCAGCATGCCGTAGAACAGCAGCAGCCCGATGCTGGCGCCCACCAGCTGGGCGACGATGAACATCGCCACCTGCATGGGCGAGAGCGTCACGATCAGGCGGGCAATGTTGATGTCGATGATGATCACGACGATGATCACGCCGAAAAAGGCAATGCCGCCGCCATCGCCCACCAGCAGCAGGAGCAGCGACAGGAAGGCAGTAAAGAACGTGGTCCAGTTATCGGCGACCAGGAAGGGCACGAAGCCATCGGTGCGCCCGAGCTGGCGCAGCACCACATAGGCGAGAGCCGCCTGAAGCAGGAACAACACGCCATTCATCAGCAGGCCACGGGTGGCTAGGCCCGGCTCAAGCCCAAGGCCGAACAATTGCGGCACGAAGGCCGAGATCGCGTTGGCCAGGAGGAAGGCAATAAAGGAGCCGATCAGGCCGCGCTGGCTGAAATCGAAAAAGCTTGCTGCCTGCCGGTTGCCGGTCAGGAGCGCAAAGCAGCCGCGTGCCGCACTGGCCAGTTCATCGCGAAAACTCGTGGTCGGCTGGGCCAATGGTTACTCGGCAATCATAGGGGGGACGCGGCGGGGTTCAGGAGCATGTAAAGGCTCACCGGCATGCCGACAAGCAGCGCGATCGTTAAAACTGCAAATGCGACCGAAACGCCTCGGCTCCAGCCGGCCGCAACACGGCCGAGGCGATAAAGCAAATAGCCCAGCGCGAGCCAGACCAGCAGCAGCGCGGGGCCGCCGATGAGGGAAACCACCGTCCCGGCAACAAGATAGGCCACCAGCGCATAAATGCCGGGGACCAGCAAAGTGCGCAGCGCGGCCGGGCTGGCCAGAACGCGCTTGGTGATCTGGATGGCCAGCAGCAGCGCCAGGATGGACAGCGCCTGCACCACCAGCGCCGAAGCGATGCCCATCATGCTGGGCATGCCAACGCCCATGGAGGCGAAGGCGACGGACAGAAAGGCGAAAAACAGGAAGATGGACAGCGCGGCCGCGAGGCCTGCATTGGTCAGGGTGAAGTGCTGCGACCAGGCGGGGTCACCGCGCAGCAGCAGCATCCAGCCGCGCCAGGCCCGGGTGAGCGCCGCCCAAAGCTTCACGGAACCGCACCGGCAAAAAAGCGGCGCATGAATTGCGTGTAGATCTCGGTCAGCCCGGTGAGATCGGAGATGGCGATGTGCTCGTCGATCTTGTGCATGCTGGGGCCCACAAGACCACATTCCACCACCGGACCATAGGGGGCAATGAAGCGGGCGTCCGAAGTGCCGCCGCCGGTGGAATATTGCGGGCGCTGCCCGGTGCAGTCCGCGATGGTGTCCGACAGCAATGCAACATGCTCGCCGAGGGGGGACAGGAAGGACAGCGAGGGGCGGCCGATGACCTCGAACCGCACGGTGGTGCCGGAGGGATCCACCTCGGCGATGCGCTCGCGCACCCATTGTGCCAGGGTGTCGGGGGTCCAGCCATCGTTGAAGCGGATATTGAAGCGCAGCGTCCCGGCGGCGGGGATCAGATTGGCGGTGGGATTGCCCACATCGATCGAGGTGAGCTCGAGATTGCTGGCGGGGAAATGCTCGGTCGGGGTGTCGAGGCGCGTTTCGCTCAGGGCGAGAGCAATGCGGGACAGTACGGGGAGCGGGTTGTTGGCCTTTTCCGGATAGGCGACATGGCCCTGGGTGCCCTCGACGGTGACAACGCCCGAGAACGAGCCGCGCCGGCCGATTTTGATGCTGTCACCCAGGGTGGCGGCGGAACTCGGCTCGCCCACCAGGGCGAAGTCGAAACGGTGACCCTGTTCATTGGCCCAGGCCATGAGCTTGCCGGTGCCGTTGACCGCGTCGGCTTCCTCGTCATTGGTGATGGCGAGCATGATCGTGCCGGCGTCAGCGGGAATGGCGGCGGCCGCGGCGACAAAGGCTGCAATGCCCGACTTCATGTCGGCGGCGCCGCGGCCATATAGCTTGCCCTCGCTGTGGCGGGCGGTGAAGGGGTCACTGGTCCAGAGGGCTGGATCGCCAGGGGGCACCACATCGGTGTGGCCGGCGAACAGGAGCCGGCGCCCGCCCTGCCCCCGCATCGCGAAGAGATTGTCCACCGGGCAGGAGCCGTCGCCCTCAAAGCGCAGGCGCTGGACCGAAAAGCCCAGACTTTGCAACTCGGCGCCGAGCAGGTCGAGCGCGCCGGCCTCTTCGGGGGTGACCGAGGGGCAGGCGATCAGGCGGGTAAGGAGGTCAACGGGGTCGGTCATATCGGGATGGTTCCGAGAGCGTGGCCCACCCCACCCTGCCTCCTCCATTGAGGGGGAGGGGAAGGAGGAGCCTGCGCTGGCGACTTAATCGCGGAGGAGCTCGTTGATGCCAGTCTTGGAGCGGGTTTGGGCGTCCACGGTCTTGACGATCACGGCGCAGTAAAGGTTGGGGCCGGGCTGGCCATTGGGCAGGGGCTTGCCCGGGAGCGAGCCCGAAACCACTACGGAATAAGGTGGCACCTTGCCGATATGGATTTCGCCGGTGGCGCGATCGACGATCTTGGTGGAAGCGCCGATGAAGACGCCCATGGAGATCACCGAGCCTTCGCCAACGACAACGCCTTCAACGATTTCCGAACGGGCGCCAATGAAGCAATTGTCCTCGATGATGGTAGGAGCCGCCTGCAGGGGCTCGAGCACGCCGCCAATGCCGACGCCGCCGGAGAGGTGGACGTTCTTGCCGATCTGCGCGCAGGAGCCGACCGTGACCCAGGTGTCGACCATTGTGCCTTCATCGACATAGGCACCTAAATTGACAAAGCTCGGCATCAGGATGACGTTCTTGGCGATAAAGGCCGACTTGCGGGCGATGGCGCCGGGCACGGCGCGGAAGCCGGCATCGCGCCACTGATTGTCACCCCAGCCTTCGAACTTGGTCGGCACCTTATCCCACCAGGTCGAGCCTTCAGCGCCACCGGTCATGGCCTTGTTGTCATTAAGACGGAAGGACAGGAGCACGGCGCGCTTGAGCCACTGATTGACCTGCCACTCACCATCGATCTTTTCGGCCACGCGGGCCTGGCCGCTATCGAGCAGGTTCAGCGCCGTTTCGACGGCGTCACGCACTTCGCCTGTGGTGCCGGGATTGATCTCGGCGCGGTTGTCAAAGGCGGTGTCGATGATGCGGGCAAGATCGGCATGGGACATGGGGGAACTCTCGAAAGATAGGGGGTGTGAAGGGAAAGGCGGGGCCCTCAGGCCGGGGCGCTGGCGTGATCACTGGCAGGATAAACGCCCAGAATGCGGAACTGGTCGGTGAAAAAGCCGAGCTCCTCAAAGGCCAGTTGCACCGACCGGTCGGTGGGATGGCCCTCGATATCGGCATAGAACTGGGTGGCGGTGAAGGCGCCCCCGACCATGTAGCTTTCCAGCTTGGTCATGTTGACGCCGTTGGTGGCAAAGCCGCCAAGCGCCTTGTAAAGCGCCGCGGGGACGTTGCGCACGCGGAACACGAAAGTGGTCTTGGTGTTGCCCGGAGCGGCGCGGCGTTCCTCACGCGAGAGGACGAGGAAACGCGTCGTGTTGTGGTCGGCGTCCTCGATATTGGAGGCCAGAACGTCGAGGCCGTAGATCTCGCCGGCAAAACGCGATGCGATCGCCGCCAGCGTCGGGTCGCCTTTTTGCGCCACTTCGCGGGCCGAGCCCGCGGTGTCGACCGCATTGATGGTGCGAAAGCCGTTGTCGGCGATGAATTTGCGGCATTGTCCAAGCGCCACCGACAGGGACTGGACGGCGCGAATATCGGACAGTTGCGTGCCGGGAAGGCCCAGCAGGTTCATTTCCACCCGGAGATAGGTTTCCCCGATGATGAAGAGCCCGCTCTGGGGCAGCAGGTGGTGGATGTCGGTGATGCGGCCATAAAGTGAGTTTTCCACCGGCACGACGGCGAAATCGGCGCGCCCGCTTTGCACCGCGGCCAGGGTTTCCTCGAAGGTCACGCAACCCATGACTTCGTCGAGAGGAAACACATTGCGTGCCGCCGCATGGCTGAAGGCGCCATTTTCGCCCTGAAACGCAATCTTCCTGCTCATCGATACACTCCGCTCGGCTGTGGGTGCAGCTTTTGAACCCGAGCCCGGCGGGTGTCAATTCGGCCAAGGCCCCGGCAATGAGCCCGGGCGGGGGAAATGTCGCACCACCGGATTGGGCAGTTGCGCCTTGATGGGCTTTGCGACTATCTTCCGCGCGCGGCGAACCGGGTGGTTGAGGGCAGCTTCTTTAGGCAGTCGCAAGTTGAACCCGCTTGGACTATCGTTCGTTCGGGGATGGACTGGTAGAGAGTTTCACATGGATTCGTTTGAGATTAACAAGATCATGGGCGCCGTACTCGGCACCCTGGTGTTTGTCATGGGTGCCAGCTTTGTGGCTGAAGCCATCTACCACCCCATTGAAGGGCGTGGCCCCGGCTATGCGCTTCCCGAACCCGAAGCGACCGAACTGGTGGCCGATGCAGGGCCGGCGGAAGCCGCAGCGCCCCTGGGCGTGCTGCTGGCGAGCGCCGATCCCGCGCGTGGCGCAACCGCCGTTCGCAAGTGCCAGTCCTGCCACAATTTCGGCGAGGGCGAAGGCAACAAGCAGGGCCCCCATCTTTATGGCGTTGTCGGCCGCCCCGAAGGCGCGGTGGAAGACTTTGCTTATTCCGACGCCCTGATCGCCCACAACGCCGCGGGCGATGTGTGGAGCTACGAGAATCTCGACGCCTTCCTGACCAGCCCGCGCGATTATGCGCCGGGCACCAAGATGGCGTTTGCCGGCGTGCGCAGCCCCGAAGAGCGTGCCGATATCCTGGCTTACCTGCAGACCCTGTCGCCCGATCCGGTGCCGTTCCCGGCAGCGGATGTGCCCGCGACCGAAACCGAGGCAGGCGCCGAGCCCCAGGCTGAAGAGCCGGCCGGCGAAGAAGCCGATGTTGCGCCGGCAGATCCGGTTGCGCCCAGCAATCCGGCCAGCACCGCGCCCGAAAACATCACCGTGCCAGTGGCGCCCGATGCGGCGGTGGAAACACCCGAGGAAACCATGACCGAATCACCGGTGGTGGGCACCCCGACGGGCAGCGGCACCCCCGCAACGAACCAGGCCCCGGCCAATCCGATGGCGCCGACCCAGGCCCCTTCGCCAGCGCTGCCGAACGATCCGGGCACGCCCCCAGCCGCACAGTAAGCGGTTCAAGCCTTCATCAAGCCGCGCCCTAAAGCGCGGCTTTCTTTTTGTCTAAACCCAGGACCTTCTCATGCTGCTGCTGCACCTTTCCGATCTGGACGAGGCCGGCTGGGCCGAGCGCCTGCGGGCAGCGCTGGGCGATTACCCGGTGGTGCGGCGCGGCGACCGGTTCGATCCGGCCGCCATACGCTACCTGCTGGTGTGGAAGCCCAAGCCCGATGCATTCGAGGGGCTCGACAATTTGGAACTGGTGCTTTCGATCGGAGCGGGCGTTGATGCGCTGCTCAAGCATCCCGGCCTGCCCGATGTGCCATTGATCCGGTTCGTGGACGAGGATCTGACGCAGCGCATGACCGATTATGTGGTGGCGCAGGTGACCATGCATCACCGACTCCATAGCCGCTTCCAGGCCGACCAGAAGGCGCGGCGCTGGAGCCAGCTTTACCCGCCCGCCGCCAGCGAAACCTGCGTCGGTATCATGGGGCTGGGCGTGCTTGGGCAGGATGCGGCGCGGCGCCTGGTGCCGCTGGGCTTTGCGGTGCGCGCCTGGAGCCGCACGCCCAAATCGGTGGACGGGGTTGAGGCATTCGTGGGCGCCGAGCAGTTCGACGATTTTCTTGCCGGCACCGATATTCTGGTGAACCTCTTGCCGCTGACGCCTGAAACCGCGGGCATCCTCAATATGGAAACCTTCCGCAAGCTGCGGCGCGGCAAGCTCGATGGTGGGCCGGCGATTGTCAATGCAGCGCGAGGCGGGCACCAGCGCGAGGCTGACATCGTCACGGCGCTAGGCGACGGTACGCTGGGGGCCGCGAGCCTGGATGTGTTCGAAACCGAGCCACTGCCGGTTGATAGCCCCCTTTGGGACATTCCCAACTGCTACCTCACGCCACACATCGCGGCGATCTCCAACCCGCAAACCGGGGCCACCTATTTTGCGCAGGTGATTGCCGATCACGAGGCGGGCAAGCCGCTGCGCAATGTGGTGGACCGCGGGCGAGGGTATTAGGAGCGGGCTTAGCGGGACGCGACAGCCTCTACGAGGCTGCGCGGGGGACCGCGAGGGCGCGACAGCCTCTACGAGGCTGCGCGGGGGACCGCGAGGGCGCGACAGCCTCTACGAGGCTGCGCGGGGCTGAACGCGACAACCCTGCGGGTTGCGCTGGGGCGATTAGCTTGCGGGTTGCGGCGGGCCGACAACCTTGCGGGTTGCGGCGGACTGCGCGGGCGCGACAGCCTCTACGAGGCTGCGCGGGGGTACCGCGCCTTGAGTACACCGTAGACGGCGCGGATGCCGTGGTCGGTGGCGCCGAAGGGGCGGCCGGCGCGCGCTTCGGGGGCCCAGGCCATGATGTCGAGATGCACCCAGGCGCCGGCATTGGCGACAAAGCGGCGCATGAACAAGGCGGCGGTGATGGAGCCGGCAAAGCCGCCCTGCCCGGCATTGTTCACATCGGCGATCTTGCTGTTCATCATGGCATCGTAGGGCGACCACAGCGGCATTTGCCAGAGCGGATCGTCCAGGGCGAGGCCGGCGGTCATAAGCTCGCGCGCCAGCGCATCATCGGTGGAAAACAGCGCGGGCAGTTCCGGGCCGAGCGCAACGCGGGCAGCACCAGTGAGCGTTGCCATGTCGAGCAGCAGTTCGGGGCTCTCCTCATCGGCCAGCGCCAGCGCATCGGCCAGGATCAGCCGGCCCTCGGCATCGGTGTTGCCGATCTCGACAGTCAGGCCCTTGCGCGATGGGAGCACGTCGCCCGGCCGGAAGGCGGCGCTGGCGATGGCGTTTTCCACAATGGGGATGAGGACGCGCAGGCGCAGGCCGAGCTTGGCCGACACGATGGCATGGGTGAGGCCCAAAATATTGGCGGCGCCGCCCATGTCCTTTTTCATCAACAGCATGCCGGCCGCGTTCTTGATGTCGAGCCCGCCAGTATCAAAGGTCACGCCTTTGCCCACCAGCGTCACCTTGGGATGGCTGGGATCGCCCCAGGAAAGGTCGAGCAGCCGCGGCGGCTGGTGCCCGGCGCGCCCCACGGCATGGATCAGGGGAAAGCCGGCGGCGAGCAGATCCTCGCCGACAGTGGCGGCAACACTCATGCCCCGCTCTTGGGCAAAGGTGCGGATCTGACGCTCGAATTCTTCGGGGCCAAAATCATTGGCCGGGGTATTGATCCAGTCACGCGCCAGGGTCGCCGCTTCCACGAGGCGCTCGACTTCGGCGGGATCGGCGCCTTCGGGCAGTGCCAGCTGCGGGGCGGGCTTGCCTTTTTTGTAGCGGGCGAAGCGATAGGCGCCGAGGCGGAACGCCACTGCCGCGAGCGTCGGATCGCCAAAGGCTCCGGCCAGGCGGTAATCGCCGGGCGCAAGCTTGGCGCCCGCCAGGCCCAGCACCATGGGGGAACGATCGCCCGCCTCGCCAAGCCCGAACAGATAAGCGCCAAGCGCGCCGTTTTCGCCTGGGACCGGCAGCAAGCGGCCGTGCTCGCCATCAAACGCATTGGCCTGCGCCCAGGCCAGCATGGTGGGATTGAGGCCGGCCCCATCGAGCCCGCCGGGTGCAAGGCAGATGATGGCAATGGGCTGGGTGGTGGTCATGGCTTGGTCCCTGAGATCGTGCAGTTTCTTAGCGCGCGTCGCGGTGCACCGGCAATCGCCAAAGCCCGACTTAACGGCGCGTTAGGGTTAATGTTCTACTAAAGCGCAGGCTTTCCTGGTTCGAGGTGTTTGCCGTGCTTGCCCTGCCCTGCCTACCCCCATTGCTGCGCTGTGCCGTGTTGGCGGGGATGACGACACTGCTGCTGGCCGGTTGTGCGTCGAACCGCTCGCTCACGGGGCCGGACGGAGCGGGAGTGCCCGCAGTGCAGAGTCAGCAGGGCCTGGGCGAACTGACCGAGCGCTACAAGCGCCAGCCCAAGGACAAGAACCTCATCATCCAATATGCCGCCGCGCTGCGCGATGCGGGCCAAAGCGGGCAGGCCGTGGCCGTGCTGGAAGCGGGGATGACGCATCACCCCACCGATACCGAAATCACCATCGCCTATGCCAAGGCGCTGACGGCCGATGGGCGCTTTACCCAGTCGCTGGCAGTGATCGACAAGGCCATCCGCCCCGATGCGCCGGACTGGAATGCACTGCTGGTCAAGGGCGCAACGCTGGACCAGCTGGGACGCAATGAGGAGGCGCGGCGGCTTTATACGCAAGCCCTGGCCCTCGCCCCCGGGGAAGCCCCGATCGAGGCCAATCTGGGCCTGTCCTATGCCATGACCAATGAACTGCCCCGGGCCGAGCAGCACCTGCGCCGCGCCGTGACCATGCGCGGTGCCAATACCCGCGTGCGGCAGAACCTGGCGCTGGTTGTGGGCCTGCAGGGCCGGTTCGACGAAGCGCGTGCGCTTTATGCCGCCGAATTGCCGCCCGAGCAGGTGGAAAGCAACATGACCTATGTGCGCTCGCTGCTGACCCAGCAGAATCGCTGGGAACGGGTCGGGCGGGGCTGAGGCTTGAGCCGAGCTGGCGCTTGCGGGGCGCTACAAGCTGCGATCGAGCGGGAGCGACGGGCTGCGCTCGCGCTGGAGCGACGAGCTGCGCTCGCGCTGGAGCGATAAGCCGTGCTTGCGCTTACATCCCCGTGTTCATCGGGGTGGCAAAAACCTTGATCATGGCGGGGGCCAGGATGACGACGAACAGCACGGGCAGGAAAAACAGGATCAGCGGCACGGTGAGCTTGGGGGGCAGCGATGCCGCCTTTTTCTCGGCTTCCGACATGCGCGATTCGCGGCCTTCCTCGGCCATGACGCGCAGGGCCTGGCCAACGGAGGTGCCGTAGCGATCAGCTTGGATCAGCGCGGTCATCACGGAACGCACATTGTCGAGCCCGGTGCGGCGCCCCAGATTTTCATAGGCGCGGCCGCGATCTTCGAGAAACGACAATTCAGCGGTGGTGAGGGTCAGCTCTTCAGCAAGCTCGACGCTTTGCTGGCCGATTTCCTTGGCCACGCGCTTGAAGGCATGTTCCATCGACATGCCCGCTTCCACGCACAGCAGCAGCAGATCGAGGCAATCGGGCCAGGCCTTGCGGATGGAGGCCTGGCGCTTGGAGATGGCGTTCTGCAGCAGCAGCTTGGGCAGGTAGGAGCCCGCCAGCCCCGCGCCGATGCTGTAAAGCAGGCTGAGATAAACCGGCCGTTCGGGCGAGGGGGCCATGACAAAGAAGTAAAAACCCACCAGCACGAAAATGCCGATCGGCGTGGCAAAGCGCATGAACAAATGGGTGGTCAGGTGCCCCTGCCCGCGATAACCGCCCATGGCGAGCTTGTCGACGGTGGCATCGTCCTGGAACGCTTTTTTGAGGTCGAACCGCTCCACCACCTTTTTCATATAGGTTTTGGTTTCGGCATTGCGGCGAATGGAGGAGCGGCCATCGCTTCCCAGCGCGCTGCCGCGCAGCCGCGCCATCTCCTCGGCGCGCATCTTGTCGCGTTCCAGCGCCACGCGCTTGATGCGGGTCTTCATCTCCGTCTTGACGATCAGGCTCGAGCCAAAGGTGAACACCACCGCAGCCGCGGAAACCGCGGCCAGCACGGCAATCAGGAATTCGCGCTGGGTCAAAAGCTCGACAATGTTCACAACAGCACGTCCTTGCCCAGGAGTTTAGAAATCGAACTGGATCATCCGGTTCATCACGAAGACGCCGAATGAGAGCATCACAAAGGCGACGCCCAGCCACATATTGCCGAGCGGCGTGGTGAAAAGCGGCGCCAGATAAGCGGGCGACACGACGCTGACCAGCGTGGCCACGACGAAGGGGAGCGAGCCGATGATCCCCGCCGAAGCCTTGGCTTCGGACGACATCGCCTTGACCTTTTGCTTCATCTTCTTGCGGTTGCGCAAAACGCGGGCGAGGTTCCCCAGCGCTTCGCTCAGATTGCCGCCCGCCTGTTGCTGGACGCTGATCACCACCACAAAGAAGTTGACCTCGGCCAGGGGTACGCGCTCGAGCAGCACCTGCACCGCGTCGGTCATCGACATGCCAAAGCTTTGCTGGTCGAGCACGCGCTGGAATTCGGACTTCACCGGCTCCTTGGCGTCCTTGGCAACCACGCGGATGGAATCGTTGAGCGGCAGGCCGGTCTTGACGCCGCGCACAATGGCTTCCACCGCGTTGGGCAGTTCATCGAGGAACTTGTCCTGGTATTTGCGGCGCTTGCGGCTGACATACATGCGCGGGCCGAGATAAGCGCCCGCCACGGCAAAGATCGCGGCGAAATAAAACGGCACCTGCACCAGAACCAGCAGCAGGAAGATGATCACGCCGGCGATGATGCTGTTGCGGATAAAGGTCGCTGGCTTGATGGTCATGCCGGCCTGGAACAGCAGCTGCGGCAGGTGCACGCGCTTTTTGGCGTTGAGGGCATCGGTCTGGCTCTTGAGCGCGTCCTGCACGCTTTTGCGGCGCTGGTCCCGCACGCGGGCGCTGTCGGTCGCAAGGCGCGTACCCCGGTCGACCTTGAATGCGGCGCGGCGCTTGGCGGCCCTGCGGCTACTCCCCAGTGCCGAAGGCACCAAGGCAAAGCCTGCGGCGCCGACCGCCACCATAGCCAGAAGAGCAAGCAGGAGCGCGTTCACCGGCTATGCCCCCAACAGCTCGTTCTGCTCGACATTGGCGTTTTCCAGCGCCTCGATCAGATTGGCTTCTTCGTTGAAATAGCGGGCGCGCTCGCTGAACTGGGGCTTGGTGATGCCGGTGGAGCGGTGGCGCCCCAGCAGCATGCCGTTCTGATCTTCGCCCATGATGTCGTAAAGGAAGATGTCCTGGGTCACGATCACATCGCCTTCCATCCCCAGCACTTCGGAAATATGGGTGATGCGGCGCGAACCATCGCGCAGGCGCGCGGCCTGCACGATCACGTCGATGGACGACACGATCATTTCGCGGATGGTGCGGCTGGGCAGCGAATAGCCGCCCATGGTGATCATGGATTCAAGACGCGACAGCGCTTCACGAGGGCTGTTGGCGTGCAGCGTGCCCATGGAGCCGTCATGGCCGGTGTTCATGGCCTGGAGCAGATCGAAGCTTTCGGGGCCACGCACTTCGCCCACGATGATGCGTTCGGGCCGCATACGCAGGCAGTTCTTGATGAGATCGCGCATGGTGATCTCTCCTTCCCCCTCGAGATTGGGCGGGCGGGTTTCAAGGCGCACCACATGGGGCTGCTGCAGCTGCAGTTCGGCGGAGTCCTCGCAGGTGATGACCCGCTCGTCCTTTTCGATGAAAGCGGTGAGGCAATTGAGGAGAGTGGTCTTGCCCGAGCCGGTACCGCCCGAGATCAGCACATTGGCGCGCACGCGGCCCAGGATGCGCAGCACTTCGGCGCCTTCGGGTGAGATCGAGCCATATTTGACCAGCTGCTGAAGGGTCAGCTTGTCCTTTTTGAACTTACGGATGGTGAGCGCAGCCCCGTCGATGGCGAGCGGGGGCGCAATGACGTTGACGCGCGAGCCATCGGGCAAGCGGGCGTCGCAGATGGGGGAGCTTTCATCAACGCGCCGGCCGACCTGGCTCACGATGCGCTGGCACACATTCATCAGATGGGCGTCGTCGCGAAAGCGCACATTGGTGAGCCGCACCCGGCCGCCCACTTCGATATAGCATTTCTGGGAGCCGTTCACCATGATGTCGGCGATGTCGTCGCGCGCCAGCAAGGGCTCGAGCGGGCCATAGCCCAACACGTCGTTGCAGATATCCTCGAGCAGGTCTTCCTGCTCGGAGATCGACATGATGATGGATTTCAGCGCGATGATCTCGGCGACGATGTCGCGAATTTCCTCTCGCGCCGCGTCCTGGTCCATGGTGGCCAGTTGCGACAGGTCGATGGAATCGATCAGGGCGTTGAAGATGGCCGACTTGGTGGCGAAATATTCCTTGTCGCGCTGCGCATCGACCGGGGTGCGCACATCAACCACCTCCTCGCCGCGAAGGCGCATTGCGGCAGCCTCGTCGCTGGCCCGGCGCACCGGATCGGAACGGACGGGCGCACGCTCGGGCGGCCGGGCCGGCGGGGCTACATTGACGCCGGGAGTATTGCCGCCAAAGGATGTACGCTTACCAAACATGCTCGTTGTACCGTTCTAGCCAGCGCTTGCCAAAGCGCCTCAGGCTCGCTTTTTCAGGAATGAAGGCATTTTGAGGCCGGAGGACTTGCCCGCCCCGCCCGGTGCCTGCCGGCCAGTGACGTGCAGGCCGACGGCGCGGAACACTTCGTTGATCTTGTTGTTGGCCGAGACCTCGGCGATCATCTGCCCATTATTGGCTGCCGTGCCGAAGAGAGCCGCATCAAACGGCACCTGGCCCAGTAGCTGGCATTCGATGGAATTGGCGAATTCACTGGCGCTGATCTCGGGCCGGCGCGGCAGGCCGACCTTGTTGAGCACAAGGCTCGGGGCACTTTCGGTGGGGCGCAGCGCCTTGATGGTGTCGGACAGGTTCTTGGCGTTGCGCAGGTTGGCGAGATCGGGCTCGGCGACGATCACCACCTCGTCGATGGTTGCGAGCGTGTGGCGCACCCAGGCGCTCCAGCTATGGGGAATATCGAGCACCACCACCGGCATGGACGACTGGCACATCTCGATGATGCCTTCGAACTCGCGTTCTTCGAAATCATAGGTCTGGTCGAGGGTGACCGGTGCGGTCAGCAGGTTGATGTGGTTGGCCGCCTTGCTCATCAGGCGATCCAGCATGGTCTGGTCGACCTTCTGGTTGGCCAGCAGCGCATCGGCGAGCCCATGGGGCGGATCCTGGTTGAAGTTGAGCCCGGCGGTGCCAAAGGCCAGGTCCATGTCAACGATCAAGGAATCCTGGCGCAGCGTCTGGGACACCATCCAGGCGACGTTATGGGCGATGGTAGATCCGCCGGCGCCACCCTTGGCCGACACAAAGCCCACAGTGCGCCCGATCGGGGCGGCGCCATCGGAGGCAAAGAGTTCGGTGATGGCGCCGACAATGGTCTGGGAGGTGGCGGGCAGGACGATATATTCCGATACGCCGGAGCGGATCAGCTCGCGATAAAGCATCACGTCATTGACATGGCCCAGAACGACTAGCCGGGTGGAGGCATCGCATACTTCGGCCAGACGCTCCAGTTCGCGCGAAATCTCGGCGGGCTGGAGGGTGGTTTCGATGATGACCAGATTGGGCGTAGGGTTGGATTTATAGGTTTCCACTGCCCCATCGAGCCCACCATTGTGAGTGGTAAGGGCCACCTTGGACATGCGCCGGTCGTGAATGGCGCTTTCCACCAATTGGGCGGTCTGGCTGTTTTCGCAAAAGGCCTGGATGGTGATGCGCGGAATGAGGCGAGCGCCCGAGGCGATCTCGGCCGCACCTTCTTCGATCTTGCGGGGCTCGGGGGTCAGAAAACTCATAACACTATTCTCCTTTGGCGCCTGCTGCCGCATCAATCGAGCATGAAGCCGACCGAGCCGCTGAAGCCGCCCCGCATTTCGGCGCGACCGCCGACGCCATACATTTTTTCCATCTTGCCCAGGAAAACCGCCTCGGCATCGCTGGCCGGTTCGCTGAAATCGGTGGGCACGGCAATGGTGCCGTGGGTGGGCTGCACCAGGTATGGCGTGACCAGGATCACGAGTTCGGTTTCCTGGCTTTGGTACTGACGCGAGCGGAAGAGCGCACCGAGGATCGGGATATTTCCCAAACCGGGCATCTGGTTGATGCCTTGGCTGACCCGCTCCTGCAGTAGCCCGCCGATCGCGAGGGTGGTTCCGGCAGGCAGCTCAATGGAGGTGGAGGCGCCGCGCTTGCTCAGCGAGCCGTCGGTCTGCGGCTCGGACACGCTGGTTTCGACCTTGAGGCCAATCTGACCGTTAGACTTAACGATCGGGGTGAAATCAAGCTCGACACCATAAGGCTTGTAGTTGGTGATGCGGCGGCCGTCATCGTCGAGATCGTAATAGGGCAGTTCGCCACCGGCGAGGAAATTGGCAGTTTGGCCCGATATGGCGGTCAAGGTTGGCTGAGCCAGAATCCGCAAGGCACCGCGGGTTTCAAGGGCACGGATTTCGGCATCGATATTCACATTGGCGATGGGGAAGTTGCCCGTCGCCCCATTGGTGGTGAAGTTGGTGCCAGCAGTGGTGTTGTTGAAGCCAAGATTGACCCCGCCAATCACCGCCGTTCCGGCCAGATTGATCCCCAATTCCTTGGCGGTGTTGCGGTTGATCTCGGAGACGGTGACCTGCAGCATGACCTGCTGGGCGCCCGCCACATCGATGATGTTGGCGACGTTCTTGGGATCACCAGCGAACTGAATTGCCACTTCCAAGGCACGATCTCGGTCCTCGGCGGATTGCACCGTGCCGGTCAGCACGACGCGATTGACCTCTTCGCCGAGTTGGCCGAGGGTAACGGACTCAACCTGGATATTGGAACCTGGGATGACGCGGGCCAGGGCGCCTTCCAGGGCGTTGCCGACCTGGGAGGGCTCTTCGAGCACCTTGATGTCGAGCACGCTAATGGTGCGGCCTTGGTCATCGAGAAAGAAGATGTTGGTATCGCCACCACCGATGCCCTGGACGATGGCGCGGGTGCGGGTGCGCATGATCGCCGCGGCCACGGTGGGCTGGGAGACGATCACTTCGGCGACTCCGGCCGGCAGGTCGACGATCAGCGATTTGTTGAGAGCCACGGTGGTGGAGCGAACCGCGCCATAAGCCGCTGCAGAGATGCTGAGTTGAGCGTCCTGGGCCTGCACCGGAGCGGTTGCGGCCGAGGGGATCAGCAGCGCCGCGCAAAGCGTAGGCAAGAGGCAACGGCGAAGGGCAGAGCGGGAAAAACGGGCGGCGGGGCTGATCATGGTTTTCACCGCTTACTGGAGCACGACCGCGGGGGGCGCGGAGGCTGCGGGCTCTGGTTGGCTGACGGCGGCCGGCACAACAGCCGGCAGAGCCGCATTGGGCTGAGTGGATTCCGGAACAGCGACGCTGGGCTGCGCCTGAGTGTTGCCCGACATAACACTTTGCTCGCGGCCGAAGCGGATCAGGCGAACGGTCTGGCTGCTGCCCACCGAAGTCGCGGCTTCGTTGAAATCGGCCATCGAGCGCAAGGTCAGCGACAACTCGCCCTGACCGGTGGAATTGACGAGGGTTTCGGCCTGGGAAGGATCAAGCTCCAGCGTGGCGATGGTGGCGTTCTCGAAGGCCTGGCCCTGGGTGCCCGATCCCGAGCCGGATTGGGCCGGATCGCTTTGGGTGCCGGCGCCGGTAACGCCCACTTCGCCAAGGCGCGTGCCGATGGCGAGAACGCGCACATTGGGCAGCACCACTTCGGAGACCTGCCCCATTTCGGTGGAGCGGGTCAGGAGCACATCGACATGGTCATTGGGCACAATGAAGCCCCCCGCGGCAGTGGCGGGTGCGACCGGCACCGACACGCCGCGCTTGCCGGATGCCAGAACGGCCGAGAGATAGCCCTGCCCCGTGGTGACCAACTTTTCCTGGCGGATGGGTTCACCCGGGAAGAACTCGAACCGCGCGACGGCGCCAGTCAGCTCTTCGGGCGCCTGCGGCATGGCGGAAATGGTGACGTATTCGGGCCGGATGGCGCTTTCGGGCCAGTCCTGCCATTGCACGGCCGCGCTGGACAAGCGCTCGCCGACACCGATGGGAGCGGCCGCCACCAGGATTTGCGTTTTGGTTTCAGCCGGCGCTGCCTGGGTAACCACCTGGGGGCCGGGCTGTTCGCCGCCCCGCATGACCAGGAATGCTGCAAGACCACCGGCGATCAACGCTACCAGCAACAGAATCAGACGCGCCGGCCTCATTGCCTACTCCGCTTGGTGGAGGGACACGGTTGGTCCCTTGATCCACCAAACAATGAGGCCAAAGGGTCAAAGTTTGGTTAAAGGAAGCTTGGCAATCGGAGTTAACGGGCTGCTAAGACTTGCATAATGCAAAGACGAGCAGTGTTGAGCGACGTGCTCAACTGAAGACTCAGGATGCGAGGCGCTCGAATATAGCGGAATTGGAATAAACCAAGAGACCCGCCATGGCCAATGCGACGCCATAGGGCACCCCTGACTTGCTGTCATGCAGCCGCTCGAGCCACTCGAAACGGGCCAGAAATGGCGTGAGCGGCAGTCGGCGCAGGGACAGAATCGCAAGGGTCAGGGCGCCCCCGAGCAGGGCGGCATAGACCAGGTAAGGCAGAGTCAGCCCCACGCCGAGCCACAGCGTGGTCGCTGCCGCCAGCTTGGCGTCTCCGCCACCGATCCAGCGCATTGCAAAGAAGGCAAAGCCGACCACCAATACGGCGAGGGCGCAGGCGATATGCATCGCCACGAGTTCAAGAGGTAGGCCAATGGCGAACGCCGTCGGCGCAAAACCCGCGACCAGCAGGAGCACCAGCTTGTTAGAAATGCGCATGGTCAACAGGTCGGACGAAGCCGCAAATGCCATGGCAAAGGGGAAAAACAGCAGGGCAAGCGTGGACAAGGAACCTGTCTCCAGTAATCGGGCTAGGCCCGCCGACACCGAGCATCGCAGATCATACTAACTCCTCTGAGCGCGGTTAGACGAGCACGGGCCAGCGGACATGCGCACACACTGTTGCAACAAGGAATGCTAACGGAAAGCGGCAAGGCACTCGGGTGCCGAGGCGAATAGCCTGCAGAACCAGGCCTAGCCACGATGAAGGGGAGGGGCAACTTGCTCCCTCCCCTCTGGCAATTTCGCAGCAGGAATTACGCCGCTGGAGCAGCAGTCGTCAGGCGTCCGGAGATTCTGCCAAATAACGCGGCCAAATCGGTACCCAGCGTGGTAGCTGCAGCAATGATTGCCACGGCGATCAGTGCGGCGATCAGGCCGTATTCAATAGCCGTCGCGCCGGACTCGTCCTGTGCGAAACGTGCGAAAATGTTCATTCCCAAGCTCCTTGCTCTCGTCATCGGGGTGACGCCATCGAGTGACAGGCCACGCATCGAACATGGCCCTAAACTATTCGGCAGCTGTTGAAATTGAGTTAAACGAAAGAGAACCCAAGTCGCGGGTTTGCTTATGATGATCAAGACCCTAACGGAAAGACTTGCATTTGAAGCAAGCAATGCAAGTCGCAAGTAGAGCTTGAATTTTGCTTTATTGCCCAGGTCCGCCGGCAGTAAGTTGGGTCAGGTGCAAGAACGCAGGGCCTCGAGTGGCGCAAGAACAGGTTCGTTCTCCCTTTATTTACCAATCTCGGTAACTCTAGCGGCATTGTACCCGAGTCCGGACCTGCCCATGCGCTCCCGTGTCGCCGCCTGCCTGGCTGCCTTGTTCGCCCTTGCCCCCCTGCCCGCTCTCCAGGCGGCGGAAACGGGGCCGATCAGCGTCAGCGTCAACATGGCCCGGGTGCTGCGCATCAGTGCGCCGGCGGCCACGGTGATCGTGGGTAATCCCGGCATTGCCGATGTGACCATTCAGGATTCCAAGACGCTGGTGTTGACCGGCAAGAGCTATGGCCAGACCAACCTGATCATCCTCGATAATGTCGGCAACCCGATCGCGGACACACTGATCGATGTGGTGCAGATGAGCTCGGGCGTGGTGACGGTGTATCAGGGCCTGCAGCGCACGAGCCTTGCCTGCGCGCCGATCTGCCAGCCCACCATAATGCTGGGCGACCAGAATGAGTATACCGCCAATACGCTGGCGTCCTCGCAGCTGGTCGGCACCGGTACCGGCAACTAAGCCAGTTTAGCCCCGCTTAACCATCCGGGCGAAGCTTCGTTGCCGAACCCTCGATCCTAACCATGGCTTAGGGGTACAGGCTTATTGTCTCGTTGCTAAAGCGAGCACCGCGATGATCCCAACCCTTCTTGCGCCCATTGCACGAGCCAGGCGCCTGCGCGCAGGCCGTCGCTTTGCCGGCGACAGCCGGGGCGCCGTCGCGGTGGAGTTCGCCCTCCTGGCCCTACCCTTTTTTGCAATCATCGCGGCCATTCTGCAGACCTCGCTGGTGTTCCTGTCCACCCAGGTGCTGGAAAGCGCGGTGCAGGATGCGTCCCGTTTGATCCGCACCGGTCAAGCCAAGACTGCCGGTTTTGACACGGCGCGGTTTCGTACCGAGGTGTGCAGCCGGCTGTACGGGCTGTTCCCCGATTGCGCCGGGCTGCATATCCGCGTGTCAACGGTAACAAATTTCACATCGGCGACAACGACGTCCCCGGTTGACCCCAACTGTACCACCGACTGCGAATGGACTGTCCCCTCCGGCTACGATGGCGGCAACCGATCCGATGTGGTGATGGTGCAAGTCTATTACAAATACCCAATCTTAGTGGACATTGGTGGGCTGGGCCTCGCCAACCTGCCGCAGAGCCAGCGCTTGCTGGGTAGCACGACAGTGTTCAAGAACGAGCCGTTCTGATGAAGGCCTGGCAAAATCTCTCGCAACTGATCATCCGCTGGCGTCAGGACAATCGCGGAGCTGCGGTGGTGGAATTTGCCCTCATCCTGCCAATCATGCTGGTCCTATATGCTGGCTCGATCGAAGCCAGTACGCTCATCACCATGGATCGCAAGGTACAGTCGACCGCCGGCGCCGTTGGCGACCTCGTGGCCCGCTCAGATGACGTGATCAGCACCACTCAGATCAACGACTATTTTCAGGCTGCTTCGAGGATACTTGCCCCATATTCAGCAGCTAACCTCAAGCAGGTAGTAACCTCGGTGCAGATCCGGGCCGACGGAACGACGCGGGTAGATTGGTCCCTCGGTTTTAACGGAGGAACCCCGCACGCCGTCAACGCCAGCATCGAGTTGCCAAACGCCATAAAGGACATCGTGCGCAACAAATATATCATCGTTGCCGAGGCATCTGCCCCGTTTGTGCCCATGTTCGACCTAGTCTTCCAGCAGGATATTCCCCTTTACCGCCAGAGCTTTTTCATGCCCCGGTTCCAGGGCGATCGCATCCAGTGTCAGGGCTGCTAGCTCGCTTGCACGACCCCCGCCGTCGTGCCACAAGCCGGCATCTGTCCACAGCCGGAAATTGCCATGACTGATACCCTCATCCCCGTGTTCGACATTGGCGGGGTCTTTGTGGACTGGAACCCCATGTATCTGTTCCGCAAGCTCTTTGAGAGCGAGGAAGATGCATTGTGGTTTCACCAGAATATCTGCACGCCCGACTGGAACTTGGAATTCGATGCCGGCACGCTTTACTCCGAAGGCGTCGCCAAGCTCGTGAGCCGGTTCCCCCGCTATTGGCGCGAGATCCAGGCGTTCGATCACCGCTGGACCGAAACCTTTGGGCCGATGATCCAGGGCACGATCGACATCCATGACGAGTTGATCGAGCAGGAGATCCCGACCTTCGCCATCACCAACTTTTCCTGGGAAAAGTGGATGACGCGGCTGGGGGAATGGCCGTTCCTCGAAAAGTTCGACGGGGTGATTGTTTCGGGGCTCGAAGGCCTCGTAAAACCCGATCCACGCATTTACCGCGTGTTCTGCGAACGCTATGGAATGGCGCCGGAAAGCTGCGTCTTTATCGATGACAGCGAGCCCAATGTGGTGGCGGCGCGCAAGTTCGGCATGCAGGCCATTCATTTCCAGTCGGCCGAAGACACGCGCCGCGAACTCATTCAGCTTGGCCTGCCGCTGCGCGAGCGCTGAGCGGCAGACCCGAAGCGGGGCTAGCCGAAGCGGCGGCCCCGCTCGATCACCTCGATCTTGTAGCCATCAGGGTCGGTGGCAAAAAAGAAACGCGCCACGAGCGTGTCGCCGTTCTTGAAATCGACGAGCTTGCCGACCGTAATGCTCTCCGCCTGGAAGCGCTGGTGCTCGGCATCGAGATCGTCCACCACGACGGCGAGATGACCATAGCCATCGCCCAGCTGATACGGCTCGGTGCGCCCTTTGTTGATGGTCAGTTCCAGCTCGAAGGCAACATCATCGCCGCGCAGGTAAACCAGGGTGAAATCGGGAAAATCGATCCGCTCGGCGATGTCGAGCCCAAAGGCACGGCGGTAAAACTCTACCGAGCGCTCCTCGTCGAGAACGCGGATCATGGTGTGAACGAGCTTGGCCATTTATTTGGTCCCGTACATGCGATCGCCGGCGTCGCCAAGGCCGGGCACGATATAGCCCTTGTCGTCGAGATGGCTGTCGATTGAGGCGGTGAACACCGGCACATCGGGATGGGCCGCGGTGAACCGCTTGATGCCCTCGGGCGCCGCGAGCAGGCACAAAAAGCGGATATTGTTGGCGCCGCGCTCCTTGAGCTTGTCGATGGCGGCCGTCGCCGAATTGGCGGTGGCCAGCATGGGATCAACCACGATCACCAGGCGATCGGCCAGGTTCGAGGGCGCCTTAAAATAGTATTCGACGGGCTCTAGCGTTTCATGGTTGCGATAAAGCCCGATATGGGCGACGCGAGCAGCTGGGACCAGGTCGAGCATGCCTTCGAGCAGGCCATTGCCGGCGCGAAGGATCGAGGCGAAAACCAGCTTCTTGCCCTTGATGGTGGGCGCATCGATCCTTTGCATCGGGGTTTCGATCGAGACCATTTCAAGCTCGAGATCGCGCGTGACCTCATAGCAAAGCAGCAGCGAAATCTCCCGCAGCAGCCGCCGGAAACTGGCCGTCGAGGTTTCCTTGTCGCGCATGATCGTGAGCTTGTGCTGGATCAGCGGGTGATCAACCACGGTGACGTTGCTGGGCAGGACATCGGTCATGGGATCACCTGAAATTGGGGGAAAGAAAGCTGCTGCCGTGTCGCCCCGGCGGCAGGGAAAGCCACTGGGCAAGGCTTTCGCCAATATCGGCGAAGCTGGGTCGGATGCCAATCTCGCCTGGCGAGAGCGCTGGGGAAAACACCAGAATGGGGATTTGCTCGCGCGTGTGGTCGGTGCCCGGCCAGGTCGGGTCATTGCCGTGATCGGCGGTGAGGACGAGGAGGTCATCGTGGCGCAGGGCCGCGATCAGCTCGGGCAGGCGCGCATCGAAATATTCGAGCGCTGCGGCATAGCCCGCGACATCGCGGCGGTGCCCGTATTCGCTGTCGAAGTCAACGAAATTGGTGATGACCAGCGCGCCCTCGGGCGCCATTTCCATTGCCTCGAGCGTGCGGTTGAACAATTGGGGCAGCCCGGTCCCCTTAAGCTTGTGGGTGACCCCATGGCCGGCATAGATGTCGGAAATCTTGCCGATGGCGTAAACCGCGTTGCCGGCCTCGGCATTGCGGTCGAGCAGGGTCGGTTCGGGCGGGGCGATGGCGAAGTCGCGCCGGTTGCCGGTGCGCTTGAAGCTGCCGCGATCCTCCCCGACAAAGGGGCGGGCGATCACCCGGCCGATCTGGAGCGGCGCGGTCAGCGCAAAGGCGGTCTGGCACAGTTGGTAGAGCCGATCGAGGCCGAAATGGGTTTCGTGCGCGGCGATCTGGAACACCGAATCCACCGAGGTGTAGCAGATGGGCATGCCGGTACGGATCGACTCTTCGCCCAGTTCGGCAATGATCTCGGTGCCCGAGGCGTGCTTGTTACCCAAAATACCGGGCAGGCCTGCCTGCTCGATAAGGGCAGCCGTCAGCTCGGGCGGAAAGCAGGGCTCGGTCGCGGGAAAATAGCCCCAGTCGAAGGGCACGGGCACCCCGGCGATTTCCCAATGCCCGGATGGCGTGTCCTTGCCCTTGGAGACTTCCCGGCCCACGCCGAAACGACCGCCGCGCGGTGTCGCGGACAACCCGGGCGGCACAGTGCCGGTGGAGAGCCGGACGGCGGCGCCGAGGCCCATGGCGTCGAGATTGGGCAGGCGCAGCGGGCCGCTGCGAAGGGCCGGGCGGTCGGCTTTGCCAGCGGCGGCATATTCGGCGATATGGCCCAGCGTATTGGCGCCCTCGTCGTCATAGGCCGCCGCATCGGGCGCGCCGCCGATGCCGACGCTGTCGAGAATGCAGAGAATGGCGCGGGGCATGGGCGTCAGGTCCTTGGGGTAGCGGGCGGCGGCAGCACGGCGGCGATCAGCGGCTGATCGGGCGCAGTTTCGCCCAGGCGGTAGGCAGCAACAAGGCGGCGTTCGGCCTCATCAGCACTGGCGGCGTCGCGGGCATGCAGGCGGGCGATGGGGGTGCGGTTATCCACCCTGGCGCCAAGCGGCAGCAGGTGGTCAAAGCCGACGCGATGATCGATCGTTTCCCCCGGCGATGTACGCCCGCCGCCTAATGCCACCACGGCCATGCCGACGCCTCGGGTATCGATGCTGGCCACAACACCCTCTTCCGGCGCAAACACGTCGCGCACCAGCGGTGCCGGAGCGAGATGGCGGTCCATTTGCTCGACGAAGTCCGTCGGTCCGCCCAGCGCCGCCACCATGCGGCTGAAGCGTTCGGTGGCGCGCCCGCTGGTGAGGGCTCCCTCGGCCAGTTCGAGCCCCGCTGCCTGGTCGGGCACCACGCCGCTCAGTTCCGCAAGGGCGGCGGCAAGGGCGAGCGTCACCTCACGCAGGCGAGCATCCTGGTGCTTGCCGGTGAGGAAATCGACAGCATTGCGCATTTCGAGCCCATTGCCGGCCGCGCTGGCGAGGGGCTGGTTCATGTCGGTGATCAGCGCTGATGTGCGCAGCCCTGCCCCATTGGCGACATCGACGAGGCTTTGCGCCAGTTCGCGCGATTGTTCGAGCGTCGGCATGAAGGCGCCCGAGCCGGTCTTGACGTCAAGGATCAGGGCCCCCAAACCGGCCGCCAGCTTTTTCGAAAGGATGGAGGCGGTGATGAGGGGGACCGACTCCACCGTGCCGGTGACATCGCGAATGGCGTACAGCGTCTTGTCGGCAGGGGCGAGATCGGCGGTCTGCCCGATCACGGCGCAGCCCACCTCGCGCACCACCCGGCGGAAAAGCGCATTGTCGGGGCTGGTGGAATAGCCGGGAATGGCATCGAACTTGTCGAGCGTGCCCCCGGTATGGCCGAGCCCGCGCCCCGAAATCATCGGCACGAACATGCCCATGGCCGCCAGGATGGGCGCCAGCATCAGGGACACATTGTCCCCCACTCCGCCGGTGGAATGCTTGTCGGCTACCGGCCCATCGAGATCGGACCAATCGAGCACGGTGCCGCTGTCGCGCATGGCCAGGGTCAGTGCTACCCGCTCGGGCATGTCCATGCCGCGGAAATACACCGCCATGGCCAACGCCGCCGCCTGGGCATGGCTGACCGAACCATCGCCAAGGCCGGCAATGAAACGGGCAATGTCAGCGGGCGGCAGAGCCCGGCCGTCGCGCTTGCCGAGGATGATTTCCTGGGGGAGAAAGCTCATCTACGAACCCTCCCCGCTCACGCCCCGTATGGGATCCAGACATTTTTGATCTGGGTGGCTTTGGCGAGGAAGTAGTCGCCGGCGAATTTTTGTGCGTCGGTGAAGTCGAAGCGGCGGCCGCTTGTGGTCCAGGTTTGCTTGAGATTGCCGGCCGAAACCTTTTCGAGGAGGGCAGAGGCTTCCGCCGAGCCGCAGAACCAGAGGGCGTCGACGCCGTGGTGTTCGGCCAGCGTTTTGCCCAGGCTCTCGCCATTGCCGGTGACGATGTTGACGACCCCTGCCGGAACGTCCGAGGTTTCGAGTACCTGGTAGAGGTCGGTGACGCTGAGCGGCGCAGGGGCGGATGGCACCAGCACCACAGTGTTGCCCATCGCAATGGCCGGGGCGAGCAAGCTCACCGCCCCCAGCAGCGGTTGCTCGGCCGGCGCGACAATGCCCAATACGCCGATGGGCTCGACCATGGCGGCAGCGACGGCCCGTGTGGGCGGATTGTGGATGGCGCCATCATATTTGTCGGCCCAGCCGGCAAAGGCGAAGAGCCGCTCGATGCTGGCGGCCACTTCGGCTTCACCATCCCCGCCGGTTTGCGCCGCGATGCGGCGGGCAAATTCGGCGCGGCGGTAGTCGAGGTTTTCAGCGAGGAAATAAAGGATCTGCGCGCGATTATGAGCGGTCGTATTGCTCCAGCCCAGCGCCTTGCGCGCTGCTTCCACGGCGTTGCGGATATCCTTGCGATTGCCTTCGCCCACTTCGCCAATCAGGCTGTCATCGGTGCCATGAACGGGCAGCGAATAGCCGCTATCGGGGCGGGCCTGCTTGCCGCCGATATAAAGCTTGGCCGTCTGGTCGAGGCTGTCGAGCGGATTGGCGGATGGCCGCGCCGGTGCTTCGAGCGGCTCGGCATCCGGGGCAGCGGCGAGCGGCAATTCGTGTTCCCAGGCGGGGCGCAGATAGCTTGCCATGCCTTCGCGCCCGCCTTCGCGACCAAAGCCGGATTCGCGCACGCCGCCAAAGCCCACGGCCGCATCGAACTGGTTGGTGCCGTTGATCCACACCACGCCCGCCTTAAGTTTTGGGGCAATATCGAGCGCCAGATTGATGTTCTCGCTCCAGATCGTGGCAGCGAGGCCAAATTGGGTGTTGTTGGCCAGCGCCACTGCCTCCTCGGGCGTCCGGAAGCTCATCGCCACCAGCACCGGCCCGAAGATTTCTTCGGCCACCAGCGTATTGGCGGGCGAAACATTGGTGACCAAGGCGGGCTTGAGGTACGCGCCCTTGGCGGGCAGTTCGCCCTCGGCCTCGAAGACTTCGGCCCCCTGGGCGATGCCCTTGGCCATCAGCTTGCGGACGCGCTCCACCTGCACCGGGTCGATCATGGCGCCCACATCGATGGATTTATCGAGCGGATCGCCGAGGCGCAGCGTGGCCATGCGCGTCTTGAGCTTCTTGATGAAGCGCTCGGCGATGGATTCCTGCACGAGCAGCCGCGAGCCGGCACAGCAGACCTGGCCCTGGTTGAACCAGATCGCGTCCACGAGCCCTTCGGCGGCGCTGTCGAGATCGGCATCGTCAAAGACGAGGTAGGGGCTCTTGCCCCCCAGCTCGAGCGAAAGGCCCTTGCCCGAACCGGCAGTGGCGGCGCGGATGGCCTTGCCCACTTCGGTCGAGCCGGTAAAGGCGATCTTGTCGATGCCGGGATGGGCGACGATCGCCTGGCCCGTGTCGCCGGCGCCAGTGACGATGTTGACCACGCCCGGTGGCAGGCCGACCCTCTCGCAGATTTCGGCAAACAAGAGGGCCGTCAGCGAGGTGAATTCGGCCGGCTTGAGCACCACAGTATTGCCGGCGGCGAGAGCCGGCGCGATCTTCCAGGCCAGCATCAGCAGCGGAAAATTCCACGGGATGATCTGCCCGCAAACGCCATAGGGCACCTGGCCTGGAAAGCTGCGCGCGGCATGCTGGGCCCAGCCGGCATGATGGTAGAAATGGCGCGCCACCAGGGGAATATCGATGTCGCGCGATTCCCGGATCGGCTTGCCATTGTCGAGGGTTTCGAGCACGGCAAACAAGCGCGCATGCTTTTGCACCGCGCGCGCCAGCGCATAGAGATATTTAGCGCGCTCAAAGCCTGAAAGCGCGCTCCAGCGGGGGAAAGCGGCGCGGGCGGCGCCCACGGCGGCGTCCACATCTTGAGCGGTGCCGGGGGTGA
Source organism: Devosia sp. 919 (assembly GCF_013185965.1). NCBI lineage: Bacteria > Pseudomonadati > Pseudomonadota > Alphaproteobacteria > Hyphomicrobiales > Devosiaceae > Devosia > Devosia sp. 919. The sequence continues at coordinate 979,158 of NZ_JABAOL010000001.1, read as the reverse complement.
TCAGCGCAAGGGGTTCGCCCGTCGCCGGATTATGGGTGGGGAAGGTCGTCCCCGGCGCGGTCCACTGCCCAGCGATGAAGTGACCAAAGCGTCTGTTGTGCCTATCGAGCCAGGTGATCGCGGCATCGGCGGCTTCGGGAGCAGGGCCGTAGTCGAGGGTTTCGAAGATTTGCGCGATCTTGTTCATAACTGGCGTCCCCTTCTGGCTAGCCGCCGCGTTGTACGTCTTGCGAAAGTGCCTTGCGTCGTTCCGGATCAGAAATGCTTTCGGCACAGAACATTGCGACGAGGCGCCCTGCACTGTCCGGGCCGAACCACATTTGGTGTTGATCGAACCAAACGGGTACCATTTCCACTTTGCTACACCCAAAGTCCACCCAGCAAAAATAGGCGCCTTTGAACTGAAAGCCGGCTTGTTCTTCCATGAGTTCAAGGCGACAGGTCGTGACTGCTACCTTGTCCGCGATGGTGGGAGCAGGCACGGCCTCGAACTGCTCTCCCAGGAAGCTGGCCACCGCGTTTGGTGCCGGATGGAAAGCACCGTCATCCGGAAGCAGTATGGGCTGTTGAACGCTTGCAGCTACCAGCGGCCACAGCGATACCAACTTTGGAAGGAACGGGAACATCTCACACCATCGGCTGGCGATAATCCGCGGCGTAGTGCCCGGTTACGCCATGCTCGAGCTGGCGCTCGATATCGGTGAGCAGGCTCGAAGCGCCGAAGCGGAACAGATGCGGCTGCAGCCAATGGGTGCCCAGCTCTTCTTTCATCAACGCCATATAGGCCAGCGCGTCCTTGGCCTGGGAAATGCCGCCGGCCGGCTTGTAGCCGATCTCGATGCCGGTTTCCTCGGCAAACCAGCGGATCATGCGGATCATGGCCAGCGAAGTCACGAGATTGGCGTTGGTTTTTTCCTTGCCGGTCGAGGTCTTGATGAAATCAGCGCCAGCCAGCATGCAGACGAGCGACGCCTTGGCAATATTGGTGAGGGTTGCCAATTCCCCGGTGCCCAGAATGGTCTTGATATGGGCGTCGCCACAAGCCTGCCGATAGGCGCGGATCTGATCGTAGAGCCCCTGCCAGTCGCCCCTGAGCACGGTGCCGCGCTCGATGACGATGTCGATTTCCCGCGCCCCATCGGCAACGGAAAGCTCGATTTCGCGCAGCTTGGTTTCAAGGGGCGCAAGACCATGCGGAAAGGCGGTGGATACTGCCGCCACGGGAATGCCGCTGCCTTCGAGCGCGTGCACGGCCGTGGCGACAAAGCTATGGTAGACGCAGACTGCGCCGGGCACGATGCGCAGCTTTTCCGCGCCCAGGCGCTTGAGAATTTCGGGGCGCACCGGCTGGCGCGCCTTGGCGCAAAGCCGCTCCACCCGCGCGGGCGTGTCATCGGCATTGAGCGTCGTCAAATCGAGCAGCGTGATCGCCTTGAGCAGCCAGGCGAGCTGATAATCCTTTTTCACCGTGCGGCGGGCGCCGATCGTGCCGGCCCGGCGCTCGAGGGCGGACCGGTTCATCACCGTTCTTTCCACCCAATCGAGATCGAGGGTGAAGCCGGGATTGCGGCGATGCACCGGGGCGGTTGGTTGCTGGTTGACGACCCTCAGGCTCATAGTTCCTCCACCAGCGCGGGGATCAGCTGCTTGAGCTTGTCCGCGCCCGCAACGGCCATGGTCTTGGTGTGCTCATGGCTGATGTTCTCGCTCGACAGGCCCGCGCCCATATTGGTGATCGAGGAGCAGGCCCACACCTTCATCCCAAGGAAACGCGCGAGGATCACTTCTGGTGCCGTGGACATGCCGACGGCCTGGGCGCCCAGGCGGATTGCCATCTGGATTTCGGCTACAGTTTCAAAGCTCGGGCCGGAATACCAGAGATAAATGCCCTCGCCCAAATGCAGCCCCCGCCGCTCCGCAATGTCCATGGCCTTGGCGCGCAGCTCGGGGGCATAGCAATCCACCATATTGGTGAAGCGCCGGTCGGTGGCCTCCCCGATCAGCGGGTTCATGCCGGCATAATTGATGTGATCGGAGATCATCATCAGATCGCCCGGGCGCAGGCGCTCATCGATCGAGCCGGCCGAATTGGTCAGCAGCAGGGTGTGCGCGCCGAGCTCCGCCATGGTTTCAAGCGCCGGGCGCATGGCGGCGGCATTGCCATGCTCATAATAATGCTCGCGCCCGGTCAGCACCGCGATGCGCTTGCCGCCCATCGTGCCGATCAAGAGGTCACGCCCATGGCCCGAAACGCCGCCACCCGGAAAGCCCTTGAGCTCGCTATAAGGGATGGCGATGGCGTCCGCCAACTGCTCGCCAATCGAGGACAGCCCCGAGCCCAGCACAATGGCGGCGCTGATGGGTTCCTTGCCCGCGATCTGGCGAATGGTCTTGGCGGCTTTGGTCATGGTTTTGGTCTCGTTTTTGGTTTTTTATATGTGGCGGGTTTGGTGCGGGACCTAAACCCCTTCCTGGCCCTACTTAAGGGAAGGGACACACATTCTTGGCTGAGCGAAGCGGAACACAAGGCGGGCGGCTCCTGCCCTCCCACCCCTCAAGGGGGAGGGGACGCAGGCAACCAGACCCCGCCTTCCCAAAAAACTCACTTCGGCAGGTATTCTGGCCCGAAACTGTGCGGCAGCAATTGTTCGAGCGTCGTCAGCAGCGGCTCGCCCTCGACGCCATGCGAGATCACCGTGACATCGAGATCGGCAAATTCGCGGATGCGCTGGCGACAGCCGCCGCAAGGGGTGACCGGCGCGGCCCCAGGGCCCGTCACATAGATGCGGGCAATGCGCTTGCCGCCCCCGGCGATCATCGCGGCAATGGCCGAAGCTTCGGCGCAATTGCCGACGGGGTAAGCTGCGTTTTCGATGTTGCAGCCGCTATAGATCTGCCCGTCATCGGCGAGGATTGCCGCGCCCACCGTAAAGCGGGAATAGGGCGCATAGGCCTTGGCGCGGATGGCTTCTGCGGCCTGGAACAGCGCCTCGTCGGTGGCATCGCTCAGCATGGCAAGGGTCCTTTCGGGGGCAAGAAAGCTAGCGCTCCTTGGTATAGGCCACGCCGCCCGCCTTGGGGCCCACGGCCTTGCCGATAAAGCCCGCGAGCAGCACCACGGTCAGCACATAGGGCAGCGCCTGGATGGCCTGCACCGGCACGACGCCGATGATCGGCAGCTCGAAGTTCTGCAGGCGGATCTGCAGCGCGTCGAGGAAGCCGAACAGGAGGCAGGTGAACATGGCGGGCACCGGCTTCCACTTGGCAAAGATCAGCGCGGCGAGCGCGATATAGCCCTTGCCGGCCGTCATGTTGTTGCCGAAACCCGAGCCCTGGGCGATGGAGAAATAAGCGCCAGCGAGCCCGCAGAGCACCCCGGTGATCAGCACGGCCTGGAAGCGCAGCTTGTTGACCGAAATGCCGGCGGTATCGACCGCCTTGGGGTTTTCGCCGACCGCCCGCAGGCGCAGGCCAAAGCGGGTGCGATACAGCACATAGGCGGTGACGGCCACCATGGCGAAGGCGACATAAACCAGGATGTAGTGGCCCGAGATCAGGTCGGCATAGATGGGGCCGATGATTGGCACCCCGGACAATTCACGCGCGAAAGGCAGCTCGATCGTGCCGAAGCGCCCGCTCGGCGGCAAGGCCGGGGTGCGGCCGCCCTGGCGGAACCATTGCTGCCCGAGAAAGGTGGTCAGCCCCGCCGCCAGCATGTTGATGGCGACGCCCGCGATCAGCTGGTTGCCCTTGAGGGTAATGGCGGCGACGCCCTGCAACAGGGCGGTCGACACCGAAACCAGCGTGCCGGCGAGCAAGCCCAGCCAGACCGAGCCGCTGACGGCCGCGACGGCGGCGGCGGCAAAGGCGGCCGCCAGCATCTTGCCTTCCAGGCCGATATCGAAAATGCCGGCCCGCTCGGAATAGAGGCCGGCAAGGCACGCCAGCAGCAGCGGGGTCGAGAGGCGCAGCGTCGCATCGAGAATGGACAGAACGGCCGAGATATCCATGGCTCAGCTCTCGCTCGAAACGGTGGAGCGCGCGGCCGCTTCGGCGCGCGATTCCGGGCTGATGAGGAGAAAGCTGCGTTGCAGGGCGGGCCGAAACAGGCCTTCCATGGCACCGGTAAAGAGGATCACGAGGGCCTGGATGATCACCACCACGGTGCGATCGAGCCCCGAAATCACATATTGCAGCTCGTTGCCGCCCTGGTAGAGCGCCCCGAACAGGAGCGCGGCCAGCGCAATGCCCAGCGGATGGTTGCGCCCCATCAGCGCCACGGCAATGCCGACAAAGCCGGCATCGGCGACGAAATCGAGCACCAGCCGGTTCTGCACGCCCAGCACTTCGTTGAACGCCACCATGCCCGCCAGCGCGCCCGACAGGGTCATGGTGATAATGATCATCTTGCTGTTGGAAATGCCGGCATAGCGCGCGGCGGTGGGGTTCTGCCCCATGGTGCGCAGGGCATAGCCAAAACGAGTATGCCAGATCAGCACGTAAACGGCGACGAGCGCCAGCAGCGCGATGCCAATGGAGAGATTGACCGGCGTATAGTTGAAGGGCTCAAAGAACTGCCCCAGCTTGGGCATGCGCCCGGCTTCGGCGATCATGCGGGATTCCGGGCCCGATACATTGGCGGGCTTGAGGACGCGGTTGAGCATGTAGATCATCAGCGCCGAGGCGATGAAATTGAACATGATGGTGGTGATCACCACATGGCTGCCGCGCTTGGCCTGCAGATAGCCCGGAATAAACGCCCAGGCCCCGCCAAACAGCGCTGCTGCCAAGAGCGCCACGGGCGCCACGATGAGCCAATGGGTGGTATCGAGCGCGGTGGCGGCCAGGATCACGCCGAGCCCGGCGACATAGGCCTGCCCATTGGCGCCGATATTGAAGAGCCCGCCATGGGCCGCCAGCGCCACGGCCAGCCCCGTGAAGATGAAGTTGGTGGTGTAATAAAGCGTATAGCCGATATTGTAGCCATTGCCGAAGGCGCCGGTCACAATGGCCCAGAGCGCCACGAACGGGTTCTGCCCGATCAGCAGCAGCACGATGCCCGACACGATGAAAGCCAGCACGAGATTGAGCACCGGCAGCAGGGCAATATCGGCCCAGCGCGGCAATGGCCGAAGCGCACTCATTGGGCGGCCTTTCTGTCGGTGACGCCGGCCATCATCAATCCAAGTTCGCCTTCGGTGGCGGTGGCGGGATCGGCTTCCCCCACGATCTGGCCGTCAAACATCACGAGGATGCGGTCCGACAGCGAGCGGATTTCGTCGAGCTCCACGGAAACGACGAGGATCGCCTTGCCGGCATCGCGCATCCTGATGATCTGGTTGTGGATGAATTCAATGGCGCCGATATCGACGCCGCGCGTGGGCTGGCCCACCACCAGCACATCGGGATTGCGCTCCATTTCGCGCGCCAGCACGATCTTTTGCTGGTTGCCGCCCGAAAACAGCGCCGTCTTGAGGTTGATGTCGGGTGGGCGCACGTCGAAAGTGGCGATGCGCTCGGCCGCGTCGCGCTTGGCGGCGGCAATATCGAGCAAGGGTCCGCGCCCATAGGCGGGATCGTCCTGGTAGCCGAGAATGGCGTTTTCCCATTCGGCAAAGCTCGTGACGAGACCCATGCGCTGCCGGTCCTCGGGCACATGGGCGAGGCCCGCGGCCCGGGCGCGCGCCGCGCCATCATCGCCGCGCAGGGACAGCGGCTTGCCATTGAGGATCACCTCGCCTGCGCGCTGGTCGCGCATGCCGGTGACGGCCTCGAGCAGTTCGGTCTGCCCATTGCCCGACACCCCGGCAATGCCGACGATCTCGCCGGCCCGTACGGAAAAGCTGACATCCTTGACCCGCACAATGCCCAGATCGTCGGCAACGACGAGGTTGCGCACCTCAAGCAGGGTCTTGCCGGGATGAGCGGGGCCCTTTTCGATGCGCAGCAAGACGCGGCGCCCGACCATCAGCTCAGCGAGCTGTTCGGGATTGGTGTTCCTGGTGGGGAGCGTCGCCACCATTTCGCCGCCGCGCATCACCGAAACATTGTCGGTGATGGCCATGATCTCGCGCAGCTTGTGGGTGATGATGATGACCGTCTTGCCTTGGTCGCGCAGGGTTTGCAGCACCCGGAACAGGTCGTCGGCTTCCTTGGGCGTCAAAACGCCGGTGGGTTCATCGAGAATGAGCGTTTCGGCGCCGCGATACAGCGCCTTGAGGATTTCCACCCGCTGCTGCTGGCCAACCGAGATATCCTCGATCACCGCGTCGGGGTCGACCTCAAGGTCATATTCGGCTTCGAGCCGCGCCAGTTCCTTGCGCGCCCGCGCCAGGCTTGGGCGCAAAAACCCGGAATCCTCGGCGCCCAGCACCACATTTTCGAGCACGGTGAAGTTTTCCACCAGCATGAAGTGCTGGTGCACCATGCCGATGCCGAGCTGGAGCGCATGGCGGCTATCGGTGACGGCCTGCACCTGCCCGTTGACGCGGATCGTGCCGCTGTCGGCGGTGTAAAAGCCATAGAGGATGGACATCAGCGTCGACTTGCCGGCGCCGTTTTCCCCCACAATGCCGTGGATTGTGCCGCGCGCGACCTTGAGGTCGATGTCCTTGTTGGCATGGACCGGGCCGAAGCGCTTGTTGATCCCCTCAAGCTCGATGGCCCAGCCCGCTGCCGGGACGGGAACAGCGGCCGGGTCCGGCCGCTGTGGATTGGTGGGATCAATACCGCTCATTAGCGCAGGGCTTTACAGCGGGCAGTTGTTGTCGGTGGTGTAATCATGCACTTCGATCTCGCCTGAAGCGATCTTGCCCTTGAGCTCATCGAGCTTGGCCTGGTCTTCGGGGGTGATGAGGCTCTGGTTGTTCTCGTCGACGGCGTAATCGACGAAATCGCCCTCCAGACCCAGAATGGTGAGGCCCGGCTTGAAGGTGGCGTCATCGCCGCCATTGGTGAAGGCTTCCACGACGGCATTGTCGACGCGCTTGAGCATCGAGGTCAGCACCGAGCCGGGGTGCAGATAGTTCTGGTTGCTGTCGACGCCGATCGAATACTTGCCCTGGTCGGCCATGGTCTGCAGCACGCCGAGACCCGAGCCACCGGCAGCGGCAAAGATCACGTCGGCGCCGGCGTCGGAAGCGGCGGTCGCCAGTTCACCGGCGGTCACCGGGTCATTCCAGGCGGCCGGGGTGGTGCCGGTATAGTTTTCGATCAGCTTGATGTCGGGGTTCACCGCCTTGGCGCCCTGGGCATAGCCGCAATAGAATTTGTGGATCAGGGGCACATCCATACCACCCACAAAGCCGATCGTGCCGGTTTCGGACTTCATCGCCGCGAGCGCACCGACAAGGAACGAGCCGGTATGCTCGTCAAACAGGATCGACTGGACATTGGGAGCATCCACCACGGCGTCGATCACGACGAAATTGGTGTCGGGAAATTCGGCGGCGAGCGGGGCCAGCACCGATTCCCACATGAAGCTCATCACGACGATTGGGTTGGCGCCTTGGCTGGCGAAGCGGCGCAGGGCCTGTTCGCGCTGGGCGTCGTTTTGCAGTTCCAGTTCGAGATAGTTGCCGCCGGTGTCTGCCTTCCACTTCTCGGCGCCGTTATAGGCGGCCTCGTTGAAGGACTTGTCGAACTTGCCGCCCAGATCATAGATCAGTGCGGGATCAGCAAAGGCGGCACCCGAAAGCAGTGCGCTCAGCGCGATCCCGCCGGCCAGTGCCTTGATGGAGCTTGCAAACTTCATGAGGTCGTCTCCCTGTCTCGCAATGGAGCGTTGGCGCCACGCCCAACGGTGAATTCTCCCTGCGCTCTGGGGGGATACAATCGTGCAATCCCCTTGTCCGCAAGCAAAAAAGCAGCGCCTTCAATGATCTGAACAAAGATTGACCATGCCGCCGCTCCGGTAGGCGCGGCCGGCGGCTAACCCGCCTGCTCTGGCGGTGGCAGCGGAGTCACCGCGGCGCCCATCGCATCGCCGAAGCGGGCGAAAAAGCCATCGATGATCTTTTGCGCGGAGTTGCCAATAATCGCCTGTCCCAGGCGCATGAGCTGGCCCGAGGCGCCGCCGGTGGCGGTGAACACGAGTTCAGTCTGTTCGCCCCGGTCGGTCAGCACGATATCGGCCGCCCCTTCGGCGAGCCCTAACAGACCGCCCTTGCCGCGGCCCGTCAGCGTATAGCGCTCGGCCGGAACGATATTGGACAGGTTGAGCCCGCCTTTGAACACGGGATGCACCACGCCCAGATTGACCTTGATCTCGAGGTCGAGCGCTGTCGGGCCCGACCATTCGATGCGATGGCAGCCGGGAATGGCGGCTTGCAGCACCGCGGCGTCATTCAGGGCGAGCCAAACCACGGGACGGGGCGCAGCAATGAGATAACGGCCACCGAACTGCATCAGCGCATGCCCAGCGCGACGGGCGGAAAAATGGCAGCGCTGTGGCGAAAATACCGTGGTTTGCAAATGCTTTGCACTGTTTTTGCCCCTGCCCTTTACGTGCGGCTTTTTCGCACCAATATGGCCTAAATAGTCGGCCTGTGGCGCAGATGCAATTGTCACGCGTTAGGCCAGCAGCAATCTATAGCGCAACCAGGCGATCTCGCCGATGCCGCGCAGAATCAGGAGCGAACATGGCCAGCCAAGTCACCACTGCTACGCCCACCGCCAATTCGGTGCCTTCCGCCGTTGCCGAGCAGCCGCTGCAGTATCTGGACAAGGCCGTCAACGCGATCCGAAATCTGGGGATCTGGCCAGAACAGCAGGGCGAACAGCCCATCACGGGCCTCTTGCAACAGATCACCGACCTGGATGAAACCCGGGTGATCCTGATCGGGCGCACGCTGTCCCAAGCCAGCGCCTTCAACGAGGTGGTGCGCGAGCAGGTCGCGGCCGTCAAGATCGGCGAGCGCTACGAGGACATCACCAAGGGCTTTGACTCCATCCGCGACGACGCCAAGGCGATGGTCGACCAGTTGGCCGACAACAAGATCAACCTGGTGGAACGCGTCAGCAATGTGTGGATGAAGGTCAGCCGCGGCGACATAGCCACGCGCTTCAATTCAATTCGCGACACCTATCTCGCGGTCACCGCCGACACCAAGGACCAGATCGAGCGCGAGCACACCATTCTCGAGGCCTATCGCGATTTCCGCGGGGCGCTGAAGCAAGCCGAGGTGATGGCGCTCGAAGTGCTGGCCACGGCCGAGCAGCGGCTGGAAGAAAAGAAGAATATCTTGCAGGCTGCGGCCGAGGAACTGGCCGGCTATGCCGGCACTGTGCCGGCCGATCGCGCCCGCCTTGAAATGGCGCGCGACGAGCGCCTGCGCGAAATGCAGAACGAGGAAAAGCGCTACCAGATCGCCAAGGACCTTTCGGACAATTTGACCATCTCCTACAACACCTCCGAAGTGGTGATGGCCCGGCTGATGCAGACCACCAATGCCAAGGAGCGGGTGTATCAGCAGTCGATCTCGTTCTTTTCCACCAATGAAACCGTTTTGACGGCCCTGTCGGCCTCGTTCACCGGCATGTTTGGGCTCAACGAATCCACCGCCACGCTCAATGCGATGAAGGAGGGGATGAGCAAGAGCCTCGAGACCCTCTCGGAAATCGGCGACCGGGTGGGCGAGGAAGCGGTGCGCGCCGGGTATGGCCCGACCGTGCGTGCCGATGCAGTCAAGAAGCTCGTCGACAGCGTCATCAACTTTCAGGAAAAGTCGCGCACCATCATCAACGAGATGCGCGTGGCCTCGACCAAGAATTCGGCCGAGATCCGCGATGCAGTTGAAGACGGCAAGCGGCGCCTCGCGACCCTCGCGACCGAAGGCAATGCCTTGCTGCTTGAATCTGGCCGCTGAGTAGGACGAGCGCGGATGCAGGCCCGACCATGAGCGATGTTCAGGCGAAGGCCCCTGCCCCTGCCCCGCTCGACGAGGTCATGCTGGCGATGGACGTGGTCGACACGCTCCGTCACCGGCAGGACCTTGCCGTGCGTGAACTCGAAGGGGTGACCCGCGAGCAGCAGCTGATCGACAAGCTGCGCGAGGTGTATCGCCACCAGGGCATCGAAGTGCCCGACCATATCCTGCGGGAAGGCGTGGCGGCGCTGGCTGAAAGCCGGTTCGTTTATGACCCGCCCACTCCGGGCTGGCGCACCACTTTGGCGCGGCTTTATGTCGGGCGCAAAAGCTGGGGCAAGCCGGTGGGCGCGCTGCTGCTGGTGCTGCTTGTGTGTGCCGTCGGCTATTTCGGCGCCTGGCGGCCTTATCAGTCGAGCCAGGCTGAGCAAGCGCGCATCGAGCTCAGCGAAGGCCTGCCCGCGCAGATGGACATGCTCTACCAGACCATTTTCGAGGAAACCAAGGTGCAGCAGGCCGTGGTGGAGGCCGAAGTGCTGCGCTCACGCGGCAAGGCCTTTGCCGCCGAAGGCAATCGCGCGGGCGCGGAAGACGCGGTCAAGCGGCTGACCGACCTGCGCGACCTGCTGCGCCAGCAATACACCCTGCGCGTGATCAACCGGCCCGATCAGCAATCGGGTTTCTGGACCTTCCCCGAGATCAACACGGCCGCGACCAATTACTACATCGTGGTGGAAGCGGTAGGACCCGATGGGGACGTGTTGTCGCTGCCGGTGCTCAACGAGGAAACCATGGAAACCGAGACCGTTTCGGTCTGGGCCATCCGCGTGCCCGAGGCGGTCTACAACGCCGTTGCCGCCGACAAGCGCGACAACGGCATCATCGAAGCCAATGAAGTGGGCCGCAAATCGGACGGGTTCATGCAGGTCGAATATCTGATGCCGGTTCTCGGCGGGGCACTGACGCGGTGGTAAAGCAATGAGCATCCGCGGACCCCAGGCCCTGGCCAGCCTCGACGAGGCCATGCGCGACATCCGGCGCGAAGAGGACGAAATCTCGCGCCGGCTTGCCCGCTCCGCCGAGCGGCTGAGCAAGATGCGCGAAAGCGAAGCGGAGCTGTTCCGGCAGCTGGCGCAATTACGCCTCGATCCGGGCGTGCAGGGCGAACTCGACGGGCGCATTTCGCTGGCCGAAAGCAAGGCGCGCGAAATGCTCAAGGACCATGCGCGCCATCTGAGCCAGGCCGAGGAAGGGCTCGCCGCCGCGGATGCGGAGTTGGCGGGGCTGACCGAGCAGCGCGCCCAGGCGCTGGCGGAACTCGAAACAAGGCAAAGCGAGCTCAAGGCACTGGGCGCGCGCCTCCAGGCGCAGATCAGCACCGACCCCGCCTGGATCGCCAAGCGGCAGGAGGCCGAGGAACTCGCCGAGATTGCCGCCCAATCCATGCGCAAGACCGAGCAGGCGGAAGCCGACCAGGCGCAAAAGGGCAGCCCCTATCGCAGCGATCCGCTGTTCATGTATTTGTGGGAAGCCGGCTACGGCACCTCGCGCTATCGCGCCAACAATCTGGTGCGCTTCCTTGATGGCTGGGTCGCGGGGATCGTCGGCTTCAACAAGGCGCGGCCCAATTTTGCCATGCTCAACGAATTGCCGATGCGCCTGCGCGAACATGCCGAGCGCCAGATCGCCAATGCGGAAGCGGCGCAGGCCGAGCTCGACCGGCTCGAACAGGTCGCCATCGACGAAGCGGGCGGTCGCCCCTTGCGCGAAGCGCTCGCGGCCATGCAGGCCCGCATCGAGGCGATCGACGCCGAGATCGTCGCCGCCGAAGATCGCCGCGACGGCGCCGCCCAGGCGCTCGGAGCCATGGCGCAGGGGCGCGATCCCTCCTTTGCCGAAGCGCTCGATACGCTCGCGACCGAGCTGGGGCGCGAGGATATCCAGACGCTGCTGGCCGAAGCGCGGCTGACCCGCACCGGGCGCGACGACACCATCGTCGCCCAGATCGACGATGCCCGGGCGCGCATGAAGGAAGAAGACGCCGAGGTGCGCGAGCAAAAGGCGCGCCTCAAGACCCTCGCCGCCCGCCGGCGCGAGCTCGAGGACATCCAGTGGGAGTTCAAAAAGCAGCGCTTTGACGATCCCCGCTCGAGCTTTGGCGAAGACCGGCTCGTGGGCGACATGCTCAACGATTTCCTGCGCGGTGGGATTTCCGCCGCCTCCTATTGGGAGCATTGGCGGCGCTCGCAGAACTGGAACCCCGGCACCAGTGATTGGGGTGGCGGCGAGGGCCTGCCCAATAATGGGCGCAGCGCCAATCCCTGGCCGCAAGGGGGGGGCGGCTTCCAATGGCCCGAAGGCAGCTTTGGCGGTGGCAGCAGGCGCGATGGCGGCGGTGGGCGCCCGCCCGCAGGCGGCGGCGGTTTTTCGCGCCCGCGCACCGGCTCGAGCGGCACCCGCAAGCATGGCGGGTTCAAGACGGGCGGCGGGTTCTAGCCGCCGCCACCCGATCTCCGGCCTCAGGCCGGGTTGATGAAGCCGAACACCGCAGCGGCATTGCCGCTCTGCTCGGCAAAGCGCTGGCGATGCACCCGCTGCACCAGCACCTCGCCATTCTCGGGTCCTGTCGCCAGCAGCTGCATGGTTTCGCTGATATAGTCAGCCAGCGGCATGGCATTGGGATCATTGGCCTGCTTTTCGCCCTGCAGCGTGGTTTGCACATAGGGCGGGGCGAGCTCGATCACCTCCACACCCGTGTGGCGCAGCTGGTAGCGCAGCGATTGGGAATAGCTGTGGATTGCCGCCTTGGTGGCGCTGTAGGTCGGCGTCGAGGCCTTGGGCACAAAGGCGAGGCCCGATGACACAGTCAGCACCGCGGCCTGGGGTTGCGCCAGCAGATGCGGCAGCAAGGCAGCCGTAAGACGGATCGGGCCCAGCAGATTGGTCGCCACAGTCGCCTCGGCGATCGCCAGATAGTCCCCCGCGACCAAATCTTCATCGACCATGATCCCGGCATTGTTGATCACGGCGTTGAGCGCGGGAAACGCCGCGATCACCCGCTGGGCAAAGGCGCGGATCGCTTCGGGGTCGGTCATGTCCACGGTGAATGCCGCCATGCCGGGATTGGCGGCGGTGACCGCATCGAGCGCGTCCTGGCGCCGCCCGCTGATGATCACCTGATTGCCCGCGCGGTGAAAGGCTTCGGCCAAGCCGCGGCCGATGCCGGAGCCGCCGCCGGTAATGAGAATGGTATTGCCGCTCATGCGCATGAAAACTCTCCTTGGCTTGTGTCGCCCAGAGTTAAGCCGCATACTCTCCATCGGGAAGTAGGCACCCAAAAGATCCATACGCACCCAACGGAGAGTGTCGATGCCGCGAGAAGTTTCGGCCCCCTCGATCTACCAGTGGAGCGAGCGCGCTGGCGGCAAGCCGCTCGATCCCGAACTCGATCGCCTGGTGCGCGACATCATCGGCAAGGTCGCCGACAAATGGACCATGCTGATCCTTGAAGCCCTCAATGATCACGGCACGCTGCGCTTCACCGATGTGGGACGCAAGGTCGGCGAGATCAGCCAGAAGATGCTGACCAAGACCCTGCGGCAGATGGAAGCCGATGGCCTCGTGCAACGAACCGTGCATCCGGTGATCCCACCCCATGTGGAATACAGCCTCACCCCGATGGGCCGGAGTCTCGGGGGCGCGTTTTGCGGCGTCTGGCTGTGGGCGGAAGAGCATCACGCGGCTATCGAGGCGAGCCGCAAGGCCTTTGCCGAACGTAATGGCGCGGCTTAATTGGCGGTTGGGGTCGCCATCAGTTCCCAGACATTGCCTTCGCTGTCGGCGAAGTAAGCCGAGTAGCCCCATTCGGACGATGTGCCCGGGGTAATGATCGAGCCACCCGCCACCAGCACCTGGTCGAGAATGGCATCGACTTCGGCGGCATCGGCGGCACGGTGGCTGAGCACAAAGCCCGGCGAGCCCGCTACGGGGGCTTCGAGCCCCGCGGTCTCGGCAATCTGGGTGCGCGGGAACAGCACAAAGCTCAGCCGCTCATCGAGGAAAAACGCCACATGGTCGTCCCCTGCCCCGATCTGGTCGTCGCCCAGCTCGAACAGCGCGCGGTAAAAGGCAAAGGCGCGCGGCAGATCATCGACGCCGATGGTGATGATGCTGATGGTTGGCTTCATGGCTGGCGCGCTCCTCGGGCGGTCTCAGTAGGCGTTATTCGTAGTACACGCTGATGCGCTGGCCGCCGATCTCATGGACCTTGATGTCCATTTCGTAAATGCCCGACAGCACTTCGGGGCGGATCATTTCGTCGGCCGGGCCCTGAGCCGCGACCTTGCCATGCTTCATAGCGATGATGAAATCGGAGTACCAGGACGCAAAATTGATGTCGTGCAGCACCAGCACGACCGTCTTGCCCAGCTCATTGGCCGCCTTGCGCAAGAGCTTCATCATGCCCATGGCATGCTTCATGTCGAGATTGTTGAGCGGCTCGTCGAGCAGCACATAATCGGTATCCTGGCACAGCACCATCGCCACAAAAGCGCGCTGGCGCTGCCCACCCGAAAGCTCGTCGAGGAACCGGTCCGACAGCTCGCCCAGATTGAGATAGCCAATGGCATCGTCGATGCGCTTTTCGTCGTCGCGCGTCAGCCGGCCGCGCGAATAGGGGAAGCGGCCAAAGGAAACGAGGTCGCGCACGGTCAGGCGCGCGGTCATGTGGTTGTCTTGGCGCAGGATGGACAGGCGCCGTGCCAGCACTTCGCTGCCGGTCTTGCTGACATCGAGCCCATCGACGGTGACGGTGCCCTTGTCCATGCTCATGAGGCGGCTGACCATGGACAGCAGGGTCGACTTGCCCGCCCCATTGGGCCCGATAATGGAGGTGATGCCGCCAGCGGGAATGGACAGCGTCACGCCATCCACCACGCAGCTGGCACCATAATGTTTGGTGACGTTGGTGGTGATGATCATCGCCCCGCCCTCCGCAAAACCAGGAAAATAAAGACGATACCACCGAGAAACTCGATGATGATCGAGAGCGCCGTATCGAACTCAAATATGCGCTCGAGCACGGTTTGCCCACCCACAAGGCAGATCACGGCCAGCAGGACGGCCGTCGGCAGCACATATTTATGCTTGCTGTTGCCGACCAGCGAATGGGCGAGGCTCGCTACCAGGAGCCCAAAAAAGGTCACCGGGCCCACGAGTGCCGTCGAGACCGCCACCAGCACCGAAACCATGATCAGCATGGCGGTGATGGTGCGCTTGTAATTGACCCCAAGATTGATCGCATTGGCGCGCCCAAGGGTCAGCACATCAAAGACCGGGATCATCCGGATCACGGCAATGGTCACGACCGCAAGGACCGCATAGGCGAAGAGGAGATGGTCGGTATCGACGCGCGAAAAGCTGGCGAAGAAGCTGTCCTGCAGCACGTTGAAGGCATTGGGATCCATCAAGCGCTGCATGAAGGAAATCACGCTGCGGAACATGATGCCAAAGACAATGCCCACCAGCACCAGCAGGTGCAGGCTGCGCTCCTGCCACACGAAGAGCCAGGAAAAGAGCGCGCTGGCAAAGCCGATCATCACCACCATTTCGAGGAGGAAATGCAGGTCGGGATTGAGGCTGATGAGGCTGCCAATGCCGAAAAAGAACACCAGCGAGGTTTGCAGCAGCACGTAAAGGCTATCAAAGCCCATGATCGAGGGCGTGAGGATCCGGTTATTGGTGGCGGTCTGAAACAGCACGGTCGAGAGCGCCACCGAATAGCCAACGAGGATCAGGCCGAGGAGCTTGCGGCCGCGGAACGGGATCACGAAGCTCCAGCTGCCCTTGGCCCCCAGCGTCATGAAGCAGACGATGGAAACCAGTGCCAGCAGCGACAGGAGGACGAGCACCAGCACCGGCCGGGTCCAGGTGCGGCGCGAAATGCCCAGGAACGGGGCGTGAGCCGTGGAGAAATCAGGCGGCACTGCGACGGGTCCTGAGCAACAGATAAAGGAAGATGACACTGCCGATGACGCCGACAACCACCCCGATCGGGATCTCATAGGGGTAGCGGATCACCCGCCCCAGAATATCGCAGGCCACCACGAAGGCCGCGCCCGACACGGCTACCCAGGGCACGGTGCGCCGCATATTGTCCCCGACCAGGAGGCTGATGACATTGGGCACGACGAGGCCGAGGAAGGGGATGATGCCGACGGACACCAGCACCACCGCGCTCGAGATCGAGACGATGATGAGCCCCAGGGTCATGGTTTTGTTGTAGTTGAGCCCCAGATTGGTGGTGAAATCCTCGCCCATGCCGGCGACGGTGAAGCGGTCGGCGGCCCAGTAAGCCGCGACGGCACAAACCAACCCGATCCAGAGCAGTTCATAGCGGCCCCGCAGCACGCCAGAAAAATCGCCGAGCTCCCAGGCGAGGAGCGAGGGCAGCAGGCCAAAGCGATAAGCAAAAAAGCTCGTCACCGCCCCGATAATGCCCGACAGCATGATGCCGATCAGGGGCACGAGCAGCACATCGCGGGGCGGCACGCTGCGGATCACCCGCAAGAACAGGAAAGTGCCGGCGAGGGCAAACAGCGCTGCCACCATCATCTTGGCCATGATGGGCCAACCGGGTGCCAGCAGAGTCACGAGCAAAAAGCCCAGTAGCGCGGACTCCGTGGTGCCCACCGTTCCCGGCTCGACAAAGCGGTTGCGCACGACGATCTGCATCACAAGGCCGGCAATGGCCATGGAGGAGCCGGCGAGCAGCAGAGACAGGGTACGCGGCACGCGGCTGATCAGCAGCACCTGCATCGGCCGCCCTTCGGGGCCACCCGAAAACACTCCCGCCAGCGTCACATCGCTGACCCCGATAAACAGGCTCGCAATCGCCAGCAGAAGCGTGGCCACACCAGCGATAATCAGCAGCGGCAAGGCCCGCATGGCACCTCGTTCTCAAATGGCAGAACCCGGCGGAATGATCCGCCGGGCTGAATGATTGATCGCTAGGGGCCGGTGTTAGCTGTTGAGGCCTTCCAGCACCTGATCGAGCATCAGCATCAGGCCGTTATAGCCATGCATGGTGACATAAGCGGCTTGGGGGTCGAGGTAAACAATGTGACCTTCCTTGGCGGCGGTGGTCTGGTTCACCAATTCGTTGTCGAGCAGGGCGGCAGCAGCGCCGGTGTTCTCGCCAACGCCGGCATCACGGTCGACCACGAAGAGCCAATCGGGATTGGTTTCGAGGATGAACTCGAAGGAAACGCTGTCGCCACCGTGATCGCCGTCTTCCACATCGGCCATGGCCGAGGGCATGCCGAGTTCATTGTAGATCCAGGCGACACGCGAGCCGGGTCCGTAAACGCCGACATTGCCGGCATTGGTCACGAGCACGAGCGCGGTGCCCTTGCCTTCGGCCGCAGCTTTGACTTCGGCGATCTTGGCTTCGAGATTGGCGTTGAGTTCGGCGGCCTTCTCTTGGAGCCCAAAGATCTCGCCGAGCTTGGTGATGTTGGCTTCCACGCCCTCGACCAGATCGGCATTGTCGACGGTCAGGTCGATGGTGGGCAGGATTTCGGCGGCGGTCGGGTACGCGGTGCGCGAGCGGGCAGCGACGATATAAAGATCGGCGTCGGCGGCAGCGATGCCTTCGAAATCGGGCTCCTGGAGCGAGCCGATCTTGAGCGCGTCGGCGGGAACGGAGTCAGCGAGGTAAGCGGGCACATTGGACGAGGGAATGCCAGCGACCGGAACGCCGAGCGAGGTCAGGTTGTCAAAGGCTGCCCAATCGGACACCAGCACTTTTTCGGGTACGCCGGTGATGGTGGTTTCACCCTGGGGATGGGTGACGGTGACTTCCTGAGCCTGGGTGCCCAGGCTGGTAAAGGCCAGCGCGCCAGCGACGAGCGCGGCGAGCAAGGAGGGGGTGCGGGTGATGGTGTTCACGAGACTTCCAATCCAGGGTTTGGGCAAACAGCTCTGCACTGCCAGTTTTAAGCTGACGTTGCTTGTCGGGTTACCTAACCGGGCGGAAGCGCCGAGTCAAAAGATAGTTGAGGCCGCCACTCACCTATACAGGGCGAGTGGCGCCGGGGTTTAGTCCCTAGTGGCTGTGCTCGCCCTCGGGCGCTTCATGGCTGTGCTCGCCTTCGGGGGCGTCATGGGCGTGCTCACCCGCGCCATGGGCCTCGGTCGCATCGGCGGCCTGCACCGGGATTTCGATTTCGACCGGGCCGGCATGCTCGAAGACCAGGGTCACAGGGACGCTCTCGCCTTCAACGAAGGGCTGGGTCAGGCCCAGGAACATGATGTGCAGCCCACCGGGCTCGAGCGCGACGGTTTGGCCCGCTTCGATGGTGATGCCGTCGGCCATGGGGCTCATCTTCATGACATCCCCTTCCATTTTCATCTGGTGCAGTTGCACCGTGCCGGCAGCGGGGGAAGTGGCGGAAACCAACCGGTCGGACGCATCGCCCGTGTTCTCGATGGTCAGATACCCGCCCGCGACGGGAGCATTGGGCAGGGTCGCGCGGGTAAAAGGCACCGAAATGTTGAGAGGGCCGTGATGCACCACCCCGTTATGAGCAAAGGCGGGCGCTACGAGCAGCAGGGCAGAGACGATGGCGGCGGCACGGAAACGGCGGAACATCGGAGTGATCCTGGGTGAGCGGATGAACGGGCGCCAGCATAACGCGCCACTAGGGCGTAGGTGCATAGGTTTCACTGACCAGCGACAAAAAGCCCTTCACTGGTGCTGAAAGGGGCGTCGAGCGGCGGCGCGCCACCAGCAATTGGCGCAGCGCCCAGCTATCGGCGAGTGGGGCACAGGCGAGGTCCGTGCCCGCCAGCAGATGCAGGCTCGTCGAGCGCAAAAAGCCGATGCCAAAGCCTGCTTCCACCATGCGCACCAAGGCGGGGAAGCTTTCCACCCGCAGGCTTTCGGTCAGCTTGCGGCCGTCGCGGCGGGCGGCTTCGGCGAGCAGGCGATCGAGCGCGCCGGCATGGTGGATGCCCACAATGGCGTGCTCGGCGACCTCGGCAAAGGCAATGCCGCTGCGCGGCTCGAGCCGGGGCGCCAGCGGATGTTCGGGCGGCGCCAGCACCCAGACGCGGTCATCCTCGAAGGGGCGGGTTTCAAAGCGGGCGAAATCGTAATTGTCCGAAACAATGGCGACATCGGCGCGGCCTTCATCGAGCGCCAGCAGCGCGCGGGCGGCGCCCATTTCCATGATGTCGAGCCCGATGCCGGCATGGTTCTGGCTGTAGCGGGCCAGCAGTTCGGGCAGCCGGCCGGTCAGCGCCGAGCCGGTGCAGGCCAGGCGCAGGCTGCCGCGCTGGCCGGTGGAAAAGTCCACCATGGTGGCGTCGAGATCGGCAATGGCGCGCAGCACGGTGCGGCAGCCCTCGGCATAGGCGCTGCCGGCAGCGGTCAGGCGCACGCCATGGGCAGAGCGATCAAACAGCGCCGTGCCCAGCCGGTTCTCGAGATCCGATACACGGCGGCTGACGGCGGAGGACGCAATGCCCTCGCGCTCGGCGGCGCGCCCAATCGAGCCGGTATCGGCCAGCAGCAAAATCAGGCGTGCGGTGACGCTGTCGAACGGTGCCATCCCATCTCCCTGGCTGAGCCCACTGATAGGGGGTTCAGAGCACCAGGGAAAGGCCGCGCGCAAGATAGAAAATGCCGATGGCCGAGACGATCCAGCGCGTCCAGCTGCGGAAATTGGCGTCGGTCACGCGCTGCAGGATCCAGTAGCCGGCGCTGGTGCCGGCCACCGCGAAAGGCGCGGCGAGCGCCACGCCCAGCCATTCCCCGGCGCTCAGCACCATAGTGGCGTTCCAGTAGAACACCACTTTGGCCCCATGCGAGAGCACCTGCACCGCCGCCTTGGTCGCGACGATCCGCCGCCGGTCCATGGCTGTGCGGATGAAAAAGATATCAACGGTCGGCCCCGATACCCCGACCGCAAGGTTGAGCCCGCCCCCGAGTATGCCGCAAAGCACGGCGTGGTGCGGCTTGCTGGCATCGAGCCGCAGCCAATCGGCGGGAATCCAGACAAGGATCGGCAAGAGGCCAATGGCGATGCAAACGGCTGCGAGGTCGGGCGTATAGCGCACAATGAAGAGGATCGTGGCCGCCACCAGCAGCCCCAGTGTGATCCAGCCCATGATGCGCCAATCGATAAAGGCGCGGGACAGCCAGGCCCGCGACCCGTTGGCGATGATCTGGATGGCGCCCTGCACCGCAATGGCGGTGCCCACCGGCAGCAGCGCCAGCAATATGCCGAGGAGGATCAGCCCACCCGCCATGCCGAAGACGCCCGACAGGGTCGAGGTCAAAAACACCGCCCCCAACAGGGCAAGCACCGCTCCAAGGCTCAGCATCAGGGCTCCCCCACTTCAGCGGGGTTCATGCCCGGCAGGGCAGCCGCGCGCCAGCACGGATCGGGCATGGCCCGGTGCTTTCCTGGCATAGCTGGCGCGTCAGGTGGAGGCGGCCTTGGGGCCGGCGGCGATCACCTCTTCGGGGATGTCGTCAAAGGAGGCGTAGTTCATGTTGTAGAGCCGGGCATACAGCCCGTTCTTGGCCATGAGCTGGTCGTGATTGCCGTTCTCGATCAACTCGCCATTCTGCAGCACGATGATGCGGTCGGCCCCACGAATAGTGGCGAGCCGGTGCGCGATCACGAGTCCGGTGCGCCCTTCGAGCACGGTCAGCAGCGCCTTCTGGATCTGCCGCTCGGTATAGGAGTCGATATTGGCGGTGGCCTCATCGAGCACGAGGATCCTGGCATCGGCCACCAGCGCCCGGGCAAAGCTCAGCAGCTGGCGCTGCCCCAGGGACAGATTGGAGCCGCGCTGCTCGAGCATGGCGTCATAGCCATTGGGCAGCCGCTCGATGAACTCATGGGCGCCCACCGCCTTGGCCGCGGCAACCACCTGTTCGCGCGTGGCATCGGCCTTGTTGTAGCGGATATTGTCCAGAACGCTGCCGGTAAAGAGGAAGGGCTCCTGGAGCACCATGGCCACCTGCTCGCCCAGCGATTCCTGCGTTACATCGCGCACATCATGGCCGCCCACCAACACCGCGCCGCCCTGCACTTCATAAAAGCGGTGCACAAGGGCCATGGCGCTGGTCTTGCCCGAGCCGGTGGGGCCGACCAGGGCGACGGTTTCGCCCGGATTGACGCGGAAGCTGACATTTTTGAGCACGGGATGATCGGCGCGATAGCCAAAGGTGACGTTGCGGAACTCAACCGACCCATCCATGTCCCCGGTCAGCGCCACGGCGCCGGGCTTGTCGGCGATGTCGACGGGTACGTCGAGCACTTCGGTGATGCGCTGGCCCGAGCTCATGGCGCGCTGCATCACCGAATACTGCATGGTGAGCGAGCGGATGGGATCGAAAAAGCGCTGGATATAGAACAGGAACGTGACGATCACGCCCACCTGCAGCCCGCCATTGAGCACCATGGAGCCTCCCACCACGATCACAACAGCCATGGCGATGCCGGTGAGGCTATCAACGATGGGCACCATGACCTGGGCATATTTCGATGCGGTCAGCTGGGTCTTGAGGTTACCAAAGGCCTTGTCGTCATAGAGGTCGAAATTGACCCGCTGGCGATCGAGGTTCTGCACCGTGCGCACGCCATGAATGCCTTCGGCCAGGGCGCCCGCGGTGGAGGAATTGGTTTCGTGCGCGGCCATGAAGGCGGCCCGCGCCCGCGGCAGCCAGAAAATGCGCACGACGAACAGCACCGGCATGGTCGCGAGCGTTAGCAGGCCAAGTCGGAAATCAAGCGTCAGCAGCACGACGACAATGCCGACCAGCAGCACGATGTCGCCCACCGAGATCACGGAGGTTTCCAAAAACTCCTGCATGGAATTGACGTCACCCTGCAGGCGGCTCATCAGGCGACCCACTTCGGTCTTGTCCATGAAGGACAGCGACACGCGCTGGAGCTGGCTGAACATGGCGCGGCGCATATCGAACAGCACGTTTTCGGCCACTTCGCCGACCACGGTTTCCTGCACATAGCTGGCGCCGAAATTGAGCAGCACCACCACGCCAAAGGCCACGACGGCCCCGATCAGGTTGGCGTGATCGCCGCCTGCGGTCATGCCGCGGTCAATGGCAAAGCCGATGATCAGCGGAATGGCCAGCTGGGTCAGCGTGAAAACGATAACCGCCGCCACCGCCAGCAGCATGCGCCGGCGATAGGGATGCACAAAGGCCCAGATCCGGCGGATGGTCTTGGGATCATAGGCCTTGCCAAAGATTTCTTCCTCGATCCGGTGCGAACCCACCGTGGCGCGGGGCGGGCGCTGGCCGCGATCGACCGGAACGTCGTCGTCATGCTCGATAACGCTCATTGGGCCGCACTCCCCACGGCAAAGTCCTCGGCGTCGACCGGCTTGACCTGCAGGTCGTAGAGCGCGCGATAGCGACCGTTCTGGGCCAGCAACTGCTCATGGCTGCCGCGCTCGACGATCTTGCCGCCATCAAGAAACAGGATCTGGTCGGCATGCATCAGCGAACTCAGGCGGTGGGAGATGATGAGGGTGACGCGATCCTGCGCATAGCGCTTGATGGCGCTGCGGATGCGGTGCTCGGTGCCCGCATCGATGGCGGCGGTGGAATCGTCGAACACCATCACCGCCGGCTTGAGCACGAGGCTGCGGGCAATCGACAGGCGCTGGCGCTGCCCACCCGAAAGCGAGACACCCCGTTCGCCCACCACTGTGCCATATTGGGCCGGCAGGCCCATGATGTAGTTGTGCAACTGGGCGCTTTCGGCGGCCCCGGCAATGGAGCGCTCCTTGGCCCAGGGATCGCCATAGGCGATGTTGTTTTCGATCGTGGTGGTGAACAGGAACGAGTCCTGCTGCACCACGGCCACGGCGCGCCGGAGCGAGGCGAGGGTCACGTCGTTGACGTTCTGCCCGTCGATGGTCACAGCCCCGCCCGTCACTTCGTAAAAGCGCGAGATCAGATGGGCGAGCGTCGACTTGCCGCTCCCGGGGGCACCGACAATGCCGATGGTCTGGCCGCGCTTGGCTTCAAAGCTTACCCCGTCAAGCGTGGGATACAGTGCGCCGGGATAGGTGAAGTGCACATCCTCAAAGCGCAGCACGCCTTGGCCTATCTTCAGCGGGTTGGCCTCGGGCTTGTCATCGATCTCGAGCGGCTGGTCGAGAAAGTCGAACAGGCGCCCGCCACAGGTGGCGGCGCGGGCAAAGCTGTTGACCATCATGCCGAGCTGGCGCACCGGCATCTGCAGGATGGTCATGAAGGTCAAAAACGAAGCGAGCGTGCCCACGGTCATGGTGCCGTCGATGACCTTGTTGCCCCCGAACCAGAGCACCAGCCCCATGGCGGCAAAGAACGAAAAGGTCATGGCGCTGGTGTTGCGCACGCGAATGCCGACGCGGGTATGGGCGAGCTCCAGGGCTTCGGCCGAAGCGCGGTCGAACTTGGCGAGCTCGAAGTTCTGGCCCGAAAAGGCGCGCACGACGCGAATGCCGCCCAAATTCTCTTCCATCACACGGGTGACGGCGGACAACTTATCCTGCAGCATCAGCCAGGTCTTGCGCAGGGTCAGTTGCGCGACCGAGGAGCGCCAGGCGACAAAGGGCACAAAGCTCAGGCTCAGCACGCCCAGCAGCGGATCGGTCGAGATCAGCAGATACGCACCCAGCCCGATCAGCACGGACAGCAGCACCATGCGCACGAGCCCCGTCGAGAAGAACATGCGTACGCCATCGAGGTCGAGCAGCCCGATGGTGATGAGATCGCCGGTATGGATGCGGTCGTGGAAGGAAAAGCTTAGGCGCTGCACCTTTTCATAGAAGGCCAGGCGCAGTTCGTAGCCGATGGTGTGGCCCACCGATTCACTGAAATAGTTCTGCGCCAGGGTAAAGAGCCCGCGGGCCACAGACACGGCCAGCAGGAGCAGCGCCGTGGTCCAGAGCGCCCGCTCGCCGGCATCGCCCGCCACCAGAATGCCCTGCGCCTCGTCCACTGCGCGGCCCAGCAGACGCGGAATGGTCAGCTGCAGGCCCGCCGCGATCACCGTCGAGCCGATGGCAATGGTGACCTGCCAGGGATGGCGCAGCGTGAGCTTGGTGATGCGCCACAAGACGCCGGTGCCTTTACCGGCATGGACAGAGGCCAGGTGAGCGCGGGGGTCAGCGCGCCCACGGACGCGGCCAGCCGAGGGGGTGGTCACAGCAGATCCAGACTTCAAAAAGGGTGCTCCGGTGGGGCGCAGGGCAGCCACCGGGTGCGACAAATCAACTCGTGGAATTATTCAACGCCCATCGTCCGTACCATTCAAGAGGCAATTTGCGCAAAAAAGCGCCACGCCCGGCGCTTTGTGACGGAACTGTCACTTAGGTTGATTGAGCTCGGGATAGATTACGGCCGAGCAGCGCCGGTTGCCGGCATCGAGCAGGGCTTGCTGTTCTGGCGAAATGGTGCCGGAAAACACCGGATCCCACAGATCATTGGCTTCCACTGTCTCGAGCCCGCACTGGCAATAGGTGGTGCAGAGGCCAGGCGTCGTGCCGCCCTCGACGCAGGTGCGCTGGCAGGCATTGAGGAAGTCGGTTTGCCGCATGGCGATCTGGGGCTGCAGCCAGCCGGCCAGCGGAAACAGCACGGCGAGCAGCAGTGGCTGATGCACGAGATAGATCAGCAGGCTCCAGCGACCCATGGTTTGCAGCACCCGCGCCAGGGCGTTGGTGGGAGCGATGGCGGCAAGGCGCGCGCTCCAGCGCGAGCCAATCAACCAGCGCCCGGCCAGAAGCCCCAGCAGCACCACGCCAAAGGAGGGAAACACCGGCACGAGATCATTGGTGGGTGGCGCCACCGTCCAGAACCCCAGCCAGGACCAGGCCTTCGCGTTGAAGAGTTCGTTGGAGAAAAACGCGGGCAGCGCCAGCACCACAACCGCGATGAGCCCGATCACCCAGGACGGCGCCCGGCGCAGCGGCAGCGCCAGGAGGGTAAAGAGCGCAATGGCGTGCAGCACGCCGAAGTAAACGAAGGTGTCGGGGAAGGCGATGAGGGTCGCAACCGTAATCGCCAGCGCTCCCAGGACCAACAACCCCCAGCGGCGCCAGAACCGGCGCCAATCGGTAGGGCCCCGGCTCCCAAGGGCGATCCCGACGCCCACAAGGAACAGGAAGCTATACAAAATGCTGCGGGCAAACAGCACCCAGCCCGGATCATAGCCGACATCGGCGGGGATGAAGCGGAAATAGGCGAGATCCCAGCACAGGTGATAAATGATCATCGCGATGATGGCGACGCCACGGGCGATATCGATCACCGGAAAGCGGGCGCGCACCGGTGGGGAGGCCAGTTCGCTCACCGCGCCCCATCCAGAATGGCCAGGAACGCCGCGCCATAGCGCTCGAGCTTGGCCTGCCCCACGCCGGGGATATTGAGCAGATCGTGCAACTTGGCCGGCCGGGTTTGCGCCATGGCGCGCAGGGTCGCGTCGCCGAACACCACATAAGGGGGCACGCCCTGCGCCTTGGCGATGCGCAGCCGTTCGGCGCGCAGGGCATTGAAGACGCCCATATCGGCCTCGTCGAGCTCCACCGCGCCCGCCAGCTGGCGGCGCACTTCCGCCGCTTTTTTGGGCCGATCCTGGCGCAGGGTGACGGTGCGCTCTTTGCGGAACACCGCGCGCGCCCCCTCCCCCAGCGTCAAGGCGCCATGGGCGGCATGGTCGACCCGCACCAGCCCCGAGGCCGTCAGCTGCCGCAGCACCGATTGCCAGGTGCGGCTGTCATGTTCCTGGCCCTGGCCGAACACGGCCTGCTTGTCGTGGCCAAAGCGCTCGACCTTTTCGGTCCGCTTGCCCAGCAGCACATCGATGATGTGCCCCGAACCGAAGCGCTGCCCGGTGCGATAAATCGCGGCCATGGCCTTGATCGCCGCTTCCGTGCCGTCCCAGCTGGCGACGGGCGAGCGGCAGGTATCGCAATTGCCGCAAGGGCCCTCGTAGACTTCGCCGAAATGGGCGAGGATCGCCTGACGCCGGCATTCGGCGGTTTCGCAGACGCCCAGGAGCGCATTGAGCTTGGCGTGTTCGACGCGCTTGATCTCGTCGGGCGCCCCGCCCTCGTCGATCATGCGCCGGCGCTGCACCGCATCGGCCATGCCATAGCTCATCCAGGCGTCGGCGGGCTGCCCGTCGCGCCCGGCGCGGCCGGTTTCCTGGTAATAGGCTTCGATCGAGGCGGGGAGATCGAGATGGGCGACATAGCGCACATCGGGCTTGTCGATGCCCATGCCGAACGCCACGGTCGCCACAAGGCACACATCCTCCTCGCGCAGGAAGATGTCCTGGTGGGCGGAGCGAAGGCCGGCATCCATGCCGGCATGATAGGGCAGGGCGCGAACGCCCTTACCCTCCAGCCATTGCGCGGTGTCCTCCACCTTGGCGCGCGACAGGCAATAGACAATGCCGCTTTCGCCCTTGTGCCCTTCGAGGAAGCGCAAGAGCTGAGCGCGGGCATTGTCGCGCTCGATGATGGAATAGGAGATATTGGGGCGATCGAAACTGGTCTCAAATACCCGCGCGCCCCCAAGCCCCAGCCGCTCGATGATATCGGCGCGGGTGGTGGGGTCGGCCGTCGCTGTCAGCGCGATGCGCGGCACGCCGGGAAACAGTTCAGTCAGCTGGGCCAGTTCGCGATATTCGGGCCGGAAATCATGGCCCCATTGACTGACGCAATGGGCCTCGTCGATGGCAAAGAGCGCAATATCGAGCCCATCCACCATGTTGCGGAAGCCCGGCGTCGCCACCCGCTCGGGCGCCACATAAAGCAAGTCCAGCTCGCCCCGACGCAACTGCCCGCGCACCTGGGCGGACTCTTCGGGCGAAAGCGAGGAATTAAGCGCCGCCGCCGCGACCCCGGCCTGGCGCAGCGCCTCGACCTGGTCGCGCATCAGGGCAATCAGCGGCGAGACCACAATGCCCACGCCATGCCGGCAGAGCGCGGGGATCTGGTAGCAGGCCGATTTGCCCGCGCCCGTCGGAAACAGCACCACCGCATCGCCGCCATCGGCGACATGGCGCACCACTTCTTCCTGCTGACCGCGGAAACTCTTGTGGCCGAACACATCGCGCAACACCGCCAGGGGATCGGGGCGAAGATCAAGCGAGGTGGTTTGGCTCAAGGCTGCTGCCATGTGATGGAGGGGCTCCGAAGCGGCGAATCCCGCCGCACCGTGCTTCGAGCATAGCTGAGCGTGACGGGCAACTCACAGCTGATTCAACAGCTAGACATAGCCCAGCGCGGTGAACTGGCTGTCGAACCACCACCAGCCCATTGCGGTCAGCGCCACGACGACGGCAAAGGCGATCCAGCCTGCAGCAGTCAGGTTTTTGTGGTCGGCCGTGCGATATTGGAAGCGCTCGCCCCCGAGCAGAAACACCAGCCCGAAGACGAGGCATAGCGGCACCAGCGCAAAGGCGCGCAGCTGATAGTGCACCTCGGGCGCGCCGCTTTGCGCCTGCCCGAGCGGCACCAGCAAAAAGAAATACAAAACCGCGGCGCCAATGGCGATCGCCGCCAATCCGCCCAGCCGCACCAAAACACTGCGCCCCATGCCTCACCCCCGCTGCATCGCGCAACAAGGAGTGGCATGGGGCCCTCAAGAGATCAATCTGCCGCCGGCTTAGCCCCCGACGATCTCGCCGCCATTGGGGTGGAGCACCTGACCCGAGATGTAGGAGCTCTCGTCGCAGGCCAGGAACAGGTGGCAGGTGGCCACTTCATTGGGCTGGCCGGGGCGCTTCATCGGCTGGGAGGCGCCGAATTCGGCCACCTTGTCCTCGGGGAAGGTGGCGGGGATCAGTGGCGTCCAGATCGGGCCGGGCGCCACGGCATTTACGCGAATGCCCTTTTCGGCAAGGCTGCCCGAAAGGGAGCGGGTGAAGGCCAGGATCGCGCCCTTGGTCGAGGAATAATCGAGCAACTCGGGCGAGCCGCGATAAGCGGTGACCGAGGTGGTGTTGACGATGGAGGCACCCGACTGCAGATGCGGCATCGCTGCCTGCGTCATGAAGAAGTAGCCGAATATATTGGTGCGGAAGGTCTTTTCCAGCTGTTCTTCGGAGATATCGGTGATCTCGTCCTGCGGATGCTGCTCGGCCGCATTGTTGACGAGGACGTCGATCTTGCCAAATTCCTCGATCACCTTGCCCACGACATTGTCGCAAAAGGCCTTTTCGCCCACATCGCCGCGCAGCAGCAGGACATTCTTGCCCTCCGCCTTGATCGCCTCGGCGGTGATCTTGGCGTCCTCGGTTTCCTCGAGATAAACGATCGCGACCTCGGCCCCTTCGCGGGCAAACAGCACCGCGCAAGCCCGGCCAATGCCGCTATCGCCGCCGGTGATGATCGCGACCTTGCCGGCAAGCCGCCCGTTGCCAGGGAATTTGGGGGCAAAATCGGGTGCCGGGCTCATTTCGGTTTCCCGGCCGGGCTGATGGTCCTGGTGCTGGGGCGGATTGATCTGGTCGTCGGACATGGGGGAACCTTCTGGGTTTGGTGGGGAACTAGTGCTTGCCGCCGGAGCCGGATTGCTTGCCCCCGCCATCCTGCTTGTTGACGGTGGCCCAGGCCCGGCGCTCGGCCTCGTCTTCAGGCAGGCCACGCTTTTCGTAGCCTTCCTCGATATGCTCGGCCTTGCGCTTTTGCTTGTCGGTGTAAGCGGATTTGTCGCTTTGAGGCATGGTGGATCTCCCTCTTGCGGAGCGGCAAAGGTGGACCAGCGCTGACGGGAAGGACCCGCGCGCTGCCGTCACTGCCAAGCCGTCGATAAAGGGAAAAAGATCGGGCGCCCGGATTGTTCCGCCGAGCGCACCAAGATTAGCCCAAGGGCAGCGGCCGGCTCAAAAAGGGCGAGCCCGGTTCGGCAAAGCGCCAGGGCGTATCGGCGCCCTTGGTGATGCCGATGCGCGGCCCGGTGCCGACGCGCGCCTCACCAGTTGCCGCCAGCAGGGCAAAAGGCGGCTCGTCGAGCGGCAGGCCATTGTGCCTGCCATCAATCCCCAGTGCCTGGCACAGCTTGCCCGGCCCCGAACAGAGCTGGCGATCGGGCAGGCCGCCCCGCCGCTCCCGCATCTGCGCGATGCCGGTGGTGGGCTCGAGCGCGCGGATCAACACCGCGCTGCCGGGCTCGCAAACGAAATTGAGGCACCAATGGATGCCGTAGATCTTGTAAACATAGGATTGGCCGGGCGGCCCGAACATCGCGGCGTTGCGCGGCGTCGGGCCCCGAAAGCTATGCGAGGCCGGGTCGGCCCCGTCATAGGCTTCCACCTCGACCAGCCGTCCGCCGACCCCGTCGACGAGCAGGGTCGCGCCGATCAGCTCGGCCGCGACCTGCGTCACCGGACGGTTGAAAAACGCTGCGCTTAGCAACGTTTGTGCCACTCAGGGATCCTTGAAGGCGACGCAGTCGATCTCGACCTTGCAATCCACCATCATGTGCGACTGCACGGCCGAGCGTGCCGGCGGATGTTCGCCGAAATAGCTCTTGTAAACGGCGTTGAAGCTCCAGAAATCGCGGGGATCATCGAGCCACACGCCGCAGCGCACCACATGTTCGAGCCCGTAGCCGGCTTCCTCAAGGATCGCGATCAGGTTCTTGATGGTCAGATGGGTTTGCTCGACGATGCCGGCGCCAACGATCTCGCCGTCCTTCATCGCGACCTGGCCCGAGACATAAAGGAAGCCGCCGGCTTCCACCGCGCGCGCAAATGGCAGGTTCTGCCCGCCCGCACCGCTTTTCTCCGCCCCATAGCGCTTGATCGGCATGTATCCGGCTCCTTTTCGATTTTTCCTTCTGGCCAAAACCTAGCCGCTTTCGCGCCCCCTTGCGCCCCGCGACCTCCAAAAGCCTGTGCAAAATCTTTGCGGACCGCCCGCGCAGAACCCGAGCGCCGCCGCCAACTCGATCAGTCCCCTCCCCCTTGAGGGGAGGGCTAGGGTGGAGGTCCATCGGCGGGTCACCAAACCCACCCCTCCCCAAGGAGGAGGGAGGGCAAATCACCCACATCTGGGATGAATGATCGGCCTGTTGGCCACTGATCGAAGTTAGTGCTTACCGCCGCTGCGATTGCCCTTGCCCAAGTCGCGTTCGGCCCGGACATCCTTGTCGAGCTTTTCGAAGCTTTCGATCAAACCATCGGTTTCGCCCTTGGCGCCGGCCTGCGCCTGGCGCTGGTTGACCACATTGGTTTGGTTGTCGCCTTGCAGGCTGTTCTTGCCCTGGATATCGGCGGCAAGGTCGAACTCGTCGAGGGTGGCGCCGGGCTCGCCCTGGCCGGCGGTTTTAGCGCCCTGCTGGCCGCCGCTGCGATTGCCGGTATTGCTGGAAGGATTGGCCATGTTGGTTCTCCTTTGGGTTGCACCAAAACCAACGTGTCCTTTCCCCAGATGTTCCCCCGCCATCGACTCACAGTCGCGCCAGCAAGCTTGCTGCAGTGGCGCTTTACGCCACCTGGGAGTGCACATAAGGTGGCAGCGCCGGGGGGCGTGAGGGTGGGACCAATGCGCTTGATGATGCGGAGTGTCGTGGTGCTTGGCGCCACGCTGGTTGCCATTCTGGCCAGCGGGGCGCTGGCTCAGCAAAGCCGCACCGAGCTGTTGCCCGGCATCGATCTGCCCGGCTTTGATTATGCCGTGCAACAGAACACCACCATCGGGGCCTGCCAGGCCGCCTGCGAAGACGACAATCTTTGCCGCGCCTTCACCTTCAACACCGAAGCGAACTGGTGCTTTCTCAAATCGGGCAGCGCCGATGAGGTCCCCTTCGCCGCCGCCAGTTCCGGCCGCGTCAGCCATGGCGCTTCCCCCGAAGAGATCACCGCGGCCCGCCAAACCGAACTGCCCTTTCCCGCCGCCGACCTGATCGATGCCGCCCGCCGCTTTGCCGCCGAGCTGGAACAAACCGATCCCCCGCCGCCCAATGCCAGCTATGCCGATCTCGTGGCGGAGGGGCGTGCTGCCGCCGCCGAAGCCAATCCAGCCGCCGCCATGTTGAACCTGCGCCAGGCGCTGGCGATCAACGGCAATGACCCCGCCGTTTGGCTGGAGCTGGCCGAGCTCGCCCTCACGCAAGCTGACGCAGTGGCCGGCCAATCCGAGGGCGACAACAGCTATGATCTGGGCGTGGTCGGCACCTCCGCCGCCCTCAACGGCTTTCTGGCGTCCGAAGGCGAAGCCGAGCGCGCCTATGGCCTGTCCCTCCTCGGCAGGGGCCTGGCGCGCCGCGAGATGTGGCGCGAAGCCATCGCCACCTATCGCGCCAGCATTGCCCTTGCGAATGATCCCGCCACTGCCGAGCGTCTCGAACAGGCCGTGGCCGAACACGGCTTTCGCGTTGTCTCGCATGAGGTGGATGCGGAAGCCGTATCGCCGCGCATTTGCGTTGTGTTTTCCGATCCCCTGCCCGCTGGCGATACCGACCTAACCCCGTTCGTCATGGTCGAAAACGCCCCCACGCTGGCGGTGGAAACCGAAACCAGCCAGATCTGCCTTGATGGTGCCGAACATGGCCGCCGTTACGAGATCCGCCTGCGCGCCGGCTTGCCTTCGGCTGACAACGAGACCCTGCGCAAAGATGTGGCGCTGAGTGTTTACGTGCCCGACCGCTCGCCCTTTGTGGGCTTTGCCAACAATGCCTATGTGCTGCCCGCGGGCCTTGGTGGCGGGCTGCCGATCTCCTCGATCAATGCCGAAACGGCAGAAGCCGTGATCTACCGCATCGGCGACCGCTCTATTGCCGCCGCCGTGCGCAATAATGTGTTTCGCGGCACCCTGACCGGCTATTCCGCCGAAACCGTCGCCAATGACTATGGCGAAAAGCTCTGGGAAGGCGAGGTCGACCTTGCCACCGGCGCGCGCAATGCCATGACCACGACCGCCCTCCCCGTGGCCGATGTTCTGGCCGGGGTGGCGCCCGGCGCCTATGTGATCACCGCCAGGGTCAAGGACAGCAAGAGCGAATATTGGGACGAGATCGCCACCCAATGGTTCATCGTCACCGATCTGGGCCTCACCACCATTGCCGGTGAAGATGGCGTGCATGCCTTTGTGCGCTCGCTGACCAGTGCCGAGTCGGTAGCCGATGCCAGCTTGCGCCTGGTTGCCGTCAACAACGAGATCCTGGGCGAAGGTCGCAGCGATGCGCAGGGGCGCTTCGACTTTGCGCCGGGCCTTGCCCGTGGCACCGGTGGCCGCGCGCCCCAGCTGCTCGTCGCCGAAACAGCTGCTGGCGACTATGCCTTTCTAGATGTGTCCCAGACCGCTTTCGATCTGACCGACCGAGGCGTCGAAGGGCGTCCCTCGCCCGGTCCGCTCGATCTGTTCGCCACCACCGAGCGCGGTGTGTACCGCCCCGGTGAAACCGTGTTCCTCACCGCCCTCTTGCGCGATAACCATGCCGATGCGGTCAAGGACCTGCCGCTGACCCTTGAGGTTGAGCGCCCCGATGGCGTCATTGCCTCGCGTCAATTGCTGTCCGACGGGGGTAGCGGCAGCTATCACCAGGCCCTGCCCCTGGCGGCCGAAGCCATGCGCGGCTCCTGGCATCTGCGCCTCCTGGCCGATCCCAAGGCCGAGCCGCTGGCCAACATCGCTTTCCTCGTGGAAGACTTCGAGCCCGAGCGGCTGGCCTTCGAGGTCACCGCCCCCGAGGGCCCCGTTGCGCCCGGCGAAACGGCAGCCATCGATGTTGCCGCCCGCTATCTTTATGGCGCCACCGCGCCCGATCTCAAGCTTGAGGCCGATCTGGTGCTGCGCCCGCGCACCACGCTCCCGGCTTTTCCCGGCTACCAGTTCGGCCGGCTCGATGATGCCATCGAGACGGACCGCCGCCCCCTGGGTGTCATCGCCACCACCGGCATTGACGGCACGGCCGCGGCCGAACTCGCCATCCCCGAGCTGCCCGTCACCACCAAGCCGCTCGAAGCGCAGTTGCTGTTCCGGCTCGTTGACACCAATGGTCGCCCCGTCGAGCGCAGCCTTACCCGCCCGGTACGTGCCGCGACCAACCTCATCGGCATCAAGCCCCTGTTTGGTACCGGCGACCTGCCCGAGGGCAGCGAAGCGCGGTTCGACATTCTCGTGGTCGGCCCCGACGGGGAACCCGTCGCCGCCACGGACCTGCAATGGACGCTGTCGCGCATCGAAACCAGCTACCAATGGTATCGCGACGGCAGCACCTGGAAGTGGGAGGCGATCAGCACCAGCCGCGAAGTCGCCAATGGCGAGCTCGACACCCCGGTCGATGGACCCGCCACCATCGCCGCACCCGTCGCCTCGGGCCGCTACCAGCTCGACATCGATAGCCGCGGCCCCGGCGCCACCGCTAGCAGCTACGGCTTTTATGCCGGCTACTACTATGCCGAAGCGGGCTCGGACACGCCCGACACGCTCCAGGTCGCCCTCGATAAACCAGCCTATCGCGCCGGCGACACCGCAACGCTGCGCCTTGAGCCGCAATTTGCCGGCACGGCGCTCGTCATGGTGGTCGATCAGGGCATCATCGACATGCTGGCCGTCCCCGTCCCGGCCGAAGGCACTTCGGTCTCGCTCCCCGTCACCGAGGCTTGGGGGCCGGGCGCCTATGTCACCGCCATTCTGTATCGCCCCTCCGACGCCGCCGAAAAGCGCATGCCCGCCCGCGCGCTCGGCCTCGCCTATGCCGATGTCGATCCCGGCGATCGCGTGCTCGATGTCAGCATCGAAGCGCCCGAGGTCACCCTGCCACGCCAGCCGGTGACCGCGCGCATCAAGCTCGGCAATGTCGCGCCGGGCAGCACCGCCTATGTGGCGGTCGCCGCCGTTGATCTGGGCATCCTCAATCTGACGAACTTCGCCACGCCCGATCCCGATGGCTGGTATTTCGGCCAGCGCCAGCTCGGCGTCGCCTTCCGCGATCTTTATGGCCAGCTGATCGATCCCATGCAGGGCCTGCCCGGCGCCATGCGATCCGGGGGCGATGGCGCTGGCGTCCGGCTGGGTACGCCGCCACCCACTTCGGTGCTCGTCGCGCTTCATTCAGGAACCGTTCAGGTTGATGGCGATGGGGTGGCCGAAGTGACGTTTGACCTGCCCGATTTTGCCGGCACCGTGCGCCTCATGGCCATGGCCTGGACCGATACCGCGCTAGGCCATGCCCAGGCTGATGTCGTGGTCCGCGACGCCGTGGTCACAACCCTCAGCCCACCCCGGTTCCTCCGGGACGGCGACACCTCGCGCCTCCTGCTCGAAATCAACAATATCGAAGGCGCAGCAGGAACTTACGCCCTGGCCATCAGCACCGGCGAAGGCCTTGTGGCGCAGCTGCCGCAGCCCGATGTGACCCTCGCGACCGGCGAACGGGTGGCGCTTGAGGTCGCGCTTTCGGGCACGAAAATCGGCGATTTCCCGCTCGAGCTCACCATCACCGCCCCCGATGGCACCACCCAAACCAAGCTCCTGACCCTGGGCGTGCGCGCCACCAGCAATCCCGCCACCACGCGCAACCTCCTGCCGCTCGAAGCCGGCGCCACCCTTGTGCTCGACGCCGGCGATTTCAATGGCTTGCTGCCCGGCACCGGTGAGTTGACCCTGGCGGTCGGCCCCATCGCGCGGCTCGATGTCCCCTCGCTCCTCGCCCAGCTCGACCGCTATCCCTATGGCTGCTCCGAGCAGGTCACGAGCCGGGCCATGCCCTTGTTGTACCTCAACAATACCGCATCCATGCTCGGTCTGGGCAACGATACCGAGCTTGATGAGCGCATCCGCGGCGCCATCAGGAGCCTCCTCGCCAACCAGAACTCGGGCGGCGCCTTCGGCCTTTGGGGCGCCTATGACACCACCGATCTCTGGCTCGACGCCTATGTCACCGACTTCCTGCTGCGCGCCAAGGCGCAAGGCTTTGCAGTTCCAGAGCAATCTCTCGAGATGGCGCTGGATAACCTTGCCAACCAGGTCGCCTACGCCAGCGAATTCACCGATGGCGGGGAAGGCATAGCCTATGCCCTGCATGACCTCGCCCGCGCCGGCCGCGCCGCCATCGGCGATCTGCGCTACTACGCGGAAGCCCGCCTCGACGCTTTCGCGACGCCCCTGGCCAAGGCGCAATTGGGCGCGGCGCTCGCGCTTTATGGCGATCAAACCCGCGCAGCTGCTGCGTTTTTGGCTGCGACCGACGCGCTCGCAGGGGGCGATGACCGTACCGGTTACCGCCCCGATTACGGCAGCCAGTTGCGCGACACCGCCGCTGTGCTGACCCTGGTTGCGGAGTTCGCCCCCGCCGGAGTTGATCCATCCGCTCTCGCCGCTCGCCTCAGCAAGCAGCGCAACACCGCCCAATACACCTCCACTCAGGAGGATGCCTGGACGCTCCTCGCGGCAGCAGCACTGGCCGACCAGACGGGCGCCAGCAGCATCACCCTTGCGGGCGAGCCCCTCGCCGGTGACATCTACCGGCGCTGGAGCCAGGAAGAGCTAAGCGAAAGCCCGGTCGAGCTGAGCAACACCGGCACCACGCCCACCGAAGCAATGGTGGCAGTGACGGGGGTCCCGGCCGTCGCCCCTCCCGCGAGCGAAAACGGCTTCAGCCTCAACCGGCAATATTTCCGCCCCGACGGCACCCCGGTCGACCCCACCGCCACCCCCATTGCCCAGAACGAGCAATTGGTGGTCGTGCTGACGGTCACCCCAACCACACTCGGCTCCGGGCAATATCTGGTGGTCGATCCCCTGCCCGCCGGCTTTGAGATCGAGAACCCGCGCCTGACGGGCGGTGAAGGCGTTGCCGATTTTGCCTGGCTGGAAGTCGCCACCCCCGCCCATGTGGAAGCGCGCACCGATCAATATGTCGCCGCCTTCCGCTACTGGTCCGAAGCGCCCGAGTTCTCGACGGCCTATCTCGTTCGCGCGGTCACCCCCGGCCAATTCGCCCTGCCTGGGGCTACGGTGGAGGACATGTACCGGCCAGAACTGCGCGCCAATGGGGGAGCCGGGAGCCTTGAGGTTGTCCCGGCCGGGCCATGAGCCCGGCCCTTCGTCGGCGGTGGGGCGCCCGGCGCCTCCTCGCGATCGGCCTCGTGTTGCTGGTTGTGCTGGGATCGGGCGGCGCCCTTTACCTGCGCGCGACCATCGAGGAAATCCGCGCCACTCTGCCGCCCCTGCCCGATCTGGCCACCATGCCGGTCTCGAGCGTCGTGGTGGACCGCGACGGCGCGCTGCTGCGCCCCTTCACCATCGCCGGGCGCTGGCGCTTGCCAACCACTTCCGATGCCGTCGACCGGCAATTCCTGCGCATGCTGCTGGCCTATGAAGACCGCGATTTTGCCAGCCACCATGGCATCAACTGGTGGTCGATGCTGCGCGCAGCGGGGCAGTTCGTTGGCGCGGGGGGGCGGATCGTTTCAGGCGGCTCGACCCTTTCCATGCAGGTCGCGCGGCTACTGGAGGGAGAGCCGACGCGCAATGGCTGGGGCAAGCTGCGCCGGATGGTGCATGCCGATGCTCTCGAGCGCGCGCTCAGCAAGGAGCAGATCCTTACCCTTTATCTGACCCTTGCGCCCTATGGCGGCAATCTTGAGGGCATTCGCGCCGCGAGCCTGGCCTATTTCGGCAAGGAGCCGGTCCGCCTCACCCCCGCAGAAGCTGCCCTGCTGGTGGCCCTGCCGCAATCGCCCGAAGCGCGCCGGCCCGATCGCGACCCGCAGGCGGCGCTGGCCAGCCGCAATCTGGTGCTGGAGCGGATGGTGAGCCGCGGCATTCTGACCGCCGACGATGCGGCAGCAGGCATGAGCGAACCGATCCCTACGGCCCGCCATCCCTTCCCTTTGCTGGCGCCCCATCTCGCCCAGGCCGCGCTCGTGTCAGCGCCCGGCCAACGCGAAATCCGGCTGACGCTCAAGCGCCCGCTCCAGGCCGCACTCGAGCGGCTGGGGGCGGTGCGAGCCGCCCAGTTGGGACCCGGCGTTTCGGTAGCAATCCTCGTTGCCGACCAGAGCAGTGGTGCCATTGTGGCTTCCGTGGGCTCGGCGGGCCTTTTTGCCGAGGACAGCGCCGGCTTTGTGGATATGACCAAGGCGGTTCGCTCGCCAGGCTCGACCCTCAAGCCGCTAATCTATGGGCTGGCCTTCGAACTGGGGCTCGCCCATCCCGAAAGCCTGATTGAAGACCGGCCCACCGCTTTTGGCAGCTATGTGCCGGTCAATTTCGATGGTTATAGTCGCGGGACGGTCAGCATCCGCCAGGCTTTGACGGAGT
The DNA here is from genome assembly GCF_013185965.1 of Devosia sp. 919. NCBI lineage: Bacteria > Pseudomonadati > Pseudomonadota > Alphaproteobacteria > Hyphomicrobiales > Devosiaceae > Devosia > Devosia sp. 919. Next base: position 941,983 of record NZ_JABAOL010000001.1, on the reverse strand, counting down.
CGCTGAACATCCCTGCCGTGGTGGTGCTCGACGCCGTAGGCACTGCGCGGCTGGTGTCGCGGCTGCGCCGCGCAGGCGCTAACCCGCTCTTGCCCAAAGGCGCCGCGCCGGGGCTGGCGATGGGCTTGGGCGGCGTCGGGTTGACCTTGCGCGGTCTGGTTGGGGTTTATGCTGCGCTTGGCCGCGGCGGCACCCCGGTCCACTTGCATGAAACACTGACCCAGGCCGACGAACCACCACTGGCAGCCCCGGTGCTGGATGCCACCGCGGCCTGGTATGTCGCCGACATTTTGGGTGACGTGCCGCCGCCGCTCAATGGCTCTCCCGGCCGTATCGCCTACAAGACTGGGACCTCCTATGGCTACCGCGATGGCTGGGCGATCGGATTCGATGGTCAGACTGTGATCGGTGTCTGGGTTGGCCGCCCCGATGGCGCGCCAGTTCCGGGCCTTTCGGGTGTGTGGAGTGCTGCGCCGATCCTGTTCGAGAGTTTTGATCGGCTCGGGGCACCCGCCGTGCCTCTGCGCCAGCCGCCTCCGGGCGTGCTGCACGTGGCGAATTCGGAACTGCCTCAGCCCCTGCGCCGCTTTCGGCATCCTGATGAAACAAGGGTAGCCCAGCAGAGCGGGCCAGAGATTGCTTTTCCCCTCGACGGGGTCGACCTTGATCTGGGGCTCGCAGGGGGATCCGACAGCCCCTTGACGGTCAAGATCCGCAACGGCGCCCCACCCTTTACCTTTTTCGCCAACGGCGCGCCGATCGGGAGTTCGGCCTTTGCTCGCCAGAACAGCTGGCATCCCGATGGACCTGGCTTTGTTGAACTGGCCGTGGTCGATGCGCAAGGGCGCGCAGATTCGGCCACGGTGTTTGTTCAATAACGGCCATGACTTATGTATGCTCATTTGTGATGCAACCGAACTGGTTAGCCGTTTATTTACCGTGTTAGAAATCAGTCGGGGATTGCGTGTTGATCAAACTTGAGCGCCTGTTACCCAAAACTCGGGTGCCCTGGGACGCAGTGGTGGTGACCGTGCGGGAGTCTCTGGGGCGAACTGTGGCCGATGTTGCCGCAGTGGATGTAATCGCCGACTTTCCCCTGCCGGTGCCGGCGGCCCTGGCCGCCGCCGAGGAGCTACGGCGCAAGACGGGTCTCAACCGCATCGTCGTAATGGTGGAAGACGAGCGGCTTTGGCGCAATGACTGGGGCGAACTGGCCTGAAGTCACCGAAGTTCGCCGGCCGATACCTGATAAGCTGCCGCGGGCTTTACTTTCCCACCGCGAGCGCTTATTTGTGCAGCATACGCGTTTCCAGCCCAAGCGGCTGCGGATTTTCGGCGCGGCTTCCTTCGTTTTATTGCGCAGGTTTATCAACCGCAGGCTCATGGCCGAGCGGTTATTGAGCTCGACCTGATAGGGTTGGGAAGCGCTGCCATCGCCACGATGCTAACCATCATGGTCGATTTGCCGGAGAGCTGAAACCGAAGCGCGTTGTTCGCCCTTACTCGTCGAGGGGCAGGCTTGGCGGCCAGGTTCAATGTGAACCGACCGCCGAGGCGGCGCCGGATTGGTGCCAGCCAGCCCTCCCCTTGCCGAACCATCAACCCTGCGCGCGCCCAACTCTTTTTGGCCCGCAGGAACTCGCCCCAAAGCGCCACAGGCGCTCAGCGAGTTAGCATAGCCCCCGCTCCAGTGGGGCTCCTAGAACGAGACCGAATGACACATACCGACTACACTGCCCCCGCCGAGCTTTTCCTTGGCCGTGATCACCAGACTGCCTTCGAACAGGGGGCCAAGCGGTTCCCGACCGCTGCCCAGGCCATCCGCTTTGCCGTTGAGGAAGCTGCACCCGTGAGCCTGCATGGGGCACTGCTCCAGGTGGGCACCAAGGCTTATCGTAAGCATGAACTCACTCAGCTTTACCGCAGCGCCGATTTCCCGCTGCCGCGCAAGCACTGATCAACTTGGCGGCAACGCGCCGCACAACCTAGCTGCAAAGATCAACAGACCGGCGCCAGAAGTGATCTGGCGCCGGTCTTTTGTTTCGGGCGTGGTTTGCGGGTCGTCCGGCTCACGCGGCAAGCTTTACTGGATCTTGACGCCCGCCTCGGCAATCACTGGCGCCCAGCGCTGCACTTCGGCCTGCACATATTCCCCCAGTTCCTCGGGTGTGGAGCCGACCACAACAGCCCCTACTTCCGCCAAACGGGCCGTCACAGCGGGATCCTTGACCGCGGCGACCGCTGCCTCGTTAAGCTTGGCGATCACTTCGGGCGGCGTCCCAGCTGGCGCGAAAAGCGCATTCCAGGTGTTGGTTTCGTAACCGGGAACTCCAGATTCATCCATGGTCGGCAGGTCGGGGAAGCTGGGCGAGCGCTCGAGCGTCGTAACCGCCAGCGCCCGCAGCGTACCGCCCTTCATGTGCTCGCTCGCAGATGGCAGATTGTCGAAGATGATGGGCACGGCGCCGCTGATGGCGTCCACCAGTGCAGGGCCCGAACCCTGATAGGGAACGTGAACCATCTCCACCCCGGCCATGGATTTGAACACTTCGCCTGAAAGGTGGAGGGGCGTGCCATTGCCCGAAGAGGCGTAGGCATATTCTTCGGGCTTGCTCTTGAGCTCGGCAATCAGCTCCTCGACAGTGTTGGCTGGGAAATCAGGATTGACCAGAAGCACATTAGGCACCGTCACCAGCAGGGAGATCGGCGTGAAGTCGGCCACCGGATCAAAGGGCGGCGTGGTGTAAAGCGAGGCGCTGAGGGCATGGGTGGCGATGGTGCCCATCAGGATCGTGTAGCCGTCTGGAGCTGCGTCGGCCACCGCAGTGGCGCCGAGCACGCCCCCGGCACCGGCCTGGTTGACCACCAGCACCTGCTGGCCAAGTTGCTGGCTCATGGCTTCGGCAACAACGCGCCCCACCAGATCGGTGGAGCCGCCGGGTGCAAAGGGCACAACGAGGTTGATGGACTTGGTGGGGAAATTGTCTTGCGCCAAGGCTGGAGTGACCAGGGCTGAGGCGAGTGACAAGGCGGCGACAAGCAAAGACGTTGGTTGCATATATTCCTCCCGAATGATGGGGCGAAGCCGCTCTGCGGCGGACATTCGCCCGTTTGGTGTAGCTTGAAAAGCGGTCTCAGTCCTCCTCGACAAAAACCTCCTGCCGTTTCTTGCGGATATTGGGCAGCACCGCAATCACCACCGCCAGAACCGCCAGGGCGAGCAGGGTTGCCGAGATGGGCCGGGTGACAAAGATCATCGGATCGCCCCGCGAGATGATCATGGCGCGGCGCAGATGCTCTTCGAGCAGCGGCCCCAGCACAAAGCCCAGCAGCAGCGGCGCCGGCTCGCAACCGAACCGGATCAGCACATAACCGACAATGCCGAAGAACCCGATGGCATAGATGTCGTAGATGTTCTGGTTGATCGAGAAACACCCGATGCAGGCGAAGAGCACGATGGCCGGAAACAGCGCCCGGTAAGGAATGGACAGCAGTTTCACCCAAAGCCCGATCAGCGGCAGGTTAAGCAGCACCAGCAGGACATTGCCGATCCACATCGAGGCGATGATACCCCAGAACAGCGCCGGCTGGTCGTTGATGACGTTGGGGCCAGGCGTGATGCCCTGAAGAATAAAGGCACCCACCATCAGCGCCATCACGGGATGAGCGGGAATACCCAGCGTCATCAGCGGAATAAAGCTGGTTTGGGCCGCAGCATTATTGGCCGATTCCGGCCCGGCCACGCCTTCGATGGCGCCGTGTCCGAATTCCTGTGGATTCTTGCTCAGCCGCTTTTCAGCGGAATAGGAGGCAAAGGACGCCAGTATATGCCCGCCACCGGGCAGGATACCGAGCACCGACCCCAGTGCCGTGCCGCGCAGCACGGGCCCCGTGGAGCGGCGGAAATCTTCCTTGGTCAGCCACAGATTTTTGACGGCCTTGACCATGATCTCGCGGCCTTTTTCGACCTCCAGATTGCGCAGGATTTCGGCGACGCCGAAGATGCCCACGGCAACCGACACGAAGTTCAAGCCGGAATAAAGCTCGCGGATGCCGAAGGTGAAGCGCGGCTGGCCGGTATAGATGTCCTGCCCAACCATGCCCAGCAGCAGGCCCAGCACGATCATGGCGAGCGCCTTGAGGATCGAGCCATGGGCCAGGGCAATGGAGACCAGAAGCCCCAGCACGATCAGAGCGAAATATTCAGGCGCCCCGAAATTAAGGGCAGCGCGCGCCAGGGGCGGCGCGAAAAAGGCCAGCAGCAGCGTGCCAACGGTCCCGGCGAAAAACGAGCCCAGCGCCGCGGTGGCGAGGGCCGGGCCCGCCCGACCCTGCTTGGCCATCTGGTAACCGTCGATGGCGGTTACGGCCGAGGAGGATTCACCGGGCAGATTGATCAGGATCGCCGTGGTCGAGCCGCCATATTGCGCGCCGTAATAGATACCGGCGAGCATGATCAATGCGGTAGCCGGCGAGAGCGAAAAGGTAATCGGCAGGAGCATGGCGATGGTGGCGGTAGGCCCGATGCCGGGCAATACGCCCACCAGGGTGCCCAGCAGGACGCCGATGAAACAATAAAAAATGTTGATCGGATCGAGCGCGACGGAAAAGCCAAGTCCAAGCGAAGCAATGATATCCATGGCTGTCTCCTATCGCCCGAGCCAAGGGCCGACGAGCGGCACGGAAAAGCCAAGTCCGATCACAAAGATCAGCGCGCACATCACCGTCAGTCCCACCGCCAAGATCGCGGCAAAGACGGGCGAATTGTTGCGGCTGGCCATCGCGGTGGCGAACGCAGAAATGAAGACCACGGGCACAAAGCCGAGGCCCCGGATCGTTGCGGCAAAAAAGATGATCGTGCCGAGAATCAGCACGATCGCCCGCCAGGACGGCGGCGAACGTGTTTCCTTGTCGGGCTTGCCCAAACCGCTGATGGCGACGGCAGCGCCCAGCGCTACCAGTACCCCGCCCAGCATGAGCGGCATGAAGCCGGGGCCCATGCGGAAAGCCGTTCCGATTTCATAGTGGAGGGCTTCAGTGGCGAAGTAGGTCCCGAAGGCTACGAATAGCCCGCCCGAAACGAGCTCCTTAGTCGATGCATTGACCGCCATCAGCCGGTCACTCCTTTTTCTGCGCTCAGGTGCAGTGTCGATACGCCCGGGGGTGAGGCCGCGGCACATGGCGCCACGACCTCGACACTGGACAGCTCACGAAGGGCCGAATCCGGCCCCGCGCGCGTTATTCGGCGAACACGCCGGCGGCTTCGATGACACCCTTCCACAGCGCGATCTGGCTGGTCAGGGTTTCGGCAAGCGCTTCGGGAGTGGCTTCATCGGCAGACACCGGGACCGTGCCCAGTTCGGCAAAGCGGCTCACCACGGTCTCGTTGGCCAAAGCGGCTTGGAGCGCGGTTTCGAGCTTTTCGATGATGGCGGCATCGGTGCCGGCGGGGGCATAAAGGCCGTGCCAAACGCCGATCTCGAGCTCAAGACCGCCTTCGGCCGTGGTCGGCAGGTCGGGCAAATTGCTCAAACGGTCTGGCGTCGTCACCGCATAGGCCTTCACTTCGCCGGCCTGGATCTGGCTCGTCGTATTGGTGGTCTGGTCGCAGATCATGTCGATCTGGCCGCCGATGATGTCGGTCATGGCCGGGCCGGCACCCTGATAGGGCACGGTGGTCATTTGCGTATCAAGCGCGTTCATCAGCAGCATGCCGCACAACTGGCTCGCCGAACCGATGCCGGCATGGGCATAGGTGATGTTCTCGCCATTGGCCTTGATGTATTCAAGCAGCTCGGACAGCGTGCTGGGCTCGAAATCCTTGCGCGCCACCAGGGTCATCGGCACCGAAGTGATGAGCCCGATCGGCTCGAAATCGGTGGTCGGGTCATAGGGCAGACTGCGATAGAGGCTGGGCGCCGTCGACATGCCGATATGGTGCAACAGCAGCGTGTAGCCGTCATTGGGCGCGGTCGCGACCTGGCCGGCACCCAGCGTGCCGCCCGCGCCACCCACATTTTGAATCACCACCTGCTGGCCCAGATCGGCGCTCATCACTTCGGCAACAAGGCGCGCAACCGTGTCGGTCGGCCCGCCGGCCGAGAACGGCACCACGACCGTGATCGGCTTGGTCGGGTAATCCTGCGCGAAGGCGGTGGAGGCAAGGCCGAGGCCGGCAACGAAAGCGCCAGCGGCAAGGGCAGTCAAAGTCTTTTTCATTGTTGATCCTCCCGGGGGATAAGCAAGGGGCAGCAGATCGTGCCCACCCCGATGCTGGAAGCTTTGCAATCGCCGTGCCAAGCGGCATACGCAAGGCAGATATGCATGGAGCTTCTGGCGTGCTAGCAGTTCCGGCAAGAACTTGCCGAGCTTCTACCAAGATCTGGCAAAAACCTGCCAGGGAGACGAATGCCCCAACTCTTCACCCCATTGGCCAGCACCAACCGCGCGCAGCTGGCGCGAGCACTGGGCGCATTGGTGCTGGTGACCGCGGTAGGCTGGGCGTGCCTCGAGTTCGCCTTGGCCGGCGCGATCCGCAATGCTGGGCATGAAGCGGATCGGCGGCTTGCCCTCTTCGATCGCACGCTTGAGGCCATCATCGAGCGCTTTCATTATCTTCCCTCCTCGGTAGCCCTTGCCGCCGAAGCGCGCGACCTGCTGCAAAGCCCCGCCAACGACGAGTTGCGCGAGCGCGCCAATGGCTTTTTGTCCAAGCTCAATGATGCGGCCGGCGCGAGCGAATTGTTCATCATGAGCACGGATGGGCAGGTGGTCGCCGCATCCAACTGGTGGGCCTATGACAGCTTGCTCGGCGAGAAACTCGGCTATCGCCCTTATTTCGAAGAAGCGATGTTCGATGGCGACGCCAAATTCTATGCGGCGGGCACGGTCACCGGTGTTGCCGGCTATTTCCTGGCCCGCCGGATCGATGGCCCGGACGGGCCGCTGGGCGTTGCAGTGACCAAGATCAATCTCGGGGAGATCGAGGCGACCTGGTGGCGTTCGGGCGAGTTGATCGCCATTGTCGATAACAACGCTGTCGCCATCTTGTCGACGCGGCCGGACTGGCGCTATCGCCCGCTCCTGGCGCCCTCCCCAGCCGAGCTGTCCCGCATCACCGACCAGCGCCGCTATGGCGACGGGGGCTGGGTGGAAACGCCTATCGCCGCCGATATCTGGCCCTCGCGCGGCACCCAGCTGGCTTATCTCACCGGCCAGGACAGCGAAACCCGGGGCCTATTCACTGTCGATGAGATGCGCCTGCCCACCCATCAATGGCGGCTGGTGTCCTTTACGCCCATGACCCCGCTGTTCCGTTCGGCCTGGATTGCCGCGGCTGCGGGCGGGCTGGGCGCCGCGGCCGTGCTCCTCATCCTCGCGCTTCTCTGGCAACGCCAGCGCATCGTCGCCCAACGCCTTGCCGATCACGAACAGCTCGAGCAGCGCGTGGCCGAACGCACGGAAGCCGTTCACGTCGCCAATGAAGCTTTGCGCGCCGAGATTGCCGAGCGCATTCACGCCGAGCGCGCGCAGGCTGAAGCGCAGGCGGGGCTGGTGCAGGCGGCCAAGCTCGCCAGCCTTGGCCAGGCGCTTGCGGGGGTAGCCCATGAGGTCAGCCAACCCGTCGCGGCGCTGACCACGCACTTGGCCAGTGCCAAGCTCATCGCTACCCGCTCGCCCAATACGGATATCACCCCGATCCTGGTCACCATGGACAAGGTGGTCGATCGCCTCGCGGCCCTCACGAGCCATCTCAAGACCTTTGCGCGCAAGGACACGCGCACCGAACAGCAGTCCGAGCTGGGCAGCGTCATCAACAACGCCCTCGACCTCGTCGACCACAAGCTGCGCGCCTTTGGCATTGATGTGGAATATCAGCGCCATCGCGCCGCGCTGCCGGCCACCGGCAATCCCGTTCATCTCGAACAGGTTGTGATCAACCTCCTGTCCAACGCCGCCGATGCGATGGAACATAGCGCGGTGCGGGTGCTGTCAATTGGCGTGCACCGGCATGAGCGCAGCGCCGAGATAGTGGTCACCGATACCGGGACCGGCATCGCCCCGGCCGATCTGGGCAATGTCTTCGACCCATTCTACACCACCAAGGAAGTCGGGCGCGGGCTGGGCCTCGGCCTTGCCATATCCTATGGGCTGGTGCGCGATCTGGGGGGCGCCATCACCGTACGCAGCTCTCCCGAGCAGGGCTCCACCTTCACCGTCCGCCTTCCCCTTGCCCACTCCAGTGTTGCGGAGAAACTATTCGCATGAGCGATCCCCTGGTTCTAATTGTTGACGATGAGGAGATGGTGCGCACGGCCCTTGCGCAATGGTTGCGCCTCTCCGGCTTTGCCGTGGAGGTCGCGACCAGCGCCGCCGAAGCCCTGCTGGCGCTCGATGATGTGCATCCCGATGTAGTGCTGACCGATGTGCGCATGCCGGGGCTGTCGGGCATGAACCTGTTGCGCACTGTTCGTGACCGCGCGCTGCCCACCGAGGTCATCCTCATCACCGGTCATGGCGACGTGCCAATGGCGGTTGAAGCCATGCGCGCGGGCGCCTTTGATTTTCTGCAAAAGCCCTATGTGCCGGACGAACTCGTCGCCAGCCTGCATCGCGCCGTGTCGCAGGCCGCGCTCAAGCGCGAAATCGCCCAGCTGCGGCGGCGCCTCGATGGGGGCGAAAATGAACTCGCCGCCCGCCTGGTCGGCGCCTCAGGGATCATGGAAGAGCTGCGCCATGCCATCCGTGAGCTCGCCCCCATTCCCACCGACGTCGTGGTGCTGGGGGAAACCGGCACGGGCAAGGAAGTGGTCGCCCGGTGCCTGCATGATTTCTCCCCCCGCGCCAAGGGCCCGTTCGTCGCCGTTAACTGCGCCGCGATCCCGGCCGAGCTCATTGAATCGGAGTTGTTTGGCCATGAAGGGGGGGCCTTCACCGGCGCCAAGGGCCAGCGTATCGGCAAATTCGAGTTCGCCAATGGCGGCACGCTGCTGCTCGACGAGATCGAATCCATGCCCCTGCTCGCCCAGGCCAAGGTGCTGCGGGTGATCCAGGAGCGCACCGTGGAGCGCCTCGGCTCCAACCGGCAGATCCCGCTCGATCTGCGCATTGTTGCCGCGTCCAAGGTCGATCTGCGCGCCGAGTCAGAGGCGGGGCGGTTTCGCGCGGACCTGTTTTATCGCCTCAACATGGCGACGCTCCAGCTGCCCCCCATGCGTGAGCGCGGTGACGATTGCGTCATGCTGTTCCACCATTTCCTTGCCCAAGCCGCCCACCGCTTTGGCCGACCGGTGCCTCCGCTCCACCCGGCCGACATCAATGCCCTGGTGATGCATTCCTGGCCGGGCAATGTGCGCGAGTTGCGCGCCGCCGCCGAACGCTTTGCGCTAGGTCTTCACCCGTCGGGCCATTCGCTCCAGGCGATCCTTGATCCGCGCATCAAGGCGGTGCCAGTTTCGGGCCTGAGCCTGGCCGATCGTGTCGCGAGCTATGAACGGCACGTCATCGAGGCCGAACTGTCTCTCCACGCCGGCTCGGTCGCGGCCGTTGCCGAAACCCTCCAGGTCCCCCGGCGAACGCTTAGCGAGAAAATGACCCGCCTCGCGGTCCGAAGAAGCCTGCAGGAGACGTAAACGCATCTGGTTGCCAGCCGGCGCGGCCGCCGGCTGGCAACCGTCTCCCAAGGGAAAGCTGGCGCACTCACAACCGACCTCGCCGAGCACTGCGGCAAAGGCGGGTGGAATAATCTAAGTCATGGAAAAGAAGTGGCGCGCCCTAAGAGATTCGAACTCCTGACCCCCAGATTCGTAGTCTGGTGCTCTATCCAGCTGAGCTAAGGGCGCGCAGGCCATGTCTGGCCGCCTGGTGTGGGAGGCGGTTGGAACCGCTCTCTGCAGCAAGCGCGGCAACCCATACATGGGTGATCCGGGGTTGGCAAGGCCGTGCCGGGAAAATCCACAGGGCCTCACGACAAGCGCAGCGATAAGGGCAAGATCAGCTCGAAGCGGGTTCCCTGGTCCTGTTGGGCCAGCACCAGCCGCCCGCCATGGGCCTCGGCGATTTCGCGCGCGATTGCCAGACCAAGTCCGGTGCCGCCCGCGCGGGCGGAGCCTTCAAAGGCGACGAACAAATTGTCGCGGGCGCGCGGGGGGAGTCCTGGCCCATTGTCGCTCACCGCAATAACAAGGCCATCGTCGCGCTCCCCGGCGGATACGCTGACCTGGGGCGACTCCACCTTGACGCCAGCAGCCTCGAGCGCCTCACGGGCATTCTTCAACAGATTCACCAGCAATCGGCCGAGCTGGGTTTGGTCGACATTGAGGCGCAGCTCCTGAGGCGTTTCATTGTGGAAGCTGATCGTTGGGTGCCCCACAAGGCGGGCATCAAAGGCTGCGTCCTCCACCAGGGCACGCAACGCCACCGGCGCCAGTACCGGCAGCGCAGCGCTTTCACGGCCGTAATCCAGCACCGATTGGGCAAAGCCGATTGCCTTGTCGAGGGTGGTCACGAGGCGGGGCGCGAGGCGCTGCACCTTGGGATCGTCAAGGGTGGCCACCTGGTCGGACAGCAATTGGGCCGAGGTCAGGGTGTTGCGCAAATCATGATTGATCTTGGCGACGGCGAGCCCGAGATCGGCCAGATGCTGGCGCTGACGCAGCATCGAGAACAGATCGGCCTCCATGGCGGCCAGTTCCCGCTCGGCAATGCCGATCTCGTCGCGGCGGCCGGACGGGGCCAGGATCAGGCTCGCATTTTCCGGCGCCTGCCGGAAGGCCAGCATATTGGCGGTGAGCCGGCGCACCGGATAGATGAACAGCCGGCTGACCATCAGGTAAAGAGCCACGGCAGTCAGCGCGGCGATGATGAAGGACACCAGCACAATATCGCGGGAATAATCCAGCAGGTCCTGCCGCAATGGGCGTTCGGGCATCAGCACTTCAAGCAGGCTTTCGTCGACATCCCCCTCCCCCACAATACGCAGGGTCCGTCCCGGGCCGGCAAACAGCGTATCCATGGCACCCATGATCAAGGCAAAGGGATTGGATTCGCGGATATCGGCCGTAACCACGCGGTCGGGCGTGATCGGCTCGGTCAGCTCGATCATCTGACTTTGCCCTTCGCGCCGATACACAATGGCGTTGGCACCCGCCGAGGTCAAAAGCCGATCGGTGAGGCTGCGCGGGAGGGCTGGCACATCGGGCACGGCATCGAGCACGCGGGCTGCCACCATGCCGACGCGCATGCGGTCATTGAGCCAATTGGCGCGGAAGCTGGCGACGGACGGCAGATACACCACCACCTCCACCGTCAGGATCACGGCGATGATGGTGACAATGAGTTTGATGGACAGGCCGGAGAACCGGCCCGGCATAACATTGCGCGCGGCTGTCATCCCAGCCATTATAGTCAATTGAGGCGCGCTGGTAAGCCCCGCTCAGCCCAGCAAGCGCGGCAGCTTGAGACGGCGCCGTGTGGCGGGCGCAGATGCAGTTTTGCCCTCGAACTGCTCGGCCGCGCTACGCAGCACTTCGGCAAAACTGGGATGAGGCAGCACCAATTGCGCCAACTCGGCCACATGCAGGCGCCGCTCCATCGCAAGGACGATAATGGCCAGCATTTCGGCCGCCCCAATCCCGACCAGCGCCGCACCGGCAAGGGTTCCGTTATTGTTGACCACGAGCTTGGCGGCACCATGCGCAGCACCCAAGGCGCGGGCCTTCGGGTTCTCGCTCCAGTTGGCCCGCAAGATCTGCTGCCCGGATGCACCGTCGTGCGGCTCCGTGAGGCCGATCTGGGCCAGTTCAGGCGATGTCATCACCAGGGTGGGAGCAAGCTTTGAATTCGAGGTCTTCTTGCCCAGCAGCAGGCGGCCCAACAGCGCTTCGCCGGCGCGGCGCGCGGCATGGGGATGATTCTCGTTGGTAGCGCCGCCCACAGCGCTGACGCGATTATTGGTCGTACGACCGACCGCGCTCACCTTGATCTGCTCTGGCTGCTGGTCTGGGCGGGCGATGCCGGCCTTAGCAAGGTCCAACCCTTCGAGATCAGGGATGCGGCCCGTGGTCACCAGCAGGTGGGAGGCATCCAGCAAGGTGGTTTCGCCTCCGGAGTGCTGGAACTGCACCCCGATGCCCAGCTTGCGCGGCAAAACCGTAATTTCCACATTCTCGTGGAAGGCGATCCCCTCTTCCGCCAAGGCGCGCAGGAGAATGGCTCGGCTCTCCGCATCCGCTTCTGACAGGATCGCCCCGGGCGAGGTTAGCGTCACCTGGGAGCCCAGCCGGGCATGGACCTGTGCCAGTTCGAGTGCTGCGGCATCGCCGCCAATCACCACAAGATGGGTCAGCTTTCGCGTGTTGGCGACAATGGTGTCGGGGGTGAAAAACGGCACATCCTCCAGCCCGGGAATCGCCGGAATCTTCGGGGTGGCCCCCGTTGCAAGAATGAAGTGGTCGGCCCGGATGGTGGTCTGGCCGACAACCAGCGTTTGCTTGTCTGCAAATGCCGGGGCACCGGTGCGGATAACAATGCCAAGCGCCTGCAAACGCTCGGTCGAGCGCTCGGGGGCTAGTTCCGCCACGACGCGACTCACCTGCTCGCTAACCGTGCGGTGGTTGATCTTGGGCGGATCGCCGGCAAGACCGACCGCAGGGCCAGTTCGCCAGCTGTGGGCGCGCGCAGCGATACCGGCCAGGGCAGCTAAGGCCGCTGTCTGGGCCACTCCATCGCCCGCCTCGGGGTGACCGCGATCCACCAGCACTACGCTCGCGCCATAGCGGCGGGCGCGACACGCCAGTTCCACGCCCAGCGATCCGGCGCCAATGATGCAGAGATCAGGTTTGCTCAGTTCCGCCATTGCCGCTGGCCAAGGTAAAGATAGCGCGTTATGGGGCGATCCGCGGTTGAAAACAACAGCGCTCCGCTCTCCCCAGCCGATCTTGCGCAAGGGTGTGGTGGCGCGTTGACTTGCCGCCCCGTTTTGCCTATAGACGCCACCAACCGGCACCGTCCGAGCCCCGCGCTTGACCTGTGCCCCCATTTTCTTGCGCAAGCAGAGCCAATAAGAGGAACCGGGCGCAGGCGCGGTTTGATGTTATGAAGCGTACATATCAGCCCAGCAAGCTCGTGCGTGCCCGTCGCCACGGGTTCCGCGCCCGCATGGCAACCAAGGATGGTCGCGCGATCATCAACAAGCGTCGCCGCGACGGTCGCAAGAAGCTCACGGCCTGAGTGCCGCTGGCCGGATGACGGCCGTGGATGAAGCCGTAAGTTCCTTGCGTCGGCTGCGTAAGCGTTCGCAGTTTTTGCGGGCCGCCCGGGGCAATCGCGCCGGGCGTTCCGCCTTTTCGCTGCAGGCCATTGCCGCGGCGGATCCGGATGCGGGCATCGGCTTTACAGTTACCAAAAAAACGGGCAACTCGCCCCAGCGCAACCGCATCAAGCGCAGGCTTCGTGCGGCTGCGACCGAATGCGCGCCTTTTTTTCGGCCCGGCCATGATTATGTAATGGTCGGCAGGCCCGAAGCGCTCAGCGAGCCTTTCATTAAGCTGGTCAAGGACCTCGGCATCGCCATTGGGCGGGTGCACCAGGAGCGCTCACCAGACCAGCGCAACCCTTCGGGCCGCAGTGGCCACCGGAATCCCCGACCATGACAGACAACCGCAACGTGATCATCGCCATCATCTTGAGCATGGTGGTGCTGTTCGGCTGGCAGTTCTTTGTGGCAGGGCCGCAGCTGGAGCGCGCCCAGCAGCAGGCGCAGATCGCGGCGGAACAGGCCCAGAGCGAAGCGGCGCTCGCGACACCCGCGACCACCGAAGCGGGCACATCAGTTGCACCTGGCGCCATTGGTGCGGATGGCAACCCTTCTTATCCCGATCGCGAAACCGCCGTCGCGGCAACGCAGCGCATCACGATCGACACGCCTGACCTGCTCGGCTCGATCAACCTGACCGGCGCGCGGATCGACGATCTCGAACTCAAGCAATATCGTGAAACGGTTGAGCCGGATTCACCCATCATCACGCTGCTGACTCCGGCCGGCGCGCCCAATGCTTACTTCATCGAGCAAGGCTGGGTGGCCGCTGGCGGCGCCAATGTCCCGCTGCCCACCGCGCAAAGCGTATGGACGCTCGAAGGCGACAATACCGTTCTGACGCCCGAAACGCCGGTCACGCTGCGCTTTGACAATGGGGCGGGCCTTATTTTCCGGCGCACCTTTGCGGTGGACGAGCATTACCTGTTCACCGTCACCCAGAACGTGGAAAATCTCAGCCCCACCCAGGTGTCGCTGTTCCCCTATTCGCGGGTTGTTCGGTATGGAACGCCCAAGGTGCAGAACTTCTTCATCCAGCATGAAGGCCCGCACGGCGTCCTTGGCTCGAACAATCTCGTTTCGCTGAAATATAGCGATCTGCAGAAGGATCAGCGCCGCCAGATCGACAACACGCAGGGCTGGCTCGGCTTTTCGGACAAGTATTGGGCAACCGCCGTGCTGACCAACCCGCAGGCCAGCATCAACGCGCTGTTCTCCTGGAAGAACAATGCCGGCTATGACGATTACCAGACCAGTTTCGTGGAAACGACGCCGGTTGTAGTGCCACCAGGCGGCAGCGCCACGCACGAGACCTATGTCTTTGCCGGCGCCAAGGAAGAAGCCGTTATTGCCTCCTACGAGCAGCAATATGGCTTTGACCGGCTGGAGCTGTTGATCGACTGGGGCTGGCTGCACTTCATCACCAAACCCATGTTCCACCTGCTGACCTTCCTGCATGGTGTTCTGGGCAATTTCGGCCTCGCGGTCCTCGCGGTGACCGTGATCGTCAAGGCGATCTTCTTTCCGCTGGCGAGCCGTTCCTATGCCTCCATGGCGGCAATGCGACGCGTGCAGCCAGAGATGAAAGCCATCCAGGAGCGCCTCAAGGACGACCGTCCCGCCCAGCAACAGGCGATGATGGAGCTCTACAAGAAGGAAAAGATCAATCCGCTGTCTGGATGCTGGCCGATCCTGATCCAGATCCCGGTGTTCTTCGCCCTTTACACCGTTATCTTCATTAGCCTTGAAATGCGGCATGCGCCATTCTTTGGCTGGATCCGCGATCTGGCTGCGCCCGATCCCACCAATATCTTCACCCTGTTCGGCCTGATCCCCTGGGATCCGACCGCCCTGCCCCTGATCGGTGGCTTCCTGCATCTCGGCGTATGGCCCGTGATCATGGGCATCACAATGTGGGTGCAGATGAAGCTCAATCCGCCGCCGCCAGATCCGACTCAGGCGATGATCTTCAACTGGATGCCAGTGATCTTCACCTTCATGCTCGGCACCTTCCCCGCAGGTCTCGTGATCTACTGGGCCTGGAATAATACGCTCTCGATCACGCAGCAGTGGTTCATCATGAAGCGGCACGGCGCCGAGGTGAACCTCCTAGGTAACATCCTCGACAGCTTCAAGCGCAAGCCCAAGGCCGCCGAGCCGCCCAAGGCGTAATCGCCAAACACCACTATCCATGCTAGAGCCCGCCGGAGCCACACCGGCGGGCTCTGCCTTTTGAATGACGAGACCCCATGAGCGCACCAGACTATTCGCCCGACATCATCGAAAAAGGACGCCTGCTCTTCGCGCGCCCCTTTGTGTTCGTGAAAGGCTGCGTACGCATCGCCGACCTGCCGCCCATGGACAAGGTCGAGATCGCCTTTGCCGGGCGGTCGAATGTGGGCAAATCCTCGCTGATCAATGCCCTTTGCGGCACTTCGGGGCTCGCCCGCACGTCCAACACGCCCGGACGGACGCAGGAGCTCAACATCTTTGAGAGCACCAGCGCCGAGTTGCGCATCGTTGATATGCCGGGCTATGGCTACGCCAAGGCGCCCGAAGACAAGGTGCGCGCCTGGACCAAGCTCATTCACCAGTATCTGACCGGGCGGGCGACGCTGCGCCGGGTTTATGTGCTGGTTGATGGCCGCCACGGCCCCAAGGACAATGACCTGACGGTGATGAACGAGCTCGACAAGTCGGCCGTCAGCTACCAGATCATCCTCACCAAAGCCGACAAGCCTTCGGCGGAAGAGCTCAAAAAGGTCATCGCGGCGACCCAGGCGGCGATCGCCAAGCGCCCGGCGGCTCACCCGCAGGTGATCCTCACTTCCAGCGCCAAAGGCGATGGCTTGCGCGAACTGCGCACCGAAATCGCCATGCTGCTCGAGAGCTGAGCCCCCGCTCAGCGGCTGGCAAGGAAGCTCGCGATATAGCCCGCCACTGCCCGGCTGTCCGATGGCGTCGTGAAGGATGCACGCGCGGCCGCAACGACATTGTCGGCCGCAACGCCCTGACGCAGTTCAGCCAAAGCCAAAGCGTAGTCGTCGGTGAATTCGGGATGAGGCTGCAGGCTAAGCGCGGCCCCGTTGCGGTAGATCAGGCCGGCATTGGGCGTGAAAGCTGACGCGAGCAGGATCTGGGCTTCGGCGGGGGCCGTGATCACCTGATCCTGGTGCGAACAGCTGATCGCAAAGCTTGCTGGCGCCGCGCCCATGAAGGCGGGTTTGGCCACAACATCATAGCGGTGACGCCCGATACCCCAGCCTTTCTCGGATTTGCGCACCGTGCCGCGCAGTGCATCGGCCATGATCTGGTGACCAAAGCAGACCCCGACCATGGGTGTGCTCCGCGCATAGGCCCGGCGGATGAAGTCGCGCAGCGGATCGAGCCAGGGCAGATCGTCATACACCCCGGCCGATGAGCCGGTAATCAGGATGGCTTCCACCCTATCGAGGTCGGGCGGAGCGGCACCTGCTCCCACAGGCACCACATCATAGCTAAAATCGGCGCCGGCTTCCTCGAACATGCGCCGGAACATCGATGAATAAGGCCCGAAGCGCGAACGCAGTTCGTCGGGGACTTCGCCGGTCTGCAGGATTGTGAGTTTCATGAGGATGCCGATCGGATGGACCGTCGATCCTTATCGGACAAGCAGTTGCCCCTGCAAGACCGAGCTACGCCGTGGCGGGGACAAACCGCATCGCAACCCCATTGATGCAATAGCGCAAGCCGGTCGGGGCGGGACCATCCTCGAACACATGGCCCTGGTGGCCGCCACAATTGGCGCAGTGCACCTCGGTTCGGGTCATGAACAAAGAAGCATCCACTGAAGTGCCGACACCCCCTTCGATGAAGGTGTAAAAGCTGGGCCAGCCGGTGCCGCTATCGAACTTGGTGGCGGAGTCGAACAAGGCCTCGTCGCAACCGGCGCAGTGGAAAATTCCGGTGCGATGCTCGTCATTGAGCGGGGAGGTGAAAGCGCGCTCGGTGCCTTCGTGGCGCAGCACATCATAGGCGGCGGGCTCGAGCTTGGCCTGCCATTCGGCGTCGGTGAGCTTGAACGGAAAATCGCCTTCAGCGGCGCTGCTGTTGGCGGGGCGCAGCATCGAGAAGGCGCCGAGGGCTGCAACAGCACTGCCACCAAGCAAAATGGTTCGACGGGAAACGGCCACGGCATGCTCCTCAAAAAACCAGAACCGCCTGTGCGGCGGCGCTGATGGTGCAGTCTAGGTAGCGCTTGAAGGCTGCGCATCACAAGATTTGGTGAGGGTCCGCCCGAAGGCGAACCCCCTCAGCTTAGGGCGGGTGCGGCCGCCCCTCGCTGATTACATGTCCGACTTGGGCGTCAGCACGGCGTCGATCACGTGGATCACGCCATTGGACTGGATCACATCGGCAATGGTGACATTGGCGACGGTGCCGTTTTCGTCGGTAACGGTCACGCCGCCATCAGCTGCAGCGAGGGTCAGCGTGCAACCGCCAACGGTCTCGACTTCGTGCTCGCCGCCATCTTCCTCGACCATGGAGACGATGTCAGTGGACAGCGCCTTAGCCGGGATCACGTGGCAGGCAAGGATGGTCGCGAGCATTTCCTTGTTTTCGGGCTTGAGCAGGTTTTCGACAGTCCCTTCAGGCAGCGCCTCGAAGGCTTCGTTGGTCGGGGCCAGAACGGTGAACGGGCCCTCGCCCGAAAGCGTATCCACGAGGCCGGCGGCCTTTACGGCAGCAACCAGGGTGGTGTGATCAGCTGAATTGCTGGCGTTCTCGACGATGTTCTTGTCGGCAGACATGGCTGCGCCGCCGACCTCAGGATTATCCTGGGCAAAGGCGACGCCGCCAAAGGCGACGCCGCCAAAGGCGGTAACCGAGAGCATGGCGGTAACAGCAAGTGTGGAGAGCTTCATTGTAGAGTTCCTTCCTCGTGATTGTTTGCCCGTTATTGGCTCGGACATGGGAAGGTACGGAGGCCTGCCGTGGGCAGTTTCGGCGATTTCAGCACCGAAACCGAGAAAAGCGCTGAAACTTTTTGCCGCTCGGGTTCGTACGCCGGCAGCGCGTATTGCTTGAGAGACGACGTAGAAAAGGGCGCGAACCAGGTCGCGCCCTTGAACCACCCGAGCTAAGCAGAGGCCTCTGCTAGATGCGAGTGACCTGGCCCTGCGCCACGATCGGGCCGGTGGCCACCCCGGTGGGCGAGCCACCCTTGGGCTCTAGCGTCAGCGCCAGGCTCGAGCCTTCGCCCCAATGCTCGAGGATTTCGGGAGAAACCTTGACCTCGATCGCCTCGCCAATGGGCACAACGCCCATGGAGATCACGCTGTCATCCTCGATGGCCCAGAGTTCGAGGTCCTGGTCGGCCGCGGTTGCCCCGGAAAGAGCAGTCAACCGCAACGTTCCCGCGCCGTCGTAAAAGGCAAGGAAGCGAACATCGCTGCCTTCGGCCTCGAGCGCCGCCACCAATTGGGTCGTCAGCGCCTCGGCGCTGAGTTCGGGGCGCAGCAGGTTCGCGCCGATGGCGAACACGGCGATCGCCGCCGCTCCGGCCGCCACAGCGCGCCAGAACGCCAGACTATCCCAGAAACTGCCCCAGCCCCGGGCTGGCTCTGGCTGGCCGAACAGGCGCCCCTCGATCCGCGCCAGCAATCGCGCCGGCACCGGCGCTTCGGCGAACTCGGCATCCAGAGCGGCGAAGCTGGAGGTCCAGAAGTGCTCTTCTTCCTGCAGTGTCCGATCATCGGCGATCATCTCTGCCATGCGACGATGCTCATCCGGCCCGAGCAGCCCGAGCACATATTCGGCAACAAGCGCGCGTCGCCCGCTGGCATCTCCGCCGCTCTGATCACCCATGCTCATGCCGAAAGACACTCTCTTAATCTGAGCAAACTGCGCCGCAGCCAGGTTCGCATCGTGTTCAACGGGATGCTGTGCCGCTGGGCCAGCTCCTCATAGCTAAAGCCATCCAGATAGGCGCCGCGAACCGCTTCGGCCCGGTCGGGCTCGAGGGTTTGCAGGCAACTATCGATCTGCCCGCGGACCTGGCGATCCGCGGTCGCCTGCTCGGGGTTGGGTGCGTCGTCCGCAATATCGAGCGCCGTGTCGATGTCGTCGGCAACAGGGCGGCGGGCTCGCAAAATATCGAGCGAATGGTTGCGCGCCACGGCCACGAGCCAGCTGATCGGGCTGGTATGGCCAGGAACATAGCGATCGGCGCGCTGCCAAATCTTTACATACACCTCCTGGATAGCCTCTTCGGCTTCCGAGCGGTCCTTCAAGATACGCAGCACGACGCCGAATAGTTTCGCGCTGGTGCGCTCGTAAAGGCTGCGGAACGCCGCGCGATCGCGCAAGGCACAGCGGGAAATCAGCTCGGCGATCTCGGGGCTCGGTGTCTGCATAACCTGTGTTGTAGCGGGCGGCGGCAAATCCGCAAGGGCTCAGCGCATCGAGGCGTTGGCAAATGGCCGATAGCGTCTTTTCCTTTGCCGCGTCATGCTCTAGACCCTCAACCGTCTTTTGGCCCGCTTTGGGGAGAAATGGTCTGTCCATGACGCAGGAAAACAACACAGTCGACCGGTTCTCCCATGATGCGGGGATCCTGGCTCAGGCGCTGCCCTATATGCAGCGCTATGAAGGCAAGACCGTCGTGGTCAAGTATGGTGGCCATGCCATGGGCGACCAGGCCCTCGGCCAGGCCTTCGCGCGCGACATCGCGCTGCTCAAGCAATCCAAGGTCAATCCGATCGTGGTGCATGGGGGCGGGCCGCAGATTGCGTCCATGCTCAAAAATCTCGGCATCGAATCCAAGTTCGAAGGTGGCCTGCGCGTCACCGACCAGCGCACCATGGACGTCGTGGAAATGGTGCTGGCCGGCTCCATCAACAAGGAAATCGTTGCCCTCATCAATGCCGAAGGCGAATGGGCGATTGGCCTCTGCGGCAAGGACGGCAACATGGTCTTTGCCCGCAAGGCCGAAAAAAAGGTGCGCGATCCCGGGTCCCATATCGAGCGCGTGCTCGATCTGGGTTTTGTCGGTGAGCCGGTGGAAGTGGACCGCACCCTCCTTGACCTCCTCGCCCGCTCCGAGATGATCCCGGTGATCGCGCCGGTCGCTCCCGGGCGCGATGGCATGACCTACAACATCAATGCAGACACCTTTGCCGGGGCCATTGCCGGCTCGCTCGGCGCCAAGCGCCTCCTGTTCCTGACCGACGTGCCGGGGGTGCTCGACGCCAATGGCAAGCTGATCCCGGAACTGTCGGTGCGCGAAGCCAAGGCGCTGATCGCCGATGGCACCATTTCGGGCGGCATGATCCCCAAGGTCGAAACCTGCCTCGAAGCGCTCGACAATGGCGTTGAGGGCGTGGTGATCCTCAACGGCAAGACCCCGCATGTGGTACTGGTCGAACTCTTCACCGAGCATGGGGCCGGCACGCTGATCGTGCGCTAAGCCGGGCCGTTGTCACTGCCCAAAACACGAAGGCCGCCCCGAGGGGCGGCCTTTTTTTAGTGTTCCACCACCACTTGCGGGGCTGGAGCGCCCTGCCCCTGCCCGCCGCCACGCTTGAACAGCGGCACCGCCAGCAGCACGAGGAGGAAACTGGCCACCTGGTACCAAAGGGCAAAGCTCGCCGCATCGGCAAAGGCGATCTGGGGCATGTTGCCGGCGGCCAGTTCGCTCCCCAGCCGGCCAAAGAACATCTCGCCCACCAGCGCAATGCCCAAGGCACCACCCACTTGCTGAAAGGCCTGCAGCGCCCCCGATCCGGCCCCCGCATCGCGCGGCGGCACATAGCGCAGCACCAGCTGGAAGAGGGACGAAAAGCCCAGGCCCAGCCCGATGCCCGCAATCAGCAGTGGGGCGAGGAAGCTCCATTGATCGATGCTGTCGCGGGCGGCCGCAATGATGAAGTGGAGCCACAAGATCCCCGAGGACAGCAGGATGCCCGAGGCGGCGAGCCGGCTGCGCAGCTGGCGCGAACCCAGCCGCCCGGCAATAAACGAGGCCAGCAGCACGCCCACCGAAAAGGGCGTATTGGTCAGCCCCGATTGCAGCGGGGTAAAACCGAAGCCCGATTGCAGCAGCAGCGAAATCACCATGAACATGCCCGGAATCCCCGACGCAAAGACGGTGATCACCAAGGCACCAAACATGAAGTCCTTGTTGGTGATGAGGTCGAAGTTGAGCAGCTGTGGCTCGCCGAGGCGCGCCCGGTTACGCGTCCAAAGCGTAAAGAGGACGAGCCCGACCACCCCAGCCACAATCATCGCAAAGCACCAGGCCGGCCAGCCATAGGCACGTCCTTCGATGATGGGAAACACCAGCAGCACGATGCTGGCGCCGAACAGCACGATGCCGACATAGTCATTCTTGAGCCCGGCATGGCCTGGCAATCGGGGGATCAGCAGATAGCCTGCAACAATGGCGGCAATGCCCACCGGGATGTTGACGAGAAAAATCGGCTGCCATTCCAGACCGAACAGATTGGCGGAAATCAGCAAGCCACCCAGGATGGGTCCGCACACCGAAGCGAGGCCCGCCGACAAGCCGAATAGGGAAAAGGCCTGTCCTCGTTCATGGGGCGGAAAGGTCACCGTCGCGATGGCCAGCACCTGCGGCGTCATCATGGCGCCGGCAAGACCCTGGATCACGCGGGCGATGATCAGGAATTCGATATTAGGCGCCATGCCGCAAAGCGCTGAAGCGGCAGTAAAGGCGCCGACGCCCCACAGGAACATGTGGGTGCGGCCCACAATGTCGCCCAGCCGCCCGAACGGCAGCAGGCCTAGGGCGAAAGCCAGCACAAAGGCGGCAACCACCCATTCGATCTGGCTGTCGGTCGCCCCCAGCCCCTCGCGCATGCTGGGCAGGGCCACATTGACGATGGTCACATCGATCAGATTCATGAAGTTGGCGATCAACAGCACGAACAGCGCTGGCCAGCGCCGGGGATCGGCCGTGTCGGGCATGGCCGCCGACGCGGGATTAGCTGTGGACATGATCTTGCTTTCCTTGGACAGTGGTGGGAGCGCCAAAGGCGCGCTCAAGCTCGGCAAAGATGTGCTCGAGCGGGGTGCGAAGCGGCGTCCATAAACGCCAGTAATCGGCAAGGGTGCCGGTGGTGATGAGGGCAGCAGCCAGCGGGTCGAGGTCGGCGCGGAACGAGCTATCGGCGATGCCGAGCTCGAAGATCTCGGCGAACTGGCTACGCCAGAAGTCGTGGATGGGCGCCATGATCGCAGCGATCGCTTGATCGCGCCGGGCGCGCTCCATCATTTCGGTCAGCACGATGATAAGTTCGGGCGTTTCTTCCACCGTTTCGCGGAAGTCGTCGAATTCCAGGCGCAGCTGCTCCAGGGCACTCTTGCCGGTACGGGGCCGGCGTTCGGCCTGGGCCCGGAAGTCGGCTCGCAAGCTCTCGGCGACGAGGGCAACAAGGGCTTCCTTGCTGGGCACGTGATAGTGCAGGGTCGCGATGTTGATACCCACGCGAGCGGCAATGTCGCGCGTACGCAGGCCCCCCAGCCCGCGCTCAACAATGATTGCGCGCGCCGCCAGCGCTACGGCGCGCCGACGGTCATCGCCGCTGCAACGTTTGGGAAGGGGTTCGCTGGACATCGCGCTCAACTCTGGGGAGCGGGGTCCTAGCGCACCTGAAAGCGCCAATCAATCATTTGATTGGGACCGCGATGATTTTCAGCCATGCACTGATCGGCTGTTGACATCGCTGCTGGCGAGGTCGAGTTCCCCATTGCCATCGTTAGCGGAGCGCACCATGCAGGATTATGTCCGCCGGATCTTGACCTCCGCGGTTTATGAAGTTGCCCAGGAAACCCCGCTCGAGCGCTTGCCGCTGCTGTCGGCGCGCTTGGGGGCCGATGTGCTGCTCAAGCGCGAAGACCTGCAGCCGGTGTTTTCCTTCAAGATCCGCGGCGCTCATAACCGCATCGCCCAGCTCACCGCCGCCGAGCGCGTGCGCGGCGTCATCTGCGCCTCGGCGGGCAACCATGCCCAGGGCGTTGCGATGTCTGCCACGCGGCTCGGCATCCGCGCCATTGTAGTGATGCCCACCACCACCCCTACCATCAAGATCGGCGCGGTGCGCCGTCTGGGCGGCGAAGTGGTGCTGCATGGCGACGGGTTCGATGCCGCGCGTGCCCATGCCGCCGAGCTGGCCGCAACCCATGGCTATGTCGTCGTGCACCCGTTCGACGATCCCGATGTGATCGCCGGGCAGGGCACGATCGGGCTCGAACTCATGCGCCAGCAGCCCGGCTCGATCGGCGCCATCTATGTCCCAATCGGCGGGGGCGGGCTGGCAGCCGGCATTGCCGCCATCGTCAAGTTCCTGCGCCCCGATATCCGCGTCATCGGGGTCGAACCGGAGGAAGCTGCCAGCATGAAGGCGGCCATTGCCGCTGGCCATCCCGTGCCGCTCGACGAGGTGGGGCTGTTTGCCGACGGCGTTGCTGTGCGCCAAGTGGGCGACGAGACCTTCCGGCTCTGCCGCGAGCTGCTCGACGACATCGTGCTGGTCTCGGCCGACGAGATCTGCGCTGCGATCAAGGATATTTTCGATGATACCCGCGCCATTGCCGAGCCCGCCGGCGCCCTGGCGCTGGCCGGCTTGCGGCGCCAGGTCGAGCTGGGCACCGCCCCCAAGGGCCCGCTCATCGCCATCAATTCGGGCGCCAATGTCAATTTCGACCGCCTGCGCTATGTGGCCGAACGTGCCGAGATCGGCGAGCGCGCCGAAGCGCTCCTGGCCGTCACCATTCCCGAGCGTCCCGGCAGCTATCGCGATTTCATCCGGCTGATCGGCCAGCGCTCCATCACCGAATTTAACTACCGCTATGCCCATGGCGAAGCCGCGCGCATCTTTGTGGGCGTCAAGCTCAGCCGTGGCGACGCGGAAAAGGCCGAGATACTCTCGCTCCTCGCCAATGCGGGCCTCTCGGTCATCGACATGACCGACAACGAGGTCGCCAAGCTGCATGTGCGCCATATGGTCGGCGGGCGCGTCGCCAATCTGGCCGACGAGGTGATCTACCGCTTCCAGTTTCCCGAACGCCCCGGCGCCTTGCTGCGCTTCCTTGAGGGGCTGACTGAAGCCTGGAACATTTCGCTGTTCCACTACCGCAACCACGGTGCCGATTATGGGCGCGTGCTGGTGGGCATCCAGGTGCCGCCCGAAACCCGGGCTGCCTTTGAAGCCCATCTGAACGCCATCGGCTTTCCGTTCTGGGAAGAAACGGGCAACCCGGCCTATAAACTTTTCCTTGGAACCTGAGATCGGCGGAACCAGCAGGCGCTCCGGGGCGTCATGCTGTTGCCACCAACAGCCAGCATAGTCACCCTTCACCCCACTCCAAAAAGCGGAGCCGCCATGACGCCGACCAGAAACAAGCACCTTTTTGCCCTGGCCGGGATGGCCACCCTGGCCATGCTCCAGCCCGCCATGGCCTTGGATGCGCAGAGCTTTGTTGATCGGGTGGAGGCCATTTACGAGCCGCTTGGCTATGAGCTGAGCTTTGGCGAGGCAACGCTTGAAGGCGACACCATCGTGGCCAAGGCTGTTCGCATCGGCGTTGGCGGGACGGCCGGCGAGCCGGCGCCCTACACCGTGACGACCGACATTACATTTAGCGGCGTTACCGAGCTGGCCGACGGCGCCTATATGGCTGAAACGGTTACGGTTCCAGATATCGACACCGACTTTGCCACCGATCCGGTGGGGCACCTCACCCTCAAGGATGTGCGGCTCGAGGGCTTCTACCTGCCGGCCGGCGAGACGATCTCGGCCGATGCCGTGTTGCAGCTGGTGCGAGCGATCAAGACGGGGCCGATGACGGTGACCCGTGATGGCGCGCGGGTGGCGAGTGTCGCCTCCATGGAAGCGGTTTCGACCTTCAATCCCGAGCCTGGGACCGGGCCACTGGTGGATTTGACCTCGACGCTGGCGATCAATGACATTGTTCTGGACCTGTCGACCATGAAGGACGACGACCCCGAAGCCGCCGCTGACATTGAGGCCCTGGGGCTGACGCAGGTGCAGGGCGATGTCAGCCAGTCCATGAGCTGGGCCATGGCCGA
Organism: Devosia sp. 919; assembly: GCF_013185965.1. Classification (NCBI taxonomy): domain Bacteria; kingdom Pseudomonadati; phylum Pseudomonadota; class Alphaproteobacteria; order Hyphomicrobiales; family Devosiaceae; genus Devosia; species Devosia sp. 919. The sequence goes on along the minus strand of NZ_JABAOL010000001.1, from coordinate 916,577 downwards.
CGGGCATCTGGTGGTGGATAAGTTCCTGTTTGATTTCAACGATGTGGGCGCGCTCGACCTCCGGTTCGACCTGCTCGGCGTCACGCCGGCGCTGATGGACAAGCTCGGCAAGGCGCAGGCCGCGACCGAGGCGCAGGGCTATGATCCCGAGAGCAAGGAAGCCCAGGCCGCCCAGATGATGATGGGCATGGAGTTGCTGCAGGGCGTGACCCTGGTCGGCGCCTCGATCGCTTATGACGACGCATCGCTGGCCGACAAGGCGCTCGATTTGTATTCGGCAAAACAAGGAGTTGAGCGGGCTGAGCTGGTTGAAGGCCTCAAGGCCAGCCTGCCGCAGATGCTGGCGGGTACCGGCGTTCCGGCGCTGGCCGATCTCGTGACCGGGCCGGTTTCTGCGTTCCTTGATGACCCGCAGAGCCTTGAAATTGCTGTTCAACCGGCGAGCCCGACGACCCTCCTTGTGTTGACGGCTGCAGCGGCAAACCCCGCGGGATTGCTGTCGATGCTGGGGCTGGCGGTTACCGCCAACGAGTAAGCCCAAGGTGCCAAAAAGGCCGGTTCGCCGGCCTTTTTCTTCCCCCGATAGTGGTGAATTCATTTAGATGAACGTGTTATGAACGGCTTATGAACGAGCTTTTGCCGCCGCGGATTGCAAGCCTATCGCATGTGCAGGATTGGGTGTTTGATCTCGACAACACCCTTTATCCGCGCACCTGTAATTTGTTTGCGCAAATCGATATCCGCATCACCAATTACGTGATGGACCTGACGCGCCTAGACTTCGAGGCGGCGCGGGCATTGCAGAAAACCTATTACCGCGATTTCGGCACGACGCTGAACGGGCTGATGCATGGCCACAAGGTCGACCCCGACCATTTCCTCGATACTGTGCACGCGATCGATTATTCGCCCGTCGCCCCCCATCCCGAACTGGTGGAGGCCATTCGCGCCCTGCCCGGGCGCAAGTTCATTCTGACCAATGGCGATGTCAGCCATGCCCGCTCGGTGCTGCGCCAACTGGGTGGCGGGGATTTGTTCGAGCATGTGCACGACATCCGCGCCATGACCTTCGTGCCCAAGCCGCACCGGCAGGCCTATGAGGGTTTTCTCAAGGCCCACGACATCGATCCCAACCGGGCGGTGATGTTCGACGATCTCGAAAAGAATTTGCTGGCGCCCCATGAGCTGGGGATGTCCACCGTGCATGTGGTGGCCGGCGAGGACTTCGTGCATGACCAGGTGGAAGCCTGGGAACTCGGTCGTGGCGCCGGCGCGCATGTGCACCATATCACCGACGATCTGGCGCGGTTCCTGCGCGAGCTGCCCTAGGGGCTGCACCGCTACATAGTGTTGAGGTGCAGGATATTGCCGTCGGGGTCCTTGAACCAGACCATGCCGAAATCGCCGGCATGGTGGATGTCGCCCCGCAGCTCCATGCCCGGATAATGTTCGAACACCACACCTTTGGCAGCAAGATCGGCGGTAATCGCCTCAAGCTCGTCGCCGACGCCCCAGACCACGGCATTGGCCTGGTTGGTGCCGGCATAATCGGAGCGGTAGACGACAAGCCGGGTGCCGCCGGTACGAAAGGTCAGCACATCGTCGTCACCCCCTTCGAGCTCCAGCCCCAAAATGGTGCCATAGAAATGCTGCGCCCGCGCGATATCGCTGACTGCAACAATCGCCGAAGAGTCTTTCTGCTTGAGCATCCCATCCTCCCTGCAGGCTTATCCTGACCATGGCTGAGATCGGCCTTATTGTGCGCCCAGTGGGGGCGATGAAACAAGCCAGCACTGCTGACCTGCGCTGCTCGTGCGGTCCCCTTCGCGCTAGGCTGAAGCCATGAGCCAATTTGCTTCCCGCCGTCTACCACCGGTTCCCGAGGAAGCCGCCAGCTTTCGCGAACGCATGCGCAATCTGCGCCATCTCGGGCGGCTCCTGGCGCAGATCTGGCGGACCAGCCGGTTCCTCACCGCTGCAAGCATTGGATTGCGGCTAGTGGCGGCGGTGCAGCCGGTCGCCATGCTTTATGTGGGCAAGCTGATCATCGATGAAGTGGTGCGGCTTTCCGGCTCGCCAGCGCCTGGCTCAACCCTGGCGGAATGGTGGGCGAGCGGGTCGCTCAACACGATCGCGGTGCTGCTGCTGATCGAATTGGGGCTGGTGATCGGCTCGGACCTGCTGTCGCGCCTGACCGGCCTGGCGGATTCGGTGCTGGGAGAATTGCACTCCAATACGGTCAGCGTCGAGTTGATGGCCCATGCCGCCAGGCTCGATCTGCGCCACTTTGAATCGGCGGAATACCAGGACCGGCTGGAGCGAGCACGGCGGCAGGCCGCGGGCCGCAATGCGCTCCTGAGCCAGATCTTCGGGCAGGCCCAGGATATCATCACCGTCATCACGCTGGGCGCAGGCCTGTTTATGTATGCGCCCTGGCTTATTGCGCTGCTGCCCCTGTCCTTTGTGCCGGCGATCTGGGGCGAAACGCGGTTCAATACCCTCGCCTATTACCTCTCGCGCGGGCGCACTCCCGAGCGGCGCGAGCTGGAATATATCCGCCATGTCGGGGCCAGCGCCGAAACTGCCAAGGAGATCAAGCTGTTTGGCTTGGGCGGCTTCCTGATCAACCGGTTCCGCACCCTCGCGCAGACCATCTTTGTCGAGAACCGGCGCATCGCCATCCAGCGGGCGGGCTGGGGTGCGTTGTTCGCCGCCATCGCCACCCTCACCTATTACGGCGCCTATGGCTATATCGTTTGGCGCACCATCACCGGGGCTTTTTCCATCGGCGATCTCGCCTTTCTCTCGGGCTCGTTCCTGCGCCTCAATGGCTTGTTCCAGCGCATCCTGCTGGGCTTCACCAGCATTGCCGGCCAGTCGCTTTATCTCGACGATCTGTTCTCGTTTTTCGAGATCGAGCCCACCATCGTGCCGCCAGCCCATCCCAAACCCTTTCCCCAGCCGATCCGGCGGGGCGTGGAGTTCGAGAATGTCGGGTTCCGCTATCCCGATACGGATACCTGGGCGATCCGCAATCTGAGCTTTACCCTTGCCGCCGGGGAAACCTTGGCGCTGGTGGGCGAAAACGGCGCGGGCAAGACCACGATCGTCAAGCTGATGACCCGGCTCTACGACCCCGATGAAGGGCGGATCACCGTCGATGGCGTGGATCTGCGTGACATGCTGATCGAAGATATCCACGCCCATATCGGGGTGATCTTCCAGGACTTCATCCGCTATAGCCTTACCGCGCGCGAAAATATCGGCGTGGGGCGCATCGAGTTGCAAGACGACATGGACCGGATCAAGGCCGCGGCCGAGCAAAGCCTCGCCGATGGGGTGATCGCCAAGCTGCCCCTTGGCTATGAGCAGCCGCTGGGGCGCCTGTTCAACAAGGGCCGCGACCTGTCTGGCGGGGAATGGCAAAAGATCGCCATTGCCCGCGCCTATATGCGCGATGCCGAACTCATCATTCTCGATGAACCCACCGCCGCGCTCGATGCCAAGGCGGAAGCCGAGGTGTTTGCGCGCTTCAAGAGCCTTGCCGCCGGCAAAACCGCGGTGATCATCTCGCATCGGTTTTCAACCGTGCGCATGGCCGACCGTATCCTCGTGCTGGAAAACGGGGCGATCCTGGAATCCGGCTCGCACGAGGATCTGGTGGCGCTAGGCGGGCGCTATGCCGAACTGTTCGAGTTGCAGGCCGCCGGTTACCGCTAGGATGGGCATCTGAGCCCGTCCCTGCCGGGCCAGGGTCGGTTTTGGCCTTGGCAAGCTGCACAGAACAGCCTTAGCTCTGCCCGAGTCCTCAAGAGGTTGCATGATCACCCCGAACGACAGCCAGATCACCCTCATCGCCGAAACCTATCGTCTCCTGGGCGATCCGACGCGGTTGCGGGTAATGCTGGCTTGCCTGGCGGGCCCGATCGCCGTCGGGGACATTGCCCACACGCTCGGCGTGTCGCCTTCTCTCGTCAGTCACCATCTGCGCTTGCTGCGCTCGGCGCGCCTCGTGCGCGGCACGCGGCGTAACAAGCAGGTGTTCTACGAGGCAGAAGACGATCACATCGCCCATATGCTGACCGATATGATCGAGCATGTTGGCGAGGAACAAGGCGGAGACGCCGGGTCTTGATCACAGCAGCGTGTGAGTCTTGCATCCGACATATGAACAGCTATTCATATGATAGAGGATGAGGTGACGTGGATGAACGCAGATGGCCATGAGGGGGATGCCAGGGCGGCGGCCGGTGCGGGCGCAACTGTGGCCGGGCATGTCCACGATCACCACGATCATGATCACGCCTCCCACAGCCATGGGCACGACGATCATGGCCATCGCCATGATCGTGGCGGGCACAGCCACGCCCCTAAGGTCGGGGCCAATAATGAACGCGTGGTGCTGATCGGCTTTGCGCTGACGGCTGGCTTCATGCTGGTGGAAGTGGTGGCAGGATGGCTGTCGGGCTCGCTGGCGCTGATCGCCGACGCCGGCCACATGCTGACCGATGCGGCGGCCCTGCTGCTGGCCTGGGCCGCGTTCCGTTTTGGGCGGCGCGCTTCCGACGCCACGCACACCTTTGGCTTCATGCGGCTCGAAGTGGTCGCCGGGCTGGTCAATGCACTAACCCTGTTTGCCCTGGCTGGCTGGATCCTGTTTGAGGCGGTGCAGCGGGTGATGTCGCCCCAGCCGGTGCTGGCGGGGCCGATGCTGGTGGTGGCGATCCTCGGGCTGGGGGTGAACCTCCTCGTTTTCCGCACGCTCCAGGGCGGGGATAAGGATCACGTCAATATTCGGGGCGCCGCGCTCCATGTGCTGGGTGACATGCTGGGTTCTGCCGCGGCGATCGTTGCTGCCATCGCGATCTGGCTTACGGGCTGGATGCCGATCGATCCGATCCTGTCCTCCCTTGTTTCGCTGCTGATCCTGCGCAGCGCCTGGAGCTTGCTGCGCAATTCGCTGCAGATCCTGATGGAAGGAGCGCCCGGCAATGTGGTGGTGGAGGAGATCGGCCCGTTTCTGACCAAGACCGTGCCGGGGCTGGGGGCGGTGCGGCATATCCATGTCTGGTCCATCACCTCCAGCAAGCCCTTGGCGACGCTGGAAATCGCCCTTGCTCCCGGAGCCGACCCGGCTGCCGTTACCCGCGCCACCAAGGCGGCGCTGTTGGAAGCCTATGGCATTGCCCATTCCACGGTGGAAATCGATTGGAGCCAAAGCCCGACCCATTGTGCCCTGGGTGACGCAGCGGCGCCGGCCTGAGACGTCGCAACTGCCCACCGCGCGCCCCCTTGGCGCCGCCGCACATCCGGTTCCATCGGGCGGGCGAAAAATACCCCTTGGTCTGTTGTCGCAAACCCGTGTTCTCGGGGGGAACCAATTGGGGGTCGTTCCGATTGAGTCCCCGAACGCCACAAGGCAAATTAACCGAGGAAATCAACATGGCTGAAGAAAAGAATCTTAACGATTTGTTTCTCGATACGCTCAAGGACATCTACTACGCCGAAAAGCAGATCGTAAAAACTCTGCCTAAGATGGCCAAGGCTGCCCAGTCGCCCGAACTTGCTGCCGGCTTCGAACAGCACCGCGATGAAACCGACGTGCATATCGAACGCCTCGAGCAGATCTTCGAATTGCTCGGTAAGCCCGCGCGCGGCAAGACCTGCGACGCCATTCTCGGGATCATCGAGGAAGGCAAGTCCATCATGGACGAGTTCAAGGGCACGCAGGCGCTGGATGCCGGCCTGATCGCGGCGGCACAGGCCGTCGAGCACTATGAAATGGCCCGTTACGGCACGCTGCGCACCTGGGCCCAGCAGCTGGGGATGACCGACGCGGCCAAGCTGCTCGAGACCACGCTGGGCGAAGAAGAAGCGACCGACAAGAAGCTGACGACGCTCGCCACCGGCGAAGCCAACGCCAAGGCCGCCTGAGCCCTAGCAGGGGACTAAAATCAAGCCGGCAGGCCGCCCACGCGGCGGGGCTGCCGGCTTGCGCATGTTGCAATAACCTACTGTAATTTCAAGACAATTAAGGGAACTTCCGTCCGCTCGCGGCATTGTGTGCTCACTTGACGTCGGCCACGGAGCGGCCAAGGCGACGTTCTCTAGAACCTAAAGGAGTCGGAGCGATGAGCCCCCAAGATCCTAGTCAATTCTCAGCAGACCAGACATCGAGCACCGGCGGCGCCGCGGGGATCGTCCCCGATCAGGCCAAGCAGGACCTGAGCGCAGCTCAAGAACAGGCCAAGCACGATTTTGCTGCGGTCAAGGAAACCGCCAAGAGCGAACTTGACGCGGTCGCTCAGCGCGCGGCCGAAGAAGTGCGCAACCTCAAGGGCCAGGCGCAGGAACAGCTTGGCGCCGCGACGGAAAAGGCCCGCTCCTTTGCCAGCGAGCAAAAGGACATGGCCGCGGGCCAGCTCAGCGGCATTGCCTCGGCCGTGACGCGGGTTGCCGATGAACTCGACAACGACCAGCAGAGCACCATTTCGGGCTATGTCCGCGACCTGGCCAATGGCCTTAATCGCGCATCCGAAACGGTCCAGAACAAGAATGTCGACGACCTCGTGGGCATGGCCCAGGACTTCGGCCGCCGCCAGCCGCTGGCCTTCCTGGGCGTTGCAGCCCTGGCCGGCTTTGTGGCCAGCCGCTTTGTGCTGGCTTCCGCCAACCGCCGCAGCGGTACGGGCGGGCAGACTTCGGGTGAAACCGGCTATACCGGCAATTCCTCAAGCTATGCCAGCTCGGGCGGTTTTGCCACCGGCGGCAGCGGTTCGGGCACGGGTTCGAGCGATTATGGCACGGGCAGCAGCGGCTATGGCTCCACCGGCAGCACCGGTTCGACCGGCAGCACCGGCTCCAGCTATGGCTCGACCGGCGGCACGGGTTCGGGCACCGGCTCCAGCTATGGTTCCACCCCCGGCACCGGCAGTTCCTATGGTTCGACCGGCGGCAGCACTTCGGGTTCGGGCCTAGGCTCGGGCAGCGGCTACGGCTCGGGTTCCACGGGTGGTTCGACCACCCAGAATGGGGAGAAGGATAATGTCTAACGTCAATGACAGCCGGCCACTATCCGAGCTGATCGGCGGCCTTGCCGGCGACATCTCGAACCTGTTCCACAAGGAAATCCAGCTGGCCAAGGCCGAGGCCTCGGAAAAGTTCTCCCAGACCATGGGCGGGGTCGTGTTCCTCCTCGCCGGTGCCGTTCTGGCACTGGGCGCGCTGGGCGTGTTCCTCTCGTTCCTCGTGTCGCTGATTGCAGCGTTCTTCGAGGCGCAGGGCATGGACGAGACCATGGCCACTTCCATCGGGGCGATCATCGTCACCGTGGTGGTCGGCATCATCGCTTATGTGCTGGTGAACCGCGGGCTTAATGCCCTCAAGGCCAGCAACCTCAAAATGGAGCGCACGGCCTCTTCGCTTGGCCGTGACGCCGATGTGGTCAAGGAGAGACTCTAATGGCTTACGATGACGACAACAAAAGCTCGGCCGAACTCCAGCGCGAAATCGACATGCAGCGCAACCAGGTCGAAAACCGCATCGACCAGATCGCCGATCGCCTTTCGCCCGGCCAGTTGGTCGACGAGTTCATGGCTTACACCAAAGGCGGCGGTGGCGAGTTCATCGGCTCGCTGCAGCGCAGCGTGACCGCCAATCCCCTGCCAGTGGCCTTGCTGGGCGTGAGCCTGGCCTGGCTGATGGCCAAGCCCGGCGGTTCGTCCAAATCGGAGCGGACAACGACCACCCGCGCCTATGGCGACGATGCCTGGGATGACAGCATCAATGCGCGTCGCGGCTATGGCGCCACGGACTACGACACCGAAAGCGTTTATATCGAGGAAGAGTTCTATGACGACGAAGACTATCCCGTCGCCACGATCTCGGGCTCGAGCATGCAGCGGCTGGGCAGCGTCAGCGACGATGCTGGCCGCAACTACAGCGAGTTCACCGACGATTCCGGCAAGAAGTTCCGCGCCCTGACCGACAAGACGGGCCAGCGCGCCGGCCACTTCATGGATGAGGCGGGCAATCGCTTCAAGGGCTTCGCCGATGCCGGCGGCCAGCAGGTGCAGCATTTCCGTGACGAAGCGGGCAATCTGCTCGATGCGGCTACGGGCTGGGCCTCCCATACCTGGCGCCAGGCTCGTCGCAAGCTCCATGATGCCCGCGACGCGCTGAGCTCGGGTGCGAGCCATGCCGGCAGTGCCGCCAGCGGGCTGCGCAGCCAGGCAGGCCATGCCGGCAGTGCCATCCGCAGCCAGGCCGGTCATGCCGGTTCGGCGATCCGCCACCAGGCGGGCTCGCTCAACCACACGCTGATGGACCAGTTCCGTGAGCAGCCCCTGGTTGCCGGCGCCCTGGCTTTTGCCGCCGGTGCCGCCCTTGCCGCCACCCTGCCCCATACCGAGCAGGAAGACGCGCTGTTGGGTGAAAGTGCCGACCAGCTCAAGGCCATGGCCGGCGAGCAGGCCAGCCAGGTTTATGAGCAGGGCCGCGAAAAGGCGACCGAGCTTTATGAAACCGCGACCGGCAAGGCTGGCGAAATCTACCAGCAGGCCAAGGAAGGCGTTTCCAACGTGGCTGGGACCGCTACCACCTCTTCGACCGGGCAGTCCTCGACTGGCCAGGGCTCGACCGGAGAGTCGACGACCTGACCGAAAGAAAAACAAGGGAAGGCGGGTAACCGCCTTCCTCTTTGGGGGGAAGAATGCAAGACACGTCATCGCTTTACGCCGGTCAACAAGGTCGGGGGCGAGACGCTGCTGCGCCCACCGAGATCCCAGCCGCAGGCTGGAAAGACATTCTCTACCGCCTGTTCCGGTCCATCAATAATGACCGGATCCTGCTCACCTCCGCCGGCGTCACCTTTTACATGCTGCTGGCGCTGGTGCCGACGCTGACCTCCGTGGTCGCGATCTATGGCCTGTTCAACAGCACCACCGATGTTGCCAACCAGGTCGATCTGCTGGTGGGGCTGGTGCCCCCGGGCGGGCTCGAAATCATCCGGGACCAGCTGACGCGTCTCACCACGGAAAGCAGCCGCACCCTCAGTTTTACCCTTGTGATCTCCACCGCCATTGCGCTTTGGAGCGCGAGCGCTGGCGTCAAGGCCATGTTCGAGGCAATGAACATTGCTTATCACGAGCAGGAGCGCCGCCCTTTCCTCAAGCTCCAACTGATTGCCCTGTTGTTCACCCTGGGTGGCGCCGTGGCAGCGATCATGGTGCTGGCGACGGTGGTGATCCTGCCCGCCATTATTGCCCTGTTGCCGACTACCGGCGGGTTTGAATGGGTGGTGCGGGTCGCTTCTTATGCCGTGATGCTCCTGGTGGTCTGGCTGAGCATCGCAGCCATTTATCGCTGGGGACCCAGCCGCGAGGAAGCCAAATGGCGCTGGATCACCCCGGGCGCCGTTCTGGCCGTGGTGTTGCTCGGAGCGACCTCTATCGCCTTTTCCTGGTATGTCACCAATTTCAGCGACTACAACCGCACCTACGGCTCGCTTGGGGCCCTGATCGCGCTTTTGACCTGGCTGTGGATTTCGGTGACCCTCGTGATCCTCGGGGCCGAGCTCAACTCGGAAGTGGAGCACCAGACCGCGCGCGACTCCACCACCGGCCCCGAAAAGCCGCTGGGCGAACGCGGTGCCCATATGGCCGACCATGTGGGGCGGGTCTGGCCGTGGGACCGCAAGAAGCTGGAAAAACCACCCAAGCCGCCGGCCGAGCGCCGGCCCCTGCCCTGGAGCAGCCTCGCCTTTTCGGCTCCGGCAGCCTGGCTGCTCGGGCGAGCCCGCAAGCGCGGCAGGAGCTGACCCATATCTAGTGCAAGCCAAACGGGAGCCTGATCCGTGATCCCAACACATGCCGGCCTGCCCGGCAAAGAACCACGGTGAAACGCGATGCCGCGCTTCTTTTTCGATATTCACGACAGCGACGGCCTGTTCCGCGACGATGCCGGGCTCGAACTGGAAAACATGGATGTGGCGGTGGGCATGGCTCGCCGCACCCTGTCCGACATGGTGCGCGACGCGTTTCGCGACTCCCAAACCACCGAGCTTTCCGTGCAGATCCGCGATGGCAGCCAGGGTCCGGTAGTGCTGACCGTCAAGCTCGAAACGCGCGATGAAGCGGAGGATCAATCTAGGTGAGTGACATCAGCCAATTGGGCTCCTCAGACGTTGCTGGCAAAAGAGGATTCCCGATGAACCAAATGGCCGTCCCCGCCCACAAGACCATCCGCCGCGAACAGGAAATGAAGTTCGGCACCCAGATCACCGGATCGGGCGTGCGCTTCCGGCTGTGGGCACCCCAGGCGCAACGCGTCGAGCTCAGGCTGATCGGCGGGAAAACCCTGCCTATGATGGCGAGCGAGCGCGGCTGGTTCGAGCTCGAAGTGCCCGGCGTGGGCCCCGGCACACGCTACATGTTTGCCATCGACGGCGCGCTCGAAGTGCCCGACCCGGCATCGCGCTACCAGCCCCAGGATGTGGACGGGCCCAGCGAAGTGCTCGATCCGCTTTCCTATGAATGGCGCGACCTTGGATGGCGCGGCCGCCCTTGGGAAGAAGCCGTCTTTTACCAGCTCCATATCGGCACCTTCACCGAGCAAGGCACCTTCCGGGCGGCAATCGACAAGCTCGATTATCTGGTGGAGCTGGGCGTGACAGCGATCCAGCTGCTGCCGCTGGCCGAATTCAAGGGCGATTGGAACTGGGGCTATGACGGGGCGATGCTGTTCGCGCCCGATGCCAGCTATGGCCACCCCGATGATCTCAAGGCCCTGGTGGATGCCGCCCATGAACGCGGCCTGATGATGTTTGCCGACGTCATCTACAACCATTTCGGGCCCAAGGGGAATTACCTGCCCGCCTATGCCCCGGTGATGACCGAAAAGCACAAGACCCCCTGGGGCGCCGCCCTTAATTACGATGATGAAGGCGCCCATACGGTGCGCGACATCGTCTTTGCCAATGCCCGCTTCTGGATCAACGAATATCGCTTCGATGGCCTGCGGTTCGATGCGGTGCATGCGATCCAGGATACCGGCCCCAAGCATATGCTGCAGGACCTGGCCGAGCAGACCCGGGCCGCCACCGACGGGCGCTATATCCATCTGGTGCAGGAGAATTCCAAGAACCAGGCCGGCTGGTTCAAGCGCGGCTGGCATGGGGGACCGTGGCTCTATGATGCACAATGGAATGACGACGTGCATCATTGCCTCCATGTCGCGGCGACGGGCGAAAAGTTCTGGTATTACGAAAATTATGAAGGGCGCACCGACCTGCTCGGCCGCTCGCTCGCGGAAGGCTATGCCTATCAGGGCGAGATAACTCCGCATGAAGGCGAGCCCAAGGGCGAGCCCAGCGCCTTTTTGCCCAGCACCGCCTTTGTCGCCTTTATCCAGAACCATGACCAGATCGGCAATCGCCCCTTTGGCGAGCGGATTGGCCAGCTGGTGCCGGCAGCGGTGACGCGGGTGCTGGCCACGATCTATCTGTTGTCGCCCCAGATCCCGATGGTGTTCATGGGCGAGGAATGGGACAGCAAGCGCCCCTTCCTGTTCTTTACCGATGTGGGCGAGGATCTGGCCGAGGCCATCCGCAAGGGCCGCCGCGAAGAAATGCGCCATATGATCGGGGACAGCGAGCCCGACCGGCTGCCGCCCGACCCGATGGCCGAGGCAACGTTCCGGGCCTGCAAGCTCGATTGGGAAGAGACCGACGAGGCCGGGCCCACCAGCCATTTGTCGCTTTATCGAACCCTGCTGGCGTTGCGGCGCGAGGAAATCGTGCCCCGGCTTCGCGGCATGCAAGGCTATGCCGGGCGCTACCAAATCCTGGGCGACAAGGCGGTGCGCGTGAGTTGGACCCTGGGCGATGGCTCGACGCTGGTGTTGAGCGCCAATCTAGGCTCCGATCCCGTCAGCGGGGTCGATCTCTCCCATCCCCATCTCTGGGTCGAGGGCACTGTGAGTGGCGATACGCTCCAGCCCTGGAGTGCCGTTTATGACCTGCACCTCGCCCCCGCGCAGGGAACAACTGGGGTCCAGGACAGTTAATTCGGCACAAGAACCGGAGGCTCGAACAGTGCAACTTCACGTTTATCGTCTGTTGCCGGTGGCAAGGGAAGGCGACCCCAATTGGGGTCGCGCCGTCCCCCAGGGCGAAGTTGTGGTGCGGGCGCGCTCCTCGGGCGATGCCCGGGTGGTGGCCTCGCATGCGGAGGCGGCAGCGATTACCCTGCGCGAGCCATTGGCGACCACCCAGGTGGAAGCCAGCGCGCTACGCGACCCAAAACTTTACCATGTGGTGCAGGATGATAGCGGGCTTTACCCAAGCGACGGGCCGCGCACGGTGCTCAAGGCGATGTTCCAGGTGCCCGACGACTATATCGTGAGTTCAGACTAGGGGCTCACCCCCTAGTCGCTGCCTACATCGGCTTCGCTACCCTGCGGATCGGGCAATGAGCCGGTGCCGGGGGTTTTTTCGTTGTCGATCAGGTCTGGGCGCGCATGGGGACCGGCGGGCGGCATGGTGGAGGGCGCATCCTTACCGGGCTTGTGGTCGGGCTCGTCAGGCTTGGCGTCTGGGTGCTGGCTCATGGACTTAACTCCTTGTTGTCGAGGGAGAACGCGGCGTCCGAACGCCTGTTCCCTGCGCAGGGACGGGCTGCGTTATTGCCGGTTTGAAGACCTGGGCGCTCGGTGCTAGGGGTTTGCCGCGCCACCACAGCCAAAGGACGCGGATGTGAGCTCGACCGACGACATGGGCAAGGCCCCAACCCCGCTCAAGCGGCCCACCCGGCTGGGGGACGAGGTTTACAACGCCATTTACGGGCAGCTGATGTCGCGCCAGATTCCGCCAGGCGGGCGGGTATCGGTTGACCGGATGGCGCGTGAACTGGGCGTGTCGCAAACCCCGATCCGCGAGGCACTATCGCGGCTCGAGGCGCAGGGGCTGGTGGTCAAGACCCATCTCGTGGGCTACAGCGCCGCCGAGCAGCTCGATCGTGCCCGGCTCGAGCAGCTGTATGAATTGCGCTTGTTGCTGGAGCCGTTCGCCGCGGGACGCGCGGCCAAGGCGATGAGCGCGGAAGCGCGGGCCGGATTGAACAAGCTGGCCGAGGAGATGCGCGAAACCGAACAGGATCCGCCGGCGGAGGCTTATCGGCGCTTTGCGCGGCTCGATAGCGATTTCCACGATGCCATCGCCCAGGGCAGCGGCAATGAGCTGGTGCATGAAACGCTGACCAATCTGCACACCCATGTGCATCTGTTCCGATTGTTCTACCATGCACGCGCCACCAGCGACGCTCTCGAGGAGCACCAAGGGATCATCGATGCGCTGACCGCCGGCGATGCCAAGGCTGCGGAAGCGGCGATGCGCCACCATCTGGAGCGCTCGCGCGAGCGCTTCATTGGCGCGTTCGAGCGCTAAGGAGCATGGCTCTCGCGCACCCGATGGCGCACGAGAGCTGAAAAACGGGCCGCCTTAGGCCTTGGCGGCTTCCACCTGGATTTCCACCAGCACGTCGGGAGCAGCAAGGCGCGCTTCCACCGTGGCGCGCACCGGGGTGTGGCCAGCCACGACCCACTTGTCCCACACTGCGTTCATTTCATCGAAGGCCGCAATGTCGCGCAGCCAGATCGTGGCCTTGTAGACCTGTTCCTTGCTGGTGCCGGCATCGGCCAGCAGCGCGTCGATGCGCTCGAGGATCTCGGTGGTCTGCTCGGCGACCGAAGTGCCGCCGCGTTTGTCGGCGGTGATGCCGGCGAGGAAAACCGTATTGCCGTGGATGGCAACCAGGCTCATGCGGGGGCCGACATGCTTGCGTTCGATAGTCATGGCTCTTCCTTGTTGTTCTTGGGCGCCGCGCGGAGCGGCACGCAGCCTTTCTAGGCTGGGTCGCGCCCAGGAGCCAGCCCGCAGCGCCGCTATTGTGCTGAGGGAACAAGAGGAATGGGGTCGCTGCAATTGTTCGACACCCCCGTCCTACCCAGCAGCGTGAACCGGGGCAATGGAGGACGGGCGCACCCGGATGGAGAGGCTCGGACCCGCCAACAACCGCTAGTTTACCCTGCGCATTTACTTGGCCGTAATTTGGCGCTTGCTATGCAGGTTGCTGGCCTCGTGGCGGAGCGACACGCGGGGGATTGCAACTCCTCACATCCTTGGTTCAACTCCAGGGCGAGGCCTCCAGCATTTCGGCAGGTCCGGGGACGGCTTGGCTGCGACACGTGCGCTCCTCGGCAAGATAGTCTCTGGCAAGTCGGGGACGCGCTCCCCATCTGAGGGGTTTAGCGCGCAGGAGACGCCCATGAAGTGCCCCATCGATAACACCGAACTGGTGATGAGCGAACGCCAGGGGATCGAGATCGATTATTGCCCGCAATGCCGGGGTGTGTGGCTTGATCGCGGTGAACTCGACAAGATCATCGAGCGCGCAGCGCCACAACCCGTGGTGCCAACGCCGCAGCAGCCCTATGACGCGCCGCGCGGCCAGCAGCACCGCTATGGCGATGATGACCGTCGCGAGCAGCAGCAGCGTTATAGCGACGATGACCGCGGCTACCGCCCCAAGAAAAAGCGCGAGGGCTTTTTAGGCGAGATCTTTGATTTCTAGGGCCATGGCAAGGCGCTAGTCCGCCAGCCGCCAGATCGGACGGGTGAACCGGGGCGACGAGCCCCGGGTGGGGCGGTCAGCTCGCCAGGCGTTCGGCGTCCAGGGTGATGGTCACGATGATGCCTTCCTCGGACCAGTCGATATGAATGGCGCCGCCAAGCTGGCCCGCAACACTGCGCCGGATCAGCTGGCTGCCATAGCCTTCGCGGCTGGGCGGGCTGACGGGTGGGCCGCCGCGCTCGGTCCAGGCAAGGGTGACTTCCTTGTCAGTGGAGCTGCCCGAAATGTCGAGCATGCCGGCTTCAACCGAAAGGGCGCCGTATTTGAGGGAATTGGTGGCCAGCTCATGCACCACCAGCGCCAGGGTGGTGGCGGATTGTTCGCCGATGCCCATGCGCGGCACTGCGACGCGAATGCGCCCGCTAAAGGCGCCGGAATCGTCATAGGGCGCCAGCAGCACCGCGATCAGATCGCCCAGCAGGGCAGCCCGGCCCTGGTTGCCCGGCAGCGGGCGGACCACGTCATGGGCGCGCCCGAGGGCAGACAAGCGCTGGGTGAGCTCGCGCGCCATATCGGCCACGGTAGTGGTGGAGCGCGAAGTCAGATGCGTAAGCCCCGCCGCAATGGCAAGCAGGTTCTTGACCCGGTGGCTCATCTCGCCGGCCAGCAACTCATGGCCCTCCTCGGCCTGCTTGCGCCCGGTTACATCGAGAAACACACCCGACATGAAGTCGCCATGCATGCCTTCGTCATTGCCGAGGCCACGGGCCGAGACCCAGCGGATCTCCTGGCCCAGCAAGATGCGGAAGTCGATTTCATAGGCGCCGACCATCGCCCTTGTCGCGGTGAAGGCGGCGCGGACGCGATCGCGATCTGCCGGATGGATGCGCGAGGACAGATCCTCAAAGCTCACCTTGCTGGTGGGCGGCAGCCCCCACAGGACAAAGGCTTGCTCATCCATGGCGAAGGCGTCGCTGGTGACATTCCAGGACCACAAAGCGACGCCCGCGGCATGCAGGGCACGTTTGAGGTTGTTCACCTCCCAAAGGGGGTGGCTGTGGTCGCTAAATGGCATGTCGCCTCCGTTCCCTGATGGTTTGATCAGATTGCACCTGCCCGCGCCAGCTTTGTGGCGGGCAAGTGCCGCTGAAGTTCCCTAATTGTGCGGTATTGTCACGCAGGGGCAACCATTGCGGTCCCCGAGGGTTGAACCTAAAGCCCGTAGTGCACGCATTCGTGCCGCTTCCGGCAGGAACACTCCCCATGCAGCATTATCCAGCTGACGACCAGGTCGTCTCGCAGATCGAGACCGTTCGTACTGCCTCGCCGGAATGGGTCATCAGCACCGTCGAACTGGTTGAGCTGGCCGAAAATGCCGAGCGAGCCGCGGTGCAGACCAATCCCGAAACCGCGGAGCGCGCGCGCAAGCTGATCGTCGAAGTTGCCGAATGGCAGCAGAAGCTGAGCGAATGGCAGGGGCTGAACCTGTCGCCGCGTTTGAAGGCTGAACTGCGCATTCTCAAGGCAACGCTGGACGCCTCCATGGACGAGGCCAATGCCGCAGCGGCCGAACTGCACCTGCTGAACTAGCGCCCACGCCGTTGCCTTACCAAGCTGTCTGCATCGTAATCTGGATTGCCGAACCTTAACTGGCGAGCCAGGCCCAGCAGGAATCTACTTCTCCACCACCCTATGCTGGAGACAGGAAATGCAGCGCAGAGAGGCGATGAAGCTTGGGCTTGGAGCCGGGCTGGCGGTGAGCATGGCGGCCCTTTCCGGCCGCTCCTGGGCGCAGGAGGGGGATGCGAACCTGCAGTTCGATCCCGAGGCGTTCACCGAGCTGACGACCACGATCACCACCGCCGCGGGCGACCGCGAGGTGGTGTACCATTTCTACAAGGCCATTCCCTATGTGGCCCGGCCCGTGGACGTTACCTATCAATGCCTCAATGTCTCGGTGCCGATCCGCATTGATGGGCAGGCGGTGGATGCGTCCCAGGCGCCGATCCTCTTTGCCAACAGCGTGGGTGGCTACATGCCCTCCTCGGTGGCCAATGCTAATGGCATCGATGACAGCCCGCCCATGGGCCTGCCTCCCGGCGCGGCACCAGGCGGCATTCCGGGTGGTACTCCCGGCGGCGCGCAGGTGGAAAGCGGTGGCAATGCCATGCTCGACCGCGGCCAACGCGTCAGCAATGCCAAGCTGGCACTTGCCGCCGGCTATGTGGTGGTGGAGCCGGGCGCGCGTGGGCGCACCCTGACCAACAGCAATGGCGATTACATCGGCGTCGCGCCCGCCCCCATTGTCGATCTCAAGGCCGCGGCGCGCTATATCAGCGCCAATGCCGGCCGGGTGCCGGGCAACACCAAATTGATGGTGTCCTCGGGCGTCAGCGCCGGCGGGGCGCTTTCCGCGCTGCTCGGCGCTTCGGGCGATAACGCCATTTATGCCGATGCGCTGGCGGAACTGGGGGCCGCCGAGGGGAGCGACGTGATGTTTGCCTCAGGCGCCTGGTGCCCCATCACCGATCTTGAACATGCCGATATGGCCTATGAGTGGAACTGGGGTCAAAATCCCCTGCCCTCGGGGTCGCTGGTGGACAGCAAGCTGTCGAGTGCGCTGGCGGGCTTGTTCGAGGGTTACCAGGCCTCGCTCGGGCTGCAAGGTTTGGGCGATTTCGGGCCGCTCACCACGCGTACCTATGGCGATTACCTGGTGCAGACTTACTTGGCCCCGGCGGCCACGGCTTATCTCGCCGGTCTCTCGCCTACGGACCGGGAAAGCTACCTCGCCGCCAATCCCAACATCGCTTGGTCGGGCGGCAAGGCTGATTTCACCTGGGAAGAGTTCCTCGAGCATGTCGGCGCCCGCCGCAAGGGCGTGCCGGCCTTTGACGCGCTCGATCTCTCCACCCCCGAAAACAACCTGTTCGGGATCGATCAAACCGAGGCGCGCCACTTCACCGCCTTTAGCCTCCGCGAGGCGATGGGTGACCCCAATGCCGAACGCGCGCTCGATATGCCGGGCAAGGTCATCCAGATGAACCCGATGCCGTTCCTGCGCGAAGCCAACCCAACCCGCGCCAAGTTCTGGTGGTACCGCGTGGGCGCCAAGGATACCGACACCGCCCTTACCGTAGTCGGCAATCTCACTGCCGCCGCGCAAAAGCTGGGCGATGATGTCGATACCGCGTTTTACTGGGATGCCGGGCATGGCGCCAATGAGGACGCCGACGCCTTTATCGACTGGATCGGGGTGATCACCGGCTATCCCCCGTTCAGCCCGCCAGCCAAGCCGCCCGGCGGGGGCACCCAGGCTTCGGCAATCGGCGTGGCCTAGGCCACGTCGAGAGCGGAAAACAGCTCCACTTCGGAGTCGTAGTTGGCCAGCTCGGAAGCGGCGGTTTCGAGCAGCGACAGCCGGTGCAGCGCTGCCCGGTGCGCGCCGAGCTTGGTCTTGATCTGCTCGTTGAGCCGATCCACAAACAGGTTCGCCGCTCCATCGCGCCGCTTGATGCGCGAGCGCAGGTCTTCGAGCGCCTTGATCTCGGCATCGGCGCTTTTGCGCTTTTGCTCGGCATCGCTGATCTGGGCTTTTACCACCGAGCTCATCTGCTCGATGAAATCGACCCGATTGAGCGGCAGCGCCAAGCCCAGGGCGGTGCTGACGGCCGAATCAAACATGTCGGCCAGAACGACAACGACTTCCTGCCGATAATCGCGAACACCGGCCTCGTCGATCTCGCCGGTTTCGTCGAACAGGCGCTTGGCCACGGGATTGGACAAGATGCCAAAGGCCTGCACCACGGCGATGAAATGGGCAGCATCGCCACCCCGATCGGGATGGGCGACCCGCACGCTTTGCCGGTAGGCAGCCTTGATCGCCTTGGCGTCGGCCGCGCGCGGCACGCCCAATGTGGCGTATGGATCGGTTAGTTTCATGGACCCAAGATTATCAGACTGTGCCCGCCCGCAGCAATCCATGCGGCGCGCTGCGGCACCTTGCCCTCCGGCAAGCTCAGAGCTGGGCCTGGGCCACCGCCACCAGCGGCGAGCGGGCGCGCGCCAGATGCTGGCCGGCGGGCGCGGCGCCGGTGGGCTCGCCATCGGCCATCACGACGACGCCGCGCAGCATGGACAGCACCGGCCAGCCATTGATGTGCAGGCCCTCATAGGGCGTGTAATCGGCGCCATGGTGGAGCCGCGCCTGCTCGATCGGGGCGCTCTTGCCTGCGTCCCAGATGACGATATCGGCGTCTGAGCCCACGGCGATCACGCCCTTTTGGGGATAAAGCCCATAGAGTTTGGCATGGTTGGTGGAGCTCAGCGCCACAAAGCGCTCGAGATCGATCCGCCCTTTGGCGACGCCTTCGGAAAACAGGATCGGCAGGCGCGTTTCCACGCCCGGAATGCCATTGGGAATATAGCGGAAGCTCTGCTGGCCCGCAGCGCTCAGCTTGCCGTTGGGATCGTCATAGCGGAACGGGCAGTGGTCGGACGAGAAGATGTCGAAAACCCCCGTCTCGATGCCTTCCCAGCAATCGGCCTGGCTTTGCGTGTCGCGCGGCGGCGGCGAGCAGACGAATTTGGCGCCTTCCCAATCGGCGAGATCGAGATCGTCGGCGGTCAGCACCAGATATTGCGGGCAGGTTTCGCCCACCACCGCCCGGCCGCGCTCCTTGGCCGCGCGGATTTCGCGCATCGCCGGGCCATTGGAGACATGCACGATCACCACCGGCACATCCACCACTTCAGCCAGCGAAATGGCGCGGTGGGTGGCTTCGCGCTCCACCACCTGCGGGCGGGTCGTGGCGTGGTATTTGGGCTCGAACTTGGCCTGCGCCTCGTGCTTGCCGATGAGGTAGCGGATCGCATCCTCGTTCTCGCAATGCACCATCATCAGCGCGCCGGTTTCGCGCGCGCAATCCATGGTGGCGAGCACCTCGTCGTCATAAAGGCGCATGCCTTCATAGGTCAAAAACACCTTGAAGGAGGTATAGCCTTCCTCCACCAGCGCCGGCAGTTCCTGGCCCAGTACATTGGGCGTGGGGTCGGTGATGATAAGGTGAAAGCTCACATCGGCGTGGCAATTGCCCTCGGCCTGAGCATGATAGTCCTTGAGCACTTCGCGCAAGGACTGGCCCTTTTGCTGCAGGCAGAAGGGCAGCACCGTCGTCGTGCCCCCGCACACAGCCGACAGCGTGCCGCTGGCAAAATCATCGGCCATGACCGAGCCATCGCCCGAAGGCTGGGCGATATGGACATGGCTGTCGATACCGCCGGGCACCACGATCTTGCCGGTGGCATCGATCTGCTCGCTCGCGGTACCCAGATCGGTGCCGAGCGCCGCGATCACCCCGTCGCGAATGCCGATATCGCAGCGCTGCTGGCCATCGGCGTTGACGACAAGGCCGCCGTGAATGATCAAGTCGTAATGGGTCATGGCGGGCTCTTTCGGCACGGTTAGGGCAAAGGGGCTGGCGTCGGCAACGGCGTCAGCGCGATGCCGGCCGCGGCGGCGGTGTTGCGGATATGGGATTGCATGATCGCGGTGGCCCGGTCGCCGTCATGCCGGGACAGGGCATCCACCAGGGCGAAATGCTCGTTGGCGGATTCGGCGAAGCGCTGCGGCCGTGTCGCCGGCAGGGGATAGCTGCGGGTGGCGGCAAATTCATCGGCAACGCTCATGCAGAGGTTGAGCAGCAGCTTGTTGGGACAAACAGCCCAGATGGCGTGGTGGAAATCGCGGTCATGGTCCACGACGCCGACAAGATCATTGCGATCCCAGGCCGCGCACATCAACGTGGTGTGCTCGTTGAGGCGGGCCACCGTGGCCTGGGTGATGCCCGGCGCGACGAGATTGACCACGAGGCTCTCGAGATAAAGCCGCGTCTGGTAGATATCCTGCTTGTCATGGCGTCCACTTAAACCCCGGGGGGCGAGTTGGCCGCTGCCGCTGGGAGTGGTGCTGGCAATAAAGGTGCCGCGCCCCGGCTCGATACGCAAAAAGCCCAAGGTCTCGAGCATGGAGATGGTTTCGCGCAGGGAGGCACGCGAAATGCCAAGCTGGCGCGACAGCTCCAGCTGCGAGGGCAGTTGCTGATCGGGCTGCAACTGGCCCGTCTGGATCATCTCCTGCAGCTTTTGGGCCGCAGCGCTGGTGACATTTGACCGAGCCATACTCCCCCGAACCTATTGGGCACTCGCTGGTGGATCAACCGTTAGCGCGCGGGTCGGGCCCCGTCACCAGCAATGATCACCGAATAAGCACAGATTCAATCTTGCCCAAAAATCGACGCCAAGTTAGACCGGTCAGACCGGCCAGACCAG
Source organism: Devosia sp. 919 (assembly GCF_013185965.1). Lineage (NCBI taxonomy): Bacteria > Pseudomonadati > Pseudomonadota > Alphaproteobacteria > Hyphomicrobiales > Devosiaceae > Devosia > Devosia sp. 919. The sequence continues at coordinate 895,620 of NZ_JABAOL010000001.1, read as the reverse complement.
CATGCGAGTGGGCATGGCCTGCCGTACACTAGTGGATCGTGACTGCAACACATGCCAGCGCTATCGGCGCCTTAGAAGGGGATACACGATGAGATTACAGAGTTTTTTCGCCTCCGCTACACTGCTCGCAACCCTGGCCTTTGGCGGCCTGACCGGAGCCAGCCAGGCGGCTGACCTGACGGTTGGCGCCAATATCGGCAATGTGCCGTGGGAATTTCAGGATGCGTCCGGCACCGTTGTCGGCTTTGAAATCGACCTGATCACCGAAGTCGCCAATCGCCTCGGCAAGACCGTTGCCTTCGAGAACATCCCGTTCAACGGGCTTTTCCCCGCTGTGCAGTCTGGTCGCATCAACATGGCGGTCTCCTCGATCACCATCACCGACAAGCGCCTGGAATCGGTCTCCTTTGCCCAGCCCTATTACGACAGCGACCAGTCGCTGACCGTTCTCGCGGCCTCCGGCATCACCGGCACGGCCGACCTCAAGGGCAAGACCATTGGCGTCGATACCGCCTCGACCGGCGACATCTATGCCACCGAGAACACCGAAAAGCTCGGGCTTGCCGGTATCAGCCGCTATGAGGGCCTGACCCCCGCCATGCTCGACCTGCAGGCCGGCCGCATCGATGGCTATGTCAGCGATATTCCGGCGCTGCTTTACTACACCAAGGACAAGCCCGAGTTCAAAGTGGTCGAGCGCATCGTCACCGGCGAAAAATACTCGGTGATGTTCAACAAGGACGATCCGCTGGCCACCGAAGTCAACGCGGTGCTGACCACACTCAAGGGCGAGGGCTTCATTGCCGAGCTGCACGAAAAATGGTTCGGCGCTGCCCCTGAGGACACCACGTCGACGGTCGCCGTCCTCGACATGCCTGCGGCCCCCTGATCGGGCGAGCCCTTCTCAAGCGATGCGGTTCGCGCCGCATCGCCCTTCTTCTTAGCTAGGGTTGCCCGTTGGATATCGTCAAAACCTTTTTCAACTGGTCCGTCTTCGTGGACAGCCTGCCCCTGCTCCTGGCCGGGCTCTGGGTCACGGTGCAGCTGGGCGCCGCCAGTATCATCGCCGGGCTGATCCTGGGCCTCGGCGTCGCCTTGCTGCGCCTTTATGGCCCGACCATCGTGGGGCTCATTGCCAAGATCTATATCGACATCTTTCGCTCGATCCCGATCCTGGTTCTCTTGATCCTCGTTTATTACGCCCTCCCCTTTGTCGGCATCCGCCTCAGCTCGTTCTGGGCGGCCTGGACGGCGCTGACCCTCGTTTCGGGCGCTTACACCGCCGAGATCTTTCGCGCTGGCATCGAGGCCATTCCCAAGGGCCAGTTCGAGGCCTCCCAGGCGCTCGGGCTCAACTACCGCTACACCATGGTCGACGTGGTGCTGCCCCAGGCGGTGCGCATCGTCATTCCGCCGCTGACCAACAACTGCATCAATGTGATGAAGGACACCGCGCTCGCTTCGGTCGTGGCCATGCCCGACCTCCTCAAGCAAGCAACCCAGGCCCAGGCGCTTGCCGCCAATCCCACCCCGCTGATCGGCGCGGCGGTCATTTACCTGGCCCTGTTGTGGCCCATGGTCGTGGCTGTGTCCCAGCTCGAAAAGCGTTTCAAGGCAGGAACACGCTGATGGCGCCGTTTATCTCGATCAAGGGCGTCTCGAAGTCCTATGACAAGTTCCTCGCGCTCGACAATGTCAGCCTCGATATCGCGGCGGGCGAGGTCGTCTGCATCATCGGCCCGTCCGGGTCGGGCAAATCCACCCTTGTGCGCTGCGTCAACCTGCTCGAACAGTTTGGGCCCGGCGAGATCAGCGTCGGCGGCGTGCCGGTGCGCGCCGGCAAGGAACTGGCTGCGGTGCGCGCCGATGTGGGCATGGTGTTCCAGTCCTTCAACCTGTTCCCGCATCTGACAGTCAAGCGCAATGTCATGCTGGCCCCCATGCGCACCCGCAAGCTCGATGAAGCCACCGCCAGCGAACGCGCACTGACCCTCCTCAAGCGCGTGGGGATTGCCGAGCAGGCCGACAAATATCCCGGCCAGCTTTCGGGCGGCCAGCAGCAGCGCGTCGCGATTGCCCGTGCCCTCGCCATGGAGCCCAAGGCGCTCCTCTTTGACGAGCCCACTTCCGCGCTCGACCCCGAAATGGTGGGCGAAGTGCTCGATGTGATGCGCGGCCTCGCCCATACCGGGGTCACCATGATCGTCGTCACCCACGAAATGGGCTTTGCCCGTCAGGTCGCCGACCGCGTCATCGTCATGGAAGGCGGGCGCATCATCGAAGCGGGCACTCCAACCGAAGTGTTCGACCATCCCAAGCAGCAACGCACGCAAGATTTTCTCAAGGCCGTGCTGGCCCACTAACGCCACCCGCCCCAACCAGAGACTTGATAGATGAGCCTAGATCTCGATTTCGTTCGCAACCAGTTTCCGGCCGTGGGCAAGGAATGGGCGTTTTTCGACAATGCCGGCGGATCGCAGATCCTCGGGCGCTCGGTGGAGCGGATCACCGATTTCCTTCTTACCCGCAACGTGCAGACCGGCGGGTCCTATGATGTTTCGATCAAGGCCAAGGAAGCGGTGGAAGCCAGCCGCCGCGCCATTGCGACCCTGGTCAATGCCAGCCGGCCCGAAGAAGTCGTCATGGGCCCCTCGACCACCGTTTTGCTGCAGAACCTGGCCCGCGCCATGGCCAGCCAGCTCAGCGCGGGCGACGAGATCATCGTCACCAATGCCGATCACGAGTCCAATATCGGGCCCTGGATGAGCCTCAAGGAACGTGGCGTCGTCATCCGCACCTGGGAGGTCAATCGCGAAACCTTCGAGCTCGAGATCGAAGACCTGCTGCCTCTCTTTGGGCCGCGCACCAAGCTCGTGGCCGTCACCCATGTGTCGAACCTTCTGGGTACGATCAATCCGGTGGCCGAGATTGCCCGCATCACCCATGAGCATGGCGCGCGCATTTGCGTCGATGCCGTCGCCTACGCCCCCCATGGCGCGGTCGATGTCACCGGCTGGGATGTCGACTACTACGCCTTCAGCTTTTACAAGGTGTTCGGACCCCACCACGCCGTGCTCTACGGCAAGTATGAGCATCTGCTCGAGCTCGACGGCCTCTACCATTATTTTTACGGCAAGGACAAAGTCCCCCACAAGCTCGAGCCGGGCAATGTCAATTACGAGCTCTCCTGTGGTGCCGCGGGCATCGTCGATTACCTCGTCGAACTCGGTGGCAAGTCGAACAGCACGGGCGACGACCGCGCCAAGGTCGTGGCCGCATTCGGCCAGATCGTCGAGCATGAGCGCATCATCGGCGAGCAATTGCTGAGCTATCTGCGCGAGCGCAACGACACCCGCATCATCGGGCGCACCCATGCTGTTGCCGGCGAACGGGTGCCCACGATCAGCTTTGTCGTGGATGGCAAGGATAGCGGCGAGATCGCCAAAGGCATCGACCCCTACAAGATCGCCGTGCGCTTTGGCGATTTCCACGCCCGCCGGCTGGCCGAATATCTCAACCTCATGGGCAGCAGCGGCGTCGTGCGCGTCTCGATGGCCCATTACAACAGCCCGGCCGAGGTCGATGGTCTGATCAAGGCACTCGACGCTACGCTCTAGATTTTTCCTTTAGGCGAGAACCAAAGGCGGCGAGCACGGGCTTGCCGCCCTTTTTTGTTGGCGAGGGCCGTCTTGCTATCTCCTTGTCAGCACTGGCAAAGCGCCTTGGGACAAGCCGCGCAATATTGTTGACGGTCATGATCATGTTTCGTAGAAGCCGAAAACTGGTCACGGAGAGTCAACAAATGAAGCGCACTGCGGCAGCCCCCTTCGGACTGGCCCTGGCCATGGCATGGAGTCTCGGCGCCGGCTTGACGCTCGCCCAGGACGCAGCACCCCCAAGCCCGCCGCCCGCAGCGGTTGCGCCAACGACCATCACACCCGCAGCACCGGCTGCCGTGCCCTCGGCACCGGCTCCAGCTGTTGATACGGCCGCGCCGCTGCCGCCTCCCGCCACTGCTCCGGCCGACCTGCTGGCGCCCGAAGAGCCCCAAGCTGGCGTCAATGCCGACCTGCCACATGACCTTTCCCCCTGGGGCATGTTCATGGCTGCCGACTGGGTGGTCAAAGGCGTGATGATCGGCCTGCTCCTGGCGTCCGTCGTCACCTGGACGGTCTGGCTGGCCAAGACCCTTGAACTGGTTGGCGCCAAGGCCCGGCTGCGCCGCACCCTGCGCGCGGTTCAGGCCTCCACCACGCTGGCCGACGCAGCCACGGCCCTCACCGGCCGACGCGGCGCCGGTGTGCGCCTCGTGCAGGCTGCCCAGCAGGAAGTAGCGCGCGCCCACCAGGTCATCGATTTTGCCGCCAATAGCGGGCTCAAGGAGCGGGTTGCCTCGCGCCTCAACCGCATCGAAATCAGCGCCGGCCGACGCTTGATGCTGGGCACCGGCGTGTTGGCCAGCATCGGTTCGGTGTCGCCCTTTGTGGGCCTCTTCGGCACTGTCTGGGGCATCATGAATTCGTTTATCGGCATTTCGCAGGCGCAATCGAGCAGCCTCGCCGTCGTGGCCCCCGGCATTGCCGAGGCCCTGCTCGCCACCGCCATGGGACTTGTCGCCGCCATTCCCGCCGTCATTTTTTACAATATCTTCGCCCGCGCCATCACCGGCTATCGCCAGCAGCTGGGCGATGTTTCGGCGGCCGTTGAGCGCCTCGTCAGCAGTGATCTCGACCATCGCTATGTCGCGCGCCACCATCCCGGGGTGCTCCACCCCGCAGCGGCGGAGTAAGCCCACATGGCCGGCGGCATCCGCGAAAATTCGGGCGACGAGCTCGCCGAAACCCACGAGATCAACGTCACGCCGTTTATCGACGTGATCCTTGTCCTCCTGATCATCTTCATGGTCGCGGCGCCCCTTGCTACCGTCGACATCAATGTCGATCTGCCCGCCTCGAGCGCCGCCCAGGCGCCACGCCCCGACGAGCCGGTCTATGTCACCTTGCGCCAGGATCTGAGCCTGTCGCTGGACAACGACCCCGTTGGGCGCGAAACGCTCGGCACCGCGCTCGACACGCTGACGCAAAGTGATCGGGAAACCCGCATTTTCCTGCGCGCCGACCAGAGCGTCGATTATGGCGAGCTCATGGGCCTGATGAACCTGCTGCGCGCCGCCGGCTATCTCAAGATCGCGCTGGTCGGGCTCGAAACCGCCCCGCCGGTCGCTGCCGCCGCGCCCGCGCCATGACCGCAGCCGCCGGTTCAACCCCCATCGATGATGACGGCCGCGCCGGTTGGCGCGGCGTTTTGGTGTGGGCCGGCGCCTTTCTTGTCGTCCTGGGCACGCAAGGGGCCGGCGCCTATTGGCTCCTCAACCGTCCGCCCGAAGATTTTGCGCTCGCGGGCAACGCGCCCGAGGCCATCATGCTCGAGCTGGCGCCGCTCCCGGCCCCGCCCGAAACCGCACCGGCCGAACTCCCGTCCCAAGAGCCCGATCTCGCCCCCACGCCAGAACCGGTCGAGGAAGCCGTCGATCCCCCACCGCCCGAACCCGAGCCGATCATCGAGGAACCGCCCCCCGAGCCGGCCATCGAGCCACCGCCTCCTGAGCCCGAGCCAGAGCCAGAGCCCCTGCCGGAACCCGAGCCTGAGCCCCTGCCAGAGCCAGAGCCAGAGCCAGAGCCGCTGCCCGAACCCGAGCCCGTGGTGGAAGAGATCATTCCCGAGTCCGTGGAAGCACCCGAGCCCGCCGTGGTGGCGCCGTTGCCGGTGCAGCAATCGGCACGGCTGCTGGAGCGCCGCCAGCGCCCTCGGACCACCACTCCGCGCCCGCCTGCCCAAACCGCGCCAGCCCGCACCGCTGCGCCCACTGCCAGTGCTGCCGCCAAGCCGGCGCCCGCCGCCAGCGCCCAGCCCGCCGCGCGCCCATCGGCACCCAGCGTGTCGCCCGCCCGCTGGCAGTCGCAGCTGGTGAGCTATCTCAACCAGCGCAAGCGCTATCCGCGCGCCGCGCAGAACCGGCGCGAAGAAGGGCTCGTGCAGCTCGAATTTTCCATCGACCCGCGCGGCAATGTGCTGTCGGCCCGCATCGCGCGTTCATCGGGCTATCCCGATCTCGACGAGGCGGTGATGAGCATGATCCAGCGCGCTTCGCCCGTGCCCGCCCCCCCGGCCGAGCTCGCCCAGTCCCGCATGACCCTCACCATCCCCATCCAGTTCGAGCTGTGAGCGCCCGTGCCCGCCTCAGCCAAAGCTGGTGAGGAAGGCGCCCGTGACGGTGTGGTCGGGCGCGAGATTGTAGATGATCGCGTGCCGGTCGATGCAGGTGCAGGGATGGGAAATGCCGAACTCGATCACGTCCCCCACCTGCAGCACCACGCCTTCGGGCAGCGCCACAAACGCATGCTGGTCGTTGAGGCGCAGCACCGAGGCCTCGCCCAGATCGACCTGAGCCGGCGCGCCGTCGCGATACAGGGCGAGCGGGCGCGGCAGCCCCTGGTCCATCGCCACATCGCGCAGGCCCATGCCGCAGATCGCGAGCCCCGCCTCGGGCAGCGACAGCACTTCGGCCCACAGCCGCAGCGCCGGCTTGAACCCGCTCGAGGCCGAGCGGACCTGCCCGCCAATGCGGAATCCCTCACGCGCATCGAGCCCGGCAATGCCACGCTCATAGGTGCCATGGTCATGGAAAAAGATCGCGCCGCTGCGCAGCACCAGCCGGCAATCGGGGTCCGCCGCCACCGCCGCTTCCAGCCCCTTGACCACGAGGTCGAAATAGACCGACCCGCCGGCCGTCACGATCAGCGGCCGGCTGTCGCCCACCCGCGCCCGCACCAGCGGCAGGAAAGCGGCCGTCATCGCCATCAGCCCCTCGATGCGCTGCAGGGTTTCACTGGCGTCGGCGGTCGCGGCCGCCCCTTCATAGGTGGCAATGCCCGACAGTCGGAAATTGGCGGTTTCGGCCGCGAGGATCGCCTCGAGCATCGTGCCCGCCCCATCGGCGCTGCGCAGCCCCGCGCGACCGGTGCCGAACTCCACCAGCAGACCTAGCGCTGGCAGGTCGTCCCGCTCGCTCCAGGCGGCGCGAAGCGCCTCGAGCAGCGCAAGGCTATCCACGAACAGGTGGATCTCCGCATCGGGGTAGCCTGCCAACATGGCCGCCAGCCGGCGCGCCGCCGCGGGACCACCCACTTCATTGGCGAGGATCAGCCGGCGCTGGCCCGCGGCCAGCAACACGGCGGCCTGGCGGATATCGGCGACGGTCGAGCCCCAGGCCCCCGCGGCCAGCAGTGCCGCCGAAAGCGCGGTCGACATCGGCGTCTTGGCATGGGGCGCGATGGCGACGGCATGATCGTTCACATAAGCCAGCATCTCGGCGACATTGCCCGCAAACGCCGCTTGATCGAGCGAGATCAGCGGCAGCGCCATGGCGCCATCATAGGGCTTCCAGCCCTGCTCCCCGATCGCGGCCAGCGGCAGCGGCTGGTGACCCGGCGGAAAGCCGCGGATGCGCTCATCGATCACCGGATTGTCGCTGTTGGCCAGGTGCAGGTCAGACATGGATAGGCTCCGCCGGCCGTGGCCGGATTGGTTATCTTGGGGTCGCACCGGCGGTGCTAGCGCGCCCGAGGGGGGCAGGCAAGCCCACCCGCCCCGTCCCGCCGTTTCAATAGGCTTTCATCGCCTGCGCCAATGGCCGGCTTTGCAGATGCCAGGCCGGCAACAGGGCAATCACCAGCCCGAGCACCCAGATTGCCCCGGCCAGCAGCAGTTCGTCGCGCCCGATCGAGGGGCGCAGGGCAATGCCGATCTGCTGCTCGATGATCGCACTCAGCCCCAGCGACAGCAGATAGCCAAAGCCCAGCCCCAGGCTGACGCCGACGGTAAACAGCACGGCAATGAAGCCCCAGGCGATGGCGAAGATATAAAGTTTGGGCGCCCCGATAGCCCGCAGTGTCACAAATTGCGGCATCAGCAGGCGGAACAGGATCAACACACTCGCCACGATCGAGAGCATCACCAACGCTTGGGTGACCAGGGCCATCAGCGTCATCAGTTCGCGCACATCGCCCAGCGTCTGGTAGAGTTGGATCAGCACTTCGGCGGGAAAAAACGCCATGGACTCGTCGGTGTTGTATTCCTGGCGCAGCCGGTAAGCGTCGGCGACCGAAGCGGCCTTGAGCACCGCGGCGGGCACGCCCGGCGTTTCCCCTGCAAGATACGGTCCGCCAATAGCGTGCTCGTTGTGCTCGTGGCCATGCTCTTCATGGGCATGGTCGTGCCCCTCGTGGTCGGCTTCGGCGGTTGCTCCCCCGACTTCTTCCCCCTCGCTGTGCAGCAGGCCATGCAGGTCCCACACCAGTTCCACCGGCACGACGATGGCGCGGTCCCAGGGCGAGCCGGTCGCTGCCATCCGGCCCACCACCGTGATCTCGACATCATGGCCTTCGGCATGGTCGAGATCGGCCCCCTCGTGGGTGCCATGGGCGGGGGTGAAGCTGGTGCCGATTTGCAGCGGCACCGAGGCCCCCACCACCGCTTCGTTGATGGCCTCGAACACGCGCCCATCGAGCAGCGCGTCGTTGGACAAATGAGTAACCAGCGGCGCCGTCGCGCCCACCAGCGGGGCGCGCTGATAGCTGTCGCCGAAGGCCAGCGGCGAAGTGAAGGCGGCGCGCTCGTCATTGAGCACCCGCGCGGTCATTTCGGGGGACAGCAGCCGGGAGGAACCGGGCTGCAGGTAAACCGAGGTCAGCAGCGCATCGGTGCGGCTGCTGACCGGGGCAACCACCACATCGAATTTTTCCGCCGCCTGGGCGCTGCCTGATTTCAGCGCCCGTTCCTGGGACACGATGGCCACCGAAAGCGCGGTGCCCGCCACGATCAACACGATAAAAGCCAGCACCGTCATGCGATAGCGCAGCAGCGCGGCCAGAACGATGGGCCAGGGGTTCATAGCTGCACCTCGACGCTATCGGCGGCGGGATAAGCCCGCGATCCAGCCAGCAACTGGCCATCCTCGATCTCGAACACCTGATCGGCGCGTCGCGCCACCCGCTCGTCATGGCTGACGCAGATCACGGTTTTGCCCTGGCGGGCCAGGCGATGCAGTTCCTCGATGATGAGTTCGGCATTGGCCTTGTCGACGCTCGCGGTCGGCTCGTCGGCCAGCACAATGCCGGGCTCGAGCAACAAGGCGCGCGCCATGGCGACGCGCTGTTGCTGGCCGCGCGACAAGGCCTCCACCGGGCCCGAGCGCACCGGCACGTTGAAATGGGCCAGCAAGGCTTCGGCGCGTTCGCGCAATGCCGCTGGCGTCTTGAGATGGGTGAACCAGGCGGGCACCAGCACATTGTCGAGCGGGCCCAATTCGTCGATCAGCCGGAAATCCTGGAAGATCAGCCCGCAATTGTGCCGCCGCCAGGCGTCGCGCTTGCCTTCGCTCATCGTGTTCAGTGCCAGATCGCCCACCCGGATCGTGCCACCGCTGGGCTGCAGGATCGCCGCGATGATGTGCAGCAGCGTGGTCTTGCCCGACCCGGACGGGCCGATAATGGCGTAGAACCGGGCGGGCGCGAACTGTAGCGACACCGATTGCAGGGCCTCGATTTCCCCGCCGGTGCGATCGGCAAACCGCGCCGAGATATTGTCCAGCATGATCATTGCAGCAAGGTGCTCCTCCGCCCACCCCCGGGTGAGCCACCATCCCCGAAAGGTTGGCAATCGCTGCTGCGCCTGGCCGGTGCGCTCAGCGTGTGACGCTTCAGGGAACACCCGCCCGGGCCAGCAATCTGGGCAGTTGTTCATCGACGAATTTGCGGCTGATCGGTCCGGGATGGCTCAGCAATAGCCGGCCCTGCGGATCGATGACGAAACTATGGGGCAGCCCCACCATGCCGAGCCGATTGGCCACCGACTTGTCGGTGTCGGCGCCCGCCAGGGCATAGGGATTGCCGAGCTCGGCGAGAAAATCGGTGGCGTTTTCCGGCAGGTCGGTGACGTTCATGCCGGCGAGCACCACGCCCTCGCCGGCGGCAAGCTCCACCAGCAGCGGATGCTCGGCCCGGCAGGGCACGCACCAGCTGGCAAAGGCATTGAGCAGCGTGACCTGGCCCTGCAGCGCGCCCGCGTCAAACCCCGACCCCGCCAAGCCTTCGATGGGTTTGAGGGTAAAGGCGGGAAGCGGCGCGCCGAGCGCGAGCGCCGGGGCATTGTCCCGTTGCGCGCCAAACCACCAGAGCCCGGTGCCAATCGTGACCAGCAAGGCAAGGGCAATACCTTGACGCTTGCGCCAATGTGTCTGCCCGCTTGCTGCCGGACCCATCCCGCCGGGCCTTGCCTGTGCTAGGCCTCGTAGAAATCGGCATTGAGCAAGCGCACGCGGCTGACAAACCCGGTGGCCTCATCGGTTGCCGGGCCGATATCGAGAGTGCCCCGGGTCCAGATCAGCGTACCCGGATTAATGGCTTCCTGGCGTTCGCGCATCACCACGAAGATGATGGTGTCGATCCAGTCATCCTCGCTTTCGCAGAAGGGGCAGGATTCAACGGGCTGGTTGGACAGGACGAAAAAGTCGGAATCCACCTTGAGATGGGGCGCCATGAAGCCCTGGATCTCGACTTCGGTGCCGGCCAGTTCCTCAGCCCGGTCGGAAAAGGCCATGTCGTTGTCGTAGTCATAAAGCGAGCCCATGCGAATGCGGGTCGGCGCCGCAAAGCTCGGCAGGGTCAGGAGCGGCAGCGCAGCGAGGCCAACAAGGCCGGTGGTAAAATCGCGACGGGTGATCATTGCAGTTGTCTCCTCGAAATCGGGTGGGAGGCGGTGCAAAACCGCCTCCCACAAGAGCAAAAAACCCGCCGGCGGGGCCGGCGGGCGATTAGGACTTACTCTGCAGCCATGCCGGCATTGGCCAGCACGACAGCCAGGGTGGCCTTCATGTTGGGCAGGGTCTTGTCCTTGGCAGTTTCCAGCCATTCGTCGAGCGAATGGCCACGCCCGCCAATGCCGCTATTGGCGCCAATGGTGAGCGCAGGAATCCCCAGGCTCATGGGCATGTTGGAGTCGGTCGAACCAAAGCCTTCGCCCTTGAAGTCACCGATCGTGGCTTCGAAGGCCGCCTTGGTCAGCTGGAAGATCTCGGTGTCCTCGGCGGTCTTGCCGGCAGGACGCAGGCCGATCTGCTCGAGTTCAACCGTGATCGGGCCTTCGGCCACGGAACGGCGGGCGTTCTCATTGGCGGCAGCCTGTTCGGCGATCACCTTCATGCGCTCATGCACTTTGTCGAGTTCGGCGGGCTCATTGGAGCGCATGTCGATATCGGCGGAAACGCTGAAGGGGATCGAGTTGACCGAAGTGCCACCAGTGAGAATGCCGACGCTGTGCGTGGTCTTGGGCTCGGTCGGAACCTGGATCTGGGAGAAGGAGGTCATGAAGTCAGCCAGGGCATAGGCCGGGTTCACGAGGCCAAAGGCACCAAAGCTGTGGCCGCCCGGGCCCTTGAAGTGCACGCGATAGCGCACCGAGCCCGTACCACCCACGGTGGCGCTGCCGGCCGAGCCGCCTTCAACCGAAAAGAAGCCCTTGATCTTGTCGGCATATTCGCCCTCGTTGAAGAGGTAGCGCACGCCGCGCAGATCGCCCGGGCCTTCTTCGCCCACGGTGCCAACAAACAGGATATCGTCCTTGGTCTGGATCCCGGCATCCTTCATGGCGCGGGCATAGGCCAGGATAATGGCCGTGCTCATCTTGTCGTCACGCACGCCGGGGGCATGGGCCTCGGTGCCCTTCCACTCGATGGTGACATCGGTGCCTTCGGGGAACACGGTATCAAGGTGCGCCGAAACGACGAGGAACTTGCCGTCGCCTTCGGTACCCTTCCACACGCCGATGGCATTGCCTTCTTCGTCGACCTTGACCTCGGTCAGGCCCGAAGCTTCGAGCAGTTCGGCATAGCGGGCGGAAATGGCTTCTTCCATGAACGGGCCGGAAGGAATCTCGGTCAGTTCTTCGAATTCGGTGATCATCTGGTCGTAATTGGCGTCGAGATACTGCACGGCAGCATCGAACTTGGGATCGGCCAGGATGGAGTCAACAGCCTCGCCATAGGCTGCGGTATCGATAGGAGCGGCAGCTTCTGGTGCTGCCTCCTGCGCAAAGCTGGCGCCGCTCGCCAACATCGCTGCGGCCAGCGCGGCCGCCGATACAAACTTTGTACTGATGAAATTCACAGTCTTTATTCTCCCTACCTTGACCAAGCCCCAAGATCCGGCCGGGCAGAGTGGAAGAGGGATAACAAGCCCGTATTCGCCGAACCAAAGCAACTTCTCATTGCCCCATCAAACTTGGGGATTTTAAAGCTGGCAAGCCGTACTTTCAGGAAATTACGTATCTTCGCCGTAGTTCAAGGCCAACAAAGGAATTAATGTCCCCGCTTGTGGGGAGAAAGAAGTACTGCCCCGCCCCTCCGCGTGAAATGGTCTGTTCCAGCCGGCTCCGCCACTGCGCGAATGCAGCGCGATAGCGCTCCAGCACTGCGGGATTGAGCGACAAGTCGAGCGCTTCCCCGGTTTCGGCATCGCTGAGCCGCACCGGCCCGCTACCCAGCGCTGCTGGGTCGATCTCCTGGGGCGAAGCGAGGTGGATGGCCACGATGTCGTGCCGCGCCCCCGCCAACAGCTTGAACTGGGCGTCCACCCCCTCATCCATGAAATCGCCCACCAGCACCACCATGGCACGCGGCTTCATCTCGCTGCGCGCCTGGGCCAGCGCTTGGGAAAAGGGCGTGCGCCCGCCGGTGGGGCGTTTACCGAGCCAGTCAAACAGCATCTCGGCCCGGCTCTGCCCCTGCAACTGGGGCGACCAGTCCACCCGTTTGCCGCCGGACACGCCCAGTTGCACCCGGTCGCCCGAAGCCAGCGCGATGAAGCCCAGGACTTGCGCCAGAACAGCGCCGAATCGGTATTTCTGCGGCTCACCCGTGAGCATGGAGGCCGAGCCATCGAGCAGCACATAAACCGGCAATTGCCGGTCCACGAAATATTCGCGCACAAAGGGCTCGCCCAATCGCGCCAGCAGCCGCGGATCGAGTTTGCGCACATCGTCGCCCTCGCGGTAGGGCCGATGGGCGGCAAATTCCATGCCCGCGCCCTTGTTCTGCGAGCGCCGCTCGCCCACCCCCACCGAAGCCTGCGCCCGGTTGAGCCGGTAGCGCGCCACCACCAATTGCTCGAGCAGGCGCGAATCGGGTCTCACGCGACCGCCCGCACGCTTTGCTCAAAAAGCTTGCCCACCAGCGCCTCCAGCGACACGTTCTCGGCACTCCCTTCGAAATTGAGTTGCACCCGGTGCCGGAGCGCCGGCAGCAGCACGGCGCGCAGATCATCAAAGGCCACGTTGAAGCGCCCTGCCAGCAAGGCATGCGCCTTGGCCGCCAGCACCAGCGCCTGCGCGCCGCGCGGGCTCAGCCCAAAGCGGATAAAGCGCTGCACGTCGGCGCTTGCCCCCGGCGCCGAAGGCTGGGTCGCCAGCGCAAACAGCGCCACCGCCCGGCGCACATGTTCGGCAATGGGCACGGTGCGCACACTTGCCTGCAGCGCCAGGATTTGCTCGGGGGTCAGCACCTGTCGCGCCACCGGCTGCTCGGCGCCCGTGGTGGCCTGCAAAATCGCGGCCAGCGTTTCGGCGCTGGGATAGCCCACATCGATGCGGAACATGAACCGATCGATCTGCGCTTCAGGCAGGGCATAGGTGCCCTCCATCTCGATCGGGTTTTGCGTCGCGAGCACGCAAAAGGGCTGGGGCAGCGGCATGCTGGTGCCCGCGGCGCTGACCGTGCGCTCCTGCATGGCTTCAAGCAGCGCCGATTGGGTGCGCGGGGTGGCGCGGTTGATTTCGTCGGCCAGCAGCAGCTGGGTAAAGATCGGCCCCGGCTGGAATTTGAGCACATTGCGCCCGTCCGCTTCGGGCGTCAGCACCAGCGATCCCGTGATATCGGCCGGCATCAGGTCGGGCGTGAACTGCACCCGCGAAAAACTCAGACCCGTGACCTCGGCCAGCGTCTTGACCAGCAGCGTCTTGCCGGCGCCGGGCGGGCCTTCTAGCAACACATGCCCGCCCGCGATGAGCCCGATCAGCAATTGCTCGACAATTGCTTCCTGGCCCAGCACCGAATGACCGATCTCGGTGCGCGCCGCCCGCAGCGCCGCCAGCAGCGCGTCGAGCCCGTCGCGGTCGGCCGGCATCGGGGCGGGGCGCGTGGGGGAAAGAACTGTCATATCGGCTCCTCTGCGGCAGCCCGCCGGGGGCGGACCAGACGGGTGAAAAGATCGGAATAGCGAACCACCAGGTCCGCAATGAACACGAGGAGCGCCAGCCCGAGCCAAAGCGGCCCGGCCGGATCGAGCGACCAGCGCCCCGCCGGGGGCAATTCGAGCGCCGCGCCAGCAGCGTAGTGCCGCCCGCCCGTCGCGGCAACCAGCGCCGCCGCACCGTCGGGGCGCCGCAGCGGATCGAGGCGGGCGGGATAATCGAGATAAAGCGCGGTTTGTGCCTCCGCCTTCCCCGCATGGGCGACAAATTGGTAGGCCCCGGGCCCGCCGGCCACGAAACTGCCCCCGAACAAACCTTCCCCGGCGCGGTGCAATGGCACGACGTTTCTGCCGCCATCGGGCGCCACAGCTTCAAGCACCGGCTCTGCTGCATTGCCCGCCTCAGTCAACCGCAAATGCACCACATCGCCCTGCCGGCTCGCGCTCAAGCGCAGCCCCGGGGGCTCGGTAGCGGGCAAAAAGCTGCGCAGCGCCTGGGTGAAGAGGCGGGGATAGTCACTGCTCCCTTGCCAGGTCCGGGTCCAGTCGCCCGCCGCATCGGTGGTCATGGCCAGCACCTGCCCGGCGCCATATTGCCAGGAGGCCAGCAGCGGCACCGGCTCGCCGAATTGATCCTCAACCACCGCGTGGGTTGTTGCCTCCGGCTTGGGCGTGGCCAGCACAAAGCCTTCGATGGGCGGGAAGTCCTCGTCCATGCCGCGGAGGAACTGCGCGTCCCGGTCCAGCCAATAGGGTTGTGCCGGCCGCTCCTCGAGCGGCTCGCCGGCCAGCAACATGGCTTCCTGGGACAGGATGGAGGGGAGCGCGGCAAAATCACTGGTGGCGTGGAACAGCCCGCCCCCTTCGCGCGCCAGCATTTCGATCAGCTCGCGCTCGGAGCCCGCGCCGATCGCCACCGAAGAAACGGTAATATCGGCCTCCCCAATCGCCTCCATCAGCGTATCGTAATCGGCCGGCTGACTTTCCCCGTCGGTCATCACCACGATGTGGCGGGCCGAAGCGGTCACATCGCGCAATTGCTGGTAAGCGGTGACAAGCCCGCGATACAGCGCCGTGCCGCCCCCCAGGCTCACCTGATTGACCGAGCGGGCGATGAACTCCTTGTCCGTTACAGCGGTCATCGGCACGGTCAGGCGGGCGCCCGAGTCAAAGGTCACCACGGCCACTTGGCTTTCCGGGCTCAGCAGCTCGATTGCCGCCAGCGTGGCTTGCTTGGCGACATCGAGCCGGGTCAGTGGCCCCACCGGCTGCTTCATGCTGCTGGAGCGGTCGAGCACGAACACCATGGCGACGCCCGGCTTGTCGCGCGGCACCCGCGCGGAAATCGGCGAGATCGCATCGAGCGGGGTTTCCAGATAGCCGCCCGGACCAAAGGTGTTGGGTCCACCCAGGATCAGCAGCCCTCGCCCATGATCGGCAACCGCGGTTTGGATCAGTTCCTGCCGGGCAATGGTCAAGTCGATCGCCGGCAGGTTCATGAGGACGATCCCAGCATAATCGAGCCAGCCATCCAGCGTTTCGGGCGCCTCCGCGGCCGGCACGAGTTCGGCGTCAAAGCCCTGGTCCGCGAGCATGGCAGCAAACGCGGCGCCCTGCCCGGCTTGCCCCGCCAGCACGGCAATTCGCCCGGGCGGCAGCGCCGAAACAACGGTGCCCGCCACATTGTTGCGCGGCTCGGGGTCACCTGCCGCCACAACCTCCATCTGATAGGGCGTCAACCCCGCCGCCTGCACCGAAACCGGCACGGTGACGCGGTTGCTCCCGGTGGTGAGGGCAACATTGTCCCGCCATATCTCGCCCCCGTTATCTCTGACCACGATCTCGGCCTCAACCGGTGCCGGCGCCTGCACCAGCCCTACAAGCTCGATCCGGTCGCCGGCAAAAACCGGCGCGGGTGCACGCAAACTGACCGCAAGATCGCCCTGCCGGCTTTCCCCTCCCGCCACTGCATCAATGGGGATGCCGCGCTCCAGCAGACCCGCTGCGCGGCCCGGTTCAGGCCCCACATCCGCGCCCAGCACGATTCGACCCGGCCGGTCCGGCGGCAACAGTGCCGCCGCCAGTTGCAGCGCTGCGGTCCCGGAGCCGCTAAAGCCTCCTCCCCTTGGCGCCATCTCCCCGCTCGATAGTCGCGGCTGCTCGGCCAGCACGAGAGTTTCGGCCCCAGCCACCGGTGCGGCTTCCGGGCCGATAATGGCCACCGCAGCTTGGTCGGCTCGATAGATCCAGAGCGGCAGGTTGAACCAAGCCCCGAGCGCGAGGGCCAGCGTCAGCAGGCGCGTGCCCAATACGAGACGGCGGCGCCGGCCGGTCGCGCCGCGGCTCAAGAGCTCCCGGGTGGCAAAGCGCTCCTCGCCGCGCCCCGCCAGAACCGCCTCGATCAGCAGCACGGTCAGTGCCGCGCCGATCAGCCAGGGCCACAGCGCCACGGGGCGATCGGGCATGGCAATGGCTGCGCCACCGGTGGCGAGCCGACTTTCCGCCCCCACGAGCGGCGGCACCGCCACAAGGGCGCTCCGACCCTCCCGCTCCAGCTGATACAGCCCCGCCCGGTCCGGCACAAAAGCCCCGGCCAGCGTAGTGGCCGCGCCCGTTCCCGCGTCTAGCCGCCGCATTGTTCCGCCGGCGAGGCGCACATCGAGCGGGCACGTCACCCCAATCTCGCAATGCGGCTCCACCACGGCTCCCGGCAGCGGCCCGAGCAGTTCCATCAGATTGACCGCGAGAACCGCCAGCGCCGGCTGGCCGGCCCAGCTGCTCGCCGCGGGATCAAAGCCCAGCCGGAGGTCATAGCCTTCGGGCCGCCGGGCCAGCGTCACCAGCGGCGCGTCCCCGGCCCAGGCGATGATTTCCGCATCGGTCGGCGCCGGCTGGCGATAAGCCGCCGCGAAAACGAGGCTTTGCCACCCCATGGCGCGCGACAGGGGGTGATCATCGCGCCAGCCCGTCACCGCTGCGGCAGGCAGGGCCTTCGTCATTTCCCCCGCCTGATGCGCCGCACCGATCCACACCAGATTGGTGGCGGGCGCTTCCTCGACCGCCACCCCATCGATCAGCACCAGGTCAAAACGGTCGGCGTCAGCGGGCAGGCTCGCCGCTTCGGTTAGCGTCACGCCATCGATTGCCGCAAGCGCCTGCGCCAAGGGTTGCTCGCCCGGTCCCACATACAGAACGGCTCGTTCGGATGGGGCAGCATTGACCACAAAATCCACCCGATCGTCGAAGCCAGCTGCATCAGGCGCCAGTTGCACCGAAACAATGCCGGCGCCCGGCACGGCCAGGCTCTGGGTAAACGCCCCCGCCGCGGCCTGCTTGAAACTTAAAAGGGTTTGCCGCTCGCCACCCTGCGGCTGGAACTCGACTGTCACGACCGTTTGGTCCATGCGATCCGAGAAGGTCACTTCACCGGCAAGGGTCCATTCCTCCTGCCCGGCCGACGGTGGGGCCAGCACCGCCCGCACACCGGCATTGGCCGCAGGCGCCCCGACCGGCACCAGCGCCAGCCGCAAGCTGTCGTTGCGGACCAGGAAATCGGCAGGCGGCGCATCGGACACCACGATCACCTGGGTGATCTCGTCGGGGCGATGAAGTGTTTCCACCAGGGCGCGCGCGCCGGGCCAATCCGCCGCGCCGTCCTCGGGCGCAACCCGCGCCAGGGCATCGGCGAGGAGGTCGGGCAACATGGCCTGCCGCGCCAGTTCGGGGCGGGCGCTGTTGCCGGCAATGATTAGCGAATAGCGCGCCAGGTCGCCATCCCCCTCGGCATGCGCGCGGACCAGCGCTTCGGCCTCCGCGCGGCGCGTCGCAGTGCCGTTGCTCGCGCCCATGCTGGCGGAATTGTCGAGCACATAGATCCAATGCCTGATCTCGCGGTTGGCGCCCCAGAATGGCTGGCTGAGCGCCAGCACGATCAGCACCAGTGCCAGCAATTGCAGCAGCAGCAGGAGGCTTGGGCGCGGCCATTGCCACAGCGCCCGCATGCCGGTCGGCGCCATGTCGATCTGCTTCCAGATCATCAGTCCCGGCACCGTCACCGGACGACGGCGGCGCACATGCAACAGCGCGATCAGGATACCCAATGCCAGCAGACCCAACATGAATGGGGCCAGCAAACTCATGGCGCGATCTGCTCGTCGCGGCTGAACAAGCGCTTCACGGCCGGCGCGGCGCTTGGGGGAACGGCTTGCCGCACCACGGGCATGGCGTCCTGGCGCGGCCATTGCCGCTGCGCGACAGTGTCGTTGACCCGGCTTTGGCGCGCCTCGGTGGTTTCGCTGCTGCGCACCCGTTCGGCATCAATGGTTGTTCGCGCGGCCAGCGTCTGGCTTTCGGCAAACCCGGCCGGCGGCGGCAGGCTTGGCGCCGAGGCATTGGCAGCCGGACCCTCGCCGGTGCCGGCCATGTTGCTTTCGGCTTCCCCCGCCCCCTCTGCGGCGCCCTCGGCGGAGGGCTGGGGAGCGCTGTCATCAAAGCCCTCCTCCTCGCCCATGCCCGAGCTTTGCTGCTGGTTGGATGGCGGGGCAATGCCGAGACCCTCGCCTTCGTCTCCCGATGCCGGCAGCGCACTGGGCTTGACCTGCGCCGCATCGCCCGCGGGCGCCGCCGTTTCGCCCCCAGGCTGCCCTGCGCCGCCATTGCCGCCCGCGCCCGCGCCGGGATTGGCGGCATTGTTGTCGGCGCCGGCCGAGCGCGCGGCGGCCATGCGGTCAGCCAAGCCGGTTTCGTCGCCCTCAAAGGGCGGCCAATCATGGAGCGGATTGCCATAACGATTGCCGGCCCGGTCCAACTGCTCGGCAAGTTCACCGATCTCGGCCGAGTCGGGCCCGGCCTCGTCGAGCCCATCAGCAAGGGCCTGCATCTCCGCAGCGACTGCGGCCAGTTCGGGGTCGTCGCGCCGTTCGGCATCGGTCGCGATCAACTCGGCGGCGGCGGCAATGTCGCTGCCACTCACCTGGGCTTGCGCCGGAACGCTCAACCGCTCGCGGTCCCCTGCCACCGGCACGGCACCCACCCAATGGGCGGCAATGGCCAAGGTCACGGCGAGCAGCGGCGCTGCCATGGCCCAACCCATCCGTTTGGTGAACCACGGGGCCACTTGCGCCGGGTCGGCCTGCTCGGCCGCCTGCCCGGCATCGAGCAACAAGGCCTCACCCACTGGTCCGGCCTGTAGCCCGGGCACCACTTCAAGCGCACTGGCGAGCTTTTCGGCCAGCGCATAGCGATCGTCGGTTACCATCGCCAGCCGCACTGGCGCGGGCGCCTTCGCGGTGATCATGGCGGCGAAAATCGCAAAACCCAGCAGCCCCGCACCCAGCCCCAGCGCGATTGCGGCACCAGGATTGCCGGCAGTCAGGGTCCCGGTAGAAATGATAAATACGACGATGCCCGAGGCCAGGGCATAAAGCCCCGCCTCGACCAAGCGCAGCAGGCGCCAGCGATGGCGCAATTGTTCCAGCAATCGGGCCATGCTGGCCGAAGCGGATACAGGCAGTAGGTCAGAGTTCAGCCGCGACAAACTCAAGAATGGGCAAACCACGCTTGGGCCGGTGCACATCCCCGACCTTGCCGGTGATCCGATCAACTGCACGCCCAGCCGCATATACGACTTTAGTCTCACCTGGGGTGATCCAAGCAGCCGGTCACCCCGTTCAGAACCCGTTCATCTTTGTGGCTAAAAGGCGGAACGGGCCCAGCGTGACAGCAAAAGGCGCGGGAACAGGGGCGCTCGTCACACGCTTCCACTGCCATCCCGCGCCAGTATTAGCAAGTATACGCCAGTAATTCAGCCGGTCGACCCAATCGGAAATCCATTGAACTGATCGGAGTCAACGGCCGCGACAACGGTGTTTCCGGCCACGAAACTGGCGCCCCCGCCAAGCAGAACGCTCCGGACGATTTCCCGGAAAACTTCGCGGGACCGGAATGATCCTTCCACGATCAATGCAGCCAAGTCTTCAACGCTGACAATCTGCCCGTTGAAGGCAATGTCGGTCACGCCAATGGCCTGCAGCCGCACCAATAGCCTCAGTGCATCCTGGTCGTCTCCGGTCTCGACAAAATTCTGCACCGCCTGCAGGTACAGCCCTGGCTCGACGTCATAGGCAATCGCAGGCGCGGCAACGCTGGCCATCATCGTCGCTGACGCGATGGCGATGGTCAGTTTTCGAAGATCAGATCGTTTCATTTCAGGCTCCTTTGAAGTCCCGAACTCAATGTACCGCCCCAAGCTTGGTTCAAAGATACGCCAGCAGTAGTGGCCCGCCCGTTAGTTGTTTCGTAACAATCTTAGACACGCAAACGCGATTTGGACTGTCGCCTCTCGGCGCTTCTCCTTTTCACGCAGTATGATTTTGCGCGCGTTTTGCAGTAAATAGACCTGGCTGTGCCATTTTGGGACACTCAAGCAAGGTCCAGCAGGCACAAGTCCACTGCCACTGTTGCAAGCGCTGCCCCAATCCCACCGAGCTCGCCAACACCATCCTCGGCCGGTCCTTCCACGTAAAGATTGCGGACCCGGTCACGGCCGTACAGCAGGCCGAGCGCTATCGATACCCGGGTCTGGTCGGCGAAAAACTCTGCATTGGTATGGACTTGGCCAAAGGCATGCAGCGCAGAGCTGCGGGTTTCAGGGAAAACGAAATCGCCCGACCAGTCCAGCCGCGTCAAAGGAACCGTGTCGGGTAAGCGCGGCACGACGGGCGTGCCCCGGTCGCCCCGAGCCTTCTCGCAAACAACATCGACCTCTCCGGTGGATATGGTGCGGAAATGACCATCCACATTGTTGATGTTGGCCCCCTCGCGCAACACCATCCGGATCGCGTCCGCATAGTCCACACCGATCTTTGTGCCAGCAAACTCGAAGACTTCACCGCAATAGCGTGCCGTTAATATTGCTACCGCCAGAGGTAGGCTCTGGGATTTGAGGTCAATATCCTGCTGCCGAAAGATGATCACCGGCAACATGGGCAAAGCATCGGTATAGCAGTTGCTCGCAAGCTCCACGCGGGTTTCACCGAGAACGGGATCGTAGCTGGCCTCGAACTTCATGATCAGTGCCCCTTGGACCCAAGCGTAAGCTCGCTGAGTTCCCCGTTGGAGGCAATCTGATGGAAAAGGAGGCCGGTTTGCTGCTCAAGGCCGAACTTGAACTGGCGGATTTCATCATAGCCTTTGATCGGCGGCGAAACGAGGCAGTAGACTTGCCCCCGCTCGTTGTAGTCGGAAACGATCCGCAGGGTTTGCCCCATGGCCGAGCGCCCATTCACCATATTGAGGCAGGCCATGAGGGTGGAAAGATCGTTGAATTCTTCGGACCTGAGCACTCGCTCGCCGGCCTTGACCGCCAGGTCCTTCCAGTTGAAGGGAACCTCACGGTCGAGCTCCCCTTGCCGAACGGAAGTGAGATGGCAGGGAAGATGCAGCAAGGTTTCCATCTCGCCCTTGAGCTTTCTCGCCCGTTTGAGCCCCCGCACTGGCGCGGAGCGAAAGTAGATGGGCTGGTTAAGACCCGCCCGTCTGGTACACAGATCACCCGCAGACACGGCAAAGACCGATTCAAGCAAGCCGCCATTGACCTTGAAGCGCCCACTGGACGGCTGATCCTCCCCGGCTCCACCCGCAGCATCCGGCACGGCCTTTGCCGAAGCTCCGGCTGGGCCAGGCGTCGCCGCGGCGGTTGCGCCATCACCGGTGAAGGCAGAGATCGGGACATAGATTTGCCACTGCCCGACATAGCCTGGAATCAGCTCGGCGAGAGTATCGATCGACAGCTGGTTGCGACAGTAAACTTCGTTGTCGCTTTCTTTGGCTTTCTGCGCCAGACCTTCATTTTTGTTCCAGCCGTAAGTATTTACCACCCTGGTTCGCGCAGTTTGCCCATTTGATGCTTGCCGCGCCGTGCCCGTTATCGTTACGTTGCTTGAATGATAACGCCGCAGGGTTACGAAGCTGCCGGTATGGCCGATCTCAAAACCCATCACCGCCATGCGCAGGGCAAGATCGAGATCGGAGCCCAAAGAGAAAGCCTCATCATAGGGAAGCGCCTGCAGCACATCCCGGCGATAGAAGCTGGCGGGATGGGCGGTGATCTTGCCGGTGCCCCGCAACAAGGTCGCCGCAGTACGCTGCTTGCCGCTGTTGCGCTCGATCACGCCCGTGCTCTCGTCGAAATCGATCCAGCCCCCGTGCGAGCCATGGAGTTGCCCATTGCGCTCGAAATTGCGCAGGTGATCGCCCAGGCGGTTGGGCAGGGCAATGTCGTCATCATCGACAACGCAAATATAACGGCCGCGGGCGCCTTGGGTGATGAGGTTGCGCGCGCCGGGAATCGAGGCGATCTCCGTGGATTCGAGGCGAAGTAGCCCCCCGGCCCAAGCGATCTTGTCCAGGGACCTGCGCAATTCCTCCACTGCCTCTGGACTGGAGCCATTGTCGATCACGAGGATTTCGAAGTCTTCATCGATCTGGCCGCGGAAGCTGTCGATGGCTTCCCGGATCATGCGCAAATGGTTGGGGCGCTCGGTGGTGGCGATACCGAGAGTCACCAAAGGCGTACTGCCCTTGAGGACCTCTGGAGCCGCGAGTTCGGCGAAGTTGGAATGGGGAAAGAGCATCGAGCGCAGCACGCTCTTGTCGGTATGAGCGATTTTCTGGTTGGTTTGACGCAGCTTGAGGATGCCGTTCATGCCCGTCGAGGGCGCGTGCCAGACGTGGAAGATTTGCAGCGCTTGCGGATCGGCCCAGTGCAGGGTGCGGCCGGAGCGGCGCACTCGTTCGGCGAAATCGTTGTCCTCATTGCCCCAGCCCGTGAAGCGGGAATCGACGCCGCCGATCTCCTGCCAGGTGGAACGGGAGAAGACGACGAGGCCACCCTGCCCCCATTTGGCGCGCAAGCGGCCGTTCGGGCGTCTGCCCTCGAGTACCAGTGCCAAGGCATCGCCGACGGAATAGCTTTGGTGCAAGTCGGTCGCCTGGGCGATACCGACGCCCAGCCGCCCCGCGGCAGCTTCGGTGACCAGGCGCTCGAGTTCCCCCTTGCTGCTCGCCGAGATCAGCATGTCGGAATCCGCCTTGGCGATCACGTCGTTGACCGCCAGCAGAACGCCGGCATTGATGGCTTCGCCACAACTCCACACCTCGGCCTCGAGCCGAACCACGCTGGCTAGCGGCGCGATGTCGTCCCGGAGAACAATCGGCTCATCCGAGCCGAAATCGATCACCAAAATTTCGGTCAAAAAGGGCGCATCAAGCGCGGCAAAGCTGTCGATGCAGGCCTCTATCCGTTCGGTGGGCCAGTTGCGAACAGGAAGAACCAGCGAGAGCATGGGTGATATCCTTGCCGTCGAACCAACGGCGGCTCGCCGAACTCCTCAGGGATATGTCTCAAGCACGGCGCCACAACGGACCTCTAAGATGACCGCGGCGCTTTGAGTTAATCTCCAATCAGCAATGGTGCGTTTTCAGCGGCTAGTTTGTGGCAACATTTCACATCTGCCACCTGCAGCGGCCACGGCCGCGAGGATGCGCGCAGCGCATCCTCGATCCGGCATGGCTTAGGCCCACCGGGGACAGGGTTGCCGGGCTGGTCCCATCACGTGGGACCCACCCAATTGCCCCCCAGCGACTTAGCGCTGGCGGGCCTTGCGCGCAGCATAACGTCGATCCCGCTCAGCTTTGCGTTCAGCCGCTTCGGCTTCCTTCGCCGCCGCAGTCGCGGCCGCGTCAGCCTCGGTATTCAGGCTCGCTTCGGCTTGGGATTGGGCGGCAGCTGCCTGTTCAGCCGCTTTGCGCTCCGCTTCGGCTTGCTTGAGGCGCAGCTTTTCGGCCTCCCGGGCCTCACGAGCCACTGCGGCGGCTTCCTTTTCCGCCCGCTTGCGATCGAGCTCGGCCTGATCGGGCTTGGGGGCAGATTTCACCCGCTCAAGGAGCTGCTTTTTGGCTTCTAATGCGGTCTCCCGGCGCTTGGCAAAATTCTCTCTTTCATTCTTCACGGGCTTTCCTAACAAGGTCGTTGGCGATAATGGCGCCTTGATAAACGAAAAGCGGGCGATGTGGTGCAATTTGCCCGGTGCACAGTGTCGCTTTTTTCGAGTGCAACCGGGTCAGCGCCAAACCGGGGTTTAGGAAAACCGCCAAGCCCCAGCGTTGCCCGACCGGCACTCAGCGCTTCAGACTGCTTCCAAGGCCACCGCAATCCCTTGGCCAACCCCGATGCACATTGTAGCGAGAGCCCGCTTTTTGCCGCCGCGCGAAAGTTCCAGCGCCGCGGTTCCCGCGATGCGCGCCCCGCTCATGCCCAGCGGATGTCCAAGCGCAATCGCGCCACCATTGGCATTTACCTGCAGGGCGTCCTCGGGAATGCCCAACTGCCGCAGCACTGCGATGGCTTGGCTGGCAAAGGCTTCGTTCAGCTCGATATGGTCGAAATCGGCGGGGGCCAGTCCCAAGCGGGCGCAGAGCTTTTGGGTCGCCGGCACCGGACCCATGCCCATGATGCGGGGTGGCACGCCGGCCGACGCTCCACCCAAAATCCGCGCAATCGGGGTCAAGCCGTGCCGAGCGGCGGCCGCTTCGCTGGCGATGATCAGAGCCGCGGCGCCGTCATTAACGCCCGAGGCATTGCCAGCCGTCACGGTGCCGCCGGCAAACAGCGGGCGCAGCTTGCCCAGCGTTTCGAGGCTGGAGCCGGCGCGGGGATGCTCGTCAGTGGCAACGCTGAGGGGCTCCCCCTTTTTTTGCGCGATGGCGACTGGCACAATTTCGAGCGCCAGGCGGCCATTGGCTTGGGCGCGCAAAGCGTTTTCCTGGCTGCGCAAGGCAAAGGCGTCCTGCGCCTCGCGCGTGATTGCATAGTCACGCGCGACATTCTCGCCGGTCTGGGGCATGGAATCGACCCCATAAAGCGCTTCCATCTCGGGGTTGACGAAGCGCCAGCCGATCGTGGTGTCGTGGATCTCGGCATGACGCGAAAACGCTGTCTCGGCCTTTGGCATGACGAAAGGCGCGCGGCTCATCGATTCGGTTCCGCCCGCGATCAGCAACTCCGCCTCTCCCGCCCGGATAGCGCGGGCGGCGGTGATCACCGCATCCATCCCCGAGCCGCACAAGCGGTTGATGGTCGTGCCGGTGATGCCCACTGGCAGACCGGCCAATAAAAGGCTCATGCGCGCCACATTGCGATTGTCTTCGCCGGCCTGGTTGGCATTGCCGAAGATCACGTCGTCAACCGCTTCCCAATCGAGTTGCGAAAACTGGGCCATGAATGCCCGGAGCGGCACCGCTCCCAGATCGTCGGGGCGCACGGACGACAAGGCGCCGCCGAAGCGTCCAATTGGGGTGCGCCTATAGGCGCAGATGAAAGCGTGGGTCATTTCAGGTCCTCCGGAGCGGTGAGGTCGGCGATGTCGCCCTCGATGATCAGTTCGGCCCCGGTGAGCGCCTGCAGTTCCTCAAGGCGCACCCCGGCAAGCTTTTCGCGCAGCACAAAGCCGCGCGCGTCGATGTCGATCACGGCCAGGCTCGAGTAGACCCGGGTAACGCAGCCCACCCCGGTCAGCGGCAGGCTGCAGCGCTTGACTAGCTTGGGACGGCCATCCCGGGTGACATGGTCGGTAATCACCGCAACCCGTTTGGCGCCGTGCACCAGATCCATTGCCCCGCCCACTGCCGGCACGCCCTTGGGACCGGTGCTCCAATTGGCAAGATCGCCATTTTCGGCAACTTCGTAGGCGCCCAGGATCGCAACATCCAAATGCCCGCCGCGCACCATGGCGAAGCTGTCGGCGTGGTGGAAAAACGCAGCTCCGGGCTTGAGCGTCACAGCTTTCTTGCCGGCATTGATCAGGTCCCAGTCTTCTTCGCCCGCGGCGGGGCTCTCACCGAAGTTCAAAATGCCGTTCTCGGTGTGGAAGATGGCCTGCCGCCCCGGTGGCTGGAACTTGGCAACCATTTCGGGAAAACCGATACCCAGATTGACATAGGAGGCGTCCTGGATGTCCTGCGCGGCGCGCCAGGCGATCTGGGCGTTGGAGAGCTTGGGGGTCATGCGTAGGCTACTCCGGCGCGCATCAGCGCTTCTTCCTGTTGTGCATCTGCGATTTCAATGACCCGGTCGACAAAGAGGCCCGGGGTAATCACCTGCTCGGGATCGATCTCACCGGGCTCGACTACACGCCTGGCCTGCACGATGGTGAGTGCCGCGGCAGAGGCCATCAACGGCGAGAAATTGCGCCCCGCTTTGCGGTAGGTCAGATTGCCGTGGCGATCCGCCAGCTCCGCCTTGATCAGCGCTGCGTCGGCCTTGAGCCAACGTTCCTGCACATAACTGCGGCCATCGAACTCCCCGATCGGCTTGCCCGCGGCAAGGTCGGTGCCAAAACTGGTCGGGGTGTAAAAGGCCGGGATACCAGCGCCGCCGGCTCGGATGCGCTCGGCCAGTGTGCCTTGCGGCACCAATTCCAGCTCGATCTCGCCGGCCAGGTATTTCTCGGTGAAGGCGCGCGGATCGGCGGAGCGAGGGAACGAGCACACCATCTTGGCGACCATGCCGGCGTCGATCATTGCAGCGATGCCGATGCGGCCGTTGCCCGCATTGTTGTTGACCACCGTCAGGTTGTTCGGGCTACCCGTCTGCCCGAACTGATCGATCAGCGCATGGATCAGTTCTATCGGGGCGCCCGAGCCACCAAAACCGCCGATCATCAGTGTCATGCCCGATTGGATGCCTGCCAATGCAGCAGGCAGATCGGCGACCGTCTTGTCCATGAGCAACCCCTTTGCTGTTGCGCTGGGATACCCAAATGGTGGGTTGGCCGGCAATGTGAATTGTGCGATATCTGTTTTTTGTTGACATATCGCACAACGGACAGGTGACGGTGGCTGTATTGCAGCGCGACATGATGGGCGGGTTGGCCAAGGGGCTAGCGGCGATCGAAACCTTCACCGCCGAGCGCCCCCGCCAGTCCATTGCCGAGGTCTCCGCCGCTTCGGGGCTCGATCGCGCCACCGCGCGGCGATGCCTCCTGACCCTGGCGCAGCTGGGCTATGCCGATTACGACGGGAAATACTTCACCCTGACCCCGCGGGTGCTGCGTCTGGGAACGGCCTGCCTCGCGACAATGCCGCTGCCACAGCTGGTGCAGCCGCTGCTCGACCAGCTGTCCGAGCAACTGGGGGAAAGCTCTTCGGCCTCGATCCTTGATGGTGACGAGATCGTTTACGTGGCGCGGGCAGCGCAGCGGAAAGTGATGTCGATTGCCTTGATGCCGGGCTCGCGCTTACCCGCCTTTTGCACCTCGATGGGGCGCGTCATGCTCGCAGCCCTGCCGGAAAGCCAAGCGGCGGCCCGCTTGGCTGGACCACTGCCGCCGCGCACGCGTTACACCCGGACCCGGAGCCAGGATATCCTGGCAGAACTGGGCCGGGTGCGGGCCCAGGGATTTGCCTTGATCGACCAGGAGGTTGAGCTCGGCTTGCGCTCGATCGCCGTTCCGGTGATTACCTCGCGAGGGCAGACAGTGGCGGCCATCAATGTGGGCGTTTCGGCCAGCCAAGCTTCAATCGAGGCCCTGCCTGAGCTCTATCTCGCGGGCATGCAGTCCGTTCAGGCGGAGCTCAGGACAATGTTGCGCTGACCTATTCCCCTTAGGCGCGCCCCGGAACGTCTCGGGCCTGTTCCTCGTCCAAGGACAAAACTACCTTTCCCAACTGCTCGTTGGCATCCAGCACCGCGTGAGCCTGCTGGACCTGGGTGAGCGGGAACACCGAATGAATTCGGGTGGTCATACGGCCGGTTTCAAGAAGCGGCCAAACCTGGGCGACAAGTGCCTGCGCGATCTTTCCCTTATAGGCTGGCGGGCGCGGGCGAAGGGTGGATCCTGTGAGCGTCAGCCGACGCCGCACCAGATCGCGGATATTGACCTCGGCGGTGGGACCCTGGTGACTGGCGATGAAGACCAGCCGCCCGTCAGGGGCCATGAGATCGAGTTGCACTTGCACATTGGGGCCGGCCTGAGCGTCAAGCGCAACATCGACGCAATGTTCGCCAGCATGGCGGCGAATGGCGCCGGCCCAATCCTCGCGATAGTCGAACACGGCATCGGTCCCCAGTTGGGTGCAGGCATCCCGCTTTTCAGCGGTGCTGGCGGTTGCAAATACCCTGGCCCGCCGCAGCAGTTTGGCCATTTGAATACCGGCCATCCCAACGCCGCTGGAGCCGCCCTGAACCAGCAGCGTTTCTGCTTCGCCCAGCCGGCCCAACCAGATGATGTTGTTCCAGGCGGTGAACAGCGCTTCGGGCAGCGAAGCCGCCTCGATGAAGCTGAAGCCCGCAGGAACCGGCATACATTGCACAGCCGGCACGACAACCTGATCGGCATAAGCCCCACCATTGGTGAGGGCGCAAACTGCGTCGCCAATCGCAAGGCCCGAGACGCCCTCGCCCACCGCCGCGATCCGACCTGCAGCGTCGAGGCCGGGAATATTGGTGACGCCTGGCGGCGGCGGATAAAGCCCACGGCGCTGCTGGATGTCGGGGCGGTTGACGCTCGCGGCAAGCACCTGCAACAGGACTTCGCCCCGGCCAGGCACCGGCACCGGACCTTCAACGATCTGCAGCACTTCGGGCCCGCCAGGACGGGTAATTTCAACAATGCGCAAGCTGGCTTGCTCCTGTACTGGTGGAAGGGATCACCCGCCCGCGGGCTCATGGCGGAGCGCCGGGCAAAACGCCGCCGAACCGCACTGATCAAGGGACCGACCGATGCCGGCAATGACCCCGCCGGCTTGTATACGGTTTTTTGTCGTTGCCGGTGGACAGTTATCCGGCCAATCGCGACCACCTATCCACCCTTGCGCGGCAGCGACAAATCCGCTTTGAGTGAGTTCCGACAGGCGGAACGGAGGGGTGGATGCGGGAGCGTGACGACGAGGTGCGGGCGGCAAGCCGGGTGCTGGCCATTCTGCAGGCCATGAACCGGGAGCCGCACTCCACCATTCTGTCGCTGCATCAAACCACCGGGCTGCCGAAGCCAACCTTGGTGCGCCTGCTCAAGACCCTTGTGGGCAATGGCTTTGTCAGTAATGACCGGCGCCAGGCAGGCTACCAGATCACCTCCCTCGTTACCTCGCTCAGCAGCGGCTTTCACGGCGACCCGCTGGTGGTAGAGGCCGGGCGCGCCTGGGCAATGGAGCTCAGCGCACGCTTCAAATGGCCGGTTGCCATTGCGGTGTTTGACCGTAACGCCGTGATCGTGCGCTATTCCACGGTGCATGACAGCCCGATTTCGCCCTTTCACGCTACCATCAATATGCGGCTGAGCCTCTTTACCCGCGCCTTGGGCCGCGCTTTCCTCGCCGCCTGCAGCGACGCCAGGATCGAGGAGCTGCTGGCCGAGACATCTGCGGCGCCGGAGTTGGAGACCCCTTTGGATCGGGATCCCGACAAGGTTCGGCGCATGGTTCGCACCATCCGTGATCGCGGATATGCCATGCGCGATCCCGGGGCCGAACCGCGCACCTCCGACACGGTGGCGGTGCCGATCATGGGACGGGGTGGGGTGCAGGCGAGCATTGGCCTGACCTATTTCCGCACAGCGACCAATGCATTTGGCTCACGCGATGATTCCGTCGCCGCGCTCAAGCGCGCTGCCGAAGGCATCAATGCCGAGGTGGAACGGCTCACCGTGCATCGTGGCTAACCGTTCCGCGCAGCGGAATCAGCGCGGGGCAGCATTGTTCGATCGACATGCTCTAGCGAGGGTCGCTGCGTTGACTCGGTCGGTGCTCGCGCGCCGTTTCTGACTTTCCTGCCATTTGGACTTCCCACCATGACAATACATGCCGACCTTCTTGCCGCACTGATCTTCCTGGTCTTTGGCGCGATCGCCACGGTGGTGGGATGGGGCTATGGCTTTGGCACCTTCTCGGCCCTAGGGTCGGGCGCCATGCCGGTGCTTGCCGGGTGCGGCCTGTTGATCATGGGGGTCGCCCAACTGGTGCAAACGGCGGCAGCACGGCGGGCTGGACAGGCCTTTGTTTCCGCATTCCCCGGCGCCGAGATGCGCCCACTGCTGGTGATCCTGGCGGCAGTGTTGGCCTTTGGCCTGCTGGTGGGTCCCCTTGGATTGCTGCCCGCGCTGACGGCGCTGGTGTGCATCAGCTGGTTTGCCGAAAGTGGCGGGCGGCGGCTTGAGATGCTCGCCGTTCTGGTTGTCGTGGCAGTGCTGATTGTCGCCATCTTCTATTATGGCCTTGGCATCCCGTTCCGCCTTGTGGCCTGGAGGTTCTGAGCATGGATCTCTTTGCTTCGCTGGCCCTTGGGCTCCAGGTTGCCGTAACCCCGATCAACCTGATGTATTGCCTCCTGGGGGTGACCCTCGGAACCGCTATCGGCGTGCTGCCCGGCGTTGGACCGATCATCACCATCTCACTGCTGTTGCCGCTTACCTTCGGGCTCACGCCCGAAGCCTCGATCATCATGCTGGCCGGCATCTTTTATGGTGCGGCCTATGGTGGCTCCACCACGTCCATCCTCGTTAACTTGCCGGGGGAAGCGTCTTCGGCGGTGACCTGCATCGACGGCCACCAGATGGCGCGACAGGGCCGTGCCGGGGCGGCTTTAGCGGTAGCGGCGCTGGGCTCGTTTTTTGCCGGCACCATCGGCACCTTGCTGATCGCGCTCGCTGGGCCGCCATTGGCCCTTATCGCTATGCGCTTTGGCGCGGCAGAATATGCAGCCCTGGTTTTCGTCGCCCTGCTCAGCACCGCGGCGATGACGCGGGGTGGCGTGGTCAAGGGCGTCGGGGTGGCCCTGCTGGGGATGGCCTTCGGTTCGGTTGGCTCGGACGTGTCGACCGGCATGTTCCGGTTCACCTTTGGCATTCCCGAACTGCGCGATGGCATAGATTTCGCCGTGCTGGCAGTGGGACTGTTCGCCGTTGCCGAGATCATCGGCAATATCGGCGCGCCGCAGGGCGACGCAGTGTCCTCGCGGAATATTGGCCGGCTTTGGCCGAGCCGTGAGGACTTCCGGCGTTCCTGGCCAGCGGCGCTGCGCGGCACCGGCATGGGCGCGCTGCTGGGCGTGCTGCCGGGGGCTGGCTTGGCCATGAGCTCGTTCACCGCCTATATGGTCGAGCGCAGTGTTTCCAAGCATCCCGAGCAGTTCGGCAAAGGCGCCGTCGAGGGCGTTGCCGGGCCCGAATCGGCCAACAATGCGGCCTCCCAGACTGCCTTTATTCCCACGCTGCTGCTTGGCATTCCGGGCAGCCCGACCATGGCGCTGATGCTGGGGGCCTTCATGATCCATGGCTTGCAGCCAGGCCCGCGCATGATGGGTGACCATCCCCAGCTGTTCTGGGGGCTGATCGTTTCGATGTGGGTCGGCAATCTGCTTCTCGTGATCCTCAACCTGCCCCTGATCGGGCTCTGGGTGCGGCTGCTACGGGTCCCCTATCACTGGCTTTATGTGTTCGTGCTCGCCTTTGCCTGCGTGGGCGTGTTCACCATGGGCTCATCGAGCTTTGACATCTATTCGCTCGTGTTCTTTGGTGCCCTTGGCTACCTGCTCAAGGCGGCAGGGTGCAACCCGGCCCTTTTCATCCTCGGCTTCATTCTCGGGCCCATGTTCGAGGAGAATTTCCGGCGCGCCATGACCTTGTCGCGCGGCGATCCGATGGTGTTCCTTGAGCGCCCGATCAGCCTGACCTTCGTATTGATCGGCATTGCGGTGCTGCTGGCGACCACGACTTCCTTTGTGCGGCGTGGGCGGGCGGAGGTCACCGAGTGATGGCGACGGTCGAGCAAACGGCCGGTTGCCCGAGCTGCGGGAAGCCAGCCTAGGCGACGGCGACCGGATCGGTGTGCATGGCTTGGGATCGCTAGGGGCTGGCAGGCACGGTGGTGCCTGCCCTGCCGGATGTGTTGCCCGGCCGGTCCAGTTCACGCGCCCCCGCGAAGTCGCCTGGGACACGAGAACCGGTCATCACGCTTTGAGCTTGGCAAACAGGTCGTTGATGTCGTCGGCGCGCTCGAGCCGCAACAGCGATGCCAGGAGGGCGTTCGCCCGATCCGCGCCGATAACGTCATCGACATTGGCGTGGAACTTGGCGAAGTAAACACTGTCAGGCGCAGGGTTGCGGCGTGTGCCGACCATGTCCTCCACCGTATGGGTGAGGCTCCTGCCATCGGCCATCACCAGGGTCACCACTGCACGCGAGCGCGAAGTGTCGGCATCGGCCAGCGGATCGGCCACATGCACAACCTTGTCGGCGAGTGCATTGATGACCGGATTGCCCAGGCTTTCCTTGCTGTAGGAAGACTTGTTGAACCGCCCCAAGGCCAGCGCTTCCGCCACCGTATGCTGCAGGCTGATGCGGCCGTGCCAGGAGGTGCGCGGACGCCGCTTGTCCTCAACCGGCTCGCAAACGGTGCGGAAGGAGCGCCGCATGATCTCGCAGCGGATTTCGGCGATGTCCTCGAGGGCGAAGTCGTGCTGCGCCCGCAATTCCAGCGCGGCCGTAATGAAGGGCATCATCGTATAGGCGCATGGGTATAGCTTGGGCGCGATATTGAGCACTTCCCAGCGCGAACCCAGCCCCTCAACAAGGGTGTCAAAGCGGAATTGCACATCGGACTGAACATGGCTTTTGTACCAGCCAAAATTACCCTCGAACACGGCCGATGGCCCCGTCAGACCCTGCTGCGCCAGGGCAACGGCGCGGATGCCCGCCGCTGCGGCAAAGCCGACATGGAGGGTTTTGCTGTCGGCACCGTCCTGAAAGGCGCTGATCGAGCCCGCTGACAGGCTGGCGGCTGTTCCAACCGCATCGGCCATGACGCCGACCGGCAGGCCACGGAGCCGGGCTACTGCATAAGCGGCGCCAAAAACGCCATAAACGCTGGTCGGGTGGAAACCCACTTCATGCATGCGCACCGGGGAAACCAAGCCTAGGCGGCACAGGATTTCGGAGCCAACCAGAACCGCTTCAAGCAGTTGCCGGCCGGTCTGGGGCGTCTTGTGCGCTTCGGCCAGTGCCGCAGCCAGAATAACGCCCGTTGGATGGATATTGCTCGCGATATGGGTGTCATCGAATTCGAGCACCGCCGAAGCTACGCCATTGATGAAGGCAGCGCCGGCCAGCGAGGTTTCGGCAGCCTCGCCAAGGGCCTGCGCGCCCCGCCCCCCCCCATCGGCATCCTGCTGGGCGCGGCGCGCTGCTTCCACCGGGCCCAGCCGATGTGAGGCCAACATCACCCCAACCAGGTCAACTATGCGCAGCTTGGTGTGGTGAACCACCTCGGCGGGCGCATCATCGAGGGAAAAGCCAACGGCCCACTCGGCCAGTTGGGAACTCAAATTCGGCATGGGTGAGCCTTGATCGCAAAGAAAAACTGGCCGCAAGGCCGTTGTAAAGTACAGAGCAGTTGCAGCGCGGCGCGGGTGGAATGCAGCAGCCCCCTCGCGCCCGGCGGCAAAAATATAGCCGGCAGCAGATTGCCGCCGGCTACGGGGAGTCTCGCTTATTTTGCGAGGCCGATTTCGGTCAGCACTTCATCAAACCGGTTGTACTCAGCCTGCAATGCGGCACCGAGTTCCGAGCCGGGCATGAAGCGCGGCGACACGCCGGCCTTAACCAGCTTGTCGGCAAATTCGGGCGTGTCATTGGCGGCCTTGAGGGCGTCCTCGATCATGGCAACCACTTCGGCTGGCATGCCGGCCGGGCCCATCACCATCTGCCAGCCCGTACCGCTGATGCTGTCAATCCCCTGCTCTGCCAGGGCAGGCACATCGGGGAACTCGGCCAGGCGATCAGGGCCGGGAACGGCCAGCGGGGTCAGCGCGTCCTGGCGGACCTGGGGAATGGCGGCGGCATCCATCATGAACTGTACATCCCCCGCCAACACGGCCTGCACCACCTGGGCGGCACCGGTATAGGGGATGTGAGTTGCCTCGATCCCCATCGCATCAAGCATATCGACCGTGGCCACATGCCCGGTCGAGCCAACGCCGACCGAGCCGTAGTTCAGCTCGCCTGGGTGTTCTTTGCCATAGGCGATGAACTCTTCCAGCGTGGCCACAGGCAGGGTCTTGGACGAGACCAGCATGCGCACGGCTTCGCTGACATTGGCGATCGGGGTGAAATCGTCGAAGGGGTCAAAACCCACTTCGGCCATATGCGGCGCCGTGGTGAAAATGGCATTGCCGCCCAGCAACAGCGTGGAGCCGTCGGCAGCTGCGCGCGAGACCTGTTCTGCTCCAATGGTGCCGCTGGCGCCGCCAACATTTTCCACCACGAAGTTGACGCCCAGTCGCCGGCTGAGTTCGTCAGCGACAATGCGCCCCACAATATCCCCGGCGCCACCGGCCGCATAGGGCACCACCATGGTGACGGTGTCGACGGGATAAGCCTCCTGCGTCAGGCCAGGGGCAGTTGTGGCGGCGCTCAGCAGCACTGCCAGTGCTGCGCTGCATGCGATCTTGGATTGTTTTGTCATGTTTCCTCCCGTTGGCCCTTTTGGCGCTCAGGTCCATGTTTCTGCCATGACCTTGCCGCGCCCGATAAATGCCTTGGCCGCATTTCGCATATCGGAATAGCCGCTCATGCTCGCGCTGCATATTCCTCGCGCCGACCCGTCCTGGCCCTTTTTGGGCTTGCCGTAAATCAGTGTCCCTGCCCTGACTTGCGGTGAGCTAATACGGACATTCTCTTACAGTCGCCGTGCGTCAGCCCAAGCAAAGTTGGACCGTTCCGCAAGGAGAAACTCAGGGGTTATCTTCAAGCCCTGCGGACTTCCAGAGGTGCCCACGCATTCCCGCCCACGGGGCATGCAGTTTGTTGTCGCTTTTGTTGGCAGCGTGTCGGAACCTCGGCGTCCAGATCGTCGCTGGAGTGAGCCATGCTCGCGCCACCGATATTGAGGAGTCCAAAGATGATCCGAGCCACCATAGCTGCAGCCTTGCTGTTGACGGGTGCCCTGGCCCATGCCCAGGAAGCGCCCAAGGGCGACTATGCCGAGGTGAACGGCATGCGCATGTATTACGAGGTGTCGGGCCAGGGCGAGCCGCTGGTGGTGCTGCACGGCGCTTATATGAACATCCCCGCCATGGGGCAGATCATCCCCATGCTGGCCCAAACCCACACGGTTTATGCGGTGGAGCTGCAGGGCCATGGGCGCACCAACGACATCGATCGCCCGATCACCTATCCCAACCTGGCCGACGATGTCGCTGCCTTCATGGACGCCGTTGAGCTCGAAAAGGCCGATGTGTTCGGCTATTCCATGGGCTCGGCCGCGGCCCTGCAATTGGCCATTCGCCATCCGCAAAAGGTGGACCAGCTGGTTGCTGCCTCGGTTTCCTATGACATGGCAGGCGCGCAGCCTGAATATCACGCCATGATCCCCACGATGACGCCCGAAATGTTTGTGGGCACTCCGATGGAGGACGAGTGGAAAAAACTCGCGCCTAACGCCGAGGCGTTCCGCCCCTTTGTGGAGCGCTTGATCGCGCTCGAGCATGAACCCATGGCCTGGCAGGAGGATGTGAAGGCACTCAAGCACCCGGTGCTTATTATCGCCGGCGATGCAGATGTGGTGACGCTTGAGCATTCGGTGGCCATGTTCCGCCTCCTCGGTGGCGGGGCCATGGGCGATCTGGGCAATCCCCTGCCCGCATCGCGGCTCGCGGTTTTGCCCGCGACCTCCCACACCGCGGTGATCGGGCAGGCCAACTTGCTCCATGCATTCATCGAACCATTCCTGAAGGGTGAAGCGCCCAAGGGCATGTTCGACAACTAAGGTTCTTTCTAGCTTTGCCCGTCTCGGGCGGCTGCCCGTTCTTGAAGCTGGCTGCGGCAGCACCTAATAAGAAGTTATGCCCAAGCCCAAAGCCGAGATGAACACTGACAACTGGCTGCGCCAGGAATGGCCGCTGCCCAGTGCCGCCACTTTGGGCTCCTTTGTGCGCGCCAAGGGGATTGTGCTGGAAATCCGGGCGCGCCTGCCGGGCCCGGTGAAGAAGTCGCTCGACCTAGAGGCCGGCCGGCTGGTTCTGAAGCTGCCCCCCACCGCCGGGGCTGAGTTTACGGCGGCGTCGACGATTGTTGCCAAAGCCCTTGAAGGTATTGAAAGCCTGCCGGTGATCCCGCGCGAGATCGAGGATATCCTGACGATCTCCACCACTGAGCGCCACCGCTGGCTCAAGGATGGTCGCCTGCCTAGTGCTGGCACCCGCACAGTCAAGCTGGCCGGCCGCGCCAAGAAGATCACCTTCCACGTGTTCGACCCGCGCAAGGTCGAGGACATCCTTGATCGCGATATGGTGGTGAACTGGCGTGAAGAGGATGCGGCAACCAGAGCCGACAACCGGCGGCAGGCGGCCTGGAAGGCCAAGGTGAAGCGGGCGCAACAGAGTGGCACCGCAACTGCTGCTGCCCAAGAGAGCAGCCCTGACGAGGCCCGGCCGCAGCTGATTGGCTGGGAAGAGTTCGAGCGGGATGGTCCGCTGCGCTGATCTAGCGCTTTGTCCGGGTGGGAATATGCACCCCACCCGGAGCCAGGACAGGCCTAAGCCTTACTTGGTCGCAAAATAGTTGCCGAGCGCCTCGAAGGCCGGCAGGCTCGTCGGATCATTGGCCGAGTTGGTTGCTTGCGGATGGGAGCTGAACCGTGCGATCACCATCCGGGCTTCGGGATCGACATAGATGGACTGGCCGTGCACGCCCCGGGCCATGAAGGCGCCATGGGGGTTGTTGGTGATCCACCACATCGCCCGATAGCTCCAGCCCTTGAGCAGGTCATAGCCGGCCTTGGCAAAGGCTTCCGGGCTGCCGCCCGCACGGATACTGGTAATAGCTTCTTCGGGCACCAGTTGCTTGCCGTTGATGGAGCCGTTGTCGAGCATCAACTGGCCAATGCGGGCCAGATCGGTCAACCCGGCATTCAGGCCACCGCCTGCATAGGGCGTGCCGATCGAGTCCACCGTGTAGTACCCGGACTGATCCGCGCCCATCTGGCTCCAGATGCGTTCCGAAAGCACCTCGTTGATCGGCTTGCCGGTGACGCGGGAGATGATCCACCCCATCACGTCGGAATTAATGGTTCGATAGCCAAAGGCTTCCCCGTGTTCCCCGGATTTCTTGACGGTTTCCAGATACTGGAAATAGGTCCGGGGCCCCTTGTAGTCAGCGGGCTTGGGCAGAGGATTGCCCGCCGCCGAATAGGTCCAGATATCGGAATTAGGGTCGTTATAGTCTTCGGAATAGTCGAGCGCGGTGGTCATATCGAGCACCTGCCGCACCGTTGCATCGCCAAAACCGCTGTTCTCCAGCTCCGGGATGATCGAGCCGACGGTCGCATTCTCGTCGAGCTTGCCCTCCACCACCAGCGTTTCACCCAGGAGGCCCGTAACCGACTTGGTCACCGACATCAGGGCATGCTGGCCCAAATCGGTCAGGCAGCCTGAATAGCGCTTATAGACCACCACACCGTCATGCATGACGATGACGCCGTCCGAGTAGTTCGCCTGCAGCGACTCCGCCCATGTCATCGTGGTGTCGCCCCCGAGAGGGGTGAAGGTGATCGCATCAATGGCGGGATCGAGCACTTCCTCGAGCGGAACGGGGTCGGTCAGCCCGCGGCTGACATTAACGGTCGGCATCAGCTGGCGGAAATGGCAGACCGTCCAGCGCAGTTTGGGAAAGGCATAGGCGTCGGGATCATCGACGCGGATGATCTTGTCTTCAGGCGGCGGCGACCCAACCATCCAGCCCATCTTGTTGGGGTCAGATTCGGCGGCGTTGAGCACCGGTGCATCTTGGGCCAGCGCCGGAACCGCCAGCAGGGCGCAGAACAGGCCCGTCTTCAGGCTCAGCCTAGAAATTGACCACGACATTGACAAATCCTCCTGACCAAATCGTGTCCTTCTGGGTGATCTCGCGAATGCCTTCACCCGGGATGGACACGCTGAACCCGGCCGTCAAAAAGGCATTGGGGCTCAGAACGCGGTTGTACTCGATGAAAAAATCGTCGCTCAGATGGGCGTTGGTGACGCCAGCGATCTGATAGGGCTGGCCACTAACTTCGATGGTTCTTGCGCCCTGGCCGAACTGAATTGGGCTGCCCAACTCATTGGCCCGAATATGGGCGTAACGCAGCGTAATCGTATCCACCTGGGTCGGCTTGACTGAAAGCGCCAGTTGGTGCGCGTTGACATTGGAATTGTTGAAGACCAGGGATGACTTGGAGCCGGTGGCCCAGGCATCGGGACTGCCTTCGTAATACAGCGGATCGAAGCGTTCGAAGCGCGAGGTCGTGGGATCGTCGCCCGAAAAGGTCTGGAAGGTGTAGGACAGGGATGGTGTCCAGGGCGCATCGGCAAAGGTGTAGCCGATCTGCGCTCGCCCGCCCCAGGCCGACATGTCGATCCGTGGGTTCCATTCATAGGCGATGTCGCCAGACAGGAAGAAGCTCTCGTTCTCCGGATTGAACGGGTTGCCGCGACCATAAAGGTTGATGAAGCTGAGCCCCTTGCGTCCATCCGGGATCAAATCGGGCGCGCCGATGCCGCCGGGTGCCGCTTTGGGATAGGGCGACGTGGACTCCGGCACATGGCCAAGCGTGCCGCCGACAAAAGTTTGCGTCGTCTTGTCATAGCGCAGATCGACGCCGACGATCTTGGTGCCGGTTTCGTTGTCGCGCTGCTCGTTGGGCTCAAGGTAAAATGCCGTTCCCTTGACGTCATCGAGCCCGATCGTGCCCAAGGCTGCCATGCCCCACGCCTTGTGCGGTCCGAGCTTGAGGGCCCCGCGCTCAAAGCCGTTCGAGCCGCCATTGGCCAGGAGCATGCCACTGCCGGCAACGAAATCCCTCGGCCCCAGCGACAGATCGATGGTCGGGCCGTTCTGGTTGGTGGTGCGGAGCGCCAGATAGCCTTCTTCGAGGGTGATCGCCCCGGTATTGCCGGTATCGAACGCGTCAATGCCCAAGGTGCCAGAGGCAATGGCGGACACCTTGCCGTAAAGTACCACCGAATTGTCGAGATCAAGAGTAAAGCTCAGCCCCGGCTCGATATAGCCCTCCAACCATTGCGCGTCGGTATCGACGCCGGGGGCAACCAGATCGGCCAGATCCCAGAATAGATTGTGCTCGACGACCCCGTTCACACCGGCTTGCAGATGTCCGCGCAGCATGAAGCCATTTTGGTCGATCAGCAGCAGCGGGTCCTTGCCGCCTTGGCTTTGAGTAATTTGTTCCTGGCTAGCTTCATCCTGGCTGGATCGGTCCTGCCCCAAGGCAGCCGGAACAAAAACGAGACTGGCGCAGAACAGGATCGT
The DNA here is from genome assembly GCF_013185965.1 of Devosia sp. 919. NCBI lineage: Bacteria > Pseudomonadati > Pseudomonadota > Alphaproteobacteria > Hyphomicrobiales > Devosiaceae > Devosia > Devosia sp. 919. The sequence goes on along the minus strand of NZ_JABAOL010000001.1, from coordinate 855,965 downwards.
GGTGGCGCCTTGGGCGCAAAGATGAGGCATAACCGATACCCACCTGATGTAACACTCCGGCTTGATGCCGGGCACGGCCAGTATTCGGCTGGCTCAAGCCAACCACAATCGGGGATTCCCTGAGAGACTTAGCTTCGCGTTGCTGGCGGGGAGCTAGAGTGGGCTGAGGTTATGGCGGATGGCGTAGCGCACCAGATCCACCGCCGAGCGTGCTCCGATCTTGCGCATGATGGTGGCGCGGTGCGTCTCGACGGTCTTGATGCTGATCCCCAGCAGCTGGGCCACCTCCTTATTGCCGAGACCTTCGGCGAGGTGGCGCACAACCTCGAGCTGGCGCGGCGTCATGGCATCGCCGCCACCTCCATCAGCCCGGCACAACGCGAGTTGCAAGCAGGCCTGTAGCTCCGCTTCAGAAAGCGCGGGCGAGAAAAATGGGCGGCCAAAATGGAGGGCACGAATGGCGCTGATGACGATCTCGGGTGGGTCGTTCTTGAACACGCACCCCTTGGCGCCGGCAAGGATCAGCTCACGAAGTTCGCTTTCCTCCCTTGGCAGTGAGAAGATAAGAACCTGGGACTCGGGACAGTCGATGCGCAACAGGTCCAGTATCCCGGTGCCCGCCAGATCCTGCATGGCGGGGTCGAGCAGCACGAGATCGGGGCGCAGCTGAAGGGCAAGCTGTACGGCATCGTGCCCGCTGCCTGCCTCGCCGCACACTTCAAGGCCAGGCTCGGCACCGATGAAGCGATGCAGGCCACTCCGGACCACCGGATATGCATCAGCCACCAATATTCTGATCAGAGGCCAGTCCATAGACTATCTCCGCCGACGACATGCCATGCCCACTACAACCTGTTGATCAAAGCAAACCATACGCCGCGCCACCCCTAATCGGTTTAGGGGTATTCATGTACTAAAGCCTGCAGAAACAGCCTAAAACTTGCCGGAGAGTCGCCGCGATCTGGGCAAGCGGCCAAGTATGGCTGCGCCAAGATGTTTTACATCACGGCGCTGGCAGGCGGTCCCACCGAGCCTGCCAATCGGGGAGGGCGCCAGAGCGCAACCGCTATTCAGCCGCGGTTGCGGCCACGCTTTCTGCGGGCTCTAGGGCGGCGGCAACGGCTTGGTCGATGTTCTCGAGCCAGACAAATTCAAGCCGCTCGCGCACATCTTGGGGAATGTCTTCATAGTCGCGGCGGTTGCGAGCTGGCAGCAGCACCCGCTTGATCCCGGCAGCCGCCGCGGCAACAACCTTTTCCTTGATGCCGCCCACCGGCAGCACAAGACCCCGCAGCGATATCTCGCCGGTCATTGCCGTATCGCTGCGCACGCGGCGGTCGAGCAGCAGCGAAACCAGCGCCGTCGTCATCGCCACCCCGGCGCTGGGTCCATCCTTTGGCGTAGCGCCCGCGGGCACATGCACATGGATGTCGCTTTTTTCAAACAGCAAAGGATCGATCCCCAGCACGCCCGCACGGCTCTTGACCAGGCTCATCGCCGCCTGCGCGCTTTCGCGCATCACATCGCCAAGCTGGCCAGTGAGGATCAGCGCCCCCTTGCCTGGGACGCGCGTGGCTTCGATGAAGAGGATATCGCCGCCCACCGGCGTCCAGGCAAGGCCGGTCGCCACTCCGGCAACCCCGGTGCGCATCGCTACTTCATTTTCGAAATGGGCAGGACCCAGCAGTTCCTCAAGATCGGCGGCCTTGATGCTGACCTTTTCGGCCGTGCCTTCGGCTACCCGCATGGCGGCCCCGCGCAGGACGCGACCGATTTCGCGTTCAAGGCCGCGCACACCGGCTTCACGGGTGTAGCTGTGGATGATGGCCTTGAGCGCCTCATCATCGATCTCGGCCTGGTCGGGGCGCAGCCCGTTGGCCTCCAGCTGCCGCTGGACCAGATAGCGCCGGGCGATCTGCAGCTTTTCGGGCTCGCTGTAGCTGGCGAGGCTGATGATTTCCATGCGGTCGCGCAGCGGCCCGGGAATGGTGTCGAGCATATTGGCCGTGGCGATGAAGACCACGCGCGAAAGATCGAAGGGTACGGCAAGATAATTGTCGCGGAAGGTCCGGTTCTGCTCGGGATCGAGCACTTCGAGCATGGCGGCGGAGGGATCGCCCTGGACGCCCCGGCCCATCTTGTCGATTTCATCAAGCATCATCACGCAATTGCGTGCCCCCGCCTTGCGGATGCCTTGGATGATGTTGCCGGGCAGCGCGCCGATATAGGTCCGGCGGTGACCGCGGATTTCCGCCTCGTCATGCACGCCGCCAAGACTGACGCGCACGAAGGGCCGGTTCATTGCCCGGGCAATGGATTGGCCTAGCGAGGTCTTGCCGACCCCGGGAGGGCCGACAAAGCACAAGATCGGCGCCTTGCCATCGGGGTTGAGCTTGCGAACGGACAGATACTCGATGATCCGGGTCTTGATCTTTTCGAGCCCGAAATGGTCCTCGTCGAGGATGCGCCGAGCCGCCGCGATGTCAATCGGGCTTTCCTCGGGCAGCGTCCAGGGCAGCTCGATCAGCCAATCGATATAGGTGCGGATCATGCCCGCTTCGCCGGCCGCTTCGGGCATTCTCTCATAGCGCCGCAATTCCTTGCGGCACTGGTTTTCCACCTCTTCGGGCATGCCGGCCTTGGCAATCGCCTCATTGAGATCGGCAATTTCCTGGGACTTGCCTTCGTCCTCGCCCAATTGGCGCTGGATGGCTGCCATCTGCTCGCGCAGCAGGGTTTCGCGCTGGCGCTCGTTGAGTGCGGTTCGCGTTTGCTGGCTGATTTCCTGGGAAAGCCGCAGCACTTCGACACGCTGCGCCAGGACGCGCGAAACCTTGTCCATGCGCGCCGTGACGTCGAGGGTTTCGAGGATCTCCTGCTTTTCCTCGGGTTTCATGTCCATATAGGCGGCTGCCAGATCCGCCAGCTGAGATGGCGAGGTTGTGCCCTGGATCGCGGCCAGCAATTCCTGGGGCACCTGGGGCAGCAGCTGCACGGCTTCAACCGCAAGGCGCTGCAAGTTGAGGAAACGTGCCTCGATTTCGGGCGAGCGCGTATCAACCTCAGGCAAATCAAGCACGCGCGCAACGGGGAACGGTGTTCCAGGGAAGTAATCGAGCACGCGGAACCGGTGCACGCCCTGGCACACCAGATGGTGCGACCCGTCGGGGGCCGTGATGTAGCGCACGATATTGGCCATAGTGCCGGTGCGGTGCAGGTCGTCGGGACCGGGATCGGCTTGCTGGGGATCGCGCTGCAGCACGATGCCGATCTGGCGTTCCTGCTTGACCGCCTGCTGGGCCGCGGCAATCGATTTGGGGCGCCCCAGCGTCAGGGGCACAACAATGCCGGGAAACAGCACCATGTCCCGGACCGCGACGATGATCAGGGAATCGCTGGGCAGTTCCAGGGGCTTGTCGTCGCTTGCGGCGCCTTGGGCATTCTGGGTATCGGTCACGGCACGATCTCCTCACCCGAGCTTGGTCAGGCTGAACACGACGCAGCCATTGGTGGCAAAGCGGCGCACGGAATAACGCCCAGGCGGCAGCGCAATGCGCCGTTCAAAGCGCCCTTGCGGCAGTTCCAGCCGATGGATCACCGCCGCACGCAGTTCGGGCGGCAAGGTCCGGCGGCCTGCCACTACCAGCGATCCGTCTTCGATGCCGGCTTCCACCTGTTCAGGATCGACACCCGGCAAGGCCACAAAGACCAGAACTTCGCGCTCGGTTTCCAGCACATCGATGGGCGGTTCCCAGCGCGGCTCGCGCGCGGCCGTCGCGGTCGAGATGCGAAAGAACTGGGATTGGATGCGTTCGGCGCGGGCCAGCGCCTCAAGCGCTTCGGAAAGCATCCAGTTGGGAGAGTCTGTTCTTGCCATTCGTGCTCTCCACGCGCTTGGCTTTGCCGGCACATCTAGGCTTGATGTCTGTCGGTGCGGCGGGAAGGCTTTGCCGGGTTCTTGGCGTGCCGCCGTCACACCGGACGGAGCGGGCCCACCCCATTGGGGTAGGCGGGCATTATTGCGGGCAATGCGCTCGTGCCCGGTCTGGTTCCGATCCTCGCTCGCCGCGCAGCACGCTGCCGGGCCCGCCAAAGTGCAGGAAAGAAGGGGTGCCCAAGGGGGTGGCCCCGGGCGTTCCCCCTACATGTTGGGTTCAGGGCTGCGCTTCGCCGCCCTCGATTTCACTGCGATCATGGTAAACATGATCTACCAGTCCCCAGTCGCGGGCTTGTTCGGGGGTCATGAAATTGTCGCGTTCGAGGGCCTTCTCCACTTCCTCATAGGTGCGGCCGCAATGCTTGGCATAAAGATTATGCATCCGCCGCTTAAGGCGCATGCTTTCCTCGGCATGCAGGAGAATGTCGGTGACCTTGCCCTGAAAGCCGCCGCTCGGCTGGTGCAGCATGATCGACGCATTGGGCAGGCAGATGCGGCTGCCCGGCGCGCCCGCCATCAAGAGGAACGATCCCGCGGACATCGCCATGCCCATGCACAGCGTTCCCACCGGCGCCTTGATGAACTGCATCGTGTCATACATCGCCATGGCCGAGGTCACCGCCCCACCGGGCGAGTTGATGTAGAGGTAGATCTCCTTTTTAGGGTTTTCCGCCTCAAGAAAGAGCAACTGCGCGCAGACCAGCGAGGCCATGTTGTCCTCGACTTCGCCATTGACGAAGATGATCCGCTCGCGCAGCAGGCGCGAATAGATATCAAACGATCTCTCGCCGCGGCTGGATTGTTCCACGACCATAGGGACGAGCTGCATCATGTCGCGCATCGGCGATCTCCGTTCGAACTTGCGGTTTGGCTAAGGTCAGGCGGCCAGCATCAGGGGGCCGCGCCGGTTATCATTGGCGCCGGCCGGGGCAAGCAGTGGGGCGTGGGTCAGGGTCAGCCAGGTTCCGCCTTCAGGGGTTGGGGTGAGCTCGAAGGTCACGAGGCTTTCCTCTGCCCCGAGGACGGCCCCCTGCCCCTGCTCGCGCCAGCGATAGGTGAGGGTACGGTTTTCCTCGGCGTTGACCACTGAAAGCTCCAGGCCCGGCGCAGGGCGCAGCCAGCGCTCCAGCAACACCGGGATGGTCAGCGCCCGCCACACCTGTTCAGGAGCGGCCTCGAGCGCGCATTCGAACACCAAGGCATCTGCATCGATCTTCACTGGTCCATCTCCTTGAGCACATCCTTGAGGGACTCGATGCGATCAGGCCAGAAGGCGCGATATCGAGCCAGCCATTGATGCAGTGGCGCCAAACCATCGGGTTCAACGCGGTAGTTGACGAAACGGCCCTCGCGCCGCTCGCTGATCAAACCCGCCTGACGCAGCACTGCCAGGTGCTGCGACATAGCGGGTTGGGATATCGCGAGGCCCTGTCTCAGTTCGGTCGCCGTCATTTCGGCGGCAGCAAGCCGCTCGAGCACACCACGACGGGTCGGATCAGCCAGGACCTTGAAGATATCCACGTCACTCATGTCCAACACATAAGCACAGACTTATGTGTCGCGGCAAGGTGGTGTTGTGGAGGGATTTGATGAAACTGCAATCCGGGTAGGCCGCCACGCCATACCCGGCAATCTCAGCGCAGCCAGCCCAGCCGGCTTTCCACCCGGCGAGCGCTGTCGCGCACCAGGGCGATGAGATCGGGGTCTTTTTGCTGCACTTTGTGTTCGGGTACCACGATCGACATGGTGGCGTGGCAGTGACCGCTCCGATCCAAGACGGGTGCGGCGATGCAGGCTACGGCATAATCGGACTCGCCGGCCTGGATGGAGAGGCCCTGCGCCAGCGCCTCATGGGCATTGTCGGCGAGCACCGCCGGGTCGGTTTCGGCCCGGCCGGTCGGGGACACGCGGGCGGAGCGCGCGAAGATGCCCAGCAGTTCGTCGCGTGGCAGGTGGCCGACCAGCAGCCTGCCCGAAGCGGTCCAGTTGAGCGGGCTGCGCGAGCCCACTCGAGAGCTGACATTGAACTGACCGGTGCCATCTTCCATGGCCAGCACCACCATCATGTCCTGGTCGCGGCCGCAGATCTGCACCGTCTCGCCCGACAGCCGCGCCAGTTCGTGCATCTCCTGGGTCGCCGCGCTCAGCAAATCGAGGCTGCGCGCATAGCTCAAGCCATAATGATACATCCGCGGGCCAAACCAGATCAGCCCGTTGCTGTCGCGGTCCAGCAGATCCTTGTCGACGAGATCGTCGATGATTGCATAAATGGTCGAGAGCGGCGCGCCGACCGCTCTCGCGATTTCGTAGGCAGTGGCGGATCGCTCGAGCTGCTGCAGATGATCAAAGATCTGCAGCGCCCGATCGATGCCGCTGGTGCGCGTACGGCGAACCGGCTCAGTTGCACTAAGGATGTCGCTCACTACTCTGTCCCGTCGTTCAACCGATGTGCCGCCCGTCTAGGCGTTTAGTCGAGCCACTTCAATATAGCAGCCTCTTGCGCACGCCAATGTTCATGGATTGGCGTGGCAATGATTTCATTGGAGCCGCGGGCCGCTTCGAGCTCTTCGACCAGCCGTTCGGCCACGACGGTTTCTTCATTGGGGTGCAGATTGCACGGGTCGAGGAAGAAGTGCCCATGCTCGGCTTCGTGGTCGCGCACGATGATGGGGCGCGGCCCGGTTGCTAGGGCGCGGGCAAGGTCCCAGGCCGTGATGCGTGCCAGTTCTGGATTGATCGTCACCTTAAGTCGATCCAGCGGATTGTCGGTGGGATCGGGCACAATGGTGGCGGTTACGCCGGCCTTGTCGGCCAGGGTTTCAAGCCAGAGATCGAGTGCGGCCTGTTCGCGCGCGCGGATGCCGTCGTGGTCGCGCACTTTCCAGGCTTCCAGAGCCGCGATGACGCCGGCAATGCCTTCCTTGCCCACCTTCATGCCCCGGCCGATGCCGCGGTTCTGCAGGTAGATGTTGCGGATCAATTCCTTGTCGCCGGCGCAGATACCCGAGGTCGGCCCACCCAGGAACTTGTGGCCCGAGTACAGCACCACATCAGCGCCATCGGCCAGGAACTTGCGCAGGTCGTATTCGGATGCGGCGTCGACGATCACCTTGACGCCGCGGGCATGGCAAATCTCGGCGAAGGTCTTGAGCGGGATCTGCGCGTAATCGACGACGTGGTGCGACACAACAAACACCGCAGCAACAGTCCGCTCGGTGATGGCGCCTTCAAGCTGATAGCCGTGGGCGCTGGTGGCCTGGCCGACCGGCACCACCTTGCCGCCGGCAATGCGAATGGCCTGTTCCACCGGCGCGCCATAGCTGACCATATGGCCGGTCTGGATCAGGACTTCATTCTTGAGGCTGCCCGCATCGGGAAGCTGCTCGATCGCCCAGAGATTGTCGCCCGTAATCGCGGCCGCCACAGCGAGACTGATCGCCGCCGAGCATGAAGCGGTGACAAAGCCGGCCTCGGCACCCGTCAGTTCGGCGATAGCGTCGCTGGCCCGTCGATGCAGGGCGCCCATTTCCACGAACTCGGTGAGGACGCGCGTAATGGCATCCACGGCTTGGGGAACGACGATCGAGGCGCCCAGGGAGGTCATGGTGCCCGAAACGTTGATCACCGGACGAAGTCCCAGCTGGCTGCGAATATCCTGTGTCATGCAAATAACTCTCGATTGATGGGCTGCCCGGTTGATGCGGCAGCGATTGGGTTGGGCCGGATCGGCTCAGTCAAAGGCGACGATGGCTTCGATTTCCACGGTGATCTGGTTGGGCAGCGAGCCAAAGCCCACGGCGGAGCGCGCATGCACCCCTTGCTCGCCGAACACTTCGATCATCAGATCCGAGCAGCCATTGATGACAGCGGGATGGGCCTCGAAATCGGGCGTCGCATTGACCATGCCGAGCAGCTTGACGATGCGGCGCACGCGCCCCAGATCGCCCAAGGCCGCCTGCATCACGGCAATCAGATTGATGCCGGTAAGGCGGGCATGGGCATAGGCCGCATCAACCGAAACATCGGCGCCCACCTTGCCGGTATGGAGCGTGCCGTCGGTCTCGGTTGGCCCCTGCCCTGACAGAAACAACAGCTTGCCATCGATCACATGGGTCACGAAATTGGCGATCGGCGAGGGCGCTGCGGGCAAGACGATCCCCAGCGCCTTGAGCCGCTCATAGGGGGACGCATCCGGGCGCGTGGCCAGCTCGGAAATGCTCATAAATGGAACTCCAACAAATACTATAGCTCGCCGTGGCGAATGCAGGCGACGTGATGATTGGCGCCGATATGCTCGACGGGCGGAACGACCCGCGCGCAAGCCTCGATGGCCATGGGGCAACGCGTGCGGAACACACAGCCCGAGGGTGGATTGATCGGCGAAGGAATATCGCCCTGCAGGGGCACATGGGTGCGCTTGCGGGTTGGATCGGGCACGGGAGCGGTCGCGAGCAAGGCCCGCGTATAGGGATGGCGCGGATGGGCGTAAACCTGGCGCGAGGGGCCGCGCTCCATCACCCGGCCGAGATACATCACCACGACTTCATCGCAGAGATATTCAACGACGCTTAGATCATGGGCAATGAACAGCATGGCCAGACCAAGCCGCTGCTGCAACTCGCTGAGCAGGTTCAGCACTTGCGCCTGCACCGAAACGTCGAGCGCGGAAACCGGCTCGTCGGCAACGATGAAATCGGGCTCAACTGCCAGGGCGCGGGCAATGCCGATGCGCTGGCGCTGGCCGCCTGAAAATTCATGCGGAAAGCGCCGGGAATAATCGGCTGGTAGGCCAACCAGGGTCAGCAATTCGGCAATGCGTTCACGCCGCTTGGTCCCGCGCGGATAACCGCGGGCATCAAGGGCTTCCCCGATGATGGCATCGATGCGCAACCGCGGATTGAGGCTCGAATAGGGGTCCTGGAAGACGATCTGCAGGCGCTTGCGCCACTCTTTCATCTCGCGGGGCTTGAGCGCAAAGATGTCGGTGCCATCAAAGATCGCCTGCCCGCTGGTGGGCTCAACGAGCCGCAGGATCGAGCGCCCGGCAGTGGTTTTGCCGGAGCCGCTTTCACCGACAAGACCCACGGTGGTGCCGCGCGCAATGTCAAAGCTCACATCTTCGACGGCATGGACGATCTGGCCGTTGCGGCCGCCAAAATGCTTGGTCAGCCCGCGCAGGCTCAGAAGGGGCTTGGTATCGACTGCCTCAATCATAGCTCATGGGTCCTGATGCAGCGCGAGAAGGTGTCTGGTCCTGCCGGGATCAAGGGCGGCAGGGCCGCTCGGCAGGCTGGGATGGCCATGGGGCAGCGCGGCTCGAAGGCACAGCCTGGCGGCAGATTGGTGATGGGGGGAACCGAGCCGGGAATGGAATACAGCGCCCGGCGCTCGCCGTCCTGCCCAAGGTCGCGTGTCGCATCGGGCGTGCAGGCCAGCAGTCCCTTGGTGTAGGGGTGCTTTTGGTGGGCGAACAGCGCATTGACTGGCGCTTGTTCCACCACGCGCCCGCCATACATGACCACGACGTCATGGGCGATCTCGGCTACCACACCAAGATTGTGGGTGATGAAGAGGATCGACATGCCGAACTGCGCCTGCAGGCGCTGCAGGAGATCGAGGATCTGCGCCTGGATGGTCACGTCGAGCGCGGTGGTCGGCTCGTCGGCGATCAGCAGCGAGGGGTCGCAGCTGAGCGCCATGGCGATCATCACGCGCTGGCGCATGCCGCCCGACATCTGGTGCGGGTAGTCATCCAGGCGCCGCGCCGCATCGGGGATCTCCACATGCTGGAGCATTTCGAGGGCCTTGGCCCGCGCCTCGCTGCGGCTCAGACGGGTATGGAGCGAGATCATCTCGCCGATCTGGTCGCCCACCGTATAAAGCGGGTTGAGCGAGGTCATCGGCTCCTGGAAGATCATCGCGATTTCGCTGCCCCGCATGGCGCGGAACTGGCTGGGCGCGAAACGCGCCAGATCGTGCACCTTCTCCTTGCGATCGCGGAACAGGATCTCGCCACCGGCAATGCGTCCCGGCTTGGCCAGCAAGCCCATGATCGACAGGCTGGTGACCGATTTGCCCGAGCCCGATTCCCCGACCACGGCGAGCGTCTTGCCGCGCTTGAGATCAAAGGTTACCCCGTCCACCGCCTTGGCGGTGGCGCGCTTGCTCTCGAACCAGGTCCGAAGGTCACGAACCGACAGGATGGTGTCTGCTGGCAGCGTTCCCGTCATGCAGTCCACCCGCAGCTGGGGCATTTGTGGCCCGGCGCTCCGGCGGGAATCGGGTGGTGGCGATGTGCAACCACGGCCTCGGCCCCCAGAATGGCGTAGCGTGGCTCAAAGGTCTGATGCAGCGTGCTCGTGGCGCCCTGGCTATCGGTCACCACCAGATCGCCATCGACGAGGTCGAACAAGGTGAACTCGGCCGGCTTGCCCTTGGCCAGCAGATTGTCGGCCGGCTTGCGGATCGCGCGCTTGGGCGCCGTGGACGAGGCGATGACCACATCCTCCATGCCCATGCCCAGCGAGAGCAGCTTGCTCATGGTGGTGGCGAGATCCCATACCGAAGTGTCGAGCGAGCGATTGTGCAGATCCGTGGAAATGGTGTTGGGCAGCAGACCCCGCTCGAGCGCGGCCTTGCCGACATCAAACGAGAACGACGCGCCGCCATGGCCGACATCGAGGATGATGCCGCGCTTGGCGGCGTCTTCGGCCAGCCGGAACAGATCATCGTCCTCGATGATCGAGCCGCCCTGCTTGCCGTTGAAGCAGTGGGTGACGATGTCGCCCTCGCTCAACAGGCCCAGCACGTCATCATAAAGCGGAGGGGGCTCGCCGACATGCACCATTACCGGCAGATCAAGCACGCGGCTCAGTTTTTTGGCCAGCTTGAGCGGCACCAGGTCCCAGCCGCCCGAGATCACCGCGCTGGCGCGAACCTTGATGCCAATGATGACGTCACGGTTTTCCCGGATCACGGCGATGGTGCGATCGAGATCGATCGAGCGCATGTCCTGCAGCTCGGTCACGCGGTTGCAGGCGACGAGGCCAATCGAGCCGAGATTGAGAAAGGCGTAGATGTTCTCGCGCGCCGGCTCGATGATGAATTCGCGAAGGCCATGGAAATTGGCTTCGCCGGCCGATCCCGCATCGACGATGGTGGTGACGCCACGCGCCGCGCCGCCCTGTTCGGGGCGAATGGAGATATCGGTGCCGCCATACCAGACATGGGCATGCAGATCGGTCCAGCCAGGTGAAATGAAGGCGCCGTTGGCGGCAACGGTCTTGGCGTTGTCAGCCGCCAGGCTCGCGCCGATATCGAGAATGGCCCCATCGGCGCCAACCAGCACATCGAGAACCGGCGGCAGTTCCGGCTGGGCGAAGCCGACGGGCTTGGCGCCCTTGATCAAGAGGTTCTGCGCTTGCGGTTTGAAACGGTTATCGAACATCAGACATCCTTGGCGAGGCGCGGATCAAGAAAATCGCGCAGACCATCGCCCACGAGTTGCAGTGAAAGTACGGTGAGGATGATGGCGCCGCCCGGGAACCACATGATCCAGGGGGCCTGTTCCAGATACTGGCGGCCTACGGAAATCATGGTGCCCCAGGTGGGGATATCGGGTGAAATGCCGACGCCCAGGAACGACAGCCCGGCTTCGGCGAGGATGGCATTGGCAAAGATGAAGGTTGCCTGCACCAGCAGGGGCGAGGTGACGTTGCGCAGGACGTGGCGCACCAGGGTAACATGCGTTGGCACGCCAAGTGCCCGCGCCGCTTCCACATAGGGCAGTTCGCGGATGACGAGCGTCGAGGCACGCACGACGCGAGCAAGCCGAGGCGCATAAACCACGCCAAGCGCGATTACCACATTGGTCGCCGACGCCCCCAGCGCCGCCACCAAGGCAATGGCGAGCAGGATATCGGGAAAGGCCATCATAGCGTCGATCAGGCGCGACACTGGCGTATCGAGCCTGCGGAAAAAGCCCGACATCAGCCCCAGGAACACCCCGATTACCGAGGCGAAAATCACCACGGCAAAGCCAACCGCGATCGAGGTGCGACCCGAATACAGCACGCGGGTAAGGATGTCGCGACCCAGATCGTCGGTGCCGAACAGATGCAGCCAGCTCGGTGGCTGCAGCCGGTTGCGCACTGACAATTGCGCGGGGTCATAGGGCGAAATAACCGGCGCCAGCAAAGCCAGCAGGATCATGGTGACGATAATCACCAAGCCCGCCAACGCCGTGGGGCGGCTGGCGATCTTCATCAGCAGATTGGGTTCGCGAAACCCGCTTTGTGCAACAGCAGCCATCAGTAACGCACCCGAGGGTCGACGAGGAGGTAGAGCATGTCGATGATGAAATTGACGAGGACATAAAGCCCGGCCACCACCAGCAGGGCACCCTGGATCAAGGGATAGTCGCGGCGCAGCACGGCTGAAACAATGAGGCTGCCCACGCCGGGCAGGCCGAACACGGTTTCAGTAACGATAGCGCCCGAGATCAGCAGGGCTGCGGTCAGGCCAATCACGGTTAGGATCGGGATCAGGGCGTTCTTGAGCGCATGCTTGACCACGACACGCCACTCGCTCATTCCCTTGGAGCGGGCGGTGCGCACATAATCATCGTTTAGGACATCGAGCATCGAGGCGCGGGTGAACCGGGTGATCAGCGCCGAGCTGATCAGGCCAAGGGTCGTCGCGGGCAGCACCAGGTGATGCATCCGTTCGCCAAAGCTGGCGCCAGGGCCGCCATAGCCGGAGGTATCGAACCACCCAAGCTGCACGGCAAAAACCTGCATGAAGATCAACCCGAGCCAGAAGCTGGGGACCGAGGCCGCGAACATGGCAAGTGCGGTTGCTGCCTGGTCAAACACCGAGCCGCGCCAATAGGCCGACAGCACGCCAACGGGCAAGGCGATCAGGGTCGCGATCAGCAGGGCAAATATCGTCAGGAAAAAGGTCGGTTCCGCGCGCTGCATCAGCGCTGTGGTCACCGGCATGTTGAGGAAGATGGACTGTCCGAAATCGCCGCGCAGTACGCCCCCGACATAGCTGATGAATTGCTGCGGAATGGAAGCATCTAGGCCAAGGCGCTGGCGCAGGCTGGCAATATCGGCTGCGGTTGCGTCGGGGCCGAGCATGACGGCTGCGGGATCGCCGGGCGTCACGCGCACAATGACAAACACGATGGTAACCACCAGCGCCATTACGACCAACATGCCGAATATGCGGTTGAGTGCGGAGCGGATCATGATGCTCTGGAAAATCCCCGTCGAAGCTGATGGACAAAAGGCCTGCCGCGACCGAAGACGCGACAGGCGGCACGAAGCCGGATAGGGACCTATTCGGTCAGATAGGCATTCCAGAAATAGGGCCATGGAGCGGGTGTTACGCCGTCGAGAGCCGGGTTCTGTGCGGCCAGGGCATTGAAGTTGCCGACCTTGTAGCCGGGTACTTCGTCATAGATGACCTTTTGGACCTCAACGAACAACTCGGCGCGCTTGGCCGGATCGCTTTCGGCATTAAAGGCTTCCAGGACCTTGTGCTTGGCATCGCTCACCCACCAGCCAGGGCCGGTGTCGGACATGATGCCCATCAGCGAAGGCTCGGGCAGGAACGGGCTGTGGGTGATGTAGACATCCCAAAGGGCCGGATCGGCGCGATTGGTGGTGAGCGTCGCCCACTCGACCACGTCCATTTGCACCTTGAAGCCGGCAGCTTCCAGGTAGGACTGGGCAACCAGTGCCATCTTGTAGTGGAACTCATACTGGCGGCTGGTCAGGATGCGCAGCGGCTTGGAGCCATCATAGCCGGCTTCCGCCAGCAGGGCCTTGGCTGTTTCGGTGTCGCCCATGGGCTTGTAGGCTTCGGTGCCAACATCGGAATGCCAGGCATAGCCTTCGGGATACCAGGCACCCTCGGCGGTGAAGAACTCGTCCGAACCAAAGGCGGCAAACAACATGTCCTCGGGCGCGAGCGCCGCCTGGATTGCCTTGCGCACCCGGATGTCGGAGGCGAGGCCTTCGGAATGGTTCATCATGAACACGGGCCAGCCGAATGGCGCAAAAACGACCGGTTCGGTGGCGCCACCGCTGATCTGGTCGAAAGCCTCGACCGGCAGTTGATCGACATAGTCGTACTGGCCAGCCACTGCCGCGCCGATGCGCGTGTTGGGATCGGGGACCGGCACGAAGCGGATTTCGTCGAGATACTGGTGCCGCGCACCGCCATAGCCATTGCCCTCGCCTTCAAGCGACTGGTAGCCGTCAAAGCGCACGAGCTGGATATACTGGTCAGGAACGCGCTGCTCGAGCTTGTAGGGACCGGTGCCGATGAAGCTTTCGAGCGGGTCCTGGCTGGCATTGGCCGCCGGAATGATGATTGCGGCCGCGTTGTTGAAGGCAAGGAGCGGCAGCAGTGGGGCGTAAGGCTTGCTCAGCGTGATAGTGACCGTGGCGTCGTCGGTTGCGGCGATGTCGGTGATGACTTCGGCTGCCTGCTTACCGCGGGTGGCAATCTTCATCCAGCGCTCAAGCGATGCGACCACATCGGCCGAGGTCATGACGCTGTCGTCGTGGAACTTGATGCCGGTGCGCAGCGGGATGGTATAAACGGTGCCGTCTTCCGAAATTTCGGGCATTGCTGCGGCGAGCAATGGGGTGGTGCCCCACTGGGCATCGAAGGTGTAGAGCGTTTCGAACATATGCTGGCTGACAATGCCGACCAAGTCGGCTGTCGAAGCCATCGGATCGAGCGTTGGCGGCTCCCCGATGGTTGCCACATCCACGATCCCGCCAGCCGTCTGGGCATAGGCCAGACCGTTGGCGGAACACAGGGCAACCAGGCTGGTCGCCAATGCTAGAGCAAAATGCCTCATTCCAATCCCTCCATGTTCCACAACAGTGGAACATATGTTGTTCTTACGGACTGATGGTTTCACTTCGAGCTAATTTGGTCAAGCGTCCGCGCAAAAAGAGGCTGGGCCGCTCCTGGGGGTGGGCAAAGGCTGCATTCCTGTCATGCTAGGCCTGAGGGCCTGCTGCTAAGCGCCGCGGGTGGCAACGTATCGCGCGGTTGAGCTTTGTAGTTGGCCAGCAAGAGATGGCATCAAGCCACTAGCAAAGGAGCCGCATGCAATGAGCGTTGGTTTAATCGGTCTGCTCGACGATATCGCCGGCATCGCCAAAGTGGCGGCGGCGTCACTCGATGATGTCGCGGGCATGGCGATGAAGGCCGGACTCAAGGCCAGCGGCGCCGTGATCGACGATGCGGCAGTTACTCCCAAATACCTCACCGGGTTTACCGCGGATCGTGAATTGCCGATCGTGGGCAAGATCGCGGGCGGCTCGATCAAGAACAAGCTGATCTTCCTGCTGCCGGCGGCCCTGATCCTGGGGACCTTCCTGCCCTGGGCCATCACGCCCCTGCTGATGCTGGGCGGCGCCTATCTTTGCTATGAAGGCGCCGAAAAAATCTGGCATCTGATGGCACCCAAAGCCGCCCATGCGCACGAAACTGGGCTGGAACCGGTGGCCCTTAGCCCCACCAACATGGAAGACACCAAGGTCGGCAGCGCCATCAAGACCGATTTCATCTTGTCCGCTGAGATCATGGCGATTGCTCTGGCCGAACTGCCAGGCGAAAGCTTTGTCACCCAAGCCATCGTGCTTTTCCTGGTGGCCGTCGGGATCACGGCTGCCGTTTATGGTGCGGTCGCGCTGATCGTGAAAGCCGACGATGCTGGCCTCTGGATGGCCCATCGCGGCGGCAGCTTCACTCGAGCTATCGGGCGTGCAATCGTCAAGGGCATGCCCTATTTCATGACCGGCCTGACCATTGTCGGCACTGCTGCCATGATCTGGGTGGGCGGCAGCATCATCGTGCATGGGGTGCACGATTTCGGGCTGCACGGGGTGGGCGACCTGATCCACGACGCAGCGGTGGCCGCGGCCGCGTCCCTTGGCGGCGTGGTCGGCTGGGTGGTCGAAACACTTGGCTATGCCATTGCCGGCCTGGTTGTGGGTGCAGTCGCGATCCCCGTCGTGGGCTATGTGATTTCCCCGCTCTGGACCCAGATCAAGAAGCTGCTCCCCGGCGCCAGGGCCGTGCGAGCCTAGTTCACGGGGATTACTTGCACCTGCTTGCGGCACACTCCTCATGTGCTAGGAAAGGAAGCAACGCCGTCTGTCTATTCAGCATTTCAGTCGCAGGGAGAAGATCTGCATGCACCCTGCGACTGCTGACTTGAACCGCCGGAGACTTCCCTCAGCACCCAAGAAGAGCATTGATCATGGAACGCGTCGGCATCGGCATCATTGGCACGGGCAAGATTTCCTCGGCCTATATCGAGGCCAGCAAGCACTTCCCCATCCTCGACATCGCCGCAGTGGCCGACCTCAATCCCGCGGTGGCCCAGGCCAAGGCGGATGAATATGGGCTGCGGGCCACGACGCTCGATGCCATTTTCACCGACCCCGCGGTCGACATCATACTCAACCTCACCATCCCCAAAGCCCATCTGGAAGTGGGCTTGCGGGCGCTGGGCGCGGGCAAGCATGTGTATTCGGAAAAGCCCCTGGGCATTTCCTTTGCCGAGGGCCAGCAGCTGGTTGCCGCCGCCCGCTCCAACAATCTGCGCCTTGGCTGCGCCCCCGACACCTTCCTTGGTGGTTCACACCAGACCGCCCGGGCCCTGGTGGACCAAGGCGTGCTCGGCACGCCAGTAGGCGGCACCGCATATTTCATGTGCCCGGGCCATGAGCGCTGGCACCCTAACCCCGCCTTTTATTATGAGGTTGGCGGCGGCCCCATGCTCGATATGGGGCCTTACTATATCACCGATCTGGTCAATCTCCTCGGCCCGGTAGCGCGCGTTGCCGGCGCTACCGCCACCCCGGTCAGCACCCGCACCATCACCGCCAAGGAGCGCGCCGGCGAGGTGATCCCCGTGCATGTGCCCACCCATGTGAGCGGCACGCTGATCTTCCAAAACGGGGCGGTGGTGCAGATCACCATGAGCTTTGACGTGGCTGGCCACCGCCATGTGCCGCTCGAGCTTTATGGCACCAATGCCACCCTGCTGGTGCCCGATCCCAATCATTTCGGCGGCCAGGTCGAGCTGTTGCGCAAGGGCGGGGAATGGGAAAATGTGGAGACGTCCCTTCCCTATGGCGAGGGCACCAATTACCGCTCCATTGGCTTGGCTGACATGGCGCATGCACTGCGCAGCAATCGGCCGCATCGCGCCAGCGGCGAATTGGCCCTGCATGTGCTCGAAGTGATGGAAGCCTTCGGCACTTCCATGGAGACCGGCCGGCATGTGGAAATGACCACCAGCGTGGAGCGACCGGCACCGATCAGCACTTCGCTCGCCGAGGGTCGCTTGGCTTAGCACACAAGCATCGAGGAGGATGCCGCTCCCCTAGCGCTGCTGCGCCAGACGCTGCCTAGGCGTAGCCGGCGAGCATTTGCGCGATGCGTCTGCGGATCCATGGCGATTGGCCCGCTACGGCAAGGAGGCGATCGCGCAGCCATCGCGGGGCTGGCGCTTGCAGGGTCGCCAGCTTCGTCAACCGACCCGTGCGGTTCAGGACCTGTTGTGCCATTGCCCGTCGTTGCCGGGCAAAATCGTCAAGCCCGGTGCCGCCCTGATGCAGGAAACCGGCCAAGGCGGAGGCCAGCGCTTCGGCATCGCGAAGTCCCAAGTTCATGCCCTGCCCGCCGGCCGGGCTATGGACATGGGCGGCATCGCCAACCAGGAGGAACGGGCCGGCGCGGAAACGATCGGCGAGCTTGTGGTGGACCTGGAAGCGCGAGCCCCAGATCACCTCATGAACCTTGACGCCACTGCTGGGACCGCGCAGCTCGAGCACACGCGTCACATCCGCGATGCTTGGCTGGGACGGCGCGTTTGCCAGTTGCGCGACCACCCGGAAGCGGGACCGGGACATGGGGGCAACAACCAGCGTGCCGCCTTGGGCAAAAAACAAGCTGACTTCGCTCGTCGCGATGGGCCAGTCCATGTGGACATCGGCCAGCAGGAACGAACCATAGGTCTCCCCCGGAAATCCAATGCCCGCCGCTGCGCGGACGAGGCTTTTCTCGCCATCGGCCCCGACGACGAACCGCGCCAAAACGTCCGCCTGGCCGGCTTTATCGTTGAAGGTGGCGAGGACCCTGTCCCCATCACGCACCAACTGGGTGACCTCCGCCGGTCGGCGCACGCAGTGGCCCAATTGTTCGAGCCGCGCGGTCAGGATCGCTTCGGTTTCGTCCTGCGGGATCATCAGCGCAAAGGGCGTCGGGCTGTCCAGCACCGAGAACTCGGCCTCGAGCAGCACCTTGTCGCGGTCGCGAACCTTGAATTGGGGCGCCTTGATGCCCTGGGCAATCAGCGGTTCGGCCACCCCGAGCCGCCCCAGGGTTTCCAGCGTTGCGGCGTGGATAACCGCGGCCCTGGAGGTGTTTTGCGCCTGCGGCAAGGCATCGACAATACGGAACTCCACGCCGGCTTGCGCCAGGCTGATGGCAGTGGCGAGGCCCGCCGGGCCGGCGCCGACGATCAGGGTGTTTATTGCTGTAGTCATAGCATTTCTCCCGTATGTAAACGCTTGCTTACATATGGATCACACGCTATGTCAACACTTGTTTACATGAGAAGGCATGATGGTCAGGAATTCTGAAGCCACTCAGGAGCGGCTGCTCGATGCAGCAAGGCGGCACTTTGCGGTGAACGGCTTCGAACGGACCACGGTCAGGGATATCGCAGCCGAAGCGGGAGTGAACGTGGCGCTGATCAGCCGCTATTTTGGCGGCAAGGACGAGTTGTTCGCCCGAGCCGTTGCTATCGATCTTGCACTGCCTGACCTCAGCGGGGTGCCAAAGGCCGAGATCGGCCGGCACTTGATCGAACACTTCTTCAAGCGCTGGGAAGGGCGAGAGGCGGACGACCTGCTCCGCGTGCTAGTCCGAACCGCTGCTACCAATAGCAGGGCCGCAGAAAAGATCCTCGCCATACTGCACGGCCAGATCCTGCCTCTGGTGGCGCGGCTTGCCGGCGAAAAGGGCGCGCAGCACCGCGCCAGCCTCATCGCTACACAAATCCTCGGCTTGGCTTATTGCCGTTACGTGCTGAACCTGGGCGATGATCAGCTCGACCCGGCGCAAGCGGTCGCAGCCATTGGCGCCACATTGCAGCGCTACCTGTTCGAGGATTCTTAGCAGCGGCGAATGCTCGCCCTTGCCGGGCCAACCGGAACGCGTTCGGGCGGTCACCGGATGATGCGACTTCCCGTGCCGCCGTCAAACAGGTGCAGAAGGCTGCTGTCAAAGGCAATGCCGATCCGTTCGCCGGGTTGTGCGCGGATCCGCTCGCGAAACACGCCAACGAGATCGTGCCCGCCCAGGTTAAGTGTAACCTGGGTTTCTGAGCCGGTCGGTTCGACCACGACCACCTCCGCCATGGTTCCAGCCGGATCGAGACGCAAATGCTCGGGACGCACGCCAAGGGTCATCGGGCCATCCTCTACCCCCGCCGGTAGCGCTCCCAAGTCGATAGTCGTTCCATCGGGGAAGCGAAAGGCGGAGCCGGCAAGCGAGCCGGCGATGATGTTCATTGCCGGAGAGCCAATAAAGCCGGCGACGAACAGATTGGCGGGATAATCATAGAGCTCCAGCGGCGTGCCGATCTGTTCGATATTGCCGGCATGCATGACCACGATGCGATCGGCCATGGTCATGGCTTCGATCTGGTCATGGGTGACATAAACGGTCGTCGTCTTGAGACGCTGGTGGTTCAGCTTGATCTCGCTGCGCATCTGCACGCGCAGCTTGGCATCGAGATTGCTCAAGGGCTCATCGAACAGGAAAAGCTGGGGACTGCGCACAATGGCCCGCCCCATCGCCACGCGCTGCCGCTGCCCGCCCGACAAATGGCGCGGATAGCGTTGCAGGTAGGGATCGAGGCCGAGCACGGTTGCAGCACTGGCCACCCGCTGCTTGATCTCGTCCCTCGGAACACGACCCAGCTTGAGCGAGAAGGCCATGTTCTCCTCGACGGTCATATGCGGGTAAAGCGCATAGGACTGGAAGACCATGGCGATATCGCGGTCCTTGGGCGCCAGGTCATTGACCACATTGCCGGCAATGGCGATCTCGCCCCCGGTGATGTCCTCGAGCCCGGCAATCATGCGCAACAGGGTGGATTTCCCGCATCCCGACGGGCCGACGAGAATTACGAACTCCCCGTCATTGATGTCGATGTTGACGCCATGGAGCACTTCGAGGCTGCCATAGTTTTTGCGAACGTCCCGGATCGTCACGGCGCCCATCTGTCCCTCCCAGATCGATGGTCAACGGTCACGAGCCAGCAGTTTCAAGACAGCTGGCCAAGGGCTGGCGCGTGTGGACACGCGTTCCGCCCTCCTCGACGAAACAGTGTCTGCACGCCTTGCCTGCAATCCTGTCTAGAACCAAGGGGCAGCCGGTTCAAGTATATTGTGGGACAAAAGATTGACTCCGCCGCAATATCTGTCCTAACTCTAGAGTATTCGCTGTCAATGATGGGACAAAAGCCTGCTTTGACTGTGATGGGCGCTAGAGCCAAAGAGCTCAGCCCCAAGGAGGATAATACAGCTTGCGATGATTGCTGACCCATAGGCTTGCTTCGCGAGCGCTTGGCCATGTTCCAACAGGAGGAAACGGAAACATGACGTCGGACAAGTTCAATCGCCGTGACATATTGAGAAGGGGCGGCGCGGCTGGCGTTGGCCTTTGGGCCGCAAGCCAGGGCCTGCCGGTTTTTGCCCAGGAGAAGCCAGAGGCCGAGCTGCCCCAAGGGAGCGCCGGCAAGCTGACGGTGATCCATCGCACCGAATATTTCGAGGCGGCACAGAACCTGTTCCGCGATGCCGTGGCCAAGTTCGCTGCCGCCAACAACGCCCAACTCGATATCTCCACCACCAATCCCGAGGCCTTTGGCGATTTCCTGGGCAAGATGTCGGCAGCCGTGCGGGCCGGCAATCCGCCCGATCTGGCCTATACCAGCACCGTTTCCATTCCCCAGATGCACCTGCTGGGCCTGCTCGAAGACGTCAATGACGTGGTCGAGGACGCCATAAGCCGCTATGGCAATGTCATGCAGGGCATCAATGCCGAAAGTATTGGCAAGATCGATGGTCGCTGGGTTGCGGTTCCCTTTATAGCCAACACCACGGGCGCCTTCTTCCGCAAGGACAAGCTGGCCGAAAAGGGTATCGACCCGGCAACCTTGCAGACCTGGGAGCAGCGCCGTGAGGCCGCTCTGGCCATCTCCGATCCCGCCAACGGCTTTTACGGCTGGGGCCTGACGGTCAACCAGTCCGGCGATGGCTGGGGGGTGGCAACCTCGATCCTCAACGCTTTTGGCGGCCACTTTACCGACGAAACCGGCATCAAGGTTGAGTTCGACTCGCCTGAAACCGTGGCAGCCTTTGAGTTCGTCCGCGAAACCTATGATCGCAACGGCAAATACGCCGCCATGTTGCCGCCGGGCGTGGAAAGCTGGGGTGATATCTCCAACAACGAAGCCTGGCTCGCTGGCAGCACCGGCTATACCCACAATCAATACTCGCTTTACGCGGCAGCAAAGCGCGACAACAATCCGGTCTTTGCCAACACGGTCATGCTGCCACAGCCCACCGCCAATAATGGCGATCACCGCAATGGTGGCGCCGTGGGCGGTTGGCTCACCATCTTCAAGGGCGCTCCCAATGTGGAGCTGTCCAAGAAACTGGCGCTCGAACTGCTCGATCCCGTTAACTTCACGCCCATGTCCACGGTCGCCGGCGGGCTCTTCATGCCAGCCTATCAAAGCCTGTGGACCGAGGAACTCCTCGCCGCCGATCCAAACTACGCGATCATCAAGGAGCAGGTGGACACCCAGGATCCCTTTATCGGGGCCTCCTGGCCAGCACCACCGGCCGCGCAGATCGACGCCATTCGCGCTCAGGGCGTGCTGGAGCAATCCATGGGCAATGTGATCTCGGGCCGCATGACCTCGCAGGAAGCAGTGACCGACGCGCACAACAAGATCGTCCAGATCTTCGAAGAAGGCGGCATTCTCTAGCCGGCCGCCGGCGACGGGTGTCCAACAATGCCCGTCGCACCAACGCTACCAATGCTGGACATTCCGGACATCGGCGGCCACCCGCAGGTGGGAGCGTCCGGCCCGATGGAGGTGCGCATGGACGACCGCATGAGTGTAACGATGGCACCTGTTTCCCGCCGGCTCGGCCTGCGCAAGCGGCTCGATGGCATCCTGGGGATGGACTGGAAGGTCGGCTATCTGTTTGTTCTGCCCATGGTGCTGATCATGGCGCTGCTGATCTTTTGGCCCTTTGTCAGTGCCATCTTCATCAGCATGACCTCGCTCAATTTCCTGACCGGCGAAACCACCAATGTCGGTCTGCGCAATTACCAGCGGCTTTGGGCCAGCAGCGACTTCCTGCAGGCCATGCAGAACACCATCCAGTTCACCTTCTGGTCGCTAAGCCTCAAATTCGTTATCGGCATGACCGTCGCGCTGATCCTCAACAGCCGCCTGCCGTTCCGCAGCCTGCTCAGCGGCATCATGCTCCTGCCCTGGATCGTCCCGGAAATCGTTACGGCTCTGGCCTGGAAGAGCATCTACGATCCCTTGTTTGGCGGGCTCAATCCGATCCTGCAGGGCGTTGGTGTCATCGACCGGCCGCTGGGCTGGCTGTCCGATCCCAATATGGCGATGGGCAGCGTCATCTCGGTCAATGTGTGGAAAGGCATTCCGTTTTTCGTCCTGCTGCTGCTGGCGGGCCTCAAGGCCGTCGATCGCGAACAGATCGAAGCGGCGCAGGTCGATGGCGCCAATGCGGTGCAGCGCTTCCGCAATGTGACCCTGCCCAGCCTGCGCTATGTGATCGTCGTCACCCTGCTGCTGTCGTTCATTTCCACCTTCAACCAGTTCGGCCTGCCCTTCCTGATGACCGGCGGTGGTCCGAGCGGGGCGACCAAGCTTTATTCCATTCTCGCCTATGAAAAGGCGCTGGGCTCGCTGCAATATGGTCCTGGCATTGCCGTCGCCTTCAGCGTCGCGCCGCTCATGGCGATCCTGATCTGGCTCCTGGCTCGCTTCATGCGCCAGGACGACCGGCGTGACGGCAGTGCCGAGCGGGGCCCCGGCTTGACCGACCGGCTGCTGGCGGGCGCGGCGCGGCTCGTCAACATCATCCTTGATCTGGTTTTCCTCCCCATCGAGCTGATCTTCGCCGGGCTCGAATGGATGGTCCGCCGCATTCGCGTTGCCACCGGGCGCCCTGCCGCCCAGCCGATCCTGCGACGCACCGCACGGTCCAATGCCGGCCCGCTCACCCGCTTGCTGGTCCTGGTGCCGTTCCTCGCCTTCGTGATCTTCCCTTTCTACTGGATCATCACGACCTCGCTCAAATCCACGCCGCAGATCAGTGAGCGTCGATCGATCTTCTGGCCCGATCCACCTACGCTGGAGCAATATTCCTCGCTGCTGCAGGATACGCCGTTCCTCACCTGGCTGATGAACTCGGCCTTTGTCGCCGCCCTTAGCACGCTGGTGTCCGTCGCCCTGGCGTCGCTGGCGGCCTATGCGCTGACGCGGCTGCGCTTTCGTGGCGCCGGCTTGCTGACAACGCTGCTGCTCATCACCTATCTGCTGCCGGGCACGCTGCTGTTTATTCCCCTCTACCAGACCCTGACCAATCTTGGCGTCATCAACAGCCACGCCGCCCTGATCATCACCTATCCGACCTTCCTGTTGCCCTTCGCCACCTGGGTGCTGATGGGCTATTTCCGCTCCATTCCGGTGGAACTGGAGGAAGCAGCCCGGATCGATGGCGCCAGCCGGCTTTATATTTTCTGGCGCATCACCCTGCCCTTGGCCGCGCCCGCAATCCTGTCGGTGACGCTGTTTGCCTTCACCAATGCCTGGAACGAGTTCCTTTTCGCCTTTGTGTTCATCACCAGCGAGTCGCTGCGCACGCTGCCTATCGGCCTGCAATCCATGGTGGTGGGAGATATCCTGCCTTGGGGCAAGCTGATGGCAGCCTCGCTGCTGACCGCCATTCCTGTTGCCGTGCTTTATATCTATGCGCAGCGCTTCCTGTCGGAGGGCCTGACAGTGGGGGCGGTAAAGGGGTGAACGAGGCATCGCGGGTCGGAAGGGCAAGCGGAGCGCTGAACGCCTCCGTGGTGCGCAGCTCCATCCCCTCCGCGGTGGACGGCATGGTCCTCAAGATCCGCGGCCTCATCTCCGATGGCGGATTGGGCGTGGGTGACAGCCTGCCGACGGAGCGGGAGTTGTGCGAGCGGTTCCAGGCCAGCCGCAACACAGTGCGCGAAGCCATGCGTATCCTCAAGGCCTATGGGGTGGTCTCGGTGCGTCCCAAGGTTGGCGCCACCATTATCGATGACCGGATGGAGCGGGCACTCGATCTGTTCTCGTTCAACACGCTCGACATCTCGCGGCGCACCTTCAACGACATCCAGGGCTTCCGCCGGCTCATCGAAGTGGGCTCGGTGGACACCATCTTCGATCAGATGCAGCCCGAGGACATCCTCGAGATGCGCAAGGTCAACGATCAACTTCGCGCCGCCGGCTCGATCGTGGAAGCGTCCGAGCTGGATTTCCGCTTTCACCTGCGCCTGGTGTCGATCCTCACCAATCGTGCGGTCACCGACGTTTATCGCATCATGAAGCCGATCATCATCCGCATCATGGAGCGCGCCAAGCAATTGCATAACTTCACCGGCGAAACCTTCGAGCAGCACGCGGCGGTGGTGGACGCCTTGGAGCAGAGGGACCGGATCCGCTACCAGTATGCGCTGCAATCACACCTGCATATCGGCATCACAGCCTTCCAGGATTATTCGGAGGAACCCTGAGGACGGGCGACGCACAGTTCAGTCTGGCCGCAGCAGCAGACCCGAGGCCAGGGAGCGGAACGCATCGACGGCCTTGGTCAGGACATGCTGAGGATTGTCGGAGGCGGCGATCCAGAGCGCCGCATTGAGGGCAGCGCCACTCAATAGCCGGGCGGCCGCTTCGGGATCAACGGGCTTGAGAACCCCGGCGGCCATGAGGTTTTCCACCGCGCGCTTGGTCACCTGCATGCAGTTGTTCTGGCTGGGCCATTGCGAGGGATCCCCCAGCACGGCCGGGCCGTCAAGCAACACAATGCGCTGAACCTCTGGGTCGAGCGCCATCTTGATATAGGCTTCCCCCTCCGCCAGCAGGGCCGACCATTCGTCACCCGCGCGCTCGCCGATGGCTTGTGCCTTCCCGGCCATCTCGCTGTCGATCTGGTCGACCACGGCCGCCAGCAGGCCCCGCTTGTCGCCAAAATTATGGTAGAGCGCGCCCCGCGTCAGGCCAGCATCGGCGGTCAGATCATCCATGGAGGCAGCGCTATAGCCCTTCTGCGCAAACGCCTTGCGGGCTGCGGCAACAAGCTTGCTGCGCGTTTCTTCCATCGCAACAGCGCGGGTTTTCGCCATTTCTCGTCATCTCTTTTTGCATACGCCGCGTATATCAGTTGACATACGGAATGCATGTCGAATATCAGGGCATACGCACCGTATATCAAATCAGCGTCCGGCGAAACCGCTGTTGCCTCGTCAAGTGCCGGACGGCCCACAGGAAAGAGAGATCGAGATGACTGAACGCCAAGCAATTTTCCCGGCCAACCGGCACGCCCTTTACGAGCAGCATGGCTATTCCGCAGCAATCCGCTCGGGTGACCTGCTGTTTGTGTCGGGACAAGTGGGCAGCCGGCCCGATGGCAGCCCGGAGCCGGACTTCGAGCGTCAGGTCCAACTCGCCTTTGACAATCTCAAGGCGATCCTCGCAGCCGCGGGTGGCGGTTTGGACGATATCGTTGACGTGACGACGTTCCACACCGATCCGGAACAGCAGTTCCCGACCGTCATGGCGGTGAAGCAACGAAATTTCACCACCACCCCCTACCCCAACTGGACTGCCGTTGGGGTGAACTGGTTGGCCGGCTTTGATTTCGAAATCAAGGTCATCGCCCGCATCCCGGCCGCGGCCGTCTAGCGAGCACGAGCACGGTTCTCCGTGGCCGGCCCGGCGTCCCTTGGTCGAGCCTCGCCGCCGCTGCCGGCCCCTTCCGCGCCTCGCTGGCCGCCCGCTATTGGCGATGATGTCAGCGGCCTTACCGGGGGAGTGGCGGCAGCCTTTTTTCTCCCGCTGTCGAAGAGCTCGACTGTGATCCGTCCTAGGACCGAGCGGCAAAACGAGAACGGGTTCTGATGAAACTGCATTTTAGTCGCAACCCCAATCCGAGGCTGGCAGTGGCCGTCGCCAAATATCTGGGCGCGGATATCGAGTTCCACTTCGCTGCACCCCGGGATCCAAGCCGAGCCGGGGACTATCTGCACCTCAACCCGAACTTGCTTTTGCCCATTCTCGAGGTTTCCCCGAGGCCGATTTGGGAAACGGATGCAGTTGCCTGCTTTTTGTCGCGACAGGTCGGATCGCAGTTTTGGCGCACCGATGCCGACGAACCCGAGATGATCCGCTGGATCAGCTGGGGCAAGGACAACTTCGTCAAAGCTTGTGACACCGTACATTGGGAGCGCGGCACCAAGCTCCGTTACGGTCTCGGGCCCTACGATGCCGCTGCAGTTGCGGAGGGGCTCGAGCGGTTTCACACCGCAGCGCAGCTGCTCGAGGCTGAGCTGGCGAATCGCACCTGGCTCGTCGGGGACGCTGTGTCTTACGCCGATTTCCGCATGGGCACATTCCTGCCCTTCAACGATATCGCGCGACTGCCCATCAAGGATTACCCGGCCGTGAGCCGCTGGTACCGGCGGATGGAGGCCATCGAGGCATGGCGAGATCCCTTCGCGGGAACCACTGCCCCCGAGCTTCCTCCCGTGCCAAGCTGATCATCGAGCCGACACCACGCGCGCAAACCTGGCTGCGGGGTGTAGACATCCAAGGATCGGCAGCACATGAATTTGGTGCTGCCACAACTGACCTCAGAGGCCATGGCTGAGTCGCTCTCCATTCTGTTGATTGACGACAACGCCATTCGGGCCTCGATCATCGAGGCCGGTTTGCGCGAAGCGGGACACGCAACGGTGCAGATCGTCACCGACATGGAAGATGTGGCTGGCCGAATTCGCGCGTTTGCGCCCGATGTCGTCATTGTCGATCTCGAAAATCCCAATCGCGATGTGCTCGAGCATTTCTTTGCCCTCAGCCGCACGATCGAGCGGCCCATCGCCATGTTCGTCGACAAATCGGACCCCGCCGAAATCGAGGCTGCGGTGGAGGCCGGGGTTTCGGCCTATGTGGTTGATGGATTGCGCAAGGAGCGCATCAAGCCGATCCTCGACATGGCCATTGTGCGGTTCCGTGCCTATTCCCGGTTGCGCAACGAACTCGAAGCCGCCCGTTCGGAACTTCAGGGGCGAAAGATAATCGAGCGCGCCAAGGGTATCCTGATGCGGACCCGTGGCTTTTCCGAAGAAGAGGCCTATGGGCTGCTGCGCTCCACCGCCATGAACCAGAACCGCAAGATCCTCGAAATCGCGCAGGCGCTGGTGACGGCTTCCGAGCTCCTGGGACCATGAAGAGGGACACAGCATGGGCCTGACCCAAATTGTTGCCGGCTATGTGCCGCTGCTCGACAGCGCCGTGCTGCTGGCCGCGGAAGAATTCGGCTTTGCTGAAAGCGAAGGGCTGCACCTGCATCTGGTGCGCGAAACCTCCTGGGCCAATATCCGCGATCGCGTCGCCATCGGACATCTGGACGTCGCCCATATGCTGGGGCCGATGCCGATCAGCGCCAATCTGGGGCTAACGCCACTCGATGCCGCCGTGATTGCACCCATGGCGCTGGGCTTGGGCGGCGCCGCAATCACCATGTCCATGGCGGTGTGGGCCGCCATGGCCGCGGCCGGCGCGCCCGAAGATGGCTCGCCGGGGCCCGTCGGCGCGGCACTGCGCGAAGTTGTCTTGCGGCGGCACCGCGCGGGCGAGCCGCGCTTGCGCCTGGCGGTGGTGCATCCGGAAAGCGCCCACAATTATGCGCTGCGCTACTGGCTGGCCGCTTCCGGTATCGACCCCGATCGTCAGGTCGACATTGTCATCGTGCCCCCGCCCCTCCAGGCTGATGCCCTCGCAGCCAAGCGCACCGATGGTTTTTGCGTCGGGGAGCCCTATGGCTCGATGGCTGTCGCGCGCGGGGTCGGACGCATTGTCACCACCAAGGGGCAGATCTGGCAGATGAGTCCCGACAAGGTTCTGGGCACAAGGCTGCAATGGGCGCAGCGCTACCCCGAACAGCTCGCCGCATTGCTGCGCGCCGCGACGCGAGCGGCACGCTGGTGCGAGGATCCGGCCAACCACTCGGCGCTCGCAAGCATGCTGGCGCGCGATGACCGGCTGGGTGTGGAGGGGGACCTGCTGTTGCGGGCCATCACGGGCCGGCTCGAATTCGAAGCGGGCAAGGAACATGCAATGTCCGAATTCTTCGTGCCCTATTCCCGCGCGGCCAACTTCCCCTGGGTCAGCCACGCTCTGTGGTTCTACTCGCAGATGGTGCGTTGGGGTCAGGTCGCCCATAAGCCAGAGCATGCGGCGCGTGCCGCAGCGAGCTACCGGCCCGACCTCTACCGCGCCGCGCTTTCGGGTATAAACATGCCCGTGCCTGGCGCGAGCAGCAAGATCGAAGGCGCCCTCGCCGAGCCGACCGAAATGGGCGCGATCGGCGGTCGCCTGACGCTGGGTCCAGATATGTTTTTCGATGCGGCGCAGTTCGATCCGGACCGGCTGGACGATTACATTGCCGCCCAACAAAGTTGACCAAGAAAGATGCAGCTTGCTGAACTGCCGGGCAAAGGCAGGGCTGTGCTTGGATTATCGCAAACCGGCGGAGTTCAGCTAAGCACCTGATCCAGCGTTCGTATTGTGCCGCCCGACTGTTTGGCACGTTTCCTGCACTACCATTTTCGAGCGCTCCGGCGCACTGACTTCGGCGTCCAATGAAGGGCGCCACATCTTTGGCAACGCCGCCAACCTTCAGAAGCCTCGTCTTGCGACGGGGGTCCTGCTGGTTGGCGGCGTTTTCGTTTTTGGTTTCCGGGTCCGATCACGACCCAAGCTTGATGGGAAGAACATGGCCGAAAAACTCGTCATCATAGGCGCCGGCATGGCCTCTGGCCGGATGCTGGAACATTTGTTCGAGGCGGCGCCTGGCCGGTTCGATGTCACCCTGTTCGGCGCCGAGCCGCGGGGCAATTACAATCGCATCATGCTTTCGCCGGTGCTGGCCGGCGAGAAGCGCTATGAAGATATCGTGACCCACGCTCCAGACTGGTACGCCAGCCATGGCGTCCAATGCCGCTTCGGCCAGGCGGTCACCAGGATCGACCGCCAAGCCAGGACGGTGTGGGCCGAAGGCGTCGAGACCCGCTACGACCGTCTGGTCATCGCCACGGGCTCAGCCCCCTTCATCCTTCCCATTGCAGGCCGAGACCTGCCGGGCGTCCGCGCCTTCCGCGACCTCGATGATGTAGACGCCATGGTGGCGATCGCCGGGCAACCCGGCGCCAAGGCCGTGGTCATCGGCGGGGGCCTGCTAGGGCTTGAAGCGGCGGCGGCGTTGCGCAGGCGCGGCATGGATGTGGTGGTGCTGCACCTGGCGGCCCATCTCATGGACCGGCAGCTCGATGCAGCCGCCGGCTATCTTTTGCAGCGCGAGCTGGAAGGACGCGGCATCAAGGTCCACTGCAAGGCGCAAACCAAGGCCATTCTGGGCAATGGCCGGGCGGAAGCCGTGTTGCTGGAGGACGGCACGGTTTACCCGGCAGACCTTGTGGTCATGGCGGCCGGCATTCGACCCGAAACCCGGCTGGCGACCGATGCGGGCATCGAGGTCGCCCGGGGCATTGTCGTCAACGATGCAATGGCCACTTCCGACCCGGACATTCTCGCTGTGGGCGAATGCGTTGAGCACCAGCAGACAGTCTACGGCCTGGTCGCGCCGCTTTATGAGATGGCCAGAGTCGCGGCCAGTTCTCTCCTCGGCGTGCCGGCCCGGTTCAGCCCGGTCAAAACCGCCACGCAGCTCAAGGTAACCGGGGTGAACCTTTATTCGGCCGGCGACTTCGCCGAGGCCGACGACCGCCAGGAGATCGTGCTGCGCGATGCTGCGGCTGGCGTCTACAAACGGGTGGTGCTCAGGGACAATCGGGTGCTGGGCGCGGTGCTTTACGGCGATACGGCCGACGGCAACTGGTTCTTCGACCTCCTCAAGCGCGGCACCGATATCGCCCCGATGCGCGATACGCTGATCTATGGCCAAGGCTATGGGGGCGGCGCTGCCGTCGATCCCTTGGCTGCGGTTGCGAGCCTCCCTGCTGACGCCGAAATCTGCGGCTGCAACGGCGTGTGCAAGGGCGCCATCACCGGTGCCATCGCCGCCCGGGGCCTGACCTCGCTCGATGAGGTCCGCGCCCACACCAAGGCCTCCGCCTCCTGTGGCTCCTGCACGGGGCTGGTGGAAAAGTTGCTGATGTCGACCCTGGGCGACCGCTACAATCCGGCGGCGATCCAGCCCATGTGCCCCTGCACCGAGCTTGGCCATGACGAAGTGCGCCGCTTGATCATCGCGCAAGAGCTCAAATCCATCCCCGCGGTGATGCAGGAATTGGGCTGGAAAACCTCCTGCGGCTGCGCCAAGTGCCGTCCCGCGCTCAACTACTATCTCGTTGCCAATTGGCCGGGGGAATACGAGGACGATGCCCAGTCGCGCTTCATCAACGAGCGCGTGCATGCCAACATCCAGAAGGACGGCACCTATTCTGTGGTGCCCCGCATGTTCGGGGGCATCACCAACGCAGCCGAACTGCGCGCCATTGCCGACGTGGCCGACAAGTTCAACGTGCCCACGGTCAAGGTTACCGGCGGCCAGCGCATCGATCTGCTCGGCATCAAGAAGGAGGACCTGCCCGCCGTCTGGGCGGATCTCAACAAGGCCGGCATGGTGTCCGGCGCCGCTTATGCCAAGGGGCTGCGGACGGTCAAGACCTGCGTCGGCTCGGACTGGTGCCGCTTTGGCACCCAGGATTCCACCGGCCTTGGTGTCAGAATCGAAAAGTTCATGTGGGGCTCCTGGACCCCGGCCAAGCTCAAGCTGGCGGTCTCGGGCTGTCCGCGCAACTGCGCCGAGGCCACTTGCAAGGACATCGGCGTCATCTGCGTGGACTCCGGCTACGAGATCCATTTCGGCGGCGCCGCAGGTCTCGACATCAAGGGCACGGAAATTCTCTGCCACGCCAAGACCGAAGACGAGACTGTCGAAATCATCGCCGCCCTGACCCAGCTTTATCGCGAGCAGGGCCGCTATCTCGAGCGCATCTACAAATGGGCCAAGCGCGTCGGCTCGGCTTCCATCAAGGCCCATGTGGTGGAGGACCTTTCCAGGCGGCGGCAGCTGTTCGAGCGCTTCGTTTATTCGCAAAAATTCGCCCAGATCGATCCTTGGGAAGAGCGGGTCAACGGCAAGGATGCCCATGAATTTGCAGCATTGGCCGATTTCCAGATGCTGCAGGCAGCGGAGTGAGCGCCATGACCGATTGGATCGATATTGGCGGCCTCGGCGACATTCCCGCGCGGGGCGCCCGGTGCCTCAACACCGCCTTGGGCAAGATCGCCGTTTTCCGCACCGCCGAAAACGAAGTCTTCGCCATTGATGACCAGTGCCCGCACAAGGGCGGACCGTTGAGCCAGGGCATCGTCCACGGCGCGCAGGTCACCTGTCCGCTGCACAATTGGGTTTTTTCGCTCGAAACCGGCATAGCCCAGGGCGCCGACGCGGGCGCCGTCCGCACCTATCCACTGCGCCTCCACAACGGCCGCATCCTTATTGACGCGCATTGTTTGCGCGCCACCACCGCAGCCTGACCGCCGCCAATCTCACCCGCACCCTTCAGGAGAACATCATGGACTATGTTGCCCCCAAAGACTTCATCAAGAAGATGATCGACGCCGGCGAGATGAAGGTCTTCATGTCGACGCGCGACACGCTGATCCGCGCCTTCATGGCCGGTGCCATTCTGGCGCTTGCCGCGTCCTTTGCCATCACCATCACCGTGCAGACCGGCCAGCCGCTAGCCGGTGCCATTCTCTTCCCCGTCGGCTTTTGCCTGCTTTACCTCATGGGTTTTGATCTCCTGACCGGCGTGTTCACGCTGGTGCCGCTGGCCCTGATCGACAAGCGCGCCGGGGTGACAATGCGCGGCGTGTTGCGCAATTGGGGGCTGGTGTTCACCGGCAATTTTGCGGGCGCCCTCACCGTGGCGCTGATGATGGCCGTGGTCGTCACCTTCGGCTTTTCCCAGGCACCCGATGCGGTGGGCGAACGCATTGGCCATATCGGGGAAGGCCGCACGCTTGGCTATGCCGAACACGGCGCTGCGGGCATGCTGACACTTTTCATCCGCGGCGTTCTTTGCAACTGGATGGTTTCAACAGGCGTCGTGGCGGCCATGATGTCCAACTCGGTGACCGGCAAGGTGCTCGGCATGTGGATGCCCATCATGCTGTTCTTTTATATGGGCTTTGAGCATTCCATCGTGAACATGTTCCTGTTCCCTTCGGGCATTCTTCTGGGCGGCCAGTTCTCCTTTTGGGATTACATGGTCTGGAACGAGATCCCCACCGTTGTCGGCAATCTGGTGGGCGGGCTGACCTTTGTGGGCCTTACCCTATACGCCACCCATAGCCGCACCGCCCCATCGCGCAAGCAGCCCGAAGCAGTGCTGCGCGAGATCGACGTCAATGCCGTCGCGGCCGAGTAAAAGGGAGGCGCAGATGCACATCGTTCCACGCCAACCCAGCCCTGCTCCCCGCCCGCGACTGGCTCCGCTCGCTGTTCTCCCAGTCTTTTACCGTCTCGCCGGCAAGCGCATCCTGCTTGCCGGTGGTTCGGAGGCTGCCGCCTGGAAAGCCGAACTCCTGGCCGCAACTGGCGCTGCCGTCGAGGTTCATGCACTGCCAGCCGAACTCTGCGAGGAAATGGCCAGCTTGGCCGGGACCGGTCAGGTCAGACTTGTCCCAGGCCATTGGGGCGCCGCCGATTGGCAGGGCTATGCCATGGCCGTGGGCGATTGCGAGGACGAGGCGGAAGCCGCCGCTTTCGCTGCTGCCGCACGCCGCCTGGGCGTGCCGGTCAATGTCATCGACAAACCCGATTTCTGCGACTTCCAGTTTGGGTCCGTGGTCAATCGCTCACCGCTGGTGGTCGGTATCTCGACGAGCGGTGCTGCCCCGATCCTCGGTCAAGCAGTGCGTCAGCGCATCGAAACCATGCTGCCGGCCACGCTGAGCGAGTGGGCGGGGCTGGCTCGGCGGGTGCGCCAACGCGCCACCGACCTGCTCCGGCCCGGAGCCGAACGGCGCTGGTTCTGGCAGCGTTTGGCCGACGAGGCTTTCCGCACGAGCCCGGAACACGCCAAGATCGACGACTGGATCAACCAGGCTCGGGGCGCACAAGTCGGGGGCGTGACGTTGGTCGGGGCGGGCCCGGGCGATGCCGAATTTCTCACAATCAAAGCCTTGCGGGCGCTCCAGGCGGCTGATGTCATCCTTTTTGATGATCTCGTTTCCGACGAGGTGCTGGAACTGGCCCGCCGGGAAGCCAAGCGCATCCTCGTGGGCAAGCGCGGTGGCCGGGAAAGCTGCCGGCAGGAAGACATCAACCGCACCATGATTGCCCTCGCCAAGGCGGGGCGTCACGTGGTGCGGCTCAAGTCAGGCGACCCGATGATCTTCGGTCGGGCTGGCGAAGAGATAGCCGAGCTTGAGGCTGCGGGCGTAGCCGTGAACGTGGTTCCTGGCATCACCACCGCGCTGGCGCTTGCGTCCGAACTCAAGCTCTCGCTCACGCACCGAGATTGCGCCCAGTCGGTGCGCTTCGTCACCGGTCATGCCCGCAACGGGCAGCTGCCGGAGAACTTTGACTGGCCGGCACTCTCGGATCCATCGACCACCCATATCTACTACATGGCCGGACGCACCTGCTCGACACTCGTCCATGGCTTGCTGCGCCACGGCATGCCGACGCAAACGCCCATGGTCCTGGCGAGCAATATCAGCCGACCGGGGCAAGTCATCGTGCACTCGTCCCTTGCCGACGCCCCTTCGGACATGGCGCAGCTGGATCTGAGCCAGCCTATCATCATCGCGATCGGCGCGGCGATGGGTCTTCGCCCATCGCTTGAAGTGGAGAGGGTACTGGCGCTTTAACCAGGCAGCAGGGACCGGGCCGTGCCGCTTTATGCAGAAAGCTGCAGTGAGCGGCGTTCAGGTAGCTGGAGGGCAGCAACCAGCGCGCGGTATTCGTG
The DNA here is from genome assembly GCF_013185965.1 of Devosia sp. 919. Classification (NCBI taxonomy): domain Bacteria; kingdom Pseudomonadati; phylum Pseudomonadota; class Alphaproteobacteria; order Hyphomicrobiales; family Devosiaceae; genus Devosia; species Devosia sp. 919. Next base: position 821,611 of record NZ_JABAOL010000001.1, on the reverse strand, counting down.
GCGAGCGTTGACATGCGATATCGACGGTGCCCCGCCGAGGAGGCCTGCATCGAGCGGATCGAACACCGTCATGCCGCTTAAAAACAGCGAACGGAAAATGACGCGCTCGGCGATGCCATCGGCGACGCGGCAGCCCAGACCCTGCGCCAGGCGCTCCACTGTGTCCTGCACCCGGCTGGCATTGTGTGAACTTAGATTGGAGACGCGGTTGCGCACCAAAACCCAGTCTATGCTCCGGCCCGAGCGTTGCTGGCGTTCCGCCCGCGCCTTCTGCACATTGCGCGAATAAGGGCTGGCCTCGAGCGGCTCGCCCGTTTTGGGATCGATGCGGGCGAGAACGTCGAGATCGATCATGCTGTCATTGATGGGCGTCACCAGCGTATCGGCGGAGCCATGGGCAAGGCGCGCGAGATTGCCGTCAAATCCGGGCGTGTCGATAACCACGAAATCGACCTCACCGCGCAGTCCATCCATGGCCCGGTTGAAGATGTCTAGCTCCACCCGCTGGTTCTCGCTCACGGAATCGCCCCAAGCGGTGGGAAGATGGACATGCTTGGGCATGAGGATGTCACGGCCGCTGGTGTCAGCCGTGTTGCGCCGGTTACGCATATAGCGCGTCAGCGTTTGCTGGCGGCTATCCACATCGATGGTGGCGACGCGATGGCCCTGATGCAGCAGGTAAACAGCCAAGTGCAGGGCCGTGGTCGATTTGCCCGAGCCACCCTTTTCATTCCCAACCGCAATGATGTGCGCGCCGCCCTCGGCCATTCGTCGACTCCAATTCGGGGTTGAGCTTCCCCGGCATCAAGGGATTTCATGGTTAACAAAACGCTAATGCTGGGCACTCTCCAGCACTTTGCAGTGGACAAGTTTAGGTGAGAACCGCGTCGCGGGTTTCGGCATCAACGAACAAGGCGGCAACGGCGCCAAGCATGAGGAGGCCCGCGAACAGCGCTACTGCCAGGGAGAAATCCTGCGCGATCACAACAGCCAGGGCCGATGGTGCTAGCAAGCCGCCAAACCGCGCAACCGACCCCGCGGCCCCCATGCCCGTGCCGCGCAGCGCCGTGGGAAACAGCTCGGGCGTGAAGGCATAAAGCGCGCCCCAGGTGCCCAGTAGCGCAAAGCTCATGAGCAGGATGGCGCCCCCGATCAGCACCGGGCTGCCGGCAAGGAAGAACAAGGCGCAGCCCGCGGCGCTGAGCAGGAGGAAGCCGATCAGCGTCGGCTTGCGGCCGATCGCTTCCACGCCATAGGCGGCCAAGGCATAGCCGGGCAACTGCGCCAAGGCGACGATGACCAGGAAACCATAGCCGCGCACATAGCCAAAGCCCTCTTCGGCAAGGCGACCGGGGAGCCAGGTGAACACGCCATAATACGAGATCGACACCAGAAACCAGACGCTCAGAATGGCCAATGTGCGTCGGCGCAGCGTGGGCGAGAACAAACTGCCGCCGGTCGCCACCACATGGGGCGCCAAGGTCTGGTCTTGCCTCAGCTCCGGCTTGCCATTGGTGCGCAGCACGCGGTTGAGGGTCCGGCGCAATTGCGCATCCTGGCCGGTGCGTTGCAGGTGCAGCGGGGATTCGGGCACCCAAAAGCGCAGGAAGATACCGATCAGCGCAGGAACTGCGGTGGCGGCAAAAATCCAGCGCCAGGCATCGCTCGTCACAAAGATGCTGGCGGCCCAGGCCGCCACCGCCACTGCGACGGTCCCCACGGCCCAAAACCCTTCCAGCATCACCAGCCAGCGACCACGGTTCTTGGCCGGCAGGAACTCGGCCATCATGGCATAGTCCACCGGCAGCGTTCCACCCACGGCCATGCCGGTCAGGAACCGCAGCAGGAACAGCACGGCAAGGTTGGGTGCGAATACCGACAGAAGGCCAAACACGGCATCGCAGATCACCGTGACCAGCAGCACCCGGCGGCGGCCAAAGCGGTCGGCGAGCCGTCCGAACAGGCTTGCGCCAATCAGCATGCCCAGGAAAAATAGCGTTCCGGTCTGGAGCGCTTCGGGTATGGACACGCCGAAGGTCGCGGCGATGGACGCGCTGGTGAACCCGACAGCGAGGACCTGCATGGCATCAGCCGCCCAGACCAGCCCAAAAATGCCGAGCAGGTGCCACTGAAAGCGACCCGCACCCGCCCGCTCCAAGACGCTTTCTACAGTCTCCTGCATGGTCATATTCTCACTCGCGACTAGTCTGCCGAACAACGACTTAGCGCAAATCGGAGGTGTTGCCGACCTGTTCGGGCAGTGCTCGATGTCGCCAAGACAGGCTGTTAGCGCTGGCCCTGCAGGTCGGGTTGCACAAAGACGCCGGCGGTCCCCAACTGCACCCGACGTCGCGCCATTTCTTCGGTATCCCCATAGCGATCAATCGCCCAGGACAAGGCGAGAACCAATTCGAACACCTCTTCGGCGGCAACATCGGCGACCGCTCGGTGCTCCGCCCGGGCGGCCTGCAACAAGCGCCCGGTTTCCTCGATGATGGGCTGACAAGAGTCGTTCAACGAACCGGAGGGATCTGCATGGGCCGCAGCCAGACAATAAGGCAGATCGTGCCAGATATGCAGCCGCCACGCCAGTCCGACCAGCCATTCCGCCAGCGCCTGGGCTGGCTCGAGCCTGTCGGAGAGCGACTTTCCATAGTTGAGAGCGTCAACAAAGCTTGATTGCATCACCGCGGCGAGCAGGTCGTCGCGCGTGGGAAAGTTGCGGTACAGCGTGGCATTGCCAACCCCGGCGAGCACGGCAATGCCGTCCAGCGGCGCCAACACCCCTTCAGCTTCAAAAATTTGGCGCGCTGCATCAAGGATCGCCTGACGGTTGCGCAGGGCATCGGTGCGCGGACGGCGCAGCCGCCGCTCGTTTTCCACGCCCTCGTTTTTTCCTGTCACATGCGCCATCGGCCCTCCTTGCCAAAGTGGGGACAGTCCCCATATAAGTTTTGTGGGGAACATCCCCACTTACATAGAGAGTTCACATGGAAAAGTCACTCGCGGGCCGTACAATCCTGGTTACGGGCGCCAACGGGGGTCTGGGCGAGCAGTTCGTGATCCAGGCATTGGACCGGGGCGCCCGTAAGGTTTATGCCGCAGCGCGAACCCCGCGCCAGTGGGACAACCCCCGCGTCACCCCGGTTTCGCTCGATATCACCAATGCGACGGCAATTGCTGCCACCGCAGCCATGGCCAGCGATGTCGATCTGCTCATCAACAATGCCGCCATTGCACCCGCAAATGACTCCCTCGCGGGCCCAGAAGACGCGTTGCGGCATATCTTTGAAACGAACTTCTTTGGGACCCTGGCCACCGCCAATGCTTTCGCGCCCGTGCTGGCGCAACACGGTGGCGGAACAATTCTCAACATCCTCTCGGCTGCCGCCTGGAGCGGCCTGTCGACGGGCTACGCCGTTTCCAAGACGGCGATGTGGGCAGCCACCAATGGCCTGCGCTCGCAGTTGCAGGGACAAAATACGCAAGTGGTTGGATTGCTGGTGGGCATGATCGACACCCCCATGTCGTCGCGCTGGGATGTCCCCAAGGTGACCGCCGCAAGCGTCGTCGCCCAAGCCTACGACGGTATTGCTGCCGGCGCGCTCGAAATTTTGGCCGATGAACCGACCCGAGGCCTTAAATCCATGCTGAACATGAAAGGTGAGCAGCTGTATCCCATGCTCCAGGAGCAACTGGCCTCCTTCATCCCGTAACCTGCAAAGCCCCCCAGGCGCTCGCCCGGGAGTTCACGGGTCTCAACCAGCCTCGCGCCCTATCAATGGGCAGCAGGATGCCCGCCACGGCTACGGGGGGCTAGTTCCAGTTGAAGGTGGCATGAGGCTCGCACCCAACTCTCGATCACCATTAGCGCCAGTGGCGCCTGGGGGCACAGGGCTCACCGCTAAGGCGCTACTGACGGGTACTGCGATAACCTGCGCCGGTCGCCTGACACCCGCTCAGCCCTGGAACCAAGCCTTGGTGGCGCCCGAACAGCGACGTAGACGCAGGTAACGGATAGACGACACTCTCTTTTACCAGCCTGAACGATTCAGAACGGATGCAATGCCCGGCTGCCGGGGGCGACCAATGCCAGCGCTTTACCAGTCGCGCACGCAGGAAAGCTCGTCCTTGCTCACCTGCTCGTGCACCTTTTCGGCGAGGCAGTCGCACTGCGCCTTGAAGGCCTCAGCCTCGTCCGACGTCAACTTCCCACCTGAGATTAAAAGCTCCAGCTGCGACTTGCACAGCTCGAAGTCAGGCGCGGCTTCGCCAGCCGCCTGAGCAGGCCCTACCCACAAGAGCGCGGTACAGATTGCGGCTGCGATAAACGTCGTCGGCGTGCGTCGTGACATTGGTGTACTTCTATGAAATGGGCGGCTAGTCCGTGCCTCATGCATACCGCGGTGTCACACGCAGGTTGATCCCCGTGTCGGGACGAATGGTCATCAGCATGGTCGGGGAAGGCAGCGCACGCGGGCCCGGGTCGAAGTGGAAACGAGACAGTAGGGTCCCCAGAATGATCTGCGCTTGCATCATGGCAAAATTGGCGCCGACACATACGCGCGGGCCTGCACCAAAGGGTAGATAGGCATAGCGATCACGGGCCTTGACCTGTTCGGGCAGGAAGCGGTCCGGGTTGAATACATTAGGGTCTTCCCACAGCATGGCATGGCGATGCAGCGCATAGAGCGGCAGGAAAATCACGTCATTGGCGTAAATATCGCGGCCCGCCAAACGGTCGCTGGCGAGCACTTCGCGGGCCAGCAACCCCACTGGTGGATAAAGCCGCATGGATTCCTCAAGAATGCGGCGGCCCAGCGGCATGGCTTCAAGATGATCAAGCCCTGCAGGCTGATCGCCAAGAACGCTCCGTGCCTCCGCGCTGGCTTCTTCTTGGATCTGAGGGGAGATGGCCAGGAGCTGCAAGGCCCAGCTGAGCGCGAGCGCGGTGGTTTCGTGGCCCGCGACGATGAAGAACTGCATGTTGTGCAGCACATCCTGAGGCGACATTGTGCGCCCGGTCTCCGGATCATTGGCCTTGAGCATGAAGTCGAGTAGATCATCAGCCTGGCCGGTGGCTTGCTCGCGGCGAGCCTCGATGGCCTTGGCGACCATGTCGTGCATGGTGTGGACGGCGCTATACCCCAGCAGTTCTCCTGGGCGCGGAAACCAGCTGGGGACGCGCAGAAAGTCCAGAAGCGATGCCCGTCCGGCGGTCTCGAAATACCGAATGATGGCCGCGCCATAGGCTCGTGCATCGAAATGCTCACGGCCCGACAAGGCGACCTCGCAGATGACGTCGAAGGTAGCGGTCAGCATTTCTCCTAGCATTTCGGCATGCGGCCCTGCCGTGTGCAGCCGCTGTGCGGCGCGTTCCGCGGTTGCCGTCATCACTGGCGCGAGTGCTGTAACATTGCGCTGCGCAAAAACCGGCGCGACGGCGCGGCGTTGCCAACGCCAGTCGGCGCCTTCGGCGGTGAACAGACTATTGCCGATGGCTGGGCGAAGCATGCGCAGCATGACCTCGGACTTAGGGTAGTTGGCCGCATTGTCGAGATAGATCCGCCGCAGGGACGCCGGATCCTGCACCATGTGCCAGCGCGCCGCGCCCATTCGCCCCGACACTATAGGTTGCTGATAAGCAATGGCGGGAATGATCTCGAGCACGCTGCGGCGTGCAGCCCGCACCGACTGGAGGATAGATAAGGGCTTGCGATGGGGCTCAACATGGGGCGGCAGGATAGGCCGGTCGGTCGCGGGCAAGGCCGTGCTCCTCGTTCGAGGTGAGCCACTCCTACCGCATCACCTCCCTAGTCCAAAGCCACACATGGGTGATTGCTGCGCCGGATGCGGCTCCCAGAGGCGGCCGTACCTGGCTCAGTTCTCGGAGAGGCGGTAAAGCACCATTCCGCCATGATGGAGAACACCATCGAGGAAATCGCCATCGGCGGTGAAACCGGTATCGTCCCAATACTCGATATGATCGCCCTCGATCTCATAGCGACCCTGATAGGCACTTTCGCGGTTTCCCCGGGCTTCGTCATACCGGCCATCAGGCAGCAGTTGGTGACGGACATATCCATCTTTCGTAACCCACATGCCGACATAGGGGTGAGCCTGCATAGCGTCTGCTCCGTCTTGAGGAAATGTCGGGGTACTGGCCAGGACGAGAGTCATAGCCAGGCAAATTGGCGCCAATCTCATGATTGTCGCCTTCCTCAGTGCGCCGCCGCAGTGGGCCGAATGGTGATCTCATTGGTGTCGACATTGTCCGGCGCTTCGATGATGTGCCGGACCGCCCGGGCGATGGCCTCTGGCTGGAGGCTGATCCTCCGCCATTCGGTCATCGCTTCTGCCGTGGCTGGGTCGGTTATCGAGGATGCAAGTTCGGATTCCACGACTCCAGGATTGACGCAGGTCACCCGGATTGTGTCACTCTCCTGCCTGAGACCATCCGAGATGGCGCGTACCGCGAACTTGGTCGCGCAATAGACCGCGGCCGTCGGAGTGACGGCGAGCGCGCCAATCGAGCCGACATTGATGATCTGACCCGATGCTTGCGCCTTCATCGCGGGCAGCACCGCCGCAATACCCCAAAGCACACCTTTGATGTTGACGTCGATCATGCGCTCCCACTCATCGAGCTTGAGAGCATCGAGCGGTGAAAGGGGCATTACGCCTGCATTATTGACGAGCACATCGATACGCCCCCACTTGCCCAGCGCAGTCTGGGCAAAGTGCGCCATGCCCTCGCGGTCGGTGACGTCGAGTTCAGCGAACTCGGCTTGACCGCCAATCGCCCTGACTTCCTCTGCTAAGGCCTTGAGCCGGTCCGTTCGGCGGGCGCCGAGCATAAGCTTGGCCCCACTTGCTCCCAGTTCTCGGGCGATACCGGCGCCGATGCCACTGCTGGCCCCGGTGATCAGAATGACTTTGCCTTCGCGACCCATGGTGTTCTCCTTCTTCCCGCTTGTGGTGCCGACGGCAAGTCCCCGACCGGTCTGTCCACGCTGCCGTCGGCCTGAAGAATGGCAATTTAGTCCGCAAACACAATTTGCCTTCTGCCCTATGCTGAGGTTAGCTTTGCTAACCAATGGCCATTGATCTGAACCTTTTGCGTGTCTTTGTGGCCGTCGCCGAGGGCGGCACGTTCCGGGCCGCTGCCGACCGGCTCGGCGTCACGCGCTCTGCCGTGAGCCAAGGCATTCAGCGGCTCGAAGACATCTTGTCTCAGCCCTTGTTTCAGCGTTCGACACGAAGCGTCCGCTTGACGGAATTTGGAGAAACGCTGCTTGAGGGAGTTGCCCCTCACCTGGCCGAGATCACAGCCACCCTAGAGACTGCGATGGACGCGGTTGGAGCGCCCAAGGGCCTTTTGCGGATCACCGCCACCTCCATCGCCGAGCGGTTCCTCTCGGGCCCTCTTATCGCTTCATTCGCGGAAGCTTATCCGAACATCACGTTGGACGTGACGGTCTCGGACGATGAATTCGACATCGTTGCCGCAGGATACGACGCTGGTGTCCGTCTCGGTGAGGTGATCGAAAAGGACATGGTCGCCATTCCAGTGACCGGACAGCAACGGCAAGTGGCCGTAGCATCGCCGAAGTATTTCGAGAAATACGGTTGGCCCCGGCATCCCAAAGAACTCACCAATCATCGATGCGTCGGCTGGAGGCCACATCCACAATCTGCGCCCTATCGGTGGGAATTCGAGCGGGACGGTCAGGCCTTCGACGTTGCCGTGGAACCTCAGGTGACGACCAATGACATGTTGTTGATGGTTCGCACGGCGTTGGCGGGCGGCGGCATCACCTTCGGCATCGAAGAAACCTTCCAACCCTACTTGGAGAGAGGGGAATTGGTTTCGGTGCTGGACGATTGGCTGCCGCCCTTCGCAGGTTTCTTCATCTACTTCCCCAGCAGACGCACGGTCTCTCCAAAATTGCGGGCGCTTCTCGATCACATTCGTGATCTGCGGAGCAAAGAGTAGCCCCCGCAAACGGACGGGGATAGGCGATAGCAGCACCTCCAAGCTTGAACCGCAATGGAGCCGCGGCTTGCCCGACACCATCAGAGCGACAGTCGAGCCTGCAAATCCTTGAGTAGCCACTGCCCGGCCGGGCCGGGCACTTTGTCAACCATGCGCGCGGCATAGATGGTCAACGCATCTCCGGGCGCCTGGGCATCTTGGGCCAGATCCAGGCGAACCAAATCTCCTGCTGCGACATGGTCGGCAATCAGATGTTCGGGCATTCGGCACCAGCCGAACCCGGCCAGGAGGAAGTCCAGCCTGCGCCCCAGATCGACGAAACGCCAGGGTGTAGCGCCCGTCAGGCCGTAGTTGTTTGCATCGCGCTCAACCGGATCCGAAAGGACGAGCTGGATGTGGCTTTCCAGGTCGGCACGAGTTGCGGGCCGATCGAGCTTGGCTAAGGGATGCTCGGCCCCGACGACCGGCGTAAGCGCGACGCGAAACAATGATGAAGCCACCACGTCAGGGGGCACAACCGGCAGCAAAAGGCAAAACGCCAGCGCAACATCGCCGTTGCGCAAACGGCGCAGGGCCCCGCCAAGGCCTTCGGTGGAGAAACTGATGGGGAGATGCGGATAGGCCTGATGTAGGGCGCGCAAACTTTCGATGAGCGGGCCAGTGGGCACAAGTGGGTCGATAGCCAGAGCCAGCTCGGGCTCGATCCCGCCTCGGGCGCCAGCGGCTACGGCTTCAAAGCGTGCTGCGCTCGACAACACCATCCTCGCCTGACTGACCAACACCCGGCCGGTTTCCGTCAAGCGCGGGCGATGGCCGCTGCGGTCAAATAGCAATACGCCCTGCGCCGCTTCCAAAGTCGCCACAGATTGGCTGATTGCCGATTGCGCACGGCTCAATTGCCGCCCAGCGGCGGAAAAGCTGCCGGCATCCGCGATGGTAACCAGGATACGTAGCTGGTCGAGACTAAGATTGCCAATCAAGGTCCATCTCTCCAGCCGATGGTTTGTATCAGTTTATTATCGCTCCTGCTGTGAGGGCAAGGGCACTAAACCTGCCTCGAATTTTCCGGCTGTCTCAGCCAAACTCGAGGACCAACTTCAATGCCCAAAATTCTCGTTGTCGAAACCAGCCCGCGGGGCGAAGCGTCGATTTCCCGCCAGCTTACGAAACGCGTTATCTCTAACTGGCGGCTCTTGAACCAGGATGGGGAAGTCATAACGCGCGACTTGGCAGTAGCTGCGCTGCCCCATGTTACCATGCCGTGGCTATCGGCTTATTTCACCCCACCGAATACTCATACGCCGGACATGGCAGCGCAGCTTCGTCTCTCAGATGCTTTGGTTGAGGAACTGCTTGCGGCCGACGAGTTGGTCATTGCCACGCCAGTCTACAATTATAATATCCCCGCCAGTCTCAAGGCCTGGATCGACTATATCGTGCGCAAGGGGTTGACGCTCGGATTTGATGGCAAGGGTCTGCTGACCGGCAAAAAGGCCACTGTGATCATCGCGTCCGGCGGAATCTATGGAGCCGCCTCACCAATCGAGCACCTCAATTTTGCGCCGCGATATCTTGAGTCCATACTCAACGTTCTCGGCATCACGGACGTGACGATCATTCATGGCGAAGGCGCAAAGGCCGTGGATCTTGGAGAAGCAACGATGGACAAGTTCGTTGACGCCGTGGTTCCCGAAATGAAGCGCTCTGCGGCAGCTTGATTGCTCAGGAGTATGTGGGCTTCTAGCGGGGCCTGCCTACGCTCCTACTCCGGTCTCAATTGGCCCCAGGACCTTTCCACTCTCGCCACGGAAAAGGTCCGCCGTGGCGGACCTTCAAGCAGTGGTGTCTAACGACAGAAAGGGAAGCCCGGGGCACCTATCGCACAGGGCTTTTGCCCGTTGGATGCGCCGGGGCCGGGGCCAGTGTTCGGGCCGGGCCTGCTGTTGCCGCGGCCATCGTTGTTGCCATGTCCTGCGGGCCCATCTTTACCCGGGCCTGCATTCCCAGGACCGTTGTTGCTACCGGGACGGCCGGGACCATCGTCGCCGGGCCTGTGGGGACCAGGACGGCTTGCGCCTGGCCGGACCGGGTCATGGCGGCGGGGCGCCTCAAATCGGGGCGGGCTGCCGAAGTCGGATTTAAACGTCGGCGAAGGACGTGTCGGGCGGCTCGACTCTGCCAGGTATTGCCAGGAGACCCAGCCAGCCGGCCCTCTTTTGCTGACATAGCACCAGCCAGCGCGACAACCTTCAACATTGACGCGTTCGCCGCGCTTGAGCGTGGCGGCAACTGCGTAGCCGGTGCCGGGGCCTGTTCTGACGTTGACGTTTGTCGTCGCTACTGCCGGTGCGGCGAGCGCCGCAGCTGCCGTTCCAAAAAGGATTGCGCCAGCCAGCACGGCACCGAGAATGGGTTGAGTAATTCGCATCTATATTCCTAGTTCGCGGACGATAACGCCCTAAGCGCCAAGAGCGCCCTCGTTCCTGAAGATTGTATGAACGCCGCAAGCCTGCGCTGCTTGAACTCACGGGAGCGAGTGGCCTTTGCCCGTTATTCATCGGGTATCACTCGGCTGGCAACGATCACCGGCATCAAGCGTTGCGGTCATCCCGTGCAGGCCTTGCCTGCCGCGTTCCGGCGCTCGGCGCCCGACCGCATGCTAACACGCAGATCGGCCCACACTTGCGCAAATACCAAGCCGTCCTACTCGCCGTGATGCTTTGCGGCCTGCCCTCATCCGTTTGGGCGCAAGCACCGCAGCCCGTGGGTTCAGCCAAAGTACACGGGGTAACCCTGCCGGACGAAGCCCGCACCGAAACGCAGCCGCCCGAACAAGGCGGTCAAGCCCAGCAGCTGATGAAGGAGGCCCGGATCCAACTCGAGCGCGCGGCCCACAAGCTGGACCTCGAGGACGAAACCGGGCTTGAGGACGCGCTCCGGTCCGCCAGGAACGCCCTTGAGGAGTTCGACGTCAGCCTCGAGCAGCTGGACCAGTCATTACCCGGCTATGTTCCGCTGGAGCTGGCGACCAGTCTGTCCAAGCAGGTCGATACCGCTCGCCTGCTGTTGGATACCGATCGGCAGGCAGCCGCGTCCAATATGTACGAGCTGGTCTTGCGCGTAACGGACCTGACGGCGGAGGCCGATCTGCTCATCGGCAGGCCATTGCTCGGCAAATCCGGCCAGGCGCTCGGCGACATTTCCAATGTGCTGATAACCGCTGACGGTCGGGTGCAAGCCCTTGTCGTAGATCGACAGGGTGCCGGCACCGACCGGCAGTTCACCGTGGAGTGGAGAACCATATCCATCTCCGGAGCGAACCTGACGGCCGACCTTGCAGAGGACGATCTGCTCCTCTTGCCGGACTATGTCGCGCAGTGACCGCATCCGGTTGGGGTCAAGTTCACTTCAGCAGTCGAGCGCTTGCGGGCTTGGGTAGCGACTGTCTGTTTCTTGCGTTCTTCGGAGATAAGCAGAACCAGCGGCGCCTCGAACATCCGTTTGGGTGCCGAAACACTGCCCGCAAGCAATGTGCCCCATTAGGGTGACGCCCCCTGCCGCACGCCCCTAGATCCATGGCCGCTCCTGGGAAACCTTCGCCAAAATTGACGGCCATCAAGCTCCTGCCCCCCGTCCACGCTATTCTGGCAGACCACAAGGGGAGAAGTGCCATGGACGATGATGTCGCTGCCAGCTCAAGCCCATCCACGGTCGCCGCGCCGGTGCGCAAGACTCAGGTCCCCCAAATGAAGGCGGCGGTGTTCGTTGAGCCGGGACGGATCGAGCTCGAGTCCAAACCCGTTCCAGATGTGGGCCCGCTCGCCGCCCTGATCCGCATCACCATGACCACAATCTGCGGCACGGACGTGCACATCCTCAAGGGGGAATATCCCGTCGCCAAAGGGCTGACCATCGGCCATGAGCCGGTCGGCATCATCGAAAAGCTTGGTTCGGCCGTGCAGGGTTTCAGTGAGGGCCAGCGCGTGATTGCCGGTGCCATCACCCCTTCGGGCCACTCCATGGCCTGTCTTTGCGGCTGCCTTTCGCAGGATGGGCCCGACACCAAGCACGGTTTCAAGGCGATGGGCGGGTGGCGCTTCGGCAATACGATCGATGGCGCCCAGGCCGAATATCTGCTGGTGCCCGACGCCATGGTCAACCTGGCGCCCATTCCCGATCATCTCAGCGACGAACAGGTGCTGATGTGCCCCGACATCATGTCAACGGGCTTTTCCGGCGCCGAAAGCGGCAAAGTGCGTATCGGTGACACCGTCGCCGTTTTTGCCCAGGGGCCGATCGGTCTTTGCGCCACTGTCGGCGCCAAGCTGATGGGAGCAACCCGCATCATCGCGGTGGAAAGTGTGCCGGCACGGCAGGAGATTGCCCGCCAGCTTGGTGCCGACGACATCGTGGACTTCAGCAAGGTCAATCCCGCCGAAGAAATCATGCGGCTCACCGATGGCCGCGGGGTCGATGTCGCGATCGAGGCGCTGGGTCGGCAGCAAACCTTCGAAGGGGCGCTGCGCAGCCTGCGCCCCGGCGGGACCTTGTCTTCGCTCGGGGTTTATTCCACCGATCTGACCATACCGCTCGATGCCTTTGCGGCTGGGCTCGGCAATCAAAGCATCGTCACTACGCTTTGCCCCGGCGGCAAGGAGCGGATGGCCAGGCTCATGGATGTCATCGCCTTCAAGCGCGCCGACCTCACGCCACTCGTCACCCACCGCTTCCGGCTCGATGACATCGTGGCGGCCTACGACCTCTTCAGCCATCAGCGCGACGGCGTCCTCAAGGTCGCCATCACGCCGTAAGCGGCGTTGGGAGCCCATCTGCGCACCCGACGGCAAATGCGTCTAGCCCAAGGGCGCTGAGCCGAACCGGGCAAAGAAATGCGCGCTCCATCCACCAGCCGGCGCTCGCAAATTGCCAGGTTCCCGGCAAAAACCCTCTACAGCGGACATTGACCTGACAGGAGGTCAGGCGACCATCTGCCGAGATCCGGGTCATAAATCTGAGTATCGCCTACGAGCTCGCTTGATGGCAGGCGTCGAACTGTCCGAGATCGACGAAAAGCTCTTCGACACTCCGGCAAGGCACAATCGAGAATGAAGAGATGCGTTGTCCCAGAACTGGTTCTACCCTGAGGTCTACATCAAGATCAGGGAAAGAACTGTTGGCGCACCCGACAGAATTCGAATCTGTGACCTCTGCCTTCGGAGTGCTTTACGATGCCTTTCCACGCCGGGGCTTATACTGCTAACGCTTGGAAATATAACGTCTTTCTTAATACAATGGAAGATGGCGTTGCCCGTTTTTGTATGGGGTGTTGTCCCAAAGTTGTCCCAAAATTTCAGGCAGCCTAGGCGCGACTGCAGGCGTGCTATAGGCCTACGAGGATCGCCATGCTCCACGCCTGGCAGCGTAGAGTCGACGGGAGATGAGACATCGACGGCTGGTAACACTTCGAGGTTGCTACAGAGACGCGATGGGATGCCTAAGCCAGTCAGGCCGGGAACACGGACAACCTTTGGCTAAGCCGAAGCGTCCTGAGAAGCAGACTAGGACCTTGCTCGCCGAACCATGAAGCCTTCAGTCACCTAAGTCTCCATCCGGTCCGGACAGAACTGCCCCGTTGCGGTCATCATCGGAATACTCGGGGGCAAGAGCCAGCAACAATCCCCCGCGCAATCGGATGCACCAGCAACAGAGCGTCCACCTCCTCACGTCTTCATAGTGATCGGGTTTACCCGATGTCCAGAACCCTCGCCAGCGGGCCCTTCAAGTGCGCCGTAGCCCTTTGCCTCGTTACTCGGCGGTTTTTTCACGCAAAGGGAACTAAAAGCGCAGCAACAGCAAAAGCAGTAGAAGGACGGGTAACACCTTTGTCACCACAGGTAACACTTTTCGCACTTTGAGGAGCGTTGCGTGAAAAGTGTTACCCGAGCTGAATAGAGTGTTACCCGCAAGGGCGAGCAAAAGCACTAAGGTGCCAAGCATTCACAGGGTCGACCGGATCAATTCTTCGTCGCGAGGGGATCGGTTTCAGCCGATCTGACGAAGTGCCGGCAAAGGGAACGCAGACGTCTGAGATGGGGGTGGATCGCGTAGACTCCTCCGCGCTGAAACAAGCCGTCTCGCCGAGCGAGACTTGTAGTGAGGTGCTGTGAGAATTATGCAATGCAGTCTGGCTGGCTAAGGCGCACTGGCGACAAAGCGCCCCACAACGGTCATTCCGGCCGTGCTTTCGGTTTGCCGTTAGCTGCCATTCATGCCGCGGCCCGCTGTCGTTTTTGGGGTGGGTTGCCGTCAGTCCGCTTCCGGGTTGGCTCTACCGGGAAACTGAACGTCCGGTTTCAGGTGGCGCCTGCGATCAGGGGACAATGGTGGTCTGACGGCGTAGGTCGTCTGTCAACCTTTGGTACCCCTTTTAAGAAACATTGATGATAACTTCTCGGTGGCCCCTACGACCACCATCACATCAGGGAGCCTGCCTCACACTCAGAGCAAGCCCGATTACGGATGCTTTTGGGTGGACCCCAGAAAAAGCTGACGCCGGCCGATCGGCAAACTTGTTGCCACAAACGGAAGCAATTCTCGGTGTGTTGTGGTGTAAGCAGATATTCTCTCGGCCAGATAGAAGGACTTCGACGGTCGTTGTTTGGCCCTGAAGCGTACGTTCGTACGCACCGCAGAGGACGTTCAGGGACATAAGGAAGCCCAGATGCGCCGCGTGAAAGCCAGGCTCAGCCGCCGCGCAGCCTGCAATTGGTAGCACTGTGCCAGAAGAGGGTGAAAAAGTCGGATTGAAGCACCAAGCCGACAGGATGGCGACGACTAACTTCCTGCGCCAAGCCAAGATAGAATGCGAATCACCCTCCCGCCGAAATCCGAACACCTCAGTAAAAACATCATTGCTGCCGGCGTTGGAGGTGTTCGTAAACAGACTGAAGATGGCTACGCATTGCGGCTTCGGCGGCAATGGGGTCGCGATCTTCGAGAGCAACAATGATGCTCTCGTGCTCTGCAAAGACGTCGGAACGGCGAGATTTCGAGAACGTATTCTGCCGGGCAACGCGCCAGTCGGCACGCCGAAGCGTGGCCGTCGCCAGATCGTACATGGCCAGCAGCAGGATATTGTTGGTACCGATAGCAATGGACCGATGAAAGGCGAAGTCGGCGTTTTCGAAACCATGCGCGTCATCCGCATGGGCGACGAATTCAGCTTTCTGCCGAATATCCTGGATCTGTTCGCGAGACGCCCGCAAGGCGCAGAGGCGAGCCATTATAGGCTCGAACTCGATCCGCACTTCCATCATTTCTGCCGGACTGGTTTCGGCGGCCTCTTCAAGAAAGGCCTGGGGATGCGGGGGATGAATGGAGGAGATGAAGGTGCCCTGCCCCTGGCGGCGCCAGATGATGCCCTCCGCTTCAAGCCGATCAAGAACCTGACGCAGACCATAGCGGCCCACATCGAAGTGCGCACACAAATCCCGTTCCGGAAGCAGGCGCCCACCCGCGCTGAGTTCACCCGCTTTAATGGCTTTCCGCAGGCGCTGTGAAATCTCTTCGGTGTTCGCGCGCGTCACAACCTTTCCGACCATCGTATTCCCTTGCCGACGCAATTAGCGATGTACGCCCAACATTAGTTCTGCACACCATGGAGCATACAGACCAATGCGGCAAATGGTTTTTCTGTCTGAAGCTAATTGCTAACTTGACGCTCGTTTTCCGCCATAGTTCTATCACACCGCAAATTGGTTGTAGGACCAATGGCTCGAGTGGTTCGATAGAGCGCTTGGGGTGGCGTGAACCGGAGGCTGTTGGTGGCAAGGGGATTTCAGATGACGAATTACAAGACTGCGCTTTCTGCAGGCGTGTTGGCGCTGATTGTCAGCACCGC
This sequence comes from Devosia sp. 919, assembly GCF_013185965.1. Taxonomy (NCBI): domain Bacteria; kingdom Pseudomonadati; phylum Pseudomonadota; class Alphaproteobacteria; order Hyphomicrobiales; family Devosiaceae; genus Devosia; species Devosia sp. 919. The sequence goes on along the minus strand of NZ_JABAOL010000001.1, from coordinate 805,715 downwards.
GGCCTTTGGGCAATCCGAGCTTCGCATTGGCATGCGTGACGATCCTGGCTCCCTGGACCCGGCAACTAATGCGACCTTTGTTGGCCGAGTCTCGCTGCAGTCGATCTGCGACAAGCTGGTTGATATCGACGCACAGGGCAATCTAGTGCCGATGCTGGCGACCGACTGGACCTGGTCCGCGGACGGCACCCAAGTCACTCTGACGCTGCGCCAGGATGTGGTTTTCCACGATGGCACGCCGTTCAACGCTGAAGCCGTCAAGTTCACGCTCGAGCGCTACAAGACGCTCGAAGGCTCTCGCCGCGCCAGTGAGATCTCGGCCATCGAGAGCATTGAAGTCACCGACGAATTCTCCGTGGCCCTCAAGCTCAAGGCTCCATCGGTGTCGCTGCTGACGCAACTGACCGACCGCGCTGGCATGGTCGTTTCGCCGACCGCTGCCCAGGCCGTTTCGGCCGAGGACTTTGCCAATGCACCGGTTTGCGCCGGCCCCTATTCGGTTGCCGAATATCTTCCCCAAGAACGCCTGGTCATTAAGAAGTTCGCTGACCACTGGAGAGCTGACGAATATGCATTCGACACCGTGACCTATCTGCCGATGACGGACACCAATGTGCGCCTCCTCAACCTGCGCTCGGGTGACCTCGATCTGGCCGAGAACATTGCGCCCAACGATCTGCCCTCGATCGAGTCCGACTCCTCACTGCAGATCGCCGTTGGCGACCAGCCCGCTTACGAAATGATCCTGTTCAATCTCAACGGCGAAGGTGCGAACCCCACCGTTGCCGAGAATGTTGCCGTCCGTGAGGCCTTCAACCTCGCCATCGACCGCGAAGCGATTAACCAGGTCGTCTTCGGTGGCCGCTATGCCGCCGGCAACCAGCCGTTCCCGCCGACCAGCCCCTGGTACAACACCGATTTCCCCGTCCCGGCCCGCGACGTGGAAGCAGCGCGTGCCAAGCTCGCAGAGGCCGGTGTCGAAAGCGTCGAGATCGACCTCATGATCTCGACCTCGCCGGAACGCCTCGCCGTCGCCGAAATGATGCAGGCCATGCTGTCGGAAGCCGGCATCACCCTCAACATCGAGCCGACAGAGTTCGTCTCTATGCGTGACCGTGCGACCGCCGGCCAGTTCGAAGCCTATGTGATCGGCTCGTCCGGCCGCGTGGACCCGGACCTCAACGTCTCTCTTGTTCTCGCCTGCGGCGCCGCCAACAATGCCGGCAAGTACTGCAACGATGAGCTCGACGCCCTCTTTGCAGAAGGCCGCGCCAACTCGGAAGACGCTGCCCGCAAGGAGATCTACCGCAAGGTTATCGCCACCATCATGGCCGATATGCCGGGCATCTATCTCTACAACCAGCGCGCTGCGTACGCGATGACTGCCGACATCGCCGGCTTCACCACCTACCCCGATGGCATCATCCGCCTCAACGGCGTCTCCCGCGACTAAAGCCTCTGCCGGCGTGCCCTCGGGCGCGCCGGCATTTCCTGCAGAACGCACTAGCGCCACGGGGCAAGCGTGACTGATCCAACTCCAACTCTGCTCGATGTGCGCAACCTCTCTGTGACCTTCGCCAAGGGAACAGACGAGCAGTCTACGGTCGTCGATGACGTAAGCTTTTCCATCAGCCCGGGCCGCACCCTCGGCATCGTCGGCGAATCCGGCAGCGGCAAGAGCGTCACCTCGCTCGCCATAATGGGCCTTCTCGGTGGCGGCGTAGCCGTGGGCGGTTCGGCTGAATTCGACGGCACTGACTTGTTCAAGCAAAGTCCTTCCGACTGGCGGGATGTGCGTGGCAACCGTATCGCCATGATCTTCCAGGAGCCGATGACATCGCTCAATCCGGCCTACACGGTTGGAATGCAGATCTCGGAATCCCTGATCCGGCACAAGAACCTCGACAAGGATCAGGCGCGTGCCCGCGCCATCGAGCTGCTCAAGCTAGTCCGCATTCCCTCGCCAGAGCGACGTTACGACGACTATCCGCACAAGCTCTCCGGCGGTATGCGGCAGCGCGTGATGATCGCCATGGCTCTGGCCTGCGAGCCGCAATTGCTCATTGCCGACGAGCCGACGACCGCGCTCGACGTGACCGTGCAGGCCCAAATTCTCTATCTCATCGGCAAGCTGCGCGAAGAAACCGGCGCGGCCATTGCCCTGATCACCCATGATCTGGGTGTCGTTGCCCAAGTCTGCGACGATGTCGTGGTCATGTATGCCGGCCAAGTCGTGGAACAGGCGCCGGTTGAAGATCTCTTTGCCTTCCCGCAGCACCCCTACACGGTCGGGCTTCTCGGTTCGCTGCCGAAATTCGGTGAACGCAAGACGCGCCTGCCCGTGGTCGAGGGCTCCATGCCCGCGCCGGGCGCACGCTCGGGCGGATGCCGCTTCGCTGATCGGTGCCCGTTCCGGATCGAGAAATGCGACACCCCACCACCCTTGGTGAACCTGTCCGAGACGCGCACGTCTCGCTGCTGGCGCACGCCCCTGGAGACACTGGCGTCATGAACTTGCTCAAGGTTGAGAACCTCTCCAAGGAATTTGTTGCTGAACGGACGATTTTTGGCCGACCACTCAAGACTGTGCGGGCTGTCGATGACGTTTCGTTCGAGATCGCGAGGGGTGAAACACTGGCGCTCGTGGGCGAGTCGGGCTGTGGCAAGTCTACGCTCGGCCGGTTGATCATGCGGCTAATCGAACCCAGCGACGGAACCGCCGAGCTTTCGGGGGAGGATATTTCCACCCTCAGCGGCAAGGCTCTGCTGTCGCTGCGCAAGCGGGTGCAACTGGTGTTCCAGGACCCGTTCTCCTCGCTCAATCCGCGGATGACGGTCGGCCAGGCCATTGCCGAGCCGCTGATGCTGCATGATATCGTGCCAGCCGCAGAACGCCCGGCACGCGTCCGGGAATTGTTGAGTGCGGTCGGCCTTTCGCCCCAACACATGCATCGCTATCCGCACGAATTTTCCGGCGGACAGCGTCAGCGCATCGTCATCGCCCGCGCGCTCGCCTCCCAGCCCGAATTCGTGGTCTGCGACGAACCGGTTTCGGCGCTCGACGTCTCGATCCGCTCGCAGGTGCTCAACCTTCTGGCCGATCTCCAGAAAAAGTTCGGCTTCACCTATCTCTTCATCTCGCACGATCTCTCGGTGGTCCGGCACATCGCTGACCGGGTCGCGGTGATGTATCTCGGCCGGATCGTCGAAATCGGCGACACCGAGGATGTGTTCGTGCGGCCGCGCCATCCCTATAGCCGTGCGCTCATTGCTTCGATCCCGCAGCCGGATCCGGCTGGTCGGGACAACATGCGCCCGCTCGAAGGGGATATGCCGAGCCCGCTCAATCCGCCCTCCGGCTGCCACTTCCACACGCGTTGCGCCTTTGCCCAGGAACTGTGCAAGCAGGACCGCCCTGCTCTCGTCAGTAGCAGTGGACGCCAGCCTGCCGCCTGTCATTTCCAGGACGAGCTTCCGCTGCCCGACGACCTAGCCGCCGCAGCCCAGGTAGACCCGCGCCTCGAGCGACTCTTTGCAGCCTTCCGCGCCGGCAGCTCGAAAGCGATAGAACCATGATCCGCCTGATCGGGAAGCGGCTCCTAGAAATCATCCCGACGCTGCTGATCCTCTCGGTCATCATTTTCCTGCTGCAGCGCCTGTTGCCCGGTGACCCCGCCATCGCACTTGCCGGCGAAGAGGCGGGTGCCGAGCTGATCGAGCAAATCCGGCAGCAATATGGGCTGGACCAGCCCCTGCCGCTGCAGTATCTCGACTGGATCGGCGGCGTGCTGCACGGCGACCTCGGGCAGTCAATGCGCATGAGCCGGCCGGTGATCGATCTCATCGCCTCGCGCCTGCCTGTAACCCTGCAACTCGCCGTCATGGCGATGATCCTCGCCCTCGTTGTGGGACTGGTCGCGGGTGTCATCGCCGCCGTCAAGAAGCGCAGCGCCTGGGACTATGGCGCCAATGTCTTTGCGCTGGCCGGTATTTCCGTGCCCAATTTTTGGTTGGGCATCATGATGATCCTGGTCTTCTCGGTCACCCTCAATTGGCTGCCGGCCTCAGGCTATGTCAGCCCGTTCGCAAACCCCGGCCGATCCTTCCTCAGCCTGCTCATGCCCTCCATTGTCCTGGGCAGTGCCATTGCCGGCGTGATCATGCGCCACACGCGTTCCGCTATGCTGCAGGCGCTGCAGAGCGACTATGTCCGCACGGCGCGCGCCAAGGGTCTTGATGAGCGGACCGTCGTCATTCGCCACGCCATGCGCAATGCGCTGACCCCGATCATCACGCTTGGGGCGCTCGAATTCGGCAGCCTCCTAGGCGGCGCCGTGCTGACCGAGCAAATCTTCAACATCCCGGGCTTCGGCAAGCTGATCGTCGATGCGGTCTACAACCGCGACTACGCAGTTGTTCAGGGCGTGGTGCTGGTCACGGCACTTGTCTACGTAATTCTGAGCCTACTGGCCGATATCGGCTACATGCTCGCCAACCCCAAATTGCGGGGCTAGAACCATGACCAACACAACCAGCCCGGCCATTCCTTCCGATCACGAAAACCGGTTTGGCCAGTTCGCCAAGCGCCTGTTCCGGCACAAGGGCGCCATTGTTGGCTTGAGCTTTATTGTCCTCGTCGTCCTCGCCGCGATCTTTGCACCCATCGTTACGGGCCTTGACCCGAATGCGCAGGACTATACCGCCATCCGGCAGGGACCGAGCCACTTGCACTGGTTTGGCACGGACGAACTCGGACGCGACATGTTCGCCCGCGTCATCTATGGCGCGCGCGCTTCGCTGCTTGCGGGCCTCGTCTCGGTGATGATCGCCATTGCCATCGGCGTGCCGCTGGGCCTCGTCGCGGGCTATTTCGGCGGCTGGACAGATGTCGGTATCAGCCGCGTTGCCGATGCGATGCTGGCCATGCCATTCCTGATCCTCGCCATTTCGCTAGCAGCGTTCCTCGGGCCCAGCCTCATCAATTCGATGATCGCAATCGGCGTGACGGCGGCCCCGCTCTTTGTCCGCCTTACCCGAGGACAGGTCATCAGCGTCAAGTCAGAGGACTATGTCGAGGCGGCACGCTCGATGGGCAATTCCCACGCCCGCATCGCGTTCCGGCACGTCCTGCCCAATGTGCTGCCGGCGCTGATCGTCCAGGCAACCCTCACCATCGCGGCAGCCATCATTTCCGAAGCCAGCCTGTCCTTCCTCGGCCTTGGCCAGCAGCCTCCCGCGGCATCCTGGGGTTCGATCCTCAACACCGCACAGCGCTCGCTGTCCACTGCGCCCTGGATCGCCGCGTGGCCGGGCATGATGATCTTCCTCACAGTTATCAGTTTCAATCTCCTCGGCGACGGACTTCGGGACGCTTTCGATCCCCGTAGTCGCTGATTTTCTGAAAGGTATTCCCATGCATATCGTAGTTATCGGTGCCGGTATCCTGGGCTCCAGCGGGGCTTACCATTTGAGCCTGCGCGACAATGTCGAGGTGACGGTCATTGATGAGGCGCATCAGGGCAAGGCGACGCTTGCCGGCGCCGGCATTGTCTGCCCTTGGGCTACAAAGGTCACCGACCCTGATTTTTACCGCTTCTACGCTGCCGGCGGCGCCTATTATCGCCCGCTGGTGGAAGGTCTTGCGGCCCGTGGCGAGACCGAGTTTGGGTACCGTCAGGTTGGCGCACTGGTGCTGGCCGAAACTGAAGAGCAGCTGGCCGAGATCGAAGCGCGCGTCCTGCCACGTGTCGCCGATGTTCCCGAGGCGGGAGAAGTCCGCCGAGTCAGCGCTGCCGAGACCAAGCAGATGTTCCCCCCGCTGCGCGATGGCCTGATGGCCCTCCACATCCCCGGTGGCGCCCGCGTCGAAGCGCGCGCCATTGCCGGCGCCATGCGCCGCGCCGCTGAAGCCAATGGCGCGGTTTTCCGTCAGGGCCACGCCGAGATCGATAGCAAGGACGGCAAGGCGAGTGTGAGCCTCGATGGCGAAGCCATTGCGGCCGACATGGTCATCGTTACCGCCGGCGCCTGGGCCAACCAGGCCCTCACGGCAATCGGCGCGACCATCGCTGTTGAGCCCCAGCGCGGCCAGATCGTGCATCTGGGCGTCAAGGAAGACACCATCGACTGGCCGGTGCTGCTGCCCCAGGTGTCGCACTACATGCTGGCGTTCGACGACAATCGCGTCGTTGCCGGCGCGACCCGCGAAAACGGCGTCGGGTTCGACTATCGCCTCACGGCAGGTGGACAGGCCGAAGTGCTCAACTTCGCCCTCGACCTCGCGCCGGGCCTCTCCGATGCCACCCATATCGAGACGCGCATCGGTCTCCGCCCGATGGCGGAAAACTACAGGCCCCTGATCGGCGCCCTGCCCGGCTTCGACAATGTCCTGATCGGCAACGGCCTCGGCGCCGGCGGCCTCACCATGGGCCCGCTTGCCGGCAAGCTACTGACCCAGCTGGCCATGGGCGAAGCGACCGATATCGATCTCGCTCCCTACGCCGTGGGAGCCTGACGCCACCATGACACAATCGTCAGTCGCACCGCACCGGACGCGCCATATCGGCACCAGGCACATGGCCGCTGCTGGTCACTATCTCGCCGCGCAGGTCTCCCTGCAGGTTCTTGAGGCCGGCGGCAACGCCGTCGATGCCGGCGTCGCCGGGGGCATTACCCTTGGCGTCGTGCAGAGCGAATATGTCTGCTTCGGGGGCGTCGCTCCAGCCATGATCTATTGGGCCGAGACTGACGAGGTTATTTCGATCAGCGGGTTGGGCACATGGCCCGCCCTCACCGATGCCAGCCTTTTCCGCACGGAGCATGGCAACAAGATGCCGCCGGGCCTGCTGCGCACGATCGTGCCGGCAGCACCGGACAGCTGGATCACCGCACTCGAACGTTATGGCACGATGTCGTTTGGCGAGTGCGCGGCCCAGGCCCTGCGCTTTGCCCGCGACGGTTTCCCCGTCCCTTCGCTGATGGCTGAAATCATTGCCGACCACGAAGCCGAGTATCGGCGCTGGCCGGCCAATGCGGAGATTTACCTGCCGGGTGGAAAGCCTCCGAAGGCTGGCGACATTCTGGTGCAGTCCGACCTCGCCAACACTATCTCCTATATGATCGAAGAAGAGCGCGCTGCTGCTGTCAAGGGCGGCCGCGCCGCCGGGCTCAGCGCCGCTCGCGACGCCTTCTACAAGGGCGACATTGCTAAGGCCATCGTTGCCTATCACCGTGAGCACGGCGGCTGGATGCGGGAAGACGATCTCGCCAACTTCCGCGTCGAGGTCGAGAAGGCTGGGGCGGTGCAGTTCGGCGACGCCGACATCTTCACCTGCGGTCCGTGGTGCCAGGGTCCGGTGCTCGGCCAGACCTTTGCCATGCTGGACGGCATCGACCTGCGCGCGCTGGGACACAACAGCGCCGACTATATCCATCTTCTGGTGGAAACCATGAAGCTGGCATACGGGGACCGCCATGAACTCTATGGCGATCCTCTATTCATCAATGTCCCGCTCGCTACGCTGCTCAGCCCCGAATATGCAGCGCAGCGGCGGGCATTGATCGACCCCGACAAAGCCCATCCCGGCATGCCTGATGCGGGCCTCCCGTCGAATTGGGGCCGCGACCCGGATCCAGACCCGCGGAATGGGCGACGCGACCCCGGCGAACTCGACACCTCCTATGTCTGCGTCGTCGACAGGCAGGGCAATGCCTTCTCGGCAACGCCTAGCGACGGCTCGGTCGGCGCGCCCGTCATCCCCGGCCTCGGCTTTGTTCCATCGGCGCGCGGTGTTCAGTCGTTCCTTGATCCCCGTGCGCCCGCCGTCGCCGGCCCCGGCCGCCGTCCGCGACTGACCCCTGCCCCTGCGTTTGCCCGCAAGAAGGGGGAGTGGATCATGCCGATTGGTTCGCCGGGCAATGACGTCCAGCCGCAGGCAATGCTGCAGACCTATCTCAATCTGCACGTCTTCGGCATGACCATGCAGGAGGCCGTGGACGCGCCGCGCTTTGCGACCTTCTCCTACCCCCGCTCTTCCATTCCGCATTCCTACGACCCCGGGCTGCTCAAGCTCGAGGCCCGCATCGATGCTTCGGTCGGCGAGGGGCTGACGGCCAAGGGGCACGATGTGAAGTACTGGAAGGACTGGGAATACGCCGCGGGTGGTGTCTGCTCGATCATCAAGAAATTCAACACCGGGACGCTCGAGGGCGGATCGGACTCACGCCGCCCGACGGCAGTAGCAGGGTGGTAGTATGACCGAGTTTTCTTACGCTACGCCGTATGGGGCGCCGCGCCGTCCCGTCATGGCGCGCAACATGGTGGCCACCTCGCAGCCGCTCGCCGCTCAGGCGGGCCTGGCTGCACTGGCCAAGGGCGGCAACGCGATCGATGCCGCGATCGCCGCAGCCGCGACCCTGACGGTCGTCGAACCGACCGGCAATGGCCTGGGCAGCGACGCCTTCGCAATTGTCTGGGATGGACAGGAACTGCATGGCCTTAACGCCTCCGGCCGCTCGCCTGCCGCCTGGACGTCGGAGCGTTTCGCCGGGCAGGACCGCATGCCGGTCCGCGGATGGGAAAGCGTCACTGTACCCGGTGCAATCTCGGCCTGGGTCGATCTCTCAAGCCGCTTCGGCAAGCTCGATTTTGCGGCGCTGATCGCTCCGGCAATAGAATATGCGGAAAATGGTTTCGCCGTCTCCCCGACCATCGCGGAGCTTTGGGCCAAGGGTGGCGCGCTGCTCAAGGACCATCCGGGATTTGCCGAGACTTTCCTGCCTGGGGGGCAGGCCCCGATGCCGGGCGAAATCTTCTGCAACGCACCGCTCGCGGCGTCTCTGCGCGCCATTGCCGAAACGCGTGGCGAAGCTTTCTATCGAGGTGCACTCGCTGAGCAGATCGCGGCCTTTGCGGCACAGCATGGAGCCGCTCTCACGGCGGCCGACCTCGCCAGCCACCGCAATGACTGGTGTGGCACCATCGCTATGAGCTACCGCGATGTGACGCTGCATGAAATCCCGCCCAATGGGCAAGGCATCGTCGCGCTGATGGCGCTTGGCATGCTCGAACATTTGCCGCTCGACGCCCTCGGTCCCGATAGCGCCCAGTCGTTCCATTACCAGATCGAGGCAATCAAGCTCGCAACGGCCGATGCCGAACGCTATGTCTCCGATCCGGAGACGATGCGCGTCCCTGTCGAAGCGCTGCTCGAAAAGTCTTACCTCCAGTCGCGCGCGAAATTGATCGATCCCACGCGAGCGCAGGATTTCGGCGCTGGCGCTCCGGTGGCCGGGGGCACGGTCTACATCACCACCGCCGACGCCAGCGGGATGATGGTCTCCTACATCCAGTCCAATTATTCCGGCTTCGGATCCGGCGTGGCCGTGCCCGGAACTGGCATTCATCTGCAGAACCGTGGCTCCGGCTTCACGCTCGAAGAAGGCCACCCCAACCAGATCGGGCCGAACAAGCGCCCGTTCCACACCATCATCCCGGGCTTCCTGATGCGCGACGGCGCACCTCTCATGAGCTTTGGCGTCATGGGTGGACCGATGCAGGCCCAGGGCCATGTGCAGATGGTCGTCCGGACCCAACTCAGCGGCCAGAACCCGCAGGCGGCGAGCGATGCGCCCCGCTGGCGCTTCGTCAAGGGCAAGAAGCTTGCCGTCGAGTGGACCATGGCGGCCGAAACCGTCGCGGAACTCGAAGCCCTCGGGCACGAGGTGATGCGCGAGAGCCCGGATGAGAGCTTTGCCTTCGGCGGCGCCCAGCTCATCCATCGGCTAGGCCAGGGATATATCGGTGGCTCAGACCACCGCAAGGACGGCATGGCCGTCGGCTACTGACCAATCACACAAGGAGAATAGCTTTGGACCGCATTAAGAAGGGTAAGTCCCTGCACGCCGTGACCATCCACAACGGCGTCGTCTACACTTCGGGCCTTGGTGCCAACGACATCGACGTCGGCATGGAAGACCAGACCCGCCAGATCTGCGAAAAAATTGAGGGTTTCCTCAAGGAAGCCGGCTCGGATAAGACCAAAATCATTCGCGCCCAGATCTTTGTCACCGACATGACCAAGAAGCCCGACCTGGACCGCGCTTGGCTCGCATGGCTAGGAGAAGACCTCCCCTGCCGCTGCACCGTGGGCGTCGCCGATCTGGGCGACCCGCGTCGCCTGATCGAAGTCGTCATCACCGCAGCACTCTAGGTACCCCAAATGGCTCTGCAATCGGCCCTCAAGAAGTTCGGCATCGATGCCTATCTCATCATGCTGCTCGGCGTCGTCGTGCTTGCAAGCATCCTGCCGGCGCGCGGGCCCTTTGCAGAGTTTGTCGGGCAGGCAGCCTATTACGCTGTCGCCCTGCTGTTTTTCGTCTATGGAGCCAAGCTCAAGTCCGAAGCGGTTATCGCCGGCTTTTCCAACTGGCCCCTGCAGCTTAGCATTCTCGGGCTGACCTATATGGTCTTCCCGGTGATCGCGCTTGCGCTCGCCTTTGCCGGCCGCTCCTTCATCACCGAAGAGCTGGCCATTGGCCTCATCTATATCGGCATCCTGCCCTCCACGGTGCAGTCCTCCATTGCCTTCACCGCGCTCGCCAGGGGCAATGTGGCAGCCAGCGTCTGCGCTGCGGCTGTCTCCAATCTGCTCGGGGTCATTCTCACCCCAGTGTTGGCGACCCTCATTCTCCAGACCGGAGATGGTGGCCTCAATCTCGCCGCCGTCCTCAACATCTTCATCCAGATCGTCCTGCCGTTCGGGCTGGGCCAACTGTGCCGGCCGCTCATCGGGGAATGGATCAATCGCCACAAGCTAATCTCCCTGACGGTCGACCGCGGCTCGATCCTCCTCATCGTCTATGCGGCCTTTAGCGCCGGCATGGTCGCCGGCGTCTGGACCCAGGTCGGGCTGCCCCAGCTGGCCGCCATCATGGTGCTGGTCTGCGTGATGCTGGCCGTTGTCCTGGCGCTTTCCGCCTGGTTCAGCCGCGCTGTCGGGTTCCAGGACGCCGACGGCAAGTCTATGATCTTCTGCGGCTCCACCAAGAGCCTCGCATCTGGCGTCCCCATCGCGAATATCCTTTTCGCGGGCGGTCCGCTCAGCCTCATCATCCTGCCGCTGATGCTCTACCACCAACTGCAGTTGATTATCTGCGCCATCATCGCCCAGCGCTTGGCGGGTGCCTCAAAAACGTCGCTTGGCAACGGAGGTACCATCAAAGAAAGACCGTAAGACGTTCTCCATTGGCGGCTACTATGTGACGACACCGTCTTTCAGGTACTAACAACAGCTTCGCGGACCTTCAGTCGTTCTCGTGAATTTGGGGGGAAGGTCGGATAGATTCTTGACGGATGGAGGCGCAGATCTTGAGAAGCAGGTCCTCGATCATGTCGATAACCAGCGGGCCACGGCGCTGTTTGGGCTTGAGCAGCCAAAGGTCCAAGTGCTCAACAAGATGTATCGGACGCCGCGCGACCAAGCTCCCATCGATGTCGATGCCAGCAAAGGGCGGGACGATGGTGACGCCCGCGCCCTGCGCGACCAGCTGCGCCCAGCAGCACTCGTCGCCCAGCCGCGACTTCCGGCAGAACGGTGACTAACCAGAAGAGCCCGGCATCCACGTAGGATAGGGGCGCCATGAAGCCGATGGCGGCTCCATCTGCCACGCTGTCTGCAAGTATCCGAGATAGCGATCTGCTCCGATGCAGGATGGCTTGTGCATCTAGCCGGTTGATTCGTATCTCCATGGCGGCTCTCCTCGAGGTCGGCGCTCAATGGCGTCGGGCTGATCAACCGCTACTTCGGTGGCAAGGAGCAGCTGTTCGCGCAGGACCAGTCACGGCAGCCGTGTTTGCGAGATGACGTCTAGCTGGAGCAGAGGCCAGTCCTTGGTGATGTCCCTCGCTGCTAAAAGCGAGTTCGGTCAACCAACCACTTTCGCCAACCGCTGAAACCACAGCATATGCACCTCACCAAATGTTATCGCCGTCTACCGCAATGGCTATTTTTCCTCGAACGCCGTAGTTTCGCGTCTCAAGACGGGCATGCGCCACCGGAATATCGGCAAGTGCATAGACCGCGCCAACATGGGGTCGCAGCTGACCGCGCTCTATCAATGCACTCAGCTCATCAAGCTTGCTGCGGTTTTGCTTGGTGAACACAAAGTGATAACTCGCTCGCGAAGGACTCGTGGAGAGCCTCAGCACGTTCCATCGTCGCTTCGATAATCAGCTGAGCCTCGACGACATCCCCGCATGCAAGCAGCGCCTCGCAAAGCGCCAGCCCGACCATTCTGAAGTGGCAGCTTTCGGGTACCAAGCGAATGGCCTCGTACGACTGGAACGGGGTCGATTGCTGCCGGGCAGCAACGCGCCCCTGCCCTGCCCTGCCTCCGTCCAGCCATCCATCTGATCAGGTCGAAGCGATCACAGCGGCCCTTCGATCAGCGGTGCTGGATCGCCCTTCCAAATCATGCGGTAGACGGCGCCCTGGCGAACGGACTGAACGGCGGCCGGGCGCAGGGCGACAATGCAGGTACCACCCGGGTGCCGTACGGATGGGTAGATAATGCCGTTGAGGCCAGTGGCCCGGGCGCGCTCGGCGATGGCGTTGCCGACCGGGTAGGCCCTCGCCGTGTCCGGACCGAGCGCAGGATGGTCGGGTGCCTGCCGAAGGTCCAGGAACTCGCCGGCAAGGCTGCAAAACATCTCCGCGTACTCCACGGTGGCGTTGAAATCCCCCGCGTCTGCCAGCATGTTGGTCAGGTGATATCCGACCTCGCTGATGCAGGTGGCGACATCCAGAGCGGCATACCAGGCGCCACGATAGGCACCGTTGAAGCGGTTCGGCTGCTGTGGCTTGGCATAGGCGAAGGACGCGTTGATAAAAGGCGCATGCGTCACATCGTAGACGAGCTCGTTGGCGGCGAGCCCCGCTATGCCCCGGTCCTGCGCCATCAACCGGCTGCTTGTCCCACCCTCGATCTCGGACAGCACGGCGAGATCATCCTCGTTGTCGACCAGGGGCGTCAACACCGGCGCCCGCAGCCGCGCTGTCGTTACCAGTCGAACCGTCCTCGGAAAGGCTTCGGTGACGACCGGCACACCGTCGATCGGCAATCACAAGCCTCCGCGGATGGCGTCCACATAGCGGCGCACCTCGAGCATTTGCGGAATGCCGCCCTTGAGCATGGAGTCGATTGGGCTCATCCCGGCAAACAGCGGTGCCTTGTTGTGCAATCCGGGCCAGCGGTCGGCCATGTCATCGGCGAACAGCAGATGCAGCCCCTTGTAGATGCCGACCAAGGCGGAAATGCGCGTGAGTTGATCCTGGCTGAGGGCCTTGTCCTTGCCCTCCTGCTTCATGCGCTCCCAGGTGCTCGTGGACACATCGAGCAGCGCCGCCGCCTGTTCACCCTTGAGACCCCACTCTTGGACTAGACGCTTGTAGGCTTTCAGGGCGACCTTCGACAGCCGTACGCGGTCACTCTCGGCCGAGAAGTCCTGCCGGTTGGGCATCGTCGGCATTGGAACATCGATCTGCAACACCCTTATCTCCCTCGTTTGATAGTCAACAAATACCCATTTGACGGCCCTTTGTCCACAGATCAAGCTCTGGGCTTGCCATCAACCAAGGAAACCCCGTTCCTCTGAGGCAACATGCAACCGAAGTTGCTCAGCTGGCTCAAGCGCAGGCCTAAGCCCAGACTGCAGCAGCACCGGCAGTTAAGGCAGAGATGACACTATCGAACTTGTCGCCTCGATGGGACCGGCCTGCAGATTAGGCTCTCGATCGTGGGCTTGCTGCAAGTGTGATGGAGGCATTCAGCCGGTGTCGGGTACCTGGAGTACAACTATAATCAAGCGCACTACACTGTTGACCGCCGTTACGGCCCTTCTGCTCAGCTCTTTGCCGGCCAGTGCTCAGCAGCAGGCACAGCCGCAGCTCAGCATGTGCGGCAATCAGCGCCCCCCCCCCACCAAGACCTGTCTGGTGGATGGCGACAAGCTGTGGCTCCAAGGCGAGAACATCCGGCTCAAGGACTTTGACACGTCAGAGCCGCAAAGCAGCATCTGCGGCGGCGCCAGGGAAGTTGCTCTCGCTCACAAAGCAAGCGCCCGCATGCTAAAGCTGCTCAACAGCAACGACTGGACCATCGAACGCTTCGGGCTGGACAGCACCCGCAGCAAGCGTCGGCTGGCCACCATCAGGATAGACGGCCGTGATGTGGGTGATATCCTGATCGAGGAGCGGCTGGCCCGTCGATGGCCGAACGCCAAAGAGTGGTGGTGCAACTGATGCGCGTGCCGAGCATACCGAGGCGTAAACCGGATCTGCTGGACGAGGTGGAACGCCTGGCTGTCAGGCGAAGCTCAGGGCGATGAAGCCAAGGCGCTGCTGCTCGACAACCAACTTGACAGCCAGTTCCAGTGCCATCGGATCAGCAGGGCCGTAATCAACAGCCGATACGAGAGAACTGACGTCAAAAAACCCCTGGTCAACCCGCTTTGATCAGGGTGGAAGGAGATCGCTGAGGTCAACGCCCCCACCTTCCGGCTTGCCGCGCCGATATGGAGGACGCGGGACCGAAACACGCTTCCTTGCCTAGTCCCTCGCCGTTACCCCATGTCCGGGTACGCTATTGCGGCGGCGAATGGCGCGCTGCGGACGATAGGGGATGTCGTCAACCGGATAGAAGGGGCGAGCAACGGTGAAGGGGAGATCCTTGGCATTGTAGGAAGTCATCCCCGGAGTGCCGACAACAACGCAGTCGCCGACATGGGCAAAGTTGAGCGTATAATGATAGCCCGATCGGGTAACAACGATCTGCTTGGCTGCCGGATCGATGCCCATGGCTACGAAGTTGTTGGGGTCGATGTAGTGTGACGGATTGTCGGTGAGGATCACGTCAATCTCACCGATCCGCACGATGGCGAACGGCCCTGTGTTGGCGATCAGACCTTCGGCCATGGGGCCATGCATAGTGTACTGCTCGTTCTCGCTTCGCGCAGTCAGGATGCCGGTAATGGTGATCGGGTCGTAGTAGCCCTGCGACATGGCGCCCCCAACGCTAAGCGTTACGGTATCGCCGATGGTGTGCCGCCGTAGTATCTCGACGGCGATCGGATCGGTGACGGGAACCGCAACCTTGAGTTCGGGACCGAGCTCGAGAACACGGCTCAGTATATAGGGGCTGTCGCCAGGAGATCCGGCTGCAACGCGGTCGCCCTGGTCTCCCAATATCAACGTTACCTTTTGCTTCCCCGACTTGGCACGGGCGATCTGCTCGTCAACGGAGGGGAATACTTCCACGAGGCTGTCGCGCGCGGCCCAGAGCTCACCGCCGATGTCCTCGGCCAAAGCCAACGCATCCCCGTGAACTCCATTTCCGTACACCAGAATGGTCTGCCCCATATTGGAAATGTCGAGGAACTGCTGGACGGTGAACACACTGACATCGACGACGCGACCCAGAGCTTCCGCAGTGCGGCATCGCCTCATGATCGACTGCAGTGGTTCCTGATCGGTACGGTCGTTGCCCAGCGTGAGCATGGGAAAGTGGACATAGGCGCAAACCGGCTCGAATTCGCCCTTCACGATGTCGTCGGTCCGCGCAAACAGGCGTTGCCCGGTGACCGCCATGTCGCCGTGCGGATTGGTGCGGTACGCAGTCAGGAAGTCGCACTCCGCAATCGTCAGCTCGGTCACGTGAGCGTGCAGGTCGAACCCGGCGGTGATCGGGATCTGCGGACCAACCACCTGGCGCACCGAACGCATAAGATCGGCTTCAACGTCGTCGAGTTCCGTGGTCATCATGGCACCATGCAGGGCCAACAAGACGGCATCAAATCCACCCTGCCGCGCAGCATCGAGCATGGTGTTCTTGAAGCGAAGGTAAAGCGCATGATCGACGCGGCCGCCCGCCGGTGCGTGCATGCCGACGGGAAAGATGATGTCCACGCCTGCGGCTTCAGCCGCATCGACGATGCCGCCGGCAACCGTGTTGGTTCCGCGGTATCGGTCCAGGCAGTCTGGACCTTCAACGATCGCGAAACTGGCTGCTCTCATAACCTGAGGATTGAAGCTATGAGACTCCTGGTGCAAATCACCTACCAAGATCCGGCTCATCTGCATGGTCGTACTCGTTCGTTCTTGCCGGGGATGAACCCGTAGGAAGTTGAAGAAAACCATGGTGAGAGAGGTCAAAGCCGCGGTCAACGTGACCCGCACAAGCGTTCGGAATAATCACCTGAACGTGGTGTATCCGGTGGTGCTTCCTTCGGTGCACTGCGCAAACGCAGGAGGAAAAGCTGGCGAGACGCATTGTTCGCGGCCTTTGTGGACGCCTCTCAGGATAGTATACTAGACGGAGGCTTTTTGCCCGCTGTTGTCACCCGCTTCCCTCGTACACTCTGCCGCCCAGGTGTTTGCAACAAAGCGCACGAAAACCGGGAGAAACTCGCATGAAACGTCGCAGCTTCCTTGCCCTCGGGGTGGCAGCCTCTGCTCTGGTGGCTGCTGGGGCCATTCCGGGCACTGCTTTTGCTCAGTCCGCTCCAAAGACACTCAAGCTTTTCACCACGACGAATCTCGTTGCGCTCGATCCCGTGATCTCCACGGCCGAAATCGCCGTTCAACACGGGTACTACGTTTTCGATACCCTTTATGGCGTGGACAACGACCTGGTTCCCCATCCGCAGATGGCTGAATCCCACACGGTTTCAGACGACGGTCTGACTTGGACCTTCACGATCAGGGACGGTCTCGTGTTTCACGACGGCGGGCCGGTCACCGCGGCTGACTGCGCGGCGTCTATCGACCGCTGGAGCCAGGTGGACGGTTTCGGACGCCTGCTGAACGCTGCAGTGGACGACTATGAGGTTATCGATGAGAAGAACTTCTCGATCAAGCTCAACTCGCCATTTCCCCGTTTGCTTGAGGCAATCTCTAAGCCGCATTCTTCCCCCTGCTTCATCATGCCGGCGCGCCTTGCTTCACAGCCGACATCAGAGCCGGTCACCGAAATGGTGGGGTCGGGTCCATACCGCTTCGTGGCCGAAGAGTTCAGCTCCGGGAACAGGGTCATCTACGAGAAGTTCGTGGACTACAAGCCCCGGACGGAACCGGCAAACCTTACGTCCGGCGGCAAGGTGGCCAAATTCGACCGCATCGAATGGGTAGTCAACACCGACTCGGCAACCGGCGTGAATGCCCTGTTGCAGGGCGAAGTGGACGTGCTGCAGTACATTCCGGTTGACCTCATGGCGCTGATCGAGGGACGCGATGACGTCAAGTCCGTCGCCTTCAACGGCCAGGTGCCGATCATCCGCTTCAACAGCACACAGGCACCCTTCAACAACGCGGAGCTCCGCCGGATAGCCGCTCGCGCGGTATCTCAGGTCGACATCCTTGCATCTCAGGTAGACGGCATCCCTGAGCTCTATCAGGAGTGCAAGGCGGTTTTCCCGTGCGGTCTCCCCGGGGTGGTCGAAAACGGTGGTGACGTTCTTGACGTGTACGCCGGCGATTATGAACGTGCCAAATCGGACCTCGAGGCAGCGGGCTATCAGGGAGAGAAGGTCGTCATTCTCAACCCGACCGGCATGGCCTCGATTTCTTCCATGGCCGTCATAACCGCGGATCAGCTCAAGAAGGCCGGCTTCAACGTTGAGCTGCAGGATATGGACTGGGGAACGCTTCTGGAACGCCGGCGCTCACGCGAGTCGACCGACAATGGCGGCTGGTCGATCTTCTGTTCGGCTTGGCCGCCGATCTCGATTGCCAATCCTGCGCTCAACGTCGCCATGCGTGGTGATGGTGCCAGCGGCTACGCCGGCTGGTACGAAAACGCAGAACTCGAAGCCATGATCGGTGAATGGCTTCAGGCCACAAGCGAAGACGACGGCAAATACCTGTTCGAGCGTATTCAGGCACTCCTGATCGAAGAGCTGCCGACCGTTCCGCTCGGCACGTATTACACGGCGGTGGCCTTCCGGTCGGACATCAGCGGTCTTGACCCGGCGCCCGTCATCTATCCTTGGCTGCTCGATCGCAGCTGACCCCATTCGTGCGGAGGCCTGACGCCGGCCTCCGCACCCTCCACCATCGCGGGACACCGTTCTCGATGACCTGATCGAAAGATAGCCAATGCTGCCGTTCGTTTTCTGGCGTTTGCTAGCCTCAATTCCAGTGATGGCACTGGTCGCACTGCTTGTCTTCAGCATGCTGTATCTCACCCCGGGCGATCCCGCCGCCGTCCTCGGAGGCGAAACGGCAACCGATGCGGACATCCTGAACATCCGGGAGTCGCTGGGGTTGAACGGAGGGTACTTCGAGCGCCTGGCCCGGTGGTCCATGGCGCTACTGCAAGGGGATCTTGGCAACTCCATCTTCACCAAAACGCCGGTCCTCGACACCATCATGGCCCGCCTGGAGCCAACAGCGTCCCTGATGGCGCTCACATGCATCATCGCCGTCGTGGTGGCGGTCCCCCTCGGCGTCGTAGCTGCTTGGAAGCGTGGGACCGTTCTGGACAAATTCGTCGTGGGTGGTGCCGTTCTTGGCACATCCGTGCCCGTGTTCGTCATGGGCTATGTGCTTGCCTACGTCTTCTCGGTTAAGCTCGGATGGTTTCCGGTCCAGGGCTACAGCCCTTTGGCCAGCGGCATCGATCGATGGTTCATGAGCCTGCTCCTGCCGGCGATCGTGTTATCGTTGGCCTTCATTGCTTCTATTGCCCGCATCACCCGCGCAACAATGCTCGAGACCCTGTCGCAGGATTACATCCGTACGGCCCGGGCCAAGGGCATGCCAGAAGACGTAGTGCTCTTTGTCCATGGTTTGCGAAATTCCGCAGTCCCGGTGCTAACGGTGATCGGCCAGGGGGTGGTCATGTTGATCGGCGGCGCCGTGGTGACCGAAACCGTCTTTTCGATCCCTGGCGTGGGCCGCCTGACGGCTGACGCAATCTTCCAGCGTGATTACCCGATCATCCAGGGCATCGTGCTGATGTTCAGCTTCGCTTATGTGCTCGTGAACCTGGTCATTGACGTGTTTTATGCGGCAATGGACCCGCAGATGCGCCGTTGATCCGCAAGTGATCCCCCATGCTGCTCTCCTGATCCGGATTTGATGACGACCATGCCAGTTCTCCATGCCATTCGTCGCCACCCGAGCGTGGTCTTCGGCGCGGTCATCCTGACCCTCTTCGCCTTCATTGCCATTGCGGCACCTTGGCTCGGCACCGTCGACCCAACCTCGATGTCTCCGGCATTGCGCAACCGCGCGCCCTCGGCCGAGCATTGGTTCGGCACCGACGCCTTCGGTCGAGACGTCTATTCGCGTGTGCTCTACGGCAGCCGGGTATCCCTCACGGTCGGCCTGAGCGTTGCGGCCATTGCCTCGGTTGTCGGTATCATCATCGGCTTGCTGGCGGGATATATCACGATCCTGGAGGGCCCGTTGATGCGCTTGATGGACGCCGTCATGTCGATCCCGTCGATCCTGCTTGCCATTGCGCTTATGACCCTTATCGGCGGCAGCGTAATGAATGTCGTGATCGCCATTTCCGTCGCTGAAATTCCCACCGTTGCCCGCCTGGTGCGTGCGGGTGTGCTCACGCTTCGCCACAAGCCATATGTGGAAGCTGCCCTGACCGGAGGAACACCGGAATGGAAAATCGTGTTGCGGCACATCCTGCCCAATACGATCACTCCCGTGATCATCGCGGCGACCTTCATCTGCGCCACGGCGATGGTTGCCGAGTCCATCCTTTCTTTCATCGGTGCGGGCACCCCCTCATCCATTCCGTCCTGGGGCAACATCATCTCCGAGGGGCGCACTCTCTGGCAGGTGAAGCCCCACATCGTTTTCTTTCCTGCGGCCTTCCTGTCGCTGTGCATTCTTGCCGTCAACATCATGGGTGATGGCCTGCGTGACATGTTCGATCCACGTTCGCGTTGACCCGGAGCCAGCCATGACAACGACGACCGCCTCCCAAGCTGCAGCCATCGCTCCACTGCTTTCAGTGCGCGACCTGAACGTCTCTTTCCGCACCGCAAGAAGCTGGAAGCAGGTTCTTAACGGCGTTTCCTTCGACCTTCATGCCGGCCGGACGCTCGCGATCGTCGGCGAAAGCGGATCGGGCAAGAGCGTCAGCGCGCTGGCCGTGATGGGGCTGCATGATCCCGTGCGCACGCAAATCACGGGGAGCGCCACCTTCGAGGGTGAAAACCTTCTTGGCCTTCCGATGTCGGGCATGAACCGCATCCGGGGCAACAAGATCTCGATGATCTTCCAGGAACCGATGACCTCGCTCAACCCGGTGATGTCGGTGGGCCAGCAATTGTGCGAGACCATCCGGCGTCATCGCGGGTTATCCAGGGGCGAAGCGAAAAAGCAGGCGATCGAGCTGATGGACAAGGTCCACATCCCGTCTGCGGCCGCGCGGTTCGACGAGTATCAGCACCGTTTCTCAGGCGGCATGCGCCAGCGCATCATGATCGCTATGGCGCTCGCATGTCGCCCCAGGATCCTTATCGCGGATGAACCCACAACGGCCCTTGATGTTACGGTTCAGGCCCAGATCCTGAACCTGATCAAGGAATTGCAGCGCGAAGAAGACATGGCCGTGCTGTTCATCACCCACGACATGGGCGTGGTGGCCGAAGTCGCCGACGAGACCATGGTGATGTTCCGCGGGGACATGCTCGAAACGGGCAGCTCGGAACGGATCTTCCGCTCACCTCAACACGCATATACGCGCAAGCTTCTTGCGTCAGTGCCCAAGCTCGGTGAAGTGGCGGACGCTACGCAACCGGTGCCGTTCCCGGAGGTGATTGATGGGGTTCAGCAGCCAGTAGACCAGTGCAGGGACACTGTTCGGCGAGACCTCGAGCCTGTGCTGCGCGTCAATCAATTGCAAACTCGCTTCGACGTGCGCTCCGGCATCCTCAACCGCGTCAAGGCGCGGGTCCATGCCGTCGAGGGAATTTCGTTCGACCTCCGTCAAGGGGAAACACTATCGATCGTCGGCGAATCCGGTTGCGGAAAATCGACCACGGGCCGGAGCTTCATGGGCTTGGCACCGGTAGTCGGGGGTACCGTGACGATCGACGGCCAGCAAGTCGCCGGAGTCGGTGGCGATGGCCGCCTTACCCGCCACACGACGTCGACGCGACCGAAGATCCAGTTCATCTTCCAGGACCCATTTGCCGCCCTCAACCCGCGTCAGCGTGTCGGGGACGCAATTGTCGAACCCTTCCTTGAGCAGGGCCTTGGAGTTGCGGCAGACACGCCAGAACTGATCAGGAATCTTCTCGACAAGGTCGGCTTACCGCAGGATGCCGCCGACCGTTTTCCGCACGAATTTTCCGGCGGTCAGCGTCAGAGGATCTGCATAGCGCGTGCCCTGTCCGTCAGCCCCAAGATCCTGGTCGCCGACGAAGTCGTATCGGCGCTCGACGTGTCGATCAAAACACAGGTCATCAACCTGCTTCTGAAGCTGCAGGAAGAGACGGGCATCTCCCTTATCTTCATCAGCCACGATATGGCTGTCGTCGAGCGGGTCAGCCACCGTGTGGCGGTGATGTATATGGGTGAGATCGTCGAAATCGGACCGCGTCAGCAGATATTCAACGATCCGCGGCACCCCTACACCCAGGCTCTGATCGCCGCCGTTCCCATTGCCGACCCCGCATCCCGAACCGTTCTGCGGCCGGTTGCGGCGCGCGAACTTACGTCACCGATCCGGCCACCTGACTTCGTGGCACCAAAGCGGCAGTATCGGGAGGTCGGACCAGAGCATCTCGTTCGCCTCGACTGAACGGCACCCACTCCCGGCACTCAATACGTCGGCGGGCTGATCGCGCTGAAGATTTCGCTTTCGCCGGCGGCAACGTTCTTGAACGCATGCGGGACCTGGCTGTCGAAGTAATAGCTGTCGCCGGGCTCAAGGACGCGCGACTGGTCACCGACCGTAACCTCGACGGCTCCGCTGATGACGATCCCCGCCTCCTGCGCCACATGCGAGAAGAGGCTTCCGGTGCTGGTCCCTTCGCTGTAGCGCTCGTGCAGGACCATCATGTTCCGGTGCGGGAAATCGAAGCCCACTACTCGGTACGAGATGGCATCCACACGACCGATCTCAACCAGGTCTTCAGCCCGATAAAACGGGCTGTATCTCTGTCCTGAATCGTGACCAGAAAAGAAGCCGGACAGGGTTATGCCCAAAGCATCGAGGATCGCCCCCAAGGTGTCCACCGAGGGGCTCATCTTGTCCCGTTCGATCAGGGAAACCGTGGAATGCGATACCCCAGAACGTGTAGCGAGCTCCCGAACGGTCAAATTACGCCGGCGTCGATGCTCATAGATCTGGCTTCCTATCTTTGGCATTGATGGTTTTTCCTTCGCGGCCCGGGTCGGTCTAGGTGAGTTTTATCACCAGGCCTTCTCGCCTGAATTGTTGTTGGGTTTCAAGTGCTTCATGTTGCAGGCATCACCTGAATTCCAACGGGATCGCGAGCCAATGACAAGCCGCTTCACCACCATCAAAAACCGTGTCGAATACATCAAGGCGCCTGTGGCAGACGTGGCTGCCGATACGACAAAGGTCGAGAACACGGTCAAGGAGGTCCTATCCGCAGTTCGCGAGCGTGGCGATGCCGCGGTGCGCGAGTTCTCGCAGCGTTTCGACGGCTCGGCGCCGGACAGCCTCGAAGTGACCATGGAAGAAAGGCTGGCCGCTGTTGCGGCGCTTGACCCGCAGACACGTGCCGACACCGAGTTCGCCATTGCCAACGTGCGCTCATTTGCGGAAGCGCAGCTCAAGACGTTGGCCCCGCTCGAGATCGAACTGCTTCCGGGTCTCCACCTGGGACACCGCATCATCCCGATCGAAACCGTAGGCTGCTATGTTCCGGGTGGACGCTACCCACTGCTATCGGCGCCGATCATGACGATCGTTCCGGCCCGCGTTGCCGGTTGCGATAACGTCATCGCCTGCCTTCCGCCCAATGCGCATGAAGCTATGGTCGCCGGCTGCCACCTTTCCGGGGCTGACCGCATCTTCCGCGTTGGCGGGGCACAAGCAATTGCCGCCATGGCCTTGGGCACCGAGTCGATTCCACAGGTGGACAAGATCTTCGGGCCCGGGAATGCCTTCGTGAACGAGGCCAAGCGGCAGGCCTTCGGCCGGGTGGGTATCGATCAGCTCGCCGGCCCTTCGGAGATCTACGTGGTTGCCGACGACACTGGTGATGCTGAACTGATCGCCACCGATCTTCTGGCCCAGGCCGAGCACGACATCCGCACCCGGGTGGGACTTATCACCACCTCACGTCGCTTGGCCGAGGAAACCCTCCAAGCCGTTGAACGCCAGCTCCTAGATCTGCCTACTGCGCAGACGGCCGGCCAGGCGTGGCGAGAATACGGAGAGATCGCGCTCTGCCCGGACGAAGCAGCAATGATCGACTATTCCGATTTCATTGCTGCCGAACACCTTGAGGTACATACGGCCAATGCGCGGGAGTTCTCGCTAAAACTGCGGAACTACGGCTCTTTGTTCATCGGAGAAAATGCGAGCGTGGTCTACTCCGACAAGTGCTGCGGGACGAACCACACGCTTCCGACAATGGCGGCCGGCCGATACACTGGTGGCCTATGGGTCGGATCGTACGTAAAAACTTGCACCCACCAGTACCTCGATGAGGCCGGTGTCGAGCAGGTTGCATTGCCAGCCATCCGCCAGAGCGCATCCGAAGGTCTGGAAGGCCACAGGCGCGCTGCAGCCGCACGTTTAAAGTAATCTGATTGCGCATGAACCACGCGAGGGTTCGGCTCGGGCGCCGTGCCTCGCGTGGTTTTATCGTCTGACTTGTAAGTAGCCGCCAGCACCTGAGAGCGGCATAAAGAGGTGCCTACACCTGTTCAACGGGCCCCGCGATTGGGGTTTGGCACGCCATTCTAAATCATGCGGTAGACGGCGCCCTGGCGAACGGACTGAACGGCGGCCGGGCGCAGGGCGACAACACCCTTGCGCTCATCGTGCATGAGCTCGCGACCAATTCCCTTAAATATGGGGCTCTGTCGGTGGATACCGGCACGCTCGACGTGTCGTGCTCGGCTCAAGACGAAGCCGTCACCATAGTGTGGACGGAAAGAGGCGGCCCGCCCGTTCAGCCGCCTACAGGCAACCCCGGCTATGGCAGCAAGCTGGTGGAACGCAGCGTCACGGGAGCTCTTCGGGGTTCGATCTCCTACGATTGGGATAAAGCCGGGGCGGTCATTACCCTCAAGCTCCACCCTGATCGCCTCGCACAATGAGCTCACATGGAGGGCTTGCGGAAGCAGACCCTCAGGCAGCGCAGGATGACGACGATCAATCTGGCGACCGATGCCTGGGCAACTCCGCTGAGTATTGGTTTGGGTGTGCGACGGGCAAACTAATGCTAAGCAGAATACGGGCCCGTACCGATAATCCTTTACTCGGACGCTCCTACGTGCAATAAAGTATTTACGTTTTCAGCCTCCGTTGGCTGCCTGTTCTGCCGGTTTACCGGCCCCTGGCTACCCTCCTATTTTGCGAACGTTTAGACATCTGCAGGCACATCGCTTGTGGATCATCTGCCCGCTCGCTTTAGCTCCGGGCTACAATCTCAGGACTTTCTAATGATTAACGGCACCGTTAAATTCTTCAATGCCACCAAGGGCTTTGGCTTCATCTCCCCTGAAGGCGGCGAGAAGGACGCGTTCGTTCATATCTCCGCTGTCGAGCGTTCGGGCCTGAATGGTCTCTACGAGAACGATAAGGTAACCTACGAACTCGAGACCGGCCGTGATGGCAAGGTTTCGGCGACCAATCTGACCCTCGTCTAAGCGACTTCAGCCGGGCCAAGGCCCGGCTCCTGCCTCCCGTTTTGGTCGAGGCACACCATCCGAAGCAATCCGCGACTTACAGCTGGAACTTCGAACACTCATCTCCACTAGTCTTGCTGCCGGTGCCCCTTTTGGGGGCATGCCGTGCATGCATGATGTCGTCCACAAGGACCTTCACCATGAGCAACTTCAACTATGCCGCCCGGGCAGAGCTGTTCGCCAGCCGCCGGTACGCAAAGAACAATCAAACCCAGTATCGCCGGTTCAATACGGCCGCCGAAGCGGTGCGTTTCGTCATAGAGGATTTGCCGACAGCTGCACGAGCCGGGTCCTACCTCGAGGTCGACGAGCAAAGGTATGAAGGCGGGTCCATCAAGGAACTATACGATGCGGAAGCCTATCCTCTCGAGCGAACCTTCGCTTGAGGTCGCTCCGGTGAACCCGCCACTTAGGTCTTCGTGAATAGGTCAGGAACATTTTATGTCAGATCAGACCACCAGCCGAACGATCACCTTCCGCTTCCCCTTCACGCTCCCCGGCATGACAGAGCCTCATGCCCCCGGAACGTTCGAAGTCATCACGGACGAGGAACAGCTCGACGTCATGTGGGACGCACGTCGCTCGAGCACACGCGTGATGCTGGTCTATCCCGGACGTATCGAGGCATTTCCGGTGAGGGCAAGTGACCTGGAGGAAGCCATCGCACTGGATCGGCAAGGTAAAGCCTGAACAAGAATACCCAAAACGGTGGAATTGGCGACCGCATGATCTTGGCAACCGAGAACACTCGGGCCCGGGTTGGTCGAGGCGAAGGGATTCGCTTCCCAAGGATCATGCGGTCACCAGTGTCACCCTCAGGAGGATTCCGAATTGCAAAACTATCCCGCGGATCAAGACGTCGTCTCGAAGCTGGAAACACTGCGAGAAGCGTTGCCTACCTGGGTGATCAGCACAGTAGAACTAGTCGAGCTCGCGGAAAATGCAGAGCGCGCTGCCGTGCACTCCAACCCGGAAACACTGGACCGCTCGCGTAAGCTCATCGTTGAAGTTGCTGAGTGGCAGCAGAAATTAATTGATTGGCAGGGGCTGAACCTGTCCCCCCGGCTCAAGGCCGAGTTGCGCATCCTCAAGGCGACGCTGGATGCCTCTATGGATGAGGCCAATGCGGCTGCCGCTGAGTTGAACCTTTAGCTCTAAGGCACGACTTGGACTCAGCAGTGATCTCGCCAATGGCGCGGCCTGCTGCGGTGATGGACATTACGCCGTCTTCGTTGACCGCAAGGCCTCTCGATGTGAGGAACTGCACAAGGCCCTCGTCGCTGATACCGTGCATGGTGCTCACCTCATTGAAGAATGAGCCAGCCGGCGCAGCACGAAGTAGGCCTGAACGGGTGTGTGCTCCAAAACCAGGTGCGAATGAGCCCTTGCCAATCTTGGAAGAACATTCCCATCCAGTTCATACAGCGCTCTGATCGGCAGAGGTGGCCCGGATAACGCGCGCCAGCGTGAGTCCCTGCACAACCAGGGTAAAGATCACGACCAAATAGGTGCAGGCCAGCAGAGTTGATTTGTGAGGTCCTTCGGGAAGCGACAGAGCCAAGGCGACCGAAATACCACCACGCAAGCCGCCCCAGGTCAGGGCCGCCACGGTTCCCGGAACAAAGTTCATCCATCGTGACAGAACCGCCACGGGCAGCAGCACGGAAACAAAGCGCCCCGCAAGGGCCAGGGGCACGGTCAGCAATGGCAACCATCCAAAGCTGGCATCCAGACGTAGCACCAGAACCTCAAGCCCGATAAGGAGGAACAGGACGGCATTAAGAATCTCATCAATGAGCGTCCAGAAGCCGAAGAGGTAGCGCTGGGTGATCTCACTCATCGCCCGTCCCGGTCCACGGTTGCCGATCAGCAATCCGGCCACCACGACGGCCAGGGGTCCGCTGGTGCCAAGCCGTGCAGCGAGCGCGGATGTTCCGGCGACGAGCGCTAGCGAGATGAGAACCTCGAGCGAATAGTTATCGATAGCCTTCATGGCGCGATAAGCGAGGTACCCACCAGCCAGGCCCAACAGGACCCCTCCAATTGCTTCTACGGCAAGCAGGTGAAGAGCGCCGCTGAATCCTGTAGCCCCATGGCCGCTCCCTGCCGCGATCGAGAGAACGATCGCAAAAAGCACGACGCCAATGCCGTCGTTGAACAGAGACTCGCCGCTCATGTCGATTTCTAGGGTCTTGGGAACCTTGATCGCTTTAAGCGTTGCCAGTACTGCAACTGGATCCGTGGGACTGATGAGCGCGCCAAAGACCATCGCCCAAATAAAGGGGATCGGAGCGCCAAGAAGGTTCGATAGTGCCCACAAACCGGTCCCGATCAAAGCAGTGGAGATCAGCACGCCGAGTGTGGCCATTGAGCCCACCACCCACGCTCGCTCCCGCAGGGCGCCAAGATCGACATAGAGCGCACCTGCAAACAGCAGAAACGCCAGCATGCCTTCCAGTACAGTTTGTTGGAAATCGATCTCTCGCACGATCTCGGTCAGATCGTCGTAAAGAGTAACCTGTGGCAGGGCCAACTCCAGCAACAGCAGGAGGATCGACGCTGCCAGTCCCATGACCAACACGCCTACCGTGCCGGGCAGACCGAAGAACCGCTGATTGACCCATCCGAAGGAGGCGGTCAGGACGAGCAACAACGCGATCAGTTCGAAGACGGACAAGCTGCCCCCGCGTCGGTTGGATAGCTGAGCGCTATCGGGGTGAAGCTGGTAGTGGACAACCTAGGGTTTATCGACAAGTTCCGCTAAAAATCCTTCCGCACCGATGATGACGGACGCGAGCTCA
This sequence comes from Devosia sp. 919, assembly GCF_013185965.1. Classification (NCBI taxonomy): domain Bacteria; kingdom Pseudomonadati; phylum Pseudomonadota; class Alphaproteobacteria; order Hyphomicrobiales; family Devosiaceae; genus Devosia; species Devosia sp. 919. The sequence continues at coordinate 778,000 of NZ_JABAOL010000001.1, read as the reverse complement.
ACACGCGCGATTAGCTCAGGGGATGCTCAATGCTTCTGTTGCATTGCTATCTATGGATACCCGATGATCTGGGTAACGCCGAGAGCCCAGATGGCACCAGCGTTGGAATGGCTATCGGCCATAGTCTGCTAGATCGACTTCAGGCCGACCCGCTCCTCGAGTTGGGCTGCCGCTTCCTTGCGCTCGCTGTAGCGGGAGGTCAGGTAGCTGGAGACGCCGCGATTGATCAACGTGAACTTCACCAGCTCTTCCATGACGTCCACCACCCTGTCGTAATAGGACGACGGTTTCATGCGGCCGGCTTCGTCAAACTCCTGGAAGGCCTTGGCGACCGAGGACTGGTTCGGGATGGTCACCATCCGCATCCAGCGGCCCAGAATACGCATCTGGTTCACGGCGTTGAATGACTGCGATCCGCCAGAGACCTGCATAACGGCTAGGGTACGACCCTGAGTCGGGCGGATGGCGCCGCCCGGCAGGGGTATCCAGTCGATCTGGGACTTCATTACCGCAGACATGGCTCCGTGCCGTTCCGGCGAAGTCCAAACCTGGCCTTCGGACCACAGCATGGCCTCGCGAAGCTCCTGCACTTTGGGATGGCTTTCGGGCGCATCGTTCGGCAGCGGCAGGCCGTTGGCATGAAAGATGCGGACCTCGGCGCCGAGTGCTTCAAGAAGACGCTGCGCCTCGAAGGTCAGGAAACGGCTGTAAGACCGCTCCCGCAGTGAGCCATAGAGCATCAGGATGCGAGGCTTGTGGTCGAGGACGGGAGCGATGAGCTTGGAGAAATCCGGAGCATCGAAGGCTGCCGGCGTGATATTGGGTAAATCAGGCAATACGCTTCCCTTCGGCGTCGATGATGACTTCGCCATCTTCCTTCGTGAACGGGCCGATGTCGGGGTTCTCCAAGATGTCGAGCACGACCTCTGATGGGCGGCAGAGGCGCGTGCCGATCGGCGTCTCCACGAAGGGGCGGTTCAGCAGGATTGGGTTTGCCCCTATGGCATCCAGAAGCTCGTCATCCGTCTTGGCGGGATCGGCCATCCCAAGCTCCTCAAAGGGCGTATCCTTCTTGCGCAAGGCATCTCGCAGCGAGAGACCTGCGGCGGAAACCAGCTCCACGATACGGTCGCGGCTCGGCGGCGTCTTGAGGTACTCGACGACAAATGGCTCGACGCCGGACTGGCGGATCATCGCCAGTGTGTTGCGGGACGTTCCGCAATCAGGATTATGATAGATGGTGACGCTCATCCGGTGGCCCCCGTTTCGGTGTTGTGACGTACGGCGGGGCCGCGTTCGTACCAGCCCTTGGAGCGGTTCACGATCCAGACGACAGACAGCATGACGGGCACCTCGACCAGGACGCCGACGACCGTCGCCAGGGCTGCACCGGAGTTGAATCCGAACAGGGCAATGGCCGCGGCCACGGCCAGTTCGAAGAAGTTCGATGCACCGATCAGCGCGGAGGGGCCAGCGACGCAGTGCTGTTCTCCGGAGACCCGGTTCAGGTAATAGGCCAGGCCGGAGTTGAAGTAGACCTGGATCAGAATTGGCACCGCCAGCAGCAGGATGACGGTCGGCTGTGCGATGATCTGCTCGCCCTGGAAGCCAAAGAGCATGACCAGGGTCAGCAGCAAGGAGGTGATCGATATAGGCTGCAGGACGGACAGCACCCGGTTCATGGCGTCGATGCCCCCATTGGCCAGCAGCCAGCGTCGATAAAGCTGCGCGGCGATAACCGGCACGACGATGTAGAGTCCGACCGAGAGCAACAAAGTGTCCCATGGCACGGTGATTGCCGACAGTCCCAACAGCAGGCCGACGATGGGAGCAAAGGCGACGACCATGATGGCATCGTTCAGCGCAACCTGAGACAAGGTGAAATGCGGCTCTCCCCGCACCAGGTTCGACCACACGAACACCATGGCTGTGCATGGGGCTGCCGCCAGGATGATCAGACCGGCGATATAGCTGTCGATCTGCACCTCAGGCAGCATCGGCCGGAACAGCCAGCCGATGAAGAGCCAGCCGAGCAGAGCCATGGAGAACGGCTTGATGGCCCAGTTGATGAAAACAGTGACGCCTATGCCACGCCAATAAGAGCCGACCTGGCGCAGGCTCATGAAGTCGATGCGGACCAGCATCGGGATGACCATGAGCCAGATCAGCACCGCCATGGGGAGGTTGACCTGGGCGTACTCGAACGAGCCCAGCCCCTGGAACACGGCAGGGAAAAAGTGGCCGGCGGCGATGCCCACAACGATGCAGGTTGCGACCCAAAGCGTGAGGTAGCGTTCGAAGATGGACATGGTTCTACGCGGCCTTCGACGACTTGGTTGTGGTGCCGACCATTGCTCCGATGCCTTCATGTCTCGAGTTCAATGCCATGCGATCGATGCTGGCGATCGGCAGGTTGATGAAGGTGCCGATGCGGTTGCGAAGGTACCGCAGGGCATCCTCAAACGCAGCGCGCTGCTTAAACTCGGGCCGTCAACCGCTGCAGGATCTTCGATGCCCCAGTGGGCAGTCATCGGCTGGCCGGGCCAGATCGGGCAGGTCTCGCCGGCGGCGTTGTCGCAAACTGTGACGATAAAATCCATCTTGGGCGCGCCCGGCACCGCGAACTCGTCCCAGGCTTTTGAGCGAAGGCCAGCGGTTGAAATTCCCACTTTGCAGAGGGTTTCCAACGTCATCGGGTGCACGGCACCCTTTGGCGTGGAGCCGGCGGAGTATGCCTGGAAGCGGCCGCCGCTTACATGGTTGAGGATAGCCTCGCCCAGGATGGAGCGGGACGAATTGCCAGTGCAGAGGAATAGGACGTTGTAGACGCGGTCAGACATGGCTCGTCTCCTTCGGAGAGCAGCACGGGGTGAATTCAGCGACTAGGGGTTCGCACAGTTCCGGGCGACCCCCGCAACAGTCCTGCACCAGAAAGCTCGCAATCTCGCGCACGCGTTCCACTACGGCGCGGTAGACGATCGAGCGGCTATGCCGTTCCGACTCAACAAGCCCAGCTCGCGCCAGAACCGCTAGATGCGACGACATCGTGTTCTGCGGAACTCCCAGGCGCCGCGCGATCTCCCCTGCCGGAAGACCATCCGGCTCGTACTCCATCAAAAGACGGAACGTTTCGAGGCGTGTTGCCTGCGATAAGGCAGAGAAGACGTCGATGGCTGCATTTTGTTCCATATATCTGGCTTTATGGATTAACTGGTTCTCCGTCAAGTATACTTACGCCGCGACCCTGGTGCGGAAACATTTGGACTGATGTGTTGGCTATCTCGTCGCGGCCTTGACCGTGCTGGTGCATGGGCTCAGGCTGATCCGCGCCATTGGCGCCATTTCTGCTGATCGGAGCAATGCATGAACTGGACCGGAATGTTCTTCCAGGACTGGCAAGGGCTCATTCGCACCTTGGTCGTCGGTGTGCTGGCCTATGGCACGATTGTGCTGTTCCTGCGCATCTCGGGCAAGCGAACGCTGGCTAAGCTCAACGCCTTCGACCTTGTCGTTACCGTTGCACTCGGCTCAACGCTGTCTGCCATTCTGCTCCAAGAGTCCATTGTCCTGGCAGAGGGTGCCTTGGCTCTGGGGCTGTTGATCCTCATGCAGTTCCTGGTCACCTTTGCCTCCGTCCGGTGGCGACCTTTTGCCAAGGTGGTCCGCTCCGAGCCGACGCTGCTGGCCCGAGACGGAGCCTTTTGTTCTAGGGCAATGAAGCGCGAACGGGTGACCGAAGACGAAGCGCTCAGCGCCATCCGCTCATCGGGGGCCAGGGGCATCGCCGAGGTCGAATATCTCGTGCTGGAGAGCGACGGCACGATAAGTGCCTCACTGCGCCCGGCCCCAGCCAAGGATCCTGCATGAGTAAGGTTTCGTTCTATCTCCGGCGCTTGCTGCGCAAAATGTGGTTCTTGCCAGCAGTATTTTCCGCGCTCGCCGTGCTCACGATCCTGGCAGCGTTTTATCTAGCGCGCTGGGCACCCGAGGAGCTGCCCTTCACCATCACCCAACAAGCTGTGCAATCCATATTGGAAATCCTTGCGACCAGTCTGTTGACGGTGTCGGTGTTTGCGCTTTCCACGCTGGTTGCTGCGTTGTCGTCGGCTTCTGCATCTACCACGCCGCGCGCTGCTCAGCTCATCGTGGGAGATCGATCTGCCCAAACCTCCATATCCCTTTTTATCGGGGCATTCCTGTTTTCCATCCTGGCGATCCTTGGGCTATCGGCAGGTATCTATGGCTCGGCGAGCCGAATGCTCCTGTTTTCCGTCACCTTGGGCGTTGTTGCACTGGTGGTTGTGGCCCTTATTCGATGGATAGCTCAAATCTCGGACATTGGGCGAGTGGGACATACAATCGATCGGGTCGAGACTGCCACGGCTCATGCACTTCGCACCCTAGAGGAACATCCACTGTTCGACTGCCGCTTATTGGAAGGAGAGCCTGAAGGGGTACCAGTCAGCACTGACAAGCTCGGATACATCCAGCACTTCGACGCAAAACGGCTGCAAACGCTCGCTGTCGAGCATGATCTTCAGATTGCTGTCACTGCACGTCCGGGATCGTATGTGTCAGCGGCACGGCCGCTCATGATGGTGGAAGGTGAACTCAACGATAAGCTCACAGCGGAACTGATCAGAGCTTTTGTTGTAGGCGGTCAGCGGAGCTTCGACAGCGACCCGCGGTTCGGCCTGGTAGTTCTTGCCGAAATCGCGGATCGGGCGCTTTCGCCAGGGGTGAATGATCCCGGCACAGCGATCGATGTGATTGGGACACTCACAAGACTTTTGTCGAGCTGGCAGCCCAGCACCCCGACTGATCCTGAAAACGACCGGGTTGTCGTCCCGCCACTCGCCCCTCAATATCTCCTGGAAGATGCCTTCCGTCCCATAGCACGCGACGGGGCCGGCATTATCGAAGTGGTGCTGCGTCTTTTGCACAGCTTGGAGATCGTGGCCGAATTGAACCCGGAACTACGCAAAGCCGCGCTCGCCACTGCCCGGGATGCTGCAGGCCGCGCCCAACAAACACTTAAGGCGCCAGGCGATTTGCATGCATTGCATGCTGCTGCCCATTACACCCAGAGCGCCTAGGCAGTGCTGAACAGGCGAACCCAGGGCCCTTGAGCTCGCAGTAAGGAGTTTTGACCACCAGAGTGTTCGAGGGTGCATCTATGCCTTGCCAGGGGCGCAAAGCGGCAATGTCCGGCCCCCCCCCTGATGAAGCGAAAGCACTGGAACGACCCAAATATGAGGCCGGCGAAAAAAGGCGGCGGTGACTGCCCTAACAGCAACCGAACTCGCACCGGCATTGGTCATCCGCCAGCCAATTGTGGTGCTGAGCGCACCATCGGCAAGCATCAGTATGGCGAGACTGGCAAGCACCGGCAGGATAGGACGGATGGATAGCAGCATACTACCCTCTGCGCTTGTACCGACCTTAAGGTTGCCGGTGCATCCGTGCAGGCCGAGTCTTGGGCCGGCTTGCATGCCAGCCCAGTTGCGGTGTTCAGCCTTGTGCTACGAAGCGGCAGACCGTGCTTGTTCAATCCAGCCATCGACCAGATCGCGGTTGCTTGCAATCCATTCTGCTGCACTGCCCGCGCTGAATAGCCGGGCTATTGAGGCCTTGACACCAACTGCCCCCAGTCGCTCCGCCACAGCGCATCATCGGTCAGTACCACACAGATGCGCTGCAGCCTGAAGCGCTCGCAAAGCTGCTCAGCGCGCTCCAGGGCAACAGGAACAGGACGTGGGAATTCAGCTACGGCGTAAGCTTCCGCCGCTGGGCAGCTGCAGTTGAGGTCGGCTACGGTGCGGCCGCCTGAGTGCCATATGGTGATGATAACAGCGTCAGCCGGACGGACATCTGCGGCAATCTTCTCTAGCATCATAATTGAGGCCCCCGCCTTTAACGTTTGTTAAAGCGCACAGATCAGTTCCGCAAGGACGGCAGGGCGCGGATCCGTTCACTTGTTCTTTCCGGATGTCCCGAAGTCAGACGGACCTTGACGCTCGGCGGTGTTGCAACGGAAACCCTTGGGCCCTTCGTGCGGCGTTGCAGGCCGGCTCGGTCAGTGAGGTGCCGCTGGGACACCGAGAACAGGCAGTAGTTGCCATAATGGCCCGGGTAACCCACTCGCACTGCAGGTGCGCCTGCTGTCCCGCGACCCACGATCATGGACAAGAGGGCTGTTTATGATCAGCCAGGTGCCACGAGACGCGTGCTTGGGCAGTGAGGCGTCATATCGAAGGGTGTCTTGGCGCCGCCTACGATGTCCGCTTTTCGGCCTTCGCCCCTGGGTGCCGAACGGCAGAAATGGGGTCGCTACGTTTCGGCATTTTTATGCCTGCTTTTGGTAATTAAGACTGGGCTCGCGTTCAAAAGTGTACACTGCCTATGCCGGCGTGCGCTATTCTTCTTCGGTCATAACTAACTGGAACCGCGAGCCTTGAACACTTCGGACACCCAGTCCACGAATATTCTCAGTTTAGCATTTAGGTGCCGGTTGGGAGGATAAACGACATGGAGAGGATGCAGCGGCCGCGTCCACTCTGTGAGAAGCGGTATCAAGCTTCCGTCCTCGATAAAAGGTTGCGCCATAACACCGAACGTCTGGCCGATGCCGAGGCCAGCCTTGATTGCCGTCAAATGGGCAGTGATTTCATTGACGGCCACCTGTGCGTCGCCGCCTGTTTCGATTTCCTCGCCGCTCCGGTGAAAGAGCATCGGAAAAGGCTTAGACGTTAGCGACGAGAAATAGTTGAGGCTGACATGCCCCCGATCAAGATCGGACGGGTGCTTGGGGATGCCATGGCGTTCAATATAGCGGGCGCTGGCGCAGGTCACATAATCAAGCTCGCCGATCTTGCGAGCGATCAGTGAGGTGTCACCCAATTCACCGCCACGGATGACGCAATCCACGCCTTCGCCAATTAGGTCAACTGGGCGATCACTGATACCCAAATAGAGTTCGATATCGGGATAAAGGTCGCGGAACCGCGGCAATGCGGGAATCAGTACGCAATTTGCCAACTGCGATACGATATCGATCCTCAGTCGACCCTTCGGCTGCGCCTGGTTTAGCCTCACCGCCGCATTCATGTCCTCCAGTTCGGTGATCAGCCGATTGGAGCGTTCATAATATGCGGCGCCCTCTGGAGTCACGGCGACTTTGCGGGTTGTCCGCTGGATCAGCTTCGTGCCGAGAGAGGCCTCAAGGTCAGCGATCAGCTTGCTTGCCGTTGACCGCGGTAGGTTGAGTTGGTCGGCAGCTTTGGCGAATGTGCCGGCCTCGACGATGCGCACGAAAGTTCGAAGTGCCAGAAGCTGATCCATGAGTCCAAGCTAATTCTGACTATGCATGACCGTGCATTATGAAATCAAAACTACGATCTTTAAGCAATAGGATGGCGGCTCTAAATCCTGCCCAGAACTTACCCTAAGGACTGGATATATCATGCACCAGAGATTTGACGCAAAAGTCGCTGTCATAACAGGCGGCACATCTGGCATAGGCTTCGCGACCGCAAAGGCCTTAGCACAGGAAGGCGCGTTCGTATTTATTACCGGCCGTCGACAGGCAGAACTCGACGCCGCAGTAGCCGCGATCGGCGACAACGCTGTTGGCATCCAGGCGGACTCTTCCAACATGAAAGACCTTGATCAGCTTTTCGATAGTATAAAAGCGCATAAAGGCCGGGTCGACATATTGTTCGCAAACGCCGGTGGTGGCGCGATGCAGTCTCTTGGCGAAATTAATGAAGAGCACTTCGACGATACGTTTAACCGGAATGTTAAGGGGGTGCTCTTCACGGTGCAAAAAGCTCTTCCGCTTTTGGCCGATAACGCCTCTATCGTTCTGACTAGTTCGACTACCAGCATCATGGGCACCGCGGCTTTCAGCGTTTACAGCGCATCCAAAGCCGCCATTCGCAATTTTGCTCGCAGCTGGATCCTCGACGTCAAGGACCGCGGCATTCGCATTAATGTCGTAAGCCCCGGCCCAGTCCGGACGCCTGGCCTAGTCGATCTTGCTGGTCCTGATGCGACGGCCCAGCAGAGCATGCTCGATCATCTGGCCAGCCAGATCCCGCTCGGTCGCATTGGTGAGCCCAACGAAATTGCCAGGGCCGTGTTGTTCCTCGCCTCAGACGAGGCGAGCTTCGTCAATGGCGCGGACCTGTTTGTCGATGGTGGATTGGCGCAGATCTAGTGGCAGTGGTCCACGTCTCTAGGCATCCTCGCCTTTGCGGCTTGCCGGTAAAAGCGACACGTTGACCAGGGGTGACATCAGTGTCTGAAGGTGAGACCGCGATGCGGTACGGAATCGATTAACCCAGCCGACCTCCACGCCTCTGCAGCCTTAAAAACAGTCAGTCGCGCGTACTAAAACGCCAGCGCGCGACCGGTTCTCGTGTCGATCAAGCGGTGGAAATCGACTACTATTTTCCATCTTGAAAGAATGCTGGAAGATATGGCGTCCCCAGGCGTAGGCGAGTGCCAGCGCTCCACCCACGTGGAATTGTTCAAGCTTGGCGGGGCGAACCCGAGTTGTGCAGCCATGGCCGCCACTGGAGGGATTGGTCCTCGCCGCCACTGCAATGAAAGACCCGGTGGCTAGCTGACGTATAAATGTATGTCGACTGCTGTGACCATGCGGCTCTCCAGCAATACGTTCAGCAGCAACTACAGTGCTGCTGGGCTGATGCCGAATACCGTCCGCTTATTGGCAGCTGCAAAGTGGGCTCGAACGGCAGAAATGGGGTCGTTAGCAGCGCCCTACCCCACTTCGTATTGGGGTGGGTTGCAGACAGTCTGCTATTGCTTCACCCGGACATGGAAGCGGACGTTCCAGCTCCGCTCCAAGCCAAGGCATTTTGCCTGCCGGCAGTTTTAAATGATCATACCGGTCGATGTGGAGGCTCTCGCCGGCCCGTGACCTTAACGGGCGAAGGTCAGGTGAATGGTGCCACTTTCGGCGGTCTCGGATGTGACCGATGGCAGGCGGGCTTCGAGACCGCGCTGGTTGTCCCACAGGCGAACGCCGCTGCCGAGGACAATGGGCGCGATAGCGACATGGAGGTAATCGACCAGATCGGCCTCGAGGTAGGCGCGCACGGTGGTGGGACCACCGCCGATGCGGACATCCTTGCCGGCGGCAGCGGCGGTAGCGCGTGCGAGTGCGTCCTCAATGCTGGTGTCGATAAAGTGGAAGGTGGTGCCTGACACCGTGAGCGTGGGACGCGAAGTATGACTGAGGACGAAGACAGGGCAGTGGAACGGCGGCTCATCGCCCCACCAACCTTTCCAGTTCGGATCGTCGGGGAAGTTATGGAGGCCAAATTTGCCGGCGCCCATGATTTCAGCACCCGTGTTCTCAAAATAGGCGCGGGCGTAGGCGTCATCTACACCAGTGGTGCCGGCACCTGAGTTGTCGTGAAAGACACGCTCACGGAAGGTGCGCGTGGCGACGTAGGAAGCGGTCAAGCGCCCCCAATCTTCACCGAAGGGCTTTTCGGGAGTAGTATCTGTAGTCGTGGCGAAGCCATCGAGCGAAATCATTAAGTCGACGCGTACAGCCATAGCGAACTCCAGGTGTGCAATGTCAGTAAGGCAGGTACCTTCTTATTAAGACTCTGACAGTAAGGCAAGTGCCTCTTTAAGATTGACCAGATGGAAGGTCCACGCTAGGCCTTGGACATGCCTTATCACTCGACCCCACTGGACCTGGCCTTCCATGCTCTGAGCGACCCAACACGGCGCGCTGTGGTGTCGCGATTGCGCGAGGGAGAAATGCCGGTCAGTGCGCTGGCCGCGCCGTTCGACATGGCGTTGCCCTCGTTTTCGCAGCACCTCAAAGTGCTGGAAGAGTGCGGCCTGATCATCAGTGAGAAGCGTGGACGCAGCCGCTGGTGCCGGCTTGTGCCGGAGCGGTTCGACGAGGCGGCAGACTGGATGGAAATAGAGCGCCATCGTGCGGCCGAGCGGCTAGATCGGCTTGAACGCTATCTCGACAGGACGTGAAGGGAACCCCGATGACGATGCTGTTCGAGAACGTGCTCGATACCTGGTCTATGGACCGCGAGATCGTCTTGGTGAAAGTGCTGAAGCACCCGCGCCCCAAGGTGTTTGCGGCGTGGATGGACCCGACGGCGCTTAGTCAATGGTACGGCCCGGACGGGCTAAGCATCGAGAGCTATGAGGCCGATATGCGCGAGGGCGGGTTCTGGCGCTTCGACATGGTGGGGGTATTCGAGGGCAAGCAGCAGCGCTTTCCCAACCTGATGCGGTTCATCCAGATCGTCCCTAATGAACGGATTGTCATCGACTATGGCGCGGAGAACAGCGACCCAAACGGCTTCCACATGGTGGTCACGTTCGACGAGCAGGCCGACGGTAAGACCGTGCTGACGATGCGTCAGCTGCATCCTAGTCGCGAGCGGCGGCAGGCGGTGGTGGCCTTCGGTGCAGTCGAATATGGGCTGCAGACGTTGGGTGCGCTGGAGCGATGGCTGGGCTAAGGAAGACCCCCGGCCTATTTGCGCCCTGCACCGGAAACGTTCATCGCGGGGCAGCGCGATAAAGGCCGATGGGGGGGTGGTTTTCAGACCGGCAGCTTTTGAGCTTCAAGGTAGTGCAAGCGGACATTTGGTGCGTCAGTGCATGCAATGTGACGATGGGAAACGCACGACGTGACGTTTGCCCCTGTAGCCGTTGTCGTTCATCCCCCTTAATCAGCGCGGCATGGCTAGAGACGGTACGGGCACCAGCACGTGTGTTTTTCCGCGTCGGTTAGTTGATGAAAAAGTGCGATCATTTTGCTACACACTCTGTAGCACCCGCGTGCCCCGCTTCCTATATACGGCAAATGGAAAGCCCGAACCGAGGCCTTGTGGAAGCCCGCCCGCATTATCCCAGCGTTCAGGCGCGCTCCGCGGATCTGTTTGTACATTTGCTGGGTCTCAGCCTTACCCTCCTTGGCGGCGCCATCCTGCTTTGGATGGGCATCCGGGATCCAGCCCCTGGCAGGCTTGCGGTCATCGCGATCTACTCGCTTGGCGCGGTATGCATGTTCGGGTTCTCCACCGCGTACAACTTCGCGCCGGCTGAATGGAAGCCCGTGCTGCGCCGGCTCGACCATGTCGGCATCTTCCTGATGATCGCAGCCACTTATACGCCGTTCACCGCGTATCTGCTGTCGGGGGCCTGGGCCTGGTCGCTGACGACCAGCCTGTGGGTGCTGGCCGGCTTGGGAATTGCCGGCAAGATCTTCCTGCCGCCGATCAGCCAGAGGGTCTGGGTGCCTATCTACCTGGGCCTGGCGTGGATCGGCGCCATCGCAGCAGTCCCCCTTGCCGAGATAACCTCCGCGGTGGTGCTGTGGCTCCTGGCATTTGGCGGGCTACTCTATTCAGCTGGTGTTCTTTTCTACACCAACAAGCGCCTGCAGTTCGCCAAAGCCATCTGGCACGGCCATGTCGTGGCCGCGGCCGCGACGCACTGGGCAGCCGTGCTGGTGGGGCTGTTTGTGGTCCGCTCCTGATCGCCGCTCCCCCAATCCGCCTGGCGCAGCGTTGAGGAAGGGATGCTGGGCTTTGCCAGTTTTCTAGGAGCAGCAGGTCCGTTCCGCTGCGGTGCAGATGTTGATAACGGGCGGGAAGACCGTGCTCGTAATCGCCTGCACTCGCCGCCCGATGCGCATGCAGCAGCGCTAAGCCGTCGCTATGGGGTGCATGGCGCAAAATGACGTCCAGATAATCCTTGAGGCTCTGGGGATCCAAAGCCCCCGCCGATAATACAGATTTTCACCTGACCCTCCCTGTTGGCCCCGCAGTCGGAAGTGACCGGCAGCAGAGTTGATTGTGTAGCGGCACGTGCAAGACCCAAATGCACCGTGTGAGTCGAGGTTACCCTTTCGGCTCACAAGTTAGTTGTTCATCGCTCTGGAGGCCGTTGGTCTGGCGCTCAAGGGCCCTCTGACCCAAAGGCGCGTTCCACTCCAGCGGTAACGTTCGATATCCTACAGCTCAAGTTAGCATGATTGACATGGGTCGCTTGGATCCCGCCCACTGTCGCGTGAAAACAAGGGATGGCTTTCTGGAGACCGCGGAGCCTCAGCACGTCCGGAGAGGTTCCGGTGCACCACTGAACTACCGGTACCCTTGAAGACGAAGGCTCCCGGCTGGCTCGGCGCAGCGCCATGTTCAGGCAGGAAGTCGAGGAGCGTGCTCCCATCCTGGGCAAAGCTCCCGTTGCCGCCTCGCGCTGGAATATCAGTAGCCACAGCGCGCGCTCACACGGCCGTTCAAGCGTACGGTTGAAGACCAAAATCCAGACGCAGGTTTATCGGGGATAACTAAGCTGGTTCACTGAGGAGATCACCAATGACGGCCACGGCTGGACTGATGATTGTTGAAGACCAGCCCTTGATTGCAATGATGATCGAGGAAATGGCGGCCGGCCTCGGCTGGGTTGTGGACGGGATCCTCTATTCCGAAGCTGACGCGCTAACCTTTCTCGACGCTAACCGACCACACCTTGCGCTTCTCGATACCAATCTTGGTTTGACGACCAGCCTCCAGGTCGCGGCCGCCTGCCAAGAACGAAAGATTCCGGTGGTTTTCACCACGGGCTACAAGGCTGCCGACGTATTGGCGCAATGCGGTAATGCGCCGGTGTTGGCCAAACCGTTCTCTACCGATGGCACCAGTTGCACCATCATCACGGCGCCGGCGGTCGAGCATATCGCCGATATCCATGGCCGCATGCCGGTCATCCTCGAGGAGAGCGCCTACGATGCCTCGTTGTCGGGCGATGCCAAGGGAGACGATGCCAAGGCGATCCTGCTCGACAACCATCTTGACAGCCAGCTTGAGTTCTTCCGGGTCGGCCGCGAGGTGAACAATAGCCGGCACGAGGGGGCGGATACCAAGAAGCCTCTTTTGAACGCGCTCTAGGAACCGAATTCGGGGTCGCTCATTATCAGGCCAAACGGCGCGCGATACCCCTCCAGCGCGGTTTAAGAAAGCCGCAGGCGGTGTGTCCCCACCGCGGGCGGCTTTCTCTTTCACCCTCGCCGTTCAGCTTTCGCGCTTCGCGGCCTTCTTGAGCTGCTCCGGCATGATGTCGTCCGGCATAATCTCCTGGAGATGGTCGTAGACGACATCTGCCGAGAAGGGCTTCCCAATGAAGACGGCGCCGTCCGGCATGTCCCCGGGCTGCGGTTTTAGATGACCTGACGAAACCACGATGGCGATATCCGGCCAATTCTTCGCGCAGGTGCGGGCGAGGTCGAAACCGTTAAGTTCACCCGGCGGCATCTCCACATCGGTGAACAGCAACTGGATGCTGGCGTGGGACTCCTCGAGGATCGCCAGGGCCTCCCCAACTTCCCCCGCCTCGTACACCCGGAAGCCGGCGTCTTCGAGAATTCGCGCCGCATCCATACGGATGAGCACGTTGTCATCCGAAACCAAGGCAAATGGCGTGTAGTCATCTGACATAACGTGCTCCAGCAAGGCGTTTGGGGACAATGCATGGATTAAGGAAGCGATGCTTACCTACGCTCCGCCATCTCGTTCCACCTGTCAGTGAACGGTGTCTTTCAGCCCTGGAAAGTCGATCCAGAACTTGGCACCGGCTCCGTCTTCCCGAGTTCCGAACTGAAGAGTCCCGCCTAGTTGACGGGCCAATGCCACGACGACCTTCATGCCCAGCCCACTCGTATTCGCCGGATTGAAGTCCGCGGACAGGCGGTCACCCGAGTTGGCAACCGAAAGCCTATGCCTTCCGGGTGACGGCTCTTTGAAGCTTACCTTGATCTGACCGCCCCCGTGTTTGATCGCATTGATGACCAGCTCGTTCAGGACCAGGCCCAGAGGTACGAGCAGGTCCGCCGCCAATGAGGCAGGCTGTACATCGACCAGAATGGGCACATCCGCGTTCAACGTACCTTGCAGCTCTGCCATGAGATTTTCAATGTAACCCTTCGCATTCACCGAACCGGCACTCTGGTTCTTGAAGATATGCTGGTGTACCCGGGCCACCGACGCAACTCTCAGAGCCGCCACACGAAGCTGTTCGGCGGCATGCGAGCCCTCCACCTGCCTTGCCTGGAGCTGCAGCATGGATGAAACCAGCTGCAGGCTGTTCATCACGCGATGGTCGATTTCCTGCCCGAGCATGCGAGCTGTCTCGAGTGCGTCGGAAAGCTCTGCAACCGCTTTTCGTGCAGCCAGGCGCAGTTCCATCTGGTCCATGACAACCGAAGCAAGATGACGAAGTTGCTTGATCTGTTCTTCGGTGACCGGGCGTGGCTCGCGATCGATTACGCAGAGCGTGCCAAGTTTGAATCCATCTGCCGTGGTTAGCGGAACGCCTGCGTAGAACCTCAGACCGAACTCTCCGGCGACCAGTGGATTGGCCAGGGAACGAACGTCTGTCGCCGCGTTCTCGAGAACCCAGACCTGATCCTGTACGATCGCCGATGCGCATAGTCCCGGCTCTTTGCCGATCTGCTTGACACCATCAAGCCCGTGATGGGACTTGAACCAGACCCGATCCGTATCGACTAGGCTGATGATCGAGATCGGCACGTTAAACAGGCTAGCTGCAAGCGCGGTGATCCTGTCGAACGAGCCGTCCGGCGGCGTGTCGAGTATGTCGTAGCGCCTCACGGCGGCCAAGCGCGCTGCCTCGGCTTCGGCATCCGTCAAATTCGATTCTGTCGACGACATCGTTCTTCCCGTAGAGGCTAAGAGCATGGTGTAACTCTCAGTCATCCGCGCCCTTGTTCAGTGGCCATTGATATTCACAGCCTACAGCATTTCCGCTTCATCGATAGCATGCCGCTGCTGAGATATCGCTTACGTTATCCCCCCGTCAGCGATCTTGACGGTCAAATTGCCGAGCGGCAGTTTTTGGGATTTAGCTATGTCATATCGAAGGTCTGAATGGGGTCGTTAGCAGCGCCCTACCCCACTTCGTATTGGGGGTGGTTTTCTGCCAGTCTGCAAATGGGTGATGCTCAGACTAAGCGGACAACACCCGCCGGCACCACGACCGGACGGCGGGATCGTCGTGCGCAAAGCACCAGCAACTGGCTATCCATCGCTTGGCACTCAGATAGTCGCTATCCAAGCCCTTGGACCTAAGCCATTCGAGAGCCAAGCCTCTGTCATCTTCGGATGCCAACGGAGAAAGTTCGTGGTCGAGATAAGCGACTGCCGACCAAACATCGAGACGCCTGTCCGCCATCCTGGATGAGGGGCCGAAGTCGATTATGGCGCTGACACTGCCCCCTTCCACCAACACGTTGTCAGGGAAGATATCGAAGTGCACCAAGGAAGGGGTCGAGCAGTCCGGCATTTCTCCGGGCTCCACCATGACAAGTTCGGCCAAAGGCCCACCGACGAGCTGGACGCTGCGCAACTTGTCAATGAGGTACTCGCTGTAGGTGGTGGAACGAATGCCGGGCGGCGCAAAAATATCGCCCCAGAAGGGCATGTGGATTTGGATGTCGCCTATCGATGCCGCTGCGTCCAAATAGCTGCAAACCAGGCGATCGCGAGATCGACCTTGAGTAGTCTTCAAGGTCTCGGTCAGCGTTATGCCGGTCAGCCTTTCCTCGATCACCGCCACGCGCCCGCCGAGGTTGAAGATGTCGATCACTTTGGGTGTTCTGAAGGCTGCCGCCGTGTGCGCAGCGGAAATCTTCTGCAAGAGTTCTGCACGCGTCCGCTGAGCGCCTGCTTGCCCGCCGGGCCGCACCAATCTCAGAACTCGATCACCGCCGATGTCGAACACCCGCGCTTCGCTACCCTCACCGATAAGAGGAACGCCTCCCCATCTGAGGTGCGACAGCACTTGTTCGTCGGACCACTGGTTCTGCATCGGTGAGCTTTCCCACTGCAAGGAGGCTGCAACAGGTGGGTCTCGGAGCTGCGTGGTCAATCGTTACGTGTGGAGTGACCGCTTCCTTGCTCACCCCTAAGATCTACAACCAGGTGGCATTCTCCGCGGGACGTGGCCCCGGACGGCAGGCGGACCTCTCAACGACCACTTATGAAAAGTGGCGGAGGGGATGGGCCTACCGTCGAACCTTCTCCACCAGCGGAAGCCGCCGACGGCCCGTGCAAGCACTGTGGGCGTGGGCGCCTGCCGTCTCAGTCGCGAAAATCTTCCTTGAACCTGTCGATCTGGTGCATGCGCTCATGCAGAATCGCGACGATACCGATATCGCCGTCGGACAGTCGGCGCCAATAAACGAAGTGGTGCTCGTACCGGAAGAAGAACCCTTCGACGCCGAACTCTGCCGGGATGGGCTTTGAGGCGACGCCATGCGCCTCGATCCGTTTGAACGCTTGGAACATGCCGGTAATGTAGCGATCGGCCTGAACCTCGCCCCATCGGTCGCGCGTATAGCGGTAGATGTCATCGAGGCGGAGTGATGCCGCCTCCTGAACCCGGATCGCCATCCGGTCAGGGCCGGTTGCGAGCGATGACTTCGGCCGCTGTCAGCTGCCCGTAGCTGGTCTCGGGCGCGGCGAATGCGCGGGTCAGCTCGGCCTTCAGCCGGTCGAAAGCCTCCTGCTCGGCCCGCTCCTTGTCTCGCCGGATCAGGTCACGGACATATTCGCTGATGTTCTCGTAGGAGCCGTTCTCGCCGACATTGGCCGCGACGAAATCGCTGAGCGCACCGCTCAGACGTACGGTCATGGTCGTCGTGGTCGTAGTGCGGGACATGGAAGGCTCCTCATGCTTGGCGTGTATTCAATATAACCAAAAAACACGACACATCAAGGAAGGCGGCGGCCCAGTTTGGGCTCCGCGCCGTGGCCGGACCCCAGGCCACCTCAAATCTGGATTCGATAGTGAACTAACTTCCACCGTCGACCGACCGCGTAGCTACATCTGTTGTCAGACATGTCTGCTTTTCGGAATTTGCATAAGTCCATTTATCGGCTGGAATGGGGTCCCAGATCCGACGCCGGTCACGTTGCCATAGTCGTTCTCTCCACGGCCGCTTTGGCCGAAGGAGAAATGTGATGGGTATCTCTCAGTACGACCCTGCTGCTGCAGGGAGACCTGCCTGGAATGCCGGCCGGCAGGTTGGCGCCAAGCGCGCATTAAAGATCAGACAAATCTGGTCAATCCGCTTCTTCCTTGACCGAGAAGGAAGGATGAGAGACCGAGCACTCTTTGACCTGGCGATAGACAGCAAGCTCCGAGGCTGCGATCTCGTGAAGATCAAGATCGGCACACTCGTGGCAGGACCGGCCATCCGGTCACGGTCAATGGTGATCCAGCAGAAGACGGGGAGGCCCGTCCAGTTCGAGATCACTGCTGACACACGAGCCAGCCTACTTGCCTGGCTCGAGCGACGCGGGGGCACGATTGATGACTTCGCGTTCCCGAGCCGAGTTGTGGCCAATGGCCACTTGAGCACCCGCCAGTACGCCAGGCTGGTAGACGAGTGGGTCACGGCCATCGGACTAACGCCTGAGGAGTATGGCACCCATTCTCTGCGCCGCACCAAGGCGTCGCTCATCTACAAGGCCACAGGAAACCTGCGAGCCATCCAGATACTCCTCGGTCATAGCAAAATCGAGAACACAGTGCGGTACCTTGGCGTGGACGTCGACGACGCTCTCTCGCTGTCAGAGGCTACCGAGATCTGAGCAAGCGACTTCGCCGGCAGCCGTTTCTGCACCGTCGGCGAGGCGCCCCATCTCGGTCGTTCAACCGGCTCACGCGAGTTCCCGATAGCTGCCGTTCCAGCTCTGTGCCTCAGAACGGCTCCGTCGGGGTGGTAAGCCGACGGGCAGCTTTTCGGCCAGAAGGCCTGACAAGCTGCCGCTCGATTATGCTCCTCATTCTTGGTTTCAACGGGAAGAAGAAGGCCCTCTTAGATGATATCGGCTGCAACAGCGCGTCCCGATCGCAAGAGGGGCGCGGTCCCAAGTGCCCGGCATGTAAGGACGCATTGCCGCCGAGGGGAATACCGCGTCATCGGGCGTTGTCGTAGCTGGCCCGGCTGTCGCGAATGAATTCCCGATGTTCAATGGCCCAAACAGCAAGATGCCGTGCGGTTTGAGCCAGGGACATTCCCGCGGCGCTTAGCGAATATTGCACCTGTGGCGGCGTGGTGTTGCGCACTGCCCGATGAACCAGTCCGTCACGTTCCAAGGCCTTTAGCGTCCGGGTTAGCATCTGCTGCGAAATTCCCGGCACCTGCCGCTTGATGCTGTTGAAGCGTTCCGGGCCGCGGCTTAGCAGCACCACAATCTGAACTGTCCACTTGTCACCAATCCGTGCGAGCACGTCCCCCACGCCGGCGCAGTTCGGAAGTTCGTCGAGCACATCAGTCATAACTGTAGGACCTGGTCACAAGAAAATGCGTTCTTGGAGCAGCATAAGAAGTCACATATCCTTAGCAAGTCTATAAATTAGACCTGACGCTCACGGATTGCGGGTCGAGGTAAAAGGAAGTTTGCATGATTGGCATTTCGACCCCCCGTGAAGCCAACATGGATGCGCCAATGCCTGTAGCGTCGGTCCGGGCACTGCGGTTGCAGTCTCCCGGCCGAGGTGAGGACCTGCAGTTGCGTGTGTCTGCACCGGTTGTCGGTAGTGACTTGCCTGTGATCCTGTTTTCACATGGCTTTGGGTCGTCCATGGACGCCTATGGGCCTCTGGCGGACTATTGGGCGGCACATGGCTTTGTCGTAATTCAGCCGACCTACCTCGATTCACGACGGCTCGGACTGGCACTTGAAGATGAATCGCGGCACTCGATCTGGCGCATCCGTGTGCATGACGCGAAGCGCATCCTCGACCATCTCGACCAGATCGAGCGAGGGTTGCCCGGCCTTGCCGGAAGGGTCGACCGCACCAATGTTGCGGCTGCAGGCCATTCTTTTGGCGGCCAGACAACGAGCATGCTGCTTGGCGCCCGCATGTTGGCGGGCGGTCTCGACGAGGACATGTTTGATCCGCGGATCAAGGCGGGCGTCCTGTTGGCATCAGCGGGTAGGGGCGGAGATGATCTAAGCGAGATTGGACGAGCCATCACGCCTTACCTCCACACCAGCTTTGACCACATGATCACGCCTGCGCTCGTCGTCGCAGGTGATGCGGATCATTCCGCATTGACAACCCGGGGGCCCGATTGGTTCTACGAACCTTATCAGCTTGCCCCTGGGAGTAAGACGCTTCTCAACGTTTTCGGCGGCGAGCACATGCTGGGCGGCATTTCCGGCTACGCAGTTACAGAAACTACTGATGAATGCCCCGAACGTGTGGCGCTCATCCAGAAGGTCACCTTGGCCTATCTACGCCAGCAATTGCTCGGCGACGAGAAGGCGTGGTCCAGCATTTGCGCAGCTCTTAGTCACGACCCTGTCCCCAAGGGCCGTCTTACGACCAAGTTGAGTTGATGAGCAGGTAAGCGGAGCGGTACGTCCCAGAGGCTCTACAAAGGTGCGCTCCTCAGCGATGTGGCAGCTTGTCGCCTAGCGTGCGGCCACAAGCTGGGTGCCGTGAGCCAGATGATCCCCAGCCATCCATGGCTCGTCCTCAGGGGGCAGGCCCCGCCCATAGCACAATCTCAAGACGGCCGGGCGACATGTCGCACATTTGCATCAGCACACCCTGCATTTCACCGAGGCAGCATGCAGGAGTGATGTCCCCTGCATGCTGACATAGCCGGAACTAATGGGAGATACTCGCCGGAGCACTGTTCCGGGTCTCCATTACCGCCCCAGAGCTGAGAGGCTGAAGTGTGTCCTTGTCGAGGAGGAGGAAAGAGCCGTGTCCATCGGCGCCGCGCACGTCAACCCGAATGGCTTCGCCCCATTGCTCCACCGCGTCAGCATCAATGCCCCGGTGA
Source organism: Devosia sp. 919 (assembly GCF_013185965.1). NCBI lineage: Bacteria > Pseudomonadati > Pseudomonadota > Alphaproteobacteria > Hyphomicrobiales > Devosiaceae > Devosia > Devosia sp. 919. Next base: position 758,106 of record NZ_JABAOL010000001.1, on the reverse strand, counting down.
GCCAGGCTCGTGATAACGCTGGACGCAGAACGCCCATGGACTTCCTGCTCCTCTTCCGTCAACGACTGCCCGGCCAAGGCACTTACGGGGAGCAGGGTCACTGCAGCTGCGAGGAGAGCTGTCGTCACCATGACTATGCTCCCGTTCTTGACCGTCTCGGCCGTCCGCCCGCTCGATTGCGCATAGGCCTCGGAAGCGCTTGAGGCGATGCACCCGATTTGCGAAATCTCTGGATCATTCGAACTAAGTCTAAGTTTTGGCATGACAATTCCTTCTATCTTGAAGGCATTATAGCTAGGACGTTGGTGTCGCCGTTGCGTGCCGAAAACTCTCGGATGCCTGCCTATTCCTCTTGATCTCGCCGATCGATCGTGGTGGCTGGACACTGCTGCGGTGTGGCGAAACAGCGACCAAGAAAGCCGTTGTTCAAAGCCGCAGGCACTGAGCACCCAACCCTGAGCCGCTGCAACGAGCAGGCGCCCCGAGGCGGCAGCCGCGTGTCTCGCTTGTAAGCATTCGGAAACAAGTGGCCAAGCCGACGCGGATTGCTCGGCGGGATCGATTGGCATCCCTTTGGTGATCAAGCCACCAAAGGGACGACGCATCATTTCCACTCAGGGATCATGCTCGGCATGGCGTAGCGGGCGCCAGCAGCGCCCTCGGGCAGGATTGCCGTGATCCGGGCCAGATCTTCTGCCGTCAGCTGGACCGCAGCCGAGCCGATGTTCTCCGCTAGGCGTTCCTTGCGGCGCGTGCCCGGGATGGGAACGATGTCGTGCCCTTGCGCCAGCAGCCAGGCGAGAGCCAGTTGCGACACGGTAACGCCCTTTGACGTGGCCAGCGCCGTGAGCTGCTCGACCGCAGCCTTGTTCTTCTCGAAATTGCCAGGCTGCCAACGCGGATCGCTGCGTCGCAGGTCGTTCTCGGCATAATCTGCAGCCGGCTTGACCTCGCCCGTGAGGAAACCGCGACCAAGGGGAGAATAGGGCACAAAGCCGATGCCCAGTTCGCGCAAGGTGGGGAACAACGCCTCAACCTCCCGTTCGAACACCGAATATTCGGTCTGCAGCACGGCCACCGGCTGCACGGCATGGGCGCGACGGATGGTTTCGGGCCCCGCTTCGCTCAGGCCGAAATACTTCACCTTGCCGGCAATGATCAGGTCTTTGACCACGCCGGCCACGTCCTCGATCGGCACATTGGGATCGACCCGGTGCTGGTACATTATGTCGATGTGGTCCACACCCAGATTGCGCAGGCTCCTGTCGGTAAGCTCGCGGATGAAGTCGGGACGGCTGTCGATCCCCCAATCCTCGGTGAAGCCGAACTTGGAGGCAATCACGATCTCGTCGCGAAATCCTTTGACGGCGCGGCCGACAATCTTTTCATTCTCGCCCCAACCGTACACGGCGGCCGTATCGAAAAAGGTGACGCCCCGGTCAAAAGCATAGCGGATTGTCTCGATGCCCTGGGCTTCATCGCTGTCCCCATAGGCAATGGAGACGCCCATGGCGCCATAGCCGATTGCCGAAACTTCCGGACCATTCAAACCGAGTTTACGCTTTTCCATGACAATTCTTCCATCTTGCAGGCCTCATAGCTACGGCCTTGGCCTCACCACTGCGTGCCGAAAACTCCTGAATGCTTGCCTATTCCTCCTGATGCGTTGCGGTAGGCCGCTTGCCGGGACTAGTATCGCGAGATGAGCACCACCACAGACTTGAAGCGCCTGATCCGGCCATACGCCCTGCAACCCAAGACGGCGACGTCGATCGCCCGGCTGGAAATCATGCGGCTGGACCATCCCACGGATTTGCAGCCGGTGATTTACGAGCCTGCTGTTTGTCTCGTGCTGCAGGGTGCAAAACGGGCCGTAATCGGCGAAAAGGTCTTGGCTTATGGCGAAGGCGATTACTTCATCGCCGCAGCCGAGGTAGCAGCGCTTGGCCGGATTTCGGCAGCGACGCCGGATGAGCCTTATCTGGCTCTCACCCTGCTGCTCGAGCCGCAGGTGATCGCCGGCGTGCTGCTGGACTTGCCGAGAGGGATCGAGCCCCCGGTTTCGTCCGGGTTCTACACCAGCACGGCAGACAGCAAGCTGCTCGATGCCTGGCTGCGGCTGGTGAGTGTGCTCGAGCGACCCGACGAGGCCGCAGTGCTGGCCCCCATGATCGAGCGGGAAATCCTGTTCCGGCTGCTGCAGGGCCCGAGTGGCGTTCTGCTGCGCCAGATTGCTGGGAGCGACAACCGGCTATCCAGCATCCGCAAGGCAATGGCCTGGCTACGCCAACACTACGCTGAGCCGGTCAGGGTCGAGCAACTTGCCGGTATTGCCGGGATGAGCCCATCCGTGTTCCACAAGCACTTTAAGGATGTGACGGCGCTGTCCCCCATCCAGTACCAAAAGCAGATCCGACTGCACGAGGCGCGCCGGCAACTGTCGCAGGCACCGGTGGACGCAGCCGGTGTGGCCTTTTCCATTGGCTATGAAAGCGCCTCCCAGTTCAGCCGAGAATACAAACGCTTGTTCGGTGCCTCACCCGTGCAAGATGCCAAACAATTGCAGAGCCTAATCGGTTAGGAAGTCGTTGGATCGCCATCAAATCCTCTAGTCAGCCCGTTGATACCCTCCAATTACCGGCCATCCGCGGGGTCAGAGGTCTTGTCGCCGCGCGAGCCGGCAAGGAAAGTCAGGGCGGCCGCGAGCGCGAGCAAACTCCCCGCAGTAAAGGCGCTGTTAATACCGTTGCCATCTACAAGAACGCCGCCAGTGAATGCGCCTAGCGCCAGAGCAACTTGGAACACAGTAACCATCATCGCCGAGCCAATCTCGAAACGCTCTGGCGCGGCCGCATAGAGCCAAAGTTGCACGCCTAATGGTACACCGCCAAATGCGAGACCCCACAGCGTTACACATGCGATGGCGGCCAAACTGTGCCCGCCAAAAAGCATAGCCAGGAACAGGGCGACAGACAGCAACAGCATGACGCCCGCAAACCCCACGCGCAAACTCTGATCCAGCGCCTTTTCAGCTGCGAAAGTGCCCAGCAGTCCGGCCACACCATATGCCGCAAGGACGCCGCTGAGCATTGACGGGCTCAGGGCTACAACCTGCTTCAAGAACGGCTCAAGGTAGGTGTAGGCTGCAAAATGTCCGGTAACGATCAAGGCCGTCGCCAGCAACCCGATCCGCGCCTGGCGCACCGCAAACAGGGCGAAGATGTCACCCACCCTCACCACCCGGGTTGCTGGAAGCTTGGGCAGGAGCAAGGCCTGGCCGATCAGGGCGGCAACCGATAATACCGCCGTCGCCAGGAACGCCGAGCGCCACCCCGCCCATTCACCAATCAGCGCGCCGGCGGGAACACCGGCCACTGTCGCGACCGAGATGGAGGCAATGATAATTGCCGTCGCACGTCCGCCGGCGGACTCCGTGACAAGCCGCCTCCCGATCGCCGCTGAAAAGGTCCAAAACCCTCCAATACATAGCCCCAACAACACGCGGCCCAGCAGCATGACAGCGAAAGACGGCGCTAAGACTGCCACCACGTTGCTCAGAACAATCAGCGCGGTCAGCACCACAACAAAGATCCGGCGATCGATTGATCCTGCGGCAACTGTTAACACGGGGGCGGCAATTGCCGCCGCGATGCCGGGAACGGTCACCATCAAACCGGCAGATCCCTCGGAAACCCCCATGTCCGACGCTATGGCGCTCAACAGGCCAATAGGCAGGAACTCCGTCGTTACCATAGCAAATGCGCCGATGGCGATGGAGGCAACAGCAAGCCAAGGGCGAATTGATGGGCGATCCCCGATTGTGCTCGAGCTTGTCATCGGATCAATGCCCCCGACCAGCGTTATGCTTGGAAGTCAGCAGGACCGTGCCGAGCTTGCCCGAGCGTTCAGCTTCGCTGACAGCTAAGCCCACCTGGGCGAGATCATACTCAGCTGCGACTCTGAACAAGCTAGGGGCGTTCCGCGCCAAGCCCATCGCGAGGGCCAGGTCGGAAGCGCGCACTTCGTCGGGCAAATTGCTCCATCGTCCAACGGATACGCCAGTGATCGTTATGCCCCCTGCGGAGAAGGCAAGCGCAGGCACACGGATCGGCTCCCCGGAAAGGTCGCCATAGGAAATGACCGTGCCGCCATCCATGCCCGAAATGACTGTACTCAAAACGTCTCCGCCGACAGGATCAAGTACCATGCGGATGGGCCGGCGATCAGCGATTGTGCGCAACTCTTCCTGCCATTCTGGATTTTCGGTGCTCGCCATTGGCATACCGGCGAAATCGCCTTCGACCGCTGCCATGCTGATGTGGGAGCGGACCAACCCGACAGGAAAGTAGCCCTTGTTCAGCAAAAGAGAGGCGGTAAGCTTTGCGACTTGAGATCTGGCGGCTGTCAGAACAACTGCGTCGCCTTGCTTAAGGCCAGTTTCCTCGGCAGCGCGCACGATCATGGCTGCAGTCAGCGGATTAACATGCAGTTGGGCGGCCGTCTCCGCAGCGATGTCGTCTGGGACCAGCGTAACAAAGCGGGCGGGAACCAAGACCTTCTCGCTCCAGGCGCCGCGCGCCGGGAAAAAGGCGACTCGCGCACCTGGCACAAGGCCGCTGGACGGGCTCACCTCCTGACCAATCGCCTCGATGGTTCCGGTCCCCTCAAAGCCAATCTGCGCGCCGGCCGGTCCAACCGGCGTTATGTTGCCGCGTGACCGGTAAAGCCCCCGAACGCCGATTAGATCTCCCGGACGAACGGGACGATGCGTAGCTCGAACCAGGACTTCTCCGTTTCCTGGCTCAGGTAATTCTGGCCTGTCCGTTAGTTGCAGCACGTCGGCCGGTTCGCCATAGCGGTAGTAGATGATGCTTTGCATGATATGCCTCAGCGCAATGATGGAATGCCAGTAAGAAGCTGCTCGGTAACAAAGGTGGGGGTTGGTCGGGCGCCGCGAAGTGCCTGCCTCGACGGCTTCGTTCCAGTAGATCAGCCTGGAATAGGTACGATTGCCCCCCAGAGCCTGAGCGGCCGGTACATTTCTCTAGGATAGACGCCGAGTGCCGCCGGAAGGTCCAGCATCTGCCTGTAAGGGCGCCGGCAATGCCGGGGTCAATTGTTGGCGGGAGCGGCGGGTTCTTTCGTTCTGCGGACGGTGTCGCCCCAATGGAACCTCGCCCGGTCACTGCTGGTGAAGTCCGGGTCTACATAGACATGGACGCGCTTGATAAGCAGGTCATCGAACACGAACACGTTGCAGAAGCGGCCTTCTGAGCGCTCCGGATTCGGCCAAACCTTCCCATCCTTCGTTGTGCCTCCCTCGTAACCTTCCACGACGACGTAATCGCCACTGGTGATGAAGTTCAGGCGATCGAAGTCATGTTTGATAGTCGCAATCTCGGTCATGAGACCCGCGGCACTTTCCGCGACAGCAGCCTTGCCGTAGCCCACGCCAAACTTGGGAAAATAGAGCTGAACGTCGTCGCTCATCAGGTCGAGAACTGCGGGATCGCCGGCGTCCACCCTCCGGAAGTACTCAGTTGTTATTTCGATGCGTTGGGCGGTCAGTGCATCAGGCTGGTTCATTGTGGTTCCCATGTTTTTGCGAGTTAGCTGCGGCTACTTCGACCCACCAGAAGAATACCGTTCGGTAGGGTATCGATCAGTACTGAAATTGCATTTAGGTGTCAATGCCGCTCGTCCGCCCTCTTCTCGCGGCAGCCCCGAAGCAAAGCTTTCAGTTTTGCGTACGACAGCCGATAAACCTCTGGCCCCTTGTCACGGCTGGCGTGACCGCATTCTGGTCCGATGCAGCACAGCTGCTTCGTCTGGCCGATCGTTGACCATCGCGACGGTCCGGTGTCCGGTCGATATGCCCCCCAGTTCAACAACATCGATGCGGTGCATGAGGCGGTCTTGCGAGGCATGAAGGCCGTTCCACGCCAGTCTCCGCCACATTGCTGATCGAAGGCTCCCTCTTATGAGAAACCATCTCGACTGCCCGGACGGTTAGATGCTTTGCCCGTCGAGCGAATCTCTCTCGCCGGTGGTCCGCTTCTTGGTCGGTTGCCAAGGCATCTTCAGGAGCAGAAGTCCAATCCCCTACGTCCGCAGGCAAAGAATGGACGAGGGGCTGGATCGGCTTTCACCCGCCACCCACGGCCTCCAGAGCTGCATCGTTCCGGAGCGTGCTCGAAGTGACTCGCTGAAAATCCCGGCTCCAGAGCTTCAAATTGGCAGGCTTGCTCAGGCTTTGGTCGGCCAAGTTGTCAACACGTGGTCGATAACCAGATCGAGAGCACTTCTTTCAACCCCAGCCTTCGCCTGCACGGCCATGCCTTGGGTGACGATCATCACGAAGCGTGCCAGCGCGGCACAGTCAGCCGATGCCGGCAAGTCGCCTTCCGCACTTGCTCGCCCGAGTCGCTTACACAGAGCTGCCTCGTTGGCCGAGCGCCGGCGGATCAGTTCTTGCCGTACGGGTTCGTTCTGGTCCGAGCAGGCAAGAGCGCCGTTAACCCCGAGGCAGCCTGGATGCACTTCATACCGGGTCTGCTGCTCGGCTGAACCACGCAGAATGCGTTCCACCACCTTAAAGGAACTCGGCTCTGACAGCGCCTCGGTGATGAAAGACAGATATTCAGCTTCGTAGCGGTCGAGCGCCTGAAGGAACAGTGCTTGCTTGTTTCCGAATGCCGCGTAGAGACCGGGGCGGGCCACCCCGGTTGCGGCAGTCAGGTCTTCAAAAGAGGTGCCTTCGTAGCCCTTTTGCCAGAAAACACCCAACGCGGCTTCGAGCGCGTCGTTTACGTCGTACTGCTTGTGCCGGCCCATGGTCCGTCCCCTTCTTGCTCAGCTACGGCCATCATCTGCAGTTGACGACCGCTGCCCACATACTATACCGACCGTTATTGTACTTCTTGGTATTGAAATTGGCTAGCACCTTGATGCGAGGCCAACCGCAGAAGGCACTAGCGCAAGGATGAGGAAACCATGAGCGATAGCCCGCTCGGCATGTATGAGGCCTCCGTTCCGCTGTTCCTTGGCGGCTTCCGAACCCTTTCCGGCCTGCTCACGAAGGCCAACGAGTACGTCGCGTCCGGCCGCATTGCAGAGCACGATCTCATCGAATCGCGGCTTGCGCCGGACATGGACCCGTTGCGTAGCCAAATCCAACGCGCGAGCGACACCGCCAAGGGATGCGCCATGCGGCTTGCCGGCCGGGACGTGCCGAGCATCCCGGACGATGAGACGACGTTGCAGGACCTTCAGGATCGCGTGGGAAAAACGCGGGCGCTGCTGCTTTCCCTGTCCCCGGGCGATTTCGCTGACAGCCATGCCCGCTCGATCAAGATCAACATGCGCCGCCGTTGGGTCACGTTTGATGGCCGGGACTACCTGCTGGAATTCGCGCTGCCAAACTTCTTTTTCCACGTCACAACCGCCTACGCGATCTTGCGTCACAACGGGCTAAAGATCGGCAAGCTCGATTACCTTGCGGATGTCCGCGAGCGCTGGCACAGCCAGCGAAACTCGGGCGCGTAACCTTCCCGCGCGCGCTTGGGCGCATTGGCAACCAGGTTCCACCGCAATCCCTTTGGGTGCGGGGAGCCGGTTTGAATGCGGACCGTCTCGGCCGCACGCCTACCCCCGCCCCGCGCGCCGGCCAATGCCCGCGTTGGATCGCGGCCCAAGATACAGGAAGGGGTGGTAAGCGGTCGGCTGGCTCTGGGCCAGAGGCCACCGGAAAGCAGCCGCAGGACGCTAACTTGCGGGACAATGAGACACCAGAGATCGAGCGCGCTGGGTGCTTGCAACGGCCTGTGATGCGCGGATACGCTCGACTTCAGCTTGTATTAGGTAACACCGCGCCTTGAAGCTGATCGCCAAAGGGTCGCTGAAGCGTCCCCGAGTAGACTGTGGCGACGCTTAGATGCACGCTTGATGCTAGGAGTCATGGGAGATTGTCAGTCCGATGGCGGTCAATGCTTATGACTTCCTCTGATTGCTCCACTACCGCACTGCGCTAGTGTAGCAATGGTGTTGGTAATGGCGGTTTAGCTGGCGAGCTCAAGAAGAGGATAGTCGGTGTAACCGCGGGCGCCCTCGCCGAAGAAAGTCGTCGGGTCGGGAGTATTGAAGGCCGCTCCAAGGCGTAGGCGCTCCACCAGGTCGGGATTGGCGAGGAAAGGCACTCCGAACGCAACAAGGTCCGCATGTCCGGCGGACAGGACTGCATCGCCCTTCGCCCGGTCAAAGCCGCCATTGACGACCAGCGTGCCCCGGAACACAGAACGGAATGTCTCAGCAACATTCCCAATCTCAACGGGCCCCGCGTCATAGGCGGCCTCGTTTGGCTCGGTGAGATGAAGATACCCAACCCCTAGGCGATCGAGTTCGCGCACGGCATAGCTAAAAGTCTCGCGCTTATTGCTGTCGTGCATGCCGTAGAGCACGGAAGAGGGAGACAGCCGAACGCCCACTCGTTCCGCCGACCAGGCCGCTATCATAGCCTCGGCCGTTTCCAGTAGGAGCCGGGCACGACCAGCGATGGACCCGCCCCAGCTATCGGTTCGGTGGTTAGATCCGTCCTGCAAAAACTGGTCCTGCAGGTAGCCATTGGCCCCATGCAGCTCGACACCGTCAAAGCCAGCCTCGCGAGCGTTGTGTGTGGCCTGCGCGAAATCCTCGATGATGGCGGGTAATTCAGCCGCGTGCAGTTCGCGTGGCTTGGGGAAATCTACCCTTCCGCGGGGCAGGAAGAAATTGCCAGACGCGGCGACCGGCGAAGGCCCGACAGGTAGTTCGCCTCCGCGGATTTCCGGGTGGGAGACACGGCCAGCATGCCAGATCTGGTTGTAGATCCGACCTCCCGCAGCGTGAACCGCATCGGTGACTTTACGCCAGCCGGCAATCTGGTCATCGCGATGGATGCCAGGGGCCCGAATGATCCCATGCGCTTGATCGGAGACCTGCGTGCATTCGGTGATGTTCAGTCCGGCACTGGCGCGCTGAACATAATAGTCGATCATCAACTCAGTGGGGACGCCGTTTTCCAATGCTCGGGTCCGAGTCATGGGGGCCATGACAATGCGGTTGGGCAGGTGCAGCCCGTTGAAGTCGTAGGGCGTGAATAGACTTGTCATTGTCTGTAGTCCTTGGTTCAGGTCAAGCATGGTGTTGCCGCCGTCCGCGACGATGGCGTGGCCGGTGAAGAAATCGCTTTGGGAGAGGTGAGGAAGAAGACGATGCTGACGAGGTCCTGGGGGACCTCGTCGGACTTCAATCCTCAACGAATGATCCTGAACGCCTTGCGAAGTTCATCCGTGAATAGGGCCGGCTGCTCGAAAGCCGCGAAGTGGCCACCATGTTCTACCTCGTTCCAATAAAACAGGTTCGGCCACATCTGCTCCGCCCAGGATCTTGGCGCGCGCCAGATTTCACGTGGGAACACGGTTGCGGCCATTGGCAGCTCGATTCTGCCGAAATTGAAATCCGGTCCCGTGGGCGCATTCTCCCAATACGTGCGTCCAGAGGAGGCCGCTGTATTCGTGAACCAGTATAACGAAATGTCATCCAGCATCTCGTCGAGGGTGAGCGCGTCTTCCGGGTTTCCTCGATTGTCGGTCCAGGCATGGAATTTTTCGTAGATCCACATCGCTTGGCCGACCGGACTGTCAGCCAGGGCATAAGCGACCGTCTGTGGCCTCGTGCCTTCAAGGTGGAAATAGCCCGAACCATCACCCTTGAAGGCTGCAATGGCGTCCAGAGCGGTTTTCTCGACAGGCGTAGGATTGGTCCGGGGCATGTTATCATGGACAAATTGCCAATTCACATGTGCGGCCACCAAGCCTTGCGGTCTCTGGTTGGCAAGAAAATGCGTTACTGCGGCACCCCAGTCACCACCCTGCGCCACCCAACGGTCATACCCTAACCGTTGCATCAGAGTTGCCCAAGCACCTGCGGTGCGCGGGATGTTCCAGCCTGTTTCGCTTGGTTTATCCGAGAAGCCATAGCCGGGCTGCGAGGGGATGACGAGATGGAAGGCGTCCTCTGCTCTGCCGCCATGAGCCGTAGGATTGGTCAGCGGATCAATGACTTTGAGGAATTCGATAAACGACCCTGGCCAACCATGCGTCATGACCATAGGCAGGGCGCTTGCGTGCTTTGAACGCACGTGCAGGAAATGAATCCCAAGGCCGTCGATATTTGTCCTAAACTGGGGAAGCGCGTTGATTTTCCGCTCGAACCTTCGCCAGTCATAACCGCTGGCCCAGTATTCGACGAGTTCGCGTGCTTTAATTAATGGTACACCTTGGGACCAATCTGCCACCGTCTCCTTGTCGGGGAACCGTGTCCGAGCGAGCCGTGCCCTAAGATCAGAGATGCTAGACTCCGGCACATCGACCTTAAATGGTGTTACGGCCTCCGTAGCGGGGGGTAGCGCCATCTCGGCACGCGCTTCCAATGCCAGCGCCGCTCCCAGTGCAATAGCTGCCGGCGCCGCTGCCGCGTGCCTGAGAAAATTCCTGCGTGATGATCGAATAGCGTCGTTCGGAATATCGTTTCTCATAGTCTTATCCAAGGTTGGCATTAAGGGCAGGTAGATTGTCACACCCATGCTAGATCTGGGCGCTGCCACCGTCGGCGAAGAGCTCAGCGCCGGTTACGTAGCTGGAATCGTCTGACGCCAGGAACAGGGCGGCAGCCGCGATTTCGTCGGCTTCGCCGACCCGACCCATCGGAATGGTCGTGGCGAGGTAATCGAGAAGGCCCTGCTGCTGCACGGCATCGGGACCGGCAAGGTCGACGAGCCCGGGGGTGCGGGTAGCGCCTGGGCTGATCGTGTTGATGCGAATGCCGCGATCCTTGAGATCCAGGATCCAACTGCGGGAGAGGTTGCGAACGGCGGCCTTGGATGCGCTGTACACACTGAAAGCGGCAGTCCCCTTGCTACCGGTGCTCGAACCGGTCAGGATCACCGAAGCACGCTCGCTCAATAGCGGAAGGGCCTTCTGAACCGTGAACAGAACGCCCTTCACGTTCCGTTCGAACGTCGCGTCAAATTCGGCCTCCGTGATAGCGCCGAGCGGCTGCATTCCGCCGCCCCCAGCATTGGCGAACAGCACGTCGAGCCGGCCCTTCTCGTCCGAGATCACCCGGAAGAGGCGATCGAGATCGTCGAGTTTTGTGGAATCCGCGTTGATGCCACGGGCATTCGTACCGATCGCCGCCACGGTATCGTCCAGCGCCTGCTGCTGGCGTCCGGTGACGAACACGTAGGCGCCTTCCGCCGCGAAGCGCTTCGCTGTCGCTAGCCCAATGCCCCTTGTGCCGCCCGTAACCAGGGCGACCTTCCCTTCAAGTCTTCCAGTCATTTCAGTTCTCCTTGGTTGGATGGCAATGAGATATGGACGTGCGCGTGCATTCGAAATAGAAACGAATGCAAAGCATCGTTTCAGGAATGGTGATGTCCAAGCTGCCCGATCTCGAAGGCTTGGCGATCTTCGCTAAGGTCGCAGAGGAGCGTTCCTTCGCCCGCGCAGCGCGACTCATGGGACTATCGGTGGCCACGGTTTCCCGTTCCGTCGGCCGCCTGGAAGACCGGCTGGGAACCCGATTGTTCAACCGAACCTCGCGCCAGCTAGCCCTGACCGATATGGGAGCGAGCCTCGCGGCCCGGGCTAGCGCGATCTACGCCGACGCGGAGGCAGCCGAGAACCTTGTACTCGAACAGTCGAGCCAGCCTCGCGGTCTGGTCCGGCTGGCGATCCCCATGTCGTTCGGTTTGCGCTGGGTGACACCGCTGCTGCCTGCATTCTTTCGTCAGTATCCCGACGTCTCGATCGATCTCCATTTGAGCGACGCGGTGGTGGATATCGTGGGCGAAGGGTTCGACGCGGCATTGCGGATCGCCGTCCTGCCCGATTCCTCATTGGTCGCGCGGCATCTGGCCGATATCGGCGGGGCGGTAGTTGCCGCCCCCGCCTATCTCGAAACGCGTCGGCTGCCAGAGCGACCGGCCGACCTGGAGCCGGCGGACTGCCTCGGCTATGCGTATCGCCCTCGACAGGACGTGTGGCGTTTCCGCAGCCAGGCAGGCGAGGAGGAGTCGGTCACGCCGGCCGGCAAGCTGCGGGTCACAAACGTCGATGCGCTCCTCCCCATGGTGCTTGACGGTCAAGGCATCGCGGAACTGCCCGCCTTCATCGCCGATCCATACCTGGCGGAAGGGCGCCTCGTGGCCCTGGTACCCGGGTGGACATTGCCCCGGGGGGCGCTGTATTTCGTCACCCCTTCGGCCCGCGCTCGACCGGCTAAGGTCAGCGCTTTGCTGGAGTTTCTCGCCGCTCAGCTGTCACGACCGGTTTGGTCGTAGCTGCAGCAGGCTAATGCGCTCGCGCGCAGCCAGAACGAGACAAGGAAGCGCAGTTCTGGCGGGGCCTTCATCAAGAAGGCGACGGAGCCCGCCCGATATTCCCGCGTGGTGGCTTGGTACCAGCCGCTGCGCGCCAATCTCAATAGGGCCGGCATTGGCGGGTCTGCTGCTGGACGAAAGCGGAGGCCCGCTGATCGCTTGCCTCGCCTTTCTCCAGGCCAAGGTAGCGGAGAAGAACTGGCAATGGCAGCTTTCCGGATAGCCGCACGCCACTACGAACGGCAGAAACGGGGTCGGTTTCGGACTGGCCGATGCGGGGTGGTTTCCAGACTGGCGGCTTTTAACACAGCTGATGGAAAAGCAGACGAACGTCGCTAGTGATTGCACCAATTTCCAGTCAGACGTCTGACGCTTACGGGTTGGCGGACTTGCTGCGCCGCGGTGTTGCCAGCAGGGCGCCGAGGGCCGAACGACACAGGCGGTTTTCAACAGCATCGACCGGGCACCCGGGTCTCTCGAAGCCCTCGTACACCGGACAGAAGCGGCGTGGATGATGCCCAGCTGATCAAGGGGCCGGGCCTGGCAATCGAACGGGCGCGCTTCGAAGAGGCCGCGCCCGTCCAAGGTCAACCCAGCATCTTGAGTTGGGTCATCAGCTCCAGCTGATCCGAACTGAGCCAGTACTCCGCCACCTTGCCGTTTTCGATGCGCAGGAAGTCGGCCCCGGCAAATCGCAGCGCTGTGCCGGGCTCGGCCTGGGCACCGGGAAAACCGCCTTGGTAGACACCGCTCGCCAACCACCGCCCGGCAATCATGCCATCGCCGAAGAGTGGCGGAACCTGGACATCGGAGACGAAAGGTTTGATCGCCGCATGAAGCTGGCCGATCCAGGCGGCCATCCCGGCCGCGCCGGCATAAATGGATAGGTCGCCGCCACCGATGGGGTACATGTTGAGCTTGTAGTCTTCGGCCATGATCTGCTCGGCCATTGCAAGATCGCCATTCCACATGGCAATCCACTTGTCCCAGATCGCCATCAGTTCGCTTTCACCGGACTGTGCCAGGCTCATTGATGTCATTCCCAGCAGCGGCACTGCCGCAAGGCTGGCAGTCATCATCGTACGTCGTTTCATTGTTCAGCTCCTGGCTTGATGGTGAACGCAGTCTTGTAGTCGGCGAGGAAAGCCGCGAATGAACGGGCCTCACGCCCCGTCACCGCTGACACTGCCGGGCCAACCCCGTCGGCCTCGTGGCGGGCGTAGTGGGCGTAATCCTCGATCAGGCCATCGGCTTGCCATTGGGGAAAGCCCGCCGTGAGCGCGGCATCGCGCATGACATCGGGCGAGATCTCGACAAAGGTGACGGGTTGGCCGATGGCCATGCCGATCTGCCTTGCCATATCCTCATGGGTCAGCGCCTGCGGACCGGTGAGATCATAGACTTGGCCCTCGTGACCGGAGGTGGTCAGCACGGCGAGGGCGACAGCGGCAATGTCACGGCTATCGATCAGGCTGACCCTGGCGTTGCCGATGGGCGCAAACAGCTTGCCCGTGGCCGCGATGGCGCCGCCGAAACCCACAAATCCCTGCATGAACAGATTGGGCCGCAGGAAGGTAAAGGTCATGCCGCTGTCGCGGATCGCCTGCTCCACCGCCGCGTGATAGCGCAGGAAGCGCACCGGGGAACTGGCTGCGGCATGCAGTTGCGACAGCTTGGTGATATGCCTGACCCCCGCCCGCTGGGCCGCAGCGACAAAGGCCAGTTGCTGCTGCTCGGCCCGCTCGGTGGAATTGGTGAGCAGGAAGGCCCGCTCAACGCCCTGCAAAGCCGCCCCAAGCGAGGCCGGGTCGTCGAAGTCACCAGTGACCGGCGTGATGCCCGCAAGGCCTTTGAGCTTGTCGGCGGCGGCGGCGGAGCGTGTCATGGCCGTGGCCGCTCGGCCCTGAGCGGAAAGCTGTTTTGCCAGTTCAAGGCCGACCTGCCCGGTGGCACCTGTAAGAAGGATCATCGTGAGCTCCTGTTGTGTCCCACCAATATGAATGCGGACAGCCATCAAGCAAATTGACAAGAGCATTCAGGCAGTTACTATAAAATGTATGATGGCAAGTGCCCCGAATGCGAGCATCGACTGGGAGCGGCAGCGGGCCTTCATGGCAGTGATGCGCGAGGGCAGTCTGTCGGCTGCGGCCCGGGTCCTCAATGTCGCCCAACCCACCGTTCGGCGTCGCATCGAGGATCTGGAGCGCGAGCACGGCATCGTGCTGTTCACCCGGTCGCCCACTGGACTGCTGCCGACCGCCATTGCCCATGAGCTGACCGCGCATGTCGAGGCCATGTCGAGCGCCGCCCGGTCCTTTGCGCGTGCCGCCTCTGCCGAGGCCGGATCGCTCGCCGGTGCGGTGCGGATCACCGCCAGCGAGGTCGTGGGGGTCGAAGTTCTGCCGCCAATGCTGGCGGCGCTGCGGGCGCGCCATCCGGGACTGGTGATCGAACTGGGGCTCAACAATCGCACCGAGAATCTGCTCGATCGCGAGGCCGATATAGCCATTCGCATGGTGCGTCCGGTGCAGGACGCGCTGGTGGTCAAGCGCATCGGCGCTATACGGCTCGGTCTTTACGCCTGCCGGAGCTATCTGGCCGCCCATGGCACGCCCACCTCGTTTGAAGAGGTCAGATCCGCCGGACTGATCGGCTTTGAAAGCGAGACGGCTGGCATCCGCACCTTGCGTCAGCGCGGCCTTTCATTCGGGCCCGAGGATTTCATCTTCCGCACCGACAGCGACCTTGCCCAACTAGCGGCGATCCGTGCGGGCGTTGGGATCGGCGTCTGTCACGTCGGGCTGGGCGAACGCGACCCCGAGCTGGTCCGGGTGTTGCCGGACGCGTTCAGGATGGAGTTTGAGACATGGGTGGTCACGCATGAGGACCTGCAGCAGGTGCGGCGGGTGCGTCTCGTCTTCGACGCCCTGGTCGAGGGCCTGACAGCCTACGCCCTGTGAGCCGGCTCGCGACAGCTCGCTGATTGTACACGGCAGGCGCCAAGCCGTTCGGGTGACCCGATGCGTCGACCGAATGCTGGCCATGCGAAAACCGCCTTCCGCATCGCGTCATCAAGGTCATTTGCATAATGAGCTGCTTCCTGCCTGCCACTGTGACGGTTGCCGCGGCATGAAGGAACGGCGGCTTCCGGGAAATGGAGGCGCTGACGCTCACCGCCGATAAGGGGTCGGAGGGAGCCGTGCTGGTATTATCCATAGTCCAGGGCATCCGAGCATAGAAAATACCGAGTGATAACCGTCGCACGCCTCACAGATAGACCGTCCCTTACGGTGGTGTAGTAGCGTGCGATGGCCTCAACTTTGTCGCTGGAAGCACGAAGGTCCCCGTCCTCGAAGCCCCTGGCCAGCCGTTCCCTGATCACTTCCAACTGAGCGCGTAGTGCACACCAGCCAGGAACCCCCGCACCTGATGGTCCTCGACCCACCCGTCGGCGCTGACAGTGGACGAAGTTGTTCATCTGACCGGCATCACTCGGGGGTGTCGTTCCACCCCGGGTAACAGCTCAACCGAGTGCTCGAGGACGGTCACGTCGGCATCGCTGGTGATCAGCAGGACCGGGGTTTTGAGCGCCGCGCCGCGACGCCCTCCTGCCAGTCGAACTCCTCGTGCTCGAGGGCGATCATCCTGTCGATGAACGCCTCAAACCCATCGGGATTTGGGGCGAGTGGCTGCACCGGCATCCGCGAGGTGATTGCCGGCGTCAATATCACTGCCCGCTGCCGTTTCCATGAGGAGGCCCTGTCAACACCGCCGAGTGGCTCGTGTTCCTCCGGGGCAACTGGGATTTCGCCGTCTGCATCACCGACGCGGGCCTCTGGTGGCTTGCCGACCCCGCCTTGCTGGTCATCAGCACGGTGGGTGCGCTTCTGTTCAAGTTCGGGCCCAAGGCTCCTGGCGTTCGGCGCCGCTAATCTCGGAGAATATCTGAGGCTACTTGGACTGGGACTTGGCCTGGTAGTGCGCCCCGCTACCCTTGTTGTGGCACTTTCCCAAATCACCCTCAACGCGCTAACTCTTGACGATGTTGCCACGGAGGGAAGGCGGCTCTGCCGAGGCGCAACTCCGACGCGGTAAGGTGCATGAGAGGTGCTACTGACTTCCCCTGGCACTGACCCGTTCTATTATCCCGTCCGGAAGTCTGGGAGGCACTACGATATGCTGGTGCAGCAATGAACGATGGCAAGGGTGTATGACAACAGAAACAGCGTTTGTCATGATTTCAGATGTTGGCTTTCTTGTGCCGTCGTTGGTTCTGGCGCGCCAGATATCCTCAAGGTTATCGCCAGGGCTCGCTGACATCCTGCTGTTCACAATCAATCTGGATGCGGAAACTCAGAAGCGCCTCACGGAGGACTTCGCCGGTGAGTTGCGGGTGTTAAGTTTGCCAGACCAACTGGTAGACCTGCCGGCGAGCGTCACTTTCAAGGAAAGCCACGTCCCAAGGGCAGCGATGGCAAGGCTGCTGATGTACCAATTCGTGCCGGAGCAGTACCAAAACGTCATCTATATAGATGGAGATATGCAGGTCGCGGGAGACCTAACTTCTCTCGCAAACTACCGAGTTCCAGATGGGGAGGTCTTAGCGGTAGCTGAGAACTTCATCGTTCTTGGGGAGCGTCTGTCTGATCTTCCAAAATGGTGTTCTACATTCCTAAGCAATCTAAAACTGGAGCGCACAGACGACTACTTCAATTCTGGCCTTCTTGCCTTTAGGAGAGAAACTTGGAAGGAAATAGGCCCGCGGGCGTGGAAGTTTTTCCTTGAGCATTCGGAAGTATGCGAACACCATGACCAGTCAGCATTAAATGCCGTATTGGGTGGCAGGTGGAGGCGAGCGTCCCCGTCGTTCAACTTCAACTCTCACTTTGCGCTGGCGCTGCCCTACAGCAAGTTTCGACCTAACCTCATTCATTTCACCTCCGCGCCTAAGCCGTGGGCCGGGGCATCGTTGGCGTGGCCCATCAAGCTTTCGGAGCCGTATGTCGCCCTTGTGAAGCAGTACGCCTATCTAAGGGCAACCATCTACATGGACCCGTTGCTTAAGCGGTCGGCACCCCGAAGAGCCATTCGGGATATCAAAAGGCGGTTTCTAGCGCGCAGCGAAATCGCGGAACGTAGAAGGCGATTTTTTGAGTACCTCGCACGTTCGCGTTTCGACGTTTCATAGTACCGCACCATCCCAATGCCTTCTAACCGGGGGCCTTTTTCTTCTCCAATTGTAAGGGTCTGTACTAACTATCCGCGATATCGCCCTGAGATACGGTGGCTCTAAACACTTGGGCGGTGGCCATTTGCTTGATGTTAGCGTGATTGTTTGCACTCTGAACCGGGCCGAAATCTTGGAACGGTGTCTTGCCTCCATTATTCAAGCCGCCCAGAGCGCATGGGCGATTACTCAGGTGGCTATTGAGCTCATTGTTGTAGACAATAACTCCACCGATAGCACCCAAGCTACGGCCAAGGTGTTCGCCGCGGGAGCGTCGATCCCTGTCCATGTTCTTACGGAGCGCCGACCAGGAGTTTGTCGGGCCAAGAATACTGGGGTGCGGCAGGCAAACGGCAAGGTGCTTGTGTTCACTGATGACGACTGCGTCATGGATCCGAACTATTTCCTCGACCTGAAGCGTCACTATGATGCCGACACCGGGCCGATTGTCCGCGGCGGCCGGGTCGAGCTAGGCGACAAGTCTGACCTCCCGATCACCATCAAAACGGATGATAACAAAGCCCGCCTCAGCGACTGGAACCATCCAGGGGGCTTTATCCACGGTTGCAACCTAACGATGAGCCGGGAAGTATTCGACGCCATTAGCGGCTTCGATGAGGAGTTCGGCCCTGGTGCCGTGTTCATCGCAGCGGAAGATACCGAACTACTATTCCGAGCCAGGGAGCACGGCTTCCCCATCGAATACGTTCCCGACATGCCGGTTCACCACTTCCATGGCCGACGGGATTACAGCCAGGTCGCGAAGCTATGGCGGCAGTATCAGATCGGCAACGGAGCCCTGATAGCGAAATACCGAGGGCGGCGCGCGCTCGGAAAGCACCTTTATTGGGACGCTCGCAAGGCCGCGATGGAGATCGCCGGCGGGAAGCCCTTTGACGTGGATCTGAAGCTATCGCACGCCACCTTCGTGGCCGGACAACTGCAAGGGATGCTCCTCTACTTCCGGCATAAGGCACTCCATCGAGACCGGGCCTAATTCCAGCCAAACATCCACTGACCAAACGAAGACCCCTTAGTCGGGGCCTTTTTCTTGCCCCATCCCTCAAAACTATAGGTGACCTATGAGCTTCGTAGGAAGCGCTTCCCGCCCGGGACTGCATACGGTCTCAAGCGCAACGGCCAACTTCTAGCCGCCACTTACGAAACCCGAAGGGTTCTTTGCAGGCGAGCACAAGGCCAGGCATGAAAGCTAACAGCTTCATTGTTACTTGGATCGATGACTAGGAGGCGTTCGTCCCGATCTAAACCCAAGTCCCTCACGCCGCTCGTCCATCGTCCGGGCGTTCGCCACAGCGTTCGAAGCTCCACAACCTCGCTGCGGCGACACAGTCCAGGTGGCTTGATAGGGCCAAGTTCGATGGGATCTAATGCTTCGCGATGTTGTCTGAGCTTCTACGGATGTGAGTGGCCGCCGTTACCCTTATAGGAAAGTGACGGGCAGCAAGAAAGTTTTGCAATGGGGCATCCATGTCTTTCCTCAATTCAGCGGCAGTCACAGCTTTTGCATACGGCACTGTCGGCCGAGGTAAAGGCGGGACAGGATTGGGTGCTAGTAGACTTCCCGGATCATGCCAACGTCGGGGACTCGGCCATATGGGTAGGCCAGTACAAGAAGCTTAGGAAAATTACCGGGCGCCACGCGGCCTTTGTCGCGAGCTGCGGGAGTCCTGTTCTGACCGTCGACGAGTGGCGCTCACTTCCTGGCCAGATATTCCTGCACGGCGGCGGAAACTTCGGGGATTTGTACCCCCAGCATCAGAATTACCGACTCGGCATCTTGAACGCGGTAAAGGGGCGCCGGATTGTGCAACTGGCCCAGTCGCTCCACTTTTCGGACGCGTCAGCGGTGAAAGATACAGCCCGTGCTATCCGGGAGCACGGCAACTTCTGTTTTTTCGCGCGAGACCAGGTCACTTATGATTTCGCGTGGCGCAATTTCGATTGCGAAGTGAAGCTGGTTCCCGATGGCGCATTTGGGTTGGGACCGCTCGCGCGCACGCGACCCGCTACCGTGAAGACGCTTCAATTCCGCCGAGAGGATGTTGAGGCATTAGGTGGGCCTATACCGGGCTCCGTGGATTGGCCCCTCGAAAATCCAGCAGAGTCAGCACGGGTGCGCTGGCCTGGCAAAATGCACAATCTGCTTCGTGGCAATATCAGCAGGGCTTCTCGACTTCGTGCTGGCTGCAATGCTGTCGCCGAGTGGCGGCTGAAGAGAGGCCTGGATCTTCTTTCTTCCGCGGAGGAGATTGTTTGCGATCGTCTGCACGTACACATTCTATCCACGCTGCTTGGTATTCCACATCGCTTCAGCGATAACACCACGGGTAAGATCTCGGCCTATTATAAAACGTGGACACATGAATGCTCCTTGGGAAAGCCGCTGGCTGGTGCACAGATGTTTGACCTGTTGCAGACTAATTGAAGTCTCACGTTTGCACCCAAGGCTTAGACCCCGCTAGCTATGGCAGTCCTGCTCGATCGTCTAGCGCTTGTGCGCCCTAGGTTCTCTTCGCGGGCGCAGCTCGCCGGACCTGAGACAAGAGTTTGGATGCAAGGCTCACAAATTCCCGCTCCGGACCAACGGGACGGCCACTTGCCATCCATAGCAATGCAGATGAGCTTAGATATAGTGCCGCTCCGCTTGAGACTGCAGCCGCTAGATATCTGAGGTCATGCACCAGTCCGTTGCTATCCAGAAGCTTCATTACGGCCGAAGTCCCCATAACCATAACCGCTACGCACACTAGGCTGCGGAAATTGGCCCCAAGTTGCCTCAACAGCCCGAGCCCCGTTAGGCGCCGCACCAATACCATGTTTACACAAGCGGCAATGAGACCTGTAAATACCCGGGCGTAAACCAAGCCCGGTAACCCCCACAGAAGCATGGCACAGGTAATAGTCGGCAGACGCACAAAGAACATCTGCAAATCTCGCATAAACAACAGCTTGGTGGCGCCTAGCGCCATTCCAAGTGGTTGCGCCATTGAGCCGAGGGTCTGAAGCGCAAACACTGAAGACAGCGCTTGGATGATCGGGACCGCTGGCAGCCACTTCGTGCCCATCGTCAACAAAACAAGGGGTTCAGCTACAAGGGCGAAGCCTACGCCGACGGGCAATGCAATTGCTGTTATTAGGCTCTGAGCACGTTGGTAGCCGGCTCGCAGTCGGTCAGGATCAGAAGCGATACCGGCAAGAGCTGGAAATAAGGTGCCGGTCAGCGGACTGATCGCCTCACGAGTCGGCATTTGGGCTAAAGAGTCGCCAACGGTATAGTGGCCAAGCGCCGAACGGCCAAGAAGGTGCCCAACGAGAAGTTGGTCGAAACGCCAGTTGATGGTGTTCATGGCGTTTCCGAGCGTCAACCAAACTGAAAACGACCATAGCTCGCGCGCATGTCTCCAAACAATGCGGGGCCGGAACGGGAGAATGAAGTAAGAGAGAACAACGGAAGTGAATTGGCCTACGACAACCCCTGCAACTAGAGCCCAGTAGCTTTGAAAATGCAGGGCAACGCCTATCGCCACCGCGAGCGAAACCAGTCGCTCTGCCACGCTAAGAAGAAATTCCTGCCAGAAGATAAGTTTCTTGGACAGCATCACCGTTCGGGGATTGGCAAGTCCGCTCAGGAACACGCTGAATGCAAAGGCGTAGATCAACGTTTCCAATCGGGGCTCTTCATACAGAGCTGCCAAGGGGCGACCCAAGATGGTCATCACCGCGGCCAGCAAGAGACCTCGAGCAGCGCCTAAAGTCCAGGCAGTGTGAAAATGATCTGCTTGCGGGTCTTTATGGTGCACTAGTGCCTGAGAGAGAGACATCTCGGTCACTGCTGTCATTATGGCAAGAATCGTAGTTCCGAGGGCCACCAGGCCGAAGTCCTCTGGGGCAAGCAGGCGGGCCAGCATGATGGTGCTAAAAAAACCGGCAGCATTGACCACGGCGCGTGCGCCGGAAATCCAAAGACTGCCCTTCATCATGCGGACTGCGACGCTCGACATAAAGACCCCATTGTGAGCGCTGCGGCTCTCGCGGGCGTCCTCAAGAGATAGCGCCAGCATAGTCTGGTCTACTTACAAGGGCTTTGGTTGCGCTTCAAATAGCGGAATGTAGTGGCAGCCTGCGTGTGAATGCGTACCAGCCAATATTATTGGTGTCGAAAGGTGGTCTTGGGCGTATGGCGAAGGGGCAGTTGCCTTGGCGGGGGAGGGAAGGCATTGATTATCACGGTCGTCATGTGCACCCGCAATCGCGCCGAACAACTTCGGCTTGTCCTAGACAGCGCTGTTGCATTGCGGGTGCCAGAAAGTCTGGCCTGGGAATTTGTCCTTGTGGATAATGGCAGCACCGACCATACGGCGGAAGTCGCGGCAAGCTACGTTGACCGTTTACCCTTACGCTGCGTACGGGAACACAACCCAGGCCTTTCTAATGCTCGTAATCGAGGGGTAGCGGAGGCGAAGGGCGATTATATCTGCTGGACTGATGATGACGTCATCATCGATCCTAACTGGGTCGCCGCCTACGCCGAAGCTTTCATCCGCCATCCGGAAGCGGCATTCTTCGGTGGCGTTATCGAGCCGGTTTTGGAAGGGGAGACCCCTAACTGGTTCAAAGAAAACCCGGTAACCCTCAGCCATCTGCTCGCAGAGCGAGATTTCGGCGAAGTAGTTTTACCTTTGTCTCCTAGCGAGCAGCGAATGCCATATGGCGCAAATTATGCCGTACGGACCAAAGAGCAGCGGACGCACCCTTACGACCCTAGCTTGGGCGTAGGGCCTGGAATGAAGCGTCTTGGAGAAGAAACTGATGTTCTGCACAGCATTTTCGATGAAGGCGGTGCTGGGTTTTGGGTGCCGGGAGCCCGTGTTCGCCACATCATACCGGAGAGCCGACAAACTGAAGAATACGTGCGGACCTATCATAGGTCGGCCGGCGACACTTGGGCGCACTTAGGTGGTCGATATAGCAGGTCAGAGCCAGAAGTGCTCGTAGGGGGCAAAGTGTTGTTCGGAGCGCCAGTGTGGATCTGGCGGAAGACATTTACCCACACGTTGCTTTACATCGGCACGAGATTAGTCGCGCCTTCGAACGTCTGGTTGCATCATTCGTCGAAAGCAGCCTTCTACTCAGGAGCGCTGGGCTATCTGCGGCGGAGCAAGAACTCGTAGGCGTAATACCGCAGTTCCCCAGGCCCCTTAACCGCGGCCCTTTTTCCCCATCCAACATCACAGGTGACCTATGACCACGGAAGCAACGAGTTCATGGAGCACCACAGTCAGCCCCGCCACCTCGGCAGTCGCCGCGTTGATGGCGGTGGGATCCACGATCATAGCCGCGACAGTTGCTGAGGGGCAGCGGGCGAGGGCGAGCCCCTGCGGCCGCAATGCCCCGCCGCGTCACAACGAAGAACACGCCTGCGCTGGTGGCGAAGTTGATGATGGCAAGGACCTGAGCCCAGACCGGCAATGCCATCGCGCAGATGGCTAGCGTGCGAAGCCGATAACGGTGTCGGCTACTGGCGGATCGGCATCGATGCAGCAATGGAAAACGTTATCTTGATAGCAACACGGAACCGAGCCACGGCACTACTCATCTACATCTCGGTAGGATTTCTGACCCTGCTCGGGATCGGCAATGGCCTGTTCATGCTTATCTCGCCGGAGGCGTGGTACTACACGGTCCCCAATGTCAGACGGGCCTCTACAACCAACATTTCATCCGCGACATAGGCATTATATATCTTTCCATTGGCGCGGCTTACGCCATGGGGTTGTTCAGGCCAGCCCTTCGGATTGAAATATGGGGGGCGCCCAGTCTATGGCTTACCGGGCATGCGATCTTCCATTTCTGGGAACTCGCGGTTGGCATTTGTTCTCCCTCTGTGATCGCAACTGATTTTCCGGCTGTGACCTTTCCAGCCATGGTTGGCCTGGCGATCACTGTCTGGGCGACTTACCGAGTCCGGGCTAACCGTGAACAGTGAGATCTTGTATCCGTCCCGCCTCAGAGAGCCAGCTCTGGCGGATCCGCGCGAAGAGCCGGCTTTGCTCATGGCCACCAAATCGAGCTACGTCCGCTTTTTTACAATGCGGCATTGTCGTTGAACGGCTGGAATGAGGTCGGCTCCGGACCGGCGTCTTTGGGGTGGGAAACAGTCGGTCCGGTTTGTAGTCCGCAAGTTCAATTAGCGGCCATTCCTGATGCGGGCTCGACGTTTGGATCACCGTGCCTTCGTAATCTAAGAAGACTTCTGGCCGGACCCGCTCCTCGAGTCTGGCTGCCGCTTCCTTGCGCTCGCTGTAGCGCGAAGGCAGGCAGGGTGAAGACGCCCCGGTTGATCAACGTGAACTTTCACCAGCTCTTCCATGTTGATCAACTGCTGGCCAGGACCCGTTCCATCGGTCTCGCTGTTCAACGCCGCTTATCCCAATTGTTACGACGCTGGCCACCGCCTCGGTTGCCACTTCAAATATGCCGTAACCGGGTGATCTCTGAGAGATTGAGTGATTACCCAGTTTGCGCTTTACTCCCCCGCTGGGGAATGCAATAAGGAGCTACGTTTTCAGCCTCCGTTGGCTGCCCGATCTGCCGGTTCTTCTGGCCCCTGGCTACCTCCCTACTTTGCGAACGTTTAGAAATCCATTGGCATATTGCCTCTGGATCATCTGCCCGCTCGCTATAGCTCCGGGCTACATTTTCAGGACTATCTAATGATCAACGGCACCGTGAAATTTTTCAACACGACCAAGGGTTTTGGCTTCATCTCGCCTGAAGGCGGCGAGAAGGACGCATTCGTCCATATCTCCGCTGTCGAGCGTTCGGGCCTCAATGGCCTGTACGAAAACGACAAGGTTACCTACGAACTCGAAACCGGCCGCGACGGCAAGGTTTCGGCTACCAACCTGACCTTGGTCTGACGTTGGTCGGGCCCATTAGGGCCCGCCTAGCCTCCCACTGGTAGAGGCACCCAGCGCGTCCGCGTAGGAAATATTTCAACATTCCAGTCCGGCATCCGCCACGCACCCATTCCGGGCGCGTGGCTTTTCACGCTTCCAAGGAAATCCGCATCATGGAAAATTTCAACTTCGGCGCCCGAGCAGAGCTGTTCGCCAGCCGCCGTTACGCCAAGACCAACCAGGCTCAGTATCGTCGTTTCAGTACCGCAGCTGAGGCAGTCCGGTTTGTTATCGAGGACTTGCCTGTTGCCGCGCGCGCAGGATCCTATCTCGAGGTCAACGAGCAGCGTTTCGAGGGCGCTACGATTCGAGCTCTTTACGATGATGTTGCCTTTCCATTAGAACGCGCGAACTGAGTGAGGCCGCAAAGGTGTCAGAAGCGATATGAGTGAAGCCGTCGAGACATCGAGTTCGCTCCTTCGGGATGTCAAGAATCTCGCACGTGCTGTGGATGCTGCCGGCATTGCCCTCTGGTCGTGGAACGTCGATACCGACGCGCTCACCATGGACGACCAGGCCTACGACCTATGGGGTTTGCGGCGAGGCGCCAAGGTCACGTTCGAGGATCTATCCGCCCATATTCACCCTGCTGATCGGGATCGGGTCCGAGCTGCCTTCACCGCTACGCGGGCAATACTCGGCCCCTATGAGATCGACTTCCGCATCATGGTTGGTGAGGAGCTTCGCTGGATCTCGGCCCGTGGCAAAGGAGACGATGAGGGTATCGTCCAACGTATTATGTTCGGTGTTTTTCTGGATGTCACCGGCCGCAAACAGGCCGAAGAAGGACGAGAACTCCTTGCCGGTGAAATGAGCCATCGCGTCAAGAACCTGCTGGCCATTGCCACCGGTCTGACTGCGATCACCTCCCGATCCACGTCCACTGTTACCGACATGGCGCGAGAACTGACGCAGCGATTGACAGCATTGGGGCGAGCCCATGATCTTGTTCGTCCATTACCGGGTCAAACCGACGCCGCGGCAGCTTTGCTCGGCGACCTGCTTTCCGTGCTGCTCGCGCCCTACGACGACCTAGGAGCCTTCAGTGGGCGCATCCGGGTCTCGGTACCGCGTATGATCGTAGGCGAAAGCGCAACGACCACGCTCGCATTGATCGTGCACGAACTGGCAACGAACTCCCTCAAGTACGGCGCGCTCTCATCACCGACTGGTATGATCGATGTTTCCTGCTCGGCCAGAGACGAGGCGGTAACGGTGGTCTCGACGGAGCGAGGAGGTCCTGAGGTGGTACCAACCAGCGTCCCAAAAGGGTACGGCACCAAACTCGTCGAGCGCAGCATTACCAATGCGCTACGCGGGTCCATCCACTATGCGTGGGAGGAAGATGGTCTCATCGTCACCCTTAAGATCGACCCCGCCCGCCTGGCAGCCTGACAGCAGGCAGATCAATCAGAGGTGGAGGCCGGCAGCGGCGCCGTTGGCTTCTCCATCGGATCATCCAGTGTTGCCTTCGTGAGGCGCAACTCGGCTTGGAGTACGATGCGCCCTCCTGTTCTAGCCTTGTGTCCGGGGGTGCTGCGATCTCGCCTATAATATTGAGGGCTTGCATTGGGATCAGCCAATTGCCGATGTGTTGGCGCACATGAAAGACATTTCTCGGACAAGTGACCTTCGCCGGCCGGTCATTCCCCTGTCAGAAATGGGATGAGACCCCCTTCGGGATCTGGGTCGCGAAGGTGAGTGAGAGCTGCAACACGGCCTCGCCTTGCTCGTTGCGGACCCACATTGTGACATTCTTCTGCAGCGGGCTCCCAGCAATATACTCTTTAGCGAGCTCAGCCATGGTCAGCGACGCCTCATCACGCGCCGCTTGTTCATCGGCCAGCTCAGAGCCTTCGTTGTCTCTAAGCAACTCGGTGCCGTCGTCCGTGTCGAAAAAATAACGGGGCATTGTAGCTCCTGATTGCTTTGGAAAACGGCGGACTGGCCCCGCAGTTTCGTGCATATCCTATGTGGTACCCAGGCTCTTTGTGTAGAGCCGGTACAGTGACACAGTGCCGGTAGGCGCCTCATGGTAGACCTTGACGCGCAGGTTTCCAGCAACCCCGTTCCGGCGCAGATCCAGGCCAAGGGCCAACCGCGCGGCCTCCTCAGGTGATCCCGCACTCTGGATGAACTCAGCGGCTGCGCCCTCAGATGGGGTGCAATCCACAACTCGGAACTTTCGGCTCAACCGTCCACCTCTGTCTGTCGTCACTTAATCAAGGCTAGCCGTCAGCTGTGGTGTGCTGGGCTAGTTAGTTCATTCCGGCACATCGCCGTGGCGGAAGACGACGGATCGTTCCTCAAGCTCGCCACTGGCACCATGGCTCGGCTGAGTCCACGCCATCACCGCCGGATAGGATTGCACTAGCTGCTCGGCAGCGTTGTACGCCGATGCTTCATCTCGCATCTTCCGGGGCGCGAACGCCGGCACCATCTTGCCGCCTTCGTCTGGCCGGAAGGCCTGGAGCAGAACCAGCTTTGACGAGGCGAATTTATTCTTATCCATGATGCATTGTATCGTGAAACCGCTGCCAGATGGCGAAGAACACGACATTCTCAACAACGTACTCGAAAGCGGTGCTCGGGTGCAGGTGGCCAGGTGCCAGCCGAACAGGTCGAGTACCCCAAGGCGTCAAGCCTAGCTTACGGATCCGAGGGCTTCTTGTTTGGGTCTGGTGGCGTCTTGCCTGGCTCCCCAGCTGGGGTCGCATCGGCATCGCTCCCCGGCTCAACGTCGGCGAGGGCCGGGTCGGGTTTCTTTTTCTCTGTGTCCTTGGTGGGGATGGGCATTGTTCACCTCCGTTGAAATCAAACCAATTCTCGCTGACGACCATTTGTTCCAGTGCGGGGGATTGAACCCGGCTTTGCGCTGCCCCGACGGAGCTACCCGCAATTTAGCAGACACGATCCTGTGCCAATTTGAGGTGCAACTTCGATGACGGGCTACGGCGGCTCTCGGGGCCATTGCACGACGCTGCGAACGACCGACTTGGGGTCGGTTCCTGCCGGACGGCAGAGCGCCCCATTTCCGTCGTTGAACAGCATCCTGTAGGTTTCCGAAAGCTGCCATTGGGGCATCCTTCTCTGCGTGGGATATACAGGCACCAATCTGCTAGCCGCTCGCCCATATGCTCTTGCGGGATTTGAAATCAGTTGGCTATTGGCGGCTGTCTTCGATTGGCCGTTAAGGCAGCCGCCAATTATTGCCAGATCCTGCTGCTAGTACTCGAAGGCTTCACCGGGAAGTTCCGGGAACAGCTCCGGGACCTTGCGATGCAGAGTGGCCTGCTCATAGGCAAAGGCATAGCCGAGCAGCTGCGCCTCGCTATATGGACGTCCGAGGAAGGAGATCGTTGTGGGCAGGCCGCGCGACGTATATCCGGCAGGAACCTGAACGTCCGGAAATCCGGAATACGTCGCAACCAGACTAGCACCCGGCCCGCTCGTGCAAACGCGATCGGGGTCCGGGAGCGAGTAGATCGGCTCAGCGGTGCATCGCGACGTCGGCCAGACCAGGGCGTCCACCTCATGCTCGTCCATGAATGCAGCCACCGTAACCTTGACCTCGGAGACCGCCGCCAGGGCTTCGATATAGTCCGGATTGTCCTTGCCCCCGATAAGGAGGTTCTGCAGATGCGTTTCGATGAGGCCAGGATTTACCGGGCGCGGTGAGTTCAGCACCTCCGGAGAAACCGAAATCCTCACCACTTCCTCGAGCGACTTGGGATAGCCCTCATCCAGTTTCGCCAGATACTCCTCAAGGTCGGGCTCGAATTCTGCATTGATAGCCGCACGGAGTGGAGCCAAGGACGACACGAATTCATCCTTGAAATTCAACTCCACCACCTCGGCTCCCAGCTTCACGATGTCGGCCACGGCCGCATCGATAAGAGCATCTACTTCCGGATCACCCCCGAAGTAGTTGCGCACGACGCCGATGCGCGCACCGTCGAGGGCATCCTTGTTTAGCATCGCGGTATAGTCAGCCTGCTTGAGGCTGTCACTTTCGACCGTAGTCGGATCGGCCGGGTCTGTGCCAGCAAACACGCCTAGGGCAATTGCTGCGTCGGTCACGTTGCGAGCCAGCGGCCCTGCAGTGTCCATGGTCAGCGCCTGTGGAATGATGCCGGCACGGCTCACCAGACCGTATGTTGGCCTCACTCCCACCACCCCATTAGCCGCTGCAGGACCACGGATCGACCCACCCGTATCCGTTCCGAAGGCCAGCGTCGCGAAATTCGCCGCCGCGGCCGCCCCCGATCCCCCACTTGAACCCGCCGGGTCGCTCTCGAGACGGTGGGGATTTTTGGTGACATCGTTCATTGAGCTGTAAGCGCCGCGTCCGGCTGGTGTGGCGAATTCACTCAAATTTGCCTTACCTAAGATGATGGCGCCCATGTCCCGCAAACGGGCTACAGTGTGCGCATCTTCATGGGGAATTGAACCCGCAAGCGCCACCGACCCGCCAGTCGTAGGCATATCCGCCGTGTTGTAGTTGTCCTTCAGCAGCACGGGAATACCGTGGAGCGGCCCCTTCAGCTCCCCCTCGGCGAGTTCTGCGTCCAGCGCTCGGGCCTGCTCAAGGGCATCCGGATTGATGGTGATGATGGCATTAAGCGCAGGGCCATGATCATCATAGGTGGCGATGCGGTTCAGGTACAGTTGGACCAGCCGTTCTGCCGTTAGCGCCTCTGCCTTGAAGGCAGCGTGAATGTCATCAATCGTTGCCTTGTCGAGGTCAAATATCGTCGTTTCCTGAGCTTGCGGCGCAGCGCAGGTCAAGAGGGCGGCCGTGAGAGTGGCGAGCACCAGTCGGCGGTTGCGCCGGCTAAATGCAGACGGCGAGTGTTCGCGAGGTGGCATTGAAGTCTCTCCAATTTTGACTGTCCGCGAGAACGCGAACCACAAAATTCCTGCAAGACCTGTGCCAGCACAGTCAGAGAGCCAACACTGCCCCAATTGCTAGGGCTCGCAGGACATCCTGCCTTCAAAGGCAAAAGGGTCGTACCCAACGTCGGATCATTCGTGGGCATGTTGATGATTTTTTCTCAATCGGTGGATTGCTGCGATCCGATATCGAGCGCTTGAGCAACGCGACCATGGGGCTTACTTCCATGCCGCATGCGTCACACAGTGAGATAGTCTTCCTGAGAGCGCCCATTCTGGTCAGCGCCCGCGCGGCATTGCTCAGATGATGCGCGCCGGCCAGTTCAAGCCGGTGCATGTGAAGACGCTGGCAAGCCAGGAAAAGCGGATGCTGCTGACTGCGCGCAAGCTGGTGCAACGCAAGATGCTGGACGTTGATGCGGATCGGCGTGGCACTTTGCGCAACTTCGGCCTGAAGGTTTGCGTCGTCGGGCAAGCTGGATTCAGGACGCGGATCCGCAGCTGGTTAGAGGGTTACCCAGGCTTGCCGCCATCGTCGAGCCGATGCTCACCATCCGCCGCGTCATGCGCCAGGAGTTCACCAGGCTGCACAAGATGCTGCTCGACGTCGTGCGGCGTGATCCCGTCTGCCGGCGGCTGATGACGGCCCCTGGTGTCGGTGCTGTTGTTGCGCTGACCTACGGCCGACTGTCGACCAGCCGCAGCGCTTTGTTCATTCCAGGGCCGTGGGGGCTCATGTGGGGCTGACGCCTCGTCGTCACCCGTCAGGTGAGATCGACTACGATGGCGGCATCTCGAAGTGCGGTGACACCATGCTGCGCACGATGCTGTACGAGGCCGCGCAGATCCTACTCACCCAGCGCGGTAAGTGGTCTTGGCTGAAGGCGTGGGGCATGCGGGTCGCGCAGCGGCGAGGCCGGCGCCGTGCCATCGTTGTCGTAGCCCGCTGTCTGGCGGTGATCCTGCACCGGATGTGGCCCGACCGTACCGATTCCCGCTGGGAAAGTGAGCCCACCACAGCGGTCGCCTGATTACTTATCTAAGAGATTTATCGGTTCTGCTTCGGCAGGAAAAAGGTCCTCACGGGGACGAGGGTGACGTGAGATCGTACCGGCAGCAGCCCTGCAAGCTGGTAAGGGCGCCTAAAAGATTGATCCACTCCGCCTTTCTTACCCCATGCGGCCGCCACAGCGCCAACCGCGATGAGAAGCGCGAGCCCGTGTGGCACGGACCTCATGCCCAGTAGACCCTGACCCTGTGCGTGTACCCCTCGTGGTCGCACCTCCAAGCCTAATCAATGCCGTTCTCCGCGGCAGATGCCGTCGTACGCCCCTTGACACAAACCGGGATGAAGAAGGTGCCTTTCCGCTCAATCCGTTTAGCCTCTAAGGACCTGAGTTTTCTAGGATGCACGGATGGCGGCGGCTTGCTCGGCCAGTTCGGTGGCTTCGGCGGCGGGAAGTTCGACCAGGGGCGGCCGCATATGCGCTAAGCCGGGATCGTTGCGGTTGACCGACAACATCGCCTTGACCCCTGAAACAATGCTAATCCCACCAAAGAGATTGCGGATGGCCACTGCCTTTTCGGAAGCTACAGTGTCACCCTGATGGAAAGCTCTTGCGCACAGATCGGCATTGACATTCGCGCTAGCTGAGATGCAGCCCGCAAACGCGCCGGTCCGGGCCTCGAGCAACGCCGCCTCAGTCGCCGGGAATACGGACAGCTTGGAAGAAATCGCCGCCACGGTGCGACAATAGGGTAGATCGCCCGAAGAATCCTTAACGCCGGCAATACGGGGTCCAATGCGTTTGACTGCCTCAGCAATGATCTCGGGGGTATATGCGATGCCGGACATGGCCGGAAAATTGTAAAGATACAGCGGGATGCCTGAATCGGCCGTAGCATCGGCCACCAGCTGCAGATACTCCAGTACGCCTTCGGCCGGCACGTTCTTGTAGTAGAAGGGCGGCAGGAGCAGAGCGCCGGCAAAGCCCAGCTCGGCCGCATTGCGCGTCAGCGTGATCGCATCGGTCACCGCCGCGGCACCGGTGCCAACCATCAGACGGTCTCTGGGCAAGTTGGCAGCAACAGCTTCCATCACCGCAGTGCGCTCGATAACCGAAAACGAGGTTGCTTCGCCGGTCGTGCCCAGCACGTTGAGCGCGTCGCACCCGTTGTCCAGAAGGTCGCGCGCAAGCTTGAGATAGGCTGGGATATCAGCATTGCCCGACGCGTCGATCGGCGTGGGGATAGCGGCGATCACGCCACGTAGCGACTGATTAAGCATGGGCAGACCTTTTCGAAGCAGGAAGTGAAAAACTGGTACGCGCGAAAGCGGCCCAGGGGGTCGACTGTGACAAGGGAAGCCGCCAACTATCGGCTTCCCCGAACGCAGATCCGGTGTGTCTACCCAGCCGGCGATAACCGACCAGAGCGCCGGAACAAGAAGGGCATCGCCACGAACACGGCAATGACCACGATCAACACCACCGCGAAAGGTCGCGTCAGAAAGATCATAGGGCTGCCGAGTGACAACAGGAGCGACTGGCGGAGGGACTCCTCCATAAGCGGAGCGAGGACGAGCGCAAGAACCAATGGCGCTCGTGGCAAATCCAGCTTGATCATCACGTACCCTATCCCCCCAAACACCATCGCGATTATCATCGTGGAATAGCTGAGCGTTGCCGCAAAAGCGCCGATCAATGAGAACATCACTATGCCTGGCGCGAGATAAACATACGGCACCCGAAGAAAAGCCGCGAACAAAGGCGCAAGCGGAAGGTTCATGATGAGCAAGATGACATTACCTAGCAGCATCGAAGCAATGAGGCTCCAGACGAGAATAGGCTGATCTGTCATCAAGGTTGGTCCAGGCCGAACACCTTGCAATATAAGCGCCGCAAGCAGAACAGCTGTGCCGGTAGAACCAGGAATTCCCAAAGCGAGCATTGGAGCGAGCGCGCCGGTCACAGATGCATTGTTGGCAGTTTCTGAAGCTGCGATGGCATCCAATGAGCCTTTTCCAAATCGCTCAGGTGATTTGGAGAAGCGTCGTTCCACCACATATGCCAAAAAAGCCGCGATAGTGGCCCCCGCTCCCGGCATAAGTCCTACAACGAACCCGATGCCAGTTCCTCTTACAATAGCCATGCGTGAGGACATCCACTCCGCTTTGGTAAGCCACATGTCCTTGAATTTAGCGGCCAGAACTGGTTCGCGCTTGATTGACTCCAAAGAGGCGAGCACTTCAGCAATCCCAAACAGCCCGATAGCGACTGGTAGAAAATCAATCCCGTCCAAAAGGGTCGTACTGCCGAAGGTCAGTCGATTGACACCGCTGATCGGGTCCACGCCGATCAGCGCGATTGACAAACCCACACAGGCCATCAGGAGAGCCTTGACGGGGGATCCTCCGCCCAGACTCGCAGTGGCGATAAGGCCCAGCAGCGCAAGTAGAAAGAACTCCGGAGCGTTGAACCTCAAAGCGACCGCACTTATCGCCACCGCTGCCAAGGCCAGGGCGAACGTGCCTACGATGCCGGCAACGAACGATCCGATAGCGGCGATCGACAGCGCTGCACCGGCACGCCCCTGAAGAGCAAGCTGGTGGCCGTCTAGAGCTGTCATCACGCTGGATGACTCCCCGGGGACGTTGATGAGAACCGAGGTGAGGGTACCTCCATACATGCCGCCGTAGAGAATACCGGCTAACATCATGATCGCTGCTGTGGGATCCATGCCAAAGGTGATCGGCAGCAACAGAGCCATCCCAGCCGCTGGTCCCAGCCCAGGCAAAGCTCCGACGATCTGGCCGATAAGGACTCCGAAGAATACGGCAAGAATACCCTGCCATGTAAAGGCAACGGCAAAACCCTGTACGATTACGTCCAAGTTATCCATAGCTCACAGCCTTATTATATTCCGAAGATTCCAGTGGGGAGGCGCATTTGGAGCCAGGCAACAAATATCGAATAGATGATCCCCACCGTGATTGCTGATGCGAATAGGCTCGGCAGCACGGGTTGCCTAAGGATCGTTACAAGCGTCAGGATAACGAAGACAAACGCAGAGACAACAATTCCCAGCAGCATCGACATCACAGCGAAGAACACGATGGCGAGTGCGACAAAGAGAACTCGGAGTCCGTCGCTCCCCCGAGGAAAGGTCGCCGGCGTTTCGCCGGCGACGCACATTGTTTCGTACGCATAGGCAGCGGACAAGATGATCAGCGCCGCTGCAATCAGAAGAGGCATAAAGCGCGGTCCGGGCGAGATGCCGCTCCAAAATTCCAGCCCCGACGTGCCGAAGAAAATAACCGTAGCCACAATGGCCAGAACTGCTGCAGCGGCTAGCTGTAAGTGCTTCATGCGCTACTTCGCAGCGCCTATGAGTTTCAGCACGTCAAGCCTGCGTGCATAAAACTCATCCATGTTCTTTGACAGGTCTGGTCCGACGTAGACCGTCCCCCCGAGAAAGTTGGTCTCCAAAGAATCCGTCCAAGCGTCCGTTGCAGTTAGGGCTTGGATCTTCTCGCCCCACCACTCCGTAATTGCAGGATCCAAATTGGGTGCACCAAGCAAACCGAACACCTGCTCCCAGCTTACATCGATGCCCTGTTCCTTTGCCGTTGGGATATCCTTGAGGGAATCTTCTGTGCGACGTTCCTCGTTGAGGATTGCCACCGCCTTCGCGTTTCCGGCCTCAATGTGTGGAAGCGCTTCGTCAAGAGTCAGAACGATCAGTTCCGTGTTGCCGCCTAGAAAAGTCGCTTGCGCTGCTCCACCGCCAGAATGCGGGATGAAGGTCATATCCACGCCACCTGCGCGCTCAAGAAGACCCATGACCTGGTCGTCCGTTGCACCCGCGCTCGAACCAGCGACCCGCACTTGTTGCGGCCGTGAGCGCGCATCTTCGATGACGTCTTTCAGGGTGTTTGCGGGGCTATCCGGCTGTGTGAGTATGAGCAGCTGCGTCTGAACAAACACTCCCAAGGGAGTAAATTTGTTGTAGGCCGGCTCCATCCCTTGGACGACCGGCGTAGAAAACACCGGTTCTGCAAGTGCCATCAAGTTGTTTGTGTCGCCGGGCCGTTCAAGAACGTAGTTCATGGCCGTGGTCATTCCACCGCCTGGACGATTAACAATCACAATAGGATTTTCGATGATTTTCTCATCGTTCCATATCTTTGCAGCTCTGCGCATTAGGATATCCGGAGTACACCCCGCAGCACATCCGACCGTAATCTCAATAACGCCTTCGGGCGCCTTGGCACCTTGCGCAAACGTCGGGGATGTAGCCGCCGCGAATGCGACGACGGCAAGCGCTGCTGCGCTCGCGGAATTGAATCGGTTTAGCAAGAGTTCCTCCCAAAACTTTGGCTCTCAGCCAATAATGCAGTTAAACCTAGTTTTCCCCGGCTAACCCCGGGGACTGGCTCACCAAGGGTGAGTTTCGTTTTGCCGCAGCAAATTCATCGAAGCCGTACAGGGCCGATGGATTGTCGACAAACAGCATCCGTCTGATTGATGGGTCGGTCACCCAATCACCAAGCAGATCAAGAAGATGAGCATCGTGAGGCATTGGCTTGACCTGCATCACGTGCGGCCAGTCGGACCCCCATATCAGTCGCTCGGGAGCCGCTCGGACCAGCGCATCTGCAAACGGGCGAACATCGGAATAAGGGACGCCCCCCTCGTCGGATATTCGGTAGGGAGCCGTTAGCTTTACCCAACAACGGCCCTCTCTGACGAGGCCAAGGAAGCGATCATAGCCAGGGTGAGCCACCGTTAAAGCCGCCTTTGTGTATCCAAAGTGCCCAACCGAAATCGGCACGGATAGACGGGAAGCTAGTTCCGGAAGCTCCTCAACTTCTTCCACATGGGCAAGCAGTTCTATATGCCAGCCCATGTCTGCAATCCGGTCTGCCATAGCCTCCAGCTCGTCGAGCGATTTGAAGGGCATGCCTCCCTTATCAACCATGTTGACGCGAATTGCTCGGACGCCACCTTCGTGCAACCGCGCAAGTTCCCGATCAGAGACCTCGGGCGATACCGATGCCACCGCTCGCAACCGTTGAGGAGCTAACGCTACCGCGTCGAGTATTGCTGTGTTGTCCGTGCCATGCACACTCGCCTGAACAATGACTGCCCTCTGTATTCCCAGTGCGTCATGCAAATCAAACAACATGTCCGGTGTGCAGTCATGTGGCGTGTAGGCCCGCTTAGTTTGGTACGGATAGCGTTCCGCAGGCCCAAAAACATGGACGTGGCAGTCACACGAATTCTTAGGCAGTGCCAGAGAGGGCGTTAGAAGCTCCTTATGTGGCGGCGAGCAGTAAGGTGCCTCAACCATTGGAGATCACTTCACTTTAGATGAACTGGTGAAAAAGCGCTTTGATAACCAGTCCGCAGCGTAAGCCACACCCGCGGGACGATCATCTACATGCGCATGAGAACTCCCGTTCGTCTCAAAGATCATCAGCGTTTTGTCAGTGTCGCTCGGTATGGCATCGAAGAGCCTGGTGGCGTTTGCAACCGGAACTACGCGGTCTTGGGCCCCGTGGGTCACCAGAAACGGGCACCGTATTTCATGGGCTACGTTTTTGACGCTAAACTGCTCGGCAATTTCCAGCGCCTCGTCCGAATTCGACGCTCCGACGACCCACTGAAACTGGAATTTGGGCTGAGCAACGGCCTTCTGCTCGGCCTTTGCCTTCTCTCTCGCTGCTCGCTGGAACTTGGCAAAGTCCCAGTGCCCGGCAGTCAGTGCTATGCCAGCCGCAACTCTCGGTTCTTTTGCGGCAATCCGGGCAGCATAATATCCGCCGAAGCTGTAGCCAAGGACGGCAATCCGATCAGCATCAACTTCTGATCTCTCGCTAAGCCAATCAATGGCAGCTCCTGCGGGAACCTCATAATCCGGTCGAGCCGGGATATTGCGCAACCGCATCGTTTCGCCCTGGCCAGGACCATCAACAGCGAGCGTATGGAAGCCTCGAGCCGACAGGTCCAACCCCGCAAAGAGAATGCTCATCTCCTTGCAGTTGTCCATTCCGTTAAAGACGATCACGCAGGGAGCTTTGGCGTCAGCATTCTGAGCCGGCATGAACAGTGCCGGCAACGTTTTGTCGCCGTAAGGAACCTCAACAAACTCTACTTGAGGGAAGCGCAAGCGGATTCCTCGATGATAACACTGGAAAGCCTGCTGGCTGGCAATCACCTTTTCTGGACCCGGTTCTATGAACCTCTCGCCAGTGTAAAGGTAATTACCCGCCCGCAAAAAGTAGGAACCTGCCGTGACCAGGTCCCCTTGCTGCTCAGCAGCTTGAGCACGTTCTTGGCTTTCCTCTCCAACCCGCTTCCAGGCTGTGAACCAGTTGTCGCTTGTGACCTCGGCTTCTACGAGCTCAGCAACCACTCGGTCTAAATCAGCAAGCGAAACGGCCCCGTACGGCGCCATGCCCTTGCACACCAGAAGGGCATTAGACCACTGAAAATTTCCTGGGAACTGCTCCACCCACGACGGTCGGACATTCATCGATGCGCTTCCTCCAAAGTTCGATATGACTAGCGCAACCCAGTAAACTGGGCAACCCAATTATCTAGCTTAACCACTGTTCCCTGGTGTGCAGACCCTGCTAATGGTTGTTCAGCTTGGCAAAGTTTGGAGTTGGTTTTGACAGAGAATGCTTCGGGACCTGAGTTCGCACCGATCAAGAACACCCGTCTTTCTGAAGTGATTATCGCGCAGATAGCCTCCCTGGTGGAGCGCGGGCACATAGAGCTCAATCAGCGTTTTCCAAGTGAGCGTGAGCTGCAGGAGCGGTGGCGCGTTTCTAGGCCGGTGCTTCGAGAGGCTTTCCGGGTCTTGGAGATGCGGGGCGTAGTGGAGAGCCGACAAGGGGGAGGGCGCTACCTTCGATCCACCCATGTCATTGATCCCAGTCGAGTCCGCACGTCAGAGTTAGCAGCCAACCGCGACGTCTTGCTTCGTATTTGGGAGGCTAGAGAAGCCGTAGAGACCAAACTTGCTGAGCTTGCGGCGCAGCGCGCTACAACTGACCAGCTGGCCGCCATCGAACGCCCCCTTCTAGCAATTGCATTAGAACCTGCCGAGAAGCTCATGAGTCTGGACCTCAACGGAGAATTTCATGCGGCCATAGCCCGAGCAGCCTCAAACCCGATCCTTGAAGAATTTAGCGAACGCCTCCTTCAAACGTCCAAGCAGGTAGGGTTCAAATCGATTGTTGGTCTGCAGGATTGGCGTGCTCTGCAAGGCGAACACCAGCCAATCTTTGAGGCGATCCGACAGCAAGATCCAGCTTCAGCTCGGCAAGCGATGGCGGCGCACTTCCATAATTTGCGCCTCCGGGTGCTTGAAGCCAGTTCTTAGCACCGCCTGTCATTTTCACGGACAACCCCCTGCAGCTTGTCAGGAGCTCTCGGGGCTGCAATCCTTGACTATTGGGAGGGCGACGCCATTGACTGGGTGGTCTGAGATCGTACGCGACGCATTCTGATCGAAAAGGTGATGTACCAACCGGAATCCTCCGGCGCTTCTTACCTCGCGTTGGGCAACATACCCATCGAGTTCGTCATCCAGCCCCACAAGTACGGGACGGGTAGGCCCGGTGCTTCAGCAACGCGCCCCATTTCAGCCGTCGGACCGTGTCTCGTGCGCGCCGAAAAGCGGATATCGGCCAGCGGGCCTCGTGAAAGACCAGAGTTGCGAGGCCGGTCTTGTGCCGATCTCAACCAACCAGAGTGCTCGCGTCAGGTTCTGAGCTGCTTCAGGCTGCGTTTTCTGTGCCTGAATTCATCAGTTGCAGCAGGGCAGACGGCGTCAGGGCTTCGCCGGATAGTTCGCCGCATATGGTGCCACGGTGGAAAACCAGGACCCTGTCGCAGCCGGTGGCCAGTTCGGCGGGGTCGGTTGATAGGTAGACTACTACCGCGCCATCGGCGGCGGATTGGCGCAGAAGCTGGTTGATTTCTTCTCGCGCGCCGATATCGACGCCACGCGTCGGGTCATTGAGCAGAATGGTCGATGGTTTCCAGTCCAGCCACTTGGCCAGGACCACCTTCTGCTGGTTTCCGCCAGAAAGAGAACCTGCATTGTTGAGGACGGATTTTGTCCTGACGCCGACCCGCGTCGCCAGCGACGAAGCCCTTTCCCGCAGCGAGCGCGTCTTGAGCCAGGCGCCGTCGCGGGCCATGCCGACCGAGCGCACTTGCACAATGTTTTCCCAGATGGGCTTGTCTAGCATCAAGCCAAGTTTGCGGCGATCGCCGGAAACGTAGGCGATGCCATAGGCGATAGCCTGGCGCGGAGAAGCAGGTTGGGTTTGACCACCTGGCAGCGTTATTGCGCCAGAGGAAATTCGATTGAGCCCGGCAATGGCGGCAAGCATGGCCTCTGGTCCGGAGCCCACAAGGCCCGCAAGCCCGACAACTTCGCCGGGCCGCACCGAAAAACTGACGTCGTGAAGCCCATTGCGCGAGCTTACATTTTCAACGCGGAGGCTCTTTCCGTCATCTCGAGGCTGAAGGACGACGGGAGCGGTTGTCCGGGGAGCAGGCGGCTTTTTTGGCGCGTCTGCGGCCTTGCCGAGCATTTCGTTGACGATCATGTCCATGCTCATCCGTGCCATGGACGCACTGCTGACCACGATGTTGCCGTCCCGCAGGATCGTTACCTCGTCACAAAGGCTCATCACCTCTTCGAGGATGTGCGAGACGTAGACAACGCCAACTTGCCGATCGCGCAGAATGCGGAGGATTTTTAGCAGGCGATCACTTGCGCCTGTCTCCAGCGCCGAGGTGGGTTCGTCCAGCAACAGCACTTTTGGGTTGGATACCAGCGCCTTTGCAATTTCCACCAGCTGCCGCTCAGCGAGCGAGAGCTCGGCAACGGGGGTGTATATATTCCGCTCGATGCCCAGCTCTTCGAGCACAGGCACGGCCAGATCGCGCATCATGGCGCGACTGATGAAGGGTCCCCTCCGCGGCTCGCGCAGAGGGAACATGTTGTCGAGAATATCCAGGTGGGGGAAGAGGCTCAGCTCCTGCGCCACGACGGCAACGCCGTTGGCAAAGGCTTGCGCTGTATTGCGAAAGCTCACCTGCTCGCCGGAGAGACGGATGCTGCCTTCATCGGGCTGGACGGCCCCGGT
This sequence comes from Devosia sp. 919, assembly GCF_013185965.1. Taxonomy (NCBI): domain Bacteria; kingdom Pseudomonadati; phylum Pseudomonadota; class Alphaproteobacteria; order Hyphomicrobiales; family Devosiaceae; genus Devosia; species Devosia sp. 919. The sequence continues at coordinate 718,417 of NZ_JABAOL010000001.1, read as the reverse complement.
CATGATCTTGACCAGGGTCGATTTTCCGGCGCCGTTTTCTCCCAGCAGCGCATGGACACTGCCGGGACGAACGGCGAAATCGGCAGCCTTCAGGGCGACCACACCACCGTAAGTCTTGCGAACCCCACGAGCCTCTAGCGCCACCATGGATCTGACTTTCTCGCTTATTGCGGCGGCCACGGACCGACAATGTAATTGCCGGCATTGGCGAGGATGTCATCGCCGATGGGCGCAAGGGCGGCGGCCACGGTTGTGGCGTTTTCCTGACGGGCAATGACGGCGTCGATGTTGTCAGCGCTGACCAGTTCGCCCGGCACCAGCAACAGGCCTTGCAGCAATTCGCCTTCACCCAGCGCCGCGTTGGCAAGCGCGCGCGTGGCGAGATAGCCGCTCAGCCAGTGGCTCGGGGACATGATGTAGTCGACATATCCATCCTTGACGGCCTGCAGATTGCCCGCCTCGAGGTCGAACCCGCCGGAGGGCAGGTCAAAGCCGGTGCGCTGGGCGAGAAGTCCCCATGCGGAAGGATCCTGCGCACTCGGCGCCATCACGGCGACGGCGTCGGGATTGGAGGCAAGCAACCCCTGCCAGGCGGCAAAGACTTCGGCTGAGGACGAACTCACGCCATTGGTGGCAACCGGGCCGACGATCTTGAGATCGGGGCGCAATTCCTTGATCTTGTCGACCATGCCCTGCGCGCGCATATCGAGCGGGGGAACGCCCACGCCGGTATTGCCGATGATGACGGTGCCCTTGGCATCAGCGGGCACCAGAGCCAGTACCTTCTCGGCGATCTGCGCGCCAATGCCGGTATTGTCCGCGGTGATGAACAGTCCAATGCCTGCGCCGTCCGGTGGCGGAGCGTCGATTGCCACCATGGGCGTACCGGAGCCGGTTGCGTCGGCCGCGGGGCGCGTCATGGGACCCGAAACCAGGCTCTGCAGCACGACGCCATCGGTCTGGGTCTGTGCGATCGGGCCAAAAAGGGCAACCTGACGCTGCGGATCGCCGGTATCGGGCGCGGCCGTCAGAACGTTGACGCGCGGATCAAGATCACCCACCGCCTTGCCGCCATTGGCCATCTGGACGAAGGCGTCAGTCTTGGTTTCCCAATAGACGAAGCCCAGCTCCACCTGTTTATCCTGCGCGCTGACACTGCTAAGGCCGCTTGCCAGGATCAGTGCCGCGAGCGATGCGCGACACACTAGCGTTCGCCGACGCATCGGCTTCCCAATCATGCTCATTCAATTCCTCCCAGAGTTATGAGCCAAATCTGACTTAGTCTTTTTGATCGGCGCGCCGACGCTGGCGCTGCACCAGCCCATCGACGGAAACTGCGCCAAGAATGACGGCGCCGGTGGCGAACTGCGCCCAGGTCGCGGGGATCTGGAAGTAGACGAGGCCTACCGCCACTGCCGTAAGAAGGATGGCGCCGACCATGGCGCCGAACACCGTCGCCTTGCCGCCGGCGAGCGGCGTACCGCCAATGACCGCCCCTGCGACCGCGAAGAGCTCGATGCCGCCGCCACTCTGCGGGTCACCGACGGTGAAAAAGGTGAGTGCAACAATACCAGCAAGACCAGCCATGAACCCGGCAAGGACGAAGCCAAGTGTGCGGGTGCGGCGTACGGGTATCCCCGAAAATTCCGCCGCATCAGGGTTCGAGCCGATCTGGCGGACCCGGTAGCCAAAGGGCGTGTTGCGCATAACCAAGGTCAGCACTACCCCAACGACGATCAGCAGAATGATCGAGACCGGCAAGCCAAGCACCCTCCCACCGCCCAGAACGGAAACGATGGGATCGGAAAGTGGTACGCCAGTCACTTGCGTGCCCCCCGCGAGGGCAAGGGCGAGGCCGCGCAACATCCAGCTCATGGCCAGCGTGCCAATGAGCGATGGGATGCCGATAACCTGGCTGGTGAAGGCATTGAGCAGGCCGATACCCATAGCCACCAGCAGGGCGAGAACGATTGCCAGCAGGGGGAAAAGTCCAGCCTTCATCAGTAGCGCGGCCACTATCCCCGTCAGCACATAGTTCCCACCGACCGAAAGATCGATCTCGTTCTGGGGAATAAGGAAGACCAGTCCTGCAGCGATCAGGGCTGCATAGACCGAACTCTGCACCACATTGATCAACTGGTTCGGCGCAAGAAAATTGGGGTGGAAGCAGCCAACCACCGCGACCACAAACACAAGGGCGAACACTGCACTCGACCAGTCGGCGGTTGCAACCCGACGGATAGTCCAGGCTGGCGGCGTCGCAAGATCGGGCTTTGCGTCATGGTTGTCGGATGATGCGTCTGTCGCCACTGCGTTTGCCCTCTGCCAACGGCTTCGATGCGAAGCTCTTGTTTTGATAGCAGTGTCGATCAGCCTGTGACGCTTGGCTATTTCAATAGGGCGCAGCACGCATAAGTTTTTGCTATTGAGATGCACAAGCTATCGGTCGCGTGCAACGATCTCGGCACTGATGGCGCAATCGACTTCGTCGGACCGGCCCAGCACTTACCGCGTGCTGGTACAGGAAAAAATAGGTAATTCTGGCTCATCCTATAGTGAAAACTTATGCCGCTTGCGCTCTTTCGCATGAGAAGGATCGCAGCGATCCGGACATAGATAACCGGCACTCAAGTTGTGTACGTCGTACGAGGCCGAGACCAAAGATGACCGACTATTCCGCCGACCTGCGCCTCGACGGCGAACGCTATGAGCTGCTGCATGTGCTGGTCGACGGAGAGAGTGTAGAGGTTCGCAAATACGAAGCCACTTATGTGGCCTTGCCCATTGCCATGTCAAAAGAGCAGCCGTCGCGCGGGGTGCCGCCTTCGGGGGAGCCGGACGCAGGGGTAGGTTTTGCTCTAAAAGACCCCAACGCCTACCACAAGCTGCACATCTATATCCCGGTCTGTAGCAGTCCTGTGACTAAGCCTCGGCCGATCATCCTGCAGGTGTGGAACAACGGCTGGTTTGCCAGCGGACCACACGACATGGTCTTCGATGGCTCCAACTATTCCAGTACCGGTGATGGTGACTTCGTCGGCAAAATCCTTTCCGAGGGTTTTATTCTGGTCAGCGCGGGCGCACGTAGCCGGGGGGCGCTCAGCGCAGACGACCGTTTTGTTGGCAAGGCGCCCGCTGCAGTCGTTGATACAAAGGCCGCGATACGCTTCCTCCGCCTGAACAGAGATGTCATTGCAGGGAACACGGACCGTATTGTCATCACGGGCACCAGCGGCGGAGGCGCCCTTTCTGCTATCGTCGCGGCAAGCGGAAATGCGCCTGACTATTTCCCCTATCTTCGTAAACTCGGCGCGGCAGGCTTTGCCCCCGACGGCACAAGCATTCTCACCGACGACGTCTTCGCCACCATCGCCTATTGCCCGATAACCGACTTGGGCAATGCAGATGCGGCCTATGAGTGGCAATTCGGCTCCTACCGCACGCCACAAAACACGGTCGGCGGCACGTTAACCACCAGTGCCACAGAGGCATCCGCTGCGCTGGCCCAAAGCTACCCCGACTATGTTGCGAGCCTGGGACTCAAACTCGAGGGGCGCACTCTAACGGCGCAGACACTGGATGCGCTGCTTTTGGCTGAAGTTGCCCGGGAAGCTGAACGCATGCACGCTACTGGGAAGCCCATTCCTCCCTTGGGAGGAATGTTCACGTTAGGCAACGATCGCGAACTCGCCAATGACTGGTTGAGTTTCGAAGAGGGTGGCAAGGCGGAGATCGACCGGAACGCGTTCCTGCGCTTCGTGACATCATGCGAAAAGCTCAAGATCGTCCCGGCATTTGATGCGACGGGCAACACCGGCGATGCTGGGTTGCGTGGCGAAAATTCATTGTTCGGCACCGATAGCCAGCGCTACTCAAACTTCACCCCCTATGGCTGGGACAATAACGAAGTCGCGGGCGATCATTCGGGCATAGACGATACCGGGATGACATTCGCAGAAGTCCTGGCAGCCCCCGCCAGCCTGCTCGCGACGCAGCTCCGTCTCATCAATCCCATTGCGCTCCTCAAGAGCGGCGAGGCCGATATCGCGCCCTATTGGTATGTCCGGCACGGCATGATCGATCGCGACACGGCCTTTGCCGTTATTCTCGTGCTCTATGTTGCCCTCAAAAATGCCAAAAGCGTTCACGACGTCAATTTCCGGCTGGCGTGGCTCAAGCCACATGCCGGCAACTACGACGTTCAGGAAGCCTTTGCATGGCTGTTGGAGAAATTGGAGCGCACAAAAAGCGCATGACTCCCTGCTCTCTGCCTCCCCATAGCGACAGTTAATGCAAGTGCATGTAGAGTGAATTTTATCCCCATCAGGTAAGGCCATAGGCTCCCTTCAACCTGCGACTATGCAGCACACATGGGAGGCTAGATTGCTGAATTTCCTCACACGAAGGGTCGTCACATCGAGGGGCGCAGTGGGCAAGAAACTCATCGCTTGCGGACTGGCGGCCGCGTTGCTGGGAACAACGGCCCTGCCAGCCATGGCTGCGGGTGCCCACGATGCCACGCTCAAATTTGACGCCGAAAACTTCGAGGTGATCACGGTCAATCTCGACGGTCAGCCGGTGAACGTCCGGAAATATACCACGGTATATGTCGGCAAGCCCATCGAGATGGCTGCGGTTCAGCCGCCACGGGGCGTTGGCCCAAGTGGGGCGCCCCCTTCTACAGAGGGCACGCCCCTGGCCGATCCGTTCGCCTATCAGACCATGAACATCTATGTGCCTGAGACCGCTGCGGAGGATGGCAAGACGGCAATCCTCCTGCAGGTGCGGAACAGCGGCTGGTACGCGGCCGGTCCGGCAGAGGTGGTCGAAGCTGGCAAGGATTATGTCAGCACCAGCGATACCGATGCTACCGGCGCAGCCCTCAAGGCCGGGTATATCATCGTCAATGCTGGATCCCGCAGCCGCGGCGCGGAGGCCGCGGACAGCACTCTGGTCGGCAAGGCTCCAGCTGCGGTTGTCGATGCCAAGGCAGCGGTACGCTACCTTCGGCTCAATGATGCCACGATGCCTGGCTCAGCCGAGCGCATTATTATCACCGGGACCAGCGGTGGCGGGGCTTTGTCGGTTGCAGTGGCAGCCAGCGGAAATAGCGCCGAATATTACCCCTATCTCGCTGAAATCGGCGCCGCAGGGATGAGCAAGGCGGGCGAAAGCTTCCTTAACGACGACGTCTTTGCGACCCTCGCCTATTGCCCGATCACCGATCTGGGCAATGCCGATACCGCCTATGAATGGCAGTATGGTTTCCTGCGCAGCGCCGACAATGTCGTGGGAGGCACTCTTACGGACGCGCACAAGGCTGGCTCTGCGAAACTTGCAGCGGCCTACGACAGCTATATCTCCAGCCTCGGTTACAAGCTGGAAGACGGTTCGCCGCTCACCGCCGAAACCATGAAGAAGGCCATCGTCTCCCATCTCACCCGCGAAGTGGAAGAAGCCATCGCTGAAGGCGCCACCATTCCGGCGATCGGCGAAGATTTCGGCGTCGAGGGACGCGACGGCAGTCGCAGCTTTGCCAATGACTGGCTGACGGTCGAGGCGGAGAAAGTCACTGACCTCAATTACGAAAACTACCTCAAGTTTGTCTCGAGCGTTTCGGCACTCAAGATCGTTCCGGCGTTCGACGCCACCGCCAATACCGGCAATGAATATCTGCGTGGCGAGAACTCGCTCTTCGGCTCCAGCACTGACACCTATGCTAACTTCACCGAATATGGCTGGAACAACAACGAAGTGGCCGGGGACGGTTCAGGCCCCGACGACACCGGCAAAAACTGGGCTGACTATATCACGGGTGACGGCGCCGACCTTGCCAATCAGTTGAAGCTGATCAATCCGCATGCCTTCTTCAACACCGAAGCCGATACCGCCCTCTACTGGTATATCCGCCACGGCACGCTCGACCGTGACACGGCCTTTGCCGTCGAACTAGCGCTATATTACGGCGTGCTCAGCGACGAGAGTGTCCAGGATGTGAACTTTGAACTCGCATGGATGAAGCCGCATGCCGGCAATTATGACGTGCAGGAAGCCTTCGCCTGGCTTGCCGAAACGCTTGCCGCTGCCGGCGAGCCTTGAAATCTTAGGGCCGGGTGGAAATCATCCGGCCCTTTCCGATTGGGTAGCGTTGCTGTGGAGCTGTGCGGATGCGTGACGAATGGCGTCAAGGAAATGCGATTGCGCTCGCGTCGGCTCCCAACCCTTGCGTGTGCCAATGCCAATGGCGCGCGTGGTCTGCGGCAACGCTGCCGGAAGCTCGACCAGACTGCCCAATCGCACATCAGAAATGATCTGTCCGGACGAGACAAAGCCTAGATGGTCTGAAACCGCCAACAACTCGCGCATCAGCATGACCGAGCTGGTTTCAACGAGACTTGGGGGCGCGTTGCCCTCGCAGAAAATCCGGTCAAACACGGCGCGCGAGGGGGTGCCTATGGCTGACACCACCCATGGATAGCGAGCCAGTTCCCCAAGGGTTGGCTCCCTGTCAGACCGCATCGGGTGATTGGGGCCACAAACGACAGACAATCCGTCCTCAAACAGCAGTTCCTGCTCAAGATCGTCGACTGGCGCGGGATAGCGTAGTGCCCCGATAAGCAGATCAATCTTGCCACGCAGCAGCCCGGTCAGAAGATCGCAATAGGGTCCCTCTACCGCCTTGATCGGGAGTGTCGGAAACTGTTCCCGAAAGCGGGCAATGGCAGCTGGAAGGATGGTAGCGCGGGACAAGGGCATGGCACCGACGACAATTTCGCCAACCTCCCTGCCAAACAGCGCCCCGAGTTCAGCTTCCGCCTGCGCCAGTTCGGAAAAGGCGAGTTCAGCCGCCTGGGCAAGACCGATCGCCGCGCGGGTCGCGATCATACCGCCGGACGTTCGTTCAAAAAGCGCCTTGCCACATTCCAGCTCAAGCTCGGCGATAGCGCGGTGAACTGTGGGTTGCGCGAGGCTAAGTCGACGCGCCGCCAGCGAGAAATTTTGTGCATCGACCGCCGCGATGAGGGCCGTCAGCTGTGAGGTAGTTGCCGTCAGGCTCAGGCGACTGGATAGGCCTGTCAGAACCCGATCGAGCCGATCAAGCGCCCGGCGGACACGGCGCGCCAGGATTTGTCCCGCTTCAGAAGTGAACAGCCCTCTCGCCGTGCGTTGGAACAGCGGCATGCCATAGGCGTGTTCAAGCTTTCTGATGGCCTGAGTTACGGCAGGCTGGGAGACATTGTTGAGCTCTGCCGCCCGAGTGATTGATCCAGTTTCGACTGCGGACAGGAAGGTTCGCAGGTGGCGGAGATTGGACTTCATTGGATCCGGTCAAGAATGGCATCGAGTTGATCGAGCAATGCCCTCTCGCTCGAGTCATCGCCCAGGCTCCCGAGCTGGTCCTGCCACGCAACGGTTGCCGCGGATACTCGGCTGGGAATGCCCAGTTCGTCGAGTGTTGTCACCACCTCGCGCATTTCTGCCGCGCGACGCATTCCGTGATGCGTCATTCGTTCGAGATTGTAGGCTGTGCGCGCAGCCCAATCGACGTTGGCATCCGATCGGACGAAGGAAGCAATGACACGATCCTCGACGCCTGCCCGCCTCGCAGCCAGCATGCATTCTGCCGTGACGGCCTCAATCCCCTTCACAAGCACCGAGCGGATCATTTTTACCGCTGAGGCCTCGCCGATGGCCTCACCAGCCAGCTCCGCCACCATGCCGAGTTCTGTCACAGCGATGGCCTGCGCGTCACTGGCATCTGGTCCGGAAAGAAGGACTGGCGTTTTGTGCAACCGCGGATGGACTGGCGCCATGATCGCCATATCGACATAGCGCCCGCCGGCGCCATTGATGATGGCTGCGGCATCGCGCTTCCGCCCCGGAGAACTTGAAGAGCCATCGAGCCAGAGCACGTTCGCGGCCAGATGCGGCGCAGCAGCCTGTGCAGCGGCGATGGTCTGGTCGGTGGGAACGAGGGCAAAGACCAGTTCGGCTTCACGGACACATAGCTCCGCCCAGCGGCACGGATCGACATTGAGCGCATTAGCGGCCGACAAAAGGTCAGCATTGTCGTTGAGCTGATCGAATTTGAGGTCATAGCTTTTCACTCGACCGGCCGGTAATTTGAACCCCTGGGCAAAAGCCTGCCCTGCTTCCCCAAAACCGATCAGCGCAAGCGTCAACTCTGCCTCCTAGTAGACCCAGCCATCCATAAGTTTGCGCGCTGTGCGCAATACGCCCGCCTTGGCGATGCTTCCCGCATCGTCCAGTTGCGCGACCACGGTAAACTCACCCGTGGGATGTTCAACGGAAAGCGAACGCTCCTGCCCAGTAGTCTTCGCCGCAATGCGCTGAGCCGGACCTTCGGGAAGCAGGCAAGCACTTGCCACGGATACCGCGGCAAGAACGCCTATGGCATCGTGACATTTGTGGGGGATGAAGCTGCGAGTGGAAATGACACCGCAAGACCGTGCCGGACTCACCAAAGTCATCTTTGGAACGGTGGCATCGCGCACGTCGCCGAGGTTCATCATCGGCCCAACAGCCAGCCGTATTTCTTCAAGGCGCTGGCGCAGGGTGTCGTTGGCATCGAGCTCAGCTGGCGTTTCCGTGCCAGTCACGCCGAAGTCCGACGCATCGAGGATGACGCAGGGCATGCCATTGTCAATCAGGGTGACATCTACCCCCAGGACCCGGTCCACCGCATTTCCGGTGGGCAATAGTGCGCCGCAACTGGACCCAGCCGTATCCTCGAAGAATATCGGCACTGCCGCGGCAGTCCCCGGTACGCCGTCGATGCGGGCATCCCCATCATAGACGACTGCACCGTCCGGCGTGGCGACAGTGGAAACGGCGATCTGGCCGGTATTTTCCATGAATATCCGGACGCTGGTCGTTCCGTCCTGCGCCGGGATCAGACCGCGCTCGATCGCAAATGGCCCGACCCCTGCAAGAATGTTTCCGCAATTCTGCTTGTCGGACACCACCGCCTTGTCGACCGAAACCTGCAAGAACAGATAGTCGACATCGACGCCCGGTCGCACCGAGCGCTTCACCACCGCAACCTTGGATGTCAGCGGGTTGGCTCCGCCCATGCCGTCGATCTGTCGAGAGTCAGGCGAACCCATTATCCGCAACAAAAGCGCGTCCCGGGCTGCAATATCTGCGGGGAGCTCCTCGGCAAGAAAGAACCCGCCCTTGGATGTGCCACCGCGCATCCACATGACGCGCGTGCCGGGTTCAGACATATTTCAGCCCCTTCCCGGCGAGCCGTTCGCGCATCTTGTAGATGTCGAGGCCCAATTCTCCTGCTGCAAGGCGCTTGCGCTTCTCCTCCTCGGCAGCGACGCGGGTTTCGGCCGCGTCGGCTACAGCGGCAGCCTCTTCCCGGCGAACCACGCAGACCCCGTCATCGTCGGCAATGATGACGTCACCGGGGTTGATGAGCGCGCCGGCGCAGACGACCGGCACATTGACCGAACCCAGCGTTTCCTTGACCGTGCCTTGGGCAAAAATGGCCTTGGACCAGACCGGAAAATGCATCGCCGTCAGGTCCGCAACATCGCGCACTCCAGCATCGATGATCAGCCCTTTGCAGCCCCGAGCCAGCGCCGAGGTTGCGAGGAGATCGCCGAAATAACCGTCTTCGCAGGGACTGGTTGGCGCCAGCACCAGAATGTCTCCATCCCGAAGCTGCTCGATGGCAACATGGACCATCCAGTTGTCGCCCGGGGGCGCTGAGATGGTGACAGCGCTCGCGGCAAGGCGGGCACCCGAATAGATCGGGTGCATATAGCTGGCGAGGAGCCCCTTGCGCCCCTGCGCTTCGTGAACGGTCGCGACGCCACAGGCGGCAAGCCGGTCGATGATGGCGCGGTCGGCCCGCTCAAAATTCTGGACGACGACGGCCATCAGAGCTGATCCACGGTGCGCGGATAGACCGACTGGAAGCCCTCGGCATATTTAGCCGGACGCCCGCCGGATTGGCCGCCGGAATTGCGGGTGAAATGGTTGGCGCGGTTTTCAGCGACGTTCTTGTAGTAGTGCCAGAGATGCTCCTGGCCTTCCATGCACTGGATGGCGGCCCATTTCTTGTCCCAGACATCGGTGATGTCGAGGAAGGTATCGGGCTTCCAGTCCATCTGCTCGGTCTGGTGCGGCTCGAACAGATAGACCTGCGGCGCGCCGAGGATCTTCTGCCCCGGATTGTGCCCCCAGGCCTGCGCAATGGCGCGGCATTCGAGCGTCCACTGCGACACATACATATGGTCGGTATTGTAGGGGTCGTATTTGGAATGGGTCATCATCAAGTTGGGCTGGACGGCCCGCATCACATCGACCAGGCGATCTTTCGAGGCGCGATCCATTTCCAGCGGATAGTCGCCCAGATCGAAGAACTGGATATCGTGCACATCGAGCGCCTTGGCAGCGTTCTCGGCCTCGCGACGCCGGTCGGTCTTGACCTTGTCGAGGCTCATGTCCGGCTGCTTCCAGAGCTTGGCGCTCTCCCCGCGCTCGCCATAGGAAAGGCAGACGACAGTCACGTCATAGCCGAGGGCGGCATGGGCAGCGATGGCACCACCGCAGCGCCAGACGAAATCGGCCGAATGGGCGCTGACTATCAGCGCGGTCTTGTTGGTCATCTTCCCTATCCTTCAAGCACGAAACCGCTCATCCCTCGTGCGGGACTGGCGGCGTTCCGTGGGTATGAAAACTCTCGATGGTCTTGAGACCCCAGGCCTGACCCTTCTTGCGATCTGCCTCAGTCCAGACCACCGGCTCCCAATCGGGCGCGAGCAACAGGCGCGCGCCGGCATTGGCGACTTCGACGCGATTGCCCGCTGGTTCGTAGACATATAGAAAGAACGTGCCCTGGATGGCGTGCTTGTGTGGGCCTGTCTCGATATGAACGCCGTTCTCGAGGAAGATGTCGGCTGCGCGCAGCACGTCTTCCCGCTGGTCCACGGCATAGGTCACGTGGTGGAAGCGCCCGGTGTGGCCGGTGTGATCTTCGGTATAGGCGACGTCATAGGTCTTGTTGTTGACCGTGAACCAGCAGCCACCGATACGGCCATTGTCGAGCTGGATATATTCGGAAACGCGGCTCCCCAGGGCCTGCGTTATCCAATCGCGCACCGCCGAGACGTCCTTGGCAAGGAGGTTGAGATGGTCAAGCCGGCGAACGCAAACACCCTGCCCATGGAAACGGCTGGCAATGTTTTTCAGCGCGGCCCGACTGCTATCGTCGGCCACAAAGCGGCGAGTGTCGTAGTAGATCTCGAACGTATGGCCATCAGGATCGGTAAAGCGATAAGCCCGTCCGTGCCCCTCATCGCCATCCACCCAGCCCAGCCCGCAGCCCAAGGCCTCGATGACAGCGACGCGACGCTGCAGGGCCTCAGGCGAAGATGCACGATAGGCAACGTGGCCTATGCCGGTGGTGGTTGCCGCCGTCAGCTTGAGCGTGTGAAACTCATAGTCGTCAAAACCGCGCAGATAGGCGACGCCTTCGGATTTGGCGCTGACGCTCAAGCCATAGACGCGCGTGAAGAAATCGAGACTGTCCTCGAACCGATCGGTGAGCAGCTCCACATGCGCAAGATGGGCAATGTCGTGGCACGGTTCGACCATGGTTTATCCTTTTAATCCGGCTGTTCGCGCTACTGTTCCAGACCGGCAGTGCTGCGCCAAGGGATAAGCGGACAGCCGGTCGGAGGAAAATTCGAAGCACCGCAGGTGGCATAAGTTTGAGCTATTGCTCGGCACATCCACTGGCCAAGACGCATCGCTCGCCGCACTCCGCGAGCACGCTTAAAGTCTGTGGCTAAACGACTTTCTTGATCGGAGGCATTGTATCGGGGCATGTTGGATCATATCCACGCATTCTTCCCGGAAGCCTCGATGCGGCACCGCTATAGCTCAAACTAATGGACAGCGTTGCAATTTGCATTGGCGAGGAGCGGCTCCACGCCTTTACCTCGTCGGCAACTAACCCGACGAAGCGCTCAATGGGAGGAAACCTGATGCGCCTGAAGTCCTTGGTCGCTGGCGCCGTAGCCAGCCTCGCGATGACGGCCGTGCATGCCGACGAACTCAGCTTTGCCAATTACATGGCCCCGACCCATCCCTATGTTGGCGGTGCCTTCGAGCCATTTGCCAATCTGGTCGCGGAAAAGACGGGCAATGCGCTGACGATCCGCCTCTATAACGGTGGCGAGCTGGGTGCGGGGCCGGATGCGCAATATGACCGCGTCGTCGAGGGGGTAGCCGACCTTGCCGTCAGCCTGCCGGGTTATACTGCATCGACCTTCCCGCTCACGCTTCTGACCGAACTTCCTGGCGTCATCGACGAAGCCACAGGAACAGAGAAAATCTGGAAAAACATCCAGCTTTTCGAGCCGGAATATCAGCGCGTCAAACTGATCTCCCTTTGGTCCTCGGCTGCCAACCTCCTCTACACCAAGAAGCCGGTTCGCACGCCTGCTGACCTCGCCGGTCTCAATATCCGCGTTCCGTCGCGCAATGCCGGCCTGCTGGTCGAAGCCTGGGGTGGAAGCCCGGTCTCGATGCCTGTTTCGGAAATCTACACTGCGCTGCAGACCGGCGTGATCGACGGCGCCATGATCGACGGCACCGCCACCACGGCCTTCAAGCTGGGCGAAGTCGCAGACTATCTGACGGTGGGCATTGAATCGACCATCTCGCCCTTCTCCATCGTGATGAACCGCGACGAGTTCAATGCGCTGTCTGCCGAGCAGCAGGCCGCCCTTGAAGCCGCGGGCAAAGAGGCCTCGGCTCTGGGCAGCAAGACCCAGCTCACGGTTGCCGCTGGCGGCATCAAGGCCTTCGCCGATCTTCCAGGCAAGGAAGTCATCAAGCTCACCGAATACGAGGCGCGGGCTTTCCACGAGCTCAATGCCCCGGTGGTCGCCAAGATCATCAGCGACGTTGGCGGCAATGCGCAGGCCGTCGTCGACGCCCTTGCCAAATAATATGCCCAAGACAACGCTTCATGCCTGGTCGAGATTTATCGGCCAGGCGACTTACGCCCTCACCTGGGTAGCGGCGGCTGCCATGGTGATGATGATCGTCCTGATCGTGGTCAGCGTCTTCATGCGCTATGCGCTGCATCAGCCGCTCCTGGGCAGTAACGAGCTGATCCAATTGACCTCCGTTGTCCTGGTCATGGCGGCCCTGCCTTACTGCACGTTCGAAGAGGGCCATATCCGTGTGGACATCCTCGACAATTTCATCGGCCGCTGGGGCCGACTGATCGGGGATCTGGTTTTCCGGCTGACATCCATTTTCGTCCTGTCACTGCTCAGCTATCGCGCGGTGATCAAGGGCCTCGACGCGCTCCGCTGGGGCGACGCGACCAACATGCTCTCCTTGCCGATCTGGCCGCTCTACATTGTCCTGGCGACAGGTTCGGCCCTCTGCGTCCTGGTTTTCGTTGGCCAGACCATCCTCATCGTCACCGAAAGAGACGCTTCATGAGCGCTGCCGTCATCGGCCTCATCGGCGTCGCCGCCCTGTTCGCGCTGATGCTGTTTCGCACGCCCATCGCCTTTGCCATGCTGATCGTCGGCTTTTTCGGCTATGCCATGCTGCGCGACTTCAATTCCGCGACGGCACTGCTGCTCACCGAGAGCTATTCGACGGTTTCGAGCTACACGCTCATCGTCGTTCCCATGTTCATTCTCCTGGGCAATATTTCCTCGGCCGCCGGGTTTAGCCGTGGCCTCTATGACGCCGCCAATGCCTGGGTCGGGCGTTTTCCCGGTGGTCTCGCCTCGGCATCGGTGCTCGGTTGCGCCGCTTTTTCGGCCGTATCGGGCTCCTCTGTCGCCACCGCCGTGACGATCGGCAAGGTCGCAATGCCGGAGATGCGGCGGCTCGGCTATGCTGATGGCCTCGCGGCCGGTTCCGTTGCGGCCGGCGGTACACTCGGCTTTCTCATCCCCCCTTCGACCGCCTTCGTCCTCTACGCCATCCTTACCGAGGAATCGATTGGACGCCTGTTCATGGCGGGCGTTCTGCCCGGCCTGCTGATGACCGGTCTGTTCGTCGCAACGGTCTGGCTCGTGGTGCTTTTCAATCCTGCATCCGGCCCGCGCGGCGAGAAAATGCCGCTTCGGCAAAAGCTCATCACGCTCATCGACTCCGTGCCGCTGATCGCCATCATCGTCATCTCCATCGGAGGCATCTACATCGGCGCCTTTACGCCCGTCGAAGCCTCGGGGATCGGCGCTGCGCTCGTTATCGTATTGGCCCTTTTGCGGCGCCGGCTGAGCTGGGCAGGGTTCAAGGGCGCTGCTCTCGAAACGCTCAAGACGTCGGCGATGCTCTATTTCATCGTCATCAGCGCCAATGTGCTCAACCCGTTCATGGCCATGACCGGAATTCCCCAGACACTGGGCGGGGGCCTGAGCTCGATGGGGCTTGGTGCCTACGAAACCCTGTTCGTCATCCTCTTAATCTATGTCCTGCTGGGCATGTTCATGGACGAACTGGCGATGATCGTGCTGACCATTCCGATTGTTTTTCCCATCATCGTGGGCCTGGGCTTTGACCCGATCTGGTTCGGTGTCGTCCTCGTCATCGTAGTCCAGATGGGGCTGATTGCCCCGCCGGTGGGCCTCAATGTCTTCGTGGTGAGGAGCGTAGTCCCCGAAGTGCCGTTGATGACCATCTACCGGGGCGTCATGCCCTTCCTGGTTGCCATGATCGTCGCTCTGATACTGATCATCATCTTCCCACAGATCGCATTGCTGATTCCGAACTCAATGTTCGGTACCAGCTAGGAGGTGGCATCAATTCTTGTCATCTAAACCGACGATTGAAGATTCCTGGCGCCCCTTCGGCAACCGTTAGGGCCTGACGATTGCGAAGGCGCGGCGTGGTCATCAGACCAACGCAACACTGGGGCTTGCGTGGTGTTGCCAGGGCAACCAGTACTTAATGGTCCATCGTCAACGGCCGCTTGCTACGCTGGTGTCCCGAAAGCGGCCTGTCTGCTCACGGCCCCAAAGTCGCACTTTACTCCACATTCGATAGCCTTACAGTCTGATTGAATAACGCGGCCCAACGATACCGCGTTAGCATCCGGCGTCTGATCATTTTCGAGCAGCAAATCTACCGGTTCCATACTTGCCTGCATAAAGACAGGGCAAGTGCCCATCCAGTTGACCAGGTGTGCGGTCTGATCGGCAGTGCACGACAGCATCCCGCCGACGAGGCCCGCGCTAGATCGGAAACCTGGAGGTATGCTGTTTGAAAGCATCTCAAGGGAGGACTCAATGCATTCGAGTGTAAATAAAATGGGCCGACGGCCCCTATTGGGGAACTTGCTCGCCGGAACAGTGCTGTTGAGCGGGCTCATGGTGACCCTGCCTGTCGCTTTCGCGGCTCCGATCGACGTTGTCGAGGTTGTCGGCGGCAAAGCCCAAGGTGTTCCAACTGACATTGCGGGCGTGCAACTGTTCAAGGGAATTCCGTTTGCGGCTCCTACATCGGGCGCCAATCGCTGGCGCGGCCCGCAGCCGGTTGAACCCTGGGAGGGCGTCAAGGTCATGGACCGGTGGCCTGACCAGGTAGTGCAGGACATCAACCTTAATCCCGTTGGCCAGTTCTGGGGCGACGAGTTCTACTACGACCGGGCCTTCCTACCGCCAGCAAGCGAGAACTCCCTCGCGCTGAATCTTTATACGCCCGCCAAAAGCGCGGATGAAAAGCTGCCGGTTTATGTCTGGATCCATGGTGGCGGCAACGATCACGGCTATGCTTCCGAGATCGAGTTCTGGGCGTCCAAGCTGGCAGAACAAGGCATCATCGTCGTTCAGGTCCAGTATCGCGTCGGTCCAATGGGATTCCTGGCCTTGGACGGACTGAGCCAAGAGGGTCCGGAAGGGGCCTCGGGCAATTATGCTCTGCTCGACCTCGTCGCGTCCCTGCAATGGGTGAAGGACAACATCTCTAATTTCGGCGGTGATCCCGCCAGCGTGACCATTGGGGGGCAGTCCGCCGGAGGGCGTAACACCATCACCCTGCTGAGAAGCCCGCTGGCAAAGGGCCTGTTCCAGCGCGCCGTGGTACAGAGCGGCTTTGGCGGCATCCTGCCAATGGAGTTTAAATCGCTCGAAGACGCTCAAGCCGATAACGCTGCCGCCATCGAGGAAATCTTCGGCAAGCCCATGAGCCTGGACGAGCTTCGGGCCCTGCCGACCGATGACTTCATGCAAAATAGCGTCGGGGATGACATCCTTTACATGGCGCTCGACAAGAAGGTGGGCGAGTACATCATCGACGGCTATTCGCTGACCACGGAGTCGGTTGATCTGCTGCAGCCAGGAGCCTTGGACGGCATTGATCTGATGATCGGTGGGGCGTCGGACGAGCGGACGTCGCAATGGGGCGGCCCTGACAAGACCATGTCGGACGAAGAATTCGCCAAGACCATGACGGACCTTTATGGCAACGAGGACTGGAAGGAGGTCTACCAGCCTTCGGACCCACAGGATGCCTATCGTATGACACTGCGAGCCAGTGCTGACCTCGAGTTCCAGAAGGCGTTGATTTCGGCTGAGTATGTCAAGGCCAACAACCAAGTCAGCAATGTCTACGCCTTCTACTTCAACCACAGCCCTCCGGGCCGGAACTCGGAGTTCTACGGTGCCTACCACTCGTCCGATCTGTGGTACTTCTTCAACTCCATGCGCGACTGGCATGGCCAGCGCCATTGGACCGACGCGGACAGGCGGATGGGCGAGACGATCTCCACCTATCTGGCCAACTTCGTAAAAACGGGCAACCCAAATGGCGAAGGTTTACCCGAATGGGTGCAGCCCGACGGGGCGCCGAATTTCACGCGCTTCAATGCCGGCTACGCTTATTCGGTGACCGAAACGCCTTATCCCTCGCGCGACGAGGTAAACCGCATGCGCGTCTTTGAGCTGAGCGGAATCGAGCAGTCTGCCCTGACGAACTAAAGAAAGATGCGGTCGCGCCCTTGGCGTGGCCGCATCCCCAGTAGCTTCTGGCGGCGTGCGACCCGCGTGATCCACGCTAGAAGCTGCCGCGAAACCCTAACGATGTTACGCTGCTGAGGCATCGCCAGCCGAGCATCCCGGCAACGACAGGGTTGCCGCCACTGCCCTGAGATGATCGAGAAAACGGGCATGATGAGGCGGTGCAAAGAATGCCTCTCTCCGGTAGATGACCACCTCGCGTGGAGGGATAGGCAAGGAAAACGGCAGGGCAACGAGGTCGGTGCCGTTTCCGCCAGCTTGCATCTCGTGCTCCGAGACGATCATCAACCGATCGCTCGAGCGCAGCATGGCAAAAGAGAGCGCGGCCGAGCGGGTTTCGACCGAAATTCCGTTAGGAAGACCGGTATCCTTGAAAACCTCGTCGCAGGCGAGCCGCAGCGGCGTTTGAGGAAGTGGCAGAATCCACTCAAACCTGGCCAGGTCCTCGACCAAAACGCGACGGGCAGTGGCGAGTGGATGGCTGCGGCGGCACGCTACGGCAAAGCGGGTTTGAAAGAGGTTTTCTGCTTCCAGGCCCCGCGTATCCACGCCAGCTTTCTTGGTGCAGATTAGATAGTCCAACTCTCCCGCCCGCAACTTGGCTGCCATCACGGGAAAGGTGTCGTCGATAACTCTCAGCACCAACGAGCTCTCTTTGGCAGGGGAGTTCGAGATTGCCAAAGGGATCAAGACCAAGCGCGCAAAACCGAGGCAGCCTATGGCAATGGTCGGGCGCGCTGTCTCGACATGAGCCGCAAGATCATCCATCGCATAGTCCAGCTCCCGGAGAGCCTGACTAAGCCCCTCAGCCAAGACCTGGCCGGCAGGTTTGAGGAGAATCTGGTTGTCTCTGCGCTCGAATAGAACGCAACCGAACAGTCTTTCGGTATCCCGCAGCCTCGTCAGAATGGCGCTGGCGGATACCCCTAACGCGGTTGCCACTAAACGCGCCTGGGTGAGCCTGGCGATCCCGACAACGGCGAGCATGTGCTGCCAGGTTAATGCTCCAGTGAGGCGAACGCATTCATGCTCCTTGCTCAATTGCGCCTGCATCAGGGTTGCCGCGACCGCCGCTTCAAACAACCTGAAGAACGCCGACAGTCGTCGGCTCACCAGTTCGCCCGCCGGGGTCACTCGGCTTCCACTGGAGCCCCTCTGCAATAGCGGGGTACCAAACATCTGCTCGACCCGGTTGACCGCATAAACGACGCTCGACTGCGACATGTGGACGGCTTCGCTGGCCTGATTGAGACTTTCCAGCCTTGCCGCCGCATCGAACGCCCGCAGATGCCGTATGTTGATGTCCGGGCCTCGGCCCGTCGATCTGAAGCAGGTGTTCAATCTGGCGGTCATCGAAAATCCCCTCTCGGTCTCTCCCCTGCGACCGGTCGGGCTTGGCCCGAAACGGACCAGAGTTTACGTCTCTAGAATTTGCCCAAGCATTCCACGTTGGACCCGTTGCAGATGGCCAAGCATGAATTGCTCGGCCGCTTCGGGTTCCTGCTGCTCAATCGCGTCGACGATCCGCCGGTGTTCTTCAAGACTGGGGTTGGACGGCGATGGGGGCTGCTTGTCCTTGAGCCGTCCCCAGAAGGCCACGTGACGGACATTGTGCAGGGTTTCGAGGAAATGGGTGAGAGGCACATTGCGCGTGGCTTGGGCGATAACGATGTGCAACTTGCCGTCCCAGAAGGCATATTCCTGAAAGGTCTTGGCGGCCTCGGTTCGCTTGAGGCATCGATGCATCTCGTTGATCTGGGAAGAGGATGCATTGAGCGCGGCGAAGCGCGCCGCGCTCGGCTCCATGATGAGCCGTGCGGTCATCACATCGGTCGGGCTGGTGCGCGCCGCCAATGCGGAAGTACTTTCCCCGGCGTCCTCGGGGCGCGCGCCAACAAAGGTGCCTTTACCCACATGGCGCCAGATATAGCCCTCCGCTTCCAGCTCGCCGAGCGCCTGGCGCAGCGCACCCCGCGAGATGCCCAGTTGCTCGGCAAGTTCCCGCTCAGGCGGCACACGGCTGTTCAACGGCCACTGCCCGCTCGAGAGCCACTCCTTCATCTGCTGCGTCGCGGCGATCCGATTGCTCACTATGGTGACCGTCAAGCTGCTCCTGCAACCATGCGCTCGTCATGGTCCGGATTGGTTTCAAAGCGCGAAGGCGCATCAAGGATCATGGTTTGTGCCCCATCCGGTGTTACGCAGGGCCAGGCCGGCAATCCGGGATGTTCAGGATTGCCATGCCGGGCAAAAGCGATCCAGGCGTCGGCTACGATTTCACCCAGCCTGACGGCCTCTTGGCCACCCCCCGTGCCGTGGCTGCAGCGCTCGACATTGTTGAAGACAAACGGCAATTCGGCATTATGGTAGGCTCTGGGGCGTCCGTCCAGCAGCGGCGTTTGCCAGCAAAACCAATATAGCCAAGCGGGGGCTGCGCCAAGAGCTGCCTTGCTCTGCGCGTGCTCAACGGCGCATTGCCGGATGGTCGCCGAATAAGCGCGCGACATGATGTCGAAGGGCCGATCGGCGGGATAGCGGTCCCGGAATGTCGTGAGTACCGCTGCGGCCGAAGACCCGAACGAGAGGGCGAAGTCGGCTGCCACTTGCTCGAAACTGAGCTGTTCCAAATCAGGCTGGCCGATGGCGTGAGTAAACTCGTTAAGCGTGGTTCCCACCAGCATCGGCACCGAAGCGCTGATGGCAGGGGCATCCGGCCAGCCGCCATGGCGCGGAAGGACATTTCCGTCAACCACCGGCTCCCAACGAATCCGTCGATTGCGACGGGCCGGATTGGACGGCGGCGAGAGCCTCGCGACTGCAGCGAGTTCAGCGCGACTCAATTGAGCATAGGGCACTTCCTGCAATTGGCTTGCACCGGCTTGGGGCATGCCGAGTTCGTCCAGCACGGCAGCAGTCAGCGAGAGCGAGGTCGCGACATCCATTTGGCGCAGGGCGCAATTGCTTTGGACGATGGCGCGGTGGAACAACCCCTTGGCCGCAGGCATCGCCATCAGTGTCGTGACTTTGCCGCCACCGCCCGATTGTCCAAAAATGGTGACGCAGTCGGGGTCGCCGCCGAAGGCGGCAATGTTGTCGCGCACCCATTGCAGCGCCAGCACGATGTCCAGCATCCCTACATTGGCTGAAGAGCCGAACTCGTCCCCAAAGCCACTGAGGTTCAGGTGTCCGAGGACATTGAGCCGGTGATTGAGCGAAACCACGACGACATCGCCGCGGCGTGCAAGATTGCTGCCCTCATACGCCGCCAGGTCGTGGCCGGAGCCCAGGGAGTAGTGCCCCCCATGCAACCAGACAAGCACAGGCCGGCGGGCAGTATCGAGCCCTGGGGTCCAAATGTTGAGGCGCAGACAGTCTTCGGATTGGGTGCCAGCCTGCAGCCCATTGAGCAAAGCATCTTCCATGAAGGCGCTATCGTCGGGCGAGCTTGGCCGTCGCGGCGCCTGGGGTGCGATATCGCCATGGCAGTACGCCAGCCGAACCCCCGTCCACGGTGCGGCCGGGCGTGGAGGCATGAAACGCCCCCGACCAGAAGTGTCCGCTCCATAGGCAAGGCCCAGAAACGTGTGAACGCCGTGGTTCTCAAACCCCTTCACCTGTCCGGCATTGGTGTGGACCACGGGCATGTCGGTGCGAAACTTAGTCATCATTGCCTGCCATTGCTGCCTGCGCCAGCACACCATTTTTCCGGCGGGCACGAATAAAGGGGAACACTGCCGAAGCGAGAGCCATGAGCCAGATCACGTTGCCAATTGGCGACGAGAACAGGATCATCGGGTCGCCCTGACCGACTCGAAGAGAGCGCAGCAGATAGGACTCGAATAGTGGCCCCATCAGTACGCCGATCAGCATGGCGGTGACTTCATAATTGGTTTTGCGGGCGATGTAGCCGATTACGCCGAACACAAGCGCCACGCCGATATCGAAGATGTATTCGCGCTCGGAGAACGCGGCGACGGCGATCATCGACAGGATGAGTGGCACCAAAAAGCGCGTAGGTATCCACACCACCCGGCTCATATATCGCGCCAGCGGCACGATCAGGATCAGCATCAGCAGATAGGCCACGAACATCTGCACAAAGACGCCATAGGCGATTTCGGGATTGTCGGTGAACAAACGGGGCCCGAAGATAACCCCATTATAAGCCAGTACGATCATCATCACGGCGCCGGTTGCGCCGCCGGGGATACCCAGGGCCATGACGGGAACCAGCGTGCCGGAGGTCACGCCATTATTGGCGGATTCTGGTGCGATGACCCCGCAAGGGTGTCCCTTGCCGTATTCGTCCGGAGTCTTGGAGAAGAGCTTGGAGTAATGATAGGCGATGAAGGCCGCAACGGTGGCCCCGGCACCGGGCAGAATGCCGATAATCAGACCAATCAACGAGGTCCAGACGATCTGCCACCAGTATTTCACCGTGAGGCGTAGGCCATCGAAGGTATCGAGCCAGCTCGCGCGACGAGCCGTTGACTGGTCCTTCTTGTGCACGACGGAATCTTCTTCGAGCATCACCAATGCCTCGGAGATGCCGAACAAACCGATCAGGGCGGCAATCAGAGGAACGCCGTCATAAAGCTGGGCGAAGCCAAAGGTCGCACGCGGCGTGCCGAAGATGGGATCGGCCCCTATCGAGCCGATCATCAGGCCCATGAAGCCGGCGATCAAGCCCTTGAGCATGTCGCGCGAGGCAATCGCCGCGATCAGGGTCAGTCCGAGTACCATGAAGGCGATCATCTCGACGCTGCGGATCACGTAGCTGAGCTGGGCCAACAGCGGCAGCGTCGCGATGGTGACTGCGGTGGTGATCAGGCCTGCAAGGACCGAAGAGGAAAAGCACAGCACCAAAGCCTGCTGGGCCTTGCCCTTCCGCGTCATCGGATAGCCGTCGATGGCAGTTGCCGCGGCCCCCCCTTCCCCGGGCATGTTGAACAGGATCGCCGGCACGCCGCCCCCCAGTTGGGTGGCGCAGTACAGCGCGATCATGAAAGCCAAGGCCGATGTGACGTCCATGCTCAGCGTGAGCGGCAGCAGCATCATCAAGGTGTTCTGCGCGCCAAACCCGGGCAGGATACCGACCACAATGCCGATAAGGGTCGCGGGCAGAATGATCCACCACAGACCCAGGTTCTGCATAAAGAGATCGCCCACGAGAGCGAAAGGGAATTCCATGGCTTTTGCTCTTGTTAGGGCAGGATCGACAACAGGGCGTGCTCAAGCGCACCCTGCGGCAGCCGGCTCCCGGCCAGCCAGATCAGCAGGATGAAAACGAAGCTGGCAGTCGCCAGGGAAATACCCGCCAGTTGCCAGATGTTACGCACACCCATGATCAGCATGCCGGCACAAAGCACCAGGGCCAGGCCAAGCGTGGTTCCGGTGAACGGTAGCAGGGCGGTGAAGACGGTCACTGCGAGCAGCAGGGCCAGGCGGCGCCGGTTGTTCTGGGAATTCTCGAACAGGTCGCCAAAGCCAAAGCTGATCCTGCCAGCCACCGCCTGACGAAGCGTCAGCAGCACCTGAAGGGCGCAAAACAGCAGCAGAACCGAGCCAATCAACCAGCCGGTGCTACGTGCTTCCCAGGTCAGCCCCACCGTCGAAATCATGTAGTAGGCCGTCAATCCTGCCGCAAGTGCGGGTATGATCAGGTTCGCCAAGGCGGATTCGTTGTCACCCCGGCCATCGGCCGGGGCTTGATTGGGGGACCTATCCGTCATGGTCGTCAGCTGGCTGCCGTGATCTGAGCCTTGAAGCGCTCCGCGACCTCGGCGATACCCCTGGCGTAGGCCATGCAGCCTTCCTGATCGAGATAACGCATCGCGTCCCAGGGCTGGGTTGTTTTCTTGATGCCTTCCTCGAAGCTGGGCTCCGCGAACACCTTGGCTGCAGTGGTCTTGAGCATCTCGAAATTTTCGGGATTAGCCTCGATCCAGTCATTGTGCATGGCAAAGGACCGCGTCGTGTAGAAGTCCGGCAGATCCGTGCCCAGCACCTCGTTCACCAGCGGCGCGTTCTCGTTCATGTGCGCGAGCTGGTTCTTGGTCCGATTGAACACCGTAAGAACCCGCAGCGCGCCATTGGCTTCGTTGGGCACGCCCGAGATGCCGCCGCCACCCAGCTCGACTTCGCCATTGACCACAGCCGTCAGGGCCGGGTTCCCGCCACCGTACGGGATCAGGTTGAACTGCGCCCCGGTTTCTTCGGCCAAGGCAAGCAGCCCAAGGGCGCCCGGATGGGCCATCCGCGTCATCGAGATGTTGATCGGAGCCTTGCGCGCCTCTTCGATCACGTCTTCAAGGGTCTGAAAGCGGCTGTCGCGGCGGGTGTAAATGCCGCAGTCATCCACGTCTACACCGCAGAAATACGTGTAGTCTTCAGGGAACTTGTAGCCAGGATTTTGGGTGACATACATGATCATCTCAGGACCCATGTTGCCAAACAGCATGTTGTAGCCGTCATGAGCCCGCTGGTTGATGAACAGCTCGTAACCGACCTGCCCGCTGGCGGCGGGGTGGTACTCGAACTCGAAGGACTGGTTGTTCAGCATGGGCGACCATGAATTGGCGAAGGCACGCACCATCATGTCGGCATTGCCACCCTGCCCGGTCGGCACAATGACATTGAACCGGCTTGAGGGATAATTGTCCTGCGCAAAGGCTGGCCGGATGGCGCCAAGCGCCATCGCGCCCCCCATCCCGATCAGCATATTTCGGCGATTAATCTTGAAGTTGGTCATGAACTCCTCCAGGGGCTTGGCCAGTTATGGGCGGACCAATTTTTATATTGGTGTGCTTGCGCCTACAATGAAATCTGCTAATCAGCCTGTCAACAGGCGTTTGGGCTTTGTACCAATCGCACCATTGGTCTATTGGAGTGCAAACCGTGGGCAATATTGAGCAGCAGGATTTCTCTCTGGAGAAGGCCGAGGGCGTCCAGCTTTTCGCCAGGCGCAAAGGTCCCGCCGATGCCAAGGCGGCACGTGGCAACATCGTGCTCGTGCACGGCTCTTCGCAGGCCTCTCTGCCATGCTTTGACCTGATCGTTGGGGGAGGTATGCAGTATTCATTGATGGAAAGCCTTGCGGCGCAAGGCTGGAACGCGTGGACCTTCGACTGTGAAGGCTACGGGAAATCATCCAAGCACCGCGACCGGCTCTTCGACATTGCCGACGGCGCCGATGACTTGGCAGTGGTGATGAAGTTCATCAATGAGATGACCGGGGACACCAATATCCACGTGTATGGCGGGTCGGCCGGCGCCCTGCGGGCGGCCGTCTATGTCGCGCGCGACCCCGCTTTGGTTGGCCGCCTGGCGATGGACGCGGTGGTGTGGACCGGCGAGGGCAGCCCGACCCTCGAACAGCGGCGCAAGCGCCTGCCTGAACTCACCACCTCGCTGCGCCGCCCTATTGATCGGGCAAGCCTCGTTTCGATTTTCAACCGGGACCATCCCGGCAGCGCAGATGAAGTGGTTGTTGAGGCATTTGCGGACGCAGTTCTTGAACTGGATACTTCCATTCCCAACGGCACCTATATCGATATGTGCACCAAGTTGCCGGTGATGGATCCAGCAACCATCGCGGTGCCGGTGATGATCATGCGTGGGGAGTGGGACGGCATCGCTTCCGAGGACGACGTCCTCGCGTTCTTCACCCGCTTGCCCAACCCCGACAAGCAATTGATCATCCTGCCTGGCGTTGCCCATGCCGCACTGAACGGCAAGAACTACGCACTGGCCACCCACACCCTGCTTTGCTACTTCTCCCGCCCTGACCCGGTTTATCTCGGCTAGGCACCGGCGCGATGCTCGCGCTTGGACTCGCGGCTGTTATAACGCTGACCTCGTTCATGTCGGGCGTGTTCGGCATGGCGGGCGGCATGGTGCTCCTGCTTGTGCTTCTTGCCATGGGGCTCGACGTCGCCACCGCTATGGCGCTGCACGGATTGGCGCAGGCGACCGGCAATCTTTGGCGGGTCGTCACCTGGCGCCGGTTCACACGCTGGCGCATCGTGGGCTACTTCGCCGGAGGCACCCTCGCCTCCGTGGCAATCTTCAGCTTGTTCCGCTTCGAACCCAATCGTGCCGTGGTGCTGATCATGTTGGGGCTGGCACCATTTCTTGCCATGGCGTTGCCCAAGCGCTGGGTGCCCCAGGCCGACCGGCCGGCGGGCGGACTGCTCTGCGGCTTTGCGAGCATGGCGGTGACCCTGGTCGCTGGCGTTGCCGGACCCTTGGTGGATTCGTTCTTTATCCGCACCGGCTTTGACCGCAAAACGATCGTAGCAACCAAGGCCGGCTGCCAGCTCATCGGCAACCTGACCAAAACGGCCTACTTTCTGGCGCTGTCGGGCATGTCGGTCGCGCTGGGTCCGGAACTTCTCGCCGTAGCCCTGATATTTCCAATCCTTGGAACCTTCCTCAGCAAGTTCATCCTCGAATGGATGAGCGAGGCCCATTTCCAGCGCTACACACGCTTCGTCATTGGCGTAGTCGGCTTGGTCTCGATCTATAATGGGGTGATGGAAATCTACGCCTGAGCGGCTGCTGTTTGGATTATCTCTGTCAGGCTCGGGCACTGTTGAGAGCGGCGGGGGCGGGCATATCCAGCTCGCCGGGCTTGCACCCAGCTGGTTCACCTATTCAGACGCGCAAGCCCGAACGATTGGGGCCTTACGCCAGCAAGCGCCACCGATACCTGTGGTGGCGGTCCCCACAATACTGCAGGGCCTCCGCAACTACGCCGCGAAACTTCTCGTCGTTCCAGAGGGCAACCAGCAAGGGCAGGTCGAGGCGACCGGACTGCTGTGATCCGCAATAACTCCAGCCCAGAAACACATCCAGGCGTTCAGCAGAATTTTCCTTGTGCCGAGCACTGGGTATCGAGGGGAAAATGTCTTCGTCAGCGGTTCTGATGACCCATGGGGCAAGTTTCCCTTCCAAGACTTCGAACACGCATCCGGCGCGACCTGGGAAACTGAGCTTGGACGAAAGCGGACTGCATAAGACTCCTCCCCCGAGCAGTGGGGGCCCGCCAACCCACTGGGCATGTTCCAGTACGGCCTGGGCATACACGATGGCAGCGCCGGGGGAACCTACTGCCGTGAGCACCGACAAGCGCTCCAGAAACGGGATTTGTCCCACAACGCCAAGGTTCTTGGACTCGATGGTGAGCTCCAGATAATCTTGGCTAGCCCGAGGGGATAAACAATGAACCATGCCGATCTGGTCCCTTTCTTGTCCCTCATCCATGCGGTTGCCACGAGGTTTTCAAGCTTGCGTGCAGCGGAGCCGCGCCGAACGGAACCGAGGCTGAGGGGGTGCCACTATGCCGCCTGACGGCGCGCAGCTGACTTTAATGATCTTCCCGGAGTCCATTGTGCTCGCCTGCAAGACGAACGGGAGCGGGTTGCCCGCTCCCGGGGATTCAGGGCTTCGACGATACGGACGTAATCAGCTGGGCCAAGCCTTCGATGATCGCCGGCTCGGCACAACCGGGCTTCATGCGGGAGCTCGTGACCTCAAACGTCGTTTTCGGGTAACTCTCGTCATCTGGGATATAGCCGATCGATCCAGCAGTATGCGTGATCAGGATCGTCTCTTGGGCCGGAGACTGTTCCATGAACCGGTCGCCGATCACCGTGTTGACCTCGCCGTTTACCCCGGTGAGCGCAACGTCGTTGAGGGTGATGGCCTGCAGCCGCAACTCGACATCCGGAGCATCCTCATTGGTCACCGCAGCGGTCTTGGGATCCATGATCACCTTGCCGCCCGGGCAGACGGCGGTAGCCACGCCCGCTCCGATGGCAACTTCAGTGGTATCGGCTTCGGTCTTCTCGGAAACGCGGATCACTTCTTCGGCCAGCCGCGCGCTTTGGGCATGCAGCAGGGCCCAGCCACCTGTGCCCAGATCGGTGCTGCCCGGTTTGACCCGGCCCTCATTGGACTGGTTGTAAAGGGCCATAAACAGCGGATTCTGGTCGCCCGCGGCGCCCATTGTCCACAAAGCTACAGGCTTGTCGTCGTAGTGGGTCTCCACGAAATTGGAGGTCCAGCCGGCTAGATCGCTGGTAACTTCCGAGCCACCATCCTTGGTCACTGCGGTCAGCATGACCACACTGTGCACGGCATAGTTCACCAGGAAAGCAATCGGCTCGCCGGTCTCCACAGACTCGAACTTGAGCACATCCACACGCTTGTTGGACGGGCCTTCCGGGTTATAGCCGATCACATAGCGATCATCGATGAACTCGTCCCGGTTCACATTCACATAGGCTTGGCCGGCTCCGTGGCCCATGCGGGCATCCTGCAGGTCCGCCTTGGCCTGCACCACCGCCTCAACGGCTCCTGCAAGGATCTTGTCCAGCATTGCCTTGGAAGCGGGGTCGGACGCCTGATCGGCTATCCCACCGGGCGCGCGCCCTACTGAGGGCATGCTGTGATTATGGGTTGCCGCTAGCCAGATACCTTCAGGTGCAATGCCGGTTTTTTCGGCAATCATTGCGGTCAGATCAGCCGCTACGGGCACGCCGCCGACATCCATGGTAACCATGGCAACTTCGGTTTCGCCATTGTTGATCACCATGGCGCGCGCATAAACCGGGTCATGGGTGCCGGTCCAGGGCAACTGGACATTTTCCATTTTGACCGGGTCAAAGAAGCTGCGACCCTGCGCGATGGGATAAAGCTCGTCAGGCGGAGAAATGTCCACCTTGGCCGCGCCTACTTGGAAAACTCCGTCCGCCGCGAAGGCTGCCACGGGGGCAAGACCGACCAGGCACGACGACAGCAACAGAATGCGACGTAAGTTCACGCGCTCCTCCTTCAACGAACAATCTTGGTGCGTCAGCTTGCTTTACTGACCTGCAATCACTGGCAAGCCAGCTCACTTTCACGCCCCTGCAGCATAAGACCCCGACTGGAGCGGGAGGGTATCGAATGTGAGAGCGGGCTAACCAAATGGCGCGCCCGGAAGGCGTGCCTCGTTGACTTGTGGACGCGCTACCATTTCTACTGCTGGTCGCGAGCCGTTCAAATGAGAGAGCAACGAGACCGTCGGAGGAACTTGATCGGGCCCGTTGTCAATCATCAGAACTGAGCGTCATGTAAACAGCCTCGTCGCCGAGCCTGATGCATGTGGGCCCCATGAGGGTCAAACGGGAGTTGGCCGGATTAGGCCGACCATGAGGAGACATCAATGACTTACGCTTACGGGCTGCCCAAGTGGCGGCAACGGTCCCGCTATGCCTTGTTGGCTGCAGCGGCAATTGCATCCTCGGTAGTGGCGAGTTCCGCCATAGCCCAACAAGCTGGTGCTGGCGTTGTCGTTCCGACCGTGACCGGGCCCTTCGCGAGCGAAGGCCTCGACAGTCCTTCGAACGATTACATTTTTTTCTCGACCGATATCGCTCTTGAAAGCCGAGGTTATCGCGAAGAAGAATATTTCGTCAGCGGGGTAGGAAACACCTATGACGCCCCCGATAGAACGCCCGATACCCTCCCCACTGAGAATGCAAGGGTAGTCGAGACGGGCATCCCTTATCACACCCGAATGGTTGTTCGGCGTCCCGTTGACCCGGCTGATTTCAATGGCACTGTGGTCGTCGAGTGGCTCAACGTCTCGGATGGGTTCGACGGCGAGTATTTCTGGGTGCAGTCGCATCAGCATCTGTTGCGTGACGGCTATGTCTATGTGGGCCTGTCGGCGCAGGATAACAGCATTTCGCATGAGGAGCTTGGCCTGAAGAAGTTCAGCGCCGAACGCTATGGCAAACTGGATGTCACGGGCGGCAGCGACGAGTGTTGCCTCGACAGCCAAACAGCCTACGACATTTTTGCGCAGGTGGGCACGGCCCTCAAAAACAACGGCGAGATTCTTGGGGGCCTCGACGTCAAGAACCTGATTGGCGTGGGCATGTCACAGTCGGGTCGGCGCATGAGCGTCTATGCCAATTACCTCCATCTTGGCGCTCCGATCTATGACGGCTTTCTGTTCCAAGTCCACAATTCGCCGTTGCGCGACGACCTTAAGGTCCCGGCAATCCGCGTTCTTAGCGAGAGCGAGTACGACGACGTTTTCGAGGAATCTGAAACTGAGCTGCGCAAGTCCTACTGGGTATCCGGCTCGTCGCATGGCGATATTCTGCAACGCGTCGGGCGCAACGGCGTGAGGCTGCGCGACCTCGGCATTGGCTTGACCGGCAATGATGCCTGCGGTCCGACCGGCCCGCTCGGCGAAAGCCTGACCCGCACCCGTACCCCCATCAGCCATGTTATTAATGCGGCCGTTCACCACCTCAAGGCCAACATCGAAAATGGCACTCCGCTCCCGTCTGGGCCAATCCCCAAATGGGCACCCGCCGAGCAATGGGTGGAACGAGATGAAAGGGGTAACGCCATGGGGGGCATCCAGCTTGCTGATATGGCTGTACCTACGGCTCGATCAGATGGCCTCGAATGCGGGAATATCGGTGTGTGGGAGCCCTTCCCCACCGAAACACTCACCCAACTCTATCCGACGCACGAGGCCTATGTTGAAAAGGTCCGCGCAGCCGTGGAGGCCAATATTGACGCTGGATTTGTTCTCCCAGAAGATGGCCAGCAGACGATTGCGGAAGCCAACGCCTCGGTCATCGGCACGGGCCTGGAATGCGGCACGTATTGCCTCGACCGCAGCCACTACCGCCTGGACTTCTCATCCACGGGCGTCCTTCGCTTGAGCACCGATTATTACAACATCGTGGACGGCGAAGAACTTGTGGCCGCGATCGATGCAGCCCACCGTAATGTCGCTGAAGGCGATACTGCGGAGGCCCCGCAGAACGCCCAGTTCCACGCCCTTGCCGTTCATCACCTTCGCGAATACCTCGACCTGCTCAAGCAGGCGCGTGAAGATGGCAGGGTGACCGATACTGCCTCGGACGTCCTGTCCATGCAGGCATATGCGATCATCAAAGGCCTACAACGCTAGGCTTGCCGCACCTGCACACAAACTGAGAAGGGTAGCTTTGGCTGCCCTTCTTTCTATGGTGGCGCATCCTCAGATTGCGAAGGAAAGGGTGTGGTATCAATCAAGACAACTCGCAGGCGTCTACCGGGCTTCTTGTATCGCTTGATCGACGACAATGCCGTGGGTGGCGAATGTCAGGTTCTGACCGCCGCTCGCTAATAGCAGTCAGTCCGTTATCGCCCCATTCCGGACGTTCAACCTGCCCGATCAAAATCCTATAAGCTGCCTGTCCGGTTCGTCGCTCGCGACCTTTAGCCAGAGTGCAACAAAGCAGAAAGCCGATGGACCGAAAGGTGGGGGATACGCTACCCCGGCGTTGCCGAGGTAGCGACCCGTCGGCCTAGTTGGACGCCAGGGTAGCGCCCCAAAGGTAAACCCGCTCATCGCGGCGAGCTTCCCAATTGATCCGGTTAGCAACGCCATAGAAGTCGGGCTGGAAGTAGAGCATCAGCCATGGTGGGTCGTTGTAGAACACTTCAAGCATGCGATCGATGATCGGGCGTTGCTCTTCGGGCGTACTAGTTTGGGCGATCTCGGCCCAGCCACTAAACCAATCCGGGTTTGCCCAGCTGGTATAGTTGGTACCTGATTCAACGGTGGCCAGATCGGTCATGTCATTGAGCGCGCTCGAGAGATTGCCGCCGGTGCCAAGAAAGAACAGCGGCCCCGCATCGTGTTCGCGGATTAGAGGCACGTACACGGAGGCGAACTCCATCAACTCCACCTCGGTTTGCACACCCACATCGGTCAGATATTGCCCAATGGCCTGGATTACATCGGCATCGTTGAGATAGCGGCCGCGCGGACCCTGGAGGGTTATCTCGAATCGGACCCCATCTTCCCCGCGTGGGTAACCAGCCTCATCGAGCAGCTTTTCAGCCATGTCGGGGTCATAGGGGTAAGGCTCTAGGTTCTGGTTGTCGTTCGGGGGATTTACCAGTCCATCAGCGCGTTCGCATTCGAAATTGAGCAGCTGAGTGCAGATCGAAGGCACATCGACCGCATATTGCAGAGCCTTGCGGACATCTGTTTTCTGGATGGCTGCTCCCCCTTCGCTCGCTTCGGCGAAGTCTTCGCGCAGGTTGAACCCGACATAGATCCGGCGCGTTCCCTGCACAGCTTGAACCACGGCAGCCCCGGAACTGTTCACCGCATCGATCTGATCGGGCGAAACATTCGTAATGATATCGACATTGCCGGCGATGAGCTCGGCGGTGCGCGTGGAGGCCTCAGGAATGATCCGATAGATAATCTTGTCGAAATTCGCCTCCCCCCGGAACTTCTCGAGCACAATTTGCGATGCCCGGTCCCAGGCAGCTAATCGATAGTCGCCTGAAGCTACCGGCTTTTCGAGAGCTTCCTCTATGGACATGGCCTCGTAGCTGTCCTTGCAATGGATCAGCACGTCGGCGAGCAGGGTAAAGGCTATCGGGTTCTTTTGGCCGATCGTCACCTTGACCTCAAGATCGCTCACCGCCTCCGCCGATTTGAACCCGACTGAAGAAAAGATATACCCAGGCGTGTTGCCGGTGAACTTGTTGACGGGGTCCCCAGCGCGCTCAAATGAATAGGCGACATCCTCGGCAGTCAGTGGCTCGCCATTCTCGCAGGTAAGCCCCTCCGCCAAGGTGTAGGTGTAAGAAAGCCCATCATCGGAAATTACATAGGAAACGGCCAGATCCGGCGCGGTGTCCCCGGACGGCAAGCCTTCATACAGCGTGCGGAACATATGCCGAGCAACGTTGGAATTGTCGCGCGCTGAGATCTGCGCCGGATCGAAGGTATTGGCATCGGTCGACAGGCCCACAACCAGGGTGTCGTCCGGCGGAGTGGCGCGAGCAGTCATCGTGGGCAACAAAGCCGCCACGGTGCCGGCAAGCAGCAGGGTTTTCATGGTCGTCATCGGAGTTCCTTCGCTGGGGTGCTGAGAGGTTGACTTCGGCGCCGATCTCGCGCTTCGCGGTCTTTGCGGAGATCGGCAGGGGTTGCGGAGCGGATTTGGAGGCGGCGGGCCTTCCATTAGGTGGCCACTTCCAGCAGGCGGGCGATGGGCTTGCCGCCCAGATAGACGCTGAGATTTTCACGCCGGCGCAGGATGGAAAGGTCATCGAGAGGATTGCCGGCGACGACGAGGATGTCGGCGAGCTTGCCCGGCAGCAGGCGCCCGGCGTCGATCTGCATGAGGTCGGCGCCCACGGCGGTGGCGCAATGGATGGCTTCGAGCGGCGAATAGCCGCCCTTGACCAGCAGCTCGAGTTCGCGGCCATTGCCAACGCCATGGGGCATGAAGAAGCCCGCATCGGACCCGGCAGCGACGCGAACACCGAGCTTTTTGGCGCGGGTCAGGCGCTCCCACTTAGCCTCTTCGGAAGCTTCTGCCCAGCGCCTCGTCTTGGGGGACGCATTGGGTTGGTCAAGTATATAGGTGGAGGACGCCTCGTTGACCGCCAGAGTCGGCACCAGATAGGTACCGCGCTCCACCATCACTTCTAGAGTGGCGTTGTCGATCCAGTGGGCGTGCTCGACGGTGTCGCAGCCGGCGGCAATGGCGGCCGTCAATGGCGGGCCGCCAGAGGTGTGCGCCCCGACCATGAGACCCTGCTCGTGAGCCTCCTCGCAGGCGGCGGTGATTTCGGCCACTGTCATCTCGAAGCGATAGAAGCGCTCGTCACGGCGCGAGCCGACGCAGGGGTTGAGCTTGATGAAATCTGCGCCGCGCTTGGCCTGGGAACGCACGCCCTTGCGGAAGCCGTCCGGACCGTCGCACGCCGCATTCATGTCGCGAAATTCAACGAAGTCCGCAAAGCCGGGCTGATCCATGTGACCGCCGGTGACGGTCAGCCCGAGGCCGGGGGCCTTGATCCGCGGGCCTTGGAGATAGCCGCTATTGATAGCGTTGCGCAGATCGATGATAACGCCCCCGGGCGCATGCATGTCGCGCAGGGCAGTGTAGCCATATTCCAGGGATTCCCGGGCATAGCGCGCGGCGCGAAGGGCCATAGCCGGATAGTGGATGGAGGTACTTTCGGCGCGGAACGCGTCGGGATCAACCTCCCCGCTATAGGCCAGGTGTACGTGGACATCGACGAGGCCGGGCATGAGTGTGGCGCCGGGCGGAGCGTCGAGGATTTCAGCCCCCTCTGGTGTGCCGATATCGGCGACGCGGCCGACTGCCTTGATACGGTCGCCTTCAATGAGCACGGCGGCTCCGGCCAGCGGGGCGGCGCCGGTGCCGTCGATCAGCCTATTTGCGCGGATCAGTTTCATGCGGCAAGCTCCGCTGGAATGGATGAGAGGAGAGTCCCTCGCTCCGCTACCTTGAAGCCGTCCTTGTAGACGGTGAGTTTTTCGACATCGGCCAGAACGCTGATATCGGCGAGCGGATTGCCGGCGACGACCAGCATGTCCGCGTGGCGGCCTGCAGTGAGAATGCCGGCGTGGATGCCCATGATTTCGGCGTTGACGGCGGTCGCCGCCACGATCGCTTCCATCTCGGTGAAGCCGCCCTGCACGAGGAGTGCCAGTTCGCGCCAGTGCATGGTGCCATGGGGGACCATGAACCCGGCATCCGTTCCGGCACCGACCTTTATGCCGGCCTTGCGGGCCTTTTCGAGCGAGATCCATTTGGCTTGGCGCGAGGCATGAGCCCAATCGGAAATTACTTGCCCGGGCGCGAGGGCCACTTCGAAATTGCGCTCGTTGACCAGCAAGGT
The DNA here is from genome assembly GCF_013185965.1 of Devosia sp. 919. NCBI lineage: Bacteria > Pseudomonadati > Pseudomonadota > Alphaproteobacteria > Hyphomicrobiales > Devosiaceae > Devosia > Devosia sp. 919. The sequence goes on along the minus strand of NZ_JABAOL010000001.1, from coordinate 684,656 downwards.
AGGGACGAGGAAGGTGCCGCGCTCAGCCATGAGCTCGATGCAATCGTCGTCGATCCAGTGGGCGTGCTCGACACAATCCACGCCATTTTCGACGGTGGCTGTCAGCGGCGGCCCCCCCGAGGTGTGGGCGGCAACGAGGAGGCCCTGTGCGTGAGCTTCATCGCAGGCAGCCCGGATCTCCTCGGGGTTCATTTCGGGACGCCAGTATATGCCCGGCTTCTTGCGGGAGCCGACGCAGGTGTTGAGCTTGATGAAGTCGGCGCCGCGCTTGGCTTCGAGCCTAACGCCACGACGAAAGGCATCAGGCCCGTCGCACGCATGCGCGAAGTTCTCGAGCGTCACATGATCGGCATAAAACGGCAGGTCCATGTGGCCGCCGCTGACTGTGAGCCCTCTGCCCGGCGCCGCCAACCGCGGGCCGACCACATCACCCCGAGCGATGGCATTCCGCAGATCGATGATCGCGCCGCCGGGGGAATGCATGTCCCGCAGCGCGGTGAATCCGTGCACAAGCGATGATTGCGCATAGGCAGCCGCGCGCAGGGCAACGGCGGGATAGGACACGTCCATGCGGTCGGCACGGAGACGCTTGATATCCTCGCTGCCTGAATAGGCCAGATGGACATGGGAATCGATAAGGCCGGGCAGAAGCGTCGAACCGGGCGAGGTGGTGATGCGCCTTGCGCCGTTCGGCAGCCCTAGGTCAGTTTGTCGACCAACAGCAATCACCTTGCCATGCTCAACGAGCACCGCACCTTTTTCCAGGGGGGGCGACCCAGTTCCGTCAATTACCGCATCAGCTTCAAATAGCAGCTTCAATATACATCTCCATTTGGAGCAAACATAAGCTGGACAATATTGCGCAATGCCCAAGCACACAGCCATCAGGCATCGCCTTCTATTGTCGAACCTTGTTTTATTCCCTGGCAGGTGTCATCAACAGGAAAACCATTGTATCTTTGTATTACAATCTACATTTTAGATGCTGTCCATAGGCTCTCGGAAAATGAGGGTTGTTTATGCGGCGCAGGTTGCCAAGATTTGATCAGCGGTGCGCAAAGCAAAAGCCTGCGCGGTGGCCGTGGGATTGATGGCGGCGGAGGTAACGAAGGTGCTGGCGTCCGCGATGAAGAGATTGGGCACATCGTGGCAGCGACCATAGGCATCAACAACGGAACGCTCCGGGTCGGCGCCCATGCGCGCCGTACCCATCAGGTGAAAGCCCGCTTCGGCGCGCAATGGGGTATGGGCCGTCTCGATCGCGCCTGCAGCACGCAGCACTTCGTCGGCCCGAGCCATGCCGAAATCGAGAATGTTTCGGCTGTTTTGCGAAAGCGTGTAGATCATCTTTGGAGCCGGCAGCCCGTCGCTGTCCACCAGCGTTGGGGAGAGCGAGATGCGGTTTTCTGGATCGGCCAGATCCTCGGCGCAGACAGTGAACCCGCAGGTGTGGTCGAATCGTGCCTCAAAGGCGGCGTGGTGGGCATCACCCCACGGCAAGCGCGTGCCGTAGACCGCGCCCTTAGCCAAGGCCAGAGGCCCTGGCCCCCCGGTCAACTGCAGCTTGAGGCCGCGCTTGAAGCCGTTCTCGGGGCGGGTGGCGTAGAACTCAAAGGAAATCAATCCAGCTTTTTCGCCGCTGACCCAGGCCCCCAGGGGCTCCTCAAAAATGCCGTCTACCCGTCCATACGGATGGAGCATCAGGTTGCGACCTATGAGGCCAGAACTATTTGCCAGTCCATCGGGAAAACGACCGGACCCAGACAGCAACAAGAGGCGCGGTGTGCCCATCCCGTTGGCGGCGACGATAAATCGGTCTCCGGTGACCCTGAAGGTGCCGCCGCCCCCCTTACAGACCGCCGCGGTGACCAGGCCGCCAACGTCGTGTTCGAGCCGCTGGACGCGGGCGCCGGTGACCAGACGAGCGCCAGCAGCCAGGGCATCGGCGACAAAGGCCCGGTCGGCGCCGGAGCGCACCCGGCTGGGGCAGCCCAGATCGCAGGGGCCGATGTGGGTGCAGTGACCATTTTCCGGAGCATCGCCGTCGCGCCCGACGACCAGATCGACCGGCCACCAGTGCCAGCCAAAGCGATCGAAAACCTGGGCGATGCGCCTCCCATGGGCGCCGATGGTCGGCAGGGTCAAGGCGTGGTCGCCGCGAGGGGGTGCGGAGGGATCGCCGGGATAGCTCGCGACACCCCAGCGCGCTTCGTTGAGCGCATAATAATCAGCGAGATCAGCATAGCTGATCGGCCAGTCGTCGCCTACGCCATCAAGAGTGTTGATGCGGAAGTCCTCGGGCCGGAAACGAGGCACGTGGGCGGACCAGAAGATCGAGCTTCCACCAACTCCATTACCGACCATCGGCTTGATGGGTGTTTCGGCATCATCGACAGGATAGTCGTCCGGGCTGCGCCGGATGTTAGGATTGGCGTGGAGTTCGGCGCTGCGCCTGCGTTCCCAGTCAGGGCTGTCGCGACCAACACCGTTATAGTCGAACCAGTGTCCCCGTTCAAGCATGACCACTGAGATGCCTTTAGTCGCCAAGCGCCACGCCGCCGCTGCGCCGGTGGGACCAGCACCTATGACCACTACCTCTGCCTCAAGATCGGCCATCATTCACATCCTAAATCCCTGAGCCAACACCATGAACCTGAAGAACGACACACCGACCGAGACCCTTCGTTTCCTTATTTCGCTGCTGATCCCGAACAGTCAGGCCGATACAATGGACGGTGTTCTGGACGCCGTAGCTGGGCCAGAACTGACGCAGCTGCTGAGCGATATCGCCGGTCTCGATCGTGCTGCCGCCACGGCAGAAGTCGCGAAATTCGAACGGGAGCACCCGGAGCTTTTCGGGAGGCTCTATGATGGTGTGCTGGTGGCGCATTATTCGGCAGCGGGGACGCAGGAGCAGGTCCGGGAGCTAGCCAACCGAGGGCCTCGCGAGCCATCAACGCAGTTCGATCCACCCCTGCTGGACCGGGTGATCGCAACACAGGCCGGTAAACGGCGACTATGATAGCCTGATCAAGCTGCAACGGGCTGCGCTCCCATTGGCATGATCCGGTCGAGTTCGTGGGCGCGCCAGCAGGCGGTTTCGTGGCCGTCGGCACGCACCACCAGAGGCGGCTCCTCGCTGCGGCAGCGATCAATTGCCACGGGGCAGCGCGAGTGGAAGCGGCAACCGCTCGGTGGGTTCATGGGACTGGGGAGATCGCCATTGAGGACGATGCGGGTGCGGGTTCGCTCGACTCGGGGATCGGGCACGGGGACGGCGCTGACGAGCGAACGCGTATAGGCGTGGTTAGGTGAGGCGAAGAGGCGGCGCCGGTCGGCTTTTTCGACGATCTTGCCCAGATACATGACGGCGACATCGTCGGAGATGTGTTTCACCACGCCCAGACCGTGGGCGATGAAGATGTAGGTCAGCCCCAACTCGCGCTGCAGGTTCTTAAGCAGCCGCACGATCTGGGCCTGGATGGACACATCAAGGGCCGAGACCGGCTCGTCGCAGACGATGAGGTCGGGCTCGCAGGCCAGAGCCCGGGCGATGCCGACGCGCTGGCGCTGGCCGCCTGAGAATTCCTGGGGGTAGCGCCCGGCGTAGGCTGGGTTGAGCTCGACCAGCTCGAGCAGCTCGCGCACCCGCTGTTGGATTGCGGCGCTACCCTGGCGTAGGCAGTGAAGCCGGATGGGTTCACCGATGATGTCGCCGATGGTCATGCGCGGATTAAGACTCGCATAGGGGTCTTGGAAGACCATCTGGATGCGGCGTCGATCGCGTATACGCTCGACCTTGGTGGACTGCTCGACGTTGCGTCCCTTGAAGATCACCTCTCCGGAGGTTTGCCTTGTAAGCCCCACGACTGCGCGACCCAGCGTGGACTTGCCGCACCCGCTCTCTCCTACGAGGCCCAGGCTGGATCCGGCTTGGACCTTGAGCGAGATGCCATCGACCGCCTTGATCGCGCCGACCTGGCGCTGGAAGACTAGGCCACGATGAACGGGGAAATGGACCTTGAGATCGATCAGCTCGAGCAGGGGGACAGGGATCATGAGGGCACGCCTTCATAAGCCGCTGCAGGGGCAGCGAGGAAACAGGCAGCGCCGCGATCGACGCCAGTTACAAAAAGCGCAGGCTGCTCGCGCAGGCACCGGTCAAACATCACCGAGCAGCGGGGCGAAAAACAGCAGCCAGGCGGCCGTTTGGCGGGATCGGGGGGCGTACCCGGGATGGGGATCATCTCGGCGTCGTCGAGGTCGAAACGCGGCACCGATCCAAGAAGGCCGCGGGTATAGGGCATGCGCGGATCGGCAAAGACGTTCTCGGTTAGCCCGTGTTCGACCACCCGCCCCGAGTACATGACGGCCATACGGTCGGCGATGCCGGCGACGACGCCGAGATCATGGGTGATCATGATGATGGCCATACCGAAATCGCGCTGTAGTCCCGCGATGATGTCGAGGATCTGCGCCTGGATGGTGACATCGAGGGCGGTGGTCGGCTCGTCGGCGATCAGCAGTTTCGGCCGGCAGGCGACAGCCATGGCGATCATGACGCGCTGTCGCATGCCCCCGGAGAAATGGTGTGGGTAGGCGTTGAGCCGCTCTTGGGGTGAAGGGACTCCCACCAGCTTGAGGAGATTTATGGCCTCCTTGCGAGCCGCGCCCGCCGACAGGCCCATGTGCAGCTCGAACATCTCGGTCAGTTGCCGGCCGACGGTGAGCACGGGATTAAGCGAGGTCATGGGATCTTGGAAGATCATGGCGATCTCCTTGCCCCGAATGGCGCGCAGCTGCGCTTCAGTTGCGCTGAGAAGATCAGTGCCGGCAAAGCGCATGGTGTCGGCGCTGACCCTGGCCTTGCCAAGGAGGCGCATCAGCGCCAGGGCGGAAACAGACTTGCCCGATCCGCTTTCACCAACGATCGCCAGCGTTTCGCCGGGACTGAGGCGGAAGCTGACGCCCTGGACCACATCGATGACTCCGCGCTCGGTGGGAAAGCTGACGTTGAGATTTTCGACTTCGAGCAGAGCGCCCATCAGCGTGCCCTTATCTTTGGGTCGAGCGCGGCGCGGAGACCATCGCCCAGCAGGTTGAAGCCGATTACGACCGTAAGGATGGCGAGGCCGGGAAAAGCGGAAATCCACCAGGCACGTTGCAGCAGTTGCCGGCCTTCGGACGACATCAACCCCCATTCCGCCGTAGGCGGCTGGGCGCCCAGGCCGAGAAAGGAGAGCCCTGCTCCGACCAAGATGGCGTTGCCGACCTGGAGGGTGGTGAAGACGACTAGCGGCGCATTAGCGTTGACGAAGATGTGGCGCGCCATGATGCGTAACGGCCCGTTGCCAACCAACCAAGCGGCTTCGACATAAGGCTGTGACTTCACGGCGAGCACGCTGCCGCGCATCAACCGCGCATATTCAGGGACGGCGGAAATGCCGACCGCGATCATGACGTTGAAAATGCCCGGGCCCAGCGTGGCAATGATGATGAGGGCCAGGATGATGCTGGGGAAGGCCAAAAGCGCGTCGACGAAACGCGAGATAAGGGCGTCGACCCAGCCGCCGAAGTAGCCAGCGGCGAGGCCCAGTGATACGCCTGGGACAATGCCGAACAGAACGCTGATGGCACCAAGCATCAGTGAAACGCGGGAGCCATGAAGTACCCGGCTAAGCATGTCGCGGCCCAGCATGTCAGTGCCGAACCAGTGCTCGGGCGATGGGGCCTGGCGCGCGCGGCCGACCAGGACATTTGGGTCATAGGGGGAAACGAGATGGGCAAACACCGCAATCAGGATCCAAGCGAGGATCAGAGCCAAGCCGATGCGGCCGCCGGCGTCACTAAGAAAGCGCTGGAAGGCGTCGCGCCACGGCAGGGAAATGGTATCGGAATTCGCCATCGCGGTAGACTCGGCTCTAGCGTCCATAATGGATCCTCGGGTCGAGCCAGGCATAGGCGATGTCAACCGCCAGATTGACCAATACGTAGAGCACAGCGAGAAAGAGGACCGAGCCTTGCACCAAGGGATAGTCCTTGGCGATAATAGCGTTGACGACCATGCGACCCACGCCGGGGCGGCTGAACACGGTTTCGGTGACGACGGTGCCTGCAAGCATATTGCCGAATTGCAGGCCCACCATCGTGACGACGGGGATCATGGCGTTCTTGATCCCATGGCGCCACAGCAGAAGCCTGGGCGGCAAGCCCTTGGCCCGACCAGTGCGCATATAGTCCTCCCGCAGCACCTCGATCATGCTCGAGCGGACCAGCCGCGCAATGAGCCCGGCATTGATCAGACCCAAGGACAACGCGGGCAGCACGAGACGATCGAGGCTGCCGCCGCCCGAGGAAGGAAACCAGGCCAAATTGAAAGCAAAGATGAAGACCAGCATCAGGGCCAGCCAATAGACCGGCACCGAGGCGCCGAGATAAGACAGGGTCATGCAGAAGGCATCGATCCAGCCGCCCTGTCGCACTGAGGCGACGATGCCGAGTGGCACGCCGATCGCGAGCGAGCAGGCGATGCCCGCCACGGCCAGCTCCATGGTGGAGCCGAGGCGATCAAGAATCATATCGAGCACGGGCTCGCGATGGCGCAGCGAATTCCCTAGATCGCCAGTCAAAGCCCCTGATAGAAAGTTCCAGTATTGAGTTAACAGAGGCTCGTTAAGGCCCATCTGTTGACGCAATTCAGCCAAGCGCTCCGGGCCTATGGCACCGCCTTCGGCGCCAGCCAACATCAGCAGTGCCGGGTCGCCGGGAAGCAGATGCATGATGGCAAAAACGATGATGGAGATAAGGACCAGGACCGGCAACAATTGCACGATACGGCCAACGATGTAGGTGCCCATTGGACGCCCGCCTGACTATGCGTTGTCGAAGAATCTAGGTCGGCGGGCGCCGAGCGCCCGCCCTCGTGGACTAGTCATCAAGAGTGACGTTGTGCAGGTAGAAGAAGGTGCCTTCAGCCCCGAGTTCGAAGCCTTCGACGGCACTGCTGGCCACCACGAATGAGGGGTCACTGAGCGTAGGCACCATGAGAGCTTCAGTCATGATGAACTCCTGCGCCTGCTTGGCCGCTTCGCATCGGGCTGCATCATCGGGATTGCCGGCAACTTCCTCAAGCAGCGCGGTCAGGTCCGGATTGTCGTAGCCCGTCCAAGCCCAGCCGCCCGGCTGGTCGTATTTGGGGTTGTAAATGTCGTCGAGGATCTTGGGATCGGTGTTGCGCAGCCGTTCGTACATAATATGGAAGGTGCGCTGCTGGACCTGTTCGAGCTGAACGGGGCCGGGGACGATCTCGACCTGCAGGTCGATCCCGACTTCGCGATAGAGCGCCTGCAGCGCCTCGCCGATTTCCTGGTGGTGCAAAACCTGCCAGCGGATAGAAAGTGGGCTTCCGTCTTCCACGCCTTCGACGCTTTGGGCCACCCGAATGCCATCAGGTCCCTCAACCCAGCCGGCCGATTCGAGCAGTTCCATCGCCTTGGCCGTGTTGTGGGGGTACATCTCGATCGCGCCAGGCCAGAAGCAGCGATGGATATTGTTCAGGGGACCATCGGAGGCTTCATAGAGCCCATCGTAAAGCAGGTCATTGATCAGCGGCATGTCGCGCGCATACAGCAGCGCCTGGCGCACCGCGACATTGTCGAGCGGCGGATTGCGCACGTTCATGACCATGGACAGCCCCGTGCCCGCTTGGCCCTTGTTGAAGAGGGCAACGTCATCGCGGTCGGCATATTGAGAGACAGATAGAGCCGGGATCTGGAAGGCGATGTGCGCCTCGCCGGCATCAACCACGCTGCCGAGAACGGCAGGCTCGCCGATGAATTGGATGGTGACGGAGTCGAGCGATACTGGGCCTGGTTTGGGCATGATGGAATTCCATCCACCGTACTCGTTCCATCGGGTCATGCGGATGTGATCGTTGGGCACCCATTCATCGAGAATGAAGGGGCCCGTGCCGACCAGCTGCTTGTCGAAGTCCTGAAGGGTTGAGGCGGCGATGGCAGTCGGGGACCACATGGGGGCCTTGCGTGCTACGTCCATAAACGTCACCCATGGCTCTTCGTAGACGAAGCGCACAGTGTATTCGTCTAGGACCTCGACGGCGCTCAGAGGACCGACATTGTTGGCGAGCTGGGCGGAAGCAGTTTCCGGAGCAAGGATGCGATCGAAATTGAATTTGACCGCCTCGGCGTTGAACGGCGTGCCGTCCTGGAACATCACATCCTGGCGCAAGGTGAAGGTGTATGTGGTAGCTTCCTTCGATATTTCCCAGGCAGTCGCCAGCGCCGGCTGATAGGTGCCGTTGGGCGCCAAGATCACCAGGGGATCGGTCATGAAGCTGTCGAAGAGGATAGTCGTAGTATAGGGGTCGATCTGATAGTCGAGGTTTGCCGGCTCAATGCTTGCGGGCACGGCGATGATCAGATCTCCAGCCGCAAAGGCGGGCGATGCGGCCAGAGCAAACGCGCTGGCGGCGAGCAGAAGTCGCGCTGGCGTAAGGCGTTTCTGGAATGACGTCATTGATGACCCCTGTTTGGCGCTGTGTGGCGCCGATTGTTCGAAGTCTCCCTGGTAGTTTCCGGCCGCTGCCGCGGCTCTCTTGTTGATCGGCGCTAGTGGATTTCTACGCCGCCCTTAAACACGCGTAGACGGTCGTGCTTGCCGAGGACCGTGATGTCCTCCAAGGGGTTGCCGTCGACGATGACGAAGTCGGCCAACTTGCCGTTGGCCAGGCGCCCTGCTTCGATTTCGAGCAGGTCGGCGCTGGACGATGTGGCGGCGATGATGGCCTCCATGGGGGTGTAGCCACCACGAACCATAAGCTGGAGCTCGTAGGCCCCCCATTTCCCGTTTTCGAGCTGGAAGCCACTGTCAGTGCCGGTGCACACGCGGATGCCGGCGGCGCGCACCCGTTCCAGCGTTTTCCACTTAGCGGCGCTCGACTCGCGATGCCAACGCTTGCCCTTTTCTGACACCGCAGGGTTGTCCAGAGCGTAATTGGCGTGGACGTCATTAATGGTCAGCGTAGGGACAAAGGTGGTGTTGTGCTTCACCATCAGCTCTATGGTGGGCTCATCAATCCAGTGTCCGTGCTCGATGGTGTCGACCCCGTTACGAACCGATGCAGCGACGCCTTCGGGGCCATAGACGTGGGCGGCGACGTGCACGCCCTGCGCGTGCGCTTCGTCGCAAGCTGCCGCAATTTCTTCGTCGGTCATTTCCCTGCGCCAGAAGCGCGTGGGGCTGTTGTGGTAGCTCACCCAGGTGTTGAGTTTGATGAGGTCCGCGCCTCGCTTGAGCTGCTCCCGCACGCCGGTCCGGAAGCCAATCGGGCCGTTGCATGGGGAGAAGGTATTGCTAATCTCGACATGCTCAGCCCAGCCCGGCGGATCCATGTGGCCACCCGTGACGGTGAGGCCCATACCCGACGCCTTGATACGAGGGCCGGTGACGTAGCCGCTGTCGATGGCTTTGCGCAGGTCGATGATGACCCCTCCAGGCGCGCCGACATCACGGACCATGGTAAATCCCGACTTAAGGGTCGCCAGCGCGTAATGCGAGGCCCGTAACGCCAGATCGGCGAAGGACATGTGCAAGAATTCATCCCGGTGGATCCCACCCTCGGTGGGGGTGCCGGGCGACCGCAGGTGAACATGCACGTCAGCCAAACCCGGCAGCACTGTCCCAGTTGTCTCGATCAACTCCGCATCGGCAACGTCACCAATGTGTCCGGCGCCACCAATGTCGAGGATGCGGTCACCCTCGTACAATACGGCGCCACGCTCAATTGCGCCGCCCATCCCGTCAATCACCAGGTCTGCTCGAATGACATGACGCATCAAAATCACCGTAGTTCCACCTCCGAGGCAGACTTTCATACAATATACAATGGCGCAATATTGTGCTTTCGCATTTTATGATGAAAATACGCTCAGTGCTTGAGCAGTAATGGAGGCGCCGGTTCACCGGCAGAGCGCCGAACGGGTTTACCTGACTATTATGTCCATGGATCCAATTCAAAGCCGACGTCCAATTCTGTCCGCGAGCCAGTTCATCCAATAGGGTGGGTCCGAGCAAGCGTCCGCTCCACACGATCATTCGAGGCTTTCCTGGTCCCGAAGAAAAATTACCAATGAGCTTTGAAGTTATGGGCGGTTTATGAAAGCGTAGGGTATGTGTAACCGGGTTTCCCGCCACAGCGTATTGGGCAGAACACCCGGGTAGCCAGCAATGCGCCGTGATTACGCCATGTGAGCGGCAAACAATTGCGCCGGGATAGGCGTGCTCGAGGCGATCGTAGCCGGGCACTACCCCACGCGCCTAACTATACCGGGAATTCTGAGCGGGAGCGTTGCTTTGGGGAGCGCAAATGCTTCATCGCTGAGGTCGGGGTGTGTGGATGCTTAGATCACAGCAAGGACAGCATGGGAGTCGGCAGTTGAATACTGCAGGTGACCACGTCGCCAAGAGCACCGTCGCATGAAAAAGAACCTCCCCGACAGCCCGGGATACGAGCCCACCGCCAGCATGCACCTTGGCACACTCGGTGGGCACGGGAAGACATCGAAGCTGGGCGGGCAACCAGATCGAACGCGGCCATTCACTCGTTGGCACCCGACGGCAGCTTGCTATCCCCAAGTCGACACTCAGAAGCAGACTGTCTGCGAACGGCCCCGTTTCCACCGTCCCATCCACGTGCCAGAGTATATAATGGCGCCGGCCGTACAGGACTTCTTGATGGGAAGGGCGGGAGGGTTGATCTGAGGTGGGGGTTCTTTGTCCTCCCCTGATGCGGCCACTATCAAGCTTTCTTGGAATCTGGCGGATTGGTGTCGACAAGGGGCAGCGACGGCGTAGTCGCTGAACGGCAGCTCGGAAATCAAATATTTTGTCAGAGGATCTCGAGAGCCTGTCGGATCACGTGCGTTGCAAACTAAAGCGCCTCTTCGATCGAGATAGTTGGATCCGACGTCTGCCGCCCGCGCCGTTGCCGTCATGATCATCCTTAAGCGAAGCAACGTTAACCAAAACGTCCGAGGTTTCTGGCGCGATCTGAGCGCCCATTCGACAATCGTTACAGAGGCAGATTCGCGACGTCAGTCTTCATGCAAGCTCGCATCCGCGAGCAGCCGCACCTCAAGTGTGCGGGTTTCCGCAGCTCCGCGGCGCCACTCCCCTGCCCCCTCGGCGCAATGACGCCGTTCCTTGCTTACGCTCGGATGGGGCATCGCAGGGGTGCGTTACTCGACGTCCACTTAGGGAAAGGACCTTGCCCTGACTTATGACCATCCATCCGCTGCCAAGCCGACTTTATGGCCGAAGCTCGTTCTATGCACCTCGATTTCGCGGAACTACTTCGTTCCTTGGGGCGATGGCGACGAGGATCCGGACCCTTCCGAGGAAGCTCTTCGCAGAGCCATCCACACGCATCTGGTGACGGCGTTCCAATCAATCTTCGTCGATCTCGAGAGGGAACTTGAAGAAGCCGGTTATGAACTCTTCCCCGAATTCTACACCGACATGCTAGATGAAGACTACCAGCTGAACGTCGGAGGCAATCTTACCGACGAGATCGAGCTGATCATGGAGCGTTTTCACGAACGCGCCCAGCAAATTCTCACCGACTTGCCGGCTGAAATCACTAATCTGCAGGCCTCCCTTACAGACTAACGAACACTTCGTCGGCGGAGACATCCGCCGGCGCTCCGGTTATTCCTAGGTAGGCTTTAGCGCAGTGTTAGGCCGCCTGAATGGTATTCCAGAGCGAACACACAATGCCACTCGCCAGGATCACCGCCGTCACGGCAAGCGACCAGCCGGCGAAGTAACTACTCCCATACCAACAGGTCGGCCGGGAGCAGGTCGCGCACGACAAAAAGGCCTGACCCATTTGGCTGCTAGCTCACCAGGTGTCGTTGGCGAAGACATTCTCTGCAATGGCCGAATTCGCAGCCTTCCGCCGGGTCTATGCAGGTGCCCGGTATCAGTGGTGGTTAAGGTGGACGGAGCACTGCGGGCCTCGATTACGCCAGCATTAACCATGCGATCGAGGCCGCTCTTGCAAGATTGATGCGGATCCTCATCTTGGTGTGGTCGGCACCACACGGACCGATATGGTCGGGACGCTCCCTGCAAGGAGCGGCCGACGGAGGTCTGCAAACCGTCCGTCGACCTGACCATGAAACCTCCTGCTACCACAGGTGATTACATGGCTGATTCCTTTTCTACCGACGCAAATGCGTCGGGCAAGTCCTATTGCACTTTCATGCCCTATTCCCCGCCGGTACTGGTTGCCGGCTTGGTCCAGCACGAGCTGGTGGCTGGGTCTACGCAGTTGACCATCCTGCGCGTCGTTGACGAGACAGGGAGTGCCAGCCTCGGGGACATCACCGAAGCATTGGGCGATCATCCCGATCCCACCAGCGCTGTTCTGGTAATGGTCGATCTCGCAATCCTGGTGATCGAGTATGCCGACGTGATTGATCAGCACTCGGTGGTGCGTCGTGCTCCGAAGACACCAGGTCAGGCCGGCGAAGAGGCCGAAAGCTGCTGGCCCTTGGGTAATGGTTGTGGGCCCACTGCTCCTTCGCCCGCCGCCAGCGAGATGCCTCTTCCCCCCGGCATCGAGCGGTTGACTATTTCCTCCTTTGCGCCCGCAGTCATTGTGGCCAGTGTGGCGGCGCGGCGCTCCTTGGGCAAGCTGGACAACCTCAACCGTCCTGGAATCTACGCGTTGGTTGGCGAGCGTCAGGTTTATGTCGGCTCCAGCTCCTCTGTTGGATCGCGTGTCGCTGCGGGACAGCAGCCCATCAGCGACATCAAGCAGATTGTGGTCATCACTGATGCAACTGATGCTCTTTCCGAGAATGACGCCCGCGCCGAAGCTCTCGATGGTCCATTCATTGTTGTTGAGCAGCTCGAGCATGCGGGCACTAGCCTCCTGGGCCAGGGCCACTTCCCGCTGGCCGCCGCATATGCTGCTCTGAGGCTCTGGACTGTCAAAGTCCTTGAGCCGAATGTTTTCACCATTGAGCCATAACGTGTCGCCATCGACCAGGCATGTCTTGGCGGGCGTGTTCCACTGGTTGCCGCACATTTGGAGCTGAGGCGGCTCAGCCTGCACCGGAACTACGGCAAGGCATGCCATGGCTACCGCAAACACCAACTTCATCATCGACCTTCAGCGCAAAACGCCGGCGCTAAGCGCAAGCTGGATAGCCTTCACGTTCGTGCCGTGCTTCAGGGTCCGTTGAATAGGGTTGTTATCGGCGGATATCCAAATCTTCAGCTCAGCATCCATGTCGAACGTGCCGGCGGTTTCGAGTGAGTACCGCGTTATCGAGCGGTAGGGAATGGACAGGTACTCCACCTTCTTTCCGGTGATTCCTTGCACATCGACGATGAGCATCCGCTTCTCGGTGAACACGAAGAAGTCCCTCACCAGCTTGTAGGCGAGTGATAGTTCCTCGCCAGGCAGTAGGATCCCTTCCAGCTTTCCCGCTACCTTGCCCGCATCAATTGCGTTGGCATTGCCAATTAGGGCGTCGAAGATACCCAACCCCTAGTCTCCTATCAGATTGCGAGCGGATCATTACCTGCCGTCCCGGGCGCGCGATGCTGATGTGGGGCAGGACAGGTGAGCCGGGCCCACATCAGTTATTGGTCAGTTGCCGCCGGGACGTTCAGACGCGGCACGGGCGCCACAGCGCGAGCCATCGGATGCTCGATCCGACGGAACATTGCAGGGCCCGGCGAACACAGAAGTGCTCATCACCGAAAGGGCGATCAGTGTAGCTACGAAGATTTTCATTAAGTCCCCCAGTAGACGGATGCGTTTCCGTCCAGGAGTTCTTGGATCAATTCTTTGTTGCTGGCAATGGGTGTGCGGTGTCTACTGGAGAGCCTCAGAGGCTTAACTGAGCGCACAGGAGCAGGGAGCAGGCAATCTCCGCTTCTGCTCAGAGTCGCTCTTACCCCTTGGTCAAGTTTCAGGTGGGCCAGTGAGAATGGTCAGCTGGCTGCTTAGTGTGGCTCACAGCTTGCTATTGCAGAGCGGATCATTGCGGCGATTTCGCTAGCCTTAGCGGGAGACAGAAGAGAGGCTGGAATAGCAATGGACACGGCGGCGGCAGTTACGCCCTGGCTTAGGCGGATCGGCACCGCAACACCGCCGGCATCGGGATAGGTCTCTCCGATATCGTAGCTAAACCCGAGAGTCCGGGCGCGCGCGAGTTCGCGCTCTACCTTAGCACGGTTGGCGTGATTATACTGGGCGTACCTCTCCTCGTTCTGATCAAGAACATTGGCGATCGAGGCGGTGTCTACTAGCGTCAATATGCTAATCGTTCCCGGCCCAATGCCGAGTGGAACGCGGCCGCCGATGCCGCCGGTCAGGGTTTGAACGAAGGCCGTGCCTTCATGCATGTCAACGCAGATTGCATCGAAGCCGGCCCGCACCATCAGATAGCTCGATTGCTGAGTGAGCGCCGCCACTTCCATAACGGCGGGACGGTAGCGCCGCACCATCTCGCTGACCGACGTAGTGCGGTTGGCAATCCCGAACACAGCAGGCCCAATCCGATAGTGGCCGTAGCGCTTAGCTGGTTCAACGAAGCCGCGCTTTGAAAGCGCCACCAGCGCCCGCCGAGTACCCGATTTGGCGTCGTTGAGCGCCAATGACAAATCTTGCAGCGACATCCCCTCAATTCCGGCATTGCCTAGGTGGATCAAGATCTCGCCAGCGCGTTCTGCATTGCTAGAGCTTTCACTAGCCATCGAAAAGTTTCCTTCAGAAACCGCCTGTGTTCCGCTTATCGGAATACATGTTATAGATAAAAACCGACTATTACACTATCGTGCGTTACTCAATGATGTCGTCAGGGTGAGCGCTTTGTTTGATTTTGCGGTAGTTGGAGCAGGAATAAGCGGGTCGGCGACGGCCTATGAGTTGGCAAAACGCGGGCACTCCGTTGTGTTGATAGATCAATACGGTCCGGCGTCAATGGCATCTGGCTGGACGTTGGCCGGCGTGCGGCAATCGGGTCGTCACAAGGCCGAAATGCCGCTGGCCCGCGCGGCCGTGGAGCGCTGGCAGACGCTGGGCAACGAGTTGGAAGGAGAGACTCATTACCGGCAAGTGGGTAATCTGCGCTGCGCTCGTAATGATGAGGAGGCTGACCGGATCGCCGCTATCGTCGCCGAGCATCGCGCGCTGGGGCTAGAGATGCACCTGGTGACAGGCAAGGAGGTGCAGGAGATCGCGCCGATGGTGTCGCCCGATGTGGTCTGCGCCTCGTTCTGTCCCACCGATGGGCATGCCGATCCGCACGCCACGGTCAAAAGCTTTGTCGATGCCGCAACGCGCCTCGGCGCCGAAACTCGGTTTGGTGAACTGGTTACCGCGCTCGAGATCACGGAGGGCAAGGTGAGCGGAGTGGTCACCGTTAAGGGCGTCATCGCCGCAGGGCAGGTTGTCGTTGCTACCGGAATTTACGGTAACAAGCTGATTGGACGCTTCGGCTATCACGTCCCCTATGAGGTGATGAGCGCAACCATGATGAGATCGGTCGCGACGCCTGCTCCGCAAATGCCAGTCATCGGCGTCGCGAATGGGGATACCACTTTGCGCCAGGAAGTGCTGGGCCAGTTCCGTATCGGCGGCGGCCATGAAGTCTGGGACGGTCACCTCGAGCTCGATCCATGGCCGCAGGTGCGCCCGCCCGCCAGCAGTGTGGCCGAGTTGATCAAGCGGTATAGCGCTCTAGTGCCCGAGTTGGCAGGGGTGAAGCTGGATCGGTTGTGGTGCGGGCTGATCGACCAAACCGTCGACGCCCTCCCGGTACTGGATATTTTGCCTGAGGCTGGGGGCATCGTGCTGGCGACTGGGTTTTCCGGGCACGGCTTTTGCCTTGGCCCCGTCACGGGGGCGATTCTCGCCGATTTGGCGGAAGGGGCGACACCCGACCTGCCGATCGAACCCTTCCGCATGTCTCGTTTCGCGGGAGTGGCCGTGTCGAGCACCGTGGAATTGCACGGCTAGGCGCCAAACATTGGGGCCCTGCGCATTGCAGGGCCGAGCTCAGGCGGGTTTTAGATGGCTTCGAGCACCATGTGTCCGGGCCCTACTTCGCGATAGCGCATCGGCGGTGGAGTATAAAGCGGGCCGCGCAGCGGGCTACGCAGCTCTTCGGTAGTCTGGCCGGTCCGGCGCTCGCGCCGCGCCGCAGGATCGGCGACCGGAACGGCCGAGAGCAGCCGCTGGGTATAAGGATGGGCCGGCGACCCAATGACTGCGGCGCGCGGTCCCATTTCCACGATTTGGCCGAGGTACATAACTGCGATGCGGTGGCTGATCCGTTCAACTACGGCCATGTCGTGGCTGATGAAAAGATAAGCCAGCCCTAGATCTTCCTGCAGATCAAGCATCAAATCGGTGACCTGCGCCTTGATCGAGACGTCGAGCGCCGAGACGGCCTCGTCGGCAATTACCAACTGCGGGTCGAGTGCCAACGCCCGGGCGATACAGATGCGCTGGCGCTGGCCACCGGAAAACTCGTGCGGAAATCGGATGGCCAGCGCCGGATCGAGTTCTACCCGTTGCAGCAGTTGCGCTACGCGATCATCAGCCTCATGCCGATCCACGATCCCGTGCACCAGCATGGGCTCAGCAAGGGCCGACCCGATGGTCTGGCGCGGATCAAGCGATCCATAGGGGTCTTGGAAGATCATTTGCATGCGCTGGCGTATCCGGCGGAGATCGCGCCCTTCGCTGCGCAGCACGTCTTGGCCTTCGAACATTACCTGCCCTGACAGAGGCTCGGTCAGGCGCAGGATCGATCTACCTGTAGTTGACTTGCCGCACCCCGACTCCCCTACCAGAGCCAGCGTTTCCCCGCGCTTGATGGCGAACGAAACGTCCTCCACCGCATGCACGTTGGCCACGTGGTGGCCTAGCATGCCGCGCTTGACGCTAAAGCGCGTGATCAGATTGTTAACAGTAAGAACCGGCGTGTCTTCGAGGACAGCCGCCGGAGGGACCGGAGCAGCGCTCGCTGGCGCACGTTCGCGGAACCGCTTGGGGCCGGCATGATCGCCCATCCCACCCAGCCGCGGCACGGCCGCGAGCAGGTCCTGGGTGTAGCGATTTTGTGGGCGAGCGAAGATTTGGTGCACGTCTCCTTTTTCCAGTAGCTCGCCATAGCGCATTACCAGCACATCGTCGGCGATTTCGGCCACCACCCCCATGTCATGGGTGATGAACAGCACGCTCGTGCCGGTATCGCGCCGCAGCTCGGCCAGCAGGCCCAGAATTTCGGCCTGTATGGTCACGTCGAGCGCTGTGGTCGGCTCGTCTGCGATCAGCAGTTTGGGCTTGCAGGCGAGCGCCATGGCGATCATCACGCGCTGCCGCATGCCGCCCGAAAAGGTATGAGGGTGCTCGGAAAATCGACGTGCAGCATCGGGGATACGCACCCGGTCAAACAAGCGCAGTACCTCCTGCTTGGCTTCTGCCGTGGACAGCTGGGTGTGATAACGCAGCGCCTCGACCACCTGGTCGCCCACCCGCATGACAGGATTGAGACTTGTCATTGGTTCTTGAAAGATCATGCCAGCGAGCGATCCCCTCGCCTTGCGCAGTTCCTCGTTGCGCAGGCTGATCATCTCCTTGTCGCCGAGCCGGATCGAGCCCGAGAGCTTGGCCTTTTCGGGGAGAAGCCTCATGATTGAGAGGGCAGTGACGCTCTTGCCCGACCCTGACTCTCCGACCAGCGCCATGGTCTTGCCGGCATCAAGGCTGAATGAGATGCCCTTGACCACCTGGCTCTTACCGAATTGCACGCGCAGGTCGTCGACCTTGAGAACCGGTCCAGTCATGAGTTCGTCCCCAGTTTGGGATCGATGGCGTCCCGCAGGCCATCGCCGATCAAATTGAGCGCTAGCACGAGGATTAGCACGGCAAGGCTGGGAAACAGCGCGACAGAATAGCTGTCGAGAATGTTCTCAAAACCCTCCCGGACCATCCCGCCCCAGGTGGGTGTGGGTGGCGCGATGCCCAAGCCGATGAAGGCCAGCGAAGCTTCCGTGCGCACGGCCGTCGCCATCCAGAGCGAGGCCATGACGATGATTTCGGGCACGATATTGGGCAAGATATGCCGGAACATAATTCGCAGGTCAGAAAATCCTAGCGCTCGGCCAGCCTGCACGAACTCGCGCTCGCGCAGCGTCATAACCGGTGCCCGCGCGATGCGGGCAAAGGCGGGTACCGCAGTAAAGGCGATGGCAATGATGATATTGACCACGCTCCCGCCCAGAACGGCGACGAGAATGATGCCCAGGATCAAAGCGGGAAAGGCCAGCACCACATCCATGATCTGCATGATAACGATGTCGATCTTGCCGCCGCAGTAGCCTGCGACTAGCCCGATTAGCGAGCCAACGACCACCGCGAGGCTAATAGACAAGATGCCGATGACTAATGAATAGCGCGCACCGTGCAGGAGGCGCGAAAGGATGTCGCGACCGTAATAATCTGTCCCAAGCCAGTGTCCCCAGCTTGGTCCCTGCAGGCGGTTGATGATGCTCTGGGAAATCGGATCATAGGGCGCGATGATCGGAGCCAGCACCGCCAAGAGAATTATGACGGCGAAGATGAACGTGCCGATGAGCGTGGTCGGGTTGGAAACCAACGCCTTGCCCGTGAAGCGCAAGGCGTTGGCGGTAAGCAGCAGAAACTCGTTGCGGCGCTCCGGTCGGGCAGTCGGGATCGCTTTGGTCATTCGTACTGCACCCGTGGGTCAATGAGGCCGTAGATCAGGTCGGTGACCAGGTTCACGATCACCACGATAAGCGTGTAGATGACCATCATGCCCTGCAGCATCGTGTAGTCGCGCTGGTTAAGCGCGCCCACGATAAGCTTGCCCAGGCCGGGCCGGTTGAAGACAATCTCGGTCAGCACCGAGTTGCCGATGAGAATGCCGAGATAAAGCCCCACTACCGTCACCACGGGGATGAGGCAGTTGCGCAGGGCGTGGCGCCAGACTACGGCGGTGCCCGAGGCGCCCTTGGCCATGGCGGTGCGAACGTAATCCTGGCTAAGCACTTCGAGCATGGATGAGCGCGTGACCCGGGTGACATAGGCGGCCATGATAAGGGCCAAGTTCAGCGCCGGAAGGGCCAAGTCGCGAAGTTTCCCGAAGAGATCGGTACTCTGCCCGCTGCTGATCACAGGAAACCAGCGCAGCACGATGGCGAACAACAGCAGCAATACGATGCCCGAAACGAACGCGGGGGCTGATAGCCCCAGCAGTGAGACGATGCGAGTTAGATAATCGGGAATTCGGTTGCGGTTGACGGCCGCCCAAATACCGGCTGGGAGACCAAGCGCAATGCCCAGCACCAATGCCAGCGCCGTCAGCTCCAGCGTGTGGGGCAGCACGTTGAAGATTTCTTGGATGACGGGACGTCCGGAAACCAACGAGGCGCCCCAGTCCCCACGCAGGGCGCCTCCCAGAAATTGCAGATACTGCATGTAGATGGGCTGATTGAGACCCATCCGCTCCTGCAGCAGGGCGATGCTCTGCGCACTTGCCTGGTCCCCCAGTATGACCACGGTCGGGTCTCCTGGCAGGATCCTGATGACGAAGAAGACCAGGGTCAGGACCGCAAACAGCGTTATCACGGCGAAGCCAAGTCGGCGCAGAACAAAGCCAAGCATCAGTCGACCAATCGCGTCGTTTCATCGATGGTGGGGGACAAGTTCAACGACCCGGCCAGCGGGGTGGCGAACTGGACTCGATTGTTCCACGCATAGGGCTGACCCATTTCATACATGGGGACGGCGCATACTGCCTCCACGATCTTGCGCTGGGCTTCGGCCCACAGCTCGAGCTGGCGATCCGGGTCGAGCTCGGTACGCGCCGCGTCGATTTCGGCATCGGCCACCCCGCAATGGGAGAAGTTGGTTACTGCCGTCGGCTTCAGCACGATCGAGTCGGAGTCGAAGAACTGAGTGAGGAAAATGTCCGCCACTGGCAGGCGCGAGGCCCCGTAATAGACCACCTGTGACAGATCCTGCCGGATCTGCTCGTGGAACGTGGGGTGATCGACCAGCGAGAAGTTGAGCCGGATGCCGACCTCGGCTAGCTGCGCCTGCACAACTTCCATGGTGGTCAGCATTGCGGGCAGAGAAGTCTGGACGGTATTGAGGTCAATACCATCAGGATAGCCGGCTTCGGCCAGCAGTTCGCGCGCGCGTTCCGGATTATATTCCGCAAGCTCCTGGGGGGCATAGCCTAGATAGCCGGAGGGAATGACCGAGGTCGCTTCGCGCGTCAGCATCTCGCCACGGAACGCGACCAGACCGGCGCGGTCGATGGCATGGGCGATGGCCTGCCGCACGCGGATATCGTCGAGCGGAGGCTGGGAGAGATTGAGATGCAACTGATGCAGCTCAAAGGGGCCAATTACCTGCACGGTCGTATCAGGCAGTTGCGCAGTGCGGTCGAGCCAGGACTGTTCGAACCGTCCATTTACTAGATCGACTTCTCCGGACTGGAACGCTAGATCGCGGCTCGAATCCGAACCGAGATAGCGGAACATGATTTCTTTGATTTCAGGTGCGCCTCGGAAATAATCCTCATTAGCGACCAGCCGCACAAATTGCTGGGACTGGTATTCGGCGAAGGAAAAGGGGCCGGTGCCGACCGGATTGCGGCCGAACTCTTCGCCGAGGGCTGTACCGGCAGCTTCGCAGATGATCGATCCGCCATTGAACGGAACCAGCAGGCCGAGCACGCTCGGGATCGGATTGGCCAGCGTGATCTCTACGGTATAGTCGTCGAGCGCCGTAATCTTTTCAAAGGCGGCATAGTCGGCCGAATAGCTCGAGGTATCGGGCGAGGCTGCCCGATTGAGCGAATAGACGATATCGTTGGCTGTAAGCGGGCCGTATTCGCCCTGGCAGGTCACGTCTTTGCGGAGGCTGAAAGTCCAGGTTAATCCATCTTCCGAGGTGGTCCAGCTTTCGGCGATATCGGGTTCGATGGTATCGAGGGCGAACTGCCCGGGTGCGGTACGGACTAGACCGTTGAACATCCAATTGATCACGTTCTTGTCGAAGGTGGCACTAGCGCGATGCGGATCGAGCGTAGCCAAATCGTTGCCGGGAACGGCGACATTGAGGGTCTGCGCGAGCGCCGTACCTGCTCCCAGTGTTAAAAGCAGCGCCGCTGCTGTAGTACCCAGCGCCAGTCTAGTCATAGTCATGAGTAGGCTCCTCCAGTGAGTAACGTGAAAATATATTCGCCTAGCCGTGCAGGGTTGCCCCTTCGGTAAAAGAGCGGCTGTTGTGGAAGCGGCTGTATTTGAACGGCTCAAGGGGCAGGCGCGCCTGACGCTCCTGCACCAGGTCGCTCACCAGCTTGCCGGTGATCGGCCCTAAGCAAAAGCCGTGTCCCGAAAAGCCCATGGTGACTACCAGGCCCTCGATACCGACATCGCCGTCGATCACCGGAATTGCGTCCGGCGTCAGATCGATGAGTCCGGCCCAGTAATCCTCGATCTGGGCGGCGGCGAACGCCGGCACAATGTCGCCGAATAGCTCGACCACCTCGGCGATGCTGTGCCCGGTGGGCAGCACGCGGGGCCGTAAGCCCGCGTCAGTCTGTTTTTCGAGCAAGCCGCCATGCCAGTCCTGAAGGCCGCTGGTGACGCGGAAGCGCCCGTTGAATTCCTGCCGACCAGCGCAATCGGCGTTAGCGACGCCGATCACCTGATTGAGCACTGCATCGATAGGCGCGGACCGCAAAACGGTCACCATCGGCACCTGCAGCGGCACGTCAATGCCGAGTGGACGCAGGATCTCGTTGCCAAAAATGCCGGCCGCGACGACCACCTTGCCGGTTGGTATCCGACCTTTGTCGGTCACAACGGCAGTCACCTTGCCATCAACTACTTCGATGAACTGCACCCGTTCGCCGAACCGCGTTTGAACGCCTAGTCGCTCGGCGGCCCGCACGAAGCCGAGCACCGTGCTGGTGGGGTCGGCACTGCCATCGCTGGGGCAGAACGAAGCCGCTAGCACGTGTTCGGCCAGCGCCGGGGCAATCTCACGGATCTCTTGATTGGTCTTGAGCAGTTGCAGGTCAAGGCCCGCGGCGGTCTGCTCGCGTACAATCTCCTCGATCACCGGCACTTCCGCTTCAGTGCGTGCCAGCCGCAGATTGCCGCCGCGGGTGTAATGGGTAGGGCTGTCCAGCTCGTCGGCCAAGGTCTGCCAGATATCTACGGCCGCCTTGGCTAGCGGCAGCTCGGCTGAGTGGCGGCCGGACTGGCGCACGCCGGCCAGCGTCCAGCCCGAGGCCATAGCCGCTGGACCAAACCGATCGATCAGCACCACCTCCAGGCCCTCTTTGGCCAGTTCATAGGCGCTAGATGAGCCCGAGATGCCTGCCCCAATAATGACGACGTCAGCCATTGTACTCTTCCTCCTGCTTACACCGTCACTTTGGTGACGATATCGGGCGTGGCCGGATCGCGGATGTAGGCAATGACAGCAATCTCGAGCTTCATCTCTTCGTGCGGCATCGGGCCGATGGAGATGGTGTGAGCCGGATCGTTAGCTTCGACGCGCTCGGCAATCACCGCCAGCACTGGCTCGAGATCCTCAGGGCTACGAACGGCGATGTGGAACCGCACGGTGTCTGAGAGTTTGGCGCCAACCCCGGCAAGCGCACCTGACAGATTGTCCAGCGCTTGATGAGCTTGCTTGACCGTGTCTGGCGACATTTCACGCGTTTGGTAATTTCGCCCGGCAGTGTTGGATGAATAGATCCAGTTGTCCACCTTCACCAACCGCGAGAACTTGAACATGTCCTCATACTTGCTGCCGCTTTTTACCCGCTCCACCACTGTCATCGCATCTATCCTC
This sequence comes from Devosia sp. 919, assembly GCF_013185965.1. Taxonomy (NCBI): domain Bacteria; kingdom Pseudomonadati; phylum Pseudomonadota; class Alphaproteobacteria; order Hyphomicrobiales; family Devosiaceae; genus Devosia; species Devosia sp. 919. The sequence goes on along the minus strand of NZ_JABAOL010000001.1, from coordinate 661,714 downwards.
AGTTGTATTTTTGAGCACCAGTGCACGACTGGCCATTCAATGAGCATATGAGAATGCGGAAAAACGTCTGTCAAACTAATTCCGATAAGTACAACCGTGAATGCGTCAGAGTTCCTATATCCGGTATTTGGCGGGGTGCGGTGGGGTGCGGTGCGGGGCGGTGCGGTGCGGTGCGGTGCGGAGAACAAACCTAAGGAGAGCAACGGCGAAGAAGGTCCGCTGGAATATTGATCGACAGCCGATACCGCATGGGAAATGTGAGGCACCCCCATCATCCGTTCTGCACTGCCAGGTAGTCCCCATTCGCCATGCGCGATCTGGAAGGAAGAGGCCGGCCGGAAACCGCAAACCCATGGTTCCTATTGAGGGTATCCAAGCCTGTGGTAGCGATGGGTCGAGCGCGATTGGGCACCAACTGGCTAGACAGAGTGCTAGCGAACAGATTTGTGCCCTGCCCCAGAGCGAAATTCACGAACCGGCTAAATCTCGTGGATTGTGCTATCCAAGGCAGAAATGCCGGGAGTCCATGGTCTATGCGTGCGTTGCGCCAAGCCTTGAAGTTGTTACTCCAATCAAGCCATATGAGCTTCCATAATGAATGGTCAACGAACGGGCAGCTTTGTTAAGGCAGGTCACAAAGCTGACGACGCTACCGACCCTCGGCCCCTTCCACCGAACGATGGTCCCACTACTTACTTCGCTATATGGCGACGCTGTAAAGACGAGCCACGTGGTCAGGTTCATCTAGCTTGGCAGGGGCGCCCTTAAGCACGTCCGCTGGACGGTCTGGCTATAAACCAGAGCGACCGAGGATCCCCAGACAACTATATTATAATTTCGACCAATCGGCGAGATCAGGCTCATGTCCCTTCGAAGGCACGAGCGCTACAATCTGTCCTGACTATCAGCAGCTTCATATGGTCAGACCCTGCAGGTAATCAGTGACGCCACTTTGCGTCTTATCACCGCAACGTCGCTAATTTTAGTGACAGCTCTTCATCACCCATATTTTTCCTTTTCTTGTTTGGAGGCCATGGCCTGTGCGATGATGGCGCAGGCGATAAGCTGGATCTGGTGATAGAGCATCAGCGGCAGGATGATTAAGCTCAGCGGACCGCCGGCGAATAGGATGTTGGCAATTGGCACACCCGAGGCGAGGCTTTTGGTCGAGCCGCAAAACACCATGGTCCTGTTGTCTTCGCTCTTGAAGCCGCTCAGCCGGCCAAGACCAAAGGTGATCCCAATGATTATCGCCAAGAGCAGGCCGACCAGGCCGATCAGTGAAAAAAGCTGGGTGGCATCGATTTGAGACCAGACCCCGGCGACCATCCCGGCGCTGAAAGCCAAATAAACGATCAGCAGGATAGAGCCGCGGTCCACCGTCAGCGAAATCAGGCGGTGACGGTTGATCCAGTCGCCGAGAAGCGGCCGGAGCAGTTGTCCCAGGCCGAAGGGCAGCACGATCTGGATGGCGATATTGACGACCGCCGCGCCATTGAGGCCTCCATCGCCGGCATTAAGGATCAGCGTTGCCAAGATGGGCGTAAGGATAACGCCCAGGAGGTTGGAAACCGAGGCGGCACAAACGCTCGCCGCCACGTTGCCGCGGGCTAGAGCAGTAAAGGCGATCGAGGACTGGACGGTCGATGGCAGAATACCGATGTAGAGCAGGCCAAGGGCCAGCTCATCGGTGATCAGGGAGCCGCCTAAAAACACCAGGGCCAAAGCCAAAAGCGGAAACATGACGTAGGTCAGGCCCACAATCGTCAGTTGCAGCCGCCAGTTGGCGAAGCCCGCGACGACCGCCTCGGTCTTGAGCTTCGCTCCATAAACGAAGAACAGCAGCGCCACCGCATAGTAGGCGACCTGCTTGACGATGTCGGCAAATGGCCCTCTTGCCGGAAACAAGAATGAAAACGCGACGGTACCCAGAAGCAGCAAAAGATAGGCGTCGACGCCGATTTTCCTGAGTTTTGCGAAGAGAGCCATGCTGGGTTCTATTGCGCTGCGGTAATGACGACTTCGATTAGGCGACGCGGATCACCCAAATCATCAACTCCAACCGTGCAACGACAGGGAAGGTCGTCACCTAGCCAGTCCAGCCAAGCGGTGTCCATATCCGGCTTCTTGCTCATTTCCGTGATATAGATCTGTGCTCGGATCAACTTGGTCTTGTTGGTACCGGCTTCCTTGAGCAGATCGTCTACCTTTTCGCAGATTTGGCGCGTCTGACCGCCCATGTCGGTGTCGATGTCGTCCGCGACCAGGCCCGACGTATAGACCACGCCACCATGAATGGTGACGGCATGCAGGGTCTTGCCCTGTTTGATGCGATTCATGAGATTCTTCTTGAGGTTGGGGTCAAAAGCCGACGGCCATGCCGTCCTTGCGATAGTCGGAACCACCGATATATCCGCTGTCCAGTCGATGGATGAGTTGCGCGCCGCCAAAGGCGAAACTGGCGTCTGGGCTCTCGCGCGTGGTCGCGTGGCCCAGGGCCTCCAGCGCCGCTACAGTTTCGTCCGGCATGGTCCACTCGATGGCAACGCTTTTGCCGCGAACATAACGCCAGCGTGGTGCATCGCTGGCTGCCTGCGGGTTTTGTCCATACAATTGGGTGCGCAACACCATCTGTACATGCCCCTGCGCCTGCATCGGCCCACCCATGACGCCAAAGCTCATCAGGGGCGCGCCATCGCGCATCAGGAAGCCTGGAATGATGGTGTGGAACGGACGCTTGCCGGGTCCGACTTGGTTTGGATGTCCCGCTTCGAGAGTAAAGCCGGAACCGCGGTTTTGCAGGTGTATGCCGGTGCCGGGGACGGCAATGCCTGAACCAAAGCCGGAATAGTTTGACTGGATATAGGACACCATCATGCCACTGGCATCCGCCGTCGTGATATAGACGGTGCCGCCGGCTGTGGGGGCGCCAGCGCCAAATTCCTGGGCCTGTCGCGGGTCGATCAGTGCGGCCCGGCGCTTGAGGTAGTCGCGATCGAGCAAGGCCTCAACAGGCACTTTCATGAAGGTTGGATCGGAAACGTAGCGCTCCGCGTCTGCCATGGCCAGCTTGATTGCTTCGATCTGGAAGTGAAAAGACTGAGCACAGTCGCAGCCGGAATCTCCGACGGGCAGGTGTTCCAGCATGCCGAGCGCCATCAGTGCGACGATGCCCTGCCCATTGGGCGGTATTTCGTGCAGCGCCACGTCGCCAAAAGGCATCTCGATGGTGCCACACCAGTCGTTGCTGTGACTGGCGAGGTCTGCTGCCGTCAAGACTGCGCCGTGCTGAGCCGCGAACTCAGCAATCTTATGGGCCAGTTCGCCAAGGTAGAACGCTTCGCCCTTGCTCTCGGCGATGGCCCGAAGCGATGCGGCCAGTGCGGGGTTGCGGAACAGCTCTCCGGGTTTGGGGGCTCGGCCGTCAACGAGAAATGTCTCGGCAAATCCAGGGTGCTCCGCCAGCGTCGCAGCGCCCTTGCTCCAGAGTGCGGCAATGGTTGGCGAAACCGCAAAGCCATCTTCGGCATAGTCGATGGCGGAGCTGAGTAGGCTAGCGAAATCGAGTTTGCCGAAACGCGCGGAAAGATCCACCCAGGCGGACACGGCGCCGGGAACCGTGACGCTCTCCCATCCACGACCGGGCATTTTGGTGTGGCTGGCAAAGCGATCGGGGGTCCAGGCGGCAGGCGAACGACCGGAAGCGTTGAGGCCATGCAGTTGCTTGCCGTCCCAGACAATGGCGAAGGCATCGCTGCCCAACCCATTGCCGGTCGGCTCAACGACCGTTAGCGTCGCTGCCGCGGCAATGGCGGCGTCCATGGCATTGCCGCCCCTGGCAAGGACCGCAAGCCCGGCTTGCGCCGCCAAGGGCTGAGACGTCGCCACCATGTTACGTGCCATGACCGGACGACGTGGTGCGCCATAGGGCATCGAGTAGGAAAATTTCATGCTAGTGCTCACCAAGCCAGTGCCGCGGTAGGCCGGCGCGGGTCGGCCCCACCTTCAAGCACCCCGCGCTTTTCATCTGCCAGGATTGTGCAGACAGCCCCGGCGGTCCACTCCCAATCCGGCCAGTTCTGCACATCGTGACCAAGCGCTGAAAGACCATTGGCAATAGCCGCATCGATCCGCCCTTCAAGCTTGAGCAGCCCCGGATCGTAAGAATGCGGAGCGGATGAGCGTGGATAGCTGAACGTGGCAAACCGGGGTGCTTCCACCGCGTCCTGCGGGGTCATGCCGAATACATGCATATTTAGCGCCACTTGCAGGATTGCCTGTGGCTGCACGTCATTACCCGGAGAGCCAATGGGCTGAACAAAATGGCCTGGCTTGCAAAGAATGACAGGATTGGGCGTCAGTCTTGGCCTCCGGCCTGGTCCGACGACTGCCGGAGCGTCCGCCTCGACCCAGGATTGCACCCCACGCGCCGATGGCACGAAACCAAGCCCGGGAATAACCGGCGCACTGGCCGAGCCATCGCTCGGGGTGGCCGAAAAAGCATTGCCTAGCTTGTCGACGACGCAGATGTAGGAAGTGTCAAGCTGGTCCGCTTCGTCAGCGGATCGAGCCGGCTGCGCCATCGGAGCCGCAAAGCCAAGCGCGTCGCCAGGCTTAGGCATGCCGGGTGATGCGCTCGTCATCGATATGGCCCGGGCCCGCTCCGCCAGATATCGCGGCGAGATCATCTGATGATAGGGCACGTCGACGAAATCGGGATCCCCGACATAAGCATGCCGATCTGCATAGGCGAGCTTGAAGCTTTCGGTCAGACGGTGGATGTAGTCGATGCTGTTGTGCCCCAGGGTGCTCAGATCATGTCCATTGAGCATGCCGGCCGTCTGGGCCAGCACGGGCCCCTGGCACCAGGGCCCGCAGGTGAAAAGATCGATATCGCCAAGCCGCGTCGGTTTGACTTCTTCCACTTGGACGGCGAAGTCGGCCAGATCGCGCGAACGCAGCCAACCACCATTTTCCGTGTTGTACTGAACGATGCGGGCAGCGATGTCGCCGCGGTAAAACGCGTCGCGGGCAGCGCGAAGGCCCGCCAGGCGGTCGCCGGTTGCTAATGCGGTTTGTTCCTCATCGATCATGTACTGGATCACCCCGGCTAGGTCCGTTTGAACGAACTTCTCGCCGACCGCCGGCGCCCTTCCGCCTGGTAGGTAAATGGCAGCGTTGGCTTCATAGCTATTATAATCGTCGCGATGCTTGCTGATGATCTCGTGCATCAGTGAGGGCATAGGAAAGCCATCGCGCGCAAAGCGCAATGCCGTGCCGGCGACCTCGCCATAGGTCATGCTTCCAAATTTTTCGAGCGCCGCGATCCAGGAAGCCGGGGCCGCGGGGACCACCGTTCGCAGCACGCCGCGCGGAATGCGGCCGCCATATCGATTGCGGAACACTTCGACATCTGTTGCCGCTGGCCAGTGCCCGACGCCGGCAAAGGTCCACGTGCGGCCCGTTTCGCCCATCCGCACCATAATTGGCGCCACGCCGCCAAAACCGACGTACTCGCTCTGCACCACGCCAAGCGCGATGCCGCCTGCAACACCTGCATCCACAGCGTTTCCGCCCGCTTCCAGCACTTGGAAAGCCGCTTGCGCCGCAAGATAATGTCCCGCGGCGACCGAGTGGGTGTGCCCCATGACTCGTGTACGGTGAGGAGCGACACTGGCTCCACTGTTATGGTCCGAATTTTGCACTGCGTTCTCCTAGGTGGCCGAAACGTCGGCACCGCTGGAGCGCCGATCGGAAGGGTAATCAGGCGTCTTCCTCGAGTGCCTCGAACTTCTGCGACACATCTTTACGGAACACGCGCAGCAACACGACTGCCGCCAGGATTAGGATGGTCCCGGCCCACAAGGCGCCCGCAATTGGGCGTTCGACGAAATAGGTGAGATCACCACGCGACAGGAACAGGCCCTGGCGCATGTGCTTTTCGATCTCGGGACCGAGGATGAAACCTAGGATCAGCGGTGAAAGGCTGAAGCCAAGCTTGTTCAGGAAGTATCCGGCCCCGGCTGCACCAGCCAGCAGATAGACGTCCACCATATTGTGCCGGACGCTATAGGTGCCCACCGTGGCGATCACCAGAACAAAGGCGCCAAGCAGCCAGGTCGGGACCCTGAGCATGGACACCCAAATCCCGATCATCGGGATATTGAGCACCAGCAGCATGATATTGCCGACAAACATCGAGGCAATCACGCCCCAAAAGATGTCGGGGTGTTGCGTCGGCAGCAATGGCCCGGGCTGGATACCGTGGATCATTAGTGCCGCCAGGATCAGGGCCAATGTGGCGGAGAACGGCAGTCCCAGCGATAGCACCGGAATCATGCCCGAAGTTGCGGCGGCATTGTTGGCCGCTTCAGGCCCGGCGACGCCCTCAATGGCGCCTTTGCCCATTTCTTTGCGACCGATAGCAAATTTCTTTTCCACCTCATATGAGGCGTACGAGGAAAGAGCTGCGGACGGACCGGGCAGCAGCCCGAACACGAAGCCGATCAGCGAGCCTCGGCCCCAGGGACCCCAAGAGCGGCGCCATTCGTCGCGGCTGGGCAGCATGTCGCGCACCCGGATTTTCATGACTTTAGGAGGCGCTTTTGGATTTTCGACCATCCGCAGGATTTCGGCGATACCAAACAGCCCGATCGCGATAGCCGTCAGCTCTAGCCCCGCAATGAGCGGAAAGTAGCCAAAGGTAAATCTGGTAACCGAACTGACCGCTTCCTGCCCGATCGTGCCGGCAACGATACCGATCATGAGCGGAAAAACATTACTAACGAGATTGCCGCCAGACACGCGCGACAACACGATCAACCCGCACGTCATCACGGCAAAAAATTCGGCGGGACCAAAACTCAGCCCAAACCGAGCCAGCCAGGGCGCCCAAAGGGTCACCAGGATAAGCGAAATAAAGCCCGCGATTGCCGAGCCGATCGCCATGATAAAAAGCGTAGGGCCAGCACGGCCTTTCTGGGTGAGCGGATACCCATCGAGCGTCGTGATCACCGAGGCCGTCTCGCCGGGCACATTGAGCAGCACTGACGTGGTCGAGCCGCCGTACATACCGCCATAATATATCCCCGCGATCATGATGATTGCCGCGGTGGGGCTCATGGCATAGGTAAACGGCAAGATGAGCGCTGCGCCGCCTAGCGGTCCAAGCCCGGGAAGAACGCCAACGGCCGTTCCCAGCGCCGCTCCGATCAGCGCTGCCAGGAGGTTTTCAGGCATCAGGGCGATGCCGAAGCCCTGCATCAATCCAAGAAGAGCGTCCATTTTATCCCCAGAGCGATGTCGGCAGGCGTACGCCCAGAACAAAGACGAAAATCGCCCAGATCAGCAGGGTAAGGCCGATGCCGCTGGCCGCAGCCTTGAACCAGGAAATCTTGCCCACGATGCGCGTATAGAAGGTAACCAGAAGGGGCGTTGCGACGATGAAACCGGCGACGTTCAGCAACGCCACATAAAGGACGAAGGCGCCAAAGGCGGTGGCAACGCGCCGAAGATCCTTGCCTGTGGGAAATGCTGTCGTTCCGGCCACGCGGCTCCACAAAGCGCCGGCGATGACGGCAACGCTGACGAGCGCCAGGATACTGCCGACGACGACCGGGTAAATCCCTGGTCCTGGTGCATTCATCCGGCCCAGTGGCAAGGTGCGCGCTTCAAATAGATAAATCAGGGCGAAGATCAGCCCGAACGTACCGGCCGCAGCGCGGCCGATACGCCAGGTTCTTATGTCCTGGATGGATTTCTCAGTTGGCACTTAGCTCACCGAAGCTGTCGAGGTCGGCCATGAGCTGAGCCCGGTACTCTTCGGAATTGGCAGGATCGACGAGGTAGCTGTCCGCTTCCAGCACGGCCAGGAACTCGGGGTCCTGCATGATCTTTGCGTGCGACTGCTCGAGGATCGCGACGATATCTTCAGGCACGCCGGCCGGTGCGATAATGCCTGACGAATCCTGCAGGTATTTCATGCCCGGATAGTCTTCCGCAGTGATCACCTCGAAACCGTCAATGGTTTCTTCCTCGGAATTGGCAAAAATGGCGAGCGGTCGCAGATCGCCCGATGCAATCTGACCACGAACGCTAGACGCGTTCACCGAAACGCCGTCGACAATTCCTCCCATCGCGGCGACGACAGCCTCGGCACCGCCACCGGCAAAGGGAACGATATTGAACTGCACGCCTGCCGCCTCCTGGAACTGTTGGAGCTGCATGTCCTTGACATTGCCCGCGCCGCCTACCGCAATCGAGAGCACGCCAGGATCGGCCTTCGCGGCCTCGACAAACTCGGCGAACGTTTGCCAGGGCGCGTTGCCGCTGACCGACACGGTGCCCGACTGGTGGCCGATCCCGCCGATAGTGGTGAAGTCTTCGGCGCTCCTGTAGGGCAGGCCGGCATTGTTGTTTGGCGCGATCGCCAGGGGCGAATTGTGCCCGTAGCCCAGAGTATAGCCATCGGGGTCGGCGCCAAAGACTTCCACAGTGCCGATCGTGCCCGAGCCACCCGGGGAATTGGAAATGACGACGGTGACGCCTAGGTCTTCACTCAACAGAGCAGCATATTGGCGCGCGAGAATGTCCCCCGAGGCGCCGGGCGCATATGGCACGATCAGCGTGATGTCACGCATTGGATAAGCGTCTTGCCCTGCGGCGGTTCCGCCGGTGGCCAGTAGGCCAGCAAAAGCGGCTGCAAGCGCGGAGAACCCGCGGCGATTAAAGATCGATGTTTGCACGAACGTTCCTTCCCATGATGTAGGTGCCGGATTCCTCCCTCCGGCATTGGTAAACCTGAAGCTCCTCAACGATAGTGCCCGGCATCCAAACTAAACGCGGCTGCAACCCCCCCTGATCATCCGTCTATGTTGACTGTCCGGCTGTCTGACAAGACTAGACTAGACACAGCTTTTGCATGTGGTCAACGGCTAAGCACAACGATTTTTTGCCCATATAGAGTGCAATCTTGACTTGCCTTCGCCGAGCATCGTAGGGCTGTATGACAGTCAGACGTGCAGTGGCCGCAAGGCGTTTTTTTGCTGGTAAGGGAGTGCGATTGTCATGAATGTAGCAGTCATCGGGGCAGGGGTGATTGGCGCCACTGTGGCAGCACGGCTAGCGCAAAAAGGTGCTGCAGTAACGCTGATTGAGCAGGCGACTCCTGGCTCTGGCACAACCAGCACGTCCTATGCCTGGATCAATTCCAACGGCAAGGAACCCCCCGCCTATTACAATCTGAACCTGGCCGGCCTCCAAGCGCATATGCGGCTGTCACCCAAGGACGAGACCGGCTGGCTGGGATTGGGTGGCCATGTCGAATTTGCTGTCGACGATCATCACCGCGACAATCTCGCCGCGCGCGTAAAGCGGCTGCAAGGCTGGGGGTATGGAGCAGAAGACATCAGCCCTGAACAGGCGCAGACGCTGCTTCCAGACGTGCGCTTGCCCAAGGGGATCCAGCGCATCGCCCATTACACTGACGAAGCCTATGCCTATCCGGCGAAATATCTGGCCTTCATGCTGACCGAGGCGCGCCAGGCCGGTGTCGAAATGCGCACCGGTGTCGAAGTGACGTCCTTCGAACCCGAGGGCGACGCAACAGCTTTGACGCTGTCCGACGGTTCAACCTTGCGCGTCGATAAGGTGGTTTCCGCCGCCGGGCGCTGGACTCGCTCGGTTGCGGCCTTGGCGGGGGTTGACGTCCCCGTGCGCGAATTCACCGAGCCAGGCGATGTCGTTGTCGGCTACTTGGCGGTGACCAATCCGCTTCCTGTGCAGCTTTCGCGTCTGATAACCAGCCCTTGGCTCAACGTCCGGCCAGCTGGTGGCGGCCGGCTGATGCTGCAGGCGCTGGATCTCGACGCCACTGCCGATCCGCGCAATGTTCCCGACCCGGATTCGCGGCTGGCCCGAACCTTTTTGGAGCGCCTGCGCGCTTTGCTCGCAAATACCGAAGGCGCGCGGATCGAGACCATCATGGTCGGCCAGCGCGTCATGCCGGAAGACGGGCGCACCATCGTGGGCCCGGCCCCAAACCTGCCTTGGCTCTATGTCGTAGCCACGCATTCCGGGATAACCCTTGCCCCTTACCTTGGCGAGGCTATAGCTGCAGAACTGTTTGGGGAAAAACAGGATGCTTTTGAAGAATTCCGTATTGAACGTTTCATGACTGACACGACATATGGCCAGCCTTATGCACCGCGGAAGCCCGGGGAGCAGTAAGGGGATTTGCAGAGGGCGTGATCTGATGTCGAGCGGAAGCGATCATGCGCGTTAAACGTGAGACTATTGCCGAACAATGCATAGAGCTGCTGCGCGGCGATATCTTTGAACGCCGCTTGCTGCCGGGCGCTGTTCTCACCGAAGAAGCGCTGGCCCGCAATATGGGCGTGTCCCGAGCCACGGTTCGAGAGGTCCTTAATACCCTCACCGTCGAGGGAGTGCTGACGCGCAATCCGAGCACCCGCAGTCTTTCGGTGACGCGGCTGGGCGCCGAACAGATCCGCGAAATATACCGGGCTCGTCGGCTCTTGGAAGCCGGTGGCATTCTAGCCTATGCCGATCTTGAGGACGCAGCGCTTGAGCCTTTGATCATCGCAACCAATAAACTGCTCGCGAGTATCGACGCCGGTGATCACCATCAGATCATCAAGCATGACATCGACTGCCATCTGGCGATTGCAGGGCTGACAGGGTCCTCCGATCTCACGGAATTCTACCGCGGTCTTCTGGCCAAGTTGCAGTTGGCCATGGCCGAGGTCACCCGCTCACACGAATACGACATGCAAGTTCTCCGCCACGACCATGTCCTTCTCGTTGACCTGCTCAAGCAACGCCGGATCGGGGAAGCTGAGGTACTGGTCAAAGACCGCATTGATCGCGCAGAAAAACACCTGCTCGCCGCCGCTAGCTGATCGCACGGCCCGCTACGACCTTTTCAATGATAACTTTGTCTCGTCTCGACACTGCCCGCAAGATTTTGGAGGGCGCGCGCGATAAGTCCACATCCATCGGCGTACCTATGTGCATTGCTGTCGCCGACGAGAGCGGCAATCTGATCGCGTTCGACCGCATGGATGGCGGAAAAAAAACACCAGCAACACGATCGCCATAGACAAGGCATTCACCGCAGGTGCCGCGCGCAAGGCTACGCATGGATACGGCACAGCGAGCCAGCCCGGAGCCCCCGCGCACGGCATCGCGTCTGCAATCGGAGGCAGGTGGATGGTAGTCGGCGGGGGTCTGCCCGTTCTCGTCTAAGGAGAGGTAATTGGCGCACTCGAGGTCAGCTCTAGCTCGCCGCAACAGGGCTCAGAAGTAGCGCAAGCAGGCGTTGACCACTCCGTCGGGCGAGGCGACGGCAGCGTTTAAGAAACGCCAAAGGTCTTGAGACGGCTGCAATGGGGCCGGGTCGAAAGCCGGCTATGCTGCTGATTTCCAAGGTGCGCTCGCCAGCACTGTTGAAAGCAAGGGCTTCCCCAAGCCTTGGAAATGAGCGTGCTCTCCCCCAGCTTTTCACCCGTTATGTGGGACGCTAGTGTGGGAGAGTGAGTGACAAACTCGCTAATTCATTGAAGTTATTGGCGCACCCGACACGATTCGAACGTGTGGCCTCTGCCTTCGGAGGGCAGCGCTCTATCCAGCTGAGCTACGGGTGCATCCGTGGGGCGGGACTCAGGAGCCCCGGCTGAACAGGGCGCAACCTAGCCAATGCCGGCAGGCGGCGCAACGGGGTGTCGCAACAATTCTGCCGGGCCGGAACCCCGCCGCCCATCCCAGTCGCCCATCTCCTTGATCCCCTTTACCTGCATGGGCCGAGCGAAGCTGCAGCTTAAATCCCCTTTGCCTGCCTGGGCTGAGCCAAGCTGCTTGCTGGTTTCCCAATCTAGGTGCAGATGGCGTTCGCGATCAGCCGGCTCCACCTGCCTCTGCCGCCGCGCCGCGTAACGGCTGCTCCTCGCCCTTGGGCCACACCACGCCGGGGTCACAGGCTCCGGCAACGCTGCCGCTTGGGCGCAGCATGCCGCATCAGCACTATCTCCCCACCCTCTCCGCCCAAAAACTGCCATGAAGCTGCCCTTTTCGGGCCCTATGGCCAATTTGAGCAAAAACAGTAAGATGGCGCCATGATCGACCTTTCCGCTCCCCGACAGGCCAGTTCGCGCGCCCGCGCCGCTTCAGCCGGAGCTGCCCTCATGCTGGCGCTGCTGCTGGCGGGCTGTTCCATGGGCTCCATCAAACCGGCCCCCGCTACCGCGGCGATTGCGGCGCTCGCGCCCACCAAGGCCGGCCATGTGCCCCGGGCGGATGCCATTCCCCCCGCCCCCGCCGCCTTGGCTTATGCCGGCAGTGGCAGCGGGCTCAATGGCATGATCGGCTATTATGCCAGGGCCTATGATGTGCCCGAACGCCTCGTGCACCGGGTGATCGTGCGCGAGAGCAAATATAACCCCGCCGCCCGCAACGGGCCCTATATGGGCCTGATGCAGATCAGCCACGCCACGGCGCGAGGCATGGGTTATCGCGGCTCGGCCGCGGGCCTGCTCGATGCCGAAACCAATCTGCGCTATGCAGTGAAATATCTGGCCGGCGCCTATATCACCGCCAGGCGCAGCGAAGACCGCGCCATGCGCTTTTATGCCAGCGGCTATTATTACGACGCCAAGCGGCAGGGCCTGCTCGAAGAAGCGGGCTTGCGCTAACGCCCCACGCCGCGCTGGCGCGGCGTTACTCCCCCATCTTTAGCCCACCGCCACCCGTGCGACGGCGATCCGCGCCCGGCACACCAGGCCCGTGGGTGCATAGATCAACTCGGCCCGGCCCAGATTGCTGGCCAAGCCCCGCTCGATCAGGCGCGAGCCAAAGCCTTTTTGCGTGGGTTCCTGCACCGGCGGGCCACCCCATTCGCGCCATTCCCAATCAACGAACGCCACCCCCGTTTCAAGGTCCTCGCGCCGTTCACTCCAGGTGATGTCGACCCCGCCGCCCGGAACGCTCAGCGCGCCATATTTGAGCGCGTTGGTGGCCAGTTCATGCAGCATCAGCCCCAGGGCCAGCACGGCCTTGGGCGTCAGCTCGAGATTGGGGCCTTCGACGCGGAAGCGCCCAAAGGTTTCGCTGTGCAGCTGCGTTGCTGCCGCGACCACATCGGCAATGCCGGCGGCCACGCTGCCATGGGTCAAGAGGTCCTGCGCCTGCCCCAGCGCCACCAGCCGCGCGCCGATCGCGTCGCGTGCTTCGGGCAGGGACGGCGCCGTGCGCAGGGTCTGGGTGGCGATGGCATGCACCATGGCCAGCATGTTCTTGATCCGGTGCGCTGATTCCTGGGCGATCAGCGACAACTGCAGTTCGGCATCCTTGCGCTCGGTCAGGTCGAAGGCTGCACCCAGCACACGCTCGGGCTCGCCCTCCTTGTTGCGGACCACCACGGCCTGGCGGGCAATCCAGCGCACGCCTGTTGGGGTGAGCACCCGGTATTCGGTGCGCCGGAACCCCTCATCCATGCCGGGGCTCGGCTCGATCACCAGCAGTTCGCGATCCTCGGGATGCACCACTTCAGCAAATTCGGTGATGGGCAGCTCGGGCCGGTTGGGATCAAGGCCATAAAGGCGCAAAAAGGCGGGGGAGCCGCTGACGAGATTGGTGGCGAGGTCCCATTCAAAAGTGCCGACGCCGCCCGCTTCCTGCGCGAGGGTCAGGAATTGGGTTTCGCGCTCGAGCGCCTTTTCCACGCGCTTGAGCTCGGTGATGTCGTGGCCTTGCGCAAAAATCCCCACCACTTCCCCATCCGCCCCACGAATGGGCTGGTAGATGAAGTCGAGAAAGGCTTCCGTAGGCGGCGCGCCCGGGCTTTTCTGCAGCCGGATCGGCACGCCGCGCCCCACATAGGGCTCGCCGCTGCGGCGCACGGTGTCGAGCAGCTCGAGAAAGCCTTGTTCCACCACTTCGGGCAAGGCATCGGCAACGCGCCGGCCCAGCAGTTCGCGATGGCCCACCAGCTGCAGATAGGAGGCATTGGCCAGCTCGAACACATGCTCGGGCCCGCCGACCACCGCCATGAAGCTGGGGGCCTGTTCAAACAGGCGCCGGACATGGCTGGCCTGCGCCGCTAATTCGTCGTTCTGCGCCTGCACCGCGGCGGCTCGGTCCAACAGGCCCGCCTGCCACTGATTGCCCGCGCCATCGCCCTGGCGCAGCCGCTCCAGTTCGGTCACATCGGTGGTGTGCTGCAGGATAAAGGCCATGCGCCCGTCTTCACCCATGATGGGTGTATGGGTGGCGCTCCAATAGCGGACCTGCGCGGGCTCGCCGGGGCGGCTGGTATCATAGGGCACCAGCGCCATGTGATCGGGCTGCCCGTCAGCGAGAACCTTGTTGAGCGAAGCGCGCAGCAGGCGCCCGCCTAGGGAAGCGGGATCGGAGGGGAAAGCGTCAAACAGCTGCTTGCCGGTGATTTCCTCGCGGGTGCGGCCGGTGACGCGCAGATAGGCCTCATTGGCCCCGACAATGGTCAGGTCGAGGTCGAGAACAACATAGGGGTTGGGGGCGGCATTGAACAATGCCGCCAGGTCGATCCCAGCAAAACTTGATGCGCGAAACACACGGCCTCCGGCCAATTCGTGCTGTCGCCGAGCCCCGCGACATCAACAACAGCATCTTGGCGCGGCTATAATGATCAGCCCAGCCGATTTGGCAAGCTCTGACCGCTAGGCGAGCAGGCGCGCCAGGTGTGAGGCGAGGTCCGACTGCTGGTACGGCTTGGCCAGCCGGGGCAGGTCCACGGGGGTGCCATTGGGCAGGTCCGCATAGCCAGTGGCCAACAGGATAGGCAGGTCCGGGCGCAGTTCGCGCGCCTTGGTGGCCAGCTCAACCCCGGTCATGCCGGGCATGGCAAAGTCGGTGATGAGGGCGTCGATCTGGCGGCCACTGGCGATGATCTCCAGCGCCTGCTTGCCCGAATAAGCCTCAAGCGCGGTATGGCCGAGATCCTCGATCATATCGACAGTGTTCATGTTGATGAGCGCGTCGTCATCAACCACGAGAATGGTGGATGCGGGGGTTTCGAAGCTAGCAGGCTCCAAGGGGAGAACCTCCGTGACGGGTGCAGAAGAAACAGGCAGCCACAGCGCGGCCGTGGTGCCTTGATTGGGCTGGCTGGCAAGGTGCAGGGCGCCGCCGAGCTGAACGGCCAAACCGTGCACCATCGACAAGCCCAGTCCAGTACCTTTGCCGAGTTGTTTAGTCGAGAAAAATGGCTCAATTGCGCTCTTGAGCGTCTGCGCGTCCATTCCGGTGCCGGTATCGTGCACGCAAAGGCGCAAAAACGAGCCGCGCAGCCCCATTGTGCCCGAAGCGCCATCGCGTTCGGTCAGGGTAATGGTCAGCGTGCCCCCCTCGGGCATGGCGTCGCGCGCATTGACGGTCAGGTTCAAAATCGCCAGTTCGAGCTGGTTGGCGTCGACCTTTGCGGGCGGCAGATTGGGCGTGATGTCCATGTCGAGCGTGATCAGCGGTCCAACCGAGCGCTCGATCAGTCCGCGCATATTCTCGAGCAGCGCTGAAAGATCGGTGGGTTCGGGCCGCAGGTCTTGCCGGCGGGCAAAGGCCAGGAGGCGCGAGGTCAGCGAAGCGCCGCGCTGGGCGCCCTGCATGGCGCCATCAACGAAGCGCTGCAGCTGCGGGTCGGGCGGCAGGCGCTTGCGCAGGAGTTCGAGATTGCCCTGCACGGCTGCAAGCAGATTGTTGAAGTCGTGGGCGACGCCGCCGGTGAGCTGTCCGATGGTTTCCATTTTCTGGGCCTGGCGCAATTGCTCCTCGGCCCGGCGGCGGTCGGTGATGTCGCGGAAAAACGCCGCCCCGCCCACCACGCTGCCATCGCCCCCACGCAGCGGCGCGTGCTGGCTTTCCAGCACCACCGTGCCGGCCTGGGCGGTGGCGAGTTCCACTTCTTCCACCGGCCCGGCAATTCCGGCCAGGGCCTCGCGCAGCCGGGCTTCGATGCTGTCATCATCGGCCCCGCCAATGGCGTCCACCAGTGGCCGGCCCAGCACAGCAGCCGCTTCGCGGCCAAACAAGCGCTCCATCACCGGGTTCCAGATGGTCACCTGCAGCGCCGTGTCATAAGCGACGATGCCCGCCGGCACCCCGGTCATCAGCAATTCGGACAGCGCCCGTTCGCCGCGCAGGGCCTCCTGGGTGCGCTCGCGTTCCGAGGCCAGGGCAAAGAGCAGCTTTTCGCGCTCGGTTTCGGCCGACTTGCGCTCGGTGATTTCGGTGGACACCCCGACCACGGTTTGCGGCTTGCCCCAGCGATCATTGAGCACCCGGGCCTGGGCTTCCACCCAATGCTCGGAGCCATCCGGCCAGGTCACGCGATATTCGATCACGAGATCGGCGCCGGTGCGGATCGTGTCCTCGAGCGCGCGCTGCACCCGGCGCTGGTCGGGCAGCGACACCGCTTCCACCAGATCGGCGAAAAGAAAGGTCTGCTCGGGCCGCCGGCCGTAATTGGCCTTGAACTGATCCGAGCCCGTCAGCACCAGGTCCTCGATATCGAGCTCCCAGGAGCCCATGCGACCCGCCAGCAGCGCGGTTTGCAGCCGCTGCTCGCTTTGCCGGACATCGTCGAGATAGCGTCTTGCCAGATATTGGCGGCGCCGGCCGCGCAGCGCATTGCTGACCACATTGACCAGCGCGCGGGGATGAAACGGGCGATCCAGGAAAATGACGTTGGCGAGCGAAGCCTGAAGGCTATTGTGAAACGGGCTGTCGGCCGGAAGGGCAGTCAGTTGGGTCAGCACCACAAAGGGGAAATCGGACCAGGAGGGTTGGTTGGCGACCCAGACCAGCAGGGGGTCCAGATTCTCGTCGCGCAGCATTTCATCGGCGACAAGGGCGACGCCCGCGCCTTCATGCAAGCCGGCAACGAGTTGGTCGAGCGTGTCGACCGGCGTTGCCGCCCAGCCGGCCTCATCGAGCAGGTCGACCGCCAGCAGGCGGTCAGGACCGCGCGGCACCAACACCAGGGCGCGTTCGGAGTTGATCACGCCGACCTGCCTTGCGCAGCCGCGCCAGTGACAAATTTCTGCACCCAAACCTGGGTGCGCCGACAGCTTGACGTCGCCAGCACTAGTTCTGCGGAACGCACGAGGTTACCGAATGCATACTTCCCCCTGATTGACCTCGAACGCACTGCGCCCCATTTGGTTGCAACATTGTGCGGCAACTTGGAGCGCTTGGTCCCCTGCCCTATCTGCTTTAAGGTTGAGGCTCACTTCGTTCGGAATCGCTTTTCATGCATCTGCTGCTCGTCGACGGCTCGGCCTATATTTTTCGCGCCTTCCACGCCCTGCCCCAGCTCAACCGCAAATCCGATGGCCTGCCCGTCGGCTGCGTGCAGGGGTTCTGCAACATGCTGTTCAAGCTCACCGAGGATCTCAAGGGCGAGGACGAGCCGACCCATATGGCAGTGATCTTTGATCATTCCGCCAAGACCTTCCGCGACGATCTCTATAGCGAATACAAGGCGCATCGACCCTCTGCGCCCGAAGAGCTGGTGCCCCAGTTCCCCCTCACCCGCGCCGCCACCCGCGCCTTTGGCATTGCCTGCATCGAGCAGGAAGGCTGGGAAGCCGATGACATCATCGCCACCTATGCCTGCAAGATGCGCGCGGCCGGCGGCAAGGTCACCATCGTGTCCTCCGACAAGGATCTGATGCAGCTGGTCGAGCCCGATGGCTCCATCCGCATGCTCGACACCATCCCCCGCCCCGGCCAGCCGCCGCTGCGCTGGATCGGCGCCGAGGAAGTGTTTGCCAAATTCGGCGTTGGCCCCGACAAGGTGATCGAGGTGCAGGCCCTGTGCGGTGACAGCGTCGACAATGTCCCCGGCGTGCCCGGCATTGGCGTCAAGACCGCGGCCGAGCTCATCAATACCTTTGGCGATGTGGAAACGCTGCTGTCGCGCCTCGACGAGATCAAGCAGCCCGCCCGCCGGCAAAAGCTCGCCGACAATGCCGAGCTCGCGCGCATTTCGCGCCAGCTCGTAACCCTCTCCCAGGACGTGCCCGTCGAGCTGCCCATCGAGGCGCTTGAACGCACCCCCATCGATCCGGCGACCCTTTTCCCCTTCCTCAAGGCGATGGAATTTTACACCATCACCAAGCGCCTTGGCGGCCTCCTCGATGCCGACCCCGATGCCTATGAGCCCGATCCGGAGCTGCGCGCCGGCGGCCCGCAGGGCGTCAAGTCGACCGACCTCAGCGTCGCCCGCGCCAAGCTCAAGGCCCCGCAGGTCCCTGGCACCGGCCCGGCCCTGCATGCCCGCGCTGTCCACGACGCCATCAAGGCGATCCCGGTCGATTACGACGCCTATGAGATCGTCTCCACCCATGAGCAGCTGGCGGAGTGGATCAACCGCATCGCCCAGACCGGTTATGTCTCGATCGACACCGAAACCACCGGGCTTGATCCGCAAGCCGCCGATCTTGTGGGCATTTGCCTGTCCACTGCGCCGGGCAATGGCTGCTACATCCCCTTTGGCCACCGCAAGGCCGGCGACCTCCTCGACCAGGGGGGCCTCCTCGAAGGCCAGCTCCCGGCCCGCGAAGTGCTGGAAGCACTAAAACCCATGCTCGAGCACCCTTCCGTGCTCAAGATCGGCCAGAACATCAAATACGAGATCACGATGTTCGCCCGCCACGGCATCACGCTTGGGCCGGTCGACGACACCATGCTCATCTCCTATGCCCTTGATGGCGCGCGCTACAATGGCATGGATGTGCTGGCCGATGCGTGGCTCGGGCACAAATGCATTTCCTTTGGCGAGCTGGCCGGCACCGGCCGTAACCAGAAAACCTTCGACCAGCTCGAGATCGCCCCCGCCGCGCGCTATGCCGGCGAGGACGCCGACGTCACCCTGCGCCTCTGGCATATCCTCAAGCCCCGCCTTGTCGCGGAAAACGCCACCACGCTCTACGAGACCCTCGAGCGCCCGCTGGCGCCGGTGCTCTCGCGCATGGAATCGCGCGGCATTGCCGTGGATCGGGGCATGCTGTCGCGCCTGTCGGGCGAGTTCGCCCAGCGCGCCGCCGCCTTTGAGGCCGAAGCCCATGAACTGGCCGGCGAAAGCTTCAATCTCGGCTCGCCCAAGCAGCTTGGCGATATTCTGTTTGGCAAGATGAACCTGCCCGGGGGCTCCAAGACCAAGACCGGCGCCTGGTCCACCGGCGCCGATGTGCTCGAAGATCTCGCGCTAAAGGGCGTGCCGCTGGCGCGCACCATCGTGGAATGGCGCCAGCTAACCAAGCTGCGTGGCACCTATACCGACGCGCTCCAGACCTATATCAACCCGCGCACGGGGCGCCTTCACACCTCCTATAACCAGGCTTCGGTGCTGACAGGGCGCCTGTCCTCCAACGACCCGAACCTGCAAAACATTCCGGTGCGCACCGAGGACGGGCGCAAGATCCGCTCGGCCTTTGTCGCCGCCCCCGGCAAAAAGCTCATCTCCGCCGACTACAGCCAGATCGAGCTGCGCGTCCTCGCCCACATCGCCGATATCCAGGCGCTCAAGGATGCCTTTGAAGAAGGGCTCGACATTCACGCCATGACCGCCTCGGAAATGTTCGGCGTGCCGGTGGAAGGCATGCCCGCCGATGTCCGGCGCCGCGCCAAGGCGATCAATTTCGGCATCATCTATGGCATTTCGGCCTTTGGCCTGGCCAACCAGCTCGGCATCGGCCGCGGTGAAGCGGGCGATTACATCAAGACGTATTTCGAGCGTTTTCCGGGCATCAAGGACTATATGGACGAGCAGCGCCGCCGCGTGAAAGTGGATGGCTTTGTCACCACGCTCTTTGGCCGGAAAATCCAGTTCCCTAACGCCAATTCCCACAATCCGAGCGAACGCGCCTTTGTGGAGCGCGCCTCCATCAACGCCCCCATCCAGGGTTCCGCCGCCGACATCATCCGCCGCGCCATGATCCGCATGGAACCGGCCCTGGCGGAAGCCGGCATCGAAGCCGACATGCTCCTCCAGGTACATGACGAACTGATCTTCGAAGTCCCCGAAGGTACCGAAGCCGCCGCCATGCCGGCGATCAAGGCCGTCATGGAAGGCGCCGCCGAGCCGGCAGTGCGCTTGTCAGTGCCAATCCAGGTCGACGCACACGCCGCAAACAATTGGGACGAGGCGCACTGACACACCAGCAGCCTCTGCACCCCTCACCCACTCCCGATCTCACCCCGGCCTTGAGCCGGGGCCCATCTCGACATCTCTCCACCCGCCGCCAGCACTCGGAACCACCCCAGCACCTCAGGATGGATCCCGGCTCAGGGCCGGCATGACAATCGGGGCTTGGCACCATCAAACCCCCTCACCCGACCCTCGCGCCCATAGCCGCGCATTGGTCGCCACCAGTTGCGCCAGGTAGATCACTACAGCGCAGCCGAGCGGCGAGCCCAGTTCGGTGACGGCCATGGTACCCAGGGCGAGCCAGTTGCGGCCGCTGCCGTCGAGGCCCTGGAGCATGAAGGTCAGGAACAGGAGCGCGCCGCCGAACAGCACCGCGACGCACCCGCCTGCCAAGGCATAAGGCCAAAGCCGCCGCTCCTGGCGCTGGGCGAGCCAGGCCAGGACCCAGGCGAGAATGCCGTATTCGAGCGCGCGCACGACGCCGATCGTGGTGAGGGAAATCAGCCCCGGCTGCTCGACCGCATCGAGCACGCTCAGCATCACCTTTTGCACCGATTTGGCCGCCGCCAGCGCGACGGGCGCAAACACCGCTCCGATGAAGCCCGCCAGTGCCCCGCGCGCCTTGCCCAGCGCCGTGCCCAGCGCCACCCCGGTGCAGACCAGCACCGACCAGGTCACGGTTTGCGCCAGCTCGGCCAGGGTCAGCAGCCCCGGCGCGGCCCCGGCGCCCACCAGGCGCAGGAGGATGATCAGCCCCTGCATCAGGAGCCCCAACCCGATGCCGAGCGCGGCTACAACGGCGATACGGCGCATGGCCTGCTGCGCCTGGCGGGCGCGGCGGCTGGGCTGGCGGGGAGTAGCGGCTGGAGTGGTCATGGCATCGACTCCGGACGTTGGCCGCAAGAATAATGCCGCGGGCAGCCGGTGTCGAGCAGTGCGGCTGCTGCACCAGCGCCACCTTCACCGCGCGGGGGACGTGCGCCTCCCTCCCCCTTGAGGGGAGGGATCGAGGGTGGGGGTTCGGACCTTGCCCCTGGCGTGATGCGGGTTGGGTGCTTGGGTATTCGCCCTTTGGCACAGTGCGTGTTGAAGCGCCTGAACCCCCACCCCGGCCCTCCCCTCAAGGGGGAAGGAGAAGGTCAGTGCATGCCCGCAGAAGAGGGCAAGTGCGTCTTCAAAATGCAAAATGGCAAAAACTAATCCCCGCCGCCTCCGCCCTGCCCCATACTCCACCCATTCCCACGCATGGAGCGGCGCTGCAGCGACCGGATGGCAGTGGGGACCGCCGGGACGGGGAAGGTCGTGCTCCCCGTGGGTTCGAGCGGCGTCGGACAGTTCAGCCCCTGCCGATTTGGGGGCTGCGCGACGCCAGCTGAATCGGTAAATCCCGGCTGCCCCGAGGCGGTTGTCGCCTCCTTTTCCACCCCTCCAGAGGCGATCATCGCCTCGGGGCCCGCTCTACCCACGCCAACACCGACGGGCCCGCCCGGCGGCGCCTTCGCACGCACAAAAAAGCCGGGCCCCCAAGGACCCGGCACTTAAAATCCTTCACGGACCAAAAAACCAAATTATTTGTTGGTGCGCCCGGTATGCTCGGTGCTGACGCTGCCATCGGGCTCGACATCGTTCATCACGTCGCCCTCGACCGTGTTGTCGGCTTCGGTGTCCTCGAACACGGTGCCGGTCTGGTCGATCCCGCGCGTGGTTTGCCCGATGCCGGGATTACGCTTGAGGTCGAGATCGCTCGGGGTCTGGGTTTTGGGATGCTGGCTCATGGGACTGCTCCTTGTTGCCGTCAGCAAACCAATCCCCCGGCCCCGCCACAGGTTCCCCCTTATCGGTCACGAAAGGGAAACCTCCCCGCTCCGCCTGCGTTGGATTTTTGTCACCTCAAGCCAAGGATGCTCCCCGATGTTCACCCATTTCCTCGAGGCCCAGAACCTGGTGTATCCGCAGGTGCTGACCGAGCTGCGCGCAGGGCAGAAACGCACGCATTGGATGTGGTTTATCTTCCCCCAGATCGCGGGCCTTGGACGCAGCGAGATGGCGCAGCGCTTTGCCATCAAGGATCTGGAGGAAGCGCGGCTTTACCTCGCCGATCCGGTGCTGGGAACGCGTCTGCGCGAATGCACCCGCGCCGTGCTGCTGCACGCCCCCGACAGCGCCGCCCCGCGCAGCCTCGATCACATCTTTGGCTCGCCCGACAACATGAAGTTTCATTCCTCCATGACCCTTTTCGCCCGCGCCGCCCCGCAGGATCCGCTGTTTCGCGAAGCGCTCACCGCCTTTTTCGGTGGCCGGGAAGATCCGGGCACGGTGAGCCGGCTTGAGGACGCAGGCGCTAGTCATCCCCCAGCTTGACCGTGCGCCAGGTCTGGATGGTGCGCACTTCGCCGGGCCGGCGGATGCTGAGATGACCATAGTCGCCCGGCAGCGCCGAGGTCAGCCTAACCGTGACATAGTCGCTTTTGCCGCAAACCGAGCAGTTGAACGGGGGCTGCAGGGCGTCCCGGTCCGGGCAAAACAATTCCACCAGGTCAGTTGCAAGGTAGCGCACCAGCCGCCGGCACAGGCTGCAGCGACAGATGATGATCTGGTTGTTGGCCGCGGCGTGGCGCAGCTGATAGCGGGTGCCGGGATAAGGATGGGCCGGCGGATTCGTCTGGGGCATGCGACTCGGGTCTCCGCCTTCCCCATAGCGTCAGAACAAACAAAGAACAAATAACATTCCCGCCCCGTCCAGTCGTGCTCGTCTCCCCGGGCGTGATGATGCATCCCTTCCTGCCCCGGAGCGTTTGTCTTGCTCACCAACAGGAGAAACCACATGTCTGATCTCAGCGGCATTCGCGAGCATATGGAAGTGATTGGGGCCGATGGCGTGCATGTCGGCACGGTGGACAAGGTCGAAGACGGGCGCATCAAGTTGACCAAGGCCGATTCGGGCGAAGGCAGCCATGCCGGCCACCACCATTATGTTGAAGGCTCGCTCGTGGCTGAAATCGAGGGCGACAAGGTGCGCCTGTCGGCCAATGCAGCCGTAGCGGTGCTTTTTGAGGAAGAAGAAGACGGCGGGCAGGCGTAAGCCGGCCAAGAGGAGCGGTTTGAGCCTGCGGCTCGCCGCTCCCGTCCTTCAGGCCCCCGGTGCGAAGTGCTGCACTTCGACCTGGCGACCGGCCCCGCCCGGGGCTATCTCTAGCAGGATCCGCCAGCTCGCCGCTGCCAACAGATGCGGTGCTCGCTCGGCCCATTCCACCAACACAATAACCTGCGGCACATCGAGCAGCCCGAGCTCGTCCGCTTCGCTGGCATCCCCCAGCCGATAAAGATCGGCATGCAGTACCGCGCCGCTCGCGGTGTCATAGGGCTGCACCAGTGCAAAGGTGGGCGACGGCACCTCCAGCCCGGGATCGCCCGCCAGCGCCCGGATAATCGCCCGCGCCAGCGCAGTTTTCCCCGCCCCCAGTTCCCCCTCTATACTGACGATGTCGCCGGGCTTGAGCATTTGGGCCAGTTCGGCACCAAAGGCGGCGGTGGCGGCATCGTCGGGGAGGAAGCGGTCCATGTTAGCTTGCGATACCCGCCATGGCGCTGTCGCGTGGCAGGTTGACGGTGATGCGGCTGCCCCGCGGCTCGCGGCTTTCCGCCGAAATCGTGCCGCCATGCAGGTTGACGAAGGTCTTGACGATGGCGAGGCCTAGCCCCGCCCCACGTTGTCGGCCGGTGCTTTGCCCATCGATCCGGGTCAGGATTGCGGCCTTCATCTCGTCGGTCAGGCCCGGCCCCTCGTCCTCGATCACGAACAACATGCGCTCGCCTCGGCTCATCACCCGAAGCCGGATTTCCCCGCCCGGCGGCGAGAAGCGGGCCGCATTGCTCAAGAGGTTATAGATCACCTGCACGATGCGCGTGCCATCGGCCACAAAGGGCGGCAGGTCATCGGCGATATCGATCACGAGATTGATCGGCTTTTCCCCCGAAACTTCGGGGAAGGTCGCCGACAGGCCAGCCCGGGCCTTGTCCACAATGGCGGCGACATCAAGCCGCTCGGGTTTGAGTTCGGCAATGCCGGCATCCACGGACGCCAAGTCGAGAATATTGTCGATCAGCACGCCCAGGGTGACGCTCGAGGCGCGGATATAGTCGATATAAGCGCGCTGCCGCTCGTTCATGTTGCCGCCATCAGTGCCGGCCAAGAGGTCGGCAAAGCCGATGATATTGGTCAGCGGCGAGCGCAGTTCATAGGAAACATTCTCGACGAACGCATCCTTGAGCAGGTCAGCCGCCACCAGCGCATCGTTGCGTTCCTTGAGCACCTGCGAATAGCTGGCGCTTTCGGTGACATCGAGAAAGGTCATCATGGTTTGACCGTCCGACAACCGGGTAATGGCGTAGTCCAACAGCCTTCCATCCGAGCGCTTGATGCGACCGGTCTGGTCGCCGCGCGTCGGGTTGAGGTCGATAATCCCCCGCTTCAAATCCCGCCATATACTGGCGCCATCGATGGGAATGGCCTGCCCACTGGCTTCGGCGATCTGGTCGATATGGGGGTTTTGCCCCAACTCGTTCATCGGCAGCTTCCAAAGGGCCGACAGCTGGGGATTGGAAAGGGTAAGCCGGCCATTGGTGCCGAACACCGCCACGGCCTCGGAAAGCGCGTTGATGGTTTCGCGCTGCACATTGGAATAGGCCTTGTTGGAGGATTCAAGCTGGAGGCGCTCGGTCAGGTCTTCAAAGACATAGATGACACCGCCATTGGGCCCGGCCGGCGCGGAAATAACCTTGATGCTGCGCCCGTCCGGCAGGTGCCATGGTTCGTTCTCGCGCGGCACCTTGAGCTGGTAGGAAGTCAGGTGCTGGGCCCGCCAGGTCTTGTAGTCGACCTCGTTGGGCAGCATGCCTTCGGTGCGCAGCTTGTCAAGGATTGCCGGCTCGTCGATCCCCAGCACCAGGAACTTGGGATCGAGGTTCCACAGATCGGCATAGGCCTGGTTGAACTGCACGAGTTCGCGCTTGGCATTGAACACCGCAATGGGCGTCGCCAAGGCATTGATGATGCTGCCCATATAAGAGACTGCAGGCTCCGGGGGCTTGGCAGCCGTTTCGAGCGGGCGCAGATAGCCCGCATTGCCGCCGGCAATAGCAAACTCAGTCAGCTCATACTTGCCACGTGCACCCAGGTCGAGCCGCAGAACAGCAGGCTTGCCATCAGGGGTGCAGGCGTCGAGATGGCGCTGGCGCTGGGTGCCTTCGAGCAATTCAGGGGGCTCGGCATCGGTGCCGGTCTTGCCGAGGGCTCGCGCGAGTTCGAGATAGGCATTATTGGCGAACACCAGCCGCTTGTTAGCGTCGCGCAGGAAAGCCGGCTTGCTCAACAGCCCCAGAATGGCGCGGGCACTGGAAAGATCACCCTGCGCGGCTGCATCCTCGAGGCGATGCTGGGGATGGGCTTGCAGAAAGGCGGGCCGCAAACGCATCGCCGCGCCGCCGCCCAGCACCCAGCCATGCGCGCGGATCAGCCGTCCATCGAGCGCATTGACACTGGTGGTGAAAGAGTGCCCGCCAAGGCGCAACTGCTCGAGCAGTTCAGCAAGACGGTCGGCGTCGCCCGGCTGCAGCCAGCTTTGGAACTTGAGGACGCTTTCGGGCTGCCGTCCTGCTGGCAGCACCGCCGCTACCTGCCCCAGGAACTTGGCCGCCCCGCCACTATTTTGCGTCCACAGCACCGTGAGTTCGCGAGTGCCCGAAAGCAGGGCCTCATATTCGTCCACCAGCGCCCGCAGTCCAGCGATTTGCCCGGAGGCCTTATGCCGTTCGACCTTGCTGTCGCGCAGCATGGTTCGAACGATTGCCATGGCCGTTACGGCAAAGGCGCCAGCGCCGATAGCGATTGCCAGCGGCGCGGCGGCGGCAAGCGAACCAGCGTCCGGCGTCTGGGAAAGGGCGGGTGCGGCAGTCAGAAGGGTCATGGGGGCCGCTGTCAGCGTGACAAATCCCCAGTGCTTCCGGAATCGATCCGGCGCC
Organism: Devosia sp. 919; assembly: GCF_013185965.1. Taxonomy (NCBI): domain Bacteria; kingdom Pseudomonadati; phylum Pseudomonadota; class Alphaproteobacteria; order Hyphomicrobiales; family Devosiaceae; genus Devosia; species Devosia sp. 919. The sequence continues at coordinate 635,493 of NZ_JABAOL010000001.1, read as the reverse complement.
ATGCATAGCCCTCGTGTCTTGTTGCGTTTGGGTCGGCCCGAACGGACCGCTACGCTTGCACTCGAAAGAGGCCCGATACACACCGGATCGCTGACGATCCTGGCTGGCCCCCAAGCGGCTGCCTGTCCCGGGCAGCCGATTCGCCTAACCATAGCGAGGCGCGATTCTGGCTAAAAGACTCTTAATGGTTGTGCATTCCGGGCAAAGACCGCTTTGACCCACTTGACCATGAACGAAGCAGGAACTCCGCTGCTGACAGAAGGCCGCACTCAACGCCTCCCGCCAGCGCATTACGAACCGCGGATTACCCGCGTCCTAGTAGCGATACTCACCGGATTTGAATGGGCCAGAGGGGGAAACCCCAATGTATTCAGCCTGTGCCGGCGAGAGCCTGGTCAGCTTGGCACCCAGCTTGGCGAGGTGCAGTTCTGCAACTTTCTCGTCGAGGTGCTTGGGCAGCACATGCACCTTTTTTTCCATAGTGGTGCCATTGGTCCACAGTTCGATCTGGGCCAAGGTCTGGTTGGCAAAGGATGCGCTCATCACAAAGCTCGGGTGACCCGTCGCATTGCCCAGATTGACCAGCCGACCCTCGGAAAGCAGGATCAGGCGCTTGCCGCTAGGCTGCTCGATGAGGTCGACCTGCGGCTTGACATTGGTCCACTTGAAGTTGCGCAGGCCGGCCACGTCGATCTCATTGTCGAAATGGCCGATATTGCAGACAATGGCCATATCCTTGAGCTTGCGCATGTCATCGACCATCAGCACATCGCGATTGCCCGTGGCGGTCACAACAATGTCGGCGCGCGGGGCGGCCTCCTCAAGCGTAACCACCTCAAAGCCTTCCATGGCCGCCTGCAGCGCACAGATCGGGTCGACTTCAGTCACCAGCACGCGCGCACCGGCGCCGCGCAGGGACTCAGCCGAGCCCTTGCCGACGTCGCCATATCCGCAGACGATGGCGACCTTGCCCGCCAGCATGACGTCGGTGCCGCGCCGGATGGCGTCGACCAGCGATTCACGGGTGCCGTATTTGTTGTCGAATTTCGACTTGGTGACGGAGTCATTGACGTTGATGGCCGGGAACGGCAGCTCGCCCTTGGCATGGAGCTGATACAGCCGCATCACGCCCGTCGTGGTCTCCTCCGATACGCCGCGGATATTGTCGCGGATGGTCGAGAAGAAGCCGGGGCTTTGTGCAAGCCGCCGCTTGATGGTGGCAAAGAAGATTTCCTCTTCCTCATTACCCGGCTTGTCGAGAATGGAGGCGTCCTTCTCGGCCTTGGCGCCGTTGAGGACATACATGGTAGCGTCGCCGCCATCATCGAGGATCATGTTGGGGGTGAGCCCATTGCCCCAGTCCATCATGCGGTCGGTGAATGCCCAATATTCTTCCAGCGTTTCGCCCTTATGGGCAAAGACCGGGATACCGGCGGCAGCAATGGCGGCGGCTGCATGGTCCTGGGTCGAGAAGATATTGCAGCTGACCCAACGCACCTGGGCGCCGAGCGCTACCAGCGTCTCGATCAACACAGCCGTCTGGATGGTCATGTGCAGCGAGCCGGCAATGCGCGCGCCGCGCAGGGGCTGGGCCGCAGCATATTCCTCACGAATGGCCATGAGGCCCGGCATCTCGATCTCAGCGATCTGGATTTCCTTGCGACCGTAGTCGGCGAGAGAAATATCTTTGACCGAGTAGTCGGTGTTCTGGGTGGGCATGGCGCGCTCCGCGTGGATGATTGCCCTCCCTATACGGCAGGCCAAAGCCGCGAGCAATCGGGATATAAAGATCTGCTTATATCCCGCGGGCTGCGAGTCGATGTCGGTGCCAGCACCAAGGCAGAGCCAGCAGCCGATAAACGGCCGACATTAGCGCAAAGCCCAGCAGGAAGCCGGCACCAGCATAAAGCAACCCCTCAAGCGTCAGCGGCACTGCTGGCTTGTAATGCTCGATGGTCCGGCGACCGATATCGGTGTCCACATAGGCAGGCAACAGTTGCAGCCGCTCGATTGGTCCGGCACCCGCAACACGGTTCAGGGTGGCCTGCAGTTGCTCATAGCGCGTGAAAGTGGCGACCATGCTGATGCCGCGGCCGGCGAGAAACTCATCATTGGATGCCGTATAGCGGGCAATTGCCGCTTGACGGTCCAGCCCAGCCGTTGAAGCGGCGCGATCAAAATCTTCGACGATGATGCGCAACTCGTCCACTGCGCCGCCCAGCCGCTGCGTGTACTGCTGGGCATATTCAGGAAACTGACTCATAAGGGCGGCCAAAGCGAGCCCGCCCACTCCGGCTATCAGGTGCCGCATGCCGGTTCCTCCTCAGGTTCTCCCGCCTCAGGGAGCGCCGTCACTATCCTCGTCAAAGCCGTTGTTGACCAGTTCCACAATGGCTTCCAACGCTTCGCGGGCCTGCTTGCCGCTAGCCTGAACCAGAATGGTCGAACCCGGTCCTGCGCCCAGCATCATGAGGCCCATGATCGAATTCCCTGCGACCGAGACGCCGTCCTTGACGACGCTGATGGCCGCGTCGAAACACTCCGCGGTCCGCACGAAGCGCGCCGAGGCTCGCGCATGCAGGCCCTTGCGGTTCACGATGGTGAGTTGCTGAGCTACAGCGCGCCCACCCGTTGCTGCAGAATCCATCAGGTTAGCTCGCACCCAGAATGCTGGTCGCTACATTGATATATTTACGCCCGGCTTCCTGGGCGAGATTGACGGCCTGGTTGAGTGGCATATCCGCCCGCACCCGAGCGATTTTGACCAGCATCGGCAGATTAACGCCAGCGATCACCTCCACCGGCCGCACCTGCATCACGGAAATGGCTAGGTTTGATGGCGTGCCCCCGAACATGTCGGTGAAGATGATGACGCCCGAGCCGTTATCGGCCTTGTCCACGGCGGCGAGAATATCGTTGCGCCGCGTCTCCATGTTATCCTCAGGACCGATCGCGATCGTCTGGCAGAACTCCTGCGGCCCGACAACATGCTCCAGGGCCGACTTGAACTCATTGGCAAGCGCGCCATGCGTTACCAGAACCATACCGATCATGCAGTCATCCCCAGGCCGCCGAAATGCGCCAGCAGACGCCGGCAGCCGTTTTCGTCCTTGATGCCCCTGCCACCAGTCTACTCCGACAGAGTTGCGAAGCCGTATACCGTAGGCTGACCAAGGCAGGCCTCACCTTTGTCCCAAGGGCGACAGGATTCAAGTGGTATTTTGCCCACTAGGCTGACCGAGGGTGTTGACGGCCTCCATCACCAACAGAACCTGATGCCCCAGATCAAGCAACGAGCCCTGCGGGACAGGCGCCCTCGCGACGGGCACTCCAAGCAGATCGGTGCAGAATGCATCGGCCTCCGGCATCCGCACCGGGTCGGGCACAAGATCGACAATGAGGTGCAAGTCGACGGGGCTTTGATAGGCGCGGCTGACGATCCCCCGGAAGCGAAGCTCGATCAGGCCGGCGAGCAACTCTGGCGCCGCCATGCTTAAGCTTTCGCCTATCCTGCTCAGTCGAACCTGATCATCGGCAACCAGCGCGGCGCCCACGCCCAGGCTGTGGCAATAATCCAATAGAGCCAAGGCTAGCAGCGACTTGCCCGAGCCCGAGGCTCCGCGGATCAGGACACCGACCTGCCCCAGCAGCACGGCCGTGGCGTGCACATGAACCGCAGCGTCATTCATCCGGCATCTATCTGCGGGCTCGGGGCAGGACAATGGTGAACACGGCCCCGGTCCGGTCTTTCCGATTTTCAGCCCGGATCGTCCCTTTGTGCGCGTCGATAATCTGCTTGGAAATCGAAAGCCCAAGCCCCGAATGGTTGCCAAAGCCGTCACTGTCCGGACGATCGGTGTAGAACCGCTGGAAGATTCGCGCGACATCGCCGGTGATGCCGCTGCCCTCGTCGGTGACAGTCACCGTAACGTCGTCGGGACTTGTGGCGAGGGCAACAGTAACTGTTCCGCCCGCAGGCGAGAACGAAACCGCGTTGTCGATCAAATTGGCAAAGACCTGGGCCAAACGACTTTCATGGCCATTGACCACCGCCGAGCCACGACCGGTGCGCTTACCGAGAACGACAGACACGTTCCGGGCAGCGGCAATGTCCTTCTGGATGCTCACCATGGTTTGGGCGAGCTTGTCCACATCCACCAGTTGGGCGCTTTCGCGGGCCAGTTCTGCATCAAGGCGGCTGGCATTGGAGATGTCGGAGATCAAGCGGTCCAGTCGGCGCACATCGTGCTGGATGATTGCGTTGAGGCGCTCCCGATCCTCGGCCCGCTTGGCCAGCGGCAGGGTCTCGACCGCAGAGCGCAACGAGGTCAGGGGGTTCTTCAACTCATGGGCCACATCGGCAGCGAAACGCTCGATGGCTTCGATCCGGTTGTAAAGCGCATCCGTCATGCGGCGCAGCGCGCCCGACAGATGGCCAATCTCGTCGGGGCGATCGGTAAAGTCGGGGATCTCTGCCCGCGCGTCACCAGCAGTCTGCACGCGTTCGGCCGCGGCCGACAGGCGCCGCATGGGCCCCGCAATGGTGCCGGCCAACAGCAACGACAAGCCGATCTGCACCACCGCCGCAATCATGGCGATGCGCAAAATACTCCAGCGTTCCTGCGAAACGATGGAGTCGATGTCCCCTGGCGCCGTGGACAGGAGAAGCACGCCAACGATGGCCCGCAGGCGCTGCACAGGCACGGCGACAGACACAACCAGGCGGTTCTGATCGTCCACCCGCACGAAATCGGCTGGCGCCCCTTGCAGTGCGGAGGCAACCTCCGGGTACCGGCGGCCCTCATCGATCCCGTATTCCTGATATTGGGGAAAGCTGTCGCCTGGCGCCCAGGAGAGAATTGCGTTCCACCAGTCCCAAAGGAAAAAAGATGGACTGTCCTCTCCGGGCGGTCGGATCACTTCGCCGCGAGCGTAGATATTGTCGCTGTCCAGGATCAATAGGCCGCCCTGATCATAGATCCGGGCCCGGGTGCCCGTTGGCGTAATCAAGTTGCGCAACAAGGGCGCGACCCGTTCGGGGCTGATCGGAAATTCTAGCGTCGGATCGAAATAAGAAAGGGGCGATACTCCACCGCTCTGCAGCTCAAGCAGTCGGTCGGGATTCACGGAAATAACGTCGCTATCCACAGTAGCAGAGGCGGCAATGGCAGCGGAGATGATTTCACCCTGAACACGCAGTGATTGCACCCGGGCGTCGATCAGGCCGGCGCGCCACTGGTTCAGGTAAAGAATGCCAACCACCAAAACCAGCAGCCCTGCCAGATTCAGCGCGATGATGCGTCGCGTCAGGCTAGAGAAGATAGTCAGATCAAGGAGGTGGCCAAAGCCTCGGGCGAGTTTGGCGAGTGGCGTCAGGAGCAAGCGCCGCCAGTTCCGGCGGGGTCGGCGCACCTTGTGTGTGCGCCCGACGGTCGCGGACGAACGCGGCCCAGTATCTGCCTTCTCCCCTAGCTCGGGGTCAATGATGGCCACTTGGTACTATTGTTCCTTGAAGCGATAGCCGACGCCGTAAAGCGTCTCGATCATCTCGAAGTCGTCGTCGACCATCTTGAACTTCTTGCGCAGGCGCTTGATGTGGCTGTCGATGGTGCGATCGTCCACATAAACCTGGTCGTCATAGGCGGCATCCATCAGCGCGTTGCGCGACTTGACCACCCCCGGCCGCAGAGCGAGCGCCTGCAGGATCAGGAACTCCGTTACCGTAAGGGTGACCCGCTGGCCCTTCCAGGTGCAGGTATGGCGCTCCTCATCCATGACCAGCGAGCCGCGCTCGATGAGTTGCTTGCTCGGCGCCGCTTCCCCAGGAGCGCCGGCAGGCGCTGATGGATCGCGAGGGGCCGAGCGGCGCAGGATTGCTTTGACGCGCTCAACCAGCAACCGCTGCGAGAACGGCTTGGTGATGAAATCGTCGGCGCCCATCTTGAGCCCGAACAACTCGTCGATCTCCTCATCCTTGGAGGTCAGAAAAATAACCGGCACATCCGACTTCTGGCGCAGCCGGCGCAGCAGCTCCATCCCGTCCATGCGCGGCATCTTGATGTCGAGGATCGCCAGATCGGGCTTATCAGTGGTTAGACCCTCGAGCCCCGAGGCTCCGTCTGTGTAGGTTGCAACCTGATAGCCCTCCGCTTCCAGGGTCAGGGACACAGAAGTGAGAATGTTGCGGTCGTCATCCACAAGGGCGATCTTGGGCATAAGCTGCCTTTCTATTGTTCTTACATTGTCCGCGTGGCGCGGCCGTTGCAGGGGATGAGTAGTGTTATATAAGGCACGGTCAAGGCAGGCGCCACCTCAGCACGCAGCTGCAGGCCCATTCAACTTCCGTCTTAAGACCGATTTGGGGATGGCTCCCCACCTCTGGGCTCACCTAGACTCCCCTTGAAGCACGCAGGCCCGCTGCACGCGACGCCCCCAGGGAGAACCCCGATGCCTCTTTTTGATCATGGACCCATCCGCAACCAACTTGCGGAGCAAGCCGCGTCGTTGTCGCTGAACGAAGACGTGCCCGAGCTAGTTGCATCCGCCCTAAGGCAGGGGGAAGCAGTGCTGTCGGCCGATGGCGCTCTTTGTGTGCGCACCGGCAAGTTCACCGGCCGCTCCCCCAAGGACAAGTTCATTGTTCGCGACGCACTCACCCAAGAGCGCGTCTGGTGGGAAAACTGCGCCGCCATGACCCCGGCGCACTTCGAAGCGCTGCTCGCAGACGCCATTGCGTCCCTGGCGGGTAAGGACCTCTACCAGCAGGACCTGCTGGCCGGAGCCGACCCGACTTACCAGTATGGCGTCACTGTACTCACACCCAGTGCCTGGCACGCGCTCTTTATCCGCAATCTGCTGATACGACCCGGCGAAGCGGTACCCGCAGCTCCGGTGCCAACGCCGGTCACTATCGTGCATGCCCCACGGTTCCAGGCAGACCCGGCGCGGCATGGCAGCCGCAGCGAAACGGTTATCGCGCTGGATCTAAGCCGTAACATCGTCATCATCGCCGGAACGCTGTATGCCGGGGAGATCAAGAAAAGCGTATTCTCGCTGTTCAATTTCCATGCGCCCGACCGCGGCGTCCTGCCGATGCATTGCTCGGCCAATCAGGGACCAGATGGCGAAACGGCGCTGTTCTTTGGCCTTTCCGGCACGGGCAAGACGACACTCAGCAACGATGCCAATCGCCCCCTGATCGGGGATGACGAGCATGGCTGGAGTGAGGAAGGTATCTTCAATCTAGAGGGTGGTTGCTACGCCAAGACGATCCGGTTGAGCCCGGAAGCGGAGCCGGAAATCTTTGCCGCTAGTCGTCGCTTCGGCACCGTTCTCGAAAATGTCCTGCTTGACCCTGCCAGCAAGCTGCCGGATTTCAACGACGTCTCCCTCACCGAAAACACGCGGGCGGCCTACCCGCTCACTGTTCTGCCGCGAGTGGCGGAAGGAAGCATCGGACGCACTCCGCGCACCGTAGTCTTTCTGACCGCAGACGCCTTTGGAGTGCTGCCCCCGATCGCTCGCTTGAGCCCCGAGCAAGCGGTTTATCACTTTCTCTCCGGCTATACCGCCAAGATAGCTGGTACCGAGCGCGGCATCACCGAGCCACAGGCAACGTTCTCGGCCTGCTTTGGCGCCCCCTTCATTGCACTTCATCCAACCGTCTATGGAGCCATGCTGGCCGACAAACTCCGGGACAGCGGCGCTTCAACCTGGTTGATCAACACGGGCTGGACCGGCGGCGGCTATGGCGTTGGCCAACGGATCGACATTGCCTCTACCCGGCGCCTGCTGAACGCGGCGCTCCAGGGCGAACTCGACGACACCGCAACGCGGATCGATGAGTTGTTCGGTTTCGCTGTGCCGCTTGAGGTGCCGGACGTAGACAGCAAGCTGCTGACCCCGCGCCTCACCTGGGCGGACGCACAAGCCTATGATCGTCAGGCCACCCATCTTGCAGGATTGTTCAGCGCCAATTTCGAGAAGTTCGGCGCTTTGGCCAGCGCCTCGGCAGGACCGGTCGTCGCACAGGCGGCCGAATAAGCCAGAGCGGATAAAAAGAAGGGCGCCTCGAGGGGCGCCCTTTTTGTTCGGCTTGGATGGCTCTCAGTTGGGCGAATAGAAAATGTGCGACCCGATTTGGGCCACCTGGCTGAAAGTGTGCGACCAGGACGGGCTCACAGCGGTGGTGTGGTAGAACAGCGCCGAACGCGGCAGTGAGCCGAGCTTTTCGCCCTTGGCATATTCCGCATAAACTGTTTCGGCCAGGGCGGCCGAACGAGCCCAGGCACGCCGCTCACCGGGCGTATCGGCGCGGCCATCGCAGGCGAAAGTGAACTGGCAGCGATAACGGCCCTTGTCGGCGTTTTGGTAGATAACGCCGCAAAGGGTGGAAGGAAACTTGCCCGAGCGGGCCCGGTTCACGATCACATTTGCGACAGCCATTTGCCCAGCTTCGCTTTCGCCCCGGGCCTCATGGTAGATGGCTTGGGCCAGGCATTCACGCTCGGTATTGGCCTGCTCGATGCGCTTCCCCGTCGGCAGGAAGCCTTCATCGATATATTTGGCCAGGATTTCGGAGTTGAGCCCGGAAGCCTGCTTCGGTCCCGCCGGAGCCAAGCTGTCAATCGCGGACAGCGCACCATTGCTGCCGCCAAAGGAACCACGAGCGATGTAACCCATTAATACTTGAGAGTTCAGCTCTCCGGGCTGCTGGACTGCGCTGACGTCAAACGAACGCAAGGCCTTTTGACGTTCTACGTAATTGGCCAGCAGGGCTGGGCTGAGCTTGCGCTGGTCGGACGCCAAAGGCGCCGAGGTCGGCCCAAGCGCGGACTGTTGCCGGACCTTTTGAACCGAAGGAGGAATTTCGAGCGGAGAGACGTTGGCAGGGTCCACTGATTCAGCATGGGTCGGCACGAGAGTAACGAAGAGCACCAGGGCCACTGCGCAGAGCGCGAGTAGGTGAGAGAACGCACGTCTCGTTGTTGCTTGCCAGCTTTTCGTCAATGTCCCGTCCTTGCCCTTGGGCTCCGGCAGCCATATCCGCCGGGCCTTCGTTGGTATGCCCCCGAAGGGACGCTCGTCACGCCGGCGGCACCCTAGCCGAGGCTTGCTGAACTGCAAACCGAAATTTACGCTGTATTAACCATAGCGCTTAGGAACTTAAGACAGGGTTAACGCACGCAACGGCGCTTGAAAAGCGTGATATTTGAATGAATTGCCGGCTGCCTAGCGCCGGTTTAACGCAACCGATAAAGCTTTATGGGCTTAACGTCGCAACGACGCGATTGCCTGCGCAGTGTTGCGGCGAGGCACTGGATTTACCAGTGCGGCAGAGATTCGGTCTTAAGTAGCTGGAAAAGCAGCCCTGCGAACGTGGTGCAGACTTTCGTGAATCGCGATTCCGAGTTCGCGAATTTCGTCGCTGGGATGAACCAGATCCGGAACCATCACGGTCTGCATCCCGGCCGCATGCGCAGCCCGTACCCCGGTATGGCTGTCTTCGAGCGCCAAACAATGTTGCGGCTCGATCCCGAGCCGCTTGGCGGCCAAAAGATATGGCTCAGGAGCGGGCTTGGGATTCACCACATCGTCGCGGGTGACAATGGTGTCGAATAGATCCAACAGGCCAGCATTGCCCAGATGGGTCCAGGCATGCGCACGACGCGAGGAAGTGGCGATCGCCGTCGGGATATTGCGCTCGCGCAACTCGGTGATCAACTCGCGGGCACCGGGCTTGACCGGAATCTCCGTATGCATGCGGTCCCGCATGATCACCCGGCAACGGTCGTCAAAGATCGTGTAGGGGAAAGCAACGCCATATGCTTCCATCAACATCTGGCTGGTGTGCTCATGGCTCGCCCCGACCATGTTCATGTGCACGGCATCGGTCATCTCAAAGCCAAGCTCGGTGCACACTTCAAAGACGATAGTCTTGAACACGCTTTCGGTGTCAAGGATCGTGCCGTCCATGTCGAAAATGGCGGCTTGGAAAGGAGCCAGGTGCAGATGATGCGGTTCGCGTGTCATCTGTTCGCATATAGGGCGATTTGACTCCGGGCGCTAGGTACCGGGGACGCCTCTGCCATGCAACCGCATCAATGCAGGGGAGCCAAGGCCAAGCGTGAGCGTTGTTGATTCATGAGCCAGTTCCAACCCGCCAAGAACCATCAAAGCCTGGGCGACGCATTCTTCGATCGCGTCGCGCCGGCGGCCTTTCCCAAAACCATCTTGCGCCATCGCGATCAACGCTGGGCCGCCCGCCTGGGGCTCGAGAACCTGTCGGACGAGCAATGGATTGCTCACTTCGGCCGCTTCGAGCCGTTGACGGGCTCACTCGAGGCTCCGCTGGCGCTACGCTATCACGGCCACCAGTTCCGCTCCTACAATCCCGACCTGGGCGACGGGCGCGGGTTCCTGTTCGCCCAGGCTGTTGACCTTGAGGATGGCCGCTTGTTGGATTTGGCGACCAAAGGGTCCGGGCGCACGCCATGGTCGCGCGGCGCCGATGGCAGGCTCACGCTCAAGGGCGGCGTGCGCGAAATTCTCGCTACCGAGATGCTGGAAGCTCTGGGGGTCAACACCTCAAAGAGTCTGTCGCTGGTGGAAACCGGCGAGGAACTTGAGCGCGGCGACGAGCCGTCCCCTACCCGAGGCTCGGTTTTGGTGCGGCTTAGCCATAGCCATATCCGCATCGGCACCTTCCAGCGCCTCGCCTATCTTGAGGAAACCGAGAACATTGCCCGACTGCTCGATTACGCCATCGAGCACTACTATCCGGAACTTGCCGGCGCGGCGGATAAGCCAACCGCATTTCTCGAAGCCGTGGTCGCACGCGTTGCCGAAATGGGCGCACAATGCATCGCGGCAGGCTTTGTGCACGGCGTGCTCAACACCGATAATATCAACATCACCGGCGAAAGCTTTGATTACGGCCCATGGCGGTTCCTGCCGCGCTATGACCCGAACTTCACGGCGGCCTATTTCGATGAAACCGGACTTTACAGCTTTGGCCGGCAACCCGAAGCGCTGGCCTGGAACCTGACGCGTCTGGCCGAGTGCCTCGTGCCTTTGTCGAGCGTTGAAGCCCTTGAGCCGGCGCTCAACACTGTCTGGCCCCGGTTCAGGGCCGCCCTGCCAGCAGCATTGCTGCGGCGGCTGGGACTGCAACCGCTAGGAGCCGAGCCGGACACCGCTTTTGTGAACGCACTCTTCACCTTCATGCTGTCGAGCCAAACACCCTACGAGCAGTTCTTTTTTGATTGGCGCGGAGGCGCAGTCGGTGCGGAGCGGGCCGCGCGCAGCCCTTCGGCCAGCCACTATGCCAGCGAAGCCTTCAGGCCCGTCGCTGACGCATTGGAGGCCTATAGATCCGTTGAGGACCTCAATCTTGATCACCCCTACTTCGCCCGGGAGCGGCCGCGCACCATGCTGATCGAAGAGGTGGAGGCGATCTGGGAGCCAATTGCCGCGACCGATGACTGGTCGACCCTGCATTTGGCACTGGCCGAAATCGCCGAGATGCGCGAGGCTTATGGCATCAAGCCATAAGGAGAAACCATGCCCATTTACACCCTGGATGGTGTCGCCCCGCAGATCGACAATGATGCCGCCTGGATTGCCCCCGATGCTGTGCTGGTGGGACGGGTTATGGTTGCCGCCGATGTGGGCATCTGGTTTGGCGCCGTCGCGCGGGGCGACAACGAGCCCATCACGATAGGGGCGCGTTCCAACATCCAGGAGCATGTCGTCCTGCATACCGATATGGGCTTTCCGCTCTCGATCGGCGAGGGCTGCACCATCGGCCACAAGGCGATGCTGCATGGCTGCACCGTAGGCAACAACACGCTGATCGGCATGGGTGCCACAGTGCTCAATGGCGCCGTTATCGGGGCTAATTGCCTGATTGGCGCCGGAGCCCTCGTCACCGAAGGAAAAGCTATTCCAGATGGGTCCCTCGTCGTGGGTGCGCCGGGCAAAGTGGTGCGCCAGCTCACGCCCGACGATATCGAGCGCCTGCGGCGGTCCGCGGCGGGCTATATCCGCAATGCGCGCCGTTTCGCCGCCGGCCTTGCCTTCTCCGCTCCCGTGGCTGTTGAGTTTGACCCGGCATGATCGGTCGGCTCAACCATGTTGCCATTGCCGTGCCAGACCTGGCGGCAGCGTCCGAGCGCTATCGCACCCTGTTGGGCGCCAGCGTTTCATCACCCCAGACTTTGCCTGAGCATGGCGTTCGTCTTGTGTTTGTTGACATCGGCAACAGCAAGATCGAGCTGATGGAGCCGCTCGATGAGACTTCGCCCATCGCAGCCTTTATGGCAAGAACGCCGGCCGGCGGCCTGCATCATGTCTGTTTTGAAGTAGCTGATCTGGCCTCGGCCGCTGCCAAATTGGCCGCCGGGGGCGCCCGCGTTCTGGGTGATGGTAACCCGCGCATTGGCGCCCACGGCAACCCAGTGCTGTTCCTTCACCCCAAAGACTTCGACGGCACCCTTATTGAACTGGAACAGATTTGACCTGCGCCTGTTGTCAGGCCCTTTACCATTCCATTTGCTTGTTCTGCTTGTGCAGCCAATTTTAAAACTTGGCACGCTAGCTTTGCGCCATGGAGGGGCGGAAGACAGCTGTGGGGGCGCAACACAATTTGCAGAGCAGAGCGATCACTTGGCTTCGGCCAATGCTGCTGCCGGCCATTCTCGCGCTGGTTGTCATTGCCACGGCGGGGGTGTGGCTTGATCGGCAGAACACCACGATTGAGCAAGGCCGGATCCGCAGCTCTGTAGCGAGCCAGGCATCCTTGATCCGGGCGAGGCTTGAAGGAAACATCAACGCCAATCTGCAGCTGGTGCGGGGGATGGTCGCGGCGATCGCCAGCGAGCCCGATATGACCCAGACCCGCTTTCAGGAGCTTGCCGGCATCCTGTTCGAGCAGCCCACCCAACTGCGCTCCTTGGCGGCCGCACCTGACTTCGTGGTCCGCATGGTTTATCCGCTTGCCGGTAACGAGCGGGCCATGGGGCTCGATTACCGCATTAATGAGGTGCAGCGCGATGCTGCCATGCGCAGCCGGGACAGCCACAACCTCGTAATCGCGGGGCCCGTTGACCTGGTACAAGGGGGCCAGGGGATCATCGGTCGCTTTCCCATCTACACCAAGACGGCGCAAGGGGAGCGTTTCTGGGGCATCTTGTCGGCCATTGTAGATGTTGACCGGCTTTACGCCGAAAGCGGGTTGCTGGATCGTGGCCTGCCGATCGAAGTCTCCATTGCGGGCAAGGACGCGCAAGGCAGCGATGGCGAGCTTTTCTTTGGCCGCGATCTGGCTGCCCAGAACCCAATCCGAGCGACGGTTCTGCTGCCCTCAGGCTCTTGGGAACTCACCGCCATACCAAAGGGCGGTTGGCCCGCGGCCTCGTCATCCTGGATATTCCGGCTGGTTCTGGTGGGGGCTGGCGCCCTGGTGCTGCTGCCCATTCTCGTGACTGCACGGATGCTCAACGAACGGCATGTGCATTTTCAACGCCTCAAGCAAAGCGAGCAGGACCTCGCACGCTTGTCGCGACGGCTGGGCCTCGCCCTGGCCACCTCCCAGGTTGGGGTTTGGGAGATGGACATCCACACCCAGGAATTGCTCTGGGATGACCGGATGAACGAACTTTATGGCCTCCCCGCTGATGGCGGGCGGCGCTCCTATCGAGACTGGCAGAAGGCCTTGCACCCCGACGATCGGTACAAGGCAGAGCACGACTTTGCCGAAGCCATGCTGCGGGGCCACTACCATTCGGATTTCCGCGTTCAGCGCGCGGACGGCGCGGTCCGGCACCTGCGCGGAATGGGCGCCGTGTTTACCGATCCCGGCAGCAATCCTAAGATCGTGGGCGTGAACTGGGACGTCACGGCCGATGTGTCCCTCAACGAGGACCTGCAGCGGGCCCAGCGCCTCACGGCGGCCCGCAATATCGAACTGGAAGCGGCCCGGGTCAGGATCGAGCATAATGCGCTGCACGACAGCCTCACGGGTCTGCCTAATCGGCGCTTCCTCGACGATATCCTCAAGGCGCTCTCCAGCAACTCCGAGAACCCGGGGCGCCACATAGCGCTGCTCCATCTCGACCTTGATCGCTTCAAGCAGATCAATGACACGATGGGTCATGCTGCAGGCGACGCCATGCTGGTCCATGTCAGCCGCGTTCTGCGCGATAGTTGCGAGCCGGGAAGCTTTGTTGCCCGGGTGGGCGGCGACGAGTTCGTCGTGGTGCTTACCGACAGAACTGGCGATGCCGAACTGACCGAGCTCGCTGAGCGCATCATCTCGCGGATGCAGCAGCCGATCAGCTTTGAGGCCCATGAATGCCGCTGCGGTGTCAGCATTGGCATAGCCGTGGACGACAACTCGCCCGCTGCGGCCGAGCAGTTGTTGATCAATGCCGATATCGCGCTGTACCGGGCCAAGAAGCGCGGCCGCAACCGCCATGAGTTCTTCAGCGCAGCATTGCAAGCCGAGGTGGTCAACACCAAGCGGATCGCCGACGATATTCTGAGCGGGCTGGAGCGGAACGAGTTCATCGCCTTTTACCAGCCGCAGTTCGACGCCCGCACCCACAACTTGGTCAGCGTCGAGGCCCTTGCCCGCTGGCAACATCCACGGCTGGGATTGCTGACCCCGGATGCCTTCCTGGCCGTCGCCGAGGACCTCAACGTCCTATCAAGCATCGACCGAATTCTGCTGGACCAGACCCTGAACGATCTGCGCCATTGGGATGGGCTGGGCCTGCAGGTACCGCGCGCCTCGGTCAATGTTTCCCTGCGGCGACTGCATGACGAGAACCTGATCCAGGGCCTGAAACAACGGGACATCGAGCCCGGCCGCCTCGCCTTCGAGCTCGTGGAGTCCATCTATCTCGACGAGCAGGATCCGGTGGTCGCTTGGAATATCGACCAGCTCAAGGAGCTGGGCATCGACGTCGAAATCGATGACTTCGGTACTGGCTACGCGTCCATTGTTTCGCTGCAGCGGCTGCGCCCGCGGCGCCTCAAGATCGACCGGCAGTTGGTGCGCCCCATCACTGTTGACCCTGCCCAGCGGCAGTTGCTCGCTTCCATCGTCGATATCGGCAAGTCCATGGGCATCCAGGTGGTTGCCGAGGGCGTGGAAACCCTCGAACAAGCCTCGCTGTTGCGCGATCTGGGCTGCGATATTCTCCAGGGCTATGCCTTCGCTCGACCGATGAGCCGGGATAATCTGGATACTTTCCTGCAGGTCCAGGCCTGGCGGCACGCCTCCTAGGACTACCTGACGGTTTTAGCTGGCCGCCTCCAATGCCGCCTTGCGCGCGAGCCGCTCCCTGATGCTGGCGATGTCCGTTCGGGGCGTCGCGGCAAACAGGGTCTTGGTGTAGCCGTGCTGCGGATCGCTGAACACCGCGTCGCGGGTGCCGTGCTCCACCACATCGCCGAAATACATCACCATCACCTCATCGGCGATATAGCGCACCACCGACAGATCGTGGCTGATGAACACATAGGTCAGGCCGAACTCTTCCTGAAGGTCTTTGAGCAGGTTGAGGATCTGCGCCTGCACCGATAGGTCCAGCGCCGAAACCGGCTCGTCGAGCACCAGGAACGAGGGATTGAGCATCAGCGCCCGGGCAATGGCGATGCGCTGGCGCTGCCCGCCCGAGAACATATGCGGATAGCGATTGAAGTGCTCGGGCCCAAGGCCAACCTTGAGCAGCATGGACATGGCCTTGTCCGCCCGCTCGGCCGCGCCCATCGAAGTGTTGAGCAGCAGCGGCTCGGCGAGCACGTCGCCGATCTTCTGGCGTGGATTGAGCGAGCCATAGGGATTTTGGAACACGATCTGCACCTTCTGGCGCATTTCGCGGGTCAGGGCATGGCTGGCATCCACCTTGGCGCCATCGATCAGAATCTCACCCGAGGTCGGGGGATCGATCAAGGTGATCATGCGCGCCAGGGTTGATTTGCCGCAGCCACTCTCGCCGACCACGGCAAGGGTGCGGCCTTTCTGGAGCGAGAAATTGACGCCCTTGACCGCATGGACGACCTTGGCCGGGCGGAATAGTCCGCCCGCCGTAACATAGTCGCGCGTCAGGTTCTTGACTTCCAGAACGGGGGTGCTCATCGGGCTGCCCCCGTTTCGGGATCAAAGGCGAAGTCCGCCACGGTGGGCAGCCGATCCCTGACAGCGTTTTCCGGCAAGGCCGACAGCAGCGCCTTGGTATAGTTGGACTGAGGGTTTTCGAACAAGGATAGCACGTCGGCTTCCTCCATCTTGTGGCCCTTGTACTGAACGATGACGCGGTCCGCCGTTTCGGCGACCACACCCATGTCGTGGGTAATCATGATCAGGGCCATGCCATGCTCGGCCTGTAGGCGCACCAGCAGGTCGAGGATTTGTTTTTGAATGGTGACGTCGAGTGCCGTGGTCGGCTCATCGGCGATCAGGAGCTTGGGGTTGCAGGCGATGGCCATGGCGATCATCACGCGCTGGCATTGGCCACCCGACATCTGGTGCGGAAAGGCGCCGAGGCGTTCGGCACCGTCGCGGATGCCAACCAGATGGAGCAGTTCCACCGCGCGAGCGCGCGCGGCCCGGCCATGCAGGTCCAGATGCTCGCCGAGCACTTCCTCGAGCTGAAAGCCAATGGTGAAACAGGGATTAAGGCTGGCGACCGGCTCCTGGAAGATCATGGCAATGTCCTTGCCGATGATCTTGCGCTTGGCCTGGGCGCTCATCCCGAGCAGGTCAAGGCCCTCGAACTCCATCTTGTCGGCGGTCACGGTAGCGGTAGGGGGCAGGAGGCCCATAACTGCCAACATGGCCACGGATTTGCCCGAGCCGCTCTCGCCCACAATGGCGAGCACTTCGCGGCTGTCGACGGAGACGTCGATCCCGTCCACGGCCTTGAACAGACCCGCGGAGGTGTCAAACGAGACGGTAAGATTACGAATGTCCAGCAGAGGCATGGGTCAGCTCCGCTTCAGCTTGGGATCAAGGGCGTCGCGCATGCCATCACCGATGAGGTTGATGGCCAGCACAGTGACGAGGATGGCGAGACCCGGGAATGTCACCACCCAGGGTGCGCGCAGGATGAACTCGCGCGCGGTGGCGAGCATGGTGCCCCATTCGGGCGTAGGCGGCTGGGCCCCCATCCCCAGGAAGCCCAGTGCCGCCGCATCGAGGATAGCGTTGGAAAAGCTCAGCGTGGCCTGCACGATCAGCGGCCCCAGGCAGTTGGGCAGGATGGTAACGATCATCAGGCGCAGGTGGCCGGCGCCCGACATCTTGGCGGCGGTGACATATTCGCGGTTCTTTTCCGCCATCACCGCTGCGCGCACCAGCCGGGCGAAGTGCGGCTGCAGCACCACCGCGATCGCGACCATGGCATTGAAAAGCCCCGGCCCGAGAATGGCGACCAGAACCAGCGCCAGCAGCAGCGAGGGAAACGCCAGGATAATATCCATGAGGCGCATGATCAGCGCATCGACCCAGCCGCCGAAATAGCCGGCCAACACGCCCAGGACCACGCCCACGACCAGCGCGCCGACCACGACAAAGAGGCCGATAAACAGCGAATAACGGGCGCCATGGATTAGTCGGCTGAGGATATCTCGGCCCACGGGGTCGGTGCCCAGCAGGAACCGTGGATCACCCATTGCGTCCCAAACCGGTGGCTTGAGGAGAGCGTCGCGAAATTGCTGGTCAGGCGAATGAGGTGCGATCAAGGGGGCAAAGATCGCCACCAGCACCAGGAGGGTGAACACGACGAGGCCGATAACGGCGCCGCGGTTGACGGAAAAATAATGCCAGAATTCGCGAAGACTGGCGCCCAGGTCGGCCTTGTCGGCGACGGGAGTGGCTTGCAACTGGCTCATCTACTTCACCCTGATGCGCGGATTGATGACGGCATAGAGCACATCGACGGCCAAGTTCACGGCCATGACGATCAGGGCAATCAGCAACAGGCCGGACTGCACCACGACATAGTCGCGCTTGGAGATGGAATCGATCATCCACTTGCCGATACCGGGCCAGGAGAAGATCGTTTCGGTGAGAATGGCGCCGCCCAGCAGCAGACCGACCTGGAGACCGATCGTGGTGATCACCGGAATCAGCGCGTTGCGCAGGGCATGGACATTAATGACGCGGCGTTGCGAGAGGCCCTTGGCGCGCGCGGTGCGGACATAGTCCTCGCCCAGCACTTCAAGCATAGCCGAGCGGGTTTGCCGGGCAATCACCGCAAGCGGGATAGTGCCCAGCACCACGGCCGGCAAGATCAGGTGGCGCAGGGCGGACACGAAGGCGGGCCAGTTGCCGTAAAGCAGCGTATCGATCAGCATGAAGCCGGTGATCGGGCGCAAAAAGAAGGTCAGCGCGATGCGTCCGGACACCGGGGTCCAGCCCAGATAGCCCGAAAAGAAGATGATCAACAGCAGGCCCCACCAGAAGATGGGCATGGAATAGCCGGTCAGCGCGATCCCCATGGTGAGCTGGTCGAACCACGAGCCGCGCTTGACGGCGGCAAAGATACCGGCCGGAATGCCTACGATCACCGCAAAGAGCATGGCCACGAGGGCCAGCTCGATCGTGGCTGGGAACAAGGTCATGAACTCAGTGAGCACCGGGCGCTTGGTGGCTAGCGACACACCGAAATTGCCCTGCAGCACGTTGCCCAGGTAATTGAAGTACTGCTGCCAGAGCGGCAGGTTGTAGCCAAACTGCTCGCGCAGGATCTCGTAGCGCTCAGGGGTTACGCCATGCTGGCCGGCCATGGCCAGAATTGGATCGCCCGGCAGAACACGCACAAAAAAGAACGCGCAAAGGGTGATGCCGATCATTGTCGGCACAATCAGCGCCAGTCGGCGCAGGATAAAGTTGAGCATGGGTTGGGTTCGGGGCCCCTTGTATATGGAAAACCTCGGTCCAGCCTGGACCGAGGTTCCATCTTGGACGGGCCGGCGCGCGGGGCGCCGGCGATGATCCTTATTCCTCGATGTCCACGCCTTTGAAGGAGTGGTTGCCCAGCGGGCTCATCTTGTAATTCAGGACGGTCTTTTTCATGGGCATGAACACCCGGCTATGAGCCAGAGTCATGGCGGGTTCTTCGGCCTTGAAGATTTCCTGGGCCTGGCGGTAGAGTGCGGCCCGCTCTTCCTGGTCAGAAGTGGTCTTGGCCTTCTGGATCAGGTCTTCGAATTCCTGGTTGCACCAGCTCGAATAATTGGACACGCCAATGGCCGAGCAGGAGAACAGGGTGGCAAAGAAGTTGTCCGGATCACCATTGTCCCCGGTCCAGCCGATCTGGAATGGACCCTTGCGGTCCTCGGCCTTGCCGCGCTCGCGATACTCGGTCCATTCATAGGTGACGATATTGGCCTTGACGCCAATAGCGGCCCAGTCCGACTGGATGAGTTCGGCAACGCGCTGAGCGTTTGGATTATAGGGACGCGAGACCGGCATGGCCCAAAGGTCAGTGGTCAGCTCGGTGATGCCGGCTTCGGCAAGCAAGGCCTTCGCCTTTTCCGGGTCATAGGTGTCGGCCGGAATTTCTTCGTTATAGGACCACATAGTGGGCGGGATCAGGTTCTTGGCGTCTTCGCCAGCGCCCTGATACACCGCCTCGATAATGGCAGCCTTGTCGATTGCCATGCTCAACGCCTTGCGCACATTGACATTGTCAAACGGCGCTTCGGTGACGTTGTAGGACATGTAGCCGATATTGAGGCCTTCCTGCTCCATCACGTTCAGGTTCTGGTCAGCCTGCAGCTGCGAGATGTCGGCAGGCGCCGGATAGGACATGATATCGCATTCGCCCGCCAGGAGACGCTGCGCGCGCACCGAAGGATCGGTGGTGATGGCGAATACCAGGTCATCGATCGGCTGCTTGCCATCCCAGTAGTCGGGGAAAGCCTGGTAGCGGATCACGGTATCGAGCTGATAATCCACCAGCATGAATGGGCCGGTGCCGACTGGCTGGGTGGAGAAGCTCGCCAGGTCGCCGGATGCTTCGAGCTGGTCGGCATATTCCTTGGAGACAATGGCTGCAAAGTCCATGGCCAGGTTGGCGATCATGGGCGCATTGGGTTCGGTCAGAATAAAGGTCACCGTCAGGTCGTCATCCTTGCGGATTTCCTGCAGGTAGCGGGCCATGTCCATGCCCTGGAAGTAATCCCAAGTCATGCCCTCGAGGTAAGCATACCACGGGCTGTCTTCCTTCCACTGGCGCTCAAACGAGAAGATCACGTCATCGGCGTTGAGATCGCGCGTGGGAGTGAAATAGGACGTGGTGTGGAACTTGACGCCCGGACGCAGGTGGAAGGTGATCTCCTTGCCGTCCTCGGAGATGTCCCAGCTTTCGGCGAGACCGGGAATGGTCGCCGTGCCACCGGGCTCGAACTGCACCAGGCGGTCATAGATGGTGTGCGAGCTGGCGTCGAAATCGTTGCCACCGGTCAGCGGACCGGGATCGAAGTGAGCCGGCGAAGCTTCGGAACAATAGACCAGCTGCTTGGCCTGGGCCGCGCCGGCAGTCAGTGCGAGCACGGCGGTCGCCGCCAGCAGGCTCTTCATCAATGTCATATTTGGTGTCTCCCGGGACAGTTTTTTGCGCCCGGTTTGCCGGCCGGGCTTAACGGTCAACAAAGCGTAGAAAACAAAGGAGCGCAATGGGGGAGTTTTACCGTTTGGTCAATGCTGTGACCCTGCGGCCTTTTTTCACAATGAAGGCGCCATCCAGCTCTTTGCTGGCCCGCTCTTGACCGCTGCTTTGTAGCAGTGCTCCATCACCGCATGGCCCGATCGATTGCAACAGTTACCCTGGTGGTCCGCGAATACGATGCGGCCATCGCCTATTACTGTGACCTGCTGGACTTCACGCTTCTTGAGGATACCCCGCTGGGCGGCGGCAAGCGCTGGGTGGTGGTCGCCCCTAGGGAAAGCCGGGGCGTGCGGCTGCTCCTGGCCCGGGCAGATGGGCCCGAGCAGGAAGCCGCCATTGGCCGCCAAGCCGGCGGCCGGGTCATGTTGTTTCTCCAAACCGACGACTTCGCCGCCGACTTCGCCGCGATGACGGCAAAGGGCGTTCAGTTCCTTGAAGCACCCCGTCAGGAGCCTTATGGAAGTGTCGCGGTGTTCGCTGATCTCTACGGCAATCGCTGGGATTTGATTGAAGCGAGGCCCCTATGATCCTGTTGCGTATAGTCTCGGCGGGCCTGCTGCTGCTCCTGCCCGCCCGGGGACAGGAAGAGGGCTGGCATTATTCTCCTCTTCCGGGTGAAGGCGACCGGGCGACCCTGGGCTGCGCGCTGCGCTCAACTGCCGAGGAGTTCAACTGCATCGCCGTGCGCTGCGAAGACGACTTCTCGGTCGGCATCTATGCCCATACCAGCCGCACCGAGCCCCATACCGGCGAGTGGCTGATCACCATCGACAGGGTCAACCGCCCGTTCCCTGCCGAAAAGGGCGAAGCACCTTATGGCGCCAGGCTCCCCGATCCTGACGGGTGGCTGCTCCACAATCTCCAGAATGGGGCCGTGGCTTATCTCCACCCGCTTGAGGGCCCGCCCGCCCCGCTCAACTTCATTCCCCTGTCCGGCTCGCTCTACGAGATCAATCGCGCGCTGGCTTATTGCGTCCCGCCCAAGCCGGCCGAACCGAATGAGCCGCCGGGCGTTACCCCAGCGAACCCCTGAAGGAGAGCCCAATGGATCGTCGCCCGCTTGGCCGCAGTGAACTTGTGATCGAACCCCTGGTGCTGGGCGGCAATGTGTTCGGCTGGACCGTTGACCAGAACACCGGCTTTGAGGTGCTGGACGCGTTTGTGGACGAAGGCTTTACCGCCATCGACACGGCCGAAGGCTATCCCAACTGGGTGCCAGGCAACCCGCCGGGCCAGAGCGAAACCATTATTGGCGAGTGGCTCAAGGCGCGCGGCAACCGCGACAGCGTGCATATCTTCACCAAGGTCAACTCGGCCAAGAACCCCGGCGGCCTGGGCGCCGAAGCCATCAAGAGCGCCGTCGAAGACTCGCTGCGCCGCTTGCAGACGGACTATATCGACCTCTACCAGAGCCATTGGCCCGATCCGGCTACCCCGCATGAGGAAACCCTCGCGGCCTATGATGTGCTGATCCGCTCGGGCAAGGTGCGCGTGATCGGTGCCTCGAACTACACCGCGGCCATGATGCGCGAGGCCCATGAGATTTCCGTCATCAAGTCCCTGCCCCGTTATGATGTGCTCCAGCCGCGCTTCAATCTCTACGATCGCGAGGAAGTCGAAGGCGAGGTGCAGGAAATGGCGGTAAATGGCGATATCGGTATCATCTGCTATTACAGCCTGGCCGCAGGATTCTTGACCGGCAAGTACCGCTCCGAGGCTGATCTGAACAAAAGCCCGCGCGGTGGCGGAGTCAAGAACTACCTTAACCCCAAGGGCGAAGCGATCCTCAAGGCGCTCGACAATGTTTCGGCGCAGGTCGACGCTACGCCCGCCGAAGTCGCACTGGCCTGGATCGTTGCCCAGCCCGGCATTTCAGCGCCCATCGCTTCGGCAACGTCCGTTGAGCAGGTCAAGAGTCTCGCCAAGGGCGTGCGGCTAAAGCTCAGCGACGAGCAGGTGCAGACCCTTTCGGCGGCAGGTCGCTAGCGCCTACCACTCAAAAGCGGGGCCGTTTTCCCGCGCACCGAGCAGGAATACATCGGCCATCAAGCGCAGGGGAGCGGCGTCCACGTCGCTCTCGTGCCGCTCCAGCAGGGCAGCGAAGCGCTCGTAGATTCCCTCATATTCTTCCGAGGGATTTTGCACCACGACGGCGTCATCGACGCGCAGCACCGTGCCGCCCTTTTCCAGCTTGAGCACGTCGCCGCTTTGCGTCTCAAAACGGATGGTCCAGATCTCCCCGTTTTCCTCGAGCCAGTTGAAGCCTGCGCTCATCTGGGGCTGATGCGGCTCACCCGACTTGAACGCGATCTCAACATCCACTGGCGTTTGCCGGTTTTTCGGGAAAGTCAGCCGGCTGCTTTGCACAAAGACCGGGAACGGCATCACCTTGGTGAAGATGGAAAGGGCATTGATCCCGGGGTCGCACACGCCAAAGCCACCGGGCTCCCAGACCCAGTCCTGTCCCGGATGCCATTTGCGCACGCTTTCGCGCCAGTCGATCCGCACCGAAGCAACGCCCTGCTCCGCCAGCAGCTCGCGCGTCCGATCCACCGCCGCGTTGTACTGGGAATGCCAAGTCTGGAACAGCACGCGATCGAGGCGCTTGGCCTGCGCCACTAGGTCATCGAGCTCGCAAATCGTGGTGGTAGGCGGCTTTTCCATCATCACGTCCTTGCCGGCCTCTAGAGCCTCGCGGACATATTGGTGACGAATGCCAGGGGGCGTGCAAACCGAGACGAGATCGACTTCCGGCATGGCGGCGTAGAGCTCGCCCGGCGTCTTGAACACCGGAACCCCGTTATGGCCAATGCCGCGCGTCGACACCGTCGCCGCAAGTTCGAAATGCTCGGACTTATCGATCACCGGCAGGTGCTGGTCTTGGGCGATCTTGCCCACCCCGATAACGGCAATCTTGCGCTTGGCCATGGTTCGGCTCCTCCATGAGCGGTTAGAGCAGAGCCTTGGCGATCTGCCAAGCCCGGCAGGCGGACCATCAGGGGGGAGGTGTGGCCGGCTCCCAAAGCTCGATCGCATTCCCCTCTGGATCCTCGATGCGGGCGAACCGGCCGGTCTCGGGATGATCCCATTCGTCGGGCCGGGTTTCCACCGCGATGCCGGCGCTGGTCAGTTGCGCAATCATGGCGTCGAGGTCATCGACACGGAAATTGAGCATCCACTGCTTGGCAGCCGGAAAATAATCGGTGTCAGCCGCAAAGGGCGCAAACACCGTCAGGCCCGCCTCCTGGTTCCACAAACCGGTCACACCGAGATGCTGCTCATACCAGGCCGCGAGCGCCGCCTTGTCGATGGCGCGAAAAAACACGCCGCCAATACCCACAACGCCTGCCATCACTTTCTCCCTCAACGGATCAGGATTGCCCGGAAATCATTGACATTGGTGCCCGTCGGCCCGGTGACCAACAGGTCGCCAACGGCGGCAAAGGCACCATAGGCGTCATTGCTGGCGAGGGCCGCCAGCGGGTCGATGCCGGCATGGCGCATTCTTGTGGCTGAACTGCCATCACAGAACGCCCCGGCATTGTCCTCTGAGCCATCAATGCCATCCGTGTCCGCCGCCAGCGCCGAAATCCCATTCACCCCATCCAATGCAATGGCGAGCGCCAGCAGGAACTCGGCATTGCGCCCGCCCCGGCCGTTGCCGCGTAACGTCACCGTGGTTTCTCCGCCCGAAAGCAGCACGACCGGCTTGGCGAACGGGCGGTTGCGCTGGGCAATTTCACGAGCCATGGCGGCGTGAACGAGGGCCACGTCGCGCGCTTCCCCTTCCACCGAGTCCGAAAGGATTGCCGCTTCGACCCCCCGGCTCCGGGCGAGTTCGGCGACCTTTTCCAGCGACACCGCCGCCGACGCAATGGTGCGCACGGTGTGAGTTGCAAAGATGGGATCGCCGGGTAGCGGCGCGAGGTTTTCGTCACCCGCCAGCAGCAACGCCGCGGCGGGCGGCAATTGCAGGCCATAAAGCGTGGCATACTTCCGCGCCAGTTCGCGCGTTCCAGCCAGAGCGACCGTCGGGCCTGAAGCTACAATGGCTGGATCGTCTCCCGGCACATCGGACACGACGAGTGTCGCCACACGCGCAGGCGCTGCCAGTGCAGCCAGCCGCCCACCCTTGAGGGTCGAGAACTGGTTGCGGATCAGGTTCATCACCCCGATCGGGGCGCCTGAAGCCAGCAAAACGCGGTTGATGGCCTGCTCGTCATCCAGCGTCAGGCCCGGCGCAGGCGCCGGCAGCAGCGCCGAGCCGCCGCCCGAGATCAGCGCCACGACCAGATCGTCAGGGCCAAGCCCCGAAACTGTTTCGGCAATCCGCCGGGCTGCCAGAAAGCCCGCTTCGTCGGGCACCGGATGGGCGGCTTCCACGATCTCGATGCGCTCGCAGGGCGCGCCATAGCCATAGCGCGTGACGACCAGCCCCTTGAGCGGTCCGTCCCAAGCCGCTTCAAAAGCCTGCGCCATCTGGGCAGAAGCCTTGCCGGCCCCAACCACGACGGTGCGCCCCCGAGGCTTGGGCGGCAAGTTATCGCGAACCGCTAGAGCGGGTTGGGCCTGGGCAACGGCGTGCCCGAACCAGGCTTGGAGCAGGTCTCGATCCATAAGTGTGGCTTGTCATTCCTTGGGACGCTCGATAGCCACAACTTGGCGAAGCCCATCGTTACTGTCCAGCAGGCGCTACGCCCGCAGGCAGATATTCTATTCCCCGCGAGGATCTTATGGCTCCACGATATGCAATCTACTATGCGCCTGATGTGTCGGACCCGCTTTGGGCAAGAGCCAATCAGTGGCTTGGGCGCGATCCCGTCACCGGGAGCATGGTGCGCGAGCCCATCCCGCCGCTTGGCCGCGAGGAGCTCGACGGCCTCACCGTCTCGGCCCGCCGCTACGGCTTTCACGCCACCATCAAGGCGCCCATGGCGCTGGCCAGTGATGTCAGCGAAGCCGAGTTGCAGGATGCGCTGGCTCGCTTTGCGGCCGAGCACGCGCCGGTATACTTAGGGCAGCTCGAACTCGTTTCCTTGCACGGCTTTCTTGCGCTGATCCCGCAGGCAAACGAGGCTTTGCAGGATCTTGCGGCCCATGTGGTGGAAAGTTTCGAGCCGTTTCGCGCGCCGCTTTCGCTCAAGGACCAGGCTCGCCGCGCAGCGGCTGGGTTGACGCCACGGCAGCAGGAACTGCTCGGCGCCTATGGCTACCCCTATGTGTTTGAGGAATTCCAGTTTCACATGACCTTGACCGATCGGCTGGGTAAGGCCGATCACGACCGGGTCCTGGCTGCCGCCGAGGCGTGGTTTGCGCCCGTGCTGGCAACCTCAGTGCGGCTAGACCGGATTTGTCTTTTTGTTGAGCCCTCTCCAGGAGAGCCGTTCCGGCGAGCCACGGAAGATCGGCTGCGCGACGGCCCGCTGGGCGTTTAACGCCGCGTATTGAACCGATCTTCGCTTATCGCGTTGGAAGTTGTTGGAGCCGGGTTTCAGGAGCTTTTCGTGTCCAAAAACGGACTTTACGTCGTGATCGGCATCCTGCTGGTCGCAGTTCTTGCCTTCGGCATCTACATCTATCAGCAACAGACACGCCCCGGCATCGAGGTCAGGGTGGACGAACAAGGGATATCGATCGATGGCAACGGATAATCCGGGTGCTGGCGAGGATCGCCGCGAAACCATAGCAGAGGTGATTGCCAGCGAGCTTGACCGGCAGGCGCATGACGGTGCCATTCGCGTCGATGTGCCGGCGCTGGCGGAAGCCATCGACGTCGCCATTGCCGCTGAACTCGATCCAACTCACGCCGCCGGAGCCGAACCAGCGCCGCTGGACGAGGGCAAGCGCCCCGAAGAGCTCAATTCCACCAATGATGGCTAAGACGGAGCTGGCGTCGCCAGCCCCTTAATCTCGTCAGTGGCCGTTGCCTTTATCAGCGCGCAAGGCCACTGACGCCGCGCGGCGTGCTTCTTCTATGGTTTCGAAATGCCGGCCATCGATGGCGAAGGCCGGCAGCCTGACCGCAACAAAGCGAAAGCCGCCGTTTTCAGGCACGACAATGCCCTGCGGCTCCCCGCCAACCTCGACAATGATGGGCCTGACGGTCTTGGCCCGGCCTAGATTCTTTTCCTGCATGGGTGGATGCTCCACTTGCGCGTCCGGTCAGCCCTTGGCTGGACCACAAACCCGCCAAGAGGCGGGGACGCTGGGCTTCTATCGGTCTTGTGAGACAAACGAGTGACGGGTGGTCACATTCGTTTGGAGCGACAGAGTCCTTGCCAACGTTTGGTGCGGCGGAGCAGTTTGGCTACGGTCATGGAACCAGCATGGATGGTGAAGGTCGTCGATGATGTCATCTTCATTCCTCTCCTGCGGCGTTGACCCGAAGCAGTTTGGCTGCAACACCAAAATAACGCAGCCGAGCCGGAAAAGCCAGCTACAGTGAGCCTGCAGAAGCCCGTTTAAGCGAAAAAGCCTGCTCAACTTTCGTCTTGGTCCGGGACGCCACGCGCGACGGACTTCCCTTAACCGGCTATCGGCGCTAAGGCGTTGAAAGGTCCGACGCGATCTGATGGGTGTCGGACGATAACAGCGCAGCCGGGAGCCCGCCCGGCTCGGAGGAAGTTGCAAGTGTCCGAGCACAACCTGCCTGCCCCTGTGCAGCCCAAGCGGGGCGTCAAGCCGTCCGGCAAGCCCACCCTCAAAACCATCGCACAAATGACCGGGCTGGCGGTCACCACCATCTCGCGCGCCCTCAACAATGCCCCCGAGTTGGCCCAGGACACCCGCGAGCGCGTGCAAAAGATCGCGGCCGAGATCGGCTACCTGCCCGATCGAGCGGCCCTACGCCTCAAGACCGGGCGCACCAATGTTCTTTCCTTGGTGCTCGAACCCGACGAGCAGATCTATGGCTTTGGCTCGTCGATCGTTGCCGGGCTGACTGAAGCCATGCGCAACACGCCCTTCCATCTCATCATCACGCCATTGTTTCGCAATGTGCCCTCGATCGAGCCGATCCGGCACATCGTTCGCAATGGCATGGCCGATGGGGTGGTGTTTTCCAAGGTGGAAACCTTCGACGACCGCATCCGCTTCTTGCTGGATAACGATTTCCCCTTTGTCAGTCACGGCCGCTGCCTGTGGCCCGAAGCGCATCCCTATGCCGATTTCGACAATGAGGCCTACGCCTATGGCGCGGTCAAGCGCCTGGTGCAGAAGGGGTGCCGCAAGGTTTCCATCGTGCTGCCCGACAGTGCGCTGACCTATACCGAACACCTCAAGACGGGAATGCTCCGCGCCGCCGGTGAGGCCGGTATCGAGTGCGAATTCGCCGCTGATGTCACCCTGGCCAGCCCGACCGACGCCATCCGCACCTATGTGATCAAGCGCGCCAAGCGGCCTAATCCTCCCGACGGCTATGTCGGAGCCTCTGAGCTCTCAGCCCTCGCCATAATCGGCGGCCTCAACGACAGCGGCCCCGTCGTGGGCCAAAGCGTGCATGTGGTGACCAAGCAAGCCTCCCCCCTCTTCGCCCAGTTTCAGCCCGGGGCCGAAACCGTGTTCGAGGACTTCAACAAAGCCGGCTTCAATCTGGGCTCGCTGCTGCTGCGGCGGATTGCGGGCGAGCCCGTCGAAGACCTGCACGCCCTCGACACACCCGTTTTCCCCTGGGCCGACGGCGCCTAGCCCTCGAGCGTTTCGCGCAGTTCCTCGAGTTCAAGCCATTGCTGCTCGGCGGTGTCGCGCCGGCTTTGGGCTGCAACCAGCGCTTTGGACTTTTCAGCAAATGCCGCGGGGTCGCGCGCATAAAGCTTGGGATCGTTCAGCGCCTGGTTGATCGCCTTGATCTCGGCCTCGAGCTTTTCGATGTCCTTGGGCAGGCTCTCGAGCGCATGCCGCTCCTTGAAGGAAAGCTTGCGCTTGCCGGTTGCCGCAGTCACCGGCGCCAGCGAGGTCTTGCCGGGGCGGTGGGTCGCCTTGGTTATGGGCGCGCGGGCATTAACCCCAGCGCCGCGCTGGATCACCATATCCGAATAGCCACCGGCATATTCGGTCCATATGCCATCCCCCTCGGCAATGATGATGGAGGTCGCAACCCGATCGAGGAAGTCCCGATCGTGGCTCACCACCACAACGGTGCCGGCATAGTCCGAAACCATTTCCTCGAGCAGATCGAGCGTTTCAAGGTCGAGATCGTTGGTCGGCTCGTCGAGCACGAGGAAGTTCGACGGCAGCGACAAGGCGCGCGCCAGGGCCACCCGGGCCCGCTCGCCACCCGAAAGTTTGCCGATGGGCGTATTGGCCTGTTCGGGGGTGAAGAGGAAATCCTTCATATAGCCCACCACATGGCGCGGCTCGCCATTGATGTGGATGGTGTCGCTACCCCCGCCGGTCAGGGCATCCTTGAGGCGCGTTTCGGGCTGCAGCTTGGCGCGGCCCTGATCGAGCATCGCCATCTCGAGCGCCGCGCCCAGCTTGACGGTGCCGCTATCGGGCGGCAGCAAGCCGGTCAGCATCTTGATCAGCGTGGTCTTGCCCGCGCCGTTCGGCCCGACAATGCCAATCCGGTCGCCTCGCAAAACACGGGTGGAGAAATCGGCGACAATCACCCGGTCGCCATAGGTCTTGCTGATGTGCTCGGCTTCCGCCACCAGCGCACCCGAAGTGCGACCCTCGGACACCTGCATGTTGACCGAACCCGTGACCCGCCGCTGCTCGCGCCGGTTTTGGCGCAGTCCGGACAGGCGCTCGAGGCGCCCCACATTGCGCTTGCGGCGCGCCGTCACGCCATAGCGCAGCCAATGTTCTTCGCGCACGATCTGGCGGTCGAGCTTGTGGCGGTCGCGCTCTTCTTCCTCGAGCACTTCGTCGCGCCAGGCTTCAAACGCCGAGAAGCCCTTGTCCAGCCGCCGCGTTACCCCGCGATCGAGCCACACCGTGGCGCGGGTCAGGTCGGACAGGAAGCGACGGTCGTGGCTGATCAGCACCATGGCCGAGCGCATGGAGTTGAGTTCCTGCTGCAGCCATTCAATGGCGGGCAGATCAAGATGGTTGGTGGGCTCGTCCAGCAGCAGGATATCGGGCTTTGGCGCCAAGACTCGCGCCAGCGCCGCCCGTCGTCCCTCGCCGCCAGAAAGGTTTTTCGGATTTTCCGTGCCGGTCAGCCCCAGCGATTCCAGCAGATACTGGGCGCGATAAAGATCATCGCCGGGGCCAAGGCCCCCCTCGACATATTCGAGCGTGGTGGCAAAGGCCGACAGATCAGGCTCTTGCGGCAGGTAGCGCAAGGTGGCGCTGGGCTCAACGAAGCGAACGCCCCCATCATGCTGCACGTCGCCGGCCGCGATCTTGAGCAAGGTGGATTTGCCCGAGCCATTGCGCCCCACCAGCGCAATGCGCTGGCCCGGGGAAACAATCAGTTCGGCGCCCTCGAGGAGGCGCGTGCCGCCAAAGGTCAGTTGGATATTTTGTAGGGAAAGAAGCGGGGCAGCAGCCATAAGTCGTCCAAGCGTTTGGGCGCGATAAATCACGAAGGTGGGGCGGATCAATGCGAGACAAGCGCAAAGGGCCGGTCGGGACACGATGGTCCCAACCAGCCTAGATAAGGCAGCAACGGGCCTGTTGCTAGGCTGGGCTGGCTTCCGGCTCGATTTCCTCGATCTCGTCGGCTTGACCGACTTCCTCGAGCATCTGCAAGCCAAGCCGCTCGCGGATCGAGCGCTTCTTGTGCGCCAGATCGGCGATCGTGTAGCCTTCCAGCACGGTGAAGAACGCACCCAGCGCTTCGCGCAGGGCTCCGTTCAGGTCGCATTCGCCGATCAGGGGACAATCGGCCCCTTCTTCAAAGCACTCTGCCAGGGCGAAATTTTCTTCCGTCAGCCGGATAGTTTCAAGCAGCGTGATCTGGTCAGCAGGTTTGCCCAGCGTAATGCCGCCCTTGCGCCCGCGCACGGTGCGCAGCAGGCCATTTTCGACCAGCGGCTTGATCAGCTTGAACAAAAACAGCTCGGAAATGGCATAAGCGCGGGCGATGTCGGCAACGCGGCTCAGACCCGGCTCGTTAACTGCACAGTAAACCAATGTGCGGATGGCGTAGTTGGATTGGCGCGTCAGTCTCAAGATCGACCTTTCTGTCCGCTCCTCTCGCGGAGCGCGGAGCGGCTGCATCGTTTGATCGCTGCACCTTATAACCATTCTAAAATGTGTCAACCAAACATGATGTCGCTATTCAACTTAGTTCACCGCCGCCATGCGCTGTCCTGCGCGATCCCCCTCATGCTGGGCAGCCGGAGCCACTTGCCCCGTTGCGCATTGAAGCGCTGAGGAGGACGGGGATGGCGCAGGTTTATCTGGATTGCGATGGGGTTCTGGCCGATTTCGACAAGGGGGCGGAGGCAATTTTCGGCATGTCCACCCGCGACTATGAGCGCCGCTTTGGCCTGGGCAAGTTCTGGAAGGCGCTGGCCAGCGCGCCCGAGTTCTTTGCGCGGCTTGAGCCCTTGCCCGACGCCATGGAATTGTTCGATGCCGTAAAACATCTCAACCCCATCATCCTGACTGGCCTACCCCGGGGCAATTGGGCCGAGCCGCAAAAGCGGCGCTGGGCCGAGGAGCATTTCCCCGGTGTGCCGGTGATCACCACCAGCGCCGCCCTCAAGCGCGAACATGCCCATCCCGGCGATGTGCTGGTGGACGACCGCGACAAGTACCGGCATCTCTGGGAAGAAGCCGGCGGCATTTTCGTGCATCACCGCAGTGCCGCCCAGTCGATTGCCGAACTGCGCGAGCGCGGCTTTATTTGAGCTAGAACCGGCCGGGCAGCAATCGCACGCAAACCGGCTCGATGTCGGTCCAGCCCAGGCGAGCCAGGACTTCGTTGCTGTCGACTGGCTTGCGCCCGGCGCCTCGATCCAGCGACCAGGTGATGTGGTAGGTCCCGCCACCCGGCCGATCGCTCGTGCCGCCGATCCGCAGCACCAGGGCTTCCAAACCCACGCCGTCATCGACCCGGCCGATGATGTCGCCAGCTCGTTCCGCGGGGAGCGCTGCCCAGGCGGGCGCCCCAAATCGCAGCGTCACATGGTGGGCAACCACATCAGGATAAACCGGCACGAAGCGGGTCAGCAGGGCCATGCGCTCGGACGGCACCAGCGTCCAGCCAATCACCAAGGGTTTCTTGCGCATCAGTGCGACTACTCCGGTTTTTCCTGCCCTCGTCCGACTGTAGAAAAAAGCGAACGACTTGCGCTTCTGTAAGTTATGTCTGCAGCCACTCTTTTCCCCTCTAGAAACGAGCCCCCGTGCCCAAATCGCGCCAGCCCTTGATGGGCAATTATTTGCTACGGACCATGCCAGCAGACAGCTTTGCTGCGCTTTATCCTCATCTCAAATTTTTGCGCTTGCCCACCAACACGGTTCTGGCCGGAGCAGGACAGGCTGTACAGTGCCACGTCTTTCTGGAAGCCGGGCTCGCTTCGGCTGTGGCGCGCAGCGGGGACAACCAAATGGTCGAAGCCGCCCATCTTGGCCGCGAGGCGATGATTGGCCATCAGGCCTTGCTTTCCGTGGGCACCAGTCCCTATGAAATTTCCATGCAGATCGAGGGCAGCGGCTGGCAGATCAGCGGCGAAGCGCTGCGCCGGACCATTGGCGGGCACCATGCCACCATGCAATTGCTGCTCCGCTTCGTGCACGCGCTTGAATTGCAGATCATCCATTCGGTGGTCGCCAATGCCCGCTACAGCGTGCACCAGCGCCTTGCGCGCTGGCTGTTGATGACCCATGACCGGCTCGATCGCAACGATCTGCCCCTCACCCATGAATTGCTGGCCACGCGGCTCGGCGTGCGCCGCGCTGGGATCACCGACGCTTTGCACACGATCGAGGGGCTGGGCGCCATCCGGGCCACGCGCGGCAATGTGCAGGTGGTCTCCCGTGCGACGCTTGAAGCAGTGGCCCAGGGCAGCTACGGCGTCCCCGAAGCCGAATATGAGCGCCTGATCGGGGTGCCGCTGCGGCGCGGCCAGCTCGCTCAAGTTAGTACCGATCGGTAGGGAACGCCCCCGTCTCACGGGTGTTGTTCTCCCATGACCACCCAACAGTCGAGTTAATCGATGACTATCATGTTGATCGCTGTAACCACTGCCGTTCTTGCAACCCTGACTGTTGCTGTCGACGGCGACTAAGGGAGTTCAGTCATGCCCAACCAAAATCCGCGCGGACCCGCTCAACCCATCGGCAAGGCGGTCGATGATGAGGATCCCAACTACAGCCCGGTTGCCGATCGTGCCCCCAAGCCGGCGGGGCCCCGTGGTGCCGCCGAACAGGCCGACAAGGACAATGAGCGCGCACAAAAAGGCGCACCATAAGGAACCGTTTGCGCGCCACTGACGTTGAGACGTAGCAGTGGCCAACTGCGACCTCCAAAGAATAGCAAGACCCAGAGCCATGCACACAGCTCTGGGTCTTTTTTTGCGCGCAGTTGGCGCCCAGCAGCCGAGACGCCGCGCGCAACACCGCTCAAGCGGGCTCACTGGCCTTTTCGCGCGTCTTCCAGGTTTCACCCGCCCATTCGCGCACGGTGATGACGATCATGCCGTCCTTGAAATCAATGAGGTTGTAGGCATTAGGCTCACCGCGCAGGCGCGTTGAAATGGTAGAAGACGCCTGCGCCACCAAAATCGGCGCCACGGCCGATTTACGCAGCCCTGTAGGCGCCCCTGCCTTGACCGCACCAACCGCCTCGTGCTTGCGCACATAAGAGAGGTGGAAATGCCCCGATAACACCAGCCGCACGCCCAGACGCGAAAAGGTCTCGAGCGCCTCGTCGGCACGCTTGACGATCCGGGCCTCGGTTTGCTGCATGGGCTGGGTGGGATAAAGCAGTGGATGGTGGGCAACGACCACTCGGATTGCATCGGGAGAGGCCTTGCTGAACCGCTCCTCAAGATGCTCCAGCTGATCGCGCGAAATGGTGCCATGGCCCCAGTTCCATTCCAGCCGCATGCGGCGGGATGTGCGCATACCCACAAAGGCGACGCCATTGAGCTCCAGGAACGGCTCCAGCTCCTCAGCGATATAGCGGCGGTAAAGACCATAGGGGTTGAGGAACCGGCGTACCAGATTGATCGCCGGGACGTCGTGATTGCCGGGAACTGCAAAATAGGGCGCGCTCAGGGAATCGAGAAAAGCTCGCGCGGTAACGAACTCTTCCCGACTGCCGACCTGGGCAAAATCGCCGCTCACCACTACCAGATCGGGCTGTTGCAATTCGATATCGGCCGCCAACCCTGCGGATATGCGTGTGTCATGCTTGCCGAAATGCAAGTCGGAGAGATGGACGACCTTCATGGAGCCAGCCCCTCCTCCAAGGGGAGGGGCGCATCGGCGGGCGCTTCGGGGGAAGCCGGCGCCAGCACCGAAAGCGCCAGGGGCAGGATCTTGAAATGCAAGGGCGTCGAGAAGGTCTCAACCTCTCCGTCCAACATTACCTTGAGCGCCTTCTTGCGGGTTTCAATGGTCAATTCGTCAACGCTTTCAATGGTGAGAGCCTCGTCGTCACGCCACCGTCCGAGCAACATGCGCGCCGTCAGCCGCGCCACGTCACCCAGATTGAGGTGCTTGATCACATAAAGCGTCAGGCTCCCGCGATCCAGCCGGTTGCGGGCAAAGAACTTGCCGAACCCCTCCTCATAGGCATTGCTCGACACGGCAATGGACTGCACCCGCTCCACCCGCGCCTCGCCCGAGCGCGGCACGATGCGCACGGCCATGCGCCGTGCCCGCGCCAGGCGGCGAGTGAAATAGCGGAAAAAGGCGATCTTGGTGCCGATGCTCATGGTACCGCGAATATGCTCGCGCCCGGCTGCTACCCCGGGAATGGTGCCGATGACGACCTTATGCAGGAAGGTTTGCCCGTTGATCTGCCCCACATCGATGCGCCGCAACTCGGCGGTTTGCAGCTGCTTGACCGCGTCGGGAACTGTCAGCGGCAGATGCAGGTCCCGCGCCAGCAGATTGACGGTCCCGAGCGGCAGGATGGCAAGGTTCTTGTCCGTCCCGACCAGCGCATGGGCGAGCGCCGTGATCGTGCCATCACCACCGGCGGCAACTATGGTATCGGCGGGGCTTTGCAGCGCCCGCTCGATGCGCTCCTTGAAGGGCGCGTCGCCGTCGGCGTCGATAGTGGCCTCCAGCCCCGCCTCGGCGAACATGGCCGCCAGCGTCTCACCCGTCGTGCCGGTTGCATGGGCCGTGCCGGCATTGGTGTTAAGGATCACATGGAAATGTCGTTCGACCATCAGTGTCGCCCGCTGAAAGGAGGGGAATCGCTGTCACACAACGGTGAGAGCGCGCTATGGTTCAATGCAGCGGCGTCGCACCACAAGGCTCACCTGCGATTGTGGAACATCGCGACCTCCGGCGGCGTTGCTCGCCCACAAATAGAGGCAAACATGGCAAGATCGCTTTCCCAACTGTTGAACCTGCGCAGCGTCGTCAACTTCGCTCGTGGGGAAGCGAGTGTGCTGGCTGGCATCGCCATGGTGAGCGGGCTTGTGCTGGCGTTTCTGTCACTGGCCGACCAGGTCAGCGAAGGCGATACCGAGGCTTTCGACACCGCCCTCCTGATGCTGTTTCGCACGCCCGACCCAAGCCATCAGTTGATCGGGCCGCTTTGGGTGCAGGAGATGATGCGCGACGTCACCGCGCTGGGCAGCTTCGCGTGTCTCGGGCTCCTTGTCGTGGGCGTGGCGATCTATCTGGTGCTCGCGGGCCTGCGCCATGCGGCCCTTCTCATGGTGGTGTGCGTGCTGAGCGGCACCGCGCTCAGCACCTTGCTCAAGATGGGTTACGACCGTCCCCGCCCCGATCTTGAATCCTTTACCCACCAGTTCACCTCGAGCTTTCCCAGCGGGCACTCGATGCTCTCGGCGGTGACCTATCTTTCGATCGGCGCGCTGCTGGCGCGGCTGGCACCAACACTGGCGCTCAAGATCTATGCCCTGAGCGCTGCGGTTTTCCTCACCCTCTTGGTCGGGTTCAGCCGGCTTTATCTTGGGGTGCATTTCCCCAGCGACATCCTGGCCGGCTGGTGCATTGGCGCCGCTTGGGCGCTGCTCTGGAGCGTTATTGCCATCTGGCTGCAAAAGCGGGGGCATGTCGAGCAACCCCCCGCTGAAACCTTGAGCGACCGGACCGCTTAGGGGCCGCCGGCCACCGACCCGAGCACGGCCATCACCAGATCATCGAGATTGACGTCGCCTTCGACGCGCAGCCGATCGTCCTGAGCGGTGACTTTGAGCTTGTCGGGCTGGTTGCTGGCTTGGCGCTGCAATTCGCCGATAATGGTTTCGCGCAATTTGTCTTCAATCATCTCTGCCTCCTGGTTGTGCACCATTAAGCCGAGGCAAAGGGTGGGGTTCCCTCGCGAGCCTAGTTAAAGACGCGTCGCGGCTGGAACTGGCCGAACTGCACCGAGCCAGTGGCAATGGCCCGACCGGCATGGC
Organism: Devosia sp. 919; assembly: GCF_013185965.1. NCBI lineage: Bacteria > Pseudomonadati > Pseudomonadota > Alphaproteobacteria > Hyphomicrobiales > Devosiaceae > Devosia > Devosia sp. 919. The sequence goes on along the minus strand of NZ_JABAOL010000001.1, from coordinate 599,306 downwards.
TGGCCCAGGCTTCATCCAGCGTGACCGGGGCGCGTGCGCCGGTCAGCAGCACCGCATTGCCGTGGCGCACCGCATTGGCCTGCAGCGCATCGAGCCGCAGCTCGGGCAGCTCCACCAGGCCCGCGGCCACCGGCAGCAGCATGGCGTCGCGCGCCTCCGGCTCAACCGCTTCGAGCTGCTCGATGGTGATCGCGTCAGCGTCGGTGAAGGGCCCAACGGCCGCGCGGTGCAGCATACCCACATGGCCCCGCGTGCCCAAGGCTTCGGCGATGTCACGCGCGAGCGAGCGTACATAGGTCCCCTTGCCACAGGTTACCTCCAGCACCGAGCGTTCCGCGCCATGCTCCATCAGCTCGATAGTATCGATCTGGACAGGGCGAGGCGCCAGTTCCACCGCTTCGCCAGCACGCGCAAGGTCATAGGCGCGCTCGCCATCGATCTTGAGCGCCGAAAAGATTGGCGGGCGCTGCAGCAATTCGCCGGTGAACCGGGGCAGCACCGCACTCAGCTCGGCCTCGGAGGGCCGATGCTCCGACTGGGCCACAACCGTGCCTTCGGCATCGTCCGTGGTTGTCGCCGTGCCCCACTGGATGGCGAAGCGATAGCGCTTGGTGCCGTCCTGCACCTGCGGCACCGCCTTGGTCGCTTCCCCTAAGGCGATAGGCAAGATGCCGGTCGCGAGGGGATCAAGCGTGCCGGCATGGCCAGCCTTGGCCGCGCTGAACAGCCAGCGCACCTTGCCGACGGCCTGGGTGGAGGTCATGTCGAATGGCTTGTTGAGCACCACCCAACCCGAAACGGGGCGCTTGACGCGCTTGGGGGCACTCACGCTTGCGTATCGTCCTCGTCGTCCTCGCCGGCCTGCAGGTCACGCTGCACGCGATCCGAGCGCAGCAGCGCATCGATCCGGCTGGCTTCCTCGAAGGTTTCGTCGACGAAAAAGCGCAGCTCGGGCGCAAATTTCATGTTGATCTGCGGCGCCACCTGGCCGCGGATGAACTTGCGATGCCGGTTCAGCGCCGCCACGATCTCCTCGGCATGCTCGCCGCCCAGCGGCATCACATAAGCATTGGCGATCTTGAGATCATTGCTCATGCGCACTTCGGGCACGGTAATCACGGCGCCATGCAGCGCATCGTCTTCGACGTCGCCGCGCGCGAAGATCGCGGCCAGCGCGTGCCGCACCAGTTCGCCGACGCGCAACATGCGCTGGGTTGGCCCGAGGGGTTTTTGGTCTCTGCTCATTGCGGCCCCATAGGCCCTCGCCGGTTGCTAGTCAACGCCCCAGCGCCTGCCCCCTGCTCACGCGCTGGCGAGGCGAGCGGGTTTGGGCACGCCATCGGGCAGCACGCGATGGGGCGGCTGGTGGCCATCCATGAAGGCGCGGATATTGACGATCACCGTTTCTCCCATCTCCACCCGCGCTTCGATCGTCGCGGAGGCCATGTGGGCGGTTAGAACGACTTTGTTGTTTTCCGCCAGCGCCAGGAGCTTGGGATTGATGCCGTGGCGATGCTCGAACACATCAAGCGCGGCCCCGCTCAAATGGCCCGCTTCGATCGCCGCCACCAGCGCTGCTTCGTCCACAAGTTCAGGTCGCGACACATTGACCACGAAACTGCCCGCGCGCATCCGCCCGAGCCGCTCGGCGCCCAGGATCTGGAGCGTTTCGCGCGTCAGCGGCGTATGGAGCGAGACAATATCGACCGCCCCGAGCATGGCATCGAGATCTGGCCAGAAGGTTGCGCCCAGCGGCGTTTCGAGGCCCGGCGGACGCCGGTTGCGCGACCAATAATGGATATTGAGCCCAAAGGCGCGGGCGCGCTGCGCCACCGCGGTGCCGATGCGCCCCATCCCGACGATCCCCAGCGCCTTGCCGCGCAGGCGGTGCCCCAGCATAGAGGTCGGGGACCAGCCCCCCCAGGCGCGATCGCGCATCAGCATCTGGGTGCCTTCCACCAGCCGGCGCGGCAGCGCCAGCATCAGCGCCATAGCCAGGTCAGCGGTGTCATCGGTCAGGACGCTGGGGGTATTGGTGACGGTCAGCCCCGCGGCCCAGGCCGCTTCCACGTCGATATTGTCCACGCCATTGCCGAACTGGGCGATCATGCGCACCGAAGGGGGCAGTGCGGCAATCAGCGACGCATCGATCCGGTCGGTGATGGAGCATACCAGCACATCCTTGCCGATGCAGCCTTCGGCGATGTCGGCGGGCGCGAGAATGCCATCGGCCTCGTTGACGTCGGTCTCGAACAATGTCGCCATACGCGCCTCGATCGCTTCGGGCAGGCGGCGGGTAACGAGGACTTTGGGTTTCGTGCCGGTCATGCAGTCCCGATGCGTGGCGGAGGACAAGGCCTTCCGTTTTCAGCGACCATTAAGGATCATGCCTTAGTGATAGGACAAATGTATTCCTTGTGCAAAGTCATGTTTAGCGTGTTCCGCAGCGCAATGCGGTCCTGTGCCCGTTTGGCACTTGTTCCAATTCTGGCAGCGCTGCTGGCGCTGCCGGGCCCCCTCACGCCGGTCCAGGCCTGGGCGCAGGCCGACAATCCCAGCGGTTTGCCCCTGCCCCGCTTTGCCAGCACGCGCTCGACGCCCATCAATGTGCGCGTCGGCCCCGGCACCAAATACGACATCGCCTGGATCTACCGGCAGTCCGGCATTCCCGTGGAAATCGTGCAGGAGTTCGATACCTGGCGCAAGATCCGCGACCAGGATGGCGACGAGGGCTGGGTGCACCAGAACCTGCTGTCAGGCAATCGCGCCGGTTATGTGGCGCCGGTCGTCGCCAATGGCGAGATCGCGCTGCGCTCGGGCATGAACGACGATTCGGGCGTGCGCGCTCGACTTGGCGCGGGCCTGCGCGTCCAGATCAAGGAATGCGATGGCACCTGGTGCGAAGTCAGCGCCGCCGGCGGCGACGGGCAGCGCACCGCGACCTATTCGGGCTTTTTGCACCAGGAGGAAATCTGGGGCGTCTACCCCGACGAAGTGTTCAACTAGCCCGCTTCGGCCTCGAGCTCGGCGCATTGGCGGACCAGCCGGACCGCCCTGGTTTGCTTGGGGCAGGACGCACAAAGCCGGTCCGGCCACACCAGGTAATCAAGGCAACAGCCCTTGCGCGCCAGCACCAGCTTTTGGCGCCCATCCGGCAGCACCACGGGCTCCAGCGTTCCCTGCCCGACCAGATCCAGTGCCGCAAGCCAGCTCTGTGCATGGCGGCTGATCTCGTCGGGCGAAATCCCCGGCTGCATCCGTTCCAGCAGCGCCACGACCCCCAGCACCCGCGCGGCGAGCAAACGTTGTGCCGGCACGGGCTTGAAGCGCACGATCGCGTTGATCTCTTCGAGGAGTGTTTCGGCCGTGGCTCTCAAGTCCGCCGCAGCCCAGCCGATCATGGCCTCGACCTCGCCCTGCCGCTGGGGCCCGGGGGGCAGGCGAAAACCGTTGATGTCGAGCAGCTGGCGGCATTGTGCCATCGCGCGCAGGTCGGGAACGGCCCCATGCCCGTGCACGGCGATCACCGCCAGGTAAGCCGGCTGCCACAACAGATTGGTCCACAGCCGCAGCGCCCAAAAGGCGGGTCCGCCCGCCGGATAGGCTTGCGCCAGCGCGTCGTAGAGGTCGCGCAGCATGGGGCCGTTATCGAGCCCGTGCCGGTACCAACCCGGCTTGTGGCTCCCGGGCGCACCCTTGAGAAAGCCGGTGACCTCGGCCGCCCTGGCCAGGAGCCGGGTTAGCGCGATATCGGCATCATTGGGCGGAAACAAAAACGAACGGGCGGTCACTGGGAAGGTCCGGAACAAGCAGGGCTTAACCTATCGCGCTCCGCGGCCCGCTGCAAAGTCAGCGCGCGGCGCAGATTGACCCACCCCCTCAGCGTCCTATCTATTCCTGACGCGAGGAGCTCAGCCGTGATCGATTCAGCGCGCAACAATTGCCGTCAGGACCAAAGGTCGCGGATCGCACGGCCCATCCGGGCGTTGCCTCAGTGTGCGCCCCTTGCCGCAATCGCCCCCTTACTCCGAGCCGGGATCCAACGATGACTGAGCCCTCCGCCCGCATCGAGCCGATCGTCACTGCGCGTGGCTTGCGCAAGAAGTTTGGCCGCAAGGAAATCCTGCATGGGCTTGATTTCGATATTCCGGCGGGCCGGATCTATGGGCTGATCGGCCATAATGGGGCGGGCAAGACCACGACGCTCAATGCCATGCTGGGCCTAACCGATTGCCGTGGCACCATCCGGGTTCTCGGCCTTGATCCTTTTGCCCACCGAGCCCGCCTCATGCGCGACGTCGCCTTCATCTCCGATGTGGCGAGCCTGCCCCGCTTCTTGCGGGTGCGCGAACTGTTTTCGCTGGTGGCCAGCATCCACCCCAATTTCTCACCCGCCAAGGCGCAGAGCTTCCTTGAGGGCACCGATCTTAAGCCCGAGCTCAAGATCAAGAACCTCTCCAAGGGCATGCTCGCCCAGCTGCATCTTGCCGTGGTGATGGCGATCGATGCCAAGCTCTTGGTTCTCGACGAGCCGACCCTTGGCCTCGACATCACCTATCGCAAACGCTTCTACCGGCGCCTGCTGGATGACTACATGACCGGCGAGCGCACCCTCATCATCACCACCCATCAGGTCGATGAGATCGAGTTCATGCTGTCTGATGTCATGTTCATCCGAGACGGGGCGCTGATCCTGCATCAGCCCATGGAAGCGGTGGCGCAGAACTTCATCCAGCTGGTCAGCAATGATCCCGAGAACCAGGCCGTCGCCCGCGGCCTTGGCCCGGTCTACGAGGAAACCCGCTTCGGCCAAACGGTGATGATCTTTGACCATGTGCCCCGCGAGCAGCTCGAGGGCTTGGGCGTGCTGTCGACCCCGACATTGTCCGATCTCTTTGTCGCCCTGATGCAGCGACCCACCGCCAATGCGGAGCCAGTCCCATGAAGGCCTTTGCTGCCCTGATCTGGCGCGAGTTCCTCGAACATCGCGGGGCGTTCCTCTATGGGCCGCTGCTGCTGGTGGCGGTCCTGCTCGGCTCCACTATCCTCGCCTTTACCGTGGGGCGCATCGATATGCGCTTCTCGGGCGCCCTGTTCACCGCCGCGCCCATGCGCATCTATGAATGGGGCTTTTTGGGCTTTGCCTTTGCCTGGTTGCTCTACCTCTTGGCGACGCTGTTCTTTTACTGCGCCGACAGCTTTGCCGCCGACAAGCGCAACAATGCCATGCTGTTCTGGAAGTCGATGCCGGTGAGCGATTTCACCGTGCTGCTGTCCAAGCTCGTCGCGGCCATCACCATCTTCCCCGCCATCATCTACCTCATTGCCCTGCTCAGCGGCCTGCTGCTGTTTGGCGTTGCCGTATCCACCTCTGCCATGAATGGCGGGGGCGGCTATGCGCTGCTAGGCAATGTGGCGGGGGTTTATGGCCAGATCGCCGCCAGCCTTCTCGTCGTGCTGGTGGTGGGCCTCTTGTGGTACCTGCCCTTCATGGCCTTTGTCGGCGCCCTCGCTGCCGTGGTCGGGCGCTGGGCCATTCCCCTGTCCCTGCTGTTCCCCTCCATTCTCTCCACCCTTGAATGGGTGGTGTTTGGCGGCGGCTGGCAGCCGCTCAGCACCCGCACCTGGGAATATCTGCAATACCGCGCCGACTTCCCGTTGACGCAAGGCTATATCGAGGCCTGGACCACCACCGCCGCGACCTTCAGCTTTGTCGACTTCGCCACTGACCTCGTCGCTCGCATCAGTTGGACCCAAATCGGGATCGGCATCGTGCTCGCCCTCGTCTTGGTGTTTTTTGCCAGCCAGTATCGCCGCCGCGGCATTGGCGAGTAGCGCTCGGCGCACAGCATGGCGGAACCGGCGCCCGCGGCCGGGGTTACCTTGTGCAACCCCAAGCGGAGGCGACCATCATGCTGGATCCCAAGGATTTGCTGGGCGGTGCCGAGCGAGCCCGCCTGTCTGTCGACCTGCCCCATGAAGTGGCGGCCTTTGCCAGCCGGCATGGCCTGTCCATCGATGAAGCGCGCGAAATCCTGGCGCGCACCGGCGATCGCGAAGACCCGGACGCAGCCGCCGAACGCCACAAGCGCCCCCTTTGACCCCCACGAGTATGCCCATGCAGCCCCATCCCGACCTCAGCCCCATCCCCGATCTTGATGCCGACCTGCTGCCCGGCATTGACCGCTTCGTGGCCGATCATAGCCAGACCTCGGCCGGCCAGCTCAGCCGCAATGATGCGATCAACCGCATCCTGCGCGACTGGCTGCAGCGCGAGGGCTATATCGAGCCTGACAACGAGTCCCGGGATTTCGACGATCCCAGCCACTAGAGCCGGGTGGCGCGCCGTGCCATGCTAGCCCCAAAGCTTGGTGGGGAGGCTGCGCAATGAGCCCGTCCGAACAACTCGACCACTTGATTGCCGAACTCGGCGACTGGCGGGGTGACCTCCTCGCCCGCGCGCGGCGCGCCATTCTCGCCGCCGATCCCGCGATCATCGAGGAATGGAAATACCGGGGCAGCCCCGTCTGGTCCGCCAATGGGCAGCTGGTGGTGGGCAATGCCCACAAGGACAAGGTCAAGCTCACCTTCTCGCATGGCGCCAAGCTCGAGGATCCCCACCGCCTGTTTAATGCAGGGCTCGAAGGCAACCTCTGGCGCGCCATCGATCTGTTTGCCGACAGCCCGTTCGACGAATCCGCCCTTACCGAGCTGGTCGCCTCAGCCGTCGCCTACAATCGCGCCCGGCAAGCGTCCAAGCCGCGCCAGGGTAAAACTGCGCCTCCCTCCCCCTAAACCTCGCTGATCAGGGCCGCGGCGCCGGATCGCTGGGGCTGGTCAGGCTGGGGTCGGCGGCGGCTGGGTCGGGCTGGTTCGACCCTTGGCTGAACACCAGCAAGGCGACCACCACAATGGCAGCAACGATCAGTCCGGCAATCCATTTACGATCCAAGGCAGGCTCCTCCACTCGCGCTGCACCCCAACGGGCAGCCCGGCATTTGGCTCCGCGCTCCAAGCCTCTTGCAAATGATTTGCAATTGCACTAACTTCTGAGGGTCAACTGAAACATGCCTGGGATGCCTATGCCTCGCTATCTTCTTTCCGTGCTGCTTGCCGTTGCCGCGCTCTGCTCCACCCTGCCCGCCCAGGCACAGGATCGGTTCAAGGCCGTCACCTCCTTCACCATCATTGCCGATATGGCGCGCAATGTTGCGGGCGACGCTGCCGAAGTGGTGTCCATCACCAAGCCCGGCGCCGAGATCCACAACTACCAGCCGACCCCCGGCGACCTCGTGGGTGCGCAGGACGCCGACCTCATCTTGTGGAACGGGCTTAATCTCGAGCAATGGTTCGAGCAGTTCCTGGGCAATTTGCCCGATGTTCCGAGCGTCGTGGTCAGCCAAGGCATCGAGCCCATTGGCATTGGCCAGGGCCCCTACCAGGGCAAACCCAATCCCCATGCCTGGATGTCGCCCACTGACGCGCTGACCTATGTTGCCAATATCCGCGACGCCTTCGTCGAGCACGATCCCGCCAATGCCGAAACCTACAACGCCAATGCCGAGGCTTATTCCGCCAAGATCGAAGCCGCCATCGCCCCCCTGCGCGCCCAGATCGAGGCCATTCCGCCCGAACGCCGCTGGCTCGTCTCCTCGGAAGGCGCCTTCTCCTATCTCGCTCGCGACCTTGGCCTTAAGGAGCTCTATCTCTGGCCCATCAATGCCGATCAGCAGGGCACGCCCCAGCAGGTGCGCCGCGTGATCGACACTGTGCGCGCCAACAACATCCCCGCAGTGTTCTCTGAATCCACCGTCTCGCCCCGGCCGGCCGAGCAGGTGGCGCGCGAAACTGGCGCCCATTATGGCGGCGTGCTTTATGTGGACTCGCTGTCGGACCCCGATGGCCCCGTGCCGACCTTTCTTGATCTTCTTGCCGTAACCACATCCACCATCGTTGCGGGGTTGCGCCCTTGAATGCCCTTGTCGAACCCGGCCTCGAGGTCGCCGATGTGACCGTTGCTTATCGCAACGGCCATACCGCCCTGCGCCATGCCAGCTTTGCCATTCCGCGCGGCACCATCACCGCGCTTGTGGGTGTCAACGGCTCGGGCAAATCCACCCTGTTCAAGGCCATTATGGGCTTTGTGCCCCTCAGCACCGGTTCGGTCAGCATTCTGGGCCTGTCTGGCAAGGCAGCGCTCAAGCGCAACCTCGTCGCCTATGTGCCGCAAAGCGAGGATGTGGACTGGAACTTCCCGGTGCTGGTGGAGGACGTGGTGATGATGGGGCGCTTCGGGCATATGAACATGCTCCGCATCCCCCGCGCCGTTGACCACCAGATGGTCACCTCCGCCCTTGAGCGCGTCGACATGCTTCCCTTCCGCAAGCGCCAGATCGGCGAGCTATCGGGCGGCCAGCGCAAGCGCGTCTTCCTCGCCCGGGCCCTCGCGCAAGAGTCGGCGGTGATCCTGCTCGACGAGCCGTTCACCGGCGTGGACGTCAAGACCGAGGACGCCATCATCGCCCTGCTCAGCGCGCTCCGGGACGAAGGCAAGGTGATGCTGGTTTCAACCCACAATCTGGGCTCGGTGCCTGAATTCTGCGACCGCACTGTGCTGGTCAAGGGCACCGTCCTCGCCCATGGCCCCACTCCCGAGATCTTCACGCGCGAAAATCTCGAACTCACCTTTGGAGGCGCCCTGCGCCATTTCGTGCTCGCCGGGCAGGGCCTGCATGCCGATGACGATCCGCGCCAGGTCTCGGTGCTCACCGACGATGAGCGGCCACTCGTCATGTATGGCGAAAAGGGCAAGATGACCACGCAGCAATCGGGTACCGAGCCATGATCGAAGCGCTGCTGCAGCCCTTTACCTACAACTACATGATTAACGCCATGTGGGTGTCGGCGCTGGTCGGCGGCGTTTGCGCTTTTCTGTCGGCCTATCTGATGCTCAAGGGCTGGAGTCTCATCGGCGACGCGCTTTCGCACTCCATCGTGCCCGGTGTCGCGGGCGCCTATATGCTGGGCCTGCCCTTTTCACTCGGGGCGTTCCTGTCGGGCGGTCTGGCGGCCGGCGCCATGCTGTTTCTCACCCAGCGCACCAAGCTCAAGGAAGATGCGGTGATCGGGCTGATCTTCACCGGCTTTTTCGGGCTGGGGCTCTTCATGATTTCGCTCTCGCCCACCTCGGTCAACATCCAGACCATCGTCATGGGCAATATCCTGGCCGTCACGCCCAACGAAACCCTGCAGCTGGTGATCATTTCCTTGGTGACGCTAGGCGTCATGCTCCTCCTCTGGAAGGATCTGATGGTCACGTTCTTCGATGAATCCCATGCCCGCTCCATCGGGCTCAACCCGCCGCTGCTCAAGGTCATCTTTTTTACCGTGCTCAGTGCCTCCACCGTCGCGGCCATGCAAACCGTGGGCGCCTTCCTCGTCATCGCCATGGTCGTGACCCCCGGCGCCACTGCCTATCTCCTGGCCGACCGGTTCGGGCGCGTCATCACCATCGCGGTGCTGGTGGGCACCCTTTCAAGTCTTGTCGGCGCCTATCTCTCGTTCTTCCTCGATGGCGCCACCGGCGGCGTGATCGTGTGCCTCCAGACCATCGTGTTCCTGCTTGCCTTTGTGTTCGCCCCCAAGCACGGCATTCTCGCCAATCGCCGTCGCGCGGCGCGGGAGATCGCGCAATGAGCGAGTTCTGGCTCTACGCCCTGTGGCCCTTCAGCTTTCCCTTCATGACCAATGCCATGCTGATTGCGGTGCTGGTTGCCGTGCCCACGGCGCTCCTGTCCTGTTTTCTGGTGCTCAAGGGCTGGTCGCTGATGGGCGATGCCATTTCACACGCCGTGCTCCCCGGCGTCGTGCTCGCCTATATCATTGGCCTGCCCTTTGGCGTCGGTGCCTTTATCGCCGGCATGGGCTGCGCCCTTTCGGTCGGCTTTCTGACTGAGCATAGCCGCATCAAGGAAGACACTGTGATGGGCGTGGTCTTTGCTGGTCTCTTTGGCCTCGGCATCGTGCTCTACACCGCCATCCAGACCGATGTGCATCTCGACCACATCCTCTTCGGCGATATCCTGGGTGTCGATGGCGGCGATCTGGCGCTGTCGGGGATCATCGCGGTCCTTGTTTGTGGCGTGCTCGCCGCCAAATGGCGCGACTTTCTCCTGTTCACCTTCGATCCCCAGCAGGCCGGCGCTATCGGCTTGCCCGTGCGCGCCCTGCATTACGGGCTGCTGGTGCTGCTTTCCCTCACCATTGTCGCCGCCCTTTCGGCAGTGGGCATCGTGCTGGTGGTCGCCATGCTGGTGGGCCCCGGTGCCATCGCCTTCCTGTTGTCCAAGCGCTTTGGTCCAATGATGCTGCTGGCCACGGCTATTTCCGTGAGTTGCTCGCTCCTGGGCATCTATCTCAGCTTCTTCATCGACTCCGCCCCCGCTCCCACGATCGTGCTGCTGCTCAGCGGCGTCTTTGTAGCAACCTTCATCTGGACCACGCGTCGCCCCGCGCCGCTGCCGGTTTGACCCCGGGGCATATCCCCGCGCCGATCACCTGTGATGGCGTGGGGCCCTTTCGCAACGCCTGTCCCCCTCTCCCGTTAACCCAACGGCAAACAGCCCAAGGGAAGAGGAGAAACATTCATGTTCAAGCGCACCACCGCATTGGTTTTGTTGACGGCGGGCCTCTGCAGCCCCGCTTTGGCGCAGGCCCAGCAGATCAACGGCGTCGACGTTCCCGCCGATCAGTTGGGTGCGGTGCAGGCCCGTTGCGACGAGCTGTCCAACAACAATGCTCCCGCGGGCACCGGCCAGGCGAGCGCCGCCACATCAGCGGCCACCCCCGACGCTACGGCGGGCACCAACCCCTCGGCCCCTTCGATCGGCGGCACCTCGCCCCTGGGCGGCAATGACGGAGCGACCGACGCCTCCAACAGCAATGCTGCAGGCTCGGTTGCTGATCCAGCCACCCCCGCTGCCCCGGCGACCAGCATTGACCTTGCCAGCATCGATATTGAAGCGTGTCAGGCTGGCGGCTTCACCACTGGCGCGGCTTCCAATTCGGCGGCTCCGGAAACGCCCGCTGCAACAACCACCAATTCCGGCGCGTCCGCTGCCCCCACGACCAATTAGCCTTTGCTGGCGCGCGGCAGGTCCGCGCGCCAGTTCGTTTCCCCATTTGACTACCACCCTCAATGCTGGCGGGGCGTCATCCAAAGCGCTAGCTTGCGCCCGATTCTGGGGACCAACGCATGAGCGCCGCACGACTTGCCAACAACCATTCGCCTTGCCGGTATGAGCGCTGAAGCCTCGTGAGTGCGCCACCCATTGTCTCGTTCTGGCATGGCCCCATTGGCTGGCTCGAGCGATTGTCGATCACCTCGTTTTTGCGGCACGGCCATTCCGTCGCCGTTTACAGCTTTGATCCGCTGGAGCTGCCTCCGGGCGCCGAGCGGCGCGACGCCGCCGAAATCCTCGGGCGTGAAGCGCTGGTGTTCTACAAGGACCGCGGCACACCGGCGGTATTTTCCGACCGCTTCCGGCTCGAACTTCTGCGCGCCGGGCGCGGCATCTATGCCGATCTGGACGTTTATTGCGTGCGCCCCTTCCCGGAGAACCCCGACTACCTGATGGGGTGGGAGCGCCCCGGCTCGATCAACAATGCCGTGTTGCATATTCCCGCGGACGCCCCGCTCCTGGGGGATCTTCTGGGCATATTCGAGCCGCATAATCGGCCGCTGCTCGAGCCCCACTTACCCTTGGGCCGGCGAGTCGAAGTAGCGGCGCGGCGCCTGCTCGGGCAAAAAGTGCTGCCCCACCAGATGCAGTTCGGCGCCACGGGACCTTTTGCGCTTACCCATTTCATGGCCAAGCGCGATCTGCTCGACCGGGTGCAGCCCCAGCCGGTGTTTTATCCTCTCGCTTATGAGCAGATCCCGGCCCTGATGCAGCCCGGCAGCAGCGTCGGCCCGGCGCTCCGTCCCGAAACCCTCAGCATCCATCTCTGGCGTTCGCAGCTGACCAATCGCGGCCGCGCCGCCCTGCCCGCACCGCCTCCCGGCAGCGCCATGCGCCAGCTCTGCGACCGCGAAGGCATCACGCTGGACTAAGAGAAGGCCGCTGTCGCTCCCCGGAACTCGCTGTCAATCCGGCCTCGAGCCGGGATCCGTCCTGAGCTGTCGTCCTGGGCAGTTCGCCTCGCCCTAACGCCCCAGTTTCTTCATCCACCAGCGCTTCCAGCGGTGCCGGGCGAAGCGGTAAAACAGCTCATTGCCCATCACATGCCGGTAGAGCCGCCCAAAGGCCACCCAGTGGAACATGCCGGCAAAGATGCCCCAGGGTTTGGCTTCCCCGGTATAGTGCAGAATGGCGGGGTCGAGCCCTTCATGGGCGTGGCGGGCATCGATCGTGTTCCAGCGCCAGGGCAGTTGCAGCCAGCGCCGCTTGAACACCAGGTTCAAGAAATCCTGGTCATAATAGATGCGCTCCATCACGCCTTCGCGCAGCGCCACTTCGAGCTGACCCAGGATGTCGGCGTCGCGCCATTGGGCGACATCGATCAGCACCAGCCCCGCATTGAAATAGGGATCGGCGGGATCCAGAATATCGCGATTGGCCTTGAGGTCACGGCCCCCGGTGATGAAGGCGCCCATCGTGTCGCGCACCGCCGCGATGGGATGGCCCAGCATGTCCATCTCCACCAGCTTTTCAATGGCGTCGCGCACCAGCATGTCGCAATCGAGATACAGCACCCGCTCCACCCCCGCCGGCAGCAGGCGATCGATCATCAGCCGGGCATAAACAATGTTACTCAGCCGCTTGTTGAGCGGCATGCGCGCTGCCACATCGGCGAACAGGGGGGAAGCGTCGAGGTCATACCATTCGAGCCGCGCCCCGAACTCGCTCTCAATGGCGAGCAGGTCCTCCTCGTGCTCCACTGTGAGGGTGCGATGGAACAGGTGAAACACCAGGTCGCTGCGCCGATGGGTGAACAGGCACACCGAGCGCATCGTGGCATAGGCCGGCGCCCAAAAATTGTCGTCAAAGGTCAGCGCGATATGGATGGGGCGGTCGCTCAAGGGAAACTCTCTTTAGGCCGGCCGGCGAGCACCGCAATCAGCGACAGCAGCACGGTGTAAACCAGCGTCTGGGCCAACACGCCGAACATGGCGTTGGTCAGCCCCATGCCCGCATAGCCGACGCTGGCGACCAGCGCCAGATAGAGCGCTGGTGCGCGCTGCGACCCTTGGGCGCGCCAGGCGCCGGCAAACGGCGCGAGGAGGATCAAGCCATAGGAGAGCAGGCCCAAAAGGCCCCCCGAAACCGCAAAGTCGGCGATGTCATTGTGCAGATGGTCGTATTTGGGAAACCGCGCCCCTGGAGGGGCAAACTGGGCTGCGGCCTCCATGAAGTGCCCCAGCCCATGCCCCCAGACCGGCGAGGCCATGAAGGCCGCCAAAGCGCTGCGATACATGATGAGGCGCTGGCTGGTGGAATCGTCGCCAGGCTCGCCCGAACGGAACAGCGACACGATCTCGCCAAAGGGCCCCGTGCGCTCGATCCAGCCGGTGCCGATCAGCGCGGCAAACACCAGCAGCGCGGCAACTGCACCACACCCGATCAGCAGCCAGGCGCGCCGGCGCGGCAGATAATGCAGCGCGGCACCGGCGAGCGCGGCCATGCTCATAGGCACAAAGGCCACCAGCGGCCCGCGCGAGCCGGAAAACCAGATCGCCAGCAGCGCCGCGATCGGACCAAGCAGGAACACTGCCCGCCAACGCCATCGGCTCAACACCCCCACTGCCGCGACAAAGCCCAAAGTCAGCGCCAGGTCGGCCAGGTGGATGGGGTTGTTGACCAGCACCCCCCCGCGCGGCTCGCCCATGACAAAGACGTCAAATCCCGCGACCACCGCTCCTGCGATAGCGCCCAGCAACGCCAGCGTCCCCACCGCCGTTAGGGTCAGGCGCGCGCCCAATTGCCCAACCAGGGCAGCATGCGGCGCGGCCAGAAACAGGGGCACAAGAAAAATGATGGCGCCAAACGACATCGGCTCGCGTGCGGAACCCGCGATGGCCAGCAGCATCAAGCCGCCCGCGACCAGCGGCAACCAGGTCGCTGGCTGCCAAAGCGCCCGGCGCCCTTCGGCCGTGGGCAGCAAGGTCAAGCCCACCCCGATCAGCACCAGGGTGAGCATATTGGCGGCCCCCGGCGCTAGCGTCGGCAGGGTCAGCCCGCAAACCAGGGCGCACCATGCCAGCATGGTAAGGGTTGATCGAAGCAAGCGCAGGTCCTGGGCTGAGTGGCTGGGGCGACCATGGTCGCTGCCGCCCCGGCCGTCAACCGGCGCTCACCCCCTGACCACATGAGTGTGGCTTTCGCGCCCCGCTTGACGCGCCGCAATTCTGCAACTAAAGAAGTTACATGAAAAGATCCAGTCGCCTTTCCGTTGCCCTTCATGCCCTTGTGCATCTGCACGCCCAGCCCGAGGACGCGCTGACCTCAGGGGTTCTGGCGGTGTGCCTGCAAACCAATCCAGTGGTGGTCCGCCGTGTGCTCGGCAGCCTGCGCGAAGCGGGTTTGGTGGGCTCCAGCAAGGGCCATGGCGGGGGCTGGCAGTTGGCGCGCCCCGCCCCCGAGATCAGCGTCTTTGATGTGTACCATGCCTTGGGGGAAACCCTTCTCGTGCGCACCGAAAGCGAGCCGGGCGATCCCGGCTGCGCCATTGTGCGCACCGTTGACGGGGTGATGAACGAGGTGCTGGCCGATGCCGAAGCCCTGCTCGCCAACCGGCTGCGCCGCCTGAGCATTGCCCAACTCGCGGCGGGCGCAACTGCGCTTCCCGCTCTTTCCCATTCTTCCGAAAGCCATTTTCATGGATGACGTACTTGTTGTCGGCGGCTCGTTCGCCGGCCTTTCCGCAGCCCTCCAGCTCGGGCGCGCGCGCCGCAAGGTGAGCGTGCTCGATACCGGGCTCAACCGGAACCGCTATGCCGACAGTGCCCACAATGTGCTGGGTCATGACGGCGTGCCGCCCGGCGACATCCTCGCTGCCGCCCGCCGCCAGCTCGAGGCTTATCCCACGGTCCGGCTGATCGAGGGCCGCGCCAGCACCGTTTCAGGCCAGCCCGACGATTTCACGATCACCACCGAGACCGGGGACAGCTTTGCCGCGCGCCGATTGATCCTGAGCTATGGCATCACCGATGAAATGCCCCCCATCCCCGGCTTTGCCGAAGCATGGGGCAAGACCGTCATCCATTGCCCGTTCTGCCACGGCTATGAAGCAGGCCCGCGCTGGGGGCTGCTTTACAGCACCCCCATGTCGCTGCATGCCCCGGCCCTTTATGGCGACTGGACCGAGGACATCACGCTGATCCTGGATGGCAATGCCATCCCCGACGCGGAGCGCAACAAGCTGCAGCGACGGGGCGTCAAGATCCATGATGGCAAGCTGGCCGCGGTCCACCAGGACAACGGCCACATGTCGGGCGTGAGCCTCGAAGATGGCACCAAGGTTGAACTCGATGCGCTTTACGCCCATCCCCGCAATCATCCATCCGCCGACCTGCACGAGCAACTCGGGCTCGAGACCGACACCACGCCCACTGGCACCATGGTGGTGGTGGGCGAGCGCCAGGCCACCTCGCGCGAGGGGGTCTTCGCGGCGGGCGACCTCACCACCCCCATGCACAGTGTCACCAGCGCCGCCTATGCCGGCTCGATGGCCGCCATGGGCGCGCAGCAGTCCATGCTCCTTTAGCGCAGCCAGCCCTTGGGGCTGGGGTGCAGCTCCATCTGCCCCCCGGCCGTGGCCGCGTCGATCGCTGCGATCTCCTCGGCGCTGAGCGCAAGATTGTTGAGCACGCCCAGATTGTCCTTGAGCTGGTCGAGATTGCGCACCCCGATCAGCGCCGAGGTCATTTCGGGCCGGCGCAGCACCCAGCTCAGCGCCAGCTGCACTAGGCTCTGCCCGCGTGCCTTGGCGATTTCGCCCAGCTTGTCGACGGCCTCGAGCACCCGCGGCTCGATATGGCTGGCGCGCAACGAGCCATTGGGGTTCTCCCCGCGCGTGCCTTCCTTTTTGCCATTGTTGTATTTGCCCGACAGCACGCCCTGCGCCAGGGGCGAAAAGGCGATCATGCCGATCCCTAATTCCCCACAGGCGTCGATGGTGTGATCGTTCTCGATCCAGCGATTGAGCACGGAATAGCTGGGCTGGTGAATGGTGGTCTGCACCCCCATTTCCTTGAGGATCCGGTAGGCCTCGCGCGTTTGCGCCTCGGGATAGGACGAGATGCCGACATAAAGCGCCTTGCCGACCCGCACCGCATGGGCCAGCGCCCCCATGGTCTCCTCGAGCGGCGTGTTGGGATCAAAGCGGTGGGAGTAAAAGATATCGACATAGTCGAGCCCCATCCGCCCCAGGCTTTGGTCAAGGCTCGCCAGCAGATATTTGCGGCTGCCGAACTCGCCATAGGGGCCCGGCCACATATTGTAGCCCGCCTTGGTGGAAATGATCAGCTCGTCCCGATAGGGGCGAAAATCGCGCGCCATCACCTGGCCGAACAGCTCTTCGGCCGAGCCAGCCGGAGGCCCGTAATTGTTGGCGAGGTCGAAATGAGTGACACCGGCATCAAAGGCGTGGCCCAGGATTTCCATGGCGCTGGGGTAGTCGCGCGTGCCCCCGAAATTCTGCCACAGGCCGAGGCTCACCACCGGCAGCTGCAGGCCCGAACGGCCGGAATGGCGATATTGCATTGTGTCGTAGCGCGCCGTATCAGCCCGATAAGTCATGGTTCTTGCCTCCCAGAAATGTGCGATTGCGCGACCGCGCGCTGCTTGGCGCAGGGCGTGACGCGATGATAGAGAGCCAGACGCCATTCAGCGTCTGCCGGAATCCCGATGCCCGATAACTTGCCGCAAGCCGCCCTGCCATACAAGGTCATGGCCGTTTATAAGTTCGCTGATCTGCCTGATGCCGCGGCCATTCAGCCGGTGCTGACGCAGTTCTGCTGCGTGCGCGCGATCAAGGGCACGTTGATCCTCGCGCCTGAAGGCATCAATGGCACGGTTGCCGGCACCCCCGAGGCCATCGACGCCCTGCACGCCTTTTTGCTCGAAGATCCGCTATGGGCGAGCCGACTCGACGGTGCCGAGATCAAGTTCTCCGGCGCTGCCGAAATGCCGTTCCTGCGCATGAAGGTTCGCCTCAAGCACGAGATCGTCACCCTGCGCGCCCCCGAAGCCAATCCGTCCCAAACCGTGGGCACTTATGTGGCGCCCGCCGACTGGAACAGCCTGATCGAGCGCGATGATGTGGTGCTGGTCGATACCCGCAACGACTACGAAGTGGGGCTGGGCACCTTCAAGGGCGCGCTCGATCCAGCGACCGCGACCTTCACCGAGTTCACGGACTATGTGGCGACCCATCTTGATCCCGCGCGCGACAAGAAAGTCGCCATGTTTTGCACCGGCGGCATCCGCTGCGAAAAGGCGTCGTCGTACCTGTTGAGCCAGGGCTTTGCCGAAGTCTTCCACCTCAAGGGGGGCATTCTGGCTTATCTGGAAACCGTGCCCGAGCAGGACAGCCGCTTTGAAGGCGAATGCTTTGTGTTCGATGATCGCGTCGCGGTTGGACATGGCCTCGCGCAAGGTGAGGCGACCCTCTGCCGCGCCTGCCGCCACCCGCTCACCCCCGCCGATCGCGCCGATCCGCGCTTTAGCGAAGGCGTCGCCTGCCCCCATTGCGCTGACGACACCGCCAAGCATGCCGCCGCTGCCGAGCGGCAAAAACAGATCGAACTCGCCCGCCAACGCGGCACCGCCCATCTCGGCGACGAAGCCGCCGAAGCGGCCCGCCGCGCCAAGCAGCGCAAACGCGACCAAGCCGAACAATCGCGTCTGAGGAACAACCGGGGCTAACGCGCCGGCGCACCTTACCGGCAGGCGCACGCCCTCTCCGACCCACCAGCTGTCATCCCGGCCCTGAGCCGGGATCCATCCTGAGATGCGGGTAAGGGGCCTCTACCCCTTGACCCCGTACCGCAGCATCACACCGCCGGTTTGCAGGGGCCGCGCTTCCAGCAGGGTCCAGTTCTGCGGCTGCTCGGCGGGCTTGAAGAGGGGCGTGCCGCGTCCCTGCACCACTGGCGCCAGGCACAGCCGGTATTCATCCACCAGCCCTGCCGCGAGCAGGCTGCCCAGCAGTTGCGCGCTGCCAAACACATAAAGATCGCCGCCATCCTCGCGCTTGAGCGCCGCGATGGTTTGGGCCGCATCGCCCCCGAGCACCCGCGTATTGTTCCACTCGGCGGTTGTGAGCGTATTGGACACCACTATCTTGGGAATGGCGTTCATGCGCTCGGCCACCAAGCCTTCATCGGCCGCTGTGGGCCAGTAGGCCGCCATGCCTTCATAGGTCTTGCGCCCGAAGATCAGGGTTTTGTCGCCCTCCATCTGTTCGCGCGATTGCGCCTCGAGTTCGGGGCCCCAGACCACATTGTGAAAGCTCAAATCCCAGGGCTGGGCGCCTTCGAAATAGCCATCCAGCGTCATGACGTTCCAGGCCAGCAATGAACGCATACAAACCTCCTTTTGGTTGCCGGGCGCGATCCATTGGCTGACAAGCCGGGGCTCGCTCCGCTTACGGATCAAAGAGTGGGCATCAATTGGCGAGCGCGAGTGCCAGAGCGTCCATCAATTGTTCCGTGCCTTCTTGGCGTTGGCGCGAATTGTCGAGCCCGTCCAGGAACGCCCCCTGCTCGGTGACGATCATCCGCGTGCCCTCGCCTTCGGGCACCAGCTCGACCGTCGCGACCGACACCGAAATACGCCGGCCGTCCATCAGCATCTCGTAGGCATAGACGATGCGCTGGTTGGGGACGATGTCGTGATAGCGCACATCGAACACGAACTGGGCGCCATTGGGCCCGTTATCGGCCTGGTATTCCCGGCCGCCGACCTTGAACTCGAAAATCTCGCCCACCGGAAACCACTTGGCCTTTTGTTCCCGGTCCGACCAGGCGCGAAACACGCGCTCTGGCTTGGAGGGAAGAACCCGGTCAATGGTGAAGCTGCCATGGGAAACGGAACGATCGGTCATGAATCTCTTCCTTTGGATGGTGTTGGCGGTGAAGGCTCGTCATCCTCGGCCAGCAAGGCGCCCAGTCGATCAAAGCGCTGCGCCCATGCCTGGCGGCGCTGGTTGATCCAGCGTTCGGCGCTCCCCAGAACCTCGAGGTCGAGCGTGCAGGTGCGCACCCGGCCCACTTTCTGGGTTTGCACCAGCCCGGCGTCTTCAAGCACCCGGAGGTGCTGTGTCAGGCCCGGCAGCGACATGTCGAACGGCTCGGCCAGCTCGCTCACCGTGGCCGATCCGGCGGTCAGCCGCTCCACCACCGCCCGACGGGTCGGATCGGCAAGGGCGCGGTAAATCTGGTCGAGTTGGTCGTCTTGGTTAAGCATGCACTTAAGTATCGCACTCCAGCCGGAGCGTCAACGCTTAAGTTTTCGCTTAAGTATCTGAATACCCAGTTGCCTGGCCGGGCTCAGCCGCGCGACTGGTGCACATAGCCCCGCGCCGAGGCGGGTATTTCGGCGGCCAGCCATTCGCGAAAGCGGCGTAGCTTCGTCGTTTCGCGTCGCCCTTTGGCCGTCGCCAGCCAATACTGATTGGGCCCGCTCACTGGACCGGTGAAGGGGCGCACCAGCCGGCCATCGCTGACCGCATCGGCACTCATCATGTCCACCGCCATCAGCACGCCTTGTTCGGAAATCGCCGCATCAAAGGCGAGCGAGGGATCGGAATAGGTGGGACCATGCAGGCGCCGCTCTGCGTCCAATCCCACCGATTTCAGCCACAGATCCCAGGACAGCATGGTAGTTTCGTCGCGGATCACGGGCACCCCATACAGATCGCTGGGATGCTTGAGGGCCCGAGCAATGGGCGGAGCACACACGGGCTGGAACTCGGCGCCCCCGATCGGTGTCGCGATCACGCCCGGCCAGTTGCCGGCGCCGAAGCGAATGCCGCAGTCGATATCGGGGCGCTGCAGATCGAGCATGGCACCCGTCACTGTCAGCCGCACCTCGATCTCGGGATAAAGCGTCGTGAACTTGTTGATCCGCCAGATCAGCCAGCGCGAAGCGAAAACGCTCCCTACCGTCAGGTTGAGAATGGCCTCGTCACTGCCGCTCAGTTCCGCCAGCCCGTCCTGGAGCGCGGCAAAGCCGGCGCTGAGCTGGGGCAAGGCAGCGCGCAAGGCTGCGGTGGGCACCAGCCCCTGCCCGGTACGCTCGAACAGCTCCATGCCCAGCCGCGCCTCGGCCCGCCGCAAGTGCTGGCTCACGGCGCCAAGGGTCACGCCCAGCTCCTCGGCCGCGGGCGCCAGCGCGCCACGCCGCGCCACGATCTCGATCGCGCGCACCGCATTGAGGGGAATGGGAAAGCCCTTGCTCATGGAGATTTTCTATAATGGCGCCGCGACCTTGTCGATTGCCCGAGCTCCGACCCGCGCGCATTCTGGGCCCCATCTCACACCTTGCCCCGGAAAGGAGCCGACAAAATGTTTGTTCTTGCCCGTCTCCGTCAATGGCTGTTGCCCTGGTTCGGCCTGCCCGCCGCGCCACCGCCCGAGCCGGAAGCGCCGGGGCTGCGCGACTGGGCCGATCTGCCCCCGCACCACCCGGTTTGCGGGGGAGCGCCGTAGACAAGCCACATTCGCGCGTTCCAAGGGGAGCAACCCCGCCGGGCCCTGCCCGCCGCCCCAAAGGAGCTGTTCCATGTTGCGCCCACTCGTTCTTGCTGCCGTCCTGATCTTGCCGCTCACCGCCGCCCAGGCGCAGCAAGCCGCGCCGACGACGACCCCCGCTCCGGCCGAAATCAGCATCGATCCGGCCGCCCCGGTTAACGCCACGCCCAAGCAGGCCAATCTGCTCACCGGGCTTTATGCAACCAAGGCCATCATCGAGATCTGCGCCATCACCGTGGATGAAAATGCCACCTCGCGCATGAACAACGACCAGAAGCGCTTCGAGGCGGGCCTGGGCATGGATGACGCGGCCGCGACCGAAGCCTATGCCAAGATCAAGGCCGATGTGGAGCGCACCACGCCCGATTGCGCCGAAGGTGGCGCTGACCGGCAAAATGCCGAAGCGGTGGTGAACATCTATGCCGGGATGAAAAGCGGCAGTTAACGCGCGCTAAACCATCTTTGCGGTCCCCCGCGGTTCTGCTAGACGCTTGCCCATGACAACGCCGCAGAACCGCATCCGCAATTTTTCCATCGTCGCCCATATCGACCATGGCAAGTCCACCCTGGCCGACCGGCTGATCCAGCTCACCGGTGGGCTGGAGCTGCGCGAGATGAAGGAGCAGGTGCTCGACTCGATGGATATCGAGCGCGAGCGCGGCATCACCATCAAGGCGCAAACCGTGCGCCTCAAATACCACGCGGCGGATGGCGAGGATTATATCCTCAACCTCATCGACACGCCCGGACACGTCGACTTCGCCTATGAAGTCAGCCGGAGCATGGCCGCCGTCGAGGGCTCGCTCCTTGTAGTCGACGCTTCCCAGGGCGTTGAGGCGCAGACCTTGGCCAATGTGTACCATGCCCTCGACGCCGGCCACGAAATCGTGCCCGTGCTCAACAAGGTCGACCTGCCCGCCGCCGATATTCCGCGCGTCAAACAGCAGATCGAGGACGTGATCGGCATCGATGCGTCCGATGCGCTCGAGATCTCAGCCAAGACCGGGCTCGGCATCGACACCGTGCTCGAAGCCATCGTCACCCGCCTGCCCCCGCCCAAGGGCATTCTCGACGCCCCGCTCAAGGCGCTCTTGGTTGATTCGTGGTACGACACTTATCTCGGCGTCGTGGTGCTGATCCGCGTTGTCGATGGCACGGTCAAAAAGGGCCAGCGCATCCGCATGATGGCGTCTGGCGCCGTGTATGAGCTCGACCGCGTCGGCGTGTTCACCCCCAAGCTTGTCGATGTCGGCGAACTCGGCCCAGGCGAGCTCGGCTTTTTCACCGCTTCCATCAAGGAAGTGGCCGATACCAATGTGGGCGATACCATCACCGATGATCGCAAGCCCACCAGCGAAGCCCTCCCAGGCTTCCGCCCGGCCCAGCCGGTGGTGTTCTGCGGCCTCTTTCCCGTCGATGCCTCCGATTTCGACGAGCTGCGCGCCGCCATGGGCAAGCTGCGGCTCAACGACGCCAGTTTCTCGTTCGAGATGGAAACTTCGGCCGCGCTCGGCTTTGGCTTCCGCTGCGGCTTCCTTGGCCTCCTCCACCTCGAAATCATCCAGGAGCGCCTGAGCCGCGAGTTCAATCTCGATCTGATCGCCACCGCCCCTTCGGTGGTCTACGAGGTCGAGATGACCAACGGCGAAGTGGTGATGCTCCACAATCCCGCCGATCTGCCCGATGTGATGAAGATCGCCGAGATCCGCGAGCCCTGGATCAAGGCCACCATTCTCACCCCCGACGAATATCTCGGCTCGATCCTCAAACTCTGCCAGGACCGGCGCGGCATCCAGCGCAATCTGTCCTATGTCGGCAACCGCGCCATGGTGGAATATGATTTGCCGCTCAATGAGGTCGTGTTCGATTTCTATGATCGGCTGAAATCCATCTCCAAGGGCTATGCCAGCTTTGACTACCAGCTGGCCGAGCATCGCCCCGGCGATCTCGTCAAGCTTTCCGTGCTGGTCAACAGCGAGCCGGTGGATGCCCTGTCGATGCTGGTGCACCGCACCGTCGCCGAATCGCGCGGCCGCATCATGTGCGAAAAGCTCAAGGACCTCATTCCGCCCCATCTGTTCGTCATTCCGATCCAGGCGGCGATTGGCGGCAAGATCATCGCCCGCGAAACCGTGCGCGCCATGCGCAAGGACGTGACGGCCAAGTGCTATGGCGGCGACGCCACCCGCAAGCGCAAGCTGCTCGAGAAGCAAAAAGCCGGCAAAAAGCGCATGCGCCAGTTCGGCTCGGTGGAAATCCCGCAAGAGGCGTTTATCAAGGCGCTCAAGATGGGTGACGACTAGTCATTCCGCACTCGTCTAAGGCGGAGAACCAGATCTAGTAGAACCTAGGCTTGACAAGTCCACGATTTTTGTTGAGCTCACAGCATGAAATGCGTGAGTCTCTTTAGCGGTGCTGGCGGCCTCGATTTGGGCCTAGAGGCAGCAGGCTTTAATTTGGTCGCGTCCATTGAGATGGACACCGACTGCTGCCGAACGCTGCGCGCGAACGGCCGTGCGGGGGTACATGAAACCGAAGTGGCAAATACCGATTTCGGTGGCATCTTAGCGGCGAACGGGGAAATTGACCTGGTAGCCGGCGGCCCCCCTTGTCAACCCTTTTCGAAGTCCGCCTTATGGACGAGCGGAGGAGCAAGGGGCTCTGCTGACCCGAGAGCATCGACCATTCGCGACTACTTCAATGCCGTCCGCATCCTTAAACCGAAGGCATTTCTTTTAGAGAATGTTGAAGGATTTGTAAGATGGGGCGGCACCACAATCGTGGAGGAAGAACTTGAGCGCCTTGCCGCGGAAGGCTTAACCTACCGCTGGTCTTCCAAAGTCCTGCGGGCAGCAGAACACGGAGTTCCCCAGAAACGCTCTAGACTATTCATCGTCGGCAACAGGGTAGACATACACAACTCCTTCCCTGAAGCGAGCCACGGCTCCACAGGCAGACCTTTTACCACCGCTTGGGATGCGTGTTCAGCGGCTGATAATGATGGATACGACGAGAACTTGAACCTGAAGGGAAGATGGGCGGGCCTTTTGCCGTCGATCCCGCCCGGGCACAACTATTTGTTCCATACGGCGCGAGGCAAAGGGGAGCCGCTTTTCGGCTGGCGGACGCGTTATTGGTCCTTTCTTTACAAGCTCGATCCAGCACAACCGTCACCCACAATTGTAGCCAGCCCGTCCCAAAACTCAGGCCCCTTCCACTGGGAAAACAGACTCCTCGCTACAGGCGAACTCGCAGCGATTCAGACTTTCCCGGCGAACTACCTTTTTTGCGGCGATAGAGCATCCCGACAGCGCCAAATCGGTAACGCGGTGCCACCCCTGCTCGCTACGGGAATAGGTTTATTTGCCTCCGGCCTATCCCCTCTCAAACTCACCCCTAAAAAGTCCCGCGTTCCTTCCGAGCGTATGGATAGGAATAATAGAGAGAAACGGCTTTCGACCTCACTCCAGTCGAAGCCCTCTGTTTCCTCCATCTGCAACAACATTTTGAAGGCAATGTAGGTTTGGCGGACGGTGTCAGTTCGGCTCCCAATCTGCTTGGCGACCTCTCTAAAGGTAAGCTTTTTGTCATCCACGAGCGACGCTATAAACTCGGCGTTTCCTGCAGGTTTCCACTCCTTGATTCCAGTCACATGCCGGAACCCGAGGTAGGCAGAGACATCATCTCGGCTATCAGCGACGAGCACGGGAAGGCTGGTGAACAATTCGTCGTCCAGTTCCGGCCTGAACGTTGACAAACGATCGGCGAGCCACCGAGGTGGAGCGAACTCGCCAGACACCGCTCCGTGCAGCAGCTTTAGAGCGGCGAGCCTTCGATTTCCCTCAACGACAATTAGGTCCCCTGTAGGTTTGTCATCGACCTCTTCAGCTATAGCAATAAGTGCATCTTGCGTCCAAAAACCGCCCGACTGAGAAAACGAGTCGATAAGTTCCTCTAGGGTCCAAGAAGACATTTCCTCAAGGAGTTCCGGCTGGCTCAAATTCGCGCGACGCTTATCTCTGCCTAGCCTAGGGTTCAAGGAATCCAGCTTCAGACGATCTATAGGCACATACTGAAGACTTTTACTAATTGCCATTGTTGCTCTCCCCCACAGATAGTTTTCTGGAGCAGCTACGTTAGTCAAGGGGAAGTAAACCGAGCCCCAAAACAATCCCCGACTCTCCATTGGGCCTTATCTTCACCTGTTCACAGTCGTGCTCAGGAGAAAGTCCAAAAATTATGCCAAAAATCCTCCGCATCACCCCCGCCTTGGCCGAGCGCCATGAAGCCTTGTGGTTGCGCCTGACGGCGCTGCAGGAGCAGGCTCGCAGCGTCGCGGCGAAAAAGCCCGAGGCGCTGTTGGGCGACGAGGTGCGGATGGCGGCCGAGGCCGTGTTGCATGATGCGCAGCTGTTTGGGCCCAAGCGGCGCGCGCCCGAAAAACTGCCGGCGGCAGCGCCCAGTTGGGGCGGGCTGGCGGTGCAACTGGGGCAGGCGCTGGCGCTGCTCGCGGCCTATGAAGCCAGCCATACCGGCTGGAGCGAAGAAGATCGCTTTCGGGTGTGGCTGACGCGGCCACTGCCGATGCCGGTGCGGCGCTTGTTGCCGGCCGAACAGTTTTCGCCAGAGGGGCGCGACGAGATGCGCTCGATCCGTCAGAAACTGGCCTTGCGCATGGACCGGGCTTTTCGCGATCACTTCAGCCGCGGCTACCAGGCGGGGATTGCCGCCGCCCGGCGGGCCGAGCCGCTCGGGGAAGCGGTGCCGCCGGCGCGGCTTGATCCAGGGTTTCCCGCCATTCGCCAGCTCTAGCGCGCAAAAAGGGGCGGGCAGTTATCCCCGCCCCCTTGCCCGGGGTGTATGGTGCTGCCCATTCCCCCGCAGGAGCGGCGCTGCAGCGACCAGATGGCGGATGGAACAGCCGGGACGGAGTGCGTCGCTGCACGCCGTGGGTCCGAGCCGCATTGGACAGTTCGCCCCCCTGCCGAATTGGGGGGCGCGCTTTGCGAGCTGGATCGGTAAATCCCGGCCGCCCCGAGGCGATGTCGTCTCATTCCAACCATCCCAAGAGGCGCCACCGCCTCGGGGCACCGCTCCCGCCTAGCCGCCCTTGCGGCTATGCCCGCGCGTCCGGAGGACGTCGCGCCTTCCCCTCCCCCGCGGCCCCGGCCAGCGGGCGCGTTCGCACGCCCCTTGCACCCGGCCCCGGCGCGGGCCATCTATGCCCGGCCGCCAACCCCCGGGAGATCTTTGCCTCATGCGCCGTATTGCTCGCCTTGCCGCCCTTGTTCTCCCGGTGCTGGCGCTTGCCGCCTGCGGCGATTCCCGCGAAGTGGGAAGCGTGGGCGTCGACTGGACCGGCAATGACATTGCCATCGATGCCGTGCCCGATCCGGAAGTCGCGGGTGTCGTGTGCCACCTCGCCTATTTCAACCGCGGCTTTATCGATCGCATCTCGCAGGGCAACTGGTTCGAGGACCCCTCCTATTCGGCGCTGGATTGCTCGGCCGTCGGCCCGATCACCGTGGGCGATATTTCCACCCGCCCGGGCGGCGAGGAAATCTTTCGGGAAAACCGCTCGCTGATCTGGAAGTCGCTGCGGGTCACTCGGATCTATGACGCGACCAATGATGCGCTGGTTTATCTCGGCCATGCCCGCCAGATCCAGCAGGGCTCGGGCAAGATGAGCCTGTCGGTCGTGCCGCTGCGTGGCGAAAACGTCACCTGGCTCAACGCCCCGCCCGCCGCCGCGGCCGCCCCTGCCCCCGCACCGGCCGCGCAATAGCACAGCATGGCGCTGCGGACCCTGCCGGCACAAAATCATTCCGCCGCGCCCGGCTTCAAACGGCGTGGCGGAGTACGATATTGTCCTCACAAGCAAACGCCAACGAGCCCAAGGATTGCACCATGGCCATTCTGATCGGCGACACCGCCCCCGATTTCACCCTCGAAAGCACCGAGGGCACCATCCATTTTCACGATTACATCGATGGCTCCTGGGCGGTCCTCTTCTCCCACCCCAAGAACTTCACCCCCGTCTGCACGACCGAACTGGGCTATACCGCCAAGCTCAAGCCCGAGTTTGAAAAGCGCGGCGTCAAGGTGTTGGGTCTTTCGGTCGACAAGCTCGAGGACCATGCCGGCTGGGCCGCCGATATCGAGGAAACGCAGGGCTCCGCCCTCAACTTCCCGCTGCTGGCCGATACCGATGGCACCGTGGCGCGCCAATACGACATGATCCATCCCAATGCCGACAATACGCTGACCGTGCGGTCAGTGTTCGTCATCGGGCCCGACAAGAAGGTCAAGCTCAAGATCGAGTATCCCGCCTCCACCGGCCGGAACTTTGATGAAGTGCTTAGGGTGATCGATTCGCTGCAGCTGACGGCCAAGCACCAGGTGGCAACCCCGGTCAACTGGCAGAACGGGGATGACGTGATCATCGTGCCGGCCGTATCCAACGAGCAGGCCAAGGCAAAGTATCCCGAGGGCTGGACGGAACTGAAGCCCTATCTGCGGATTGTTCCTCAACCCCGCGCCTAAGTGGCGCGACTGTCTTCTCCCTGACCACTCGGGCGGCAGCAATGCCGCCCTTTTCTTTGTGGTGCGTGCGGGCCGCTTATTCGGCCGCCACCCCGGTGCCGATGGCGCAGGCGACCCCGGTCCCCTGCAGCCCGCAATAGCCGTTCGGGTTCTTGGCCAGGTATTGCTGGTGATAAGGCTCGGCATAAAAGAACGGCCCCGCCGGGGCGATCTCCGTCGTGATCGGGCCAAAGCCACGTGCCTTGAGCTGCGCTGCATAAGCGTCGCGGCTCATGCGCACGATCTCCGCCTGCTCGGGCGTCGTGGTATAAATGGCCGAGCGATACTGGGTCCCCACATCATTGCCCTGCCGCATGCCCTGGGTGGGGTCATGCTCCTCCCAGAACGTCTTGAGCAGCTGCTCGAGGCTGATCCGGGCGGGGTCGAACACCACCTTGACCGCCTCGGTATGCCCGGTGCGGCCGGAACACACTTCCTCATAAGTGGGATTGGGGGTGATCCCGCCCTGATACCCCACCGCCGTCACGATGACGCCCGGGAGTTGCCAGAACAAGCGCTCGGCGCCCCAGAAGCATCCGAGCCCCAGATAAATGGTCTGGGCGCCGGCAGGGTAAGGACCTGCGAGCTTTTCGCCGCTGACATAATGATTTTCAGAGGTCACGAGGGGCTGCTCGCGGCCGGGCAGGGCCTCGGCAGCAGTAGGCAGGCTCGTCGGCTTGGTTTTAAAGAACATCGGTTTTCCTTTTGTGCTTTGAAGAGGCGTCAAATTTGACTCTGACGGACAAAGCGCTCTGTTCTGGGCGTGCGGCCCATCACCGCCAGAATAATGCCTGGCACGCCAATCACCGCGAAAGCGGGGTAGGTCAGCAGGACCGCCAAGGCGGTGCCGAGCAGATCAGCAAAGAAACGGCTGGCGAAGAATTCTTGGACGGCCACGAGACTTGGCAGGTGCCAACCGCTCCAGGCCTGGGCGAGGCTGGTAAATTGCAGTGCGTTGGCTGCCAACGACCTGGTTCCATCGACCACCAACAGGACCAGGGCCAAGCCGATCAACCAGGTGCCCACGATCCGAACAAAAAGCCGCATTGGAACCTCTATGGCGTTGCGGAAGCTCGATTAGCGCTTAGGACGAGCGCTTGCCATCGCACACCGCTCCTTGTGACACGCTAGCGCTTGTCCTCACAAGATGGGGATGCTGGAGCCATAAAACAATTGGGTTTACCGTACTGTGATCCCTTGCGTCGGCAGAGCCGATGGGTATATTGCGCCTCGCTCGCACCGGGCTTTCCAGACCGGTCTCCCTTGCTCAACACCAAGGGTACAGGCGATGCGGAGAGATGGCCGAGTGGTCGAAGGCGCACGCCTGGAAAGTGTGTAGGCGGGGAACCGTCTCGAGGGTTCGAATCCCTCTCTCTCCGCCATTTTCCGTAAAAATCCATAGAAATCCTGGAAGTCCTTGTATAGCAAGGCTTTGCCGCACCTGATCGATACAGGAAGGTGATACAGGAATGACTCTAAAACTCTCTCCCCTTTGGAAGCATCCTCAGAGCGGAATCCTCTATGCCCGTCTTTGGGTGCCGGTGGACCTGCAACCGATCGTGGGAAGGACGGAAGTCCGAAAGACCCTCGGTACTCGCGACCCCAGGATCGGGGCGCGCATCTACAAGCAGACCGTGGCCCGCATCGAGGCCGAATAGGAGGAGCTCCGCCTAGCGGCCGCCGAGATGTCAGTGGTACCGGCTCGCAGGAGGGGCGTTGTTGCCATGGCGACTGCGGAATGCCGCAGACATCGCTACCGTGGAGCCGAGGACCGCACTCGTCATCAGCGTCAACGCCTTGGACAGTGGTCTGGCCTATGCTCGTGCCGGCATGGGGATCATCGGTGCATTCAGCAATTGGTGTAAGCATGATTTTCAATCCGGCACGCTGGTACCCATCCTGCAGGATTGCTGGATGGCATTCGATGGTCCCCGCCTATATTACCCCAGCCGTTTCGCCAGCGCGCCGTTAAGGGCGTTCATTGATCTTTGCCAGAGCCGCGCCAGCAAAGGGTAGCGACAGATGTCAGGTCGCTATCGCACGCAACATCATCTCTCTTGTCCTTGTGCGATCGGAATCATGTCGTTCGTGGCCCATCATGCCTTGCGCCAATGTCCGCTCTTAGGAAGGGACTTGAGGTCTCTGAACGGCCTCTGTGGATGGCTCCCGCATTGCAAGAGATAATTCGACGTTCTGGCGTTGGTCGGGTGCAGTCTTCTGTGCGGCCTGTTGATGCAGCCGTAGAGACTGCTGGCCTTGATGGGGTCGGCAAACAAGGTCCCAATCTGAAATTCAGGCTATTGCGCCTCGGTCGTTCGACGGGTTGTCTCTGTTCCGGCCTGACCGGTTTCGCCATCACATCGCTTCGCTCTCACAACCTCATGGAGCCGGTTGATCGGCTCAAACTGGATCTTGCTTCAAGTTACAATCTTTTCCTGGTTTTACGCTGCAAGGCTGCGGGCACGGCGAGCTTGGTAGACCTCGCCGCGAGCCATGACCGCCCAGACAACACGGGCCATTTTGTTGGCCATGGCCACGCTCTCAACACGCGCCGGCTTTCGGGCAAGGAGCGCCAGTAGATAGGGATCGGCTGCCTCGGGCTTATACCTGGCCCGGCGGACCAGAGAGGTCGCGCCGATCACCAAGAGCTTCCTCAGATACCGATCGCCCATTTTGGTGATGCGACCGAGCCGGTCCTTGCCACCACTCGACTTCTGCGAGGGTGTCAGTCCCAGCCAGGCGGCGAATTCTCGACCAGAACGGGACTGTCCCGGGTCGGCAACCGATGCCGCCAGTGCTGTGGCGCCAACAGGACCTATGCCAGGAATGGTCGATAGTCGTCGCGCCACCTGGTCAGTTCTCTGCAGAGCGATGATCGCGCGGTCAATCGCCTGCAAACGGACATGGGTGTCGAGGACCTGAGCACAGAGACGATCGAGAATCTGCTTGGCTACAACGGGCACATCTGGTTCGAATTCACTGACCGCGATCTGACGCGCCAGCCCAAGCGCCCGCTCCAGACCTACTGGGATGTCGATGCCGACCTCGGCCAAGAGGCCGAGGATCATGTTCACCAACAGGGTGCGCTGTTTAACCAGAAGATTGCGTACCCGATGCACCGACAATGCTGCTGCTGCTCGGTCGACTTCTTCGCCACGAAACGCATGGTGGGGCGGGTCACGGGCTCGCAAATCGCTTCCGCGTCCACCGCATCGTTCTTGCTGCGCTTCACATAGGGACGTAGGCCGGCGGCATGATACGGATCTCATGACCAAGGTTTGTCAGCTGGCGAGCCCAATGGTGGGATGTGCCACACGCCTCAATGCCGATCAGACAGGGTGGTACCCTGGTGAAGAACGGCAGAACCTGCGATCGCCGAAGTGTTTTGCGTACAACAACACCTCCAGACGCATTAACGGCATGAACCTGAAAAACACTCTTGGCCAGATCTAGTGGTAATCTGCGTGGCGGATGGCTCCTTTGCTCGGGTTGCCTGATAGCAAACCCACTTTGGCACTCAGATGCCGGGAGCGGAAGCCATCCACCTCATCTGAAATGGGGGCAAAACTGACGGACAGCGTCTGGAATCTTGATTGCCGTCATTCTGATGGGCACGTAAACTGCCGAAGTCGGCTCCCCTGCTGACCCTCACCGAGTTGACCGCCAGGGGGTGCTTTTGTAAGGATCTACTAAGGAACCTTCTGACTAGAAACAAATGCTATTTGGAGAAACGTAACGCGGCCGCTGCCCGCACCACATTTGTGTGCCCTGCGCTATAGATCAGCCTCGCTGCCGGACGGCCCCGCGAGCGCAACATAGGCTTGTGTGAGAGAGTCGGTCCCGGCGATCAACTTCAGCTCCGCCGGCGGGCCGTTGTGTAACACAGAACCGTTTCTGATCAGCACGACCCGGTCCGCATCCTCTACCTCATCGACCAGGTGGGTGGCCCAAAGGATCGAAGTCCCCTCTACCCTGCGGATGGTTTCGATGTGGCGCACGAACAGGCGCCTTGTTGGGATGTCCAAGCCTACGGTAGGTTCATCCATCAGCAAGAGCTTAGGCCGATTGAGAAGCGCGCGGGCTATTTCGAGCCGCCGCTGGTTGCCGCCGGACAATGTCCGGACCGGCTGGTCAAGAAGGTCCGTGATTTCTAAAAGATTCGCCAGTTCACCAATCCGTGCCCGCAAGTTACGTCCCGCAAGGCCGAACAGCGCTCCGTGAAAGGAAAGGTTAGCTTGCCCAGTCATTTCGACATCGAGCGATCGGCTCTGGAACACCACACCTAACTTGGAGAGAATTGCCGAGCTGCTCTTACGGTAACAAGAGCCGAAGAGTTTCACCTCACCAGAATCAGGTCGAAATAGGCCGGCAGCAATTTGAAACAAAGTAGACTTTCCTGCCCCATTTGGACCAAGCAATGCTACTAGCTCCGAGGTTCCCACGCAAAAGCTCATCCCCCGCAATGCTTCAGTCTGGCCATATGACTTTCGTATGGCGATCAATTGAAGAACCGGTTTGCTGATCATGCTCGCGGGCCACTCTGTATCGTGAAACAGGCAAGATTTCGCGGTAGCAACCTAACCGTGCAGCTTGGCTTGGCTTTGTTAAGGTTGCGCCTCCAGGTTATGCTGCTAAGCTTACCAGGGTCAGGCTAACACAAGAGACCTAAGAGCAGACATAAAAAATAGTTGTTGCAAATGCAACATACGACCGGGAGGCGAAATGACAAACCTGATGAGCAGGGCTTTATTTGCCCTGAGCGTAACCCTTGCTTGCCATTCGGCAATCACACCAGCTGTGGCTGAAGGCAATTTAGCCTCGAACCCCACCGCTCTGGATTTACATATCAATAGTGACGAATTGACTTTCTCTAGCACGGAATACCGGCTCGAAACTGGCAAGTACTACAACTGGAACATTGAGCACGACGGGGGTGAGGAGTTCTCGGTGGTCGCGCCCGAGCTTTTCCGCAATGCCTGGATTAATCAGATCGTGATCAACGATCTGGAGGTAAAGGCGTTCGGTCTCTACTCGGTCGAGTTCGACGACGCAGGCACTATCAGCGTTTCTTTTGTGCCAATTAGACCCGGTGAGTATGCCTTTTATGTGCCCGGCTACGAAAATCGCGGCTTAGCCGGCAAGTTCATTGTTAAGTGATGTAGAGGGCACTGCAATGAAACTGGCAATTCGCCTGCTCACCCCCTTCTTCCTAATGCTTGTCGCGGTCATAGGTGTCGAAGCCGCAGGCACGGGGCTGATGTTCGTGTCCGCCGAGAAGGGTAACGAAGTTGTCGTCCTCGACCAGGAACACAACATCATCAAGCGCATTCCGACGTCACGCCGACCACGAGACATGCACTTCAACTCGGAGAAGACACTGCTCTATGTAGCCTGCGGGGACGATGACGCCATCGACATCATCGATGTCGCCACACTCGAGGTCGTGGACTCCATACCCACAGGGCCGAGTCCAGAAGTGTTTGCCTTCACGCCTGACGAGAAGATCATCTACGTTTCCAACGAAGAAGACTCTGCACTGGAGGCCATCGAACTCGAATCCCGCTTGACGGTCAGCAACATACCTACAGGAGCAGAACCCGAGGGGGTGTTGGTCACACCCGACGGCAAGACTGCCTACGTCACCTCCGAAGTTGCCGATATGGTGCATGTGATCGACACTGCCACGAGTGCGGTGATCGAGAACATTGTGGTCGGCACCCGTCCTCGGCGCTTTATTCTTACACCCGATGGATCGGAGCTTTGGGTGTCATGCGAGCTTTCGAGCGAGATCTACATCATAGATACTGCGACGAACGAAATCAAAGGCGATAGCTTGGTATTCGTGCCACCTGGGTTCCGCGAGGAAGACGTTACCCCGGTCGGAATGGCCATCACACTCGATGGCAGCAAGGTGCTGGTCAGCCTTGGTCGGGCCAATCACATCGCCGTTGTGGATACCAACACCTATGAAGTTCTAAAGTATGTTCTGGTTGGTCGCCGCGCATGGTCAGTTGACCTCTCTAGCGACGAGAAGACGGCAATCGTAGCGAACGGGCTTTCCGACGACATAACAATAGTCGACATGGCCTCCATGGAACCAATTCGCTCAATTCCGGTGGGTCGCGTCCCCCATTCGGTGGTCATCGATGATTAGCGCCAAAGCACTGTTTGTGTCAGCCACCATTCTGCTGTGCGTGGTGGGAACGGCCTTGGGTCAGCAGCAAGTCAAGATCGGATATCTCGGCCGCGAGGACGATCCTCGGTACGATCCCGATGTGGTCTATGCCCGTATTGAGGTTGCTCCCGGCGGCAACCCGGTCGAGGGCGCCATTTTGGGAATCGAAGATCTCAAGATCATATCCGAAGCTTCAGGGCGGGCATTCGCCCTCGATCACCAGCAAGCCTCTGAACTAGCAGGGCTGACAGTAAAGCTCAATGAGATGGTCAAGGGTGGCGAAAGCTTTGTCATCCTAGACTTGCCCGCTCCTTTGCTGGACCAGCTTGCAGCGTTTGCTAGAGATCTTCCGGTGACTTTGGTGAACGCCACAGCCCCTGAAGACTTCCTGCGCAACCGCTGCTATCCAAACCTGCTGCACACGGCAGCTTCAGACCGGATGCACGCGGATGCCATTGCCCAATATCTGCGCACGCGCAACTGGACCCGGGTTCTTGTTCTAGTGGGCGAGCAATCACGTGACAAGGCAATTGCCGAAGCGTTCCAGGGGGCGGCCGACCGTTTGCGACTCGATGTGGTGGATACCCGCTCTTTCACGCTCGCGACCGACCCCGCAAGTCGGGAGGCTAACAACACGCTCCTGATTACGGGTGGCGCGGATTACGACGTGATCTATGTCGCCGACTCGGACGGAGAGTTTGCACGTTATCTACCCTATGCCACGCAGTTGCCGAGACCGGTTCTGGGATCGACAGGACTGATATCCTCCGAATGGCAGTGGTCCTCCGAACGCTACGGCGCACCACAGGTAACATCGCGCTTTGCGGACCTCGCTAGTGGGAGACGCATGGCCGGCTCTGATTGGTCCACCTGGATGGCAGCGAAGGCGATCGTCACCGCCTACGCTAAAGCGCGCTCCGATGATCCTGCTAAAATTGCAGAGTATATGCGGAGCTCCCGTTTCAAACTGGACGGTTCGAAGGGTGTGCAGCTGGGCTTCCGTTCTTGGGACGGGCAGATGCGGATGCCACTCATGCTTGCGACGCACAACGCCGTCATTGTGCAAGCACCGCTTGAGGGTTTTGCGCACCAGATCAACGATCTTGATACGCTAGGCACGGACGAACCGGAACATCAGTGCGAATAACGGCTGCCTATCTATGGCTCGGCTTGTGGGCGGTAACACGCCGAGAAATTGCGAAATTCGTTCGTCAGACCGAGAGGTTGTTGGCGGCCTTGGTACGCCCGACACTTTGGCTGCTTGTGTTTGCTTCGGGGCTGCACGACCTCCTTGGGGTATCGATAATCCCTCCTTATAGAACTTACACGCCGTACCAGGAGTACATATTACCCGGGCTCATGGGGATCGTGATCCTCTTTCAGTGCATGCAGTCGGCGCTATCCATGATTTATGACCGTGAAGCTGGCGTCATGCGAGTAATGCTAGTCAGCCCCCTACCCCGGAGCTTCTTGCTATTCGCTAAAATTGCTGCAGCTACGATCCTCTCAGTTTTACAGGCTTATGCTTTTTTGATCGTTGCGCTCGTCCTGGACACCGGTCTGCCAAGCGCGGGCTACCTAACAGTTTTGCCTGCCATGATCCTTACCGGCATAATGCTGGGCTCAATTGGGCTGCTGGTGTCAGTATATACGCCGCAAATCGAGAACTTTGCTGGGATGATGAACTTTGTTGTTTTCCCGATGTTCTTTCTGTCATCCGCCCTATACCCACTGTGGAAGTTGAGGGAGGCCGGAGCGGAGGCAATCTATTACGTGTCCCTGTGCAATCCGTTTACCCACGCCGTCGAATTGATGCGCTTTGCGGCATACGGGCAGTTCAACGTTGTGTCTGCTGCGGTTGTCGCGGGATCGGCTTTCATCGCGTTTGTCCTAGCGGCGAGGGGCTACGATGCACACACTGGTGCCATTCGCCGGATTAAACGCCCTAGCGCCCTGACTAGGTAGGTCGCAGCCGCATAACCGGGCTCATTGCGGCCCGCCAATCAGCTCGACCGCCAATCTCCATGCAGGAATTGAACAGGCCGGGCCTTGCCCAGCCTGATGGTACTCATAGACCGGCCAAGTCGGCACTACACGCCGTCAAAATCGGATACAAAGAGCAGGATTGTCCCGTTATCCGCGCTTTCGGCCCAGACCACATGCTCAGGGGTTAGCCCCTCATCCTCAAGGTAGCCGACAGCCTCCTGATTATCAGAGATCAAAGCTCGCAAGGCCTCGATGTCCTGCGCATGTTTGTCAATTTCCGTCTGCAGGCTCGCCTTGTCAGCGTTTGCAAGTGATGCGATTGACACGACTGTATAGGTGGACGTTCCTTCTAAGGCAGTGTTGGCTGCGGTGAAATCCGCGTTTCCAAAGGTCTCCAGGAAAGCGCTGAAGTCGTGGTACTCGCCTTTTTGTTGGCTTGTAACATCAGCGGAGGGTGCAGTCGTCGTTCCGGCGTTCTGGCCGGTAGAATTAGCAGACTGCGCATGTGCAGTCGCGGCAAAGGGCATGCTCAGCACTATGGCGAGCACCAGGGTATTCATCCTCATTGTAGGCTCCTCTCTTTTTCTAGGGTAGTGCGTTGGGCCTACCCTGATCCGGGATCAATGCCCTTGCCTAACCACAGTTCCGGTTTCTGCTACGAATGACGCAGACTTGGGACGCTTGATACTATTCTAGCAAGTGAGCTGCGCCACGCGTCCCAAAGTCAGGCTGAAAATCTGCTTTAGTCGAGCTTAATAAAAGCCATAGCGTTATTGGGGTTCATCGGGATGACCAGCTGATTGGCACCTGCATCATAGCACATCGAGGCAGCACTCGGGATACCGGTCGCGATCAGCTCGGCAGCGCCCCCACCAGCGGGTATTCGTGATACGCCTCCCCTCAAGACGCTGCTGACATATTTGGTACCGTCCTGCATGATCACCAGGCCATCATTCCCGTCCTGTGCGGCTTCCTCCGTGGCAACTAGCTCCCCATCTACTGAGAAGGTTAGGACGGCCTTGTCGCCAATATTGACGACTACCAGGTTGCCCGCCCCATCTAGGGCGATGCCGTTAGGTCGATTAAGGGGGGCACCTTCCACCACCACGGACGATTGCCCGTCCGGCGTGACCTTGAAGACTTTAAACGTGGTCGGATCGGGCGGTGTGCCACTTCCCGTCTGCGTGGCATAGATGGTGCCGTCATCAGTCACTTCGATGTCGTTGAAGCCTGTCGACTCAGCCGTTCTTAACTCGCCGGCAGGCGCCCCGGTCGCGATATCGAAGATGCGGACCACCGAAACGCTCGGGTCGGCATCGCTTGTCCCCCCGTCACGATCTGCCAAGTATAACTTGCCACCACTGATATCGCTGCCGAACGGCTGATTTAGTGTCAGGCCGTTGCGATTTACCCCGATCCAACGGGCAGTGTGAACCGAACCGTCGTGATTGATCAGAGACACGAAGCCATCATTTGCCACCTGGTTCTGGTTCACGCCGCGGTTGACCGCCAGTATCAGATCACGTGTCTCGTCGTAGACACAGCTCTCGGCGTTGACGATCGCGCCGAAGACTTTCACGTTGTCCGAGATGGGGATTGTCTCGCCATCTTGGACAACGCCGAGTGGAAGACCAGCCTCAAAAGGCTGAGTTGCGGGGTCGGGTGCTTGCTGTGCAAGGGTAGGACCGCACTGCATCAGTGCAGCCAACAGTGTTGCCGATGTAAGGGACTTCATAGCGCTTCCTCTGCTCTCATCATGTTGTTCTTGGTTCGGGATAGATGGCTATCGCTTATCCTTGCTGCCGCCCGAGGGCGTACGTGCTCCTCCACGCCATTCAGCAACCTTACTATGCGCAGAGACTCGTCCGTCGACCAACCAGTTAATGCGCCGCGCCCTTCTAGTACTTTTGTAGTAAATTCGAGCTTTAAGGTGATCGAGGCTTGTTCCGCAGGCCTGGTGTGCTAGCCTTGAACTAATGCGAGGAAACAAGGGCGAAGCGCCCGAGCCCGCAGTTGAATGACATGAAATATCAACGGGAAGAGAAAATTGGCCGATCAAGAACAGAACGATGATAGCGGGACTCAATGCTGCCAGATGCACCGGCGTGCGGTTCTGGCGGGGCTCGCGGGAGTTGCTGTCTACGGTATGGCAGGCGGAGCCTTGAGCCAAGAGGCAGACAGATTACCTCCGCAACCCGGCGATCTTCTTGTACGTGCCTCCGGCGACGATCAAACCACGCCGCTGACTCCGTCTGATCTGGAGGTTGGCGGCGGCCCTCTGCAGGCTTGGCCAGCCGATCCAGTCACTGGAGAGGCGCGGTCGCGCTCCTTGTTTAACCTGCTCGTGCTGTCGCGCTGGGATGATGCCGAACTCAGCCCTGATACGCTGCCCAATGCTGCGGGTGGCGTGGTCGCCAACACCGTAATCTGCACCCATGCAGCCTGCGAAGTCACCGATTGGCTGCCCGATGCCAAGATTATCGAATGCCCATGCCACCTGTCGCAATTTGATCCTAAGAGGAACGGGGCGGTGGTTCAGGGACCAGCGACCCGCAAGCTACCCTCGATCGCTCTCGGGCTCGAGGGCGACAGGCTGGTTATTGCCGGCGCATTCGATTCGCGTCTGGGTGGCGACGCCGAATAATCTGTCCGCGGTCCAAGCGAAACATCGTGGTGCCGCTCAACACTAGGAGGAATGTTACCATGATTGCATCAACACGCCCGATGCTTGCCGCATTGAGCCTGGCGCTGCTCACCAGCAGCGTTCTGGCTCAGCAGGCGGCCCCTGCCCCCGCAGCGCCAGCTGCAACCCCGCCGCCTGCGGCAACGAGCGCCGCCCCGCCGGCAGTTCCGCAGCTTCCAGTCACAATTCCTGATTATACACCAGTGACATTGGACATGCTGACCAACCCCGCTGATGGTGACTGGCCCATGTACCGTCGGACTTATGACGGCTGGGGTTACAGTCCGCTGGACCAGATAAACACGGAAAATGTGGCCGGTTTGAAGCCTGCTTGGATGTTGTCCACGGGCTTTTCTGAAGGTCACGAGGCGCCCCCAACCGTAGTCAACGGCGTCATGTTTGCAGCTACCGCAGGTAACCAGGTGTTGGCGATCGATGCGGCGTCTGGAGAGATCCTATGGCGTTATCGCCGCGAACTCCCCGCCGACATGCTGGGCTCTCATCCCACTAATCGCGGCGTGGCGCTGCTGGGCGACAAACTGTACTGGATGTCCCGTGACTCCATTCTTGTGGCGCTTGATGCCAAAAGCGGGAATGAAGTGTGGACCACGACCGTGCAGGACTACCGCGACGGTTACTACGCCAACCTGGCTCCTCTTGTTGTAGAAGACAAGATCGTGGTTGGCACCTCGGGTGGTGAACGCGGGGTTCGCGGCTATGTGGCTGCGTTCGATGCTGAGACCGGTGAGGAGGCCTGGAGAACCTTCTTGGTGCCCGCGCCGGGTGAGCCCGGCTCAGAAACATGGCCGCAACCGGGCGACGAACATGAGGATGCCTGGAAGACCGGGGGCGGGTCGAGCTGGATTACTGGACAGTACGATCCAAAAACTAAACTGATCTATTGGGGCACCGGAAATGGTGGACCCTGGATGGGTGACCAGAGGCCCGGCGACAATCTTTACCTGACATCTGTGGTGGCGCTCGCCGCCGACTCCGGCGCAATTGAAGGCCACTTCCAATACCATCCCAACGACTCCTTTGACTGGGACGAAGTCGCTGCGCCTATTTTGGTGCCTTTGCAAAAAGATGGTCAGGAAGTGCCCGGCCTCGTTCACGCTGCACGCGATGGTGTGCTCTGGATGCTCGAGCGCACTGATGAGGGTCCTATCAACTTCATCGAAGGAACGCCTTACGTCGCGGAGAACTGGATCAAGAGCATGGATCCGGAAACCGGAAAGGTCGAATACAACGAAGGCACCAAGCCTGGTACTGGTATTCTGGGAGATTTCTGCCCCTCGTTCTGGGGTGGCAAGGATTGGCCGCCGATCGCCTACAGCCCAGAAACCAATTATGTTTACATCCCCGCGAACGAAAATCTGTGCACCAGAATGCAAGGCGGAACGGTGGTTGAGTACCGGCCCGGGGCCAGCTTTACTCGCGGCACGCAAGGGGACCTCTCCGAGCTCTATCTCACCGAGACAGCCGATCACATCGGGGAAGTGCAGGCGTGGGACCTGACGACAGGGGAGAAGGTCTGGACGCATACCTTCCCCAACTCGGCCAACTGGGGTCCGCTGCTGACTACCGGCGGGGGCTTGGTGTTTGGGGGCGGAACCAATGACAAGATGTTCCGGGCCTTTGATGCCAAGACCGGCGACGTCTTGTGGGAAATGCAGCTAAACTCGGGAGTCATCGGCGTTCCTTCAAGCTTCGAAGCAGATGGCAAGCAGTACATCGCTGTCCAGGCCGGTTGGGGTATTGATGCGGCTGGAATGCAAACACGCCTGGCTACGAGCTATCCAGACCGCTTCAAGTCCGGAACCTCGGTACCCATCGGCGGGGTGATCTGGGTCTTTGAAGTGGAAGATCAACCCACGCAGACTACCGCCTCGAAGTGAGTCCGGCCTTTAGTGAACACAGGAGCGGGGTGAACATCCCGCTCCCAACCGGCCGGGGCTAATTGTGCTTGCCATCCGTCTACGCGCTACTGTCATCTTGCTGTTAGTTACCTCCTGCGCTGTCCTTCTCCCCTGGACGGCGGGAGCCTCGGCGCAAGAGTTAACCAAGCCCGGTGTGTCCTCCCAGAACTGGTTGAGCAATCTAGGTGGTCCCGCAGGACACCGCTTCTCTACATTGCAAAGCATCAATCAAGAAAACGTAGCCGGGCTCAAGGTCCGCTACAGCATAGTGCTTGGAGGCTTGATGGATGCAGCGGGAAATACCGATGCAACCCTGCCGATCAGCCCCCTCGTCAAGGACGGCTTCCTGTATGTGGTGGATGGCTGGGGAGCCGTCTCCAAGATCGATCTTGCGGCTCAGGGGCGCGTAATTTGGCGGAAGGATGCGGGCCAACACAATCTTGATGCCTGGCTACAGGCAAGTCGTGGATTGGCTTTTTACGAGGACTCGTTGCTGTCCATCGCGGCCGACGGACAACTGCACTGGATCGATGAGGGCACCGGTGAAATCACCCGATCTGTCCAGGTGGGAAATCCAATTGAGGGTTACACCATTTCAGCACCCCCCTTAGTCGTCGGTGACACCATCGTCGTGGGAGGATCAGGAGCGGATCGCGGAGCTAGGACGCAGATTGACGGCATAAATGCCCGTACTGGAGCTCGGTTGTGGCAACGCCACCCAAAACCCGGCGAGGGCTGGGCGGGTGCATTCCTACAGACTGGTATATATGATAATCAGACGCATACGACCATTTGGGGGACGAGCCGGCCGGAGCTTAGTGTAGCCGATGCAGGACTGGCTCTGCCCAGCACCAACGCCGTTGTCGCGCTCGACTTGGTGACGGGCGAAGTCCAAAACGTGTTCAATTATCCAGATACCACACCCGATATGCTGTCTGAGGCATCCAGCTACCTGTTGACTCCGGGGGCTCCACCACTCGGAAGCGGCGTCGCCCACTTTGGCACCGATGGTCGGTTCTATTCGCTCGACTCTCAAACTCTCGAGCGCCGCGTTGAAACGGAGTATCTCCCAAGCGACTGGCAGGCCGTAGCGAATGCCGCTCAAGGTCCGGCAGAGGCCGGGGTAGTAGTCCCACTCAGTTCTGCGCAGCCTGTGTGGTCCCCTGGATGCCCAAACCTTCGGAGCGCACCCAGCTTCACCTCTGCTTTCAGCCCGCGCACCGGTTTGGCGTATGGCGCCGCAGCCGATGGATGTCATCCAGGCGTTCGGCCGATCGTCACAACCTCCGCACCCGGCTGGCTTGGGGCATACTACTCAGGAGTGGACAATGCACTTGGGATGCTAGCCGCGGTGGATCCGGCAAGTGGGCGAGTGGTGGAGCAGCGCCTGTTCGATTTTCCGCTTCATGCAGGCGCCCTCGCGACCGCAGGAGGACTGGTTTTCACTACGACGGCTGAGGGTACGCTCCATGCTCTGCATGATGAGACATTAGAAACGCTTTGGTCCGCGGGTTTCGGAACCCTGACGCCCAATCCTCCAATCACATTCGAGGTCGATGGAGAACAGCTATTGGCGGTGGTTGTTGGGGGGAACCGCTTCAACAAGGATCTATCCTACCAACCCGAGCAGATGAAGATGAACGAGGCCTTATTTGTCCTTGTCGTCCTCGGTGTAGGAGCTCCCGTCGAATGAAGGCAATTGCGCAAAATTGCGCTGCACTTCTTATTGCCTTCACATGTTCACCGGTCCTCGCCGAGGAGCGGCACAGCGTCTGGGACCTCCAACTCGGTCAGACAGCCACCACCCTGCCCCGGGACTTCGTCGAACTAGCCTGCGGTACAAATGGAGGGCCACCAGCACGGCCGCTAAAGAGCTTCACCGATTACCTTAGCTGTAGGCCTAGTGGCGACGAACTCTATGAAGTTTACTTCCGATACAACGACGAGGGCGAGTATGTGGCTCGGGCCCTAGAGCAGGCCCATGATATAGAACGGCTGCGCGGCACCCGAGTTTACGGCTTTGATGTAATGACCTCCGCCTTGCTGGACGGTGCTGGCGTTCTACGTGGCATCAGGGTTGTTACGGATCCAAGAGGCGTCGAGCCAGGAACTCGGAACGATCATTGGCGTCTTGGAGCTTTGTTCATGCGTCATTTTGGCGAGACAGATTGGGACTGCCAAGAACTGCCCTTGGCTGAA
Source organism: Devosia sp. 919 (assembly GCF_013185965.1). Taxonomy (NCBI): domain Bacteria; kingdom Pseudomonadati; phylum Pseudomonadota; class Alphaproteobacteria; order Hyphomicrobiales; family Devosiaceae; genus Devosia; species Devosia sp. 919. The sequence continues at coordinate 557,007 of NZ_JABAOL010000001.1, read as the reverse complement.
CGGGAAACCGCCATAACGAGCTTTTTTGTAAAAAGGCGATGCACCAAGCTGACCGCAGATGCGTCGCTCAAAGTCGAGCAGGACTATTATCACCGCAGGGGAGAAAGCTTCACGGACGAGTTCGGCAAGGTGCAGCCAACTTACTTCGTCAGCACCAGTCGGTTCGAATTGATGGCCACAGCGGCGACAAGTGACGATCGATAATTAAGGCACCGCCGGTCCAATGACCGCATTGTCGAAATTCGCACAAACCAGCTCCGCGCCATCAATCCGGACATTCCGAAGATCCGCGTTGACCAAACGCGTATCTGTTAATGTCGCTGCCAGAAAATCGGCATTAAAGGCTGAGGCCTGTGTAAGGTCGGCTGAGGTAAAATCCGCACCCACAAAGCCTGCATTGGCTAGGTTGGCTTGTCGCAGAACAGCCTGCTGAAATCTGGCGTTCTGGAAGTTGGAAAGCTGCAAATCTGCTTGTCGCAGATCAGCTGCGGCAAGATTAGCATCACGTCCTAGAGAACGAACAAGTACGGCCGCTTCGAGGCGAGCCCGCATCAAGCGCGCATGTTGCAGGCGGGCGTCGGTTAAGTCCGCTCGCACCATGGTCGCGCCACTCAGGTCCGCACCATAAAGCAGAGCTCCGTTCAGCTTTGCCTCCACAAGAGAGGCACCTCGCAGATCTGTCTTGTTAAGGTTCGCACGGACTAGAATTGCACCGTCTAGTTGCGTTTCAGCCAACACCGCGCGGTGAAGCACTGCTCCTGAGAGGTCAGCGCCTCTCAGGTCGGCACCTGACAAATCCCATTGCTGTAGTTGAGCGCCCTGCAGATTGCAGCGCGGGCAATCGCGAACTTGGCCCGCAAGAAATCGGTCCCGATTGCCGACCGCAGGAACTTCGCGTTCGTCATAAGCCACGTAGGGGTGAGCGGATGCTGTGTTGAACGGCCGACATACAACATTAGTCTGAGCAGTAACTGGATGTGTCGCGACGGCCACTAGCAGCAAGGCAAGAAAAACCCGCATCATGATCATCAATGCCGCTCCTTTTTTGCTTGTTTTTTCAACAGCAACTGTCGATAACGTGTGCACCCAGCACCATCAATCTAGCGCCAGGTGGAATATACCCTGCAGTGTTCACCACGACCTGAAACGACTAACTTTAGCTTAACTCTGTAACGTCATAACTTGGGCACTATAAACGAGTAAGCCGCATAGTCTAGTTCGCTCCAAGCCAGCTCCGGTACTGGATATCCAGGAAACAGGGGCTGCATTACAGGATCGAAGGTAATGCGGATCCGGATAGCTGATCGGCCTTCTGTAAAGGCTTTGGGTAAGAGGAACTCGTCCTCTCGGAACCGGCGGTTCGATACCATCACCACGTGCTCAGCCGCCCCTAGTTCATCGGGCGGATCCGAGAAGACGGATAGGTTTGAGCCTGCCAAATACCAAATGCCGGCTGACTTGAAATCAATATCATCCCACAGCTGGTCCGGCTCACTCGCGTCAGCGACCGCAATACTCGCCCGCTGATTTGGAAAGCCATAATCTAACGTTCGACGCAAAAGAACTCCGACATTGTCTGGATCAATCCTAAGCGTAAACTCGGATGTGCCCGTCGTGGTCCGTCCGTCCTCGGTGTGGGCAGGGTAGATTTCCACCCCGTCCAGACTGTCGGGACCCAACTCGAAGCGGGACGTCAGCTCTACCTTCTGGCTTGCCTGTGGCGAAGAGTAGGCGTGGCCTTGCTCACTTTCCGCATTGCCGATGTCCACCTCGTCAGTCTTGACCAGCGATGCGCTAGGCAGTCCATACCAGAAAGTCGCCGTCTGGTAGTGCTCGACTGACTCGTTGAGCCCGCCGTGCTCTAGCTGAACCCGAGCATTGCGCCCAAATGGCATCAGGTCCGCCAACAGGAACCGGTAAGCCGACTCTATCTTGTCAGCCTCCGAGCGCGGCGAGCCCTGTGGTCCTCCGACTGGGTGGCCGGCGAACGGCAGCGTCACGGTCTGCCCACCCCAGTAATCGCCACCCCCGGCCCACTCCTCGGTGCCAGTTCCCTGCGCTTGGGGTGTACGGCTGTCGTCGAAGAAGAACCGGGGGTCGCCCTCTAAGGTGGTCAGGTTCGCCTGATGAGAGAATATAAACGAAGTCCCGACGAGGTGACCCGCCCAGTCGCCGCCGCCCTCGACCACAGTTGTGTCAAGCAGGACCAGATCCTTGCCTCTTTCGGGGTTTGGGAAGTCTCGATAGGTCGCATGGAAATACCCAACGTGGTTGGTAGGTGCATCTAGTGGCTGGGTACGAACCGACCAGCGCAGGTCAGGTATGATCAGGCCGGCTTCGGGCACCAGTTCGAAGCGGGCCGAGTGAAAGAACGGCATAGGGAAGTAGGCGGCAAGCTCGATCCGCTCACTGTCGAACCGCACTGTGACGGGAAAAGCTTTGACGAGAAATTCGCGATTGTCGTGGTTGTAGAGCGAGCCCGTCCCAAAAAAGAGGGGTACCGGCACATCTATAGAGGGTTGCGACCTTCCATCCCAAGTCACCTTCAGCCGAACCTTGGCAAGATCCAGTGCCCGCTCGCGCGGGATGGAAATTTTGAAAGCCCGGAGAAGGCGCTGAGCGCCGCTCAGGAAAGCAATATCCCTCGGCTTCCCCTCAAGCGCGAGAGTACCGGAGAGCTCTTCTAGTCCCAGCCGCTTGCCCGCCAGGGAGTCCTGCGTGGGCGCGATGTCGGTTCCCGAGCGCCCAATCAGCTCCAGCACCTCGGCTGGTGGCGGAGAAGCGTCCCAACTGCGGATGGGGCTGGACAGGTTGGCACCTGGAACGAACTGGTGGAAGATATAGTAGCCCGTCCCATAATGAGTGCGGCTATACTCCATTTGAAAAGAACGTTCGATCGGTATCGGTACCCAGGACAAATCTGCACCCATGGTTTGCGACCAGGTCCAGGTCAGCGGACTGGGGAATGCCGCCAAAGGTAGAAACACGGAATTCGGCACTGGATTGTGGGGTGTCGAAGTCGAACTTTCTTCGACCACATATTCCGCGCCATCCACGACATAGCGCCAGGGACTGCCATGCCAATGGTTGTGGCGAACAAAGGCCAGGATGGCGGGGCCTTGGATGTCAAGGGTGACGTTGCGGTCGTCGGCCAGCTGATAAAGAAAGTGGCTGGCATCGGCGTGGTGATTACCACCAGCTCGGTCATAGGTGCTTCGCATGTAAGCACGCGCCCCGATGCGCAGATGGTGCCAGCGATCCCACATCCGAAATGCGTCTACTCCGATCGGAATAAGAGGCGGGTTCAACTTGTTCGGCGGCTGCTGTAGGACAAGCCTAGGCTCTAAGCCGGGCGATCTTAGGTCACCTGCCAAGCTTTGGGGGGACATGCCAAAGAAGAAGTAGAGGCCGATAACAAACCATAGAGGCACGATCGAACCTCCGTGCGGTGCGCACCATTGCTAGGTTGGTACAGTGTCTGCAGTCTCGAAGATGGTCAACATATGCGGCGCGAGGACAGAAATACTGCCGATTTTTCGGAACGCGATGCTGACGAAACAACCAGCATTCTGAACACCAGTGCGAGCATTTTAAGGCCATTGACACAAAGCAACTTACCGCGCGCCATCCGTCAGATCTGGTGACGGCCTGGGCTTTGTAACCCAGGCTATCAGCTTACCGTCTGGTTACTCTTGAACGCCTTTGAGCACTAGGTTGAGATACACTCGGCCGTCGCGACGCGGTTCATATTGCAGACGTGGGGCCACGCCGTACAAGGTCGGTTCAGTAAACAACCACACCACGGGCGCCTGCTCAGCGACATATGCTTGGGCGGCGTTGCACATCTCGGACCACTTGGACTGATCGAATTCCTGGTTGAAGGCCACGAACATTGCTTCGAACTTGTCGTCCACCCAGCTCATACGGTTCGAGCCGGAATCCTTTTGCACCAGAAGCAGATCCCCCTGACATGTATAATCGGGACCAGACGAGCTGTTCATTAGGTCGCGGTAACCGGCACCTTGCTGCGCCCGCATTTGTGAGCTGACCGAGGCATCAATCACCCGCAGGTCAGCAATTTCGATTCCCACTTCCTTCCAGTACTCCGCCATGACCTGCGCCATGTCGCTGTCCATCAGATAGGAGCCGTTTGTGGTGTCGAAGTTGAGCGACAGTCGCACTCCGTCCTTTTCGCGAACACCGCCGCTTCCAACCACCCAGCCCGCTTCGTCCAAGAGCTGCTTGGCCTTTTCCGGATCGTAAGCATAAGGCTTCAGGTCGGGATCTTGGTGGGGCGGATTGACGAGGTCAATGGAACACTCCGCCATTCCGCCAAGCAGAGCGTCGGCCATTTCTTCGCAGTTAATAGCGTAGTTCAGCGCTTGACGCACTTTGACATCAGCTAGTGCCGGGTGGCGGCCCTGCTTGATAGCCACAAACAAGCGGCGGTAGCTCGCGGCAACGATGACATTTACCCCTGAACTCTCGAGGTCTGCTTTGAGGTCCGCGGGGACCCCCACCATCAGATCGGCAGACCCGGCCTTCATCTCGCTGATACGGGTCGCGACTTCCGGCACGGCCCTGATCACAACGTCGTCTACCGGCGGCTTGCCCGACCGGTACTTCTCGAAAGCCTTGAGTACCAGACCCTCACCTGGCCGGTACGAAACGAACTGGTAGCCACCTGCACCCACCGGGGCGAATGCGACCTCCTCGGGCGTATGCTCAGAGTAGTATTTAGGTGGGAGAAGAGACAGTTCAGGATTGACCATATGCGAGGTGATGATCGGATCGGGCGCGGTCATCACGAGCTTCACGGTTAGGTCATCCACCTTCTCCATGTGGTCGTATTTCAGCGCCCCGAGCGCGAAGGTCAGGTCGCCCTCCCCAGCTTCGAATAATTTTTTTGCGCGACCGAATGTGAACACCGCCGCATCGGCGTTGATCGGTTCGCCATTATGGAACACCAAGTTGGGTCGGATCTTGATCTCCCAGTTCAAGGGATCGATCATGGTAATCGTCTCGGCGATCGCGGGCACCACCTCGCCTGCGTTGTCGAGGCGGAACAGTGTTTCATGGATCGACAGGATGACATTGGCGTCAGCCTGCGTGAACATCGGATCGAGACTGACTGGCTCGGCACGTTCAAGGAAGATAACCGGCTTGCTCTGGGCCATCACCGGAGAAGATGCAACAGCACCTACACTCAGGCTGAGCGCAAGGAGCGCCGTTCGTAAAAGACCGCGTGGTTTCATTCTACTCCCCTTCAGCTGCGATGGCGTGCATGTCACGCTTTGACGAATTTATTGGAGAATGTTCTTCAGGCGCGGATCAAGGTAATCCCGCAGCCAGTCTCCGATGATGTTGATAGCCAGAACCGTCAACGAGATCGCTAGGCCGGCTGGGATCGTCAGCCAGTCTGCCACTCCGATATACTGGCGCCCATCCGCCAGGATGGTGCCCCAACTCGGCACGCTTGGCGGCACGCCGACGCCCAAAAAACTCAATGAGGCCTCCGCCACGATATTGCTGGCGACCGTGAAGCTGGCGATGACGATGATCGGGCTCCAGATGTTGGGCAGGATATGCTGGAACAGAACGCGCCATTGGCGCTCCCCAGTCGCACGCGCGGCCAGCACGAACTCGTCGTTCTTGATCGACAGCACCTGGCTGCGCACAATGCGGGCGTACTGAACCCAGCCGGTCAACCCCAGCACCAGTATGAGCTTATCGAGCCCGCTGCCGAGCACGGCCATGATGGTCAAAGCCAGCAGGATTGTGGGGAATGACAGTTGGATATCGCAAATGCGCATGAAGACGTCGTCGACGATCCCGCCAAAGTAGCCGGACAAGAGCCCAACGAGCAGGCCCACCGTTCCTGAGATCACGACGGCGGATATCCCGACCGTCAATGATACGCGCGCGCCATAGATGATGCGGCTCAACACGTCACGGCCAAGTGTGTCGGTGCCGAGCCAGAAGGTTACGCCAGCGCTGTTCTGGTAGCCGGGGGGCTTCAGCCGTTGAATAACCTTGATGGCATAGGGATCGCTGGGCGCCAGCCACTGTGCAGTGAGCGCGGCAAGAATGACGAGCAGGAGAATGAACACGCTCACCAGGGCTGCCTTGCTGCGCAACAAGCGCGGCAGGAACTGACTTTTCGAGGCGGGATTTACCTCCAAGGCGGCAGATGACGCCAGAACCTCCTGCTCGGCTGGGATCAAGGCATCGCCATTAGGAGGTTGTTGGATCAAGGTCATGAGCCATACCGGATGCGCGGATCGATCCAGGAATAAGCCAGATCGATGAGCAGGTTCACGCCTGCGAAGATCAGGGCCAGCATGATCACGCCGGCCTGCACGACATAGAAGTCCTTGGAGCCAATCGCCGAAACGATCTCCCGACCAACGCCCGGCCAGCCGAAGATGGTTTCCGTGATCACCGAGCCACCAAGCAGGAAGCCAAGTTCCAGCCCTATGGCGGTGACGATCGGCAGAAGCGCATTGCGGAGCACATGGGCATAAACAACGCGGTTTTCGGAGATGCCCTTGGCCCGGGCGGTGCGCGTAAAGTCGCGCTGCATAAAGTCCAGCATGGACGAGCGCGTCAGCCGCATATTGCGAGCGATGGGAAAGGCAGCCAGCGTAAGGGCTGGCATGACCATATGCGCCCAGGTGCCGCTACCGGAGATCGGCAGCCATTTCAGCTGTACCCCAAACAACAGGATCAGCAGAATGCCGAGCCAGAAGCTGGGGATGGATTGGCCCGCTAAGGCGAAAAAGGTGGCGACATGGTCCAGGGGCTTGTGGGCCTTAATTGCAGACAAGACGCCAAGTGGTATGGAAATCAGCAGCGATAGTACAAAAGCCACCGCCGCGAGGGTCACCGTAGCGGGCAACTTGTCCATGATCACCTGAAACGCAGGCTGATGGCGAACAAAGGAGTAGCCAAAGTCTCCATGCAGCGCGTTCCAGACAAAGCTGCCATATTGAACAAACCAAGGGCGGTCGAACCCCATCTTGACCCGATACTCCTGGATCTGCTCCACGGTCATTCGATCAGTCGCTTCGCCCAGGATCACCTCGGTAGGGTCCCCGGTGACAAACAGCATGCCAAACGCAACTACGCTCACTCCGACGACGACGATTAGAGACTGCAGCAGGCGGCGGATAACGTAACTCACTGCCGGGGGACGCCTTGTTGCTGACCCGGAGATACCCCATCCAGGGTCTCGGCGTAATGACATGCAACCCAGTGACGAGGAGCGGCTTCCCGGAACCCCGGCTCGACAGCGCGACAGTGATCGGTCGCAAAGGGGCAGCGCGTGCTGAACTGACAGCCTGTGGGAGGATTGGCAGGGCTGGGAAGATCACCTTGCAGCAGTATGCGTTGACGCTGCCGTTCCAGGGGCGGATCGGGGATGGGAATGGCCGACAGCAACGCCTTGGTATAGGGGTGTAGCGGATGCTGATAGAGTTCGTCGCTCTCGGTTAGCTCCATCATCTTGCCCAGATACATGACCCCGACGCGAGTGGAGATGTACCGCACCATGCTCAAGTCATGGGCGATGAAGAGGTAAGTCAGCCCCAATTCCTCGCGCAACTGCTCAAGCAGGTTGATGATCTGCGCCTGGATGCTGACATCGAGAGCGGAAATCGGCTCATCGCAAACAATGAAGTCGGGGGAAGTTGCCAATGCCCTGGCGATGCCGATGCGCTGACGCTGCCCTCCCGAGAACTCGTGCGGGAAGCGGTCGCGAAACGCAGTCCTGAGCCCGACCTTGGCCATCAGGTCGGCAACCACCTCCTTTTCCTCCCGGGGATTCTTCACCAGGCCATGCACGCGCAGCGGCCGAGCGATGATCTCCCCTACCCGCATATGTGGATTGAGCGAAGCATAGGGATCCTGAAAGATCATCTGCATATGCCGGCGCGCCTGGCGGATCTTTCCGGAATCTTGCTTCAGCAAGTCAGCGCCCTTGAAATGGACTTCCCCGGCAGTGGGACGATAAAGCTGCAGGATTGCACGGCCGGCAGTGGTCTTTCCGCAACCGCTCTCCCCTACAAGCCCCAGCGTTTCGCCTTTTTGGATGTCGAAGGTAATGCCATCAACAGCCTTTACAGCCCCGATCTGGCGATTGAGGACGCCGGCGCGGATCGGGAAATGCATCTTCAGGTCTTTGACGCGAACAAGGGGTTGGGCGCTCACTGACGTGTATCCCCATGCCGCAATCGATCATGCCAGCAGGCAGCCAGATGGCCAGGTGCCACTTCTGCCAAGGGCGGCATTTCTCCCCGGCAGATCTCGGTCGCATGGGGGCAGCGCGGCACAAAGGGGCACCCGGTGATGGTGCCAAGCATATTGGGAGGCAAGCCGCCGATCGCCTGCAACTTACGCTTGTCGCGCGCATCCAGCCGCGGCAGCGAATTCAGCAGCCCGATAGTGTAAGGATGAGCAGGACGGGCATAAAGCTCGTCCACCGGCGCTTTTTCCACGATATGACCGGCATACATAACCGCAACATTGTCGGCCAGGCGGGCTACAACTCCAAGATCGTGCGAAATCCAGATCACCGCAGTGCCCAACTCCGCCTGCAGTTTCTTGATCAACTCCACGATTTGCGCCTGGATGGTCACGTCCAATGCCGTGGTTGGCTCGTCGGCGATAATCAGTTGAGGCGAGGACGACAGCGCCATGGCGATCATGACGCGCTGGCGCATGCCCCCCGAGAACTGGTGTGGATAGTCATTGAGGCGCTTTGCCGGCGTGGGTATGCCCACCATGCCCAGCAAATCTGCGGCCTTGGCGCGGGCTTGGCGGCGCGTCAGATTCTCGTGCGCCTGAATGCTTTCCGTGATCTGGGCTCCAATCCGCATGACCGGATTAAGCGATGTCATGGGATCCTGGAAGATCACCGAAATCTCGCGCCCGCGCACATTACGCATGGCGCGGTCGCCCAATGAAAGCAGGTCGACGCCATTGAAGTGAATGGAGCCGCCGACGATTCGTCCAGGCGGCGATTGGATAAGACGCAAAATTGACAGCACGCCAACTGTCTTGCCGCTGCCGCTTTCCCCCACAATGGCCAGGCATTCGCCCTTGTTGACGGTGTAGGAGATGCCGTTAAGGGCGTTCACCACACCATCGACGGTATAAAACTTGGTCTCAAGACCTCGAACTTCTAGGACCTTCGCTCCGGGAGCGGCGGCAGATCTGAGATCGGGGGCACTCGCAGAAGTTGCGCTAATAGCCCGACCGCTGCGAGCATCAACTCGTGCACTAGGCGTGTAGGCGTCAGTCATCCGGTATGGTTCTGCCTTTCCGAATACTCCAGCCCTTCTGTTCACCCTGCGGTGTTCACCTCGGACGGGAGCATCATCCCAAATAACAGCAGATACGTACCTGCCTCCGAAATCAACTCACAAAAACAGCTGCTCACCAAGTAAGCACCCGTATTATACACTTCTTACCTCGGTTCGCGGAGAGCGCAGACTTCACGCAAAACGGAACGCGGATGAGCAAACGGCGGCCCCGGCAGCGGCATGGCTGCACAGGCCGCCGGCCCTCCACTCCGCATCTATCATGTCGGTCTTAGTAACCGCGCTCTGACTCATAAACATTGCGCAGGGGTTCCCCACGAGCAAAACGGCCCAGATTGTCGATGAAGATGTCCACGATCCGACTATTCTCGGCGTCAACGGTGCTCGCCGAGTGAGGGGAGATCAGCACGTTTGGAAGGTCCCACATCGGGTTCTCCTTGGGTAGCGGCTCGGTCTCGAACACATCAAGGGCGGCGCCTTTGATGCGGCCTGACCTGAGCCCCTCATACATGGCAGCTTCGTTGATCACCTGGCCGCGGGCAACATTGACGATAACGGCACCTGGTCTAAGAGCGTCGAGTTCGGGCTTGTCGATCAGCAAGCGTGTTTCCTCCGTTAATGGGCAGGCAAGGACCAGAGCATCTACATCGGGCAAGACCCGCCGAATGTCTTTTTGATCAATCATGCGACTGACCCCTTCTGGTGCTGCGCCGCCTGTGCGCCGAGTACCCCAGACTTCCACCCCGAAATGAGCGCAATCACGGGCGATTTCCCGCCCAACTGAGCCGAGCCCTACGATCAACGCGCGCGCCCCTTCTAAACCCCGGACGGTGTAGCGCTCCCAATGATGCTCACGCTTCCGAACATCGAGATAAGGCACGTCACGGAAAAAGTAGAGGAGCCCAAGCGAGGCGAACTCCGCCAGGGGCCGAGCATGTACACCTGACGCCGTGGTGAAGATGATGTTGCTTTGGTCAAGTTCGGTACGGCGGAGGAACTCTCCAATGCCAGCGCTAGTCGCTTGCACCCAGCGCAGGTTGGGCGCGTTGACAGGCATATTGCTAGGATCTAGGCGATCAAAGTCGAACAGAATATGAGCCTGAGCCATCAGTTCTGACCAGCGAGCGCGCTCGTCTTCGCTCAGCGTCCTCGGCGCTCCATTATGGTCAGCGACATAGCGTGGTCTGGCGAGCAGATCAGGGTGGTGGATTACCTCGTATCGAGCCGGATCGTAGGCCTTGATTCGCTCGACATGCTGGTCTTCCAATGGCGAAGCAATCAGGATGGTAAGCTTGTCGGGAGCATGTTTGATGTTCATGGGGTCTTTGTTCGCATAGGATTATCTCGGAGCCGAGCGCCTTGACGCGCTGCAAGTCTCGCCGTTGGGGCCACTTGCCTACTGCGGTGGAAGTTACCTCGGCTTGTGCCGGAACTCGGCCGCGGTAATTGCGTCCGTCCATCGTTAGCCAATAAGAACCTCAGCGGCTACTGCGATGAGTGTGCTTTCGCACAACGAAGAGGTGGATTTTAAATTCCCAATCCAGGTCTTACACCCTTCTTGTACTTGCACATGAGCAATCATCAGGCGACTTTCCTGTCCCGCAACTCGAATGCCAAGCTTGTGCAAAGTATCTTATGTGCGCCATACCTGCGGAGGTAACCGACGCGCAAGGAGCGGATGCACCGGGGCGGAGCGGGATGCCGGCTGTGTAGGCGGGCGGTCGATAGCAGATACTTAGGGGCCTCGGCATTGCCTGGCGTCTCCAGCATAAGGACGACGCGCGCGTCGAGATAGCGGACCGCCTGCTTTCGAGATGTCAGGTCGGTACACTGCACGGCGGAAACGGCGCGCCTTGACGCCATCAGAGCTTGGAAAGCCAGAGCATGGTTCAGAGGGGCCGATGTTCGGTGTCAAAGCAAGGTGCCGCTGATCCCCTCAGCGGACAAAAAGGTGCTGACCCGTTCAGCGGCCGCGAGGTCGAATTTCGGCGAGGGCACTTCACCTGCGAACGTGTGCTTGAACCCTGAGGCAGTGATCAAGCAAACGGTGCCTAAGCGTGCCACGCCGGGATTTCTCATCAGATAAGCCACACCCGCACAGGCGGAGATTTCTGCGTCCAGACCGTCGTGCCGTAACAATGCTGTTCTGGCTGCGTCGAGCTCTTGGTCGCTCACCGCCATAACGAGCCCGCCGCTCTGGCGCACGGCATGCAAGACCCTCGTGCCGTCTGCGGATATCCCTCGAGTCGGTCTGCCATTGGGGTGGCCTTGGTCTCGACTGCACTGACCCAGGGCATGACCGTTTCGCCATCCTCGGCACCGACCAATGTCGTCCAGCATTAGGTCCAACGAGAACACCGGCGGATTGCTCGAGGGCTGGGCCTAATGACCACAGCCATGAACGGGCGCCTGCTGCCAGCAAGGGGTCTGTTTTGCTGCGTAAGCTAACTTCAACGACGGAACAGGCCGTTAGGCGGCAACGCCATCTACAATGACATGGTCGAACTGGCGCGAGCACTTCTCGATGCGGGCATCCACGCCATAGACACGGCGCAGCATGTCGGCATTGATGACGTCGAGAGGCGAGCCGCAAGCCTGCATCTTGCCATTGGCAATCAGCAAGACCTTGTCGGCAAAGCGCAGCGCCTGGTTGAGATCGTGGATCGCGATCAACACGATCATGCCCTTTTGCCGGGCTTGTGCCTGCATGAAGCTGAGCACTTCCACCTGCCGGTGCAAATCCAAGGCGCTGGTGGGCTCGTCCATCAACATCACGTCGGGCTCGCGCACGAGGGTCTGGGCGATGGATACCAGTTGCCGTTGGCCGCCGCTGAGCGCCCCAAGGTCGCGAAAGGCGATCGGCTTGATGTTGAGAGCCGCCATCACCTGGTCGATGAACCGCAGATCGGCATCGTCCACCGACCAGCGGCTGCCTTGCTTGCGGGCCGAGAGGATCGACTCGTAGACCGTCAGCACCGCATTGGCCGACGTGTCCTGCGGCATATAGCTGATCGCCTTCTTGCCCTTGCTGGTATGGGCAAGGCTGGCCTCGCCGGGCCCGTTGAGAAGCCCGGCAATGCGCTTGAACAGCGTCGACTTGCCCGCCGCGTTGGGGCCAATCACCGCAATGATTTCGCCGGAGTGGAATTCGGGCGTGCTGACGGCAGCGATGGTGAGCTTCTTGCCGTAAGACGCACCCAGGTCCCGGAGCTGAAGGCTTACCATGAGCGCCTCACATTGGAGAGGATCAGCGAAATAAAGAACGGCACGCCAACCAAAGCGGTGATGATGCCGATGGGGAAAACGACCCCGGGAATGATCGACTTGGAGACAATCGAGGTGACCGACAAGAGCAAGGCTCCGGCGAGCACCGAGCCCGGCAGGAAGAAGCGCTGATCCTCACCCAGGATCATGCGGGCAATATGGGGACCAACGAGGCCAACAAAGCCGATCGTGCCGACAAAGCTCACCGGCACCGACGCCAGGAGCGAAATGATCAGCATGGTCTCGAGCCGGATATAGCGCACATTGACGCCAAAGCTCGCCGCCTTGTCTTCGCCCAGCCGGATGGCCGTCAGGGCCCAGGCGTTGCGGGCAAACAGCGGCAGCGCCACCAGCAACACGGCCAGCGTGATCCAGATCTTGGGCCAGGTCGCCTTGGTCAGGCTGCCCATGGTCCAGAACACCACCTGCGACAGCGCCTGTTCGGACGCCAAATATTGCACAAACGCAAGGAGCGCATTGAAGGTGAAAACGAGGGCGATGCCCAGCAGCACCACGGTTTGCACGGTGACGCCGCGCATTTGCGACACGAAATGGATGAACAGCGTGGCGAGCAGCGCCATGACAAAGGCGTTGACCGGAACGATCAGCCCGGCAGCAACCGGGATGAGTGGCACGGTCGTGACAATGCCCAGTGCGGCGCCAAAGCTCGCCGCGGCCGAAATCCCCAGCGTAAACGGGCTGGCGAGGGGATTGGCGAGAATGGTCTGCATCTGTGCGCCGGCCACCGATAGCGCTGCGCCGACGATGATCGCCATGACGGCCACGGGCATACGGATGTCCCAGACCACGGTGCGTACTTGCGCCGACACCGCATCCGGATTGAACAGCGCCAGCACCACCTGATCGAGACCATAGCGTGCCGGCCCCCAAGCGAGGTCGACCGCAAAGGAAAAGCAAAGCGCCAGGCTCAGCCCCCCCAAGATAAGCAACTTGCGACGGGTGCGGGCGCGATATTCACCGCGCCCTTCAGCCACCGCTTCCGTCAGCAGAGAGCTATCCGCGGCGGCCATGATTTACTCGTCGGCCTTGAGCGACAGCCAGGAGCCGGGCTCGTATGCAATGGGCAGGAAGCGATCATAGAAGGCCTTGAAGGTGGCGTCAGGATTGGTATCGGCGAAAAGGTCGGGGTGGAACCACTTGGCCATCTCGGCAATCGCCACGAACTGGTAGGGGCTCGTATAGAACTGGTGCCAGATGGCGTGCACATTGCCCTCGGCGACCGCCGTGGAGCCGGTAAAGGCCGGCGCCTCGACCAGCGACGCAAGGATCGCGCGGCTCGCTTCGGCATCATCGGCAGTGCCCGGGCCGACGCTGACAAAGCCAGTGGCATCGGGAGAATTGGTCCAGTCCGAGCCGGTCACCACGATGATGTCGGGGTCCGAGGCGATGACCTGTTCGGGATTGATCGAGCCGGTATAGCCGGGCAGGAAATCGGAACCGAGATTGTTGCCGTCCGCTAGCTCCACCATGAGCCCGAAATTGTCGGGACCAAAGGTGCCGCAGCATTCAACCAAACCGGCAGCGCGATACATGAAAACGTCGGGCCGCTCGGGATTGTTCGCCGCCAGCACGGCCGCAATCTTGTCCATTTCGGTCTGCCAGAAGTCGGCGACTTCCTGGGCGCGCTCTTCCTTGCCAAACAGCTGCCCCAGGATGTGCAGGCTGGGCACGGTGTTGTCGATGATGTGCTCGCGGAAGTCGACATAAACGATCTTGACCCCGATGCCCTCGAGCATCTCCTCGAGCTTGACCTCGTCGGCTGCGGTCTTGTTGCCGATGGGCAGGATCAGGACGTCTGGATCCAGCGTCACCACGGTTTCGGTCTGCAGCGTGCCATCGGTCAGATTACCCAGGAATGGCAGGTCCTTGGCCTCCGGGAACTTGGCCGCATAGGCATCGAAGGACTTCTGATCGGTGGTCCACAGATCATTGCGCCAACCCACGACCTTGGCGAAGGGGTTCTCGGTTTCGATCGTGGCCAGCGAATAGAGCATACGCCCTTCGCCCAGGATGACCCGCTCGACGGGCGCATCAAAGGCGACTTCGCGCCCGGCGACATCAGTAATCGTGAACGCTTGGGCCCACGCAGGCAGAGAGAACGACGTCAACACGGCCAGCGCCGGCACGAGCATCAGACGCGACATTTTCATTTTGCTGTCTCTCGGAAAACTTGATACGCAGAGTCAGCTATAAAAGATGAACTCCAAGATCAAGAATTATCTTTTAGAGCAATTATAAGGTGTTAGGCAGAAACATGAGTGGCTTCGGCGCAAACTATTCTATCCGCGATGAAATCCGGGAATTCTGGTCCGAACGCGCAGCGACCTTCGACCAGAGCGTTGGGCATGAAATCTTCTCGGAAGCAGAGCGCCGCGGCTGGCACCAGCTGATCCGCAAGCATCTGGGCGATGGCGCGGGAAGAAAGGCGCTCGATCTGGCGAGCGGCACTGGCGTTATTTCCCACCTGCTGCACGACATGGGCTTTGCAGTGACCGGTGCTGATTGGTCCGAAGCCATGCTGGCCCAGGCGCGCGCCAAGTCGCTCCAGCGCGGCTCCAATATTCGCTTCATCATGCGCGACGCGGAAAATACGCAGGAGCCGCGCGCCAGCTACGATGTCATTACCAATCGCCACCTGGTCTGGACGCTGGTCGACGCGCCGGCCGCCTTCGAGGAGTGGTTCGAGCTGCTCAAGCCGGGCGGCAAGCTGTTGATCGTCGATGGCAATATGGGCCGCAAGAGCTGGGTCACCCGGCTCCGGCTACGCTTTGGCGGCAAGCCCGGCCACGGCAACCTCGCCCCGGGCATGGCCGAGCGGCTGCAGCGCATCCGGGAACAGGTCCACTTCTCCGGCGAAATGCCCGCTGAAGCGGTGGTCGCCGAACTGCTCAAAGTCGGCTTTGTCGATCCGGTCATCGACCGCCAGCTCATCGGCATTCACTGGCCCCAAGCCCGGAAGATGAGCTTCTGGCGCGGGCTGGAGCGGCTTACCCAGGACCGCTTTGCGATCTGCGTTCGCAAGCCGTGATATTTGCTCCGGCTCTTCTGATCCAAAGCGGCGCTACATTTTAAGCCAAGGTTATGCCTTTGCCCTCCACCGGCGGGGATACACCCCCGCTTGGTGGACGGCATTCCAGCGGGTATGGTGAAACTTCGGTAGTATCCTGCCCTTCCACGATGGCGTGACTAGTCGGTCCGGCACTTGCGGGCGCTCTCTGACACACACATATTCGGAGAATGGCAGGAAAAGACCCATCAGGGCGTAAAGCCGACGGCACCGCTCTCCAACCAGGAGTGAGCGGTGAGGTTGCTGCATTCGTCAGGAACGTGAGGGAGTTAGCGAGGCCAAGCGCCCGCCATGACGGACGTGTGCTCTTCGCGCTCGACGCGACGCTCAGCCGCCAGCCAACCTGGGATCTCGCCTGTTCGCTGCAGGCGGAGATGTTTGAGGCGATCCCGAGGGCCAGCGCACTTCAGGTCCAACTGCTCTACTTTCGCGGCTTTGGCGAATGCCGCGCCAGCAAATGGGTGGTCGATGGAGGCAGCCTGGCCAAGCTCATGAGCGGGATTCAGTGCCAGGGAGGGCGGACGCAGATCTCCAAGGCCTTCGCCCATGCCCGTGCGGAGCACGCCAGGCGCCGCATCAATGCCGTGATCTATGTGGGGGACGCGGTGGAGGAGAGTGTGGACGAGCTGGCGGAGACCGCCGGACAACTAGGCCTTCTCGGTCTGCCCCTGTTCATCTTTCAAGAGGGGCGGGATGCGCAGGTGGAGCGGGCTTTCCGAGAGTTTGCCCGACTAAGCAAGGGCGCATATGCACGTTTCGACTCGTCGGCGCCCCAAGAGCTCGCAGCGCTGCTCAAGGCGGTGGCAGCTTACGCGAGGGGCGGTAGCGACATGCTGAGGCTGCAAGCCAGTCCACAGGCCCAAGCGCTGCTCTCGCAACTGCGTCCATGACCTATATCCTTTTGGGCAGCCTGGCGCTGCTCGCCACACTGGCCATCTTCAACCAGATCAAAAGGTACGATCCTCAACTGCTCAGACGTGGACTTCGCTGGGTGGTGGGCGGCCTGGGCGTTGCAATCGCCAGCCTTTTGCTCGTGGCCCGGCGCTTGGATCTTGCACTGTTTGTCGGGGCGGCGGCATTTGCAGTGCTGCGTACTGGCCGGATTGGCCCCTTTTCCCTCCAAGGACCACTCGGGCCAGCCCACAACATCTCCAAAGTGCGCAGCTACCGCTTCGCGATGGAGCTGGATCACGACACCGGGGCCGTTTCCGGCAGGATTCTTAACGGTGAGTTCGCTGGGATGGACCTGCTTGATCTCGGCGAGGCTGACACACGCACCCTTCTGGCCGAGGTAGCGGGGGATGCCGACAGCCTCAGCCTGCTGGAGAGCTGGCTTGACGCCAACCGCAGCGGCTGGCGCGAGTACTTCGCCCAACAGGACAGCGGTGGAACCGGGGAAGCTGCCCCTGAACGCGATCCACTGGAGGAAGCTTACGCCATTCTGGGTCTCGAGGCTGACGCGACCGAAGAGCAAATCCGCACCGCTCATCGCGAGTTGATGAAGGCGGTGCATCCGGACCATGGCGGCTCGAGCTATTTGGCAGCCAAGATCAACCAGGCGCGTGACCTGCTACTCAAGCACGCCAAGTAGGGCCGGCTGTCTGCGGCGATCACCTGGCCGTCTTCCTTGGTAAACCCGCCACTACCAGGATGGATCGAACTGTCCAGGACCACTTCTGACGGTCCGCCAGGGCAGGGCACGGGTGGCGTCTCCGCCTAGGGCCGGTTCGGAACCTCTGCCTTGTCGACGCTTTACACCCTGAACATCACCACCGCAGCTGACAGCGTTTGGGCTCGGTCATGCGCTGACACGACGCTCAAGGACATGGCGGCATGTTAACGCCCTTCATCATCAACAAGCCGGTATTCTTCGGGTCCCTTCTCGTCATAGGGGCCTTTGTCGCCATCGGCGTTTTCTTCCCGACCCAAGCTGACGACATTTTCGGCTCGATGCAGGCCGGTATTTTGCAAAGCTTCGGCTGGTTCTACCTGCTGGCCGTCGGAATTTTCCTTATCACCGTCGTGCTCCTTTGCTTTGGCCGTTATGGGCGCCTCAAGCTCGGCCCCGATGATTCCACGCCCGATTTCAGGTTCACCTCGTGGATCGCCATGCTTTTTGCCGCCGGCATGGGGATTGGCCTGATGTTCTATGCCGTGGGCGAACCGATGACCCACTTTATGGCGCCCCCGACCGCCGAGCCGCGCTCTATTGCCGCGATGCGCGAAGCAATGACCGTCACCTTTTTTCACTGGGGCATCCATGCCTGGGCGATCTATGCGGTGGTTGGCTTGTCGCTTGCCTATTTCGGCTACCGCTACAACCTGCCGCTAACTATTCGCTCGGGTCTTTATCCGCTGCTCAAGGAGCGTATAAACGGTCCCATCGGCCATGCGGTCGACATCTTTGCGATTGTCGGCACCATGTTCGGCATAGCGACCTCACTCGGGGTGGGTGTTTCCCAGATCAATGCAGGGCTGGCTTACCTGCTGGGTGTTCCCATCGGTCCTGTTGTTCAACTGCCGCTTATCGCACTGGTAACGGCGCTGGCGACCGTCTCGGTCGCCACTGGACTGGACCGAGGCGTGCGCATCTTGTCGGAAACCAACCTGGTAGTGGCGATTCTGCTGATGCTGTTTGTGCTAGTCGTCGGGCCAACCACACAGTTGTTTCGTGATCTGGTACAGAACCTGGGGCTTTATCTCGATACCCTGGTACTGCGTACCTTCAATATCTACGCCTACCAGCCGACACCCTGGATCGACGAGTGGACATTGTTCTACTGGGCCTGGTGGATTTCCTGGTCTCCCTTTGTCGGGATGTTTATCGCCCGTTCTCCCGCGGTCGCACCGTTCGGGAGTTTGTGACTGCGGTGCTTTTCATTCCCGCCGGCTTCACTTTCATCTGGATGACTGTTTTCGGCAACACGGCAATCTTCATCGACACGGGTATAGCAGCAGGCGCGGTGGGACAGGCTATTGCGGCGGACGTTTCAACTGGCCTCTTCCACTTCTTCCAATACCTTCCGTTCAGCAACATCACCTCTATTTTGGCAATACTGCTCGTCGCCATTTTCTTCGTTACTTCAGCAGACTCAGGTTCATTGGTCATTGATTCCATCGCCGCAGGTGGCGAAACCCAGACCACCACCGGCCAGCGGGTTTTCTGGTGCTTCGTGGAAGGAATTGTTGCCGCAGCGCTCCTCGTTGCCGGAGGCTTGGGCGCATTGCAGTCGGCAACGATTGCCACCGCCCTGCCCTTCACCTTCGTCATGCTGGGCTTGGTTTGGTCATTGTACCTCGGAATGCGCGCCGACCTGGCACAGCTTTATCCCCAAGGTGGCGCTGCTGCCGTGCCCGCCCATGCGGCTGTGGGGCTAACCTGGCAACGCCGCTTAGCCTTGATGATGCGGGCTCCCAGCAAGCAAGAAGTTGAAAGCTTCATCACCACAGAGGTTCGACCCGCGCTCGAACAGGTCGCACGTGAATTGGCCGCACGTGGTCGGCCCGCCTGGGTTGAAGCGGACGAAGCTGGCGCTGTTGCCTTGCGTTCTCCTGCCCAAGGGGTGCGCGATTTTGTTTACGGCGTCAGCGTTGCATCCCAGCCAGTCGCCAATTTTGCCCCTCTCGCGACCGGCAAACCAGAACCGCGCTATGAGGCGCGCACCTATTTCTCCAGTGGTGGGCGCGGCTATGATGTCATGGGCTTACATCGCGATCAGCTGATTGCCGACGTGCTGGCACAGTTCGAACGCTACCTTCATCTTACACAAGCCCCGGAGTCCCAGCTCCTCCATGGGGCTCCGGAACACACGCTGGATAGCTGACATAGCCGGCGATGTTTGCCGGTTGGGACGCTGTTGGAGCTGAAATATACCATCGCAACGCGAAGGCAGAGTGGGAGTGCCCCCTGGCGGCAAGTGGCTCACTCCGGCCATGCGGAACGAGTTTTCAATTCTGAAAGCTTCCATCAAGCTCATCCTCGATCCGATGCGGACCTAAACGGTCGGCATCGGACTTCTCGAAGCTCCGACTAGTCAGCGAGCGCAAGCGCATCGGCGCCGGCCGGAATACGCACTGGTGCTGCCGGGTTGGTTGCCGCGTACCAGACTGCCTCCGCCACGTCCAAGGATCGGGTTTTAGGAGCCCCAGGCGCCCTCATGGCCGTAAACACCGTTTCCGCAAAATCGGCGTAGGCGTCGGGGAAGCCACCATGGTCCTCCAGGCGGGAAAGAGCCGTGGTGCCAAAGCTGGTGTCAGGTGCGGCACCAGGAAGAACGATCTTCACCGCGATGCCGAAGGGCGTAAGCTCCATGGCGAGGGATTCGGTAAATGCGTTCACGGCGGCCTTGCTTGCGGTGTAGACGGACAGCAGAGGCAGCGGCTTCATCGTGACGCTCGAGGTCACGTTGATGATGAGCCCCGCCCTTCTGGCCCGGAACTGAGGCAGCACGGCCTGGACCATCCGCATCGTTCCGAAGGTGTTGGTCTCGAAGACGGACCGCACGACATCTATCGGCGTGCCCTCCAGAGCGTTTAGCCAGCCGATACCGGCATTGTTGACGAGAACATCGATCGGACCTGCGGCCTCGATCGCGCGGGCTACGCTGTCGTCCTTGGTCACGTCGAGCGGCAGCAGCACCAGGTTCTCCGAGGTCGGGAACAGATCCGGGCGCGGGGACCGCATTGTGGCAATGACCTTCCAGCCATGGCCCAGAAAGTGTTTGGCGATGTCGAGACCAAAGCCGGACGAGCAGCCTGTGATGAGAACGGTATTCATGGAAAGATCCCTTGGCGAAGTTCGAAGTTGCTTATGTGGACGTGCCAAGGAGGACGCGCTACGATAGAGCGTCTTATTTGCATTAGCGAGCGTCCGATTGATCGACCCCCTTGCCGAAATTGTCACCATGCTGCAGCCGAGCATGCCCTTCTCGAAGGCCGCCAGTGGTTCAGGCAGTTGGCGCGTGGAGGGCGCAGCTGAAGGCAGCCCGTTCTTCGCCGTCATTCTGGACGGCTCTTCGAGGCTCAGCGTCGATGGGGAACCGGAAGCAGAGTTGAAAGCAAATGACTTCGTGCTCGTTCCGGCATCCTGTCGCTTCACCATGTCGAGCAGTGAAGCCGACGTGGAGGAAGGTGTTGATCCCCTGCGGGTGACCCGGCTTGGGGAGGAGACCCGGCACGGCGACCCAAGTGGGCATCCGAATATGCGGGTGTTGGTGGGTCGGCTGTCTTTCGGCTCTCCAGACTCAACCCTCATTGTGGCCTTGCTGCCGCGCGTGCTTCTTGTCAGGGGCCAGGCTCGCCTTACCGATCTGGTCCGGATGCTCCGCAACGAAGCCCAAGACACCCGACCAGCGAAAGACATCGTGCTCGAGCGCCTGTTGCAATTGCTGTTGATCGAAGCCTTGCGATCGAACTCCGCGAGCCCGGAAACGCCGGGTATTATGCGTGGCCTGGCGGACCGCCATCTGGGCCCAGCTATTCGCCTCATGCACGGAACACCAGCCAAGGCGTGGACGATCGATGAATTGGCGAAGGCGGCCATGTTGTCTCGATCGGTGTTCTTTGATCGCTTTCAAAAGCAAACCGGCATGGCGCCGATGGAATACCTGCTCTCCTGGCGCATGGCCCTCGCCAAGGACATGCTGCGGCGTAGGGATGGGGGCATGAAAGAAATCGCCAGCCGCATCGGCTATGGCTCCGCAAGTGCATTCAGCGTCGCGTTTTCCCGGTTCGTTGGCCTGCCGCCGAGCCAGTATGCAGGCCTGACCGAACTGGACCACGCATCGGCGCGTACAACCGTTCCTACGGCTTCTTAGCGGCCCTATCAATGGTTCGAACCGCCGATCTGCTGACCCGCGGAACGCATGAGGGAAAAGCCCATTGATTGAACGGCCCCCTCATTCTTAGGACCAGTCATGGAGCCTTTCGAACTCAAACGCCTTGGCCGGTCAGACCTCATGCTGCCCAGGCTGGGGTTCGGTGCAGCCGGGCTGGGCAGTACTGAAGTGTCGGAGACCCAAGCGTCCTCTACAGTTGAAACGGCCTGGGAGACCGGGGTTCGCTTCTACGATACCTCCCCGTGGTATGGACGCGGGCTGAGCGAACGCCGGATTGGGACGGTGCTGGCGAGCAAGCCGCGCGACGAGCTGATCCTCTCGACCAAGGTCGGTCGCATCTTCGTCGCGCCCGCCAATATCCGCGCCTTCCGGAGCTCGGATCGGTTCGCCCCAACTGCCCTGCCGTTCGATTACTACCACGACTACTCCTATGAGGGCGTCATGCGGTCCTATGAGGATAGCCTCCAGCGGCTGGGCATGAACCGGGTCGACATGCTGATCATCCACGATCTCGATCGCACCAGCTTTGGCACCGATGCCCTGGTGCAGGCCCACCTTGCCCAACTCGCCACCGGGGGCATCAGAGCGCTCAAGGAGCTGAAGCAAACTGGGCGAGTTCAAGCGATTGGAGCGGGGGTCAACCGGATCGGCACCATCCCCTTGTTCCTCGAATGCCTAGAGCTCGACTTTTTCCTTGTCGCGCTTCCTTACACCTTGGCAGAGCAGCCTGCACTCGATCGGGAATTCCCCCTGTGCGAGGAAAAAGCGGTCGGTATCATTGTCGGCGCCCCGCTTGCATCAGGCATTCTGGCCACGGGCCCTGTCCCTGGAGCTCGATACAACTATCACGAGCCGACCTCCGAGGAGAGCGAGCGAGTACGCCGGATGGAAGAGGTTTGCCGGGATCACGAGATTTCTCTAGCCGCCGCAGCGCTGCAATTCCCCCTGCACCATCCGCTTGTGGCTTCAGTTATTCCGGGGGGAGTAGAACCCGCCCACCCCTCTCGGAACCACAGCGATATGTTGCGGGACATACCTGTTGCCTTCTGGGCTGAATTGAAAGCGCGCGGTCTTCTGCGAGCTGATGCTCCTGTTCCCTCGAGATGAGGTGAAGAAATCCGGGATGCCGCCGCTGATCCAAATGGTTGACTTGAAACGCTGCCGCCGCCCGGACCTGTCAAAAAGCGACCCTTCGGACACCAACCTTGTGCCGACAAGGATCGATCCTACAGGTCCTGCGTTGCCCTGTACCCAGTGCATCGAGGAAGCCATGACCAGCAAGATCACCGTCCTAGTCGTGGAGGATGAAGCCCTGCTCCGAATGAACACTGTCGAGGAGCTGACGGATCAAGGGCTTGAGGTGGTAGAAGCGGCAAACGCCAGGGAAGCCATTGCCATTTTCCAATCCGGCAAGCGCTTTGAATGCCTGTTTACCGATGTCGACATGCCCGGTGATGTGGATGGTCTGGAGCTGGCGACAATGGTAAAGGACGCCTGGCCGCCGATCGAGGTCATAGTGACATCCGGGCACCGCAACGTAACGCATGACGACCTGCCGCCTCGCGGGGTTTTCGTAGGCAAGCCATATAGCTTGGACACGGTCGGAGACTTGATCCGTCGTCTCACTGCCGCGGGTGAGCAGTTTCACGCATAGCCGCCAAGCTTGTTGCCTCTGCGGCTGGCGCAGCATTCCCGCAATTGCCAGTATCGCCAAAAAGAACGATAGGCGCCCCAAGACGGGTGGACGAACAACACCGCGGTTGTTCCACTTTGTCTCATTGCGGACTACTAAGATGGTGAACCCTGCCGAGTCATCGCTTTCAGTATCCGCAAAGTTGCGCAGGCTTTGACGCGTCGGACCGATCCACGCAGTCGTGAGGAGCTGCCATGTTCAAGGGCATCAACGTTGTCTCCATCACAGTGCCTGACCTTGACCTTGCACGCGATTTCTACCGGGACATATTTGGGCTCGGTGAGCCCGTTTATGATCTTCCCGAGATCGCCTGGGTTGAATTCTCGACTGGCGGGAGCGGCGGAAACCTTGCGATCACCTTGCCCGAGACTGGTGAATTCCTTGCCTCGCATCACACCACCTTGGTCCTGAACGTCGAGAACTGTGCTGAAGCGGTCTCAGCGCTCCGGGCCAGAGGCGTCGAATGCGGAGAGCCGGTTCCCGTACCGGGCATGGTCACCTATGCCCATGTCTTTGATCCCTTCGGCAACCGACTGCAGATCGTGTCGGATCTGCCAGCGTAGGGCTCAGTCCCTCATCAGTGCGGTCAATGCGATTAGAACAAAAGGAACGAGCATGGCGTGGATACTGCGAGGAACGTTCCTGTTGTTGTTGCTGCTGCTGTCGTCTCAACGCGCGCAGGCACAACATTGCGCATCGCAGCAATTTGCAGGCAACGGATACCTTGTTTGCACCGTGGACCCGGCGAGCGATGATTTGCGCCTGTACTGGCGGTCCCCAGATGGGCGTCCCTTCCGGCATTTTCGCGAACTCGCTGACGCCGTGGAGAGTCAAGGAGAGAAGCTGGGTTTCGCGATGAACGCCGGGATGTACTTGCCCGATTTCACCCCTTCGGGGCTTTACGTTGAAGACGGTAAGGAATTGCGGCCGCTGAACACCAACTCCGTCAACGCGGAACCTGGCCGAGTGCCCAATTTCTACAAGAAGCCGAACGGAGTATTTTTCCTCAGCGAGGAAGGCGCGGGCGTTCTAACCACCGAAGCCTTCCAAGCAGGGCGCCCCCCTGCCCGCTTCGCCACCCAGTCCGGCCCCATGCTGGTGATCGAGGGCGAGATCCATCCGCTCCTGATCCCCGGCTCTTCCGATCGAACCCGCCGAAGCGGCATCGGTGTGTGCGAAGAGGGCGAAGTGCGCCTCGCCATCAGCGACGGCAATGTCAACTTCCATGACTTTGCCGAACTGTTCCGGGATCATCTTCAGTGTCCCAATGCGCTCTTCCTTGATGGGGGGCGAGGCACGGGCATCTACGATCCAGCCTCGGGTCGGCGTGACTACTCATGGCATGGTGGCTTTGGACCGATGTTTGGTCTGGTGAAATAACCGCTCCCAGAGCGTTGTTGAAGAGATTGCCTGCCGGGCAGGAGAGCCCCAGGAAGAGAACAGGTCGAGCTAGACCTTGCGGAACACGGTGTCGATCTCGGCCTGCGGCTGGACCTGAACTCAGCAACATCATTGGCAATGCCGGCGTCGATCAGCTTCCCTGCTCTAGCGACTGTGAACAACAGTGTGTTGAGTTGGGCCATCGGCAAGCGCATCATCGTTCCCGCTAAGGTCGAGCACGAAGTGAGGAGGTTGCGATGCAAAAGAATGTGCGCGCTCCGTCAGCGAGCAAGGATCAGGCCACGGCTCCAAAGAAGCGGCAAGGCGGCGGATTGTTGGCCGGCCTCGCCGTAATCGCGTGGGCACTGGTGTCAGCAGTATCGGCAGAAATCTAAGGCGAGTACGGGACGAGGAGCGGTTCCCTGGCTCCCTTCTTGTAAATAGAAAACGCTCGGCGTTGGTGCCGCTGCAGAAATGACGACCAGGCTGCAGCCTGGAGAGCGTTGGCGACTAGAACCGCTAGGCACTACCCAGTCCAGGATTGAGCAAGGTGAGGAGGTCAGGAGACCTCCTCACCTTGCAATTTGCCTATTGGGCGGCGAGAAAGTCGGCGACGTCCAGGAGGATGTACTCATTGTCATCGGCGCGGCCGGCTTCACGACCGGTGGAGCCGGGATAGTTGTTATCGTTGGCGACGATGATGGTGGTGGAATCGACCAAGTCGACGTCTTCGATGGTCACGAATGGGAACGTGAAGACCCCGTCCTTGCTGCCGCGCGGGGCAATGCCATCGGGATCCTGAATGGCCATCAGGTCGATATAGGCGATCTTTTCAAGCACGCCGTTCTCGTCTGCACGGGCGAGATCAACCAGATAGATGCGCTTAAAGGCGGCGGCCTTTTCGCGACCATCGTCACCTTCATTATTGTCACGCTCAATGATCAGGCCACGGGTGCCCTCAAATAGGTTGAAGTCTCCGATGGCGTGGCCGGCATCATCGAGCGGATA
This sequence comes from Devosia sp. 919, assembly GCF_013185965.1. NCBI lineage: Bacteria > Pseudomonadati > Pseudomonadota > Alphaproteobacteria > Hyphomicrobiales > Devosiaceae > Devosia > Devosia sp. 919. The sequence continues at coordinate 531,417 of NZ_JABAOL010000001.1, read as the reverse complement.
GCGGCGAACCGTATCGCTCCAGGATGCGCCAGCGGCATCAAATTCCAGCATGCGAATAACCGGCTGCCCGTCTACGGTCTCCAGCGACCCCGCCTCTTCATCGTAGAACTGCTTTTCGAGCAGTGGATACAGCGTTTTCCCGTCCATTGACTGCGCCATGCCTTCGTAGCCACCGGAGCGGCCGGTGTTGATACCGGTGACGGTCGCGCCCGCCGCAGGCTGCGAGGTAAACTGGTTGTCCGGAGACCTGTAGTCGATGCCGCCAGGATTGGTCTTGATGACCTGCAACACGACGCCCTCGCCGTCAACTTCGATCAACCAAGGGCCGAACTCGTCGCCGATCCAGTAGTTTTCGCCCACAGGCTGGATCGACTCAGGGTCGAAGTCAGCCCCGGTAAGATACCGGCTGTCGCTATGTTCGGTGACGATCGGGAACGGCACGACCCGATTGGGGTCCTTGAGGAAGATCGTTTCCTCGATACCAACCTTGCCGGCGGTCCAGTCCATTTTGAGCATGTTGAACATCAGCATCGCGTCGGCGGAGTTGGCCTTGTTGCCAAAGCCATTATCCGTCAGAAACAGGAAGCGGTCATTGCCGAGCGAACGCACGCCGCTCATGCCCTGGAGGGGCTGACCCGGAAAAGGCATAGCAATACCCGAAGCCGGATTGTCCCAGCCGTAAGGCGTCTCGACCCGCGTGCCAGAGGTAAAACGGCCCGAAAGCTGAAGGCCGGGAGGCGCGTCGGCCGGGACCGGGAGGAATGTCTGGGCGGGCAATTGCGCATGAGCCTTGAGCACAGCGTCGAACTTTGCCGGACCTTCTGCGCCGTCCTGAGCCAGGGCGAGAGCGGAAAGGCAACTGAGGCTGACGCCAAGCGCGAGAGCTTTAAGCATTGTATTCTCCAGGAGAAACTGACGCTTCTTCCTAGTCACCTCGCATGTCGCAACCATCACAACGGCATGAAAGCCCTGTCATAAACCACGCGAGCCGCTGCCACCGTGTGCTGGGTTCGAGTGATGCAATTGGGCACGCGGCAGGGCTGCTCTCAAGATTGGCGGCAGCCTGAGCCGCCGAATTCGCCTCATACGCGGGATCGGCCCGGCCGTCGTTTAAACGGCAGCTGTTCCCGTCTGTGGTGGGGCACACGTCCGACGCATGATGCAATGATCTCGTCGGCTAGCTCCCCATTCCTGAGCCTGGTATGGGCAGAGCGCGCGGACGCGCGATGCTCATTGAGCAACAGCGGGCCCGCTTGCCGAGGCAAGCGGGCCCAAATCGGTGTTGAGCTAGCTCCGGTTAAGCGGCCTGCTGGTTCGCGGAGCTTTCCGCAAGTTCAGTGAGCAACTGGTCTGCGTTCTTTTCTTCGTTGAGGGTCTGCTCCAGCAAGTCCGCAGCATCCTGCAGTCCCAACTGCTGCGCCCATGACTTCAGCATGCCATAACGAGCAATCTCGTAGTGCTCCATTGCCTGGGCACTCCCGATAAGAACGGCATCCGAGGCTTCACTGTCCTTGAAGTCCTCCAGATGCTCTTCCATTTCAGCCATCAAACCCTGGATAGCCTCGCAGGTCTTGCCTCGCGCCGCCTTTCCGAAGATTTCGAACACCTGCTGAAGGCGCTCGACTTGTTCTGCGCTTTCTTCGCCATGCTTTTCCAGGGCTTGCTTGAGCTCGGGCTGCTTGGCGGCTTTCGCGGCCTTCTTGAGTGCCCGCACCGAGGTGCGCTCGGCGAAGTAAACATCCTTGAGAGCTTCGTAGAAAGCGTCGCTGAGTGTCTTTTCCGTTGCCATTTTCATGTCCCAGATTGAACCGATAGGGGTGTTGGTCAACTGGACAGGTGCGGAAACGTTGCCTGGGCTTGCACTTAGATCATAGGAGGCAATGACTGCAGCGCTGCCACGCCCGGGGCTGATGCTCTCCGGCGCTCGCGCAGACTAGATTGTAAGCACACGCGTCAACGCTTGCATGCCTGCGATGGACACGCATGCCCTTAACTACTCGCCTGCAGTGGAATAGCTGCTCAAGTTGGCTCCGCTCCGAATTGCCAGGCTGCTCGAGCCGTAGGTTCGACCAGGGCGTGATAACCAAACACATCTTAGTGGAACAGCGTCCGGAGAGACGCCTACAATATACGGCTTAACGCACTGTGTCGTTCGTTGATTAATCGTCGATGGCGAATGATATATATTAACGCACTACTTCGGTATTGTTTTGGCAGCGCACTTCCTGTCATGATCATGACGGTCCGGTTATCGATTTGTCAGGCTACACACGGATAGACAATTAACAAATACACGCAACCGCTGGCGAGTTTGCTTCGTTCTTCCGTCATGCCTGGATAAAACCAGGCTTCGTCCTTCTTGGTCAGGCCGATCCTTATTCGCAAGCGAGCACTCTCATGGTCACCGCATTTATGATCCTTTGCTGTTTGTCCCTTGGCTGCCTTGCTGCGGCAGGGCTCATCATCAGCGCCCAATTGGGGCAAGCGCCCGCAGCTGACGTAGCGGCCAATCAAAACCAGAACGCCTACACTCCAGACGAAGCAGTCGCGGCCGCTTAAGGTCCTGCGCGGCGTCGAGCTAGCGAAAGCGGCATTCGTAGTGTGACGCAAAGCCCACCTGCATCGGCGCGGCCGAACTGCATTGAGCCGCCATTCAGGTCCAGAATCTGTGCAGCCATGGCAAGGCCGAGGCCAGTTCCTGGCCGGCTCTCGTCCAGTCGGCGGCCCCGAATGCCAAGCTGGGCAATCTGCTCGGGGGGTATGCCCGGGCCATCATCGCCAATTTCGAGCACCGCGAAACCACCATCCCTTCGGCTGTGCACCGAAACCCTGCTATGGGCCCACTTCGCCGCGTTCTCGAGGGTAATGCCAACCAGCTCCAGCAGATCCTGGCGGTGCATGTCGACGTCACAATCATCGCCCAGTTGCGCCACCCAGTGCAGATGTTCGCCGTGGCCGGTTTTCTTGAGCACTGTCATTGTGCGGATCACCGCGGTGTTCAGGGACGCGCTGGCGGCATGGGCGGCGGTTCGCACGCGCAGGGAGGCGAGCCGCAATTGATAATCCATGCGTTCGGCCATTTCCTCCGTCAGGCTTTCGATCATGTCCGCGTCGGCGGGATTACCCCTGTTGCGCAGCCGTTCGGCCACTCCGGTAAGGGCTGCAAGGGGGGTTTTCAGTCCGTGCGCGAGGTCGGAAGCCCGCGAGCGGGCCTTTTCTGTAGCGGCATCGCGCGTGGCGAGGAGTTCATTGACTTCATCGATCAGCGGCTCAAGCTCGCTGGGATAGGGCCCTTCCAGCCGCTCCACCTCGCCCCGGCGGATCGCCTCCACTCCGCGGCGCACTGACTGAACCGGGGCGAGGCCCAGCTTGATATGGACCCAGGCCGCCAGCACGATAATGGCGCCCAGCAGGGCCAGCACCTTGGCTGCGTCCCAGGCGAATTCCACTTTGGCGGCATCAAGGGCGGATCGGTCCGCCCCAATCGTGACTAGGAAGGGTCGCTCACCGGTCGAGGTCTCCAGCTCCAGTCTGCGGGTCAGCAGGATTAGCGGCTGCTGTTCTGGGCCTTCGGCATGATGCAGTAGCTCGCCACCAGTGGCGACCGGCGGTGTGGGCAGTACGAAGTCCCAAAGTGACTTGGACCGGGTGACCCCGCCATTGTCGAGCGCCTCGATCTGCCAGTATCGGCCGCTAAATGGGGTTGAGTAAAGCGGGTCCGGCAGGGGCGTGCCGATTGCGGGCGTCGCCACTTCCGGCACGATCTCTGCCGCCAGCCGGTTCAATGCTGCCGCCATTTCGGCGCGCGCGGTGCGCTCGATATTGAGAGTAAAGAGGAATTGCAGAGCCAGCGCTGCGCCCAGAAGGGACAGAACCACCCAGATCAGGGCCAATCCCATCATGCGCAGGCGAAGTGATCTGGGTCTCACCCCTCGTCACCCAGCACATAGCCGAAGCCACGCCTGGTCTTGATCACATTGGGGCCCAAACGCTTGCGTACGCGCCCGACAAGAACTTCGATGGCATTGGAGTCCCGCTCGAAATCCTGGTTATAGATGTGCTCGGTGATCTCGAGTTGCGACACAACCCGTCCGCGCTGGTGCACGAGGTATGCAACCAGCTTGAATTCCTGCGGCGTCAGATCAACGGGAGTGCCATTATTGGTGACCTGCATGGTGCGCGTGTCGAGCAGATATTGCCCAAAGGCAATGCGCGAGGAGGCAAGGCCCGCGGACCTTCGAACGAGGGAGCGGATCCGGGCGATGATCTCCATCATGTGGAAGGGCTTGACCACGTAATCATCAGCTCCCGCCTCGATGCCGTCAACGCGTTCTTCCCACTGGCCCCGCGCCGTCAGGATCAGTACCGGCGTCAGGCGCCCGGCGTTGCGCCAGCGCTTGAGTATTGTCAACCCATCCATTTGCGGCAAGCCGAGATCAAGAATGATGGCGTCGAACGCCTCGGAGTCCCCGCGGAACCAGGCCGATTCACCATCGCTTTCGCGCTCTACGGCAAAGCCGGCGCGGCTCAACGCCGCAACGAGCGTCTCGGCGATCCGATCGTCATCTTCGGCAATCAGCACCCGCATCAGCGGTCCCTCACGGGTCGGCCCGAATTGGCGTAGTAATATTGAACGCTGACGCGGCCAGCCGGCGTCAGTACCTTGATGCCGTATAGCAGGAAGCCGTCCACGGTTAGCAACTCAGCGTCGATAACCTCGCCGCCAGTATTGGCCCTCACATCGGGGAGCAAGCTTTCGAGTGGAACTGCCTTGCCGGAGCGCACTGCTTCTAGAGCTGATCGTTCCGGGCTTTCCCCAACCGGCTCTTCCCTGGATCGCGACTGACCCGGCGCTCCAGCGTTCGCGCGCCCGTTGCTGCCAATCCCTCCTCCCCCATGGCCCGAATTGTTGCCAGGCCCAGCGTTTTCGTTGCCCGGATTGGACGGACCTGCTTCCCCGGCACTACCCGAATTGCCATTGCCGTTCCCCTTGCCGCCGCCATTATTGCCGCCGCCATTATTGCCGTTGCCATTATTGCCGTTGCCGTCCCGGTCACCAGCATTTCCGTTTCCGTTCCCTCCACCGGAGTTCCCGCCAGTCCCGCTGTCGCTGCCCCGGCTTTCCCCTCCACTATTCCCATTCCCATTCCCATTTCCATTTCCATTGCCTTGCGCCCAGCTTGGCTGGCCAAGCAGGGCGAAAAGAGCAAGCGCAGCAATGAGGGTGCGAATTGGCATAACGAAATTGTACCCCTTGTTGCCTGACAAACACCTGACAAAGCCTATCACCGATGGGTCACGGCAGGTGGGTTATGGTGGTAGCGTTGACTTCCAAGGTCCCATGCCTTCTTGGATTGCCCATTCTTGGAGCGTCAGCTAGAAAACGGCGCCAGAAGTATCCCCCCGCGCTTCTGGTGCCGTTTTACTGACCAATCAGCTGACCATTGGCAGGTCGCGGATCCGCCTCAGCGAGGGCATGCCGGGTTCATCGTGGGAAGACACTTACGTCTCAACGCGCTCGCGGGTCGGCCCTGTTCTGAAGTTGGAGAGCAAAGCCGCAGGCAAGTTCGGAGCGGGCCTCGGGTAGCGGGAAAGCCGCATGGTCTCGCCTGCCGAATCTGAAATTTGCGGGACCAGGAACCGCGCGGCCCCTGGGTTTTCAACCCGCATAGGCTGTAGCGCTTGAGCCGCTTACCCGCAGTCAGCGACGGCCCCGAGCAGTTCAACACACCACCAGAGGTGAAAAGAGAGGCAGCGCAGTCGAGAGGAAGCCGGCCGGTTATCTGAACCAGCCGGCGCGTGATCAGCGAACGACGTAGACGATCTGGCGGGTGGCGGGGTCAACCAGAACGGGCTGGCCGTTGATGTAGACGTACTGGTATTCCGTGTATTCAGGGATAGCCTGCAGGGTCACCGTCTCAGGAACACCGGCGCCGATCACGACCTCCCCATCCAGATAAACTGACTCCTTGGGGTTGGAGGTGATGTAGGTGCGAGCGACTTCCGGCGGATCGATCACTGCACCGGCGGTGGCGCCGCTTGCTGCACCGACAACACCACCAATGGCCGCGCCGATGGGGCCGCCGATAAGGGCGCCAACGATAGCACCGCTGGTTGCACCAGCTGCCGCGCCGCCGGGAGCAGCACCTTCATCCTCATAGGTGACGGTCGCAAGCCCCACATCGGAGTAACGCTCCGTCAGCACCACAGCTTCGCCCGAAAGATCGGCCGTAAGATAATCCGAATAGGACCAGCCGGTGGCACCATCATAGCTGACCTGGCACCACTTGCTGCCCTGCAGACAACCACCCACCGTCGCGCTCTCCCCAGCGGCAATGAAGCCTACTGACGCATATTGCGGCCCGGGACCGGAGCGGATGGTGAGATCCGTTGCAGCTGTGGCTGTGGTCGTGGCTGTTGATGTCGGGCTCTGCGCCGCAGCGATGCCAGCAAAGGCGGTGGTCGCCAGAGTGGCAGCGGTCATGAAAGTGAGGAGCTTGTTCATTGTGGTTCTCTTGTTTGCACAACCCAACCCTTACACAGCCCGATCGTTCCACTAAGTGCTTGAAATATTTCTGAAAATCTCTCCGGTTGCGTGTAAGGGTATTGTCATCCAACCAGCGCTACCAGTGCGGCTGAAGCTGCCACTCGGGCCAGCGACCGGCCCCCATTCTGCGGCTACCTGCGGCGCACATCGGCTTGAGCTTCCGATTGCTTAGCTTGAGGCGAAGCAATTACGCTAAAATTTCTATCCACGGTCGAGCAATTCTGCCGGACACAAACACTACCCCTGTTCACCCGCTTTGAAGCCATTCATTGACCGGCCGCAGCTGGCCAATCACATCTGGACGGCAAGGAACAATCCATCAGGAACCATGAGCGGGGTCGCAAGTGGAGGGATGACGCCATGGAAAAAGCCCTGCGGGCGACCTCGCTGCTGCCCCTGATCGATCGCAATCTGTCCCGAGCAGGTCTTGTGGTTGGGGTGATCCTGTTCTGCTTGTCGCTAACCCCTTCGCTGCTGCCCAGAACACCCCCAATTCAAGGCCTGCTTTCGGGCACCACCTTTGCCTTCGGCTACGCCATTGGCGCGACGCTGCAGTGGCTGTGGGACTATATCGAGCTCGGCCGCCCTTTTGGCGCCTATACGCGCCTTGTCAGCTTCCTTGTCGCCGTGCTTTGCGCCGCATTGGTCCTTTACAGCCTGGTGCAGATCGTGCCCTGGCAAAACTCGGTGCGCGCAGCCATGGGCGAGCCACCCGTGCATCGCGGCCACCCGTTTCAGGTGGTGCTCGTAGCGCTGCTGCCCGCCGTTGTGCTGGTTACCCTGGGCACCCTCCTTGTCCACAGTGTCCAGGCCGTGGCGCGGCGGATGAAGCGCTATGTGCCACGTCGGGTGGCGCTCCTCTTGGGTATCACCTTAGTAGGCGTGGTCACCGCCGTGCTGTTCAATGGCGTGCTGCTGCGCTTTTCCCTCGCTTCGGCGGACCGCTTCTTTGAGCAGCTTGACCAGGTCGCGGGCCAGTTTGGCGAACCACCCGCCAATCCGCTCCAGTCAGGCAGCGCCGCTTCGCTCGTGGCCTGGAACACGATCGGGCGGGATGGCCGGGTTTATGTGCAGTCGGGCCCCAGCCAGTCTGCTATCGCCGCCATGATCAGGCGGCCTGCCGAACAGCCACTGCGTGTCTATGTCGGCCTGCGCTCGGCTGCGACCCTTGAAGAGCGCGCCCGCCTCGCTTTGGAGGAAATGCTTCGAGTGGGCGCGTTCGACCGGTCCGTGCTCGTTGTCATCATGCCGGTCGGCACGGGCTGGGTGGATCCGCCCAGCATTGATAGCCTCGAATATCTGATGGCGGGGGACGTCGCCAGCGTTGCGCTGCAATATTCCTATCTCACCAGTCCGCTTTCCCTAGTGGTTCAACCTGAATACGGCACAGAGGCGGCCCAGGCCCTTTTTTCTATCGTTTATCAATACTGGACCAAGCTACCACGCGATACTCGGCCAAGGCTTTATCTCAATGGCCTCAGCCTTGGGGCCAATAGCTCCCAGGCCTCGGCGCAGATCCTTGACCTCTTTGCCGACCCCTATAATGGTGCACTTTGGGCAGGCCCGCCTTTCACCAGTTCCATCTGGGGCTATGCCACCGCCAATCGTGATCCCGGCTCCCCCGAATGGCGGCCCCGCTTTGGCAATGCATCGACGGTACGCTTTGCCAATCGCGGCGCAGAATTGGCTGACCCTGGCACCCCTTGGGGACCGCTGCGGATCGCCTTTCTGCAATATCCAAGCGACCCCATCGTCTTTTTCGAATGGTCGAGCTATCGCACCGAACCGGCCTGGATGATCGGCCAGCGCGGCCCGGGGGTGTCCTCGGCCCTGACCTGGTATCCCCTGGTCACCTGGCTGCAACTGGGCATGGATATGGCTCTCGCCCAGACCTCCCCGATCGGCTATGGCCACAACTACGCCATCGATGATTACATCGACGCCTGGCGCGCCCTCGTCGACCCGCCCGGCTGGAACGATGCCAGCATTGCCGAACTCAAGGAACGCATGGCCTCCTATCCGGCAGGCAAGCCATGAGCACGAGCGTGGAAAAGAATTCTGCCCGCCCTTTGGCGGCACAGCGCTGGCTCTGGAGCCTCCTTGCTGGCCTCGCCTTTGCTGTAACCGCCTTGCTCGCGAGCGCCTCCGCCCAGTTGCGGATTAACCCGGCAGCCTTGGGCAATAGCGGCGAAATCACCGTCGCCAATATTCTCCTCGGTGTCTTCCTTTGTGGCTCTCTAGTCTGGTGGCTGCTTGTTATTCGGCCGGGGCAGGTCAGCTTGGTCAGGGGCGCTGTCGCGGGCGTGCTGGTGGCCTGCTTCTCCTATCCTGCCGTGCTGTTGCTGGCCGAGTTCCTCCATTCGGACGCGCGCGTGGCCGCAGACCTTGCGTCCCTGCTGCGCCAACTCGGCTATGTTCTGGTTCAGTCCGCGTTGGGCTTGGTCACCACCGGCTTTGCTTCTACCATCGCGCTGGCACTGACAGGCATGCTGATCGCCTTCCTGCAGCGCCGCTCTGCCGTTTACCTCGCGCCGTCGACGCGCGGAACGAAGCGGGAAGTGGGCCTGTTGCGGCGGATGTTTCGAGGCCTGGTCTTCTGCGCCGCCTTCGCAGTGGTCACACTAGTTGCCGTGTTTGTCGGGCTGACCGTGCTGCCCACCCCTCAGCTCGCCGCAAGCACGCCCCCTCGCCCGGCTGAAAGCTATGCGCAGGCCCTGGCCGGCTTTGCCGTCATCCAGGCGCAGGAAGCCACTCTGCCGCTGCGGCCGGAATGCCGCTCGCAGTTGCAAACGCATGGGGACAAGGTCGCGGGGGTCGTGATCTATTTCCACGGCTTGACCAGTTGCCCGGCCCAAGGCGACGAACTGGCTTCCCGGCTCTTCGGCCTTGGCTATAACGTCCTCGTACCCCGCCTGCCGGGACATGGCGAAGCCGATCCGCTCACCTTGGCATTGGCCAGTGTCACCGCCGAAGACTTCGTCGATACAGCCGAGTTTGCCATTGCTCTCGCGCAGGGCCTGGGCGACGAGGTGATCATCACCGGCCTTTCGGCAGGGGGAACGATCACCACCTTCGAGACACAGAACGACAGCACCCTGGCGGGTGCAATCTCGGTGGCGCCCTTTCTTGGGCCGGCCTTCTTGCCGCCTTGGGCAACGCAGGCCGCAACGAACCTGCTCCTCCTCTTGCCCAATATGATGCTCTGGTGGAACCCCGAAACGCCCTATAGCTCCCCCCGCATGCCCTATGTTTATCCACGCTTTGCTACCCGCGCCGTGGCCGAATTGATGCGCCTGGGGCGGATCACTGCGGCCCAGGCGGCGTGGGAAGCCCCCGCTGCGCAGGGCATCGGTGTTCTCCTCAACGAGGCAGATCACTCGGTCAATAACGCACTGGCCCAGCAGTTGGTGGCGCAGTGGCGCGAGGATGGACGAACAGTGGACTTGCGATTCCTGCCCCAGGCGGACGGATTGCCCCATGATGTGATTGACCCGCGCGAACCGCATGGCGGGGTGAGCATTGTCTACCCAATCCTGCTCGACATGATTGCGGTCGATAGCAAATGAGCTTGGGCGTGGGCACCATGGCAGCACTGTTCAGTATGGGCCCCGCCTTGCCTGCCTGCATCGGGTGGGGAGCCTATTGATGTCAACAGACGCTCCTCAACGCCGCGCCGCTTGGTACCTCCCCTGGACCCTTGCCGCCGGACTGCTTTTCGCCCTTTTAGCCTTGGGGCTGGCCCCATTACTCGGTCTCAACATCGGAGGAGCCGTTCCCAACAGGGCGGGGAGCGTGCCCTGGCCGGTGCTGCTTGCCGGGGTGTTCCTATGCGGCTGGTTGGTTTGGTGGCTATTGATGCCTAGTTGGACGAGGGTTTCCCCGCTCGCCGGCACTGCAGCGGGGATACTGGCGGCAACCCTGTCCTATCCGGTCGTTCTCGGCCTCAACGAAATGGTGGTCTCCGACACTCCGGCCACTGGCGGCATCCAATGGGTGGTTTGGGTTGCGGGCCTTGGCCTGATGACCACGGGCTTTGCCGCCGCGATGGCGCTGGGGCTGGCGGGCGGGATTTTGGCCTGGGCGCTGATTGCCTTCATCAGGCCGCACGACGCGGCGCGAAATCGCCCGTCCCGGTCTGTTAGGACGCTTTCCCGGAATCTTCGTCGGGCAGCCCGGGTCGGCGCCCTGATCTTTGCTGTCGGCCTGACCGGCTCCTTTGTCATTCTCTCCCTCACCCCTGTGCCGGTGCAGGGATTAAGCGCAAGGCCATCAGCCACCGCGCCGGCGCAAAGCTATGAAGAGGCATTCGCGGCCTTTTACGCGGTGCGGGGGGCGGAAGGCGAACTGGCGCTTCATAAGCGCTGCTCCTCCCAACTCCTCACCCATGGCCGCAAGACCACCATTGCCGTGGTCTTTTTCCATGGCCTTACCAGTTGCCCCGCCCAGGGCGAGGCGCTGGCGCGCTCGGTCTTTGCATTGGGCTACAATGTGTATCTGCCCCGCATGTTCGGCCATGGCGAGGCCGATCCCGACACCGTTTCCCTGGCCGCTCTCACCGCCGAGCACCTGGTGGATCTGGCTAATAGCTCAACCGATCTGGCGCAGGGGCTGGGTGATAACGTGGTGGTTGTCGGTCTATCCGCCGGAGGTACGATCGTCACCTGGGCGGCACAGCACCGATCCGACATTCGCCTGGCCGTCCCGGTATCGCCCTTTCTTGGCCCCTATATCGTGCCGCCCTGGGCCAACACGGCGGCGACCAACCTGCTCCTGTTGTTGCCCAACATGATGTTCTGGATCAATCCGCTGGCGCCGGTGACCGCCCCACAGACCGACTATGTGTTCCCTCGTCCATCGACCCACACCTTGGCCCAGGTGATGCGGCTGGGCGAGGCGGTGATGCATGATGCCGCGCGGGAGCCACCCGCAGTCGCGCGCATCTCGGTTGTGCTCAACGAGGCCGATGTTGCCGTCAACAACCAGTTGACCGACCAATTGGTCAATCTGTGGCGCTCGCGGGACCCGGACGTCTCAACCGAACGGCTGGAGTTCTCCAACCACCTGCCGCACGACCTGATTAATCCGCAGGAGATCTTTGGCAATACCGACCTCATTTATTCTTTGCTCGCGGACATGATCCAAGAGGCGCAAGAATGAATGAGCGCGAGTGGTCCGGGCGGGCGACGTAACCTAGGAACTGACCAGTTTGCCCGAAATTGGCCGACTGCCCATCCCGACGTCCAGCCAATACGTATCTGGCGGGCCAAGTAACCCGTAGGGTTGAGAGCCAGGGTCGGCATCCCGGTGGACGACAGATTTGATTTCGGCCATTCGCCTTCCTGAAGCTCCGGCCCAAACCTGTCCACCTGGCGCCCCCGCCAGCTACCTGACCTTGCCCATATCGGGCAGGAACACCGTCAGCAAGCCGGCGAGTGGCAGGAAGGAGCAGAGCCAGAAGACGTGCTGGATGCTGGTGAAATCCGCGACGGCACCCAGTGCCGCCGCAGCGATCCCGCCAGCGCCGAACGCGAAGCCAAAAAAGATGCCCGCGATCAACCCAATGCGGCCCGGCATCAACTCCTGCGCAAAGACCACAATGGCGGAAAAGGCCGAGGAAAACACCAGCCCGATGATGATGGTGAGGATCACGGTCCAGGTCATGTCGGCATAGGGCAGCGCAAGCGTGAACGGCAGCACCCCCAGGATTGAAAACCAGATTACGAACTTGGCCCCGAACCGGTCCCCGATCGGTCCGCCGAGGAATACGCCGACAGCCGAAGCACCGAGATAAACGAACAGCAGCAACTGCGCGTCCTGCACCCCGACCTGGAATTTGTTGATGAGAAAGAAGGTGTAATAGCTCGATAGGCTGGCGGTGTAGGCATTCTTGGTCAGGGTCAGAACCGTCAGCACGGTCAGCGCAATCATGGTGGTGCGCTGACCGAACATCAACGACTTGCTTGCGGGCGCCTTGCCAGCATTGCTGCGCTGGTGCTCGGCATACCAGTTGCCCACCCGCCACAAGATGAATATGCCGAGCAGGGCGCCGGCAGCGAACAGGCTGATGCTCCATTGCCCGCGCGGCAGCACGATGAAAGCGGCCAGCAATGGTCCGATGGCCGAGCCGGCATTGCCACCAACCTGGAACATCGATTGGGCCAAACCATGCCGGCCGCCCGAAGCCAGGCGGGCGACTCGGCTGGATTCAGGATGAAAGATCGCCGAGCCTAGTCCCACGAATGCGGCACCGATCAGCAACAACCAGTATGTCTGTGCCATGCCGAGGATGATCAGACCCAATAGGCTCGCCGCCATCCCGACGGGCAGGGAATAGGGCAACGGGCGTTTGTCGGTATACATGCCGATTGCCGGCTGCAGCAGCGACGCTACGCATTGAAAGGTCAGCGTCAGCAACCCGATCTGGATGTAGTCGAGCTGATAGTTGACCTTGAGCAATGGATAGATCGCCGACAGCATGGATTGCATGACATCGTTGATGAGGTGGCAAACGCTTACAGCAATGATGATGGGCAGCGTGGTCTTGCCGGCGAGATGAGTCACTGACGAGCTGGCGGTAAGATTCACTTTGGAAGGTCCGGGCGGCGGGAGGATGCTCTTTTCCTCGTAACATGTTAGCTTGCGCGTGTCCTTGCCTGTGTTCAGTCAGGGCATTTCGAGCTGCTGCTAAAAGCAGCATCTCACGAATAAGCGCTGGCAATATCCCTCCTGCTGGCATCAACTTCGGCAACAAAAGCCAGCATCGCCTGGGCCAACCGCTCCGGCGCTTCAAGAGCCGGGTAGTGCCCTACTCCAGCGAGAAGAACTGATCGCACGGTGCCCGCGCTGACCTTGGCCATGGTCGTGGCCGTGAACTCGCCACCACCCGCGCCCACTGCGAGCACGGGCATTGTCAAAGCCTTATCTTGGGCAATGGCGCGAATATCTGCCCCTTCGCGCAGCATGGATCGGTACAGTTTGGCGGCACCTTCCCAGGCGCCCGGACGGGAATAGCTGCGGGCGAATTCGGCAAGGTCGGCGTCCGACACGGCCTCGGCGGTAGCGGACATCGAGCTGAACATGACCCGCAGGAATGCCTCTTCGCGCCCAGCCAGCAACAGCTGGGGAATTTGCGGAGCGGCCAGCACGCCGATATGCCAGGAGCCGGGGTGAAGGGTAACATCGGCAAGCGCCTCAAGGCCAAATCCAGCCAAGCCCATTTCAATGCCGGTGAAACTCGCGACATGCTCGGGATAGGTCGCAGCAAGCCGGAAAACGCCGCCGCCAGCAATGTCTTGCCCGCTCAGATGCACGGGGCCAACATCGAGGTGAGCCACCAACCGGTGTAGATCCTCGGCCACCGCTCTGCTGTCGTAATCCTGCATCGCCCCGCGGGAGCCGCCAAAACCGCGCAGGTCGACGGCAAAGACCCGATGATGCTCGGCGAGGAGAGGCAAGAGCTTGTGGAACGCCCACCAGGTTTCCGGAAAACCGTGAACCAGCAGGATTGGCGATCCCGCGGTACCTGCTGAAACATAATGGATGTCGGTGCCGTCAAATCTCACCAGTTGGTGGCTGAATGCGGCATTGGTTGAGCTCACGGGAGAAAAGTCCATGTCGACCTCTGCTAGACAACCTTGTTGTCTTTCTTCACCAACATAGACAACCTAGTTGTCGTTGTCTAGGGTTCGGCAACCTGGTTGTCATTGCCGGCGCGCAATTGTAGGTTCCGGCTATGGCACGGACCGGCGCTGATCTTGCACTTCTGCTTCTTGGCGGCTTCCGCTTCCTGGCCGATGCGGCCACTGCGGAACTGGCGCGACGCGGCTACGAGGATGTGCGTCCGGCCCATGACTTTGCCATGCGCGCCATTGCGGCTGGCGCTTCCAACGCTTCAGATCTGGGCCGCCGACTAGGGGTGAGCAAGCAGGCAGCGGCAAAGACCATTGCCCTGCTGGAGGAGCGCGGCTATCTCACCCGGGCCGACGATCCTGCGGACGCGCGGCGCAAACTCGTGCAAGTCACCCCAGCGGGATACGGCGTGATGCGTGAAGGCGAGGCGATCTTTGAAGAACTGCGCGCAAGATGGGCAAGCCAGATCGGCGCCGATGAACTGTCGAGGCTGGAAGGCAGCCTCGTTGCCCTTCTGGGCCCCCAACCGATCGATCTCGCTGCCCCGGGGCAGATTGTCTCTGACATCGGCGAAGCTTGACCAGAGAAGCTGCCGGCCGCTAAGCGGCGCTTGATTCAGCAAAATGGGGCGCCTCTGAAGCGCCCCACAATCTTGAGACTGCTTCGGAAAATCAGAACGGGCTGTCGGGGAAGTAGAACTGCTCGGCATTGTCCTGGGTCACGAGCGGCGCGCTCAGGATATATTGCCCCTGCACCGGTGCGTTGGACATGAAATTGGCGACGGTCACGTCCATGGCGGTGGCGATCATGGCGGGTGGATAAAGCACATCGACCGGGATCAACTCGTCCCCATCCATGATGCCCTTGATCACGTCCTTCATCCCGGCGCCGCCGACGATGAACATATCGCCCTCACGGCCCGCCTGGCGCACGGCTTCCACCACGCCCATGGCGATGTCGTCGTCCTGCGCCCAGACGCCATCGATATCGGGGAAGCGCGACAGGAAGTCCTGCATCACTTCAAAGCCGTCATCGCGGTTCCAGTTGGCAAACTCGTTGTCGAGCACAGTGATGCCCGAGCCTTCGATGCCGGCCATGAAGGCGTCGAAGCGCTCGGTATCGATCACGGTCGGGATGCCGCGCAGGATGACGATGTTGTCGCCCTCGCCCAGCCGGGTCTTAAAATATTCGGCCGAAGTGGCGCCCAGCTCGGTGTTGTTGCCGGCGACATAAACGTCCTGGATGGTTTCGTCGGGCAGGCCACGGTCGACCACGGTGATGAAGGCACCCGCTTCCTTGGCCTGGCGCACCGGCTCAACCAACGGGTCGGACTCGAAGGGCAGCACGACCAGGGCGTCGATCTGCTGCACCGAGGTCATGTCCTCGATATCGCCGGCCTGGTCGGCAGGGCTGTCGGCGGTCACGATGGTAATGTCGAGATTGGGATACAGCGCTTCGAGGCGCTTTTCGGCTTCGTTGGCGTGGTAGTTGAGCCCCCCGGTCCAGCCATGGGTGGCCGCCGGAATGGAAACGCCGATCTTGACCTGGTCCTGGGCGAGCGCCGGGGCCGCGAGGGCCGTGGTCGCGGCCAGAGCCAGGGTCAATGCCTTGATAGACATGGGTAGTCCTCCCTTGTGTGGCGCGTTGTGCGCCGGTTTTGCCCCGCCCACTTGGGCCGGGAAATTTCGCTATTCAGCCTTTTTGCGGATGGCGCGCTTGAAGCTGCCGCGCTGCAGGTAGACGGCGGCGACGATGATCACCCCCTGCACGGCCCCATTGAGGTAGTTGGAGATGATATCGGTGAGGTTGAGGATATTGCCGATGGCGGTGAGGATCAGCGCGCCGATCACCGTGCCTCCAATTCGTCCGTAACCGCCCTTGAGCATGGTGCCGCCTATGATCACGGCCGCAATGGCTTCGAGCTCCCACAGAACGCCCGTGGCCGAGGAGGCCGAGCCGAGCCGGGGCACATAGATGATGGTGGCGAGCGATACGCAAAGGCCCTGCAGCACATAGGTCCAGGTGCGGACGCGATCGACCTTGATCGCCGAATAGCGCGCCACCTGCTCGTTGGAGCCGATGGCCATGCAATAGCGCCCGAAGGCCGTGCGGTTCATCAGGATCCAGCCGACGACAGCGACGATAATGAACACCCAGACCGGATAGGGTATGCGCAGGAAGCTATCGTAATAAACCGGCCGGTAGATCTCGCGCGCGCCGCTGTTGAGCGAGAGCGTGCCGCCATCGGCGAAATAGGTCACGAGCGAGCGGTAGATGCCCATCGTGCCCAGGGTGACGATGAAGGCTTCGATCTTGGCCTTGGTGGTCAAAAAGCCGTTGATGAAGCCGGCGCCCAAACCCAGGATCAGCGAACAGCCCACGCCCAGCAGCACGGTCCAGATCGAAGCGCCCATGCTGTCGACGGCCGAGTTCATGATGATGATCATCATGCCGGCAATGAAGGCGGCCATGGAGCCGACCGACAGATCGATGCCGCCGGCCGTGATCACAAAGGTCGCGCCGACGGCGATGATGCCGATAAAGGCCGAGCGGGTCAGCAGATTGGTGACATTGCCCTCGCCCAAAAACAGCGGGTTGAGGCTGTAGCCGAGAATGATCAGCAGGATCAGCGCCAGCAGCGGCCCCAGGATCTTGAGATCGATCTTGAAGCTCTTGGCCGGCTTGCTTGCGGTTTCAGGCACTGACACGCTCATTTTCCACCCCCAGCTTGATGCCGGCCGCGTAACGCATGATCTCGGCCTCGGTGATCTCAGCGCCTTCCAGCACCCCGGCCATGCGCCCGTTGCGCATGACGACGACACGGTGTGAAAGGCCGATGACTTCCTGCATTTCCGAGGAGATGACGATGATCGCCTTGCCCTCGGCGGCCAGCGCCGCGATGATGTGATAAATCTGCTGCTTGGTGCCCACATCGATACCGCGCGTGGGCTCATCCATGATGATGATGTCGGGTTCGCTTTCCATGGTCTTGCCCAGCATCAGCTTTTGCTGATTGCCGCCCGACAGCTTGCCCACCGGCACCGACGGATCGCGCGCGCGCACATCAAAGCGCCGCACCGCGCGCTCGAGCGCCTGCGCTTCGCTGCGCCCGTCGAGAAAGCCGTGGCGCAGGTGCTTTTTCAGCGTCAGCAAGGTGAGATTGGGCTGCAGGCCGGCATTGAGCAGCAGCCCCCGCCCCTTGCGGTCCTTGGTCATATAGGCCAGCCCGGCATCGAGCGAGCTCGCGAGATCCGGGAAATCGGCGGGAGTGCCATGCACCTCCAGAGCCCCGGCAGTTTTACGCGTGAGCCCGACAATGGCTTCGGCCACCGCGGTGCGGCCCGAACCGATCAGCCCGGCAAAGCCGAGGATTTCTCCGCGCCGCAGCTCGAAGGAGATGCCCGAGACCCCGGGCGCGGCGAGATCGCGCACGGAAAGCACGACTTCGCCATCCACATCAGGCTCGTGCTTGGGCGGATAAAGATTGGAGAGTTCGCGCCCCACCATCATCTGGGCAATGGAATCGGGCGTCAGGTTCTCGGTACCGACCGTCGCGATCAGCTGCCCGTCACGCAGCACCGTTACGCGGTCGGCGAGCTCCATGATTTCCTCGAGCTTGTGGGAGATGAAGATCACCGCCACACCCTTGGCCGTCAGCCTGCGGATCTGCTCGAAAAAGGTCTGGGTTTCCCCGACCGACAGCACGGCGGTCGGCTCGTCCATGATGATGACGCGCGCATCGCGGCTGATCGCCTTGGCGATTTCCACCATCTGCTTGTCGGCGACCGAGAGCGTGTTGATGCGCGCATCGGGGTCGATATGGACATGGAGCGTGTCGAGGATGGCCCGGGTCTGCTCGCGCATCTGCTTGAGCTGCAAGAATGGGCCGCGGCGCAATTCGCGCCCGAGGAAAATGGAGTCGGCGACACTCAGATGTTCGGCCAGCAGCAATTCCTGGTGGATTACGACGATGCCCATGGCCGCCGCCTGCCCATCGGGCGGCAAGACCACGGTTTGCCCCTGATAGGTGATGGTGCCCGAGGTCGGCTGCTCGATACCGGAGAGAATCTTGATCAGCGTCGACTTGCCCGCGCCATTCTCGCCGATAATGGCGTGAACCTCGCCGGGCCTGATGTCGAAATCGATGCTGAACAGCACCGGGATATCGCCAAAGGACTTGGAAATGCGGTGGGCCGACAAGATCGGGGACGCATTTGCGTCTTGCGCATCGATCATGCTGCCGCCCTCCCCCAAGCATGGCGCACTTGCTGTGCGGCTCTCTGCTTGAGTGCCGGTGTAAAGGTTTTCAGGATTGATGTAAAGGTTTACACAGGTGCATAACTGCTATGGGGGAGTGGTAGAGCGTGCCGCCTGGATCGACCTCTGCTAAGGGGCACAGG
Source organism: Devosia sp. 919 (assembly GCF_013185965.1). NCBI lineage: Bacteria > Pseudomonadati > Pseudomonadota > Alphaproteobacteria > Hyphomicrobiales > Devosiaceae > Devosia > Devosia sp. 919. Next base: position 512,841 of record NZ_JABAOL010000001.1, on the reverse strand, counting down.
CGCACTGTTGATCGCGCAAATGACACTTGTCTGGGCGTAAGCCGGTTGCAGCGCAACCGAGCGGCGCGGGGGGCGGAGCGGGGCCGAGTGCAGCAGCAAAAGCTGGCGACCATTGAAGATGTTGCGGCCATGGCCGGGGTGTCGATCGCCACCGTCAGCCGCGCCATCAACGAGCCGACCAAAGTCGCCGACGCCACCCGCCGCAAGGTCGCCGAAGCCGTTGCCCGCACCGGCTACACCACGAATGCCCTGGCGCGCTCGCTGCGCATGCGGCGCTCCAACATGATCCTGATCCTTGCCCCCGATGTGGGCGACCCCAATTTCTCCAACATCCTCGTGGGTCTCGAGACTGAAGCCAGCAAGCGCGGCTATGGGGTACTGATCGGCAATACCCAGAACGATCCGAGCCGGGAAACCGATTATCTCCGGTTCATCAGCTCCAACCAGGCGGATGGATTGATCCTCTTTACCGGCCACCTGCCGTTCGGCTTCGGGCAGGATCGCGGCGAAACCCGCCTGCCCCCGACCGTCGCCGTCAACGAGCCGGTGACGGGGCAAAGCATTCCCTTTGTCGGGGTCGACAATGTCGAGGGCGCCCGCGTCGCCACCGAGCACCTGATTTCGCAGGGGCACCGGCGCATCGCCTTTATCGGCCATTCCAGCAGCCGGGAGATTAACCGCTTGCGCGAAGCGGGCTATCGCGCGGCCCTTGAAGGGGCCGGCATCCGCATCGATCCGCGGCTGATCCTCGATGGCGATGGCACGACGGAAAGCGGGCGGGCTGCCGCCGAGTTGATGTTTGTGCGCGATGCGCTGCCCAGCGCGTTTTTCTGCGTCAATGATGCAACGGCCCTCGGGGTCATCATCGCGCTCAACACGCGCCGCTATGAACTGCCGCGGCAGTTTTCGGTGATGGGGTTCGACGATATTTCCTTTGCCAGCTTTGTCAGCCCGTCGCTGACGACGATGAAGCAGCCCCGGCACCGGATCGGGGAAGCGGCGATGGAATTGCTGCTGACCCTGCTGGCCGACGAGCAGCCCAAATCCACCAATATCCTGTTGCGCGCGGAACTGGTGGTGCGCAGCTCGGTGGCGCGGCTGGCGAGCGGCTGACCGCGACACCCCCTCCGCCACTTCCCCCTTGCCCAGGGTCCGACGCGCCGCTAAGACGGCGGGGTCACGGTTCCGCCATCGAGCGCGGATGAAAAGGGAATACGGTGCGGATTACCCATCAGGGGCCAAAACCGAAGCTGCCCTCGCAACTGTAAGCGGCAAGTTCACCGTCCAAGCCACTGGTCAAGCGACCGGGAAGGGGACGAGGAGCGCCAGAGCCGCGAGCCAGGAGACCTGCCGGGACAACGACCAGCAAACCGAACGAGGTGTTTCGGTGGGGTGCGGACCGGCTTTTGGCTCGTCCGATCGTTGCCGTTGCGCCTCTTCGGGGTCGCGGGAGCATGACCTCAACTTTCCCCTCGTGTCTGGCTGATCGTTTGGCTTGAACAGCATCACGAGAGGTTTCGATGCGTCTATTCTCCCTTCTGGCCAGCGGCATTTTTGTTGCCACGGCCAGCACGGCCTTGGCCCAACACGCAACCCAATACCCCCTGCAGCTCGAAAATTGCGGGGTCGAACTCACCTTTACCGAGGCACCGCAGCGGGCCGTCGGCATCGGGCAGAACAGCTCGGAAATCCTGCTGCTGCTCGGTCTGGCCGATCGCATGGTGGGCACCGCCACCTGGGTTTCGCCGGTGCTCGAAGAGGTTGCCGCCGACAACGCAAAAGTGCCGCGCCTGGCCGACAGCACCGCGAGCTATGAAGCAATCCTTGGCACCGAGCCCGATTTCATTGCCGCCCAGTTCGGGATGCGCGATGAAGCGGGTAACCGCGAGCAATATGCTGATCTCGGGATCCCGAGCTATATCTCGCTGACCACCTGCGCCATGAAGGATGCCAGCAATGGCGATGGCGTGCGCCTCGAACCCTGGACCACCGAGTTGCTCTACCAGGAGATCAGCGAATTGGCGGCGATCTTTGACGTCAATGAGCGGGGGGCCGAACTGGTCCGCGAGCTGCGCAGCCGCGAAGCGGCCGTGCGCGCGCAACTGGGGAAGCGCGCGGCGGGCGTTTCCATGGTGTTCTGGTTCTCGAGCCCCGAAATTGCCGGGGATGCTTGGGTGGCCGGCCGCAATGGCGCTTCGGCCTATATGATGAAGGTGATGGGCGCCCGCAACATCGTCGACAGCGAGGAAGACTGGCCGCTGGTCAGCTGGGAAGCCATTGCCGCGGCCGACCCCACGGTCATCGTCGTCGGCACGATGGACCGGCGCAACCGGCCGGCCGATGACCCCGCCCTCAAAGTGGAGTTTCTCAAGACCGACCCCATGGTCAGCCAGCTCAGCGCCGTCGAGGCGGGCCATCTGGTGCTGCTCGACGCGCAGGCAATGAACCCGACCCTGCGCACGATTGGCGGGCTCGAAACTCTGGCGGAGGCGCTGCAGAGCCAAGGCCTGCTGCAATGAGCATGGCCATGACCCAGCGGCGCCGCGCGCGGCTAGGGGGATCGGTGATCGGCGGGGCAGCCTTGCTGCTGCCCCTTGCCGTGGCGCTGGGGGTGGGCATTGGCGAAATGCCCATTTCGCTCCACACCACGCTCCAGGCCATCACCAATCGCCTGGGCTGGACGCAGTTCGAGATCAGCCGCATCCAGGAAAGCGTGATCTGGGATTATCGGCTCAGCCGCTCACTGGTAGCGGCCGCCTGCGGGGCGGGGCTGGCGCTGTGTGGCGCGATCCTGCAATCGCTGCTGCGCAATCCGCTGGCCGAGCCCTATGTGCTGGGCGTTTCGGCGGGCGCCTCGACCGGGGCGGTTTGCGTCATCGTGCTCGGCATAGGGGCGGGTAGCGCCGCCATTCCGCTGGGCGCCTTTGCCGGAGCCCTGGCCGCCTTTGCCTTTGTCATTCTCCTCGCGCGAGGCGCGGCGGGCAGCGCCGAGCGCACGATCCTGGCCGGTGTCGCCGCTTCGCAATTGTTCAATGCGCTGACCTCCTATGTTGTCAGCACTTCGGCCGATGCCGAACAGGCGCGCAGCGTCATGTTCTGGCTGCTGGGCAGTTTTGCCGGCGTGCGCTGGAGCGATGTGGGCCTTGCGGCAGGCGTGGTTGCCGCGGGGCTTGTCGTCTGCCTGCGCTATGCCCGAGCGCTCGATGCCTTCACCTTCGGGGATGACGCGGCCCGTTCGCTCGGCGTGCCCGTGGCGCAGGTGCGGGTGGTGCTGTTTGCGCTCACCGCCCTTATGGCCGCGACCATGGTGTCAATGGTGGGCTCGATCGGTTTTGTGGGCCTCGTGATTCCCCATGTCGCCCGCTTCATCGTGGGCCCGCAACACTTGCGGCTGCTGCCCGCCTGCGTGGTGGTGGGAGCGGTGTTCATGGTGCTGGCCGACATCGTTTCGCGCATCATCCTGCCCCAGCAGGTGCTGCCGATCGGGGTGGTCACCGCGCTGGTCGGGGTGCCGTTCTTTGCCGTCATCCTGTATCGCGGGCGGGGTGCGCGATGACCATTGCCGCCCATGGCGTGAGCTGGAAGGCTGGCAGCGAGATCATCGTCGATGGCGTGACCCTCGAGGCGCAGCCCGGCATGACGCTGGGCCTGCTCGGGCCCAATGGGTCGGGCAAATCATCGCTGATCCGGCTCCTCGCGGGTTTGCGCGCGCCCGCTGGTGGCGAGGTCACCCTTGATACCGCCCCGCTGGGCCGCTTCGGCCGGCGCCAGCTCGCCCAGCGCGTAGCGGTGGTCGAGCAACATGCCACGACCGAAGCCAATGTGACGGTGCTCGATGTGGTGCGGCTGGGGCGCACGCCGCATCGCTCGGCCCTGTCGCCCTGGACGCAAGCGGACGACGCCATTGTCGAGCAATCCCTGCAGCGGGTGGAGCTGGCCGACCGGCGCCACCAGCCCTGGCATACGCTTTCGGGCGGCGAGCGGCAGCGCGTGCAGCTGGCGCGGGCGCTGGCGCAAGAGCCGACCGATCTGATCCTCGATGAGCCCACCAACCACCTCGATATCCAGCACCAGCTTGATATCCTGCGCCTCGTCGCCGGGCTGCCGCTCACCACGATCGTGGCGCTGCACGACCTCAACCTCGCCGCCATGTTCTGCGACCGGATCGCAGTGATGCGCGAGGGGCGGCTGGTGGCCGCGGGCACGCCACATGCAGTCTTGACCGAGGCGCTGATCGCCGAGGTGTTCAAGGTGCGCGCCCAGGTGGCCCCCTCGACGCTGCACCGGGGCCTGCAAATCCAGTATCTGCCGTGACGCGCAATTCGCCGCGGGATGGGTATCCAGGCTGTCAGATCGGCCCACCACGCCACGCGTCCACCGGACAGCGCGCCCCGTCAATACCAGCCCGGGTCTGACCGATATCAAGAGCTTAAAGGTTGGACGGCTTAGGGTTTGGCAAAGAACGACGGGAGCACAGCATGTATGACCCGGACAAGTTCCGCCTTGATGGGCAGGTGGCGGTGGTGACCGGCGCCGGTTCCGGGATCGGGCTTGGCATTGCGCGCCTCTTCGCGGGTGCGGGGGCCGCCATTGTGGTCAGCGACCGCAAGCCCGAGGCGGCCCAGGCGGCTGCCGCCGAAATCAACACAACAGGGGGCAAGGCGGTCGCGGTGGCTTGTGATGTCACCCGGGAAGATGACCTTGAGCTTTTGGTGCACACCGCGCTGGACCAGTTCGGCAAGCTCGCCATCCTCGTCAACAATGCCGGAGGCGGCGGCCCCCAGCCCTTCGACATGCCGATGGAGGATTTTCGCCGGGCCTATGAACTCAACGTCTTTTCGGCGTTCCGGCTCACGCAGCTGGCCGCGCCGCATCTGGCGGCAGCAGGGGGTGGCGCAGTGCTCAATATCTCGTCCATGGCCGGCGAGAACCGCAACCAGCGCATGGCCTCCTATGCTTCTTCCAAGGCCGCGCTCAACCATTTGACCCGCAATATCGCCTTTGATCTTGGGCCAATGGGCGTGCGGATCAACGCCATTGCGCCCGGCGCGACAAGGACCGCGGCCCTGGCGAGCGTGCTGACGCCCGAGATCGAACAGAGCATGCTGCAGCACACCCCGATCCGGCGGCTCGGGGAGGTCGATGACATCGCCTATGCGGCGCTGTTTCTGTGTTCGCCCGCGGCGTCATGGATCAGCGGGCAGGTGCTGACCGTTTCGGGGGGTGGGGTGCAGGAGCTGGACTGACCGGCTCGCTCCCCTATCCTCGTGGCGCGAAAGCGCTGAGTTCGCCCTTGTAGGGCTTGGGCAGGGGCGGGGCATAGCTGCCGCGTTTGCTGGTGCGCAGACCCAGCGCGATTAGCGCTTCGGCCTGTTTGACCGCGGCGCCGACGCCATCGATCACAGGCAGCCCGAGTTCCTCCTGCAGCGCCCGCGCCAGGTCGGCCATCCCGGCGCAGCCCAGGACGATGGCCTCGGCCTTGTCCTCGCTGATGGCACGAACAATTTCCGCCCGCAGCCGCTCGCGCGCCCCCGAGGCTGGATCCTCGAGCGCCAGGACGGGAATGTCGGCGGCGCGGATACGGGCGCGTTTGGACATGCCATAGCGTTGCGCCAGCTCCTCGATGGGCACGCGGGAGCGCTCGGTGGTGGTTACGACCGTGAAGCGCTTGGCGAGGAAGGCCGCGGTGGCGAGCGCCGCTTCGCAAATGCCGAGCACCGGAATGGTGGCCATGGCTCGGGCGGCATCGAGCCCGGTATCATCGAAACAGGCGATCACTGCGGCCCGGGCCCCCTCCCCCTCCGCCTGGCCGATCTCGCGCAGCAATCCAGGCAAGGCGAAGACTTCGTCGTAATAGCCTTCGATGGAGACCGGCCCCATGGAAGAGGTGAGCGGCACGATCTCGGTCGTGGGCGCGGCCACTAGCCGGGCCGCTGCGGCAATGATCGCGGTCATGCTGGCGGTGGTGTTGGGATTGATGACGGCGATGCGGTTCATGCCCGCACCCGCCGGCGGTTGATCCAGAGGATGGTGCTCAGGGTCACGAGGATCACGAGGAACGAGAACAGTGTCGTGACCGTCCCTAGCGCATAGAGCACCGGGGTCGTGACATTGGTGGTCATGCCGTAGATTTCGAGCGGCAAAGTGTTGGCGCTGCCCGAGGTCATCAGCGTCCTGGCAAACTCGTCATAGCTCAGCGAGAAACCGAAAAGCCCCACGCCGATCAGGCTGGGTGCGATCATGGGCAAGACGACGTGGCGAAAGGCCTGCCAGTTGCTGGCGCCCAGATCGCGCGCGGCTTCCTCGTAGCTGGGGGAAAAGCGGTTGAACACCGCAAACATGATCAGCACGCCAAAAGGCAGCGTCCAGGTCAGATGCGCGCCAAAGCCGGAACTGAACCAGTTGGGGCGCCAGCCGATCTGCTGGAACAACACGCCGATGCCGAGCGAAACGATGATGGAGGGCACAACGAGGCTCGCGACCGTCAGGTAGAAGAGGGGCGTTGCGCCAAGAAACCGGCGGCGAAAGGCCAGCCCCGCCAGCAACGAGACCAGCACGGTGCCCGCCATGACCATCAACCCAAGCGCAAAGGAGCGCCCGAAGCTGGCGCCGAAATCCCCTACCGCCTGCGTTTCAAAGAGGTTCTGAAACCAGCGCAGTGACACGCCATTGAGCGGAAAGGTCAGCCCGCCCTGCGGCCCCTGAAAGCTGAGGATAAACACGGCCGACAAAGGGCCGTAGAGAAACAGCACAAAGAGGCCGAAAAAGCCGGCCAGCAGGTGAAAGCCGGGGCTGCGCTTTTCGCGTTCCATCCTAGAGCTCCTTGCGAATATCAACGATGCGCAGCATGCCCGCGACCATGAGGAGCACCAGCACCAGCAGCACGATGGCATTGGCGGCGGCCGCCGGATATTGCAGCAGGCTCATCTGGTTGCGCATCATCAGCGCTACCGACGCGCTTTGGCCCCCGCTCATCACCTGCACGGTGGAAAAATCGGCCATCACCAGGGTGACGACAAAGATGGTGCCGATAGCGATGCCGGGCTTGGCCAGCGGCAGCACCACGTTCCAGATCACCTGCCAGTCCTTGGCGCCGGCATCGCGCGCCGCTTCAACGAGAGATTTGTCGATCCGCATCATGGCGTTGAAGATCGGGGTGACCATGAAGAGCGTATAAAGATGGACCATGGCGAGCACGACGGCGAAGTCGGAATACAAGAGCCACTCGATAGGCTGTTCGATGATCCCCGCTCCTGTCAGCCCCGAATTGATCAGCCCGTTGCGCCCCAGCACGGGGATCCAGGAAATCATGCGGATGATGTTGGAGGTGAGGAACGGCACGGTGCAGATGAGGAACAGCACCATCTGCATGGTCGCGGTGCGCACATGAAAAGCGAGGAAATAGGCGACCCAGAAGCCCACGAAAGCGGTGATCGCCCAGACGATGACCGCATATTTGAGCGTATTGGCATAGATGCGCCAGGTGACCCAGGAGCCCAGCGCTTCGGCATAGTTGAGGGTGAGGAAATCGGGATAGATGCCGGCAAAGTCATAATCCCAGAAGCTGACCACGAGCAGCAGCAGGATCGGGACAGCAAGGAAAAAGCCGAGGATCAGCAGCAGCGGCGTCGCCTGCAGATAGGGCGTGGCGCGGGCGAGCAAAGCGTTCATTGTAACGATATCCCCTCCGATCACCCCCTCCCAGCCTCCCCCATCAAGGGGGAGGTGCGGGCCGGTGGTGTGAACAGATCGTGCCAAACACTCGATGCGTCACCTCCCCCTTGATGGGGGAGGTCGGGTGGGGGTGGAGAAAGCCTCGATGTCCGGGCTTTCCACCCCCTTGGTCGCGGATCAGGCGGCGATGAACTCGTTCCAGCGGCGGACCATGTAGCGGTCCTCGTCCATCACCGAGTTCCAGCAGGCGACCTTGCCCATGCGCTCTTCGAACGAGCCGCCATCGCGCACGGCGCCGGCCTTTTCCATCACCGTGCCGTCGGGCGCGAGGATGTCACCCTGAGCGGGCTTGCCTTCGATCCAGAAGCCCCATTCGTCGGGGGTCATGTGCTGCTTGGCCGTTTCCATATTGGCCGAATAATAGCCCTGCCGGTTGAGATAGCCGCCGACCCAGCCCGAAGTGTACCAGTTGAGATATTCATAGGCCGCGTCGAGCTGGGCACCCGACAGGTGCGCCGCGAGACCCATGCCGCCGCCCCAGGAGCGATAGCCTTCCTTGAGGGGCTGGTAGGTGCAGGCAATGCCCTTGGAGCGCACCGCCGCCACGGCCGGCGACCACATGGACTGGATCACCACTTCGCCCGAGCTCATGAGGTTGACGCTCTCGTCAAAGCTCTTCCAGAAGGCGCGGAACTGGCCGTCCTGCTTGGCCTTGATCAGGAAATCGACGGTGGCATCGATCTCCTCGGTGGTCATGTTGCCCTTGTCGCCATAGGTGATGAGCCCCATGGCTTCCATGATCATGGCCGCATCCATGATGCCGATCGAGGGCACGTTGATGATGGCCGACTTGCCCTTGAAGGCGGGGTCCATGATATCGGCCCAGGAGGAAATCTCGCGGCCCACCAGATCGGGCCGGATGCCCAGCGTATCGGCATTGTAGATGGTGGGGACCATGGTGAACCAGTCCGTTTCGCCCTTGGCGAAGTCGCGGCTGTCGGGGCCTTCCACAAAGCCAACAGTATGGGGCGCGGTGCCCTGGGCGATGACGCTGTCGGGCAGCAGCTTGCCGGTTTTGAACAGCGGCACGATCTGGTCGTAGTGCGTCAGCCGGCTGATATCCATGGGCTGGATGACCCCGGCCGGGAAGACCTTTTTGAGGATCCAGTATTCCACATCGGCGATGTCGTAGCTGTCGGGCTGGGTCACCGCGCGCTGGGCGGCCGCATCGCTGTCCGTGGCCGTCATCTGGATGGTGATGCCGAGGTCTTCCTTGCACTTTTCGGCAATGGCATTGAGGTTGCTCACGCCGGTGCCGAACTGGCGCAGGGTGATGGGGTTTTGCGCCCAGATGGTGGGAAAGCCCGTAATCACCCCCGAACCCAGGCTGGCGCCGACCGCGGCGGCAGCGCTGGTCTTGAGAAAGTTGCGGCGGCTGACACCGGACTTGATGTCACTCTTGGCGGTCATGGCACGTCTCCCTGTTGGCTTGATGGACGGTTAGGCATCGGGGCGGGCGAGGACGATGGCGTCCCCGGCATCCCAATGGAGGGGCACCGCATCGCCCACCGCGACCGGGGTCGCGTAAAAGGCGGTGTCGGTGATGATGGCGGTGAATTCGCTGATCCCGGCGCCCTCCACGGTGAGCTTCACCGTGGCGCCGCGATATTCGATGTTGGAGATGATGCCGGTGAACCCCAGGCCCGGCTGCGGGCTTTCCCCGATCCGGACATGGTCGGTGCGCACGGCGACATCCATATCGGCGCCCACCGGCAGGGGTGCGCCGGTGGCGGAAAAGCTGCCGCCGCCGACCACGGTGAAATCCACCAGGCCGTCGCCGGCGCCGGTGACCTTGCCCGAAATCACATTGTGATCGCCCATGAAGCGGGCAACAAAGGCAGTCGCCGGGCGCTCGAACACCTCGCGCGGGGTGGCGGCCTGCTCGATCCGCCCATTGCTCATCACCACGACCAAGTCGGCTAGCGCCATGGCTTCTTCCTGGCTGTGGGTGACATGGACAAAGGTGATGCCCAGCTGCTTTTGCAGTTTCTTGAGCTCGGCGCGCATGCGAATCTTGAGGAAGGGATCGAGCGCCGAAAGCGGCTCGTCGAGCAGCAGCGCTTCGGGATCGGTGATCAGCGCGCGCGCCAGCGCCACGCGCTGCTGCTGGCCGCCCGAAAGCTGGCCGGGACGGCGGTCGGCATAGGCATCCATCTGCATGAGCTTGAGCAGCTCGAGCGCCCGCGCGCGGCGGGTCGGCTTGTCCACCCCCGCCATCTTGAGGCTAAAGGCGACATTGTCGACGAGATCGAGATGGGGAAACAGCGCATAGGACTGGAACATCATCGCCGTGCCGCGCTTGGCCGGCGGCAGGTCGGTCACCACCTGCTTGCCCAAAACAATGTCCCCGATCGAAACGGTTTCGTGCCCCGCAATCATGCGCAGGGTAGAGGTCTTGCCACAGCCCGAAGGCCCGAGCAGACAGCAGTAACTTCCGGCGGGGATCTTGAGGCTGATGCTGTCGACGGCCGTGGTCTTGCCGTAGATCTTGGAGACAGAAGCAAGATCGATCTCGGCAGACTCGGACATTGCGCAGCTCCCTTTGTCGGGAACTGTCATGCATCAGTTGTGCCAATCCTTGTTTGGACGAGTAAGTCCTTGCACTTGATCGCCTATTTAGCCGCGCAAATCTGCACAACAGAACGGCAGCATCTGCTTGTGCCTAATTTGCGCGCAATTGAGCTCAAAGCCTATGCACTAGCTGCTTCCTCTTGGCAGTCTTGGTGCACGGGCCCATTAATGCATGAGCAACTAACCTTGAAGTGCAACAGCAATGGCAAAACTCAGCATCGATCCCAGCGCCGCAGTGCCGGACGGGCGCGCCCCGGCCAAGCAGCAGCTGTTCGACCCGACCCAGCCCGGCCCCTGGCGCGGTCACCTTCCAGGCGAGGCCCTGGGCACCACGACCACGATCCTCGCCTATGGCAATGAGGCGGTGGGCACGGGGCCGGCCCTGCATGTCCACCCCTATGACGAGCTCTTCGTCGTGGTGGAAGGGCGCGGGCGCTTTTACGTGGGCGATGCGGTGATCGACGCGGAAGCTGGCGAGGTCGTGCTCGGCCCCAAGGGGCTGCCGCACCGGTTCGAGAATCTGGGGCCGGGCCGGCTGCAAACCATCGACATCCATCTCGGACCCCAATGGCTGCAGGCCGACCTCTAGCGCGATCCTAGTCGGTCAGGCGCTTGGGCGGCACATGGCCGTGCCGCCAGCCCAGCATGCGCTCGGCCTTGGCCGAGTTGAAAAAGCTCTGGTGCCTGCCCCAGCCATCGCGCAGCGGAATTTGCGGAAAATACTGGCGCGCCAGCTCCCGGCTGGGGGTATCCGAAATCGTGTCTGGCGCCACGATATAGAAGGCCTCGTGACCCTCGATGGAAGCTTCGAGGCTCAAGAGGCACGCATCGGCCGCCGCATCGCGCCTGGTATAGGCCCAGAGATGCTTGGCGATCTCGGGATTGGGGTCATAGAGCGCCTTGGCGATGGAGCGGTCATCGCAGACATAATGAAAGCGCATGGAGGCGATTACCATCTCCGGATAGCGTCGGATAAAGGCGTCGGCCTGCTGCTCGCAGATCCATTTGGAGAGGCTATAGGGGTCCTCGGCGTAATTGGGATGGCTCTCATCGATGGGGAAATAATCATAGCGCGGGGCGCGGCTGAAGGAATGGCCGATGGCATTGACGCTCGAGGCCTGGCAGACACGCCGGATACCGTTCTCGACGGCGGCCTGGAGCGCATTATAGCTGCCCACCACATTGTTGTTGTGCACGATGTGATCGGGGTGGCGGCCGGGGGAGGGAATGGCGGCCATGTGGATCACCGCATCGCAGCCGGCAAAGGCATCGAGCAGGGCATCGTAGTTGTCCATGTCGGCCAGAACGAAGCGGCGCTCGCCGCTCGCCACGACATCGGGGTGCTCGACCCGATCGATGCCGACCACCGTGTGGCCGCGGGCCTCGGCCTCTTTAACAATGGCGCGGCCAATGCCGCCGCTGGCGCCGGTAACTGCAATTCTCATGGATCTGACCTATTGCGCATAAACGGCCTCGTGCAGGCCGCGGATGTAACCAATGGCGTAAAGCCGCCCGAAGGCGGAATAGCCGGCATTGTCGTTGCTATCGCCCGCAACGGTGGGCACGTGGTCGGGCCGCAGCACGCCGCTAAACCCGATATCGCGATAGGCCTGCATGCAGGCGAGCATGTCGGTCTTGCCGTCGTCGTGCCAGGTTTCCTCGAACCGCGTGGGCACGCCCCGCACATCGCGGAAATGCACAAAGGAGATCTTGTCGCCAAAGCGCCTGATCTCGCGGGGGAGGTCATCGGTCATCAGGGTGAAATTGCCCTGGCAGAGGGTAATGGTGTTCATCGGGCTGGGCGCCATGGCCAGGAGGCGCTGGTAGTTCTCGATGCTGCGCATGATGCGGCTGACGCCCCGGATCGGGGTGATCGGTGGGTCGTCGGGGTGCATGGAGAGCTTGACCCCCGCTTGTTCGGCGACCGGCAACACCCGCTTGAGGAAATAATCGAGGTTCTCCCAAAGCGCGTCCTCGCCAATGGGCGGATTGCTCGTCAGGTCCTCGGGGACATCATCGAGATTGAAGCTCGTGACCACCGAGCCGCCGCGCGAGGGCGTCGCCATATTGGTGCGCACCCAGTTGAAATCGGTCATCCATTCATAGCACCAGACCCCGATGCCGAGCTTGCCCATGCTGGTGAGGAGTTCGCAGACGACATCGATCTCTTTGTCCCGCCCCGGCAAGCCGCGCTTGGCCAGATTAAGCGGCGGGCGTGCCTCGATGACGCGCAGCTCAAAGCCGGCATCCCCGTAGCTTTGCTGCATGCGGCTGAGCGGGGCGAGGTCCCCCAGCCTTTCCCCCGGGCGCAAGCTGTCAAAGGGCAGCCCGCCCACGGCAAGATTGACCCCGGCCTGCCGGGCAAGCTGCCAGACCGGCGATGGCGTGGGGCTGATGAATTCGGCGATCTCGAGCATAGGGTTCTCAGGCAGGCAGGAGTTCGGAGAGCTTTTCAGCCACGAGTTGGGGCTGCCGCTCATGCAGGTAGCAAGCGGCCGCCTGGTGCGGATTGATCTGGAACAGCGGCGGGCGGCTGGCGCATATCGGCATAGCCTTGGGACAGCGCGGCATGAAGGGGCAAGCGCCGGGCGGGGGCGCGGTGCTTTCGCGCGCCATGATCGATTGCTCGCCCCAGCGCTGCTCGAGATTGGGCCAGGGAATGGAATCGACCAGCAGCTGGGTATAGGGATGCTGGGGCGACTTGATCACCCGATCGACATCCCCCGCCTCCATCACCCCGCCCCGGTACAGGACGATGATCGACTTGGCGATGTGGTAGGCGGTGGTCAGATCATGGGTGATGTAGATGATCGAGACGCCATAATCGCGCTGCAGGTTGCGCAGGGTTTCGAGGATCGTGGCGCGCAGCGAGGCATCCACCATGGACACCGGCTCGTCGGCGATCAGCAGGCGCGGCTTCAGCAACAAGGCGCGGGCGACATTGATGCGCTGGCGCTGCCCGCCCGAAAGCTGGTGGGGAAAGCGCCCGAGTACGTCTTCGGGGCGCAACCCCACGGCATTGAGCGCTTCTTCCATGCGCGCCCGCGCCTCAGCCCTTGTGCTTGCCAGCTTGAAGCGCTTGATGGGCACGCTCAGCAGGTGATCGACGGTATAGAAGGGATTAAAGACCGCGAAAGGATCCTGGAACACCGCCTGCACTTCGCGCCGATAGGCCAGCCGTTCGGGGCCGGTCAGCGTCGTGATATTGCGGCCCTTATAGAGGATTTCCCCCATTGTTGGGCTGATGAAGCCCAGCAGCAGCATGGCGAGTGTCGTCTTGCCACTACCGCTTTCGCCAGCAACGGTGAGGATGGTGGGCTCGTCCTCCTTGAGGGTCAGCGAGATCTCGCGCAGCGCCACGGTGGGGTGGGAATGGGTCAGCCCGCGGGTATAGACTTTCGAGACCCCGCGCAGCCCCAGCAGTTCAGCCATGGCGGGCCTCCTCGTCTAACAGGTGGCAGGCGACGCGGCGGCCGCCTGCCAATTCCAGCACTTCGGGCCGCACCGTGGTGCAGACGCCCATGGCAAAGGGGCAGCGCGGGTGAAAGGCGCAGCCGCTGGGAATGCGCAGCAAAGAGGGCGCGAGGCCCGGAATGCCCTGGAACACGCCGCGATTGTCGAGATTAGGCAGGCTCGAGATCAGGGCGCGGGCATAGGGGTGCTTGGGGTCGGTAAACATCTCGCGTACGCTCGAGATTTCCACGAGCCGCCCGGCATACATCACCGCCACCCGATCGACGAACTGGGCCATGAGCCCCATGTCGTGGCCGATCAGGATCACGGCGGCGCCGATCTGGTCTTGCACCCGGTCGATGGTTTCCATCACCTGGCGTTGGGTGACCACATCGAGCGCGCTGGTGGGCTCATCGGCGATGATGACGCTGGGCTCGAGCAGCACGCTAATGGCGATGCACACCCGCTGCTTCATGCCGCCCGACAACTCATGGGCATACATGTTGAAGACGCCTGGATCGAGATCGACCGAGCGCAGCGCCTGACGGCAGCGATCCTGGATAGCCGAGCGGCTTTCCCCCGGCAGATGCGCCTTGATGGCATCGACCATCTGCGCGCCGATGCGGATCACGGGGTTGAGCGAGTTCATCGCCCCTTGCGGAATATAGGCAATTTTGCTCAGCCGCGCCCGGCGCATGGCTTCTTCGTTCAGGCCCATGAGCTCGGTGTCGCCCACAAAGACTTCGCCGCCCTCGATGCGTCCGGGGGGCTTGATCATGCGCATCATGGCCAGCGCCAAGGTGCTCTTGCCCGAGCCCGACTCTCCGACCATGCCCAGCTTCTGGCCGGCATTAAGGGTGAAGCTGACATCGTCGAGCGCGCGGGCCCGGCCAAGATCGGTGTAATAGGTGACGGCGAGCTGATTGACGCGCAGCACCGGGCTGGGCGCTGGCTGCGCCGACACCCCGGCATGGGGCATTGGCGCGCTCACGGGGTCGAGGGTCACGGCAGCCATGGCGCTACTCCGTCCTTCTGACGCGGGGATTGGCCAACTCGTCCAGCCCCATATTGACCAAGGCCAGTGCCCCCAGGATCAGGATCATGGCGAAGGCCGGCTCGAGCGGCCACCACCACCAGCCATTAAAGAACGCGCCCTGGCTCTGGGCCGCCCAGATGATGTTACCCAAGAGCGGCTCGCGTAGGGGCCCAAGACCGAGAACGGCAAGATAGAAGGAGGCGAACACGGCGGCAAAGACCTGGCCGACAAAGGCGGCGGCGATGAAGGGCAGGAGATTGGGCAAGATTTCCTTGAAGATGATGCCCATGTCCGAAACGCCCGAAAGCTTGGCGACGGCCACGAACTGGCGCTCCTTCATGGTCAGCACCTGAGCCCGGATCACGAGGGTTGGGCCCATCCAGGCCAGCATGGCGACAATGATCGCCATGGTGACGATGGTGACGTCGCGCTTGTCGAGTGAGCCCGCCGCGACGACCTGGATCAGCAGCACCGGAATGGGCGTCAAAATCTGGCAGATCGTGCGCACCGTGCCATCGATCCAGCCGCCGAAATAGGCGGCGGTGAAGCCCAGTACCACGCCCACCAGCGTACCGATGCCGCCGGCGAGAAGGCCGATAAAGGCGGTCTGCCAGGTGCCCACCACCATGGCCGCCAAGAGATCGCGGCCAAAGAAATCGGTCCCGAAGGGATATTTGAGACTGGGGGGCTGCTTGAGCGCGGCCGACAGCGGATAGGCCTTTTTGGGATCGATGAGGATGAGCCCGATAATGGTGAAGAGAGCCAGCGCGAGGAGGATGGCGGCGCCGAGCGCCAGCCCCTTGTTGCGCCGCAGATAGCGGAGCGTCAGCCGCACGCGGGAGGGCTGGGTCGGCAGGGCGGGGCTTACCGGCACGCCCGTTGCATTCACGAGGGTCATGGCGGGCTCCTAGCTGTTGCGAATGCGCGGATCGAGCAGCGGATAAACGAATTCGAGCAGAGTCATCAGCAGCGCGATGGCGATGGTGATGAACAGCACGATCCCATAGATCACCGGAAAATCGTTGGCGCGGATGGCAAGGTTCAGCGCCGTGCCGATGCCGGGTAGGCCGAACAGGCCTTCAACGATCACCGCCGAGGTGACCACCGTGCCCAGCGCCAGCGCGAGGCCCGTCACCTGGGGCAGCAAGGCGTTGCGCAGATAATAATCGCGAAAAATGCGCGGCCCGCTCAGCCCCTTGTGCTCGGCGAAATTGACGTAATCCTCGCCCTGGATGGTGACGCCCATGCCGCGCATGGAGAGCACCCAGCCCCCGACCGATCCCAGGATCAGCGCCAGGGCCGGCAGGATCTGGTGGGCCATGAGGTCGGTAAAGAATGGCCAGGACCAGTTGGGCACCAGCCCCACCGAATAGGCCCCCCCCAGCGGCAGCCATTTGAGGCGAAAGCCGATGAAGAACAGCAGCAGGATGCCCATGATCACCGGGGGTACGCCGGTCAGAAGGATAAAGGGGGTCGCCGTCGAGCGCAGCCAGCCCGGCGCCCTCGGCCAGGCCGCCACTGCGCCGAGAAGTGTGCCAATGATGAAGCTCAGAACCGTCGTGACCAGCAGCAGCCCGATGGTCCAGGGCAATGACTGGGCGATCACATCGGTAACCGTCATGGGATAGCGGCTGAGCGAATAGCCGAAATCGAGCCGCAGGATATTGCCCAGATACTGCCAGTATTGCTCGAGCAGCGGCCGGTCGAGGCCGAATTGCTGCTGCATGGAGCCGATCAGCTTTTCAATATCGGCGGGCGAAAAGCCGCCGGTGCGCGCCAGTTCGCCAAAGCGCTCGCGAATGGCGTTACGCGGCGACAGGCGCGGAATGAAAAACACGATGGTCGAGGCAGCCCAGACGATCAACACGAAATACAGCAGGCGCCGGGCAACGATCCGAATGTTCACTGCACTGATCCCGATACACTTGGGGGAAAGGGTGCGCGCGTGCCGCGCACCCCGGGTGCCGGAAGTCTTAGTTGCCCGACGGCTGCAGCCCCGCGATCACAAGGAGCCCGGTATGGGCCCAAAAGGCGCCATTGGTGCCCAGGCCCACATTCTCGGCGCTCGGCCAGTTGGTCCAATAATGGTTGTTGTAGGGAATGCGGTGCAGCCACTGGATCACGGGCACATCGATCACGTCGCGCCAGTAAATCCCCAGCGCCTTGGCGGCGCCCTCGATAAAGGCGGGATCCTGGGAATCAAGGGGCGCAATGGCATCCACCAGTGCGTCGTATTCGGGGTTGGAATAGCGCGAGAAGCGGTTGTTGCCGGCCGAGGAGCCGATCACATTGGAATAACGGCCATGGAAGAGGTTGAGCGCCTCGAAGGGATCAAACAGGCTCGCGCCGTGGCCGAACATGTAGAACCCGGCCTTGCCGTCCACCATGTTCTGGTAGGCATCGGTGCCGAAATTGACATTGGAATCAAAGCCAGCCTGGCGCAGCATTTCGGCCAGCACCGGGGCGACGTCGCCATGGATGGTTTCAAAGGCCTGGATGGTGGCGTCGAGCGTTTGCCCATCCTTTTCCCAAAGCCCATCGCCATTGCGGGTAAAGCCCGCTTCTTCCATCAGCGCCGCGCTCTGGTCGGGATCGAAGGTCCAGGGGCTGTATTTTTCTTCCTCGGCCTTTACTTCGGGCGAGTCGGCAAAGGTTTGCAGATTGGGGTACAGTGGGAAGGGATAGATCGTGGCGATCTCGGCCCCTTCATAAAGCACCTCGTTGATGAGGTCGCGATTGATGGCGAGGCTCACCGCCTTGCGCACCCGCACATCGTTGTAGGGCTCGAGCTGGGTGTTCATCCACAGCGAATTGGGCCACCAGTCGAGATAGCCATAGGGGCTTTCCGTGCCGGTCCAGGACTGGATGTCCGGGTTCTGCTGCAAGATGTTGCCGATGATCTGGGCGCGCATATCGACCGAGGAGTCGAACTCGTTGTTGACGAGGCGCTGGGCCACCGTGTCGATGGGCTGGTTGAGGATGTTGACCACCACCACCCGCTTGACCGCCGGCATCTCCACCCGACCCGCCTTGACCGCCCACCAGTCGTCGCGCAGGTCGAGGATCTTCTGGTTGGCGTTCCAGGCGACGACGTCATAGGGACCCGAATGGGGCATTTCCGCCAGGCCCGGCACCTTGGTCGGGTCCTCCTGCTGGGACAGCCAGTGTTCGGGCACGATGGGGATGCCGGTATCGAATTTCTCGGTCAGCACCTCGAACTTGAAGCGCGGCGCCGGCTGCTTGAAGGTCACCTCGACGGTCAGCTCGTCCTTGGCGGTGATGGTATCGACAAGGTCGGCGAACTGGGCGTGATAGGGGAGCGTTTCGTAATCGCGCTGGCCTTCAAAGGTATAAACGACGTCATCGGCCGTCACCGGCTCGCCATCGGACCATTCGGCATTTTCGTTGAGCTTGATCTCGAGCGCGGTGAAATCCTCATTGGTGTATTCCATGCTGTCGGCCAGCCAGGGAATGAACTCGTTGGTGTAGATGCCGAAATACATCAGCGGCTCGAACAGCAGGTTGTTGCCTTCCTGATGGGTATAGCCGGGCAGCACCCAGGGATTGGTGGTGCCGATCGAAGAGGACGCCGAAACGCCCCAGGCCAGGTTCAGCGTCTGGTTGCGCGGCACTTCGGGCAGGGGTCCGCTTGGGGTGATTTCGGTCGCGGGCGGGGCGCCGGTCTGGGCCAGGCTGGCCACCGGCACCGCCACCAGCCCCAGCGCGATCACCGAGGCAGCAACTGCATGAAATTTGAACATCAAACGCTCTCTCCCTTGTTGGCTCCAGCCGGCTGGCGGCATGCCGGAGGGCATGGCTGCGCCGGGCACCTGCGCGCACCTCAAGCCGGCGGGGCCGGCATTGCTGTGATCCGGCAAGGCCCCGGTCTCCTCAAACCAGCCGGGCCCTGCACCTCCTTGTGTTTGCCTCCATCCTGATCTGACGCCAGTGATTGGAGGACCAACATAACTATTGTGCGCCCGCCCGGCACAATTGGCAATGCTGTTACTTGCATTATTGCAGATATGGCGCAGACAACACAAAGCCGGCTGTCAAGCAAATCAGATGATTTACTTTGCATCAGGCAGAGCAATGCGGCTGAAGGGAGCAGTAACTAGGGTGCGATCAACCTCCGCCTGCGGCTGTGCTTCCGGTGGCGAAAGCGGAAACCGTGTGAGAAAGAGTGAGCGGGGTGTCGGCCTGCAGCTGGACTGCCGTCGCGACGCCGCGCCGGCTGATAGGGTTGGGCCGCTCGGAAAGCCGGGTGTTGAGATCGAAGGCGGAAGCAATGGGCTCGAGTCCGATGCCGCGATAGCGCCCTTGCCAGGGCTCGCCCTGGATGCCGCGATCGGTGCACCAGATCTGGAGTGAGGGCAGCAGGTCGCGGTCCCAATCGATCTCCACCCCCGCGCCTTCCTCGAGGAACACGGCGCGCAACGGTCCGCGCATGCCGCAGAGCTGGGCGCTAAAATTGGGCTCACCCAGGGGCACATGGCTCAGATCGATTTTCCCGCCCCTGTGCGGCACCGCAGCGAACGCGGAAAATTCCTGCGCCTCCCCTGCCCCCACCTGCCGCGGATGAACGAGGCCAAACTCAAATTCGGCTTCGAGTTGCAGTTGCCCGCGCGCTTCAGGCAGCCGCATAATGGGATGCAGGCCCACCGAAACGGCGCCGGAGCGGCGGGGGTAGATGGTGAGCCTCGAGTCGAGAACCGGCGTTCCCGGCCGTCCGGCGACCCGGCGCTCGAGCCGGCGCACCAGCGAGTCCGCGGGGTAATCGAGCCCCAGGGTTACGCTGTGCTCGGTTCGCGCAACCAGCTCCCATTCCGCGTCACCGGCCGGGCCGTGAATGGGCACAAGGGGCGGCTCGCCCATGAGTTCGGCCCATTCGGGTGGCCCGATCGGCTGTGGGGGCCCGGCGCCAAAGGGCAGGCAGGCAAAATCGCCGCCTAGTTCGCGCAGATGCCCGATAATGGCGGGATCGCTCACCTGCCCCAACCAGGGGGCGCGCGCAAAGGGGCGGAAATCTCTGCCCCCAAGATCGAAGCGGCAGTCGGCCAGCATGGCAGCGGTGCTCAGCACCAGCGCATCGCCATGGCTCCAGCCGAGTGCGAACTGTTTCACCCCAGCCTCACCAATTGGTCACCGAACCATCGGGGCGGCGCAGATGGGGCGCTTCCCAGAAGCGGAAGCTTTGCGCCGCCAGCCCTCCTTCATCCACCTCGACGCCGAGGCCCGGCCCGTCGGGGACGCGGTAAACCACGCCTTCGAGGCGCGGCTGCTGGGTGAAGATCTCATTGCCCGCTTCCCCGCTATAAAGATCGCCCACCGCCACGCGGGTTTCGAGCCAGGAGAAATTGGGAACGGCGGCGGAGAAATGGATGGTGGCGGCGGTGCAGATCGGCCCCAAGGGATTATGGGGCATCATGTCGACATAATGGGCCTCGCTCCAACCGGCCACTTTCATGGCTTCGGTGAAGCCGCCGACATTGCAGAGATCAAGCCGGTTGAACTGGTGGATGTCGCGCTCGATAAAGGGCAGGAACTGCCATTTGCTGGCAAATTCCTCGCCAATGGCAAAGGGCACATCGGTCAGCCGCCGCAGCGCCTCATAGGCCTCGGGCGCTTCGTCGCGAATGGGTTCCTCGAGGAAGTCGAGCGTGCCCGATGGCATCTTTCGGCAAAAGCTCGCCGCTTCCGCCACGCTCAGCCGGTGGTGGTAATCCACCCCGATCACCACCTCCTCCCCGAGCGCTTCGCGCGCCGCCACCAGCGCCCGCGCCGTCCGGCCGATCGACACGCGCGGCTCAAAGATGTTCTGTGCATTGCTCCAGGCGGCGGGAAAGAAGCGCACCACGTTCCAGCCACGCGCAACCAGCGCCTGCGCGGCCGCGATGCCTTCGGGTCCCTCGACATTGGCGACGGAGGGAAAGGTCGGGATCACGTCGCGCTGCTTGCCCCCTAGCAGCTCGTAAACCGGCACGCCCAGCGCCTTGGCCTTGAGGTCATGGAGCGCAATATCGATCGCCGATTGGGCGGCGAGCAACACGCGCCCGCCTTCGAAATACTGGCTGCGATAAAGCTCCTGCCAGATGGCGCCGATGCGCATGGGATCGCGCCCGAGCAGGAAGTCGCGGAAATGCTCGATCGCGCCGATCACCGCCTTTTCGCGGCCTGACAGCCCGCTTTCGCCCCAGCCATAGATTCCCTCGTCGGTTTCGATCTTGAGGATCAGCTGGTTGCGGTGTCCGACCCAGACGGGAAAGGGCTTGATGGCGGTGATCTTCATGCCGCGCCCCCGAGTTCAGGGTGAAAGGCAACGACGGTCGGCGAGCCCACATCGATGGGCGTTTCGAGCGGCTCGAGCCCGCCGCTCTGCGGCTCGTAGCGGAACAGGGACACTCGGTCGCTTTCCTGATTGGCAACGGCCAGGAGCGTGCCGGAGGGGTCGAGCGCCAGGTCACGCGGAATGTGTCCGCCTGCCGGCGTGGTGCCCAGCAGCGTCGGCAGTCCGGTTTGGGTATCGAGAACAAAGCGAGCGACACTGTCATGGCCGCGATTGCCGACAAAGATGTGTTGCCCACTGGGGTGCACGGCGATGGCGGAGCAGGAATTGCCGGGGTGCCCGCCCGCTGGCAGGGTGGACACGGCACCCAGCAGTTCGAGCTGCCCCGCCTCGGGGTCGAAGCGCAAGGTGGCAAGGGTGCTGTCGAGTTCGTTGACGCAATAGACCAGCGGCAGGCCGGGATGGAATTGCAGGTGCCGCGGCCCGGCACCCGGCGCCAACTCGGCCGCGCCATGCGCCAAAACGGCGCCGCTTTGCGCGTCGAAGCGATAGATCAGCAGCCGGTCAATCCCGAGATCGGCCACGAGGACAAAGCGGTTGTCAGGGCTCCAGCGCAGGCAATGAGCATGGGGCCGCCCCTGCCGGTCGGGATCCTTGCCCTGCCCGGTATGGGTGATTTCGGCACAAGGGGCGCCGAGGCTCCCATCGGCCCGTACGGGGAAAATGGCAAAGGAGCGATTAGGCTCTTCGGTGATCGGCACGCCGCCATAATTGGCAATGCCGGCCCAGCGGCCCGAGCGATCAAAGCCGGCAAAGCAGGTGTAATCGCCCCGGGTGGGCTGCTTGTTGCGATAGCGCAGGGCGCCGGTCGCCCGATCCAGTCCATAGGCGGTGATCAAGCCTTCATGCCAGCCATCCACTTCGCTGACGGCAACCAGGCTTTGCCCATCGGGCGCCACGGCCACAAAGGTCGGGTTGTCGATGCCCTTGGTAACGGCCAGCGGCTCTGCCGCCCCGCTGGCAAGGTCCAGCCGGAAGGCCGCGATCCCCTCCCCGGCGGGGTGGGCGACATAGCCGATCCCGCGATTGACACCACCAACGAACACCAGGGCAGAAGGCATTAAACCAGGTCCTCAAACTTTTGCAGCGCAGGGGCTGGCCGGAGGAACGCCGGCCGGCAAGGGTTTCAGAGCAGGTCGCAATAGTCGGCCATGCGCAGCAAACCTTGCATATAGCCAATGGCATGGGCGCGGCCGCGATGGTTCCAGTCGCTGTCGCCATCCAGTTTGGGAACATGATCGTCGAGCAGGAAGCCATCGAAGCGATGTTTGGCCAAGAGCGCAATCACTTCAGCCGGATCGTAATTGCCATCGCCGATGAAGCATTCGGTGAAATTGGGAACGGCCCCCTGCACGTCGCGGAAATGGATATAGGCGATGGTGCCGCGCGGGGCGAAGAAATCGATCATCTCGCGCACCGCCGCCTTGCCGCCGGGCATTTCCGAGCAACAGCCCAGGCAGAGATCGAGGGCCCAGGCTGGCGACTGGCCGGCGAGCTCATAGGCGCGGCGGAAGTTTTCGGGCTGGTAGAAGAGGCGCGCCACCCCGCCCAGCATCGGCACCGGCGGATCGTCGGGATGCAGCGCCAGCCGCAGCCCTTCCTCCTCGGCCACGGGCAGCACCGCTTCGATGAAATAGCGGTAATTGCTCCACATGACGTCTTCGGTGATCACCGGTCCGCCCTTGCCGAAAAGGGGCATGGAGCTCGCCCGCCCGAGCGTCGTCGGCATGAAGCTGCGCAAGGCTTCGAGATCGTCGGCATGGGCCTCGACGACGCTCATGTCGAACTGGCGCGCCAGTGCCCCGCCCCGCGTTTGCGCTGACCGGTTGGTGGTCCAGACCGAATTGGGCATGAAGTGGTAGCCCAGCACCGGCACCCCCGCCCGCGCCACGGTGCGGATCGTAGCCTGGTAATTCTCGATCTGCTCGTCCCGGCCCTCAAGCCCAAGCATGGCCTTGTGGTAGAAATGGGTGGGCACATTCTCGATGGCCTCGAACACCAGCCCCGCCGCCTCAACCTCTTCCACCAGCGCGCGCACATCCCGCTCTTCCCAGCGCGTGTCGCCGGGAAGGGTTGGGTTGTTCAACTGGATACCGGTGGCCCCGATCTGCGCGGCAAAGCGCAGGCGCTCCTGGCTGAGCTCGTGGAATTGCCCGACAGCGATTCTGATCGCCACGACGTCCCCCCTCTGCACTGGCCGCTCATGCCTCTTGGCGGGCTGAAGCGGCCGTGATGCAAATGAGACTAGGCCAGCCGCCCGCCGCTGCCAACAGCAAAGACGCCAATGGAAGGAGGGAATTGCCAGGGCGGGGAGTGCCCGCCGCCCTTTCAGCCTGCCGCCCCCATGGAAGCTACGGCGCCATCGAGCTGTTGCGACAAGGTCCAGGCATTGACCCGCTGCCCGCTGGGGATCGGCGCCCGCCCTTCGGCCAAGGCCACAAAGGCCGAGGTCAGTTGGGCGGGGTCGACCCATTGCTGCTTGAGCTCGGGGCTGTAGTTCCGCTCCGACATGGGGGTGCGCATATACATGCCGGGCGTCACCGTATGGGAGGTGATGGCGTGGGGTGCGCCTTCAAGCGCCAGCGATTTGCTCAACCCCTCGAGCGCGTGCTTGGCCGCGCAATAAGCCGCTTCATCGGCAAAGCCCTCGATGCCTGAACGCGAGGACACGAAGACCAGCGCCCCGCCGCCCCCGTCGCGCATGCCCGGCCACACCGCATGGGCGAGCTGAAAGCCGGCCTGCAGGCCCACATTGACGGTGCGGAAAAAGCTCTCGAAGCTTTCCTCGGCCAAGGGGGTGGGCCGCAAAATGGCGGCGTTATGGATCAGGGTATCGATCCGCCCCAGCTGACCGAATATTCGGGCAATGGCGGCATTGGTGGCGCCCCGATCGGCCAGATCGACCTCGATGGGCAGCGCCCGCGCGCCGCAATCGCGCGCCGTGTCCCCAAGCGCCAGCGCGTCATAATCCATCAGCGCCAGCCGCGCCCCGGCAGCGGCAAAGCGGCGGGCGATGGCGGCGCCCAGCCCTGCCCCGGCCCCGGTGATGATGACGCGCTGCCCCGCGATCGGGCGGCTCATTGCCGCTCGGCCGGCAGGTCGACCCAGGCACGGCTGGCGGTGGATTGCTTGACCGCGTCGAGCACGCGCTGATTGGCCAGTCCATCAAAGAAGGTGGCGCCCGCCTTGAGCTTGCGCCCGTCGGTGATCGCACTGCTGAGTTCGCGTAGCGCCCCCACGACCGACACATTCCAGATGCCCTTGTTGAGCCCGGGCAGATCGGCATTCGGATCGGGCTGGGTGATGTCCTCAAAGCTGCCGCCCGCCTTGGCGAACAGCAATTTTTCATCGTCATTGTCGAGGAGGATGGTGCCCTTGGACCCAAATACCTGCGTGAGGTTGCCGATATTGTTGGCCGCCACCCCGCTCATGAACACCTGGGCGAGCGCGCCGCTCTGCATCTCGAGGGTGAAATAGGCCAGATCATCGGCAGTGGCCGTCCAGGGCTCCCCGGTCTTCTTGTCGCGCCGGTCGGGGATCACGGTTAGCGCCTGCCCCACGACCGAAGCCACCGGCCCCAGCCACCAGCGCATCATGTCGACCTGGTGGCTGCCATTGGCGCCGAGCCGGCCCCCGCCATGTTCAGCAAGGCTCCACCAGTCGCCCTTGGGGCGGCTGGCCGGATCGGCCCAGGATGCACCGATATTGGCGATGTTGACGTGCCGGATCTCGCCCAGCTCGCCCGCGGCGATCATGCTCGCGACCTTGGCCCGGTTGGGGTTGAACCTCAGTTCATGGTCGATCATGTGCAGGCGCCCGAGCGCTTCGGCATGCTCGAGCATCTGCTCGGCCTCGGCCGCATCCATGGCGGTGGGCTTTTCACAGAGCACATGCGCACCCTGCTCGAGCGCCGCGAGCGTGATGGGCGCATGCAGGTCGGTTGGCGTGGCAATCAGCACGAGATCCAGCCGCTGGCCATCGAGCATGGCCTGCCAGTCGTCATAGGCATGGGGAATGTCGAACTCGGCGGCAGCCGAGCGGGCACTGTCGAGGCGGCCTGAGGCGAGGGCAATCACCTCCGCGCCGGGCACATGGCGCAGGGCCGGGAGATAGGCGGCGCGCGCAAAGCTTGCGCCAACAATGCCAACTTTCATGGGTTTCTTGCTCTTTTGCGGGTTGGTAGGGCTCAGGCCATGGTCTTGAGGCGCGGATCAAGGAAGTCGCGCAGCCAGTCGCCTAGGATGTTGAAGGACAAGACGGTCAGGACGATCGCAATGCCCGGGAAGAAGGCCAGCCACCATTTGTTGGCCATCAGCTGGTCGCGGCTGTCGGCGAGCATGGCGCCCCAAGTGGGCACATTGGGCGGCACGCCCAGGCCCAGGAACGAGAGCGAAGCTTCCGACAGGATTACCGAGGCCACGTTGAACGAGGCGATGACGGTGAGGGGCGCAATGATGTTGGGCAAAATCGTGCGGAAGATGATGAGGAAGGTGGAATCCCCCAGCGCGCGTGCCGCTTCCACATATTCCTTTTCGCGCAGCGACAGGGTTTGCGCGCGCACGATGCGGGCATAGGTCACCCATTGGCCCACCCCCAGCACGATGATGATGTTCATCACCCCCGGCCCCAGGATCACAAGAAACATGATCGCGAGGAGAATGAAGGGGAAAGCGAGCTGAATATCGCCCAGCCGCATGATCACGTCGTCGATCCAGCCACCGAAATAGCCGGCAAGCAGGCCCGCGATCACCCCGATCGTGCCCCCCACCAGAATCGCGCAGATGCCAACGAGCAGCGAAATGCGCGCCCCGTAAAGCAGGCGCGACAGCACATCGCGCCCCAGGCCGTCGGTGCCGAGCAGGAAAAAGGCATTGCGCCGACCTTCGGTCAGCGGATCGGCGAGGCGCATCATGATGTCCTGCCGGTTGGGATCGAGCGGGGATATCCAGGGGCCGAAAATGGCGGCGAAGGCGACGAGCAGCAGCACCAGCAGCGCCACCACCGGCCACTTGGCCTGCAGCATGGAGCGCATGGCGCGGCGCAGCTCGCGCCGGCGATGCGAGAGCGGACGGGCCTGGACCGGGGTCGCGGGGATAGCTTCGATTGCCATGCCGGCCTCCTAGAGTTTCACGCGGGGGTCGATCTTGGCGTAAACCAGATCGACGATGAGATTGAGGGCGATGAACACCAGCGCCAGGATCACGACGGCGGCCTGCACCACGGGAATGTCACGCTGGTTGATGGCGTTGAACACTAGCCGGCCGATGCCGGGCCAGGAAAACACCATCTCCACCACGACGACGCCACCGATCAGGAAGCCGAATTCGAGCCCGATCATGGTCACCACCGGCAGCCAGGCATTGCGCAGCGCATGCCGGATCACCACGGCTCGCTCGCTGATGCCCTTGGCGCGGGCGGTGCGCACGAAATCCTGGCCCAGCACTTCGAGCATCGAGGAGCGCACGAGGCGCGCATTGCGCGAGATGGAATAGAACGCCACCGCAAAGCCGGGCATGATGAGGTAGTAGAGCGCCTGGGGCAGATTGCGGAAGGCCTGGGCCCAATCGCCCGACAGCAGCGGCATGATAAAGGGCACATGCCCCGAAATGGGCAGGATGCGCATCTGCAGCCCGAAGAACATGATCATCATGATCCCGAGCCAAAAACTGGGAATGGATTGGCCCAGCATGCCCACGGTCATGATCGAGCCATCCACCGCCGAGCCGCGGTTGAGCGAGGCCACCACACCCAGGGGAATGGCCACGACAATGGCGAGGAACATCGCAAACAGCGTCAGTTCCAGCGTTGCCGGCAGCGCTTCGAGCACGGCATCGAGCGCGGGACGCTTGTAGCTCAGCGAGTTGCCGAAATCACCCTGGGCGAGATTGCCCAGAAAGGTCAGGTATTGTTCGGGCAGCGGCTTGTCGAAGCCCAGCGCTTCACGCGTGCGCTGGATCTCCTCGTCGGTCGCCCGTTCGCTGACATAAAGATAAGTCGGATCCCCGCTCATCTGCAGCGCCGTGAAGGTGATGAGCGTAACCCCGATGATGACGATGGCGCTTTGCAGCAAACGCCTGATGATGAATGTCCACACTGGCGGAAGGCCCACAACAGAGAGAAGGGAGGAGGCGCCACAATCGGGCGGCGCCCCGCGGAAGTGAAAGCTTAGGACTTCAGCGTTGCGTTGAAGAGATCGATTTCTTCATCGCGGCGCGGTGTCCAGTCGATGCGGTTGGAAACGCCGTAGAAGTCAGGCTGGAAGTAGAGCAGCAGCCAGGGCCCTTCCTCGTGGAAGAGCTTGAGCATGCGGTTGATGACGGGGCGGGCCTCCTCGACCGCGTCGGCATCGACCGCCAGCTTCCAGTCGTCAAACCAGCGCTGGTCGGTCCAGCTCTGGTAATTGGTGGCCCCGTCGGGGGTGGAGAACAGGCTCATGTCGTAGAGCGGGTTCCAGGTCACCCCGCCCTGCCCCAGAAAGAACAATGGCCCCATTTCCTTGGTGCGCAGCAGGGGCGAATAGACCGTCGCCCATTCGAGCAGCTCGACTTCGGTCTGCACCCCCACATCGCTCAGATATTGCCCGATGGCCTGGACGACATTGGCATCGTTGAGATAACGGCCGCGCGGCCCCTGCAGGCGAATGGAGAACCGCACTCCTTCGGCATTGCGCGGATAGCCGGCCTCGTCGAGCAGCTGCTCGGCCTTGTCGGGATCATAGGGAATGGGGGTGAGTTCGGGATTGTCGTTGGGCGGATTGACGAGGCTCGTCATGCGCGTGCATTCGGTGCCCAGGAGCTGCGAGCAAATGCCCGGCACATCCACGGCATATTGCAGGGCATGACGCACCTTGGGGTCCTGGATTTCCTTAGCTCCCGGCATGCCCTCGACGCCCTTGCCGAGGTTGAAGCCCACCTGCATGCGCCTTGTGCCATTGACCTTGGCGACGGCGGCGCTGCCCGAGCTGTCGATGGCGGGCGCCTGGTCGGGAGACACATTGGTGATGATATCGACATTGCCCGCGATCAGCTCGGCGGTGCGGGTGGAGGCTTCGGGAATGATGCGCCAGATGATCGTCTCGAAATTGCCAGGGTCCTTGACCTTTTCGAGCACGATCTGGGAGCCGCGATCCCATGAAGCGAGGCGATAGGAGCCCGAGCCGATCGGCTTGTCGGCCGCCTCTTGGGGCGTCATGGCCTCGTAGCTATCCTTGCAGTGGATATAGACCTGGGACATCATCCCCAGCGCCAGGGTTGTCTTGGCGGACAGGTTGATCTTGACGTTGAGATCGTCCAGCGCCTCGGCCGATTTGAAGCCCAGGGTCGTATACACAAAGCCGGGCGTATTGCCGGTGAAGGCCAGGGACTTGTCGGCCGGCCGGTTGAACGAATAGGCCACGTCCTCGGCGGTCAGCGGCTCGCCATCCTCGCAGGTCAGCCCGTTCTTGAGCGTGAAGGTATAGCTCAGCCCGTCCGGGCTGACGCTGGTCTGGTCCACGAGATAAGGGGTCACTTCCCCTTCGAAGTTCACCGTGAACAGGGTGGCAAAGATGTGCTTGGCGATGTTGGAATTGTCGCGGCTCGAAATCTGGGCCGGATCGAAGGTGGCTGCATCCGCACTCAGGCCGACCACGATCGTGTTGTCGGGCGGAGCGGCATGGACAAGAGATGGAGCGGCAATGGCGATCGTGCTCGCCAGCAGAAGGTGGTGCAAGGTTTTCATGGTCATTCCCTTGATGTGACGTCCCGCGCTGCAGTTTCTTGGCCCGGCTTGTGTCCGCCGGTTGGTTGGCACGCGGGAGGAAATCCCCCGCATGCCATGTTCGTCACTGCGCCAGAGCGGCGTCGAACAGGTACACCTTCTCGTCGCGGCGTGGCTCGAAGGTCACGCGCTTGGACACGCCGTAGAAATCGGGCTGGAAGTACAGCATCAGCCACGGCGGATCGTTGTAGAAGACCTCGAGCATGCGATCGATGACGACGCGCTGCTCTTCGGGGGTCTTGGCCGCCGCGATTTCTTCCCAACCCGAGAACCAGTCGGGGTTGCTCCACTCGGTGTAGTTGGTGCCAGCATCGACCGTGGAGAGGTCAGCCATGTCATAAAGCGCGCTCCAGGTGCCGCCGCCCGAGCCGAGCAGGAACATCGGCCCCACATCGTGCTTGGAAATCAGGGGCACATAGACCGAAGCCCATTCCATCAGTTCGACATTGGTCTTGACCCCGATATCATCGAGATACTGGCCGATGGCGAGGGCCACATTGGCGTCGTTGAGGTAACGGCCGCGCGGCGCCTGGAAGTTGATCTCGAACCGGGTGCCATCTTCGCCCCGTGGATAACCGGCGGCATCGAGCAGTTCCTCGGCCTTGTCGGGATCATAGGCATAGGGTTCGAGATTGGGATTAGCGTTGGGCGGGTTCACGAGGCCCGTGGCGCGGGTGCATTCAAAGTTCAGCAACTGGCTGCAGATGGCTTCCACATCGACGGCATATTGCAGCGCCACGCGCACATCGGTCTTCTGGATGGCTTCACCGCCCGGCGAACCATTGGCGAAGCTGTCCTTCTGGTTGAAGCCCACATAGATGCGGCGCGTGCCCTGCACGGCCTTGACCTCTGCACTGCCCGAAGCGTTCACGGCATCGATCTGGTCGGGCGCCACATTGGTGATGACGTCGACATTGCCCGCGATAAGCTCGGCCGAACGGGTCGAGGCTTCGGGAATGATACGCCAGATGATGTTCTGGAACGTGCCGGGGTCCTTGAGCTTTTCCAGCACCACCTGCGAGCCGCGGTCCCAGGAGGCCAGGCGATAGGAACCCGAGGCGACCGGCTTGGAGGAAGCATCTTCCAGGCTCATCGCCTCGTAGCTGTCCTTGCAGTGCACGAAGACTTCGGCAATGAGGCCGAACGAGACCGGGTTCTTCTTGGTCAGATTGATCTTGACCTCAAGATCGCTCACCGCCTCGGCGCCATTAAAGCCGATCGAGGAATACACAAAGCCGGGCGTGTTGCCGGTAAAGGCATTGGCCGGATCGCCCGCGCGATTGAACGAATAGGCCACGTCCTCGGCGGTCAGTGCTTCCCCGTCCTCACAGGTCAGGCCGGGCTGGAGCTTATAGGTGTAGCTCAGCCCGTCCTCAGCCTCGGTATAGGACTCTGCCATCTGCGGCACGATATTGCCGTCCGGGTCGATCTCGTAGAGCGTCCCGAAGATGTGCTTGGCGATGTTGGAATTGTCGCGGCTGCTGATCACGGCCGGATCGAACGTGGTCGCATCGGCGGAAATCCCGACAACGAGCGTGTCATCGGGCGGCGCGGCATAGGCAGGAGCCAGGGGCGCGACGAGCGCCACCGTTCCGGCCATGAGCATGGATCTCATGGTTGTCATTGGGACGTCCTTTGCTGGAGTGCGGATGGGTCGAGGTGGTGATGGCCGGTCTCCCGCTTCGCTGCGGTCTCGAGATCGGCCGGATTGATCGCCTGGTTCTGCTGGCTCGAAAGAATGCAGGCCTGAACCATGCGAAGCGAACTGAGGTGGTCGCGTCCCGAGCACAGCAGAGGTGCCGTGCCGCGCAGGGCGGCGACAAACGCGGCCAGCAGGGCTTCCGCGTCATTGATCCATTGTTCATAGGGCGGCAGCGGCACCGGGGTGAGTTCGGCATCGGCATGCAGGGCATAGTTGAGCTGGCCGAACTGCTCGTTCTGGACCACAACGCCGCGGGCGCATTCGCTCCGCCATTGAAAGCCTGGGGTCTGCCAGTTGGATTGCCAGAGCCCCTGGTAGTTGACCGTCACCCCATTGGCAAAGGTGATCAGCGCCGACACATTGGCGTCGTCGCGATACATCGACCAGCTGGGATTAAAGGTGTGGCCGAACACCGAAACGGGCTCGGAGCGGTAGACATAGCGCATCAGGTCGAAATGGTGGATCGACTGCTCCCACAGCATGGGTTGGTCCATGGTGAGGGGATATTTGTTGAAATTGGGCTTCCAGCCATCGCGCCAGCGCTCATAGGTGAAGCGGGCGAATTCGGGTTCCCCGACGGTGGTGTCGAAGAGTTCGAGCGTCTTTTGCGTCACCGGCAGGAAGCGGAAATTGAGCCCCACCATCAGCGGCACATCGGCCGCCTCGGCCATTTCCACATAGCGCGCCGCCAGCCCCACGCTGTCAGCCAGCGGCTTTTCTGCCAGGATGGCGAGACCCGCCGAGCAGGCCGCTTCCATCTGCGCTTCGCGCCCGCCCGGTGGGGTGGCAAGCAGCACGGCATCGGCCTCGATTTGGGACAGGAGGCTCACATCGGGCGCGGCCACGGCATCGGGCCATTGCTCGAGCGCGCGCGCCCGGGCGGCTTCGGAGGGGTCCACTAGCCCCACAATGATGCAATCGGGATTGGAGCGGATCACCCGCATCCAGAACTGGGCCCGGGCCCCCAGGCCCACGAGAATGATGCGCAAGGGGCTCAAGCGACTGCCTCCCGGTTGCGGGCCATGGCGAGGCCGGTGGGAGGGTCGGTCCAAGGACCGAGCGAAGCGAGATCGAGGCGGTCACTGCCCATGGGCCGGCGCGACACCGCGCCAGTTTCGGGCTCCACCACCAACCGGGTAGAGGGCAGGAGGTCGGCAATGGCCTGCGCCAATTCGAGATTGGACAGGATTTGCCCCGAACACAGATGCACGACGCCCGTCACCGGCGGGTTGATTGCCAGCAGCCGGTGCAGCGCTCCGGCCAGATCAGGCGCAAAGGTCCAGTCGCGCCGCTCTTCGGGCTGGCGCACGATGATGGCCTCGCCTGCTTCGGCGCGATCGAGCCAGCGGCGCACTTGCGAGACGGTGGTGCGGGTGCCGCGCGGCGCTTCATGGGGACCATAGATCGGCCCCAGCCGCACCGCGATTGCCTGCAGCCTGCCTGCCGCGGCCGTTACCGCGTCCTCGCCGGCGCGCTTGGCCAGCGCATAGGGTTCCGTGCTGGTAGGGGAAGCGCTTTCCAGCTGGACCGCCCCGCCATCCCGGGCGCTGAACACGCCCGAGGAGCTCAGGAAGACGGACTGTTCCACCCCGCGCGCCAGCGCCCATTGGAGGCTGGTGCGCAGCAGATCCATATTGGCGGCGACATGGCCGGCATCGGAAAGCCCGAACTCGACCGGAGGCGTCGTGATCGCCGCGCCATGCACAACGACATCCACCCGCTCCACTCCGGCAAGCGCCCCCGCCGTCAGCGGCGTTGCCAGCAGTTGGGCGCCCGCCAGCCGCTCGCGCGTTCGGGCATCGAAAGCCTGATCCAGCGCCACGACCCGATAGCCCAAAGCCAAAAACC
This sequence comes from Devosia sp. 919, assembly GCF_013185965.1. Taxonomy (NCBI): domain Bacteria; kingdom Pseudomonadati; phylum Pseudomonadota; class Alphaproteobacteria; order Hyphomicrobiales; family Devosiaceae; genus Devosia; species Devosia sp. 919. Next base: position 480,393 of record NZ_JABAOL010000001.1, on the reverse strand, counting down.
CTTCCGCCAGGTGCGAACCGACAAATCCCCCGGCGCCGGTTACAAGCACGCTTCGGGTCATGGCGCGATCCCCAACTCTTCGGGGGTGATCTGGGAGGCCGAGCGGGTATGATCGGAGATCAGCGAGATGGCGAGGATCATGTCCCGTTTTTCGATCGCTGCAATGATGGGAGGGTGATTGAGCGCCACCGCCCGCAGGTCGCGATTGGCGCTGTTGCGCAGCGCCATGATCTGGCGGATGCGCAGGTAAAGATTGTCCCAGAGCGTCAGCATGAGGCCATGGTCGGCCAGCCGGATCAGCGCGCGGTGAAAGGCTTCGTCGGCGGTGTTGAGCCCGGCGAGGTCCCCCCGCTCAGCCGCCGCATACATGGCATCGGAGTGCTCGTGCAGTTCGCTGACATCGGCCTGCCGCTCCACGACGCGGCGAATGGCAAAAGCCTCGAACTGCTCGCGCAGGCTATAAAGCTCCTCCACTTCCTTGAGGGTGAGCGGCTTGACGCGCTTGCCCTTGTAGGGCTCGCTTTCGATCAGCCCATCGGCCTCGAGGATTTGGATGGCTTCGCGCACCGGGGCGCGCGACACATTGAGCTGCTCGGCCAGCGCCATTTCCACCACCGGGGTGCCGGGGCGCATCGTGCCGTTGATGATGGCCTGGCGGATGATCTCGGCCACCGAAACGCGCAGTGGCACGTTCTCGATGCGGCCGATTTCCGGCGTCTGCGGATCCCCGATCATGACCGGGCCCCCGCAAAGGCGAGCTCGGCGGCCCGGGCAATCGCCCCATCATGGCTGGCATCGAGCGCCACGAATGGGGGCCGCACAATGGCATAAGCCGGATCGTTGTGGCGCTGTGCCACTGCCGCCTTGATCGCCGGGATCAGCGGCAAGCCCTCGAAGATCTTGCGCACTTGCGTTACGCCGGCGGCGATTGCCGCTTCCTCGGGCGTGCCCAGAGCGCGCATCAGCGCCACGATGTTCCTGGCATTCACATTGGCCGAAGCGCTGATGCAGCCCGCGCCGCCAGCGGCGACGTTCTGCGGGATCAGGGCTTCGGAAGAGGAATAGGTTTCCAGCTCCGGGAAGGCCTTGATCACCGCATGGGTGTTGTCCCAATTGCCCGAGCTGTCCTTGAGCCCGACAAACACGCCGGGATGCTTGGCGAGGAGCTTTTCGATCAGCGTCAGGGTGATGGGTACGCCGCTGGTCTGGGGAATGTGGTATAGATAGATCTTGAGCCGGCTGTCCCCCACCGCATCGATCACGGCCGAATAGCTGTCGACCAGCCCTTCTTCGGGCACGCCTTTGTAGTAAAAGGGCGGCAGCGTCAGCGTGCCCAGCACCCCGCGCGAGACGGCATGTTTGGTGAGCGCGATGGTATCGGGCAAGGCGGCGCAGCCGGTGCCCGGGATCAGCCGCTCGGGCGCCACCCCCGCATCGAGCAAGGCATCGAGCAGGTCGATCCGCTCACCCACACTCATGGAATTGGCTTCGCTCGTGGTGCCGAACGGCGCCAGCCCATCGGCGCCGTCAGCGAGCAGCGCCTGGCAATTGGTGATGAACCGGTCGGCATCGATGCTGAGATCGGCGGCAAAGGGGGTGATGGCGGGAACGAACAGTTTGGGCGTGCGGGTCATGGGTTCGATCCTTCAAGAACAAGTTGGGTGGGCGCGACCTCGACAAACACATCATCGTCGGCGGCGCCCCGCCACATCAGCACGGCAAAGGCGCCAGCGCGATCCAGAACCGTCGCGCCGGCATGCCAAACGCCGCGCCGGTAGATGACGCCCTTGGTGCCGGGCAAGACGAAGCTCTGCATCCCTGCCAAGTCCGGGCTGCCATCGGGCAACGACGGTGTGACAGTGACCAGATAGCGGCTGACATCGAGCGGCGTGAAACACTGCGCGGCATGCCAATGGCGCTCGAGCCTCGTCACGACAGCGGGCAGCGCCGTAGCGGGAACATTGTTGACGTGAAACACCGGCGCCAGTCCCGCGTCTCCGCCCAGCCAATCGGAATAGAACTGCCGCTGCCCCGCCTCGGCGGGACGATCGATGATGGCGCCAAAGGGCGCGAAACCCTCGGGCGAACAGCGATCGGCGACAGCCAGTTGGCGCATCATGCGGCCACTCCCGTCGGGGGCATGGCTTGGCGCCAATGGGCGGCAATATCGGCGCGGCGCGCAATCCACACATCGTCGCGCCCTGCGAGATGGTCGAGAAAACGCACAAGGCCCGCAACGCGCCCGGGATGGCCGAGCACGCGCGGATGCATGCCGACCGACATCATGCGCAGCGTCTTTTTGCCTTCCGCCGCCAGCACATCGAAGCTGTCGATCAGGAATTGCGCATAATCGGCCGCCGTTTCGATGCCCCCACCCGCAAGCAGCTTCGCGTCATTGGTCACCAGCGAATAGGGCAGCACCAGATGCTGGGTGCCCTCGACCTCGAGCCAATAGGGCACTTCGTCATTATAGGCGTCGCTGTCATAGCTATAGCCGCCATGCTCGACGAGCAGCCGCCTTGTGTATTGGCTGGGGCTATAGCGGCAATACCAGCCTTCGGGCGGGCGCCCGACGCTCTGGCGGATGCTGGCATGAGCCTTGGCGATATGCTCGCGCTCGGTGTCCTCGTCCAGATGATAGTGTTCCACCCAACGATAGCCATGGGCGACAACATCCCAATCGGTGGCGGCGATGGCCTTGGCCACTTCCGGATTGCGTTCGAGCGCGAGGGCGGCGGCAAAAATGGTCAGCGGCAGCTGGCGGTCCTGGAACAGCTGGGCGATGCGCCAGAAGCCGACCCGGGCGCCATATTCATACATGCTCTCGGACGCCAGATCCCTGCTACCCGCGGGAACGCGGGCAGCATTGACCTCGATCAGGGCCGTTTCCGAGCGGCCATCGCCATTGCCGATGGAATATTCGGAGCCCTCTTCATAGTTGAGCACGAAGTTGACCGCGACGCCGGCATTGTTGGGCCAGCGTATGGTTGGTGGTCGGTTTGCGTAGCCAACGAAGTCGCGCATGGATGTGTTTCCCGGTGCCTCTTGCCTCACGGCGTCCAGGCCCGCGGTCCTTCCACCTTGTTGAAGAAACAGCACCAGTCGCCGGTATTGACATTGGGCAGGGCGCGCAGGCCGAAGAACATGCCGTCGGCCGGGGCCACCATATGCGCCAGCTCATCGCCGAAAATATTGACGATGCGGGCAATGCTGTCGCCCTTGTTCATGGGCTTGAGGAAATCAACGCCCGGGGTGGGCACGAAAATGCCCGAAGCGGGAGCCAGCAATGCTTCCTGCTGGCCCTTGGTGGCGTCCTTGGGATAGGTCGCCTCGCCCGGATACATCTTGTAGTGGCGCAGGATGTTGATGATGGAATCGGCCAGGTGCCGGGACACTTCGGCAAATTTCTCGGGCGAGGTAGCCGAACGGCCGCCCAGTTCCACCGTGATGCCGGTTTTGCCGATCTCCTTCATCTGCGCCATCGGGCTGCCCTTGGGCAGGAAGTTGGACATGATGCAGCCCCAGCCCTCGCCCATGGCCATGGCCAGCTCCACCGAAGCGGGGGTCTCATCGACAAAGATCGCCTTGGCGAGGAAGGAATGGGCGCCGCCCGAGTGGATCGAGATCTCGAAATCGGCGACCTTGCTCATCCATTCCGAATGGGCCCAGGCGACGCGCTCGCTGAGATAGCCATTGGCGCGGCCGGGATAGATCCGGTTCATGTCAAACGAGAACGTATCGAGCGGATTGCCGCGATTGGCATTCTCGAAGGCCATGACATTGAGCACCGGCACCATCACCAGGGTGCCGGAAAGCTGGGCGGGATCGACTTCCTTGAGCGCAATGGCGCAAGCCATCGGCCCTTCGGGCTCATCGCCATGGATGGCGCCATCGACCCAGAACACCGGCCCGGGCTTGGTGCCATTGACGATCACCAGGGGAATTTCGACCTTGCTGCCGCCTGCCAGTTCGGTGACGGGGATGACGCCGCGCACAACTTCGCCCGGGGCGGCCGTTGCGGTGCCGACAGTGATGGTTTTAGCTTCAGACATGCCGATCAGATCCCTTTGACCGCTTTGTATTTTTCGAGCTCTTCAGGGGTGTAGACCTGCATGAATTCGATCTCGATGCCGCCGGCATCGTTGTCGAGAAAGGCCACATAGCCCTCCGGATGGGCGTGGGAGCCATAAACGCCGCAGGCCTGGCAGATGCGCAGATCGGCGCCCTGCGTCTTGGCGTGCTCGAGCGCCTCATCGATATTGTCGACGGCGTAGCAGATATGGTGCAGGCCTTCGGCGCCACGCTGCTTGATCCAGGTGTCGAACCGACCGCCTTCCTCCATGGACTGGCAGAGCTGGTATTCAATGCCGCCAAGCTCAAACAGCGCTACGCGGTTCTTGGACTTGGGATAGTCGATGATGGCGGTGTCGGTGGGCACGTCCAGGAACTTGGAATAGGCCGACAGCGCTTCCTTGGCGTCGCGCACGGCGAAGGCCATGTGCTTGATCGATCGGACATTGGGGTTGGTCGACAGGGCAGACATGGCGGCTCCTCAGGCTGCGGGCACGGCGCGCTCGGCGCGGATGGCTTGGACGACGGTTTTGATGCGGGACATGGCTTCGTGGATGCGATCCACCGACTGGGTCAGCGACATGCGGACAAAGTCATCGGTGTAGTCGCCATAGATGGTGCCGGGATACATCAGCACCCGGCCCTCGGTGAGCAGGCGCTCGCAGAACTGGCTGGCGGGCAGGCCGACCGAGGCCACATTGGCATAGACATAAAAGGCGCCCTGCGGCTCGGCATAGGGAATGCCCAGTGCATCGAGCCCTTCCAGCAGCGCCTTGCGGCGGGCGTCATAGGTGCGGCGCATGTCTTCCACGCAGTCCTGCGGCCCGGTGAGTGCCGCGAGCGCAGCATGCTGGCTGGCCGAATTGACCGAAATGGCAAAGGCATGGTTGATCTCGGCCATGGCCACGATCAGCTCGCGCGGCCCGGCGAAATAGCCGATGCGCCAGCCGGTCATGGCGTAAGCCTTGGAAAAGCCCGACAGCGTAATGGTGCGCTCGCGCATGCCCGGCAGCGCCGCTACCGGCTGGATGCGCTGGTTGCCATAGGTCAGGCGCGCATAGATCTCGTCGGAAATAACGATCAGGTCGTGCTCGATGGCGAGCTGGGCAATCTTTTCCACCTCGTCAGGCGCTGTGACCGTGCCGGTGGGATTGTTGGGGTTGATCAGCACCAGCACCTTGGATTTGGGCGTGAGCGCCGCCTTCACCATTTCGGCGGTGAGGGTGAAATTGGTGTCCATGCCCATGCGCACCGGCACGACCGTGGCTTCGGCCAGTTCGGCCGCCTGTCCATAGGGATTGTAGCCGGGGCACGGCACGATCATCTCGTCGCCCGGATTGAGCAGCGCCAGGGCAATCACGAACATGGCGTGCTGGCCGCCCGGGGTGACGACGATCTCGTCGATAGCGTAATCGGCCCCGCCATTGGCCTTGATGTTGGCCTTGATGGCTTCGCGCAGGGCCGGCAGCCCCAGCGGATGGCCGTAATGGGTTTCCCCGCGCCCCAACGCATCCTGGCCGGCCTTGACGATATGGGCGGGGGTGTCGAGATCGGGATCCCCGCGCCCCAGCTTGATCACATCGGGCAGGCCCGCAGCGATGTCGGTCATTCGGGTGACGAGATGGGCTTCCTTGAGCTTGACGCGGTTGGCCAGCCGGTTGGCGTGCAGTTCACTTGTTGGCATTGGTCCGCTTCCCCTCAAAGACCGTAGAGTTCGCTGTATTTGGCGGTGAGGTGGGCGATATAGGGCTCGGGATCGAGCGTGCGCCCGGTGGCGCGCACCAGGAGCTCGTCGCGGCTATAGCGCCGGCCATGCTGGTGGACATTTTCCACCATATAGGCGCGCAGGGGCTCGTAATCGCCGCTCGCCAGACCCTGGGCGATCACCGGGTCGGCCTTGGCGGTTTCAAACAGCTGACCCGCCATCACATTGCCGATCGTGTAGTTGCAAAAGGTGCCGATCTGGCCCGAGGACCAGTGCACGTCCTGCAGCACACCTTGGGCGTCATTGGGCACGTCGAGCCCGAGATATTCCTTGATCTTGCTGTTCCAGGCCTCGGGCAAATCCTTGACCTGGAGCGAGCCATCGATCAGCGCCGCCTCGATATCGGTGCGCAGCATGACGTGGAAATCATAGGTCAGCTCATCGGCCTCCACCCGGATAAAGCCGGGCTTGCAGCGGTTGACGGCACGGAAGAACTCTTCGGCCGTCACATCGGCGAGCTGCTCGGGATAGAAGCGTTGCGCCTCGGGGAAATTGACCTGCCAGAATTCGCGTGAACGCCCGACATGATTTTCCCAGAGCCGCGACTGCGATTCATGGGCGCCAAAGCTGACACCGCCCACGGCATAAAGCCCGACAAGATCGGTGGCGAAGGGCGTGCGGGTATAGGCGGGATCGACCCCCTGCTCGTAAAGCCCGTGCCCTGCTTCATGGAGCGCCCCGAAGAGGCTTGCCGCCATGTAGTTGGGATTGAAGCGCGTGGTGATGCGCACATCGTTGCGCGTGAACGAGACTTCAAAGGGATGCAGCGTCGTGTCCAGCCGGCCGCGATCGAGGTCGTAGCCGACCTTCTGGGCCATGGCGAGCGCGAACTCGTGCTGCTTGTCGACGGGGTAATGGCGCTCGAGGAAATCAAAGCGCGGCTGCTTCTTGTCGCCGATCGCCTTGACCAGCGGCAGCAGCGCTTCGCGCAGCCGGGCAAAGAGCGGCTGCAGGCTCGCAACGGTTTCACCCGGCTCGAAGCGGAACATCAGCGCGTCATAGGGGTGCTCGGCATAGCCGATCACTTCGGCCAGCTCACGATTGAGCGCCACGGTCTGCTCGAGAATGGGGATGAACTGGCTGAAATCGCTTTCGGCGCGCGCCTTCGCCCATACGGCATGGCCGATCGAGCCCAGTTCCACCCGCTTGCGCGTCAGCTCGGCAGGGATGGCGAGGTGGTAATCCACCGCCTGGCGCACCTGGGCGACCATGCGCTTTTCCACAGCTTCGTCGCCGAGGGCGGCAACTTCGCTTTCCGCCCTGTCGAGCTGGGCGCGCAAACGGTCCGAAACCAAGAGGTCGCGCGTGACCACCGAGAGGGTCGACAACTGCTTGCCACGCGTCTCGTGCCCACCCGGCGGCATCATGGTGCGAGCATCCCAGCTCAGGATTGACTGGGTGTTGAGCAGGTCGTTCACCTGCCCGACAGTTTCCATAAGCTGCGCGTAACTCATTGTCCTCACTCGTTTTCTTGCCTGCGGCAGTTGTTTTTGCCGCTGTGCTGATCGGTGCTTGACGAGGCCCCGATCCGTGTGCACTTCTGTTGAACATCAGATTGTCGACAATCTAACGAGCTGATGTTGGACCGGCTCTCCAGCCAATGTCAAGCGATGCAAACGGGGTGGGAAAAAAAGAGTGGGACTGCCGCAATGAGCACCGATCTGGGAGGTCTGACCTCCAACGCCGACACCCTGGTGGCCATGGCCGTGTGCGGCTATGTCAGCACGCCCTCGCTGCGTCCCGGGCACTACACGCACCATCCCGATGGGCGCGGCGTGATCCTGCCCGGCATGTTCGGCGTCACCTACAACGCGTCGGTCGGCGACCGTGCCTTTGGCTGGGCAGGGGACCATGTTGAGCCCGGCGTTTCCATCGCCCATCCCGATGAAAAATCGGACATGGCGCTGCACTATCTCAGCTGCGTGGGCAACGAAGCCACGGTGATGTCGGGCCTGGCCAAAGGCGCCAAGGGCACCGTCACGGGCGAGCATGCGCGCCTGCTCGTCGCCTTTTCGCCCGAGGTCAACGAGCTGCTCAACACGGGCGACCAGATCCAGATCGAGGCTATTGGTCGAGGCATCGCCCTCAACGAATTCCCCCAGGTCGAATTCAAGAAAACCAGCCCCAAGCTGCTCCAGGCGCTCCGCCTGTCGCGGGCGGGCAATGGCTCGCTCAAACTGCCCGTCGCGATGGAATTGCCCATCGAGATCATGGGCTCGGGCGCCGAGCTCAATTCGGAATATGTCGATCAGGACCTGATGAGCGGCGATCGCGCGCTCATGGCTGACCTGGGAATCGACCAAATGCGGTTGGGCGACATCATCGCCATCCGCCATGCCGACCACCATTTCGGCCGCTCCTATCGGGAAGGAGCCGTGTCCATCGCCATCTGCATCCATGGCGATTCCATCATGACCGGCCATGGGCCCGGCATCATGACGCTGATGAGCTGCGCGGCCGGCGGCATCGAGTTCGAGATCGATCCCACCGCCAATATTTCCAACTATTTCCGCATCGGAGCGCTCGCATGACCATCCAGTTCAACGAAGCCGATCTGGTTGCCGTGTCGGTCGGCGGCGTCATTGCCCATCCCGGCTTTCCCGGCCTGCCCGCCGAGCCCTATCGGCTCGCCGCCGATGGCACGCCCTTTCTGCTCCCCGCCTGGGGCGGCATCGTCTACAACGTGTCGGTGGGCGATCGCGCCTTTGGCTGGGCCGCCGATTGCATCCATCCCGGCGTTTCCATCCGCGGCACCGACGATCTCAAGAATCGCGGGCTCAATGTTTTTGCGTGCCTCGGGAACACCGCCACGGTGATGACCGGCCAGGCCCAGGGCGCCAAGGGCGTGGTCACCGGCAAGTCCGGGCGCTTTTCCGAACAGGTGATCATCCATTTTCCCGTCCAAGCGCGCCGCAAGATGGCGGTGGGCGACCAGATCCTCGTCAAATCCTTTGGCACGGGCATCAGCATTGCCGGTCATGAAGCGATCAACTGCAAGGGCCTGTCGCCCGATCTGCTCAAGGCCCTGCCCTGCCGCGTCGAGAACGGCGTGCTCAAATTCGGCGTCGTTGCCACCGTGCCCGCATTCCTCGTTGGCGCCGGCGCCGGGCTCACCAGCGAAGGGGGGAGCCTGCATATGCAGTCCACCGACGGCGCCGCCCTCAAGGAAGCGGGGCTCGACACCCTCAAGCTCGGGGATGTGGTGGCCATCGAAAACACCGACAGCCGCTATAATCACGGCTATCTGCGCGGCGCCATGAGCATCGGCATTGTCGGGCAAACCGACGGGCCGCGCTCAGGCTATGGCCCCGGCATGACCGTGATCATGACCGCGCCCAAGGGCGAGCTTGGTTGCTATTCCGAGCCTTCCGCCAACATCGCCACCCTCCTCAAGCTCGAGGCCTGATCGTGGCGATCACCCTTACCAATGTGGAAAAAACCAGTCTGGAGCGCTTCATGGCGCAGGGTTTTGAAGCGCTTGGCCTCGCGGCCGAAGACGCCAAGATCTTTGCCGATGCGCTGATCTTTTCCGAGCTGCGCTTCCACCCCGGCCATGGCCAGGGCGTGCGGCGCCTCCGCCGCTACCAGGAGCGCATCGGGGAAGGCCTGGTTGATCCGCGGGCAGAGTTCGAGATCGTCAAGCAAAGCCCTGCACTCGCGCTGGTCGATGCCCATAACGGCATCGGCACGGTTGCAGCCGCCAAGGCGATGACGCTGGCGATCGAAAAGGCCAAGACCTGCGGCATTGGCCAGGTGATCGTGCGCAATTCCACCCATTATGGCTCGTCAGCCGTTCATGCCTGCCAGGCCATGGAAGCGGGCTGCATCGGCATTGCCTATACCAATGCCGGCCCCGAAATGGCTCCTTGGGGCGCGCGCGAAGGCGCGGTCGGCACCAATCCCTGGGGCATCGCCGCGCCCACCAATCTCGGTTTTCCCGCCGTGATGGATTTTGCCCTCACCACCGCGGGCAAGGGCATGATGCTGTGGCATGCGCGCGAGGGCAAGAAGATGCCCCTCGATTGGGCGCTGACCCCCGAAGGCGCGGTCACCGACGATCCCGAAGCCGCCATGAAGGGCCCTCTTCTCGCGATCGGCGAATACAAGGGCTATGGCCTCGCCTTCATGACCGATGTGCTGACCGGCGTCATTGGCGGGGGCGGCTTTGGCCTCACCCCCTATGCCGATCAGGCCAAGCTCGATGTCTCCCATTCGCTGACGGCCATCGACATCGAATGGTTCATGCCGCTCGATGAGTTCAAGGCGCGCATGGGCGAGTTTGCCGGAATGGTCAAATCGCGCCCCACCCGTCCCGGCTTTTCCGAAGTGCTTCTTCCTGGCGAACAGGAAGCGCGCCGCGTCGCCAAAAAGTCCGCCGGCGGCGTGCCGCTCGATGACGAAGTGCTGGCCGATCTCGTGGCGCTGGGCCGTGAACTGGGCCTGTCGGCCGAACTGCAGGTGCTCGGCCCCTATCGCGAGGACCGGCTGTGAGCGCGCTGGCTCCCATCCGCAAGCCGGTCCGCCCGCTTGGCTCGGCTTTTCGCCAAGGGGTGCGCGAGCGGCTGCGCCACAGCGCGGCCAGCCGCGGCCTTGATGGGGTCCTCCTTCTGTCCCCCGCCAATGTGCTTTATGCCTGCGGCTTCAATTTCTCGGTCAATGAACGCCCGATCGGGCTGTATGTGCCGGTGGAGGGCGAATCCAAGCTCTTTGTGCCGCTGCTCGAACTGGAAAATGCCGAGCCGGTCCTGGGCGTCGAGCTGGGCATTTACGAGGAATTTCCCGGGCTCGTGCATCCCGTGGTCTGGATGGTGTGCCAGTCGGGCTCCCGGCGCCTCGCCATCGATATCCTCGATGCCCGCCAGCTCGGCCCCCTCAACACGCTGGTCGACGAGGTGCTGCTTGAGGACCTTGCCGCGCCCCTGCGCTTCGTCAAGACCCCCCGAAGAACTCGAACTCACCCGCATCGCCGCGAGCTATGCCGATCTCTGTCTCACCCGGCTGCAAACCGAAGGCGGCACCATCATTTCGGCGGGCGGCAGCGAGCTCGACCTGCTGGCCGATTGCACCGGCTTTGCCTTGGCTGCGCTCAAGCGCGATTATGGCGCGGCCTTTGCCGGCACCAAGCTCGGGATCACCGCTTCCGTGCATTCGGGTCCCCGCGCCGCCCTGCCCCATGGCGCCACCAGCGCCCGTCGGCCCCAGCCGGGCGAAACCCTGATCTCGGGCGTCGGGGCCAGCCTTGGTGGCTATCACGCCGAAAGCGGCGTCACCTTGATCCTGGGCGAAGTGTCTCCCGAACAGCGCCGCGTCATGCAGGCCATGGAGCGCTGCAACGATGCCGCTGTCGCCGCCCTCAAGCCCGGCGCGCGCTGCCAGGACGTCAACGAGGCCGCGCTCGACGCGCTCAAATCAGCCGATCTGGGCGACGCCATTCGCCACCGCATCGGGCACGGCATGGGCCTTGAAGGCCATGAAGCGCCCTGGCTCGCGCCGGGCGACACCACCACGGTCGCGCCCAACATGGTTTTTTCCAACGAGCCGGGCGTTTACCGGCCCGGGCGTGATGGCTTTCGCACCATCAACACCATGCTGGTTGGCGCCCAGGGCGTCGAAATCCCGAGCCAGTTTCTAGCCCACACCCCCATCGATCAACGCGTCATCGCGCTCTAGCAACCGAGTGTTCAAACCATGCCCGAACCCGCTTCCTGGCACTACACCAAGATCACCAAGCCCATGTTCGACCTCAAGCCGGTCGACCAGATCCTGCTTGGCCGCATCATCACCGCGCGCGGCGACGAGGTGATCGAGGACGGCTTTGTGGAAGTAATCGGGGGCAAGATCACCCGCGTGGGTGAACGCGCCGCCATGGGCACACCGCCCGAAGGGCTTGCCGTTACCGACACCGGCGGCAAGACCATCATGCCCGGCCTCATCCAGTCCCATGCCCATCTGTCCTGGGACGGCGTGCATGAGCTGAGCTGGCAGTCCATGTATGACAGCCCCGAAATGCGCGCCTACAAGGCCGCGGGCAACATGCTCAAATCCCTGCGCGCCGGCATTACCCTCGTGCGCGATCTGGGCGTGCACAATGCCAATCTCTTCACCAAGCAGGCGGTGGCGCAGGGCTTTTTCCCCGGGCCGCGCCTCCTCGTAACCGGCGAAAGCATCATCCAGACCGGCGGGCACACCTATTGGGTGTGCCGGGAAGCCTCGGGCGCCGACGAGATGCGCCGGGCCGTGCGCGACCAGGTCAAGGGTGGCGCCGATCTCATCAAGATCATGGCCTGCCACGATACGCTCGAATTCACCGATGCCGAGCTCGAGGCCGTCATCGACGAGGCCCATCGCAATCGCCTCCCCATCACCGCCCACGCTACCTATGACGCCTGCATCCGCCGCGTTGCCGAGTTTGGCGTCGATTGCGTGGAACATGGCGGCTCGATGAGCGACGAGACCATCCAGATCCTGCTCGACAAGAAGATCCCGATCGTCACCACCTTCTCGGCCCTCGTCATGCAGGCCAAGCCCGAGATCGCGCGCGCTTATGGCATTCCGGAATGGAAGATCGCCGAGCGGCAGAAGGCGGTGGGCGACAAGACGCGCTTTGACGGCCTGCTGCGTGCCAGCAAGGCCGGCGTGCCGATCGTTTTTGGCACCGATGCGGGCAGCCCCGCCGTCGAGCATGACAAGATCGCGCCCGAGCTCGACTTCATGGTCGAGGTGGGCGTGTGTCCCGATCGGCTCGACGCCCTGCGCGCCATCACCATTCGCGGCGCCCAGCTTTCGAAAATGGACAAGAAAATCGGCACCGTGGAAGCGGGCAAGGAAGCCGACCTGATCGTCGTGGACGGCAACCCCGACCAGGATCTGTTCGCGCTGGAACGCGTGCAGATGACCTTTATCGCCGGCAAGAGGATGCACTGACAATGAGCGTGATCGCTGACAACCTGACCGACCGCATCGTGGAGGAGGACCTGTCCTTCCGCACCCGCATGCTCGCCATTGCCGCCGGAATGAACAATGTCATCGCCATGGGCCGGGGCGACCCGGATTTCCACACCCCTGCCCATATCAGCGAGGCCGCCAAGAAGGCCATCGACGACAACCAGCACCATTATACCGGCCCCACCGGCCTGCCCCAGCTGCGCGAAGCGATTGCGGGCGACCTCAAGGCCGAATACGGGCTCGACTACACCGCCGACGAGATCATCGTCACCGCCGGCGTGCAGGAATCGATCACCCTCATCATGCTGGCCCTCATCAAGCCGGGCGACGAGGTGATGATCACCTCCCCGCGCTTCATGACCTATGACACCGCGGTGGGCTTTGCCGGCGGCATCCCGGTGCCCGTCCCCACTTTCCAGAAGGACGATTTCGCCCTCGACATCGCCGAGATCGAGAAGCGCATCACCCCGAAAACGCGCATGTTCGTCCTGGTTTCGCCCAACAATCCCACGGGCGCCGTTACCCCGCCCGCCGTGATCCGCCAGATCGCCGAGCTCGCCATCAAGCACGACATCATCATCGTGTCCGACGAGATCTACGCCAAGATCATCTATGAAGGAAACGAGCACCTTTCCATCGCCACCCTGCCGGGGATGAAGGAGCGCACCATCACCCTCAATGGCTTCTCCAAGACCTATGCCATGACGGGCTGGCGCGTCGGCTATCTCGCCGCGCCCGCCGATTTCGTGGCCAAGGTCACCGAGATGCGCCACACGCTCTCGATCAACACCTGCACCATTTCCCAGCATGCCGCCCTTGCCGCCATCACCGGCCCCAAGGAGCCCATCCAGGCGATGATCGACGAATATGCCGCGCGCCGGGCGTTCCTCTTGCCCGCGCTCGACGAGATGGGCCTCTCCTATGGCAATCCGGGCGGCGCCTTTTACGTCTACATCAATGTGTCGGGCACCGGCATGTCCACCCCCGAGTTCTGCGAGAAGCTGCTGCGCGAAACCGGGGTCATGCTGTTCCCCGGCACGATGTTCGGCGACCACGACCCCAGCTATATCCGCATGTCGTTCCTGCAGCCGATCGACAAGCTGCGCGATGCGGTCGAGCGCATGAAGGGCTTCATGGCCAAGCACGCAAAGGCGGCAGCATGACCGACAAGCCCAATCCCGCCGAAAAATTCGTCGGCATCCAGGTCAGCCCGATCAACTTCATCGACGAGGGCGTCGATACCGTCCTCGACATCCTCAAGGACCGGGTCGGGGTCAATGTGCTGATGCTGGGCACCGTGTCCTGGCTCGGGCTCAAGACCGGGCGTTCCATTTCCTGGAAGCTCGATGGCTGGCCCGACCATGGCGTGCCCGAACCCTTTGCCATGAAGGGCGGGGCCTATTTCGAGCCCGATCCGCGCTACTACAACGGCACCTTCATCAAGGATTACCGCGCCCGCGACCCCGAATTCGAGGGCAAGGACATCCTCGACATGGTGATCGAGCCCGCCCATCAGCGCGGCATAAAGGTCTTCATCGAACTCATGGAGCCCTTCTTTAAATATACCGGCCATGGCTCGACCAACACGGTCGACATCCCCAATCTCGCCCAGGCGATGGAAGTCGATATCTTCGGGCGCCTCTCGGGCGATCCCTCCACCAGTCATCCCGATTATCGCAACTGGATTCTCTCCATGGTCGAGGATCAGGTGCGCAACTACGACATCGATGGCGTCATGTGGTGCAACGAGCGCAATTCCCCGCTCGACACCCTGATCCAGGGCGGCGCACCGGGGGATTTCTCCACCCATGCGCGCCAGGAAGCCATGGAGCGCGGCATCGATGTGGAAGCCTGCCGGCGCGCGCTGCTCAACCTTTATGACTTCATGCAGGAAGCGGCCTCGGGCAAGGAATTTGCCGATGGCGCCTTTATCACCTTTATCCGCACGCTGCTGGCCAACCCCGAAGCCCTGATCTGGGAGAAGTTCTGGCTCGAGCGCAACAAGGATCTCGATCGCGAGCTTTATGGCCTCGTCAAATGGTGCAAGCCGGGCCTTTCCTTCGGGCTCAATGTGTGGAACCGCAACCACTTCAACCTGTTCCGGCGCGCCCAATGGCCCTGGGAAGAGCAGACGCTTTACGCCGATTGGGTCAAGCCCATCACCTATCAGCATCAGGCCGGCGAAGTGTTCACCAAGGAGCTGGGCTTTTTCCAAAAGACCATCCTGCGCGACTTCTCACCCGATGAAGCCACCGCGGTGCTGTACCGGATCCTGGGGCTCAACGAAGCGCCCTATGGGGAAGTGATCCCCGCGGGCATGGACCCCGACACCTATGTGTTCGGCCAATGTGCCGATGCGGTCAAAGGGGTCAATGGCAAGGCCAAGGTGTTCATGGGCCTCGGGGTCGACGCGCCCCGAACCAAGCCGGAAACCGCCAAGATGACGCCCGACATCGCTTATCGCTCGGTGATGGCGACCTATCGCGCCGGCGGGCATGGGGTGGTGCTCGCGCCCAACTATGCCAGCATGCACCTGACCAATCTCGATGGCGTAGCGAAGGCCCTTTCCGAACTGGGGCTCAAATAGTGGACAGCTTTGACACCATCATCCGCAATGGCGCGGTGCTGACCCCCGAGGGCCTGCAATCGCTCGATCTGGGGCTTTCCGGCGGCAGGATCGCCGCGCTGTTGCCGCGCGGTGAGGGTGTCGCGGCGCAAACCATTGATGCGTCGGGCCAGCATGTGCTGCCCGGCGCCATCGACATCCACTTCCATATCCGCGCCCCCGCTTATCCCGAGCGGGGCACGGTGGAAAGCGAAACCCGCGCCGCCGCCGCGGGGGGTATTACCACCCTCTTCGAAATGCCCATTTCCAAGCCCTGCTGCAACACGGCCGAGCGGGTGGAAACGCGCCGCGCCCATTTTGCCGAACATGCCTTCATCAATTTCGGCCTTTATGCCGCTCCCGGCGACCTGACGGACGCCAGCGTTGGCGCGATGGCGGCGGCGGGGATCGTTGCCTACAAGATCTTCACCACCCCCGCTCCCGAGGGGCGGGACGACGAGTTTTTCGGCCTGTCCTTTCCCGACGAGGCCGATCAGCTGCGCGCCCTCAAGGCGATCGCCAAGACCGGCCTGCCGGTCGTGGTGCATGCCGAAAGCGCTCAGCTCCTGGCCTTGGGCGAAGCCGAGGTCGCGGAACTGGACTTGAGCAATATCGACACGCACCTGGCTTCCCGTCCCGCCATTTGCGAGGCAGTGGCCGTCGCCAAGCTTCTGACCATGAACATGGAAGCGGGCGCCAGGCTTCATATCGCCCATGTCACCAGCGCCCTCACCGTCGAAGTCTTGCGCCGCTTTGCGGGCAGCTCAGATTTTTCCGCCGAAACCTGCCCGCATTATCTCTGGCGCACCCATGAGGATGTGCGCAAGGCGGGGGTCTTTGCCAAGATCAACCCGCCCGTGCGCCTCCAGTCCGATCAGGACGCCCTCTGGCAGGCCATTGCCGATGGGGTCATCACCCATGTCACCACCGACCATGCCGCCTTTTCCCATGCCGAAAAGCTCGCGGGCGCGGGCAATATGGTCACAGCCCCGCCCGGCTCGCCTGGCTCGGAAGTGCTGGTACCGGCCATGCTCGATGCCGTTGCCAGGGGCCGGGTTTCCCTCGCGCAGGCAGTGGCGCTGCTGAGCGGCAATGCCGCCAAGCGCTTCAACCTGCCCAACAAGGGTCGGATTGCGGTGGGGGCCGATGCCGATCTGATGCTCGTTGATCTGTCCGGCACCACCAGCATCGAGCGCGACACGCTCCACACCTTTGCGCGCGATGTGGCCCAGCTTTATTACGGCGCCCGCTTTACCGGACGCGTGATGCGCACCATCGTGGGCGGCGCCAGCGTTTATGATGGCACTATCGGGGGGCAGCCCGGCTGGGGCCGCTACACCAGCCCCGGCAATGCTCCCCTTGCCCAGCCCAGCCGCTTGAGTGCCTGACCCATGACGACAATGCCGGAGGCCTTTACATGAGCCAGGTGCTCTCTTCCCAACCGCCGCTTCTGGAAGTGGACGATCTGCAGACCTCGTTTATCGTGGGCGAGGGCCAGGATGTGCGCGCCGTCGATGGCGTCAGCTTCACCGTCAAGGCCGGCGAAACCCTCGCCATTGTGGGGGAGTCCGGCTCGGGCAAGTCGGTCACCAGCCTCTCGATCATGCGCCTCCTGCCCAAAAAGATCGGCCGCATCTCGCGCGGCACGATCCGGCTGCGCGGCAAGGACCTGGTGTCCCTGTCCGATCGCGAAATGCGCGCCATTCGCGGCAACGATATCGGCATGATCTTTCAGGAGCCGATGACGAGCCTCAATCCCGTCCACACCATCGGCACCCAGATCGCTGAAGTCGTCATGCAGCACGACAAGCTCAGCAAGGCCGATGCCCATAAACGCGCCGTACAGATGCTCGAACTCGTAGGCATTCCCGAGCCCGCCAAGCGCGCCACCCAATATCCCCACGAGATGAGCGGTGGCATGCGCCAGCGCGCCATGATCGCCATGTCGCTCGCCTGTGAGCCGAGCGTCCTCATCGCCGATGAGCCCACGACGGCGCTCGACGTGACCATCCAAGCGCAAATCCTCGATCTTATGCGCAATCTGCAACAAAAGATGGGCATGGCCATCGTCTTCATCACCCATGATCTGGGTGTCGTGGCCGAAATGGCTGACCGGGTCGTGGTGATGTATGCCGGTCAGGTGGTCGAGACCGGCACGGTGGAGGAAATCTTCACCAAGCCGTTGATGCCCTACACGTCGGGCCTCATGCAATCCATTCCGCGCATGGGCGAAAGCGAGGAAAAGCAGCGCCTCCAGACCATTCCGGGCTATGTGCCGCTCCTGACCAAGCTGCCAGGCGGTTGCCGCTTCCGCACCCGCTGCGCCTTTGCCCAGGAGCGCTGCGCTGCCGCCGAACCGCCCCTTGAAGTGCTCGACAGCGGCCGCTCGGTGCGCTGCGTGCGCTGGCGCGAACTCGATCTCAAGACCAAGGCCACCGCACCATGAACGAGATGATCCCTCCCAGCGCGGCGGCCACCAAACGCGACACGCTACTTGCGGTGCGCAACCTCAAGAAATACTTTCCCATTCGCGGAGGAGTGCTCAGCCGCGTCGTCACCAATGTTAAGGCGGTGGACGATGTCAGCTTCTCTATCGGCCGCGGCGAAGTGGTCGGGCTGGTGGGCGAATCCGGTTCTGGCAAGACCACGGTGGGGCGGACCGTGCTACGCCTTGGCGAGCCCACTTCGGGCACGATCGACTTCGACGGCGCCGACATCGCCAAGCTCTCCAAGCCCGAGATGCGGCGCTATCGCAAGCGCATGCAGATTGTTTTCCAGGACCCCTATGCCAGCCTCAACCCGCGCGAAAAGATCCGCACGGTGCTGGGGCATGCCCTGGCCGTCCACAAGATCGGCACGCCCGCTGAGCGGGAGGATCGCATTGTCGCCCTGCTTCAGCAGGTGGGGCTGTCCGGCGATTATCTCGACCGCTTCCCCCATGAGTTTTCGGGCGGCCAGCGCCAGCGCATCGGCATTGCCCGGGCGCTCGC
This sequence comes from Devosia sp. 919, assembly GCF_013185965.1. Lineage (NCBI taxonomy): Bacteria > Pseudomonadati > Pseudomonadota > Alphaproteobacteria > Hyphomicrobiales > Devosiaceae > Devosia > Devosia sp. 919. Next base: position 462,017 of record NZ_JABAOL010000001.1, on the reverse strand, counting down.
CGTAGAACCCGATTTCATCGTCGCCGACGAGCCGGTTTCGGCGCTCGACGTTTCGATCCAGGCTCAGGTCGTCAACCTGCTCGATGACCTCAGGGCCAAGTTCAACCTGACCATGCTGTTCATCGCCCACGACCTGGCTGTCGTGGAGCATATCAGCGACCGGGTGATCGTCATGTATCTGGGGCGCATCATGGAGATCGCGCCCACCCGCACGCTCTACCGCGCCCCCAACCATCCCTACACCAAGGCGCTGCTCTCGGCTGTTCCCAACCCCGATATCACCCAGCGCAAGGATCGCATCATTCTCAAGGGCGATATTCCGAGCCCGATCAACCCGCCTTCGGGCTGCGTCTTCCGCACCCGCTGCCCCATGGCCATCCCCGAATGCGCCAAGGTCGTGCCGCCCCTTGTGGAGGTGTCGCCCGGCCAGTTCAGCGCCTGTATCCGCACCGCGCCCCCGCCCGGTTCATTCGTCCCTGTGAGCACCCTCTGATGACCGATCTCGACGTCAAGTTCGACCGCTACTACACCTATGACGAGATGACCGAGCGCCTGCATGCGCTGGTCGGCGCCCATCCTGAACTGGCCAAGATGACTTCGCTGGCCAAGAGCTTTGCCGGGCGCGATGTCTGGATGATCGAGATCTCCAATCCCAAGACCGGTCCTGCCGCCGAAAAGCCCGGCTATTATATCGACGGCCAGATCCATGCCGAGGAACACGCGACCTCCGCGGCGGCCCTTTATGCGGTCTGGCACCTGCTGACCAATTACGGCCGGGACGAGGAAGCCACCCGGCTCGTCGACACTCAGGTGTTCTATATCCTGCCGCGCATCAATCCCGACGGGGCCGAGCTCTCCCTCGTGCCGCCCTACTACAACTGGTGCGGCAATGGCCGCTTCATGCCGGGCGCGGATCGGCTGGAAGGTTTGATCCCCGAAGACATCGATGGCGATGGTTATATCGTCTGGATGCGCGTCCCCGATCCCAAGGGCGAATGGAAGAAAAGCGCCGCTAATCCCGACATTATGGTGCAGCGCAAGCCGGGCGAAGAAGGCGGGCAATATTTCCGCCTCTACCCCGAAGGCACGGTGCGCAACTATGACGGCGTCAACGTCCCCGTCGAAAAGCCGTTCGACGGCAACATGAACCGCAACTTCCCCACCCACTGGTCGCCCCAGGAATACGGCGCGGGCAGCCATCCCTTGTCCGAGCCCGAAGCCTTCGGCATGGCCAAGTTCATCCTCGACCATCCCAATATTTGCGGGATGTGCGCCTACCACACCCATGGCGGCATCATTCTGCGCCCCTCCATGACCAAGCCCGACAGCGCCATGAGCGCGCGCGACATCAATCTCTACAAGGAGATCGGGAAGGTCGGCACCGAGCTCACCGGCTACCCAACCGTGTCGATCTACGAGGAATTCACCCCCGACAAATCGGTGGTGCGGCGCGGCGGCTTGATGGACTGGACCTATGAGGAGATGGGCATCATCTCCTTTGGCACCGAGCTATGGGATCTCGAGCGCACCGCGGGCGTGCCCAAGGAAGGCTATTACAATCTCTATCCGCGCAATGAAGAGGTCCAGCAAAAGGTCTATGACTACGTCAAGGCCAACATGGCCGACAAAGGCTGGCGGGACTGGAAGGCCTTCGATCACCCCCAACTGGGGCCAATCGAGATCGGCGGCATGGTCAATATCTGGAGCTACCGCAATCCCCCGGGCAATCTGCTCGAGGAGATGGTGCGCCAGAATGTGCTGTTCAATCTCAAGCACGCCGCCGCCGCTCCGCAGGTCAAGATCGATGATCTCAGCCTTACCCCGGTCGGCACCGACCTCTTCAAGGTACGGGCCGTTATTTCCAACCACGGCTACCTGCCCTCGAACCTGTCCGACGTCGCTATCGCCAACAAGGTCGCCAAGCCGGTCAGTGTCACCATCGCGGTTGATGGCGGTGAGCTGGTGATGAACCCCCAGACCGCCGAGCTCGGCAATCTCGCCGGACGCAATGAGCGCCTCTATCCGTGGTCGCCATGGGGTCAGCAATGGACCGCCAATGCCAAGCCCGTCGAGTGGCTCGTACGGCTGCCCGCCGGCGGCACAGTGACCGTCACCAGCCAGTCCGAAAAGGGCGGCACCCATCGCGTCACCGCGAGCGCCTGAACGGCTCCTGCAAACGAAAACTCCGGGCCAAAGCCCGGAGCTGACAATCGGTTCAGAACGCGTTCATCATCATGGCTGTTTTGTGGCTTTTGCCGCTTCCAGCTCCTGTACCAGGTCCCAGGCGCGGATGCGCTGGTCGTGGATACCGCCCGCATCCTGCAGTGCCAGACGCACAAAAGCGGGGGCCAGCTCCATTGGATCCTTCCAGATCTTGCGGGTTTCTTCGCTATAGGTCACCTCACTCATGGCCGTATGCATCGGGTGGCCAGGCGTGATGGTATTCACCGAAACATTGAATGTTTCGAACTCCTTAGCCAGCGCGCGCGACAATCCTTCGAGCCCGAACTTGGAGGCGCAATAGGTCGATTCATCCAGGCCCCCGACCACCCCGGCATTGCTCGAAACATTGATGATCGCTCCGCTGCGCCGCTGCTTCATTCCCGGCGCCACTGCCTTCACGCAGAGGAACGGGCCGCGCAGATTGACGGCAAGCAGCCTATCCCATTCTGCGACCTCGACATTTTCCACCGGCTTGAAAAAGATGATCCCGGCATTGTTGACCAGAACATCGATCCGCCCGGCCTCCGCCTCGATCGCCGCCAGCGTCGCCGCGACGTCCCCAGCATCGGTCACATCCATGCGCCGCGGCCGCAGATCGCCGGGCTCTTCGGCCAGCGTCGCCACCTCTTCTTCAAGCATATCAAGGGCATAGACCACCGCGCCCTCCAGGGCATAAAGCCGGGCCACCGCCCGCCCCAGCCCGCGCGCCGCGCCGGTCACCACCGTCACCTTGCCATCGAGCTTGCCCATCAGGTCGCGATCCTTCCGCCATCGATCACGAGCCCGATCCCCGTCACGAAGGAGGATTGCTGCGATGCCAAAAACAGTACCGCTTCGCCGATCTCATCGCCCGTCCCCATTCGCCCAAGCGGCGTGATCGAGCGCCACTTCTGCTCAAGTGCTTCTTTGTCCAGGGCTTTTTCGAGGTTACGCTGGTTCATGCCGGTGTCGATCACGCCCGGATTGATGGCGTTGCAGCGAATATTGCGGCTGGCATATTCGATGGCGATCACGCGCGTCATCGACATGATCCCGCCCTTTGACGCCGCATAGGAGAGATTGCCGCCCACATTGGCAAAGGCACTCACCGAGGAATTGTTGACGATCGTCCCGCCGCCATTGCGCAGCAACGCTGGAATGGCATGCTTGCAGCCGAAAAAGCAGCCCTTGAGATTGATGTCGATCACCCGCTCGAACAGCGCCTCGCTGATCTCGTCGGAGGGCGTCACCGGTTGCTCGATGCCGGCATTGTTGAAGATCGTATCGAGCTTGCCATGATCGGCCTCAGCCTTTGCCACCAGTGCGGCAACATCGGCTTCAACCGACACATCGGTGCGCAGAAAGCTGATCGCCAGATTGCTGGCTTGCGCTTCTGCCATCAGGGCAGCGCCCCCTTCGGCGTCCACATCCCCGACTACGACCTTGGCGCCTTCGTTGGCAAACAGCAGCGCCGTCGAGCGGCCCATCCCGCCTGCGGCACCCGTCATCACGGCCACCATGCCCTGCAGCCTCATGCCGCTTCTCCTTGTTCCAGTGCCTGGCGCACCCGTTCGGCGCCATAATCGCGTTCGGCGGCCGCCCGCGTGATCTTTTCTTCGCGCAGATCGCGCGCCAGCGCAGCAAGCGAGCGTTCGGCAGGATCGCCATAGCCGCCACCCCCGAGGGTTTCGACGCGGATCACCTCGCCCGCTGCCAGAACAAGGCCGGAGGCCTTGGAATGGAGCGCCTCCTCCTCTGGCGTGCCGGGATTGCGCAGGATGCGCGTTGTGTTGGACGGCTTGCCGCCGGCAGCGCCGGGCGCGGGGATGATGTGAGCGTCCGAACGTGCTGAAAAGGTCGTGTTATCCTCGCGCACCCGCAGCTGGCGCGCCATGCCCATGCCGCCGCGATGGCGCCCCGCCCCGCCGCTATCGGGCACAAGGCAGTATTCCTCGAGCAGCAGCGGATATTCGAGCTCGAGCGCTTCGGCGGGCAAATTGGTGGAGTTGACGGTATGAACATGCACCGCATCCATGCCATCACGATCGGCAAAGGCCCCGGCGCCCCCGCCCATGCTTTCGGGATAAACATAGGTCGCGCCACGGCCTGAATGCCAGCCCGAGACGGAAACCGCCGAGGTGGAATCATTGCACGAGGCCATCACCCGCTCAGCCGGCATGGCCTGGTAGAGCGCCCCGAACACCGCGCCGCAAAGGCGATTGGAAGTAACGGCGCGCCCCGCCACCGCCGCGGGCGCCTTGGGATTGACGATGGTGCCGGCGGGCGCGGTGATCACGATGGGGTCGATGATGCCCTGGTTGGGCATCAAGCCGGGATCTAGAACCGCCTTGACGCAATAATAGATGGAAGCCTTGAGGGCGCTGTCGGGCAGGTTGATGGCGCCGCGCGCCTGGGGGCCGGAGCCAGAAAAGTCGAAGGAAAGCCGATCCCCTGCAATGGTGGCGGTGCACACGATGGGCACGGGGTCGCCCGGAAAACCGTCATCATCCATGGCACGCTCGAACCGATAAATGCCATCGGGAAGATCGGCGACGCGGTTGCGCAGCCGCCGGCGCGTATAGGTCAGGATATCCTCGATGGCCTGTTCCACCGCCGGCCTGCCCATGCGCTCGATCAGTTGCACCAGCATGGCGCCGCCGCGCACATTGGTGCCGATCTGGGTGCGCAGATCAAGCAGCCGCTCTTCAGGATCGCGCGTGTTGTGGGCGATGAGCTCGAGGAGATCCTCGTCGATCTCTCCGCCCCGGGCAATGCGGATGATGGGCAGGCGAATGCCTTCCTCAAAGATCGATCGCGAAGTGCCGGACGTGGAACCGGGCGTCTTGCCACCCACATCGGCGTGGTGGGCAATGTTGCCGCAAAAGAACTTGACCTCGCCATCCTGGTGGACCGGCGTGATGATCGAAATATCGGGCAGGTGGCTGCCGCCGGCCAAATAGGGATCATTGGCGATAAAGGCGTCGCCAGGCTGCATGGCCGCGAGGGGATAGCGTGCCAGCATTGCTTCCACGGCACCGATCATGGCCCCCAGATGGATGGGAATATGGTCGGCCTGGGTGATGAGGCGCCCCTTGGCGTCAAAGAGTGCCGTTGAGCAGTCGCGCCGCTCCTTGATGTTGGACGAAAAGGACGAGCGGATCAGGATCGAACCCATGTCCTCGGCAATCGCGAGGAGCCGATTGGAGAACACTTCCATCTGGATGGCATCGGCAATGTGGTCGGCTTGATGGTTCATTTATTGGTGCTCACGATCAGATTGCCCCAGCGGTCGGCGCACACGGTCTGCCCGGGCAGGATCAGCGACGTCGCGCTCATTTCATTGATGATGGCAGGACCGGCGATGTCGGTTTGGGCGGGCAGGTCGCCGCGGCGATAGATGGGGGTCTCGACCCAGCCATGGCCCGCATCGAAGTAAACCGGCCGCGACCCTGCTTGAGCCGCCACAAGGCTGCTGCCGCCGGCCACTTCCGCTTGGGGCGCCTTGGCCACCTCCCCGATTGCCTGCAGGCGCGCCGACACGAACTGGATGGCACGATGCCGGATGGCGTAGCCATATTCCTTAGTGTGAGCGGCATGGAAGCGCTCTTCGAGTTCGGGCAGGTCATCGGGGCCGATGCCATCGCAATCGACCTTCACCTCAAAGTTCTGCCCGCGATAACGCGCATCCAGCACCCGCTTGAAGCGGCGATTGCCGGCTGGCACGCCTTCGCTGTCGAGCCAGGCTTCGCCTTCCGCCATCATGGCTTCAAAGAGGCCGATGACCTGCCCCAGGCTGTCGCGCGAGGCATCGGCGAAATAGCTGCGCACATAATCGGAGCTCAGATCGGTCAGCAGCATGCCGCGGGCGCAGACCGTGCCCGGCTCGCGGGGAATGAGAATGCGCGGCAGTCCACATTCCACCGCCACTTCGGCTGCATGCAGAGGACCGGCTCCGCCAAAGGCGCATAGGGCAAATTCGCCCATGTCATAGCCCTTTTCCACCGAAACCGAGCGGATGGCACGGCTCATATTGGCGTTGGCAATCTGGATAATACCGAGTGCCGCCGCCTCGAGCGACAAGCCAAGCGGAATGGCGATGGCGTCGCGAATAGCGGTGCGGGCCGCTTCCAGGTCGATCTGCATGCGCCCGCCCAGCAGCGTATTGGCATCGAGCCGGCCGAGGCACAGATTGGCATCGGTAATGGTGGGCTCGGTGCCGCCCCGCCCGTAAGCCACCGGACCCGGCGCGGCGCCGGCCGAGCGTGGCCCGACCTTCATCGAGCCGGCATCGTCGATCGCGGCAATGGAGCCGCCGCCCGCGCCTATCACATGAATATCGAGCATCGGCGTTTTGACGGGATAGCCGGCCACCAGCCGCGCGCTGGTGAACAGCGGGGTGGCATCATCGATCAGCGAAACGTCGGTCGAGGTGCCGCCCACATCGAAGGTGATGAGGTTGGGAAGCCCGGCGATCCGCCCGATCTCAGCGGCCCCCACCACACCGGCGGCAGGGCCTGAAACGCAGGTCCGGACCGGATTGGCATATACCGTGTCGGCCGACATCAGTCCGCCATTTGAATGGATTGTATAGGGCTGCACGGGGATACCGACATCACGCACCCGGTTGCGGAAGCGCTCGAGATACGCGCCCATTTTCGGGCCGACAAAGGCATTGACCGCCACGGTGGACATCCGCTCGAACTCGCGGAATTCGGGCAGGATTTCTGAGGACAGAGTAACATAAGCATTGGGCAGCAATTGCTGCACAATGGCCTTGGCGCTTGCTTCATGCTCGGGCCGCCGATAGCTGTGCAGAAAGCAGATCGCCACGCTTTCCACCCCGAGTTCAGCCAGACGGAGCACTGCCGTGCGCAGAGAGGCCTCATCGAGTTCGGTCAGGATCTCGCCATCAGGGCCGACCCGTTCGAGCACTTCGACGCGGCGGTCACGCGGGATCAGGACCGGGGGTTTTTCCACGCGATAGTCATAGATCGAGGGGCGCGCTTGGCGGCCCAGTTCGAGCACATCGCGGAAGCCCTTGGTGGTCATGAGCCCCGTGCGCGCACCGCGCCGCTCGATGACGATATTTGTAGCCACCGTTGTCCCGTGCCCGAGATAGCTCACATCAGCCGGGGCAACCTTGTTGGCTTCGAGCACACCGCGAAGGCCAATCTCGATGGCTTCGGACGGGTCGTGCGGGGTGGAAGGAGTCTTGAAGAAATGGATCTCGCCGCTTGCATCGTTGAGCAGGGTGAAATCGGTGAACGTGCCACCTACGTCGACACCAATTCGGTACATGTAAGCCTATGCCGTTGCCAGAAGATCGCATCGGCGAGCGCCGACACCACCGACCTTGTCATACAGTATACAATCTAGCAACAGGGCAAACGCCGGCTCCAGCAGACTTCGGGGGCGCTAGGCTCAGCGAGAGATGGAGACGGCAGCCTGCCGCTTGGTGCGGGCAATGAGCAGCATGTGGTTTTCGAGTGCAGTCTGGATTTGGACAAAGGCGGTGTCAGGCTTGGCAACCTCGGCCTTGATCCAGGCGAGAAACTCTTCGTGCTGCTTGGGAATCGCATCCAGGTCTTCATCGCGGAAGCGCTCGAAGTTGAAGACGATCAGCACATGGCGCGCGATGGTGTCCCAGAGCGTGCCAACGATGGGGTTATCGGCTGCCTGACGGATCACCCGGTGGAACTCGAGATCGGCGATGAGGGAATTGCGCAGACTCCCCGCCTTGGCTGAGGCGCGCATCTGCTCGATGCAGGGCTCCAGATCGGCGGGGCTCCCCTTGCCCTGCCGCCAGTTATCAATGGCGTCGCGCAGCATGAAGCTTTCGAGGCTCAGGCGAACTTCCATGATCTGCTGCGTCACATCAGCGCCGAACGCGGCAACGCGATAGCCGCGATGCCCGCCACCGCTGATGATCCCCTGAGCATGCAGGACCTTGAGGGCTTCGCGGATGGGCACGCGGCTGACGCCGAGCTTTTCCACCAGCGTAGTTTCCACGATCCGCTCACCGGGCGAAATGATCCGCGTGGCGATGGCCTCGGCAATGGTGTCGGCGACGCTTTCCGAGAGTGAAATGCGCTTGGGCTGGGGGAGGTCCAGCCGGACTGTATCGCCGTGCACGCTCATTCTCCGCAGTCGGTGCTGTTTCGGGAAACTAGTCCATGCACGAGTTTTGCAGCAGCACCAGAGGCTGCATTCCGCGCGATAGGGTTAGCGCTCCTACAACATTGTGCCGCGCTGACACAAGTTTGTCAGGCATCGGACGATTCCCCAAGCCCTCCAGAAGGTGCCGTAGCTTATGAACTAGCCTTGGGCAGGTAGACGATGACCTCGACTTCCACCTTTACTTCGGGCGAGCCCAGGCCGCCGATGATGATACCGCTATGGGGTGGACGATGCTCGCCAAAGAACTTCTTGCGCTCGGCGGTAACTGCGGGTGCGTCAGCCCGGTCCGTGAGAAACACCATGATCTTGACCACGTCACGCGGGGTCGCGCCGATATGGGCGAGGATGCGTCCGATATTGCGGTATACCTGCGCTGCCTGTGCGCCCGCATCGCCAATGCCGACCCATTGCCCGGCTTCGTCCCGAGCTACCTGGCCGGCTACGAAGGCAAAGTCGCCTGCGATCGAGACATGCTCGTAGCTGGCGGCGGGGAACACATCGGGCGGGCTGGACAAGGTGATGGCATGGCTCATGGGCAGGCTCTCCGTTGCTTAACTTGTTATGCCCGTCCGGGTCATCGGTGCTGGGGAGCGCTGCGCCGCGTGCTCATTTGCCGACAATTTCCGCATTCGAGCACTCCTGCCTCCCTTGACAGCAAGGCAATGGCGCCCTCTGTATATCTATATCTTGTAATACAGTCTACAATTATGCAGATCCTGCCTGCTGGCATGCTCAGCAAGTATCCAAGCTAAAGGAACGCCTCTCCTCCTCCTCTGAAAGGACTTTGCATGCGTAAAACGGTTAGCCTATGCGCCCTCGCCTTGGCTGCGACTTGCCTGCCTGCCTTTGCTCAGCAAGACCCCGATACCCTGGTGGTCGCACAGTCCGTCGATGTGGAATCGCTTGAGCCCGACATGCTCAACCAATCGGCCTCGCTCAATGTGGCCACGGCGCTATGGGGCACATTGCTCAGCATCACCCGCGAAGGTGAGATCGTACCTAATTTAGCAGAAAGCTATGAGTGGAACGAAGCGGGCAATGAACTCAGCTTCAAGATCCGACCAGGCCTCAAATGCGAGGACGGGGAAACGCTTGACGCCGAGGACGTGGCCTATTCCTTTACCCGCGCGGCTGATCCGGCCAACAAGTTCATCGGCCATACGCCCGGCTTTGTTTATTCCTCGATCGGCTATGTGGGTGCGCGCGCCGAAGACGCGACCACTGCCGTGTTGCAGGTCAAGGGCTACTCCTCAACCGTACCCGGCATGGCTGCCCGCATCCTAATTCACTGCAAGGACAGCTACGAGAAAATGAGCGTGGAGGAAGCGGCCGGTTCCCCCGTCGCCTCAGGTCCCTACAAGCTCGTGGAATGGGTGCGCGCCGACCGCGTCGTGCTCACCCGCAACGAAAACTGGACCCTGAGTGAAGTGCCGTTTGAAAACGTGGTGTTCCGCGTCATTCCCGAATCCAGCACCCGCACCGCCGAGCTCCTGGCCGGACAGGTCGACATCGCGGTCAACATCCCGCCTGACCAGATGGAAACCGTCAACAATTCAGGCCAGGCGCAGGTGGTCTCGGTGGCCGGCACCCGCCGCATGTTCGCGGGCTTCAATTTCTCGGGCGCTTTCGATGGCACCCCCGTAGGGGAAGCCTTCAAGAAGGTGGAAGTGCGCCGCGCGCTCAACATGGCGGTGGATGTTCCCACCATCTGCAAGCAATTGCTCAGCACCGATTGCGTGCGGGCCAATGGGCCGGCCAATCTGGGCAATCCTCAGGTCGAGCCCTATCCCTATGACCCCGACCAAGCCGAAGCCATGCTCGATGCCGCCGGCTATCCGCGTGGCGAGGATGGAGTGCGCTTCACCGTCCAGATGCAGGGCCCGCAGGGTCGCTATCTGCAGGATGGCCAGGTGCAGCAGGCTCTGGCGCAGTATCTCAGCGATGTAGGTGTCGAAACCACCAATGACCTGATGGACATGACGATATTCTCGCCCATGGCGCGCGAGCACCGCGCGGGTCCCATGTTCTTCATTGGTCAGGGCGGCGCAACCTGGAGTGCCATCTACGACATGTCGCTTTTCCCCTCGCGCGATGCTCCGGTCAATACCGGCAACTGGTTCAACCAGGAGTGGCAAACACGTTGGGACAGCCTGTCGGGTCTACGTGACCCGGTCGAGGAACGTCGCATCGTCGACGAGATGCTCAAGATCTTCCATGACGATGCGCCTTGGATCTTTATGTACTTCCAGCCTGACTTCTATGGCGTGTCCAATCGCATCGACTGGCAGCCGCGTCGAGACGAGGCTCTCGATGTCTGGACTGCCAGCCTCAAGTAAGCTCTTCGCTTAGGAGCCGAAGCGGGCGTCAGGGGCGAACAAACTGACTTGCCCGCTTCACACCCCCGAGTATCGCCAGCGGGGCACATAATTGTTCTTCAGCCGCCAGCTGGAACACCGAAAAACCAGCCATGGAGCCAAGCGGAGCATGGGAGCACTCTGCGTGGCTTCGGGAAGAAAACATCCATTCAACTAGTTGAAACCGGGCGGGCTTGGGCGCAGTTTGCCTCACCAAATCCGGGCCTCAACAGGAACCGGCCAGCCAGGAGAAGAAGATGAAGCTCGCTAAAGTGCTTGTTGCTGTCGGTTTGATGGCGGTGGCCACGCCGGTATGGGCGCAGACGGACCTCGATGCGGTCAAGCAGGCGGGTGCGCTGCGCATCGGCACCGAAGGCACCTATGCCCCCTTCACCTTCCATGACGCGAGCGGGGAACTGGTGGGCTTTGATGTCGAGATCGGCCGGGCCATCGCCGAGCATATTGGGGTCGAGCCGCAATTTGTGGAAGGTCCCTGGGACGGCCTCATCGCCGGCATCGACGCCAATCGCTATGACGTTGTCATCAACCAGGTCGGCATCAATGCCGAACGGCAGGCCAAATACGACTTCTCCGAGCCCTATATCGCCTCCAAGGCCGTGCTGGTTGTGCGCGAGGACAATACCGACATCACGAGCTTCGAGGATCTCTCCGGCAAGCGCTCGGCCCAGACGCTGACCAGCAATTTCGGTAAGCTGGCGCAGCAATATGGCGCTGAGCTGGTGCCCACCGAAGGGTTCGACCAGTCGATCGCGCTCGTGACCCAGGGCCGTGCCGATGCCACCATCAATGATAGCCTTTCCTTTTACGACTTCAAGAAGCAGCAGCCCGATGCCGAAGTGAAGATCGTCGCCGAGGCCGAAGATGCCGATTTCTCTGGCGTGCTGCTGGCCAAGAACCGGCCCGAACTGCTGGCCGCCATCAATGCGGCACTGGAGGAGATCAAGGCCGACGGCACCTATGCCGAAATTTCCCAGAAGTATTTCGGCGAAGACGTTTCCCAGTAAACTTTCTCCGATATTGTGTGAAAGGATCGGCCCGGTTCGGCCGGTCCTTTTTTGTTGACGGAAACCCCGCGATGCCGCCCTGGCTTTCCTTGATGCTGGACTCCCTGCCCTCGCTGCTTTGGGCATGCCTGCTGTTCACCATCCCGCTGACGCTGCTGTCGTTTATCTTGGGCCTGAGCCTGGGTTTTCTTGCCGCCATCGCCCGGCTGTTCGGGCCGCGCCCGGTGGTCGCACTGGTCAAATTCTATGTGTGGATCATCCGCGGCACGCCGTTGCTGGTGCAGCTGTTCCTGATTTTTTACGGCTTGCCCAGCATCGGCATCGTGCTTGATGCGTTTCCCGCCGCGTTGATCGGCTTCACCCTCAATGTCGGCGCCTATACGTCCGAGATCATCCGGGCCGTCCTGCTGTCGGTGCCCAAGGGGCAGTGGGAAGCCGCCTATTCGATCGGCATGACCTGGCCCCAGGCCATGCGCCGCGCCATCCTGCCCCAGGCAACGCGGGTAGCCATTCCCCCGCTGTCCAACACCTTTATCTCGCTGGTGAAGGACACATCGCTGGCGGCCGCCATCACCGTGCCCGAGCTGTTCCGCGCCGGCCAGCGCATCGTCGCGACTAGCTACGAGCCGCTCATTCTTTATGTTGAGGTGGCCCTGATCTATCTTGTTGTCAGCTCGGTATTGTCGAGCCTGCAGGCCAGAGTGGAGCGACGCTTTTCCCGCTATGGCGGTTTCATCGAGGCTGGCGCGTGATCACGCTCGAAAACATCCACAAGAGCTTTGGCGATGCTGAGGTGCTCAAGGGCGTCAGCGTGGCCGTCCCCGAAGGCAGCGTTACAGCGCTGATCGGCCCGTCGGGCAGTGGCAAGAGCACATTGTTGCGCTGCGTCAATCTGCTGGAAATGCCGCAAGCGGGCGATGTCCGCATCGATGATGCCGTCATCCATTTTGGGCCTGGGATCAAGGTGGAACGCAAAGCCGTCCTGGCGCTGCGGCGCAAGACCGGCATGGTGTTCCAGAACTTCCAGCTGTTTCCCCATTTTACCGCGCTGGGAAATGTGATGGAGGGACTGCTGACCGTGCTGAAATGGCCCCCCGACCAGGCGCGTCAGCGCGGTCTCGAACTGCTCGAAAAAGTTGGCATGGCTTCAAAGGCAGATGCTTGGCCGTCCAGCCTATCGGGCGGGCAGCAGCAACGCGTTGCCATTGCCCGTGCCCTTGCGCCCACCCCGAAGGTCTTGTTGTGCGACGAGCCCACTTCCGCGCTCGATCCGCAGCTGGCAGGCGAGGTCGTGGAGGTCCTGGCTCAGTTGGCGCGGGAAGGCACGACCATGCTGATGGCCACCCATGACCTGCGCCTTGCCGCCACCATAGCCTCCAATGTGGTGTTCATCGAGGCCGGGGAGGTCGTCGAGGCAGGCCTGGCGCAACAGGTGTTCGGCAGTCCCGCCTCTGAACGGACCAAGCGCTTTGTCTCAACGCTGACGGCGCAGGCTGCCCCCATCCAGATGGTGTGACTCCCGCCGGCTCTTATGCCGGCGGATCGTTCGGCGTCAGCAGAATGGCGGCGAGCGGCGGCAAGGTGAGCCGCAGGGATGCCGGCCGGCCGTGCCAGCTGACGTCTTCAGCATTGATATGGCCGCCATTGCCGACATTGGAGCCGCCATAGACTTCTGAATCCGAGTTCAAAATCTCGCCCCAGCTTCCACCTTGCGGCACCCCCACCCGATAATCGGAGCGCACTGCCGGCGTCATGTTGCAGGCAATGACCACCGGCGGCACCCCATCGCGCCCCTTGCGCAGATAGATAAAGACGCTGCCCTCGGCATCGCTGGCGTCGATCCATTCAAACCCCTCGGGGTCGGCATCGAGCTGGTGCAGCGCCGGATGGTTGCGATAGGTATGATTGAGGTCCCGCACCAGCGACTGCACGCCCTTGTGCATGGGATCTTCGAGCAGATGCCAGTCGAGCGACTGATCGTGGTTCCACTCCCGCTCCTGGCCGAACTCGCCGCCCATGAACAGGAGCTTCTTGCCCGGGTGGGTCCACATAAAGGCAAGATAGGCGCGCAGATTGGCAAATTTCTGCCAGCGGTCGCCCGGCATTTTGCCCAGGAGTGACCCCTTGCCGTAAACGACCTCGTCGTGGCTCAACGGCAGCACGAAGTTCTCGGTATAGGCGTAGTGCAGCCCGAAGGTCATCTCACCCTGGTGATGCCGGCGATAGATGGGATCGAGCTGCATATAGTGGAGCGTATCGTGCATCCACCCCATGTTCCATTTGTAGCCAAAGCCGAGGCCCCCGTCATAAATGGGGCGGCTGACCTTGGGAAAAGCGGTGGATTCCTCGGCAATGGTCTGCGAGCCCGGGTTGAGCTCATAGGCGCGGGTATTGGTTTCCTTGAGAAAGGCGATGGCTTCGAGATTTTCGTTTCCGCCGAACTTGTTGGGAATCCATTCGCCCGCCTCGCGGGAATAATCGAGGTAAAGCATGGATGCGACCGCATCCACGCGCAGACCATCGATATGGTAGCGGTCGAGCCAGAACAAAGCACTGGCCTCAAGGAAATTGGCCACCTCGTTGCGGCCGAAATTGTAGATCAGCGTATTCCAGTCGCGATGAAAGCCCAGCCGGGGATCTTCATGCTCGTAAAGCGCGGTGCCGTCGAACCGGACGAGGCCATGGGCGTCGGACGGGAAATGTGCGGGTACCCAATCCATCAAGACGCCAATGCCGGCCGCATGCAAACGGTCCACGAAGCGCGCAAAACCTTCCGGCGTGCCAAAGCGGCTCGTGGGGGCGAACAGGCCCACAGGTTGGTACCCCCAGGATCCGCCAAATGGATGCTCGGTGACCGGCATCAGTTCAACATGGGTAAAGCCCATATCGGTCAGGTAGTCAGCGAGCTGGTCGGCAATGGCGTCGTAGTCGAGCGCCTCGCCGTCCCCTCCCGTTCGCCAGGAGCCCAGATGCATCTCGTAGATCGACATCGGGGCCGATAAATCCTGACGCCCCGCGCGGTTGCCCATCCACTCGCCGTCCTGCCAGTCATGTTCGGGCAGGCCGTGCACGACCGAAGCAGTCGCGGGTGGATGCTCCTGGTAAAAGGACAGCGGGTCGGCCTTGAGCGGCAGCCGCTCGCCATGAGCACCGATGATCTCGTATTTGTAGACGGCGCCCTTCTCCAGACCCGGGATAAACAGTTCCCAGATTCCGACGCCGATGCGCTTGCGCATGGGGTGGCGTCGCCCGTCCCAGGCGTTGAACTCACCCACGACGCTGACGCGCGAGGCATTGGGCGCCCAAACGGCGAAGGCAACCCCGTCTATCCCTTCCAGAACTGTTGGATGGGCCCCCAGTCTTTCGTAGAGGCGGAAATGGCGCCCTTCGCCCAGCAGGTATTCGTCCATCTCACCCAGGATGGGCGGGAAGCGATAGGGGTCTTCGGCTTCCCAGGCAAATTCGCCGGCCGACATGGCAAGCCGATAAGCAAAGCGTTCGTTGCGGTCCGCGATGAACCCCGAAAAGAACCCTTCAGGGTGGATGCGTTCGAGCTTGGCGACCTTCTCGCCAGTAGCGCTATCCACCACCTCAACTTGCCCGGCCTGGGGGGCAAAGACATTGACGGCAAGGGGCTCGCTATCGCCTCCCTGCATGCCCAGCGTGGCAAAGGGATTACCATGCCGCCCCCGCACGATCGCTTCGACATCGCCAGGATAGGCTGACGGCCGCGCAGTGTCTTGGTTCATCGGATTGTCCACGGGTTCAGCCTTCACTCAGGAGGTCTTGGATGCCACTGAGGGGAATTTCCACCCAGGCGGGCCGGTTCGCCAACTCGTAGCCAACCTCGTAGATAGCCTTTTGCAGCAGGAACATTTCAGTCAAAGCCTTGGCCAGGGCTGGGTCGGGCGGAAAGCTCGAGGCACCAGCCACGCTGGTTTCGTATGCCGCGACGAAGTCAGCGCTGATGCCGCGGCGCCAATCCTCGACCCGTGTCCGCACCCCATCAGGCAGGCTGCCCGTTTCGGCTTGGTAGCGGCTGAGGGCAGTCCAGGCGGCGTAATGGAACGAGCGCAGCATGCCGGCGACATCACGCAGGGGGGATGACTTTGCCCGGCGCTCGGGCAGGCTGCGCTTGGGCTCGCCTTCAAAATCGATGATCATCACGTCGCGCCCGGTCACCAGGACCTGGCCGAGATGGTAATCGCCGTGAATGCGCGAGCGCCCACCCGAGGGTGCCATCTCTGAGCCAGCCTCGATGCGCTCGATCAGCAGTTCGCGCTTGCTGAGAATCTCCTCGGCTATCGCGCGGGCCGCGCCCGGGAGGCTGGGCAGGTTCTGCTCGAGACGGTCGAGAAGATCGTGTGCTTCGGCGACCGCTTCGGCGGCCCAACCGGTAATGTCAGATCCGGCCAACTGCTCGACACGGAAATCGGCCTCGTTTGTATCCACGGCGAAGGCTTTGTGCATTTCCGCCGTGCGCTGCCCCAGGATAGCGCCGATCCAGTTGCCGTCGTCAGCCGCGCCGTCCAACAGGCTCTCGGTCAAGGCATTGGTTACCGCCGCCCAGGCGTCACCCTGGTTGGGGACATAGGCGAACACGGCGGCGAGCGTCGTTGCCTCACCCGAAGTCGGACGATGTTGGATTTCGCCCAGGAATTCAGGCGTATTGGCAAACTGTCCGACAGCGGTCAGGAACCGCGCCACTTCAACATCGGGCTGCTCACCCGAGCGCAACCGGCGGTAGAGCTTGAGGATGATGGTGTTACCAAACGCGATCGAAACATTGCTTTGCTCCGCGCCGAGCGGCCGTGGCTCGCCGACATCGCCGCTGGCCTGTAAGGTTTCGCTTGCGGAAAACACGACCTCCCCAGTTGCCGTGCTCATGATGTTCTGCTCGCGTAAGGCTTGCAGCAATGCCTTGGCAAAGCCGCCGTCAAGCGCACCATCGATCAGCACACCGGACCTGGAGTCGCTGTTGATATTAGCGAGCACCGGGGGTGCGGCCGAGCCGGCACTACCCCGGCCCAAATCGCTCCACACTGCTGAAAGCGGCAGCAGGTAGCGCTGCGTTTCTCCCCCGACGGCAACATCGGCGGCAACCAGGGCGTGAGCGCCGGGCTCGAGTTCCCCCAGCGGGGAAAGGCTGACGCCAGTGATCGTGCTATCCTTGGCGCCGAACCAACGCTGGAACGGCAGGAATGCCGGCAGGGTCACGGATTCAAGCTGTGTCTTGCCCTCGCCGGTGATGGCCGAAACCAGTTGCCCATCGGGGGAAAAGAGCGTGGGAATGGGCGAAGCCATCGGCGCTGTCGGGGCGTTCATCGCGGTGCCCCCGGCGCGATCAGACGCCAGATGGCGTATGGCTTGTAGAATGGATCAAGATGGATGTGCTGGTACTTGCCGTGCCAGGTGAAGTGATGCCCCGTTACCATGTCCTCGACCTCGATCGAGGCATCGTCGGGAAGGCCGAATTCCCATAGCGGCAACTCGAAATCGGCGCCCTGCTGGTTGTGCGGGTCAAGGCACACATGGAACAGCAGGAAGTCCGAACGGTCGGCGGTGCGCTTGCCGTAACACAGGATGTTGTCGTTCCAGGCGTTATAGAAAGCCAGGCTCGTAAACTCCTGGAGCGCCTTGTGCTCGCGGCGCAGCCGGTTGATGAAGGCAATGTCCCATTTGATGTTGTCAGGCTTGTCGAAGTCCCAGGCGCGGATCTCGTATTTCTCGGAGTTGAGATACTCCTCCTTGCCCGGAACCGGCTCGGACTCGCAGATCTCAAAACCGTTATATACGCCGTAGCTGGCCCCCAGCGTCGCGCCCAGGATCAGCCGGGTCTGGAAACCCGGCCGGCCGCTTCCCTGCAGATAGCGGGGGTTGATGTCGTGGGTGGTGGTGAAGAAATTGGGCCGCATATAATGGCGGCACTCCTCCTGGGTTAGCTCGGTGAGATATTGCTCGAGCTCCCACTTCACATTGCGCCAGGTGAAATATGAATAGCTCTGGCTGAAGCCGACCTTGGCCAGCCGCTTCATCACCTTGGGGCGGGTGAAAGCTTCCGAAAGGAAGATGACGCCTGGATCCTTGGCGCGCACCTCGGCGATAAGCCATTCCCAGAACGGGAAGGGCTTGGTGTGGGGATTGTCGACGCGAAAGATGCGGACGCCATGATCCACCCAAAGCAGCACGATGTCGCGCAGCTCATGCCAGAGGCTTGGAATCGCATCGCGATAGAAGTGGACGTTGACGATGTCCTCGTACTTCTTGGGCGGGTTCTCGGCATATTTGATCGAGCCGTCCGGACGCCAGTCGAACCATTCGGGATGCGACTTGATCCAGGGGTGATCGGGGGAACACTGGATGGCGAAATCGAGCGCGATCTCAAGATCATACTCGGCGGCAGCTGCAACCAGCCGGTCGAAATCCTCGAACGTGCCAAGCTTGGGCTCGATTGCCTCATGACCGCCATCCGCCGATCCAATGGCATAGGGGCTGCCGGGGTCCTCGACGGTCGCACTCAGGCTATTGTTCTTGCCCTTCTTGTTGGTTTGCCCGATCGGGTGGATGGGCGGGAAGTACAGCACGTCAAAGCCCAGATCGCGGATATAGGGTAGCCGCGCGATCACATCGTCAAAGGTACCGTGCCGGTCCGGACTGCCCGACTGCGAGCGCGGAAAGAGCTCATACCAAGCGCCGAACGCAGCGACCTTGCGATCAACGAAGATCTCGAGCACGCGCTCATACTGGCTGAAATTGGTTCGCGCAGCGGCGCGCTGCATCACGTCGGCCACAGCATCGGAACTCAATAGCGCCAGGCGCTCGGGATTGTTCTGCAGCGCTGTGTATGCCACCAACACGCCGGACAGTTCCCGCCTTTCAGCATCGCTGGCCCGGTCTGAGCGCTGTGCGACATCGAGCAGGCGACGCCCCTCCTCAAGTTCCAGGCTGACATCAATGCCCGCAGCGTGCTTTTTGGCGATCTCCTTGCGCCAGCTGCCATAAAGGTCCCGCCAGCCGGCAAGGGTGAACTCGTACAACCGGTTCTCGGGAAAGGCGATCGTCGTGCGCCAGCGGTCGTTCTCGACGAACTCCATGGGCTGTTCAAACCAGGCTTCGGTTCCCGCCGGGCGATACAGCAGGGCCGCGTCGATCGTGTCATGACCATCGCTGAAAATATCAGCCTCGATCACCACCTCTTCGCCCACCACGCTCTTGGCGGGGAAACGGCCGCCATCAATCTCGGGCACGATCCCTTCGATGGCTACCCGGTTGGCAGCCAGCCGGAACAATTCCTGATCGCCGGCATCCACCTGTCGGGGAGCGCTCACCGGCTGAGCGGTTGCCACTCGAGCCTTGCTGGGCTTAGCCTTTTTATTGTCGAGCAGCATGATGTCCCCACTTCCGGCATGATTGCGGACCAAATGCTTCAATCTGTGGTTTAGTTTCGCTTTCTTGTCAGAAGTTTAGTGACGCCTACGGCAAAACCCGCTGACCGCGGGTGGACCCGGACCTAACCACTGCAGGTGGTCGGTGAGGAACAAACGCGCCGCTGGCAGATTGCCGTAGCCGTAGAGGACGCTAGGTAGTTTGTTGCTGCCCGACGTCCTGTACGTCGATGAGGAGAACCGATGTCCAACGACCATCACGAAGCGCGGTCTGCGCTGGAACAACTCGCACAGCGTTACGGCATCGGGGTGCAATTCGAGGACGCGCTAGGGCGCCACATATCGGTATCCGCGGCAACAATTCAGCTTCTGCTCGCGAGCATGGGCGTTTCAGTCGCCGATGAGGCTGAAGCCCAGACCGCACTTGAGCAATTCGATCACGAAGCCGCCGCACGCCCCCTCCCCGCCAGCATTGTCGTAACGCCGCAAGACGGCGTGTGCGCGCTCGAGGTCAAGCTCCCGGCCGGCACTGACCAGCTCGCTTGGCAAGTCGTGCTGGAGGACGGGAAGGAGATCAGCGGCGTCGCCGATTCCTTCGCTGCTTCGCGCCAGGGCAAGGTCAGCTTGCGCATTCCCGACCTGCCATTCGGATACCACCGCTTGCAACTTCCAGAAATAAGTGCGGAGGCAAACCTCATCGTCAGCCCCGGTCGCTGCTGGTTGCCCCCAAAAACGGCGACGGGTTATTGGGGTATTGCTGTGCAGCTTTATCTGCTGCGTTCAGCCGCAAACTGGGGCATCGGCGATTTTTCAGACTTGCAAGAGCTGATCAAGGTCGCTGGACCTCGCGGTTGTGCCGTGATCGGGCTCAACCCCCTGCACCAGATGTTCTTGGACGATCCTGAAGCTGCAAGCCCTTATTCACCCGCAACGCGGCTTTATCTGAACCCCCTTTATATCGACGTGCTGGCGGTGCCTGAGTTCGGCCAGTCCGAAGCGGCGCAAACCTTGGTGGAATCGGCCGATTTCCAGCGGCGCCTGGGCGACTGCCGCGCCACAAAGCTGGTCGATTACACTGCAGTAACCGCGCTTAAGCTCGAGGCACTGCAGCTCGTCTTTGAGAGCTTCACGAAAGCAGGCAGTGCCGAGCGCAAAAACGCGATGGGCGCCTTCCGCGCAGAAAAGGGCGAAAGCCTTGAACGCGTAGCCTTGTTTCAGGTCATGCGACAACATTTTGCCAGCGAGAACCCGTCGCAAGCCAGCTGGCAGGACTGGCCGACCGACATGCAGATCGCCGGCTCGCCAGCACAAATGCAGTTCGCACGCGAGCACGAGGCTGAATTGGACTTCCAGATCTATCTCCAGTTCCTCGCCGATGAACAGCTAGCGAGGGCAGCCGAGGAAGCCCGCCGGCAGGGCATGGCTATCGGCCTTTATCGAGACCTGGCGGTGGGATGTGATCGCTCCGGTGCGGAAACCTGGGCAAATCCGCCCGCCTTCCTGCAGAGCACCTTGGTGGGCGCTCCGCCCGATATCTTCAATCCCGCCGGGCAGAATTGGGGCCTGCCGCCATTTGATCCAATTGCGCTTAAGAGCGAAGGCTATAAAAGCTTTACCGAGTTGATCCGCTCCAACATGGCCCATGCCGGCGGCCTGCGAATCGACCATGTGATGGGCCTTGCCCGTCTTTATTGCATCCCCGAGGGCAAGAGTTCAGCGGAAGGCGCTTATGTGAGCTTTCCCCTCGATGATCTGATTGGGGTTTTGGCGCTGGAATCCCAGCGGCAGCAATGCCTGGTTGTCGGGGAAGATCTCGGCACCGTGCCGCCCGGCTTCCGCGAACAACTCGCCGCTGCCAACATCTTGTCCTACCGCGTGCTGTTTTTTGAGCAGGATTTCCAAACCGGCAAGTTTGTGCCGCCGGACCAATACCCCGAACTGGCGCTGGCGGTGACCGGCAGTCACGATCTGCCGACGCTTGAGGCGTGGTGGGAAGGGAACGACATCACTTTGAAGGACAGCTTGGGGCTTTATGGAACCGAGGAGGAAACGCGCAGCCAGCAAGAAAGGCGCGACCGGGAGCGCTTAAACATCCTCGAGGCCTTCACGCAGGCTGGATTGTTCAGCCCAGCGCCGGAGATAGCTGATGTCCCAGCTAAGCTCTTTGCCCGTGAAGCTCACCAGTTTCTCGGCATGACCAAGTCGATGCTGCTGGTCACGCAACTTGATGACATGGCCGGTGACATCGCCCCGGTCAATGTGCCCGGCACCTCCACCGAGCACCCTAACTGGCGGCGAAAGTACGCGACGACCATTGAGGAACTTGCCGAGGACCCCGATGCCTGGAGCCTTGTCGAGCCGCTGAGAAGGGTAGGCTAGTGGCTTTCTGCCAGATCAAGGCAACGACGGCTTGACCGAAGCGTTCAGGCTCAGCCGACATACAGCATAACCCGCACTAGATCATTGCCCGACCAGCGAACAGGCCAGATATGGACAAACCGGATCCGCAATACATCGACTGGCTCTTAGAACAGTCCATGCTCAACAATGCCCGCAAGCTTGCCAGCCGCTATGCTGGTCAAGGGCGGTTCTGGCGCAATCCGTATGCAGAAGCGCGGCCACGCGCGGCTTCGGCGTTGGCCTCGGTCTGGTTCACCGCCTATCCCGCCGCGATCGTCACCCGCGAAGGCGAGAGCGTATTGGCGACGCTCGGCGATCCCGAGCTGTGGCGGTCGCTCGCAGCCATCGGCGTGCAAGGCGTACATACCGGCCCGATGAAGGAAGCCGGCGGCATTCGGGACGGCGTCAAGACGCCAACCGTCGACGGCAATTTCGACCGCATCAGCTTCGAGATCGATCCGCAATTTGGTACGCTCGACGAATTCGTGGCCATGAGCCGGGTGGCAGCCGCCTACAATTCCATCGTTATCGATGACATCATCCCCGCCCATACTGGCAAGGGCGCCGATTTCCGCTTGGCCGAAATGTTCTATGGGGATTATCCCGGCCTCTACCACATGGTGGAAATCCCCGAGGAAGACTGGCACCTGCTGCCCGATATTCCCGAGGGTCGCCGCGCCGCCAATATGTCCCCCTCCTGCGTCGATGCACTCAAGAGCAAGGGCTATATTGTTGGCCAGCTCCGGCGCGTGATCTTTTTCGAGCCAGGGGTCAAGGAAACCGACTGGAGCGCCACCGACGTGATCGTGGGCGTGGATGGCGTAGCGCGGCGCTGGGTTTATCTGCACTATTTCAAGGAAGGCCAGCCTTCGCTCAACTGGCTCGATCCAACCTTTGCCGCCCCACAAATGATTGTCGGGGACGCACTGCATTCACTCGATATTCTGGGTGCGCGCGGCTTGCGGCTGGATGCGAACGGCTTCCTTGGTGTGGAGGTTCAGCAGAACGAGACGGCTTGGTCCGAGGGCCATCCGCTTTCCCTTGTTGGCAACCAACTCATTGCCGGCATGGTGCGCAAAGCAGGTGGCTTTTCCTTTCAGGAGCTCAACCTGACCGTCGATGACATCGCCGAAATGTCAAAGGGAGGCGCTGATCTCAGCTACGACTTCATCACCCGCCCCGCCTACCACCACGCAGTCCTGACCGGCAGCACGGAATTTCTGCGGCTGATGCTGCGCACGGTCCATGAATTTGGCATTGATCCAGCTTCGCTGATCCACGCGCTGCAGAACCATGACGAGCTGACGCTCGAACTGGTGCATTTCTGGACCAAGCATGCCAACGACACTTATGTGTTCGAAGGCCAGACCTGGCCAGGGTCCTTGCTGCGCGAGCATCTGCGCGACACCCTTTACCTCAAGCTTACGGGCGAAGCCGCACCCTATAATCTGCGCTTTGTGGCCAATGGCGTCGCCTGCACCACTATTAGCGTGATCACCGCTGCGCTCGGCATCCGCGATCTCGGTGCGATAACGCCCGAGCAAAAGGAGCTGATCAAGCGTATCCACCTGCTGCTGGTCATGTACAACGCCTACCAACCCGGCGTTTTCGCCCTGTCGGGATGGGATTTGGTCGGCGCCCTGCCGCTTCCGGCGGAATCGGTGAGTGAACTCACCAGCGAAGGCGACACGCGTTGGATCGAGCGCGGCGCCTATGATCTGATCGACGTCAATCCGGGCGCCGAGCACTCCAGCGCGGGGCTGCCCAGGGCGCGTATGCTCTACGGTCCACTTAATCAGCAGCTGGAAGATCCAAAGTCCTTTGCCAACGAGCTCAAGCACCTGCTGGCTGTGCGCCAGGCGCATGGTCTCTTCGCGGCCAAGCAGATCGCCATTCCAGACGTGCAGAACAACAGCCTGCTCGTGATGGTGCATGAACTGCCCGATCAACGCGGGCTGCAGGTGACTGCGCTCAATTTTGGGCCAGATCGGGTCGAGGAAACCATCACCCTGGAGCATGCCCAGACCGGACCCGTGATCGACATGTTACATGGCACGATCTTTGGGGATTTGCCGGAATCGGGCGAACTCTTCATCGGTCTCGATGGCTATGAAGGCCAGTCCCTCCGCATCGTGGGAGCTGTCCCCTCGATCTAGGCACACGATTGAGTGAAAGGTGCCGACCAAGGGGAACCGGCACCTAGGTTAGCGGGTCCCTGGGAAAGGGGAACGCCGCAGGCATCCTCAGCATTCAACCCAAGCTATTGCAAGGAGATGCGCATGCTGGCGATGGATTATCGAGGGCCCTATCGGGTGCGGGCCGAGCAAAAGCCGATGCCCGAGATCCTCCATCCGGAAGATGCGATCGTGCGGGTGACGCGCTCATGCATCTGCGGCTCGGACCTGCATCTTTACCACGGCATGGTGCCCGACACCCGGATCGGCATGACCTTCGGGCATGAGTTTACCGGCATTGTTGTCGAGGTCGGCTCGGAGGTTCGCAACCTCGCCGTGGGTGACCATGTGATCGTGCCCTTCAATATTGCCTGCGGCAAATGCCACTTCTGCCAACAGGGTCTGTTTGGCAATTGCCACGAGTCCAACAGTCAGGCGACTGCCGTGGGCGGCATCTTCGGCTATTCCCACACCGCTGGTGGCTATGATGGCGGGCAGGCCGAATATGTGCGCGTTCCCTATGCCGATGTGGGGCCAACCAAGATCCCGGCCGGCATGGATCTCGATGATGCGGTGCTGCTGACCGATGTGGTGCCCACCGGCTACCAGGCCGCCGAAATGGGCGGCATCCAGCGCGGTGACACGGTGGTGGTGTTCGGGGCCGGCCCGGTTGGCATCATGGCCGCCCGGTGCGCGTGGCTGTTTGGGGCCGGACGTGTGATCGTCATTGACCATCTCGAATACCGGCTTGATTTCGCGCGCCAGTACGGTCCGGCCGAGGTCTACAATTTCCGCTCCATCGAAGATCCGGTTTATTTCCTCAAGAAGATCACCGACTCCCTCGGCGCTGACGTCTGCATCGATGCGGTGGGCGGAGACGCAGCAGGAAGTGCATTGCACACCCTGCTCGGCACCAAGCTCAAGCTTGAAGCGGGTGCCGCGACCGCGCTGCACTGGGCGATCAACTCGGTCAAAAAGGGCGGGATCGTTTCAATTGTCGGAGTTTATGGCCCAACCGGGAATTTGGTGCCGATCGGCAATGTCGTCAACAAAGGCATCACCATTCGCGCCAACCAGGCTTCGGTGAAGCGCCTCCTGCCGCGGCTGATCGAGCATGTGCAGGCCGGCCGCATCAACCCCAAAGCCCTTATCACCCACAAAGTGCCGCTCGAGGAGGTCTCCGATGCCTACCACATCTTCTCTGCCAAGCTCGATGGTTGCATCAAGCCCGTCCTCGTCCCTTCCTCAATCAATGTCGCCTGAAGCCCTGGCGGCCCAGCAGCGGATTGATCCGACCCAGGTGGTCGGCTGGGGTGTGGATGCCGACCCGGCCAACAATCCAACCTACCCGATGCGCGACATTTCCAAGGACAGCAAGGGTGGGCTGGATTGGCCACGACCAGCCTTGCAGCCAGAAACTGTCGAGGTGCTCCGTTCAACCGAGCATAATCGGCGTACCGCCGTATTTGGCACCTCTACTCCGCCCAGCGGCGTCAGTGGGGCGCTCCGTCGGCAGGCGTTCAAGAGCAGCGAAGGTAAATGGAGCCATTGGCTGATCCTGTTGGCAGCGGACCGCATCAACGTGGTTGAAGGCGTAGCGGCCGACCTGCTGGCCGGCCGAGTGCCCAATATCCCGGCGGAAATGGGCATCAAATCTGAAGTCGCCCACAACATGCCCGGCTTGATCCGCAAAGTCGCGGTTACCGGTGCGGTGTTGAGCTTGGCTTATGCCTTGGTGCGATCCCGCCAGGGTGATGGTCGTCGGCAACCTGCCCCACCCACCCCTCGCTAATCCCCCGAGCGCAAGGTGATTGCGGCGCAGATGCGCCACAGTCACCGCAAATTCAGCTCTCTCCAGTCAGCTCTCTGCTTTGCGGGTGCTGTGCCACTTGCGGCAGGATGCGCTTATCGCTCAAACTGCGCACATATGAAGGTCTGCCTTCGGCTGCAGCGCTTTGAACCGCGTGACTTGCTGCTAAAGTGGATTGCACCCCGTCCGCGCCACACATGCCCTGGCGCAGCAAGCGGAAGCGGTAGGAGACTGACCGGTTGGCCGACACTAGCCTGCGCAGCGCACTGCGATTGCATACTCAAGCCGTGCATACGCGCCTCGACAATATTGTGGGCCAATTCGAAAGCTTGGACGATTATCGGGCCTTTGTTATCCGCTCCTACCGGTTCCGCGCCGCGGTGGAGCCGACCGTCCGAGGCCGGCCAGAATGGTCGGTGCAGGACCTGGCGGGTCCTCTCCGCGCCGACCTGAAGGATCTGAGGCAAGCTGATCTTCCAAGCGCCCCCATCCTTGAGCTTCCCTTGGGGTTTGCTTCTGCCCTCGGGGCACTTTATGTGCTGGAGGGCTCGGGCGTGGGTGCGCGCATCCTTTTTGCGCGGGCACAACAGCTTGGACTAAGCGAGCATTTCGGAGCACGGCATCTGGCGGCGCAAACGGACGATCCGGGGCGCTGGAAGCGGTTCGTGGCCTTGCTCGGAACTGCTGAGCTTGACCATTCCGCAGCATTGCATGCCGCAGGGGCCGTGTTTCAACTGGCTCTGTCGATCCATTCGGAGCCTGTCTTTGCCAGAGCCTAAGACCGTTGACCTGACCAATTGCGACCTGGAGCCGATCCATATTCCCGGATCCATCCAGCCCTATGGCACAATGCTGATTGCTGATGCCGATAGCGGCATTGTTGAAGGTTTTGCCGGACCGGACGGTTCTGCCCCAATCCTTGGGCTTCCGTTGGCTGAGCTCACGGGGCTCAACGTGCAAGCGCTTGTCGGCAAGATCCCGGCTTCCGGCTTGCTGGTGCTTGGCCGCCTGCAGTTTGGTGGACGAGCGCGTGATGGCGTCGCTTATCGCAGTGGTGGGCATCTGGTGGTTGAACTCACCGACCCCGACGAAAACGCGGATCTTGACGCGCAATTCCTGGCGCAGTTGGAGACACTGGGCGCCACCTTGGAGCGCTCGACCACCCTGGCGGACCTGTCCAACCGAGCCGCGGGCATTTTCCAGCGCCTCACCGGCTATAGCCGGGTAATGGTTTACCGCTTCATCGATGACGAGGCGGGCGTGGTGCTGGGCGAAAGCATCAGCGATCGCTCTTCTAGCTTCATGAACCATCATTTCCCCGCCACGGACATCCCGCGCCAGGCGCGGGCGCTTTATGTGCGCAACAAGGTTCGCGTCATCGCCGATGTGCAGTATGAGCCGGCCCCGATCGTCAGCGCGAGCCGCGACCTGACGTCGATTGATCTCAGTGACTCGACGCTGCGCAGTGTGTCGCCGATCCATATCCAGTACCTCAAGAACATGGAGGTGGGCGCTTCGGCCTCCATGTCCATCGTGGTTGATGGCGTTTTGTGGGGGCTCATAGCCTGCCATCACCACCAACCGCGCGAATTATCGCTGACCACAAGGCTCGCATGTCAGGCCATGGCAACCAGTCTCGCTCGCCAAGTCAAGGCGCGTGACGAGGGCGAGTTGTATCGCGAGCGGATTGCGCTGCGCGCGCAGGAAGACGCCATCCTCGCCCGCCTCGGCACTGACAGCTCCCTCGTAGAGTTCTTTGCGCGATCCGGCGAAGAACTCGCCGCTTTGTTGCAAGCCGATGGCTTTGCCGCCGTTCAGGGGGGCGAGCTGTTTCGCGCCTGCAATTGTCCCGACCCAGCAGATGTGCGCCAATTGGCGGAACATGTGCGCCATCCCGGATCCCTCAAGCCGGTCGCCAGCCGTGAACTGAGCAAGGACTATCCCGCAGCCGCGGCGTTTCAGGAGAGTGCCAGCGGGCTCCTCGCCGTCACGATGTCAACCGAGGTACCCACGATTCTGATGTGGTTCCGGGCCGAACAGTTGCAGACTGTCAAATGGGCCGGCAACCCGCACAAGGACGTGCCGCACGAGCCGGGGGCGGTGCTTAAGCCGCGCGCTTCATTCGAAGCATGGTCCGAAAGCGTGCGCGGCCGCTCACGGCCCTGGACATTGGCGCAGACGGAGTCCGCGTCCCGCGTTGTTCGCTTGATGACCGAGGCGCGCAACAACAGTCGCATCAAGCAGCTTAACCGCGAGCTGACCACGACCCTCAACGAGAATGAAAGCCTCATCCGGCAGAAGGATTTCTTGTTGCGCGAGGTCAATCACCGCGTCCAGAACAGTTTGGCGCTTGTGGGCGCCTTCTTGCGCATGCAGGGGCGCAATGCTGGCGAAGAAGTGCGCGCACACTTGGCGCAGGCGGAGAG
Source organism: Devosia sp. 919 (assembly GCF_013185965.1). NCBI lineage: Bacteria > Pseudomonadati > Pseudomonadota > Alphaproteobacteria > Hyphomicrobiales > Devosiaceae > Devosia > Devosia sp. 919. The sequence continues at coordinate 434,064 of NZ_JABAOL010000001.1, read as the reverse complement.
CCGCTTATCGGCGGTCGGGCTGGCGCACCGGCGCCTTTACCAGGATGACAGTGTCGAGATTATCGACTTGTCGCGCTATCTTACCGAGTTGGTCGATGAGTTGCTGAAATCCATGGACGAGCGCTGGCGCCGACAGGTGACTTTGGATCTTGTCCCCATGCTGATCAGCACCGATCGGGCGGTCAGCGTCGGCCTCATCGTGAACGAGCTCGTGACCAATGTCACCAAATATGCCTATGGCGGTGAACCCGGCCCGCTGCTCATCAGCCTGCAGCAGCACCGTGACATGCTTCGCCTGATCGTTGCCGATAGCGGACGCGGTTATAGCGGGGTGACCGAAGGCACGGGGTTCGGCTCGCGCATGTTGGCGAGCCTGGTGCAGCGCCTCGGTGGATCCATGGAAATCGCCGACAATTCCCCGGGCGCCCGCGTGATTGTGGCGGCGGCCATCCAGGCCTGAGTCTTTTCCGCTTTGCAGACAACACAAAAATGGGCGGGGATTGCTCCCCGCCCATTTCTGTTAGTTCAAGAAGAGTACGATGATGATGATCAACCAGATCGGCACACCGAGGAGCCAGAGACCCAAACCACGCAACATGATGTTTTCCTTTCCAGTGACGCTTAGAAGCGGCGGAACACTTCAGCAAACACGCTGTTCTCGTCCCGGTGATTGCCACCCTTCTGGGCGGCCCAGAAGGCGCCGATAGCCGAAATCAGCAGCGATGCAGCCAAAAGGAATGCACCAAGGATGCCGGTATTGCGCGCGGTACGCGCGGTTTCCAGCGCATCCTGACGGGCCTGCTCGATATTGCCGATCACCTGATCGACGCGGGCATTGGCTTCTTCTGGCGTCAGCCCGGTATTGGCGGCAACGACATTGGCCAAGTAGGTGCGGTCCTCTTCCACCACTGTACCATCGCCCAAAGCGGCCTGCGCGAAGATGCGGCCCGCTTCGGCTCGTGCGGCTTCGGGATTGGTCGGCTGCTGCGAGCGGAACAGAGTGTCGATGAAATAAGCGTTTGGATCAACTGCTTCAGCTGCGCCGCCCGCCACATTGGCGGTAGCCTGGGTTGCAGTGGAAAGTGCGGCACCCGCTGTATTTACAGCAGCGCCAATGCCGCTCACGGCCAGAACAGTGCCAACCACAACGGCGCCGGCCCAAACCAGCAGGCCATGGGCACCATCGCGCACATCACTCTCGTGCTCGGTGGCGTCGTGATAGCGGCGGCGCAAACGACCGGTGAGGTACCCGCCAGCCATGAAGCTCGACACCTGTACCCACAAGAACCAGCTGGCCGCCACGATGGCGATGAAGATCGGCGAGGCGCCTTCGCGTGCATTGAAGTCGAGGAAGTTCAGCCCAATTGCCGATCCGAAGCTGATGAAGACGACGGAAATTGCCGAAGCGAGCACAATACCTGCAATGATGGCGGGCCAGTCAACATAGGAGGACTGGTCGCCATCCGAAGCGGTTGTGGCTACGCGGGTTACACCCAGAGTAGATTCTATGGTCATGATGAGCCTTTCGCGGGGGGAAACGGAAGAAAGCTGCCGCTTCCCTTAGCTGAGGCCAAGAAAAGACAGGATGGCCAGGACGACCACAACAAGACCGACGAGATAAATGATGGAGTTCATGATGGAGTCCTCAGGCGTTTGACGCGATGATCACTCAACCGTGAGCTACTGCTTTTCGTTCCAGATAGTGCCCACAATTTGTACAAAAGCGCACAAAAGAGCGGCAAATCGCGGCATGAAAAAGGGCGGGATTGCTCCCGCCCTCTGGCGTTCAACGATGTCGAGCCACTAGAGCCCGTCGGTCACGACATGGCTGAAGGCGCCTTCGGGGGCCTTGGTGATGGCCGGATTGTCAGGCGACACGGCCGAAAGCAGCGTATCGACGGTTTGCTGATAGGCGGCTTCATCGAGGGCGCCGGTCGAGCCTTCGGTCAGCTTGTTGACCTCGGTGACCTGGTAGAGCTGGTCTTCCACGGTCATCGAGCCCGTCATGTCGTTGTCCACGACGATCTGGGCGGCTTCTTCGGGGTTGGCGCGGGCATATTCCCAGCCCTTCATCGAGGCGCGCACGAATTTGGTCATCTTCTCGACAAAAGCGGGATCCGCGAGATTCTCCTCGAGCACATAGAGCCCGTCCTCGAGCATGCCGACGCCTTCGTTGCGATAGTTGAAGACCGTCAGATCGTCTTCGGTGAGGCCCGCCCGGAGCACCTGGCCAAATTCGTTATAGGTCATGGTGGAGATGCAGGCCGCCTGGTTCTGGATCAGCGGATCGACATTGAAGGCCTGGCGGAGCACTTCGACGCCCCCTTCGCTGCCATCGGTGGCGAGGCCCAGCTTGGCCATCCAGGCGTAAAATGGATATTCATTGCCAAAGAACCAGACGCCCAGCGTCTTGCCGGGAAAGTCGTCGGTGGTCTCGACCCCCGCATCCTTGCGGCAGGTCAGCATCAGGCCCGAGGACGCAAAGGGCTGGGCGATGTTGACCAGCGGCACGCCGCGCTCGCGCGCTGCGAGCCCCGCCGCCATCCAGGTGGTGATCACATCGGCGCCGCCGCCGGCAATCACCTGTTCGGGGGCGATATCGGGGCCGCCGGGCTTGATCTCCACATCAAGCCCTTCTTCCTCGTAAAAGCCCTTTGCCGCCGCAACATAATAGCCGGCGAACTGACCCTGGGTGACCCATTTGAGCTGGAGGGTCACGTTATTGTCCTGCGCATATCCCGCATGTGCGGAGGCGAGCGAAATAGCCCCTGCCAAAGCCCCGACCAAGAACTTGTTCATGCTGCTTTCCCCTGTTGTGCCGCCTCACGCACGACGCATGGACGGATGCCAAAACGTGATCCCCCGCTCGACCAGCGCGACCACCCCATAAAAAACCGAGCCGGCGAGCGCCGCCATGGCGATCTCGGCCCAGACCATGTCGACATTCATGCGCCCGATCTCGGCCGAAATCCGGAACCCCATGCCCGCGACGGGCGAGCCGAAGAACTCGGCCACGATGGCGCCGATCAGCGCGAGGGTCGAACAGATCTTGAGCGCATTGAAGATGAAGGGAGCCGCCGCCGGGAGGCGCAGCTTGAGCAGCGTTTGCCAGTAGCTGGCGGCATAGGTGCGCATCAGGTCGCGCTCGATGGCCGAAGCGGCGTTGAGCCCGGCAATGGTGTTCACCAGCATGGGAAAGAAGGTCATGATCACGACCACGGCCGCCTTGCTCTGCCAGTCAAAGCCGAACCACATCACCATGATGGGCGCGACCCCCACGATGGGGAGCGCTGAAACAAAACTGCCCAGCGGCAACAACCCGGATTTAAGGAACGGCGAGCGGTCGATGAGGATGGCCACCAAGAAGCCCAGCCCACAGCCAATGGCGTAGCCGGCCAGCACCGCCTTGAGAAAGGTTTGCTGGAAATCGGTCCAGAGCGTCGGCAGGCTTGCGGCGATGCGGCTGCCGATCTGGGAGGGAGGCGGCAGGATCACCTGCGGCACGCTAGCGCCGCGCGTGATCGCTTCCCAGGTCACGAGAATGGCGAGGCCAAAGGTCAGCGGGATCAACAAGCCCAGGCCGCCATTCTGCCCCAGGCTCGGTGCCGTCAGGTCCGACAGGCGCTCGACAAACACCCAGCTCCACAGCCAGGTCGCGACCAGCGCCAACCACAGGAAAGCGGGCGGACCGGAGTAAAGCTGCAGGCTCGCAAGCACCGCGACAGCGCCGAGGACCGCGAGCGCCCCATCGAGCCACAGCGCCGGATGCAGCCACAGCCGCAACAGCGACAGGGCGCCCAACACCAGGAACCCGTGCAGCAGCAGCGTCGGCTCGACCCCGCTCAGAAGCGCCAGGCCCAGCGCTGCGGCGCAAAGCCCGCTCGCAAGGATGGCGAGGTAAAGCTGGAACTGGCTCATGGCGCGCGCACCCCCATGCGGCGGGCGACCAGAGCCTCGACCCAGCCGACAAGGAGGATCAACAGCGCCGCCAGGATCGAGGCGGCGACCAGCGCCGCCCAGATCTGGACGGTCTGGCTGTAATAGGATCCGGCGAGAAGGCGTGCCCCGAGCCCCGCGACGGCACCGGTCGGCAATTCGCCCACGATGGCCCCGACAAGGCTCGCCGCTACGCCCACCTTGAGGGAGGCAAACAAGAACGGCATCGCCGCCGGCCAGCGCAGCTTCCAAAAGGTCTGCGCGCGCGAGGCATGGTAGGTGCGCATCAGGTCGAGCTGGATGGTTTCGGGGGAGCGCAGCCCTTTGACCATGCCGACGGTCACCGGGAAAAAGCTCAAATAAGCCGAGATGATCGCCTTGGACAGCAGCCGCGCCGGATCGGTCGGCAGACCCAGGCTGCCGGTGAAAATGTTGAAGCCAATGACCACGATCAGCGGTGCCAGCGCCAGAATGGGAATGGTCTGGCTCGCCACGATCCAGGGCATCAGCGAGCGGCTGGTCGCCTCGCTATGGACAATGGCGATGGCCAGCGCGATGCCCAGGAGGCTCCCCATCACAAAGCCCAGTGCCGTCGCCGAAAAGGTCACCCACGCATGAAACAGCAGGCTGCGCGGCTTGTTGGGCGCCACCAGGGCGGTCGAGTTCCACAATTCGCCCACCACCTGATGGGGCGTAGGCAGAACCGGCTTTTCCTGGTTCCAGGTGGCAAGGACGAACTCGGTTGCCGGTACATTCTCGATGGCGGCGCGCCGGTTCACGTCGTTTTGCCAGGCCGCATTCATCGCGATGGCAGCCCCATACCAGGCCAAAACCAGCATCAGCAGCACAGCCAGAATGGGGAAAGCTTGCTGCATGCGCCCCATCAGACCATGACCTCGTCATAGGAATGGCCCGCGCGCAGGCCATCGCGCACCCGCGCGGCGATCTGGAGGAACTCGGGGCTTTCGCGGATATCGAGCGGACGCTCGCGGGGGAGCGTCGAGTCGATCACCTCAGTCACCCGCCCGGGGCGGGGCGACATCACGACGATCCGGGTCGACAGGTACACCGCCTCGGGGATGGAGTGGGTGACAAAACAGATGGTCTTACCGGTGCGTTGCCAAAGCTTGAGCAGTTCGGAATTGAGGTGGTCGCGCACGATTTCGTCGAGCGCGCCGAAGGGCTCGTCCATCAGCAAGAGGTCAGCGTCGAAAGCCAGTGCCCGCGCGATTGAAGCACGCTGCTGCATGCCGCCCGACAACTGCCAGGGGAATTTGCCGGCAAAGCCGGTCAGGTTCACGAGCTCGAGCGTGCGGGTGATGCGTTCGCGCTGCTGGGCCGCGGAATAGCCCATGATCTCGAGCGGCAGCGCGACATTCTTTTCGATCGTGCGCCAGGGGTAGAGCGCGGGGGCCTGGAACACATAGCCATAAGCGCGGCTCTTGCGCGCTTGTTCGGGAGTTTGCCCATTGATGGTGAGCGTGCCCGATGTGGGCTGTTCCAGATCGGCAATGGTGCGCAGAAACGTCGTCTTGCCGCAGCCCGACGGGCCGATAAAGGAAACGAAATCGCCCTTGCCGATATCGAGATCGACATTGGACAGGGCATGGACCGGACCATCATTGGTCTTGAACATCAGCCCCAATCCGCGCGCTGAGACAACGGGTGCCGACTGCAAAGCCGTGGGAGAAGAAATGGCGGGTGCAGCAGACAACACGGACAAGAGTTGGCCCTCTAGTGCTTGGAGCGAATAGGTTTGAAGAGCATTGTCGCCATGGCTAGACGCCGCTCGCGGGAATGCCGGCGCGCTCGACACGGCGGGGCGCCACGAGATCCTTCCATTGCGAGAGGGCGCGGCTGACCGGGTTCTTGGCCTCGCGCGGCACGAACTTGCCGTGGCCGGGCTCGGCCCGCACCTCGTCTTCGCTGATCGACACCTTGCCCCGGCTCAAGACAAAGCGCGGCAGACCGATGACTTCAAAGCCCTCAAACACATTGTAGTCGATCACCGATTGCTGGCGCTGGGCCGAAATGGTCTTGCTTCGTTTGGGGTCCCAGACCACCAGGTCCGCATCGGCGCCGGGCAGCACCGCACCCTTTTTGGGATACATGTTGAGGATCTTGGCGATATTGGTCGAGGTCACCGCCACAAATTCGTTCATGGTCAGGCGACCGGTGTTGACCCCAGCCGTCCACAATACCGGCAAGCGATCTTCGAGGCCGCCCGTGCCATTAGGAATCTTGCTGAAATCGCCGATGCCGGTACGCTTCTGGGCGGTGGTGAAGGCGCAGTGATCGGTGGCTACCGCCGATAGCGAGCCCGATTGCAGGCCGGCCCAGAGGGATTCCTGGTGCTGCTTGTTGCGGAACGGGGGCGACATCACCCGGCGCGCGGCATGGTCCCAATCGGGGTTGGCATATTCGCTTTCATCGAGCGTCAGGTGCTGCACCAGGGGCTCGCCATAAACCCGCATGCCTTTTTGGCGCGCCCGGCGGATGGCTTCATGGGCCTGCTCGCACGAGACATGGACGACATACAGCGGCACGCCCGCCATATCGGCCAGCATGATGGCGCGGTTGGTGGCTTCCCCCTCCACTTCGGGAGGGCGCGAATAGGCATGGGCCTCGGGGCCATTATTGCCGGCGTCGAGCAGCTTCTGGGTCATGGCAGCAACGACATCACCGTTTTCCGCATGGACCAGCGGCAAGGCGCCAAGCTCGGCGCAACGGCTGAACGATGAGAACATCTCGTCGTCATTGACCATCAGCGAGCCCTTATAGGCCATGAAGTGCTTGAAGGAGGTGATGCCGCGATCCACTACCTCAGCCATTTCGCGCCAGACCTGCTCGTCCCACCAGGTGATGGCCATGTGAAAGGCAAAGTCGGTCGAGGCCTTGCCGGTCTTGTTGTCCCACATCTGCAGCGCTTCAAGCAGGGACTGGCCGGGGCTCGGGAGGCAGAAATCCACGACGGTGGTTGTCCCACCGGCAAGGGCGGCGCGCGTGCCGCTTTCAAAATCGTCGGCGGAATAGGTGCCCATGAAGGGCATTTCGAGGTGGGTATGTGGATCGATGCCGCCCGGCATCACATAGCAGCCACTGGCGTCGAGTACTTCGTCGCCATCGAGATCGGCGCCGATCTCGATGATGCGCTCGCCCTCGATCAGCACATCGGCCTTGTAGGTCAGGTCGGCGGTAACCACCGTCCCGTTCTTGATGACTATGCTGCTCATTTCGTAGTCACTCTCCCCTGATCCTACTCTCGCCGGAGTTTCACTACGGCGTGAACTGCAATTTTGGTGCCAGCCCTCGCTGGCGGTTTAGTCCTTCGGTCCGAAGTGAAAGTCCCTGGCAACACCGTCCTCGGTGATGATGTCGAGGTTCTCGACGCCGATACTCACCGGGAGCGTACGAAACGGATCGGGACAAGGCTCGAGATTGCGCGCGATGAATGCGGTGAGTGTGCGCACCGCGCCCATGGTATCCACCACATCGGGTGGAGCATGGACGATGACTTTCACGCCCCATTTCGTGCGGGTGGCTGTTGCCGTCAGGCCCTTACCTGTAGGGGTAAAGTCAAGAAATGCATCGATGGGAAATGCACTCCCCGTTGCGGGTGCACCGTCGACGATGCCGCTTGGAACGCTGCACAGCACGTCTGGCCCCACCTCTGTGGTTGTGCCGATAGCGACATCGTCCTCTGGGGAAGACGCATCCTGGTTCACGGCAAAAGCGGGCAGGCAGATCGACGCATAGCCAAGCGCGGCAGTGCCGATCAGAAGTGACGCTGAGGGTGCCAGCATCATCACTCAGTGAACTCCGCGGTTTCGAGCACGGCGTGGAACAACACATCGGCGCCAGCAGCGGCCCAGTCCCGGCTGATTTCCTCGGCTTCGTTGTGGCTGATGCCATCAACACAAGGGCACATGATCATGGTCGTGGGCGCCAGTTTGGCGGCCCAGCAAGCGTCGTGGCCGGCGCCAGAAATGATGGGCATGTGCGAATAGCCCAATTTTTCGGCAGCACTGCGCACGCGATCCACCAGTTCGGGCGCGAAGGTGACGGGATCGAAGTGGCCGACATCTTCGACACTGCAGCCCACGCCGAGCGCGGCGGTAATGCTGGCGGCCTCTTCCTCGATCCGGCGCCGCATGGCATCCAGCTTGCCCTGATCCGGCGAGCGCAGATCAACCGTGAACACTACCCTGCCGGGCAGAACATTGCGCGAATTGGGGAAGAACCGGGCCTGGCCGACCCCGGCCACCGCCCCCGGCTGGTTGTCCATGGCGACGGCCTGCACCATCTCGATGATCCGTGCCATCGCCAGCCCGGCATTGACGCGCATATTCATCGGGGTCGAGCCGGTATGGGCTTCCCGACCCGTCAGCGTGAATTCGAGCCACCAAAGGCCCTGGCAATGGGTGACGACGCCGATCTGCTTGTTCTGCGCCTCAAGGATCGGGCCCTGTTCGATGTGGTATTCGAAATAGGCGTGCATGGGGCGCGCACCCACCTCTTCGTCGCCCAGCCAGCCAATGCGCTTGAGTTCCTCGCCATAGCTTCTGCCCTCGCCATCCCGACGCGCATAGGCGTAATCGAGCGTATGGACGCCGGCAAACACGCCCGAACCCAGCATGGCCGGAGCAAAGCGCGCCCCTTCCTCATTGGCCCAGTTGGTCACGACGATGGGGTGGCGGGTGGCGATGTTGAGGTCGTTGAGCGAGCGCACCACTTCGAGCCCGGCCAGAACGCCGAGCACGCCATCGAACTTGCCGCCGGTGGGCTGGGTATCGAGGTGCGAGCCGATGTAAACCGGCAGCGCCGCGGGATCGGTGCCGGGGCGGGTGGCAAACATATTGCCCATCCGGTCAACGCCGAGGGTGAGCCCCGCCGCTTCGCACCAGCGCGCAAAGAGATGCCGCCCTTCCCCGTCCTCGTCGGTCAGGGTTTGCCGGTTATTGCCGCCGGCCACGCCCGGGCCGATCTTGGCCATGTCCATCAGGCTGTCCCAAAGCCGGTCACCATTGATGCGCAGGTTTTCTCCGGGGGACGGCATGCGGTTGTGTCCTTATTTGACGCTGGGGAAGGAGAACTCGGCGCCACCCTTGATGCCGGCGGGCCAGCGGGTGGTGACGGTCTTGAGGCGGGTATAGAAGTGAACGCCCTCCGGACCGTAAATGGCATGGTCGCCAAAGAGCGAGCGCTTCCAGCCGCCAAAGCTATGATAGGCGACCGGCACCGGGATTGGCACATTGACCCCGACCATGCCCACCTCGATCTTGTCGGCGAATTCACGCGCCGCATCGCCATCGCGGGTGAAGATCGCGGTGCCATTGCCAAATTCGTGGCTGTTGATGAGATCGACTGCCTCGGCATAGTCCGCCGCGCGCACCACCGAGAGCACCGGCCCGAAGATCTCTTCCTTGTAGATGGTCATGTCGCGGGTCACATTGTCGAACAAGGTCCCCCCGACATAATAGCCGCCTTCATAGCCCTGGAGCGAGAAGTTGCGCCCATCGACCACGAGCTCGGCGCCCTGCTCAACGCCAGAGTCGATATAGCCGATGATCTTGTCGCGATGGGCCTTGGTCACCACCGGGCCCATCTGGGCATCGGGGTCAGTGGCCGGGCCGATCTTGAGCGCTTCGACGCGCGGCTTGAGCTTGGCGATGAGCGCGTCGCCAGTTTCCCTGCCCACGGGCACGGCGACCGAAACGGCCATGCAGCGCTCGCCGGCCGAGCCATAACCGGCGCCCATCAGCGCGTCGGCGGCCTGGTCGAGATCTGCATCGGGCATCACCACCATGTGGTTCTTGGCCCCGCCCAGCGCCTGCATGCGCTTACCCGCACTCGTGCCGCGGCGATACACATATTCAGCGATCGGGGTTGAGCCGACAAAGCTCACCGCCTTGATGTCGGGATGGTCGAGAATGGCGTCGACAATTTCCTTGTCGCCATGAACGATGTTGAACACCCCTTCGGGCAGGCCCGCATCCATGAAGAGGTTCCAGGCCAGCATCGAGGCTGAAGGATCGCGCTCGGAGGGCTTGAGGATGAAGGTGTTGCCGCAGGCAATGGCCGCTGGATACATCCACATCGGCACCATGGCCGGGAAGTTGAACGGGGTGATGCCCGCCACGACGCCGAGCGGCTGGCGCTCGGAATAGGAGTCGATCGCCGGGCCCACATTGCGCGAGAACTCGCCCTTGAGCAGTTGGGGAATGCCGCAGGCAAATTCGACGCAGTCGATGCCGCGCGCCACTTCCCCCAGCGCATCGTCATGCACCTTGCCATGCTCGCGTGAAATCTCGCGCGCCAGCTCATCGGCATGCTGGTCGAGCAGGGCCTTGTAGCGGAACATGATGCGCGCCCGCTTCATGGGCGGAGTATTGCCCCAAACGGGCTGCGCGGCCTTGGCGGCCTGCACCGCGGCGTCGAGCTCGTTGGGCGTCGACAGCGGCAGTTCGGCCGATTGTTCGCCCGTGGCCGGATTGAACACCGGCACACGCCGGCCGCTGGAAATGTAGCGCTTGCCTGCTACGGCGTTTTCGATCAGCCGCATTATTCGATGCTCCGCAAAACTGTGCGCAATCCATCCACCAGTTCGTCGATCTGGTCGCGCGAAATGATGAGGGGTGGGCTCAACGCAATGATGTCCCCAGTGGTGCGGATCAGATAGCCGCTTTCGAATGCCTTGATAAAGGCCGAGAAGGCCCGCTTGGTTGGGCTGCCGGCGATGGGCTCGAGCTCGACCGCGCCAACCAGCCCGATATTGCGGATATCGATCACATGCGGCTCGCCGCGCAGCGAATGCAGCGCCTCGGCGAAATAGGGGGCCAGTTCCGCCCCGCGCGTCAACAGCCCTTCTTCCCGGTAAGTTTCCAGCGTGGCGAGCGCGGCGGCACAGGCGATGGGGTTGCCGGAGTAAGTGTAGCCGTGGAACAGCTCGATGGCGTTTTCCGGCCCGGTCATGAACGCGTCGTGGATTTCGGCCGACACCAGCACCGCACCCATCGGAATGACGCCATTGGTGAGGCCCTTGGCCGTGACCATGATATCGGGCGTCACCCCGAAATAATCGGCCGCGAAGGGCGTGCCGAGGCGCCCATAGCCGGTGATCACCTCGTCAAAGATCAGCAGGATGCCGTGCTTCTTCGTAATCTCGCGCAGGCGCTGCAGATAGCCGGCGGGCGGGATCAAGACGCCGGTCGAGCCCGCCACCGGCTCGACGATCACCGCCGCAATGGTGGAGGCATCATGGAGGGCCACGATGCGCTCGAGCTCGTCGGCCAGTTCCATGCCATGCTGGGGCAAGCCATTGCTGAAGGCGTTTTTCTGCAGGTTATGGGTGTGGGGCAGGTGATCGACCCCCGCCAGCAGCGTGCCGAACATCTTGCGGTTGGTGACGATGCCGCCCACCGAGATGCCGCCGAAATTGACGCCGTGATAGCCCCGCTCGCGCCCGATCAAGCGGGTACGGCTGCCTTCGCCGCGCACCCGATGATAGGCCAGCGCCACCTTGAGGGCGGTTTCCACCGATTCAGAACCCGAATTGGTGTAGAGCACATGGTCGAGCCCTTCGGGCGCGAGGTCGACGAGGCGGCTCGCCAGCTCGAACGCCTTGGGATGCCCCATCTGGAAAGCAGGCGCATAATCGAGCTCGGCGGCCTGGTTGCCGATCGCTTCCACGATGCGTGGCCGGGCATGACCGGCATTGACGCACCAGAGCCCGGCCGTGCCATCGAGAATCTGGCGGCCATCGGCGGTGGTGTAGTGCATGTCCTTGGCCCCAACGAGCATGCGGGGCGCTTTCTTGAATTGCCGGTTGGCGGTAAACGGCATCCAGAAGGCACTCAGATCATTGGGCGCTCTGCTGCTGGACGTTGACGCCACGGCTAACTCCTCCAAGAACCAACTCGGTGCGCGCTTTTGGCTCTTGACGTGGCCCGGCGAACCCAAGAATTTTGACCATATGGAAAAACGTTAGCACTCCCAGAACTTCCCGCAAGGCCAAAATGCCGCCCCCCGATGCGAAAAATCTTGCGCCTGCCGCTGGTGCCGATGGGCAGATCGCGGCAGCCGGCCCAGGCGCCAAGCCCAGCCGGCCGCTGACGCGGATCCAGCGCGAAAAGCACGACATTATCCTGGAAGCAGCGCTGGATGTGTTTTCGCTGCATGGCTTTCGCGGGGCCACGATCGACCAGATCGCCGAGGTTGCGGGGATGAGCAAGCCCAACCTGCTCTATTACTTCCCGCGCAAGGAAGAGATCCATCGCCGCCTGATCGCGGCCCTGTTGCAGACCTGGCTCGCGCCCCTGCGCGAGATGGATGCGGCGGGAGACCCGTTCCCCGAGATCCGCTCCTATATAAGACGCAAGCTCGAAATGGCGCGCGACTTTCCGCGCGAAAGCCGGCTCTTTGCCAATGAGATGCTGCAGGGCGCGCCGCGGATCATCGAAATGATCGAGGTCGACCTCAAGAACCTCGTCGACGAAAAAGCCCAGGTGCTGCTGAGCTGGATGGACCAGGGCAAGCTCGCGCGCACTGATCCCTATCACCTGATCTTTTCGATCTGGGCCACCACCCAGCATTACGCCGATTTCGACGTGCAGGTGCGCGCCGTCCTCGGACCCGCCCGCGGCGGCGAAGGGCGCTTTGAGGATGCCGCGCGCTTTCTCGAGCACCTGTTCATGCACGGCCTCACCCCCCGGCGCACCGGCGCGTGATGCGCGCAATTGCAATCAATTTAAAGACGCTCTGGAGAGAGCCCCTGCGCTAGCCTGCGGCCGGGGCTGGGGGGACTATTATGCGGCAGATCGCTGTGCTGTTTGATGCGGAAAACATTGGCGCAGGCTGCATTGAGCCAGCGCTCTCGCAACTGGCGCAGCGCGGCCAGGTGACCACTGCCAAGGCGGTGGGTGATTTCGCCGAGCCGACGCTCGGCCCCTGGCGGGCCGAAGCCAGCAGGCACGGCTTGATGCTGGTGCTGCAACCAAGCCTGGGCAAAGGCAAGAACGCTGCCGATATCCGCCTTGCCATCGAGGCCATGAACCTGGCCCATCGCGGGCAAGTCGATACCATTGCTCTCGTCAGCAATGACCGCGATTTCACCCCCTTGGCGCTGCATCTGCGCGACATGGGCCTTGATGTGCATGGTTTCGGCACCGGCAAAGCACCGGAGGCTTTCCAAGCGGCGTGCACGTCGTTCACCAGTATACCTAACCTCGACTGCGCAAGTCCGACAAAGCCTCCAGCCGGCGTCACGTCTGTCATGCCTGCGCAAGGCGCCAAGCCCGCCCCTACCAGCAAGAAAGCCCCCCCTGTAACAACGCCTCCCCAAGCGATTGCGCTCTCCCCCGCCGAGAGGCAGGAGATCATCAACATTGTGCAGGCGGTAAGCGACACGACCACCGGAGGCGCAGACCTGGCGCAGATCGGATCCAAGCTCGCCCAGGCCAATCCGCCGCTCTTCAAGCGCCTCACCGGCGGCAAAGGCCTGCGGCAGCGCTTGGTGAACTGCGGCATCGTGGAACAGATGGGATCACAACCAAGTCGGGTGCGGCTTATTCCGCTGCGGATTGTCGGCTGAACCATAAAATAATGGGGCTGGCACAAGCCAACCCCACCGGAATCGTGCAAGCCGCTTGGCTTACATCTGTTCTTTTTGAGCGCCGCCTTTGGGACGGGCTGGCCCGAGATTGGGGACCTGGCCCAGGGGCTCGCTGACCACAATGCTGAATTCGCCCTTGCCGTCGATGGACGGACCCTTGGACCAGCGGCCTTCAGGGGGCTGCTTGTCGAGCGTATGGCTAAAGAAGCCATAGGCGAATTCGGTCTTTTCCTCGGCCTGCGGATGGCTGTTGGGGATCGGGAACACGCCCTTGTCGCCGCCCAGCTCCTCGATCGCGGCCATCCACTGGTTCTGGTGCATGGTATCGCGGGCGATCAGGAACTGGAGCATGTCCTTCATGCCGGGATCGCTGGTCATGTTGTAGAGCCGGACGGCCAGTACGCGGCCGGTGGACTCGGCCATGACATTGGCGGTCATGTCGGCAGCGATGTTGCCGCTGGCATAGATGTGGGACATGTCGAACGGGACGCCGTCGGAATCGACCGGCATGGCCGAAAGCCCGGCGGACAAAAAGTTCTTGAGGTTCATGCCACCCAGCACGGCGCTGGCGATCGGGTCCTTGGCCACTTCGTCCTTGATGCCGACTGGTGCGCCCTCAAGATTCATGGCCACAGCCGTGGCGAGCATCTCGATATGGCCCAGTTCTTCGGTGGCGGTGTTGAGCAACAGGTCACGGAATTTCGGGTTACCGCGGGCACCCATGGCCTGGAAGAAATACTGCATGCAAACGCGGATTTCGCCTTCCACGCCGCCGATTGCCTGCTGCAGCGCGCGGGCGAATAGTGGATCGGGCGTTTCAACGCGGACCGGATATTGCAGCTTTCCGTCAGTGTAGAACATGGTTGATCTCCGTTAGGGTTCGGCGGGGGAAAGGCTCGGACGCTCATCCCGTTGCCCGCCGCTAACCTGAGGCAGTCTGAGCCTTCCGCAGGTTTAAACGTTCTTGCGAGTTGGATTTGGCGTCAGCGGCTAGCACTAGGCGCACCCCTACGCTCGCTGGACGAGCATCATCAGCGCCTAACCGCAAGCGAGTGCCGTGCTGCGGGGCGCTGACCAGTGCTTGGCTGAAGGGAGGGCGCTATTGTGCCGGCTCAACCACCGAGATGTCGCCCATCGGCGTTTGCGCCGCGCTGGGATTGTTGGGGTGGGTGGTCCAGTTGGCATAACGCCCGGTCACGACGCGGCCGGTGCGCTCATCCACCGAGCCAACCGGCAGGGCTTCCATCGTGATGCAGTCTTCCACCGGGCAGACATTGACGCACAGATTGCAGCCCACGCATTCCTCGTTCTTGACCTCGAAATAGCGCCGACCATCCTTTTCCTTGGTGATGGCCTGGTGCGAGGTGTCCTCGCAGGCGATGTGGCAGCGCCCGCATTTGATGCACAGATCCTGGTCGATCTTGGCCTTGGCGATGTATTCGAGATCCAGATACTGCCAATCGGTGACATTGCGCACGGCGCGGCCGGTAAAGGCTTCGAGATCGGCATGGCCCTTCTCGTCCATCCACTGGCTGAGCCCCGAGATCATTTCCTCGACGATCTTGAAGCCATAGGTCATGGCGGCGGTGCAGACCTGCACATTGCCCGCGCCCAGCGCCATGAACTCGGCCGCATCGCGCCAGGTGGTCACTCCTCCAATGCCGGAGATGGGCAGGCCATAGGTGTTGGGATCGCGCGCAATATCGGCGACCATATGGAGGGCGATGGGTTTGACTGCCGGGCCGCAATAGCCGCCATGGGTGCCCTTGCCACCCACGGTCGGGGTCGGTGCAAAGAGGTCGAGATCCACCGAAACAATGGAGTTGATGGTGTTGATCAGCGACACCGCATCAGTGCCGCCCGCCTTGGCGGCGCGGGCGGGTTTGCGGATATCGGTGACATTGGGCGTGAGCTTGGTGATTACCGGCATGCGGGTATATTGCTTGCACCAGCGCACCACCATTTCGATATATTCAGGCACCTGCCCGACGGCGGCGCCCATGCCGCGCTCGCTCATGCCATGAGGGCAGCCGAAATTGAGCTCGATGCCATCGGCGCCGGTTTCCTCCACCAGCGGCAGGATGGCTTTCCAGGCCTCCTCGACGCAGGGCACCATGATCGATGCCACCAGCGCCCGGTCGGGCCAGGCCATCTTGATCTGCTTCATTTCCTGCAGGTTGATCTGCAGCTGCCGGTCGGTGATGAGCTCGATATTGTTGAGCCCCAAGAGCCGCCGGTCGGCGCCCCAGATCGCGCCATAGCGCGGCCCGTTCACATTGACAACGGGCGGGCCCTCTTCGCCCAGCGTCTTCCAGACCACGCCACCCCAGCCGGCACGAAAGGCGCGCTCGACATTATAGGCCTTGTCGGTGGGCGGCGCCGACGCGAGCCAGAACGGGTTGGGCGACTTGATGCCAACGAAATTGTTGCGCAGGTCAGCCATTGCTGCCTCCCATGAGGAAGATGTGCATGCTTTCGGCGGCATCGCGCCCTTCGGCCACGGCCGTCACCGTCAGATCATCGCCGCCCGCGGCGCAATCGCCCCCCGCCCAGACCTTGGGCATGGAGGTGCGCCCCTCGGCATCCACCTCGATCTTGCCGCCCGCCAAGATCGGCCCGCCGCCTTGGATGGCCAGGGTTTGCCCGATGGCCTTGAAGATCTGGTCGCAGGCAATCGTGGTGGTCTCGCCGGTTTCCGTCAGCCGGCCATCCACCAGCGCGGTATAAGCCAGTTCCAGCCCCGTGGCCTTGGCTCCATCGGTCAGCACCCGCTTGGGCGCCAGCCAGTGGCGGATAGTAACCCCTTTGGAGGCGGCAAGGTCCTGCTCCCATTCCGAAGCGTTCATGTGTTCCTTGCCACGGCGATAGACCATCGTGACCTCTTCGGCACCCAGGAGCTTGGCCTGCACCGCCGCATCGATCGCCGTCATGCCGCCGCCGATCACCACCACCCGCCGCCCGATGGGCAGGCGGGACAAATCCTCCGCCTGGCGCAGATCAGCGATGAAATCCACCGCATCGCTGACACCGACCACATCCTCGTTTTCGGCCCGCAGCGCATTGACGCCCCCCAGACCAATGCCGAGAAACACTGCATCATAGGTCTCGCACAGCCGCTCCAGCGTCAGGTCGCGCCCGAGCACCTGGCCATTGACGATCTCGATGCCGCCTATGGCGGTCACGTAATCCACCTCGTCCTGGGCAAAGCTGTCGGTCGCCTTGTAGGAAGCAATGCCATATTCGTTGAGCCCGCCAGGCTTGGGGCGGGCATCAAACATCACCACGGCATGGCCCTTGGTGGCGAGGCGATGCGCGGCGGCCAGTCCCGCGGGCCCCGCGCCGATCACCGCCACACTCTTGCCGGTGGCGGGCGCGCGGGTGAAGAACTGCCGGTTTTCGTTCATCGCGATATCGGTGGCATAGCGCTGCAGCAGCCCAATCCGCACCGGCTTGCCCTCAGCCTCCTCGCGTACGCAGGCTTCCTCACAAAGCTGCTCGGTGGGGCAGACCCGGGCGCACATGCCCCCCAAGATATTCTGCTCGAAGATCGTCTTGGCTGCCCCCAGCGGATTGTCGGTCGCGATCTCGCGAATAAAGAGCGGAATATCGATGCTGGTGGGGCAAGCATTCATGCAGGGCGCATCAAAGCAGAAGTAGCAGCGATCGGCTTCCACAAAGGCTTCGTGCTTGTCGAGCGGGGGATGCAGTTCGGCGAAATTGGCGCGGTACTGCGCCGGTTCGAGCCGTGCGGGCGCAATGCCCTCCTTGAGAACACCGTCCGGCATGGTTTCTCCTCCCCTGCTGCAGTCTTCTTGGGGAGGCTAGCGCGACCTCAATCTTTTATCAATTGGTCAAATATCAGAATGCGAGCGCCACAAAGCCGCCGCATTGTCAGCAGCATCGCCGCAATCTCCTATGGTTTTCCCCGGAACTAACACCCTGAAGCGGCGTTTATTGCCCTTGTGGGCTTGGTGTGACCGATGTGCAGCACCACGCAAACACAATCCCGCGTTCGCGCGATTCAGCTGCATCCGCGACGACGAGACGCTTTGAACTAGAACCTCATTCTAGCTGCGCCAAGGAACTTACCGCCACATTCCAGCAAATCGGGGCGGCTCAACGCCCCTTGCCGGCATTGGTTCCGCCCGAAAACGCATTTTGGTGAATTAGTCCACATTCTGGCCCCGGCCCGCCGGGTATCGTCAGCTCACATCAATTGAAGTGAGACTGGACGCTTGTTTAGAAAGACTCTGTTAACCCTGGCCGTTGCTGCTTCCGCCCTGTGCTTTTCCTCGGCCGCCTACGCCCAATGTGGCGGCGCCTCCTGGTACGGCCCGGGCTTTAACGGCAAGCGCGCGGCATCGGGACAAATCTTCAACCAAGATGCCATGACCGCGGCGCACCGCTCGCTCCCCTTCGGCACCAAATTGCGGGTGACCGACCAGCGCACGGGCAAGACCATCCAGGTGACGATCAATGATCGCGGTCCATTCCACGGCAAGCGGATCATCGATCTTTCCAAGGGCGCTGCCAACAAGCTGGGTTTCCGCAACCGGGGCACAACCTCCGTGTGCATCGAAAAGCTCTAGTAGCTCCAACGAAAAAGGCTGCCCCGTTGGGGCGCCTTTTCTTCTTTGCCGTGCAGGCACCTTGCGGCCCGCTCTTTTCCTTTGGGCAGAAACCCACTAGCTTTCGGCCGGCTTTCATCCCTCGTTCAGCCCGACTGGCGCTGGCTCCCCCCTGCGGGCAGGCCGGCAGCGCCATTCTCGCGCTGAATTGCCGGCATACCGAGTTAGTTCACGCCATGTCGATTGCACCACAGCACCGTATCTATGCCTGCTTTTTCCTGTTTGCCCTGACCACGGGGGCGCTCCTGTCGCGGTTGCCCGACCTGCAGCACGCGCTGGGCGTCACGGAAAGCCAGCTGGGGCTGACGCTGATCGGCATGTCGATTGGCTCGCTGCTGTCGCTGACCCTGTCGGCGCCGCTGATTGACCGGCTGGGCGCCCGGACCACCGCCTTCATCACCGTTCTGGGCCCGGCGCTGCTGTTTGCCTGCGTACCCTGGCTGGGCGTCGCGCCGGCAGTGTTTGCGGTGTTCTTTTGCACGGGGCTGCTGTCGGGTGCGCTCGAGATCAACCTCAATGTCGAGATCGACCGGCTCGAGGCGCAATATGGCAAGCGGTTCATGAACCGCGCCCATGGGTTCTGGAGCGCCGGCTTTTTCGTCACCGCCCTCTTCGGCGCCGTGGTGCGCCAGTCCCAGCTCTCGATGCAGCTGCATCTGGCGCTGATCGCGCTCGTCGTGCTGGGCGTTGGCGGCTACATGATCGCGGGCATGCGCAGTGCACCGCGCCGGACTGACGGGCATCAGGGCGACACGCCGCGCATTGCCTTCCCGACCCTGGGGTTGCTGCCCCTTTGCATCATCGGCATTGCCGCCTTCCTCATTGAAGGGGCGGGCATCGACTGGTCTGCCATCTATATGCGCGATGTGTTTGCGGTGGAGCCGTTTATCGGCGGGCTCAGCCTCACGCTCTTTTCCTTCTTCATGGCCGTTACGCGCCTCACCGTCGATCCCGTGGTCGAGCGGCTGGGGCCGAGGCTGGTTGCGACCATCCTGCTTGGGCTTGCCGCCTGCGGGACCCTGCTGGTTGGCCTTGCGCCCTCGCCGGGGTTGGCCCTGACGGGCTTTGCCCTGATGGGCATTGGCTGTAGCGCCGTTTATCCGCTGGCCGTTTCGGCCGCCGCGCAGCGCACCGACCGCCCCTCGGCCGTCAATGTTGCAGCCCTTGGGCAGATCAGCTTTGTGGTGTTTTTCCTTGCCCCGCCCCTTTTGGGCTTCGTGGCTGAATATCTGGGCATCCGCAATTCCTACCTGATCTGCCTGCCCGTGCTCGCCGCGGGCCTGCTGGCCGTGCGCGCCCTTTCCACTCGCAATGCAGTGCTGCCCGTGACGGGCACGCCGGCGCCCGCGCCCCATGGCTGAGTTGCCCCCCATTGTCGATGGGCGCCAATCGCCCACGGCCCTGCGGGTGCAGCGCGGCGTGATGCGCCTCTTGCGCGACGTTTACAATATGGCCCCCTATGCCGAGGTGCCATTGAGCAATGGCCGGCGCGCCGATGTGCTGGCGGTCGGCCCCAAGGGCGAGATCTGGATCGTCGAGATCAAATCGAGCCTGCAGGATTTTCAGGTGGATACGAAATGGCCGGAATACCGGGCCTTTTCCGACCGCTTCTTTTTTGCCAAGCCGCCCGAACTGGGCGCGGAGATCTTTCCGGATAGCGAAGGGCTGATCGTGGCCGATGGGCATGAAGGAGCGGTGCTGCGTCCGAGCCCCGACACGCCGCTCCCCCCGGCGCGGCGGCGGGCGCTGTTGTTGCAATTGGCGCGACTGGGCGCGGAGCGGATCCATGGCTTGATGGATCCGGCCCTCAGGGGCGAGCGCGGCCTCGGCCGGCTCGACTAGACATCAGCGTGGGGCGCGCTTGGCGAGGATGCGCTGCAGCGTGCGGCGGTGCATGTTGAGACGCCGCGCGGTTTCCGAAACATTGCGGTCGCATAGTTCATAGACGCGCTGGATATGCTCCCAGCGCACCCGGTCGGCCGACATCGGGTTTTCCGGCGGCTCGGGCTTGTCTTCCCCGGTGGCCAGCAGCGCATTGATGACATCGTCGGCGTCGGCGGGCTTGGAGAGGTAGTCCACAGCACCGAGCTTGACCGCCGTCACCGCCGTCGCGATATTGCCATAGCCGGTCAGCACCACGGCCCGGGCATCTGGACGCTGCTGGTGCAGAGCCGAGACCACTTCAAGGCCATTGCCATCTTCGAGCCGCAAGTCGACCACCGCATAGGCCGGGGCGCGTTCGGCCACCGCGGCAAGCCCTTCGGCAACCGAGCCAGCGGAGCGGACGTCAAAGCCGCGCCGGGCCATGGCGCGCTCGAGGCGCTGCAGGAATGCGGCATCGTCGTCCACCAGCAACAAGCTGGAATCGGCGGCCAAAAGTTCTTCAATCGTGCTCATGCGCCTTATTTAGGTATTGCAGGCGCAAAAAGCAAAAGCCCGGCGGCTGTTTCAGCCCTCCACGGCTGAACGTGGCCAAACAATGGTTACTTGGGCGTGCCCTTCTGGGTCAGCATTTTTGAATTCTAGCCGTGCGCCCGTGCGCTCCAGCAGCGTCTTGGCAATGAAAATGCCGAGCCCAAGTCCCCCTGGCTGATGGGCATCGCTGCCTTGAGGATCGCGCGGCCGCGTCGTGAGATAAGGCTCGCCCAGTCGGGCGATCAGCTCGGGGGCAAAACCGGGCCCATCATCGGCAATGGTCACGCACACGCTGTCAGCATCCCAGCGGACGCCGACACGAACAGTGCTGCGGGCGAAATCGGTGGCATTCTCAATGAGATTGCCCAGGCCATAAAGCAGACCGACGCTGCGCTGGAACACCGGAGGCTCACCACCCGCACCGTCCACATCAAACAGGATGGTCTTGCCGAGCGCCTCATGAGGACGAGCGACTTCGGACAACAGATCGGTCAGGGGCGCCGCCGCAAAGGGATCGCCGCCTTCGCTGCCAAGATTGCGCAATTTAGAGAGAATGGCGCGACAGCGCGCAGCCTGACTGATGATCAATTCCACGTCACTGGCCAGATCGCTCCCGGGCGGGACTTCGGCCCGCATCTCCTTGGCGGCGAGAGCAATGGTGGAAAGGGGCGTCCCCAATTCATGGGCAGCGGCGGCGGCAAGTCCATCAAGGGCCGAAAGTTGCTCCCGTCGTGACAGCGCCAACTCGGTTGCTGCCAGGGCGTCCCCGATCTGGCGGGCTTCATGGGCGACGCGGTTGATATAAAAGGTAATGAAGGTCAGGCCGCAGATAATGGCGACCCAGATGCCAACCACATAGATGCGATTGAAAACAATGCGCTCATTGGGGCTCCAGGGCAGCGGCAGGTGCCAGACCGCTAGTATGGAGGCGATCAGGGCGGCGAGAAGCGCGATGAGAAGCGTGTCGCGGCGCGGCAAAGTGGTTGCCGAGACCGATACAGGGGCCAGCAGCAGCACCGAAAAGGGATTATGCAGCCCCCCGGTCAGCGCCAGCAGGCCGCCAAGCTGCAGGCAGTCATAGGCGATCTGGCTCGCGATAAAGAGTGAGGTGGGCCGGTGGGCGGGACCAAAGCGCAAGACGAGCCAGATATTGAGCGCGGCGGAAAGCCCGATCAACACAGCGCATTCCATTAGCGGCACCGGATAGCCCAGCCCGAACGCCACGAACAACACGCCAATGGTTTGGCCGGCAAGGGCTAGCCAGCGCAGCAAGACCAGGGTTTCAAGCCGGAGCCGGCGCCAGGTGGAAGGCCGCAGCAGCCCGTCGGCCGTTTCAACTGAACTCATGGCGCGCGCCTCCCGCGGAAACCCCTCCATAGCGCATGGAAATGGCGGGCGTATGATTCAAGACGAAATTTTTGGTCCGTCATGCTTGATCCTGCGCCCGAGGGGACCACGTATTCCCTGTTGTGACTGGGAGAATGCGAAACATGAACACTGCCCTTATCAAACCGGCTTGGTCCCCCCTGACCATCGCCCTGATGGTTTTAGGCTTTATCATCTTCTGGCCCCTGGGTCTGGCCGTTCTTGGCTATATCCTGTGGGGTGAAAAATTTGGCGGCTCGCCTGAAAAGGCCCAGGCCTATTGGAACAAGGCTCGCTCCTTTGTTTCGTCCAACAAGCCGGCTGGCTTTAGCGGTGGCTTTGCAGCGTCCTCGAGCGGCAATGCCGCCTTTGACGAGTATCGCAGCGAGCAGTTGCGCCGGCTTGAGGAAGAGCGTCGCCGGCTCGACGAAGAGATCGAGGCCTTTCGCGAATACATGGCCAATCTGCACAAGGCCAAGGACCGCGAAGAGTTCGACCGCTTCATGAGCGAGCGTAACGGCACCCGCCAGGGTTATGGCGACAACAACACGGCCAACTGGGGCAGCTAAGCCCTGCCCGGGACCGCATTAGCAAAGGCGTCTTCCGCAAGGAAGGCGCCTTTTTCTTGGGGTGTGGCTGGCGGGCGCGCTAGTCTGGGCGTGGCTGATTCGCTGCGGACCACTGCCCTGTTCTTTAAAAGCAAAATCCCTCCCTCGACCGAGATCCGGATTGCCGATCGCACCGTGAGCGTTGCCGTGCGCACCCATGCCCGCGCGCGCTCCTATCGCCTGTCCATTCCCCATGACGGCACGCCGGTGCTGACCCTGCCGCCCGGCGGCCGCTGGAGCGACGCCGAAGCCTTTTTGCAGCGCCAAACCGGCTGGCTGGCCGAACGGCTCGATGGCACAACCGGGCCGGTCAGTTTTGCCGATGGCGTGCTGGTGCCCCTGCGCGGCATCCCGCACCGGATCATTGCCACGGGCAAGCTGCGCGGCCGGGTCGAGATCAGCGAGCAGGATGGGGAGAAAGTGTTGTTTGTGCCAGGAGAGCCGGCGCACCGCGCCCGCCGGCTCGTTGATTGGCTCAAGGAAGAGGCGGCGCGCGAGCTCAAGCTGCGCAGCGCCCACCATGCCGCCGGGCTCGGGGTCACCGTGCGCTCGATCACCATGCGCGACCAGGCCAGCCGCTGGGGCTCGTGCTCATCGAGCGGCAGCCTCAACTATAACTGGCGGCTGATCCTCGCGCCGCCCTTCGTGCTCGATTATGTGGCGGCCCATGAGGTCGCTCACCTGGTGGAGATGAACCATTCTCCGGCCTTTTGGGCCACCGTCAAGCGCACCCTGCCCGAGATGGATCGCGGCCGGGCCTGGCTCAAGACCCATGGCCGCGAGCTGATGGCGTTTCGCGCTAATTAGCCCCGAAGAACCAGTTCAACCACCAAAGATCATGTCCATCAGCGTGCGCGGCTTGCGCTCGCCACTGGGGGCGGGCTGGGTTTGCACCGGCTGGGGCGGCGCAAAACTTTCCACCGGCTGGGGCGCTACGAAGTCGCCCGGCGGCTGGATGCCCTGGGGCTGCTGTTGTTGCCATTGCGGCTGGGCCTGCTGCGCGGGCTGGCTCGGGACCCAAACCTCCTGGCCGGTTGCCGGATCCACCACCAGTTGCATGGGCATGCCGGTGTCAGGATCGATCGGGGTGTTGTCAAAGCCTGGAGCTGCCTCGCCCACGGGATAGCCCGTGGCAGGATCGATCTGCTGGCCCGAGGCGTCAACGATGGTCCCGGCGGGGTAGCCGGTAGCCTGATCGATCGCCGGAGCCGACTGGCCAGCATCGACCGGCAGGCCCGTAGTGGGATCGATCTGCGCTGCGGGAGCAGAAGCTGCTTCAGCAAAGCCGTCCACCGGCTCGCCGGTCGCCGGATCCACATATTGCACCATGGGCTGACCGGTCGTCGGGTCGACGGCTTGCTGACCGGTTTGGGGATCATAAACCGGCTGGGCAACCGGCTGGCTGGAGACCGCACCCCCGGCCCCGCTGGCCTCACCGGAGCCGGCTGGAATCTGCGCCACTTCGAGCCCTTCATGGGCCTTGGTCATGAACTGGCTCCAGATCGCTGCCGGCACATTACCGCCGGACAGCGTGGTCTTGGTGTTGTCGTCATTGCCCAGCCACACGCCAGTGACCATGCGTGCGGTATAGCCGACAAACAGCGCATCCTTGGATTCCTGGCTGGTACCGGTCTTGCCCCCGAAGGGCCAGCCATTGAGGTTGGCGCCCTTGCCGGTGCCCACTTCCACGGCGGTTTTGAGCATGTCGTTCATTTCGGCCAGGATATTGGGGGCAATAACGCGGCCCGGGCCGGCAGTGCTGGCCTCGTAAAGCACCTCGCCGTCCTTGCTTTCGATGCGGGTGATCACATTGGGGATCACGCCCATGCCGCCATTGGCAAAGGGTGCATAGGCGGAAGTGAGCTCAAGCAAGTTCACCTCCTGGGTTCCGAGCGCAATCGAGGGCACCGCCGTCAGTGGCGAGGAAATGCCCATCCGCATGGCGGTATCGATCACCGCCTGGGGCGTGACATCAATGGCGAGCCGTGCGGCGATGGTGTTGAGCGAATAAGCCAGGCCCTGGCGCAGCGTTACCGTGCCGGCATACTTTCCCGAAGCATTGCGCGGACTCCAGCCCTGATATTCGAACTGCGCGTCCTCGGCGAGGGTATCAGGGGTGTAGCCCTTTTCCATGGCCGCGAGATACACGAATGGCTTGAAGGTCGAACCGGGCTGGCGCTTGGCCGTGACGGCGCGGTTGTATTGGCTGGCCTGGTAATCCACGCCACCCACCATGGCGCGAACGGTACCATCCACATCCATGGCCACGAGCGCACCCTGGGTGAAGCCGCGCTTGGGGCCTTCATTGGCCACCGCCTCACGCACGATGAACTCGGCCTGCTTCTGCAGGTCCCAGTCGACCGTGGTAGAGACCACCACATCGCCTTCGATCTCACCGATATAGGCGGTCATCAATGACTCCACCCAATCGGCGACATAGGATTCCGAGCCGGCCACCTTGGTGCGGATGGTCTGATCGGGATCGATCTGGGCGGCCTGGGCCTCCTCGCGGGTGATATAACCCTCTTCGGCCATGGCACTGAGGACGAGCTTTTGTCGCGCCGAGGTGGCGGCAGGATCAGACTTGGGATTGAGGCGAGATGGCGCCTGGAGCGAACCGGCCAGCATGGCCGCTTCCCCCAGGGACAGATTGCGGGCGGATTTGCCAAAATAGGTCTGCGCCGCCGCCTCGATGCCGTAGGAATTGTGGCCGAAGAACACGCGGTTGAGATAAAGCTCGAGGATTTCGTCCTTGGAATAGTTCTGCTCGAGCCACACGGCGAGCAGCGCTTCCTGCACCTTGCGCCCAATTGTCTGGTCGGGGGTGAGAAAGAGGTTCTTGGCCAGCTGCTGGGTAATGGTCGAGGCGCCACGGGTGACGCGTCCAGCCTGCAGGCTTTCCACCGCCACGGCGGCAAGGCCGACAATATCGACGCCGAAGTGGTCGTAAAAGCGCCGATCCTCGATGGCGAGCAGCGCCGCGGGCACATATTGCGGCAGCTCACGTAGCACGGTGGCTTCGCCGCCGGTTTGGCCGCGATTGGAAATCAGTTGCCCGTCAGCGGCAAGGATGCGGATATTGGGCGGCCGATCCGGCACAGCCCAGGTGTCAGAGGATGGCAGTTGCGCGCCGTAGTAAACCACGACGCCGGCGATGGCGATGCCGACCCAAAGGCATAAGACAAAGCCCCAATGGAGCACGCCGATCAGAAAGCCGCCCGCGCCCGAACGACGGCGCTTGGGCTTGCCGGGGCGACGGGGTGGCGTTGCCTTGCCGCGTTTTTGCGCGGGGCGCTTGGCGCCCTTGGGCCCGGGTGAGGCCCCGCCCGTGCGTTCATCGTCCACAAACACCCCAACGGAGCGGCCCATTGAAGGCTCGACGCGTTCCCGGCTCTTGGCTGAGGCGGAACGCTGCGCGGGTTTGGCTTTCCTGCCAGGCTGAGCCCCGACACGGTCATCGGCGGTGATGCGGAAATCCATCAAATCTGAACCCTGAACGGTGTCCCGGCCCGGTATCGCGCAATGCGCTTGCCTGGCAAAGAGATGCTGGTCTGGCCGCTCACCTGGCGCCCGCCCAATCGGGGTGCTGCCGCGCGTCCACACGACTTTGCTTGTCCCGGCAAAATGTGGCCGGTTTATGTGATAACAGCCGATTTCCCGGCGCTGTGGCGGGGTTGCGACACCCCGCCATCAGCTAGGTCAAACGTCCAGATTGGAGACGCTGAGCGCGTTGTCCTGGATGAAGTCGCGGCGCGGCTCCACCAGATCGCCCATCAGGGCGGTAAACACGCTGTCGGCCTCGTCGGACTTGTCGATTTCCACCTTGAGCAGGGTGCGGGCATTGGGATCAAGCGTTGTTTCCCAGAGCTGCTCGGCGTTCATCTCGCCCAGTCCCTTGTAGCGCTGCAGCGACACGCCCTTGCGGCCGGCATCGGTAACGGCATTGAACAGCGAGGACGGCCCGAAGATCGGGATCGTTTCGCCCTTGCGCGTCAGAGTGGGCACGCCGGCATAAAGTTCATCGAGCCGCTCGGCCAGTTGCCGCAGGCGCCGCGCATCGGCGCTCCCCAGCAGTGCCGGATCGAGGCGGTGGGTTTCAGTGACGCCGCGCACGGTACGCGAGAAGGTCAGGCCATCGTCATCGGCCAGTTCACCGATCCAGCCGCGTTCGAGCTCATCGGAGATGCGATCGAGACGGCCGGCAATACGCTTGGCGGTCGCGGCGGCGCGCTCGGGATCGGCCAGACCCTCAGGGTCCATGCCACCAACGATAGCGGCCTGCTCAACAAGGCTACGGTTGTAGCGGGTGTTGAGATTGGCGATAGCGTGCACGATGTCGCGCGACTGCCCAAGGATCGAGAGCAGATCATGCCCGCCATGCTCGACGCCTGCGCTGGTGGTGAACACGGCATCGTCCAGGCCGGCCGCCAGGAGATAGTCCTCCAGCGCGCGCTCGTCCTTGAGATATTGCTCGGACTGACCGCGCTTGGCCTTATAGAGCGGGGGCTGGGCGATATAGATGTGGCCGCGTTCCAGCAGTTCGGGCGTTTGCCGATAAAAGAAGGTCAGCAACAGCGTGCGAATATGGGCGCCGTCCACGTCGGCGTCGGTCATGATGATGATCTTGTGGTAGCGCAGCTTGTCGGCGTTGAACTCTTCGCGCCCAATGCCGGTGCCCAGCGCCGTGATCAGCGTGCCGACCTGGTCCGACGAGATCATGCGATCAAAGCGCGCGCGCTCCACATTGAGGATCTTGCCGCGCAGCGGCAGCACCGCCTGGTTGGAGCGGTCGCGCCCCTGCTTGGCCGAGCCACCGGCCGAGTCACCTTCGACGATGAAGATTTCGGATTTTGCCGGATCGCGTTCCTGGCAGTCGGCAAGCTTGCCGGGGAGCGAGGAGATTTCGAGCGCACCCTTGCGGCGCGTCAATTCGCGCGCCTTGCGGGCGGCTTCACGTGCAGCGGCAGCTTCGGCGACCTTGCCAACGATGATCTTGGCTTCGTTGGGATGCTCCTCGAACCACTGGCCGAGCTTTTCATTGACGATGTTCTCGACCACCGGGCGCACCTCGGAGGACACAAGCTTGTCCTTGGTCTGGCTCGAGAACTTGGGATCGGGCACCTTTACCGAGAGCACGCAGGTCAGCCCTTCGCGCGTATCGTCGCCGGTAACGGTCACCTTTTCCTTTTTGCTGATGCCAGAGCTTTCGGCATAGCTGGTGACCTGGCGCGTCAACGCACCGCGCAGGCCGGCAAGGTGGGTGCCGCCGTCGCGCTGGGGGATGTTGTTGGTGAAGCACAGCACGTTTTCGTGGTAGCTGTCGTTCCACTGCAGCGCAACTTCGACAGTGATGCCGTCCTTTTCGCTGATCATGGTGATGGGGTGGTCGATCGCGGGCGTCTTGGCCTTGTCGAGATAGCGCACAAAGGCCTCGAGGCCGCCTTCATAAAACAACTCGACCTTGACCGGCTCGGGATGCCGGAGGTCATTGAGCAGGATGCGCACGCCCGAATTGAGGAAGGCCAGTTCGCGCAAGCGGTGCTCGAGCGTCTTGAAGTCGAACTCCACCATGGTGAAGGTTTGGTCCGACGGGAAAAAGGTGATGGCGCTGCCCGAGCGGCCTTCATAGGTGCCAGGCTGCTTGTCGGGCACATAGGTGCCGGTCTGCTGGAGCGGACCATCGGCATCGCCATGGGTGAAGCTCATCTCGAAGATCTTGCCGTCGCGGCGGATCTTGAGCTTGAGCCATTGGCTGAGGGCATTCACCACGGACACGCCCACGCCATGCAGGCCGCCCGAAACCTTGTAGCTGTTCTGGTCGAACTTGCCGCCGGCATGGAGCTGAGTCATGATGACCTCGGCCGCCGAAACGCCTTCTTCCTTGTGGATGTCGGTCGGGATGCCGCGACCATTGTCGATCACCGTCACCGAGCCATCGGCGTTCAGCGTGACCGTTACAAGGTCGGCATGGCCGGCCAGTGCCTCGTCGATGGCGTTGTCGACCACTTCGTAGACCATGTGATGCAGGCCCGAGCCGTCGTCCGTGTCCCCGATATACATGCCCGGGCGCTTGCGCACCGCGTCGAGGCCTTTAAGCACCCTGATGCTATCGGCGCCGTATTCGTTGGGAACGGAATTTTCGCTGTCGGTCATGGGGTCCGAATCAAGTCGTTAGGGAGTGAAACTGTTGTATCCAACTGGGGCGTCAACCCCAAGTCGAATGGGTCTATATAGCGCAAATCGGCAGGTGAGTCCGGGCTTTAGCGCTCGGTAAGGAGCCGCCCGTCGCGCACCGTTACCGCCTGGGCCCGCTCGCCCAGATCGGCGAACAGCAAACTGTCCGTGCCGGTGAGAAAACACTGCGTGCCCAGACCGTCCAGAGCGCCAAACAGCGCACGGCGGCGATCTGGATCCAGATGCGCGGCAATCTCGTCCAGCAACAGGAATGGCGTGATGCCGGTGCGGTGATGCACCAGGCGCGCATGCGCCAGAATGAGGCCGATCAGCAGCGCTTTCTGCTCGCCAGTCGAGCCCAAGGCGGCCGGCATGCCCTTCTGGCGATAGATCACTTCGAGATCCAGACGGTGTGGACCATATATGGTGCGCCCGGCCGCCCGATCAAGGCCGCGCGAGCCCAGCCAGAGCTCACCCAAGGCCGTTTCGAGCTCGCTTGAAACGGTGGGTGCCGGCCCGTCTTCCCAGAGCGGGGTCAACGCCAGATCGGCCGCCGGAAAACTCTCGTCCTCAAGGCTATGGGCGATGAGGGTTTGCAGATGCTCGAGGCTGTCGACCCGGGCGAGGTGAATGGAGGCGCCCAACTCGGCCATCTGCGCCTCGATGGCGCCCAGCCAGCGAACATCGCCACCTTCTTCAAGCAGCCGGTTGCGTTGGCGCATCGCCTTGTCGTAGTCCGACACCGCCGCCCCGTGGGAGGGGATCAGCGTGGTCACGAGGCGATCCAGAAAGCGGCGGCGGTCACTGGCGGGGCCCGAGAACAGCCCATCCATAGCAGGGGTGAGCCACAAGACGCGCAGATACTCGCTCATCGCCTCCACCGAGCGGGCATTGGCGCCGTTGATGCGCACCCGGCGTCCGGAATCGCCGGGGGACGCGCCAGTGCCAATGTCGGTGGGTCCGGCTTCGGTTTCCACCGTCGCGGCCACTGCCCAACCCGTATCGGAGCCTTGCTCGCCCACGGCGTCAAACGTTGCCCGGCGCAGCCCGCGCCCGGGCGACAGCAGGGAAATGGCCTCAAGCAGATTGGTCTTGCCTGCGCCATTGGAGCCGGTCAGAACCAGATGGCGACCATCCAGATCGAGCGCAGCGGCAGTGTAGTTGCGAAAGGCCGTCAGGCGCAGGCGCGACAGGTGGCGGATCATCGATGACCCCGCAGGAGCAATGGAGCCAACGGCTCCGCATCAATGCTCAACTTGTGAATGCCGCTCAGACCCGCATGGGCATCAGCACGTAAAGCGCGCTGGCCTCGCCCTCTTCCTTGACCAGGGTCGGCGAGCCCGCATCATTGAACATGAAGACGGCGCTTTCCGAGCGGATCTGCCCGACAATGTCCAAGAGGTAACGGGCATTAAAGCCGATCTCGAAGCCATCGGTGTCGAATTCCACCGCGAGTTCTTCGCTGGCTGTGCCGTGATCGGGATTGGTGACGGACAATTCCAAAAGGCCATCCTTGGCCGAAAGCTTGACCGCCTTGCCGCCGCGATCCGACGCAATGGTGGAAACGCGATCCACCGCAATGGCAAAGGAAGCGCGATCGACATTCATTTGCTTGTCGTTGTTCTTGGGCGTGACCCGATCATAATCGGGGAAGGTGCCCTCGATCAGCTTGGACAGCAGCACGACCGGACCCACGGTGAAGCGGATCTTGGTGTCGGACACCTCGACCTTGACATCGCCATCAACGCCGTCGAGTAGCTTTTGCACTTCGCCAACGGTCTTTTTAGGTACGATGATGCCCGGCATACCCTGGGCGCCCTCGGGAGCGGGCATTTCGGCACGGGCCAGGCGGTGCCCATCGGTTGCCACTGCGCGCAGCAGCGGCCCATTGGCGCTCGATTCCACCGCATGCAGATAGATGCCGTTCAGATAGTAGCGGGTTTCCTCGTTGGAAATGGCGAACTGGGTGCGCTCGATCAACTCGCGCAAGCCGCTCGCCGGCATAGAAAATTCGTGGCCAAAGGCGCCCGATTTAAGATCGGGGAAGCTGTCGGGCGACAGGCATGCCAGGTGAAAGCGCGAGCGCCCGGAGGTCAGCAGCATCTGCTCGCCGCCTTCGGTTTCAAGCCGCACTTCGGCGCCATCGGCGAGCTTGCGCACGATTTCATAAAGGGTATGGGCGGGCACCGTGGTGGTGCCCGGGGTCGAGACCATCGCGGGAACGCTTTCGGTGACCTCGATATCAAGGTCGGTGGCGCGCAGTTCCACCGCATCCTCGGCGGCCTTGAACACCACATTGGCCAGGATTGGATAGGTATTGCGCCGTTCCACCACCCGATGCACATGGCTCAGCGACTTGAGCAGATGATTGCGTTCGAGGGTAATCTTCATGGCAACAACTTCCAAAGCACTACGCGGCTGATCGGGCCAGCCAACACCCCGGCGAGGCGGGTTTGGACATTTACAATTTGTGAACCGATTGGCAAGGCCCGGGAGCGCGACACGCTGGCCCATTGCCCCAAAACAAGTACGGCGAGACCTCAAAGGCTCGCCGCAACTCACTTCACGCCAGGACCGTCCTATTCCTCGAGCATGCGCTTGAGCAGTTCGATTTCCTGGGCGAGTTCCACATCGTCCTTGATCATCTGCTCGACCTTGCGCACCGAATGGAGCACGGTGGTGTGGTCGCGCCCGCCAAAGCGGCGGCCGATCTCGGGCAGCGAGCGCGAGGTCAGGGCCTTGGCAAGGAACATCGCGATCTGGCGCGGCCGCACCACATCGCGCGAGCGGCGCGCGGACAGCAATTCGTTGCGCGGCACCTTGTAGTGGCGCGACACCATTTTGAGAATGTCCTCGATGCGCACGCGCTTGGCGTCATGGGTGCGGATGAGGTCGCCCAGGGTCTTTTCGGCCAGCGGCACGGTGATGAGTTCGCCGGTCAACTGGTTGGCGGCCACGAGACGGTTGACGGCGCCATCAAGATCGCGGCCATGGCTGACCACGGCACGGGCGACATAATCGAGCACGGGGGCGGGAAAGTGCATGCCAAAGCGCGCGGTCGCCTGATCGGCGCGGCGCTGCACGATGGAGCGGCGCAGCTCGACGTCAAAGCCCGAGATCGGCACCACGAGCCCACCCGACAGGCGCGAGCGCACGCGCTCGTCGAGCATTTCGAGATCGCGCGGGGGCGCATCGCCGGCCACGACGACCTGCTTGGCGCCCGTCAGGAGCGTGCCCAGAGTGTGGCCGAATTCGGTAGCCGACTTGCCCTGCAGGAACTGCATGTCATCGATCAGCAGCAGATCGACCCGGCGCAACCATTCCTTGAAGCCGAGCGCGGACTGGCGCTGCACGGCGGTGATGAAATGGTACATGAAGTGGTCGGCGGTGAGGTAAACGATGTTCTTGGTGGCATCGGCCTGCTGGGTGGCATGGGCGATGGCATTGAGCAGGTGCGACTTACCCAAGCCCACGGTGGAATGAATGTAAACCGGGTTGAAGGTCACGGTGTCATTGGCGGCGGCCTGCGCGATCTGGCGGGCAACGCCCAGTGCCATTTCGTTGGCGGCACCGGCGACAAATGTATCGAAGGTCATGCGCGGATCGATGCCGCTGCCCGAAAGGGCATCGCCCTTGGGGGCGGGAGCTTCGCGGCCAATCCGCGTCACGGTCGCCGAGGGCTGTGGCGACTGCGCGGGCGCAGCGGCGGCGCTTTCGGCGGGCGCCGATTCAGCCACTAGGGTCGGGCGCTGGCGGGGCTGGCCATTGACGCGCAACGTGACCTGGAGCCGGGTGATCGCTTCATCATCCAGGCGGAACGCTTCCACAATGCGATCGGCATAATTGGACTGAACCCAGGAACAGAGAAACCGGGTGGGGGCAGACAGATGCACCACTTCGCCGGCGATTTCCTCGAGTTCGAGGCGGGCGAACCAGGAGGTGAACACATCCTCGCCAACCGCAGTTTTGAGGCGGGCACGGACCCGGTTCCAGAGCTGACGCTGATCGGCTGAGGGAAACTCGGCTTCGTTCACGGCAGACACCTCGCCCATGCTGGTCGACGAAAAGGAAGAAGCGTTGGATCGGTCCCAATC
The DNA here is from genome assembly GCF_013185965.1 of Devosia sp. 919. Taxonomy (NCBI): domain Bacteria; kingdom Pseudomonadati; phylum Pseudomonadota; class Alphaproteobacteria; order Hyphomicrobiales; family Devosiaceae; genus Devosia; species Devosia sp. 919. The sequence goes on along the minus strand of NZ_JABAOL010000001.1, from coordinate 401,234 downwards.
TGCTCTTCCGGCGGCAATCTGCTGCTTCATATTCTGGTGCCCCATTCGTGTTGCCGCCCCGTCCGCAAGATCGGGCCGGCCTGGTTTGTTATGGCGGCGGAGGGTCTCCGCAGCCAAAGCTTCGCCATTGCGTCCCAAAGCTGTGGACGCAAAGAAGTATCGTTGGCGGCGCAAGCCACCATTGGCTATTTACGTTCTTGTCGCTGAACCCAACCGGAGTCGGTTAGTGGGCTTTTGTTCTTGATGCAGGTCCGGACCGGATGAACCAATTTCACCGCTGCCATCGTCACCGCACTTCGCCTCGCCATTGCTGCCAAAGCGACCCAATCCATAAGCCTATTCGACCCGTCAACTCGGTTCGGATGGCGCTTTTCGCGTCCCGTCCTGAGCTGACGAGAGGCATTCTAGAGTGTGGGTTTTGGGCTCGCAACACGTGAATTTTTCAAAATGGGGGTTGACTCGCCCGGCCTCCGTTAACCTCCAGCAAGGGCTCTGCGACCCCCTCGCTCAAGGCTCTGTGACTCCACGATGAATCGCGTAGCAAGCGCTTTGTGAAGGCGAAAAAAATATTTCGACCGGCCAGCAAATTCGACGGTATCCGGGAAATTGGAAGCTGCGGCCGACAACGCAGAATCAAGGCAAGCCTTTGATTGTAACGCGCTTTTTGTCGCAGCGCTTTGTCACACCCTTTGGCGTGCCGCATTCACGCAGCTGACACAATCTGCCGCCAAAGGCAAAAAAGCACCCCGCGGTCGGGCAACAAAAAAGGGCCCCTTGCGGGGCCCGTTCAATGCTCAGCTCGTTCCTGCAAAGGCAGGGATCAGACGCTCAAAGCCTTAACGCGGTTGTTGAGGCGAGACACCTTGCGAGCAGCCAGATTGGCATGGACGATGCCCTTGGTGGCAGCCCGGTTGATCTCGGGCTCAGCGGCACGGAGCGCCTGCATGGCAGTGGCGTGATCGCCGGCAACAATGGCTTCCTCAACCTTGCGGATGAAGGTGCGAACGCGCGAGCGGCGCGACTTGTTGACCGCGGTGCGGGCTTCAATCTTGCGGGTAGCCTTTTTGGCTGAAGGCGTATTGGCCATAACGGTCCTCTTGCGGTCCATCCGGACGAGATGCGCAAAATGCGCAGCAGGGTACGGGGCGAAATGAAAGCGGCGGCACAGGAGCCGCCAGGTCGTGGGCTCTATAGGGGATAGGCCGGCAGGCGTCAACTGGATTCACCCGAGCTCCGCTCAGGGCTGCCCCTGGCAAACCGGACAAAAGAAGGTGGACCGGCCGGACTGCACGATGCGCTCGATCGTACCGGTACAGCCGGGGGTGGGGCAAGGCTGCCCTTCCCGGTCGTAAACGGCAAAGCGATGCTGGAAATAACCCGATCCCCCCTCCGCATTGCGGAAGTCGCGCAAGGTCGAGCCCCCCACTTCGATGGCCTCGATCAGCACCTGCCGCGTGGCATTCACCAGCGCCTCGAGCGCCGGCTTGGGCGCGCCATCCTCGTCGAGCAGCGTTCCGGCCAAGACGGTCGGGTGAATATGAGCGCGATGCAGCGCTTCGGCCACATAGATATTGCCCAGACCAGCAACAACGCGCTGATCCAGCAGCGCCGCCTTGATCGGGCTCTTCTTGCCCTTGAGCGCCGCGCTCAGGCTCTCCACATTGAACCCGTTGCCCAGTGGCTCGGGACCAAGGCCCTGCAGATAAGGGCTCGTCGTGATGTCATCATAGAAATCCACAAAGCCGAAGCGGCGCGGATCGGCATAGATCAGGTGCGAGCGGCCATGGACGGGGTGAGAGATCTCCCAAACCATATGGTCGTGCTTGGGCACGGGCGCGAGCTCATAATAGCGCGGCGGCTTGTCGATGGGGTGCTCGGCAAAGCGATAGGCCCCGGTCATGCCGAGATGGCTGAGGAGCGTTGCCCCGCCCGAAAGCTCCATCAGCAGATACTTGGCCCGCCGCCCGACATGGCGCACGCTCTGGCCTTCCAGCTTTTCCTTCAAACCCGGCGGAAAGGGAAAGCGCAGGTTTTCGCGGTGCAAGGTGACCTTCTCGATGCTCGCGCCTTCGAGCCATGGCGCGAGGCCCCGGCGCACGGTTTCGACCTCGGGCAGTTCTGGCATCCTGGGCTCCTGGCGCTTGTGCTGCTTTGCGCCATGGCAAAGCGAGGCGGGCTTCGCTATGGTGCGCCCGAAACCAAGGCCCCCAGCGTTCAAGAGTTCCATGCCATGACCGACACGCGCGAGACCACCCATTTCGGCGAGCAAACTGTCGCGCTCGAAGACAAGCAGGGCATGGTCAATGCCGTGTTCCACGGCGTCGCCGATCGTTATGACCTGATGAACGACCTGATGAGCGGGGGCGTGCACCGCATCTGGAAGGATGCGATGGTCACCGAGCTGAGCCCGCCCAAATCGGGCACAAGGCCTTATCGCGTCCTCGATATGGCGGGCGGCACCGGCGACATTGCCGAGCGCATCATCAATCGCTCGGTGGGTTATGCCGAGGTCGTCGTTTCCGACATCAATTCGGACATGCTGCGCGTGGGCGCCCAGCGCGCGCGCGAATGGCGCTATCCCGACCAGGTGAGCTTTGTCGAGGCCAATGCCGAGGCCCTGCCCTTCCCCGACAACAGCTTTGACGCCTATACGATCGCCTTTGGCATCCGCAATGTGCCGCGCATTCCCCTGGCGCTCTCCGAAGCGCACCGGGTGCTCAAGCGCGGCGGACGCATTCTCGTGCTCGAATTTTCCCAGGTGGATGTGCCCGGGCTCGATGCGCTCTACCGCCAGTTCTCCGACCGGGTGATCCCGCCTATGGGACGGCTCGTCACCGGCGACGCCCAGCCTTATCAGTATCTGGTAGAATCAATCCGCAAATTCCCTTCCCCGCCCGCCTTTTCGGCCATGTTGACCGAGGCCGGCTTCAAGCGGGTCAAGCACACCGCCATGACCGGCAATATCGCGGCGCTGTTCAGCGGCTGGAAGCTCTAGCCCATGTGGTTGTCGCCCTATTTTCGCCTGGCGCGAGCCGGCTTTGTGCTGGCGCGCGAAGGCGCCCTGTCGATCATTCCCAAGGAAAGCCTGCCGCCGGCGCTGCGCGCCCCCATCGCGCTGGGGCGCCTCGTGGAGCGCCCCGAAGTGCGCCGCACCGGCCATGTGGAGCGGCTCAACCGTGCCCTGCGGCTCCTCGGCCCAACCTATGTGAAATTCGGCCAGACGCTGGCCACCCGCCCGGACGTCGTGGGTCCCGAGGTTGCCGCCGACCTGCAGGGCCTGCAGGACCGGATGGAGCCGTTCGACCCCAAGCTCGTCCCCGATATTCTGTCGCAGGCGCTCGGCCCCAAGGCCGGACAGTTGCGCGACATCTCGGCGCCGGTCGCTGCCGCCTCCATTGCCCAGGTGCACAAGGCGCGGCTCGTGCCCACGGGTGCCGCCCCGACCACCGTTGCGGTCAAGATCCTGCGCCCCGGGATCGTGCAAAGCTTTGCCGCCGATATCGAGAGCTTTTATGCCGGCGCGCGCCTGTTCGAACGGCTCGCGCGCAAGCTGCGGCGCCTGCGTCCGCTCCAGGTGGTGGAAACGCTCGACCGCTCGGCCCGGCTCGAACTCGATCTGCGCCTGGAAGCGGCGGCCATCTCAGAAATGGCCGAGAACATCAAGAATGACACGGGCTTTGTGATCCCCACCGTCAGTTGGGACCACACCGCGCAAAATGTTCTGACGACGACCTGGGTCGAGGGCATTCCCGTCCGCGACCTCGCGGCACTCGATGCGGCGGGGATCGATCGCAAGGTTCTGGCCGCCAATATCCTCCAGAGCTTTTTGAAGCACGCCATCCGCGACGGCTTCTTTCACGCCGACATGCATCCGGGCAATCTCTTTGCCGCCCCGGGCAGCAATGACGTGATCGCGGTGGATTTCGGCATCATGGGCCGGATCGGGCGCTCCGAGCGCCGGTTCCTGGCCGATATTCTTTACGGCTTCATCACCCGCGATTATCGCCTCGTCGCCGAGCGGCATTTCGAGATCGGCTATGTGCCCGCCAACCAGTCGGTGGACGATTTCGCCCTCGCCATCCGCTCCATTGGCGAGCCGCTGCATGGCCGCACCGCCGCCGATATCTCCATGGCGCGGGTGCTGGGGCAGCTTTTTGCCGTGACGGACCTGTTTTCCATGCAAACCCAGCCGCAACTGGTGCTGCTGCAAAAATCCATGGTGCTGGTGGAAGGCGTCGCCCGCGCCCTCGATCCCGATCTCGATATCTGGTCGCTGGCCGAGCCGGTCGTCGGCGATTGGCTGCGCCGGGAAGCGGGCCCCATGGGCCGGATCGATGATCTCAAGCGCGGGCTTGAGGTCTTTACCGATGCGAGCAAGCGCGTGCCCACCATTCTGGCGGAAGCCGAACTCGTTCTGGCGCAAACCCGGCTCGAGCAACAGGCGCGGCTGCGCGATGACGGCAATCGCCTTCCCCTCGCCCTGGGTGCGGGCGCGCTGCTGCTCCTTGGCATCCTCATCGGCGCGGTGCTCTAGATGGCGGCTGTAACCATCCCCCTCCGCTGGCTGCCCCATGGCGAGGGCCTCCCCCTGCCCGCCGCCCAAACCGGCGGCGCCGCCGGAATGGACCTGCAAGCGGCCATAGCCGAAGGTGAAGCTCTCGTGCTCGCGCCCGGCCAGCGGGCGCTGGTGCCCTGCGGCTTTGCCATGGCGCTCCCCGCCGGCTTTGAAGCGCAGGTGCGGCCCCGCTCGGGCCTGGCGCTCCGACACGGGGTCACCGTCCTTAACGCCCCCGGGACGATCGACTGCGATTATCGCGGCGAGATCTGCGCCCTCCTCATCAATCTGGGGCAGGAGCCCTTCGAGATCCGCCGCGGCGAACGCATTGCCCAGCTCCTCGTGGCGCCCGTCACCCCGACACAGTTCCGCGTGCAGGGCGTTCTTGATGCTACCGATCGTGGCGCCAATGGGTTTGGCTCCACCGGCACCAGCGTGCCATAAACCGGGGGTGCCGCTTGCCCGCTGATCCCAGCCCACTCTCACCCGAGGAAACCCGGCGCTATGGGCGCCACCTCGTGCTCAAGGGCATGGGCGGGGCGGGGCAGCAGGCGCTCAAGCGCGCCCGGGTGCTGGTGGTGGGTGCGGGCGGGCTGGGCAGCCCCGTAATCGCCTATCTCGCCGGCGCGGGCATCGGCACGCTCGGCATCGTCGATCACGACACGGTGTCGCTGTCCAATTTGCACCGGCAGGTGATCCATACGGGCGCTGGCATCGGCACCAACAAGGCCGAGAGCGCCGCTGGCTTTGCCGAATCGCTCAACCCGCATGTGCAATTGGTGCCCCATGAGGCGGCCGTCACCGCGGGCAATGCGGAAGCGCTCCTCGCCCAATACGATCTGGTGCTGGATGGCACCGACAATCTCGCCACGCGCCGCATCACCGCCGCCGCCGCCGCCAAGCTTGGCCTGCCGCTGGTTTCGGGTGCTGTCTCGATGTTTGCGGGCCAGGTAACGGTGTTTGCCCCGGGCGGCCCGCCCTTTGCGGCGCTTTACCCGGCGGCAGCGGACGATGCCGACCTGCCCTCCTGCGAAGCCACGGGCATTATCGGCCCGCTCACCGGGGTGATCGGCACGCTGATGGCGATGGAAGCGATCAAGCTCATCACCGGCATCGGCACCCCCCTGGTTGGGCGGGTGCTGGTTTATGATGGCAAGGACGCCCGGTTTTCCGAGTTCGCCCTTTAGGCCTCAGGCGTCGGGGTGCTTGAACACCAGCGCCGCATTGGTGCCGCCAAAGCCAAAGCTGTTGGACAGCACGACGCCCAGATCCACATCATCGCGCCGCTCGCGCAAAATGGGCATATCGGCAAAGGCGGGGTCGAGATTGTCGATATTGGCGCTTTGGGCAATGAAGCGGTGCTTCATCATCAGGATCGAATAGATCGCCTCATGCACGCCCGTCGCGCCCTGCGAATGGCCGGTCAGCGACTTGGTCGCGGCAATCGGGGGGCAATTGTCTTCGTTGCCGAACACGGCGCGCAGCGCCTCGATCTCCTTGAGATCGCCCACCGGCGTCGAGGTGGCATGGGGGTTGATGTAGTCGACCTTCTGCTTGACGTCGCGCAGCGCCAGACGCATGCAGCGCTCGGCGCCTTCGCCGGAAGGAGCGACCATGTCGACGCCGTCGGAGGTCGCGCCATAGCCGATCAGCTCGGCATGGATGGTGGCGCCGCGGGCAATGGCGTGGTCGCGCTCTTCGAGCACCAGAACGCCCGCGCCGCCCGAGATCACAAAGCCGTCCCGGTCGCGGTCATAGCAGCGCGAGGCGCGCTGGGGCGTGTCGTTGTAGTTCGAGGACATGGCGCCCATGGCATCGAACAGGTTCGACAGCGTCCAGTCGAGATCCTCGTGGCCGCCGGCAAACATGATGGTTTGCTGGCCCAGCATGATCTGCTGGGCGGCATTGCCGATGCAGTGCTTGGAGGTCGCGCAGGCCGCGGTGATGGAATAATTGATGCCCTTGATGCCAAAGGCGGTGGCCAGGGTTGCCGAAGCGGTGGAGCCCATCGCCTTGGGCACGGCCAGCGGCCCGATGCGCTTGGGGCCCTTTTCGCGGGTGATATCGGCGGCTTCCACGATGGTGCGGGTCGAGCTGCCGCCCGAACCCATGACAATACCGGTCATTTCGTTGGAAATATCGGCCGCTTCCAGCCCCGCATCGGCAATGGCCTGCTGCATGGCCAGATAGTTCCAGGCAGCGCCCCGGCCCATGAAGCGGGTGGTGCGTCGATCGAGCTGGGCAAAGGGATCCAGCATGGGATCGCCCTTGACCTGGCTGCGGAAATTCAGATCGGCATAATCCTGGGCAAAGGAAATGCCGGGTCGGGCGGTGCGCAGGCTTTCGGTCACATCGGCAACCGAATTGCCGATGGATGAAATAATGCCCATGCCGGTAACGACGACGCGTTTCATCTGTTTCCGCTCCTAAGTGCGGGTGCCCGTTGAACCGGACCCCTCGGCTTGTTGGGTAAAAGGGGCTCAGGCGACCTTTTGTTCGCCCATCTGGCTGTCGGTGAACAGGCCTACCCGCAGGTCCTTGGCCTCATAGATCACCTTGCCGTCAGCCTTGACCCAGCCATCGGCAATGCCCAGCGTCAGTCGCCCGCGCATGACGCGCTTGAGGTCGATGGCGTATTCCACCAGCTTGACGTCATTGGTGACCTGGCCGGTGAACTTGATTTCCCCGCCCAGCGCACGGCCGCGACCGGGCTGGCCGATCCAGCTGAGGAAAAACCCGGTCATCTGCCAGATGGCATCGAGCCCCAGGCAACCCGGCATCACCGGATCGCCGACGAAATGGCACTGGAAGAACCACAGGCTTGGATCCACATCGAGTTCGGCCCGCACCTGGCCCTTGCCGAAGGCGCCGCCGGTGTCATCGATATGGGTGATGCGATGGAACATCAGCATGGGTGGAGCGGGCAGGCGCGCATCGCCTTGCCCGGGCAATTCACCCCGGCCATGAGCCAGGAGTTCTTCGTATCCAAAAGCGTGCTGGCGCTCGGCCATGGCCTGGCTCCTTATGTTTAAATCGTCTCGTATAGGCGCGCAGGGGGAGGGTCAAGGGATCGGGGGCATCCCGTTAGCCCTCCCAGGCGCTCTAGCTTGTCCTAAACGCCCGCCAAAGCTATAAGGTCCGGACTATTGATCCCGATCTTGCGTTTCAAGGACCCCATGTCAGAGCGATCCCAGACCCTCCGACCTGTTCCTTCCCGTAAACCGTGTCTCACGGCCGTGCTGCGCATGGCGGGATTGCGCCCGACCAGGCAGCGGGTGGCCCTGGCCGAACTGTTGTTTGGCGGCCCGCATCGCCATGTCAGTGCCGAGCAGCTGCACGGCGAAGCCAGCTTGGCACGGGTCAATGTGTCGCTGGCAACAATCTACAATACCCTCCACCAGTTCCACCAGGCGGGCTTGCTGCGCGAAGTGGCGGTGGATGCATCGCGCTCCTATTTCGATACCGATACCTCCGACCACCACCATTTCTATGTCGAGGACGAGCAGCGCATGATCGACATTCCGGCCTCTTCGGTGGAGTTCCGGACCCTGCCTGAAGCTCCCCAGGGCATGCAGGTGAGCCATGTGGACGTGGTGATCCGGGTGCGCAAGCAGGCCCAGTAAAGGGCTAGAAAACTGCACCTTTGGCGTTCGCTCCACCTCGGAGTGCAGGCCTGGTGCGGGGCTCCGGTCAGCCCCTCCGGGCGCTTGGCGGGTGACAAAAGCGTGACCCACCGGCATATTGCGCCGCAACGGAAACAGCAAAACGGGTGGCTGATGCGGCCAAAGGTCAATCTGAATGCCTATTTCGAGCGAATCGGCTTCGCCGGCTCCATTGCTCCAACCCTTGGCACGCTAGAGCAGCTGGTGCAGCTGCATCCAGCCAGCATTCCCTTTGAAAATCTCGATCCCCTGCTGGGCGAACCGGTGCTGCTCGATCAGGCGAGCCTTGAGCGCAAGCTCCTGGCCGACAATCGCGGCGGCAACGCCTTTGAGCACAACAGCCTCTTGCTGAGCATGCTGGGCGAGCTCGACTATACCGCCCGCCCTCTGCTGGCCTCGGTGCTCTGGCCCAGCCCGCAGACCGAAATCGATCCGGATCTGCATCTGATCGTGCTGGTCGAGCTTGCCGGGCAGACCTATCTCGCCGATGCCGGCTTTGGCGCCATGACCCCCACCGCGCCGCTCAAGCTGCGCGCCGATGTGGAGCAGACCACTCCCCATGGCGATTATCGCCTCCTGGGCGGGGATCCGCGCTGGGAGCTGCAGGCCAAGCTCGGCGAGGACTGGGTGCCGCTCTATAGCTTTGACGCCAACGCCGAAGGCGATATCGCAGCGTCCAACCAGTTCGTCTGGAGCGATCCAGCCTCCTCGCAGCGCCGTACGCTGACCGCGGCCCTCTCCCCCAAGGGCAGCCGGATCGTGCTGTCCGGCAACCAGCTAAGCCTGCCCGGTCCCGAAGGCGAGCCCGAGCAGCGGACCCTCACCGACGAGGCCGAACTGCGCGAAGCCCTGACGGCCAATTTCGGCATCACCTTGCCCGAAAGCGAGTTGCTCGACGCCAAGCTCCTCGCGATCCTTGCCGGCGCCAATCCGCTCACCACCTGATGGCCCCGGTGGTGCCCCGCCCCGACCGGATCCGCGCCTTTCCCAACGCGGCCGCCTGGGAAGCGTGGCTCGCCGAGCACCACGGGAGCGAGCCCGAATTGTGGCTGCGCATTTTCAAGAAGGGCAATGGCACCCCCACGGTTACCTATGCCGAGGCGCTCGACGTCGCCTTGTGCTGGGGCTGGATTGACGGCATCCGCAAATCCTGGGACGAGGCCTCGTTTCTGCAGCGCTTCACGCCCCGGCAGCCCCGCAGCATCTGGAGCCAGGTCAATCGCGATCATGTCTCGAGACTGATTGCCCAGGGGCGCATGACCGAGCACGGCCTGCGCCAGGTCGAGGCTGCCAAGGCCGATGGCCGTTGGGACGCCGCCTATGCGTCCCCCAGCAAGATGGACATACCGGCCGACTTGATGGCGGCGATTGCCGCCGATCCTGCCGCTCTCGCCACCTTTGAGGGGCTGAGCAAGACCAACCGCTTTGCCCTGGCGTTTCGCCTCGCCAATCTGCGCACCCCAGCTGGTCGTGCCCGCAAAATCGCCGAGTTCGTCGCCATGCTGGCCCGTGGGGAAGCCATTTACCCCCAGACCAGGGACACGCCCAAATGAGTGTGCCGGGCATAGACAAGCTCGGGCGCATGCTGGACAAGACGGGTCTTGCCACCACGCGCAACTGGAACACCATACTCAAGGCGGCCTGACCCACATGATCACCATTTTTGGCTCCACCAATCTCGACCAGATCGGCACTGTCACCCGCTTGCCCAGCCCAGGCGAAACGGTGGCCGGCGGCACGTTTTCGGTTTCCCCTGGGGGCAAGGGGGCCAATCAGGCTCTGGCTGCCCGCCGCGCCGGGTCGGAAGTGCGCCATGTATCGGCCGTAGGCAACGACGTCTTCGCCCAGGCAGCGCTCGAGCTGCTCAAGGCCGATGGGGTTGATCTCAACGAGGTCAAGATTGCCGCCGAGCCCACCGGCATCGCCATGATCCTCGTGGACGCCCAGGGGGAAAACGTCATTGCGGTGCTGCCCGGCGCCAATGGCACATTGAGCCCGGCTGATGCCGATGCCGCCCTTTCGGGGCTCCAGGCCGGTTCGGTGCTGCTGCTGCAGCAGGAGATCCCGCAGGACGCCACGCAACGCGCGCTGGAGCTCGCCCGCGAGCGCGGCGCGATCTCGATCCTCAACACCGCCCCGTTCCTGCCCACCACCGCCGCGATCGCGGCGCAGGCGAACATCCTCGTCGCCAATGAAAGCGAGTTTGCGCTGCTCTGCGGCGAAAGCCATGCCGACATCATGGTGGCAATGCAGGATTGGGCCATCCAGCACAACCAGACCGTGATCGTGACCCTCGGCGGCGATGGCGCGCGGGCCGCGACCCCGGAAGGCGTCATCAGCGTGCCAGCCCTGCCGATCACCCCTGTCGACACGGTTGGCGCGGGCGATACGTTCTGCGGCTATCTCGCTGCCGGGCTCGATGCTGGGCTGTCGCTTGAGGCCGCAGTGCGGCGCGCAACGGCGGCGGCGAGCCTGGCTTGCCTCAAGCCCGGAGCGCAGCCGGCCATCCCCCGCGCCGCCGAGCTCGAGCCCTACGGGCAGTAGGGCCCACAAGCAAAAAGGCAGGCCACTGGCCTGCCTTTAAATACCTTTGAAGCGCCAGCGCTTACTTGGGCGCCAGCACCATCACCATCTGGCGGCCTTCCGAGCGCGGCTGCGACTCCACCTTGGCCAGGGCTTCCATCTGGTCCTTGACCTTGATGAGCAGTTGCATGCCGATTTCCTGGTGCGCCATTTCGCGGCCACGGAAACGCATTGTCACCTTGACCCGGTCACCCTCGTCGAGGAAGCGCTGCACGGCCTTCATCTTGGTCTCGTAGTCGTGCGTATCGATATTGGGACGCAGCTGGACTTCCTTGACCTCGATCACCTTCTGCTTCTTGCGCGCTTCGGCCGCCTTTTTCTGGGCAGCATATTTGAAGCGGCCGAGATCGAGCATCTTGGCGACCGGCGGCTGGGCGTTAGGCGAGATCAGCACCAGATCAAGGCCTGCTTCCTGGGCTTCAGTCAGCGCCTCGCGCGTTCGGACAATGCCGCGGTTCTCACCTTCGGCATCGATCAACTGAACATCAGGGCTGGTGATATCCTCATTGGAGAGCGGCCCATCTTTCTGGGGCGTAACGGGTCTCATGGGACGGCGAATGGCGGGCGTTCCTTGTGTAGTTAAACAAAGTGGTGAAAACAGGCGTAAAATCGTGGTAGCGGCACCGGAAGTCAACTGCACAAGCAGGGATTTCTTGCCTGCTGGGCGTTCGGGGCCACACTAAAGCGCTCTTGAGCCGCTTTGCGTTCCCAACTGGATAATGATTGGTGCATTTCATGGTTGAGCCATCCTTGCTTTCCGTCGGCACAGGCGACGCCGCCCGGTCCATTGCCGTGGCGCGGCGGGAGGGTGCAAAGCCCGGCATTTTCTGGCTCGGGGGTTTTCGCTCGGACATGAATGGCAGCAAGGCGCTGACGCTTGATGCCCTGGGCGCTGAACAGGGCCTCGCCGTCACCCGCTTTGATTATTCCGGCCATGGCGCTTCGGGCGGCGATTTCAATGAGGGCACGATCAGCCGCTGGCTCGAGGAAGCGCAAGCCGTGTTTGCCACCACGACCGGACCGCAGATCGTCGTCGGCTCCTCCATGGGCGGCTGGCTCGCCCTGCTGTTGGTACGCGCCATGCTCGCGCAAGGCGATCATCGGGTCGCCGGTCTGGTGTTGATCGCCCCGGCCGTGGACATGACGCAGGACCTGATGCTGGCGCAGTTCACCCCGGCCGAGCACGACGCCCTGAGCAACCAAGGCTATGTCGAGCAACCCTCCGATTATTCGGACGCACCCTACCGGCTGACCCGCGGCCTCCTCGAGGACGGGGAACAGCACCTCCTGTTTGGCGCCGTCATCGAAACCGGCTGCCCGGTGCATATCCTCCAGGGCGGGCAGGATACCGATGTGCCCCAGGCCCATGCGATCAAGCTCGTCACCCACCTGCTGCATGACCCCGTCACCCTGACGCTGATCCCCGATGGCGACCATCGCCTCAGCCGGCCCGAGGATCTGGAGCGGCTGCGCGCGGCGGTGCTGGCGCTGGTCAAGGATGCAAAAGCGAGCTAGCGGCGGGCGTTCAGCTGAGTTTTCTGCCTGCCGTCGGGGGCGAAATTGTCCGGGCTCAGCCACCGCTCGAACTCGGCGCGCAGCACGGGCCATTCGCTATCGATGATCGAGAACCAGGCGGTGTCGCGACTTTCGCCCTTGACGATGCGGTCCTGGCGGAACAACCCCTCATAGGTAAAGCCAAAGCGCTGCGCCGCCGCCTTGGACGGCTCGTTGCGATTATTGCACTTCCACTCAAAGCGCCGGTAACCCAAATCGTCAAAGGCGTGGCGGGAAAACAGATACAGCGCCTCGGTCGCCAGCGGCGTGCGCGCCATGTCCGGGCCCCAATAAACGCCACCAATCTCGATCGAGGCGTGCTCGGGGAAGATGCGCATCCAGGCCTGCCGTCCGAGGGCGCGACCCGTGCGCTGGTCCACCACGGCGACAAAGCGATCGGCTCCGGCATTGACCGCAGCGATCCAGCTTTCGAGCTCCCCGACGCTTCGCGGCGGATATTCCCCAAGCCAGCGATAGCGCTCGTCCATATCCGACCCTTGCGATGCCGCGAGGAGATCGGGGGCATGGCGGCTCTCCAACGGCTCGAGCCGCACCAGTCGGCCTTCCAGCACGCGCCGCTCGGGCGCCGATTTGGCTCCTGCCACGCTCATTTGCCTTCCCCCGCCAAGATACCGGCCAGCCCTTCGCGATAGGTCGGATACAAGAGCTCGATCCCGAGCGCGTCCTTGATGGCGCGGTTGGCAACGCGCTTGTTGTCGGCATAAAACGAGCGCTGCATCGGCGTCAGCTCCGCATCGGCATAGGCAATCTCGGGCGGTGGCGCGACCCCCAGCAACTGGGCGGCATGGGTCACGAGGTCCTGCGGCGGCGCCGGCTCGTCATCGCTCAGATTAAAGGTGCCCGCCAGCCGCTGCTGCGCCGCCAGCGCCGTGACCCGGCCGATGTCCTCGACGTGAATGCGGTTGAACACCTGCTCGGGCTTGACCAGCCGCCGGGCCGTGCCGTCGCGCAGCTTGTCAAAGGTCGAGCGCCCCGGCCCATAGATACCGGCCAGCCGCAAAATCGCCAGCCCCACCCCGCGCTCCTCGGCATAATCGCGCCAGGCGGCTTCGGCCGCGACCCGCCGGTCCGAGCGCTCGTTGCGCGGCACCAGCGGCACGGTTTCATCGATCCAAGCGCCGCCGAAATCGCCGTAAACGCCGACGGTGGAATAATAGCACAGCCATTGCAAATCGGGCGCGGTATCGAGATCGGCCCGGTGCTGGCTGAGCGCCGGATCGCCCCCGGCATCGGGCGCGATGGACAACACGACATGGGTGGCCGCGTGCAGATCCGCGCGCAGCGCTTCGCTCGGCGCATCGCCGGTAAACAGATGGGCGGCAATGCCGTTGTCGCGCAGCCGCGCCGCCTTTTCGGGTGACCGCACCGTGCCGGCAATGCTGGCCGTCGGATCAAGGGCCCGCACCTGCTCGACGGCCGCCAGGGACGAAAAGCCGAGGCCGAAAAAGAAGAATTTCATTGCAGCACTGCCGTCCATTCCTCGCGCACCTGCGCGTCGGTTTCATCAGGCGCATATTGCGCGCGATAAGCGGCGCCGTCATCATCAGCCGCCAGGCGCCGCGTCGCCCACACCGCCGCGCCGCGCACCAGCGGCTCGGGATCGGCCAGGCGGGCCGCCGCCAGTGGCAGCAGGGCGGCATCGCCGCTGTTGCCCACGGCAATCAGCACATTGCGCTGGAAGCGGGCATGGCCGATCCGCTTGATTGGGGAGCCGGCAAAGAGCGCGCGGAACCCGGCATCATCGAGCTGCACCAGATCGGCCAGGGCCGGGCGGTCCAGCTCCTCGCGCGCCTGCAGCCGCGCTTCCTGGCTTTGCTTGGCAAATTTGTTCCAGGGGCAGACCGCAAGGCAATCATCGCAGCCATAGATGCGGTTGCCCATTGGGACACGAAATTCGAGCGGAATGGGCCCCTTGTGCTCGATATTGAGGTAAGCCAGGCACCGCCGGGCATCAAGCCGATAGGGCGCCGGAAAGGCATTGGTCGGGCACACATCAAGGCAGCGCGTGCACGAGCCGCAGCTTGAGCGATGCGGCTGGTCAGCCGGCAGCTCGGCCGAAGTAAAGATCGCGCCCAAGAACTGCCAGCCGCCCCAGTCGCGGCTCACCAAAACGCTGTGCTTGCCCTGCCAGCCCAGGCCCGCGGCTTCCGCCAGCGGCTTTTCCATCACCGGCGCGGTGTCGACAAACACCTTGACGTCGGCGCCGGCGCGCCGCGCCAGCAGCCCTGCGAGTTCCTTGAGCTTGCCCTTGATGATCTCGTGGTAATCGCGGTTGCGCGCATAAACCGAAATGGCGCCATGGGAGGGATGCTCGAGCGCTTCGAGCGGATCGCTGTCGGGCCCATAGTTGAAGCCGAGGAGAATGATCGAGCGCGCTTCGGGCCACAGCCCCTGGGGGCTGGCGCGCCGCTCGGGTGTTTCAGCCATCCAGTCCATGTCGCCATGCCAGCCCGCTTCGAGCGCCGCCTCGAGCTTGGCGGGCAGGTCCGGGCGCGCATCGGCGCGGGTAATGCCAAAGCTCGAAAACCCCAGCGCCCTCGCGCGCTCGCGCAGCTCGGTCACGAGCTTTTCGGGTCCGGTTGCAGCACCGGCGCTCGCCTTCCCCTCAGCGGGGGTCGGCAAACCCTCCGGACGATGGGGAAGGTGCAGTTGCATGCTCGTTAAAAATCCAGATCGGCATAGCCGGCATGGGGCGGCATCGCCACCACGCGGTCATTGAGCAGGGTGCGGAAGGCCGGGCGCGACTTGATGCGCGAATACCAGTCGCGCGTTTCACCCGCCTTGTTCCAGTCCATGTCACCGAGGTAATCGAGGGTGGAGAAATGCGCCGCCAGCGCAAAATCGGCCAGGGTCATGCTGTCGCCACCCAGCCAGGAGCGCGTCGCCAGCAGCCAGTTGAAATAGAGCATATGCTCGGTCAAATTCGCCTTGGCCACCCGCAGCACCGATGGGTCGGGGGTGGCGCCGCGCTGGTCGCGCTTGACGATCTTTTCCTCGAGAATATAGCGCGTCACTTCCTCGTTGAGCTTGGTCAGGATCCATTCCAGCAGCCGCCACATCTCGGCGCGCGGTCCCGGATCGGCCGGCACGAGGCCCGAGACCACATTGGGCGACCACAGATCCTCGACCATGTGGATGGCCGCCAGAATGCCCACGATGGGCGTGTCGCTGTCATCGAGCAGGATGGGCAGAGTCGCGGCAGGGTTGATCTCGAGCAGCGTGGGTTCGCGCAGCCACGGCTTGATCTCCTCCATGTCGAGCGGCACGCCGTATTCGGCGCACATCAGGCGAATGATACGGGAGGAAGGATCAAGGGGGTGGTGCAGCAGACTTGGCATGCGGGATGCTCTTGTTAAGTTCAGGCTGGTGTTCAGATCAGGCTGGTGTTGGGGCCGGTTGCTCGCCCGCCTTGGCGCTCGGAGCGAAGCAGTTTAAGACCCCCGGCGCTGGCACGCGGCTAGCTAGTGGAGTTAGGGGATCAGATGAACGCCGATCAAGGTCTTTTTGTGCCGCTGGTCCTTGGAATACTCGAAGGGCTTACCGAATTCCTGCCAGTTAGCTCCACCGGGCACCTGCTCCTGGCCGGCCACTTCTTCGGTTTGACCCAGCCCGCGACCTTTATCGTGCTGATCCAGCTGGGGGCGATCCTGGCTGTCATCACGGTTTATTTCGCCAAATTGGGCCTGCTGATCCGCGATGCGCTGACCGGCAAGCCCTATGCCTGGCACTTTGCTGTAACCGTTATCCTCGCCTGTTTGCCTGCCGTGGTCGCCGGCGTCTTGCTGCGCGATTTCATCCAGGGGGATTTGTGGGACTCGGCGCAGCTGATCTGCTGGACCCTCCTGATCGGCGGGATCGTTCTCCTCATCGTCGACCGGCTGCCGCTCCAGCCCAAATATGACGATATCTACCAGTTCCCCTGGCATCTGGCGGTAATTATTGGCCTCTTCCAGATGCTCAGCCTCGTGCCCGGCGTTTCGCGCTCGGGCTCGACCGTGGTGGGGGGCATGCTGTTTGGCGCCAGCAAGCGCGCCGCGGCCGAATTCACCTTTTTCATCGCCCTGCCCATCATGGTGGGCGCCTTTGGCTATGATCTCTACAAGAGCCGCGACCTGATCGATGCGTCCATCGCGCTCAATGTTGCAATCGGCTTTGCCGCCGCGTTCGTCATGGGAGCGCTCGTCGTGCGCTACCTGCTGACTTTCGTCAGCCGCTATGGCTTTGCGCCCTTTGCCTGGTGGCGCATCCTGGTGGGCGGCGCGGGGCTCATTGCGCTCTTGGTCATGCGCTAGGCCCCGCTCGATAATTATTTCGGCTGCGCGGCCGAATAGGTCGATGGAATGGAGAAATAGGCGCGCGGGATCTCGACGTTCTTTTCCACGTCATAGAGCGAAAAGGTCAGCTCCGCCCCGCTGGGCTCGACCAGGCTCCACTGGCTCAGATCCAGCGTCGAGGTGTCAAAGATCAGCGAAACCTGCACCGTGCCCGCCACGGTTTCATCGATCACGGTGATCGACATATAGCCATCCGAGGTGGTCACATCGACCACATTGGCATTGAGCAGGTCGATCTTGTCGCCCAGGAACTGGCGCAGCGGGATCGTGTCCTGCGGATAGGCGTAATAGGTCTCTTCCTTGCGGTTGAGCACATAAAAGCCCCGGCCCACCGAAACGATCTCTTCGCGGCTGGGAGGATTGTAGCGGAAGCGCACCTTGTCGGGGCGCTCAAGGAAGAACGTGCCTTCGCTGCGCCCGCCATTGGTGTCGATCTGCAGGAACCGGCCCGCCATGGAGCGGATCGCCGAGTTATGCGCGCCGATATCGGCAATCAACTGCTGCTCTTCGGCCGAAAGGGCTCGGTCCAGCGCCAGGCTGGGCAGCGTGGTGGCGAGAACGGCCGAAAGGCCAAGCAGCAGAGCGTCGCGGCGTAACATGGAGGAGTTCCCTGGGGCTTTGGTGTTCGAGGTCAGCCTAGACAGCAATTGCGGCAGGAGCGGGAAGGTTCCCCGCGTCCCGCCGCTGCCTGACCAAAGCCTTAATAGCCGTCAGCGTTGTTGCCGACGAGGATTTCGCGCTTGCCGGCATGGTTGGCCTGCGAGATCACCCCTTCGCGCTCCATGCGCTCGATCAGGGTCGCCGCCTTGTTGTAGCCGATGGCAAGGCGCCGCTGCACATAGGAGGTCGAGGCCTTCTTGTCGGTGAGCACGATCTGGACGGCCTTGTCATAAAGCTCGTCGCCCGAGCCGCCGCTGTCATCGGCACCGCCGAAATCAGCGGCCGAGCCACCATCCTCGTCTTCATCGGCGGTGATGGAGTCGAGATAATCGGGCGCACCCTGCGCCTTGAGGTGCTTGACCACTGCCTCGACTTCGGAGTCCGCCACAAAGGGGCCGTGCAGGCGCTTGGTGCGGCCACCGGAGGCCATGTAAAGCATGTCGCCATTGCCCAGCAGTTGCTCGGCGCCCTGCTCGCCCAGAATGGTACGGGAGTCGATTTTCGACGTCACCATGAACGAGATACGGGTGGGGAAGTTGGCCTTGATCGTGCCAGTGATCACGTCAACCGACGGGCGCTGGGTAGCGGTGATGATGTGGATGCCGGCCGCGCGCGCCATTTGCGCCAGGCGCTGGATGGCGCCTTCGATGTCCTTGCCCGCCACCATCATCAGGTCAGCCATTTCGTCGACGATGACGACGATATAGGGCAAGGGCTCGAGATCGAACTCTTCTGATTCAAAGATCGCTTCGCCCGTCTCGCGGTCGAACCCGGTCTGCACGGTGCGGGTGATCACTTCGCCGCGCGCCTTGGATTCGGTGACGCGCTGGTTAAAGCCATCAATATTGCGCACGCCGATCTTGCTCATCTTGCGATAGCGATCTTCCATCTCGCGCACCGCCCATTTGAGCGCCACCACCGCCTTGTTGGGGTCGGTGACCACGGGGGTTAGCAGATGCGGAATGCCGTCATAGATGCTCAATTCGAGCATCTTGGGATCGATCATGATCATGCGGCACTGCTCGGGCGTCATCTGGTAGAGCAGCGACAGGATGAAGGTGTTGATACCCACCGATTTGCCCGAGCCGGTGGTGCCGGCGATCAGAAGGTGCGGCATGCGCGCGAGATCGGCGATCACGGGCTCGCCGCCAATGGTCTTGCCCAGGCAAATGGGCAGCTTGCCCTTCATCTTCTCGAAGTCCGAGGAAGCCAGCATTTCGCGGAAGTAAACGGTTTCGCGCATCTGGTTGGGCAGCTCGATGCCGATGGCATTGCGGCCGGGCACCACGGCAACGCGGGCTGATATGGCCGACATAGAGCGGGCAATGTCGTCGGCCAGCGAGATCACGCGGCTCGACTTGATGCCGGGCGCCGGCTCGAGCTCAAACAAGGTGACGACGGGGCCGGGGCGGACATTGATGATGTCGCCCTTGACGCCGAAATCTTCCAGCACGCCTTCGAGCTGGCGCGCCATTTCCTCGAGCCGCTCGGGGGCATGCTCGGGCGAAGGGCCCTTGTGCTTGGGTTCGGCCAGAAGGCTCAGCGGCGGCAGCTCAAACGCGCCGGGCTCGTCGAGGAACGAGGGCTGGGCCTCGCGCGCGACACGGGTGCCCTGCACCGGGGCAGGCGCTGGCGCCGCGACGCGGGGTGCCGCGGGATTGACCGGATGGAAGCGGGAATCGCCCTGCTGGCGGTGATTGACCACGGCGGGGGCCGCGGGCTCGGGCACAAAGGGGATGTCGTCGTCTTCGGCATCATCGGGATAATCGAGCTCGGTTTCGTCATAGCTCGGGCGGGCATTGATGCGCGCGGACACCGGCGCTTCGGGCGCAAAGCTCGGCTCAGGCATGGTGCGCGAATGGATGCGGCGCGGCTCGGCCACAACAGCGGGCTCGAGGCGCTCCAACTGGGGCGCGCCACGACCATCCAGGCTGGGCTCGAATTCGTCATCGCGATAGGGCGCGTTGTCGGCAGCGCGTTTTTCGGCGTGGCTGGCGCGGGCGCGGCGGAAGGCGGTGCGCAGGGAATAGCCCAAATGCACCATGGCGCCGAGCGCCACGTCCACCAGCGGATTGGTTTCGCGTTCCTCGTCAGGGTCACGGGCGTCGCGCGGCTCGGGCTCGGCCCGGCCAGCGACCTTGGCCGGCTTGCCCGGGGCCGTTGAACGGGCGGTACCCAACCCCATGCCGATCCAAAAAAGGGCAATCGCGGGAGCCGCGAGGATAACGGCAAACAGCGCTGCGGTCAGTGGCTGCGGCTGGGCGCCCCCGACCAGGGTCGCGAGCACGGTAAAGCCGGTGCCGACAATGCCGCCAAGCCCGGTCGGCAGCGGCCAGGTGGCGGGCATGGGCACAAAGGCCAGCACGCCGGCCACAAGAATGGTCGCCCCGATCCAGCTCGTGGCGCGAAGGCCAAAGCGGGTGGGCAGGCGCCGGCGCGACATGGCCCAGAACCACAGGGCCGGCGGCACCAGCAGCACGGGCCCGGCCAGGCCCAGCATCTGAAACAGCGTATCGGCAATCACCGCACCGGGAAAACCCAGCCAATTGGCGGCGGGCTTGGTCGTGGCATAGGTGAAGCTTGGGTCATCCACAGACCAGGAGGCCATGGCGACAAGGCACACCGCTACCAAAACCAGGCCCAGCAATCCCACAAGGCGCACCGGGATGCGAATGGCAATGGCGCTCACGGCAGCAGGCGCTGGCTTGGCTGCGGCCCGGGTGCCGCGTTGTGGCACCGAGCGAATCTCGTCGAGCATTGGCGTGGGGTGTGATGGCATGGGGCACTATGGTTTAGGTGGCGCCCGGGAGAATCCAGGCCGCATGCCGCCGATGCTAGAGCCGTGTGGTTAATCGCAGGCTAACCATCCCCACTGCGGCAAGAAAAAGGGCCCGTTGCAGGCAACGGGCCCAGGCAGAGTGCCGCGAACAGCGGGGGGAAGGCGGCACTAGGGAGGATTGATCGAGGAGTGCGGCCCATGCGGTTTGCGAGTGGGAAGCCTCTGGGCGGGCCAAGAGGAACACGAGCCGCACGCCACGATCAATGCAGGCAAAGAATGGGATCCGGGCGACGCGAGGGACGCCGCCCGGAAGGGAGGAATGCTAGTTGTAGGCGCGCTCGCCGTGGCTGGAGAGGTCCAGCCCGTCGACCTCGGCCGATTCGGGGACGCGGGCCCCACCGAAGATCGCCTTGACGATCATCATGGCCACGAAGGCCACGACGCCCGACCACAGGATGGCGACAACCACCGCCATGACCTGGGTGACCAGCTGGCCGCCCATGGCATAGCCCTCGGCGCCAAAGCCACCCAGGGCCGGATCGGCAACAACAGCGGTGCCGATGGCGCCGACAATGCCGCCGACGCCGTGAATGCCGAACACATCGAGGCTGTCGTCGTATTTCAGCATGGGCTTGAGGGTCACGACCGCCCAGAGGCACACAAAGCCGGTTACCGCACCCAGAACGATCGAGCCAAAGGTGCCGGCAAAACCGGCAGCCGGGGTGATGGCAACAAGGCCCGCAACGGCACCCGACACAAAGCCCAGGGCCGAGGCATGGCCGCGGGTGATCTTTTCGCCCACAGCCCAGGCAATGCCGGCTGCGGCGGGAGCGGTGATGGTGTTGAGGAAGGCCTGGGCGGCAACGCCGTTGGCGCCCAGAGCCGAGCCGGCATTGAAGCCGAACCAGCCAACCCAGAGCAGGCAGGCGCCGATATAGGTGAAGACGAGGTTATGGGGCGCAATCGGCTCCTTCATATAGCCAAGGCGCGGCCCCAGCACGATGGCAGCCACGAGTGCGGCAACACCAGAATTGATATGCACGACGGTGCCGCCGGCAAAATCGAGCGCTCCCATCTGGAAAAAGAGGCCCGCGGCCGACCACACCATATGGGCGATCGGCAGATAGGCGAAGGTGAACCAGATCGCGAGGAAGGCCATCACCGCGCCGAACTTCATGCGCTCGGCAATGCCGCCCACGACAAGGGTCGCGGTGATGCAGGCAAAGGTGAGCTGGAACACCACAAAGATCAGCTCGGGAATGGTGCCCGAAACCGAGTCGGGGTTCACATTGGCGAGGAAGAAGTTGGAGAAATCGCCGATAAAGGCGGACAATCCGCCTTCGCTCGGCCCGGAAAAGGCCAGCGAATAACCATAAGCGACCCAGAGCAGCGCGATCATGGAAAACGCGCCGAACACCTGAGTGACGACCGACAGGATGTTCTTGGAGCGCACGAGGCCGCCATAAAACAGCGCCACGCCCGGAATGGTCATGAGGATGACCAGGAGGGTCGAAACGATCAACCAGGCCGTGTCACCGGTGTCGATCGTGGCAGCGGCCTCTTCAACGACTTCGACGGCGGGTGCCGCCGCATCCTGGGCGAAGGCCGGCAGGGCCAGCAGCAGGGAGGCAAGTGCGGCGCTCCCCAAGATTTTGGACGTCTTCATCTTCTTGTTTCTCCCGAGGACGCTTAAAGGGCAGAGGCGCCGGTTTCACCGGTGCGGATACGGGTGACGGCCAGCAGGTCGAGCACGAAAATCTTGCCGTCGCCGATGCGACCGGTCTGGGCGCTGTCGCGGATGGCCGCCGAAACGGCATCGGCAAGCGCATCGTCGACCGCAATCTCGACCTTGAGCTTGGGCAGGAAATGGACGGCATATTCGGTGCCGCGATAGATTTCCGAATGTCCCTTTTGGCGGCCATAACCCTTCACTTCGGTCACAGTCATGCCGTGAACATCGAGTGAATTGAGTGCCTGGCGAACCTCTTCGAGGCGGGATGGCTTGATAATAGCGATCACCAGTTTCATGCGAGCCCCTTTGCATCTTGCGCTGGTCTTGATGCCAAGCAAGACTCAAGTGCCGTGCCAACTCGATAGCTGCTCAAAAACAACAAACATTTCAAGAACTTGCCAGATCGTGCGTGGATTTCACCCGTATGCTTGAGCGCAAGTGCTCAATTAATGAGCAGGTCTGGAGCGTTTTGAGCAAATGTGCGGCGGCCTGGCGCGACCCTTGGCACTCTTGCGTTGAGGAGCCCGGGGCGTTCAATAGCCGCAATGGAGGCGTTCCCGATGAGCAAGGCTGAACAGTTCGATGTGGTGATCGTGGGCGGCGGTCCGGCGGGGTTGACCTTATCGCTCGCCCTGTCCCGCTTTGCCCGCGGCATCCGCATCGCCTTGGTGGATCGACGCCCACTCGAAGTGCCGCGCGATAATCGGGCTTCGGCCATTGCCGCGAGCGTTCGCCGCGCCTGGACCGCGCTTGAGGTTTGGCCGGCGATGGAAGGAGAAGCGCAGGCGATCACCGCCATGCGCATCACCGATTCGGGTCCGGGCGATCTGTCCCGCCCCCTGTTCCTGAGCTTTGAAGGGGATGTGGCTCCGGGCGAGCCCTTTGCCCACATGGTGCCAAACCGGGTCAGCGGGCAGGCGTTGCTGGATGCGGTAGCGAGCAAGATTACCGTCGTGGCGCCGGCCAGCGTTGCCGGCCTGCAGACCAGCGCCAACTCGGCCGATCTGGTGCTCGCCGATGGGCGGATCTTGCGCGCGCCGCTGGTGGTTGCGGCCGATGGTGCGCAATCAAGCCTGCGCCAGATGAGCGGGATCGGGGTTTTTTCCCATGATTACCGCCAGACCGGGCTCGTCACCACCATCACCCATGAACTCCCCCATGACGGGGTGGCGTATCAACATTTCCGCCCCGCCGGCCCCTTTGCCAGCCTGCCGTTGCCGGGCAACCGCTCGTCCCTCGTTTGGACCGAGAAATCAGCCGATGCCCCCCGGTTCCTCGCCATGGGCAATGAGGAGCTCGCCCGCGAAATCGAATCGGTGATGGGCTCGACCCTGGGGACCGTCGGTGTAGACGAGGATCTGATGGGCTTTCCCCTGCGCCTGCAGCTGGCCCGCCAATTTGTCGGCCCACGCCTGGCGCTCGTGGGCGACGCCGCCCATGTGGTGCATCCCGTCGCGGGACAGGGCCTGAATCTCGGGCTCAAGGATGTGGCGGCGCTCGCCGAAGCCGTGGTCGAAGCGATGCGGCTCGGGCTTGATCATGGCAGTCCCGCCGTGCTCGAGCGTTACCAGAGCTGGCGGCGGCTCGACACCACCGGTATGGCCCTTGTCACCGATGGCATGAACCGGCTCTTTTCGGCGGACGCCCCGCCGGTGCGGGCGCTGCGCGATTTTGGCCTCGGGCTGGTGGATCGCGCCGGCCCGGTCAAGGCGATGATGATCCGCGGTGCCGCGGGCCTTTCGGCCCACGGGCCGCGCCTCCTCTCGGGCCTGCCGATCTAAGGCGCCGGCGGGCGCGTCAGCGCCTTGATTTCCTCGGGCTCGATGCTGCGCGCCTCATCAAGGGCGAGCAGCGGCACGCCCTTGCGAATGGGAAAGGCCAGGCGCGCGGCCACCGAAATCAGCTCGCTCCGGTCCGCCGAGAGGGTCATGCGCGTCTTGGTCAGGGGGCACACCAGCAGTTCGAGCGTGCGGCGGTCCACCACATGCCGGGGATTGACCTCGGGAACACTCAATTGAGCGGGGGCGCCGAACCGCCGGCGCCGCCGCGCGCGATCTCGTATTCGGTCATCGCGATCAGGGTTTCGGCGCGCTGCTCGAGCGTGGGGGCTTCCAGCAGCACCTGTTTTTCCGCCGCGCCATAAGGCGACACCATGCAGCAGAAATTGACGAGATCGGCGGTGCCGGTATTGTCGATTTCCTGCCAGTTGAGCTCGATATCGGCGAAATCGGCATAATCGCGCATCATCTTGAGGAAGCGCTCCCGATCGACCTCGCCTTCCCCCCATTGCCGGTTGAAGTCGGTGGCGAATTCCTCGGCTGAAATCGTGCACTGGCGATAAGGCGTCATCACCGTCAGCTCATGGACCAGCCGGAAGCGGGTGATGCCCTCAAGGATGATGAAGTAACGCCCTTCCCCGCTTTCCTCGAAATGGGTGATTCGCCCCAGGCACCCGATCGATTGCAGCGGGCTGCGACCCTTGGGGCTTTCTTCCTCGCTGTCCTCGGGCTGGATCAGGCCGATCAGGCGGTCGCCGCGGAGGGCCGCGTCCACCATGTCGAGATAGCGCGGCTCGAATACATTGAGCGGGCGGTGCGAAAAGGGCAGCAGCAGCGCGCCGCTGAGGGGAAACAGCGGCACGCTTTTGGGCAGGTCGGCGGGAGAAGCGGGGCGCTTGAGCACGAGTGCTTTCCTTTGCGTTACGAAAACAGCGCCGCCGAGAGCAGACGGCGGCCCTTGACGGTGGCGGGATCCTTGGGACCCCAGGCTTCAAAGAATTCGAGCAGCTTTTTGCGCGCGCCGTCCTCGTTCCAGCTGCGGTCGCGCCGGAGCAGCGTTACCAGCGCCTCGGCCGCTTCAAGGCGCCGCCCCTCGGCATTGAGCACGACGGCGAGATCGAACCGGGCTTGGTGGTTGTCCGGATCGGCAGCGATCGCCGCTTCCAGCGTCGCCGTTTCCGAGAGTTCGGCCGCTTCGGCCAGGAGGCGCAGCGAATTGGCCAGCGCCGTATAGGCCTCGCCCGTGCGCCCTTCCTCGGGCACCATGTCGAGGGTGGCGCGGGCCTGGTCGGGCTCGCCCGCTGCCAGATATACCCGTGCCAGGCCAATCAGCGCGGGGGCATTGTCAGGCGCGTGCTGGACCACCATGCCAAAGATCTGCGCGGCGCGCGGCAGGTCGCCCGCTCCAAGCGCCTCTTCGGCGGCAGCGACCGCCTCGGCGATCTGGGCTTCCATCGAATCGGGGGCGGGACCGGGCGCAGGGGCGGCGGCGATCACCCGGTCGGCAAAGCGGCGCACTTCGCTTTCGGGCATGGCGCCCATGAAGCCATCCACCGGGCGCCCGCCGGCAAAGGCGAAGACGGCAGGGATCGACTGCACGCCCAGTTGACCGGCAATGCCGGGATGCTCGTCGATATTGATTTTGACCAGGCGGATCTTGCCGGCCTTTTCATTGACCACTTTTTCGAGCGCCGGGGTCAGCTGGCGACAGGGGCCACACCAGGGCGCCCAGAAATCCACCAGCACGGGCGCCTCGAGCGAGGCGTCGATCACATCGGCCTTGAATGCGGCGTCGCTGGAATTTTTCACCAGCGCCCCATTGGGAGGGGCGGGCTGGCTGGCGGGGGAAGCGGTGAACGGCTGGGACATGGGAGCAAGCCTTCGGGTGCGGCAAAAAAGCAGATTGGTGTCTTCATGCCCCCGCAAACCGGCCTCTGACAAGTGTGGCGGGATCTCCCCGGACACGAACTTGGCAACAAGGCCCATTTTTGCGGTTGCAAAGCGGAATGCGATTAGGCATATAGGCCGCCGTCGACCCGATGCCAAGGCAGCGTGGATGACAACGGAGCGCGGGTGTAGCTCAGGGGTAGAGCATAACCTTGCCAAGGTTAGGGTCGTGGGTTCGAATCCCATCGCCCGCTCCAAAGTCTCAAGGCCGGCAAGCCTTGAGAAACAAAGGGTCCTTCGGGACCCTTTTTGTTTTCCGGGTTTGGCGCCACGTGGGTCTGCGACCGCGAGCCGAATCAGCGTTCCACCCGATCAAATTCCCTCCCGACAGTGCGTTAGAACCCGTCGCACCTTTTGCCCGGTTGCGGCGTTGATGCACGAACCGTCGAAAACAGGAGAGCGAATTGCCCGATTATCAACTCACCACGAGCGATGGCACCAAGATCGGCTTCACCGATGAGCGCGAGCTCGATGACATCATCGAGGAAGTGCTCGGCGAAGGCTATCTGCGCATCAGCGGCGAGCGCACGCTGGTCAGTGACGGCACGCGGATCGAGGGCGACTTTGTTGCCTTTGAAAGCCATATTCTGAGCATCTCGACCTAAGGCTCAAACCAATTTCCGGCGGGCCGGGCGGAATGCTCGACCCGCCCTCCAGGCGCCCAAAACGGTCTTGGCCGGCGCCGCTTGAGCCCAGTCGCCAACCCCCTCCCCGCCGCGCTAGACTATCGCGCAAGGCAGCAGCAAGGGGCAGCTATGGACCAGGGCAAATCTTCACCAATTGGCGCGGCGACGGGTGGAGTGCGCAGCGTGCTGCGCCTCGAAGCGCTAGCGGTGCTCGCCGGGGCGACCGCCGCTTATTTCGCCGGCGGCGGCAATCCCTGGCTGTTCGTGCTGCTGTTCTTTGTGCCCGATCTGAGCTTTGCCGGCTATGCCCTCAATGCCAGGGCCGGTGCCGCCGTATACAACACGGCCCACAGCTATGTGCTGGCGGCAGTCCTTGGCGGCCTTGGCTGGGCACTTGGCGTCGAGTTCATCTGGCAGTTTGCCTTGATCCTTGCCGCCCATATCGGTTTTGACCGCGCCCTTGGCTATGGGCTCAAATATGCCTCGGCGTTCAACCACACCCATCTGGGCGCGATCGGCAAGGCCAAGGCGAGCACCGCCCCTGAGGCCTAGAACTCCTCGGCCCTATCCAGCGCCAGCCAGGGCGGCGTTGCGGCGATAGGGGGAGCGACATAGCCAGCGGCGCTCGCCTGCAGCGCTTCAAGCATTGCCGCATAAGGCTCGACCCGCCGGTATTGCGAAGGCACCAGCGCCACGATGCGCCGGGGCGGCGCCTGCACCCGATACAGCGTTACATCGCTCGGCACGCCATCGATCCCCACAGAGGCCAGCGCTGGCGCCAGGCACACCCCTGCCCCGGCGCGCACCAGCCCGATCGCAGTTTCAAACGAGCGGCACTGCGCCACCACTCGGTGCTCGGGCAGGAGGCGCGCATACCAATCGGCCACCCGGCTCGCGTGGCGGCTGCCAAAGCTGAACTGGATGGCCTGGTTGAGCAGCCGCCACCCCTCGGCTGGCAACTGGGCCTGCGGATCGCTCACTCCATCGAGTTTGAGCCCCTTGGGCACCACCAGCACATAGGGGTCTTCGAGCAGCGGCACCTGCACAAAGCCCACGCCGGCCTGCGCCACCGAATTGGCGGCCAAAAGCCCGATCGTCACCCGCCGGCTATATAGCAGGTCAAGGATCTCGCCGGGTGCACTTTCCAGCAGGTCGAATTCGAGGTCAGGAAACTGTCCCTGCAGCGCCCCGATTGCGGGGGGCAGCACCACGCGGAGCACCGAATTGATCCCCGCCAGCCGCAGCGTCAGCCGCTGCCCGGCCCCGAACTGGCCCAGACCGTCCTCGAGTTCGGTGATCGAGCGCAGCACCTGTTCGGCCTTGGGCAACAGATATTGCCCGGCTTCCGTCAGCTCCATCTCGTTGGAGCGGCGGTGAAACAATAGCGTGCCGACATTGGCTTCGAGCTTGGCCAATTGCTGGGACAGCGACGGCTGGGTCAGTCCCAATTGCTTGGCCGCATTGGTGAGGGTTGTCGAGCGGGCCACCGCCCAGAAAATGCGCAGCTGGTGGAGGGTCAGATCCCCGGTTCGCGGCTGCGCCGCGCTCGTGGCCCGCGCGCGACCCCGCGCCTTGCTCCCTGTCTTGGATCCCGGCTTTATCGCCTGCTTGTCATCCATTCCGGATCAAACTTTCTTTTGGCCCGGCCCCTGGCACCAGGGGCCCAGATCTAGCCCAAACCCGCCTCCGCCGCACGGGCAAAGCGCCGCGGGGCGCCCGGTCCCCTCGTCCAGTGCGGCTTGAATAGTTCAACCGCTTGGTCCAACTATCGCCAGCAGCGGCCATCCGGACCGCGGTCTGCCCGCTCTGAATTGCATCGGGTGCCGAAGCCTTGTGCAGCCTAAAGAGGGGGATAGCGGTATGATCGGAGAAGGGCAACCGCCACGGCCGCCGGCCCGCTCAACCACGCCCGCCCGATCCTCGGGCCTCTCGAGCACAGCCCTTGCCGCCCGCGCGCAAACGCGTCGCCGGCGCACCAGCACACTCGTGCTCACGATCCAGATCGGCCTCGTGCTCCTCCTGATCCTGGGCATGTTTGCGCTCAATGCCAGCGCGGGCAATCTGATCATGCCCAAGCCCACCGATATTCTCGATGAAAGCATCAAGCTCTGGTCCGACGGCACCATGCTGCGCGCCTTGGGCGAATCGCTGACCGTGATCGGGCTCGGGTTCCTCCTTTCGGCCAGCACCGGCATTTTGCTGGGCATTGTGCTCGGGGGCTTTCCCCTCGTCGGGCGCATTCTCGACCCGTTCGTCAATGCGATGAACTCGACGCCCGGCGCTGCCTTCATCCCGCTGATCATTGTCTGGTTCGGGCTTTATACCGAAGCCAAGATCGTCGTCGTGTGGAACGCGGCGCTGTTTCCCATTCTCATCAACACCGCTGCCGGCATCGCCAATGCCGACAAGGACCTTGTGGAGATGGCCCGCGCCTTTGGCGCCAAGCGCCTCACCCTCTTTTGGCGCGTCATGGTGCCCGATGCCCTGCCCTCGATCCTGAGTGGCTTGCGGATCGGCGCCGCGATCAGCACCGTCGGCACTGTCATCGCCGAGCTCACCATGGCCCAGTCAGGTCTTGGGGGGCTCTTGGCCGCTGCCGGCAATCGCTTCCAGATGGATCGCTATTTTGCCGTGGTCATCGTCCTCATGGCCCTGGGCACCGCTCTCACCGCCCTCCTACGCTGGGCCGAACGGCGCTTCGGGCGCTGGCGCGTGGCGCAAAGGAACGCCCAATGACCCAAGCCCCCACACTCACCCCCCTGATCTCGCTGCGCGGTGTCGGCAAGAGCTTTCGCGACGGGCAGATCCGCGCGATCGAGAACATCTCGCTCGATATCGCCCCGGGCGAGTTTGTCAGCCTCGTCGGCCCCAGCGGCTGCGGCAAGACCACGCTGCTGCGCATCATCAATGGCCTTACCCCCGCCGATGAGGGGGAGGTCAGCGTGCTCGGTGCCCCACCCGAGCCAGGGCCGGACCTGGCCATGGTGTTTCAGTCCGCCCGCCTCCTGCCCTGGCTGTCGGTGGCCGGCAATATCGAATTTGTGCTCTCGCTGCGCGGCATGAGCCGGCGCGAGCGGGCGCAGCGCGCCTCGGCCCTGCTCGGCGCGGTCGGACTGCGCGATTTTGCCGGCGCCTTTCCCCATGAGCTCTCGGGCGGCATGCAGCAGCGCGTGGGCCTCGCCCGCGCGCTTGCGGTCGAACCCAAAGTGCTGCTGATGGACGAGCCCTTTGCCGCCCTCGACGCCATGACGCGCGAAGTGCTGCGACGCGAGCTTTGGCAGATGTGGTCGCGCCGCGGCATTGCCATTATTTTTGTCACCCACGACATCGATGAAGCGATCCTCTTGTCGCAGCGCATCGTACTGCTGCGCCCGCGCCCCGGCCGGGTCGACGAAATCGTCGATGTGCGCTTGCCCGAGGCGCGCTGGGATACCGATCCGCGCACCCTCCCCCAATTTGCCGAAATGCGCGCCCATCTCTGGGGCCGCATTCACGACATGGTGCGCGATGGCGCCCAGCTCGAGGAACTGGCCGGCGCCTTTCCCCTCGACGACCCGGCGCCCGCCACCAGCGGATAGGAATTTCCTATAGGCCTCATAGAGTGTTAGCGCGCCCCCATCGGTGATCTTATGGGGCGGGCAACCTCCCGGTTTTTTCCGCGCGCGCCCGCGCGCCAAGTGGGGGTGCCAAAGGTACCGGACCACATTGAGCCTGCCACGCGCTGAAAACCTGTCGCCACTTTCCGACGCCGCCTGGAGCTATGAGCTGGCGGCGCATCTGCTGGAGCGCGCCGGTTTTGGTGGAACGCCCCAGGAGATCGGGCAATTGGCCGCGGTGACACCGGCCGCTGCCGTCGCCAGCCTCGTGCACTACCGGCAGCACGACAACAGCCATTTGCCGCCCTTCGAGGAATCTGGGTTCTGGGACCCCACGCTCAAAAATTTTCCGGTCAGCCGGCCCGCGGCCACCACCCTTGCCGCACAAACCGGCGAGGCGATGGGCGTGCGCGCCAAGCCCAGCGGCCCCCGTCCCCTGCAGGCCGTCACCAATCGCTTCTTTTACTGGGCCCGCGCGACGACGCTTGAAACCCGGCGCATCGGCTATTGGTGGCTCGATCGCATGGTGCGCACCAACCGCCCGCTTGAAGAAAAGCTGACCCTGTTCTGGCACGGCCATTTTGCCACCAGCGAAGAAAAGCTGCGCGATTACCGCAAGGCGCTCCTTCAGCTCGGCACTTTGCGCGCCGGGGCCAGCGGCAATTTCGGTGCCCTGCTGGACGCGGTGGCCAAGGATCCGGCCATGCTGGTTTATCTCGATGCCGCCCAGAACGTGAAAGGCGCGCCCAACGAGAATTTCGGCCGCGAGGTCATGGAATTGTTCACCATGGGGGTGGGCAATTACACCGAGGACGATATCCGCGAAGCCGCCCGCGCCTTTACCGGCTGGGGCAATGACGATCTCACCTTTGTGGTCGATCCCGACAAGCACGACACCGGGATCAAGAATTTCCTCGGCCACACCGGCGCCTTTGCCGGCGAGGATATCCTCCGCATCATCCTCAACCAGCCGCAAACCGCCAATTACATCGCCGCCAAGCTCTACCGCTTTTTTGTGCGCGAGCAGATTTCGCCCGACTTCGGCCAAACCCTGGGCGACCTGCTGCGCGCGGGCAATTACGAGATAGCCCCGTTCCTCGAGACCATTTTCCTGTCCGAGGATTTTTATGCCGAGTCCTCGATTGCGGCCCATATCAAGTCCCCGACCGAGCTGATCGTCTCCACCTATCGCAAGCTCGGGATAGCCGAGCTGCCGGGCATTCCCGACCCCTGGAGCGTCGGCAAGACGCTGGGCCAGGTGCTGCTCTATCCCCCCACCGTCGCCGGCTGGGGCGAAGGTCGTGCCTGGATCACGCCGGGGCTCTTGTTCGAGCGCGCCAATTTCGCCCGCGAAGTGATGTTCCCCAATGTAATCGACTTCACCGATCCCCTGTTCAACCCAGGGCGGGTGGTCAAGCGGGTCAATGCGAACATCCTTTCGGGCATGGAGATCACCGCGGCCACTCTCGAGGAAGGCGCCTCGCCCAGCATGGCCGCCGGCATCCAGGAAAGCTTCAATACCCGCTACGGGAGCCTCGTGGGCTACCAGGAGGCGCTGCGCAAGCTCAAGCCGACGCCCCGCGCCCCCGCCCAGTTCAGCCTGTCCGACATGCTGCGCACCGAAGGCGCCGCGACAACGGGCGAGGCGGTCGACCTGCTCGCTCGGCGCTTGCTGCGCGTGCCCCTCGCCCCGCCCGCCCGCGCTGTCCTCATCGAAACGCTCGACGGAGAGCTGGGTACGACGAGCCTTTTGGAAGCCGACACCTATATGGAGCACGGCCTGCGCATGGCCGCCCATCTCATCATGAGCGCACCGCAATATCAGCTGGCCTGACCGGCGGAGACCTTTTCATGGCAAAACCACCCAAACTCAGCGGCACCGACAAGCAAGGCCTTCTGCAAAGCGGCTTTGGCAGCATGGTGCTGGGCGGCGCGGGCGGCATCAGCAGCTCGCCGGTCTGGTCCAGGGTCGCCCAAGCGCAGGCCGATGCCAATGAGCGCATCCTCGTCATCGTCGAGCTGTCGGGCGGCAATGACGGGCTCAACACCGTCATCCCCTTTGGCGATGACGCCTATTACAATGCCCGCCCGCATCTCGGGATCCGCCCCGACAAGCTGCTCAAGATCGACGACCAGTTCGGCTTCCAGAAAACCATGAGCGGCTTTGAGCGGCTCTACAAGGACGGCATGATGGGGATCGTGCATGGCGTGGGCTATGACCAGCCCTCGTTCTCGCACTTCTCCTCCATGGCCTTCTGGCAGACCGGCGCGCCCAATAGCGGCGAGGCCTATGGCTGGCTTGGGCGCATGGCCGATGCCATCGATCCGCTCGGCCACACCACCAATTTCCTCGTCAATATCGACGACAACCAGTCCCTGGCCGTGCGCTCGATGAACCATGTGCCGCTGGTGTTCAACAATCCCGACAACTTCACCCGCCGCGTGCTGCATGAGGAAAAGCCGGCGCTGGGCGTGCTCGACGCCCGCTTCGGCAATGGCGGGCGCAACCCCGCCGAGGATTTCCTCTTTGATGTGGCGGCCAGCGCCAACAGCTCCGAGCATCTGGTGCGCGAGGCCTGGAACACCTATTCCAGCCCCATCGATTATGGCCTCGTGCCCTTTGGCCTTGAACGCGTTGCCGCCCTTATTGCCGCCGAGTTCCCCACCAAGGTCTACTACGTCCCTTATCGCAACAATGCCTTTGATACCCATGTCTATCAGGGCGACACCCATGCCCGGCTCTGGGCCTATACCTCCGACCACATCGCCGCCTTTGTGCGCGACATGGAGCGGGTCGGGCGCGGCGATGACGTGGTTGTCATGGTGTTCAGCGAGTTCGGCCGCCGCGTCGCCGAAAACACCAGCCTTGGCACCGATCACGGCACCGCGGGCCCCGCCTTTGTGATCGGCAAGCCGGTCCTGGGCGGCCACTATGGCGGCGTGCCCAGCCTCACCGATCTCGACGACGGCAACCTTAAATTCACCACCGATTACCGCCGCATCTATTCGACCCTCATCGAGGGCTGGATGGGCCATGAGCATCCCTCGGGCATCCTCAAAAGCGAGTTCAGCTCCATCCCCCTCTTTGCCCCCAAACACTAACCCGGACCCAACAGTCCAACCCGTCACCAGAAAGTAGTGCCATGTCCGCTCACCCCACCCGCCCCCTTGCCGCCGCCCTTGCCACCGGTTTGACCCTCGCCAGCCTGCTCGGCAGCACCGCCCTCGCCCAATCCACCGATCTGCCCGAGATCAACCTGGCGCTCGCCAGCACCGACGCCAATTTCAACCCCACCACCGGCTCCATTTTCCGCATCGCCCAGGATATGGGCTTTTACGAAAAGCACGGGGTCAAGGTGAATGTCGTCACCCTTGATGGCACGCCCCAGGCGGTCGCCGCGCTCAATTCGGGTGCCGTTGATGTGGCCGATATCACCATTGAATCGGCCATCCGCCTGCGCGCCGAAAACGACGTGCCGATCCGCGGCATCACCGCGGTGTCTTCCGGCAGCGCCTTTCTCATGGCCGCCAAGGACGACATCGAAACGGTCGAGGACCTCGCAGGGCGTTCCTTTGCCATCGCCGATAGCGGCAGCCTTGATCACAACCTGACCGTGGCGGTCCTCAACAGCTACGACATCCCGACCGACGCGCCCAATTTCGTCGCCATCGGCGCGCCCGATATCCGCGTCCAGGCGCTGGCCGCCGGCCAGGTCGATGCCACTACCGTCTCGTTCGGCACCTATCAGTCGATTGCCGACGTGGAAGGCATCCATGTGCTGGTGGATGCCGATGACTTTGCCGAGCGCTCCCCCGGCCAGGCCAAGTTCGTCGCCGCGCTCGAGCCCACGATCGAAGCCAAGCGCGACGCGCTGCAGCGCTTCACCGATGCCCTGGCCGATGCCGCCCGCGCCATGCAGAACGATCCCGCCACCTGGGAAGCCGCCATTGCCGCCGCCCGCGATGACCTTTCCCCCGAAGCCATCTCCGCCACCGCCGCGCTTAACACCTCGCGCTGGTGCGTCAATGGCTGCATGAACCCGGACAATCTGGCCGCTGCGGTCGAGTTCGCCTATGCCAATCCGGAATTTGCCGAAATCGCTCCCGTTCCGCTCGACGAGCTGGTTGACCTCAGTTTCAACGAAAAGATGCTGGAAAACCTTGGCGTGTTTGAAGGCGACGTGCTCGACAAGCGCTAAGCCAACCCAGCGCAGCCGCGTTTCCCGCCTCAAGCCGGAGCCGCGGCTGCCACGACCCGACGGAGCCAGCCGATCCCGACCGATACCACTACCCTGATTATCCTGGGCCTTGTTGGCCTTGTCGTGGTCTGGCTCGTTTTCACCGTCCTGCGCAAAATCTTCGGCGTCTTGCTGGTGGTGGCGCTGGGTGCCGGCGGCCTCGTGGCGTGGAACAATCCGGCCCTGCTTGCCAGCTTGACTGATACACTCGCCGCCTTTGCCGGCGGGCGCTGAAAAGCTCCAATATCGGTTGCAGTTGATCCCCCCGGGTAACACCGCATTAACTGTGCTCAGCAGCTGCAATCTTGCGCTTAAACCTTTTTCATCTTCCGGCCGTAACTTTGAGCTACGCAACAACGGACGATAAAGGCAAAGCGTGATGCAGCAGGATGAAGGCGAGCGGCTCCGGGCGCTCAATGATTTGGGTCTGCTCAACACAGCACCCAGCGAAAGCTTTGATCGCATCACGCGCATGGCCAGCCAGATTTTTGGTGCCCCCATCGCCGCGGTCTCGCTGACCGACAAGGACCGGCAATGGTTCAAGTCGCGCGTAGGCTGCGGCACCGAGATTCCGCGCGACCGCGCTCCCTGCGCTGAAGTCACGCGCCTGGGCGATGTGCTGGTGGTTTCCGACCTTTCCCAGGATCCGCGCTTCAAGGGCAATGTGCTCGACCAGAGCGGCGTGCGCTTTTATGCCGGCGCGCCCCTGACCACGCGTGACGGGTTCACCCTGGGCGCCATGTGCGTCCTTGATACCAAGCCGCGCACCATTACCCCCGAACAAGCGCGCATCCTCACCGATCTGGCTGCCATGGTCATGGCGCAGGTCGAGCTGCAGCATGCCCTGGGGCGCATCGATCCGGCCAGTGGCCTGCCCAACCGCAACCAGTTTGCCGAAGACCTCGAGGATCTCAGCCGCGACCATGCCGGGCAGGAGCGCATCGCCATGCTGGTGGATCTGGTCGAGCCCGTTCAGCTCAACCAGTCCATGCGCATTCTTGGCCCCGCCTATCTCGACACCATGATCAAGACCGCCGCCGGCGCCATCAAGGAGCGCCTCAAAGGCGAAGCCACCCTTTATCAGGTCGGCGTCACCCAGTTCGCGACGGTCCTCGGCGGCCACAATCCCCAGGTGCTGTTCGATCAGGTCCAAGCCCATTTCGCGGAAGTGGCCGAAACAGCCCTTGGGCGCGACCGCGCCGCTTCGGCGCCGGTGGTAGGCCTGATGCCCTTCCGCCTCGGCGAAGTCTCGCCCGCCCAGGTCCTGCGCGCCGCGCTTGGGGCCGCCCAGGATGCACGCGACGCCGGCAAAAGCGTCGGGCTGTATTCGGTGGCGCTCGATGATGCCCATCAGCGGCGCTATGCCCTGCTCGATGGCCTCCATGATGCCCTGCTTGCCCCCGACCAGCTCAGCCTTCACTTCCAGCCGCGCATCGATCTGCGCACCGGGCGGTGCGATGGCGTTGAAGCGCTGCTGCGCTGGCAGCATCCCGCCCTGGGCAATGTTGCCCCCGGCGAGTTCATTCCCCTGGCCGAAGCCACTGAACTGGCGCGTCCCCTGACCCAATGGGTGATCGAGGCGGCGCTCCAACAGGCCGCCGCCTGGCGCGCCGCCGGGCTCGAGCTCAAGATTTCGGTCAATGTATCGCCAGCCAATCTCGAGGAAGCCGATTTTGCCGAGCGGCTGGGCGAGGCCCTTGCCCGCTACGCCGTGCCCG
This sequence comes from Devosia sp. 919, assembly GCF_013185965.1. Lineage (NCBI taxonomy): Bacteria > Pseudomonadati > Pseudomonadota > Alphaproteobacteria > Hyphomicrobiales > Devosiaceae > Devosia > Devosia sp. 919. The sequence continues at coordinate 365,451 of NZ_JABAOL010000001.1, read as the reverse complement.
CCCAGGCGCTCGAAATCGAATTCACCGAAAGTGGGCTGATCCGCAACCAGGGGCGGATCCTCACCAATCTCGCTGCTATCCGCGCGCTTGGCATTGCCTGCGCCATTGATGATTTCGGCACCGGTTACAGCAGCTTTTCCTATCTCAAGGACATTCCTGCCGAGATCATCAAGATCGACCAGAGCTTTATCCGGACCCTCGTGCCCGGTGGTGCCGACAGTGCGCTGGTCAGGGGCATGATCACCATGGCCCAGGAGCTTGGTTTGCGCGTCGTGGCCGAAGGGGTGGAAACCCAGCTAGCCTATGATTTCCTGTGCGAGGCCGGTTGCGATGAAGCCCAGGGCTACCTGATCTCGCGGCCGGTGCCCGCCCCAGCCTTCACCGCCTGGTTGCACGCCCGCGACCCCGGCACCAAGCACCACGTCGCGGCATGAGCAAGCGCCTGGCCATGCAGCTCGATTTTTCCGCCACCGGACGCCTGCGCGTTTGGCTGGTTACCCTTGCCGGGATGATCTTCTGCGCGGGCGCGGCGCTGTTCGTGGACTCCTTCAATTTCCCCACCATGACCGCTGACGAGTTCCGGCGGGCCATAGCAGTCGACCTGTTGCTGCCCAGTGCACTGGCAGGCCCGCTGCTGTTCTTGCTGATGAGCAAGATCCGGCAATTGGCCATCGCCCAGCGCGACCTTGCCAAGCTGGCGTCTACCGATAGCCTGACCGCCGTGCTCAATCGGGGCGCCTTCACCATGATGGTGGACGCATATCTCGAGCAGTCGCGCGCCCATGCCAATCTGCGCTCGGGTGCGCTGCTGGTGATCGATGCCGATCACTTCAAGAACATCAATGATCGGTTCGGCCACCAACTGGGCGATGAGGCGCTCAAGCTGATTGCCGGCACCATCAAGGGCATGCTGCGCGGGGCCGATATTGTGGGGCGCGTCGGGGGCGAGGAATTTGGCGTATTTCTGCCCGGTGCAACCCCCGAGGAAGCGCGAACAGTTGCCGAGCGCATCCGCCAAGCGGTTGGCAGTCTCAAGCTCCCCTTGCCGGCCATATCAGACGAAATCACCGTCAGCATTGGGGGCGTGACTTATAACGGGCTCGCCACCTATGACCATCTGTTCTCGCTGGCGGACGAGCGGCTTTATGGTGCCAAGGCCACCGGGCGCAACCGGGTGCTGTTCCGCCACTTCACCGATCCGCCACTGGCCGCCTGAACCCCGAGGGCTGGTCACCTGGCATCACGACGCGCGTGCGCAGTTGCGCACGACAGCTGCGGCAATCTCGGGCATGTCCATTTCGAGCAGTTCGTGGCCGCGCTTGGGCAGGATGATCAGCTCCGCGCCGGGCACGGCGGCGGCGCTGGTGCGTGCTGCGGCGAGAGAAATTACCGGGTCTTGGCTGCCATGCACCACCAGGAGCGGCAGCCGTAAATCAGCCGCGCTCAAGCCCGGATCAAGTTCGCCCCCGACCGAGCCGTGATTAAAGGCACTGGCCATGCTTTGCGTTCGGCTCAGCTCCTGTTCGATCCGGGCGCTCGCAGCATCGGTGTCGAACGGCACGGCAGTACCGGCGCAGAGTTCGGCATCGCGCAGCATAAAGCGTCGAACCGCGGCAGCGTCGCTCCAGTCAACCGAGCCGAAAGTGTCGAAATGCTCGAGCAGTGCGGGCGCAATCCCCTCGCCTTGGTAGTTCATGCCCAGCGGTTCGGCCGAAAGCAGGGCCAGCGTCGCGACGCGCTCGGGATGCTGCAGCGCCACGATCTGGGCGAGATACCCGCCCAGCGACATGCCCACCAGATGGGCTCGACGCACCCCGTAGGCGTCCAGGATCGCGACCAGATCGTCGGCAAGCTCCTGGATGGTGTAGCGGATATCCCCAGGCGGGTTGGTCGTGGAGGCGCCAGTATCGCGATGATCAAACCGGATCACCTGAAACCCCGCGTCCGCCAGCGCCTGCACCAGCGCTTGAGGCCACCACACCATGGATGCCGTGGCGCCCATGACGAGGAGGATCGTGCCTTCCAGCCGCTCCCCTTCCGCCACACTTGCCAGTTGCGCTCCACCACTGCTTGCTATCATGCGCATTTCAGCTCTCCTCTTGGACCAAAAAGCCGCGTTGGCGCGGCGGCTCCATTGAGCCGCCAGGGATATCTAGCGGCCGCCGACCTCCGCGGGATCAAGGAAACCGCCCGATTGCCGCTGCCAGAGTTGGGCATAGGTCTTGCCATGCGCCAAGAGCTCGGCATGGGTGCCCTGCTCGATGATCCGGCCCTTTTCCAGCACCACCAACCGATCCATGGCGGCAATGGTGGAAAGGCGATGGGCAATGGCGATCACGGTTTTGCCTGCCATCAATCGTTCCAGCTGGCTTTGGATCGCCGCTTCCACCTCGCTGTCCAGCGCGGAAGTCGCCTCGTCCAGCACCAGGATGGGCGCGTTCTTCAGCAGCACCCGGGCAATCGCCACCCGCTGGCGTTGCCCACCCGATAGCTTGACGCCGCGCTCGCCGACCTGCGCGTCGTAACCGGTGCGTCCACGGTGATCGACCAGGGTTTCGATGAACTCGTCGGCCTCCGCCATTTCGGCGGCGCTGACCATTTCGGCGTCGCTCGCCTCGGGCCGGCCAAAGACGATATTGGCGCGCACCGAGCGGTGCAGCAGCGCAGTGTCCTGCGTGACGACGCCGATATTGGCGCGCAGCGAGGCCTGGGTCACCCCGGCAATGTCCTGCCCGTCAATGGTGATCCGGCCCCCTTCGAGGTCGTAAAAGCGCAGCAACAAGTTCACGAGCGTCGACTTGCCCGCTCCCGAGCGCCCGATCAGCCCGATCCGTTCGCCCGGGGCGATATCGAGATTGAGCCCCTCGATCACGCCCTGTGTTTGGCCATAGTGAAACGAGATGTTCTCGAAGCTGATCGCGCCTTGCGTCACCACCAGCGGCTTGGCATCGGGCGCATCCACCAGTGCCAGCGGCCGGGCGATCAGTTCGGCCGAGTTCTGCGCCGTGCCATAATTGCGCATCAATCCGTTGAGCTGGTTCATCATGCGCCCCAGCAGATTGTAGAGCCGCAGCACCAGCCCGAGGGTAAAGGCGACCCCGCCAACCGAGATCAGCCCTTGCGTCCACAAATGCACGGAAAGGGCACCGATCCCGGCAATGGCAATGCCCGACAGCATGCCCATGGCCGAGCGCACGCCCACCAGCGTACGCGCGAGGCTGCGCATGGCTTCGATGAAGCCGTCAAAGCCGCGGCGCACAAAGCGGTCGTCTTCATCGCTCGAGCCAAAGAGTTTCAGCGTCTGGATATTGGCAAAGCTATCAACGATCCGGCCATTGAGCGCCGAGGCCGCTTCCGCCGCCTGCGCCGAGCGCTGGCGCATGCGCGGCACGTAATACCAGGCCAGCAGCGAAAAGGCGAAGATCCAGAGCGCTACTGCGGCGCCCAGCCGCCAGTCGAGTTGCCCCACCAGCACCAGCGTTGTCAGCGCATAAACGGCGATGAACCACACGACCTGGAGCAGTGCGACCATGAAATCGCCCACCGCTCCGCCGCTTTGCCAGACTTTGCTGGCAATGGCGCCGGAAAAGTCGTTCTGAAAGAGCGACAGGCTTTGCCGGATCACATGCGAATAGGCCTGCCAGCGCACAAGGTTGTAAAACCCGAGATTAACCGTCTGCTCTTCCACCGCCGCCGAAAGCCAGGTGACAATGAAGCGCACAACGAGCACCACCACCAGCATGATGCCAAGCTCGGTACCCGCGCTGGCGAGGAGGCCATTCCAGCCCGCCTCCTGATTGGCGGCGTCCAGAATATCGACCAGCCGCCCGACATAATAAAACAGCGCCGCTTCCACCAGCGCCACTGCCCCGCCCAGCACCAGAAGCGCAAGGAACGGCAGCTTGGCCTGGCGCACATAATGCCAGAAAAACTGCGGCCCCGTGCGGGGAGGCTGCAGCGTCGTGGGCGCCCGAAACGGGTCAATCCAGGATTCGAACAGGCGATGAAGGGGCGTCAACACACTCATGGCCCCACCCTAGTCCCCGCCGCCATGCGCAACAACGCTCCGCAAAGAAGAGCCGCCCGCGGCAGGCCGGGGCGGCAAGTTGGCTTGGAGGTTCAACAAAACCAGCCCGCGGACGATGGGCGCCAGATCTTAAGATTGTGTTGCACCCGATCCCCCACTCCACCGCCACACCCGCAGCAGTGGAAAAGCGGGGCTAGAGCGCGTGGCCGTCCTTGTCGAACAAATGCACCCGCGCGGGATCGATAAAGGTTTCGATATCCGAGCCCAACGCAAACTGCCGCTGCCCCTCCAGCACAATGGTCAGCGCCTGCCCGTCGGCCGTCGTGGCATAAACCACGGTCTGGCCCCCCAAGCTTTCCACCAGATCCACCCGCACGCTCGCCAGCCGCGTGCCGGCGCCTGGGGTCACGCTGATATGCTCGGGCCGGATGCCGAGCGTCGTTGCCCCGCCTGCCGCGCGATTGAGGCTCATCCGGTCGCCCGCGACCTGCAGCTCATTGGCATTGCCCTGCGCCTGGGCGGGCAAAAGGTTCATCTTGGGCGAGCCGATAAAGCCCGCCACAAAGAGGTTGCGCGGATTGTTGTAGAGCTCGAGCGGCGCGCCCGCCTGCTCGATGACGCCGGCGCGCAGCACCACGATCTTGTCGGCCATGGTCATGGCCTCGACCTGATCATGGGTCACGTAGATCATGGTATTGCCGAGGTCATTGTGCAGCTTGGCGATTTCGACCCGCATCTGCACGCGCAACTCGGCATCGAGATTGGAGAGCGGCTCGTCGAATAAGAAGATCTTGGGCTCGCGCACAATGGCCCGGCCGATCGCCACGCGCTGCCTTTGCCCGCCCGAAAGCTGCTTGGGCTTGCGTTTGAGCAGCGGCTCAATGCGCAAGATTTCGGCGGCGCGCGCCACCCGCTGCTCGATCTCGGCTTTTGGCGCCCGCGCGGTTTCGAGCCCAAACGCCAGGTTCTGGTAGACCGTCATATGCGGATAAAGCGCATAGCTCTGGAACACCATGGCAATGCCGCGCCGGGCGGCGGGCACTTCGTTCATGCGCTGCCCATCGAGCAGCAGATCGCCCCCGGTGATGGGCTCGAGCCCCGCAATCATGCGCAAAAGCGTGGATTTGCCGCAGCCGGACGGGCCCACAAACACGGTGAACTCTCCCGGCTCGATGCGCAAATCCACCCCATGGATCACTTCCACATCGCCATAGGCCTTGCGGATATTGTCGAGCACGACACTGGTGGCCATGAAACGCTCCTTAAGCCTTTTGGAACTGGGGCGGCACCCAGCTGGAATAGCGGGGATGCTCGGCGCCCAGGGGCAACTCCACATCCTCGTGGGTGGTGGAGGAATGATAAAACGCCGTCACCAATTCGAGCGCCCGGCGCGAATCGGCCGAGGTCACCGGCAGTGGCGCCGTGCCCATCAAGGCGGCATGGAAGCGCGCCATCTGCGTCTGGAAGCGCGAGGGCACATGCTGCCAATCGGCGAGCAGCGCCTCGATTTTTTCACGCGTTTCCGCGGTGCGCGGCAAAATGGTCCAGGGCTTGTTGCCGGGATTATAGGGCTCGTGATCGCTTTCAAAGGTCACGTTCTCAAAGGCCAGCCGCAGCCGCGTGATCTCCTGGGCCGAGCCCAGCGTCGCGGTAAAGCTCCCGAGCGCCCCGTTCTCAAGCTCGAGCGAAGCGGTGACGCAATCTTCCACTTCGATGTCGTTGACCCGCGTCGCCACGCGCCCGAACAGGCGCTTGATGTCGCCCATCAGGTAAGTGAAGAGGTCATGCTGGTGGATGGCGTGGGTCATCAGCACGCCCCCCAGTTCCGTTGCCCATTTGCCGCGCCAGGGCACGGCATAATAATCGGGCCCGCGCGTCCACAGCGTTTCCACCGTGCCCACATAGGGTTTTCCAGCAATCCCCGCATCGATGATGGCCTTGGCCTGCTCGATGCCATCGCCGAACCGGTACTGGAACACCGGCATCAGCATGCCCTTGGACTTCTTTTCCTCGGCGATCACTTCGTCGACCTGGGCGAGCGAGCCGACCAGCGGCTTTTCGCAGATCACATGCTTGCCCGCGCGCAGCGCCGCCAGCACCATGGGGTAATGCAGCATGGGCGGGGTGCAGATATCGATGATGTCGATATCATCCATCGCCAGCACGGCGTCGAACTCGGTTTCGCGCCGCGGCACGCCGAATTCGTCGGCAATGGGGTTCATGCGCTCGGGGTTGAGATCGCAGAGCGCAAGGACGCGGAACTTGTCGGCATTGGGCGCATAGCCCTCGACGATATGGGAGCGGCCAATGCCGCAGCCGATTATGGCGACGTTGAAGATCTCTTTCACTGCTGCCACTCCGTGCCGCGTTCGGCCAGTTGCTGGGCGGTCAGCGCCAGCTGCATGGCATTAAAGCACCGCTCCTGGGGCATCGCCGTTTGCGTGCGGTTCCTGACATCGTCGAGAAATTGCCGGCCAAAGGGCAGCTCGGTCGTCGAGCAATCCACGTGCTGCACGCCTGATTTGTTGACCAGGAACAGGTGATCCGTCCCGGGCCGGCCGGCGATGTCGATATATTTCCTGAGCTCGATATAGCCCTCGGTGCCCAGGATGGTCAGGCGGCCATCACCCCAGGTGGGCAGGCCTTCGGGGGTGAACCAATCAACCCGAATATAGCCGGTGGTGCGCTCGGTGCGCAGATGGGTGTCGCCCACATCCTGCAGGCCCGGGCGATCGGGATGGGCGCGGTTGGCGACGCTCGCCGAAACCACTTCCGCGTTCATGCTATTGGAAAAGAACAGGAACTGCTCGAACTGATGGCTGGCGATATCGCAGAGGATGCCGCCATAGCAGCTGCGATCGAAAAACCAATCAGGGCGTTGATTGTTGCGGATCGCGTGGGGGCCCAGGCCCACCGTGTTGATCACTTCGCCAATTGCACCCGCGGCAATCAGATTGCCCGCTTCGACGGTGGCGCGCACCTCGAAATGCTCGGAATAGAGCACCCCATAAATGCGGCCCGTCTCCGCTTGCACCTGCTTGATCTCTTCGAGCTGGGCAAAGCTCGTCATGCCCGGCTTGTCGGACAGCACATCCTTGCCATGCTGCATGGCGGCAATGGAAATGGCCGCCCGCTCGGCGGGAATGGCCGAGGTCAGGATCACCGCGATGCTCTCGTCCTCAAGGATCGCCTTGGGATCGGCAACCCGCCGCGCCTGCGGGTATTTTCCCGCGAACTGGCCCGCCAGATCGTCCTCGGGCGCATGAAACGCCACGAGCTCGGCACCGGCATCGAGCAGGCAATTGACCTGCCCATAGATATGGCTGTGATTGATGCCGATGGCGGCAATCTTGATGGTCATGGTCTACTCAGTTTTTTTGAACCGGGAGTGTCGGACTGTTCTTCCCCTCCCCCTTGAGGGGAGGGGTCAGGGGTGGGGGTGCCGGCCGTTCCCCCAGAGTGGAGCGCAGAATGGGCCCGAACCCCCACCCCGGCGCTCCCCTCAAGGGGGAGGGAGGCCTTGCCCGCACAGGCTGGTGTCACCGCTTCATCCCCGTGGTCGCAATGCCCTCGATCAGCAGCCGCTGGAAGAACAGGAAGAACACAAAGATCGGGATCAGCGAGAGCACCGACATGGCAAAGAGCGCGCCGTAATCGCTTTCGCCCGTGGAGTCGGTGAAGGTTCGCAGGCCCAGCATCACCGTGTATTGCCGCATCTCGTTGAGATAGATCAGCGGCCCGAAGAAATCGTCCCAGGTCCAGATAAAGGTGAAGATCGCGGCCGTCGCCAGCACCGGCGTCGACAGCGGCAGGATGATCTTCCAGTAGATGCGCCAGGGCGAGCAGCCATCCATTTGCGCGGCTTCATCGAGTTCGCGCGGCAGGCCGCGGAAGAACTGCACCATGAGGAAGATGAAGAACGCGTCGGCCGCAAGGAATTTGGGCACGACCAGCGGCAGGATGGTGTCGATCCACCCGAGCTGGCGGAACAGCACATATTGGGGAATGAGCGTGACCTGATAAGGCAGCATCAGCGTCATCAGCATCAGCGCAAACCAGAAATTGCGCCCGCGAAACTTGAGCCGGGCAAAGGCATAGGCGGCCAGCGAACAGGCCATCACATTGCCCAGCACTGACAGAATCGAGATCAGGAAGCTGTTGGAAAAGAACGTGCCAAAGCTCACCCGCAACCCGTTCCAGCCGCGCCGATAGGCATCGAGACTCCATTCGCTGGGCCAGAGGCTCGTGGCGTTGAATATCTCGTTTTCCGGCCGCACCGAGGCCGACAGCATCCAGAGCAGCGGATACAGCATGGCGATCGAGGCGCCGATCAGCAGCACATGCACGAGAATGGTGGTCAGGCGCCGGCGCAGTGGCGAAGGCGTATGGGCCGTCACGACCTCGAGGCGGGGCGCGTCAGTCGTCATAATGCACCCAGTACTTGCTGGTCAAAAACGAGAACGCGGTGAACGCCGCCACCAGCGCCAGCAGCACCCAGGCCAGCGCGGAAGCATAGCCCATGCGGAAGAAGCCGAAGGCCTCCTGGTAGAGGTAGAGCGTATAGAACAGCGTCGAATTGATCGGATTGCCGGTGCCGCCCGAAATAATGAAGGCGGGGGTGAAGCTCTTGAACGCGTCGATGGTCTGGATGATGGCGTTGAAGAACACGACCGGGGTCAGCAGCGGCAGGGTGATCTTGACGAACTGGCGCCAGCGGCTGGCGCCATCAAGGCTCGCCGCCTCATACATGTCCGTTGGGATCTGCCGCAGGCCGGCGAGGAAAATGATCATGGGCGAGCCGAACTGCCAGATCGACAGGATCACCAGCGTCCAGAGTGAATAGCGCGGATTGGAAATCCAGCTCGGGCCGACAATGCCGAGTGGCGCCAGCAGCTGGTTGACGAGGCCGTCGCCGGCAAAGATCTGCCGCCACAAAATGGCGATGGCGACCGAAGCACCCAGCAGCGATGGCAGGTAGAACAGCGCGCGGTAGAGGGGCAGCCCCTTGATGCCACGATTGAGCAGCATGGCGACGCCCAGCGCAAAGGCCAGCTTCAGCGGCACCGAAAACAGCACGAAAAACAGCGTCACCCGCATGGAGGCGGCAAATTTCGGGTCATTGGTGAACATGCGGACATAGTTGTCCGCGCCAACCCAGTCGGGCGAGGTCAGCAGGTCGAAGTCGGTGAAGCTGAGATAAAGCGAGGAAATTATCGGCCCGATGGTCAGGCCGAAAAAGCCGATAAACCAAGGCAGCAAAAACAGATAGCCCGGCGCATCATTGTGCCAGATGCGCGATAGGAAGGAGGGAGAATGCGCGCGCTCCCGTGCAGGAGCGTCGGTTGCAAGGGAGCGCGCAGTCATGGATTAGCCTGCCCGGGTCAGGATGGCGGTCGCTTCGCCAACAAAGTACTGGGCGCCGTCTTCAGGCGAGCGGGCGCCAAAGCCCACTTCCTGGCCGACGGTGCGCAGCAGCGAGATGTCGATCTCGCCCGCGGCGGCTGGTGGTGGTGGGGGCAGCGGCCCCAACAGGTCACCCAGGTTCGCCACGAAATTAAGGGCGATCTGGTTGGCTTCGTCCAGCGTGGGCGCCACAGCTTCGCGCACGGCCACTGCTGGCGGGATGCCGCGTTCCACGCCCAGGATCTTGCCTGCTTCCACATCATTGATGAAGAAATCGAGGAATTTGGCGGCCGCTTCCTTGTTCTGCGAATTGGCGCCCACCGAAAAGAACATGGATGGCTTGCGGTAATGCCCACCGCCCTGCCCGGCCGCGATGCGCGGCTGGCCGCACATGTCGAGCTTGTCTTCCATCAGCGCCTGGTAGCCCACCAGCTGGTTGGAGTTGGACGGCATCAGCGCCGCCTTTTGCTGCACCAGCATCGTGGTTTCGAGCGGGCCGGTATCAAGCGCTTGTTCTTCAGCGGCAACGCAGACGCCCGCTTCGCGCAGACCCTGCCAAAGGGTGAACCACTCGGTCATGTCCTCGACGCCAAAGCCCAACTGGCCCTCGGCGGTATAAAGGGCCTTGCCGCGCTGGCGCAGCCAGTTGTCCAGCGCCGGCTCGGTATAGGAGGCATCCATGATGGCCTTCATGCCGCCACGGATATTGGCCGACTTGAAGGCCTCGCCCATGGCCATCAGGTCATCATAGGTCCAGGCATTGGTGGGCGGGGTGACGCCCGCTTCCTCGAATGCGGTGGTGTTGATCAGGGTGCAAACCGAATTGGCCCCAAGGCTGACGCCGTAAAGCTTGCCCCCAACCTTGCCGCCCTCGAGCTGGTCGGCATCGTAATTGTCAAGCTTGAGCGTAGTGCCCACGAATTCGTCGAGCGGCGCGATGGCGTTGCGGTTCGCGTATTCAACGATATAGCGATAATCCATCTGGATGATGTCAGGCGCATTGCCGCCAGCGGTTTGCGTGGCGAGCTTGGGCCAGTAATCGTTCCAGGCCAGGAACTCGCCCTGGATCTCACCGCCATTGGCTGCGGTGAACAGATCCGTCACCCCATAGGTGCGGTCGGCGCGCGCCTGGCCGCCCCAGAAGATCAGGCGCAGATTGGCGCCTTCCTGGGCAAAGCCCGGGCGAATGCCGGCGACGGCTCCCGCCATCAGGGCCGTACTGCCGAGCAGGAAGCTGCGGCGGTCGATACGAATAGTCATGATGTCCTCCCATGAACAGCTGCCGCCCGGATCCGGAGCGGTGCGGAGCGCGGCCTCCCCGCCGCTAACTCACCAACTGGTTACAACACTGTGTCAGACTTTGGTCGATGTCAAGCACCGCCAAGCCCTTCTTGTATGGAAGACGAAAAACGGCACGAACGCAAGCTGTTCAGCAGCCGTTCATAATCTGTTCATCTATGTGGCTCAACTCGGGCGCGTGCGCAGGTAATCTAGCACCATCTGCACCGCTTGCGCCTCGCGCTCCTGCACCATGGCCACGCTGGCAAGGTCACGGTCAAAGATCACCGACAGGGTCGCCATGTTGGAAACATAGAAGAATCCGAGTGCCGCGATCGAGATATAAAGCTGCACCGCATCCACATCGCCGCGGAAAATGCCGGCCTGATTGCCGCGCCGCACGATCTCGGTGATCTGCCCGACGAGCGGCGAATGGAGCGCCCGGATATCCGGCATGGTCTTGAGAAAGCGGGCATTCTCCAGATTTTCGGTCCCCAAAAGCCTTGGGAACCAAGGGTTTGCCAGGAAGTGGCGGAAGGTGAACCGCACCAGCCGGTCCATGGCTTCCACCGGGCCATATTGGTCCAGACTCAGCGCCCGCTCACCCTTGCGGATCTCGCCATAGGCGTCGAGCAGCACCGCGCGGTAGAGATCTTCCTTGTTGCCGAAGTAGTGATAGAGCAGCCGTTTGTTGGCGCCCGCCCGCTCGGCAATGGCATCCACCCGCGCACCCTCAAAGCCCCGTTCGGCAAATTCAGCCCGCGCCGCCACCAGGATCGCCGCCTTGGTCTTGCCGGAGTTGCGGGCCCGCTTGACCCCATTCTCCACCCCACTCGGCGCCTGATCCATCTGCCTCATCCAAACCGAGCCGCCGCGCCGCCCTACCCCCGACGGATACCAGCCGCACCAGCGGGGGTAAAGTGTTTCAAAGATGAACTGGGAAGTGCATTGCGTGAAACCGCCGGGGAACGGCCCCTTGACTGCATCGCCTTTCCGCGTGTACGCAAGTAACTAAACAGTTACGCCGAAAGTGGCGCGGGAGAGAAAACAGCATGGCGCAGCAGCGACTTGGCCTGATCATGCATGGCGTGACAGGTCGCATGGGGTACAATCAACACTTGGTCCGCTCGATCCTGGCGATCCGCGATCAGGGTGGCGTGGCGCTGAGCAACGGCGACCGCCTGGTGCTCGACCCCATTATCGTGGGACGGGATCGCGAGAAAATCCAAGCACTTGCCGAGAAGCACGGTATTGCACGCTGGACAACAGACCTCGACGCCGCCCTCGCCAACCCGGAAGACACGGTGTTCTTTGACGCCGGGACCACCCTGATGCGCGCCGAGTTGCTGGAAAAAGCCCTCGACGCCGGCAAGCATGTTTATTGCGAAAAGCCGATCTCCGACGATCTGGGCGTCGCCGTTCGCCTCGCCAAAACCGCCCGCGCCTCGGGCCTCAAACATGGCGTCGTGCAGGACAAGCTATTCCTTCCGGGCCTTCTGAAGCTCAAAATACTGCGCGACAGCGGCTTTTTCGGCAAGATCCTCTCGGTGCGCGGTGAGTTCGGTTACTGGGTATTCGAGGGCGATTGGCAACCAGCGCAGCGCCCGTCCTGGAACTACCGCAAGGCGGATGGCGGTGGCATCATCCTCGATATGCTCTGCCATTGGCGCTATGTGCTCGACAATTTGTTCGGGGAAGTGCAGGCCGTGTCCTGCCTAGGCGCTACCCATATTCCGGAGCGCGTCGATGAGAAAGGCCAGCGCTTCCAAGCAGATACTGATGATGCGGCCTATGCGACCTTCGAGCTTGAGGGTGGCATCGTGGCTCAGATCAATTCCAGCTGGACCACGCGCGTACGCCGCGATGACCTCGTGACCTTCCATGTCGATGGCACGCACGGCTCGGCCGTGGCCGGGCTGCACAAGTGTTGGACCCAGCATCGCGTCAATACGCCAAAGCCTGTGTGGAACCCCGACCAGCCGCAAACCATGAACTTCTTTGCCGATTGGGAAGAAGTGCCAGACAACTGGCCCGCCCAAAACGGCTTTAAAGCCCAGTGGGAGATGTTCCTGCGCCATGTTGCCGAGGATGCGCCTTGGCCCTATGGGCTCGAAGCGGGTGCCAAGGGGGTGCAGTTGGCCGAACTGGGTCTCAAGAGTTGGGCCGAACGGCGCTGGCTGGATGTCCCCAAGCTGGAGTTTTGAGGCATGAGCGAGGTCCTCACCCAGCCCACGATCCGACTGCTCAATCCCGACCGGTCAATCACGCCCTACCAGCTCACCGGAGACCCCATTCCTTTCGTTAAGTTCAAGGCGCAGGATTTCCCGCGCGTTGCCTATGCTGCGGCCCATGTGGTCGCCGATCCCCTTGCCAGCAACGATCCGTGGCTTGCGCCCGCTATCGACTGGGACACGACGCTCCAGTTCCGGCATCGGCTGTGGGATCTCGGACTAGGTGTCGCTGAAGCCATGGACACCGCCCAGCGCGGCATGGGCCTAACTTGGACCGAGGCGCAGGAGTTGATCCGGCGTTCGCAAGCCGAGGCACGACCGCGCAGTGACGCATTGATCGCCTATGGCGCCGGCACTGACCATCTGGCGCCAGCGCCCGATGTCACGATCGACGACATCATCAAGGCCTATGAGGAGCAGGTCGGCTTTGTTGAAAGGGAGGGAGGCCGGGTCATCCTGATGGCCAGCCGCGCCCTTGCCTTTGTCGCCAAGTCACCGGACGATTATGCGCGGGTTTATGGGCATGTTCTCGGCCAGGTGCGGCAGCCGGTGATCATGCACTGGCTGGGGGAAATGTTTGATCCGGCGCTGCAGGGTTATTGGGGCAGCATAGATCATGATGCGGCGATGGATGTGTGCCTCGATGTGATCGCGGCCAATGCCGACAAAGTCGATGGCATCAAGATTTCGCTCCTGTCAGCGCAAAAAGAGATTGCGATGCGCCGACGACTGCCCGCATCCGTCAAGATGTATACCGGGGACGACTTCAACTATGCCGAACTGATTGCCGGGGACGAGCAGGGTTATTCCCACGCCCTACTCGGCATTTTCGACGCTATCGCCCCGGCCGCATCGGCAGGCCTGGCCGCGCTTGGCCGTGGCAATACCAATGAATTCTTCGATCTGCTCGAACCTACAGTGCCGCTGAGCCGCCATATTTTTGCGGCCCCAACGCGGTTCTACAAAACGGGCGTAGTGTTCCTGGCCTATCTTAATGGCCTGCAGGACCATTTCACCATGATCGGTGGTCAGCAGTCGGCCCGTTCGCTCCAGCACCTCTGCGAATTGTTCCGCCTTGCTGACCGCGCTCGCGTGCTTGCCGATCCTGATCTGGCCACGAGTCGGATGCGCGCTGTCCTTGCGGTCCATGGAGTGGAGGCATGAACGGAGAGATTTCGCTGAACCTCGCCACAACGCGGCAGCAATGGGGCTTTGGGGAAGCGGTAGATGGTTGCTTGCGCCGCGGCATCACGGCCATTTCGCCTTGGCGCGACCAGATCGACGCCGTCGGGATCGAGGAAGCCGCCAACATCGTGCGCAGCAATGGCCTGCGGGTCACCGGCGTGTGCCGCGGGGGGATGTTTCCCGCTGAAACAGCACTAGGCCGGCAGGCTAATATCGACGACAATCTGCGCGCCATCGACCAAGCTGCCGCCCTCGGCGCCGACTGCCTCGTGCTCGTGGTAGGGGGCCTTCCGGGTTCTTCCAAGGACTTGCCGGGCGCGCGGGGAATGGTGGCAGACGGGATTGCTGCCATGCTGCCCCATGCCCGTGCGTCGGGCGTTCGCATTGCCATCGAACCGTTGCATCCGATGTATGCTGCAGACCGCGCCTGCGTGAACACGATCAACCAAGCGCTCGATATTTGTGCATCGCTGGACGAAAGCGTTGGCGTTGCCATCGACGTTTACCATGTCTGGTGGGATCCCCACCTAGCAGAGGCAATCGCGCGGGCGGGGCGGATGAACCGGATCTTTGCCCACCATATCTGTGATTGGCTGGTGCCCACGACCGATATGCTGCTCGACCGCGGCATGATGGGCGATGGTGTGATCGACCTGCCCGCCATTCGCGCAATGATCGAAACTGCAGGCTACCATGGCCCGCAGGAAGTGGAGATTTTTTCGCGTGACAACTGGTGGCAGCGGCCGGGAGACGAGGTGCTGGACGTGGTCAAGGAGCGCGTGGCAACGGTCTGCTGAAAACGCAAAAAGCCCCCGAACCAAGCGGTCCGGGGGCTGGACTAAACAGCCCTACATACGGGTGTAGGTCAGGGTCTGGCAGAGAATGGCTGCGCGGCAGCCCTGGATGTCGATGGTATCAGGGCTCGTCTGGGTGACGGTGGCCTCAGCGCTGATTCCACCCGCGGAAAGCGCGCCCTTCCATTCGTTTGGACCGGTCTGGGGCGCCTGCATCACCATCTTGCCTACGAAAGCCAGGTTCTCTTCGGTAGCGGACTCACCTTCGAGATTGGTCAGCACGCCGCAAAGATCGGTGCCGCTGTCGCCGCAAAGCGAGAACTGGAACGAGGTACCGTATTTATCCACGAAGTTGCCTTCCGGGGATGCAGTGTTAGCGGTGGAGGCGGCCTCTTGGGCAAAACTTGGGGCAGCAAAAGCAGCACACAAGACGCCAAGGCTCAGAGCGTATTTCAAAGATTGCATGAGTTTCTCCGTGGACAACAACGCCCGCCCCACGCAGTCGTCCTTGTTAATCGATGGATGGGTAACGCGCCTTGTCTCAGGCGGTTGCTTGATAGACCCCTATTGGCGCCGGAAAGTGGCAGCGATCTCGATATGGGTGGATTGGGTGAACTGATCCACCGCAACAAGGTCGCTCATAGTGAATCCGGCGCCGATCAGCAGCGCTGCGTCCCGAGCGAAACTGCGCGCGTCACAAGAGACCATCACCACCACTCTGAGCTTGGAGTTACTGAGCTCGCGCACCTGCGCCTCGGCCCCGGCGCGGGGCGGATCAAGCACCACCGCGTCGAACTCGTTGAGTTCGAAGTGCGTCAGGGGATCGCGGAACAGGTCGCGAGCCTTGGCAGTGATCTCCCGCAGACCTTTGGCGTAGCGGCGCGCCTTGTCGAGTGCTGCGATACCGGCCCTGTCGCTGTCGCCGGCGTAGACCGGTCGGTCCTCAGCCAGCCGCAACGCGAACGGTCCGACACCGCAAAATAAATCGGCCACCTTTTTGGCCTTGCCCACCGCGCCGAGCACATAATCCGCCAGCGCTGACTCGGCGGCTTCAGTGGCCTGCAGAAACGATCCGATCGGTAGCTCAACCGTAGCTCGACCCATGGACACCAGCGGCGCTTGGGCTTGTAGTACCAGTTCGCCATTGAGCGCTAGGCGAGCCAAGCCGAACTGGTTGACGAGTGGCTCGATCCGCTTGGCGCGAGCCTGTTTTTTTTCTGTCCGAACGGCCACATCGAGCCCCGTTAGCGTGGCGGTGAAAGCCACATCGGCCTCACCCAGGGTTGCCATCACCGCCGCGGCGATCCGCGGGGCGCGAGAGAGCGCGGGCACCAGGATAGGACAGGCATCGATGGGGTAAACCTCGTGGCTACGCAGGCGCATATACCCAGGGCCTTCGCGCCGCGCATGCAAGGTAGCCCGGCGGCGTCCCTGCCCAGCCGCATCGATGAAGCGCTCAACCTTGGCATCCAAGCCGGCATAGCGTAGCTGCGTTTCGATGATGCCGGTCTTGAACGCTTCGTAAGCGGCGCGTTCGAGATGCTGGAGTTGACAGCCGCCACAAAAGCCGAAATGCGGGCAAAAAGGCGTGATCCGCTCAGGTGCGGGCGCTAGCACCTCAAGCAGGGTGCCTCGCTCGCCGTCCGCTTCGATCACCACCGTTTCGCCGGGCAGCGCCAATGGCACGAAGACCTTGCGGCCATCAATCTCGGTGACGCCCTCGCCCTTGTGGCCGAGGCTTAGAATAGTGGCGGTGAGGGTCATAATTATCCAATGGCTTGCCCGCCGTGCAGTATCCAAGGGGAAGGCGGCGGGCAAGCAAAGCTTATCAGGGTAGCCGGGGCGGAGGGCCGCGTGGCGGCGTTAGCCGCCCGGGCGACTTACATATTCGAGCAGGCTAGCCAGCCCCACAAAGGGAATACCGGCATGCTCGGAGAGTCCAGAGGCACAAGTGGAGACCGTCGAAACCCCCAGCGTGCAGCCTGGCGGAATATCGTTCTTGGCAAAGCGGCTGGCAAAGCGGTTGAGTTCGGGGATGAACAAGCCCTTGTCGCCGGCGTAACCGCAGCAGGTGACGGACGACAATACCGCGATCTGGCTGGCGCAGGCGCGGGCGATCGCCTCCGTAGCCCCCTGCTCACCCAACCGCTGGGCCGAACAGTTATGATGCACAGCTACGACCGGGAGGGGCTGCGTGACGGTCAGCTGCGGCAGGATATGGGTGACGATGAACTCGCTGGAATCCAGCACCGGCGCGCCTTCGGGAGCGCCGCGCAGGTGCTTGGCGCAAGTGGAAGCGTCGGTGACGGTCAGGTCCCCTTGCAAAGCCGAGAGTTCGTCCAGGAGCGCGGCGCCTACTTGCACGGCTTGTTCGGGGAAGCCCTTGGAGTGGAATGGCTGGCCGCAGCATTGGCCATTCAGGTGGTCGGGCATAACAACATCGAACCCGGCACGATCCAGCAGCGCCAGCATGGCGTCAGGTACGGCAAGAAGATCTAACTCGGTCTTGGGCGCGCCGAACATGCGGGTGGCGCAGGAAGGGAAATAAGCCACGCGCTGGCGCCCACCTTGCACGATAGGCACGGGAAAACCGGCGCGGCGAGGATCGTCGCGGGAAATGACGGGCGGGGCCTTTGGGGCTCCAGGGCCAGGTTTAAGGGTCCGCGAAACTCGCGGCACATGCTTGTCGGTCAACCGGCGGGCGGTTTCGGTCACCGCTTCAATCAACGGCGCCGAGACAACGGCCTTAGCCGCGTCCGCAAGCGCCACACTCCCACGCATGAAGCTTTCAATAGCGCCGGTATGATCGGCGGCAAAGCCGGCTACCGAACGGGCAAAATCGGTACGGCGCTCACCGCGTTCCTTGATGATCCTTGTGCCCGTTTCGATGCCAACGGGGCACCGAAGGGAACAAAGATTACAGGCGGCACAAGTATCAATGCCGGCGTAGCGAAAGTCATCGTCGAGACGAGCCAGGAGTGCCGGATTTTCGCCGCTGGCCCGGAGCCGGGCCTGCTCACGCGTCACCGC
This sequence comes from Devosia sp. 919, assembly GCF_013185965.1. Classification (NCBI taxonomy): domain Bacteria; kingdom Pseudomonadati; phylum Pseudomonadota; class Alphaproteobacteria; order Hyphomicrobiales; family Devosiaceae; genus Devosia; species Devosia sp. 919. The sequence continues at coordinate 347,503 of NZ_JABAOL010000001.1, read as the reverse complement.
AATACGCTGGCGTGGCGACAAGGTCATCTGGTGGCTGGGGCAAGCAGGTTCGCAAAAACCGCATTCGATGCACATGTCGATGAGCTCATCGGCCAGCGGCATCACCTTCAAGTGCTTCACGTGAATCTTTGCGTCGTCGTTGAGCAAGACGCCGGGGTTGAGCAGGTTCTCCGGATCAAAAAGGGTCTTGATGCGGCGCATTACGCTATATGCGCGCGAACCCCATTCGGCTTCCACAAAGGGCGCGATGGCGCGGCCTGTGCCGTGCTCCGCCTTGAGCGAGCCGCCATAACGGATGGAGACAAGCTGCGACAGCGCGACAGAAAACTCATCGAACCTCTCGGCCGAGCCTGGCTGGGAAAAGTTGTCACTCATCTGGAAATGGAGGTTTCCCGCCAAGGCGTGGCCAAAGATGATGGCATCTTCGTAGCCGTGGTCATCGAGCAGCTGGCGCATGTCGATGACAAAGTCGGCGAGTTGGTCGATCGGAGCCGCCACGTCTTCAGTGAGCATGGAAGTGCCCTTCGGCCGCGCCGCGCCGCCGGAAGTGAAGAACCCCTTGCGGATATCCCAAAGCGCGTGTGACCGGGCCACGTCAGTGGAAAAATCGATATGAGTGGCGTTTTCTTCAGCTAGGATCGCTACGGCCTTTTCGACTTCGCGCTCGAGCGTTTCCGCGTCTGGAGCCGTGACATCGATCAACACGGCAGGCGAGTGATCCGTCAGCCAAGGCAGGAGCGGCGCCATGGGAGCCAGATGCTCCACCGTCGCCAGTGCCCGGCGTTCCATATATTCGGCTGCAGTGACGCCAGTGGTCACATGCACGCCGCCATTAGCCAGCCGGATAATGGCGCGTGAGGCGGCGTAGGGATCGGGGAACGGCACCAGCGCCGTCGACTTGAAGGGATGCTCGGGCACAGTGTTGTAGGTGACTTCGGACACAAAGCCCAAAGTGCCTTCCGAGCCCACGATCAGATGCACAAGAATGTCCAGCGGGTCGTGGTAGTCGACCAGCGCATTAAGTGAGTAGCCAACGGTATTCTTGATCGCGTACTTCTTGCGGATCAAGGCAACAAGTTCCGCGTCGGCCATGACTTGGGCGTGAAGCGCGGCAATGCCGTCGAGCAGATCAGCGCGGTTCTGGCGGAACGATTCACGTGAAACCGGATCGCCTGAGTCGAGCACCGTGCCATCGGTCAGCACGATGCGCAGGCGCGCCATGGTGTGGTAGGTATTCTGCGCCACCCCACAGCACATGCCTGACGAGTTGTTGTTGACCACGCCGCCGATCTTGCAGGTGGCCTGGCTGGCTGGGTCGGGACCAAGCTTCTTGTTGAAGGGCTTGAGAGCACGATTGGCGTGCGCGACGATGATCGCGGGCCCTAGCGTCACTTGCTCGGCGCCGGGATGGATGTCGAGCTTGCGCCAGCCGTCGCCGAGAACTGCAAGCACCCCATCGGTCACGGCCTGACCCGACAAGGACGTGCCGGCGGCCCTGAAGGTTAGCGGCAGGCCCTCCGCACGGCAGGCTTGCATTACTGCCTGCACATCGGCCTCGGAATTGATGAAGACAACGGCAGCCGGGATAAGCCGATAAGAAGACGCGTCGCCGGACCACGCATAGGTCATCAGCGGGTCGGTCATCATCTTTTCGGATGGGATCACGCCCTTGAGGCGCGCGACGAGCCGTTCGCCCGCTGCCTGACGATCAAGCGGGGGCTGGGTGACAGGGGTAATGAGAGCTTGCTGCATCTCAGTCCACTAACATGTTAGTAGCTGCGTCGGAAGCGGCTCACATCCTTGTTGGGCAAAAAACCGCCCGGCTCGTGCCGGGCGGCCAGGCTTAGCACTCAGATGTCGACGTCGTCATCAGGGTGCGTCCCGAGAGCCGTCAGATCAGCTGCGGCACGGTGAAGGATAGTCGCGGCTTCTGTTTGCCGCTGGGGCGAGTAGTGGCGGGCCGCCTTGATGGCAGTCTTGAGCGCTTTACGGGCTTCATTCAGGTCGGGAACGACGCCTTTCATGTCGGTGTCGGATGCTTGTTCAGCAGCCGCCCCCTGTTCGCGGCTGGAGGACGCGCCGCCGGCAGCGTCAGACCCCTCGGGCCGATCGCCGCCAAACGGCCAATCGGTACGGGCGAAATCGCGGAACCGGTGCACCTGTTCGCCTGCTTTGGCGAGAAAGGCCAACGTTCCCTCGATCGCCTCGCGATTGTCTGCCAAGTGGGCACGGCCGGCATCGGTGATGGTATAAAGCTTCTTGTTACCATCGGCAGCGGAGGTCACATAGCCCGCTTCCTCAAGGAAGGTCAGAGCGGGGTAAACCACGCCAGGACTTGGAGCGTAAAAGCCGCCAGAGCGCTCTTCCACGGCCTTGATCAGATCATAACCGTGCCGGGGCTGCTGTTCGATCAGATACAGGGCCACCAGCCGCAGATCGCCCGAAGCTAGCATGCGGCCGATGCGGAAATTTCCGCCGACATTGCCCAGAAGGCTCGCATCGGCTTGGTAGGCCAGACGGCCCCAGCGCCGCGCCATCTGTTCTAGTCGCCGCCAGTTCAGTTCGCCGTCACGTCCAGAAGGTGCCATGATGTGTCTCCGATATATCTCAATTCCCCGGCTGCTTACATTGGGTCCGCAAAAGAGCATTCAAGATATATCTCGAACAAAATGCTGAGCATGAAAAAGCCGCCCCCTCAGGTGAGAAGGCGGCCAAGATATTTTAGGGTGCTAAGTGGCTAGAGCGTTGCGCCTTCGTTGGCGCCTTCGATGAGGTTGCGATCGAACTGGCCGTTGCGGCGGAAGCGCCACATGTAAGTGGGCAGGATAGTATCCATCGAGGTCGGCACGATGCCGAGCCCTTCCAATGTTCGCTTCTCGCGGATAGCCGCTTCGGACACGACATTGTCGACCCCAAGCAGTTCCACTTGATCCTTGGTCAGCAACGGCTGGCCGGGGAGGATCGACAGTGGCAGAGCCAGGAGCTTGGCCATCCCCGGGGAGAGCGGCACCAGCGGGCGTTTGCGGGCTGTCTCGCGCAGTATGCGGGTCAGAAGCTCCCGATGGGTTTCAACCTGCGGCCCACCCAGTTCGTAGGTGCGACCACCTTTGACCTTGCCGCTCGCGGCAAGCGTTACTGCATCGGCAACATCGCCAACGTAAACCGGCTGGAAGCGGGTGTCGCCACAAACCAGAGGCATGGCTGGGAACATGCGGGCCAGCGAACCCATGAGGTTAAAGAAGCCATCGTCCGCGCCGAACATCAGCGAAGGGCGCAGGATGACCGCTTGGGGGAAGGCGGCCAGCACGGCGGCCTCGCCCGCCAACTTGCTGCGGGCATAGGCGCTTCGCTCCGCCCGATCCACCCCGAGGGCCGACAGATGCACCAGCACCGAAGCCCTCGCAGCCTTGGCAGCGGCCGCGACGGTCTGAGCGCCTTGAGTATGAACGGCATTGAAGGTCTGCGCCCCGCGTTCGCCGCCAATACCAACAAGGTTGATCACCACATCGGCACCGGCGACCGCTCGCGCCACCGAAGCTGCATGGCGCAGATTGGCCTGAATTGGCTGAATCTGCCCGACATTGCCATAGATCGTAACATGGCCCGCCAGGTCAGGACGCCGCACGGCCACCCGGATGCGATACCCAGCCCGAGACAGTGCCTGGACCACTTGGGTGCCCAGGAATCCGGAGCCTCCGAAGATCGTCACCAGTTTTTCGTTGAGGGGGTCCATGGCAGGCTCCGGCAGCAATGGAAGGACAAGCTAGCCGTGCTCTTAGCCTAAGGCGCGGGATTGGTCGAGAGGCGGTGGATGCACGCTCTTGACACAATAACAATGGTGTTCCCTATTTGTTTCAGGGAGGCGAACTTGACTGACATGAACACTTATTCGGGCGGATGCCATTGCGGCGCGGTCCGTTACACGGCCCAGACCGAGTTGGACAGTCTGATGACCTGCAACTGTTCCCGGTGCAAAAGGCTAGGCTGGGTGATGCAGCCTGTCCCATCGGTTCGGTTCAATCTGATCCGCGGCGCGGACAATCTCACCCTCTATCACTTCAACACCAACACCATTGATCATCTGTTCTGCAAAACCGGCGGCATCGAATCGTTCGGCCGGGGCCGAGACGAAAACGGCACCGAAACGGTGATGATCACCGTCAACTGCCTCGATGATGCACCGCCAGTTAACACTGGTGCCGTGACGCATTGGGATGGGGCTAATATGTGAATTGAAACAATAGGCGTTGACATCGGTCGGCGCCGGCCCTAACAACGCCCCGCCTGCCCAGATGGCGGAATTGGTAGACGCGCACGGTTCAGGTCCGTGTACCGCAAGGTGTGGAAGTTCGAGTCTTCTTCTGGGCACCATTATTCAAGAAGGCCGGCCGCTGTGAAGCGGGCGGCCTTCTGGTTTTTGGTCTCGCCTTTTCAATGCCCTGATGCTGTGCCAAGAGGAATGCTGCATCCGTTTGTTGAGATCAACATGACCCCCAGACTGCATCGCGGCGACCTGCCCGACCTTTCGCGCTATGGCCGCGAGGTGGCGATTGACACTGAAACCATGGGACTGCATCCGCATCGCGACCGCTTATGCGTAGTGCAGCTGTCGCCTGGTGATGGCAGTGCCGATGTGGTGCAGATTCCGGCTGACAGCAACGAGGCGCCCAATCTCGCCCGACTGCTCGCCGATCCTGAGCGGACCAAGATCTTCCATTATGCCCGTTTTGACGTGGCAGTGCTCAAGCACCGCTTTGGCGTGGTGGCCGGTCCGGTCTACTGCACGAAAATCGCGTCCAAACTGGTACGCACCTATACGGATCGCCATGGACTCAAGGACCTGGTCCGTGAGTTGCTCAATATCGATCTCTCCAAGCAGCAGCAAAGCTCGGACTGGGGGGCCGAAAAGCTCAGCGACGCACAACTCGATTATGCCGCTACGGACGTGCTTTACTTGCACGACCTCAAGCGTCATCTCGATCGGATGCTCCGGCGCGAAAACCGCACCGAACTGGCCCGGGCTTGCTTTGACTTCCTTGCCACCCGATGCGAATTGGATTTGCTAGGGTGGGATGAGACCGACATCTTTGCCCACAGCTAAGTCGTGGGCCTGTCCATGACGGAGCAGCACGCCACGAGCACTGACCGCCTTGCCACCTACCGACGCTTGCAGGGCCGCAACCGCATGGTGGGCGTGTTACGCGTTGCGGTTCCCGCTCTCGGGGCGGTGACCCTGCTGCTGCTGGTAGGGCAGATCTACCTGTCCAGCCTGCTGGATCAATTCAGTATCGGCGAAGTCAGCATGGATCGTGAGAGCATCCGGGTGGAAGCACCCGAATATGCCGGAGTCTTGTCCGACGGCTCCGCTTATCGGGTGCGGGCGAGCGACGCGCAGGCGATGCTCAATTCAACCGAGCAGATCGCCTTGCGCGACGCCGCCCTCAACGTCGTGCGCCCCGATGGGGTCGTGTTCGATGCGAGCGCTGATAGCGCGGTTTTGGACACCGCCCAAAGAGTGGTCCGGATCGAGGGCGCGTCCGACATCAGTGACAGCACCGGCACCAGCGGCACGATCGAGCAGTCGGTATTTGATTGGAGTGCGCAGACGCTGACCGGCGATGGCCCGGTCGTTATCCACTATGCCGACGGCACGGAGTTGACCGCTGCGGGAATGCAGTTCGACGCGGAGGCGAGCGTCTGGACATTTAGTGGCGCCACCGTCACCCTGCCCCACACGCCTGGAGCCCAGCCCCGATGATGATGCGATCGCTGTTGTCGATTTTGTTGCTGCTTTGCCTGTCTGGGCTGGCCGCAGCGCAGGACCGCGTCGCCATCACGGCGGACCTGTTCACCCTCAACGAGGCAGAGCGGGAGGCGGTGTTTACCGGCAATGTCGTGGTGACCCATCCAACGGTGAAGGTCTGGGCCACCAAGGTCGTTGCCACCTATGGCGCTGGGGGCACTACCGATATCGAGACCTTTGAGGCCACCGGGGACGTGAAGCTCGAAACACCCGACCAGACCGCAACGGGAGAGCGGGCCGTGTTTACCCCGGGCGATCAACTGCTGCGCCTCACCGGCAATGTGAAGGTGACCAATTCGGGCGGCACGGTGGATGCCGGCGAACTCGTGGTCAATCTTGCAACCAATGTGTCTACCTTCACCGGTGGCAAAGGCGGACGCGTCACCGGCGTGTTTACCTCGCAATGAACGAGACGCGCGCCCAAGGCCGAATTGACCAGACCGGGTGGCTGGTTGCGCATAGCTTGGCCAAGAGCTTCGGCAAGCGCGTCGTCGTGCGCGATGTTTCCATTGCCGTGCGGCGGGGCGAGGCTGTGGGCCTGCTGGGTCCCAACGGAGCGGGCAAGACTACGGTTTTCACCATGATCATGGGGCTGGTCAAACCCGATGCAGGCGATATCCGGCTCGATGGGCGACCAATTACCCACCTGCCGCTGTTCCAGCGCGGCCAGTTAGGCATTGGCTATTTGCCGCAGGAGCCATCGATATTCCGCGGCCTATCGGTGCGCGGCAACATCATGGCCGTTTTGGAGAACCATGTTCGGGGGCGCAAGGCACGCCAAGCGCGCCTGGAAGCCCTGCTCGACGAGTTTTCGATCTCGCACCTCGCCAAGGCCAACGCCTTGTCCCTTTCGGGCGGCGAACGCCGGCGGGTGGAACTGGCGCGCGCCTTGGCGGCCGACCCCGTGTTCATGCTTCTTGACGAACCCTTTGCCGGCGTCGATCCGATCGCGGTGGCCGAGGTCAAGGGCCTGGTTAAGCAGTTGACGCAACGCGGCATTGGCGTGCTCATCACCGATCACGCGGTGCGCGAAACCCTGGGTCTGGTGGATCGTGCTTATGTGATTCATGGGGGCAAGGTGATGATCCAGGGCAAGCCCGAAACGATCAGCGCCGACCCTGATGCCCGGCGCGTTTACCTCGGCGAAAATTTCGCCATCTGAACCGCAACCGCATTCTTGGCATGGAACTTGCCCTTGGCCCGCAACTGAGTCATGTTGCACGCGGGAAGCGCGGCAGAAGTGCCGCAAATGGGCGTGAGGACAGTTATGGCATTAGGGCCGCGGCTGGAGTTTCGGCAGGCGCAAAGCCTGACGCTGACGCCGCAATTGATGCAATCGATCCGGCTGTTGCAGTTGAGCCATCTCGAACTCAATGAGTTCGTCGACGCCGAATTACTGCGCAATCCGCTACTGGAGCGCGCTGAAGGCGACGGCGCGTCAGTGACGGGGGATATGACTGAGGCCGCTGACCAGCCAGAGACCGGCAGCGGTTTTGCTGACACACTGGACAGCGCGGTGCATTTGCCCACGGCCGAGGCCATTGCGGAGCACCTCGACACGGCCGTGGAAGATGTTTTCCCCGAACAGCACAGATCGGAGGGCCAAGTCTCGAGCGGTCGCGAGCGCGACAGTGTGGATTGGAGCGAGGCACCCGATCTGGACCAGTTCCTTTCGGCTCGCCCGAGGCTTTCGGAGCACCTGGAACGCCAGGCCAATCTGATCTTGCGGGCGGCTTCGGACCGCCTGATCGCCGGCGCCCTGATCGGGCAACTGGATGAGGCGGGTTATCTGAGTGCGCCGCTGGACACGATGGCCGAGCAACTCGGCGCTGAGTTGGCGGACGTGGAGGCTGTTCTCGGAGCGCTTCAAGGGTGTGAACCGGTCGGAGTGTTCGCGCGGGACCTTGCTGAGTGCCTTGCTATTCAGCTCAGGGAAGCCAATCGGTTGGACCCACTGATGCAGGGCCTGCTCGCTCATCTTCCGATGCTGGCCGAGCACAACCTTTCCGGTTTGCAAAGAGCCATCGGCTGCGATCGGGAAGATCTGCTCGACATGCTCGCTGAACTGCGCCGGCTTGATCCCCGTCCGGGCCTGGCCTTCGACTCTGGCCCGGCTGAAACAGTGGTGCCCGACGTGTTTGTGCGCCTTGCTCCTGATGGTGGCTGGGGCATCGAGCTCAACAGCGAGGTGCTGCCCCGAGTTTTAGTTGACCGGGTGTACTACGCCACCGTGTCCAAGCGGACGCGCGAGCCAGGCGACAAAGCCTTTCTGTCAGATTGCCTCGCCAGCGCCAATTGGCTGACCAAGAGCCTTGACCAGCGGGCCCAAACCATCATCAAGACGGCCGCGGAAATCGTGCGCCAGCAGGACGGTTTTTTGCGCCATGGCATCGCTTATCTGCGGCCGATGACCCTCAAAATGGTGGCCGACGCTATTGATATGCACGAATCAACCGTCAGCCGCGTCACCTCCAACAAATACTTGGCGACGCCGCGCGGGCTGTTCGAGATGAAATACTTCTTCACGACCGCCATTGCCGCGTCTGACGGCGGCGGTGACCATTCAGCCGAGGCGGTACGCCATCGTATCCGCCAGTTGATCGAAAGCGAATCGCTTAGCGATGTGCTGTCCGATGACACGATCGCGGCCATGCTTAAGCGCGAGCAGGGTATCGAATTGGCCCGGCGGACGGTCGCCAAGTATCGGGAAGGTATGAACATCCCCTCCTCGGTGATCCGCCGGCGCCAAAAACGAGATCTGGCGACAATGGCCTGAGACCGGCGCCTGTCCGCTTGCAACCGGCCGGTACGACCATGTTGCATAGGGCAGGTTCGAACCGAGGGGGCAAGTTACGCGTTGGGTGCGTGATGGCTGCAACCAGCTAGCCCAGGGAGTGGCACATTTAGTCGGCCCACCAAGGGTTACTCTGGCTACGGCGCATCAAGCGAGAACAAAAAGAAAGAGGATGCCATGAGCTTACGCGTTTCGGGAAAGAACATGGATGTCGGCGATGCCCTGCGCGGTCGTGCGGAGGAGCATATCGACGCAGCAGTGGGGAAGTATTTCGACGGCAATTATGACGGCCACCTCACCCTTACTCCCGACGGAACTGGCTTCCTGGCCGATTGTGTAGTGCATCTGGACACCGGAGCCGTGTTGCAGGCGAGCGCCCAGGGTGGCGACGCCATCGCCGCCTTCGAGCTGATGACGCAACACATCGAAAAGCGGTTGCGCCGGTATAACCGGAAGCTCAAGTCGCATCGGCGCGGTGGATTCGGCGTCGGCGACACCCAGGTGCCCGACGCCGACGGAACCGCGCAATACACGGTATTTGGTGCAGGCGATCAGCTTGAGGAACTTCCAGAAGATTATGCGCCACCTGTGATCGCGGAGACCACGAAAAACCTGCGCTCGCTGAGCGTGGAAGAGGCCGTCATGGAACTGGATATGACCAGCGCCGGGGCTGTGATGTTCCGCCACGCTGGACATGGCGGTCTGAATGTGGTTTACCGCCGCTCCGACGGCAATATTGGCTGGATCGATCCGGCGTTGGGCGCAAATTAGACCCGAGTAATTGCTGCACCAAGAATAATCTAGATTAAGGCTATAGTGATGGAGTTGGCCGACATTCTGGCTGAACGCGCGGTGCTTGCTTGTACGGGAGTGCAATCCAAGCAGCAGCTATTCCAAGAGCTTGCCCAACGGGCCGCCGAACTGACGGGACTCGAGCGCAACGACATCCTTGATGCCATTACCAATCGCGAAGCCCTGGGCTCGACGGGCCTGGGCAACGGGATCGCGATTCCACACGGAAAAACCGCCGGCATCAAACAGGTGACGGCGGTGTTTGCCCGGCTTGACCAGCCGATCGAGTTCGATGCAGTCGACGATCAGCCCGTAGACCTCGTCATGATGCTGCTGGCACCAGCCGGCGCGGGGGCGGATCACCTCAAGGCGCTGTCGCGGGTGGCCCGCTTGTTGCGCACCGAAAGCGTGGTCGAGGAGTTGCGCCGCGCCGGCGATGAAGCTCAGCTTTACGCCATTCTAAGCAGCCCATCGGACACCAACTACGCCGCGTGAGCCGCCGTTGGCGGCCGGCCTTCCAGTTGGATTCGCTTTAATGGACGGTAGCCAGCCCCAGATTGCGGGTGCCGAGCCATTCGCTAACGGCATCCTCGGTATCGGTTACCAGCAAGGGTGTGCCATCGGCAGACATGACGAGTTGATAAACCTCGTCAGTGTTGAACTCGGCTTCCTCGATCATGGCCGACAGCACATCGCCGCCCACGGGCCGTACATAGGCCACCGCGCTGCCGCCAAGTGCGGCAAACTGGGCCCGCGTGAGAGACTTTAGCGGATTGGCCAAGGTCTCAGTGTAATTTTCAGTGTTACGCTTTTCGTACATAACTGGCCCTTTCCTCAAACTGAGCGAATTTCAATGCGCCGGGCAATCTTGGGCGCTTGGGGGCGCTCGATGGTAACAACGAGCAAACCGTGGCTTAAAGTTGCATCCCTAACGATCATGCCGTCGGCGAGCAGGAAGGAACGCTGGAACTGGCGGGCGGCAATGCCGCGATGCAGGAACTGACGCGCACCATCTTCCTTTTGCCGACCCCGCACGAGGACCTGCCCATCTTCGGCAGTCACTTCCAGATCGTCGGGCGAGAACCCGGCGACGGCAATCGATACCTGGAACTGTTCAGTCCCATCCGGAGCGGTTCTACGCTCTATGTTATAGGGCGGGTAGCCTTCGGCAGCCTTGGCCAGGCGGTCTACCCGCTCTTCCAGATTGTCGAAGCCCAACAAAAAGGGCGCAGAAAACACCGAGACACGCGACATGCAGCCGTCCTTGATCACAAGCAACGCATTGGCGCGGACCCAGAAAGAACGGCATCACGCGCCTTGCCAACATATGGTGGGCGCCCCGCGCTGTTCAAGGCGGCCCAATTTGCTCGCTGGTGACGGCTAGGCTCTTGCCTTGTGCCGCCTTTGGCCCTATAGAGCCGGCTTCTGCTGACCGCCCGGCCTCAGGCATGCCGTGGCGGTCTTTGAATGCGATAGGCCCTCTGTCTATCCTCGTAACACCAAGGACCCGCAAAATGCCCAAGATGAAGACTAAATCGGGCGCCAAGAAGCGTTTCAGCTTCACGGCAACCGGTCGCGTCAAGGCCGGCGTCGCCGGCAAGCGCCACCGCCTGATCAACCACTCGGCCAAGTATATTCGCACCAATCGTGGGACCAAAATCCTGCAGAAGGGCGATGAATCGCTGGTCAAGTGGTACATGCCGTACAACCGCTAACGCTCTCGAAAGGACCCTGACACATGTCACGCGTTAAAAGAGGCGTTACCAATCACGCCCGTCACAAGAAGGTCTTGAAGGCTGCCGAGGGTTATTACGGCCGTCGCAAGTCTACGATCCGCATTGCCAAGCAGGCAGTGGAAAAGGCCGGCCAGTACGCCTACCGCGACCGCCGCGTCAAGAAGCGCAACTTCCGCGCTCTCTGGATCCAGCGCATCAACGCTGCCGTGCGCGATCACGGATTGACCTATGGCCGATTTATCGACGGCCTCAGCAAGGCTGAGATTGCCGTTGACCGCAAGGTGCTCTCCGATCTCGCGATCACCGAGCCCGCAGCGTTCGGCGCACTGGTCGAAAAGGCCAAGGCAGCCCTGGCGTATCTGGAAGGCGTTGAAGCCACCACCCACGCCCGCGTTTCTGCCTAAGACTCTCCTTCGCTGAGGTCATCATTGCGCCTTGTGCCACCCGGAAGGGCTGGTGCAAGGCGCTTTGTTTTGGTCTAACCGCGTTCACTCAATCCGGATCTCCCCATGTCTCTTGATCAGCAGATCGATCTTCTCCGCGCCGAGCTTACCGACGCCATTGCCGCTGCCGCCGATGCCGGCGCGCTGGATGCGGTTCGCGTTGCCGCGCTGGGCAAGAAGGGCAGTGTTTCGGCGCTGCTAGCGTCCCTGGGCAGCATGGCCCCTGAAGAACGTAAATCGGCGGGTCCAGCGATCAACGGGCTCAAGAGTGAAATTGCCGGCCTGATCGAAGCTCGGGGGGCAGCGCTCGAGGCCGAAGCGCTCGCAGCACGTCTAGCAGCCGAAACGGTCGACATTACCCTGCCCCTGCAGCCGGCACCGACCGCCCGGGGCCGCATCCACCCCATCAGCCAGACGCTCGATGAGATCACCGCGATCTTTTCGGATATGGGCTTTTCCATCGCCGAAGGTCCCGATATCGAGACGGACTACTACAACTTCACCGCGCTCAATTTCCCCGAAGGCCATCCGGCCCGGGAAATGCATGACACCTTTTTCATGAAGCCCGGCCCTGACGGGGTCAAAAAGCTGCTGCGCACCCACACCTCGCCGGTCCAGGTCCGGGTGATGCAGAGAACCAATGAAAAGCCGGCCGCGAGCTATATCACGCCGTCCATGGATCCGCCGATCCGGGTGGTGATTCCTGGGCGCACCTATCGCAACGACTCCGACCAGACCCACACGCCCATGTTCCATCAGGTGGAGGGGCTGGTGATCGATAAGTCCAGCCATATCGGCCAGCTGCGCTGGGTGCTCGAGGAGTTCCTCAAGGCCTATTTCGAAGTGCCGAATGTGACGCTGCGCTTCCGGCCGAGCTTTTTTCCCTTCACCGAACCCAGCATGGAAGTGGATGTGCGTTGCGACCGCTCGGGCAATGAGGTCAAGATCGGCGAAGGCAATGATTGGCTCGAGATCCTGGGCTGCGGCATGGTGCATCCCAATGTGATCCGCAATGCCGGGCTCGATCCGGACGTTTATCAGGGCTTTGCCTGGGGTATGGGGATCGACCGCATCGCCATGCTTAAGTACGGCATGCCCGATCTGCGCCAGTTCTTTGACGCCGACCAGCGTTGGCTGGACCATTATGGGTTCCGCCCGCTGGACCTGCCAACCTTGTTTGGCGGGCTGTCGAGCTAACAGTTATGGCTGACCTGCCGCCCCCTTATCGCGATGCCGTCCAGTTCAGCTTCGGCGACTCGCCCGAGCTGGCGGATGAGCTGCTTGCCCTCGTGCTTGCCGGCAAGAAGACGGCAACCTGCGGCGCCTTGCGTGATTTTGGGCCAGGCAAGAAACCCCTGCCCCAGGCCGGACGGCGCGATGTCGTGCTGAATGGAGCGGGGGAACCTGCGGCGGTGATCGAGACCCTCTCAGTCGAGGTCAAGCGGTTCGATGAGATCGGTCCGGAGTTCAGCGACCTTGAGGGCGAGGGCCCCTATGCCGAGTGGCGGGCCGGCCATGAGCGTTACTTCGCTCGCAACGGTGGCTTTGCTCCCGACATGCCGGTGGTCTGCGAGCAGTTTCGGCTCGTTGAGGTACTGCCTGCCGGGCGCCCCGTCTATAATCAGGTGGCGCGGCCAATCTTTATTGTCACCGATATCGAGTCGGACGGCCCGACGCCGCTGCACAATTCGATGTTGAGCTTTGCCGCCGTCGCGGTTGAGGCCGACGGCACGCTACATGGCGAGTTCGAGGCCGTGCTGCAGCCGCGCCCGGATCGGCAGGCCAACGAAACCACCATGGCCTGGTGGCAAACGCAACCCGAAGCCTGGGCAGCGGCCACAACGGGGGCCGAGTCCGCCGAAACGGTAATGCCGCGCTTTGCCGATTGGGTGGAAAACCTGCCCGGACCCAAGGTCTTTGCTGCCGCCCCCTTGATGTTTGACGGCCTGTGGATGGACCATTATCTCGACCAGTTTGCCGGCACGCGAGTGCTGAGCGGCCCCTTCAAGGGCCGGCAGATCTTTCGCGGCGGCGGGGTGTGCCTTTACACCATGGCCGGAGCGCTGCGTGGTGCACCCTATCTCGATTGGGGGATGAGCAAGCTGCCGGCCGAGTTCTACGGCCATATCGCCCACACCCATCATGCGATCGACGATGCCCGCGGCTTTGCCCGAGTCCTTGTCGAATTGTTCAAGATTTCCCGCGCCCTGCCGCCGATTACCGGCAGCCAGAGCGACTTCCGTTAAGGTATGCGATCATGAAGTTTACCCTTGAATGGCTCCGCGAGCATCTCGACACCACAGCCTCCGTGGATGAGATCAGCAAATCGCTGACCATGATCGGCCTCGAAGTGGAAGGCGTGGAAGATCAGGGCGAAGCGCTGAAGAGCTTTGTGGTGGCCCATGTCGTTTCGGCCGAGCAGCACCCCAATGCCGACCGGCTGCGCGTGTGCAAGGTCGATGCGGGCAGCGGCGAGATGATCGATGTCGTGTGCGGCGCGCCCAATGCCCGGACCGGGCTCAAGACCGTGTTCGCGTTCCCCGGGACCTATATCCCGGGCAAGGACATGACTATCGGGGTAGGCAATATTCGCGGCGCCGCCTCCAATGGCATGCTGTGCTCGGCGGCCGAGCTCGACCTGTCGAGCGACCATGATGGCATCATCGAGCTGCCCGAAGATGCACCCGTCGGTCACCGCTATGTCGATTATGCCGGCATCAATGGCGTCGTCTTTGACATTTCGATCACGCCCAATCGCGGCGACGCCACTGGCGTTTATGGCATAGCCCGGGATCTGGCAGCCTTTGGCCTTGGCACATTGAAGCGCACCGACATGTCTCCCGTGGCCTCGAAGGGTCCGAGCCCATTGGCGCCCCTGCCGCACCAATTCGCCGAAGGCGAGCCCAAGGCCATCCGCAAATTCGCTGGCCGGGTCATTCGCAACATCAAGAATGGCCCCTCCCCTGAGTGGCTGCAAAGCCGCCTGCGCGCGGTGGGTCTGCGCCCCATCAATGCGGTGGTGGATATCACCAATCTGGTGTCGCTGGGCTGGGGGCGTCCGCTCCACGCCTACGACGCCGACAAAATCGTGGGCCAGCCAGTGCTGCGCAATGCGCGCCCCGGGGAGAGCCTTGATGGTCTCGACAACAAGCTCCACCCACTCGACGAAACCATGACGGTGATCGCCGACGAGCAGGGGCCGCTCTGCCTTGGCGGCATCATGGGCGGCGAACGCTCGGGTTGCACCGACGGCACCACCACGATCCTGATGGAATGCGCCAGCTGGGATCCTGATCTGATTGCCCGGACCGGACGCAAGACCGGCATTGTCTCGGATGCGCGTTACCGGCTGGAGCGTGGCGTTGACCCGGCGCTGACCGAACCTGGTCTTGAGTTGGCTACCCGACTGGTGCTGGAACTTTGCGGCGGAGAGCCGGCTGAGCCGGTGATCTCGGGCGAGGACGTCTTCCCCAATACGCGGGTAGAATTCCCGCTTCCGGAGGTCAAGCGCCTGACCGGCCTGACGGTTGAACCCGGCCGGATCGAGGCCATCCTCGAACGTCTCGGTTTTGCTGTGACCGGCGGTGGTGAGACGCGCGATGTCGCAGTGCCCAGCTGGCGGCCCGACATCACGCAAAAGGCCGATATCGTAGAAGAAGTGATGCGCATGGTGGGCGTTGATGCCGTCCCCGTCGAGCCGCTGCCCCGGCTGCACCACGTCGCCCCGCGCGTGTTGACGACCATGCAGAACCGGCGGCGTATTGCGCGGCGCCTGCTGGCCGCCCGCGGTTTGGACGAGGCCGTCACCTGGTCGTTCATCTCGCACAAGGAAGCCCTGCGCTTCGGCGGAGGCGGAGAGACCCTGCAGCTGGCCAATGCCATTGCTTCCGATATGACCGATATGCGCCCTTCCCTGCTGCCGGGCCTGCTGGCTGCAGCGCGGCGCAATTCCAATCGCGGCATTGAGGATCTTGCCCTATTCGAGGTCGGGCAGGTGTTCCTGTCCGACGCTCCCGAAGGCCAGCACACCTATGCCACTGGCATTCGCACCGGCACGGCCAAGCTGACCGGCAGCGGTCGCCGCTGGGACGGCAAGGCGGAACCCGTTGGCGTGTTCGACGCCAAGGCGGATCTCGCGGCCGTGCTCGATGCGCTTGGGGTTGATATCGAGAAGGTGCAGGTGCTGCCCGAAGCCGCCTCCTGGAGCCATCCCGGCCGTGGCGGGCGCCTGGCGCTCGGACCCAAGGTGACGCTGGGCTGGTTTGGCGAGCTGCACCCGGCCCTTAGTGCCGAGCTTGATCTTGTTGGGCCCGTCGCAGCCTTCGAGATCGATCTGGATGCCTTGCCCGAGCCCCGCCGCAAGCCGACGCGCACCAAGCCGGCCCTGCCGCTTTCCAGCCTCATGCCCCTGAGCCGTGACTTCGCCTTTGTGGTCGACAAGTCGGTGTCCGCCGGGACGATCATCAAGGCCGCCCGTGGTGCCGACAAGGCACTGATTACCGGCGTCGAGGTGTTCGATGTGTATGAAGGCACCCACGTCGGCGAGGGCAAGAAGTCAGTGGCGATCGCGGTAACGCTGCAGCCTACCGACAAAACCCTGACCGACGAGCAGATCGAAAAGGTTTCGGCCGCCGTGGTCAATGCCGTCACGAAGGCCAGCGGCGGCGTGCTCCGGACCTAGGAGCCTAGCGCCGGCGGGGCCGCTCGGCGCGCCAGGCCAGCACAGAGATCAACAGGCCCAGCGCCAGAACCGAGAGCAAGGGCCAATGGCGCCATTGGGCAAACGGTGTGCTGGCCAGCCGTTCGGACGGGCGCACATCGAGCGCGGCCATCTCCAGGGGCGCCAGTTGCCCGGTGATGCGGCCCAGCGGATCCGTGGCAAAGGTAATGCCAGTATTGGCCGCCCGGATCAGGCTTATCCCCTCTTCCACCGCCCGCACCCGGGCGTGATGGGCGTGTTGAGCCGGACCGATCGAGCCGTCGAACCAGGCATCATTGGTGATGTTGAACAAAAACTGGGCTTCGGCCGTGTCCCCCAGATCACCGGAAAACAGGATTTCGTAGCAGATCAGCGCCAATAGGGACGGCGTTCCCGGCAGGTTCAGCAAGCGCCGGCGCGCATCGCCATGGCCCCAGCCTTCCGCGCCGGGCACGAACTGCTTGATGCCAAGCTGGGCAAAGAAGTCCTGAAAGGGCAGGAACTCGCCAAAGGGCACCAGGTGAGCTTTGTCGTAGCTCTCGATCACCTCACCGTCGCTGTTGATCGCCAGAA
This sequence comes from Devosia sp. 919, assembly GCF_013185965.1. NCBI lineage: Bacteria > Pseudomonadati > Pseudomonadota > Alphaproteobacteria > Hyphomicrobiales > Devosiaceae > Devosia > Devosia sp. 919. The sequence goes on along the minus strand of NZ_JABAOL010000001.1, from coordinate 330,663 downwards.
TGGCGTTGAAGGGCGGACCCGACGGACTGGTCGCGCCCGGAGCAAACTGCTGGCGCGGCGCCCCGGTGAGGAGGATGGTGTCGTCCGGCAGCATGCGCGCAATCCGCGCCAGCGCATCGGGATAGGACGCCACAAAGAAGGGTAGGCTAGATTCGGGCCAAACCAGATGGGTGATGTCGGCAAGACCCTGGTCCTGCGGATCCATCCGGATTTCCGACAGCATCAGCAGCCGGTCGATGAGGCCAGCCGGATCCACCCGGGCCCAGTTGGCATGCTCATACACCAAAGGCTGCACCAGGCGCATGGCGATATCGGTACGCTCGGCGACCGGGGTGCCTGCCAGCCGGTTGAAGCCATAGCCTAGCTGGCCAGCCAGGACCGCCAGCGACAGGAAGAACGGAAGCAGCCGCCGCGACAGCGGGCGCCCGTCAGCAGGCCAGATCAGGGCCGGCGTCATTGCCAGGAGGGCCGCAACAAAGGTGAGGCCATAAACGCCCACAAGGGCCGTCGCCTGCATCATCTCGGTTGTAGGCGTCAGGGCATAGCCAAGCAGGTCGAACGGAAAGCCGGTCAGCACATGGCCGCGCGCCCATTCGGCGGCGGTCACAAAGGTCGCGAGCGTCACAATGCGCCAAGGTCCGGTGGACCAGAGTAGGTGCGCGCCAGCGCTGCCCAACCCCCAAAACAAGGCGATCAAAGCAGCAAGGGCCAAGATGGCAAAGGGCATCAGCACCAGCATGACGCCGCCGTCCACAAAGAAAGCCGCGCCCAACCAGTGCAACGCGACTGTGAAATAGCCCCAGCCGAAAGCAAAACCAATGGCGAAGGCTGGTCCGAACAATCGCCGCCAGCCGCGGCCATGCTCGGCACCATCAAGGCACCAGACCCAGACGGGAAACGCCAGGAACAGCGCCGGCAACACGAACAAGGGGGGCACAGCGAGCCCTGCCATCGCCCCGGCCAGCACAAGCAGCATGAAACGGCGCCAACCATGGCTCAGCATGGCGGTCTCGGCCAGCCAGGTCATTGCGAACTACTGCGCGAATCGGGGTGCATGGGCGCAAGCTGGCTGCGCAAAGCCCCAGCGTCAAGGCGCTGCCCGAGGCACATTGGCGAGTTGATCGGTCTCGACACCGAAGGACGACGCCGCTAGAGCGATAGCTATGCAGACCCTGCCCATCACCCTCGCCATTGATACTGCTGCGCCCCGGCTGCAGCTCGCTGTGCTGCTCGCGGATGGAAGCGTGGATGTGCTAGTCGACGAGATCGCCACCGGCCATGCCGAATTGATCTTCGGGCGGCTCGCGGCGCTGCTGGAGCGCAATGGGTTGGGTTATGCCGATCTCGGGCGGGTGGCCGTCTCGACGGGGCCCGGTTCCTTTACCGGCTTGCGGATCGGGCTTTCCGCTGCCCGAGGCATAGCGTTGGCCCGGGGCATCCCGGTGGTGGGTGCCCCGACCCTTTTGGCCCTGTCCCTCTCCGCTCCAAGCGAGGGGCCGATAGCGGTGCTGCTCGATGCGCGGCGGGGTGAGGCCTATTCCCAGACTTTCAGCACTAGAGGCGTTCCGGCCGGTGCAGCGCAATTGCTGCCCATGGCGCAAGCGGAAGCTGCGGTGCCAGCAGGGGCAACTCTGCTGCGCGGCCCCTTCATCGATGTCAGCTTGCTGGCCCGCTTTGGGGCTACCGCTGATCCGGCCGACTATCCCCCGGAAGCTGCCTATGTGCGCGAAGCAGATGCCAAGCCCCAGGCTGCCGCCCGCATACCCCGGCTCGCCCCGTGAGAAAGCTGTGGCTGGGGCCGCATGGCCTGCATGTGGAGCCCGCCCAGGTAGGCGATGCCGAGGTCTTGGCCGCTATTCACGCCCAGGGCTTCTTTCGTGGCTGGTCTCGCGAGGAGTTTGCCGACTTCCTCCAGGAAACGGAATGCACTACCCTGGTCGCCTGTGACCCACGGCGCCAAGTTGCCGGTTTCATCCTGGTGCGACTGATTGGTGATGAGGCGGAATTGCTCAGCATTGCCGTTGAGCCTAAATGGCGGGGCAAGCGGGTGGGCCAGGCTCTGCTGCGAGCGGCTCTGGATGATCTGCTGTTTACCAATGCCCGCCGCATGTTCCTGGAAGTGGATGAGCGCAACAGTGCAGCGCTGCGACTTTATCGCAGTCATGGCTTTGTGGAAGTGGGTAGGCGCAAGGGCTATTATCCCCGCCCGGATGGTTCGGCAGCCACCGCGCTTGTCATGGCCGCCGATCTTGGCTAACTCCTTCCCATAGCCTTGGCAGGACCCGCTTGTGAGCAAGACCAGCAGCGAACCGACCCTGGAAGAGGCCTGTGTGGCGCAGGGCATGCGCATGACCGACCAGCGCCGGATCATCGCCCGCGTGATCCAGGACAGTGCTGACCATCCCGTCGTCGAGGAATTGCACCGGCGCGCAGCGGCGATCGACGCCGGCATCTCACTATCCACAGTCTACCGGACGCTCAACCTGTTTGAGGAAGCCGGCCTTGTCACCAAGCACGATTTCAAGGATGGACGCGCCCGGTTCGAACTGATTCCCGACGAGCACCACGACCACCTCATCGATGTTCGAAGCGGAAGGGTGATCGAGTTCCGCAACGAGGAAATCGAGGCGATCCAGGAAGTGATTGCCAAGCGGCTGGGATACCGGCTGGTGGATCATCGCCTTGAGCTTTATGCCGTGCCGATCGAAACCGGATCCAAGCCCGCCAAGGGCGAGCCGCAGTAGCACTGCCGTCCCAAGTTAACACTAACCGCCGAGCCTTCTAGCGTTAACGAGCCTTCGACGAGTACAGCATCCTTGCTGGCGCTGCAGGGAGGTTGGCGTGGCTTGGCAATTGATCGCGATCTGGACGCTAGTGGTGCCCGCCGTGCTGTGGTTTGCAGTGGATGAGCGCCAAGAGCATCGTCGCCGGCGGAGGGCGGCCCGGCTCTACCCTTCCCCTGCCCCACGAGCCGCGGCAGAGGCTCAAAACGCTCAGACTTTTCCCGGCCTTTCGCCCGCCTACCGCGCCTTCCTGCAGACCACAGGCAATCAGCCCTATACCTGATCGAGCTTCGATTTCAGCCGCGCCAAAATGTCGGCGGCTTTCACCAGCAAGGCCATGTCGATATCTTCTTCGCTCATGGTTTCGGACGTGTTGGCCCAAACCGGGATATCCAGATCGTGGCGCTGTTCGCGCCCATCGCGTATTTCGGTCAGCACGGCGCGCACCTTGCCAGTTACGCGGTGAGGCAAGCGGGGATGGGCGCTTTTATGCGCTACGGCAATGTCGATAAGTTGGTAAGTCAAACGGTTACGGCCCTGTGGACAGGCAACGATGCTGGACGTTTAGCGTTCCAGCCCAGTTAACCGCCTCGAACTAAAGGCGGTTCTCCACAGCGTGCGGGAGGGTCAAACGCGCACGGCGTGCTCTACCCGACCAGCATCACCAAAAACGCGCAGATAACGCTCAATTTCGCTTTTCTCGCCAGTTGCCTTGGCCGGATTATCGGACAGCTTGACCGCCGGCCGCCCATTGGCCTCGCTGACCTTGATGACGATCGAAATTGGGTCCAGTCCCGGATTGGGCTCTGGCGCGCAGCCTTCAAAATCATTGGTCAGGTTGGTGCCCCAGCCAAAGGCCATGCGCACGCGCCCGTCGAAGTGCAAATAGGCCTCTTCGATCATGTCGACATCGAGCCCATCGGAAAAGATCAGCAATTTGTCACGCGGGTCGCGCCCCCGCTCCTGCCACCAACGGATGATGCGTTCGCCGCCGGCAATAGCGGGGGCACTATCTGGGCGGAAGCCAGTCCAGTCGGCAACCCAATCGGGGGCATGCTTGAGAAAGGAATCAGTGCCGAAGGCATCGGGCAGCACGATCTTGAGATTGCCGCCATAATAGCTTTCCCAGTCCTGCAGCACGCCATAGGGGGCCTGGCGCAGGGCGTCATCGGTCTTGGCCAGCGCCGCGAGGACCATTGGGAGCTCATGCGCATTGGTGCCGAGAGCCTCGAGATCGGTATCCATGGCCAGCATGACATTGGAGGTACCGGTAAAAGCTTCCCCGATCCCTTCCTTGAGCGCCTCGACGCACCAGCGCTGCCAGAGGAAAGAATGGCGACGGCGTGTGCCAAAATCGGAAATGCGCAATTCCGGCAGCTTTTGCAGCCGTTCCACCTTTTCCCACATCTTGGCCTTGGCCCGGGCGTAGAGCACATCAAGCGTGAAGGGCCCGTAGCGCTTCATCGCGGCCCGGCTGCGCAACTCGTTGATGATTGAAAGTGCGGGAATCTCCCACATCGAGGTTTCCAACCACTTGCCTGGAAATTCCAGCACGAACTGACCGTCGCGCTGCTCCAGATGGTATTCCGGCAGCCGGAAGTCTTCGAGCCATTGCAGAAAGGCTGGCTCGAAAATCTGGCGCGAGCCGTAAAAGGTATTGCCGGCCAGCCAGATCATTTCCTTTTTGGAGAAGCGCAGAGTGCGCGCGTGATCAAGCTGGGCGCGCAACTCGGCGATGTCGATCTCATGGGCAAGCTGAACCGAGCGGGTGCGGTTGATCAGGGAGAAGGTGACGTCGATCTTGGGGTACAAGCCCCAGATCATCTGAAGCATCAATAGCTTATAGAAGTCGGTGTCCAGAAGGCTCCGGATGATCGGGTCGAGCTTCCAGGTATGATCATAGACCCGCCGAGCGATATCTGTTGTGGGCACGCGGTTCACCTCCAGCTGACGCGGCCGCCTTGTAGCGCGGCGGGCGGTGGATGGAAAGCGGCTGCAGCGGGTTGGGTCGCCGAGTGATTGAGAACCCTCGAGCGGGGCTCAACCCCGAGACAAGTCTCGTCAGGGAAGTTATCGAAGGATTGGTGGAGCCAAGCGGGATCGAACCGCTGACCTCTTGCATGCCATGCAAGCGCTCTCCCAGCTGAGCTATGGCCCCATCTTTTCGGGTTCGTCCGGGTCATTCCCGTCCGAAGCGAGGCGGAACCTATTGGATGCTCCGTCCCCTTGCAAGTGCCTAAATGACACTTTTTTATTTCGCCGGCCGAAAGCTTGGCCGGCGAAAAAATTCAAGCGAAATCAACGATCCTCGTCGCCGCCAACATCGAATGCCAGGCTGTCGTCCTCGTCGTCTTCCTCTTCCAGGAACACGTCTTCGTCGTCGCCGAGTTCCTCGTCGACCTCGACATCCTCGACATCAGGGATCTCGTCCTCGCCGGCTTCTTCAGCATCGGCGTCCTCGAGCGAAACGATCTCGGGCGCTGCCGCGTCCACGACCTCGTCTTCTTCTTCCGTCTCGTCTTCTTCCTCAACTTTCCGGGCGGTTGCCGGGGAAGCCTTGCCGACCAGCACCTGCTCGAAGTAGGACCGCGGATAGCTCTTGCCGGTATAAGGCGAAACGATCGGGTCCATGTTGAGGTCGTAGAACTTCTTGCCGGTGTCGGGATCGGTCCGCTTGGTGCCGCGTTCGGAACTGGCCATGGGTGGTCCTCGTCGATGGGAGAGCGCGGGGCAAGCCCCGCATTGGCTCGTCCGGTTATGGGCAAACCTTGCCCCTGTCAAACCGAAAATGCTAAGCCCGCCCCGCCGTTCCAGCCGCCCGGAGAAAGCCATGATCATCGCCGTCGACGGACCCGCTGCTTCGGGCAAGGGCACGCTCGCGAGCGGCCTCGCCCGCCATTACGGGCTGCCGCATCTGGATACGGGCCTGTTGTACCGCGCTGTCGGGCAGGCGGTGGACGGCTTTGAGGACGCCCCGGATTTTCAGAACCGCGCCATCGCAGCGGCCCGGAAGCTTGATGAGGGGGACTTGCAGTCCGAACTACTGCTTTCGGCGCGGGCGGGCCAGCTGGCGTCCAAAGTCGCCGTGATTGGAGAAGTCCGTCAGGCACTCTTTGACTATCAGCGCCAGTTTGCCCTGCAGGAGGGCGGTGCCGTACTCGATGGTCGCGACATCGGTACCGTGATCTGCCCCGAGGCGGATGCTAAGCTCTTTATCCAGGCTGATTCCAAGGCGCGCATGGAAAGGCGAGCCCGCCAGCTGGAAATGCGCGGTCAGGTGGTTGATCGCTACGCCCTTTATCACCAAATAGAAGAGCGGGATGCCCGGGACATGGCCAATCCCCATGGCGGTTTTTACAAGGCAGCGGACGCGCACTTGCTCGACACCACGCTTCTCGATATAGAAGCCGCACTCCGCGCGGCCATCGCTATTGTCGATGGAGCCATCAGGCGCAAGGCAGGGCTCGTGCCCTAATTCAATCCTTGTGCATGCAGGCTTCGGCTGCCGGGCAGAATACCCAACATTGCCGTTCCGATCGGGCGCCCGCGCGCCGGCATCTGACCAACAGATGGCGAGCCCCCATTGCGACAATGCCAACCCCCAACCGCCGGCGCATCTGGAGATGAATTTGGCACAGCAAACTGTGACTAAAGAAGATTTTGAATCCCTGTTGATGGACTCGTTCATCGACAACGAGCCTTTGGAAGGCACCGTCGTTAAGGGAACCGTGGTCGCGATCGAAAAGGATCTGGCGATCATCGATGTCGGTCTAAAGACCGAAGGGCGCATTGCGCTCAAGGAATTCGGCCAGGCTGGCCGTGACGGCACCATCACCGTCGGCTCGGTCGTGGAAGTCTATGTCGATCGCGTCGAGAACGCGATGGGCGAAGCGGTGCTGAGCCGCGAGAAGGCCCGCCGTGAAGAGAGCTGGGTCAAGCTCGAAGAAATGTACAACAATAACGAGCGCGTTGAAGGCACGATCTTCAACCAGGTCAAGGGCGGCTTCACGGTCGACCTCGAAGGCGCCATCGCCTTCCTGCCGCGCTCGCAGGTCGATATCCGCCCAATCCGCGATATCGCTCCCCTGATGAACGTTCCCCAGCCCTTCCAGATCCTCAAGATGGACAAGCGCCGCGGCAATATCGTCGTGTCGCGTCGCGCCATTCTGGAAGAATCCCGCGCTGAACAGCGTTCGGAAATCGTCCAGCAGCTGGAAGAAGGTCAGGTTGTCGACGGCGTGGTCAAGAACATCACCGATTACGGTGCGTTCGTGGACCTCGGCGGTATCGATGGTCTGCTCCACGTCACCGACATCGCTTGGCGCCGGGTCAATCACCCGTCCGAAGTGCTCACGATCGGCGAGACCATCAAGGTCCAGATCGTGCGCATCAACCACGAATCGCACCGCATCAGCCTGGGCATGAAGCAGTTGCAGGCCGATCCGTGGGAAGGCATCGAAGCCAAGTACCCGATCAACGCCAAGTTCTCCGGTCGCGTCACCAACATCACCGACTACGGTGCGTTTGTGGAGCTGGAGCCAGGCATTGAAGGCCTGATCCACGTCTCAGAAATGAGCTGGACCAAGAAGAACGTCCACCCCGGCAAGATCGTCTCCACCTCTCAGGAAGTGGAAGTGGTGGTGCTCGAGGTCGATCCCGACAAGCGCCGTATCTCGCTTGGCCTCAAGCAGACCCTGGCCAATCCGTGGGAATCGTTTGCTGACAAGTTCCCCGTGGGTTCGGTCATCGAAGGCGAAGTCAAGAACAAGACCGAATTTGGTTTGTTCATCGGCCTCGAAGGCGATGTGGACGGCATGGTGCACCTCAGCGACCTCGATTGGCAGAAGTCCGGCGAAATCGCGCTCGACGACTACAACCGCGGCGACATGGTGCAGGCCAAGGTGCTCGACGTCGATGTCGAGAAGGAACGTATCTCCCTGGGTATCAAGCAGCTAGCCACCGGCGAGACTGCATCCTCGGCTGAGGGCGAGACCGGCGGCATCCGCAAGGGCGCTGTGGTCACCGGCACCGTGATCGACGTCAACGATGGCGGCATTGAAGTCAAGCTGGCCGATAGCGACATGACGGCCTTCATCCGCCGCGCCGACCTGTCGCGTGATCGCAACGACCAGCGTCCCGAGCGTTTCAGCAAGGGCGAAAAGGTCGACGCACGCGTCACCCAGTACGATCGCAAGACCTCGCGCATCCAGCTCTCGATCAAGGCGCTGGAAATTGCCGAGGAAAAGGAAGCCGTGGCCAATTACGGTTCCTCCGATTCGGGCGCTTCGCTCGGTGACATCCTGGGCGCTGCGCTCAAGGGTCGCGACAACAACTAAGATCGGCTTCATGCCATCTGGACCCGCGCTTTCTAGCGCGGGTCCTTTCTTTTGCGGGTATGCCATGACAAGCAAGGGTATTCACTGGCGGGGCATGACGACGCTGGATCTGCCGGCGGTGCAAGCTATTGCCGCTTGCGTGCATCCTAGCTTTCCCGAGGATCTTGCGGTGTTTGCCGAGCGCCGCGCCTTGTACCCGGATGGCGCCTGGCTGCTGGACATCAATGGCGCACCGAGCGGTTATTTCCTCACCCACCCTTGGACTGCCGGCACCATGCCGAAGCTCAATCAGCTTTACGGCACCCTGCCGAGCGGGCCGCGAACCTATTATCTGCACGATCTGGCACTTCTGCCCCAGGCTCGCGGCCATGGAGCGGCTGGAGTGATCGTCGAGCAGGTGCTGGACCATGCCAAGCGCGCCGGCTTTGCCACGGCTAGCCTTGCCGCCGTCAATGGCTCGGCGCCGTTCTGGAGCCGGCAAGGCTTCGTCCCTGTTGATGTGCCCGAGTTGCGCGAAGCGCTGCTGAGCTATGAAGACGCCGCGCAATATATGGTGCGGCAACTGAGCTGACCCGCCGCATGCTTGCTTTCCCGGGCCCGCCTCGCTACCGCTTGGCGGGCAAAGAGTGAGCCGATCATGACCGAGCAGCCTTTTCCCGAGCCTACCCGCCCGTTCGATCCGCATGGGGCGCTTGCTGCCGTCCATTTCCGCCGGTCACGCCGTTGGTGGCGCATTGTTGCCGCGCTTGCCATTGTCGTGGCCATCCTGGCGCTGCTGGGTCGGTTCACCGGTGGCGATGGCGTGGTCGGCGACCACATTGCCCGGGTTGTGATCGATGGCGCGATCAGCACCAATCGTGATCGGCTGGAAGCGTTGGAAGAGCTCGCCGAGGACGACAGCGTCACCGCTGTCATCGTGGCCATCAACTCACCTGGCGGCACGACTGCGGGCGGCGAGGAACTCTATGAAGCGCTGAGCCGACTGCGCCAAACCAAGCCTGTTGTCGCGGTGGTCCAGGAACTGGGCGCATCGGCCGCCTATATGACCGCCATCGCCGCAGATCGCGTTTTGGCGCGACGACTGTCCATCGTTGGCTCCATTGGCGTGCTGTACCAGCATGTGAATGCCGGCAAGCTGATGGATATAATTGGCGTCAATCTCGACAAAGTTGCTTCAGGCCCGCTCAAGGCTGAACCCGACTTTGATGAACCTTTGGTGGGCCCAGCACGCGAATCCATCGCGGCCCTCGTCAACGACAGCTTTGAGTGGTTCGTAGACGTAGTGGCGGAACGGCGGGGCTTGCCGCGCCCCGAAGCGCTGGCGCTGGCGGACGGGCGTATTGTCACAGGGCGAATGGCTGTTGCAAGCAAACTGATCGACGGTATCGGGTCCGAGCGTGAGGCGGTTGAGTGGCTAGTGGCGGAGCGCGGCATTGCCGAGAATCTGGAGCTTGTGACCGCTTGGCCCAAACCTGATCAGGGTCTGGGCTGGATCGGCGCCATGATCTCCGGGCAGGCGCGGGCGGCACTCGGGCTGCCTCCTGCCGGTGCCATCGCGCTTGACGGGTTGGTTTCGCTTTGGCAGGTTGACCCCGCCTCGTGAGTGGGGACGGATTAGGGCACCTTCGGAGCCAAACATGATCAAGTCGGAACTCGTCGAGAAACTTGCGGCCGAAAATCCGCACCTGTTCCAGCGCGATATCGAAAACATCGTCAATGCCATTCTGGATGAGATCGGCGATGCAATGGCGCGGGGCGACCGGGTGGAACTGCGTGGGTTCGGGGCCTTTTCGGTCAAGAACCGGCCGGCGCGCCTCGGGCGCAATCCGCGTACTGGCGAGCAGGTGGATGTGGGGGAGAAATACGTTCCCCAGTTCAAGGCTGGCAAAGAAATCCGCGAGCGGCTAAACCGTTCGTAACGGGCACACAGCCCAAGGCAGCGCTTTTATGGTCAAGAAAATCGTCGGCTGGCTGGTTCTGGTGCCGCTATGCGCCCTCTTGATCGTGTTCGCGCTGGCCAACCGCCATTTCGTGCTGATCAACTTCAACCCGTTCGTGCCCGTCGAATCCATGGCGACACCCGGTTATGGCGTGCCGTTGTTCGTCGTGCTCTATGTCGTGTTGCTGGTGGGCGTGCTCCTTGGGGGTATTGCCACCTGGTTCGCCCAGGCTCGGCATCGCAGTGGCGAGCGGCATTGGCGGCGTGAAGCCTATGCCTTTCAAAGCGAGCTCGAAAGCTTGCGCAAAACCCCGGCAGGGGGCGCCAGCGCCCCGCTTGCCGAAGTGGATGATCTTTTGGAACTGCGCTGATGCGCACCTTGCCCCCCAATCCGTGACAGGCGATGGCAGACCCTCTTATCATCAAGATTTGCGGCATCAAGACCACTGAAATGCTGGAAACCGTCATTGAGGCGGGCGCCGACATGGTGGGCTTCGTGCATTTCGTGCGTTCACCCCGGCATTGCACCATCGAGGACATTGCCGGGCTGATTTCCACTGCTCGTGGCCGGATCGAGAGCAGCGTGTTGCTGGTCAATCCGGACAATTCCTGCGTCGCCGAAGTAGCGGCGCTCGGCCCAGACTGGATTCAGTTGCATGGGCCCGAAAGCCCGCACCGCGTCGCGGCGATCCGCACTGAAGCGGGCGTTGAGATCATCAAGGCGGTGCCGATCGGGACTGCCGAGGACGTCGCCAATGTGGCTGGTTTCTCTGAAGTGGCCGACCGTATTCTGCTTGATGCCAAGCCACCCAAGGGCGCCGACCGGCCGGGCGGTCTGGGAGAGACCTTTGACTGGTCGCTGCTCGAGGCGCTCGACCCCGCCATACCCTTCATGCTGTCGGGCGGCCTGACGCCCACCACTGTCGCTGACGCCATCCGCATCGTGCGGCCAATGGGCGTGGATGTGTCCTCGGGGGTGGAATCCTCACCTGGCGTAAAAGACAAACGCCTGGTCGAAGCCTTTATCCGGAACGCCCGCGCCGCGCTTTGAGTTTGCAATTGGGACGTTGCAGGGCCTATTGAAGCGGCAAGCTCCGGCTTCCTTTCTGCTCCGCGATCGATTGGCGAGACCCCATGGACGGCATCAACTCTTTACGCAATGGCCCTGATGAAGCGGGCCGCTTTGGCCCATATGGCGGCCGGTTCGTTGCCGAAACGCTGATGCCGCTGATTTTGGATCTGGAGGCTGCCTATCGCGCAGCGCAAAAAGATCCCGCCTTTGCCGCCGAACTGAACGACCTGTCGACCCATTACGCCGGCCGGCCCAGCCCGCTTTATTTTGCCGAGCGGCTGACTGAGCATCTTGGCGGAGCCAAGGTATGGTTCAAGCGCGAAGAGCTCAATCATACCGGATCGCACAAGATCAATAATTGCCTCGGGCAGATCCTGCTCGCACGCCGCATGGGCAAGACGCGGGTGATCGCCGAGACTGGCGCGGGCCAGCACGGTGTGGCGACCGCTACCGTTTGCGCCAAGTTCAATCTGCCCTGCACTATCTTCATGGGTGCGACCGATGTCGAGCGGCAGATGCCGAACGTGTTGCGCATGAAGATGCTGGGCGCCGAAGTGCGCCCCGTCACCGCCGGCGCCGGAACGCTCAAGGACGCTATGAATGAGGCGCTGCGCGACTGGGTGACCAATGTTGAATCCACATATTACCTGATCGGCACCGCCGCGGGCCCCCATCCCTATCCCGAGATGGTGCGCGATTTTCAGTCGGTAATCGGCACCGAACTTAAGGAGCAGTTCCGGCAAGCCGAGGGCAAGCTGCCCGAAGCGATCGTGGCCTGCGTCGGTGGTGGCTCCAATGCCATCGGCACCTTCCACGCCTTTCTTGATGATCCGGAAGTCGCCATCTACGGCGCCGAGGCAGGCGGCCATGGCATCGAGGTGGAGAACGGCCATGCGGCCTCGATGACCGGCGGCCGCCCCGGCGTGCTGCACGGCAACCGCACCTATTTGCTGCAGGACCGCGACGGGCAGATCCTTGAAGGTCACTCGATTTCGGCCGGCCTCGATTATCCCGGCGTCGGACCCGAGCACTCTTTCCTGCACGACACCCAGCGTGTCACCTATGTGCCCATCACGGACACCGAAGCCGTCGAAGCCTTCCAGCTGTGTACCCGGCTAGAGGGCATCATCCCGGCGCTGGAATCGGCCCATGGCCTGGCGCAGGTGATCAAGCTCGCCCCCACGATGTCGAAGGACCAGTCGGTGGTGCTATGCCTCTCGGGCCGCGGTGACAAGGATGTGGAGAGCGTTGGCCGACGCCTGGGTCTGCTCTGACGCGACAGCGGCTGTCGTTGACAGCTGCCCGCTTCTGCTCCTAAACCGCCCAGCTGCTCCCATCGGAACCATTCATGTTTCAGTCCCGTATCGACAAGCGTTTTGCCCAGCTCAAGACCGAGGGCCGCCCGGCGCTCGTGACCTTTGTGATGGCGGGGGATCCTGATCTCGCCACGGGCCAGGCCATTTTCGAAGCCTTGCCGCAAGCGGGCGCCGATGTGATCGAGCTGGGCATGCCGTTTTCCGACCCCATGGCCGATGGCGTTGCCATTCAGTTGGCTGGTCAGCGAGCGCTGGCTTCGGGCCAGACCTTGCGCGGCGTGCTCGGCATGGTGGAAGATTTCCGCCGTAAGGATGAAACCACGCCGGTTGTGCTGATGGGCTACTACAATCCCATCTTCTCGTTTGGGGTTGAGCGTTTTGTCGCCGCCGCCAAGGAAGCAGGCGTTGACGGGCTGATTATTGTCGACCTGCCCCCCGAGGAGGATGAGGAGCTGTGCCTGCCTGCGCTCGCGGCTGGCATCAACTTCATTCGCCTGACCACGCCGACGACGGACGACAAACGCCTGCCCAAGGTGCTGCAGAACACGTCCGGCTTTGTGTATTACGTATCTATGACCGGCGTGACAGGATCGGCGATCAAGTCGCGCGGCGCTGTCGGCGAGGCGGTTGACCGGATCAAGGCCCATACCAATCTGCCGGTCGCCGTTGGCTTTGGCATCAAGACCGCAGAAGACGCCGCCGAGATCGGGCGCCATGCCGATGGCATCGTGGTTGGCTCGGTTCTGGTGGACGCGGTGCGCAATTCGCTGCAGGACGGCAAGGCCACCGGCGCAACCGTTGGGGCAGTGCGCGACTTGGTGGCGAGCCTTGCCGGCGGCGTGCGGCGCGCCCGCGCGTGAATCCTCGCCACATTGGCGATTGTGGTCGCCGCTGATAACAATGCCACAATCGTCTCCTAAGCCATCCTTTCGCGACCAATCCGCCGAGGCTTTCGCATGAACTGGATCGATAATTTCGTCCGCCCGAAAATCCGCTCGTTCCTCAACACGAAGCGCGACACGCCGGAAAATCTCTGGGTCAAGGACCCTGAGTCGGGCGAGATGGTGTTCTATCGCGATCTGGAAGCCAATCAGTGGGTGGTGCCCAATTCGGGCTACCACATGAAGATCAAGCCGGCCGATCGGCTCGCCACCTTTATGGACGAAGGCCGCTATGACCTGGTGCCGGTGCCCGCAGTGCCGCAGGACCCGCTGAAGTTCCGCGACCAGAAGCGCTATACTGACCGGCTCAAGGAAAACCGCGTCAAGACGGGCCACGAAGATGCGGTGATTGTCGCCACCGGTACGCTTTATGGTCACGCGATTACGGTGACGGTGCAGGACTTCGACTTCATGGGCGGCTCGCTCGGCATGGCCGCCGGACAGGGCATCATTACCGGGCTGGAAACGGCACTTGAGCGCAAAACGCCGATGGTGCTGTTTGTGGCTTCGGGCGGTGCGCGCATGCAGGAGGGCATCTTGTCGTTGATGCAGATGCCGCGCACCACGGTTGCCGTGCTGCGGCTGCGCGAAGCGGGGCTGCCCTTCTTTGTCGTGTTCACCAACCCCACTACGGGCGGCGTTACCGCATCCTATGCGATGCTGGGCGACGTGCATATTGCCGAACCGGGCGCCTTGATCTGCTTTGCCGGACCGCGCGTGATCGAGCAGACCATTCGCGAAAAGCTGCCCGAGGGCTTCCAGCGCTCGGAATATCTGTATGAGCACGGCATGGTTGACATGGTGGTGCACCGCCACAATCTGCGCTCCACCATCGGCTCGCTTGCCGGCATCTTCACCAAGACCGAGCCGGTAGCGGAACTCGCCTCGTCCTCACCGCTTCTGCAGCAGGTAACGCTGCGTGAAGTGGCGGTGGCGGCAGAAGCGGATGACGAGGCGCGGCCGCAACCCCCGGCCTATGCCGAATAGCGCCAGCCGCTGATTGCGACTGATCAGCCGATCTCGCGCTGCTCGCTTGAGCGGCGGCGAGATCGGGGCTAGGGAGTGCCGTCCAGTCAGGGGGCCCCATGTCGCGTACCGACCTCATTTTACAACGCCTTTCGGGGCTTCATCCCAAATTGATTGATTTGGAGCTGGAGCGTATCGAGCGGCTGCTTGAGGCGCTGGGGCGGCCACAGGATCGGCTGCCGCCGGTGATCCATGTCGCGGGCACCAATGGCAAAGGCTCGACCATCGCCTTCATGCGCGCCTTTCTCGAGGCCGCGGGGCAATCGGTGCATGTCTACACCTCCCCTCACCTCGTGCGCTTCAACGAGCGCATCCGGCTTGGTGGGCAGCTCGTGCCGACGCGCCGCCTCAACGAGGCCCTGGAGCGGGTGGAGCGGGTCAATGGGGGCGAAAACATCACCCTCTTCGAGGTGACCACCGCCGCCGCGTTCCTGCTATTCAGCGAAACACCGGCCGATTTCCTGCTGCTCGAAGTGGGCATGGGCGGCATCTATGACACCACCAATGTCGTTGCCCAGCCCCGAGGCGTCGTTATCACACCCGTGGACCTCGATCACCAGGCATTCCTCGGCAACACCATTGCCGAGATCGCCGTCAGCAAGGCCGGCATTCTCAAGCGCGGCAGCCCGGCCGTCATCGGCTATCAGCAGCCCGAAGGTCGCGATGTGATCGAGCGGGCGGCACGCCGGCTTGGCGTTCACCCCGCCTTTCAGGGCGAGGATTTTCACGGGCATCTGGAAGATGGGCGTCTGGTGTTCCAGGATGGCGATGGCCTCCTCGATCTGCCTCCGCCAGCCCTTTTTGGCGATCACCAGGTGGACAATGCCAGCCTCGCCATTGCCGCCGTACGGCGCTTCGGTTTGCCGGTCGACAAGCAGGCACTGGAGAGGGGGCTGAGGACGGTTTCCTGGCCCGCGCGCATGACCCCGCTCACGGGCAAGTTGCGCGATGCCTTGCCCCCCGATGCAGAACTCTGGCTCGATGGTGGCCATAATGCCCATGGCGCTGCCGCACTGGCCCGCGCGCTGGCGGCTCTCCAGGGCCAGCGCCCAGCCCCGCTGGTGCTGATCATGGGCATGATGAATAATCGCTCGCCTGCAACCTTCCTTGAGCCCCTCAGGCAATTCAATCCGTTGGTTCTGGGCTTGACCATCCCCGGCGAAGCCAACGCCCACGAGGCTTCGGCTATCGCCCAGACCGCGCAGGCACTTGGCCTTGAGGCCAGCCCCCAGCGCTCGCTCGGTGCCGCGATCCGCAAGGCCGCGGGTGTTCCGGGGGCCCGGGTCGTGATTTGCGGCTCGCTCTATCTTGCCGGGCACGCGCTGGCGCTCAACGGCACCCCGCCGAACTGAGGCAGTACCGCACAAAAAGAAACACCGCCGGATCGCTCCGGCGGTGTCAGCTAGTCTCGTGATCGGTCGATCAGCTTAGGCGGCGTGCGAGGACAACCACTTGCTGAGGCCAGCCTTGGGGGTGCCGGCACCGATCTTCATGTCGGCGGCTTCCCCGTCCTTGAACAGGATCATGGTCGGGATAGAGCGAACGCCGTATTTGACGGTGGTGGAGGGGTTTTCGTCGATGTTGAGCTTGACGATCTTGACCTTGCCAGCCAACTCGGTCGACAGCTCATCGAGCACGGGTGCGATCGCCCGGCAGGGCCCGCACCATTCGGCCCAGAAATCGACCAGAACGGGCTCTTTGGAATTCAGAACTTCCTCGCCGAAATTGGCGTCGGAAACGTGTTTGGTCATCAAAATTGCCTTTTGGTTGAAAGCGGTGCTTTGTTTGCTCCCAAAGCTGGGAAGAGTCTAGCGTTTCAGCAAGCAGACTCACCGGATGGTGAAACCCTCGCGCGCCTCGTGCAAGAGGTGGGGTGGAAGATACATCAATGATTCCAGCGTCGTCCACAGGATGGCGGCCCGCACCCGCAGTCCAGGGAAGAGCTGTTCTGCAACCAGTGCATACAACCCCAGCTGGGTCAGGTAGTTCCGCGCCACTCGTTCAGGTGCATCAGGAACCATGGCGTCGGATTTGAAGTCGATCACCAGAACGCCGTCGGCATCGACGACGATACGGTCCATGCGCCCCGCCAGCCGAATTGGCTCGCCGTTTTGGGCGGCATCAAACAGAAACGGCACCTCCGCGCGGCTCGAGGCGCCGAAGAGCCCCGCCAGCTCGGGCCGGGTCAGGATGGAGATAGCCTTGGTGCCCACGACCGTCTGTCGTTCGGGCGCCTCGGGCAAGAGCGCTGCGACCGCCTTAGGCACGACCTGGGGCCAAAGCGCGGGCTCCACGCTGCCGAGATGCTGCAGCAGCGCATGGAGCGCAATACCCTCGCGCCGTGAAGCCTCGGCGTCGCGCACCCCTTCAAGCGCGGTGCTAAAGGGGGTACGTGGCGCGCCCTGCGTGCCCGCTCCAGCGGGCGTGACGGTGGGAATGGCGCGGAATGTTGGCAGAGGCTCAAGCGCAAGCATGCCCGCGCTCTGGGTCTCTTGGGTAGTCCCGCCGGCCAAGCCGGCCGGTTGCTTGCGATCGCTTGGAAAGACCAGCGCGGTCTCAACGCCATCGGTATTGGTGACGCTTTGGCTTAGAGGGCGGAGGGCGGCTTCCACGGCTGCATACCAACTGCCCTCGAGCTGCTTTCCGGCGTCGCTCCCAGGAGTGAGCGCACCTGTCAGGTAAAGCTCGTCCTCGGCCCGGGTCATGCCGACGTAAAGCTTACGCCAATATTCGTTGAGCAGATTGGCATCGATCCGCTGCTTAAGAGGCGAGGTTTCGGGCAAATGCCCGTTGGCGCCGCTTGCATGGATTAGGAGCGGGCCGGGATAGTCAGGCACGAGGTAGATCGGCCGCCCCACCTGTTGCGGGCGTGGTTTGTTGACGGCATCGGCAAGGATTACAATCGGGGCCTCGAGCCCCTTGGCGCCATGCACGGTCATGATGCGCACCCCTGCCCCCGATTCGGGCAGTTCCCGCTTGACGGTACCGCCGAGCCCCCGCATCGCCGCGACAAACCCCAGCAGCGAAGGTTGTTCGGTCTGCTCGTGAGCGAGGGCCAGTTCCAGCAGCGCTGCCAGCACGTCGTCCACTTCGCTGCCGAGCCGGGCGTGAAAGCGCGCAAGCCCGTCTTCAGCATAAAGCACCTGGGCGAGAAACTCGAACGGGCGCTCGAAATCGAGCTCGCCGCGCCAGCGATGGAGCCGTTCGTACGCCTCGGCGCAAGGGGCAATCGTACATCGGCTCAACGCCTGCCACAGGCTTTGCCCCTGCGCCCGCCCATGACTGAGGCCGAACAGATCATCCTCGGTGATGTCGAACAAGGGCGAGCGCAGCAAGGCCGCCAGTTGCAGATCGTCGGCGGGATTCAGCAGCACGTCGCAGAGCGCCAAGAGGTCCATGACCGCGATGTGGCTGGTGACCCCCAACCGGTCGGCGCCCGGGGTGGGCAGGTCCCATTTGCGAAGCGCCCGGATAATCTCGGCAAAAAGCGGACCACGTGATTGCACGAGAATCAGGATGTCGTCGGCCCGCACCGGGCGGCCGCGGCCGGTGAGGGGACGCCCTCTCTTGATCCAGCCGCTGATCTCGGCGGCAATGCGTTCGGCGACTTGGCGTGGCGCGGTCTGCTCGATGGGCGGAACGCTGGTGGGCCATTCATCGTCCTCCCTGCCGCCCGCCGGCTGCTGCAGCGGGGGCCACAGGGTCACCGTACCACCCCGCATGGTGCGGGCGGCCTGGTGCTCCACCGGCTCGTTTTCCAGCAGGGCTTCACGCATCTCGGGGCTGTTGGTGACGAGGTCCACCGCCTGCAAGATTTCTGGCAGGGTGCGGAAGCTCGTGCGCAGGGGCACCGGCAGGAAGGGAGCATCGGCTTCAGCGGCCAGCCGGCGGTAGCGCTGGCCGGTTTCGCCAAAGAGTTCAGGTTGGGCGCCCTGAAACGAATAGATGGATTGCTTCTGATCGCCCACAGCAAAGAGCGAACGCGGCCGCGTCACCGCCCCTTCGCCGGCAAAAAACTCGGCGGTGATCGCCTTGACCACCCGCCATTGCTCGCCATTAGTATCCTGGGACTCATCGACGAGGATGTGATCGATCCCGGCATCGAGCTTGTAGCGCACCCATTCGCCCGCTTCGCGCTCGAAGAGGTCGGCAAGCCGCTCCACCAGGTCGTCGAAATCGAGCTTGGACTGCCGGCGCTTGGCATCCTCATAGCGTTGGTGGATGGCGCCCAGGATCTGAAAAAAGGCCTCGCTACGCTCCACCAGTTCGAGCTTGCTCAATTCCGCATCGAGCCGAACCACGCGCTCCTGCTCGCGTGTCAGCAGATCGAAGAGATCGGGGCGCTTGGCCTGCTGGGCGGCCGTGAGCAGGCGCGAACGCGGCCCCTTGTCTGTCAGGAACAGGCGCCGCAACTCACCCGCGGTGATCAGATCGGGATTGCAGCGCGCGAGCATGTCAACAAAGCGCGCACCTACCCCCTTAAGGGGATCGCCGGCAAATATCGTTACGAGATCACGGCAGCTAAGCGCGTTGAGCAGTGTATCGTTCTGGAGCTCGGCTTCCACTTCGGCGCTGGAGCGGTTGCCGGCATCCACCAGACGCCGGAGATTCGCCTTGGCCCGATCGGGATGCTGCAGCACAGTCTTGAGCTTGCGCCCATCAGCCAGGGCATCGGCAATGGCCTTGCGGATTTGGTCATCCGAAAGGGCGCGAAAGAGGGTTTCGACGGCCCCTTCGACGCCAATGCCCTCGGCCAGCACCGCTTCGCGGGCGCCGAGCAGCATATCTTCGCGCGTGTCATCTTCCACTACGGAGAAGTCGAAGGGCACCCGCGCTTCGAGTGGAAACCGATGCAGCACGCTTTCGCAGAAAGCGTGAATGGTGTTGATGCGCAGACCCCCCGGGGTTTCCAGCGCGCGGGCAAACAAGGTGCGGGCGCGTTCGCGCATGGCGGGGCGAAAGCTTGCGCCCTCAAGCTCGCGCAGGTCCTCTTCGAGCGCCGGCTCTTCCATGGTTGCCCAGCGCGCCAATTCGCGCGCCACCCGGCGCCGCATCTCGGCGGCCGCGGCCTTGGTATAGGTCAGGCACAAAATAGCCTGAGGATCGACGCCCGCGAGTAACAGGCGCAGGACGCGGCGCGTGAGCACGAAGGTCTTGCCCGAGCCCGCATTGGCCGACACCCAGATCGAGAGGCCGGGATCTGCCGCCTGGGCTTGGTTGGCGCGGGTATTGAACGGAACCTGAAGTTCGCCGCGATCGCTCACTGGTCGCCCTCCGTGCCATCCATGGCGCTCCATTCGGCGACCCGGGCGAGATGATCATAGGCTCCGGCAAAGCGCTGACCGGCCAAGGGCAAGAGCCGGGACGGCATGGGCGTCTGGCGCAAGAGGAAATGCTCCATATGGGTCTGGGCGCGACGCGCCAGCTCGTCGGCTGCCGACATCAGGTCGTGCCCTTCGGGGGGAACAAAGGCCTTGGGCACAAAGGCATCGGGACCCAAGCCAACCTTCACATAGGTCAGGGCAGCCGTATCGGCGGGCGCCACACCCTCCAGCGCGCCGACGCGCGCCATTTGCGCCTCGAGTAGCAGCTGGGGCACCTGGAAGTTCTGCATGGCCGCCTTGTTGGGCGGAGTGCCGGTCTTGAAATCGACGATCTCGAGCGTGCCATCGACGCGCTCGTCGACCCGGTCGGCCCGGCCGGTGATACGCATGGGCTCGTTGAGCTTGAGCGCCCAGTCGCCATCGATCTCGGCATGGCGGCGCCGAATCTCGGCGTCGCGGCTCCGCTCCCAATCGAGGAATTGCCGGGCAGCGGTATCGAAGCGGCGCAGCCAGATGTCGCGCCGCTCGGAAATGGCGTCGAGCCCGGCGAATTTGACGCGCGCAATGGCATTGAGGATGTCGATGGCGTCCGCGGCCATCGCATCATGACCATCGATCACGAACTGGGCAAAGATGTCGTGGATGATGGTGCCGCGTTCGCGGGCATCGGGCGGGCTGCCCAAGGCATCGATCGGGCGCAGGCCCAGCACGTGCTTGGCATAGAGATCATAGGGCGAGCGCATCAGGGTTTCGATCTCAGTGACCGAAAGGCGCCGTGGGCGCACTTCCACCGGCGGATTGGGTGCGGGACGGGTCGCCGGTAGCACGGCCGCTACCGCGTCAAGCGCCCGCGCCTCTACGCACCAGCGGCTGCCGCGCGAACGCAACGCCTTGATGCACACGTCCCCTGCAAAGGCTTCGAGGCGTTGCACGAGGCGCGAGGCAATGGCGGGGCTCGTGCCGATGCGTTCGGAAAAGGCGAGCAGCACTTCGCCATTACCCAGCGCCTGGGCAAAGTCGTGCGCGGCGAGGCCCTGCCGCCGCTCGGGCGGCTCGAGCCCGGCGGAAAGACGCATGCCGCGGCTGAGCCAGGGGCCGGGATCGGCCGGTTCGGGCCATTTGTCTTCGTTGAGCGCGGCGAGGATCAGCAGATCGGGGTTTTGCAGGCGCCCTTCGAGCTGTCCCCAGATGGTGATGTCAGTGCGCCGGGTTTCAAGCGTGCGCACCTGGAACCCGGCCATGAGGGCACGCAGCACCGCGTCAAGGCCGCGTGGGGCAAAGCGAAGGCCCTGCTCGCCGTGACCATCCAGTTCATTGGCCCAGGCCTCGAGTTCCCGGCGCCCCGGGATATCGGCGCCATCGGCGACACCGACAAAGCCGGCCAGCAAGGCCGAGGCGAGACCCGCCGCCGTGATCTCGGGCGCCGCCAGCTGCGCCTGCAAGGGCGCGAGGGCCGCCTCCACCATGTCGAGCAAGCCTGAGATGTCGGCGCCCGCCCGTGGGTCCAGCCGTAAAGCCGGGAAAGCGGTGATGCCATCGAGATTGGCCGCCAGCAGGGTGCGAATGCCGTTAGGGCCGGGGCTGGAGCGCTGCCCTCGCAAAAGGCCCAGCTCGATCATGTCAGCGACCCGGGCGATCTCGCCACGGGAGCGGCCAAAAAGGGCGGCGCGGTTGCGCAGCAATGCCATCAGGTCAACGGCAGCGCAGCCATTGGTGGCGAGCGCGAGGATTTCCCGCACCAGCCGCCCGGCGGCAGATTGATAAAGGGGAGCGCCGGCGGCGTCATCCACCCGAACATCCCAACGGGCCAGTTCCGCAGCAATCCGGCGCGCGAGGTTACGATCAGGCGTGACGATGCCCACGGTCTTGCGCGCCGCAAGCGCCGCTCGGGCAGCCAGGGCAATGGCGCGCGCTTCCTCGTCCTCGGTGCGCGCCGCAAGAATGCTCATGCCTGAAGTGGCAAGCGCAAGGGCTTCGTCGCTCATGCGCTGCTCGGACCAAATAGCGGTTTGGGGCGTTGGCGCGAGCGCGAGGCGGACCAGGTCGGTGCGGGCGGCTGGGGTATCCTCAAGCTCGATCACCTCACCGATCCCCGCTCCAAGCCCGCGCAGCAGCTTGCTCAACCCATATTGAGGGTGCCCATGGGGATTGTTGGCATCATCGAGCAAGGCGGCATGCTCGGCCTCGCTCATCGTCGTATCGAAGCCGGGCAGCACCAGCGCACCGCGAGGGAGCCGCCGAATGGCATCCAGAAGCCGCGCCGTTGCGGGAATAGAGCCCGTGGATCCGGCCGCAATTACCGGCCGGTCACCATAGAGCAAGGGCGCGGCGGCCGCCTGTCGGTCGAGGCGCAATGAGCGCAATGCGGCCGGATCGGCACGGCCCCGCTCGCGCAGGTGCTCGGGCCAGAACTGCAGGGCGATATCGAGGAAGCGCAGGGTTTGCTGCCAATAAGCACCGAGATTGCTTTCCACCCCAGCGGCGATAGCGCGCAGGTCGCCGGCGGTGCGCTCCTCGGTGGTCAGGTCATCGATCAGCTCTCCCAGCGAGTCGGCCATGGAGAGGATTTCGCCGGCCGTGGGCGGGGTCGAAAACGCTGCGCGCCCTTCGCTGGTATTGGCCCAGGCACCAACCAGGCGCGATAGCACCAGGCGCCGCTCCAGCCCCGAAGCTGCCGGCGGCAACAAGGGCGCATCGAAGGGCGGCAGGAACGGCTCTTCATCCTCCACTTCGCCACCAAAGGTCCGGATATCGGGTAATAGGCCACCGCCACGCTGCCGAAAGGCTTCTGCGAGCCCCAGCCGGGCGCGCTGCGTCGGGACAATCACGGTGACGTCGCTTAACCAGAAAGGCTGGCTGCGGTCCCAATCGCCCAGCAGCGTGCCATCAAGCATTCGGTCTGCCAGCTTGGGCAGGAAGGGCGCGTGGGGCGCAATGGAATAAATGGTCACGCCAGTTCCTGCTCCGCCGCCGCCAGTGCCTCGGGGTCGCCGACATGAAACCAGTGGGCATTCAACGCTACACCGGCAAGGGTCTCCCGTTCCATTGCCCGGTCGAACAATTGGGTGAGGGAAAATGCGCCATCCGGGGAATCGGCGAAGGCCGCTTTGCCGAGGAGAGCGACGCCGGCATAGATCACGGGCGCGCCATAGTCCGGCGTGACCCGGCCGAAGGGATCAAGACAGAAATCGTGACTGCGCCCGAACCCTGTTGCCCGGCTGGGATGGACACAAAGCAGCACGATCTCGGCTTCTCCCCCGTCCCAGCGCTCCAGCATGCGGGCGAGCGGCGTGTCCGCCCCCGGAAGCCAGAAGGCATCGGTGTTCATCACGAGCACCGGGTCGGAATGAAGCATGGGCAGCGCCGCCTTGACCCCGCCGCCGGTCCCCAGGAGCGTGTCCTCGCGCGACACTTTGAGCAGACCACCGAAATGGGCGAGCAACTGGTCGGCACGATAATGGGCGTTGGCGACAAAGCGCTTGGCTCCCTCGGCGCGGGCGCTGGCCATCACCCGCTCAATCAGCGGGGTGCCGCCCACGGGCACCAGCGGCTTAGGCAAGGTTTGAGTGATGGGCCGAAGCCGGGTGCCAAGGCCGGCGGCCAGCAGCATGACGTCAGGGAATCGAGCGATTTCGGTCATAGGCCGATATGAAGGGCTGGACTGGACCCTGTCCAGACCAAGAGTTCTCGCTGATGGTCCCCTGAACGCCCCCAGTCATGGACAAGCTTTGCTCACCTTCACGCCAATGAGATATCAAGCTTTCTTTATATCCGCCTTGACCGCTACGGTCCCCGGTGCCAAAACCACCCCTGAAGAGGGGAAATGCTGCCCTTCTGACGGTAGCGGAGAACAAGGCGTGGCACGCTCTTCTTATCTTTTCACCTCTGAGTCGGTTTCAGAAGGCCATCCGGACAAGGTCTGCGACCGTATTTCCGATGAAATCGTGGACCTCGTCTTCCGCGAAGCCAAAAAAACCGGCATGGACCCGGCCAAGGTCCGCATTGCCTGCGAAACGCTGGCGACCACAAACCGCGTGGTGATCGCGGGTGAAGTGCGCGTGCCCGAAACACTGCTGAAAAAAGACAAGGACGGCAATGTCGTGCTCGACGCTGCCGGCCAGCCACGCGTCAATCCGGCCAAGTTTAAGGCCGCGGCCCGCAAGGCGATCCGTGCCATCGGTTATGAGCAGGCAGGCTTTCACTGGAAAACCTGCAAGATCGACGTGCTGCTGCATGGGCAATCCGCCGATATCGCAGCTGGTGTGGATGAAGCGGGCAACAAGGATGTCGGCGCAGGCGACCAGGGGATCATGTTCGGCTATGCCAGCCGCGAAACCCCCGAACTGCTGCCAGCACCGATCTTTTATGCCCACAAGATTCTCGATGTGCTGACCCAGGCGCGCAAGTCGGGAGTGGGTCCGGCGGCCGTGCTGGGGCCCGATGCGAAATCGCAGGTGACGGTGCGCTATGAGAACGGCAAGCCGGTTGGTGTTACCCAGATCGTGCTCTCGACGCAGCACCTTGATGAAGACCTGACCTCGGCCGATGTGCGAACGATTGTCGAACCCTTCGTGCGCGAGGCCCTGCCCGACGGCTGGATCGATGACGCCACGGTGTGGCACGTCAATCCAACCGGCAAGTTCGTGGTTGGTGGCCCCGATGGCGATGCCGGACTGACCGGCCGCAAGATCATTGTCGATACTTATGGCGGGGCTGCCCCCCATGGTGGTGGCGCCTTTTCAGGCAAGGATCCGACCAAGGTGGATCGCTCGGCCGCTTATGCAGCACGCTATCTCGCCAAGAATGTCGTAGCAGCAGGTCTGGCCGATCGCGCGACCATTCAGCTGTCCTATGCCATTGGCGTGGCACAGCCGCTCTCGATCTATGTGGACCTGCATGGCACGGGCAAGGTCGAGGAAGAAGCCGTGGAGCTGGCTCTGGGCCAGGTTATGGATCTGACCCCGCGCGGCATCCGCACTCATCTCGATCTCAACAAGCCCATCTATGCCAAGACTTCGGCCTATGGCCATTTCGGGCGCAAAGCGGGACGAGACGGCTCGTTTTCGTGGGAAAAAACCGACCTCGTAGGGGCGCTCAAGGCGGCGGTAAAGTAGGAGCCCTTGGCGTAACAGGCAGCGGCCTGCTATAGCCGCGAACCTGATGACCAAGACCGCTCACCAACTTCCGCAAACGCGCGCGGGTGAACCGCGCGCTTTTTTTGGCCGCCGTTCCGGCAAGAAGCTCCATGGCGGGCAGCAGGCGGTGTTCGACGCCACCCTGCCCGCGCTTGAGATCGAGCTCGAAGGATCACTCGATCCCCGCTCGCTGTTTCCCGACGCCAACGAGATCATCGTCGAGATAGGCTATGGTGGGGGTGAGCATCTTGCCCTTGAGGCCGGCCGGCATCCGCAAACCGGCTTTATCGGCTGCGAAGTGTTTACCGGCGGCATCGGCAAGATGGTGCAGACCATCGCCGCGCAGGGGCTGCGCAATATCAGGCTCTTTACCGATGATGCCCTCAAGCTGCTGATGGCGCTGCCGGACGCCAGCCTCGACGGCGTTTACCTGCTTTATCCCGATCCCTGGCCCAAGACGCGACACCACAAGCGGCGCTTTGTGTCGCCGACAACACTGGGGGAACTCGCGCGAGTGATCCGCCCCGGTGGGAAGTTCTATTTCGCCACCGACATCGAGGATTACGCCAATTGGTGCCTCGCTCATATCCTGCGCAGCCCCGATTTCGCGTTCAATCCCGGTGGTGCAGGCGAGTGGCACGAGCCTTATCCTGGCTGGGAAGCGACGCGGTACGAGACCAAGGCGCGCCGGGAAGGCCGGATGGTGTCGTTCTACTTCAGTTTCGAGCGTCGCTGATGGAAGCCTTGCAGCGCTGGCAATACAGCGCTATATAAGGGTTCAACATCTCTGGCAGTTTGCAGAGTGGGCGCCTTCCCGGCCCCGCTCTTTTTTATTACCTGAAGGTTCAATGCCAATCGATCTTACTGAAAAACGCTTCATCAAGGAAACCGGACTCGAGCAACGGCTGGCAGCCATTATCGAGCCGGTCGCCAACAGCCTTGGTTATGCCCTGGTGCGGGTGAAGGTCACCCAGGAAAATGGCATGACCTTGCAGATCATGGCCGAGGACGAGAACGGCCGCTTTGCAATCACCGATTGCGAAACCCTGTCCAAGGATCTCTCCCCGGTGCTGGATGTCGAGGACCCGATCGACCGCGAATATCACCTAGAAGTGTCGTCGCCAGGCATTGATCGCCCGCTGGTGCGCCGCCGCGACTTCGAGACCTATATCGGTCATGAAGCCAAGGTGGAACTGGCCGATGCCCTTAATGGCCGCAAGCGCTTCCGCGGCATCATTAAGGCCGTCGAGGATGATGCCTTCGTCATTACCATTCCCGATGCGCCGGGCGGCACCGATCCCGATTTCCGCCTGCCCTTTACGGCTCTTGCCGAAGCCAAGCTGGTTATGACCGATGCCTTGATGGAAAAGGCGCGAATCGACCAGGAAGCCCATCCCATCGATGACGACGAAACGGAAACGGTTGAGTTCACCGATCCCGGCGACGACGATGAAGACGACCAAATCGTTCAGGAGACCCACTAAATGGCCGTTAGCGCGAACAGACTCGAGCTCTTGCAGATTGCAGATGCCGTCGCCCGCGAGAAATCGATCGACCGCATGGTTGTGATCGAAGCCATGCAGGACGCCATGGAAAAGGCCGCCAAGGGCCGCTATGGCGCGGAAACCGAGATCAAGGTCGAGATCAATCCCCGCTCGGGTGAGACCCGGATGTGGCGCCTGCTGGAAATCGTTGACGAGGTTGAAGAGCCCAGCCGTCAGGTTGACCTGAAGACCGCCCAGATCAAATCGCCTACCGCCAAGATCGGCGACTTCCTGACCGAACCCCTGCCCCCAATGGAATTTGGGCGCATTGCCGCTCAGTCGGCCAAGCAGGTTATCGTGCAAAAGGTGCGCGATGCCGAGCGCGAGCGCATGTATGACGAATACTTCAACCGCATTGGCGAGATCGTCAACGGCACCGTCAAGCGGGTTGAATACGGCAATGTGATCGTGGATCTGGGCCGGGGCGAAGCCATTATCCGGCGCGACGAGCTGATTCCGCGCGAAATGTTCCGCTATGGCGATCGCGTGCGCGCCTATGTCTATGACGTGCGCCGCGAGCAGCGCGGTCCGCAGATTTTCCTGTCGCGCACCCATCCGCAGTTCATGGCCAAGCTGTTCATGCAGGAAGTGCCCGAGATTTATGATGGCATCATCACCATTCGCTCGATTGCCCGTGATCCGGGATCGCGCGCCAAGATCGCGGTGACCTCGTCGGACTCTTCCATCGACCCCGTGGGCGCATGCGTTGGTATGCGTGGCTCGCGCGTGCAGGCCGTCGTGGGCGAACTGCAGGGCGAAAAGATCGACATCATCCCGTGGACCGACTCCATTGCAGATCTGGTGGTTTCGGCGCTGCAGCCGGCAGATGTTGCCAAGGTTGTGCTCGACGAGCAGGCCGAGCGCATCGAAGTCGTGGTGCCCGATGAGCAGCTGAGCCTTGCCATTGGCCGCCGTGGCCAGAATGTCCGTCTTGCCAGCCAGCTCATTGGCTGGGATATCGATATCCTGACCGAGCAGGAAGAAAGCGAACGGCGTCAGAAAGAATTCACCGAGCGCTCGACCCTGTTCATGGATGCCCTTGACGTGGACGAGATGGTTGCCCAACTATTGGCTTCTGAAGGCTTCTCGTCGGTTGAAGAACTCGCCTATATCGAACTCGATGAAATCGCGTCGATCGAGGGCTTTGACGAAGAAACGGCTGCGGAAATCCAGAACCGCGCGACCGAATATCTGGCCGCCATTGATCGGGCTCACGACGAGGAGCGCCAGGCACTCGGTGTCGAGGACGATCTTTACGAGATCCCGGGCCTGACTGCCGCCATGCTGGTTGCTCTGGGCAAGGATGACATCAAGACCGTCGAAGACTTCGCGGGCTGCGCCGCCGACGACCTCGTGGGCTGGAGTGAGCGCAAGGACGGCGAAACCAAGCGGTTCGAAGGCACGTTGAAGGACTTTCCGGTCAGCCGCGAGGAAGCTGAAGACATGATCATGCAGGCGCGCGTGCGGGCCGGCTGGATCAACGAAGACGAACTGCCTGGCGCGCAGGCTGAAGAAGGCGAAGACACTCAAGCAGAGGCGGCGGTTTAAGCCGCCTCAAGGCAAGGGAGCTCCGTTTGGCCCGGCGCGAAGAAACAACGCGGATGTGCGCACTGACTCGGCAAGAAAAGCCGGTCGCCGAGTTGATCCGCTTTGTGCTCGGCCCCGACGGGGTTCTGGCCCCCGATACGGAGGCGAAGGCCGATGGGCGGGGCGTCTGGATCAGCCTCAACCAGCAGGCCGTTGCCGAGGCGGTGAAAAAGAAGGTGTTCGGGCGCAGCCTCAAAAGCGAGGTTGTGGTCCCCGAAGACCTGCCTGGGCTGGTGCGAACCCGGCTTGAGCAGCGCTTGTTGCAGGCCCTGAGCATGACGCGCAAGGCGGGGCAACTGGTGACCGGGGCGACCAAAGTCCGCAGTCTCCTTGCCACGGGCGAGCTGGTTGCGCTGATCACCGCGTCCGACGCCTCGGCGGATGGACGCAGCAAGATGGTAGGACCCCTCAAGGCCCTTCATCACGCCGCACGCGAAGAAGGCGTGGACGACTTTGAAGTGCCTCATCTCGAATTGCTCTCTTCGGAGCAATTGGGTTTGGCACTTGGCCAGGAAAATGTGATACATGCTGCCCTAACGAAAGGGGCGGCAGCCCAATCGGCAGTGGAAAAGGCCCGCAGACTGGCCCTTTACACCGCCCAAGCGATGGCCGACAGCACCGACCGCCCTGCGGTTGACGGTGCTGTTTTGCCAGACGAACGAGTTTGAGAGACGCGAGATACATGGCTGATAACGACGACAAGCGCATCGACGACACTTCTGGCGGGGGCAAGAAGACGTTGACATTGAAGGGGGGTCCGGGTGCCGGAAACCGCCCCGGCATGTCGCGTCCACAGTCGCGTACCGTGGTGGTCGAGAAGCGCACGCGCCGCGTGCCCACGCCGGGCGCCCCGAGTGGTGCACCGCAGCGGCCCCAGTCAGCGGCTCCGGCCCCTGCCGCCGCGGCGAGCCAGCGGCCAGCGCAAAGCCAGCGCCCTCCCCAGAGCCAGCGTCCGCCGCAAGGTCGCCCGGCCGGGCAGAGCCGTGCCCCCCTGGGCCTGTCAGCTGCTGAAGCTGAAGCCCGGCGCAACGCCCTGTTGCAGGCCGGCGCGCGCCAGGCGGAGGAGCAACAGCGCTTTGCCGCCGAGGAAGCCCGCCGCGTTGAGGAAGATGCCCGCCGCCGCCAGGTGCGTGAAGAGGCGGCCCGGCTCGAAGAAGAGCGCCGTCGCGCCAGCGAAGCGGCATCAGAGACACCTGAGCCATCCAGCCCTGCCCCTCAGGCTGAAGCAGCTCCAGTTGCAGCTGCGGCCGAGACATCGGCTCCCACTCCTGCCCCGGCAGAAGCTGCTGCACCCGTTGTTCCAGCGTCTCAGCGCAATCCCGGGCCGAGCAGCGTTCGTGTGGTTGCCGGCCGCCCAGGCCAGCCGCCTCGGCCAACGCGCCCGGCAGGCGACCGCCCCAACCCCAATCTGCGCCCCGCAAGCGAGCGCGGCGCAGGCGCTGCACTGCGCCCCGGTGCTGCCACGGCCCGTCCGTCGGGCACTGCCACTCGTCCTGCGGAGGCTCGTCGTCCAGCGGGCGCTGGCATGGCACCGATCGGCAATGTGCCGCCAGCACCGCCCAGCGAAGCCGATGGTCGCAAGATCCGCACCAGCGCGCCCACCAATCGGGGCCCGATCAGTGAAGCTGAACTGGAAAATGCCCGCCGCGCATCGCGCGCCACGCCGGAGCGTCCGACGCGCCGCGTTGGTGAGGATGCCAATGCTCGCGGCCGGTTGACGGTTACCAATGCCGGCGCCGAAAGCGACCGTGATCGCGGTCCCTCGCTGGCTGCAATGCGCCGTCGTCGCGACAAGAAGATGGGCCGCAACCAGCAGGTGGCGCCCAAGCTTAGCCGTGAAGTGACCATTCCCGAGGCGATCACCGTCCAGGAACTGGCCAACCGCATGGCCGAGCGCGCCGTTGACGTCATCAAGCTGTTGATGGCCCAGGGCCAGATGATGAAGATCAACGACATCCTCGATGCCGATACGGCCGAGCTGATTGCGACCGAACTCGGTCACACCGTCAAGCGCGTGTCGGAAGCCGATGTTGAAGAAGGGCTTTATGATCTGCCCACCGATGACCGGGCTGAGGATCTGACTAATCGTGCGCCCGTCGTGACCATCATGGGTCACGTGGACCACGGCAAGACCTCCCTGCTCGACGCCATCCGCGAAGCCAATGTGGTGAGCGGGGAAGCCGGTGGCATCACCCAGCATATCGGCGCCTATCAGGTGGAAAAGAACGGTGCACGGATCACCTTCCTCGACACCCCGGGCCACGAAGCCTTTACCGCCATGCGTGCCCGTGGTGCGCAGGCGACCGACATTGCCGTTTTGGTTGTGGCAGCCGATGACGGCGTGATGCCTCAGACCATTGAATCCATCAAGCACGCCAAGGCGGCCGGTGTTCCGATCATCGTAGCCATCAACAAGATGGACAAGCCCGATGCCAACCCGACCCGGGTTCGCACCGAGTTGCTGCAGCACGAAGTGTTCGTTGAAACCATGGGCGGCGACGTGCTCGATGTCGAGGTTTCCGCCAAGACGCGCGATGGCCTCGACAAGTTGCTCGAAACCATCCTGCTGCAGGCCGAAGTGCTTGAGCTGCGCGTGGCGCGCGACGGCCGTGCCGAAGGCCTTGTGATTGAAGCCAAGCTCGACCGCGGTCGCGGTGCCGTTGCGACGGTGCTGGTGCAGCGCGGCACGCTGGCGATCGGCGACATCGTCGTGGCTGGTACCGAATTTGCGCGCGTTCGTGCGCTGATCAACGATCAGGGCGAACAAGTCAAAGAGGCCGGTCCCTCGGTCCCTGTTGAGGTGCTGGGCTTTACCGGCGTGCCAAGCGCTGGCGATCGGTTCTCGGTGGTTGAAAGCGAAGCACGGGCTCGCGAAGTCACCGAATACCGTCAGCGCGTTATCCGCGAGAAGACTGCTGGTGGCGGCGCGACCAGCCTTGAGCAGATGATGAACCAGCTCAAGGCCTCGGGCATTGCCAAGTTCCCCTTGATCATCAAGGGCGACGTGCAGGGTTCGGTGGAAGCGATCGTGGCTTCGCTCAACAAGCTCTCGACCGATGAAGTGTCGGCGCAGATCCTGATGAGCGCCGTGGGCGGGATCACTGAATCGGACGTGACCCTGGCTTCGGCCTCGAACGCGATCGTTATCGGTTTCAATGTGCGTGCCAACAAGCAGGCCACGGATCTTGCGACCCGCGACGGGATCGAAATTCGTTACTACAACATCATCTATGATCTTGTGGATGATGTGAAAAATGCGATGAGCGGCTTGCTCAAGCCTGAGCGCCGCGAGACCTTCATTGGTAATGCGGAGATCCTTGAGGTCTTCCAGATCACCAAGGTCGGCAAGGTCGCCGGTTGCCGGATCACCGAAGGCATGGTGGAGCGTGGCTCGGGCGTGCGTTTGATCCGCGACAACGTCGTGATCCACGAAGGAAAGCTCAAGACTCTCAAGCGCTTCAAGGACGAAGTGAAGGAAGTCCAGACCGGCCAGGAATGCGGCATGGCCTTCGAGAACTACGAGGACATGCGTCCCGGCGACGTCATCGAATGCTTCCGCGTCGAGACGGTGCAGCGCACGCTGTAGGCTTAAAAACACTGAAATTGAAAAGGGGCGCGGATCGGATCCGCGCCCTTTTTTGCTGCCTTGGTCACAAAGGGGCCATGTAGCTGAACGGGTTCTGAACAGCCGCTGAGGGCTTGTTCATGCGCGAAGCGGCACACCTAGCCGCGCCCCTGCCGATCGCCGCCCAAGCGCAGTTATGAGGCGCGCAAAAAACCACACGCGGCCCCGGAATCAAATGGCGGCAAACAAAAAGCCCGCTCTCGACGAGAGCGGGCTTTTGATGCTGGACCGGGTCATTGCCGCGACAGCGGCGTTCTTTGGTTCGGTGACTACGGGATCCGAAAAAAGGAGCCCCGCTGCCGCGGCAATGACCCAATCCGTTTAGTTGTAAACGACCACGCGAGTGCCGGTGGGAACGCGCGAATACAGGTCGATGATGTCCTGGTTCATCAGGCGAATGCAGCCAGAGGAGACATTGGTGCCGATGGTGTAGGGCTCGGTCGTGCCGTGCAGGCGGAACAGGGTGTCCTGCCCGTTCTTGTAGAGGTAGAGCGCGCGCGGACCAAGCGGGTTGGTCGGGCCGCCTTCAAGACCGCCGGCATACTGGCCATAGCGCTCGGGTTCGCGATTGATCATGGACCGGGTCGGGGTCCAACGGGGCCAGGCAGCCTTGCGGCCGACCGTGGCATTGCCGCGGAACTCAAGAGCTTCGTCCTTGCCCACACCAATGCCGTAACGCATGGCGCGGCCGTTTTCCTGCACAAGGTAGAGGAAGCGGTTGGGGGTATCGACGATGATGGTGCCCGGGCGCTCGTCGGTGACATATTCCACTTCCTGGCGCCACCACTTGGGGTCGACACGGCGCAGGTCCATGGCGGCGACGGGATGAGGTTCATCGAGCACGGGTCCGTACATGGACACGTAGAACGGATCAATGGTCGGCTCTGACATCGTCGGCGCACGACGCGACGTGGTACAGGCAGCCAGGGCGAGGGGTAGTCCAATCATAAACAGGCGGCGGTTGAGCACAGTAGTTCCCTGGTGGAGCGGCTGAACGAAAAAATGGTGATTCAACAATGACCTAAGCCCCGTGACAGCCATTGTCGAGTGCAGGAAAGCATCACTACGCCAACGCTACGTTAACGCGTGGGTTGCCTCGCAGAGATGTGAAATGTGGTGTTGCAAAGGCGCAACTAAGGCAAAGGGGCCCGGTTTGATACCGAGCCCCCTTGGGAGATGTTTTTCGGCTTATTCGGCCGGCTCGCTCTTTTCGACTTCCTTGCCGGTTGCCTGATCGACAACCTTCATGGAGAGGCGGACCTTGCCGCGCTCGTCAAAGCCCAGGAGCTTGACCCAGACCTTGTCGCCTTCCTTGACCACGTCGGTGGTCTTGGCAACGCGAGCCTCGGCCAACTGCGAGATGTGCACGAGGCCATCCTTGGCGCCGAAGAAGTTCACGAAGGCACCAAAGTCAGCAGTCTTCACGACCGTGCCCTGATAAATGGCACCAACTTCGGCTTCGTCGGTGATCGAGCGGATCCACTTGATCGCCGCTTCGATCTGAGCGCCGTCCGAGGACGAAATCTTGATGGTGCCGTCATCATCGATGTTGATCTTGGCGCCGGTCTTTTCGACGATCTCACGGATCACCTTGCCGCCGGTGCCGATCACTTCACGGATCTTTTCGGTCGGGATCTTCATGGTTTCGATGCGCGGAGCGAATTCGCCCACTTCGCTGCGCGAAGCGGTGATCGCCTTGGCCATTTCGCCCAGGATGTGGATACGACCGCCCTTGGCCTGTTCGAGGGCGATCTTCATGATCTCCTCGGTGATGCCGGCGATCTTGATGTCCATCTGGAGCGAGGTGATGCCTTCTTCGGTACCCGCCACCTTGAAATCCATGTCGCCCAGGTGATCTTCGTCACCGAGAATGTCGCTGAGCACAGCAAACTTCTCGCCTTCGAGGATCAGGCCCATGGCAATGCCGGCCACGGGACGGGCCAGCGGCACGCCAGCATCCATCAGCGCCAGCGAAGTGCCGCAAACGGTGGCCATCGAGGAGGAGCCGTTGGACTCGGTGATCTCGGACACGACGCGGATCGTATAAGGGAACTCTTCAACCGAAGGACGGATCGGGTTGATCGCGCGCCAAGCGAGCTTGCCATGGCCGATTTCGCGACGCCCTGGGGAACCCATGCGGCCAGCTTCACCCACCGAATATGGAGGGAAGTTGTAGTGCAGCAGGAAGTTCTGCTTCTGGGTGCCTTCAAGCGAGTCGATATATTGCTCGTCTTCACCGGTGCCGAGGGTGGCAACCACCAGCGCCTGGGTTTCGCCGCGGGTAAACAGCGCCGAACCATGGGTGCGGGGCAGAACGCCAACTTCCGAAACAATGGGACGAACGGTCTGCAGATCGCGGCCGTCGATGCGGTAGCCGGTGTCGAGCACGTTCCAGCGCACAACCTTGGCCTGGAGCGACTTGAACACGGCGCCAACATCTTCGGCCGAGATCTCGCCGGCATCAACGCGGGCAGCAAAATGCGCCTTGGCCGTTGCCTTGACCTTGTCGACCGCGTCGTAGCGATCTTCCTTCTTGGTGATCTTGTAGGCAGCGCGCAGATCGGCTTCGATCACGCCGAGCATTTCGGTTTCGATGGCCGAGAAATCCTCGGGCTCGAAATCGCGGGCGTCCTTGGCGGCCAGCTCGGCCAGCTTGATGATGGCGTCGATGACCTTGCGCGATTCGGCGTGGCCGAACATCACGGCGCCCAGCATGACTTCTTCTCTGAGTTCCTTGGCTTCCGATTCAACCATCAGCACGGCATCCGCAGTGCCCGCCATGACGAGATCGAGCTTGGAGTCGGCGCGACGGTCAACCGGCAGGTTGAGGACGTATTCGCCATTAACGTAACCAACGCGCGCAGCGCCGATCGGGCCCATGAAGGGCACGCCCGAAATGGTGAGGGCGGCGGAAGCGGCAACCATGGCCAGAACGTCAGGATTGTTTTCCATGTCGTGCTGGAGAACGGTAACGATCACCTGGGTTTCGTTCTTGTACCCATCGGGGAACAGGGGACGGATGGGGCGATCGATCAGGCGCGAAGTCAGCGTTTCAGCTTCGGTCGGGCGACCTTCGCGCTTGAAATAGCCACCGGGGATCTTGCCGGCGGCAAAGTATTTTTCCTGGTAGTTGACGGTCAGCGGGAAGAAGTCGATGCCCGGCTTGGGGGACTTGGCGCTGACGACGGTGGCCAGAAGCACGGTTTCGCCCAGGGTGGCGAGAACGGCACCATCGGCCTGGCGCGCAATCTTGCCGGTCTCGAGGGTGAGGGGCTGGCCGCCCCAGTTGAGCTCTACCTTGTGGTGATCAAACATGTGTTTGTCTTTCATCTCTGCCCAATGACCCGGAGCGCGGCGCATAGCGACCGCGAAGTCATCGAGTGTGTCCGCACCGAGCGCCGCACCCCATGTGCCGCGCCGGCTCAAAACCAGACACTGTTTCGGTTCGGCGGGCTGAAACATGGGCAAGACAACAAGACGCTCCCCGAATGGTGGGGCGCCTCACGGATTCAAAACCAAGGAAATGATTTTGCAGTGCGTGAGGCGGGGAGCGGCCAATAATCCTGCCATGCTCCGGCGAACGCCGGTCTACGCTTCCGACCCCTTGATCTTCGCGTGAGGGCGGCCTGCAAGTCCGTTTTTGCGGTTCCGGTGCTGAGGTACCGATGTACGCTCCGCTCCGGTTCTCGAAAACCGAACTTTCGGCTCGCCCTGACGCAATCTCAAGGCGCCGGCGACAGATGCGGAACCGGGTCCCGCATCCGCAAATCATCTGACGTCGCTTAGCGACGAAGGCCGAGACGTTCGATCAAGGTCTTGTAGCGATCCTCGTCGATCTTCTTGACATAGTCCAGAAGGCTGCGACGGGTCGAAACCAGCTTGAGCAGGCCGCGGCGGGAATGGTTGTCCTTGGCGTGACCCTTGAAGTGCTCGGTCAAGTTGGCAATGCGCTCGGACAGAATGGCGACCTGCACTTCCGGCGAACCGGTATCGTTTGGCTTGGTCGCATATTCCTGGATCAGGGCGGTCTTGCGCTCAGGAGTAATCGACATCGGGCATATCCTTTCAATTGGGAGGATGGGTCGCCCCGGCCGGGATGTCGTCCAGGCGGGGCCGAATAAACTGACGGGGCAAAGCCCGCCAGTTGCCCTGCCCTATACTGCATTGGAGCGCGGAAAGCCAGATTTTATTGGATTACCAAACAGGCGATAGCCGCCACACCAGGGGTGCAGCGGCCATCAACCGGGTCGTGCAGGCGCTCAGTACTTGGCGATGGGGTCGCTGGCCGGGAAGCTTTCGTCGACGGCCTCATCCACTTCATCCCAATCCTCGGGTTTGTCGGCCTGGGACTCGCCGCCGGCTGGACGGATCTGCACCGGGGAATCCTTGGGGCCGGGCTTTTCGCCGTCCTTGAGTGCCGCTGCGCCTGGCGTGGTCGGATCGGTCATGATGACCTCCTTGAAAAAGTTAGCTCACGTTAAACGGCGCGGGGGGCCGGAAGTTGCAGGGAGCGCTTGGGTCTGGCGGCAGGCTCTGGTAAAGGAGCGCCATGACCCAGACGCGTGCCAACACCAAAAAGCTGTTCATCAAGACCTATGGTTGCCAGATGAACGTTTATGACAGCGACCGCATGGCCGATGCGCTGGCGCCGCACGGCTATGAGGCGACAACCGAGATCGGCAATGCCGATCTCGTGCTGCTCAACACCTGCCATATCCGCGAAAAGGCGGCCGAAAAGGTGTTTTCCGAGCTGGGGCGCCTCAAGGAATTGCAGGCCGAGCGGCGCGCCGATGGCGCCGACCTGATGATCGGGGTGGCCGGTTGCGTGGCGCAGGCCGAAGGCGAGGAAATCGCCCGCCGCGCGCCCGTAGTGGATATGGTGGTGGGCCCGCAGGCCTATCACAAGCTGCCCCAGATGCTGGCCGAAGCGCAAGCGCGGCGCGCCGTGCACCCCTCGCTGCGGCGCACCATCGTCGACACCGAGTTCCCCGAAGAAGACAAGTTCGACCACCTGCCCGCGCCGAAGCGCGAAGTGACGATCAAGCGCGGGCTTACGGCTTTTTTGACGGTGCAGGAAGGCTGCGACAAGTTCTGCTCGTTTTGCGTCGTGCCTTATACCCGCGGCGCCGAGGTCAGCCGGCCGGTGCGCCAGGTGCTGGCCGAAGCGCGGGGGCTCGTCGAAGCGGGGGTGCGCGAGATCACCCTCCTCGGGCAAAACGTCAATGCCTATCACGGCTTGGCCGATGACGGCCGGGTAGTAGGGCTGGGGGATCTGGCTTATCTGCTGGCAGAAATCGACGGGCTGGAGCGGCTGCGCTACACGACGAGCCACCCGCGCGATATGGACGAGGCGCTGCTCGCCGCCCATCGCGACCTGCCCATCCTGATGCCTTATCTGCACCTGCCGGTGCAGTCCGGGTCGGACCGGATTTTGAAGGCGATGAACCGGCGCCATACGGCGGCGGAGTATTTGGCCCTGATCGAGCGGATCAAGCTGGCGCGCCCGGACATGGCGCTGTCGGGTGATTTCATCGTCGGCTTTCCCGGGGAAACTGAGGCCGATTTCGAGGACACGCTCGCGATCATCCGGGCGGTGGGCTACGCCTCGGCTTATTCGTTCAAATATTCGACGCGACCGGGTACGCCCGGCGCCAATCTGCCCGACCAGGTGCCCGAAGAGGTCAAGACCGAGCGGCTTTATCGGCTGCAGGAGCTGGTGAATGCCCAGACGACGGCATTCCACCATACTTGCGTGGGCAAGACGCTGCCGGTGCTGATCGAGCGGGTCGGGCGGATGCCGGGCCAGGTCGGCGGGCGCTCGCCTTATCTGCAGGCCGTACATCTGGAAGGGAGCACCGCGCTGATCGGGGCCATCCACCAGGTGGAAATCGTGGGCACTTCGACCAATTCGCTGGTGGGGCGGCTGGCGGTTCCTACGCAGATGCCGCAGTTTGGGCGCAGCGAGACGCTGGTCATGAACGTGGGTTAAGCCGGCGGGCGCATAGCTGCGCTTGCGCGAAGGAGCGGCTTGCGCGCGGGCCTGGGCGTCACAATATTACTGCTGACGCGGGGACAAAATCGTCCTAGCCTCGTTTAACCCTTGCTGGCAGCGCCAGTGTTCCGTTCCCTTGAGGAGCCCCAGTTTTTTTGAGCAGGCATTTGGCACCCACCGCAGACAACGCACTGGCATCCCAACTCGAACTCGCATTTGAAGACAATCGCCTGGCGGCGCAGCTTTATGGTGATTTCGACCAGAACCTGGCGCTGATCGAGCAAAGGCTCAAAGTGGCGGCGGCGCCGCGCGGCAATCATGTGCTGCTCAAGGGCGCTGCAGCGGCCGTAGACCAGGCGCGGCGCGTGCTGGAATCGCTTTATGCCTCGCTCGAGGAAGGGCGCGCGCTCGGGATTTCCGACGTGGATGGGGTCATCCGCATGATCGAAACCGAGGACAGCCAGCTCACCCTCCCGACGCTCGAGCGCAAGGGCAAGGTGCGCATGGCCCAGATCGCCACACGCAAATCCACCATTTTGGCGCGCACCCCGGCGCAGGACGCCTATATGCGCGCCATGGATCGGGCCGAGCTCGTGTTCGGGGTGGGTCCGGCCGGCACGGGCAAGACCTATCTGGCGGTCGCGCATGCCGCTTCGCTCCTCGAACGCGGGGATATCAACCGCATTATCCTGTCGCGCCCGGCGGTGGAAGCGGGCGAGCGGCTGGGCTTTTTGCCCGGCGACATGAAGGAAAAGGTCGATCCCTATCTGCGCCCGCTTTATGACGCGCTCTACGACATGATGAAGAGCGAAAATGTCGAGCGCTGCATCACTTCGGGGATCATCGAAGTGGCCCCGCTCGCCTTTATGCGCGGGCGCACGCTGGCCAATGCGGTGGTGATCCTCGATGAGGCGCAGAACACCACCTCGATGCAGATGAAGATGTTTTTGACCCGTTTGGGTGAAAATTCCAAGATGATCGTGACGGGCGATCCGACGCAGGTCGACCTGCCGCGGGGCGAAAAGTCGGGGCTGGTTGAGGCCGTGGGGTTGCTCGACGGGATCGAGGGCGTCCATGTCTCGCGCTTTGGCGACAAGGATGTGGTGCGCCATGCCCTGGTCGGGCGGATCGTGCGGGCCTATGAGGCCGACACGACCCGCAAGGCGCAGGAAAAGCTTGCCGAAGGGGTGGCCCGCTGAGCGCTTCCCCACTCGAGATCGCGGTGATCCGCAACAGCGACGCCTGGCCCGAAGATCTCGACCCGCTCGCGGAGCGGGCGGTGCTGGCCGCGCTTGCCCATAGCAAAGCACGTATCGCGGGCGCTGCCGAAATCTCGATCCTTCTGACCGACGATGCCGAACAGCGCGAACTCAATGCGCAATGGCGTGGCAAGGACAGCTCCACCAATGTGCTGAGCTTTCCCCAGATCGAGCCCTTTGGCCCGGTGGTCGGGATCCTTGGCGATATTACGCTCGCCCACGAGACCCTCACGCGCGAAGCCGAAGAGTTGGGCAAGAGTTTTACCGATCACTTTACCCATCTGGTGGTGCATGGATTTCTCCACATCCTGGGTTATGATCATATTGTTGAAGACGAGGCCCTTCAAATGGAGGGGCTCGAAACGCAGATATTGGCAAGTCTGGGGGTCGAGGACCCCTATGCCGATTAGCGCCCGCAGGGCCCACACCCCTTCCCACAGCAGAAGAGCCGCCGTTTGCGGCATGAAACAATGACCGACAGTGACAGTTTGGGCCACCGACCCGAAAATGCCGAGCCTCCTTCTTCCCCCGCCCCCGCGCCGGTAGCCGCCCGGGGGCTTTCGATCCTGAACCGCATCCGCTCCATGCTGGTGCGCGGCACGGCGTCCCTGCGCGAAGACCTGCAGGAGGCGCTGGACGAGCCGGGAAGCGCCGAAACCGGCGACTTTTCCGAAAGCGAGCGGACGATCCTGCAGAACGTGCTCAAGCTGGGCAATGTGACGGTGGGCGATGTGATGGTGGAGCGCTCGGACATCCAGGCCATCGAGGCCGATGTCAATCTGGGCACGCTCCTGGCCAAGTTCCGCGATGTGGGCCATTCCCGCCTGCCTGTCTACGAGGACGGGCTCGACAACATCCTCGGCTTCATTCACGTCAAGGACGCGCTGCGGCGCATTACAGACAGCGTCAACGATCCCGAAAAGGACGTGCCGGTCAAGCTGGTGTCGCCGGCGCTGCGCTCCAAGATCGGCAAGCTCGATCTCGTGCGCACGGCGATGTTCGTGCCCACCTTCATGCCGGTCGGGGACCTCTTGCAATCCATGCGCGCCAGCCGCGTCCACATGGCCATCGTCATCGACGAATATGGCGGCACGGATGGGCTCGTCACCATCGAGGACCTGCTCGAAGCGGTTGTCGGCGAGATCGAGGACGAGCACGACGAATTCACCGCTGCCCTCATCCGCAAAGTGGGCGAAGACACCTATATCGCCAATGCCCGGGCGGAGTTGGCCGATGTGCAGGCGCTGATCGGGCCCGATTTCGATCCCGGCACTTATGCCGAGGAAGTCGATACGGTGGGCGGGCTGGTGT
Source organism: Devosia sp. 919 (assembly GCF_013185965.1). Lineage (NCBI taxonomy): Bacteria > Pseudomonadati > Pseudomonadota > Alphaproteobacteria > Hyphomicrobiales > Devosiaceae > Devosia > Devosia sp. 919. The sequence goes on along the minus strand of NZ_JABAOL010000001.1, from coordinate 290,473 downwards.
TCGACCTGGCCGGACACGTGCCGAAGCGTGGCGAAAAGGTCGGCGGACTGAAGGGGTTCGAGTTCGAGGTGCTGGCTGCCGATAGCCGCCGTATCAAGCGCTTGCGCATTCGCCGGGTGCCCGAGGGTGGCGCTCCCGAAGAGCCGCTGGCGATCACCGATCAGCGCAGCGAAGGCGAAAAAGCCGCCTCCTGATGAAAAAAGCCCGGATCGCTCCGGGCTTTTTTTGTCAGTGAAGGATAGCCTAGACCTGCTGGACGGCTTCGACGCCGGGCACGAAATGGCGCAGCAGGTTTTCGATGCCGTTCTTGAGGGTCGCGGTCGAGGAAGGGCAACCCGAGCAGGCGCCCTGCATGTGCAGGAACACGGTGCCTTCCTTGTAGCCCTTGAAGATGATGTCGCCACCATCCATCGCCACGGCGGGACGCACGCGGGTGGAAAGCAGCTCCTTGATCACCTCGACGGTTTCGCTGTCTTCGGCCTCGAAGAACTCGGCGCCATCATCGGCAAAGTCGGAAGCGCCCTCGCCTTCGGGCGCCAGCACCGGCTTGCCGGAAAGGAAATGATCCATGATCACGCCCAGAATGGCGGGCTTGATATGGGCCCAGTTGGTGTCGTCCTTGGTGACCGAGATGAAATCGGAGCCCAGGAACACGCCAGTCACGCCGGAAATGGCAAACAGGCCCGTCGCCAGCGGGGACGCTGCGGCAGCATCGGGATTGCGGAAATCGCGCGGCTCGCCCACCAGCACATCGCGCCCCGGCAGGAACTTGAGGGTCGCCGGATTGGGCGTGGCTTCGGTCTGGATGAACATGGCGCTTCCTTGCCGTGGACGTGTTTAGAACGCTTCTAAAATAGTCTTTTCGCGGCGCGGTGCAAGAGGCTTTACGCGACCTCGCGCCGCGTGGCTCCCATGCGCTGCGGGCGGTACAACGCGGGCATGATCCAATGGTTTCGACGACTAGCCCTCTTGGAGGGCATCACCACGCTGGCGCTGTTCGGCATCGCCATGCCCATGAAGTATGTTTCGGGCAATCCCAGCCTCGTGCCGCCCGTCGGGGCCGCGCATGGGGCAGCGTTTGTGCTGTATCTGCTGGCCATGCTGGTGTGCCTGCCGGGCAAGGGTTTTACGCCAGGGGAGTGGGTGCGCACGGCACTGGCGGCCTTTGTGCCGCTCGGGACGTTTGTTAATGATGGGTTGTTGCGGCGCAAGCAGATGGCCGTGGCGGCGCGGGACTGAACGGGCGAGGCTGAGCGATCTGCTGGCTTGGTGCTTGACCATCGACCCCCTCCCCGGCCCTCCCCTCAAGGGGGAGGGAGGGCAGGAGCATAAGCGCTTTTGCGAGGGAAAGATCGGGTGGACACCGGTCATGGGAGTTGCGCCTCCCTCTCCCTTGAGGGGTGGGATTGAGGGTGAGGGTTCGGGCGGTCCCGCATAGTCCCAGTTTGTGGAGAGGCTCGAACCCCCACCCTGGCCCTCCCCTCAAGGGGGAGGGGACGATGGGGCGGATGGCTCGGTGCTAGCCTTGGCCGTAGATTGCCGACTTGCGCCAGAACTGATGGACCCCCTCCCCGGCCCTCCCCGCACGGGGGAGGGTGGGCAGGTGCCGTGAGGCTGGCGTCGCGTGCGTTCGCCCGCCGGTCACAAAAATTAGCAGATGGCGATGATTTCTTCGTCGGTCATGTGGCCGGGGACGATGGTGAGGGGGATGGGGAGGGCGTTGGCGCGGTTGGCGAAGTGGAGGACCAGGGGGCCGGGGCCTTCGGGGGAGGTGGAGGCGGCAAGGACGAGGATGGCGACGCCCTTGTCCTTGTCGATCACGCGCTCGATCTGTTCGGGGCCGCTGCCTTCGCGGATCACCGATTCCACCTTGATGTCGCCGATGGAGCGCAGGCGCGCGAGGCGGGTGTCGAGATTGCGCTCGGCTTGTTCCACGGCCTCTGCGCGCAGCACTTCCTCGACGCCAAGGCCGATGAATTCGGGCGGCTCGACCACGCTCATCAGCACGACGGCGCCGCCGGTGCGCTTGACGCGATAGGCGGCAAAAAGAAGGGCGCGGTCGCATTCCTCGGTTTCATCGATGACGACGAGAAATTTACGCTTGTATTCGTTGGCGGGAACCATGCGGGCCTCCGTTAGCGGATAAAGCCGACGATCTGGCGCACATCGGCCATCACCGGCGCGGCAATGGCGCGGGCACGATCGGCGCCATCGCGCAGGATGCGGTCCATTTCGCCGCGATCGGCGACGAGGCGCTGCATTTCGTTGGCGATGGGCGAGAGCACGCTGACGGCCAGATCGGCGAGGGCGGGCTTGAATACCCCCCAGCCTTTGCCGCCATATTCGGCCAGCACCGCATCGACGCTTTGATTGGAGAGCGCGGCATAGATGCCAACGAGGTTTTCCGCCTCGGGGCGGCTTTCGAGCCCAGCCGCTTCGCTGGGCAGGGGTTCGGGATCGGTGGTGGCGCGCTTGATCTTTTTGGCCACCACATCGGCATCATCGAGCAGGTAGATGGTGGCGAGGTCGGACGTCGACTCGGACTTGCTCATTTTCTTGGAGCCGTCTTTCAGCGACTTGACGCGCATGGCGGGACCGGTGGCGAGGGTTTCGGTGATGGGGAAGAAGTCTTCCTCGAAACCCAGCTCGGCGATTTGCTTGCGGAAATCGTGGTTGAATTTTTTCGCAATGTCGCGCGTCAGCTCGAGGTGCTGGCGCTGGTCCTCGCCCACCGGCACGGCGGTGCTCTTGTAAAGGAGGATATCGGCGGCCATCAGCGAGGGATAGGCAAAGAGGCCGAGCGAGACGTTTTCGCTGTTTTCGCCGGCCTTGTCCTTGAACTGGGTCATGCGGGCCATCCAGCCCATGCGAGCCACGCAGTTGAAGATCCAGCTCAGTTCAGCATGTTCCATCACCTGGGACTGGTTGAAGATGATGGAGCGCTTGGGATCGAGCCCGGCGGCGATATAGGCGGCGGCGATCTCATAGGTGCGGCGCTTGAGATCCTCGGGCTCCTGCCAGACCGTGATCGCGTGCATGTCGACCACGCAATAGATGGTCTCGTGGGTGTCCTGCAGCGGCACGAACTGGCGGATGGCGCCGAGGTAATTGCCCAGATGCAGATCGCCCGAAGGCTTGATGCCCGAAAAGATGCGCGGGGTGAAGGTCATGGAACGCCTGGTCGAACGGAATGGGATCAGAGGGGAAGCATTATAGGGCAAATGCCCGGTATGGAACCTTGGAGTTGGTCAAGAGCCGGCAGGAGTTTGGCTTTTGGGCCGGCGACGGCGCAGGCGCGACACGAGGCCGCCCAGCGACTGGGCACCGCTGAAATGGGCCAGGGTGAAATAGGTCAGCGCGCCAAAAAGGCAAATGGCACCGAGCGCCACCACCTGCAGCAGGATGGACTGGCCGGGGGCAAAAATCGCCGCAGCGCGCGCGGCAAGGAGATAGAGCACCGCCCCCATGACCATGGCGACGAGGAGAATGGTGGCGAGGCGCCGCCATTCAGAGAGGCTCATGCGGAAATGGCCGCGACGGCGCAGGAAAACGGCAAGGAGGAGGACATTGAGCCAGGCGGAAGCGGAGGTGGCGAGCGCAATGCCCAGATGCTGGAGGGTCGGGAACAGCCAGAGGGAAATGGCAATATTGGCCGCAACCGAGACGCCGGCAAAGACGGTGGGGGTGCGGGTATCCTGGCGTGAAAAGAAGCCGGGCTGGAGCACGCGCACCAAAACAAAGGCAGGGAGCCCCACGGCGTAGCCGACCAAGGCCTGAGCCGTCAGCAGGGTGTCCTCGGGGCCAAACTGACCGCGCTCGAAGAGGACGCGGATGATGGGGACGGGAATGGTGGCGAGGGCCACGGCGGCGGGGAGCGAGAGCAGCATCGCCAGGAGCAGCGACTGGCTTTGGCTGGCGCGGGCTTCGGCCTCGCGGCCGGCGCCGATATGGCGGGAGAGCTCGGGCAGGAGCACGGTGCCGATGGCGATGCCGACAATGCCGAGGGGCAATTGGTAGAGGCGATCGGCATAGGCGAGGATCGAAATGACGTTGTCGCTGGTCGAGGCGATGATGGTGCCAACGAAGATGTTGATCTGGGTGATGCCGCCGGCAAGGATCGCGGGAATGGCGAGGACCCAGAAGCGGCGCACATCGGGGTCAAAGCGCGGCAGGCGCAGGCGGGGCACAAAGCCAGCGCGACGAATGGCGCCATAGACCAGCGCCAGCTGGGCAATGCCGCCGAGCATGGTGGCGATGGCGATCCAGAAGGCGGTATCGGCCTGATCGGGCAGGTTGAGGAAGGCCAGCGGCACAAGGGCGGCGATGTTGACGATGTTGAGCACGACCGGCGCGAAGGCGGAGGCGAAATACCGCCCCAGAGAATTGAGGATCGCCGCATAGGCCGACATCAGCGACATGCAGGCGAGGTACGGGAACATCACCCGGGTGAGGAAGACGGTGAGTTCGAGCTTTTGCGGATCATCGGCAAAGCCGGGCACGAACCAGACCATGATCTGGGGCATGAAGATCTCGGCCAAGATGGTCACCACCGCGATGGCGGTGACGAGCCAGCTCATGATGCGCGAGGCGAGTTCCTTGGCCGCGTCGTGGCCCTGCTGCTCGAGCGCGGTCGAGAACATGGGCACAAAGGCGGTGTTGAAGGCGCCTTCGGCAAAGAGGCGCCGGAACAGGTTGGGAAAGCGGAAGGCGGCGTTGAAGGCATCGGCGACGGGGCTGATGCCGAGCACCGCCGCCATCAGCGCATCGCGGGCAAAGCCGGCCACGCGCGACACGAGGGTGAGCCCGCCCACGGACAGGAAATTGCGGTATAGGCTCATGGGCGCGCGCGCCGGGGGAAGGCCTCAGCCATTGGCCACCTTGGCTTCGGCGGCGCGGGGGTGGAAGACGGCAAGGAGCGCATCGCGGATGCGGCGCTGCCGGGGCTTGCTCGAAATCTTGCCGCCGGTGAGATCGGTGACATAGAAAACGTCGACGGCCTTTTCGCCATAGGTGCCGATATGGGCCGAGCCGATGGAGAGGTTGAGATCGGAGATCTCACGTGTCAGGGCATGGAGCAGACCCATGCGATCAAGGCCCGAAACCTCGATGACGGTGAATTTTTCCGACAGGGAGTTGGAGACCATCACTTCGGCCGGGAGCGCGAAGGGTTTGAGGCGCCGGTTGTGGCGCGATTCCTTGCCGAGATCGATGAGGATGGTGCGGCGGCCCTGCAGCAATTGCTTGACGGTATCAATGATGCGGGTGGCGCGCACCTTTTCGTCTTCGTCATTGGTGAAGGTGCGGCGCAGGCGGAAGGTGTCGATGGCGCGGCCGTCGCGGGTGGAAAAGATCTGCGCGCCGATGATGGACGCATCCTGCATGGTGCAGGCGCCGGCGATCAGCGAGAGGAGGCGCGGATGGTCGGGGGTGTAGAAGCTGACTTCGGTGATGCCCTCGAAAGCCTTGACGCGGATGGAGCCGGCAAAGGCGTCCCCGTTCTGGTCGGCCTGGCGGATCATGCGGGCGTGCTCGATCTGCAATTCGGGCTCGGCGCGCAGCCAGTAATGGTCATAGTGGCGGGCGGTATAGGCGGCTACTTCCTCGGCGGGCCAGCTTGAGAGGGCCTCGGTGAGGGTGGCGCGGACATCGGCGATTCGGGCGGACTGGGTAACCTGGGAGTGGCCGCCCGAGAGCAGCGGTTCGGTGGCGTAATAAAGGGCGCGCAGCAGCGAGCCCTTCCATCCCGTCCAGACGCCGGGGCCGACGGCGCGGATATCGCAGGCGGTGAGGATCATCAAAAGGGCCAGGCGCTGGGGCGACTGGACGATATCGGCAAAGGCCTTGGCGGTTTCGGGGTCCTGGATGTCGCGGGCCTGGGCCACTTCGCTCATCAAGAGGTGATACTGGATCAGCCAGGCAACGGTGTCGGTTTCGGCGGGCGAGAGGCCGAAGCGCGGACACAGGCGGCGGGCGATGCGGGCGCCGGCCTCGGAATGGTCTTCCTGGCCGCCCTTGGCAATGTCGTGGAGGAACAGCGCGACATAGAGCAGCCGGGTGTCGTTGAGCTGGGGCAGCAGTTCGTGGGTGAGGGGCAGTTCCTGGCGCAGGCCGCCATTGGCGATCTCGGCCATGACGCCGACGGCGCGGATCAGATGCTCGTCCACCGTATAGTGGTGGTACATGTTGAACTGCATCAGGGCGACGATCTTGCCGAATTCGGGCACGAAGCGCCCGAGCACGCCGCTTTCGTTCATCTGGCGCAGCATGCGCTCGACCGATTGCGGCGAGGTCAGGATGGTCAGGAAATAGCTGTTGGCCTTGGGATCGGTGCGCAGCTTGTTGTTGATCAGATGCAGCGAGCGGGTGATTTCCTTGATCGCATCGGGGTGGAACAGCAGCTGCTGGCGCCCGGCAACGAGGAACATCTTGATGAGGTTGACGGGATCCCTGGTGAAGACATCGGGGCGGGCGATATTGAGCCGGCCGGTATCGAGGATGAAATCGGTTTCGCCCTTGATCTTGGATTTGCCGGAGCGGAAGGGCGCGAGCACGCGGCCCACCAGGTCCATGTCCTTGGCGTGATTGAACTCGAGCGAAGCACAGAAGATGCGGGTGAGATCGCCCACATCCTTGGCGACGAGGAAATAGCGCTTCATGAAGCGCTCGACGCCCAGCATGCCGGCGCGCTTGGCATAGCCCATGCGCTGGGCCAATTCGGGCTGCACGTCAAAGGTCAGCTTTTCTTCGGCGCGGCCGGTGAGGAAATGCAGGTGACAGCGCACGGCCCAGAGAAAATCCTCGGCGCGCTGGAACAGGCGGTATTCGGAAGGGGCGAGCACGCCCTTGTCGACGAGTTCGGCCGAGGTCTTGACCTGGTAGAAGTATTTACCGATCCAAAAGAGGGTGTTGAGGTCGCGCAGGCCCCCCTTGCCATCCTTGACATTGGGTTCAACGACATAGCGCGTATTGCCCATGATGCGGTGGCGCTCGTCGCGCTCGGCCATCTTGGCGGCAATGAATTCGGGCCCGGTATGAGGCACGATCTCGGTTTCAAAGCGGTGGACGAGATTGTCAAAGAGCGCCTTGTCGCCGGTGAGGAAGCGCGCCTCGAGGGTGGCAGTGCGCACCGTCATGTCGGCGCGGGCCATGCGGATACATTCATCCACCGAGCGTACGGCGTGGCCGACCTTCTGGCCGAGATCCCAGAGCATATAAAGGATGTATTCGGTGACCTGTTCGCCCCAGGGGGTCTGGCGATAGGGAAGGATGAAGAGCAGGTCGATATCGGAGCCGGGGGCGAGGGTGCCGCGGCCATAGCCGCCAACGGCCGAGAGGGCAATGGCTTCAGCGCCGGAGGGATTATCGACGGGATAAACGCGGCGGGTGGCAAAGAGGTGGACGGCGGTGATGATCTCGTCCTGCGCCGCCGACAGATTCTGGGCGCAGCGCGTGCCCTTGCCACTGGCGATCAGTTCGGCTTCGGCACCCTGGCGCGCTTCGGCAAGGCACTGCCTGACATGGGCGAGGACCGCCGCACGTGCCGCCGCACTCTTGGGTGGCTCGGTGCCAATGGCAGCATCGAGTTCTTCCAGGATGACTTGGGCAGGTCGGGTCGCAAACAGCGGCTTTCGCGGCTTGGCGTCAACTTCGGCGAGCGGCATCGCGGGTTTTCTTCAACTCGTAGATCAGCTCGAGCGCCTCTTTAGGCGTAATTTCATCGGGGCGGATAGCGTCGAGCTTTTCATCAACTGGGTTGGCGACGGCGGGCGCCGGCGCTGGCTGGTGGGAAAACAGCGGTAGATCGTCTAGCACGCTGGTGACGCGGCCGGAAGGGGCCGCACCCGCCGCGCGCTCCTCCAGCACGGTCAAGACTTGGCGAGCACGGCGCAGAACCGGCTCGGGCAGGCCGGCGAGACGGGCAACCTGGATGCCATAGGAGCGGTCGGCCGCCCCCTGCCCCACTTCATGGAGGAACACGACCTCGCCCTCCCATTCTCGCACCTTCATGGTGTGATTGGACACGCGCGTCAGGGTCTTGGCGAGGCTGGTCAGCTCATGGAAGTGGGTAGCAAAGAGCGCACGGCAGCCGGTGGTTTCGTGCAGCGCCTCAACGGCTGCCCAGGCAATGGACAGACCATCGAAAGTGGCGGTGCCGCGGCCGATCTCATCGAGCACGACGAGGGAGCGGCGGGTGGCGCGATTGAGGATCGCGGCGGTTTCCACCATTTCCACCATGAAGGTGGAGCGCCCATGGGCGATGTCGTCTGAAGCGCCGACGCGCGAGAACAGGCGATCGACCACTCCGATATGGGCGCGATCGGCGGGTACGAAACTGCCCATTTGCGCGAGAATGGCAAGAAGGGCGTTCTGGCGCAGGAAGGTCGATTTACCGCCCATATTGGGGCCGGTGACGAGCCAGAGATGCCCGCCGCCCGACGCCTCGTCACCCGATAGATCGGCATCATTGGCGACAAAAGACTTGCCGTCGGCGCGCACCATTTCCTCGACCACCGGATGGCGGCCGGCGGTGATGGCAAAGGCGAGGGAAGTGTCGATCTCGGGGCGCACATAGTTGCGGGTGGCGGCGAGATGGGCGAGCGCGGCGGTGACATCAAGCTCGGCCAGCGCATCGGCGAGGGCGCGCAGGGTTGGTGTGTGGTCGAGCACGCCAGTGCGGAGGCGCGCGAAGATCGCGGTTTCGAGCTCGAGCGCGGCGTCGCCGGCGCGGGCGATGCGGCCTTCGAGCTCGGCCAGTTCGGCCGTGGTGAACCGCATGGCGTTGACCATGGTCTGGCGGTGAATGAAGCTTTGGCGCAGCGGCTCTTCAAGGAGCTTGGCGCCTTGGGCGGCGGGGACTTCAACGAAAAAGCCCAGCATGCCGTTGTGCCGGATTTTGAGGGCCCGAATATCGGTTTGCGCCACGAGATCGGCCTGGAGCGCGGCGACGACGGCGCGGGTTTCCCGGCCAAGGAGGCGCTCGGCATCGAGCTTGGGCTCATAGCCGTCGCGCACAAAGCCGCCATCGCGGGCGAGGAGCGGCAGTTCATCGGCGAGGGCGTTACCCAGGCTGGTGGCAAGATGGAGCGGAGCGCCGGACAGGATGGCGTGCAGCCGCGCGAGGGTGGTCGAGCCTTCGACGCCCGCGAGTTGCCCGCCGAGCGCGGCTGCGGCGGCGATGGCACGGCCGATGGCAGCCAGATCACGCGGGCCGCCGCGTTCCAGCGCCAGACGGGTCAGGGCGCGGGCGAGATCGGGCACGGCCTTAAGCTCGGTGCGCAGGCGCGCGGTCAGGGTCGGGTCTTGCGCCAGGGCCGCGACCGCATCGAGGCGCTCGTTGATGGCCCGGGCATCGTTGAGCGGGGCGGCAAGGCGGGCGGCCAGGAGGCGCGAGCCGGGGGCGGTGACGGTGAGGTCAATGGCGTGGCGGAGCGAGCCGCGGCTCTCACCGCGCTGGGTCTGGTGCAATTCAAGGGAAGCGCGGGTGGCGCTGTCGATGGCCATGAACTTGCCGGGCGCTTCGCTGGCTGGCGCGCGGAGGGGTACCGCCGCGCCCTTCTGGCTATCCTCGGCATAGGCGAGCAGCGCGCCCAGCGCCGCGCGGGCCGGACGGGACAAGGCGGTCGGGTCAAAGCCCTCGCCACCGAGGGCCGCGCGGATGCGGGCGGTGCCGGCTTCGCTGTCAAAAACGGCCGCGTCGGCTTCGTGGGTGAGCTTGTCCCAGGCGGGGGCCCAAAGATGCTGCTCGCGGAGGAGCAGGCGCGTCGGGGCGCTGACGAGGAGTTCGGCGGGATCGATGCGCGCAAGTTCATCGGCGAGCTCGGTGGCGGCCAGCTCGAGGGTAAAGGTTTCGCCGGTCGAGATATCGGCCCAGGCGAGGGCGAAATCGGTTTGGCCGTGGCGGACGGCGGCGAGCGCGGCGAGAAAATTGGAGCGGCGGGCGTCGAGGTGATCGTCTTCGGTGAGGGTGCCGGCGGTGATGAGGCGCACGACTTCGCGCCGCACCACCGATTTGGCGCCACGCTTTTTGGCTTCGGCGGGATCTTCCACCTGCTCGCAGATGGCGACGCGGTGCCCGAGCTTGATGAGCTTATTGAGATAATCATTGGCGGCATGGATGGGCACGCCGCACATGCCGATATCCTGCCCCAGATGCTTGCCGCGCTTGGTCAGCACGATGCCGAGGGCGGCGCTGGCGATTTCGGCGTCCTCGAAGAACAGCTCGTAGAAATCGCCCATGCGATAAAACAGCAGATAGCCGGGATGGTTCGCCTTGATCTCGAAGAACTGGGCCATCATCGGCGTCAGCGTCGGGGCTGGGCCGGTTGGGGCGGGCGAAGTGGGCGATCCGTGCATCAAGCTCTCAAAGGTCCGGGCTCGAAAGCGCGGACCTTACGGAATTGGCGGGGCAATGCCAACTGCGGCAGTTTGGATATGCCCGCAAGATTGGCGCCCGGTTTTCAGGCGCCCCGGATGAGCGAGGCCGGGTCCACGAGCTTGCGATAGAGGTGCCACGTGGCGTGACCGAAAATGGGGATCACCACCGCCAGCCCGACAAAGAGCGGCAGCGAGCCGAGGAAGAGGCCAGCGCCGACCATGATGCCCCAGGCCAGCATGGGAATGGGATTATGGAGCACGGCGCGGAACGAAGTTTCGATGGCGACATAGGCGCCCACATCGCGATCCAGCAGCAGTGGGAAGGCAATGACCGTGGTGCAGAGGGTCACAAGGGCAAAGGCCGCGCCCAGCAGCGTGCCGGCAACAAGGAGCGTGCGGCCGCCGGGTTCGCCCAGGATTTGGGCGAGGAAGGCGTTGAGGGTGCGCGGGGGAGAGGAGCCGATCAGCGCTTCGTAGAGGCCTTGGGCGGCGGTGAGCCAGAGGGTGAAAAGGACAAAGAGCATGATGCCGATAACGGCGATGGCGCCAATGGCGGGGGAGCGCAGCACGTTCATGGCCTCGCCCCAGGAAATATCCTCGCCCTGTTCGCGCCGGCGGCTGACTTCATACAAGGGGAGCGCCGCAATGGGGCCGATCAGCGCAAAGCCGCCGATCAGTGGATAAAGCAGCGGCCAGGTTTGAAAGCCGCTCATCCAGACGGTGAGCACGACGCCGACAATGGGGTAGATCACGGCGAGCAGGAGATAATGGCTGGGCTTGGCCCAGAAATCGTCGGCCCCGGCGCGCAGGGCCGCGACCAGATCGGCAAAGGTAATGGTGCGGATGACCGGCATATCGAGCTTGGTGCCCGCGCCGGTAACGATGTGGAAATTGGCCATGGCGAGTTTATCCTCCAATGGAGGCCACATGGCCCGCTGAGCGACGCCAGTGATGCGCAGGGCGGACCCGCAGCCGCAACGAGGGGAGGATAGGACAGGTGCGACGCGCTGTCGCCCCCATCCGCAAGATGTGAAGGGGCAGGGCGGGAGAAGTGCCCTGCCCTGCCCCCTCGTGGTTGAGCGTCAGATTTCGTAGCGGTCGCTGGCGTGGTGCTCGGGGCGATAGATGAAGTAGTCGAAATCGGCCGGGCGGGCGGTGCCGTTGAGATCCTGGGCAGCGACGCCGACAAAGGCGCCGGTGAAGGAGCCATGGGCCTGGTGGCCACCGCATTCATCCGAAAGGATGGAGGCATCGAGCACGGGCCCGATGGGCTGCATAGCTTCGCCTTCGAGGGCGTAATAGAACTGCAGCGCGGCCCCGCGAATGGAGAGGGCGAGCTTGAGCTTGCCGGTCTGGGGGATCTGCACGGGTTCTGCGGGGAAGCGCAGATTGCCGTCGGGCCAGCTCATTTCGGAGCTCATCAAGAGCAGCTCGCGCTGGCCATCGGAATGGGCGGTGACGGCGAGATAAAAGAAATTGTAGCGGCTGTAATAGGCGGTGAGGCCCGCCATGGTGCGTTCGTCGACGGGATCGAAGCTGAGCGTGGTTTCGGCATCGTAGGAGAAGTGGGTCTGGCGGCGGGCGACGAGGGATTGCTCGAACCAGGAGCCGATGGATTCGCGGCCGAAAAGGCGCAGCTTGCCATCCTCGAGCGCAAAGATGCGCTCGGGCTCGGGGGTGCGCAGCCACTGGAAGTCCTGGTGCAGTTCGCCATCGGCAAAGCTGTAGCGCTGCTCGCTCCAATAGGGGGTGTCGTTGCGGGTGCCGGGCACCTCGACATGGAGAGAGGGCACGGGACCCTGTTTCACGTGAATCCAGTCGTCATCGCCCCAATAGGCTTCCTGGATGGAGGTTTCGCGGCCCAGAACGCAGCGGCGGTTCTGGGTGGTGGGGCGGCCGCCGAGATGGACGAGATAGGTCTTGCCCTCGGGGGTTTCGACGAGATCGCCATGGCCGGCGCGCTGGATGGCGGCAAAGGGCGCGTCCTTGGAGGTGAGGATATGCTTGTCCGGGTGGGTTTCGTATTGCCCATCGATGGTGCGCGAACGGGCAAAGGTGCAGGCATGCTCATAGGCGGTGCCGCCCTCGGCGGTCAGCAGGTAGTACCAGCCGTTGCGCTTATAAAGATGGGGGCCCTCGACGAGCTTGAGGTCGGTGCCCTGGTAGATATTGGTGACCGGGCCGATGAGCTTGCCGGAGGCGGGATCGAATTCCTGGAGCGCAATGCCGGCGAATTTGAGCGGGCGGGTGCGGTGGTCCCAGAGCATGTTGACGAACCACTTGCGCTCGTCATCGTCGTGGAACAGCGAGGGATCGAAGCCCGAGGAGTTGATGTAGATCGGGTCCGACCAGGGCCCCTCGATCGAGGGGGCGGTGACGATGTAGTTATGGGCGTCCTTGAAGGAGCCGTCCTTGCGCTTGACGTCGGTATAGACGAGCCAGAAGAGGCCATCGGCATAGGAAATGTCGGGGGCCCAGACGCCGCAGCTGTCGGGATCGCCGCGCATGTCGAGCTGGGTTTTGCGGGTGAGCGGGCGGCAGACCAGGTCCCAGTTGGCGAGGTCGCGGGAATGGTGGATCTGCACGCCCGGGAACCACTCGAAGGTGGAGGTGGCGATGTAATAATCCTCGCCGACGCGGCAGATCGAGGGATCGGGATTAAAGCCGGGCAGAATGGGATTGGTGATGGTGGGCATGGGTTCCTCGCGCGAGCGCAGCGGTGGCGGTGCCTTGGGTCCTCTATGGAGCAGAGAACCGGGATGGTTGGCGGGGTCACTGAGGGACCCCCTCCCCCGGCCCCTCCCCTCAAGGGGGCGGGGTGGCGGAGGAGAGATCGGGGCGGTTCGAACTGTCCGAAGCGGGGACGCTCGAGCGGCGAAGTCGAAGTGGAGGAGAGGTTTGAACCCCCACCCCCGTTTCCCTCCCCTCAAGGGGGAGGGGTGGGACGGCACCCAAGTTTGGTGACTAAGAGGTCAGATGAAGCGGTTGATCAGGTTTTCGAGATATTCCTGGCGGCCCGAGACGGGTTGGGGGTTGAGGTTCTCGGTTTCCACTTTCTGGGCGAGGTCGGCAAGCGACAGCTTGCCCGAAAGGATGTCCTGGCCAAGGCCTTCGGTCCAGCCGGCATAGCGCTGGTCGACAGCCTGGTCATAGGTGCCGTCGGCGATGATGGCGGCGGCAGCCTTGAGGCCGCGGGCGAGGACGTCGAGCCCGCCGATATGGCCGATCAGCAGATCCTGGGGATCGAGCGACTGACGGCGCACGCGGGCGTCGAAGTTGAAGCCGCCTGACCCGAGGCCACCATTCTTGAGGATCTGCAGGAAGGCCAGGGTCATTTCGCGCGGGTCATTGGGGAACTGGTCGGTATCCCAGCCCGACTGCAGATCGTTGCGATTGGCATCGACCGAACCCAGCATGCCCAGCGACGCGGCCAGCGCCAGTTCGTGCTCAAAGGAATGGTTAGCAAGGAAAGCGTGCCCGACTTCGATGTTGCACTTCACTCGGGTTTCGAGACCGTACTTCTTGAGGAAGCCGTAAACGGTGGCGACGTCGAAGTCGTATTGGTGCTTAGATGGCTCCTGCGGCTTGGGCTCGATCAGGATCTGGCCCGTAAAGCCGATCTTGTCGGCATGATCGATCACGAGATGGAGGAAACGGGCCATCTGGTCCTGTTCCTGGCCGATCTTGGTGTTGAGGAGGGTTTCATAGCCCTCGCGGCCGCCCCAGAGCACATAATTGGCGCCACCCAGTTCATGGGTGAGTTCGAGCACGTTCTTCACCTGGCCGGCGGCATAGGCAAAGATCTCGGGATCGGGATTGGTGGCGGCGCCCGCCATGTAGCGGCGGTTGGAGAAGAGGTTGGCCGTGCCCCACAGCAGCTTGGTGCGGCTCGTTTCCATCTTGCGGGCAAAGATCTCGCCGATGGCGCGCACATTGCGGTTGGATTGGGCGAGGGTTTCCCCTTCGGGCGCGATATCGGCATCGTGAAAGCAAAAGAAGGGCGCGTCGAGCAGTTCGAAAAGCTCGAACGCCACATCGGCCTTCATCCGGGCGCCGTCCATGCCGCGATCAAACCAGGGGCGATCATAGGTGCGCCCGCCAAAGGGGTCGCCGCCTTCATAGGCAAAGGTGTGCCAATAAGCGATGGCGGGACGGATATGGTCCTCCATCCGCTTGCCGGCGACCATCTCGTCCTTGTTGTAATGGGTATAGGCGAGCGGATTGGTGCTCGACGGGCCTTCATATTTGACGGGCGAAATGCCCTTGAAAAAATCAGTCACGTACGTGCCTCCTCGATGGCGGGATAAAGCGCGCGGTAGCGCTGGTATTGCTCGGTATAGGCAGCCGACAAACGGGCATCGGGTGCAATGACGGTCTTGATGGCGGGCATGGTCATCACCTCGGCGGGGTTGGCGCCAGTGGCCGCGCAGAGCCCGAGACGAGCCGCGCCCAGCGCGCCGCCGAAATCGCCATCTTCAGGCAGGGCGATCTCGGTGTTGAGATTGGTGGCGATCAGCTTGAGCCAGAGCGCGGAGCGGCTGCCGCCGCCCACCGCGATCAGCCGGTTGATCTGGGTGCCGGCATCCTCAAGGACGCGTTGGCAATCGCGCACGGCAAAGCTGACCCCTTCCATCACCGCCTGGGCGAGCCGGGCGGGATCGGAGCGGTGGGAGAGGCCAACAAAGGAGCCGCGGGCACCGGCATTGTTGTGGGGCGTGCGTTCGCCCGAGAGATAAGGCAGGAAAATCTCCTCGCCGGGACCGGTGAAAGCCGCTTCGGCAGCGCCAGCGAGCGCGGCCGGCTTTTGGCCGGTGATGTGGCCAAGCCAATTGAGGGAGTCGGTGGCCGACAGGATCACGCCCATCTGGTGCCAGGTGTCGGGAACGGCATGGCAAAAGGCATGCACGGCGCCCGAGGTGTTGGGGCGGAACTTGTCGTTGGAGACAAAGAGCACGCCCGAGGTGCCGAGCGAGACAAAGCCCTCGCCCGGGCGGATGGCGCCGATGCCGCAAGCCGCGGCGGCATTGTCGCCAGCGCCGCCGGCTACCACCACGTCGCCCGACATGCCCCAGCGGGCGGCGAGCTCGCGCTTGAGGGTGGCCGAGGGGGCGGAGCCTTCAACGAGGCGCGGCATGTGGGAGCGATCAAGGCCGGTGACGGCGAGGAGCTCGTCGGACCAGTCGCGCCGGCCGACATCGAGCCATAGCGTGCCCGAGGCATCGCTCATGTCCTCGATATAGTCGCCGGTCAGCAAGAGGCGCACATAGGCCTTGGGGAGCAGCACCTTGCGGATGCGCTGGTAAATCTCGGGCTCATGCTTGCGCACCCAGGCGATCTTGGGGGCGGTGAAACCGGGCATGGCGATATTGCCGGCGATGCCGCGCAGGGTGGGGAGTGCGGCTTCCATTTCGGCGCATTCGGCGGCCGAGCGCCCGTCATTCCACAAGATGCAGGGGCGCAGGACCACATCGTCTTCCCCCAGCAGCGTTGCGCCATGCATGTGACCGGAGAGGCCAATGCCGCGCACGGCGGCGAGCTCGCTCCCGTGGCTTTGGCTCAGTTGATCGAGGGCGGCCTGCGTTGCCGCCCACCAATCGGCGGGGTTCTGTTCGGACCAGCCGGGATGGGGACGGGTCGGCTCGGGCGAGGGCGCGGTGGCATCGCCGATGGGACGGCCGGCCGCATCGATCAGCATCACCTTGACGCCGGAGGTGCCGATATCAATGCCAAGGAAGTTGGTCATGAGGAACGTACCTCACAATTTGGCAAGCGTGAAAACACGAAAGTCCCTCCCCTGCCCGTTAGGGCGATGCCGAATTTTGGATCGGCTGCTGTGTTAGCGCAGATTGTCGCGCAGGAATATCCCAATTTCAATGGGGTCGGTGGTGACGACTGCGGCACTGCCGAGGGCACATTGCTGGGCCGCGCGTAGCGCTTCGCGGATTTCGTGATCGGGATTTTGATCCAGCACGACGTCGATGGCACCCGAATCAAGCCCGGCGCGGGTGGCGGGCGTCAACTCATGAGCAATGACGCGGACGGCGCGGGCGCGCTCGGAAGCGGCAAGCGCCGCCACGAGCCCGGCATTGCCAGCGCCAAGATTGTAGATGCCGGCCAGATCGGGATGCTCGGCCAAAAGCCGGGCGGCAAGCGCCTCCGCCTGGGCGGGCTCGTCATGGCTTTCGAGGGGCCCAAGCAGCTGCAAGCCCGGAAACTCGCGGGCGAGAACGGCACCAAAGCCATCGAGGCGGTCGCGATGATCGCGCAGCGCGAGCGAGCCGGCGATGACGCCGATGGCTCCCTTTGGGCAGAACCGGCCCATGAGGGAAGCGGCCGTGCGGCCGGCGGCGGGATTGTCGATGCCGATGAAATGGCGGCGGGCGGAATTGGGCAGATCCGACACGAGGGTCACCACCGCGACGCCGCGGCGGCTGGCGCGCTCGACGGCAGCGAGCACAGACGGCGTTTCGCTGCCCACGATCACGGCGCAATCGCAGATGGCAGGTTCGAGTCCGTCAAGGGCGCGGGCGAGCCCTTCGGGATCAAGCGGGCGCAGGCGCCGCAGCTCGAGCGCCAGCCGCTCGCCCGCGCTGGATTGGGCGCGCCGCTCCACCGCGCCGGCCAGGCTGCCCATGAATTCGTTGGAGCCGGCGGGCAGGAGGAAAACGACGCGCAGATCGCGCCCCCGGGCCAGCAGGGAGGCGGACAGATCGCGCTGGAAACCGATAGCGGCCATGGCCGCTTCGACCTTTTGCGCGGTGACGGGGCGCACGCCGGGGCGATTGTTGAGCACGCGATCAACCGTGGCCAGCGACACGCCCGCGGCGCGCGCCACATCATGAACCGTTGCCCGGCGCCTCGATCCGATCTCGTTCACTGCCCTTGTCTCCAAACCGGGCGAGACACTGCGGAGGGCAGCCGGTTAGGTCAAGTGTTTGGTCAAGTGCGCCGTTGCAGGGGTGAACGCAAACCGGCTAAAGCAGGGCGCAAAGGGAGAGGCGCATGAGCATAGCAGTTAGCGAATTCGGCCAGTTCAACGGCAAGCGCGTGGATCAATATCATCTGCGCAGCGATACGGGGGTCGAGATCGACATTATCGGCTATGGCGCGGCGGTGCGCGACTGGCGGGTGCCGGTGGCGGGGGGCCTGCGCTCGGTGGCGCTGGGGTTCGACAGCTTCGAGCCCTATCCCGAGCATAGTCCGCATTTCGGCGCGATCACGGGGCGGGTGGCCAACCGGATCGTGGGCGCATCATTCGACCTGGACGGGCAGCACTACGACCTGCCGGTCAATGAGGGCAATATTCACCTGCATGGCGGCCCCGAAGGGCTGGGGCGCCAGGTCTGGGCCGGCGAGGTCGACAGTGCCGGCAACAGCGTGCGGTTTACCCTCCATAGCCCCGACAGGGCTATGGGGTATCCGGGCAATGTGGATTTTGCCGTGACCTATCGGCTGGTGGGCAACCGGCTGCGCACCGAGTTCGAGGCAACAACCGACCGGCGCACGCCGATCAGCCTCGTGCAGCATCAATACTGGAATTTGGGCACCGACCCGCTGGTGCTGGACCATTGGGTGCAGATCCCCTCGAGTGCCTATACGCAGCTGGGGCCCGATCTGTGCCCCACCGGCGCCATCCTGCCCTCCCGCGGCACGCAATATGACCTGCGCGCCGGGCGCATCCTGCGCGACGCAGCGGGCGCGCCGATCGACTACGACATCAATCTCGTGCTCGACACCGGCCGCGACCTCGCCGACCCGATCGCGACCGTGCGCGGGCCAGACGGGGCGCTGACACTTCAACTGTGGAGCGACCGGCCGGGCCTGCAGTTCTATAACGGGGTGATGACCAATGTGGCGGTGCCCGGGTTGAACGGGCGCCGCTATCCCAAGCATTCCGGGTTTTGCCTCGAGGACCAGATGTTCCCCGATGCCTTGCACAACCCGCATTTCCCCTCGATCATCCATGGGCCCGACAAGCCATACCGGCATTGGTGCGAGATCGAGATCGGCTGACGCACACCACCCGTCCTGACACTGGCTGTCAGGGCCAAAGCGCAACATCCCTTCCGCACCAAGCGGGAGGGGCCGGAGATGGAGAACACAAGCTGGACAAGACCGAGCGGTTGTTTTCGATCATGGATGCGCTGCGCCGGCACCGCCGGCCGGTTACGGCTGCGGCGCTCGCCGAGGAGCAGGGCGTTTCGGTGCGCACGCTTTATCGCGATGTGCAGACCCTTATCGGGCTGGGCGCGCCGATCGCGGGGGAAGCGGGGATCGGCTATATGCTGAAGCCGGGATTTTTCCTGCCCCCGCTGATGTTCACGCCCGAGGAGCTGGAAGCACTGGTGCTGGGCGCGCGCTGGGTGCAGGCGCAACCCGATGACGGGCTGGGCTTGGCGGCCAAGAACGCGCTGGCGAAAATCGCCACCGCCTCGCCCGAGGATCTGCGCGACCGCATCAATGATACGGGCCTGTGGCCCGTTGCGCTGTGGCGCGAGCGCGAGCCGCTGCCCATTCTTGGGGACGTGCGCATGGCGATGCGCTGCGAAAAGGCGCTGCGGATCAACTATGCCGATGAAGCGGGCCAGCGCACCGAGCGGGTGATCTGGCCGGTGCAGGTGGCGTTTTTCGAGGGCAAGCAGACGGTGGCGGCCTGGTGTTGCCTGCGCGAAGCGTTCCGCAATTTCCGCACCGACCGGATTTTGGCGCTCGAGCTCACCGAGGAGCGCTATGGCCGGCGGCGGGCGGCGCTGGTGCGCGAATGGCAGGCGCTCTGGGAAGAGCATTACCCCGACTGGGAGGCCAAGTGGGAACACTAGGGCCATAGGGACAAAAGGTCGGTCAGTTCCGCGGTGGTGATCAGACCCGTGGCGAGGCCCCCCAACCAGAGCAGGTGCATGGCCGCGATCACGAAGGTGAAGGCAATAAAGCCCGCTTTGCGCGTCTTGTGGCGGAACCGCTCCTGGGACAGGAGGCCACCGATAATGCCGCAACCAAGATCGAGTGCATGGAGCGTGGCTTCACTGACGCGCCATTCCCCGGCCTTCGCCGCTTGTTTGTCGTGGTGGTAAAAGGAGAAGGCAAGAATGCTGGCGAGTATGTAGATGCCGCCAAGGGGCAGTGGCACAGAGCCCCGAAATAGGGCGACGGCAAGCAGCGCGGCCAGAATGATTGCAGCACCGGATCGCCAGCCCAAGCTTGCCGGCTCGGCAGATGGAATGGATGCTCGGGGGACCCTTGGCGCTGGCTTAGCTGAAGCGAGTTGAACCTGCATGGCTTGCGGGCGGCCGTCGCGGCCGGGGCCGAGCCGGTAACGGAGGTGGTCACCCACCTGGGGACGCGTTGGACCGGCAATAGCCGAAACATGCACGAAACAACGGCTGCCATCACCCCCGTCGATGAAGCCAAAACCGCGGCGGTCATTCCATTCCACCAGCACACCGGATCGTTGCATGCGAGCCCCCTGCCCGCGCAAGATTAGCCGGGCTGGGTTAACCGATCGTCCGCGCTCAGGCTGCGGCCAAGTTGACGCGGTAGCTCAGGGCTTCGGCGATGTGAGGGCGGGCGACGCGGTCGACGCCGGCGAGGTCGGCAAGGGTGCGCGCAACCTTGAGGACGCGGTGGTAAGCGCGGGCGGAAAGGTTGAAGCGCTCGGCCGCCTGGAGCAGGAGCTTGCGGCTGTCGCTATCGGGGTTGACCACGGTTTCGATCAGGGTAGGGCCGGCAGCCGCATTGGTGTAGATGCCGGGGGCGCCGTGTTCGAGGAAGCGCTGGCGTTGCCGCTCGCGGGCGCGCTCAACGCGTTGGGCGACGACGCTGGAGGCTTCGGCGGGTTCCGCGGGGGCGATGAGGTCGGCGGCGCTGACGGCGGGCACGTCGATGCGGATATCGATGCGGTCGAGAAAGGGCCCGGACACGCGAGCCTGGTAATCATTGGCGCAGGCGGCGCCGCGCTTGCAGGTGTGGCCGGGCGTACCGGCGAGACCGCATTTGCAGGGGTTCATGGCGGCGATCAGTTGTACGCGTGAGGGATAGGAAACGCGGGCATTGGCGCGGGCGATGACGGTTTCACCCGCTTCGAGCGGCTGGCGCAGGGAATCGAGGACCTGAGGCGCGAATTCGGCGAGTTCATCGAGGAACAGAACGCCGTTATGGGCAAGGCTGACTTCACCCGGGCGAACGCGCAGGCCACCGCCGACCAACGCCGCCATGGACGCAGAATGGTGCGGGGCACGAAAAGGGCGGCGATCGGAAATGGCGCCCCCGGCCAGTTCGCCCGCGATGGACTGGATCATCGAGATATCGAGCAGTTCGCGCGGATTGAGCGGGGGCAGGATGGAGGGCAGACGGGCGGCCAGCATGGACTTGCCGGCGCCGGGCGGTCCGATCATCAGGAGGTTGTGGCCACCGGCCGCGGCGACTTCGAGGGCGCGGCGGGCGACGAGTTGCCCGCGCACTTCGCTCAAATCGGGCAGGCCGCCATTGGTCTGGTGCTTGCGCGGCACGGGCCGGGGGGCGTGCTGGTGGCCGGTCAGGTGATTGACCAAGGCCAAAAGACTTTCGGCAGCGACGATGTCGATGTCTTCCCCGGCCCAAGCGGCTTCGGGGCCGCAGGCTTCGGGGCAGATGATGCCAAGGTCGCGGGCACCGGCGGCAATAGCAGCAGGGAGGATGCCATTTACGGGAGCGAGGCGGCCATCGAGCCCCAGTTCGCCCAGGGCAAGGAAACCTTCCAGCGCATCCTGCGGAATGGCACCGATCGCGGCCATCAGCCCCAGGGCGATGGGCAAATCATAATGGCTGCCTTCCTTGGCAGGTCGGCGGGAGCGAGATTAACGGTGATGCGCTTGGGCGGCAGGCTCAGCCCCGAAGCGAGCAGCGCGGCGTAAACCCGTTCGCTCGATTCCTTGACCGCCTTATCGGGCAAACCGACCATGAGAAACTTGGGCAGGCCTGGGGCAATCTGCACCTGAACATCGACTGGCACCGCCTCGATGCCCTGAAAAGCTACGGTCGCAACCCGGGTTACCATGTACGCCATTCCCCCAGAACAGGAGGAGGCTAGCAGAGCACTGCCCTCCAACAAGAACGTTCAGCGAACATTAAATAGGGGTTAACCACGAGGCCGCGGATTGGAGTTAACGCAAGCTTCCCTTAACCGCGCCATGTTGAATGAAAGGCTCGCCTGGTCGTACACGAGTATATTCATGCCCCCAGTCTGCGCGCGCCGTTTTTCTTCCATGCTCAAGGGCGCCGCAATGGCGGCAATGGTGGTGCTGCTTGCCGCCTGCGCGAGCGGCGGTGGACTTTATGGCCCGATCGACGGGGACAACCGGCCCCATGCCGGAGTGGACCGGGCGCGCAAAATGCCGATCCAGGGGATCGATGTGGCGCGCTACCAATCCCATATCGACTTTTCGACGGCGCTGCGCTCGGGCATTGCCTTTGTGTTCATGAAGGCTACGGAAGGAAAGGATTACATCGATCCGAACTTCCGCCGGAACTGGGCGGCCGCACGCGATGCGGGCATGCCACGCGGCGCCTACCACTTCATGACCTGGTGTTCGCTCGCCTCCGAGCAGGCGCAGTGGTTCATCGCCAATGTGCCCAATGATCCCGACGCGCTGCCGCCCGTTCTGGATCTGGAGTGGAACAATCATTCCTCGTGCAAGGTCAAGCCATCGCGGGCCGATGCGCTGGAAAAGATCCGGGTGATGCTGGCGGCAATGGAAGCCCATACCGGCAAGCTGCCCATCATCTATACCGACATGAACTTCCACCGCGACGTGCTGGATGGGGAGTACTTCCCCAATGCGTTCTGGTTGCGCTCCACGGCTGCCGAACCGCATGAGCGCTATCGTAACCGCGGCTGGACGTTCTGGCAGTGGACGCAGACTGGCGTCGTGCCCGGCATCCGAGGTGAAGTGGACCGCAACGCCTTTTACGGTGATCGGAATGACTGGATCAATTTCCTGATGACGGGCTGCGATCCACGCTCATTTGCCGCCCTTGCCCCGACTGGCCGGTGCCGCGTCTACAAATAGGGCGCCGTCACTTGTCAGCCGCGGTGGCGAGGACTAGATTCCAGCCCGTCTTCCGGGCTCAGCCCGGCGCAGAGGAGAACAGCCATGGCTAAAGGTCAGATGCGCAGCAACAAGGAAGCCAAGAAGCCCAAAAAGGACAAGCTGGAAACAGCAAAGCCGATCACGGGCCTTGGTAGCGGCAGCACCGGCAATACCGGCAAGAAGTAAGCATGCCGAGCAAATGCGAATGAGCGACTGGCACAAGGCCGGTCGCTTTTTTGTTGTTGAGGGCTGTCACAGGACCAGCAGCGCGAGCGCCTGAATCGGCGCCGCGGGCGCGAGCGCCCAACGAAGGGGCGCCGCGGGATTAGCTGGCCAAGGGGCGGAAGATGCCGCTCGAGGCAATGCCATCAAAGATGAACTGCACCGCCAAAGCCGACAGCAGCACGCCGACCACGCGTGACACCACATGGGCGCCGGTGACACCCAGCAAGCGCTGGATGGGGATGGCGAGACGCAGCATCACATAGGTCAGCAGCAAGATGGTGAGCAGGCCCGCGATCACCGCGGCGTCCTTGACGTAATCGCCTTCCGAGCCAGCGATGAGCAGGATCACGGCGCTGATCGCCCCCGGTCCCGCAATGAGCGGGGTGGCGAGAGGGAACACCGAGATATCGGCGCGGTCGCGCGCTTCGATATCTTCCTCGGTGGTGGTGGAGGTGCCGCCAGATGAGCGAGCGAACACCATGTCGATGGCGATGAGGAGCAGCAGCACGCCGCCGGCCGTGCGCAGTGCCGGCAAGGTAATGCCGAAGAGCGCAAGGAGCGGTTCGCCGAAGAGCGCGAAGAAGAGCAGGATCAATCCGCCGATCAGCACCCCGCGAAGCGCCAGGCGGCGCCGCTCGGGCGAGGAGGTGTCGCGCGTGAGCGCCAGGAACACCACGGCCAGATCGGCGGGACCGATGGTGGCGAAAAAAGTGGTAACCGCCAGCAGATAGGTGTCGACCGGCATCAGCACACCGCCCTTAAGTTAAGCGGCACGATCAGCGGCGGCGCCGTTCGATGGCATCAAGGATCATCACCGCAATATCGGGACCGCCAAAGCGCTTGATCTCGCGAATGCCGGTGGGCGAGGTGACATTGATCTCGGTGAGGTAGTCGCCGATCACGTCGATACCGACAAAGATCATGTCGCGCTCCTTGAGCGCGGGGCCGATGGCAGCGCAGATCTCGCGCTCGCGGGCGGTGAGTTCGGACAGTTCCGGGCGGCCACCCACATGCATGTTGGAGCGCGATTCCCCTTCGGCGGGAATGCGGTTGAGGCCTGCGACGGGCTCGCCATCGATGAGGATGATGCGCTTGTCGCCTTTGCGGACATCGGGCAGATATTTCTGCACCATGAAGGGTTCGCGGAAGCTGAGCTCAAACAGCTCGATCAGGGAGGCGAGGTTATGGTCGCCCTCTTGAAGGAAGAAGACACCGGCGCCGCCATTGCCGTAAAGGGGCTTGAGGATGATGTTGCCATGCTCCTGGCGGAAGGCGCGGATCATCTCGCGATCGCGCGTCACTAGGGTGGGCGGCATCAGCTTGGGAAAATCGGTGACGAGGATCTTTTCGGGCGCATTGCGCACCGCAGCGGGCGGATTGACCACGAAGGTTTTCGGGTGCAGCCGCTCGAGAATATGGGTGATGGTGGTGTAGTTCATGTCGAAGGGCGGATCCTGGCGCATCAGGATCACATCCTGCTCGCCCAGATCGATGCGCGTGAACGCCCCCAGCTTAAAGTGCTCGCCCTTGGGCTTGTCGAAGACCT
Source organism: Devosia sp. 919 (assembly GCF_013185965.1). Classification (NCBI taxonomy): domain Bacteria; kingdom Pseudomonadati; phylum Pseudomonadota; class Alphaproteobacteria; order Hyphomicrobiales; family Devosiaceae; genus Devosia; species Devosia sp. 919. The sequence continues at coordinate 266,263 of NZ_JABAOL010000001.1, read as the reverse complement.
CGACCGGTGCGGCGAGGGCGGAAACGGTGGTGCCGCGCAGGCCGAGCGTGTCGGGTGTATAATATACCAGCGCATGGCCGCGCGCCTGAGCTTCGAGCATCATGGCAAAGGTGGAGTCGCCGGCGGGATTGATGCTGGCAATGGGGTCCATCTGGACGGCGATCTTGAGTGACATGCAGAGGTCCTAGGAAGCGTCGAAAGCGTTGATGTGATGGCGCGGCCAAGCCCAGGGCGCAAGGAAAATCACGTCAAAGCGCAGATTGGCTGCGGCATAGGCGGGGTGGCGCGAGAGCCAGTAGTGGGCGGCGCGGCTGATGCGGGCCTGGTTCACCTGGGTGAGCGCCTCGCCTTCCTGGGCTCTCGAAGCACGCGCCTTGACCTCAACAAAGACCGTGGTGCCCCAACGCTGGGCGATCAAGTCGATTTCGCCGAGCGGGGTTTTGTGGCGGCGGGCAAGAATGCGGTAGAGCTTGAGCTGGAGAAAGAGCGCGGCCAGGGCTTCAGCGCGTTCGCCCCCGCGGTTGGCGCGCTGGCGGGCGCGGCTGGGTTCAGTCGGTGGCTTTAAGGGCGAGGGCGGCATCATAGACCTCCTTGCGCTTGAGCCCAAAGCGGGCGGTGACAGCGTCAACCGCGGCGCGGAGGGGCTGGTCGGCCATTTCGGCAAGGAGCGCGGCCTGCCAATCGGCCGCGTCGGGGGCCGGAGCTTCGGCCGCGCCGGCGACAACGATAACGGCTTCGCCCTTGGTATCGCCTTCGGCGAAGCTCTCAGCGAGTTCGGCCAGAGTGCCGCGCTGCACGCGTTCGAAGCGCTTGGTGAGCTCGAGGGCGACGGCGGCCTGCCGATCAGGGCCGAGCGTTTGAGCCATAGCAGCCAAAGTATCGTCGAGGCGGCGCGGGGATTCGTAGAACACCAGAGTTTCACGTGAAACCGAAACGGCGGCGAGCGCGGTGGCACGGGCGCCCGCCTTGGCGGGCAAAAAGCCGTGAAAGGCAAAGGCGTCGGTCGGCAGGCCCGCCACCACCAGCGCTGACAGCAGCGCGGAGGCGCCCGGGACGGCGAAGACCGGCAGATCGGCGGCGGCCAGGGCCCGGATCAGGGGAAAGCCGGGATCGGAAAGCAAGGGCGTTCCAGCGTCGGAAATCAGCGCCAGGGCTTCGCCGGCAGCGATGCGCGCAACGATGTCGTCGGCCTTGGCGCGCTCATTGTGTTCGTGCAGCGCCACGCGGCGGGTCTTGATGCCGTAGTGATCGAGCAGTCGCGCCGACATGCGCGTGTCTTCGCAGAGCACGGCCGCCGCGGCGGCAAGGGTTTCAAGGGCGCGGATGGTGATGTCGCGCAGATTGCCGATGGGGGTGGCAACCACGTAAAGGCCGGGCGCCAAAGGCGGGGCCTCGAGCTTGGTGCCGGCGATGAAGAACTCTGAACTCATGGGCGCAAGGCTAACACGCGGGCGCGCGTCACCCAATCGCTAAGCGGCGAGATCGGCGACAACGGCGTCGAGCACCGGCCAGCCGCGATCGGTGACGCGGATATTGCCGTTGGGCAGGGTTTCCACAAAGCCATAGCCCTTGAGATCCTCGATCTGGCGCTGGCTGATGCGGCGCCCCGACAGCGCGGTGAAGCGCTGGGGCGAGATGCCTTCCTTGAGGCGCAGGCCCATGACGAGGAATTCGTCGCCCTGCTCTTCCCAGGTCAACACATCGTCGGTGACGAGGCCATGGCCCTGCGCCAGCACCTTTTCCTGCCACTTGAAGGGCAGCTTTTCGGCGGCGGTGGCGTGGCGCTGGTTGTTGATCAAGAGGCGCCCATGCGCGCCCGGACCGATGCCGGCATATTCGCCATAGCGCCAGTAGAGCATGTTGTGCTGGCTTTCCTGGCCGGGGCGGGCGTGGTTGGAAATCTCGTAGGCGGGCAGGCCGGCCGAAGCCGTCAGTTCCTGGGTCAGCTCGTAGAAATCGGCGGACAGATCCTCATCGGGCATGATGAGCTTGCCGGCGCGATGCAGGTCGAAATAGCGCGTGCCCTGCTCGATGGTGAGCTGGTAGAGCGAGATATGGCCGCGCGCGAGCCAGAGGCCCTCCTTGAGCTCGTCTTCCCAATCCTCAAGGGTCTGGCCCGGGCGGGCATAGATCAGATCAAAGCTCGAGCGATCAAAGATCGACTGGGCGATGCGCACGGCAGCGATGGCTTCATCAACGGTGTGGCGGCGGCCGAGGTCCGCCAGCGGCTTATCCCGCAGGGACTGCACGCCGAGCGAGACACGGTTGATGCCGGCGGAACGAAAACCCTTGAAGCGATCGACCTCGACGCTGGTGGGATTGGCTTCGAGCGTGATCTCGGCGCGTGGTTCGACCGTCCAATGGGCGGCGATGGTGTCGAGAATAGTGCCGACGGCCCACGGGCTCATCAGCGAGGGCGTGCCGCCGCCAAAAAAGATCGACTGCACGACCCGGCCGGGAGTGAGGCTGGCGGTATGGGCAATCTCGCGCTGGTAGGCGGCGACAAAGGCCTGCTCATCGAGCGGGCCGCGATGCACATGGGAATTGAAATCGCAGTAAGGGCACTTGGCCGCGCAAAAGGGCCAGTGCACATAAACGCCAAAGAGGTCGTTACGGCTCATGCGGCAGCCCCCTCATGTGGGTTGGTGGCGTGGCAGCGATTGGCGGGCACGCGATCAGGCCTGCTCAATTTGGCCCTCGACGAATTTGGCGAAGGCGCGGGCGCGGTGGGACAGACCCTCCTGACCCGGAGCCCAGCCATGTTTGACGCGCGAGGGCATTTCGCCAAAGGTGACGTCGAAGCCTTCGGGCATGAAGACGGGATCAAAGCCGAAGCCGACATCGCCGCGTGGCGGCCAGACCAGTGTGCCATCGATGCGGCCCTCGTAGAGAGCGTCGCGGCCATCGGGATGGGCTAGGCAAAGCGTGGCGCGGAAGGAGCCGTGACGCTGGGCTGGCGTTGTGGCATTAGCAGCCTGGAGGGCATCCTCGACGCGCTTCATGCCGTGATTGAAGTCGCGGTTGGGGCCGGCCCAATTGGCGGTGTAGACGCCGGGATCGCCGCCCAGCGCATCCACGCACATGCCGGAATCGTCGGACAGGGCCAGCATATTGGCGGCGCTCGCGGCGGCATGGGCCTTAATGCGGGCGTTTTCGGCAAAGGTGGTGCCGGTTTCATCGGGCTCGGGCAGATCAAGCTGCGCGGCCGAGATCAGCTCGAGCCCGAAGGGAGCAAACAATTCCCGGAATTCGGCCAGCTTGCCGGCATTGTGCGACGCCAGCACGAGGCGGTCACCAGCGCGAAGACGGGGAATGGCGCTCATTTGGGGGATCCTTGCCGGGCCTTGCTGCGCCCGGCCGAGGCGCGGGCGGATTGATCAAGGGCGCGCGCCACATCATGCCAGATGGGGCAATTGGTGCCGGGCGTGCTGCGGCCGCTCGCCTGGGGGGCAGTCGTGGCGGCGCCGCTTTTCTTGCGGAAAAACAGGTTCATGCTTGCAGTGCTGCTGTTTGAAGGCGGGTGAGTTCGGCGATGCCGGTTTCGGCCAGACCCATGAGCTGGTCGAGTTCGTCGCGGCTGAAGGGGGCCTGCTCGGCAGTGCCCTGGATTTCCACGAACTTGCCTGAGCCGGTCATGACGAAATTGGCATCGGTATGGGCTTCCACGTCCTCGAGATAATCGAGATCGAGCACGGGGGTGCCGCGATAGATGCCGCAGGACACGGCGGCCACGGAATCGCGCAAGGCCGGACCGCGCGTAAGCTTGCGCTCGTCCATCCAGCGGATGGCATCGGCAAGCGCGACATAAGCGCCGGTGATGGCGGCGGTGCGGGTACCGCCATCGGCTTCCAGCACGTCGCAATCGAGGGTGACCTGGTTTTCGCCGAGCATGGGCAAGTCGACTACGGCGCGCAGGGAGCGGCCGATCAGGCGCTGGATTTCCTGGGTGCGGCCCGATTGCTTGCCGGCGGTCGCTTCGCGGCGGGTGCGCGATCCGGTGGCGCGGGGCAGCATGCCGTATTCGGCAGTGACCCAGCCCTGGCCCTTGTTGCGCAGCCAGCCCGGCAGATTGGTTTCCACCGAAGCGGTCACCAGAACCTTGGTGTCGCCGAACGAGACAAGGCAGGATCCCTCGGCTTTCAGCGAAACATTGCGCTCGATGGAAATCGCGCGCATCTGGTTGGGTTCGCGTCCGGAAGGGCGCATAGGCAATCACCTTGGCAGTAAAGAACAGTTAACCGCCTCTTAACCCTCTCTGCAGGTCCTCACAAGCCGGGCTGGCTTGGCGAATGGCCGCAATGCCCCTAAATGAATGGGGAGGGTTAAAGCCGACAATTTGAACGAATATGATGGTCAAGCCACCCGAAGACTTTCTCGCCGTCCTCAATACGCGCAGCCAAGACATCTTCCGGCGCATCGTGGAACGCTATCTCGACACAGGCCAGCCGGTGGGTTCGCGTGATCTGAGCCGCATGCTGCAACTGGGGCTGTCGCCGGCTTCGGTGCGCAATGTGATGGCCGATCTCGAAGATCTCGGGCTGATTGCCGCACCCCATGTTTCGGCGGGGCGCGCGCCGACCCAGGAGGGCCTGCGCTTTTTCGTTGATGCGATGCTGGAAGTGGGTGCCGTCGACGAGCGCGAGCGCAATCGCATTGCCCAGCACATCGCCGAAACCGCGCAGGGCGGGCAGGTGGAAGACCTCCTCGCCGAGGCCAGCCAGCTGCTGTCGGGGCTAAGTCAGGGCGCGGGCGTCGTGATCGCGACCAAAGCGGATATGGTGCTCAAGCACATCGAATTTGTCCGGCTCGACCAAGCTCGCGCGATGGCGATCCTGGTGGGGGAGGACGGGCAGGTGGAAAACCGCATCCTGCCCCTGCCCCCGGGCCTGACCGCCAGTGCGCTGCAACAGGCCAGCAATTACCTTGCCCATCATGTGGTGGGGCGCACCATTGCGGAAGCGCGCAAGGCGCTGGGCGAGCAGCGCGCCGAGCAGCGGACGGAACTGGACGAGTTGACCCAAAAGCTCGTTGATTCCGGGATCGCGACACTGAGCCAGCCATCGCCGGCAGCGCAGCCAACGGTGATCGTGCGGGGCCGGGCCAATCTGTTGAATGACACCATGGCGTCCGAAGACATGGCGCGCATGCGACAGCTATTCGACGAACTCGAAAGCAAGGACGGGTTGCTGGAACTCTTGGGAGATGCGGAAAACGCTCAGGGCGTGCGCATCTTTATCGGCTCGGAAAACAAGTTGTTTTCCCTTTCGGGATCTTCGGTGATCCTGAGCCCCTACAAGGACGCCAATGACAAGGTGGTGGGCGTGCTTGGGGTTATCGGGCCGACGCGGCTCAATTATGCCCGTATCGTGCCGGTGGTGGACTATACGGCCAATGTCATCACCTCGATGATGGCGCGTAAGGGGCGCGGCTAGGGAGGGTTGAAAAAGCCGGTGCATTGACCGATATCGGAGCCAAATTCATTCCCAATGCGAAAGCTTGCCCTTATGAGCGACGAAAACACCTCGCCCAGCGAAGAATTCGAGATCGAAACGCCCGTACCGGAAAGCGAAGTGGATCCCGTGGAAGCCTTGCGCGCCGAGAATGCCGAGCTCAAGGACCGGGTGCTGCGCACGGCAGCGGAGATGGAAAACCTGCGCAAGCGCATGGAACGCGATATTGCCGATACGCGCTCCTATGCCATTTCGGGGTTTGCCCGCGACATGCTCTCGGCCACCGATGCACTGAGCCGGGCGCTGATGGTGCTGCCGCCCGAAGCGCGCGAATCGGGCGATGCCACGACCAAGTCCCTGATCGAGGGCATCGAGATGACCGAGCGCGAAATGCAGCGCCTCCTCGCCAAGCATGGCGTCAAGCCGATCGAAGCCGAAGGGCAGAAGTTCGATCCGCACAAGCACCAGGCGATGTTTGAAGTGCCCGATCCCAGCCATCCCGAAGGGACGGTGGTGCAGGTGGTGCAGACCGGCTTTGCCATCGGCGATCGCGTGCTGCGCCCGGCGATGGTTGGTGTGGCCAAGGGTGGCCCGCGCGCCGCAGAAGGCGCCGAAACGGTTGATAAATCAGCCTGATTGCTCAGGTACGGTTCTGAAAATCCCCGCTTTGGCGGGGATTTTTGTTTGTAGGGGATGGTGAGGGCACCCTACCCTAAAATATCCCTGCTCATCAGGCGGCCGATGCCCGCGTCCTGCATCTGGGTCCAGGCTTGTTGCAGTGAACCATTGCTGTCGATGGCGCGGCTGGCGTCTTCGATCACGCTGACATCAAGGCCCGCCTCGGCGGCATCGAGCGCGGTCCAGGCGACGCAGAAATCGGTGGCGAGACCCGCAACATAGATCTTGGCGAGGCGCCGTTCGGCGAGATAACCGCCCAGGCCGGTGCGGGTGCGGCGGTCGGCTTCCTGGAAGCCGGAATAGGAATCAACGCCGCGGTTATAGCCTTTGCGGATGGTCAGCTGCGCATGGGGAATATCGAGATCGGCCGAAATCTGCGCCCCATGGGTGTCCCAAACGCAATGGTCGGGCCACAGGACCTGGGTGCCATAGGGCAGCTCGATGGTTTGGAAGGGTTGGGTGCCGGGATGCTGGCTGGCAAAGGAGATGTGATCGGCGGGGTGCCAGTCCTGGGTCAGCACCACATGGGTAAAGCGGCGGGCCAGCTGGTTGATCAACGGCACGATTTCGTCACCGCCGGGCACGGCAAGGCTGCCGCCGGGCAGGAAATCATTTTGCACATCCACCACGATCAGAACGTCATGCGGGGTGATGTCGAAGGTCATGTCGCATCCTTGCTTGGGCGGTGGATCCAGCTGGCGCGGAGCAAGCCGCGCACGGAATTACCGAGATAAATGGCGTCGGCGTTTGCCAGGTCATCAAGGGTCAGGCGCGCCTCCCTGGCTGCGCCGGTTGCGAGCAGTTCAGCACGCAAGGTGCCGGGCAGCAAGCCGGCCTCGGCCGGCGGGGTGAGGAGCACGCCGCCCTCGCGCAGGAACAGGGAGGTAATGGAGCCTTCAGTCAGCTCGCCGCGCTCGTTGAGAAAGACGACTTCATCGACGCCAAGCACGGCCGCGGCGCGCTGGCGCGGCTCGTCGTAAAAAGCGCGGTTGGTGGTTTTATGCGCCAGCCAGAGCGAGCCGGAATCGAGCCGCTCCTCAGCAACCGCGAAGCGGAACTGCGCCGGGTTGGCCGGCAACGGGGTGGCGGACAGGCCGAGCCCCGCCACCTGGTCGAGAGTAAGGCGCACCCGCATGGCCGGCTCGCTCCAGCCGGCAGCGGTGTCGGTGAGGAGGCTTGTTGCGGCGTAGCGGTCGAACGGCATGTTGAAATATTGCGCGGAAGCGGCGATGCGATCGAGATGGCGCTCGAGCAGCCAAAAGCTCGTGGTGTTGGTCCAGCGCAGGGTTTCGATCAGGCAGATGGGTGGGCTCTTGTCCGCAAGAAAAGCCATTTTCAGCAGTGCTTCCTCATATTCGTCCTCGGCCACCGAGTCGGCGACGATGCCCCCGCCGATGCCGATTTCCCCCCGCCCTTCCCCGTCGATCACGGCGGTGCGGATGGCCACATTGAGCGTGAGGTCCCCATTGGGGGCGAAATAGCCGATCGAGCCGGTGTAAAGCCCGCGCGGTTCGGCCTCCACCGCGGCGATGATTTCCATGGCCCGCAGTTTTGGCGCCCCGGTGATGGAGCCGCAGGGAAAGAGCTGGGCGAGGAGCTGGGTGGTGGACACATCGGGCAGGCGCTGGGCGGTGATGCCCGAAGTCATGGTGTGGAGCGTGCGCAGGGTTTGCACGGAAAAGAGGTCGGTGACCTCAACCGAGCCCACGGCGCTGATGCGGGACAGATCGTTGCGCAGGAGATCAACAATCATCAGGTTTTCGGCGCGGTTCTTGGGATCGGCGGCCAGCGCGGCGCGGCCCGCTTCGTCCTGTACAATGGTGCCGGCGCGGCGGCGGGTGCCCTTCATCGGGCGAGCGGACAGCGTGCCGCCGGTGCTGGCGACAAAGAGTTCGGGCGAGCGCGACAAGATCCAGTGCTCGCCGGTGTTGATGAGCGCGCCATAGGCAACCTGCTGCTTGCGCGCGAGATCGCGATAAAGCGCGGCCGGGTGGCCTTCGAGGCGGAAGCGGGCCTTGAAGGTGAGATTGACCTGATAGGTGTCGCCGGCGCCGATCCATTGCTGCACTTGCCCCAAGCCCAGGGCGTAATCGGCAAAGGGCCGGCTAGGGACGAGGTCGAGGGCTTCTGCGCCCTGCCCGGCTATGGCGCTGTCGAGGCGTTGGTCTACTTCCCCGGCGGACAAGCGTTGGGGCGCGCTGTAGAGGCCAAGCCAAAGCAGGGGAAAAGGCGAGCGCTCGGGCAGGAGGGGCTCGAGGCGCTCTTCAAACAAAAATCCGAGCTCATAGCTCAGAAACCCCGCGGCCCAGAAGCCCTGCTGCTTGGCTCGTTCAAGTTCCGCCAGGGCCCTTCGGGCTTCCTCGCTGGTATGGGCCACAAGGATGGCGTGCGGGTCCGTGAACAGCAGATTGGTGCCGTCGGGCGCGAGATTGTCGTGGAGCAGCACTGAGCCGGGAGCGAACATGGCTTTGATTCTATTGTGGATGGGCCGCCGTGCAAAGCCACTTGGCGCGAGCGCGGCCGGGTGGCACAAGCAGCGCCGGGCCGGCACGATGACGGCCCCGGAGGGCCCCTCGTTCAGGCAAATCGCTTTTGTTCTGCTTGAACGCTTCCAGCCCCCCTCCTATATACCCCTCACGCTCAGCAATGAGCACACCCAATTCAAGGAAACCCGGCTCCGAAGGCCCTGGAAACCCGCTTTCAAGAGGGGTTTCGATCAAGGGTTTTGCTTAAAAAGAGGCACGTTATGGCTAAAGTAATCGGTATCGACCTGGGCACCACCAATAGCTGCGTCGCCGTGATGGACGGCAGCAATCCCAAGGTGATTGAAAACGCCGAAGGGGCGCGTACCACCCCCTCCATGGTGGCATTTTCCAAGGATGGCGAGCGTTTGGTTGGCCAGCCGGCCAAACGGCAGGCCGTGACCAATCCCGAAGGCACGCTGTTTGCCGTCAAGCGCCTGATTGGACGCCGCTTCGATGACGCGGTTGTGGCCAAGGACAAGAACCTGGTGCCCTTCAAGATCGTCAAGGCGGACAATGGCGACGCCTGGGTGGAAGCCTCGGGCGAGAAATATTCGCCCTCGCAGGTCTCGGCCATGATCCTGCAGAAGATGAAGGAAACCGCCGAGTCCTACCTCGGTGAAACCGTCACCCAGGCGGTGATCACGGTTCCCGCTTACTTCAACGATTCGCAGCGCCAGGCGACCAAGGACGCCGGCAAGATTGCCGGCCTTGAAGTGCTGCGCATCATCAACGAGCCGACTGCTGCAGCGCTGGCCTATGGCCTCGACAAGAAGAACAGCGGCACCATCGCCGTGTACGACCTTGGCGGCGGCACCTTCGACGTCTCGATCCTCGAGATCGGCGATGGCGTGTTTGAGGTGAAGTCCACCAATGGCGACACGTTCCTGGGCGGCGAAGACTTCGACAACCGCTTGATGGATTATCTGGCCGACGAGTTCAAGAAAGAGCAGGGCATCGACCTGCGCAATGACAAGCTCGCCCTGCAGCGCCTCAAGGAAGCTGCCGAAAAGGCCAAGATTGAACTTTCGAGCGCAACCCAGACCGAAATCAACCTGCCCTTTATCACGGCAGACGCTTCGGGCCCCAAGCACCTGACGCTCAAGCTGACGCGCTCCAAGCTCGAAACCCTCGTGGAAGACCTGATCCAGCGGACCATCGATCCCTGCAAGCAGGCGATGAAGGATGCCGGGGTTTCGGCAGCCCAGATCGACGAAGTGGTGCTGGTGGGCGGCATGAGCCGCATGCCCAAGGTCCAGGAAGTGGTCAAGCAGCTGTTCGGCAAGGAGCCCCACAAGGGCGTGAACCCGGACGAAGTGGTGGCGCTTGGCGCAGCAATCCAGGCCGGCGTGCTGCAGGGCGACGTCAAGGACGTGCTGCTGCTCGACGTGACCCCGCTGTCGCTGGGCATTGAAACCCTGGGTGGCGTGTTCACCCGCCTGATCGACCGCAACACCACCATCCCGACCAAGAAGAGCCAGGTGTTCTCGACGGCCGAAGACAGCCAGAGCGCCGTGACCATCCGGGTGTTCCAGGGTGAGCGCGAAATGGCGGCCAACAACAAGCTGCTGGGCAATTTCGACCTGACCGGCATTCCCCCCGCACCGCGTGGCGTGCCGCAGATCGAAGTGACCTTCGACATCGACGCCAACGGCATCGTGCAGGTTTCGGCCAAGGACAAGGGCACCGGCAAGGAGCAGCAGATCCGCATCCAGGCTTCGGGTGGTCTCAGCGACGCCGATATCGAAGCCATGGTCAAGGAAGCCGAGCAGAACGCCGAAGCCGACCGGCAGAAGCGCGAAGCGGTGGAAGCCAAGAACCAGGGCGAAAGCCTGATCCACTCGACCGAAAAGTCGCTCAAGGAATATGGCGACAAGGTTTCGGCCGAAGACAAGACCGCGATTGAAACCGCTCTTGCCGATCTGCGCTCGGTGATCGAAGGCGACAATGCCGAAGCGATCAAGGAAAAGACCGCGGCTCTGGCGGAAGCGTCGATGAAGCTGGGCGAGGCCATGTACAAGGCATCGCAGGCAGAAGCCGAGGCCAAGGCCTCCGGCACCGACGATGGCGATGACGACGTGGTCGATGCGGACTTCGAGGAAGTGCGCGACGACGACAACCAGAAGTCGGCATAAGCCTTCAGAATGGTCTAGAGGGGTCCGGCTTGGCCGGGCCCTTTTTGTTTTTGGGCCTAAGCAACAGGGTTTCACGTGAATCCAAGAGTTGCTGGCGCGCCCTACCCTTGATAATCACCCTTGCACCTGCGGCGCAGCGTCGCCATCTGTGAGGCAGTTCCAACCAATCCCATCGGTGCCGGGCTGGCGCGCTTCCCGCGCGACGCCCGTACCGCAGCCCGGCGTCTGGAGACAATTTTCTTGGCCAAACGAGATTTCTACGAAGTGCTTGGCGTTGCCAAGGGAGCCGACGATGCGGCACTCAAGAGTGCTTATCGCAAGCTGGCCATGCAGCATCATCCCGACCGCAACCCCGGCAACAGCGAAGCGGAAGCCAAGTTCAAGGAAATCAGCGAGGCCTATGACACGCTCAAGGACGGCCAGAAGCGCGCCGCCTATGACCGGTTCGGCCATGCCGCGTTTGAAAATGGCGGTGGGCGTGGAGGCGCGGGCTTTGGCCCCGAATTCAACTCCTCGATGTCGGATATCTTCGAAGACATCTTTGGCGATTTCATGGGCGGCCGACGCGGCGGTGGCGGGGCCTCGGCCAAGCTGCGCGGCTCGGATTTGCGCTATAATCTCGAAATCTCGCTCGAGGAATCCTATACCGGCCGCACGGTCGAGATCGATGTGCCAACCCTGGTTGGCTGCACCACCTGCGATGGCTCGGGCGCCAAGCCGGGCACCGGCACCCACACCTGCCGGCAGTGCAATGGCCATGGCAAGGTGCGCGCTGCCCAGGGCTTTTTCACCATCGAGCGGACCTGCCCGGTGTGCCAGGGCCGCGGCCAGATGATGGACCAGCCCTGCACCGATTGCGGTGGCCAGGGCCGGCGCGAGGAGAATCGCAAGCTTTCGGTCGATATTCCCAAGGGGATCGAGGATGGCACGCGCATCCGGCTGGCCAATGAAGGGGAAGCGGGGCTGCGCGGTGGCCCGCCGGGCGATCTTTACATCTTCATCTCGATCAAGCCGCACGACCTGTTCCAGCGCGACGGGGCCGATCTTTATGCGCGTGTCCCTATCGCCATGACGACGGCGGCGCTGGGCGGCGAGTTCGAAGTGCCAACGCTTGATAATGCGCGCGCCAAGGTCAAGGTGCCGGCCGGCACCCAGCCGGGGCAGCGCGTGCGCCTCAAGGGCAAGGGCATGCCGGTGCTCCGCTCCAAGGACCAGGGCGATCTTTATGTGCAGCTCGATATCGAGACGCCGCAGAACCTCAGCCGCAAGCAGCGCGAACTGCTGGAAGAATTCCAGCGCCTGACCACGAACGAAACCAGCCCCACTTCGGACGGGTTTTTCGCCAAGCTCAAAAAGATGTTCGACGCCTAAGGGCGCTGCCGCCTGTCAAGAACCGGCGGTTCCCGCTGGCGGCAGGGCGAGCACGGCTTCGTCGAGTTCACGCGACAAGGCTGTGAGCGCCGCCCTGCCCGCTTCCTCGGCGTCGGCGATGGCGGTGCCGAAGGGCACTTCAAGCCCAAGGCGCTTGTTGGGATCATCGGCCCACACGAATGACAGATAGCTCTTGCCGGCCGCCAGGTCGTGCGAGAGATGGGTCACGTTCAACTTCGAAGCCATGAATTGTCTCCCTCAGTGCGAGTTGAGACGATCCCATCGGCAGCTATGCGTCAACATGGCTTGTGCACATCCCGCAGCTGAGCAACATTGATCCTCCAACGCGGAGGAACACTGCCGGCATGGCCACTGCATTGACGCTTTCAGGCTCGATCCGGCGCGGCTCGCTCAACCGCGTGCTGCAGCACCATATCGGGCGCAAGCTCACGCAAGCCGGGGTTGCGGTCACCCAGCTTGAACTGGGCGACTTTCCCATGCCCCTGTTCAACGAGGATCTGGAACCGGACCAGGTACCGGAAGCAGCGCCTGTTCTCGCGCAGCTGTTTGCCAGCCACGACATCATCTTCTGGGCCAGTCCGGAATATAATGGCGGGATGACACCCCTGACGGTCAACACCATTGCCTGGCTCAGCCGGCAAAAGCCCAATCCGTTCCGGCACGCCGTTTTTGGCATTGGCGGGGTGAGTTCGGGCAAATATGGCGCGGTGATGGGCCAGTCCCATCTGCGCGATAGCCTGAGCAAGCTCGGGGCCCTGGTGGTGCCGACGCTGCTCGGCATTGGCCCGGGCGCCGCCGCCTTTGATGCGGACGGCAATCCCACCGAAAAATCCGTGGTCGGCAAGATCGAGCAGCTGGTGCACGATCTCACCCATTTCAGCAGAGGCTAGCAAGCGATGCGGGCACTTTACCTTTCCCACCCGCAGATCAGCATGGATGCCAATGTGCCGGTGCCGCTGTGGCCGCTGTCGGCCGAAGGGCGCGAGCGGGCTGAGCGCTTTGCGGCGCGGGGCGTCGTGCCGCCCGGCGCGATGATCTTTTCGAGCCGCGAGCGCAAGGCACTCGATCTCGCCGAAGTTCTCGCGGCGAGCACCGGGACAGTGGTGTTGAGCGATCACCTGATGGGGGAAAATGATCGCAGCAGCACCGGCTTTCTGCCCCCGGCGCTGTTTGAGCTGGCAGCCGACCAGTTCTTTGCCGAACCCCATAGCAGTTACCAGGGATGGGAACGGGCGATCGACGCGCAGGCCCGTATCGTTGAAACGGTGCGCACGGCGCTGGCCAGTGTCCCCCCGGGCACCCCGGCAGTGTTTTGCGGGCATGGCGGGGTGGGCACGCTGCTCAAATGCTTTGTCGCAGGAGTGCCGATCGATCGCAAGGAGGACCAGGGACGCCGCGGCGGTCGGGGCGGTGGCAATGGGTTCGTGTTCGATCTTGCCGAGGGACAAGTGCTGCTGGACTGGACCCCGCTCGAGGAATTGCCGGCCGACTGGTTCACCGCGCCGGCGATTGCGGAGGCACGGGTTTTGACCTAAGCCTCCCGGCAGTTTTTACCCCGGGAGAGTACAGCGGTGAGCGGAGAATTGATTGTTGGTCTGGACCTGTCGTCCCGCGCCAAGGCCGAAGACATGGTGGCGCGGCTGGGTGACAGCGTCGGCTTCTACAAGATCGGCTACCAGCTGTTTTATGGCGGCGACGGCTTTGCCTTTGGCAAGGAACTGATTGCCGCGGGCAAGAAGGTGTTTTTCGACCTCAAGCTCCTCGACATCGACAACACGGTTGAAAAAGGCGTCGCTGCTTTCGCGCAGACGGGCGCGACCATGCTGACCGTGCATGCCTATCCCAAGACCATGCGCGCCGCCGCCAAGGCCGCCGCCGGATCGGGGCTGTGCGTATTGGGCGTGACCGTTTTGACCTCGATAGACGATGCCGATCTGCGCGAAGCGGGTTATGAGCGCGATGCGGCGGGCCTCGTCGCGCTGCGGGCCGAACAGGCGCGGGCAGCCGGGATCGGTGGCGTTGTGGCTTCGGCCCATGAAGCGGGGATGGTGCGCAATCTCGTGGGTCCTGACCTCGCGGTAGTGACGCCCGGCATTCGCCCGTCCGGTTCGCCGGCGGGGGACCAGAAGCGGGTCATGGGTCCGCGCGAGGCGCTCGACGCCGGCGCGACCCATCTCGTCGTGGCGCGCCCGATTATCGAAGCGCCCGATCCCGCAGCGGCAGCCCGGGCGATCCTCGCCGAAATGGCCGGCGGCACCCGGCTTGCCTAAACCCTTCCTGCCTACGCTAAATGCCCTCGTGGAGCGCTACCTTGCCGAAGTGGCGGAGCGGGGAGAATACCTCTCCCTGTTACGCTGGCAGATCGCAGAGGGGCATCAGCTCGATGAGCGGAGCACCTTGCCGGGGCATGTCACGACCAGTGCCTTTGTGCTTTCGCCCGATCTCCGGCAGGCCTTGTTGATCGACCATGTCACCATCGGCCGATGGCTGCAGCCGGGCGGGCACTACGAACCGGCACCGCGCTTTGCCCAATCGGCGGCACGGGAAGCCTTCGAGGAAACGGGGGTCGCAGATCTGCGGCTCCATCCCTGGCACGGGGATGGCGATCTGCCCTTCACCATCGACAGCCATGACGTGCCGGGCAAACCCGCCCGCAACGAGCCGGCGCATGTGCACCACGATCTGCAATATCTGTTCGTAGCCGACCCGGGCTTGCCGCTCACGCCCCAGCTCGAGGAAGTGCATGGGGCGCAGTGGCGGTCAGTCGAGGCGCTGGCCGATTTCGCCCCGCGCGCGCTGCGGCGGCTGGAGGCGCTCCGGGCCTAGCCAGCGAGACCGTGCTCGCGGGTCAGGTCGCCAAGATCGAGCTGCGGGCGCGCGCCGATATGGGTGATCACCTCGGAAGCGGCCAGGCAGCCGGTCTTGAGCGCGGTTTCAAAGGTTTGGCCGCGCGCAATGGCCAAGAGGAAGCCCGAGGCGAAGAGATCGCCGGCGCCGGTTGCATCGACGACATGGGGCACCGGGAAGGCTGGTACCGACACTACTTCGCCATTGCAGATCGCCATGGCGCCATCGGCACCCATGGTAATGGCGGCGAGTTCGGCATCCTTGGCGATCTCGCGCACGGCGACGCCGAGGTCATCCGTCTGATAGAGCGATTTCAGCTCGTTGATATTGGCAAAGACATAGTCGATGGTCTTGGAGCGGATGAGATCAAGGAACTCGGCGCGATACCGATCGACGCAGAACGGGTCCGAGAGGGTAAAGGCGGCGGCGCGTTCATTCTTGTGGGCGTAATGGGCGGCGAGAACGAAGGCCTTCTTGGCCTCCACCGGGTCCCACAAAAAGCCTTCCATATAGGTGATGGCAGCGCTGCCGATCTCGTCGGGGCGGATGTCGCGCTCGGTCAGCTCGTGGCAGGCGCCAAGATAGGTGTTCATGGTGCGCTCGCCATCTTCGGACAGGAAGATCATGGAGCGGGCGGTGAGCGCGCCGTTTTCGAGGCGGCTGGTGTTGTAGTAGACGCCCAGCGCATCGAGATCGGTGGCAAAGACGTCGCCTAGGGGATCATCGGCGACCTTGCCGATAAAGGCGGCGCGGCCACCAAGGGAGGCGACGCCGGCGGCGGTATTGGCGGCGCTGCCGCCCGAGATCTGCTGCTTGCCCAGGGGCATCTTGTCGTAAAGATCGGCGGCGCGATCGGTGTCGATGAGGTGCATGATGCCCTTGCTCATGCCTTCGCGCTCGATGAAGCCCGGCTCGACGGGGGCGATGATATCGACAATGGCATTGCCGATGGTGAGGACGTCAAACCGTGTTTCGGACATGCAGGGGCTCCGGGACCAGACTTTGGCGGTGTAGAGGATCGCGCAGGGCTGTGCAATTGGCCAGCCGAACTAGGCGGGTTGCCAGCTTAGGAGCGGCCGATGATCTGGGCGATCAGGTCTCGGGTGTCTTCGCCCGCTTCAATGGCGATCTGGCCATCGAGCAGCAGCACGGCAAGGCCATGAACGCGCGCCCACGCGGTGAGCGAGGCAATGCGGGCTTCCCGCCCTTCCCCGCCGGCAACGCGGCGCAGGGTGGCAAAGGCGGCATCGGCGGCCATGCGCAGGCCGGGACGATTGGCGCGGCGCAGCTGCGGGGAAAACATCAGGCGAAAGAGATTGCCGTTATCAAGCGCGAACAAGACATAGGCGCGGCCCATGGCGGCGAGCGGATCGGGCGGGTTCGTGGCGCCGACCTCGTCCATCATCTGGGTGAAGCGGCGAAAGCCGGTTACCGCCAGCGCCTCCAGAAGGGCAATGCGGCCGTCGAAATGGCGATAAGGCGCGGCTGGTGACACGCCCACGGCACGGGCGAGTTCGCGCAGGCCGAGGCCCGCCTCCCCTTCCCGCTCCAGAATGATGAGAGCGGCGTCGAGCAAGGCGTTGCGCAGATCGCCATGGTGATACGGCGGGTGGTTCGAAGTTGACATTGTTCACATGCCTAAACTAGCATGTGAACAGCGTCAACAATGGAGCGGAAGATGGATGCAGATCTTGCCTTGGCGATCGGTCACCATCTAGCGGTGTTCACCTTGGTTGGCGCGATCGCAGCCGAATTCGTGCTGCTGCGTCCCGGTCTCAACGGCGTGCAGCTGCAGCGCTTGGCGCGGCTCGACGCTGTTTATGGCGGCGCCGCAATGCTGGTGGTGCTGGTGGGAGTGATGCGGCTGTACTGGGGTGCCGCGGGTCCGGACTATTATTTCAGCAATCACGCCTTCTGGGGAAAGATGGCCGCCTTTGTGGCGGTGGGCCTGCTGTCAATTGCGCCCACAATTGCCTTTGGCCGGTGGCGCAAAGCGCTTCGCGCCGATCCCGGCTTTCGCCCAAGCGAAGGTGAAATCCGCCGGCAGCGTCGGTTCCTCCATGCCGAACTGGGCTTTCTCATCCTCGTGCCGATCTTTGCTGCGATGATGGCGCGGGGTTACGGCAGCTAGCTCGAGAGCGCTTGGGGGCCGCCGCCGGGTGCGGGCGTCTTGGGCTCGAACAGGCACCATTGCCGGATGGGGCAGCGCCAGCATTCGGGCTTGCGCGCCTTGCAGATATAACGGCCGTGCAGGATCAGCCAGTGATGGGCATGGAGCGCATACTCAGGTGGAATAACCTGCATGAGCCGGGTTTCCACCGCCAGCACCGTGGCGCCTGGAGCGATGCCGGTGCGGTTGCTGACCCGGAACACATGGGTGTCGACGGCCATAGTGGGCTGGCCAAAAAAGATATTGAGCACGACATTGGCGGTTTTGCGCCCGACGCCGGGCAGGGATTCCAGCGCCTCCCGATCGGCCGGGACCTCGCCGCCATGCTCGGCCAGGAGCTTTTGGCTGAGGGCATAGACATTCTTGGCCTTGGTGCGGAACAGGCCAATGGTGCGAATCATTTCCTCGATGCGCTCGGGGCCAAGCGCCACCATGGCGGCGGGGGTGGGCGCGAGTTGAAAGAGCGCGCGGGTCGCCTTGTTGACGCCGGCATCGGTCGCCTGCGCCGAAAGCACCACGGCCACCAACAAAGTGAAGGCGTTGACATATTCGAGTTCGCCCTTCGGTTCAGGGTCTATGCTGTGGAAGCGCTCGAAGATCGCCGCGATAGCCGCGGGAGGCAGTGACTTCACTTTTTTTAATGGCGGCATTTTCTCACTCCCCGCTTTGGGGTTATATGGCTTGAGAGCTTTACCATGTCGATGCAAGCTACAACCACAGTGCCGCTCTTTGCAGCTAGGCTGACGCCACACCGCTCCCTGTCGCGACGCGGTGGCTGGTTCGTTGTTGCCTTGGCAGGCGTCCTCGCGCTGATCCCCGGTATCATCTTTTTTGCCATGGGCGCCTGGCCGGTGATCGGGTTCATGGGCCTCGATGTGATTGCCATTGCCTGGGCCATGCATGCCTCGATCAAGGGCGGCAAGCAGGCCGAACAGGTGCGGCTGTGGAAGGATCGGCTCGAGCTGACCAGCATCGGGGCCAAGGGCGAAACCAGCACGCAGCTGTTTGACCCGCGCCAAGTGCGGCTGGTGATCGAGCGCGATATCAACGAGCGCACGACGGGGCTGTTGCTGCGCTCGGGCGGGCTCGATACGCCAGTGGGGGCGTTCTTGCATCCCGATGACCTCTCGAGCTTCAGCAAGGCCTTCGGTTCGGCCCTGCGCAAGGCGCGCGCCTAGACGTTGTTTTCGGGTCGCTTGCGGGGGCGCATTGTCCTAGCCTCCTTCCCATGAACACGCATGTGACCATATCCGCAGCCGATGACTACGAGGCGATTCGCGCGGCCATTCGCTATCTCAGCGAAACGGGCCCCGATGAACTCGATCTCGCCCGATTCGCCCGTGCGCTGGGGCAAAGCGAGCGTTCGCTCAGCGAATTGTTTCGCCGCTGGTGCGGGCTGACGCCCAAGTCCTTTGCCCAGGCGGTGGCGCTCGACCATGCCAAATCGCTGCTGGCGAGCCGGCAAAGCGTACTCGACACCACCTATGAAGTGGGTCTCTCCTCGACCTCGCGGCTACATGATCTGTTCGTGACCTATGAGGCGATGCCGCCCGGCGTGTTCCGGGCCGGTGGCGCTGGGATCGACATGATCTGGGGCGCGGCCCCCTCCCCGTTCGGGACCGCCGTCGTGACTGCCACCGACTACGGCATTTCGGGGCTGGGGTTTGCTGATGGCGAAACCAGCATCGAGCGGGCCTTCGAGGATCTGGCGCAGCGCTGGCCCAATGCCCGCTTCATTCGCGACGATGCGCGGATCGCGCCGATGGTTGGTCAGGTGTTTTCGCCCGAGCATTGGTCCCCCGAGCAGCCGGTTCGGGTGGTGCTGATCGGTACCGATTTTGAGGTCAAGGTCTGGGAGACGCTGTTGTCGATCCCCTTGGGGCAGGCCAGCACCTATGCGGAGGTGGCGCGCCAGGTGGGGCGGCCGGCAGCATCGCGAGCGGTGGGGGCGGCCGTGGGCAAGAACCCGATCAGCTTTGTGGTGCCCTGCCACCGGGTGGTGGGGAGTTCAGGGGCACTGACGGGCTATCATTGGGGCGTGCCGCGCAAGCGCGCGATCCTGGGGTGGGAAGCCGGGGTCATTTCGGCCACCCACCCGGTTTCACGTGAAACCTAGAGCTCGATGCGGCGCTCCAGCGCCCCGTCGCCGCCGATCTCGTAAACCGTGGGCTGGCCGGTCGCGATCTCGCGCTTGAGGATCTGCTCGGGCGTCAGCCCCTCAATGGCCATGACCATGGCGCGCAGCGAGTTGCCATGGGCAGCAATGAGGATGGTTTCGCCGGCCTGGAGACGCGGCAGGATCTCGGCTTCGTAGTAAGGCAAGGTGCGGGCCGCGGTGTCCTTGAGCGATTCGCCGCCAGGAGGGGGCACATCATAGGAGCGGCGCCAGATCAGCACCTGTTCCTCGCCCCATTTGGCGCGGGCATCATCCTTGTTGAGACCCGAGAGGTCGCCATAGTCGCGTTCATTGAGCGCAGTGTTGCGGATGATGGTGCAATTCAGCACCCCCATTTCCTCGAGCATCAGATCGAGCGTGTGCTGGGCCCGACGCAGAGCCGAGGTGTAATAAAGGTCAGGCACGATGCCAGCGGCCTTCAGCGCCTTGCCGGTGGCGCGGGCCTCTTCCATCCCCTGCTCGGTCAGGTCGGGGTTACGCCAGCCGGTAAAGAGGTTGAGCAGGTTCCATTCGCTTTGCCCGTGACGGACAAGGATCAGGGTGCCGGTCATGATGAGGTCCTTGATGACTGGGTGAGGCCGAGCACATCGGCAATGGTGTAAAGGCCGGGGGCCTGATCGCGGGCCCAGAGCGCAGAGCGCAGGGCGCCATTGGCAAAGATGCCGCGGTCTTCGGCGCGGTGACCGAGTTCCAGGCGCTCGCCGGGGCCGGCAAAGATCACGCTGTGATCGCCAACGACCGTGCCGCCGCGCAGGGTGGCAAAGCCGATCGTGCCGGCTTCACGCGGGCCGGTATGGCCGTCGCGCACGCGCACGGATTTTTCCTCGAGCGAAACGGCGCGACCGCGCGCGGCAGCTTCCCCCAGGATCAGGGCGCTGCCCGAGGGAGCGTCGACCTTGCGGCTATGATGCATTTCAACGATTTCGATGTCGTAATCGGCAAGGGCCGCAGCGGCCTGTTCCACGAGGTTCGACAGCACGGCCATGCCGAGGGAGAAATTGCCGGACTTGACGATCCGTGCGCCGGCCTTGGCAGCGGCAGCAATCGCGGCGTCGTCCTCGGGGGTGCAGCCGGTAGTGCCGATCACATGGATCAAGCCAGTGTCAGCGGCCCGCTGTGCCAGCGCGACGCTAACCGCGGGGGCGGTGAAATCGATGATGGCGTCCGCGCCGGGCAGCGCTGTATCGAGCGAATCGACCACCGGAACACCGAGGGCTTCGAGCCCGGCTAGCGTGCCGGCATCACGCCCGAGCACGCTTGAGCCGGGCCGATCCACGGCGGCGTGGAGCACCACGCCGGGATGGTTGACCAGCGCCCGAATATTGGCTGCGCCCATGCGCCCGCCGGCGCCCGCGATGATTACCCTCAGTTCCGCCATCATCTACTCCGATTTTCGGCTTTGCCTATAGCAGCGCCATCGGGCCGCGCCAACTGCGTGCCCCGCGGGGACCGGCGTGCTAGGTTGGGAAACTCTAAGGGCGGGGTAGATCTTGCATGACCATCACCAATGCGCTTGCGGGCATCGCGGTCGACGATTTCGGCGAGTCGCTGCCTTGGTATGAGCTGTTGTTCGGTCGGGAGGCCGATTCGCGCCCGCTGGGCGATGTGGCCGAATGGAAATTGCCAACCGATGGCTGGATCCAGCTAATTACCGACGGGGACCGGGCGGGTGCATCGACGCTGACGCTGATCGTCGATGATCTGGCGGGGGAATTGCTCCGGCTCAAAAGCGTAGGCATCGAGCCGGTGGCCAAATCGATGGGTGATTTCTTCAAGACCGCCAAGCTGCGCGACCCCGACGGCAACCAGATCGTCTTAAGCGAGCCGCGGCCGGGGACGTACTAAGCGTCAGACGCGACGCAGGCGCACTTCCTCGATCAAATGGCTCTTGCCCTTTTTGAGGATCAAATCGGCGCGGCCACGGGTCGGCAGCACATTATTGAGCAGATTGGGCAGGTTGATGGTTTCCCAGACCTTGTTCCCAAAGGCCCCGGCCTCTTCCTCGGTCATATCGGCAAACCGGCGGAAGAACGAACTGGGGTCACGAAAGGCAGTTTCGCGCAGGCGGAAGAACCGCTCCATGTACCAGTCGCGCAGATCATCCTCGTCCGCATCGATATAGATGGAGAAGTCGAGGAAATCGGAGGCAAAGAGGATCGGGTCCCCGGTCTTGGGGAGTTCGCCGGTCTGCAGGATGTTCAGCCCCTCGACAATGAGGATATCGGGGCGATCAATTACCACTTCCTCGCCGGGTACGACGTCGTAAACGAGGTGGGAATAAACCGGCACCGAGATCTTGCCCTTGCCCGATTTCACATCAGCCAAAAAACCCACAATGCGGGCGCGATCATAGCTTTCGGGGAAACCCTTGCGCTCCATGAGCCCGCGTTCAGCGAGAACGGCATTGGGGTACAAAAAGCCATCGGTGGTGACGAGATCGACCTTGGGGCTCGCCGGCCAGCGGCGCAGCAGCGCCTGAAGAATGCGGGCGGTGGTGGATTTGCCGACGGCAACCGAACCGGCGACGCCAATAATGAAGGGCACGCGCTGATCGGGGGTGCCGAGGAAGCGGGTGGAAATGTGATGCAGGCCCTGCACCGCCTCGACATAGAAGGACAGCAGGCGCGTGAGGGGGAGATAAACCTCCTCGGCTTCCTCCAGTGAAATTGGGTCGGACAGCGCCCGCAGGCGCGCGACGTCTTCGCGCGTCAGGGTCATGGGTTCATCGGCGCGCAGCTTGGACCATTGCGCCTTGGTGAGATGATGGTAGGGCTCGGGGGGCCGACGCTTGAGCTTGGCCATTACTGCCCTGCCCCGCGCGCAGCTTTTTCCTCGAGCCCGCTTTGGGCGGTGCGGCGGTCAAGCTCGGCCATGACATCGGCCAGCGGCACGTCAGCCGCGCGCAGCACGACAAGCAGATGATACAGCACGTCGGCGGCTTCCTTGGTGAGTTCGGGCTTGTTGCGGGTGACGGCGGCAATCACGGCTTCGGTGGCTTCTTCCCCGAGCTTTTGCGCCGATTTCTCGATGCCCCGGGCGAGGAGCTTGGCGGTGTAGCTCTGGTCGGGCGAGGCGCTGGCGCGCAAAGCGATGCGGGCGTCGAGTTCCTCGAGGGTCATGGGGCAATCCTTTGCTCGGGTTCGACATCGGGCGGGTCCATGCGCACGGCAACGCCATGGTCGCGCAGATATTGCTTGGCCTGGGGGATGGTGAAGGTGCCGAAATGGAAGATGGACGCGGCCAGCACGGCGCTGGCATGACCATCCCGCACGCCCACGACCAGGTGATCGAGCGTGCCGACGCCACCCGAGGCGATCACCGGCACTTCCACGGCATCGGCGATGGTGCGGGTGAGGGGAAGGTCAAAGCCGGTCTTGGTGCCGTCGCGGTCCATGGAGGTCACGAGCAATTCGCCGGCGCCGCGCTCGACCATGCGGGTGGCAAATTCCACCGCATCAATGCCCGTCGGCTTGCGCCCGCCATGGGTCCAGATTTCCCAACCGGGACCCTCGGCGCGGGCCTTGGCGTCGACAGAGACGACGATGCATTGATTGCCGAACTTGTCGGCGGCGCGGGCAATGAAATCGGGATCGCTGACGGCGGCGGAGTTGATGGCGACCTTGTCGGCGCCGGCCAGCAGCAGGCGGCGAATATCTTCCACGGTGCGCACTCCACCGCCAACGGTTACTGGCATGAAGCAATGTTCGGCCGTGCGGCGGACCACATCGACAATGGTGTCGCGCCCTTCATGGCTGGCGGCAATATCGAGGAAGGTCAGCTCATCGGCGCCGGCGGCGTCATAGGCCATGGCGGCCTGGACGGGATCGCCGGCATCCTGAAGGTCAACGAACTGCACGCCCTTGACGACGCGGCCGCCCATCACATCAAGGCAGGGGATCAATCGGGTCTTGAGGCTCATCGGATTATCCTTGCGGCAGGCGCGTGTGCCGGCGCCAGGCCAGCCAGTGAATAGTAAGCATGATCAGCCAGACCAGCACGGCCCCGCCACCGAGCGGAATGCTGGCCAGCATCAGCCAGCCCATCAGGGCCATGGCGTAAAGCGCTTCGCCCCAATCGGCCCCGGCGATCATGCAGGCATGAACCGAGCCTTCGTCCAGTTGGCAATTGTGCCAATCAGCAAGACTTGTGGCTAGCCATACCGACATCAGTGGCAGGAGGGCCAGAAAGACGATGACGGCGAGCGCCAGAAGGTAGAACCGCCAGGGAAAGCGGTTCGCCATTCAGGCCGCCTGCCGCAGCAGCGTCAGGGCTTCACGTGAATCAATGCGCCCATCGTAAAGGGCGCGGCCAGTGATGGCGCCTTCGAGCACCTGCGCATCGGGTTGGGTCAGGCGCTCAATATCAGCCATGGACGCCAGGCCGCCCGAGGCGATCACCGGAATGCCGGTGGCGCGGGCAAGCTCGAAGGTCGAGTCCCAATTGATGCCCGCAAGCACGCCGTCACGATCAATATCGGTATAGATGATGGCGGCCACGCCAGCGCCTTCAAAGCGCCGGGCGAGCTCGATGACGCTGAGCTCGGAGGTCTCGGCCCAGCCTTCCACCGCCACCATGCCGCCGCGGGCATCGATGCCAACGGCGACCTGGCCCGGCCATTTGCGGGCGGCTTCCTTGACGAGGGCGGGGTCGCGTACGGCGACGGTGCCGAGGATGACGCGGGCGAGGCCCTTGTCGAGCCAGGCTTCGATATGGTCAAAATTGCGGATGCCGCCGCCGAGCTGGACGGGAAACTTCACCGTCTTGAGAATGGCTTCCACCGCCGCGCCGTTGACGCTTTGGCCGGCAAAGGCGCCATTGAGGTCAACGACGTGGAGATACTCAAAGCCCTGATCTTCAAAGCTCTTGGCCTGAGCAGCCGGATCGTCGTTGAAGACGGTGGCCTGGTTCATGTCCCCAAGCTTGAGGCGCACGCATTGGCCATCCTTGAGGTCGATGGCGGGGAAGAGGATCATGGCGTCCACCTCAGGAAGTTTTCGATCAGGCGCAGGCCCAGGGTTTGGGATTTTTCCGGGTGGAACTGCGCGCCAAAGAGATTGTCGCGCCCAACGCAAGCGGTCACCGGGCCGCCGTAATCGGCGGTGGCGATGAGGTGCTCGGGATGGGTGGGGCGCAGGTGATAGGAATGGACAAAATAGGCGTGGAGCCCATCAGGGCCGTCGGCGATCCCAGACAACAGCGCATGGGGGCGCTCGAAGCGGAGCGTGTTCCAGCCCATATGCGGGATCTTGAGGCTGGGATCGCTGGGGGCGATGCGCTCGACCGGACCGGGAATCCAGCCAAGCCCGGGGGTGATTTCCTTTTCGCGGCCTTCGCCGGCCATGAGCTGCATGCCCACGCAGATGCCCAGAAACGGCGTGCCGCCGGCAATGACCTTGCTGTTGAGGGTTTCGACCATGCCGGGCACGGCATCGAGACCGCGCTTGCAATCGGCAAAGGCGCCGACGCCAGGCAGCATGATGTGGTCAGCGCCACGCACCACTTCAGGGTCGGCGGTGACGAGGATTTCAGGTGGGTGTTCGAAGCCGGCGGCCACCCGCTCGAAGGCCTTGGCGGCCGAATGCAGATTGCCTGCGCCGTAATCGATGATGGCAACGCGGCTCATTGCAGGGCCTCCAGTTGAGCCTGTTCGGGATAGGGTGCCCAGAGTTCGCGGCGATAGGTCCAGCCGGCGCGCGTCAGCTTGGCCCGGCGCAGCGCGGGCGCGGCAAAGCCGATCGACGCGGCCAGCACGCCGTAAAGAGCTGTGGTGGCGCCCTGCCCCAGCCAAAGGGAGGCAAATCCGAGCGCAAGGACGAGGAGCACGTAGACGAGCAGTTCGAGCCAGAGCCCATGGCGCAGCGCAAAGACGGGGGGCAGCCAGAAGGCGAGCCAGGAGAAGCGATCCCCCACGGCCACCGGCAGATCGGCCTGGCCGGGCTTGGCGTCAAAAATGGCGTAAAAGGTCACCAGTTGGCTCCAGTGCACAAAGAGCGCGGCGGAGGGCGGACCCGGGTCATGGGGGCCGCCGCGCGGGGTGTTCCCGCCCGCTGCTGCTCCATTAGGGCAAAAGGGGCCGCAGCGAAAGCCTAGAGCGTACCCTTGGTGGAGGGAACGCGATCGGCCGCCCGCGGATCGATCTCGAGCGCCACGCGCAGGGCACGGGCGACGGCCTTGAACATCGACTCAGCCAGATGGTGGCTGTTGTCGCTATAGAAGTTCTCGATGTGAAGCGTGATGCCGGCATTGACCGCAAAAGCCTGAAAGAATTCCTGGAACAGCTCGGTGTCGATCTCGCCGATCTTGTCGCGGCTCCACTGGGCGCGGAAGACGAGAAATGGGCGGCCCGAGACATCGAGCGCCGCCCGGGTCAGGGTGCCGTCCATAGGCAGATCGCAGCTGGCATAGCGGTTGATGCCGCGCTTGTCGCCAATGGCCTCGCGAATGGCCTGGCCCAGCGCGATACCGACATCCTCCACGGTGTGGTGGAAGTCGATGTGCAGATCGCCGGTACAGCTGATCTCCATGTCGATGAGGGAATGGCGCGCCAGCTGGTCGAGCATGTGATCGAAAAAGCCGACACCCGTCGCCATGGCGTGCTTGCCGGTGCCATCGAGATTGATGGACACGCGGATGTCGGTTTCGTTGGTCTTGCGGGCGATCGTGGCAGTGCGCATTGGGGCCTCCGGGCGTCGGGCTCCCTAGCATGTAGCGCCCCAGCCTTAAAGATTGCATTGAGGCCCAGAGGGCTCGGCGGCACCCACATTGAAATCACCGGGGCTGCGCTTAAGTAAGACGCGACAAGTTCTGGAGTTCTCCCCATGAGTGATGCAGCATTCCCCGGCTGGCACGGGACGACGATCGTTTCCGTGCGCAAGGGCAACAAGGTCGTGGTGGCTGGCGATGGCCAGGTGTCCATGGGCCAGACCGTGATGAAACACGGCGCCAAGAAGGTGCGACGCCTCGCCGGCGGCAAGGTGATCGGCGGCTTTGCCGGCTCCACCGCGGACGCCTTTACCCTCTTTGAGCGCCTCGAAGCCAAGCTCGAGCAATATCCCGACCAGCTGATGCGGGCGGCCGTGGAGCTGGCCAAAGACTGGCGCGGCGACAAATATCTTCGCAAGCTTGAAGCCATGATGATCGTGGCCGACAAGAAGGACACGCTCGTTCTCACCGGCAATGGCGATGTGCTGACGCCGGATCACGGTGTGATCGCAATCGGTTCGGGCGGCAATTACGCTCACTCAGCGGCGCTGGCGCTGCATCAGGCGACCGATCTGGACGCGGAAGATATTGCGCGCCGCGCCATGAAAATAGCCGAGGAAATCTGCGTATACACCAATGGCAATGTGACGATGGAAACCATCGAGCTCGACGCGTGACCTGGACCATCCGCCGGCTGACGCGGCAGGATTTCGACGCCTATCTCGGCCTGCGGCTCGAAGCGCTGCGCGATCATCCTGAAGCTTATGCCAGTTCGGCGGAAAGCTTTGCTGCGCGGCCTCGCCAGGAGATCGAGGATTTTCTCAGCCGGCGGGCGGTGTTTGGCGTCGTGACCGATGCCGAGGCGCTGGCCGGCGTGGTGGTTTATGATCGCGAACGCGGCGAGCGCGACAGCCACCGCGGCTGGTTGTTGCAGGTTTATGTGCAACCGGCACTGCGTGGCACAGGCGCCGCCCTGGCCCTGATTGAGGCGGCCGTGGACCATGCCCGGGGCGAGGTGATCCAGCTGCACCTGATGGTGGGCACATTCAATCAGCCGGCCATTCGGCTCTACCAGAAGGCGGGCTTTACAATCTACGGCACCGATCCCCGGTGCCTTTACGTGAACGGTCGATTTATCGACGAACACATGATGGTGCGCTTCCTGGACCGCGCGGCGGTTCAACAGCAAGGCACTGCGGAAAGTGACAGAAATGAGTGAAACCAATTTTTCCCCGCGCGAGATCGTTTCCGAGCTCGACCGCAATATCGTGGGTCAGGCCGATGCCAAGCGCGCTGTGGCCGTGGCGCTGCGCAATCGCTGGCGCCGCCAGCAGCTGCCGCCGGAGATGCGGCGGGAAGTGACGCCGAAAAATATCCTGATGATCGGGCCCACGGGCGTCGGCAAGACCGAGATTTCGCGCCGCCTCGCCAGGTTGGCGCAGGCCCCCTTCATCAAGGTGGAAGCCACCAAGTTCACGGAGGTGGGCTATGTCGGGCGCGATGTGGAGCAGATCATCCGCGACCTCGTGGAAGCGGGCATTGCCGTGCTGCGCGACAAGCGCCGGGCTGATGTGCAGGCGCAGGCGCATCATAATGCCGAAGAGCGGGTGCTCGATGCCTTGGTGGGCACGTCGGCGACGCCTTCGACCCGCGACTCGTTCCGCAAGAAGCTGCGGGCCAACGAGCTCGACGACAAGGAAATCGAGATCGAGCTGACCCCATCGCCCTCGACTGGTGGTTTTGAGATGCCGGGCATGCCCAATGGCGGGATCGGCATGATCAATCTATCGGACATGTTCAAGTCGGCAATGGGCGGGCGCGGGGTCAAGCGCAAGCTCAAGGTCAAGGATGCCTATGAGCCGCTGATCGCCGAGGAAGCCGACAAGCTGCTCGACCAGGAACAGCTCAAGACCGAATCGATCGAGCTGGTGGAAAACCACGGCATCGTCTTCATCGACGAGATCGACAAGGTGGCGGCGCGCGAGGGCGGCGTGCAGGGCGGGCCATCGCGCGAAGGCGTGCAGCGCGACCTGTTGCCGCTGATCGAAGGCACGACCGTCGCGACCAAATATGGGCCGGTCAAAACCGACCATATCCTGTTTATCGCTTCGGGCGCGTTCCATGTGAGCAAGCCCTCGGACCTGCTGCCCGAATTGCAGGGCCGCCTGCCGATCCGGGTCGAGCTCAAGGCGCTGACCCGCGAGGACTTCATCGGCATTTTGAGCGATACCGAAGCCAGCCTCATCAAGCAATATGTGGCGTTGATGGCCACGGAAGGGGTGACGCTGGAATTCACCCCCGATGCCATCGAGGCGATTGCCGATGCGGCGGTGCGGGTGAACTCGTCGGTGGAAAATATCGGCGCCCGGCGGCTGCAAACAGTGCTGGAGCGGCTGGTGGAAGACATCTCGTTCGAGGCACCCGATAAGCAGGGCGAGACCATCCGGATTGACGCTGCCTTCGTGGCCGAAAAGGTCGGCGTGCTGGCGGCGGACACGGATCTGAGCAAGTTCGTGCTGTAGTCTTTTGGGTGTGAAGGGGTGGGAGGTGGCTCTCTCACCCCTTTTGATTTTGTCCGCGTGATGGCTTCCAGCCGCGTAAAGGTTGAGTAGCCAACCATCGGGGGTGGGATGGGGCGGTGAGCCGACAGACAGCACGGCGCCATAACAGACCAAAACTAACGGCGGGTGGAGCGGCGGACGAGTTCGGTGTGCAGGAACCGCAGGTCTTCGGCGGTGAGCTTGCCGATATCGGCGGCGAGGCGGTTGGTGAGCTCGGTGGCTTCGGGCACCATGCCGGCGGTGTCGATGGTGATCTTCGGATCGCTGATTTCCGCGAGGCGCTGCAGTTCCTCGGCTTCGTCCCAGATGACGTTGAAATAAGCGATGATGCGGTGGAGCAGAAAGCCGGTGGGCTTGCCGCGCCGGCCGTGCTCGAGAGCGGATAGATAGGCGCTCGACACCTGGAGCGCCGCTGCCATGTCCTTGAGCTGGATGCCGCGTTCTTCGCGCAGCGCGCGCAATTTAGCACCAAGGGGGGTCATTGGCGGCGCAGGCGCACATACCACGCCCCCTCCCCGCCATGGCCGCGCGCCGCCAAGGTCCAGCCTGATACCAGTGGCGACAGCGCCGGCTCGCTCAGCCAGATCGGCAGCATGGTGCGCAAAACGCCGCGCTCGTTCATGGCGGCAATGTAGTCATTGTCGGTACGGGCACCCTTGCCGGTGATGACGAGGAGCGTGCGATCGCCACGGGCCCAGCGCGATTGCACATAGCGATGCAGCGCGCTGCGCGCTTCGTTCTGGGTCATGCCGTGCAGATCGATGGTGCCATCGATATCGATCCGGCCTTTGCGCACCTTTTTATGGATGGCGGGCTCGATGCTGCGCTCGGGAGGTGGTGCGCTGGGGAGCGGCGCCTGGTACGGCGCGAGGAACGGTTTGCGGGGCGGCTTGGGCTTGCCGGGAGCGGGCCGCGCAGGGGGCTCAGCGGGCGTTTCGGCCGGCGGCATGGGCAGCGGCCCAGCCCCCATGCGCATCAGCCCCTTGCGCCGGAGCGGATCCACCGTTGCGGCGACCGTCGTCCACAAGTGGAAGTCATGCGGCAGCCGCTTGGGATCACGCTTGGACATGGGGGTGGCCGGCTCGGATCAGTCGAGCTGGCTGGTGGTGATGACCTTCCAGTTAGGATCGCGCGACTTGGGGTTGCGCGCAAAGGTCCATTCATCGGCGACGGTTTGCACCTGATCGGCATTGCCTTCAACCAGATTGCCGTCCTTGTCGCGGGTGGCCGAAACCACTTCGGCATGGAAGCGCACGGTCACGAGAACGGACTTGCCATTGTTCTCGGCTTCCGAGATTTCCACCTTGGGGAGGCCCACAAAGGTGAAATCGACGGTCTGGCCCGCCGCTTCTCGGTCGGTGATAGCGCGGTTGAACCCGTCAAACACGTCCTTTTCCAGCAGCGTCTTGAGCAGAGCGCGGTCGCCGGCGGCAAAGCCGGTCACGATCATTTCATAGGCCTGCTTGGCGCCATCAAGGAAAGATTTTGGCGTAAAGGTGGGGTCGGCCGCCGCGACATCGCGCATGCCCTGTGCCAAAGGCTGATTGCCGCGCGAATGCTGCTCGATTTCGGCCTCGAGCTTGCGGGCGCGCCGCTCGTCATCAAGTTCAGGTTGGCCGGCACCACGCGGGCGCAGCGGCACGACGGTATCGTCGGCGGCAGCGGCCTCGGCGGGCTTGCGGCGCTCGACGGGTGGACGCTCGGTTCCCGTCCGCGTTCCCAGCACCGAACGCAGCCGGAATAAAACAATCACGGCTACCACGATCACAATGAGAGTGGGCAGATCGAGAAAATCGTCCATCAATGCACCTTTGCTTGAAGCGCCGCAAAGGACGCTGATGCGCTCGCATGCGCACGAAGTGTTTCTATATATAGGCAAAGCTGACGGCGAAACCAGTTCGCCAGCGGGCAAGTTGCATTGTGTCGCGCCACCCCGCATCTGGCTTAACAAGGAGTGTTCGCGTGATCCGCTATCTGCCGTTTGCCCTGCTGCTGCTGCCTATTGTCGAGATTGCCTTGTTTATCAAGGTGGGACAGGCAATCGGCCTGTGGCCAACGCTGGGGCTCGTGATCCTCGCGGCGCTCCTCGGCGCGGTGCTGTTGCGCCAGCAAGGGGTGAGCGTGCTGACGCAAATGCGCCAGCGCATGAACCGGGGCGAGATGCCGGCGCGCGCCATTGCCGATGCGATGATGCTGGGGATCGCCGCGGTGCTCCTGGTGCTGCCGGGCTTTTTCTCCGACATTGTCGCCCTGCTCTTGCTGCTGCCGCCGGTGCGCAGCTGGATCTACCGGGGCCTTGCCAAGCGGATGACAGTGGTGAGTACCGCCAGCTATCAAAGCTCGACCGCCTGGAACGAGCGCCGGATCGATCGCCGCGATACAATCGATCTCGACGACGACGAATTCCGGGAGAAATAGGCGCTCCGGGCTTGGCTTGTTCGCCCGAAGCAAAGATGCTAGCCAGCGCGCAAGAAAAAACCGGACAGAGGACCCACGATCATGGCTGACGAGACCCAGGGCAGCGCTGCACCCCAGGCCAGCACCGCCCCCAGCATGAACCTGGTTGGGCAGTATATTCGCGACTTGTCGTTTGAGAATCCGGGCGCACCGGGTTCGATCATGGCAGGCGGCGGCAACCCGGCCTTTAATGTTTCGATCAGCGTCGCCGTCAAAAAGCAGGCCGACGAAGTATTCGCCGTCGAGCTCACGCTCAACGCCAAGGCCAATCGAGAAACCACTCTGCTATTTGCGGTGGAGCTGGTCTATGGCGGCGTGTTCCGGCTGCGCAATGTTCCCGAAGCTCAGCTCAGCCAATTGCTGATGATCGAATGCCCGCGCCTGATCTTCCCGTTTGCCCGCCAGGTGCTCGCCAGCGTGACCCAGCAGGGTGGCTTCCCGCCGCTGATGATGGAGCCGGTGGATTTCGCTTCTATCTATCGCCAGAACCTGCAGGCCCTCGCAGCCAAGCAGAATGCGGGTGGCGCAAATGCTGCCGCCCCGGTGACTGCCGCCGATGCCGAAAGCGACAAGCCGAACTGAGTTCGGCTGGCACAATTTCAATAAACCAAACCCCGGGCTCGCGTCCGGGGTTTTTCGTTGATCAGGCGCTGAGCCGGGTCGGGACTTCGTCGGCGGCGAATTGGGTCCAGAGCGCCTCGGGCCCAAGCGAAGCGATGAAGGCGGCGTGGGCCGCTAGTTCCGCTTGCGTCAGCCGAGGTGGCAGGGGCAAGGGCCGGCGTGGAGCGGCCGCAAAGCTCGCAAGAGCCTCGGCGCCCGAAACGCGGTTTTCCGCCACCAGCGCCAGGCTCACCTGCTTGCCGCCGATCAGCTCGAGATAGACCTCAGCGAGAATCTCGCTGTCGAGCAGCGCGCCGTGGAGAGTCCGGCGCGAATTGTCGATGCCGTAATGCTTGCACAAGGCATCAAGGCTCACGCGAGCGCCGGGGTGCCGCTCACGGGCGAGCATCACCGTATCGATCACCGTGTTGCGCAGGGCACCGCGACCAAGCTTGCCTAGTTCCGCGTTCAAAAAACCCATGTCGAATGGGGCGTTGTGAATGATCAGCGTAGCATCGCCGATGAACTGGCAGAAATCCTCGGCTACCTCGGCAAAAAGGGGCTTGTCGGCCAGAAATTCGTCGGACAGCCCATGCACCCGAAACGCTTCCTCGGGCATGGTGCGCTGGGGATTGATATAGACATGGTAGGTCTTGCCCGAGGGGATATGGTTGATCAGCTCGACACAGCCGATTTCCACCAGCCGATCGCCCGTGGCGGGAGACAAGCCCGTGGTTTCGGTATCAAGGACGATTTCTCGGTTCATGCTTGTTCCTGCTGGGCCCGCAAGGCTTCGACCAGCGCCGCCACCTCGGCCTGCGTGACCGCGAGCGGCTTGCCCGTGTCGAAAACGAAATCGGCGCGCTTCTGCTTTTCGGCCTGCGGGAGCTGGCGGGCAAGAATTGTCTGCAGCTTATCCACGGTCATGCCGGCGCGGGCCAGCGCGCGCTCGCGTTGAATCGCGGGGTCAACCACCGTGACGGCTACGCCATCAAAGCCATAATCATGGCCGGTCTCATAAAGGAGCGGCACTTCAACAACAGCAAGGGTCTCGCCCGCTGCAGCCGCATCGGCGAGGAACTGGGCGATGCGGGCGCGCACCATGGGATGGACCAGGGCTTCGAGCCGGTCAAATTTTCCGGGGTTTTTTGCGAGTTGCAGCGACAGCCGGGTGCGATCAACGGCTCCCTCCACGACAACGCCGGGAAACAGCGCTTCGACGGCCGGAGCGGCAGCGCCGGCGTAAAGCTCGGCCACTGCAGCATCGGCGGAAAACACCGGCACGCCATTGGCCGCGAACGCCGCGAGGACCGCAGATTTTCCAGTGGCGATGGAGCCGGTGAGGCCAAGGCGATACATGTTCAATGGTCCAGAGTGGCTTCGATCCGGGCGCGCAATTGCGGGGTGACCTCGGGCTGGATGCCGAACCAGGCGGCAAAGCCCGGCACGGCCTGATGGAGCAGCATGCCGAGACCATCAACTATGCGCAAGCCATGGGCGGCCGCATCGGCGAGCAAGGGAGTTTGCAGCGGCACATAAACCAGGTCGGTCACCAACACATCGCGCCGTAACTGGCCGAGGTCAAAATCGGCAAAGCCGGTGCCATGCATGCCCACCGAGCTGGTGTTGACCACGAGACCGGCTGATGGAGCGATGCTGTTGAACTCCTCCAGATCGGCAACATCGATATCCCCGCCGATGCTCTGCGCCAGCCGGTCGGCCGTTTGGCGCGTGCGATTGAGCAGGATGATCGGGATATTGCGGCTTTGCAGCGCGACAAGGATCGCGCGCGCCGCGCCCCCTGCTCCAAGAACGATGGCTGCTTCGAGCCCCTCGGACCAGCCCGGCGCGCCCTGATCGAGATTGCCGAGAAAGCCGAGATAATCAGTGTTGGTGCCGTGCACATGGCCATGCTCGGCCACCAGCGTATTGACCGCACCAATGCTGCGCGCCAGTGGATCCACCGTGTCGCACAGGGCAAACACGGCTTCCTTATGGGGAATGGTGACATTGCCGCCGGCAAATTCCCCACTACGCAGGCGCTCAAAAAAGCCGGGCAGCTCGGCGGGCGCCACGTCGATGGCCTCATAGGTGCCGTCGATCCCGTGTTCGGCCAGCCAGGTGCCATGAATCAGGGGCGAGCGGGAATGGGCAATGGGGTGGCCGATAACAAAGGCTTTGCGGGTCAAGACTGGCTGGCTCCGAGCAACAGGTGTGGGGCAAAGCGCCGAAGCGCCCCGAGGAGGGGCAACAGGGGCAACCCCAAAATGGAGAAATAGTCGCCTTGCACCCGTTCGAACAGCTGAATGGAGGGCCCTTCCAGCCGATAGGAGCCGACAGATGCCAGAACGGCATCGCCTTCCGCATCCAGCACCGCCTTGATCTCGGCATCGCTGATGCCGCGCATGGTCAGCTCAACGGTGTCAACAAAGCTCCACACCACCTCCCCTCCCCGCGCCAGCGCCACGGCGGCATGGAGTTGATGGGTTTGGCCGCTGAGTTGGCGCAACTGTGCGGCGGCCCGCTGTCGATTGGCTGGCTTGTGCAGCAACTGCCCGCCAAAGGTTAAGGTCTGGTCGGCGCCAATCACCAGCGCGCCGGGATGGAGCAAGGAGATGTTAAGGGCTTTGGCGCTAGAGAGGGCCATAGCGACTGCCCTGCCCCCGCCCCCTTCGTTGAGGATCGTGGCTTCGGTCCGGCGCTCGTCGATAGCGGCAGGATGTGCGGCGAAACGCAAACCTGCCTGTATCAGCAAGGCCTTACGGGTTGCGCTTTGGGATGCAAGGATCAGCATGGCGGGATGTTTTCCACACTGCTATCCACAGCTCAAGCAATCTCTGTGTTCTTGACTCATAGATTCCGGCCAGGCGCCGAGTTGTTCGACCAGCTTAGTAAAACGTTAACATCTGGACTCCGGGAGGGGGCCGTTTAGAGTCAGCGGGAACTCTGGGGAAAATTTTTTGCCCTCCAGCCGCCGGCGAGGCAGGTTTACACAGCCTTAACCTTTGGCTTGACTCTGGGAGTCCGCGGGTTAACGCCGCGTTAACCTTTTGCGCATCGGCCCTCAAAGCAACGCCGCTGATTTGGATTCACAGCCTCGCCGCCGCAATCCTGCGTAACTGTGTCGCCACCACAGCGATTGTGGATGCCCGTGAATTAGAGCAAAACACCGCAATGATAATAGAGATACTAAGAACAAGAGTCTTTTCAGGGGTTTGGAAGGGAAAGTCGCTGTGAGCCAAGTGGCCCTCAAGCCTCTTCTCGCCACCGTACTCGGTGAGCGACAGGCACGACCCCCGATCTGGATCATGCGCCAGGCTGGACGCTATCTCCCCGAGTATCGGGAAGTGCGCGCCCGCTCCAAAGGTTTCCTTGATCTGTGCTATTCGCCCGATCTGGCTGTGGAAGTGACGCTGCAGCCCCTACGTCGGTTCCCGCTCGACGCAGCGATTTTGTTTTCGGACATTCTTGTCGTGCCCGATGCGCTGGGACAATCGGTTCGCTTTGAACAAGGCGAAGGCCCCCTGCTCGAGCCCATCACCGCGCAGACCCTGGGTCAACTTCGTCCGGAACGGGTGCTCGAGCATCTGGCGCCGGTGTTTGAAACCTTGCGGCGCCTCAAGCACGAACTGCCCGCCGACAAGACGCTGATCGGCTTTTGCGGTTCGCCCTGGACCGTGGCCACTTATATGATCGGCGGACGCGGTTCGCCCGATCAGGCGGCGGCGCGGTTGTTTGCGCTGCAGGAGCCGGCGGCCTTTGCGGCTTTGATCGACATCCTGGTACAAGCCAGCATCGATTATCTCGTGGCGCAATTTCAAGCGGGCGCCGATGTGGTGCAGCTGTTTGAAAGCTGGGCCCTTAATCTCGACGAAGAAGCGTTCCGCACACAGGTGATTGAACCCAATCGGCGGATCGTCGAAGGCGTACGCCAGCGCGTGCCCAATGCGCCGATCATCGGCTTTCCCCGTGGCGCGGCCGGCAACACCGCCGCCTATGTCGCCGCGACGGGGGTGAATGCCGTGGGTCTGGATTATTCCACTCCGCTCGGCTTTGCCCAGAACGCGGTGCCACCCGGGATGGCGGTCCAAGGCAATCTTGATCCGCTGCGGCTGGTTGCCGGTGGCCCGCAGATGGAAGAGCGGGCGCGCCAGATCATCGCCGCCTTTGCCGATCGTCCGCATATCTTCAATCTGGGGCACGGCATTGTGCCGCAAACGCCGATCGCCCATGTCGAGCGGTTGGTCGAGCTGGTCAAGAACGGGTAGCGGGCATGTATGAATGGGTTAAAGCGGGGCATGTGATTGCCGTTATCGCCTGGATGGCGGGCATGCTCTATCTGCCGCGTTTGTTCGTTTATCACTCCGTCACCACCCCGGGCACGGAGCAATCGGAAACCTTCAAGATCATGGAGCGGCGGCTGCTCAAGGGGATCATCAACCCCGCCATGATCGCCGCTTTCGTCTTCGGACTATGGATGATCCATATGGGCGCGGTCGACTGGAGCCAGGGTTGGCCGTGGCTCAAGGCGGCGTTTGTGATCGGGCTGACGGCGTGCCATGGCATTCTCGTTCGCCACACCAAGAACTTTGCCACGGACGCCAACACCAAGCCGCAGCGCTACTTCCGCATCATCAATGAAGTGCCGACGGTCTTGATGATCGGCATCGTCATTGCCGTGATCGTGCGGCCGTTCTAGCCGTTCGGGCGCGAAAAACGCCATTGCAGCGCGCTTGTCGCTTGAAATAAGCGGCAAGCCGGGCTATCTGAAACGAAGTGCTTCCGCGCCTTCGCGACCGCCCAGGTTGCTTGCGGGGCCTTACACCCCCCTCCTCTCCGCCTTTTCGATTTCCCGCAGGGTCATCCTCTACATGCAGAATATGAAGCTCAGCGAGCTCAAGGCCAAATCTCCGGCCGAACTTCTTGTGTTCGCAGAAGAACACGAAGTTGAAAATGCATCGACCATGCGCAAGCAGGAGTTGATGTTCGCCATTCTCAAGCAGTTGGCGGAGCGCGAAGTCGATATTACTGGCGAAGGCGTGGTGGAAGTTCTTCCCGATGGCTTCGGTTTCTTGCGGTCGCCCGATGCCAACTACCTGCCGGGTCCGGACGATATCTATATCAGCCCCTCGCAGATCCGCCGCTTCGGCCTGCGCACCGGCGATACGGTGGAAGGCCAGATTCGCTCCCCCAAGGAAGGCGAGCGCTATTTCGCCCTGGTCAAGGTCAACACCATCAATTTCGAAGATCCTGAGGCGGTGCGCCACAAGGTCAACTTCGACAATCTGACCCCGCTTTACCCCGAAGAGCGGCTGCGCATGGAATTGCCGGACCCCACGGTTCGCGATCGCTCGGCGCGGGTGCTCGATCTCGTGGCACCGCTGGGCAAAGGGCAGCGCGCTCTGATCGTCGCACCCCCGCGCACCGGCAAGACCGTGCTGCTGCAGAACATCGCGCAGTCGATCGCCACCAACCATCCCGAATGCTATCTAATCGTGCTGCTGATCGACGAACGGCCCGAAGAAGTGACCGACATGCAGCGCTCGGTTCGGGGCGAAGTCATCTCCTCGACCTTTGACGAGCCCGCCAGCCGCCACGTTCAGGTGGCCGAAATGGTGATCGAAAAAGCCAAGCGCCTCGTCGAGCACAAGCGCGACGTGGTGATTCTCCTCGATTCCATCACCCGCCTTGGCCGCGCCTACAACACCGTCGTGCCAAGCTCGGGCAAGGTTCTGACCGGCGGCGTGGATGCCAATGCCCTGCAGCGCCCCAAGCGCTTCTTCGGTGCGGCGCGCAACATCGAGGATGGCGGTTCGCTGACCATCATTTCGACGGCGCTGATCGATACCGGCTCGCGCATGGACGAAGTGATCTTTGAAGAATTCAAAGGCACGGGCAACTCCGAAATCATCCTTGATCGCAAGGTCGCGGACAAGCGCATCTTCCCCGCACTCGACATCACCAAGTCTGGCACCCGCAAGGAAGAGCTGCTGGTGGAAGCCGACATCCTCAAGAAGATGTATGTGCTGCGCCGGATCCTCACGCCCATGGGCACGATCGATGCCATGGAATTCCTCACCGACAAGATCCGCCAGACCAAGACCAATTCGGATTTCTTTGATTCGATGAATACCTGAGCCGCGGGGCGAGGGTGGATCGATGCTCCTGGGCGATACGATCGTAGCATTGTCGTCCGGCGCGACGCCTTCGGGCGTGGCGGTGATCCGGCTCTCGGGACCCGCCGTGCAAGAGCTGCTCCTGGCGGTGACAGGCGTCTTGCCCAAGCCGCGGCAGCTTACCTTGCGCAGCATTGGTGCCGGCACGGCACTCGATCGGGGTCTCGTGGCGTTTTTCCTGGGCCCCAGGAGCTTTACCGGCGAAGATTGCGCCGAATTGCAGGTGCATGGATCGCCGGCCGGCGTGCGCGCCATTCTCAAATTACTCGTGGAGCAGGGGGCACGCCTCGCCGAAGCTGGTGAGTTCACCCGGCGCGCCTTCGAGAACGGCAAGCTCGATCTCGTCGAAGTCGAAGGGCTCGGCGACCTTTTGGAAGCCGAAACCGAGAACCAGCGTCGCCAGGCGCTGGCGCGGCTCGAAGGCGGGCTCAGCAGCAAGATTGGCGACTGGCGCGAGCAATTGCTCGATCTGCGGGCCGAGATCGAAGCACGGCTCGATTTTTCCGACGAGGGCGATGTCGGGGAAGCGCTGCCGGAAGGGTTTGGTCAGAGCATCGCGGCACTCGATCAAGATATCGCCCAAACGCTGAGCAGCGTCGAGCATGGCCGGATCGTGCGCGAGGGTATTCGCGTGGCGCTGGCCGGCCCCCCAAATGTGGGAAAGTCCAGTCTGCTCAATGCCTTGGCGCGTTCGAACATTGCCATTGTCACCGATGAAGCGGGCACGACGCGCGATGTGCGCGAAGTGCCGCTTGATATTGGTGGGCAGCTATTCGTGCTGCTCGATCTCGCGGGGTTGCGCGACACCGACAGCAAGGCCGAAGCAGAAGGCATTCGCCGGGCCCGTCAAGCCATGCAGAGTGCCGACCTCGTGCTCTGGCTTGAGGCGCCGGACATCGAGCCCGTTGAGCCCCCGGCAGATTTGGCGCCATTGCTGCGGGTCAGCACTAAGGCCGATCTGGGCCAGGTGAGCCCAAATGCTGATGTGGCTGTGTCGACGCTGGATGGCAGCGGCGTTGAGCAGTTGTTGCAGCGCCTCGCTGACTTAGGGCAAGATTACACCGGCGGCGAGCCGGCGCTGTTGAGCCGCGAGCGCGATCGCGCAGCCTTGGTGGCGGCACGGGAAGCACTGGGTTTGGCCATGCGGCTGCTCGAAGAACCCGAACTGGCGGCTGAGCAGTTGCGGCTGGCGTCGAGTGCCCTGGAGCGGCTGGTGGGCCGGCTCGATCCGGAAATGGTGCTGGATCGCCTGTTCACGAGCTTCTGTATCGGCAAATAAGCCGGGCTGTGCGATGCCGGCAATGATTCACGTGGAACATTGCTTCACGGGGTATTGGAGTTTGCGGAATGACTGAGTTCGGAGTGATCGTGGTGGGCGGGGGCCATGCCGGCTGTGAGGCCGCGGCCGCCTCAGCCCGCATGGGTGTGCCGACGGCGCTGATCACCCATCGGTTTGCCACCATTGGCGAGATGAGCTGCAATCCGGCCATCGGCGGCTTGGGCAAGGGACACCTGGTGCGCGAGATCGATGCGCTCGACGGCTTGATGGGCCGCGTTGCCGACGCCGCCGGCATCCAGTTCCGGGTGCTCAATCGCCGCAAAGGCCCGGCGGTGCGTGGGCCGCGCGCCCAAGCAGATCGCAAGCTGTATCGCCAGGCTATGCAGGCAGCCATTACGGCGCAGACGAACCTGCAGGTCATCGAGGGTGAAGTCGATGACGTCAGCGTCGACGCTGACGGCAAGGTGTCGGGGGTAGTGCTTCTCGATGGGCGTCGTTTCAGCACCAAAAGCGTGGTGCTGACCACCGGCACGTTCTTGCGGGGCTTGATCCATCGGGGTGAAGAAACCACGCCGGCGGGGCGGTTCGGGGAAGGGCCGGTGCTTGGGTTGTCAGCGCGGCTGGAGCAACTCGGTGTGCAGCTTGGCCGCCTCAAAACCGGCACGCCAGCGCGCCTCGACGGTACGACCATTGATTACCAGCAGCTGGAAGCCCAACCGGGCGACACGCCACCCGAGCCCTTTTCCATGCTCACGGCTGCGATCACGACGCCGCAGGTGGAATGCCATATCACTCGTACCACAGCCGACACGCATCGCATCATATCCGAGAACCTGCATCGCTCAGCGATGTATTCCGGCCGCATCCAGAGCCGTGGCCCGCGTTATTGCCCCTCCATCGAGGACAAGATCGTCCGCTTTGCCGATCGCGACAGTCACCAGATCTTCCTGGAGCCAGAAGGTCTGGACGACACGACGGTTTATCCCAATGGGCTGTCGACCTCGTTGCCAGAGGACGTGCAAGCGGCTTTCCTGCGCTCCATGCCGGGGCTGGAGCAAGTGCGGATTGTTCGCCCAGGCTATGCAATTGAATATGATTATGTCGATCCGCGTGAGCTGCGCGCCACGCTGGAACTGAAGCGTCAGCCCGGATTGTACCTGGCCGGGCAGATCAACGGCACGACCGGCTATGAGGAGGCCGGGGGGCAGGGCCTGCTAGCCGGTGCTAATGCTGCCGCGGCAGTCCAGGGTCGTGCGCCACTGGTCCTCTCGCGTACCGAAAGCTATATCGGGGTCATGGTTGATGATTTGGTTACCCGCGGCGTGACCGAACCCTATCGCATGTTCACGTCGCGGGCGGAGTTCCGCCTGCACCTGCGCGCCGACAATGCCGATCAGCGCCTAACCAAGCTGGGGATCGAGTGCGGGCTCGTGGGTGAGCAGCGCTCGCAGCTGTTCGAGGAAAAGGCCGCAGCCCTGACTACGGGCCGGTCGCTGCTGCATACCCTGCGCGTCAGCCCCACAGTGGCACGAAAGGCCGGGATTGCGGTGAATGCCGATGGGCAATCTCGCTCTGCCTTTGAGCTGTTGTCTTATCCGGACATCGCCTTCGATGATGTGCGCAAGCTTTGGCCGGAGCTGGATACCATTGCCGCACCGACGCTCGAGCAACTGGTGGTGGACGCGCAATATGCCGTGTATCTGGATCGGCAGCGCAAGGACATCGAGGCGGTGCGTCGGGACGAGCAGCGCAGCATTCCCGATAATTTCGATTATCAGACGCTGCCGGGTCTATCGAGTGAGCTGCGCCAGAAGCTTGACTCGGCGCGGCCGCAGACCATTGCCCAAGCGCAAGCGGTGGATGGCGTCACCCCCGCCGCGATCACCCTGGTTCTGGCTGCTATCCGACGCGGGGATGTGAGGCATCGTGCCAGTGCCTAACAGCAGTATAGAACGCTACGCCCAGTATTTTTCTCGTAGTCGGGCCGAAGTAGAGGCCGATCTGCAAGCTTATGAGGGGCTGTTGCGGCGCTG
Source organism: Devosia sp. 919 (assembly GCF_013185965.1). Classification (NCBI taxonomy): domain Bacteria; kingdom Pseudomonadati; phylum Pseudomonadota; class Alphaproteobacteria; order Hyphomicrobiales; family Devosiaceae; genus Devosia; species Devosia sp. 919. The sequence goes on along the minus strand of NZ_JABAOL010000001.1, from coordinate 225,085 downwards.
GCAGGCGGTGCAGAATCTGGTTTCACGTGAAACACTGGACCAGGTCTGGACGCGCCACTTTGCCGATAGTCTGCAAACCTTGGCTCTTGTTCGGGCGGAAGACCGGAAGTTTCTCGATCTCGGCAGCGGCGGCGGACTGCCAGCTTTGCCAATGGCGATCGCGCTGAAGGACACCCCGGCGCAGTTCACCCTGGTTGAGCCCACAGGCCGCAAGGTAAGCTTCCTGCGCACCGTTGCGCGTGAGCTTGGTCTGGCAGTCACCGTGATTCCCAAGCGCAGCAACGAGATTGATTCACGTGAAACAGCGGTTCCCGACGTGATCACTTCACGCGCCTTGGCGGCACTACCGCAGCTCTGCGGCATGATGCAGCCGTTCTTCGGCCGCAACACCCGTGCACTGCTGCACAAAGGCCGCGAATATGGTGAAGAGATCAGCGAATCGCGTGCTTTATGGGCGTTCGACGTGGTAGTAGCGCGAAGCGACACTGATCCGCATGGCGTGCTGCTTGAACTCACTGGACTGAGATCTCGCTAGCAGCGGTGTACTGGAGGCGAATTTGGCACCCCGTATTCTCACATTGGCGAACCAGAAAGGCGGCGTGGGTAAAACTACAACCGCCATCAACCTGGCCACCGCTCTCGCTGCCATTGGCGAACGCGTGCTGATCGTGGACCTCGATCCACAGGGCAATGCTTCCACCGGTCTTGGTATCGCCCGCAACGAACGCGAGATTTCCGCCTACGACCTGCTGGTGGGCGAAGCGACCGTGGTCGAGTCGGCTGTTTTGACCAGCGTTCCCAATGTGGCGATCGTTCCATCCACCATGGACTTGCTTGGCGTCGAGCTGACCATTGCCGCGCAGGCAGACCGCGCCTTCAAGCTGCGCAACGCGTTCAAAGCTCTGGGTGACCTCAAGATCAATGACCAGGCGATCAGCTATGTGCTGATTGACTGCCCGCCCTCGCTGAACCTCTTGACGATCAATTCGCTGGTGGCCGCCGACGCCGTGCTGGTGCCGCTGCAATGCGAGTTCTTTGCGCTTGAGGGTTTAAGCCAGCTGCTGCAGACCATCGAGCAGATCCGCTCGACGCTTAATCCGCGCCTCTCGATCCAAGGCGTGGTGATGACGATGTTCGATCGCCGCAACAATTTGTCCGAGCAAGTGCTGCATGATGTGCGCAGCGAAATGGGGGAACTGGTGTATGACACCGTGATCCCGCGCAATGTGCGCCTGAGTGAAGCGCCATCGTACGGTAAACCCGCTTTGCTCTATGATTTGAAATGTGCGGGCAGCCAGGCCTATCTGCGGCTGGCCACTGAAGTTATTCGGCGCGAGCGCCAGCTCAACGCGGCTTAGGAGAGCGTTAATGAACGATAAACCAACGCGGCTCGGCCGCGGGCTTGCGGCTTTGATCGGCGACATGGCGACGATGGAAGGCAATCGCGTCACCGATATGCAGGGGACGAAGCGCCTCCCGGTCGAATTTATCATTGCCAATCGGTCCAACCCCCGTCGCACCTTCAATGCCGATCAGCTCGAAGAGCTGACGAATTCCATTCGCGAAAAGGGCATCATGCAGCCGCTGCTGGTGCGCCCGAGCGAAGATCCGCATCTGTTCGAGATCATCGCCGGTGAACGCCGCTGGCGGGCCGCCCAAAAGGCGGGGCTGCATGATGTGCCGGTGATCGTGCGGGAGGTCGGGGACAAGGAAGCCCTCGAGCTCGCCATCATCGAGAACGTGCAGCGGGCCGATCTCAATCCGCTTGAAGAGGCCATGGGCTATGGCCAGCTGATGGAGCAGTTCGAATATACCCAGCAGGATCTGGCCCAGGTGATCGGCAAGAGCCGCTCGCATGTCGCTAATACGCTGCGGCTGCTTCGCCTACCCGAAGACGTCAAGGAGATGGTCTCGAGCGGCGATTTGACCGCGGGCCATGCCCGCACTCTGATCACGGCGGAAGATCCGGCCAGACTGGCGCGGCAGATCGTGGATGAAGGCCTTTCCGTGCGTGAGGCCGAGGCGTTGAGCCAACAGCGTGAGGTTGCGCCCAAGAAGCGCAGCACGCCAACCGAGCGCGACAGCGATACGGTGTCGCTGGAGCGACGTTTGTCGGACGCGCTGGGCCTATCGGTGTCGCTCAATCATGGCGACAAGGGCGGCAAGATCGAGATTCGCTACAAGACCATGGAACAACTCGACGGCATTTGCCATCGGCTGACTGGCGCCGGGAACTAGGCTTTAATGGCTTGCGGCCGCCGTGCAGATGCTCAGCAAAGCACGGCGCAGCACCGGTTCGGCCAAGGCCGGGCGACGGCGCGACTCGCCGGTGGCGAGCAGCAGCCGCTCCAGCGCCGTGCCCAGTGCAGTGTCGGACCAAAGCCGCAGCTGCTGCTCCAGGCTTGAGCGGCGCGAGAAATGCGGCTTGGGCTTCAAGCTATCCAGGACATCGCGGGGGCTGCGGCCCTTGTCGACTTCGGTGCGCCAGCGCCGCAGATTGGCGAAGTGAATGGTCGCCGTTGCGAGCAGCCGCTGCGGATCAACGGCGCCGCTCAAAGCTCGATTAAGCGTCAGTTCCAGCCGCTCGGCGTGACCGCCAGCAGTTGCATCGATGATCGCATCAATGACGAGAGCGCCATTATCGGCGCAGAGGCGCAGCACGTCTTCGCGCGTCAACTGCTTGCTGGCGGCAGCGTAAAGGCTGAGCTTGTCGAGCTCGCGCCGGGTGACTTCGCGATCATTGCCCAGGATTTCGAGCAGTGTGGAGACTACGTCCCCATCAGCCCGGATGCCCTGGGCGTTGAAGGTTTCACGGATCAGCGCCGAAAGGGTCTCGTCCGTATCGGCATAGCAGGGCAGGGCGCGACCGAGCTTGGCTGCTTCCACAAGGGCCCGCAGGGCGTCCCGCGGGGCCAGATTGCCGGCTTCGAGCACGATGGCGGAGCCGCCGGGATCATCTCGCAGCTGTGTCAGCGCCATGACGAGGTTCTTGCCAGCCCCCCGGACCCGGATGATGCGCTTGCCGCCAAAGAGCGACGTGCTCCGCGCTTCGAGAACCAAGAGCGAGGGATCGGCATCGAGCTGGGCGCTGTCGAGCACGATCACATCGGCGGCTTCGGGATCATCGCCGCTCAGGCGGCGCATCAGGGTGTGCGCGGTTTCGCGAACGAGCCCGGTGTCGGGCCCGTAGACAAGAAAAATGCCCTCGCGGAGGTCGGGCCGGGCGAGATAGCGCGCGACCTCATGAGCCTTGAGCGCGCTCATCTAGCGCGACAGGACGGCCAGGAGCCCGAGACGCAGTGACTCGGCGACCGATTGGGCCGCGCGTTCGGCGGCTTCGGTGCCGGCCATGCGATCGGCCAGAACCTGATCATTCTTGGTGAAGCTCGCTGTCGCCGTGCGGGTCAGCACGATCGGCTTGCCACCGGGCAGGGCTGCCACGGTCAGGGTGCCGGTGATGGTCACTTCGAGCGGCTTGTAGGGGCTGCCGGTTTGCGACAGCGCCGCATCGGCATAGGTTACGGCGAGGCTGACGCGGGCCTCGCGGGGTGTGGCAGTGGCCGAATTGCTGAAGCTTTCGGCCAGCTCCTGGTAGATGATTTGCTCAAGCCGGTTGCCCGGCTTGGCAAAGCTCAGGGCAAACTGCTCGACCCGCGCCGCATTGGCTTGCCCATAGACCGGCGAGAAGCTGCAGCCACCCAGGGTGGCCGCAGCAGCGACAAGGCCAAGAGCGAGCAATGCGCTCCGGAGTGGGCTAGACCACGACATTGACGATCCTGTCCGGCACCACGACGATCTTGCGCGGTGTCTTGCCCTCCAGCATGCGGGCAATCGCTTCGAGTGACAAGACCATGCGCTCGATCTCGGCGGCGGCGGTGCCCTTGGCTACGGTGATTTCACCACGCCGCTTGCCGTTGACCTGGATGGGCATGACTACGTCATTGTCCACGAGGAGCGCCGGATCGACCTGGGGCCAGGGTGCATCGGCCACGAGACCGTCGCGGCCCAGTGCCTGCCAGCAGGTTTCTGCCAGGTGCGGCATCATCGGGGCGATCAGCTGCACAAGGTAGCCAACCCCTTCCTCGAGCGCCGCGAGGCGCGCTGCGGGAGCGGCCGATACCAGACCCGAGGAGCGTACGAGAGCATTGGTCAGCTCATAGATCTGGGCGACAGCGCGGTTGAAGCGGAGGCCTTCGATGTCGTCTGCGACCTGCTGCACCGCGCGGTGGGCGGCACGGCGAAGGGCAATGGCTTCTTCGTCCGCGGCAACAGGAGCCAGGTCCTGCGACTGGGCGCGCAGGGCCACCGTATCGCCCACCAGGCGCCAGATGCGCTGCTGGAACCGGCTGGCGCCTTCGACGCCGGCTTCGGTCCACTGCACGTCGCGCTCGGGCGGGGAGTCCGAGAGCATGAACCAGCGTGCAGTATCGGCACCATAGGTGGCAACGATCTCGTCGGGATCCACCACGTTCTTTTTGGATTTGCTCATCTTTTCGACCGAGCCGATGCTGATCGGCGCGCCGGTTTCGAGATGGGTGGCGGAGCGGGTTTCACCGCTGGTTTCGAGCACGACGTCCACCGGGGCGACCCATTCGCCCGCAGCCGAGCGATAGGTTTCGTGGGTGACCATGCCCTGGGTGAAGAGGCCCTTGAACGGCTCATCGAGCCCCACATGGCCGGTCGCCTTCATCGCGCGGGTAAAATAGCGCGAATACAGCAGGTGCAGGATCGCGTGCTCGACGCCACCGATATACTGATCCACCGGCAACCAACGATTGGCGATGTCGGGGACGGTCGGGGTTTCGGCCTGAGGCGCGGTGAAGCGGGCATAATACCAGGAGCTGTCCACGAAAGTGTCCATGGTATCGGTTTCGCGCCGGGCGGGGCCGCCGCATTGCGGGCAGGGCACGTGCTTCCAAGTCGGGTGATGATCGAGCGCATTGCCGGGTTTGTCGAAGGTGACATCCTCGGGGAGCACCACCGGCAGGTCCTTTTTGGGGACGGGCAGGGTGCCGCAGACCTCGCAATGGATCACCGGGATCGGACAGCCCCAATAGCGCTGGCGCGAGACGCCCCAATCGCGCAGGCGATAATTGACCTCGACCTTGCCCTGCGGCTTGCCGTCAACGGTGCGCTCGGCAAAGAACTGCGCTGCGGCGGCCTTGGCTTCGGTGATGGAGAGGCCGGAGAGGAAGCCCGAGTTGAAGATGTGACCAGTGTCAACATAGGCTTCATCGCCAATGGCGAAGCTGCCCGCATCGGCGTCGGGTGGCAGCACGACCGGGATCACCGGCAGGTCGTATTTGCGCGCGAAATCGAGGTCGCGCTGGTCATGGGCCGGGCAGCCGAAAATGGCGCCGGTGCCATAGTCCATCAGCACGAAATTGGCGACATAGACCGGCAGGGCCTGGCCGTCCAGCACGGGGTGCTTGACCTGAAGACCGGTGAAGACGCCCTTTTTTTCCGCTTTCTCGATGGTTTCGGTTGCCGTGCCGAGGCGCCGGGTCTCCTCAACGAACTCGGCCAGCGCCGGATTGCTGCGCGCCAATTCCGCCGTCAGGGGATGATCGGGAGAAAGGGCGACAAAGGAGGCGCCGAAAATGGTGTCGGGGCGGGTGGTGAAGACCTCGATGCTGCCGGCATTGACGGTGTTGTTGGGCACCATCTCGAACAGCAGGCGCAGGCCTTCGGAGCGGCCGATCCAGTTGCGCTGCATGGTGCGCACTTTTTCGGGCCACTCGGTCAGGCCATCAAGCGCTTCGAGCAGCTCTTCGGCGAAGTCGGAGATCTTGAAGAACCACTGGGTCAGCTCGCGCTGTTCCACGACGGCGCCCGAGCGCCAGCCCTTGCCATCGATCACCTGCTCATTGGCGAGCACGGTCATGTCGACGGGGTCCCAGTTCACCTTGCTTTGCTTGCGGGTCACGAGGCCCGCCGCCATCATGTCGATGAACATGGCCTGCTGGTGCTTGTAGTATTCGGGCTCGCAGGTGGCGAATTCGCGCGTCCAGTCGATGGACAGGCCCATGGATTTGAGCTGGCCCTTCATGGTCGCGATATTGGCGCGAGTCCACGTGCCGGGATGGGTCTTGCGCTCGATGGCGGCGTTTTCCGCCGGCAGGCCAAAGGCGTCCCAGCCCATGGGGTGCAGCACATTCTTGCCGCGGGCCCGGTGATAGCGCGCGACCACATCGCCCATGGCGTAGTTGCGCACGTGCCCCATATGGATGCGCCCCGAGGGATAGGGGAACATTTCGAGCACGTAGTAGGGCTCGCGCGGGTCATCATTGGAGGTCACAAAGCTTTGGCGCTGGTCCCAGACCTGCTGCCAGTGCGGTTCCATTTCGCGCGGATTATAGCGTTCGCCGCTCAATCTATCAGTCCTTGGGGGCAAATGCGCAGTCTGCCGAAAGGGCGAAGCTGCTTGCGTTTATTGGGGATTTTGGCTACCGGACCATCATCAGAAATCACCCCTCAGGTCAACAGCAACAGGGCAAAAGCGTGAGCGAGACTGCAGTGGACGCGCCGGCGCGGCTGGCCGAAATCCGCGATCGCATCGCGCGGGCGCAGGCGCGCTTCGAGCCTAGGCTGGCCGAGGTTAAGCTGGTGGCGGTGTCCAAGACCTTCGATGCCGAAGCGATCGCCCCCTTTCTCGAGGCGGGGCAGCGGGTGTTCGGGGAGAACCGTGTGCAGGAAGCCAAGAACAAGTGGCCGGCGCTGCGCGAGCGTTTTGCCGATGTGGAACTGCATCTGATCGGGCCGCTGCAAACCAACAAGGCGCGCGAGGCGGTTGGGTTGTTCGACGTGATCCAGAGCGTGGACCGCGACAACCTCGCGCAAGTGCTGGCCGCAGAAATGGCGCGCGCAGAGCGGCGGTTGCCCTGCTATGTGCAGGTCAATATCGGGGAAGAACCACAAAAGAGCGGCATTGCGCCGGCCGAAGCCGTAGCCTTTGTGGAGCGCTGCCGGAGCGTGCATGGGCTCGATGTGGTGGGGTTGATGTGCATTCCGCCCGATGGCGTGCCGCCAGGCCCTTATTTTGCTCATCTGGCCACGCTGGGCCGGGCGGCCGGGGTGTCGCGCCTGTCCATGGGCATGAGCGGGGACTTCGAGACAGCCATCGCCATGGGCGCCACCGATGTGCGGGTGGGCTCGGCCTTGTTTGGGGCCCGACCGCCGCTTGCCTAGCCGCCGCAAATGGTTAGCAGGAGATAAACTTGCGCCGCTTTGTGCCCGCACTGCAACTTCTGGGCGTCGTGTTCCGTTGCTTATCACCGTAACGGCGACGTGACCGGCCCTTTGCCTTTCTGCAGGCAGCCGTTTGCACTCGCCCTGGTCCAAGTCCGGAGCGAATTCATGAACAAGCGCCGCATTCTTCTGGTCGATGACGATGCGGATCTGCGCCAGACCATGGTGGATCAACTCGAAGACGAACGGGAATTCGAGATCGTCCAGGCTGCCAGCGCCAATGATGCGCTCAAGGCCACCCGCGAAAACAATATTGACCTCATGATCCTCGATGTCGGCCTTCCCGACATGGATGGACGCGAGGCGGTCAAGATCCTGCGCCAGGAGGGCTTCAAGAGCCCGATCCTGATGCTGACGGGGCAGACCAGCGATGCCGACCAGATCAAAGGGCTTGAATCGGGCGCCAATGACTATCTGACCAAGCCCTTCCGCTTTCCCGTGTTGATGGCGCGCATTCGCTCCGCGCTGCGCCAGCACGACCAAAGCGAGGACGCGGTGTTCACCATCGGGCCTTATAGCTTCCAGCCGGCGGCCAAAATGCTCGAAGCCAATGACGGGGGCAAGGTGCGCCTGACCGACAAGGAAACTTCGATCCTCAAATATCTCTACCGGCAGGGTCCTAAAACCATCACCCGGGATGTGCTGCTCAAGGAGGTGTGGGGCTACAACAACCGCGTGACCACCCATACGCTCGAAACCCACATCTATCGCTTGCGCCAGAAAATCGAGCGTGACCCGTCTCATGCCCGGCTCCTGGTGACCGAAGAAGGGGGCTATCGCCTCGTCCCCTAGCCCATTGGCGCTAAAGGGGGTTCAAAGCGGGAGCCGAATTGCCCTATAGCTTGGCGAACCGCTTCGGACCGACCGGGCGACCCGCTGATTTGTTGGATAGGGCGATATTATGGACGAAACGGCCGCGATGTTGGCGCGGGCCGAGTTCCTGGAAATGTGCGACGACGAGCAGCGGCGCATGCTGGCCTTTGCCGGCGACCAGCAGCATTTCGGCGCCGATCAGGTGCTGTACCGGGCCGGCGAGATTCCGAGCGGCGCCTTTGTGCTGCTCGAGGGAGTCCTGCAGGTGGCGCCACAAGGCGACGGCTCGGCCCCCTATACAATCGATGAGCCCGGCAGCGTTGTTTCTGCCATGGCGCTGATCCTGGCCAAACCTCGTCCCGTCACCATCACTGCTTTGACCGAAGCCCAGGTGTTTTTCGTGCCGCGGCACGCTTTCATGAAGCTGGTGCAGCAGTCCCCAGTGCTGGCACAGCGCGTGGCCGAGCGCATCCAGGCCGACCTTGGCAGCTATCTCGAAGCGCTGCAGCCCATTCGCAACAAGTTCAAGCGCTAGGCGTCACAGGCCAAACTGGGCGATCACCGGCACGTGGTCAGAGGGCTTTTCCGTCCAGCCGCGCGCCGGCTTGATGATCTCGGCCCCCGAGCAATGGGCGGCCACGTCTGCGGTGGCCCAGATGTGGTCAAGTCGGCGACCGCGGTTGCTTTTCTCCCAGTCGAGCCCGCGATAGCTCCACCAGGAAAACAGCTTCTGGTCATAGGGCACGTGCTTGCGGATCAGGTCCACCCAGCCGTGTCCGCCGGCCAGCAGCGCGTCGAGCCGCTCGGTTTCGGCAGGGGTGTGGCTGATGACCTTGAGCATCTGCTTGTGGCTCCACACGTCGTTCTCGTGCGGGGCGACGTTGAAGTCACCGGCGATGAGCTGGCCCTGAGCGAACTGCGGTTCGGCAAACCAGAGCGCCATTTCGTCGAGGAAATCGAGCTTGTGCTTGAACTTGATGTTGATCTCGGCATCGGGCTCGTCCCCGCCGGCCGGAATATAGAAGTTGTGGAGGGTCACCGGTCCACTGCCCCAGTCGAGCCGGGCCGAGATGTGGCGGGAGTGATCGATGTCACAAAACTGCCGGGTGGCAATGTCGGTGAGCGGGAAGCGAGAAATGATGGCGACGCCATGATAGCCCTTTTGCCCATGCACCGCATGGTGGGGATAGCCAGCTTCGGTAAAGGCCACGCGTGGGAACTGGTCCTCGGTGCACTTGATCTCCTGGAGCATCAGCACATCGGGGCTATATTGCTTGAGAAAGTCGAGCACCATGGGCAGGCGCAAGCGCACCGAGTTGATGTTCCAGCTGACAACGGCAATCGGCATGGGTGGATCCAGTTAATCGGGATGGCGCCCTTATGGCCAGCGGAGCGCCGGGCGTCCAGCCGCTAAAGGGGCGCAGGCCGGGCTTTCCTTGACTCGGAGGCGTGAAAACTCTATGCAGCACCCATTCATCAGGCCGTACCTGATCCGCCGACCGGGACCCCAAGTGGTATAAAACGATCCCGGAGGCCACCATCCGCCAGCGCGTTGCGCCCGCGGGTGGGTTTGGCGTTTGGGCTGATGGATCTTATCTCTCCTCGGATCACCCGAAGAGAATAAAGGACAAGTTCATGTTCGAGAGCCTTTCAGACCGGCTTGGCAAGATCTTCGAGGGACTGCGAGGGCGCGGTGCGCTCAACGCTGCCGATGTCGATGTGGCGCTGCGCGAGATTCGCCGCGCGCTGATCGAAGCCGACGTGTCGCTCGAAGTGGTGCGTGCCTTTGTGGAACAGGTGCGCGAGCGCGCGGTGGGCGCCGAAGTCACCCGTTCGGTCACGCCCGGCCAGCAAGTGGTCAAGATCGTCCACGACCAGCTCGTTGCCGTGCTGGGCGAGGACGCCGTCGCGATCGATCTCAATGCCCCTGCGCCCGTAACCCTCCTGATGGTGGGTCTGCAGGGCTCGGGCAAGACCACGACCACAGCCAAGATCGCCAAGCGCCTCAAGGACCGGCAGAAAAAGAAGGTGCTGCTGGCCTCGCTCGATACCCGCCGCCCCGCTGCCATGGAGCAGCTGCGCGTGTTGGGCGAGCAGGTGGGCGTTGCCACCTTGCCGATCGTCGCCAGCGAAACCCCGGTCGAGATCGCGCGCCGCGCCGCGCGCGAAGCCCGGCTGGGTGGCTTTGATGTGCTGGTGCTCGATACCGCCGGTCGCACCCATATCGATGAAGAGCTGATGGTCGAAACGACCCAGATCAAGTCGATTGCCAATCCACACGAAATCCTGTTGGTCGTCGATGCCCTGACCGGTCAGGACGCGATCAATGTGGCGCGCTCGTTCGATGAGCGGCTCGATGTCACGGGTATCGTCCTTACCCGCGTCGATGGCGATGGCCGCGGGGGCGCTGCGCTTTCGATGCGTGCCGCCACCGGCAAGCCGATCAAGCTGATCGGCGTGGGCGAAAAGATGGATGCGCTCGAGGATTTCCATCCCTCGCGCATTGCCGACCGGATCCTGGGGATGGGGGACATCGTCTCCCTCGTCGAGCGCGCCGCAGAGCATGTGTCGGCCGAAGACGCCGCGAAGATGGCCAAGAAGCTCAAAAAGGGCTCCTTTGACCTCGAAGATCTGCGCAACCAGCTGCTGCAGATGAAAAAGATGGGCGGCATGGGTGGCCTTATGGGCATGCTGCCGGGCATGGGCCAGATGAAAAAGGCCATGGCCGGCGCCAATGTCGACGAAAAGATCTTTGATCGCCAGGTCGCCATCATCAATTCGATGACCAAGAAGGAGCGGGCGGAGCCTGACCTGCTCAATGCCTCGCGCCGCAAGCGCATTGCCGCTGGCGCGGGGGTGGAAGTCAGCGAAATCAACAAGCTCATCAAGCAGCATCGGCAGATGGCCGATATGATGAAAAAGGTCTCCAAGGGCGGCATGGGCGCACTTGGCGGCATGTTCGGCGGCAAGATGGGCAATATGCTGGGCGGCATGCCGGACCTAAGCAAGATGGATCCCGCACAACTCGAAGCCATGGCCCTTCAGGCCGGCATCGATCCCAAGCAGTTGCAGGGCCTGCCCTCCGTGCAGCCGCAGCTGACCGAAAAGCTGCCGACCGATGTCGGCTCGCTGCTCAAATCCGCCCCGGGCCTACCCGGCCTTGGCGGTGCTCCCCGTTTCCCCGGCCTGCCTGGCCTGGGCAAGAAAAAGTAACCCTTCAACCAAACTAGGATACCAAAATGGCTCTCAAGCTCCGTCTGGCTCGTGGTGGCACCAAGAAGCGCCCGTTCTACCACATCGTTGTTGCCGATGCCCGCTCGCCCCGCGATGGCCGCTTCATCGAAAAGCTGGGCACGTTCAATCCGCTCCTCAACAAGGAAGCCGAGAACCGCGTCGTGCTGAACGGCGAGCGCGCCAAGCATTGGCTCGAAGTTGGCGCCCAGCCGACCGACCGCGTGCTGCGCTTCCTTGACAATGCGGGCCTGACCAAGCGCGATCCGCGCAACAACCCCAACAAGGGCAAGCCCGGCGAGAAGGCCACCCAGCGCGCCGAGGAAAAGGCCGCCAAGGCCGCTGCTGCCAATGCTCCGGCCGAGGACGCTGCCGCCGAGTAATTCGGCTTTTGGCGACTGCCAGAAGAACCCCGGTGCGCAAGCGCCGGGGTTTTTGGTTTGTGGGGCTTGGCCGTGCGCTGGCACAAACAAAAACCCCGGCGCGAGGCCGGGGTGATCTTGGTGCAACGCTGAGGAAGGGGGCTTTACGCCTTGAGCTTGGCGAGGATGGCCGAGCCCATTTCTTCGGTGCCCACAGTCTTGCGGTTGTCCTGGGCGATGTCGCGGGTGCGCAACCCGTCGCTGAGCACGGCCGAGATGGCGTCCTCGACCTTGCCGGCGAGTTCCACCATGCCAAAGCTGTAGCGTAGGGACATGGCAAAGCTCGCGATCATGGCGATCGGGTTGGCGATGCCCTGGCCGGCGATATCGGGGGCCGAACCATGCACGGGCTCGTAGAAGGCCTTGCGCTTGCCCGTCACCGGATCGGGTGCACCCAGCGCGGCGGAGGGCAGCATGCCGAGCGAGCCGGTCAGCATGGCCGCCACGTCCGAGAGGATATCGCCGAACAGGTTGTCGGTGACCATGACGTCGAACTGCTTGGGATTGCGCACGAGTTGCATGGCGGCGTTATCGGCGAGGATATGGCGCAGCTCGACGTCCGAGTAGTCCTTGTGCACCTGGTGCACGACTTCATCCCAGAACACGCCGGACTTCATGACGTTCTTCTTGTCGGCGGAGTGCACGAGACCGCGGCGGGTACGGGCGAGATCGAAGGCGACGCGGGCGATGCGGTCGATCTCATAGGTCTCGTAGACCTGGGTGTCGACGGCGCGTTTCTGGCCGTTGCCCAGATCGGTGATCTCCTTGGGCTCGCCGAAATAAACGCCGCCCGTTAGTTCGCGCACGATGAGGATATCAAGGCCTTCCACCAGCTCGCGCTTGAGCGAAGAGGCGTCGGCCAGGGCGGGGTAGCAGATGGCGGGGCGCAGATTGGCAAAAACGGCCATTTCCTTGCGCAGGCGCAGGAGAGCCGCCTCGGGGCGATGCTCATAAGGGACATTGTCCCACTTTGGCCCGCCCACGGCGCCAAACAGCACGGCATCAGCCGCGAGCGCCTTGGCCACGTCTGCATCCGTGATGGCGACGCCATGCTGATCATAGGCGGCGCCGCCGGCAAGACCGGTATCGATCGAGAAATCGGTCAGCTGCTCGCCATTGGTCCAATCAATGAGCTTTTCGACCTCCACCATGATCTCGGTGCCGATGCCATCGCCGGGCAAGAGGAAGAGGGAATGGGTGGCCATATTTTGTGCTTTCAAGAGTTGGAGGCGCCCAGGCGGGCGGTTACTTCGATTTCAATCTTCATGCCGGGCTCGATCATCTGCACGATCAGCATGGAAGCGGCGGGGCGGACCGTACGGAAAACCGGTCCGACCGCCGCCACGACGTCCTCGACATGTGAGCGGTCTGCTACGTAGTAAACGACGCGGACGGTGTCGGCGATCGTGCAGCCCAGTTCACGCAGGGCCGCATCGATGGTCGAGAGGGCATTGCGGGCCTGATCGCCCGCGCCCTCGGGCATGACCATGCTGGCATAGTCATAGCCGGTGGTGCCCGAAACATAGACGGTGTCCCCGTGCCGGACGGCGCGGGAATAGCCAAAGTCGGTTTCAAACGGCGAGCCGGTAGAAACGCGCTGCACCATGGCCGGGAGCCTTAGAGCCAGGGGCGGTCCACGGCCATCTTGCTTTCAAAGCCAGCGATGGACGGGTCGGATTTGAGCGTGCCGGCGATATCGTCGAGGCCTTCGAGCAGGATCTGCTTGCGGCTGGGATCAATATCGAAATGGATGGTGCCGCCATCGGGACCCTGAACGGTCTGTGCTTCCAGATCGATGGTCAGGGTGGCGTTGGAGCCGCGCTCGGCATCGTCCAGCAGCAGCTTGAGCTGCTCGGGGCTGACGACCAGCGGCAGGATGCCGTTCTTGAAGCAGTTGTTGTAGAAAATATCGGCAAAGCTCGTCGAGATCACGCAGCGGATGCCGAAATCCAAGAGCGCCCAAGGGGCATGCTCGCGCGAGGAGCCGCAGCCGAAATTGTCGCCGGCCACGATGATCTTGGCACCGCGATAGGCCGGCTTATTGAGCACGAAATCGGGGTTTTCGGTGCCGTCTTCGTTGTAGCGCATTTCCGAAAACAGCGCGGTGCCCAGACCCGTGCGCTTGATGGTTTTCAGATACTGCTTGGGGATGATCATATCGGTGTCGATATTGATGATCGGCAATGGCGCCGCAACACCGGTCAGGGTGGTGAATTTGTCCATCGGAAAACCTCGCTTTGTGCTGGTCTTTGCGCGAAAGCGGGGGTGGGGTCAAGTCGAGTTGGGGGGAAACCGTTCGCTGGCGTACTCTTGGTTACGCCTGCGGAGTGGTTTTGGGCTGCAAGAAGGAATTCTCGGCGTTTGGCAGGGCTCAGAACTGGCCTTATCCCGCCAGCTGTCATCCCGGCCTTGAGCCGGGATCCATCCTGAGGTGTTGGTGGAAGGTGCTGAAGGTGCCCCCGTGAAGCACCTGGCGGCGCGGGCGGGATCTCGTGATGGGCCCCGGCTCAAGGCCGGGATGACATCGAGGGTGGGGCGGCGGCGGTTATGGTCCTGCCGCCGTCAGGTTTGGGAGCTTGCCCTAAGCCGCTAGGCTTTCGCGCGCGTCCACGCCGAGCATAAGGTTGAGGTTCTGCACGGCAGCGCCCGAGGCGCCCTTGCCCAGATTGTCGTAGATCGCCACGAGCAGCGCCTGGGCGCGATCGTCATTGGCAAAGACGTGCAGGGTCATGCGGTTGGTGTCGTTGTGGTGCTGTGGATCGAGCGCCGGGGTCTTGGCCACGGCCTCGAAGGGCGCCACGTCCACAAAGCTGTCGGGAATGGCAGCGTAATGGTCGGCCAAAGCGGCATGCAGTTGCTTGCCGGTCGGCGCCTTGGGCAGAATGCCCAGCTGCAGCGGCACGGCCACCAGCATGCCCTGGGCGAAATCGCCAACGGCCGGCTGGAACAGCGGCTCGCGCTGAAGGGTGCCGTATTGGGTAAGCTCGGGCACATGCTTGTGCTGGAAGGTCAGGCCATAGGGCATGAAGTGGCTGGCGCTGGCTCCCGCCGCTTCATATTCCTCGATCATCTGGCGGCCGCCGCCGGAATAGCCCGACACGCCATTAACCGTCACCGGGTAATCGGCCGGCAGCAAGCCCGCGGCGATCAGCGGGCGCAGCCCGGCAATGGCGCCTTGAGGCCAGCAGCCGGGATTGGCCACAAAGCGCGCTTCGGCGATCGCCTTGGTTTGTGCGCGGTCCATCTCGGCAAAGCCATAGGCCCAGTCGGGGTTCACCCGGTGCGCGGTGGAGGCGTCGATCACCCGGGTGGTGGTGTTCTCGATCAGCGCGACGCTTTCCTTGGCGGCATCGTCCGGCAGGCAGAGAATGGCCACATCGGCCTCGTTGAGCAGCTGGGCGCGCATGCCCGCATCCTTGCGCCGCTCGGGCGGGATGGTGAGCAATTCGAGATCGCGCCGCTCCTGCAAACGCTCGCGGATCTGCAATCCGGTGGTTCCAGCTTCCCCATCGATGAAGATCTTGGCGGCCATGTGCTGTTTCGCGCTCCTCGTGTTGTTCGTCTAGATGGGCCGCGTCCGACGCGGCGTCAAGCCGCCGGCCTTGCCCGGAGGGGCGGCCGATGGCAGGGTTTTGTCTCCGAAACCAGCCAGGGACGCAACCGATGACGCCGCATAATCATGCCAAGCCGGGCGATTACGCCGATGCCGTGCTGCTGCCGGGCGATCCGCTGCGGGCTAAATGGATTGCCGAAACGTTCCTCGCCGATGCGCGGCAGGTCAACAGCGTGCGCAATTGTCTGGGCTATACCGGCACCTATCACGGCCGGCGGGTTTCGGTGCAGGCGAGCGGAATGGGGCAGCCTTCGCTCGCGATCTATGTGCATGAGCTCATCAATGTCTATGGCTGCAAGACGCTGATCCGGGTGGGCACCTGTGGCGGCCTCAACACCAAGGTCAAGGTACGCGACGTAATCCTGGCGCAAGGGGCCTGCACCGACAGCTCCATCGTCAAGGGGCGGTTCGGCCCCTATAGTTTTGCCCCGATCGCCGATTTTGGGCTGCTGCGCCGTGCCGCCGAGCGCGCCGAAGAGCTCAAGCTGCGCTTTCACGCTGGCAATATGCTGTCGGCCGATATCTTCTATCATGCCGATGGGATGGCCGGTTACGACGCCTTGCCCGAACATGGCGTTCTGGGCGTCGAGATGGAGGCGGCCGCGCTTTATACGCTCGCCGCCCGGTTCGGGGCGAGGGCGCTCGCCATCTGCACCATGACCGATTGCATCATCACCAAGGAGGAGCTCAGCGCCGAAGAGCGGCAAAGCTCCCTTCGCGAGATGGTGGAGTTGGCGCTTGAAGTGGCCATTGCAGGCTGATTGCGGTCAGGGAAGGGCCCGGCGCAAGGCCGGGCCCCCTGGATCAGCGGCGAACCCGGTCGCGATCGATGATGCGGCCGCGGCAGGCGTCTACAGTCACAATATAGGAGCGGCGACCTTCGTCACCCCGGACGCGAACATAACGGTCGCCCGAAGCATAGATGCGCACATGGCGATAGCCGGCGCGCTCGACCAAGCGCCGCACCTCACGATCGCTCATGCAATGGCGCTGCGGGCGGTGGCGTTCGCCAACCGAAAAGCCATAACCATTGCCGTTCTGGAAGCTGAACGACAGGCTGGGGCTATTTGACTGGGCCTGGGCCGGCATGGCCGAAACCGCGGTGACACCCAGTGCCAGTGCCACGGCCCCAGCACGCAGGAGGGGAGAAAAAGCGGGGAGTTTCATGGGAGAACCTCAGGGTTTGAAAATGATCATGCCCTCAAAAGCATGCTCGGTTCTAACCGCTGGGCTCTGAACCAAACCATATCGCCTGGTTCATTTTCGGTTCAGCGTAGGGCGCCTGCCCAACCAAATGGACAGGCGCCTCACTGACGCTGTTTGCACGTACCCGGTACATACCGTGCGCCTTCCTTGTAGGGCCCGCATAGTGAAGACGAGGTTACCGCCGCCCGCCGTCGCCGCCAATTTGGCGCATTAACGACACGGATTTGAGGCAACTTCGAAGGGCCTCGCGACGTTGAGCGGCGTCAATCAAGGGTTCCCGCTCCATGTCGATTACAAGCTCGTCTTCCCGCCAGGTCCTGCCCGGTGATTTCACCACGCTGGGCGCTCACTGGGACGGGGACGGGACCAATTTTGCCCTGTTCAGCGCTCATGCCGATCGGGTGGAGCTGTGCCTGTTCGATCCGGCAAGTGGGGCGGAAGAGCGCATCACCCTTCCCGAATATACCAACGAAATCTGGCACGGCTATCTGCCCGGTGTAGGACCCGGCACCCTTTATGGCTATCGCGTCCATGGTCCCTATGATCCCATGAACGGCCATCGGTTCAATCCCAACAAGCTGCTGGTGGATCCCTATGCCCGTGAATTGGTGGGTGATGTGCAGTGGTCGCCCGCCCATTTCGGCTACATCACCGATAGCGAAGACAAGGATCTGTCCTTTGACGAGCGCGACAACGCCGCAGGCATGCCCAAGGCGCGGGTAATCGATCCGCGCGGCTATGACTGGAATGGCGATCGCAAGCCCAATATCGCGTGGGACCAGACCATCTTTTACGAAACCCATGTAAAGGGCTTCACCCAGCTCAATTCGGCGATCCCCGAAAACCTGCGGGGCACTTTTGAGGGCATGGGCCACAAGGCGGTGGTCGACTATATCAAGAGCATGGGCCTGACTTCGGTTGAACTGCTGCCGACGCACTTCTTCCCCGATGACGATTTCCTGCTCAATCGCGGGCTCAAGAATTTCTGGGGCTATAATACTCTCGGCTTTTTCGCGCCGGCGAACCGCTATTTCGGCCGGCGCGGCCTCGACGGATTCCGCGACATGGTGCGCGCCTTCCATGACGGCGGCATCGAGGTGATCCTCGACGTCGTGTACAACCACACCGCCGAAGGCAACGAAATGGGCCCGACCCTCTCGTTCAAGGGCATCGACAACTTCGCCTATTACCGCACCATGCCGGGCGAGCCGCGCTACTACATCAACGACACCGGCACCGGCAACACGGTCAACACCAGCCATCCGCGCGTGCTGCAGATGGTGACCGACAGCCTGCGCTACTGGGTCGAGCAGATGCATATCGACGGCTTCCGCTTCGATCTGGGCACCATTCTGGGGCGCGAGCCCTATGGCTTTGACGAGCGCAGCGGCTTTTTCGAAGCGGTCGGGCAGGACCCGGTGCTGAGCAAGGTCAAGCTTGTGGGTGAGCCTTGGGATATCGGGCCGGGGGGTTATCAGGTCGGTGGCTTTCCGCCCGGCTGGTCGGAATGGAACGACAAATATCGCGATACCGTGCGCGATTACTGGCGCGACGAGGACAACACCGTCCGCGATTTTGCGGCCCGCTTTACCGGATCGGGCGATGTTTATGATCTACGCGGCCGCCGCCCCTGGTCGAGCGTCAATTTCATTACCGCCCATGACGGCTTCACCCTCAATGACCTCGTTTCCTACAACGAGAAGCACAATGAGGCGAATGGCGAAGACAACAATGATGGGCACAATGATAACCGCTCCTATAACTACGGCGCGGAAGGCCCAACCGACGATGCCGGCATCAATGAAGTGCGCGAACGGCAAAAGCGCAACATGCTGGCGACGCTCCTGCTTTCGCATGGCACGCCGCTGATCCTGGCGGGCGACGAGTTCAGCCGCTCGCAGCTGGGCAACAACAACGGTTATTGCCAGGACAGCGAGATCTCCTGGGTGAACTGGGACGAACGGCCTGCCTCCACCGCTGAATTGACCGAGTTTGTGCGCCAGGTGATTGCGCTCCGGCAATCACAGCCGCTGCTGCGGCGCGCCAATTGGCGCGACGGCATGACCGTTACCTGGTTCAATCCCGGGGGCGGGGAACAACAGGACGAGCATTGGGAAGACGCTGGCGCCACCACGATCGGCCTGCATCTGGCGCGCGAGGATCTCAAGGGCCAGCCCGACACCTGGTGGGAGGTGCTGGTGCTGTTCAATCCCCATGACGGCGACGTGGATTTCGTCGTGCCCGAGCGGGAAGGTGGCCATGAATGGCTGGTCGAGATCAACACTGCTGCCGTCACTGGCGAGGAAGTCCGCAAGCTTACAGCGGGCGAGCCCGTAAGGATGACCTCGCGCTCGCTGCTGCTGCTGCGCTAACCTTGCCGGGGTGCCTGAGGGCACCCCTTGCGTCATTGTGCGCCGAGGGCGCGCAGTAACGGAACCGGGAGGGGCCGTGGCCGTTGCCTTCGCGCAGCAATCTCGCGGCTTTCAGGTATTCACCCATGAGCGATCCGCACGACACTCCTCCCCTGGTCGGAGCGGTCAACTACAAGGGCGCCCCGCCAACCAACACCTTGGTCACCGCCGCCTTTATCGGAATGACCATTGTGGTGCTTTATCTGGGGGCGGGCATTTTCGTGCCGCTGGTCCTGGCGGTGCTGCTGGCTTTCGCGCTGGCGCCGGTGGTGCATCGGCTGCGGCGGCTGCATTTGCCCCATATCGTGGCAGTGCTGCTGGCCGTGCTGCTGGCAGGCGCGGTGTTGTCGACCATCGGCTATATTGTCGCCACCCAGCTGATCAAGCTCGCGGGCGACCTGCCGCGCTACCAGACCACGGTAATCGAAAAATTTACCGCACTGCAGCAAACCCTGGGCGGGGAGGGCGGCACGGGGTTCCTCAGCAGTTTTGGCGATGCGATCGGCCAGTTGCAGGGGCAGCTTGAAGCGGCGGATGGCGCTGAAACCACGCGGCCCATGCCGGTCGTGATCACCAATGATGCCGCTGGCCCACTCGCCATGGTGCAATCGGTGCTCAGTTCCGTGCTGGGGCCGCTGACCACCGCCGCTATCGTTGCAGTGTTCCTGATTTTCCTTCTGCTCGAGCGCGAAGACCTGCGCGACCGCTTCCTCAAACTCGTCAGCCGGGGCGATCTGCGCACCAGCACCAAGGTAATGAACGAAGCGGCCGCCCGCGTCGGGCGCTATCTGCTGGTGCAGTTCTGCGTCAACCTTTCCTATGGGGTGGTGTACGGGACGGGCCTCAGCCTGATCGGGGTGCCCAATGCGGTGCTTTGGGGCTTGCTCGCGGCCATTTTCCGCTACATCCCCTTTGTCGGTACGCTGATCGCCTCATCCATTCCCTTTACCCTCGCCTTTGCGGTGGATCCGGGCTGGTCGATGCTGCTCTATTCCGTGGCGCTGTTCGCGACGCTCGAGCTCGTCACCACCAATGCCATCGAGCCGAGGCTTTATGGCTCGAGCACCGGGCTGTCACCGCTCGCGGTGTTGGTGGCGGCTATGTTCTGGGCCACACTATGGGGACCGATCGGCCTGATCCTGTCGACGCCTATAACCGTGTGCCTTGTCGTGCTCGGCCGCTATGTGCCCCAATTGCAGTTTTTCGAGACGCTCCTCGGCAGCGAGCCGGTGCTGGAACCGACGGAGCGGTTCTACCAGCGGCTGGTGGCGGGCAACACCGTGGAGGCCATTGAGCTGGCCGAAGAATATGTCGGCGAGCATGATCTGCAGCGCTTTTATCAGGAGATCGCCATGCCCGCGCTGCGCCTGGCGGAAGCAGACCTCGACACCAACGCCAATGATGTCGCCCATCGCCGCCGGGTGGTGGAAAGCCTTTCGGGCGTGGTGGACGACCTCGACGATGATCTGGGCCGCCATGCGGTGGAGGCGGAAAAGCCTCAGGTGCTTTGCATCGGCGGGCGCACCGAGCTCGACGGCTCGGCCGCACTGTTGCTCGGGAGGCTGCTGGAAACCGAATATGCCATCAGCGTCATGCCGCCCCTAGCCGTCCGCCAGGAAAGCATCGGCCAACTCGATCTCGAAGGCGTGCGGGTGGTGTGCCTGTGTTATCTCGGCGAGAGCATGCGCAGCTATCTGCGCTATGTGGCGCGCCGTCTACACCGTCGCCAGCCCGGCCTTGTCGTAATCGCCTGCGTGTTCAATGACGACATGGCGACGGCCGAAGCGGGTGAGCTGAACGCGGACATGGTGGCGCGCAATATCGAGGAAGCAGCCACTGCCGTGCGCGTCGAGATGGCTGAGCCCGAAGGGGGGACACCGGCTCTCGAAGCAACCGACCCGCTTGGCGCGGCCGCCGACATGGCCTGGATCCGGCAACTCGCTCGTCCTGAGGGCCCCGTGGCCGAACGCCTGCGGGAAATTGCGGTGACCATGGAAGTGCCTGTTGCGGTCGTGGACTTGCGCCAGGACGAGGCCGGCGGCAGCAATGGTTCATCCACGCCCGCGACGCCGCATGGCGCCAGCACGGTGGCCGCTCTCGCCATGAGCACGGGCGAAGTCGTGGTGGTGACCGATGTGCGTTCGGATGCGCGTTTCTCCGCCGATCCCGCCCTGCTCGAGAACGGCATCGGGTTTTGTGTTTCGGTGCCGCTGGTCGGGGGCGATGGGGAAATCGTCGGCGCGTTGTCGCTCTTGGACCAGGAAGCGCGCAGCAGTTTTGGCGCCGAGGACGCCGAAAAGCTCAGCCTGTTGGCCTTGCACCTGATGCAGGATGCTGCCAACGGCCACCTTGCCGTGGCGAGCGGTTCAGGAAAGGGACCGGGCGAGGGCAGCAGGAGCCATTGATTGCCGATTGACTTGAAATTTAGGCGCTGCCAGTCTGCTGCCTATTGAGGGGGCACGGCGGCATGCTAGTTGGCGCGGCAGATGGTGTGGTTGGCAGGTTGAACTGCCTATTCGTCGCGGCTTGCGGAGTGGCCGCGTGAACCAGCCTCTCCTCGAGCTCGATGGTATCACCAAGAGCTTTGGCGCCGTGGAAGCGCTGCGAGGAGTGTCCTTTTCCATTCGCAAGGGCGAGGTCATCGCCCTTCTGGGCGACAACGGCGCCGGCAAGTCGACTCTCGTTAAGATTATCTCGGGCGGGCTGGAGGCCAGTTCGGGCAGCATGCGGTTCGAGGGACGCGACTTCCGCCCCCGTTCCCCCTCCGAAGCCAAAACCGCCGGGATCGAGACGGTCTACCAGGACCTGTCGCTCTGCACCAATATCGATGTGGTCGGCAATTTTTTCATGGGGCGGGAGCTGACGCGCAAGGTGCTGGGCGTTCGCGTGCTCGATGAAGCCACCATGGAGCGGCAAACCGCCAAGGCGCTGGCCGATGCGGGCACGCGCATTCCCTCCCTGCGCACCAAGGTCGAGCATCTGTCGGGCGGGCAGCGCCAGGCGATTGAGCTCAATCGGTTCGTGCATTGGGGCGGCAAGCTGGTCTTGCTGGACGAGCCCTTTGCGGCGCTCGGCGTCGAGCAAACCCGGCGGGGCCTGCAGATGATCCGACAGGTCGCTGCGCAGGGGATCGGCGTCGTCATCATCACCCATATCATGCAGCAGGCTTTTCAGGTTGCCGACCGCATCGTGGTGATCCGCCAGGGCGTGGTGGCCGGCGATGTGGCGCGCAGTCAAACCAATGCGGACGCAGTGATCGGCATGATCACGGGCGAAACCTTGACCGGATCCGGACCGGCCCTGGGCGCGGGGCAGTAGCGATCCGGTTTGAGGAGCGATGTTTTGAACAAACTGCTGAAATCGACCCTGCTCATGGCGGCGAGTGGCGCGGCCTTGTTGAGCCCGGCCTATGCCCAGGACAAGGGCACGGTCTACTACATGGTCCCGACCCTTCTGGATGAATTCCAGACCGGCTCGGTCAGTGCGCTCGAAATGTTCCTCGAGCAGGTCGGCTACGACATGACGACGCTCAATGCCGACAACAAGACCGACTTGCAGCAATCGCAGATGAACGACGTCATCACCCTAGCCCCCACGGCCATTATCCTGGCAGCAGTGGACTTCAATGCCCTGGCGCCTTCCGTTGATGCGGCGCGGGCGGCAGGCATTCCCGTCATCCAGTTTGATCGGCAGATTTCCTCTACCGTTTCGGACTTCACCTCGGTCGCCGGCACGATCGAGATTGGCTATGTCGCCGCCCAAGAGGTCGAGCGGCTGCTGACCGAAAAGAACGGCGGGGTTAAAGGCAAGGTGCTGCAGGTGCTGGGCGACCCCGGTGACCCCTATACCCTCGATATTCAGAAGGGTTTTGAAGAGAAGATGGCAGCCTTTCCCGAGGTCACCATCATCAGCCAACCCGCCATGATGTGGGAAGCGAGCAATGCCGGCACCATTGTGTCGGACCAGCTGCTGGCCAATCCCGACATCGACATCGTCTTCAGCCACGCAGCGCATCTATCCGTCGCGGCCGTGGCGGCGCTGGAGTCGGCCGGCAAGCAGCCTGGCGATGTCCTGGTGATGAGCTCCAATGGTGCCCCGGTTGCGCTGCAGCTGATCCGAGATGGCTGGATGCAGGTGGAAGTCGAGCAGCCGCTTTATGCGCAGGCTGCGGCGGTGGCGATGTTCATGGACAAGATCGTTGCCAAGGAGCCCATCGAGCCCGGCGAATATGATGTGCTCGGGCTAACTTCAGCGGTGACGGTCGAAGACTGGGGCCCCACGATCAAGATTCCGGGTGCCGCGGTCACCGCCGAAAATGTGGATGACCCCGCTTTCTGGGGCAACGGGCAGCCGCCAGCACAGCCGATCACGCCGGTTGAATAACCATTGAACCCTCTGCTCCCTCCCCCATCGGGAGGGAGCCTTTGTCCATAGCCCTCCCGGAAGCTCATCCATGCCGCCTCGCCAACGCCAAGCGCTCGAGTTCGTGCTCGATAACCTTGTGTGGTTCATGCTGCTCGCGGTGCTGGCAATCTTTTCGGCTGTTATCCCGAACTATTTCCAGCCCGGCATCTTCGCCAACATCATCGAGCAATCCAGCGTTCTGGGTGTCATGTCCATTGGCCTGGCGCTGGTGATCATCGCCGGCCACATGGACTTATCGGTGGAATCGGTCGCCGCGCTCAGCGCCATGGTCACGGGGATACTCTTTGCTTCGTCTGGCATCGGCCTTGGCATAACTTTGACACCGGGCTGGCTGGTTGTGCCAGTCTCGCTTGGCGCCGGCCTGCTGGTGGGCGCCGCTATCGGCGTGCTCAACGGCTTTCTCGTGGTCAAGGTCAAGATGAATGCTTTCATCGTCACCCTGGCGAGTTTTATCTGGGTGCGGGGGCTGGTTGTGGCCTTGTCGGGCGGCCGCTCGGCGCAGAACCTGGCACCCGAATTGCGTTGGCTCGGTATTCAGCGCGTCCTTGGCATTCCCCTCACCGCTTACATCGCCATTTTCTGCTTTGTGGCCTTCTCCTTCATCCTGGCGAAAACCCGGTTCGGCCGGCACCTGCTGATGATCGGGGGCAATGAAGGCGCCGCGTTTCGCGCGGGCATCAAGGTCAACAAGGTGCTGATGGCAGCCTTTGTCCTTTCAGGGGCTATTGCCGCCCTGGCCGGTTGGCTCCTCGCCATTCGCACCTCGGGGGCTACCGCCAATCTGGGCGCCGGCATGTTGTTCAATGCCTTTGCCGCGGTGGTGATCGGGGGCGTCAGCCTCAAGGGCGGCGTAGGCTCGCTGCCCGGCGTTTATGCCGGCGTGCTGCTGCTCTCGTCGATCAACACTGCAATCAACCTCATGGGCCTGCCGGCTCATTACACCCAGGTCATCCATGGCCTTCTGGTCTTGGCGGCGGTGCTGCTCGATACCCTCAAACAAACCATCAGAAAGCAATTGGCATGAGCGACAGGCTGGCGGGCAAGACGGCCCTGATCATCGGGGCTGCCCGTGGCATTGGCAAAGGCATTGCGCTGCGCTTTGCCGAGGAAGGCGCCAACCTCGTTCTGGCCGATTGGGAAGCCGAGGCCGGTCGCGCCTCGGCCGAGGAGTTGGGTGCGCAGTTCATCGCCACCGACATTTCGCGGCTGGCCGATGCGGAAGCGGCCGTGGCTATGGCACTATCCGCCTATGGGCGGCTCGATATCATCGTGCAAAATGCCGGCGTTTATCCCTGGCAGCTGATCGAGGACACTTCGGAAGCCGATTGGGATCGCGTCATGGCGGTCAATCTGCGCGGCTCGTTCAATGCCGCCAAAGCGGCATTAGCGCCGATGCGGGCGCAAGGCTCGGGGCGGATCCTTTTTACCTCCTCGATCACCGGCCCGCATGTCACCAGCCCGGGCCACGGCCACTACGCCGCGACCAAGGCCGGCATCAACGGCTTTATCCGCTCGGCGGCGCTGGAGTTTTCCGCCTATGGCATCACCGTCAATGGCGTCGAGCCCGGCAATATCCTGACCGAAGCGATGCAGGAGCATCGCGGCCCGGCTTTCATCGCCGATATGGAAAGCGCCATTCCCCTGGGGCGGCTGGGCAGTGCCCGCGATGTTGCTAACGCGTTTTTGTTTCTGGCTTCCGACGAGGCCAGTTATATCACTGGCACCACCATTGTCGTAGATGGTGGTCAGTTGCTGCCCGAGGGCAACGACTTCCGCATGCGCCCCAGCGGCGTCTAGACAGCGGATCGCCAACATTATTGAGTTGAGTCGGAATTCTCCATGAAAGCAGATTGCGTTGTCCTCGGGGCCGGGATCGTCGGGGTCAGTGTCGCCATTCACCTTCTCAAGCGCGGCCGTTCCGTGGTGCTGCTGGACCGGGGGGAGGCCGGAAAGGAAACCTCCTATGGCAATGCCGGACTGATCCAGCGCGAAGGGGTGGCGCCGCATCTGTTTCCCCAGTCGCTGGTGACCGTACTCAATTATGGCCGCAACCAGAGCGTCGACATGCGCTTTCGCTGGCGCGACCTGCCCAAGTTGTCGCCGTTCCTTGCGCGCTATTGGTGGGCGTCGCGCTCGGGCTCCTATCAGAAGATCGTTGAGGACTATTCCAAGTTCATCGCCCATTCGGTGTCCGAGCATGCGCCGTTGATCGAGGAAGCGGGCGCCGGGGACCTGATCGGCAAGGCGGGCTGGATGGAGGTGTTCCGCACCGAAAAGGGTTTCCGCGCCGCCCTCGAGGAAGCCGAGGGGCATGGCCGCTATGGGCTGGAGCACCAGGCGCTCGACCAGCAAACGCTGCGCAGCCAGGAACCCCATGTCACTGCCCCACTCGTTGGCGCGGTGCATTGGACGCAGCCCTGGACGGTACGCGATCCGTTGGCGCTGACGCAGGCTTATCTGCGCTTGTTCATCCAGCTGGGCGGAAGGTTCGTGCATGGCGATGCGCTCAGCCTGCGTGAAGCGGCGCCGGGCTGGAGCGTCGACACAGTCGAGGGCCCGCTCCAGGCGCGCGATGCGGTGGTGGCGCTGGGCCCATGGTCGGGCGGGCTGCTGAGCAGACTGGGGCGGCACCTGCCGCTCGGGGTCAAGCGCGGCTACCACATGCATTACCGCCCGCGCGGCAATGCCACCATCTCCATGCCGATGTTTGATGAAGCGGGCTTCCTGATGGTGCCGATGCGCCAGGGCATCCGGCTCACCACCGGGGCGGAATTTGCCGCGCTCGATGCGCCGCCCAACCCTGTGCAGGTGGATGCCGCCGAGCCTTATGCGCGCGAGGGCTACCCCATTGCCGAGCGGCTCGATGCCAAGCCTTGGATGGGGGCGCGGCCCTGCACGCCCGACATGAAGCCCATAATCGGGCCTGAAGGGCGCAAGGGGCTATGGCTGGCCACCGGCCATGCCCATCATGGGCTGACGCTCGGGCCCGCCACGGGGCGGCTCCTGGGCGAAATGATGACGGGGGAGACCCCCTTTGTGGATCCAACGCCCTACAGTGTTGCGCGTTTCCGCTAAAGGCGCAAAGCCAGGCCTCAGGCCTGGCTTTTGCTGCGGTCGGGCACCAGCTGCACGCGGTGAAACAGGCTCGTCAGCGTTTCCACCGTGGCCTTGCGCTCGGGGGCATCGCCCGCCAACTCGTGCAGATCATTGGCGAGGCGGGTGAGCTTTTCAAATAGATCGTCAGCTTCCCCGCGCATGATGCCCGAGGACACGAATGACCAGGTCTTGAGCATCTGCTTGAAATCAGCCGCCTTGCGCCGGAAGGCGTCGGGCTCCTCGGACGCCGTCGGCGCGCGGCTGGGGATGAACTCGAAACTGTCCTCAATCCGGCTTTGCAGCACCGGGGTGGGCCGCGCTGGGGCCAGCTCGGCAGCCTGCTCGCCCAGATGCAGATAGCCGGGGGTGAATTCGCCGATTTCAGCCAGCTCGTCCCAGCGATGGATCGTCAGCACGCCATTGGAAAATTCGATCAGGTTGTCGGCGCGCAGCACCATCAGCGTGCGGTTGACATGCACCACGGACATCCCGGTCACTTCGGCAAGGTGGCGCTGCGAAAGGGGCAGGGGGCAGCTATTGCCCTGGGCAATGCCGGCGGCCTTGGCGCGGATCAGCAATTCGCAAAACAGATGCGCCAGCTGCCCGGCGGCATTCTTGATGCTGTTGCGAAGAAGCCAGATGCGCAGCATCGAGGCCTGCACCAAAGTTTCGCGCCACATCAGGCCCTGCAGGGACGGAAACTGCGCGAGCAGGTCGAGCATCTTGCGCTGCGGAATGAGCCCGACAATGGAGGGAACCAGTGCTGAAAGCCCCTGGTCCGCGATCGGCATCTGCAGCGTTTCCAGCCCCGGGGCATCGCCGCGCAGGTAAAGTCCGCAGATCTGGCGATTGCCGCGGGCATCGTCGTTGAAGCGCTGCAACACGCCATCGAGCACCACGACGATGCTGGACGCGTGCGACCCCAGCTGGGTAATTTCTTCATTGGCCGACAGCCGCACGGTGGAGCCCGTCAGGGCCAGCAGGCCAGT
Organism: Devosia sp. 919; assembly: GCF_013185965.1. NCBI lineage: Bacteria > Pseudomonadati > Pseudomonadota > Alphaproteobacteria > Hyphomicrobiales > Devosiaceae > Devosia > Devosia sp. 919. Next base: position 197,631 of record NZ_JABAOL010000001.1, on the reverse strand, counting down.
GCGCTCAGCGGGGCTTAGGGGGCCAAACAATCCCAGATGGCCGGCCAAGGCATCGCCGATGGCGGGCAGGCCCGAGCCTGAATGGTTACGCATAAGCATGTTGCTGCAATCCTTGCTTGATGGCTCGAGCCAGATCTTCGGTCGAGAACGGCTTGGCCAGCACTGGGGCGTTGCCACATTGGGTCGGCACGTCGGCGGGGGTGTAGCCGGTGGTGAAGACAACAGGGATGTTGCGATCGTGACAGGCGGCCGTGATGCCGAGGCTCGTGGTCAGGCCCAGATTGATGTCCAGCACCGCCAGGGCAGGCTTGTGGCTGTTGAGGTAAACAAAGGCATCCGCTTCGGAGTGGAGGCATCTCCCGACCGGCCAGCCGATTTCATCGGCCATTTCCTCGATCATCATGGCAATCAGGGGTTCGTCCTCAACGATCATCAGTTCCGCACCATCCGACATCGCCAACCTCCTGTTCATTGAACTATGTTAGTCAAACTCGAGAATTACGAAGCCATGTCTGCGCTTGTTGCCGTGCCGCTGATGGCGCCAGGAAGCGCTACAGGGCACTGCAGTTTAATTGTCTCGCCTGAGCCGGTCCGCTCAGGTTCGTGCAGCAATTCTGGCGTATAAAGCGGCCTGGATCGGGCAGTGACGTCCGCTCATGGCGAACGCAGCAGGGCAGCATCGCCTGTGGCGGCTGCGTCTCTAGGCGTCATCAACTCAGTCTTAGCACATCAGCCCCGATAGGACCAACTTGTATTAGCAAGCGTACCAAGTTGGACCCATTCCCCTTGGGTCCGGTCAGCCGGTTCATTTAATCGTGATGCAAATGGCTGGCGCCGGTCACGTCATCGATAGCACAGCATTGCTGGGGGCGTGCCGAGCCAGCCATCCCTGCACCAGATGCTTTCGCTATCTGTGCACACGCTGTCGATCCAGACCGGATATACGGCCCTGTCCAACGCCGTGCACCCGGTCCACGAGCGGTTGGCGCGCTGGCTGTTGATGTGTCACGACCGGGCCGAGGCTGATGAGATGGCGCTCACGCACGACTTTCTCGCGCTGATGTGGCCGTGCGCTGCCCCAGTGTCACCACGGCGCTCCACTCCCTTGAAGGGAGCCACTTCATTCGTGCGAAGCGCGGCTTCATCACCATTCGTGATCGCGAAGCGCCGGAGGCCTTTGCCGCCGATGCCTATGGCGCCCCCGAGGCAGAATATCGACGCGTGCTGGGCCCGTTGCACTAGGCGAGCCCAGCCACATCTACCAGACGATGGGGTGGGTGGCTCCGGTGGCAACATTGACGAACCCCTCCGGCGCGAGCGGCGAAGGGGCTACCAGAACCCAACGCCAGGGCGCGCAGGTGAGGGTGGCAAAGGCCAGCCGTTCGGGAAAGCCGGGCCACCAGCGCGGCGAAAAGGTCGGCTCGAACATCCACTCAATGGTTTCGCCCTGTCGGTAAAGCTCGGCCATTTCGGCATCGAGTTCGGCGGCCGGGCGGCAGGTCATGAGGCCCCCGACCTCATAGCGCACGGTGGCGAGCACTTCCCCGCTACGCACCAGGGCCCAGCCCCCTTGCGTTTGGCGCAGGGTATTGACCGCGAGCGCCATGGCCTCGTCCGACGAGCCCACAACCCAGATATTGTGCTTGTCGTGCCCCATGGAACAGGCCAGCGCCGTATCGGGCGTGGCCGGCCCGGTGCCCAGCCAGAACATGGCCGCGGTTTTGCCCTCCCCCGAAAACCGGTCAACAATGGCGAATTTGGTGATGTTGCGGGCAGTGTCGCGCTGCACCAGCCCATTCTCTACCTTGAGTTGGGTGGTGATGAAGTCATCGGCCCAGTGGAAAGGCCGCAACAGCGCAGCCTGAACCGTGTCGCGATCCGCAGGTGCGGGAATAGCGAAATCATCGGCCGTCATTTCCCGCTCGATATGGACCGTCTTTGTTGCCCAGTCGGGCCAGGTGATCTGGGGCAGGGCGCCGGTATAGCTTTTCCCCTGCGAGACCTGGGTGCCGTCAGCCCAGACCTGGTCAATGGCGAGCTTCTCAATGTCATCGAGCAGAACCAGATCGGCAAAGCGTCCCGGCGCGATAGCGCCGACCCAAGGCGTTAGCCGCATATGCCGGGCCGGATTGATCGTCACCAGTTGGATCGCGGTCTCGACCGGCAGCCCTGCGGCGATCGCCAGCCGGACATTGTGGTCGGTGGCCCCCAGCTTCATTGTATCGGAACAGGAGCGATCATCGGTGCACAGCGCGACATTGGACCATTCGCTCTGCCCGCGCTCAAGCAGGCCCGTGATCATTTCGGTGAGGGAATGGGGCCGCAATTCCATGAAAAGGCCGCGCCGCAGCTTGTCGCTGACCTCCTCGGCCGTCCAGGCTTCATGGTCCGACGCCATGCCGGCGGCGGCAAAGGCGTTGATGTCGTCGATGCCGCGCATCCCGGCCGCATGCCCTTCCACGACGCCGCGCTGCTCGAAGGTCGCGCGGATCATGCCCCAAAGCCGCTCATAGGAAGGGTTCTCGGGGTTCCAGACCGCCGGCCAGTCCATCACCTCGTCGAGCCCCGCCACCATCAACTGGCTGCGCAGGAACTGGGCCTGTTCGGCATAGCCGAAATGTCCGCCACCCCATTCATAGGCGGTGGGCGGAACGGCCGAGCCCGGCAAGGGGAAAATCTTCATGGGCGAGCCGGCCAGCCGTGCAGTCAGCCAGAATTGGAGATTGTGAGCGCCATTCACATTGGAAAATTCATGGCTAGCTTCGCAGGTCCAGGTGCAGCCATGCGGCAGCACCAGGGCCGCCTCCCATTCGGGCGTTAGATGGCTCGATTCAATATGCTTGTGCACTTCGCCAAAGCCGGGCACCGCCGCCAGATGCGAGCGATCGATCCGTTCCGCGACAGTTCCCGGATAGGCGCCGGCCGGACCCACCCAGGCGATGCGGCGCCCCGAGACCACGATCTCCTGATCCTCGTGCCAGTTGCGGCCATAGACATCGAGCACCTTTCCCACGCGAATGGCGCGATCGGCCGGGCGCTTGCCCAGTGCGACCAGGGCCAGGTTCTGCCGGATCGCGACTTCGTCTTCAGGGTTGATCAGCAGATCGCTTATGGTGGTCATATCAGTTCCGAGATACAGTTTGCCGCGCTGACAATGCGCTTGCCTGTCAATAAGAGGGATGGCGAGTAGAAGCCATCTTCCCATGACAGTTGCACAAAGATAAGGCTTGCGGCATATGCGACCCAAAAAACAGGCTTCTGCCGGCCGGGCCTGCGCTCCATCCGTTCGCGGACGGCACTCCGCGTGCAAAGGAATATCCATGTCGAAAACAGTTTCTTCCGTCTTCGCGGTTGCCCTTGCCGCCACTACCCTGATGGCTGCGCCCGCAATGGCGCAGGACAAGACCCTGACCATCTCCTGGTGGGGCTTCAATGGCGAAAAGCTCGAAACGCTGGTGCTCGCGCCCTTCCGCGAAATGTGCGATTGCGAGATCGTGTTCGAGACCGGCAATAACGGCGAGCGTCTCAACAAGCTGCAGATCCGCAATGGCGGTGGCGTTGACGTCGCCTATTTCTCCGACAGCTTCAGCCAGCAGGGGATTGAAGCGGGCCTGTTCCAGCAGATCGATCCGGCCAAGCTCCCCAATCTTGCCGGTCTCTATGACATCGCCAAGGACCCGCAGGGTGGGTATGGTCCGGCCTATACGATCGGCCGCGTCGGTATCGTTTACGACACCGCCAAGATCGCAACGCCGGTCACCTCCTGGAATGACCTTTGGAGCGAAGACCTCGCTTCCTCGCTCTCGCTGCCCGGCATCACCACCACGGCTGGACCGATGGTCGTGCTCAAGGCAGGCGATCATGCCGGCGTCGATGCCTATGAAGACACCGATGCCGCCTTTGCCGCCGTCGCCGAACTCAAGCCCAATGTGGTCAAGAACTACAACACCGGCTCGGAGATGATTAACCTCTTCTCGACCGGCGAGATCAGTGCTGCCATTGCGCAGGACTTCACCCTTGGCCAGATTCAGGCTGCCGTGCCGACCGTTGAATGGGCCGAGCTCGAGGAAGGCTCGATCGCCACGCTCAACACCGTCAACATCCCCAAGGGCGCAGCCGAGCCGGAACTGGCCTACCAGTTCATCAACTTCATCCTGTCGCCCGAAATCCAGCAGGTTCTGGCTGAAGAGGGCGTTGATGCTCCGGTGAACACCGCGGTGGAACTGACCCCCGAGCAGGCAGAACTCTGGACCTATGGTGCCGACACCATCGCCGGCCTGCAGCGCATCGACTATGCCAAGATGAACGCTGCCAAGTCCGGCTGGATCGAGCGCTGGAACGAAATCTTCGGCATGTAATCTCCAAGCGGGGCGCCTTAGCGCGCCCCGCAATCTTTGCTGGACTAAAGGGCCAGGTTGAATGAAGCGATTTTCAGGTTGGACCCTGGCCTCCCCCGCGACGCTGCTCGTGGTCGTCTTTCTGGTGCTGCCGGTGGTCGCCACCATCGTCACCACCTTCATGACGCCCAACGGCCCGCTGGCGCCGTATCTTGGATTTTTCGGCAGCGGTTTTCGCCGGACGGTGCTGTTCCGCACCATTCAGGTTTCGTTCATAGTTACGGCGATCGCGCTCATAGTTGGCTTCATAACGGCCTTTGTGATCAGCCGCGCGCCGGGTTGGCTCAAGTCGATCCTGATCATTGCCGCCGTGTTTCCGCTGCTGACCGGCGTCGTCGTGCGCTCCTTTGCCTGGCTCATCATTCTGGGCAAGAACGGCATTCTCAACAATTTCCTCGTCTCCGCCGGTCTCATCGGCGAGCCCCTGACCATGCTTTACACGCAAGGCTCGGTGATCGTGGCGATGGTCTATCTCTTTGTTCCCTTGATGATTTTGACCCTGGTGGGCGTGCTTGAATCTATCCCGGAGGACCTGATCCAGGCCTCCTCCTCGCTGGGCGCCAAACCCTGGGCGACCTTCACCCAGGTCATTCTGCCGCTCGCGGTGCCGGGCCTCATCGTGGGCGCGGTGCTGGTGTTCACCGGCAGCTTCACCTCCTATGCCACGCCCCAATTGCTGGGCGGCGAGCAGGTGATGATGATGGGCACGCTGATGTATCAGCAGGCCATGGTCACCTTTGACTGGGTCGCGGCTTCCACCATCGCGGCCGTCATGGTGGTGTTCACCATCGCCATTGTTCTTGTGATGACGCGCGTCGCCCGCCGTCTCAACCCGATGGCGGTATGATGACCCAAAAGCTGCACCCGGCCCTCATTGGCTTTACCGTCCTCGTGTTCATCTTCCTCATCGGCCCGCTCATCATCGTGGTGGGCTCGGCGCTGAGCGACACGACCTATCTGACCTTCCCGCCCCAAGGGCTGTCGCTGCGCTGGTTCGCCAATATCTTCGAGATCGCTGCGTTCCGGCGTACCATCATCACCAGCCTGCAGATCGCGTTCCTCTCGACCTTCATCGCGCTGCTGATCGGTATTCCCGCCGCCTATGCGCTTAATCGCTATCGCATCCAGCTGCCCGGGTGGCTGGCCACGCTGTTCGTGCTGCCGGTGCTGGTGCCTGAGCTGGTGCTGGGGTTCGCGCTCCTCAAGAATGTAGCGGTACAGTTCAACACCCCCATTTTCCTGACGCTGGTGTTCGGTCACAGCCTGCTCGTGCTGCCCTATGTGGTGCGGGTGATCAGCGCTTCGCTCGCCTCGTTCGACTTTTCGGTCGAGGAAGCGGCGATCAGCCTGGGCTCACCCCCGCTGCGCACCTTTTTCACCATCCTGCTCCCCAATGTGCGCTCGGGCGTGATCGCGGCCTTTATCCTGGCCTTCATCACCTCGATCAATGACGTGTCCATCTCCATTTTCCTCACCGGCCCGGGCATTTCCACACTCCCCATCCAGTTGCTGGCCCATATGGAGCAGTTCTTTGATCCTACCGTTGCTTCGGTGTCAGTGCTGCTGATGGTGCTGACCGTCGGGGTCATGGCGATTGTCGAGCGCACGCTCGGCCTTACCTTCCTTGCTAAATAGAGTGCCACGCGCGTGACCAAAGCTCTTTCGATCCAGTCGATCACTGCCCATTACGGCACGACCAAGGTGCTTGAAGATCTTTCGCTCGAGGTGGCGGAAGGCGAACTCGTCTCGCTGCTGGGCGCCAGCGGCTGCGGCAAGACCACGACCCTGCGTCTGGTGGCCGGTTTCCTGCAGCCCACTTCAGGCCGCATCCTGCTTGGCGGGGTCGACCTGACACGCCTGCCCGCGCATCGGCGCGATATCGGGCTGGTGTTCCAGAACTATGCGCTCTTTCCCCATATGAGCGTGGCCGACAATGTGGGCTTTGGGCTCAAGCAGCGCGGGGTTGCGCCGGCGGAAAAAACCAAGCGTGTCGCGGCCATGCTCGAGCGCGTGGGCCTCGCGCATCTCGCGAGCCGACTGCCCGGAGAGCTGTCGGGTGGGCAAAAACAGCGTGTGGCACTGGCGCGCGCCCTCGTTATTGAGCCGCCGCTGCTGATGTTTGACGAGCCGCTGTCCAATCTCGACGCCAAGCTGCGGGTCGATATGCGGGTCGAAATCCGCCAGCTGCAGCGCGCCAATGGCACGACCTCGGTTTACGTCACCCACGACCAGGAAGAAGCCTTTTCGATCTCGGATCGCGTGGCCATCATGCATGCGGGCCGCATCATGCAGCTCGATACGCCCGAAACCCTCTATCAGCGTCCAGCCAATGCGTTCGTCGCGCGGTTTGTGGGCTTTGAGAACCTGATCCCCATGCGCGTTGTCGAGCGGGATGGGGCGAAGATCACCGCCGAGGCTGCCGGTGGCGTGCGGTTGACGCTGGGCCTTGAGCAGTTCGGCGCCATTCCCGACAGCTTCACGCTGGCCTGCCGGGCCGATGGCCTTGTGGCAAGCCCTGACCTCGCCATGGAAGGCATTCCGGCGACGCTGGGGCTGCGCACCTATCTGGGTCGTGCCTACCAGTATCAGTGCGACACGCCCGCCGGCCCGCTGCTGGCCAATGGGCCGCTGACGCGGCCGCTCGAGATGGGTGGGCAGGCCAAGCTCGTGCCCGTGCCCGAGCAATGCACGATTCTGGCGGCAGAAACGGCGTGACCATTCTTTTCGTCAATGCCTGGGTGCTGACGCTCGACGAGGCGATGAGCGAGCACAATCCTGGCTGGGTGCAGGTGGATGGCACCACCATCACGGCACTGGGCGGTGGCGAGCCGCCCTCCATCGCCGGCGCCGAGATCGTGGATTGCGGCGGCGATATCGTCATGCCGGGCATGGTCAACACCCACTGCCATATGGGCATGGCGGTGTTCCGGGGCTTGGGCGAAGACGTGGATGATCGCCTGTACCGCTATATCCTGCCGCTTGAGCGCAAATTCGTGTCGCCCGAAATGGTGCGGGTCGGCTCGGCCCTGTCGGCGCTGGAGATGATCCAGGGCGGGGTCACCACCGTCGCCGACATGTATTATTTCGAGCAGGAAGTGGGTCGGGTAGCTGCGGCTTCGGGCCTGCGCGCCATTGTCGGCCAGACCCTCGCCGACTTCCAGCCGCCCGATCATCGCGACTGGGACGAGGGCTTTGCCCTGGTCGAGGCGCTGGTGGATGAGTTTGCCGGCCATCCGCTCGTCACGGCTTCGATTGCCCCGCATGCGCCATACTCCACCGGCCGCGCCACCATGGAGCGGGTAGCGCGATGGTCGGCGGATCACCCCGATATTCCGGTGCAGATGCATCTGGCCGAAAGCGATCTGGAAGTCCGCTGGGCGCAGGATAACCATGGCTGCTCGACGGTCGAGGTGACGCGCGAAGCTGGTTTGCTCAAGCCCAACCTCATCTGCGCGCACTGCCTGCAGCTCGATCATGCCGATATAACCTTGATGGCCGAGGCGCAGGTCTGCGTCGCGACCAATCCGCGCTCCAATGGCAAGGCCGGCCGCGGGATCGCGCCGGTGGAGGCCTTGCGCAATGCCGGTTTGCCGGTTGGCCTGGGCAGTGACGGGGCAATGAGCGGCAATACGCTGGATCTGTTTGCGCAATTCGCGCCGGTGTCGATGTTTGCCAAGCTCTTGGGCAAGTCGCGGCGGCCGCTGCCGGCGCGCGATGTCGTGCAGATGGCGACGATCGAGGGAGCCCGGGTGCTGGGGCTCAATCTGCAGACGGGTTCGCTCGAGCCGGGCAAGCAGGCGGACCTTATTCGCATCAGCCTTGCCGCGCCGCGGCTGCATCCGATCTATGATCCTTATTCGGCGCTGGTGTTTGCCGCCGTGCCCGGTGATGTGCTCGACACTATGGTGGCCGGCCGCTGGCTGATGCGGGACCGGCAGGTGCAAACGGTAGAGCCTAAGAAGGCGCTCCGCGACGCCTTGCAGATTGCCGACCAGTTCAAGGCCGAGATGGTCCTGCTTGACGAGCAGAAAGCTTGAGCGCGCCAGCAACCCCGCGGCGGGTGATCATCGACACCGATCCCGGGCTCGATGATGCGGTCGCGATCCTTTACGCTGTGGCTTGCGGTCGGTTCGAGGTGCTGGGACTGACGACGGTCGCGGGCAATATCGGTATCGAGGCGAGCACAAGCAACAGCCTTCGGCTGCTTGCCGCGATGGCGCGCAGCGATGTGCCGGTGCGCCGCGGTGCTGCGCAGCCGCTTCGTCGTGGCGGGGCGGAACTCACCTCCATTCACGGCGATGATGGGATGGGCGGCCTTACGCTGCCCCCGCCGCAAGCCCAAGCGCAAGGAGAAGCGGTCGGGTGGCTGGTCGAGCAATTGCAGTCGGCGCCTGCGGGGAGCGTCGACATCCTTGCCCTCGGGCCCCTGACCAATATCGCCCTCCTCGTGCGCGACCATCCTGATGCTGCGGCCCGCATGGGTCGGCTCATCGTTATGGGCGGAGCGGTGGACGAGCCCGGCAATATCGGGGCGCGTTCGGAGTATAATTTCGCCACCGATCCGGAGGCGGCGCAGATGGTGCTCGGAGCGGGGCTTGATCTCACCGTCATCCCGCTCGATGTCACCCGGCGCGTGCGGGTGCTTCCGGGGCAGATTGCCTCGCTGCGCGGCTCACGCGCGGGAGACCTTTGTGCCGAGATCATCGCGCTTTATTTCGGCACCGGCCGGGAAAGCCGGCCGCTCCACGACCCTTGCGTGATGCTGTTTGCGGTCGAGCCGGGTTTGTTCGGCCTCGACACCCTGAGCCTTGCCGTTGATGTCAGCGAGGGGCCCGAAGCGGGCGCCCTGGTGCGCTACCCGGACGGGCCGCCCATCAAGGTCGCGATGCGGGTCGATGGCCCCGGGGCTATCGAGGCCCTGAGGCATGGCCTCAATGCGGCTCAGCGCAGCTCTTGCTGAACCAGTGTGCTCCAAAAGCGGGCGCCGGTTGCAATGGCTTCGTCGTTGAAGTCGTAGCGCGAATTGTGGTGCAGCGCCCCATCCACTGCCGGACCATTGCCGAGCCAGACATAGGCGCCAGGCACCGCTGCGCCAAAGAAGGCAAAGTCGTCGCCCGCGGTGGAGGGGGGAAAGTCGGTCACCACCGGCCGGCCCGTTACGGCCTGCGCTGCCGCCAGGGCGCGACGGGTCGCGTCGGCATCGTTGATCACGGGCGGGATGCGGCGCAGGAATTTATAGTCCGCAGTGATGCCGAACATGGCAGCGGTGCCCTGCGCCAGCTGGCCAATTTCGGCTTCGAGCTGGTCGCGCACCGCGGCGCTGTAGGCGCGGGCCGTACCGCCGATGCGGACAGTGTCAGGGATGACATTGAGGGCCCGGAAATCGCCGCTCTCGATAGCGCAGGCGCTCACCACGGCGGGTTGCAGCGGATCGACGCGACGAGCGACGATGGTGTGGAGGGCAAGAAGGAATTGGCCGGCGGCGGTGACGGCATCGCGCCCCAGATGGGGCTTGGCACCATGGGTGCCGATGCCGCGGAACGTCACTTCCCAGCTATCGGACGAGGCCAGCTGCGGGCCGGCGACCACTGCCATCTCGTCGGGAGCGAGCCCGGGCATGTTGTGGAGACCATAAACAGCATCCACCGGGAAGCGCTCGAAGAAACCGTCATCGATCATGGCCTTGGCACCACCGCGTCCTTCTTCGGCGGGCTGGAAGATGAAATGTACTGTGCCCGAAAAGTTGCGCTCCCGGGCGAGGTGGCGTGCCGCCGCCAGCAGCATCACGGTGTGGCCGTCATGGCCGCAGGCATGCATGGTGTTAGGGGTCTTGGAGGCATAATCGCGCTCGGCCAGTTCAGGCATGGCCAGCGCGTCCATATCGGCCCGCAAGGCGATCGCCCTTGTGCCCGTGCCCACGCGCAAAGTGCCGACGACGCCGGTCTTGCCAAGGCCGCGATGCACTTCGATGCCGACCTCTGCGAGTTGATCGGCGACGATCTGGCTGGTGCGCGTTTCCTCAAAGCCCAGTTCGGGGTGGGCATGCAGGTCGCGGCGCAGCTCGATCATGTGCATGAGCTCGAAAGGGTCATTGCTGTTGGATTGCATCGAAAGCCCGTACTTGAAACACTAGCCCCCAGACATCGGCTCCCGGGTGGGGCCCTTGCAAGAGAAACCTTGCCGTGACCATCGAACCACACAGCTTTTGGCAGCAGATCGTGCCGAAGGGCACTTATCCCGGCGACCCGGAAGCCGGCTATTTCGGGGGCTATCCGGCCCAACTTGCGGATGGACGCGAATTGCTGCTGCCCATTCGCGTCCTGCCCGGCGATGGCACCAGGGCGGTTGCTTCCCTGATCATCAACCAGGCGAGCTTTGCCGTGGAAGATGCACTGGCCGAGCAATTGGCGGGGCTGCTCGCCCCTCATGCGCCCGATGTGGTGGTTGGGGTGCCGACGCTTGGTTTGCCGCTCGCCAATAATGTGGCGCGCCGGCTGGGCCACCCCCGGATGGTGGCGCTCGGAACTTCGCGCAAGTTCTGGTATGTCGAGGATCTCTCCGAGCCGATCAGCTCGATCACCAGCCCGGGACTGGGCAAGACCATGTTCGTTGATCCGCGCATGCTGCCCTTGCTGGAGGGCAAGCGGGTGGCGGTGATCGACGATGTGATCAGTTCAGGCACCTCGACAGGAGCCGTGTTGCGGCTGCTGGGGAAGGCCGGGATCGAGCCGGTGGTGATCGGGGTGGCGATGCTGCAGGGCACGCGGTGGCAGGAGCCGCTGGCGCCCTGGCGAGAGCGCATCGTGGCACCGCTGGCTTCGCCCTTGCTGCAGCGGGCGGGCGAGGGCCCGTGGCGACCATTGCCGGACGGGACCAGCTGACAGCAAAAAGCACCCCCAAGCTGGCTGGGAGTGCTTTTCCAAGCTCACGAGGCGAAGGCCGGCTCAGGCCGCCTTGGCGTCTTCGGTCTCGTCGGTGCGGTCCATGGCGCGCATATAGAGATCGAGCAGGGTTTCGTGCTCGTCACGCTCGTCCTGGTCCTGCTTGCGCAGCTTGATGATCTCGCGGATCACCTTGACGTCGAACCCTTCGCCCTTGGCTTCGGCAAAGATCTCTTTCTTGCCTTCGTTGAGTTCGGCGATCTCGCCTTCGATCTGCTCGATGCGTTCAACAAAGGAACGGATCCGTCCACCCGCAATACCAGCGTCGCTCATGGTGCCTCCTGGGTTTCAATGAGGTCGGCACTATTCGCGTCTGCGGGTTGACGGAAGGTAAACCATAAGCGGTTGTCCCGGGATCTTTGCGCGGACGCCGCGTAACGCGCGCCGGATTATTGCAGGGCGCGGCGCAGATTGCCGTCGACGCCGGCCAGAGCAGCTTCCGCGCCCGCCCGATCGAGCGACTTGAGCAGCATGACGGTGGCGATCTTGATGCTGCCGCCGGCAGCGGCGAGGGCCTCGGCGGCGGTGGCGTAATCGGTGTCGGTGAGGGTCGCGACCATTTTGGCGGCGCGGTCCTTGAGCTTGGTATTGGTGGGGCGCATCTCGACCATAAGGCCGCGATACACAAACCCCAGCCGGATCATCACGCCCGTCGAGATGCAATTGAGCGCCGCCTTTTGCGCGGTGCCAGCCTTCATGCGAGTGGAGCCCGAAAGGATCTCGGCCCCGGTATCGAGCAGCACGGCGATATCGGCCACTTCGCCCAGGCGAGCGCCTGAGTTGTTGAAGATGCTGATCGTCAAGGCACCCTTGGCGCGGGCATGCTGGACGCCGGCAATAGCATAGGGGGTGCGGCCGCTGGCGGCGAGGGCAATCACCACGTCGTTTTCGTTGACGCCGATGCCCTCGAGAGCCTCGATGGCCAGCTGCTCGCTGTCTTCGGCACCTTCGGCGGCGCGGAACACGGCATCTTCCCCGCCTGCCATGAGGCTGAGGGCCCGCTCATAGGGCCAGTTGAAGGTGGGGGGCAGTTCGGCAGCGTCCTGGGTGGCGATGCGCCCCGAGGTGCCGGCGCCGAGGTAAACGAGGCGACCACCACGGGCCAGCCGTTCGGCGCCCCGGTCAATGGCTTCGGCGATGGGGGCGCTGGCGGCCTGGACGGCACTGATCGCGCTGAACTGGCCTTCCAGAATGCCGGCAACGAGATCGGTGCTGGACCAGTCTTCGAGATTGGCGAAGCGCAGGGAGGCGGATTCGGTGGTGTGGCTCATAAAGGGGCCTCCTGTTGGTGAGTGGTTCTGGCCCATTGGGCTGCGTGGCTCGCGGCGTCGATCTGGGGGAAACTGACTGATGTTTCCGGTAGGGCAGCGGTCAGGCCGGATTTGATCAGGGGGTGGAGCGTCGTGATCCCACCCACAAAGGCGACGGGGAGCCTGCCGGCGCGCCCGATCAGCGCCTTGGCGAGACGGGCGAGTTCATCGGCGGCGCGCTCGAGGACCTCGGTTGCCAGTGGATCGCCGGCAGTCGCGGCGCGGGCCACGGCCTGGGCGAGGGTGCCGATCCGGCCGCGGTCGCTGCCATAAACAAAGGTCCGGGTCTGATCCCAGTGGTCGCCGCCCATCTCGGCAAAGAGTTCGCGCGCGAGGATGGCGGCATCGGCAGGGCCGCCGGTGGCATCGATGCGGCGATAGAGTTGATCTAGCGCGGTCAGGGCGATCCAGGTGCCCGAGCCGCCGTCATCGATCAGGAGCCCGCGACCGCCGACCCGGAGCATGGTGCCGTTGGCATCGAGATGCAGCCCGATCGAGCCCGTTCCCGCCGAGATGAGGTGCCCTTCGCCCGGAGCAAAGGCAGCGCGAAAGGCCAGTTCCATGTCATCGATGAGGCGAATGGCGCCTGCCTGGAGCTTGAAGCTGCTGCCGACCAGTTGCCGTGCCTCTTCATGCACGCTTTGGCCCAGCCCTGTAATGCCCAGGCAGGTAGCATGGATGGGCTCTTGAGGGAGCGCTGCGGCGATAGCGGCGAGGGTGGTGGCCAGTCGCTCGCGTTCAGCGGCATTAAAGAGATGGCCGGTGGCGCCGGCGGCCGAACCACGGGCGAGCGGGGTGCCAGTTGCATCCACCAGCACCCAGCGCGAGGCGGTGCCGCCGATATCGATGCCTAGAAAGCCTGCCATCAATGTGCCTCGGCAACCGCCCGGGCAAAGCCGCGGGTGATCTCGCGCGGATTGGTGATCATGGTGCCGACCACGACGGCATAGGCGCCAGCAGCGATCGCGGCTTGCGCCAGTTCGGGGGTGTTGAAGCGGCCTTCGGCGATGATGGGCGTCTTAACGGCGGCAGCAAGCGCACGGATCAGCTCGAAGTCGGGCAGGTCGGGCTTGGGCTGGGTGTATTCGGTATAGCCCGAGAGCGTGGTCGAAACATAGGTCGCGCCCATGGCCGCCGCCGCGATGCCCTCCTCCACCGTCGAGACATCGGCAAAGGTTTCAAGCCCAAGCCGGTCGCGGATATGGGCGATGATGGCAGCAGCTTCATCGCCATGGCGGGGGCGCGGGGTGCAATCCAACGCGATGATATCGGCACCGGCTGCCGCCAGCGCATCGGCGGCCGCAATGGTGGGGGTGATGTAAACGGGCACGTCCGGGGAAAAGACCTTGTGGATGCCGATCACCGGCAGACCCGCAGCTTTCACGGTGCGCACATCCTCGGGCCCATTGGCGCGAATGGCGCTGGCGCCCCCATCGCGTGCGGCCAGGGCCATGGCGCCCATGAACTGGGGACCATGCAGGGGATTGTCGGCCCGGGCCTGGCAGGACACGATGAGGCTACCCTGTTGCAGGCGCAGGCTCATTTGATGGCTCCCGAGGTCATGCCGCTGATGAACTGCCGGGACAGCACGATATAGATGATGATGATCGGCAGGGCCGAGAGCGTCAGGCCGGCATAAAGCACGCCGTAGTCGGTGGAATATTCACCCATGAAGGTAGTGAGGCCCTGGGGCAGGGTTTTCAGGCGATCGTTCTGGATGAACACCAGCGGGAAAAAGAAGTCGTTCCAGATCGGCACGACGTTCTGGATGCCGGCGATGACCATGGCCGGACGCACCAGGGGCAGCATGATCGACCACATGATCCGCGCCTCGCTGGCGCCATCCATGCGGGCGGCATCTTCAAGTTCATTGGGCAGGGTGCGAATGAACCCCGTCATGATGAAGATCGTCGTGGGTAGGCCCATGGCGGTATAAACAAAGATCAGCGAGAGCTGATTGTTGAGAATGCCGAGATCGCGCATCAGCATGAAGAGCGGGATGATGGCGAGCTTGAGGGGCAGGGTCAGGCCCGCGATGAAGAACATCAGGATAAAGCCGGCGCCGAAGAACTCGTAACGCGCCAGCGCATAGGCTGCCATCGTGCCGAGGGTCAGGATCAGTGCCATGGAGGCGCCAGTCACGACGAAGGAATTGATGAGGTACTGCAGGAAGTTGGTCTGGGTCCAGATCCGGCTGAAATTGACCAGATTGGTGAAATCAGGAATGCCGAAGGGCGAAGCGAAGATCTGCGGCGTGGTCTTGAAGGCCGAAAACATCATGATGACGATGGGCGCCAGCATGATGAAGGTATTGGCGATGAGGATGATCTGGACCAGCCCGTCGCGCCCTAGGGTGGCGATGAGGCCGGGACGATCGCTGTAAGTGCTGGTGACAGTGCTCACAACTGGATCTCCCGTGCGCGTAGGCGCACCGTGATGACGCCGGCGACGGCGGCAATGAAGAGGAAGATCAGCACGGCAAGGGCACTGCCCAGACCGAAGTCTTGCTGACCAGAGGACACATTACCGAAGGCGGTGCGGTAAAAATAAAGGCCCAGCACGTCGGTAGAGCCAAAGGGCGAGCCATCGAGCCCCGCCATCACATAGGGCAGCTCGAACCAGTTAAACGCGCCCACAAACAGCAAGACGAAGACGACGGTGGCGCTGGGCGCGACGAGCGGCCAGACAATCTTGGTGATCTTGACCCATTCGCTGCGGGTTTCCATGCGCACGGCATCGAGCATTTCCGTGGGGATGCGCTGCATGCCGGCGAGGAAGACAAGGGTGGGAAAGCCGACCATGTGCCAGGCATTGGCGGCGATCAGGGCCCAAAGCGCGGTTGAGCTTTGCCCGAGCCAAGGTTGCGCCAGTTCGCCCAGGCCCATGCCGCGCAGGCTGATGTTGACGACGCCGAACAGCGGATGAAGGAAGAGCTTGAAGAGATAGCCGACAATGATGGTCGAGAGCACGACGGGCAGGAACACCGCGACCCGGTGGAAGCGGGCGCCTGGCAGTTCGCGCCACAGCGCATAGGCGAGGAAAAAGCCCAGGCCGTTCTGCAGCACCATGAGGGCAAAAAAGACGATGATGTTGTGGGAGAAAGCGTTGCGGGTCCAGCTGGCATAGGGCTCGGCGAACAGCACGGTATGGAAGTTGTCGAGGCCGACAAATTCGCCGCGCAGCAGCCCGTTCCAGTCAAAGAAGGCATAAGCGAAGGCGGAAATGATCGGGTAGACGACGAACAGCGCCACAAAGGCCAGTGGCGGCACGATCAGCGCCGTGATCCAAAGCCCGCGCCCGGTGAGGCGAAGTTGCGGCATGGTGTTCTCCAGCTAGGATCTCCCCCGCCGGTGGGCGAGGGAGGGATTGGGCAAAGGGGTGATCAGTCCTGGAAGGGCTCGTACCAGACCTTGAGACCATCGGTGATGGCTTGGCCCGCGGCTTCCGGCGTGGTTTCGCCGGCGAACAGCTTTTGCACTTCGCTCTGGATCAGCACCGAGCCGGAGGGCTCGCCATAGCGGAAGGCAACCAGGAACAGGTAGGGGATCGAGCTGGTATTGAGCTCGGCAACCTCGGCCAGGAGCGGATCCTGGAACGTCACGCCCGGAGCGGTTGAGATGTTGTTGAGGTTGTCGGCAAAGGCCTGACCGAATTCGGTGCTCGCGAGATAGTTGATGAACTTGAGCGCCGCTTCCTTGTTGGCGCCGGCGGCATTGGCTGCATAGCCGCCGTCGAAATAGAGAGCGACAAGCTTTTCGTCCTCGGCAGTACGGCCGGGGGCGGCAAAGACGCCGAGTTCCAGATCGGGGTTCTGGGCGCGGAAGGTGGCCAGCTCATAGGAGCCGCCGCCAAACATCGCCGCCATGCCCGAGGAGAACAGCTGCTGGGCGCTGGCATAATCAAGGCCGATAAAGCCGTCCGGGAAGTACTGTGACAGGTCTTTGAGAGCGGCCAGGGCACTGGTGAAGCGCTCATCGGTGAAATCGGTTTCGCCCGACATGATATCGGCAACGAAATCCTTGCCCATCAGCGAGGACACGAAGTCGAAGGTCACGGTCTCGTTCTGCCAGGCAGTGGCGGTGCCATTGGCGATCGGGATGATGCCGCTGTCCTTGAGCTTCTGGCTCAGCGCCATGAACTCGTCCCAGGTCTGGGGTTCGCTGAGGCCTGCATCATCGAAAATCTTCTTGTTGTAGATCACGAGCTGAGTCTGGCTGGCGAAGGGCACGGCATAGACCTTGCCGTCGGCGCGCACGGTTTCGGCGGCCAGCGCTTCGGGCGTGTAGTTGGCCAGAGCCGGCACGATTTCGGTCGTCAGCGGCTCGAGATAGCCGGGCACGGCGATGTTTTCGAGCCCCCCATAGGCGCGGACCATCATCAGGTCGGGCCCGCTGCCGCCGGCGAGAGCCGTGGCGAGAATGGTGTTGTAGTTCGTGGCTTCGAAGGTTTCGAAGTTTACGGTGATGCCGGGATTGGCGGCTTCGAACGTGTCGATGAACTGGTCATACTGGGCGCGATCTTCCTGGCGCCAGCTCCAGAAGGTCAGGTCCTGCGCCAGTGCGGGCGCCGCGACGGTGATGGCGGCCAGTGCGGCGCCGATCCGAATGAGTGTGCTTGGCATTTCAACTCCCTTGATTTGTTTGCAGGCGTAATCGTCATCAACTCGCCACCTGGATTACGCGGGTAACCGGCGGCCATCTTCGGCAGAAAAGAAATGGATCGCGTCATTGTCGAGCAGCAGGCCGACCGGCGCGTCGGGCTCATAGAGATCATTGGGCGTGGTGCGGATGCCCACCAGCGTGCCATCCACGAGCCGGGCATAAACAAAGGCGTTTTCACCCAGATATTCGGTGTAAACGACTTTGGCCGGAATGGCGCTGGCACCCGGCTCGCGCTGAATGCGCATGGCGTCGGGGCGAATGCCCAGGCGTAGCGCACCTCCACCGGCGGGCAGGCGAGCGAGTGGCACCGTGGCGCCGGCGACAGTCACGGCATTGCCGGTGCGCTCAGCATTGATCACCGCCATTTTAGGCGAGCCGATAAAGGTCGCCACAAAGAGATTGGCCGGGGTTTCATAAAGTTCGCGGGGCGAGCCCACTTGCTCGATCCGACCGGCATTCATGACGACGATCCGGTCGGCCAGGGTCATGGCTTCCACTTGGTCGTGGGTCACATAGATCATGGTGCCACCGATTTCCCGGTGCAGGCGCGCGATTTCGAGGCGCACTTCGGAGCGCAGGGCTGCATCGAGATTGGACAGCGGCTCATCGAGCAGGAACACTTCGGGCTTGCGCACAAGGGCGCGGCCAATGGCAACGCGCTGGCGCTGGCCGCCCGACAATTCGCGCGGGCGGCGCTTAAGCAGTGGCTCGAGCTGCAGCATGCGCGCGGTTTGGGCGATGCGGGCTTCAACCTCGGTCTTGCTCAGGCCCATCAGCCGAGCGCCAAAGGCCATGTTCTCGTAGACATCCATATGCGGGTAAAGCGCATAGCTCTGGAACACCATGGCAATGCCGCGCTGGGACGGATGCACTTCGTTCATGCGCCGGCCGTTGAGGATGAACTCGCCTTCGCTGATGGGGTCGAGGCCGGCGATCAGGCGCAGCAAGGTCGACTTGCCGCAGCCGGAGGGGCCGACAAACACCACAAATTCACGATCACCGATGTCGAGATCGATGCCATGGAGCACTTCAGTGCTCTTGAAGCGTTTCTTGACGCCACGAAGGTTCAACCGCGCCATGCATGGCCTCCTGCGCACGGACCATACCAGTGCAATACCACAGCATTGAACAAGGCGCTGCGGATGTAAAGCACTTGTCGCATTTTGCCTCAGTCTTCGAGGTGCAGTTCGGCGACAAAATCATAGCGATCACCGCGGTAAGCGGAATGGGTCACTTCGATGGGCTTGCCATTGGCGAGAAAGGAATGGCGCTCGATATGGAGGATCGGGCTGCCTTCGGGGATCTCGAGATGGCGCGCTTCATCGGTGTTGGCGACGGCGGCGCGCAGGCGCTGCAGCGCGCGCACCGGCCGGTTACCGGTGTGGCGCATCGCGTCGTAGAGCGAGTGCTCGATTCGCTCGGGCTCCACGGCAAAGAGCGGCACTACGGCATTTTCAATGGCCAGCGGCTCGTCATCGGCGAGCCGAACGCGCGACAGTCGCAGCACCTTGTCGCTGGGCGACAGCGCCAGCTTGAGCTGTTCGTCCGGCTTGGGCAGGCTCACCGTCTTGCCCAACAGAATGGAGCGGCCGGCAAGGCCGCGCCGCGTCATATCGGCGCTGAACCCGACCAGAACCGACATGGGCTGGTCGAATTTGCGGGCGACATAGGAGCCGGCGCCGGGGCGGCGCGACACCAGACCTTCGCGAAACAGTTGGTCGATCGCCTTGCGCACGGTGACACGGGAAATGCCGGTGGCCCGGACCAAAGTGCGCTCCGAAGGCAGCGATTCGCGGTAACGCAGGTGACCGCTTTCGATCAGGCCGCGAATGGCGCGGGCGAGCTGCAGATAAAGTGGGTCTTCATGGGCCATGTCGCTGCGCATGGCAGCAACAATGGCCTGCGACAGGGTAGAGGGCAGCTCTTCACCCTGGGGCGCAAGCGCCGCCAGCCCGTTTTCTGCCATCACCGGCCCCTCCCGATAGATCCAGTATGATACCAGTCTCGACAGAGCAGACGTTATGGCGCTAAGCTCGTCAACGCAAGAAGCGCTGCCAAGCTTTGTGAAGCGAGGCTATCGACCTGTTGGTTGATTGCCGTTCCCGCTCTCCCAGGCATAAGCTCGCCCTCGGCACCGTGATGGCCCATGAGGCATCAAAGAGCGCGCAAGAGTTTCGCACCGGAGATCACAATGCATCTGAAGTTCGGCAAGCCGTTTTTGTCCAGCGTCGCCATAGCGACGATGTTTTCCGCAGCCCTGGCGCTGCCCGTTGAGGCGGCGAGCTTGCGCATGGCCTGGGCGCAGGACGCCACGGGGCTTGATCCGCACACCCAGACCGCATTCTCGTCCCTGCGGCTGCTGGAGTTGATCTATGAGCCTCTCGTGCGGCTCGACGGCAAACTCAATGTGGTGCCGGCGATTGCCGAAAGCTGGAGCTTTTCTGAGGACGGCACAACGCTGACCTTCAAGCTCGACCCTGACGCCAAGTTCAGTGATGGCACCCCGGTGACGGCAGCGGATGTGAAGGCTTCTTTTGAGCGGCTGCTGGATGAAGCGACCGGCGCTGCCGCCCGCTCGAACTTCCTGTCCATCGCCGCGATCGACACGCCGGATGATGGGACGGTGGTGTTCACCCTGTCCCAGCCCGATGCGCCGATCCTCGTGGCTATGGCCACGATCAATGCCGCTGTGGTACCGACCAGCGCTATTACGGCGGGCAGCATCGGCACCACAGCGCTTGGCTCGGGTCCGTTCAAGCTCGACCAGTGGGATCCGAATTCGCGCGAAGTGCTGAGGGCCAATCCCGAATGGGCGGGCGGCGAGCTTGCCATCGATGGCATCACCATTTCGGTTCTGCCCGATGAGACCGCGATCCTGGCCTCCCTGCGTGCGGGGCAAACCGACTTTGCCCTGCTCAACGATCCGCTGATCGCCACGCTCGTTCCTAATGAGCCGAACCTGCAGCTCAATGCCATTCCGGGCCTAGCCTACAACGTGCTCCAGCTTAATCCCTCGCGGGCGCCGATGGACAACCTCTTGGTGCGTCAGGCCATCTCTTGCGCGGTGAACCGCCAGGAAGTGCTCGATACGGCCCTGGTGGGAGAGGGCCAGGTGACTGGTCCCCTCACCATGCCTGCCTATGCGAGCGATCCCAGCACGCTGTTCTGCTATGAGCAGGAGCTGGAAAAGGCTAAGGCGCTGATGGAAGAAGCCGGGATGGCAGACGGGTTCAAGGCCACCGTCATTGCCGCCAGCGGGGAACCTCCAGTCGCTTCGGCGGAGGCGCAGGTGCTGCAGAGCCAGTTGGCAGAGATCGGGGTTGATCTCGAGATCAAGATCATGGAGCTCAATGTCTTTGTCGATACTTGGTTGGCCGGTGATTTCGACATGGCAGTCGCCCAGAACGGCGGCCGCCCCGATCCGTATCCGATGTATAATCGCTACTTCACTAAGGATGGCAATCTGCTCGCCGTTTCCAACTATGTCGATGACGAGCTCGACAGCTTGATGCAGCAGGGCCGGATCGAAACGGACCCCGCCAAGCGCAAGGAAATCTTTGGCCGGTTCGAGGCGCATCTGGTGGAGATGGCCCCGTGGATTTGGCTGTCGACCTCCAACACCTATACGGCCCAGCTCAAGACCGTGTCGGGCTTTGAGCCTTCGCCGACCGGTACGCTGTTCGGCCTGACCAAGGTTTCCGTCACCCCCTGATGCCTGAAGGCGGGCCAGGGGCCCGCCTCCTTTCCCAACGGTTGATTTCATGAACTACGTCGCGCAGCGGCTGCTGACCTTTCCGCTGATCCTGCTGGGCGTTTCGCTGCTGGTGTTCGTGTCGATCCGGCTCATCCCGGGCGATGCGATCACCGCGATGCTCGGCACGGAAGCGGGACTGCTGACCCCGGCGCAACGTGCGTCCCTGGCTGCCTATTTCGGCATCGACCAACCCATCCACCTGCAATATTGGCGCTGGCTCACTGGGCTGTTCGGGGGCGATATGGGTGTGTCGGTCACCTATGGCCGGCCGGTGCTGTCCGTGATCCTCGAGCGCTTCCCGCTGACGCTGGAACTGGCCGTTTTGTCCATGCTCATCGCGCTCAGCATCGGGGTGCCGGCGGGGGTGCTCGCGGCGACGCGGGCGCAGCGTCCCACTGACCTCGTCGTGCGGGTGCTGGCCATGCTGGGCCAATCAACGCCCGGCTTTGTGGTGGGCCTCGTGATCATCTTCGTGCTGTCGGTTTATTTTGGAGTCGTGCCGGCGATGGGCACGTTCACGCCGCTCCACGTCGATCCCCTGGCCAATCTCAGTCAGCTGATCTTCCCGGCGCTGACGCTGGGCTTTGCCTTTGCCGCTTCGGTCACCCGCATTTCGCGCTCGGCGATGCTCGATGTGCTGCATGAAGATTATGTGCGCACCGCCCGCTCCAAGGGCGCTTCGTCTCGCAGCGTTATCTGGCGCCATGCCTTGCCCAATGCGCTGATCCCGGTAGTGACGCTGAGCGGGGTGGAGTTCGGTTATCTCCTGGGCGGCGCCGTCATTGTCGAACAGATCTTTGCCCTGCCCGGCCTAGGGCGGCTGACGCTCGATGCGATCAGCCAGCGCGACTACGCCCTGGTGCAGGGCGCGGTGCTGTTCGTGGCCTTCAACTTCCTCATCGTCAATCTTCTGGTTGATCTCGCCTATGCGGCGCTTGATCCCCGCATTCGGCTGGGGAGTCGCTGATGGGTTTGCTCAAAGCTATTGCCGCTCATCCGAGCGGCCGGATCGGCGCTGCCATCGTCACGCTTTATATCCTCCTCGCAATCCTTGGGGCCGTGGGGATCACCCCCCATGATGCACTGCAACAGTTTCGTATTGACCGGATGAAGGCGCCGAACGGCACCTATCTAATGGGCACTGACCTCCTCGGACGCGATACTGCCAGCCGCTTAATGGTGGCGATCGGTCAGTCCTTTGTTGTGGCCTTTGCTTCGGTGGGGCTGGCGACCCTTGCAGGAACGGTGATCGGCCTTTTCGCCGCTTGGTGGGGCGGCGCCGCTGACGGCGTGCTGATGCGGATGATGGATGTGCTGCTCGCCTTCCCGGCGATCCTCCTGGCGCTGCTGATCATCGCCATTGTCGGCCCCGGCACCATGACCAGCATTGCCGCCATCGGCATTGTTTATACACCGATCTTTGCGCGCGTCGTGCGCGGCCCGACCTTGTCGCTGAAGCGGCGGGAATTCATCGAGGCAGCAAAGACCTTTGGCTCCTCGCAATGGTTTATCCTCACCCGCCACCTGCTGCTCAATCTCGTGGCGCCGCTCACCGTGCAGGTGACCCTGGCGCTGGCATGGGCCCTTCTCACCGAGGCGGGGCTCAGCTTTCTCGGACTCGGCACTCAGCCCCCGTCGCCTTCGCTCGGCTTGATGATGAGCGAGGCGCGCAACCTAATGCAGCAGGCGCCCTGGCTGCTGATCTTTCCCGGGTTGACCATCATGCTGGGTATTTTGGGCTTCAATCTGTTTGGTGACGCCTTGCGCGATATTCTCGATCCCCGCACGCAGGGGCGTTCGGCATGAGCCCGCTGCTTTCAGTTCGTGACCTGCGGGTCGGGTTCGGGCGTGATCCCAAGGCGCATGAAGTGGTGCGGGGCGTCAGCTTTGAGCTCGACCAAGGGCAGACCCTCGCCATTGTGGGGGAAAGCGGCTCGGGCAAGTCAGTTACGGCCTTGTCGATCAACCGGCTGGTTGATTTTGGCGGCGGGCGCGTCACTGGCGGCAGCGTAAAGCTGCAGCGGCCAGACGGCGACCTGCTCGATATTACCGGTGCCGAGGAGGGCGTGCTGCGCCGGATTCGGGGGCGCGAAATCGGCATGATCTTCCAGGAGCCCATGACTTCGCTCAATCCGGTGCAAACCATTGGCAAGCAGATCGAGGAAGCCTTCCGCCTCAACCGCGGGCTTGAGGGCCGCGCGGCAACTCTGGCGGCAGAGCAGGCGCTGGAGCGGGTGCGCATTCCCGATGCCAAGGCGCGGCTCGCTTATTATCCACACCAGCTATCTGGCGGCATGCGCCAGCGCGTGATGATTGCGATGGTGATCGCCAGCAATCCGCGTCTGCTGATTGCCGATGAGCCGACCACGGCGCTCGATGTTACCGTGCAGGCGCAGATCATGGCGCTCCTGGCTGAACTGCGCGAAGAAACCGGCATGGCGATGATCTTCATCACTCATGACATCGGGCTCGTGGCCGGAATTGCCGACCAGATCATGGTGATGCAGAACGGGGTTGCGGTGGAGCAGGGGTCGCTCGACGGCGTACTGGACCGGCCGCAGCACGACTATACCAAGCACCTGCTTGGAGCGGTGCCCCATTTTAACCGGGGTAGTGCGGTGCGCAGCGATGCGCCGCGCAAAGGCTCTGAGCCACGGGCGGTGGCTGTAGAGGACCTGGTGGTTCGCTTCCCGGTCAAGCGGGGGCTGTTTGCGCGCGCTAGGGGCGCGGTGCATGCGGTGGATGGGGTCGAGTTCCATCTGGCGCCCGGCGAAACGCTGGCCATTGTGGGGGAAAGCGGCTCGGGTAAATCCACTACCGCCAGGGCCATGCTGGACCTCGTCGCCAGGACCCGTGGCAACATCGAGACGGCCAGGGGCGCAGGTGAGCGTCCGATGCAGATGGTGTTCCAGGATCCGTTCGGTTCGCTTAATCCCCGTCTCAATGTGCGTGACCTGATGGCCGAGCCTGCCATTGCCGCTGGTCAGAAGCTGGATGGAAAAGTGCGTGAGCGCATGAGCATGCTGCTGGACCGTGTTGGGCTGCCCGAAGATGCTCTCCTGCGCTTTCCCCATCAGTTCTCGGGCGGGCAGCGCCAGCGGCTCTGCATTGCGCGGGCGTTAATGCTGAACCCCAATGTTCTGGTGCTGGATGAAGCCGTGTCAGCACTTGACGTGTCGGTGCAAGCAAAAGTGCTGGATCTGCTCGTGGAACTGCAGCAGGAATTCGGGCTCGCTTACCTTTTCATCTCGCATGACATGGCCGTGGTGGAGCGGATCGCCCACCGGATTGCCGTGATGTATGCGGGCCAGTTCGTCGAGATTGGAGCTGCAGCCTCGGTGCTGTCTGATCCGCAGCACAGCTATACCAAGCGCTTGATTGCGGCGGTGCCTACTATCGAGCGGCGGCGTCAGCACTTCACGGTGGATGCCACCCAGATCCCATCGCTGGTGCGGCCGCCGGGCTATGAGCCAGCTACGCCGAACTGGCGAGATGCTGGTATTGATCACCGGGTAAGGCTGGAGGACGCATGAGCCTAGAGGATGTAGCGGAGCGCGCTTTTGCCCCCGTGCGGCACGCGATTGAACAAGGACGCATCCCCGGCGGCGTGCTCGGAGTGGTTGAGCGGGACGGCTCCCGGGCAACAAGGGCCATCGGCTTGGCACAGCTGGTACCAGAGCAGCGCCCCATCAGCGAAGCCTCGTCGTTCGATCTGGCGTCACTCACCAAGGTGATTTTTACCACCCCGCGCATTCTGGCGCTGGCGGATGCGGGCACCATCGATCTCGATGCACCCATCATCTCAGTGCTGCCAGATTGGCGGCAGTACAATCCCGACAATTGGGAACGCAAGATCACCTTCCGGCAGTGTTTGGGACACCAGACGCCGCTACCCGGGGTATTTCCCATCTATACCTATGGCAGTGATCCCGAACTGTTGCGTGCCTTTGTGATGCAGCATGAATGGACGTCCGGTCCCGCGGTTTATTCCGATCTCAATTTCATCCTTTTGGGCTTTGTGCTGGAGCGGTTGCAGGGCTGCTCCATGCGCCAGATCGATCCCGGACCGGGTTTCGCCTGGTCGGCGGATCCCGCCCAGGCTGTCGCAACGGAACAGGATCCCTGGCGGGGCCGGGTCATGGT
Source organism: Devosia sp. 919 (assembly GCF_013185965.1). Taxonomy (NCBI): domain Bacteria; kingdom Pseudomonadati; phylum Pseudomonadota; class Alphaproteobacteria; order Hyphomicrobiales; family Devosiaceae; genus Devosia; species Devosia sp. 919. The sequence goes on along the minus strand of NZ_JABAOL010000001.1, from coordinate 172,425 downwards.
TGGCGAAGTGCATGACGAGAACTGTTATGCGCTGCAGGGCTCCGGTCACGCCGGGCTGTTCGGCACCGTTGGCGCTGTGCTCGACTTTGCCGAAGGCCTCCTGAATGGCACGGGTGCTTCGGTCAAGGCAATCGAGTTGATGCGCACCCCCATTTCGGGACGCCGGACCCATGGCTGGGAGCGCGCCTATGAGGGGTGGTCGGGTGGGGAGGCTTGCTCGGCCGAGACGATTGGCCATACCGGCTTTACCGGCACCGGCCTATGGATCGATTTCGCCAATAGCCGGGCCTGGACTCTCCTGACCAATCGCGTCCATCCGACCCGGCATTTCGACAGTGGCATTATGAGCCTGCGGCGCGCCGTAGGCGATCTTATCAGCGGCAATGGAGAATAGCACCGTGGACCCGATCTGGACTGTTGGGCTGATGACCGGCACGGTGCTGGACGGCAATATCGATGTTGCGCTGCTCAAGACCGATGGCGAGCGGATCGAGCAGTTCGGCGCCTATACGCTGGCGCCATATACGAGCGAGGTTCGCCAATTGCTCGAAGCAACTCTGGCCGCCGCTCGGCAGTGGAACTTCGAGGGGCCCGAGCCTGCCATTTTTGCCGAAGCCGAAGCCGCGCTCACCCGCGCCCAAGCTGAAGCGGTGCGACAGTTGGTGGAAAGCACGGGCCTCAGCATGGCTGATATCGGCATTGTCGGTTTCCATGGCCAATCGGTGTTGCACCGGGCGCCCCAACCGGACCGAATGGGAGCAACCCGTCAACTGGGCGACGGCGCGTTGATGAGCCAGTTGCTTGGCGTGAAAGTTGCGTTCGATTTTCGTTCGGCCGATGTGCGCGCCGGTGGGCAAGGCGCGCCTCTCGCTGCCGTCTACCACCAGGCGCTGCTGCGGGGCATTGGGGCGAGCGGCGACACCGCCGTCCTGAACTTGGGCGGGGTGGCCAATGTCACTTGGTGGGACGGGGAGGCTGGGCTGATTGCCTTTGACGCCGGTCCCGCCAACGCCCCGCTTAACGACTTCATGAAGGCCTTGGGCCTGGGTGAGATGGATCGCGACGGTGCACTTGCCGCCAGCGGCGAGGTCGACGAGGCGCGGCTCGCGCAATTGCTGCAGCATCCCTATCTCTCCGCGCCCTTTCCCAAATCGCTCGACCGCTTCGACTTCACCGCTGCGATGGCCGACGGTCTCGATCCCGCAAGGGGTGCGGCGACCCTTACGGCGTTTACCGCTGGAGCGGTCGGCAAGGCACTGGACCTGTTGCCCGAGCGCCCAACCAAGCTGGTGGTGTGCGGGGGCGGGCGGCATAACCCGACCATCATGGCGATGTTGCATGAGCGTGCCGGCGTGGAAGCCATTCCCGCCGAAGCAGTCGGCTGGCGTGGCGATGCGGTGGAGGCGGAATGCTTTGCCTTCCTTGCGGCTCGCGTGCTGCGGGGGCTGCCGATCAGTTTTCCGACCACCACCGGGGCGCCCCATCCTCTCACCGGCGGGCGCATTGCCGGCTAAAGCGGCTTTTGCAAAAAGGTGCGTGTTCGCCCTGCCGGGAAGTTGGGCAGGGCACCAAAGGGCACATAGCCCGCACGCTGATAAACCTTGAGCGCAACGGGGCTGAATGTGTCGATATAAGCGCCGTGGCAGCCGCGGCTACGCGCTTCTGCTTCCGCTTCCTCGAGCATGCGACCGGCCAAGCCGTGGCCGCGCTGGCCTTCATCCAGCCACAGCCACTGCACGTAAAGCCAGCCCCATGCCGTATAGCCGGAAAGCCCGCCCACAAGCGTGCTAGTACCGTCTTTGAGTGTCACGGCGAGGGCTCGCCGCTCCGCTGGCCCGGCATCTGCCTGGTTGAAGGCTGCCAATCCTTCACTGATCGCCGACAGGTCGGCGGCCGAGGGCTCGGCGGTCACGGTCAAGATAATGCTCATCTGCTTGGTGCTTTGCTGCTGCCGTTCTGTTCCCCGGCAAGTAGCACATTTGGCTTTATCTGCGGGGCTTTCACCTGGGTGCCGCTGCGGGGCTACGCCTCCCTCGGAGGTTAGCAGCCGTCAACCGGCGCGTGCTCCGACACGGCAAATGCGTTGAGGTTAATGCTTTGTAAAGCCGCGGCATGCTCAAGCGGAGAATACGGCGCCAACTGAACCGCTTTCGGTTTGGAGACTGCCAAGCAACAAGGCAATATCGTGCGCACTGATTACCTGCTGAAGCGCGTCCGAGAGCTATTCACCGGATCGAGCAAGGCTGTGGGCTTTGCCGCCGCAACATCGGCGTCCTCGCCTCGCGTCAATGACATTGCTGGCCTGGTCAGCCATATACGCGCGCGCAATTCAACGGCCGTGATGGCGGGGTGCGTGCTCCTTGTCGGGCTCGACGAGATCCGGGCGCGCGTTGGGGAGGGATGGAACACGCTCGCGGATCGCGCCACTGGCATAGCCGAGGAGGTGCTGCAGCAATTTCTGGGCCCACAGGATGTGTTCCAGCTGTTGCCCAGTGGCGCGTTTCAGGTTTGCTTTGAGACCCAAGACGAAGCCTTCGCGCACTTCCAGGTGCAGCGTATCGCGGCGCGGATCGAGGAAAGGATCAAGCTGGAGCTGCAACATGGCGCTCCCATGGTGTCGGTCGAAAGCTTTGCCGCGGCCGTTGACTCGCAACGTTTTACCGAAACCAGCGACCCGCTGGCGGCCCTCCATGCCAGCTTGCTTGACATTCGCGATCAGGTCAGCGACCGGTCGGCCAAACGCCACCGCATCACCGCGCTCCGTTATGCCAGTGCCCTGTTCCAGCCGCTCTGGCCTAGCCGCGCCTTTGGTAAAACCATCAACCGGAGCCTGCTTGATAGCTGGGTAGGGACCGCGGCGGCCGAACATCTTACCGCGCTCGAAAGCCGAGATGAGCTGTTGGAGGCGCTCGCCAATCTTGATTGCGTGTTGTTCGCCAAGTCCGTTGAAGGCCTGCATCAGGCGCTTGGAGACATTAAGCAAGCCAGCGTCATGGTTCCGGTGCAGTTTCAAACTCTGCTGGGTGCTTCGCCCGAGTTCATCGAACTGGGCGCGGCCCTGCCTCCACCTTATCGCAAGTTCCTGTTGCTCGACGTTATCGGCGTGCCTTCCGCGGCAAGTGCGCTTGAGCTGCTCCAGGTCGTCAGAACGGCGCGCGAGATCACCGAACGTGTCGTGTTGCAAGTTACGCCCTGGGACGACCGGTTGAACGATGGCGTTCGCGGCGCGACCTGGGGGTTGTCCATCTCGCTGGGGGAAGCCGAGGGCGAAAACCTGCAAATGGCGAGCGAACTCGAGCGGTTCGGGCGGGAAGCGCGGCTTGCCGGTCTGGCCAGCTTTGCTTATGGCGCCAATACGATCGGCAAGGCGGAAGCGGCCTATTCCGCTCAATTCAATTACCTAGGTGGGGCTGCGGTGCACAGTACGCTCGCCACGCCGCGCTCGCATGCGCGCTTTGCGCCGCTGTTTGGGGACCGGCTTCCAAGCTCGGCTGCTGGCGATGACCGCGCGGAATTGCGCGCTCATCCCCGCTTTGTGCCCCTTAATACGCAGGCGCTGATCTTCCTGCCCGATGGCCGGCAAACCCGCTGCCGCATTGCCAATGTTTCGGCCTCGGGCGCGGTTGTGCTGACCTTTCTGGCTCTGGGGGTCGGCGACTATCTCGCGATCGGCGCCATCGGCGCCCAGGTCGTGCGGGTGACCCGCGGCGGCTTTGCGGTGCAGTTTCTCGAGGTGCAGCAAGCCTTTAGCCTCGAAAGCGCACTACAGGCTAAAAGCATTGAGCCGAGGCTGCTCAAAACCCTGCAGGAACTGGGAGCCGATCGCTTGGGGCACCGGAACAAAGCTTAGTACCGGAGGCGGGCTTCGCTCCTAAGCGTCTTGATAGCGAACGGCGCTGTGTTGCAGCGCCTTGGTGATGCCGCGCAGTTCGGCCAAGCCCTTCATGCGACCGATGGTCGGATAGCCGGGTTGGGCACTGCGGTTGAGGTCATCGAGAATGTCCTGGCCGTGGTCGGGACGCATCGGGATTTCCCAATCGATGCGGCCCGCCGCCTTGCGGCGCCCTTCCTCAGCAAGTACCGCCGCGATCAGCGCGACCATGTCGGTATCGCCGCCCAGATGCTCGGCTTCGTAGAACGAGCCCATGATCGCATCGTTTTCGCGTGTCACATTGCGCAGATGCAGGAAGTGCACGCGGTCGCCAAGCTCTGCCATGATGGAGGGCAGGTCATTGTCCGGCCGGGCACCCAACGAGCCCGAGCACAAAGTCATGCCATTGGCCGGGCTGTTGACCGCGTCCAGGATCAGCCGGAAGTGCTCTCCGGTCGACATGATGCGCGGCAGGCCGAGCAGCGGAAACGGGGGATCGTCGGGGTGGCAGCAGAGCCGCAAACCCAGATCTTCAGCAACCGGGACCACTTTTTCCAGAAAAGCGATGAAATGGGCGCGCAACTGGTCGCGGGAGATCGCGCCATAGCGGGCGAGGTGGGTGTGCATGTCGGCAAGCGACATGGACTCGGTGGAGCCGGGCAGGCCCATGGTCACGCTGCGGGCGAGGGTGATTTTATCGGCATCGCTCATATCGGCAAAGCGCCGGCCCGCTTCCTCGACCACAGTCTCGGGGTAGTCGTCCCCAGCGCCTTTGCGTTCCAGGATGTGGATGTCGAAGGCCGCGAAATCGTTGAGCTCGAAGCGCATGCAGGTGCCGCCATGGGCGAGCCGCCAGCGAAGCGCCGTGCGCGTCCAATCGAGCACCGGCATGAAGTTGTAGCAAATCACCTCCAGCCCGGCTTGGGCAAGGTGGCGCAGGCTGGTCTGGTAGTTGGCGATGTGAAGGCGCCAATCGCCAGTCTGCTGCTTGATGTCTTCCGAGATCGGAAGACTTTCGACCACGTCCCAGCGAAGCCCCGAAGGCGAGCCATCCTTGCGAGTGCCGATCTGGCGCTGGCGCAGCGCGATCTCCTCGGGCGTCCAGACCTCCCCATTGGGGATGTGGTGCAGGGCCGAGACCACGCCCTCGGCACCGCTCTGGATGATGTCGTCAATGCTGGTGAGGTCATGGGGCCCGAACCAGCGCCAGGTCTGCTTCATGTCGATCTCCGAGGGAATAGGGTCGGAGCCGCTGCATGCGGCTCCAACGGCGTCGTCAACTGCCAAAGGCGAGGCGCGGCAGCCAGAGCACGAGGTCGGGCACAAAGAGCAGCACAGCGATCAGAGCGACGACGGCAGCGATGAAGGGGATCGATTCGATGGAATATTCTTCGATCGACACATTCATCAGCGAGCACACGGCAAACATAGCCGAACCGCTGGGCCAGGTCATGCCGCCCAGGGTGACGATTGACATCATCAGAATGCCGAAATGGACGGGATCCATGCCGACCTGCGTGATGATGGGCACAAAGATCGGTGTCAGCAGCAGCACCATCACCGTGCTGTCGAGCGCCAGGCCGGCCACCAAGAGGAAGATCAGGATGACGAGCACGATCATGTTGGGATCGGTGATGCCGGCCAGCATCCAGCCGGCCAGTTCCTGGGGCACCTGCAGATAGATGGTGGCATAGCCTACCATGCCGCTCATCAGGATAATGAGCATGATCAGGCCAACATCGGAGGTCGCCTGACCAAAGCAGCGCCAAACCTTTTCCATAGTTAGCTCACGATGGGCGAAAAACCCAATGACGAGGGCATAAACCACGGCGGCGGAGCCGACCTCGGAAGGCGTAAAGAGGCCGCCCCGGATGGCCAGCACCAAGGCCACGGGAAACAGCAGCGCCCATTTGGCATCCCAGCAGGCGGCGGCCAGCGCCTTGACCGTCGGTTTCTTGCTGTCGGCGACTACATATTTCCGCTTCTTGGCAATGAGATAGGTGGTGAGCATCAGGACCACCATCATCAGGATGCCAGGAACGATGCCGGCCAGGAACAGCCGGCCAATCGAGACATTGCCGACAAAGCCATAAAGGATCAGCCCGATGGACGGCGGAATGGTGGCGGTGATAAGCGAGCCCACGGCAATTGCGGCGGCCGAGAAGCCCTTGCCATAGCCCTTGGCAGTCATGGTGGGGCCAAGAATGCGCGCTTCCATGGCGGCGTCGGCCACGGCGGAGCCGGAAACGCCACCCATCAAGGTGGAAAGCACTATGGCCACCTGCGCCAGACCGCCAGACATCCAGCCTACCGAGAGCAGCGCGACCTTGAGAAGGCGGCCGGTGATGCCGCTTTCATTCATCAGGTGGCCGGCCAGTACGAAGAAGGGCACGGCGAGCAGAGGGAAGCTCTGGCTCATCGATGCGATCTTCTGCACGCCGATGGACATTGGCATGCCCTGCGTGGTCATGAAGAAGATGAAGCCGGAAATGCCGGTCGCGAAGGCGACGGGCATGCCCAGGACCATCAGCACAACAAAGGCGATACCAATCAGGGCCATGATCAGAGCTCCAGTGTGGGGGCGCTGGCGTCCATTTCGGCCTGCGTGCGGTTATAGATCAGCAGTTCCTGCTGGCGGCCCTTGAACGCCCGAACCGTATTGTAAATCAGTGTGGCGGCGAGCAGCACGCAGCCCACGGGCACGGCAACGGTGACCCAGGAATAAGAAAGGGTGCTGTCGCCAAAAGTGCGTTCACGGTTGAGCATGGTCAGCTTCCAACCCTCAACCGCCAGCACCAGCAAAAAGGCGATGATCAGCAGCGTGCAAGCAAATTCCAGCCAGAACCGGCGTTTGTAGCCCAGGCGCGACACCAGCACTTCCATGCCCAGGTGCGATTTTTCGCGCATGGCCTTGTTGGAGCCGAAAAAACACAGCCAGATGAAGAGGAGCTGGGCCATGTCCACCGACCAGATCAGCGGATGGCCAAAGAACCGCATAAGGGCGGCGGTGAACACCAGGCCGGTGATGCCGGCGAGCAAGGCGAAGCAGATCGCCAGCTCGAGTTGAGCCAAACGCTTGAGCATGGATTTTACCTGAGCAATGGAAGTGACGGGCCCGCAGGGCCCGTCAGAGTGAATTACTGGTTGGCGATCGCCTGCAACTCGTCCCGCAACGTGCCATAGCCGAGCTTGTCATAAACGCCGGCCGTCGCTTCCTTGAACGGGGTGACGTCGATCTCGTTGACAGTCATTCCGGCGGCGACGAGGTCGGCCTCGATCTGGGCCAGGGCATCCTGGGTGCCATAGGAAGCGATGTCGCCAGCCTTAAGGGCCTCGTCGCGCAGCACGGTTTGCAGCTCGGCCGGCAGGCTGTCGAACCAAGGGCCGGAGGTGACAAGTCCGGTGATCAGGTTGATATGCCCGGTCTTGGTGAGGACGGACGTGACTTCCTGCAGATTGGAGCCAAAGCCGGCGGGAAGCTGGGCTTCCACGGAATCGATCACGTTCTGCTCAAGGCCTGAATAAACTTCCGAGAACGGCATCGGGGTTGGGGTCGCGCCCATGGCGGAAACCGTTTCCACCCAGACCGGCGCGCCTGGGGTACGCATGCGCGAGCCATTGAGGTCAGCGGGCACATTGACTGGCATCTTGGTCCAGAGGTGCCGCTCACCCTGCCACCAGTTGAACGAGAGCACCTGGTGACCCGAAGCGTCGTGCAGCTTGGTGATCCATTCCTCCATCTGCGGGGAAACGACGACCTTGCGGATGCCTTCATAGCCCGAAGCGAGATAAGGAGCGCCGAGCACGCCAAATTCGTTGACGAATGCGGCGAGGCGACCGCCATCAACCACCACAGCGACCGGCGCTCCGGCACGGGCCTGCTCCAGCACGTCTTCATCGGCGCCCAACTGCGAATTGGGGAAGAGCTTGACTTCGATGGCGCCATTGGAGGCGGTGGCGACATTGTCGCGGAAGGCTTCAAGCCCCTTATACAGCGGGTCTGAAGTGGCCAGCGCCGTGTTGACGCTGAGAGTATAGTCCGCCGACATCGCGGGAACCGAGTACGAGATGACCAGGCCAGCAGCAAGCGCCGCGGCGAGCGGTGTGAATTTCATGATTTCCTCCCAAGCGGCGTAGCCGCGACGTTCCGTGCTCTAGGCAACGGCTTCACAAAAATGGTAGTATGGTAGTTCAAAGGAGTCAACATGGTAACGATTGCACCCCTGACCCATGAGGGTGCCCAATTGGGGCGGCCCGCTACCGTAGGCAACAAGGTCTTTGAGGCCATGCGCCAGGCCATCATCCAGCTGCAGTTGCGGCCAGGCGATCCCTTGTCGGAAGCCGAGATGGCTCGCCAGCTCGGTGTGTCTCGCCAGCCCGTGCGCGAAGCCTTCATCAAACTTGCGGAGGTGGGGCTGGTGGAGATTCGGCCCCAGCGGGGCACTTCGGTGGTGATGATTTCACGCCGGGAAGTGGAAAACGCCCGGTTCATTCGGGAAGCCATTGAAGTAGCCGTGGTGCGCAAGGCGGCCGCCGAGGCCGACCCTCGTCACCATTCCATTCTCGATGGGTTGATCGAGCGGCAGCGCCAGGCCAATTATGCGGGCGAGCATGTGGAATTCTTGCGCCTCGATGAAGCCTTTCACCAGGCGATTGCACTGGCTGCCGATTGCGAACATGCCTGGCGTTTGCTGGAGAGCCTCAAGGCGCAGATGGACCGGGTGCGCTACCTGTCGCTCTCAGACGCCACGCCGATCAAGACCTTGATCGAGCAGCACGCGGTAATTGCCGACGCCATCCGCCGCCGTGATCCAGATAGCGCCGAAGCGGGGATGCAGCGACACCTAAGCGAAATCCTGACTTCTCTGCCCAAATTGGCGGAAGCCCATGCCAACTGGTTTTCCGCCTGAGCCGGGAAGGCGTCAAATCACTGCCGGGGATGCAGCCGGGTAAGGGCGGCAACGCCATCGAGGAAGTCCGCCACAGTGTCCATATCCTTGTCGGTCAGGTTTTCCGTCACCCGAACATAGGCCTGTTCGATTTCCCGATACCTCGCCAGTGGCTCGGCGGCTTGCTGTTTGTCCAGTTCGATCAACACACTGCGGCGATCGTCTGGATTGGGCAGGCGACGCACAAAGCCTGCCCGTTCCAAGCGATCCAGCAAGGCCGTCCCTGAGCCCGAACTCAGATGCAGCTCGTCGATGATCTGCTTGGGACTGATCGGTGCTCCTGCTCGGGCCAGTAGGCCAATGCAGGAGAAATCGGTTGGATGCAGCTTCTGGGCGCGGGCAGCGGCCTCACGCGCGCTTTCCACATTGCGCATCAGATTTTGCAGCGCCGATCCGAGCCGGCGCATCTTCAGGTCGCGCGCACTGCTGCTTGACGTTTTCTCTTCCATGAAGTATCTCTACGGTGAAGACAAATTACTTCTAGAGGCGTCGGCCCCTTGAAGCAAGGACGAAAAAACGTGGTTCGCACAACTGCTCAAATCGATACCGAAGTTGCAACTCCCGCGCAGGCGCTGCAGCCACACGCTGCGGCAGGCAAGCCAGATGAAGCTGCGCCGCGTGCGGAACCGGCCGCCAAACGAGCCAACCCGGCACGCAAGGTGGCCGGGGTGATCCTTGTTGTCCTTATCGGCACTTTGGGCTGGCATGTAGCGACCGACCTGGTGGCTCCGGCGAGTTCCTCGGGTTCGGTGACGGCGCTAACCGCGTTGATGGCCCCCAGGGTATCGGGACAGGTGCAAACTGTACTGGTGCAGGACAATCAGTTTGTCGTCCGGGGTACGCCGCTGTTTGAACTGGATCCGGCTCCCTTTGACCTGGCGGTCCGGCAAGCCGAGGCCAATCTCGCTCAAGTCACGCAAACCCTTGACGCTTCGGTCATCTCGCTGGTGGCGACTGAAGCCAAAGTTGAGCAGGCGCGCGCCAGCCTTGATACGGCCCGGACCGCTGCCGAGCGCACCACGAGCCTGCATCAGCGTGGTTTGGCATCACAGGTTCAGCTCGATGCGGCAAATGCACAACTGGCATCGGCGCGTTCGGGACTTGATGCCGCCATTGCGGAACTTGAAAGCGCCCGGCTTCGTGCCGGTGGCAAGGAAGCCAATCCGCAGGTGGAAACGGCTGCGGTGCAGCTCGAGCAAGCGCGGCTCAACCGATCCTTTGCTTCGGTGCTGGCCCCCGCTGACGGGGTGGTCACCAATCTCAAGCTCGCCCAGGGCCAGTATGTGAATGCCGGCACCCCCGCGCTCACCTTTATCGAGGCCGATAGTTCCTGGGTGGTGGTCGATATGCGCGAAAATCAGCTTGCCAATATCGATGTCGGCGATGACGCTGATATCCTGTTTGATGGCGCACCGGGCCGCAAATATCCTGGCGTGGTGCGCGGCATTGCCTGGGGCATTGATCCCGGCCGCACCGCTGCTAACGGCTTGCCGCAGAATCAGGCCATGGCCCGCTGGTTCGAGCCGGCCCGGACGATCCCGGTGCATGTTGAACTGGCGCCCGACCAAACCTGGCCGGACAATGTTCGGGTGGGCTCAAAGGCCAGTGCGCTGGTTTACGCGCAGGGCCGCTCGCATCCGGTGGCTGTTGCGGCCTCTGCCTTGCAGACGCTCAGCGCTTATTTCTCCTATCTGTACTAACGGGCAGCCATGTTCATCGCTCCCCGGCCGCTGATCGATGAAGACCCGTTATTTGCCGTGCGGGTCGCCATCATGCCTGTTATCGGGCTCCTCATTGGCATTGCCTTCCGCTCGCCCTTGGCGATGATTTTTCCCACCCTGATGTTCTCGCTCCTGGCGGGCAATCGGAAGGCTTTCGATGCCCGGCGGGTCTTTGCCGCTCCCATCCTGTTCAGCGGGGTGTTGTGGCTGATGTCGGGTGTGGTGCTGCTGTTTTCAGGCATCCCGGCGCTGCTGTTGCTGGTGATCGGCGGCATCTATTTTCTCGCCTTTTACCTCATCCAGCGAACCGGCAACGCCTTTGGCTTGCTGATCATCGTCGCCGTGGCGCTGATGTCGATCATGGGCCTCGGCTCCTACCCGGCCATGGCTTATCTGCGCAGCGAGATAAGCAAGGCGGCCTTGTGCTCGGCCGTTGTCATCCCACTGCTTTATGTGCTGCTGCCGCCCCGCACCACCGAGATCAATGTGGACAAGTATGAACCGGCATTTCCCTCAGGATGGGGGATCCGTGCGGCCAATCGCACGGTGGTCATGCTGGGCTATAGCCTGTTCTTGTACACGATCCTCGACTTCTCCAACATGATGCTGGCAGTCGCCGGCATGTTCGTGCTGGTGCAATCGACGCGTCGCTCGATCTGGGCAGAGGCGGGACAGCGCAGTTTTTCAGTGACCCTCGGGGGAGTGCTGGCGCTCACCATTCTTGCGCTCCTCAATTGGGTCGGGCATCTGGCTGTGCTGCTGTGCCTGGTCTTTCTCGCGACCCTCTGGTTAGGGCACAAGATGCTGAGGGGCCGGTTGCCCTCTATGGCTTATCAGGATGCTGCTTCGGTGATGATTTCGCTGGTCGGCAGCGCGCTGGCCACCTCCGAGCCCGGCTTTGCGTTCGTCCAGCGGGCGGGCTTGACGGTGGCCGGTACGCTGCTTGCCGCGCTCTTGGTGTCGCTTCTGGACGCCACCTTTCTCCTCGGGACTCCGCCGGAGACAAGGCGGCAGCGCCTGCATAGGCTTCTGCAGCCCTCCCTCCTCCTGCGGCGAGCAAAGCACCCGCTTGACAGCCTCGCGGCGCCGTGAAACGATTTACGTAAATCGTTTTTAGCTTCGGCTTGAGGCGGCTCACCGGGGAGGGTGGGAAGATCAAGATCAACGTGACCATGAAGGACGTTGCCAAGCGCGCGGGCGTTTCCGTGGCGACGGTGTCCAACGTGCTATCGGGCGACAAGCCGGTTCGTGCCGGCTCGCGCGAGCAGGTCATGGCGGCGGTCGCGGCGCTCAACTACCGGGTCAATCCGGCGGCCTCTTATCTCCGCAGCGGGCGCTCCAAGATCGTAGCGGCGATCGTGCCGGCCCTCGACAACCCATTCTTTCCCACCATCCTGGCGGCAGTGGAAGCCAGCTGCCAGAAGGATGGCTTCGAGCTGATCGTGGCAAGTTCCGCCCATCAGCCCGAAATCGAGGAAGCCCGCATCAACGCTTTGATGCAATGGAAGCCCGCCGGCTTCATCATCATACCCTGCTCGGCCGGACTTGCGTCCCGCAAGCAGATCGAGGCGGCCCGCATCCCCTTGGTCTTTGCCGATCGGGCGCCCGACGGCGAGCCCAGCGACTTCGTCGAGATCGACAATGTTGCCGCCGGTGCGGCAGCGGCCCGCCACCTGGTGCAGCTCGGTCATCGACAAATCACCGTCTGCACCCCCTCGCTGGGAGTGCGAAATCTGCGCGAGCGCATCGCTGGCGTCGCGCAAGTGCTGGCTGAATTCGGCGCCGAACCCTTGGTGGTGGAAACCGGCCTTGGCGGCGTGCCCGAAGCGTTGCCAGACACGGCGGAGGCGCAGATTGCCATCGCCAGCGCGATCGTTGCCTTGATGAATACAACGACACTGCAAGTGCTCGCGGCGCTCAACCGCACTGGGCGTGCGGTACCTCACGACGTGTCGCTGGTGGGCTTTGATGATTATTCCTGGATGCCGGTTGCCCGGCCGTCCATCACCGCGATCCGGCAGCCTGTTGACCTCATAGGGCGGCTGGCCTGGTCGCAATTGCTCGAACGCATCAACGGCGCCAGCGGTGGCCCGGTGCACCGGCAGCTGCCGGTGGAACTGGTGCTGCGTGAATCGACCGCCGCACCGGGCTCCACGGGCAAGAGCGTGGGACACGCAACAGGAGGCGCAGAGCTGCTGACGCTCGGCCGACGGCGCTAAGCGCCGCCAGGAAGAATCAAGGGAATCCCGGCCCAGACACAAAGTCGGGCGGGGGGAGTGAGTGAAATCAACCACAATGGGAGGACTACATGTCTAGAACTTTGATCGGAACTGCGCTGGCAACGACGCTTGCCGGCTTGCTGATGGCGGCCCCAGCTTTCGCCCAGGTCGAAAATGCCACGATTGCCTTTTTGATGCCGGACCAGGGCTCCACGCGCTACGAGGAGCATGATTGGCCGGGCTTCCAGGCCGAAATGCAAAAGCTCTGCGCCAACTGCAATCTGATCTACCAGAACGCAACGGCTGATGCGGCGCTGCAGCAGCAACAGTTCAACTCCGCCATCACCCAAGGCGCCACGGTGATCGTGCTTGACCCGGTGGACTCCTCGGCCGCCGCATCGCTGGTCCAGCAGGCCCATGCCCAGGGCGTCAAGGTGATCGCCTATGACCGCCCGATCCCCGATACCCCGGCGGATTATTATGTGTCCTTCGACAATGAAGGTATTGGCCGGGCCATCGCGCAGTCGCTGGTGGACCACCTCAAGGCTGAGGGCGTGCCCGAGGGCGCGGGGGTGCTGCAGATCAATGGTTCGCCCACCGACGCGGCAGCCGGCTTGATCCGGGACGGCATTGACTCGGCGCTCGATGCGTCCGGCTACGAGACCCTGGCTGAGTTCGATACCCCCGACTGGGTGCCGGCCGAAGCCCAGCAATGGGCGAGCGGACAGATCACTCGCTTTGGCGACCAGATCGTGGGCGTGGCTGCGGCCAATGACGGCACTGCCGGCGGCGCCATCGCTGCGTTCAAGGCGACAGGCGTTGACCCCGTTCCGCCCGTCACGGGCAATGACGCGGTGATCGCGGCACTGCAGCTGATCATTTCGGGGGATCAGTACAACACCATCTCCAAGCCGTCCGAGATCGTGGCGGCTGCTGCGGCGCAAGTCGCCTACAAGCTGCTGAACGGGGAAACCCCCGAAGCCAAGACGACGCTTTACGACACGCCCTCGGAGCTGTTCGTGCCGGTTGTGGTGACGCGCGAAAACATCAAGGCCGAGATCTTCGACAAGGACATCGCCAGCGCAGAGGAAGTGTGCACGGGTGAATATGCCGAAGGCTGCCGCGAACTGGGCATTCTCGAGTAAGCGCCACCCCGTCCGCTCGGCCAGGTCATGGCCGGGCGGATGTTTCTCCTGAGCGAAGGGGCAGGCCATGTCCGACCAGTCATCAACTGCGCAGCATACTGGCGAGCCGGTACTCAGCCTGCGTGGCATTTCCAAGAATTTCGGCGCGGTATCAGCGCTGACCGATATCGAGCTAGAGGTGCATGCTGGCGAGGTCGTGGCGCTGGTGGGCGACAACGGCGCTGGCAAGTCGACCCTTGTCAAGATCCTGGCTGGCGTGCACCAGCCGTCGGCAGGCACTATCCGTTTCAATGGGCAAGAGGTGAGCCTCGACAGCCCCGCCGCAGCGCTTAATCTTGGCATCGCCACGGTGTTCCAGGATCTGGCGCTGTGCGAAAACCTCGATGTTGTCGCCAATATCTATCTTGGGCGCGAGCAGAACCCCTGGCGCCTTGATGAGGTGGCGATGGAAGTGCGCGCCTGGACGCTGCTTAACGAGCTGTCCGCCCGCATTCCTTCGGTGCGCGAGCCGGTGGCGTCGCTCTCGGGCGGGCAGCGCCAGACCGTAGCCATCGCTCGCTCGCTGCTGCTGGAACCCAAGCTCATCATGCTTGACGAGCCCACTGCCGCTCTTGGCGTGGCGCAGACCGCCGAAGTGTTGAACCTGATCGAGCGGGTTCGCGCGCGGGGGCTGGGTGTGCTGATGATCAGCCACAACATGGAGGATGTGCGGGCAGTCGCGGACCGCATTGTCGTGCTGCGCCTGGGCCGCAACAATGGCGTGTTCACGCCCGAGGATTCCAACCACGAGCTGGTGGCGGCCATCACCGGCGCTACTGAAAACGCCGTGTCGCGGCGCATGAGCCGCAAACAACTTGCTGCGGACACATCCGACCAGGAGGCAATGCGATGAGCCAGCTCGATCAGGTAAAGCCTGAGGCTTCCCGTGAACTGGACCGCAGCGATGTACGCGTCCGGCGTGACGAGGGCGTCTCGGGCGCGATCCGAGGCTTTTTCGACCGGGTGCGTTCGGGCGACCTTGGCATGTTGCCCGTTGCCGTCGGGCTGGTGGTGATCTCGCTGGTGTTCAGCGCCCTCAACCCAGTTTATCTGGCGCCCAATAACCTCGTGAACCTGCTGTTCGATTGCGCCACGGTCGGCATCATTTCGCTCGGCATTGTTTGCGTGCTGATGCTGGGCGAGATCGACCTGTCGGTTGGCTCGATGAGCGGGCTGGCTTCCGCCCTGTTCGGCTCGCTTTGGGTGACGCAGGGCTGGCCTTTTGAGGTCGCGCTCCTTGCTGCCCTCCTCGCCGGCGTCGTCGTCGGCAGCATCTATGCGCTGCTCTACAATCGGCTTGGGATGCCAAGCTTTGTGGCCACGCTTGCGGGGCTACTCGCTCTTTTGGGTCTGCAGCTTTACATTTTGGGCAATGCCGGCTCGATCAATCTGCCCTACCAGTCGCCGCTGGTGATGTTCGGGCAGATCCTGATGATGCCCAAATGGCTGTCCCATGCGCTGGGCTTGCTGCCCGGCATTTTCACCATCGTTTTGGGTATGCGGACGATCCAGCGCCGGCGCGCGGCTAATCTGAGTGCCGGGGGAATGGGCGGGCTCTTGTTCAAGGCCGCGGTGTTGACCCTCGTGATCGAAGGGGCCGTTTACTACCTTAATCTCGGGCGCGGCGTGCCCTGGATGTTCGGCCTCTTTGTGGCGCTGGTCATCATCATGGATTACGCCTTTACCCGCACCAAATGGGGCCGCTCCATGCAGGCGGTGGGCGGCAACAAGGAAGCGGCCCGCCGCGCCGGCATCAATGTGCGACGCATCTATGCCAGTGCCTTTATCCTGTGCTCGACCTTTGCCGCGCTGGGCGGCGTGCTGGCGGCCTCGCGGCTGGCGTCCTCGAGCCAGCAGGCCGGCACGGGCGACGTCAACCTCAACGCCATTGCCGCAGCGGTGATCGGCGGCACGAGCCTCTTTGGCGGGCGGGGCAGTGCCTATTCGGCGCTGCTCGGCATCATCGTCATCCAGGCCATCGCCAATGGGCTGACCCTGCTGAACCTCAATTCGTCCCTGCGCTACATGATCACCGGCGCCGTGCTGGCCATCGCCGTGATCGTCGATTCGCTGGCCCGGCGCTCGCGCGCCTCGCATGGGCGGGCTTGAGAGCCGAAACTGCCCGCGGGCATGCAAGAATCAGGCTGATGGGCAAACCCGCCCATCAGCAACAGTTTGGGTTAAGCAAAAGGCTGTGGCGAGCTTCAACCCCTTTATCCAGGAGAACAAGAATGGCGCAATCCCTGCAAGGCAAGATCGCGGTGATCACCGGGGCGGCTTCGGGCATCGGCTTGGCGACCACCAAGGCCCTGCTCAAGGAGGGCGCGACGGTGGTGATGGTGGACCGCAACGAGGCGGCGCTGACGGCGCTTGCGGGCGAACTGGGCGACAAGGCGGTGGTTCAGGTCACCGACCTGCTCGACGCCGAGAGCTGCAACGCCATGGTGCCCGAGATCCTCGCCAAGGTGCCTCATATCGACATCCTTTACTGCAATGCCGGCACCTATGTCGGCGGTGATCTGCTTGAAACCACGCCCGAAGCCATCGACCGGATGCTCAATCTCAACGTCAATGCGGTGATGAAGAATGTGCATGGCGTTTTGCCTCATATGATGGAGCGCAAGACCGGCGATATCCTCGTTACCTGCTCGGTGGCCGGGCATTTCCCCACCTATTGGGAGCCGGTTTATTCGGGCTCCAAATGGGCCATTACGAGCTTTGTGCAGGGCATGCGCCGCCAGCTCATTCCCTATGGTATCCGCGTCGGCCAGGTCTCACCGGGGCCAGTGGTTTCAGCCCTACTGGCCGACTGGCCCGAGGAGAATTTGCGCAAGGCCAAGGAATCCGGCAGCCTCATGGATCCCGAGGAAGTGTCGGACGCCATTGTCTACATGCTCACGCGTAAGCGCACCGTGACGATCCGCGACATGATCGTGCTCCCCACCAGCTTCGACCGCGTCTGACACGGGCTTAGGGGAGAAACCGCCATGGCCAGCTATGTTATTGGGGTTGATGTCGGCACCGGCTCGGCGCGAGCCGGCGTATTCGACACCGAGGGTCGGATGCTGGCCACGGCGCGCCGCAATATCGACATGCACCGCGAGGACGGCGGCATCGCCGAGCAATCCAGCGCGCAAATCTGGCAGGCGGTCTGCGAAACGGTTGGGCAAAGTGTAGCCGAAGCCGGGATCGACCCGGCCGATGTGCGCGGGCTTGGGTTCGATGCCACCTGCTCACTGGTCGTGCTGGGCCCCCAGGGCGAAAGCCTGCCGGTGGGCGACCCCGCCCATCCCGAACGCGACATTATCGTCTGGATGGATCATCGGGCGCTGGAGCAGGCCGAGCGCATCAATGCGCAGGGCCATGCCGTGCTGCAATATGTGGGCGGCCGCATTTCGCCCGAGATGGAAACGCCGAAACTGCTGTGGTTGAGCGAGAATCGCCCGGACATCTATGCCCGGGCCGCCAGTTTCTTTGACCTCACCGATTTCCTGACCTGGAAGGCGAGCGGAGCGCTGGATCGCTCGGCCTGCACCGTCACTTGCAAATGGACCTATCTGGCCCATGAGCGCCGTTGGGATGCGAGTTATTTCCGCCAGATTGGCCTGGCGGACCTGGCCGACCAGAACTTCCAGCGTATCGGCCAAAGCGTCGTCGACCCCGGCACGCCGCTGGGACAGGGGCTGACCGAAGCCGCGGCAAAGGCGATGGGCTTGTTGCCGGGCACGGCCGTGGCAGCCGGGTTGATCGACGCCCATGCGGGTGGATTGGGCACGGTTGCGGCCGGTGGCGACGCCATGCGCTGCCTCGGCTATGTGTTCGGCACCTCATCGTGCACCATGACGACTACCAAAGAACCGGCTTTTGTACCCGGTGTGTGGGGGCCCTATTATTCGGCCATGGTGCCCGGGGCCTGGCTGAACGAAGGGGGGCAGTCGGCAGCCGGTGCCGCAATCGATCAGCTGGTGCAACTGCATCCCGGTAATGCGGAAGCGACGGCCGTAGCAAAAGCGGCCGGCATGTCCCTGCCGCAGTGGCTTGCCGATCGCGCCTTGCAGCTCGCCGACAACGCCAGCGCCACGGTGCGGCTGGCCGACGACCTGCATGTGGTGCCGGAATTTTTGGGCAACCGCGCGCCCTTTGCCGATCCGCATGCCCGTGCCGTGATCATGGGCCAAGGCATGGAATCGGGTCCGGATTCGCTGGTGGCCCTTTACGTCGCCGGCATTTGCGGCCTGGGTTATGGCCTGCGCCAGATCATCGAAACGCAGGCGGTTCATGGCGCTCCAGTGGAGACGATCAGCATCAGTGGTGGCGCGGGCGCCCATCCGCTGACCCGGCAATTGCTAGCCGATGCCACGGGCCTTCCGGTCGATATCACGGAATCCCCTGAGCCCGTGCTGCTGGGCGCGGCCATGCTGGGGGCGGTGGCGTGCTACCTTTATCCGGACCTGCAAACGGCAATGCCGGCCATGTCTCGCGTGGCGGCGCGCTGCCTGCCCAACCCTGACCTGCGGGCGCTGCAGGATTTCCGCTACCAGGCGTTCCTCACCCTGCAGGCTACGGCGCGGGATCTCCGCAACCTTGCCGCCGCCCATCGGTGCTGAGGCGCCATGTTGGTTTCTGGCTATTTGAGACGGCACCGTAGTCAAGATTTCTGACGAGAAGAGGAAAAGGCAATGCAAGGCTTTGGTGTTCACACCAGCATGTGGACGATGAACTGGGATCGGGCGGGAGCGGAGCGCACGGTTGCCGCCGCTGCGGCCTACAAGATGGATTTCATCGAAATCGCCCTGGTCAACCCAACTGTGGTGGATCCGGCTCATACAAGATCGCTGCTCGAGCAGCACAATATGCGGGCGGTCTGCTCGCTCGGCCTGCCTGAGGGCAGCTGGCCTTCGGTTGATCCAGAAGCGGGGATCGCCCATCTCAAGCATGTCATGGATGTTGCCGCAGCCATGGGGGCGGAGGCCCTGTCGGGCGTCACCTATGGCGGCATCGGCCAGCGCAGCGGGCTGCCCCCCACGACGCCGGAATATGACAACATGGCCCGGGCGCTGGAAGCGGCGGCGCGTCATGCCAAGCAGGTGGGCCTGGCCTTTGGCATCGAGCCGGTCAACCGCTACGAGAACCACCTGATCAACACGGCGGCGCAGGCCCGCTGGATGATCGAGAAGGTGGGTGCCGACAATATCTTCATCCACCTCGACACCTACCACATGAATATCGAGGAAAAGGGCGCGGGCAACGGCATCATCGATGCCGGGGACCTGCTGCGGTATATCCATATGTCGGAATCCGATCGCGGTACCCCCGGCGAAGGCACCTGCGATTGGGACGAAATCTATGCAACCCTCGCTGCTATCGGCTTCAAGGGCGGCATTGCCATGGAAAGCTTCATCAACATGCCGCCCGAGCTTGCCTATGGCCTTGCGGTTTGGCGGCCCGTCGCCAACAGCTTTGAGGAAGTGATGGACAAGGGCCTGCCGTTCCTGCGCAACAAGGCCAAGCAGTACCGGTTAATTTAGCCGGTCAACAAACCCGGCTGTCGACTCAGGCGGCGGCCGGAAAGAACTCTGAGAGCACTTCGAGCGAACGATCCTGGCGGTGGGCGTCGATATCCCCGCCGCCTTCCGCCAGAGCTGCATCGCGCTGGCGCAGCAGGTCCGCGATCTGCTCCCCATAGGCAACGATGATCGCCGTCAGCCACCGGTTCACCAGATAAGAGGGCCGGGGCATCTGCATGTCGAAGCGCTCGAGCAGCGGGATCGTCGTGGACGCATCGGCCCAGTCGTCGCCTACCACCCATTGATTGACGGTGAAGAGGCGCAGCAAGCGCCCTTCACCATCGACGCCGATCGCCACCAGATGGTGGATGGGACCGGCGGGACCCTCCGGGCGCAGGAAGCAGTGGAAATGGCCGTGCTCGCGCGCGCCTTCCTCTGCCGGGTGGCAATGGTAGAACCATTGGGAATTGCTCGCAGGGTCGAACACATCGCCGGGGGGATAATGCTCCCATGCCTCAATCGTGGTCACGCCGGCAAATGTTTCGCTCAGCACATTGAGGCCGCCCTTGGCGAGGATTGTCTCGCAAAAGGCGACTTCAGCCAGGGCCTGCCGGCGGGCGTCCTCACTCATCTCAGGACGGGTCCAGAACCAGATCAGGCGCTTCCGCACCCGCAGGCTTAGCCTTGGGGGGAGGTGGCGGGGCAGCCAGCGCAGCCTGCGGCTGAGCCGGAGGTGTCGCCCGCGGTGGTGGCGGGGGCGGTGCCTTGCCGGCAGCAGGCGGGGTGGCCGGGGGTGGCGGAGGCGCCGCCAGCTGTGGCGCACCGGCCGCGCAGGGTGCAGCGGCTGGGGGTGGGGGAGCCGCGCGCATGGGTGCGGCCGGCGCGCCGGCGGCGCAGGGAGAGGCCCCCGCAGCACAGGGCGCGGCTGCACAAGGGGCAGAACCCCCCGCTGCGGCAACGGTCTGGGTGCCCGGACGCGGCGGCACCGGATTGGTCAGGTGGTCATAGGCGATCGCGGCAGTGGAAACGGCCAGAGCGGCGCCAAACAGAAGGGTGTTACGCGCGCTCATTTCTTGGCCAGTCCATCAAGTCCGAATACCGGCCGCAGGGCAATGCCGAAGAACGAGCCCACGAAAGCTGCGGCAAACCAGAGCCAGCCATGCAGGCTGCCGGTGGCGATGCCCGAAAACAGCGCGCCGATATTGCAGCCAAAGGACAGGCGGGCGCCGTAGCCCATGAGGAGGCCCCCAACAATGGCAGCAAGCAGCGAGCCGAGAGGCAAGGCAGCCTTGGGCGCAAATTTGCCGGCGATGGCGGCGGCAGCGGCGGCGCCGAGCACGAGGCCAAAATCCATCACCGAAACGGTGTCGGCCAGAACGCTGGACTGCAGGGCCTGGGCCTGAGCGGGCCAGGTCCAGAACTCCCAACTGGCGACATCGATGCCGACGGCCTGGGCTATCTTGGCGCCCCAAAGCCCGAAGCCATAGGTAATGGACCAGGGGTGGCCGGCCAGCAGGAGCGTCGCGACATTGAGCAGCGCCAGCACTAGGCCAGCACCCACGAGAGGCCAGGGTCCACGCAGGATCCAGCCCCAATCGGCCCTTGCCGGTGCCGGTTCATGCTCGATATTGCCATGCACGCGCTTTTCAACCAGCGCGGTGATCAACGCCACGATGGCCAGGCCCGCAATGGTGACGGCGATGGCAAAGCCGACACCCAGTTCGGCACCGATGCTGATCGGCGGCAGCGAGGGTTGCTGCAGCCAGAACGGCAGATGGGCCGTGCCGGCGACGGCGCCGATGATGAAGAAGACCAGCGTCACCAGCATACGGGCGGAGCCGCCGCCCACGGTGAACAGCGTGCCCGATCCGCAGCCGCCGCCCAGTTGCATGCCCAACCCGAAAATGGCGGCGCCGAGCAGCACGGAAAGGCCGACCGGGGCCATGGCGCCAACCATGGCCTGGCCGCCGATATTGCCGGCAGCCACGAGGGGGATCATGGCGATCGCGGCCACGCCGATGGCGAGCATCTGGGCGCGCATGCCGCGGCCGCGCTTTTCCACCACCATGCGGCGCCAGCCGCCGGTGAAGCCAAAGGAGCCGTGGTAAAGCGCAACGCCGAGCATCGCACCGATCAGGAAGAGGCCGCCCTGGCGCAGGTCGACCTGCCAAGTAATGAGGGCAAAGCCCAAGACAAGCATGGCGCTCGCCACGAGGAGCGGCGCCCGGTCAGGGACAATGGTGGGGAGCAGTTTGGGCGGGGCGGCCGCAGATATCTGGCTCATGGGTCTCGAAAAACTGGTGTGTTCAAAAAGCTTTGGATGCTGCGCCGGTCAAGCGCAACACCCAAGATGGTGGTGGCGGGGCGGCGCCAGGTTTTTACTGGATCGGGCGGGCCGGATCGGCAGCCCATTCGGCCATGGAGCCGTCATACATGGCGGTGTTCTTGTTGCCCGCCACTTCGCTCAGGGCGAACCAGGCGATGGATGCCCAGTGGCCGGTGTTGCAGAAGACGATGTTTTCTTCGCCTTCGGCCAGGCCCACGCCCTGCGCCAGGGTGGCAATGGTTTCGGGCTGGGCAAAGCTCGCATATTCGCCGCTGTAAAGGGTCGAGTGCGGGATGTTGACCGCGCCCGGGATGGTGCCAGTGACACGAACGACCGGGCTCTTGGACTGGCCGACGAACTGCTCGGTGGGGCGGCCATCGATGAGCTTGGTGCCTTTTTCAAGAGCGGCCTGCACGTCAGGGGTGGTGGCGCGCAGTTGGGGCTGAATTTCGTAGGGGAACTCAACGGGCACGGGCTTGGCGGCCTCGGCGACGCGCTCGCCGCCCTGGGCATCGTATTGGCGCCAGCCACCATCGAGAATGGAAACATCGTTGTGGCCCAGATACTTGAAGGTCCAGTAGACCCGGGTGGCGCCACCGAATTCGGAGGAGTCGGTGCCCCACGGAACGATCACGACGTGATCGTCCCCGTCGATGCCCAGATTGCCGATCAGCTCGGCGATCTCAGCTTCGGGCGGGATCTGGCCGGGGACGCCGTCGACCTCGGTGCGCCAGCCGGCGCTGGCATAGGGGGCGACTACGGCATTGGCGATATAGGGCAATTCGCCGAGGTCGGTGCCTTCGATCTCGTCACGTATGTCGATGATCTTGACGTTCTCGTCAGCGGCATTAGCCTTGAGCCAGTCGGCGGTGACCAGCGGGGTCACCTCGGCGGCCTGGACGGCGACGGGAACCGCGACCAGCATGGCGGCCGCAACCAAAGACGAAAAACGCATCCCACACTCCTGCAAAGTTGCTGAGAGCATAAGGCTTTGGGCGTGCGGAAGCGAAGTCTGGCGCTCCAAAGCCCGGGCAGAATAGATAAAAGCCTGGTTGTTTTGGCCGCCGAGCAGAGAAGAAAATTCTACTCGGCGGCAAGTATCGCCGCGGGGCGGAGTTTATTGTGCCCCGGCGCGGAAGATCTCGACGGCACCGAAACTGTCGAGCTCGGCGCGGATATGGTTGGCGGCGAGCTCGATCGGGCCGAGGCGGGCGCCGGTGATGATGACGGTGCCGGGGGTGAAGGGCAGGCCGATGCGGCTGGCGTATTCGCTGGTCCAGCGGGCCGCTTCAAGGAGGTCGGAGACTGACAGATTGGTGGTCAGCGTCTGGCTCTCGTCGCCGGCAAGTAGCTGGATTGCCACGGCAATTTCGCTGTAGGCCGGTGGCAGGGGCTGGGGGGTGCCGAGGACGAGGCCGCCGGTGACGAGGAGGTCGGCGTGCTTGGCGGCGGCGGGCCATTCAGCGTCGGCCTGAGTGCGCGAGCGGATGAATTCGAGGGCGGGGGCGATGCGGAAGGAGCCATCACCAGCGACAACCAGGGCGAATTCGACCTCGAAGCGCAGACCGGAAAGATCAACGGTTTCAGCGCTTTGGTGAACCCAGGCCTTGGGAATGGGAGCCGCCGTCATGGTGGCGCCGGGTGATCAGGGGGAGACTTTCCAGGGACCGATGCCACCGAGGGCGGCGATCAGTTCGGACTGGATGGCTTCGCTTTCAGCGGGGGTTTGCGGGGGCGTGGCGGTGGTGCGGGGGACCGGATTGCCGGTGGTGATGGCGTCGAGCAGCTGGGTGGTGAAGGGGTGCAAACGGGGTCTCCGGGGCGGTTGGCCGGGTTTTGGCCATGATGATGAACGCGTTCTGAACAAAATGTCAGGTGCCCGCCGGCTGGTGCGATTGCAGCCGGCGAGCGGAATGGGTCAGGCGGCCGGGACGGCAGCCAGGGCCTGCTCGATATCGGCGATGATGTCGTCGATATGCTCGATGCCAACCGAGATGCGCACGAGGTCTTCGGAAACCCCCGGCCTTGGCCAGTTCCTCGGCATTGAGCTGGCGGTGGGTGGTGGTGGCGGGATGGGCGGCGAGCGACTTGGCGTCGCCGATATTGACCAGCCGCAGGATCATCTTGAGATTGTCGATGAAGACGCCGCCGGCGTCGCGACCGCCCTTGATGCCAAAGCTCAAAATGCCCGAAGCCTTGCCCTTGGTGATCTTCTGGGCCACCGCATGGAAGCGGCTATCGGGGAGGGCGGCGTAGTTCACCCAGGCAACCTTGGGGTGGTTCTGGAGGAATTGAGCGACCTTGAGGGCGTTGTCGCAATGGCGCTGCATGCGCAGTGCCAGGGTTTCGAGGCCCTGCAGGATCAGGAAGGCGTTGAAGGGCGAAAGGGCGGCGCCGGTATTGCGCAGCGGCACGACGCGGGCGCGGCCGATAAAGGCGGCGGCCCCGAGCGCTTCGGTATAAACCACGCCATGGTAGGAGGGGTCGGCCTGGTTGAGGATGGGGAAGCGGTCCTTGTTGGCGACCCAGTCGAACTTGCCGCTATCGACGATGATGCCGCCGATCGAGGTGCCGTGCCCGCCAATATATTTGGTGAGGGAATGCACCACGATATCGGCGCCGAAATCGAAGGGGCGGCAGAGCACCGGGGTCGCGACCGTGTTGTCGACGATCACGGGCACGCCATGGCGATGGGCGATCTCGCTGATGCGCTGGATGTCGACGACATTGCCAAGCGGGTTGCCAATGGATTCAAGGAACACGGCCTTGGTCCTGGCGTCGATCAGGCGTTCAAAGCCCTCGAAATCGTCAAAGCCGACCATACGCACTTCGATGCCCTGGCGGGGGAAAGTGTGCTGGAAGAGGTTATAGGTGCCGCCATAAAGCTGGGAGATGGAGACGATGTTGTCGCCGGCTTCCGCGATGGTCTGGATGGCATAGGTAATGGCCGACATGCCCGAGGCGACGGCGAGGGCGCCGATGCCGCCTTCCATTTCGGCGACCCGCGCTTCGAGCACCGCGGTCGTGGGGTTCATGATGCGGGTATAGATATTGCCGGCGACCTTGAGATCGAAGAGATCGGCGCCATGCTGGGTGTCGTCAAAGGTATAGGACGTGGTCTGGTAGATCGGCACGGCTGCGGCCTTGGTGGTGGCTTCGGCGGTGTAGCCGTGGTGCAGGGCGATCGATTCGAGCTTCATGGTTTCCTCCAGTGTTTTTGTGGGCCGGTCGGCTGGTGCAGCAAGGGAGCATGCCGAAGTGAGGGCGGCAACCGCCCGGGGCGGAACAGTGTTCCCCCGGGCGGCGGCGCAAGGTAAAAGCGCCGCGGCCTAGTGGCTGTTGGCCAGACGCTTTTCGCCGGCCTCGATGCGGATGGGCAGGACGTTCTCGGCGGGCGGCAGCGGGCAGACGGCAAAGTCGGTGAAGGCGCAGGGCGGATTGATGGCCTTGTTGAAGTCGAGGACGATCGAGGTGTCGGTGACCTCCTCGCCAAACACGAAGCGGCAGGCGCCATAGGTTTCGCTTTGCGCGGTTAGGTCGCGAATAACGAACTGCGGGCTTTGCGGCGTGCCATGGGTGGCAAGCAGCTCGTAAGTCGTGCCCTCGCGGGTGAACACGGCTTTGTGGGAGGCCTCGACCTCGGTCGGGATCGCCTTGGAGGTGGTGATGGAAAGCTGCTTGGGGGCGTCGAGCGCGATCCATTGGGCTGAGATGCGCCAGCTCGGATCATAGGGGAAGTAGTCGATCGGGGGCAGGTCGTCGCCAGCTGATGAAGCGGTGTCGCGCACGCGCAGCGCGTTTTCGCCGTTGAGGGTGGTGACTTCGAGCAGAAGGTTTTCGGCGATGAAGCGGGGCGGGTTGGTTTTGGAGAGCGCGAGCTTAGTCGGCTCGCCGCCAAGGGGCGTATAGGTGACGCTGCCGTCCGGGCCTTGCGTCAGGGTGCCGATATGGGCGGGGCCGGTGGGCAAGACGATGTCGTTATCGGCGGCGCTGCCGACCGAGACGGTGCCCTCGGACAGCCAATCGCGGGCAATGATGTTGAGCCAGCCATCGGGGGCCTTGAGGGCGGCGAGGCGGCGGTCTTGCCAGGCGGTGTAATCGGCGGGGGCGGTGGTCATAGCGTCGGGGTCTCCAGATGCAGGCGCGGCACGCTGGCAAGCAGGCGCTGCGTATAGGGGTGTTGGGGATGGGCGAGCACGTCGCGGGTGAGGCCGGCTTCAACAATGCGGCCGCGCTCGAGAATAATGACGCGGCGACAGAGGGCCGCAACGACACCCAGATCGTGCGACACGAGCAAGAGGCTCATGGATTGGCTGAGGCCCGCCAGGAGTTCGACAATGCGAATGCGGGTGGTGAGATCCAAAGCGCTCACCGCTTCATCGGCCAGCAGCAGGCGGGGCCGGGCGACAATGGCGCGGGCAATGGCGATGCGCTGGCGCTGGCCGCCCGAGAACTGGTGGGGGTAGCGGGTGGCGGCATCGGCATCGAGCCCGACCGCGGCGAGGGCGGCCCTGATCATCTGCGGATGGTCGCCTTCGACCCGGAGCGAGCGCAGGGGTTCGGCAATGACGGCCTGGATGGTCTGGCGCGGATCGAGTGAGGAATAGGGATCCTGAAACACGACCTGCGCCTGGCGGCGGAAATTTCGCATGAAAGCGCGGTTGCGCGGGTCGAGCGGGGCGCCATCAAAATGGATGGTACCAGTGCCCGGGCGTTCGAGGCCGAGGAGCAGGCGCAAAATCGTGGTTTTGCCGGAGCCGGATTCCCCGACCAGCCCGACGGTGTCGCCCTCCGCGATTTCGAACGAGATATTGTCGAGGATTGGGCGGCTCCGGGTGTAGCCGAAGCCGACATTTTCAACCGTAACAAGGCTCATGGCTGGCCCTCCAGTGCACGGTCAAAGCTGCGCGCGGCGGCCAAGAGGCTGCGCGTATAGTCGTGCTGGGGGGTGTTGAACACGGTGCCGACGGGACCGGCTTCCACGGCAACGCCGCGGCGCAACACGACCACGCGCTCGACGGTATTGGCGACGACGGGCAGGTCGTGGCTGATGAAGAGGAGCGCCATGTTGCGCTCGCGCACGAGACGATCGAGCAGCTGCAGGATTTCGGCTTGCGTCGTGACATCGAGCGCGGTGGTGGGTTCGTCGGCGATCAACAGATCAGGCCGGCAGGCCAGGGCCATGGCGATGGCGACGCGCTGGCGCTGGCCGCCGGAGAGCTCATGGGGATAGGCACGGGCGATGCGGGCGGGATCGGGGAGGGACACTTCGCCCATCAGGATCTGCACTGCTTCGGCGAGAGCGCTGCCGGACAGGGGCTTGCCGTCGCGGCGGGCGCGGCGCGCCAGGGGCTCGGCGATCTGCTTGCCGATACGCATCAAGGGATCGAGCGCGGTCAGCGGTTCCTGGAACACGGTGGCCACAGCGGTGCCGCGCAGCGGGTTGAGCTTTTGCTCTGATGTGCCGACCATCTGCTGGCCGGCGAGATGCACCGAGCCGGTGGCGGCAAGGCCCCGCGGCAGCAGGCCGGTGGTGGCCAGCGCGGTCAGCGACTTGCCCGAGCCGGATTCGCCGATCAGGCCGAGGCGCTCGCCCCGCTCGAGGGTAAAGCTCAGATTGGAGACCAGCGTGCTGGCACCGGCGTGGATGGAAAGGTTGTCGACGGTCAGCAAGGGGCTCATCGGCTGCGCCTCGTCGGATCGGCGCGGTCGCGCAGGCCATCGGCGAGGAGATTCATGCCGATCACCAGCGACACAAGAGCGAGGCCGGGCGCGATGGCGCCGATGGGGGCGGTGTAAACCGTGGCTTGGGCTTCCTGCAGCAGCCGGCCCCAAGAGGCATTGGGCGGCGGCGCGCCGAGGCCCAGATAGGAGAGCGAGGCTTCGGCGATGACGGCAAGGCCGAACTGGAGGGCGAAATTGACCGAAAGGGTGGGCAGGATATTGGGCAGGATGTGGATGAGCACGATCTTTGGCCAGGAGCTGCCCGAGGTGCGGGCGGCGGTGATGTAATCCATCACCAGCACGCGCTTGGCGAGAATGCGGGTGAGGCGGGCAACAATGGCCGAAAGGGCAATGCCGAGCGCGAGGATGGCGGAGCCAAGGCTCGCCGTATCGCTCGCCGCCACCACCAGCATGGCAATGAGGAGGGTGGGAAAGGCAATGAGAATATCGAGGGCGGCGGCGAGCACGTCATCGAGCCATTTGCTGGCAAAGGCGGCGAGGAGCCCGAGGGTAACGCCGATCACCGCGCCAATGGCGACAGCGCCGATGCCGACCTGAAGGGCAATGCGGCTGCCGATCATCAGCTGGGTCCAAAGATCGCGGCCGAGCCGGTCGGTGCCGACCCAGTGGAGAAGGCTTGGGCCCTCGAGGCGGCCGCCGGAAAAGGCGGTGGGATCATAGGGCGTCCAGACGAGGGTCAGGAGCCCGACAACGAGATGGAGGCTCACCAGGGCAATGCCGACCCAAAGGAGCAGCGCGCGCGGACGGCGCTGCGGGGCCGCGGTGGCGGTGGTGGAAATGGTGGTCATGCGCGGGCCTCGCTGCGGGTGCGCAGGCGCGGATCGATCAGGCGCTGGGCGAGATCGGCGGCAAAGCCGATGAGCAGGACGAGGAGGGTCGAAACGAAGAGCACGCCCTGCACATTGGGATAATCGCGCTGCTGGATGGCCAGGAGCAGCATGGAGCCAAGGCCGGGAAGGCTGAACACGCGCTCGATCACCACGGCGCCAAGAAAGGTCGAGGCCAGCTCGATGCCGAGAATGGAAATCACCGGCACGGCGCCATTGCGGATGCCGTGGCGGATGAGAGCCTCGGGGAAGCTGGCGCCCAAAGCGCGGGCGGTGCGCAGGAAATCGCTGCCCAGCACTTCGAGGGTGGCGGCGCGCACATAGCGCAGCAGCGAGGCGCCCATGACGAGGCCAATGGTGAGGGCAGGCAGGATCATGCCAGTGGCGGCTTCGCCAAAGCTGCTCCAGCCGCGCAGGGGAAAGCCGCCCGAGGGCAGCCAGCGCAGGTTCACGGCAAAAAGGGTAACGAGCAGAATGCCGACCCAGAACACGGGAATGGCGATGCCGAGTTGCGAGACGACCGAGATGGTGGCGCCATACCAGCGATCGGCCTTGACCGCCGAGATGATGCCGAGGGGAATGGCGAGGAGGAGCGCGATGGCAAAGCCAAGCGCGGTGAGGGGCAGGGTGACGGCGAGGCGATTGCCGATTTCGGCGAGCACGGAGGCGCGGCTGACAAAGGAGGTGCCCAGATCAAGCCGGGCGATATTGCCGAGGAAGGTGGTGAACTGGGTGAAGAGGGGCTGGTCGGAGCCGACCTGGGCGCGGGCGGCCTCGATCTGCTGGGGGGTGGCGCCGACGCCCAGCAGTGCATTGGCGGGATCGCCGGGCAGCAGGCGCAGCAGGACAAACAGCACCACGGCCGCGATCAGCAGGGACAGCAGCAGGATGATGGTGCGGCGGATGGTATAGGCGAG
This sequence comes from Devosia sp. 919, assembly GCF_013185965.1. Taxonomy (NCBI): domain Bacteria; kingdom Pseudomonadati; phylum Pseudomonadota; class Alphaproteobacteria; order Hyphomicrobiales; family Devosiaceae; genus Devosia; species Devosia sp. 919. The sequence continues at coordinate 143,159 of NZ_JABAOL010000001.1, read as the reverse complement.
AATGGGCTGATGTCCTTTGGCGGCGATGCGACGCGCGCAGTGTAGCTGGGGGCGATGGACAAAACCACCGGCGCCCCGAAAGGGCCGGTGGGGTTATCCAATGATGGATGTGTGCTCTAGGTTCGCTCTCTGGAGAAGAGCGGGTCTAGCGGTGGCAGGCTCAACGACCCCCTCCCCAGCTCCGCTAGGGCCTTGCGGCCCAAGCTGCGCTACCCTCCCCGCAAGGGGGAGGGTGGGATGGAGCGGAGAGGCTGGCGGCGAGCCTTGAGGGAAGCGCCGGGGTTCTGGCTGGTGGGTGTGCTGGCACCCCCACCCTAGCCCTCCCCTCAAGGGGGAGGGGACGGGCCGGTGTTTGCCGGTGGATCGGGGTCAGGCCGTCAGTTGGTTTTCTGGATGTCGTAGGCGAAGAATTGGGCGTTGAGGCCGTTGGTGGGGTAGCCGGTGACGTTGGCGGCCGAGACGACGATCTGGGGGTAGAGGTAGAGCCAGTTGCTGGCGGCGTCTTCGGCGATGATGCGGTTGGCTTCGGTCAGCTTTTGCGTTTGCTCGGCTTCGGAGGCGGCCGCTTCGGCGCTGGCGATCAGTTCGACCACTTCGGGGTTGTTGTAGCCCCAGTAGAAGTCGGGATTGCCGTAAAAGACGATGTCGCGGTGATTGACGTGCTCCTGCAGCGTCGCCTGGAAATCGTGGCTCTGGTAGACCTTGGTGTACCATTCATTGGCGGTGATGATGTTGATGTTCACCGTGACGCCGATCTTGGCGTATTCCGCCTGCAGGAACTGCGCCACCAGCGGGTGGGGATCGTAGTCAGGCGTATCGAGGGTGAACTCGAAACCGTCGGGATAGCCGGCCTCGGCGAGGAGCGCCTTGGCGGATTCCACGTCATAGGGATCAACGCCCGTTAGATCCACATACCAGGGATCGGTGGGGGGCACGAAGGAGCCGATCAGCGTGCCGTAGTCGCCCCAGACCGAGTTCAGGAGCTGGGCCTTGTTGGTGGCGCGGGCGAGGGCCTTGCGCACTTTGGGGTTATCGAAGGGGGCAACGCGGTCGTTATAGGCGAGGATTTCCTTGGTGGTGGACGCCCCTTCGGTGACGGTGAAGGCCGGGTTGTCGGCGAACTGGGCCAGGGAATCGGGGCTTTGCACCGAGGTGATGATGTCGACCGCGTTGGTCAGCAGCGCATTGTTGAGCGCGGTGGCTTCGGTGAAATACTGGAACAGCACGCCGCCATTGCTGGGCGCTTCGCCCCAATAGCTTTCGAACGGCGTGAGGGCGAGGGCCGAGCCGCGGCGCCATTCGGCGAGCTGGTAGGGGCCGGTGCCGTCTTCGGCCGCGGTGATGTCGGGGGCGGCGTCGTTGACGATCCAGACATAGGAGAGATTGTAGGGCAACGAGATGGAGCGCTGCGAAAGGGTGATCACCACCGTCTGGTCATCGGGAGTCTCGATGCCGGTGATGGTCGAAAGGCTGCGCTTGCGCGAGCTTTGCGAGGTTTCGGCGGTGACGCGCTCGATGGAGTGCTTCACATCGGCTGCGGTCAGCGGATCGCCGGAATGGAAGGTCACTCCATCGCGCAGGGTGAAGGTATAGGTGAGGCCGTCTTCCGAGACGGTGTAATCGGCCACGAGCCGGGGCTCGACGGTGCCCGCATCGGTGAGCTGGAACAGCGCTTCATAAACATTGCCGTTGAAGGCCTCGTTGATGCCCTGGCCAGCGCCCGCGGTGTTGTCGAGGTTTTGCGGCTCGTAGAGCGAGCCGATACGGATGGTGGCGGCGGGATCAAAATCCTGGGCAAAAGCGGCGGCGGGCAGAAAGCTGACGCCAGCAAGGAGGGCGGCGGCAAGAAGCGCAATTTTGGGCATGAGGGCTCCACGAAAAGGGTGCCGCAGCATAAGGCAGGGCGGCAGCCAACTCCATTAGCGGAAGGAAGACGGACTGCTCGCGCTGGGTTCCAGAGGAGTAACAAATTCTGCAAAACGACCGTTTGTGGAAAGCTGTTCTCCGGCGGCTGGGGCAACCGGACGCGGGGGCGTGGGCATTGCCAAGCTGGCGGCAGCCGGGATAAGCAGCCGGCCGGGGCTGGGCGCCAAGTTCTGCTGGGTTGTGCCAGGGCAACAACAGCAGAACGCGGGCGGATACTGCACAAGCGGCAAAGCAGACGGAGCTTTCGTCTCAATCGTGAGACGAAGCGGCGATATTGCGCGGCTGCGATGTAGTTATAGCCGGGCCGATAGTTGCGGAGACATGGATGCATTCACTGGCGGGGCGCGGCTTTGTGGCGATCTGGAACGGGATCCCGGCCGAAGGGCGGCAGGATTTCGTCGATTGGCACCGCGAGGAGCATATGCCCGAGCGCCTCGCCATCCCCGGCTTTTTGAGTGGCACGCGCTGGCGGGCCGACGAGGTGCCGCTCGAGTTTTTCACGCTTTATACCCTTTCAGAGCCCGAAGTGAGCCGGTCGGCGGCGTATCTGGCGCGACTCAATGATCCCAGCCCCTGGACGCAGCGGGTGATGCGCCAGTTCCAGAACAATCGGCGCTGCGTCGGCGGATTTGCCCAGAGCGCTGGCGAGGCTCCGGGCGAGCGGGTGCTTGTGGCGTGCCTTGTGGCCGAGGCTGCGGAGGGCTGGGGGGCAGTGGCGGCGGGGATTGCGGCGCTGCCTGGGGTGGCGGGGTGCCATCTGGGCCTTGCTGATCAGGCCATCTCGGCGCTGCCGACAGCGGAGCGACAGGGGCGCGATGTGGGTGAGCCGCAAGGCGTGCTGCTGGTGGCGCTGGCGCGCGATGTCGATGTGATAGCGGTGCGCGAAGCGGTGCGGGCGCTGCTGCCGGTGGGGACGGAACTGGCCGGATTTACCCAGGAATTGGCCTTGCCGTGAGCGGCAGCCAATCGGGCCAGAGATTGGGCAGGCCGCACAAGTTTGGGGCAGGCTAACAGAACTGTCTAGTTTTTGAGAAAGTTCGCTTGACTCCGCTGGGGCGCAGAGCTTTTGTCGAAAATAATTTTGAATGAAGGGGAACCAAATGAACCGTCGTGTATTGCTTGCCAGCGTCGCCGTCCTGTCCGCCCTGATCGGGGCGCTGCCCGTCTCCGCCCAGCAATTCACCGCCCGGATCGGCCACCTGGAATCGGACCAGCAGCCGCGCCACAAGGGCCTGGTGATGGTTGCCGACCTGGTCAAGGAGCGCACCGACGGCAATGTCGCGTTCCAGCTGTTCCCCGCCGGCCAGCTCGGCCAGGCCCGCGAGATGAATGAAGGCACCCAGCTGGGGCTAATGGAAGGCACCGTGTCGCCTGCCGCGTTCCTCGCCGGCTTCAACCCCGCCGTTTCCATCCTCGACGTGCCGTTCCTTTATCCCGCCGACCGCGCCCAGGCGAACGAATTGCGTACCGGCGCTTTCGGGCAGGCCGTGCTCGACAGCTTTGCCCCGCTCGGGCTCAAGGCCATTGCCATCTGGCCGAATGGGCGCAAGTCGATGACCTCCAATGAGGAAATTGCCGCGCTCGAGGACTTCGCCGGCCAGAGCTTCCGCGTCATGGACAGCAAGGTGCTAATAGAGCAGTTCAACGCGGTGGGTGCTTCGGCCGTGGCGCTGCCCTTTGGCGAGCTTTACACCGCTCTGCAGACCGGCGTGGTCGACGGGCAGGAAAATGCCCTCGATACGATCGCGACCATGAAGTACCACGAAGTGCAGGACTACCTGCTGGTGTCCGAGCACGGCGCCAATGAGGACGTGGTGATGTTCAACCAGGCCTGGTGGGATGGTCTGCCGGCCGAATACCAGACCGTGATCACCGGGGCCTTCGAGGAAGTGCGCCCGCAGGTGGAAGAGCTCAAGGAAGCCGCCCAGGCGACCGCGCTCGAAACCATCCGAGCCAGCGACATCACCATCCATGAACTCGACGACGCCCAGCGCGCCGCTTTCCGCGAAGCCATGTATGGCCCCGCGCGCGACGCCTATCTCGCCAATGCGGGTGCCGCCGGGCAGGGGATCGTGGATGCCTATGAAGCGCAGTACAGCGCGGTCTCGGGGCAGTAACCCCAAGGATCAACCGGCGCCGGCAGGCGCCAGCCACAAGGCGCCAGGTTCCAACACCCCTGGCGCCTCTTTTGTGCAGAGGGAACCCGCAGTGACATGAGCCCAAACAGTAAGTTATCCAAGGCGCTGGCCGCCTGGTCGTCCCTGGAGCGGATCGCGTTGGCAGCCCTGATGCTGATCATGGTCGCGCTTTACGTCACCGGCGTGGTCGTGCGCGAACTGGTTCCCGTCTATGCGCGCAATTTCGCCTGGATCGACGAAGCCGCCCGCTATCTAATGGTTTGGCTGGTGTTCCTGTCGCTAGGGCTAGCGCTGGCCGAAGGGCGCCAGATCGCCATGACCAGTTTCCTCGAACGCATGTCCCCGGGCGCCCAGCTCTGGATCCGCCGGGCCATTGATCTGTCGGGGCTGGTGCTGTCGCTTTATATCGCCTGGTTTGGCCTGCAGATGGCACTGACCGTGGCAAAGACCGGCCAGATGAGCCCGACGCTCGGCGTGCCGGCTGCCCTTTTGTATTACGCGCTGCCCGCCGGCTTCCTGCTGCTGGCGCTGCGCTATGCCATGAGCCTGTTCGGGCTGATCGATCGCTGGTCCAACAAGGCTGAGGCCCACTGAGATGTTGATTGCCGTTCTTGTTGCCGGGGCCCTGGCCCTCCTCTTCCTTGGCTTTGAAATGCTTATCGTGCTCGGCATTCCGGGCATCCTGACCAAGGAGTTCTTTTTCTCGGGCATGCCCGATTTGATCTATGGGCAGCGCATCGTCGGGGGCATCAACCATTCGACGCTGCTGGCCATTCCCTTCTTTATCTTTGCCGCCGAGATCATGTCCAAGGGGGTGATCGCGCGGCACCTGATCCAGCTGGTGGGGGCCTTTCTCGGCCATCGCCGGGGCGGCATGGGGCTGACGACGGTGGCAGCCGCGGCGGCCTTCGGTTCGGTATCGGGTTCGGCGCCGGCCACCGTGGCGGCGCTGGCCGGCATTGTTTATCCCGAAATGCAGCGGCAGGGTTATTCCGACAAGTTCTCGCTCGGGCTCATCGTGTCTTCGGCGGAAGTATCGCTGCTGATCCCGCCCTCCATCACGCTCATCATCTATGCCTGGCTGACCGGCACGTCAGTGGCGGCGCTGTTTGCCGCCGGCCTCGTCGTGGGCTTGTTCCTCGCCGGCGTGTTTTGCTGCTATGTGCTGTTTTACGCCTATCGCCACGACATCAAGGGCGATGCGCCGCTGCCCTGGAGCGAGCGGCTCAAAGTGGTCGGGCGCGGGATCTGGGCGCTGGGCCTGCCGGTCGTGCTGCTCGGCGGTATCTATTCGGGCCTCTTCACCCCCACCGAAGCTGCCGCCGTCAGCGTGGCCTATGCGCTGATCGTCGAGGTGCTGATCTATCGCCACATGAAACTGGGCGATGTGTTCAAGGTCGCGACCGGCGCGGCGGTGACCACGGGCACGATCTTCGTGCTGCTGGCGATGGGCTCGATCGTGGCCTATTTCATTACGCTGGCGCAGCTGCCAACTCTGGTTATCGACTTTCTCGGGGCGATCGATGCGAACTGGGTGATGTTCCTCCTGATCGTCAACCTGCTGTTCCTTGTCGCCGGCATGTTCATCGATCCCAATTCGACCATGCTGATCCTCGTACCGGCGCTCTATCCGGTGGCGGTCAGCTTTGGCATCGATCCCATCCATTTCGGCATCATCGTGTGCCTCAACACCTGTATCGGCATGATCACGCCCCCATTCGGGCTCGACATTTTCGTGGCGTCCTCGACGCTCGGGGAGTCGGTGGGCAAGATCATTTCGGGCATTTTTCCCTTTGTGGTGGTGAACCTGCTGGCCTTGCTGGTGATCACCTATCTGCCCGAGATCTCGATGTTCCTGCCCCGCATGCTGGCGCCCTGACCGGGGTCACAGAGGGACAAAAAAAGGGCCGCCCACTGGGCGGCCCTTTTGTTTTGCCGGTTGAAAACGGGCTTATTCCTTAGGGGTAGGGGAGAATTCGGAAATGCCGCCATGGGCAGCCGACCAGCTCGAGGGGTCGTTGAGGAAGCTTTCGACCTCGGTCAGGGTCTTGGCATCGAAGTGCCCGGATTCCTTGGCTGCCTCGAGGATATCCCACCAGGTCGCGAGATAATGCAGCTCGATGCCGAGCTCCTTCATCAAATCGTGGCTGTTGGGGAAGATGTCGTAGAAAAAGACGATGAAGCAGTGGTCGACCTTGGCGCCCGCCTTGCGCAGCGCATCGGCGAACATGACCTTGGAGCGCCCGTCGGTGGCGAGATCTTCCACGAGGAGGGTGCGGGCGCCGGCAATCACTTCGCCCTCGATCTGGGCGTTGCGGCCAAAGCCCTTGGCCTTCTTGCGCACATACTGCATGGGCAGCATCAGCTTGTCGGCGATCCAGGCGGCAAAGGGGATGCCCGCGGTTTCGCCACCGGTGACCACGTCGATCGACTCATAGCCGATTTCGGTGACGATGGTCTGGGCGGCCATGTCCATCAGCGCCGAACGCAGGCGCGGATAGGAGATGAGCTTGCGGCAATCCACGTAAACCGGGCTGGCCCAGCCGGAGGTGAAGACGAATGGATGTTCGGCATTGAAGTGAACAGCGTTGATCTCGAGCATCATCCGGGCGGTTTGCCGGGCGATGGCTTTTTTGTCTTCGCTGCGGTGCAGTGCACTCATGGGAAACAGTCCTTCATCATTGCGTCATGCGGTCGCGCGAAATCGCGGCCGCCGGATGGAAGTCCAGCGCCGCAGGGTGCTTAAATCTCGATTGCAACCGGTTCGCTATAAACCGCGGCTCAAAGCCCAGTCAACTCGTTCGCCCGCGAAGAGGGGGACAATCTGGTGCTCTTCCACCGAAACGCTGGCGGGCGCGGTCCAGGCGCGTTCCTCATAGGTGACGCGGGTTTGTGACGGCGCAAAGCCGTAAAAGGCGGGGCCATTGAGGGAAGCAAAGGCCTCGAACTTGTCGAGCGCGTTTTCCTCGGCAAAGACCTTGAGATAGGCCTCGACCGCAACGGGAGCGGAAAAGACGCCGGCGCAGCCGCAGGCATTTTCCTTGAGATGGCGCAGATGGGGGGCCGTGTCGGTGCCCAGGAAATAGTTGGGCGCGCCGCTGGTGGCCGCCTCCCGCAGCGCCAGCTGGTGGGAGCGGCGCTTGAGGATGGGCAGGCAATAATAATGGGGGCGGATGCCGCCTTCGAACAGCACATTGCGATCATAAAGCAGGTGCTGGGGGGTGATGGTAGCGGCGACGCGGCTGCCGTGGCTCCTCGCGAACTGGGCGCCTTCGCTCGTCGTAATATGCTCCATCACCACTTTGAGCGTCGGGTGGCGCTCGAGCAGCGGGGCGAGGACGGCATCGATGAAGCGCGCTTCGCGATCAAAGATATCGACATCGTGGTGGACGAGCTCGCCATGGGTGAGGAGCGGCATGCCGGCTTCGGCCATCGCTGCGAACACTGGATCGAGCCCGGCGATGGAGGTGACGCCATGGGCCGAATTGGTGGTGGCGTGGGCGGGATAAAGCTTGGCCGCGGCAAAGATGCCGTCGCGATGGCCGGCGATCAGATCGGCGGGATCGGTGGCGTCGGTGAGGTAGCAGGTCATCATGGGGGTGAAGTCGACCCCCTCGGGGATCGCCGCCTCGATGCGCCCGCGATACGCGGCGGCCATCGCGGCGGTGGTGACGGGGGGCACCAGATTGGGCATGACGATGGCGCGCGCGAATTGGCGGGCAGTGTGGGGCACGACCGCATCGAGCACCGCGCCGTCGCGGAAATGCACGTGAAGGTCGACGGGCTTGCGGATGGTCAGGGATCGCATGGGGTCGGGGGCCTGGCTCAGTTGGTGGCGGTCACGGCCTTATAAAGCACATCGGTGCCTTTGATGAGATCCCCGATATCCATGGCTTCGGCGGGATTGTGCGAGCCATTGGCGTTGCGCACGAACACCATGCCCGAGGGAATGCCGGCATTGGCGAACACCGCCGCATCATGGCCGGCGCCCGAAGGCAGGGTTTGCGGATCGAGCTCGCAAGCGGCGGCGGCGGCGCAAAGGCGTTCGATCACGGCGGGGTCCATGCGGGCGGGCTCGGTATAAACGCGCTCGTCGAGCTCGAAAACGACGCCGCGCTGCTGGCCAACGGCGCGGCATTCGGCGCGGAACAGCTCGTAGAAGCTTTCGAGCGTGTCGTGGCTCTGGCTGCGCACTTCAAAGGAGAACATGACTTCGCCCGGGATGCGGCTGAGGGCATGCTGGTCGGGATCGGTGCCGACAATGCCGGTGGTCACCACGAGGTCGAGGCCGCGTTCGAGGAGGACGCGCCAATGCTCGTCGAGGCGCCCCACGAGATCGGCAAAGGCAAAGACGGCATCCTTGCGCAGCCAGCGGGGGATGGTGCCGGAATGGCCCGCTTCGCCGCGGCAAACGACGCGGCGGTGGCGCAGATTGCCGCGAATGCCGGACACGACGGCGGCGGGCAAGCGGCGGTCGATCAGCACCGGCCCCTGCTCGATATGCAGTTCAAGATAGCTGGCGGCGGTGGCGGGATCAAAGAGGGATTGGCCGGCGCGGATGGGGGCGAGATCGATGCCCACCGAGGTCATGGCTTCGGCCAGGGTCCGACCGGTGCCGCGCGAGCGGGCGGCAAGATCGGCGGGGGAGAGGATGCCAAAAAGGGCGCGCGAGCCGATATTGGCGCGGCCATAAAAGGCGCTTTCCTCGCCGCGCAGCATCAGGAGGCGCACGGGGGTGGTGAGCTCGCGCCCGCAGCGGGCAATGCGGATAAGGCAGGCGAGACCCGCGACGATGCCGGCGGCGCCATCGTAGTTGCCGCCCTGGGGCACGGAATCGGCGTGCGAGCCAATGAGATGGGCGGGGCGGGTGCCATCATCGCCGGGCAGGCAAACGAGGAGATTGCCGACGGGATCGATGCTGATGGCAAAGCCATGGGCGTGGGCGACGGCCGAGAAGATGGCGAGCGCGGCGTCTTCGCCGGGCGCATAGCATTCGCGGGTGATGCCGACGCCGTCGCCCGTGCAGCGGGCCAGTTCGGCAAAGATGGCGGTGGCGAGCTCATGCTCCGTGGCGAAGGCGGTCCAATCGATGTCGGCGGCGGGGGCAAGCGCGTTCATTGGGCGGCCTCCATGAGGTGGGGGAGCTGCAGGTCGGTATCGAGGGCGCCGATGAGCTGGTCGAGGCTCGTGAAGCCGTGGCGCTCGCAATACAGATCGATGCCGGCGATCACTTCGGGCATGGTGCCGGGGCGGGTGAAGGTGGCGGTGCCAATTTGCACGGCGCGGGCGCCGGCGAGCAGGAACTCAATGGCGTCGCGGGCGCTGCTGATGCCGCCGCAGCCAATCACCGGAATGCGGACGGCGCGGGCGCATTGATAGGTCATGCGCAGGGCAATGGGCTTGAAGGCGGGGCCGGAAAGGCCGCCCATGATGTTGCCGAGGGTCGGGCGCATCGTATCGATGTCGATCGACATGGCGAGGATGGTGTTGGCGACGACCACGGCATCGGCGCCCGCGGCTTCAGCGGCGCGGGCAACGCCGGCAATATCGCCGGTATTGGGGGTGAGCTTGGCCCAAAGCGGTAGGTCGGTGACGGCGCGCATGGCGGCGATCGCCTGCTCGGTGGTGGCGGGGCGCATGGCGAAGGCCTTGCCGTCTTCCTCGATATTGGGACAGGAAATATTGGCTTCGATGCCGGCAATGCCGGGCTGGTTGAGCTGCGCGGCCGCTTCGGCAAATTCGGCAATGGTGGGCGCCGAGATCGAGACGATCAGCGGGCTCGCAAAGCTGCGGTAAAAGGGCAGGGTTTCGGCGAGGAAATGCGCGATCCCCTTGGAGGGAATGCCGATGGAATTGAGCATGCCATTGCCCACTTCCGCCACGCGAGGGGTAGCATTGCCGCCGCGCAGCTCGGCGGTGATGGTCTTGGTGACGAGGGCACCCAGGCCATTGAGATCAATGACTTCGGCGAGGCCCTCGGCAAAGGTGCCGGACGCCGGCATGACGGGATTGGCGAGGACGAGGCCGCGGCCAAGATCGGTGCGCAGGTCTACCATGAGGTGGCCTCGGCAAGGGGAAAGACGGGGCCATCCCAGCAGACGCGCTTGGAAACGGTTTGCCCATCGACAGTGAAATTGCGCACGCAGCAAAAGCACATGCCCAGGCCGCAGGCCATTTGCTGTTCCATGGCGACTTCTCCGGGCAGACCCAGTTCAGCGGCGAGGCGCTGGAGCAGCAGCATGAGACGGTTGGAGCCGCAGGTGTAAAGGGCGTCGGCGCGGCCCTCGGCATGGAGGCGCCGCAGCAGGGCCTCGACATGGGGCAGCTCGCTGGTGCCATCGCTGTCGAGCACGATCTCGACTGCAGCGCCGGCGGAGCGGAAGCGCTCCACCGAGAGCACAGCTGCGGGATCGCGGGCGCTGACGAGGGCAGTAACGGCGATGCCGCGGCTGCGGGCGAGTTCGGCCAGCGGCGCGAGGGTTGCAAGCCCGACGCCACGCCCAACCACGACAATGGAGCGGATGCCCTCGGGCAAGCTGAAGCCGACCCCCAGGGGACCAAGAATGCGCAGCGTGCTGTCGGGCGCGAGGCTGGCGAGGCCACGGGTGCCGGCGCCGGCGACCTTGTAGAGGAACTCCATCCGGCCCGTCGCGGGGTCGGCGGCATAGGTGCTCATCGGGCGGCGAAAGAACGGCTTGTCTTCGCCAATTGCCGGGCAGTCGATGTTGAAGAACTGGCCCGCTTCAGCCGCGGCGGCGACACCGGGGGCATCGAGCACGACGAGCTTATATTCGGCATTGACCCAGTCATTGCTGAGGACACGAGCCGAGGTATCCGCAATGCGCGGCATAAAAGGAGCGGCGGGGGCGAGGGCGGAGATTTCATCCTGTCTCATTTTTGAGACAATGCGCAGCCCCGGGCAGGTTGTCAATGGGCCTGCGTGGTCGGTACGCCCGCGCGCTCAGGGGAAGGTCGCGGCCGTGCGCTCGATGATGCGGCGCAGGATGGCGGCACCATCGGGGCCTTTCTTCGCCACGGCCCATTGCGCTTCGAGCGTGTCACGGAAGTGGTGCACCGCTTCGGGCGCGGTGGTGACAATGGCGATGCCCGAGGAAATATTGGGTTGATCGCCAAGGCGGTAGGGCGAGAGAGTGACCGCGGAATCGGCGTCGCGCTCATAGATCTGGAAGGTCTGGCTGGGCGGCTGGCCATCGATGATGCCGATCTGCGTGCCGATGGGCTGGCGCTCGAGCGTCGTGCATAGCCGCTCGATTTCGAGGCGGGCGGCGGCGCGGCGCTCGGCCTGCACTTCGCGCGGCAGATCGAGGCGCCCGACCAGACCCAAGAGCAAAAACCGCTCAATATCCTGACTGCCGACAATGGAGACGATGGGCACATTGCGCCGGGTGGCACTGCGGCGGCGCTCATTGAGGAGATCGAGAATATTGTCGATGGCGTGTAGAGCGGCAGGGCGGTCCCGCTCGTTTTCAGAAATGGCCTCCACCAGCATCAGGCGGAGATAATCCATGTAGTCGGGCGACAGCAAGAGAGATGAGACCGGCGAGAAATTGCCGAGGAGATAGTGCGACTTTTCTTCGAGCTGGCGCATGCGCTCGAAAAAGGAGAGGGCATTACTGTAGTATTCGACGCCGACGCCCAAGAGCGAAGGCAGGGATACATCAAGGAAGCGGGCGATGGATTCCAGGATCTGGACCTTGACGATCTCGCCCTTCTCGAGCCGGTAAACGGCGGCGCGAGAGATGCCAAGATGGGCGGCAATATCATCGGCGTTCAGATTCTTGCCGATCCGATGAGCGCGCAGTCGTTTGCCGATTTCCTCGAATTGGGCGGACATGCTTTCCCTTTGCGCTAAGTCTCACTTTTGATATACACGCCCGTTTCCGCCGTCCAGCAAGCGTCTGTTATGACAGGAGACCTAGAGTGCACGACCTTTATACCTGGCTTGAAGAACAAAGCGGGGGCATCCGGACCTATACCGAGTTCCACCAGAAAGTGCGCGAGCTGGCCCGTCGGGATAGCGACAATGCCGCCATTCTCGCCCTGCTCGGCCGGGTGGCTGCACGCTTTGTCGCAAGGTTCGAAGGCGAGCCGTTTTCGGTGGATGATGCGAGCGCGGCGCTGGGTGAATTTAAGGCGTTGCTGAACCAGGCGATGACGGCGATGGATAGCTCCACCGCCGAAAAGTTCGCCTTTGCCAACAAGGTCGCGACCTTCGACCTGCTGGAGGCCCAGGCGGCGTAAGGCCGGCTAGGGGATAATGACGCGGCCGGCGCTTGGGGCGCCGGCGCAGGGTTTTGCCGTTCATGATCGCGGGGGTAACGACCGGTGCCTTGCAGCGCCGGCGCTGTGGCGCCGGATTACTGCATCGGCTCAAACCAGGTCGTGCCGGGATATTGGTGGGCGCGGGCGACTTCCTCGTTGAGCTCGAGCCCGATGCCCGGCCGATCGCTGAGCGCAATCCTGCCGTTCTTGATGATCTCGCCGCCATCGGTGATGGTGGACCAGTAATCGCGGTGGAACCAATGGAACTCGAGAACGAGGAAATTGGGCACCGTGGCGCAGACCTGAGCCGAGGCCATGGTGCCGATGGGCGAGGACACGTTGTGGGGCGCAAACGGGATTGAGTAGAGATCGGCCAGCTCGGCGATCTTGCGGCATTCCGACAGGCCCCCGCATTTGGGGATATCGGGCATGATGATATCCACCGCCTGCTGCTCGAGCAGCTTCCTGAACCCGTGGCGCAGATAAAGGTTTTCGCCGGCGCAAATCGGGGTCGTGGTGCTGCGGGTAATCTCGGCCATCACATCGATGTTCTCGGGCGGAATGGGCTCTTCGAGCCACATCAGCTGCAGATGCTCGAGATCGCGGGCGAGGCGGATGGCGCTGTGCTTGTCGAGGCGGGTATGCAGGTCACAGGCGACTTCCACCTCCTTGCCGGCGGCCTTGACCACCATTTCGGCCAGTTGCACCATGCGGTCATGCTCCCATTTGTTGGGAGTCATGTTGAAGCCGTCCTTTTCGTACCAATCGGTTTCGGTGCCGGTATGGCCATAGGCGCGGATATCGAGATCGACCTTGAGGGCGGTAAAGCCGGCCGCGAGCACCTGATCGACCTCGGCCTGCACCTGGTCCATGTTCATGCCGGGCGAGACTTCGCAATCGCAGTAAACCCGGATGTGGTCGCGGAACTTGCCGCCCATGAGCTCATAGATCGGCACGCCCAGGGCCTTGCCCTTGAGGTCCCAAAGGGCGATCTCGACGCCGGTGAGCGCCGTGATCAGGGCGCCGGCAAAGCCGCCTTCAAAAACGAGGCTGCGGCGGATTTCCTCAAAGATGGCGTCGATTGCGAAGGGGTCGCGACCGACGAGCTTGCCCGCCAGTTCGCGCTGGATGATGGCAATGGCCTGGTGGCCGCCATGGACGCATTCGCCGAGGCCGGTGATGCCGGCATCGGTTTCGATGCGCACCCATAGATGCATGCAATGGCCTGATGTGGCCGCTGTGGTGACCGAAGTGATCTTCACGTGGTTCTCCTCCGCGCGAGTGGCTGCCCCTTGCGGTGCAGCCCGATTGTTGTGTGAAAGCTGCTCCCTCGCCCCTCTCCTCAGGGGGCGAAAAAGTCCAAATCATCTTCCAGCAGATAGGGCCGGGCGCCTTCGGGATCGATGTCGAGCCCCAGGCCTGGCGCTTCGAGCAGATCGACCATGGAATTGGTGACGATCTGGTCGGGCAGGCCGATGACGATGTCTTCCCACCACGGATCGGAGGCGCTGGGATATTCAAAGGCGATGTAGTTGGCGGGGAGCGTGGCGCAGACATTGATGAGAGCACCAAGGCCCAAAAGGCCATTAGCGGTGCCATGTGGGGCCATCATGATGGAATGCATATAGGCGTGCTCGGCCACCCATTTGAGTTCGGCAATGCCCCCGATATCGGCGGGATCGGGGCCGATGACGCGCACGGCCTGGGTTTCGATCAGCTCCTTGAAATTGTGCCGGAGATAGATTTGCTCGCCGGTATGGATGGGGGTGGAGGTCGAGGTGGTGAGCTCGCGATAGGCCTGGGGATTGACCCAGGGCACGTAGTCGCCGGTCAGCATGTCCTCGAGCCACATCAGATTGTATTTCTCGACCGCCTGGGCAAAGCGGATGGCATCGGGCAGGAACCAGCCGGGGCCGCAATCGAGCGCGAGGGAGACCTTGTCGCCCAGCACTTCCTTCATGGCGATGACGCAATCGAGCATGTGGTTGAAGGCGTGCTCGCTGATCTGACCCTGGTCCATGGCGCCGTGAAAGAGGCGCGGCTGGGTAACGCCGTAATGGAAATCGGGAACATTGGTCTTCATGTTGGAATGAAAACTGATGCCCTGCTTGACCATGAAGAAGTTCTGCGGCTGCTCCATCATCCATTTGACGTCGGCGGCGTAATCCTCGGGGCGGTCGCCGGTGCGTTTCTGGCGGATGGAGCCGTTATAAACACGCACCTGGTCGCGCACCTTGCCGCCGAGGAGTTTGTAGACGGGCACATTGGCGGCCTTGCCCGCAATGTCCCAGAGGGCATGCTCGATGGCCGAAACGGCGGCGCCATAGGGTTTGAACGAGCCGCGCTGACGGATTTTGAGCATGCAGCGCTCGACATCGGTGGGGTCTTCCCCGATCAGCGCATCGCGGAAATGGAGCACCCAGGGTTTGAGATACGCCTTGGTGTATTCCACTTCGCCCAGGCCATAGAGGCCTTCATCGGTGACGACGCGCACAATGGGGTGCCGGCCAATAACGGCGCAGCGCAGATCGGTGATTTTCATGGTTCCTCCTGAACCTTGTTGGCGGTGTCGCTGACCTTTCAGTCGACACCCTCCCCCGGGCGGGGAGGGATCAAGGGTGGGGGGCGTTCGCCCCGATATAATGGCTCCCGCACCCCCTCCCAGCCTCCCCCGTCGGGGGGGAGGTGCCGTTCAGTGGGTGGGCGATGGTCTTGCCCAGAATAGACGCTCGCCATTTTCGCTGCGCGAAAAGGCGGGAAAGGCTGGGGCCATCTTCGCTGCGCGAAGAGGCCGGGCGATTTTCCCCTGCGGGGAAAACGCCTAGCTCCAGGTCCGGTCCCAGGAATAGTCGTCGTCCCACTGGTCGGTGGGCAGCCAGATGCCCTTGACGCCGTCCTGCAGGTGCTCGGCGATCACCTCGTCGACGATGTCGTCGATCCCCAGGCCCGGCTTGTCGGGCACGGTGATGAAGCCGTTCTGCACCAGGGGCTTGGGCAGGCCGGTGACGATGTCGTCCCACCAGTCGACCTCGACCGAATGGTATTCGAGCGCCATGAAGTTTTCGGTGGCGATGGCGACATGGGCGGCGGCCATGCAGGCGATGGGGCTTTCGGCCATGTGGATGGCCATGGCGATGCCCTGCTCCTGGGCGGCGTCGCCGATCTTCTTGGTTTCGAGAATTCCGCCCGAAGTGAGCAGATCGGGGTGGATCACCGAAATGCCCGAACCCAGCAGCGGCTCGAAACCCTCGCGCAGATAGATGTCCTCGCCGGTGCAGATCGGCACGGTCGTGGCCTGCTGCAGCTCGCGATACTGCTCGGTATATTGCCAGGGGATCACGTCCTCGAGCCAGGCCGGGGCGTATTTCTCGATGCGGCGAGCGAGCCGGATGCCGCTTTGCAGCGAGATATGGCCGACATGGTCGATGGCGAGCGGGATCTCGTAGCCGATCACCTCGCGCACTTCGTGGATATATTGCTCGAGCTGGTCGAGCCCGCGCTCGGTGAAGTTGAGCCCGGTAAAGGGATGGCGCACATTGTGGGTGTCGTAGACCGCATTGCGGGCGCGCCGATCCTCGAGCGTCTTGCCGTGGCCGCGGGGCGGATGGATGCGATAGCCCTCAAGGGAGCCCGCGGGCGCCACGACGGAGCCGGGGGTGTCGACGACCTGCATCAGCCCCAGGTCCATCTTGAGGAAGGTGAAACCCAGCGCCATGCGTTCCTTCAACCGCTTGCCGGTTTCGGTGCCGCTGGCGACGCTGGCATCGGTGTCGCAATACATGCGCACCTTTTCGCGGAACTTGCCGCCCAGCATCTGGTAGATGGGCACGCCATAGGCCTTGCCGGCAATGTCCCAGAGGGCGATCTCGATGGCCGAAACGCCGCCGCCCTGCCGGCCGTGGCCGCCGAACTGTTTGATGCGGCGGAACAGGCGATCGACGTCAAGCGGGTTTTCGCCGAGCAGCCGGCTCTTGAGCATCAGCGCATAGGTGGCGCTGGCGCCGTCGCGCACTTCGCCAAAGCCGACAATGCCCTGATTGGTGTAGATCTTGAGGAGCGCGCTGATGAACGGCGCCCCCACGATTTCGGCGACGCGGATATCGGTGATGCGCAGATCGCTCGGACTTGAGCTGGTGCGCACATTGCCTTGGATCAACTCATTGGTGTTGATCTCGTTCATGGGTCAATTCCTCCCTTTTCCATTGGGGCGCCTCCACGCGCCCGTTCCCGCCTTCAGGCGAGGTCCACCAGGTTTTCCTCCAGATAAGCCCGGTTCATTTCGATGCCGAGCCCGGGGGCCCGGTTGAGCTTGAGCGAGCCGTTCGAGTTGTCGAGCGGCTTGTCGATCAGGTGGTCGTATTTGCTCAAATTCCATTCCGAGGTTTCGAGCCGGTAGAAATTGGGCACGGTCATCATCACCTGCGCGCCCGCCACCACGTTGATGGGCCCGGCCGCATCATGGGGCGAAACGGGGATGTAATAGGCTTCGCAGAGCGCCGAGATCTTCTTGAGCTCGGTGATGCCGCCGGTCCAGGTGACGTCGGGCATGATGTAGTCGGCGAGCTGGTTTTCGAGGATGGGCACGAAATCCCATTTGGTGTGGCCGCGCTCGCCCCAGGAAATGGGGCAATTAACCTTCTCGCGCACCTGCTGGAGGGCGTTGAAGCTTTCGGGCGGCACGGGCTCTTCGAACCAGTCGATATCGCCGGCTTCCTCGAGTGTGCGGCAAAGGCGAATGGCGGTGGGCACGTCAAAGCGGCCATGCGCATCGATGAGGATTTCGATGTCGGGCCCGGCGGTCTGGCGGATGAGTTCGGTCAGTTCGGCCGCTTCCCGCTCATCCTTGCGCGTCATCGTGCCATCGAGATAGCCCTCGAACTGTTCGCGCGCGATGCCGTTGGCCAGCACCGGTCCCTGCTGGGGGAAGGGGTCGAATTTGAGCGCGGTGTGTCCGGAAGCAACGATGTCGCGGATTTCCTGGGCGACGGCTTCCGGGCTGGTGAATTTGCGCTGGTCGGGGTGGGTGTAAAGGAGAATGTCCTCGCGCACCGGACCGCCGAGGAGTTCGTAGATCGGCTGGCCCAAGACCTTGCCGCGGATGTCCCACAGGGCGATGTCGATGGCGCTGGTGCATTCCACCGCGGCGCCGCGGCTGCCCATATAGGTGAAATTGCGGAAGATCTTGTGCCAGATGCGTTCGATGTGGGCGGGGTTGTCGCCTTCGATGATCTTGCTGATCTGGGTCAGCATGACGCAAAGCGCCCGGTTGGCAACATAGGTGGTGGTGGTTATCTCCCCCCAACCCGACACGCCCTCGTCGGTGGTCACCTCCACAAAGAGGAACTCGCCCCAATAGGATGCGGCTGACTTGATCAGCCAAGGTTTGACGCCAGTTATCTTCATTGCCTTCCTCCCCAAGGCGCCGATTGCTGTGCAGATGCGGCGCTAACTCGCCCGTGCCGTTTCGGCGGCACGCATATGTTCCAGAATATGGCGGCCCGAGCCCTCGACATGCTGGGCCACGAGTGCGGCCGACCCATCGGCATCGCCTGCCTTGATCAGTGCGATCAGCTCGCGATGCTCGCGCAGCACCTGGGCCCGCCGGGTCAGGGTGAAATTGAAGCGGCGGCTGACGGCGCGCAGCACTTCGCGGTGCTTCCACCAGAGCTCGGCGGCATGGCGGTTGTAGTGGCGCTCATACATGATGGTGTGAAAGCGGGTATCGAGTTCGCTGTGGCGCAGCGGATCGGCAAAATTGTTAGCCTCGATCTCGTCCTGCACCGCTTCGAGTTGCGCGATATCCTGGCTCGTCGCCATGCCCACGAACCAGCGGGTGAGTGCGGGCTCGATCAAGACGCCGATCTCGTAGATGTCGCGCACGAAATCCTGGTCGATCGGGCGCACCCGGGCGCCGCGATTGGGGGAAATGATGACAAAGCCCTCGCCACGCAGCATCTGCAGGGCTTCGCGGATGGGGTTGGCGGAGGTGTTATGGCGCTGCGCCAGTTCGGCCACCACCAGGCGTTCGTTGGCCACAAGGCGTCCCGAAATGATGTCGTCCCGGATCTGCTGGTAAACCGAATCACCGGCTGGAGTCGCGCCGCTGGGCTCCATGCCTGCGGGCGGCTGCGCCTTGTAGTCGTTCATTGATAGTCCCGTCACTTCCATGGGTTGGCGTCGTTGCGGCAGGGCCAAGCCTAGCCAAGACGGGCCGGGATCGTACAACAAATCTTGCGGATAATGTGCAATTTTAGCCCGTTGACACATAATTTATTGTCTGCAAACCTGCCTGAGGTGGCGCGAGACAGAAGAGGCACAAGCCCGCTGTCCGATCGCCAAGGGAGCCCGCTGCGCCGAGCCCAGCGGATGACAGGAGGACGAGATGAGGAAGCCCAGTTTGGGCCGTGCCCTTGTGCATGGCGCAGCAATAACTGCGCTCGCTGTGTCGACGATGATGAGCACTTCCGTGCTCGCGCAAAGTGTCGATATCAGCCAGTGGTCGCCGGAATATGTGCGCTCGATCGCGGGCACCGAGGAGTTCGACACGGCCGAGCAGTGCGGGGCCGTCACCCCGCTCGATTACCAAGGTAAGCTGACCTTCTGGTACCAGGGCGTGTTCGAGGGTGATCCCGATCTGCTGCGCCAGTACTACAAGGACTTCTTTGTCGCCTTCCGGGAAACCTATCCCAATATCGAGCTCCAGGAACAGGCGCTGACCTATAACGACCTGCTCGACAAGTTCCGCACCGCGCTTCTGGGTAATGCCGGCCCGATGATGGTGCGCCTGCAGATCCTGGGCGGGGTGGAATTTGCCTCCAAGGGGTATCTGCAGGAGCTCAGCCCCGAGGATGTGGGCTGGAAGAGCGAAGATTTCTGGCCGGGCGCCATGAAGTCGGTGATGTGGGAAGGCAAGACTTACGGCATTCCCACCAATAACGAGACGATGGGCTTTATCTGGAACGCCGACATTTTCGAGCGCGCGGGCCTTGATCCGGAAAAGCCACCGGCAACCTGGGACGAGGTGGTCGCCTATTCCAAGCAGATCCACGATACGCTGGGCATTGCCGGCTATGGGCTCGTGGCGCGCAAGAATGCCGGCAATACCCCTTATCGCTTCATGCCCCAGCTTTGGGCTTATGGCGGGGGCGTGTTCGACGAAGCCGATCCGAACCCGACCTACGAAGAAGTTCGCCTCGACAGCCCGGAAAGCAAGGCGGCGCTGCAGGCTT
Source organism: Devosia sp. 919 (assembly GCF_013185965.1). NCBI lineage: Bacteria > Pseudomonadati > Pseudomonadota > Alphaproteobacteria > Hyphomicrobiales > Devosiaceae > Devosia > Devosia sp. 919. The sequence goes on along the minus strand of NZ_JABAOL010000001.1, from coordinate 123,583 downwards.
CCTATGACATGTATGTGCGCGACAAATCGGTGCCGGTTTCGGCGCTGACCAACCAGCAGGCGGACAACCAGCCGTTGTTCCTGGCCGGCCAGGTGGCGATGATGGTGTCGCACCCCTCCGACTACGACGTGATGCTGGACCTGCAGGCCAAGGCCACGGGCGCCGACAAGGAAAAGGCGCAGACCGTCATCGACAATATGCGCTATGGCCTAATTCCCACCGGCCCCGACGGGCGGCGCGCCGTGGTGTTCGGCGGCTCCAATATCCACATTCTCAAGCCCGAATATGTGGATGGCGGCGTCGTGGACGAGGCAGCCGCCAAGGCGATGACCTGCTTTTGGACCAGCCCCGAATGGTCGCTCAAAATGGCTTATGCCGGCTCCAATCCGGGCAATCTCAATGGCTTCAAGACCAGCTGGATGAAGGAGCGGCTTGAAAACATCGAGTTCCTCGATGTGACCACCGCCATGCTGCCCTATGGCGTGCCGTTCCCGGCGCTGCCAGTGACGCCCGAAATCATGAACATCATCATTCCCGACATGCTGCAAAACGCACTGACCGGGGCGATGACGGTCGATGAAGCGGCGGATGACGCGGCGCAAAAGGTGCGCGACCTGACGGGCGGCGGCGGACTCTAGGCCCAGCCGGCACAGAAGACGCGACCGGCGGCAGCCCTGCGCCGCTGCCGGTTAGTTTTTCTCTCACCACGAGAGCCACAATGACCACGCAGATCGGGTTTGCTAGCGCCCCTGCCCAGGCGCGCATTGTTCGCCCCAGTGTGTTGCAGCAGATATGGTCCAGCCGGGCCGACTATCTTTATGTGCTGCCCGCGATCATCGTCATGCTGATCGTCATCGCCTATCCCATCTACTACACGATCGACCTGTCGTTCTTTGAAACGCCCCCCGGCCTGCAGCTGCGCGACAAGAACTTTGTCGGGCTCGAGAACTACGCCACGATCCTCTCAAGCAATGTGTTCTGGCGCGTCACGCTCAACACGGTGATCTGGACCTTTGCCTCGACGCTCATTGCCTTTGTGCTGGGCTATGCCGCGGCGCTGGCGCTGCACCGTGATTTTGCCGGCCGCGCCGTGCTGCGCGCGATCCTCATCATTCCGTGGGTGATCAGCGCGGTGGCCGCATCCTATATCTGGAAGTGGATGTACCATTCCGATTTCGGCATCCTGGGCGCCGTGATGGTGCAGATGGGGCTGGTGGACCGGCAGCCCAATTTCATCGACAATGTCCACACCGTCTTGCCCTCGCTGATCGTGGTCAATATCTGGCGCGAGTTCCCCTTTGCCATGATCATGATCATGGCTGGGCTGCAGACCGTGCCCGAGCAGTTGCTGCGCGCCGCCAAGGTCGATGGCGCCTCGACCTGGCAGCGGTTCTGGCACGTGACCTTTCCCTATCTGAGCGGGGTATCGACGGTCACCATCCTGCTGCTGGCAGTGGCGAACTTCAATTCCTTCATTATCCCCTGGATCATGACCGGCGGCGGGCCATCCAACGCCTCCCATATCTGGATCACCCACATCTATGAGCTGGCCTTCGGGCGGCAGCGCTGGGGCGTGGCTTCGGCTTATTCGGTGCTGCTGTTCATCATCCTGATGGCGCTGGGCTACTTCTATGTCCGCGCGCTCAGCGGCAACGAGAAAAAGGAGCACGGCGCGTGACCAGCATCACCCCAACCGCTGCCTCATCCGGCCGCACCGCAATTACCGCCCGGCGTGGGCGCAAGAGGATCGATGGCTGGCGCTGGGCGGGGCGCATCTTTCTCGGCTTCATGCTGGTTTACACCGCACTGCCCATGATCTGGATGCTGCTGACCTCGATCAAATCAGGCTTTGCCGCCATGCAGTTCCCGCCGCAATGGTGGCCGAGCGAGCCGACGCTGGCGAGCTACCAAAAGCTGCTCGATCCGCAAAACAGCGTGGGCCAGGATTTCCTGCGCTTTTTCTGGAATAGCCTCTTTGTTTCGGTCTGCACCACGATCATGGCGGTGGTGGTGGCGGTGCCCGCGGCTTATGCCTTCTCGCGCTTCAGCTTTCCCGGGCGAAAATTCCTGTTTTTCGCGGTGCTGCTGCGCAACATGTTCCCGGCGGTGATTTTCCTCGTGCCCCTCTTCATCCTGATGCGGGTGCTGGGGCTGGTGAACACCCATGGCTCGCTGATCCTGACTTACCTGACCTTCGGGCTGCCGCTGGCGATCTGGCTGCTCAAGGGATTTTACGACAACATCCCCGTCCAACTCGAGCAGGCGGCGCGGATCGATGGGGCCACGCGCTTCCAGGCGTTCCTCCTCATCGTCATGCCTCTTTCGGCGCCGGGGATTATCGCCACCGCGATCTATTCCTTTATCGGGGCGTGGAACGAATACATCTATGCCGCGACCTTCCTTACCCGGAACGACCAGCTGACCCTGCCCGTCGGCATCCAGCGGTTCTTTTCGGAAAACACCACCGATTTCCCGGGCCTGATGGCGGCAAGCTTCATGATGAGCGTGCCGGTGGTGGTGCTGTTCCTCGTGCTCCAGAAATATTTCGTGCGTGCGCTCACCGAAGGCGCGGTCAAACACTAGAAAGTTGCCCCATGGCTCAGGTGGTTCTCAAGGATCTCGTCAAGACCTATGGCTCGATTTATGCGGCCAAGGACGTGTCCCTGACAGTTAATGATGGCGAGTTCGTTGCCCTGGTCGGCCCGTCCGGTTGCGGCAAGACGACGACGCTCAATCTCGTGGCGGGGCTGATTCCGATCACCTCGGGGGACATCGTCATCGGGGACCGGGTGGTCAACGATCTCGACCCCAAGGACCGGGACATCGCCATGGTGTTCCAGAACTATGCGCTGTATCCGCAAAAAAGCGTGTTCCAGAACCTCGCCTTCCCCCTGCAGATGAGAAAGCTCCCCAAGGCCGAGATCGAGGCCAAGGTCAATGCGGCGGCCAAGGTGCTCGACATCACCCATCTGCTCGAGCGCAAGCCGCGCGAACTCTCGGGCGGGCAGCAGCAGCGCGTGGCGCTGGGGCGGGCGCTGGTGCGCGACCCGGCGGTGTTCCTGATGGACGAGCCGCTCTCCAATCTCGATGCCAAGCTGCGCGTGCAGATGCGCTCGGAAATCAAGCGCTTCCACCAGGATCTGGGGGCGACCATCATTTATGTGACCCATGACCAGCTCGAAGCCGTGACCATGGCCGACAAGATGGCGGTGATGAACGGGGGGCTGCTGCAGCAATATGATACGCCGGCGCAGGTCTTTGCCCACCCGGTCAACATGTTCGTCGCGAGCTTTATCGGCAGCCCGGCCATGAGTCTGGTGCCGCTCGAAGCGAGCAGTGCCAATGGGCAAACGGTGCTGACCAGCGCCGAGGGCTGGCACATGCCGCTTTCGGAGGCCAATGCGCGCAAGGTCGCGGGCGCCAGTTCGCGCAAAGTGGTGCTGGGGGCGCGGCACTCGACCATCCGGCTGCACAAATCGGCGGTGGACGGGGCGGTGCCGGCGCGGGTTTATACGGTGGAGCCCACCGGCGACATCACCTTTGTGCAGGCGTTCGTCGCGAGCTCGATCGTCAATATCAGCCTGCCACCCACGGTGCAGGTCGCGCCCGACGAGCAGGTCTGGCTCGAATTCGACCAGGAGCGCATGCATCTGTTCGATGGGCAAACCGAAATGGCGCTGCGCTCGGCATAATCCGGATTACCCCTGCTCATGCCGTTCCAGCTCAAGATCACTGCCATTACGCCCTTTGCCGTGCGCGTGGGCATCCGCAACCAGTTCCTGCTCAAGATCGAAACCGATGGGGGGATCTTTGGCTGGGGCGAAAGTGGCCTCACCGGGCGCGAAAAGGCGGTGGCCGGGGCCGTCGAGCATTACCGCGAGTTCCTCATCGGGCAGGACGCGATGCAGATCGGCCGGATCTGGCAGGAAATGTATCGCAGCCAGTATTTCGAGGGCGGGCGCGTGTTGCAGGCCGCGATCTCGGCCATCGACATTGCGCTCCATGACATCAAGGGCAAGGCGCTGGGCGTGCCGGTCTACCAGTTGCTGGGGGGCAAGCAGCGCGACGTGATCCCCACTTTCGCCTCCACCGGCGACAGTGCCGGGGAGGGCGCGATCGAGCGGGCCGTTGAGCTGATGGAAATGGGGTTCGACGCGATCCGGTTCTTCCCCATCGGGCAAGACAGCCGCGACATCTTTGAGCCGCGCGAGTCCATTGCCAGCACGGCGCGCCTGCTCAACCGGGCGCGCGAGGCCTTGGGCGACGCCGTGGTGCTGGGGATCGATTATCACCACCGCTTGTCGGTCGCGGAGGCAGCGAGCTTTTGCAACAAGCTCGACAAGGGCGTGCTCGATTTTCTCGAGGAGCCCATTCGCGACGAGACGCCCGAAGCCTACCAATCGCTGCGCGGGATGACCGATATTCCCTTTGCCATTGGCGAGGAGTTTTCCAGCAAGTGGCAGTTCCTGCCCTATATCGAGCGGGGCATTCACCAGTTTAATCGGCTCGATGTGTGCAATGTCGGTGGGCTGACCGAGGCGATGAAGGTCGCTGGCTGGAGCGAGGCCCATTATGTCGACCTGATGCCGCATAACCCGCTGGGGCCGGTCTGCACAGCCGCGACCGTGCACTTCGCGGCGGCCGTGCCCAATTTCGCCTGGCTCGAGACGCGGGAGCCCGAACGCGGGCTGGGCTTTAACAACGCCGACTTCTTTCCGGTGCAGCCGCAGCTGGAGGGCGCGGTTTACCGGGTCAGCGATGCGCCGGGGCTGGGAGTGGAGGTCAATGAAGACCTCCTGGCGCGGCAGAGTTTTGAGTTCTGGGAAGCGCCGCATCTGCGGCGCCGAGATGGTTCGGTGACCAATTGGTAGGCGGCCGGCCAAAGTGGAGGAAAGACGAATGACGAGTGGCGCCGAGATACAACGGCCGGCAAAGGAATTGACCGAGGGCTTGCGCGGGCTGGGCGCGGCGACCATTGCCGGCACGCTGGGGCATATGGGGTTCCGCAACCCGCATATGACCGGCATCTTGCCCCAGACAAAGGGCAAGGTGATCTGCGGGCCGGCGCTGACGCTGCAATGCCTGCCGCAGCGGCCCGACCTCTTTAGCGAAGGCGAATATGCCGATCCCGAAACGCAGCTGCACCGGCATGTGCTCTATCATGTGCAGGATGGCGATGTGGTGGTGGTGGATGCGCGCGGCGACATGCGCTCGGGCATTTTCGGGGACATGATGTCCACCTATTTCAAGGGCCGCGGGGGCGCGGGCATCATCATCGACGGGGTGATGCGCGATCGGCCCAATGTGGAAAAGCTCGACCTCGCGCTCTGGCTCAAGGGCTGGTCGCCCAACTACCATGTGCAGACCGATATCTACCCCTATGCGGTCAATGTCACCATTGCCTGTGGCGGGGTGACCGTGGTGCCGGGCGATATCATCGTGGCCGATGACGATGGCGCGGTGGTGGTGCCGGTGTCGATGGCCCAGCAGGTGATCGAGGACGGCCAGAAGCATGCCGAATGGGAGGAATTTTCGCGCATGAAGCTGATGGCCGGGGAATCGCTGCAGCGTTATTACCCGCTCCATCCCGATGCCCAGGAAGAATACGAGGCCTGGCGGCGTGAGAACCCGCTGCGCTAGGGCCCTGCCGGCCGGCCCTGCGTTGAAGGAGCGCATGGCCGGCCAAGGCTGCAAAACCGGTTACGACGCTGCAGCGGGAGCGGCGATGCTGTTGAGTTCCTCCATGTCAGCATCAAAGAGCTGCAGCTGCGCGGCGGCGAGATTTTCCCGGAGATGGGCCACCGAGGACGTGCCGGGGATCAGCAGGATATTGGGTGAGCGGCGGAGCAGCCAGGCGAGGGCCACCTGCATCGGGGTGGCGCCGAGGCGCTCCGCCACGTTCGAGAGGGTCGCCGACTGTAGCGGGGAAATGCCGCCTAGCGGAAAGAACGGCACATAAGCGATCCCAGCGGCGGCGAGCTCGTCGATCAGCGCATCATCCTCGCGATGGGCGAGATTGTACTGGTTCTGCACGCAAACAATGGACGCGAGCTGGCGCCCTTCGGCAACCTGGGCCGCGGTGACATTGCTCAGCCCGACATGCCGCACGAGGCCACGGCTTTGCAGCTCGAGCAGAGCGGTGAGCGGGGCTTCGATCGAGCCTTCAGTCGGGCCCATGCCGAACATGATGCGCAAATTGACCACGTCGAGCACATCGAGCCCGAGATTGCGCCGGTTGTCGTCCACCGCCTGGGCGAGGTCGGTGGCCGAGAATGCCGGCAACCAGGAGGCGTCGTCGCCGCGCACCGCGCCGATCTTGGTGGTGATGACGAGGTCGGCAGGGTAGGGCACGAGCGCCTCCCGGATCAGCTGGTTGGTGACATGGGGGCCATAGAAGTCGCTGGTGTCGATGTGGTTGACCCCGGCCGCAATGGCTTCGCGCAGAACGGCCCGGGCGGCGTCGGGATCACGCGGGGGGCCGAATACATGCGGGCCGGCGAGTTGCATGGCGCCATAGCCGAGGCGCTTTACGGGACGGTCGGCAAGGGGATAGGTGCCGGCGGTTTCGATTGTGGACATGATCATTCTCCAGTTGTCGCACCAAGATAGGGCTTGCCGATTGGCGTGATAACGCCCCACAATTCGCACGGGCTGTGCGGAAGGGCGAACAGTGGATTTCGACCTCAATGACCTCAGTGCCTTTGCGGTAGTGGCGCGCGCCGGAGGCTTTCGTGATGCGGCGCGGGAGCTGGGCCGCAGCCCTTCGGGGCTGAGCGACGCGGTGCGGCGCCTCGAAACGCAAATGGGCGTGCGGCTGCTCAATCGCACCACCCGCAGCGTCGGACCCACCGAAGCGGGGCGCGACCTGCTGGCGCGGCTTGCGCCCGCGCTGCAGGAGATTGCGCTGGCGGTAGACGTGGTCAACGTGCATCGCGAGCGCCCGATGGGCACGCTGCGGCTCAATGTGCCGGTCAGCGCCACCCGCACGGTGCTGCCCGCCATCATCCCCCCGTTTCTGGCAGCCTATCCCGAGATCCGGGTCGAGATCGTGGCCGATGAAAGCTTTGTGGACCTTCTGGCAACCGGGTGCGATGCCGGCATCCGCTATGAGGAAAAGCTGGCTCAGGACATGATCGCGGTGCCGATCGGGCCGCGGGTGCAGCGGTTTAGCCTGGGAGCCGCGCCGGCTTATCTCGCGCAACGGGGCACGCCCGGCCATCCGCGCGAGTTGCTCGAACATGCCTGTTTCCAGGGCCGATTTCCGAGTGGGGCGCTGTTTGCCTGGGATTTCGAGCGCGATGGGGAGCGGGTCAGCATCGAGCCCAAGGGTCCGCTGATCGTGCAGGCCGGGGCAGCGATGGAGCTGGCGATCGATACTGCGATTGCGGGCATGGGCATCGTCGCGCTGTTCGAGGATTGGTTGCGGCCCCATTTCGAGCGGGGCGAATTGGTGCCGGTGCTGGAGCCATGGTGGTCGAGCTTTAGCGGGCCGTTTTTATATTATCCCGGCCGTCGGCTGGTGCCAGCGCCGCTGCGCGCTTTTGTGGATTTCATCAAGTCGGGCAAGTTCTAGGGGCGACCGGTCAAACGGGAACGCCGCCGGGCACGGCTTCGTTGGTTCCTTCCCAAGCATGAGGAGAGGGATCGTGGCCGATTATGAGCTCCTATACTGGTCGGTGCCGTTTCGCGGCCAGTTCGTGCGAGCAGTGCTGGCCTTTGCCGGCAAGAGCTGGACAGAAACCGATGATGGCGCGATTGCGGGGCTGATGGGGGGGCCGGTCAGCGCCATGCCGGTGCCGTTCATGGGCCCGCCGGTGTTGATCGACAATGGCAATGGGTTTGCCGTGTCGCAGATGCCCGCAATTGTTCTTTATCTCGGGGAAACGCTCGGGCTAATGCCGCCGACGGCCGAACTGCGCGCCCTGACCATGAAAGTGGTCAACGACGCCAATGACGTGATCGACGAGCTGACCCTGCAAGGGGGCATGGAGATGTGGAACGAAGCGCGCTGGAAGGAGCATGTGCCGCGCTTTGCCAAGTGGATGACGCTGTGGGAGGAACTGGGCAGCCGCCATGGCCTGACCGAGGATGCCGGCTTTCTGCTGGGAGAGGCGGGGCCGGGGATTGCCGATGTGATCACGGCAACGCTCTGGACCACGGTAGCGGACCGGTTCAGCCGGATCGAGGCGCTGTTGGCAGAGACGGCGCCGCGGACGTTGGCGCTGTCGCGGCGGGTGGCGGCGGAGCCCAGTCTGGCCGCGCTGGCGGAAAAGGCGCGGGCCGATTACGGCGATGCTTATGCCGGCGGGCAGATCGGCCAATCCATGGCCAAGATACTCAATGGCTGAGTGGCGGGGAGCGGGGCGGCCGAAGCCGCCCCGATGGGATCAGCGCGAAGCCTGGTAGAGCTTGGCGGCGATTTCGTAGAATTCCTCGGGGGCATAGTCGGGGGTGAAAGCCGATGGGACGCCCTGGAGCTGCTGCATCTTGCCGCCATTGGGCATGCCTTCAACGACCTCAAGCGGGCCGGGAGGATCGCCGGGCAGGGCGACTTCGTCATTGGACCAGATGCCCGAGATGTCCTTGTAGTCGTTCTGGCTCCAGGTGTAGAGGCGGCGATGTGAGCCTTCGTCCAGGTATTTCTGGCATTCCGGGATCTTGGCCAACGGGATATTAGGCGTTGGCAGCATCTTTTCGATCTCGACGCCGGTGAGCTTCTTGAGCGCCAGCGCATAGGAATGAGCGTGCACCGAACCGCGCACCAGTAGATAGCCGCACACTTCCCGGCCCGTGGCGTCGTCAGCGCTCAGGGTCTCGTATACGCGCAGCTTGTGGAGGCGCGCGCCGCATTCGAGATGGAAATTGTGCAAGAGATCAAAGATCAGATTGCCAGTGGTGGTGATGAAATCATTGTTCCAGCTAACGCCATTGGAGTTGACCGGCGTGGCGCCACCGCCATTGGAAAGGAACGCCGCCGCAAGGCGGATATCCTGCATGGCCTCGAAGGGCGACTTGGAAATATCGCCACCAGGGCCGGCATCGCCGCCCGGCTTTTCGGGGCCGTTGTTGAGCATGGCCACGCCATTGCTCACGAGCTCCACATGGGCGAGTTCTTCGGCGGTGATCGAGGCGACAAGGCTATAAAAGGGGCGCAGCTTGTCCTTGCTGCGGAAGTTGAAGCTTTGGAACATGTAGTTCCCGAGGGTGGACATTTCGCCATATTTGCCACCCAGCAGTTCCTGCAGTGCGGCCGCAGCATTGGGATCCTGCTTTTTGGGGGGCGGCAGCTCGGTTATGAGGCGATCGACGCGCATGAACATGCTTGGCACTCCTTGTGTTAGCCAAGCAGAAGCAACGGTGGCCCCGCGGGGACGTTCCGATAAACGGGAAATAGTCTTGCCGGTTGCTTGGGCACAGCATGAGTAATCGTCGTTTATTTTAGCGGCCGCCGTCAGGCGGGGCAGCGAGCACCGCCGGCGTTAAAGACCATGCGCGCTGGTCAAGGTTCCCGTGGCAAAGGCGAGGGCCGCGGCGGCGGAAAACGCATTGCTGCGCGCCTGGGCCTGGGCATATTGCGCCTTGAGCAGCCCCGCCTGGGACACGCTGGTTTCGGGCAGGGTGCCGATGCCAGTGCTGTAATATTCCACCGCGGCGTCGTTGTTGGTGCGGGCGGCGTTGACGAGCTGAGTTGCGGCGGCATAGCCCGAAAGGCTGGTGCGCAGCACGTCATAGGCGACAACGATCTCCTGGGCGGCGGTGCTTTGCAGGCGGTTGAAATCTGCTGCGGAAGCGGCGGCATTGGCTTGCGCCGATTGGAGTTGGGAGTCGCGAAGGCCGCCATCAAAGATGGGCAGGCTGAGGCCCAGCAGCACGGCCGCATTGGGTTGGGCGACGGTGAGCGAGGCATCGGCATCAAAGCGGCTGTCATCGACCGAATAGCTGCCGAGAACGGCGCTGAGATTGCCCGTCAGCGCCACTTTGGGCATGAAATTGGCCTGGGCGGCGAGGATGCCCTGTTCGCTGGCTTTCATCTGGGCAAAGGCTGCCTGGACATCGGGGCGGCGCTGTAGCGACGCGATGATCAGCCGGTCAAGATTGGCGGGCAGCTTGCTCGGCAGCGGCTTGTTGCTGATGTCCTGCACCTTGATGTTGGTGAGGGGCGACACGCCCATGGCCCCCAGCAACATGGATTGCGTGCTCCGCTCCTGGCCGACGGCCTGGGTGAGGTCGAACTCGGCCTGGGCCACCTGCTGCTTGGCCTGAGCGACCTCCATTGTGGTGGCGAGGCCCTGTTTCAGCTTGGCCTCGGCGGCGGCTAGGACAACTTTGACATTGTCGAGGGCTTCGCGATTGATCCGCGTCTGCGCCCTGGCGGCGTTGTATTGGTAATAAGCGTTGCTGACATCGTAGATCAGCTTCTGGTGGGCGAGGGTGAAGCCGAGATTGGCGGCAAAGGACAGCTGTTGCGCGCTGGCCAGCGCTGCGTCGCGCGAGCCGAAGTCGAACAGGAGCCATTCGATGGCGAGCGCGGGCACCACTTGCACGCCCGAAGTGGTGATGGTGCCGTTGGGGATGTCGATGGGGACGTCGAGGATCTCGGTTTGCAGGCCCGGGGCGGTAGTGGAGGTGGCGGCAAAGCCGGCTAAAACATCGGCCGACAGCACGGGCAGATAGGTGGCTTCCGCGACCCCGGTGGCGGCAGCCGCTTCGCGCGCCCGCTGCCAGGCGGCGCGGGTGGTGGGGCTGGCGAGCTGGGCAATGTTAATGAGCTGGGGCAGGCTATAGGTGGTGGAGGAATTGAGCGTGGGCGTCGTCACCACGATGGGCATGTTGGGGTCGGGCGCGGCGGCGAAGTTCCGGGTGCCCTTGTCCAGCGCCGGCATGCCCGCAACGCCATTATAAGGCGTGGTGGCGCTGGCAGGCGCGAGATTGAGGGAGGAGGGGGAGCAGCTGGCCAGCCCCACCCCCATCAGCAGAACAGCCAGGACGTGGGGGAGCCGGTGCACAAGCATTAGATCGCCTCGAGCGTTCGAGCAAAACCGAGCAGCAAGTTCTGATAGGAGTGGATGGCGCCCTCCAGGTCGACGCGCCAGCGGGCCCGGCGAGGCGCCTTGCGCTCCAGCCGCTCGAGGCGATGCAGCGACTGGAAGGCTTGATGCAACGACTGGTCGAGCATGGTCCGGGCCTCCGGGGCAGGCTCGAGGATAGCATCGGCGGCAGTCTTTAAAAACCCGCCCACGGACGCTTCCTGCGCCAGCGTTGCTGCTTTGACACTGCGGGGGGCGCCATGCAGGAAGCGCCCGGTCTGGCGCAGCAGCTGCAAGCGCGCGATCTCGGGCACGGCGTGCTGGCTGGCTCCGAGGATGGCGGCCACATGGGGCAGGACGGGCGAGCTGAGGCGCAGCCATTCGGGCTCGAACACCGAGATCAGGGTGAGGCGGTGGGCTTCGGCAATCTCGGTGGCGGGTTCGGCCGCGCCGGGATAAGGGTGCCGGAGAGCCGTGGCGAGGCTTTGGAGGGCGTGCGAGAGATGGCCGGCGATGACGCCGGCAACGCTGGTGGGCCAGAAGGACAGAAAAACAATGGCCACCACGACATTGCCGATCAGGATGCCGAGCACCCGGTTGGTGGCGACCCCGATATCGAGCGAGGGGCCAAAGCCGTGCAGGGTGCAGAGAAAAAAGGCCAGCGCCATCTGCCAGCCGGCATATTGAATGAGGCTCGAACCATTGGCGACCCAGGCGGCAATGAAGCTGCAGACGCCCACCAGCAGCATGAGCTGGCCGATATCGGTCATGTGCGGCATGAGAAAGAGGATGCTGCCGACGCCCATGGCGGCGCCAATGAGGCAGCCGATGATGCGCAGGGTGGCTTTGTGGAGGGTTTCGCCGGTGGTGCCGAGCGCCACGTAGAAGCAGGTGATCATGGCGGTATGCACTTCAAACCAGTCACGGGCGGTGTAGATGGCGTAGGTGATAAAGACTGCGAGCGTCGTCTTGAGGGCGAAGTGCAGATAGGCGGGGTTGGTGAAGGTGTCGGCCGTTAGCTCGAGGCTGGGTCCCGGGCCGGGGGGCAGGGGCGTGCGACCGCTCCAGAGGTCCGCCAGCCGGTCGGCAGCTTCGGCCAGCGGCTGGGTTGCGGGGGAGGAGGCCCTGGGTTGCCAGCCGCCCCGGTGGGGGGCTCGTTCTTCGATCAGGACCGCGAGGCGCTCGAGATCGGCGGCGAGCGCGGGATCGCGGGGCGCATCGAGCGTGGCGAGGAGCAGGGTTTCGCTGGCGGGAAGGGTCGCACCAAGGCGCGCGGCTTCACCCCTGCTGGCATAGCCGAGCAGGGCGGCCAGCTGGATGGGGGAAGCCAGTTCATCGCCTTCCTCGGGCTCTTCGGACAGGAGAGCCAGGGCCGCAGCGCCCGCCCCGGCCTCGCCGCGCAGCGCCCTGGCGCCGGTGCGCAGGCGCTTGCCAATGGCGTGGCGCGTCATGGTGTTGGGATTGGGACCGATCAGGGCGTTGACCAGAACCAGGGTCGCCATGGGGAAGAACACCACAACCCACATCCAGCTCAGCCCGCGGACCAGCAGGCCCGGAATGGGTACGAAATCGTTAAGGGTGAGCACAAAAGCGAAGACGAAACCGACCGTGGCAGCAATGGAGCCGGCGGAGGTGGCGACGGAGAAATACATGCCGCCAAAGGTGAAGGCCGCAACGAGCGCGAGGCGCACCATGGGTTCGTCGGCCGCGATGTCGAGCACCAGGACGCCGAGCGCGATGCCGACGCTTGCGGCCATGATGAGGGCCAAGGCAATGACGATGCCGCTGGCAGCATTGTTGCGGCTGGCAAAGAACACGAGATAGCAGGACAAGGCCGCTTCGGGCACCTGTTGGCTCATGGAGAGCACCACGACGATCACGCAGCAGAGCGCGGTGCGCAGGGACGCGCCAAGCCGCCCTTGATGGGGGCGCAGTTCTTCGATCAAGACGTCGCGAAGCTTGGGCCTAGGGCTGACGGGGAGCATCGCGGCGATCCGAAGGTCTGTCCACGACGACAACTGCCGACGCCCCGACGCGCAGCAGTGAGGAGGGTGGCTCATGCATTTCCAGATAAACCGGGAAACGCTTGGCCACCTTTACCCAGTTGAGTGAATTGGCCAGCACGGGTAGCCCCAGAATGGTGGTTTCATCGGTGGAGCGGACGCCCCAACCGATCGCCGTGACCGTGGCGCGCACACTCAACTCGGCATCGGCCATGATGTAGACATCGGCCTCATCGCCGAGGGAGATATTGGGCAGTTCGGTTTCGCGGAAAAACGCCACCGCTTCCCATTTGGAGGTGTCGATCATGGCAAAGGCGGGCACGCCGGTCAGCACATATTCGCCCGGCGCCATGGTGAGGCCCGAGATGATGCCGTCGATGGGCGCGCGCACGGTGGTGTTGGCGAGGTCCCGTTCCGCCAGGGCCACGGTGGCGGTGGCGGTTTCGACCTGGGCTTGCCGCGTTTCCACCGTGCCGATCACCTCGGTGGCGCCTTGGGATTGCTGAAGTGCCTGCTCGAGGCTCACCAGGGAATCGTTGTAGGCGGTGCGGGCTTCATCGACCTGCTGGGCCGTGACAAAGCCGCGCTTGAGCAGGGGCTCGAGCCGGTCAAGGGTCTGCTTGGCGAGGTCCGAATTGTACTGGGCGCGTTCGATCTGTTTTTGGGTGACATCGGCATTGGCTTGTTCGGCCGAAATGTTGCGCTCGCCCTGGGCGAGTTCGGATTGAGTGGCGCGCAGCTCGGCCTGGGCTTGTTCAAGTCGCAACCGGTAAGGCTCCGGATCGATCTGGAACAGGGTATCGCCTTTGCTGACGGCGGCGTTGTTGCTGACCGGGATCTCGATGATGCGGCCCGGCACATTGGGGGAAATCTGCACGAGGGGCGCATCGATCTCGGCGAAATCCGAGCTTGGATTGGCGGCGCCCTCGCTCCAGGCCAGATAAATCATCCCGGCGGTGAGGATGAAGATGGCATAGCCTACCAATCTGCCGAAGATCTTTGCCAGCATCACAGATATCCCGACCAGAGGAGCCAGCAGCCGATGCCGGCGCTGATCGACAAGCAGAGATAAACCAGGGGCGGGGCGGGCAGGTTTTGATCAATGTGGAGAAGAATGAAGAGGGCGCGCACGACCACCGCAATGATGATGCCGGCTACGGCGCAGATCACCCAGGCGGGAAAATAGGAGCCGAATATGGGCACGGATGGGGCGTGAGGGACGCGGGCGCAGCCGGGGAGGGCAACGGCTAAAATGACAGCTGTGCCCCACCCCCTCGATTGCACCCCAAGCTCCCGTGTTCCGCTCGCGGTGAGGACGGCCGGAAGCGGCCGGACCACGCCAATTGCAGTTCATTTCTAGCAATAGGGCGAGCGGCGCGGCTGACGGAAATCAAGCGCCGTAGCGAATGCGGGTGCGAGCTGGGTGGCGTAGCGGGGTGGTGTGGCGCTGCTTTGCCCGCGGTAACCAACCGCGCGGCGCTACGCTTGACAGGGTCCGCCAGCAATAATAGCTGACTGTTCAGGAATTAATCGGGGTTGGTCATGGCGCGCCACAGGACTATCGAGGAAAACACCATCCTCGACGCGGCCGAGCGCGTCATCGCCCAGAATGGCGCGGCCAATTTCACCCTTGAGGACGTCGCGGTGGAGGCGGGGATCAGCAAGGGCAGCGTCGTGCGCGATTGCGGCAGCAAGCAGGACCTGATCCGCCTCATTGTCAAACGCCGTTTCAACGAATGGCAGCGCATGCTCGACCAAGCCGAACTGGATCAGCCGGTCCAGGGCGCCTCAGGGCGCATTGCCGCCCATGTGGAACTGACAATGGCCGCCCTGCCGCAAGAACAGCGAGCCGTGGCGCGCAATCTTTGCGCCTCGCTGACCAATGATCTGGAGCTCACCAAGGTCATCAGCGAACACTATGAACGCGAGATCCAGGCGGTTTCAGCCCCCGGCGCCACGGCGGGCGCGCGGCTGGCATTCCTCGCGCTTGAGGGCATGCGCTCGCTCGAATGGTTTGGCACCCATAGCTGGCCCGATGGCGAGCGGCAGGAGCTGCTCGCCGAGATCGGCAAGCTGGCGCAGCTGGACGATCTCGACCCCCACTGAACCCACCACCATCTTCTGACCAACCAGGACTACAACTCCCGTGAACTTTGTGAAACGCGTATCCGGGGCCGCCTTGGCCATCGGGCTGGTAGCCGTTCTTGCCGCTTGCAGCGATGCTGATGGACAATCTGAAGCGGCGGCTCCACCGGCGATGCCGCCGGCCGGGGTGAGCGTTTTGACGGTCAAGCCCGAGCGGGTGGCGCTGGTCAACGAGTTGCCGGGCCGCATCGTGCCCACCCGGATCGCCGAGGTGCGGCCGCGGGTGTCGGGCATCGTGGTGGAGCGGGTGTTCGAGCAGGGCAGCCAGGTGGAGCGGGGCGATGTGCTGTACCGCATCGATCCGGCCAGCTTTGCGGTGCAGGTCGCGAGTGCCGAGGCCAACCTGGCCAGCGCCAAGGCGGGGCAGTTGCAGGCGAGCCAGCAGGCCGAGCGGCAAAATACGCTGCGCGAGCGAAATGTGGCCAGCCAGCAGGTGCTGGAAAGCGCAACGGCTGCCCTGGCGCAGGCCAATGCCAATGTGGCGGCGGCCGAAGCCAATCTGGCGGGGGCGCGCCTCAACCTGGAATATACCGAAGTGCGGGCGCCGATCAGCGGGCGCATCGGGCGGGCCTTGATCACCGAAGGGGCGCTGGTCACGGCGAACAGCCCCGAGAGCCTCGCGACCATTCAGCAGTTCGACCCGGTTTATGCCGATTTCACCCAGTCCTCGGGCGAACTCATCGCCCTGCGCCGCGCGCTGGAAGATGGCACGCTGGTCAGCGCCGGCGAGGACGCAGCCAGGGTCACGCTCAAGCTCGATGATGGCAGCCAATATCCCCATGAGGGCAAGCTGCTGTTCCAGGAAGCGGCTGTCGATGCCAGCACCGGCCAGGTCACGATGCGGGCCGAAATTCCCAATCCCGATGGCGACCTGCTGCCGGGGCTTTATGTGCGGGTGCTGATCGAGCAGGCCTTTGACCAGGACGCGATCACCGTGCCGCAGCAATCGCTGCTGCGCGATGCCGGTGGCAATTCGCAGGTTTACGTGGTGGGCGAAGACAATGTTGCGCAACTGCGGGTGGTGCAGGTCGGCCGCTCGCTGGGCAACCGCTACCTCATCGCGCAGGGTCTTGAGGTCGGCGACAAGGTCGTAGTGGAGGGTTTCCAGAAGATCGGGCCGGGCGCGACGGTCAATCCGCAAGAATGGCAAGCGCCGGTGGCTGACGCCGCCAAGGCGAACTGAGGACTGATATGGCTGGGTTTTTTATTGAGCGGCCGGTTTTCGCCTGGGTCGTCGCGATTTTCATCGTGGTGGCCGGCGTGCTCGCCATCCCCAATCTGCCAGTGGCGCAATATCCCAATGTGGCGCCGCCCCAAGTCTCGGTTTACGCCACCTATCCCGGCGCTTCGCCCGAGGAAATCTACCAGAGCGTAACGCGCCCGCTCGAGGACGAGCTCAACGGCGTCGAGGGGCTGATCTATTTTGAATCGACGTCCGATGCGTCGGGCATGATCACGATCAATGCCACTTTCGAGACCGGCACCGAGCTGGCCAACGCGTCGATTGACGTGCAGAACGCGGTGCGGCGGGTGGAATCCCGGCTGCCCCAGATCGTGACCCGGCTGGGCGTGCAGGTGCAGGAAGCCAGTTCGGGCTTTTTGATGATGGTGGCGCTCGTGTCCACCGACGGCAAGATGGATGCCGTGGGGCTGGGCGATTATCTCAGCCGCAATGTGACCAGCGAAATCGCCCGCATCGAAGGCGTTGGCCGGGCGCAGGTGTTTGCCTCGCAGCGCGCCATGCGCGTTTGGCTCGACCCCGACAAGATGCTGGGGTTGAACCTGACCTCGGCCGATGTGACCGCGGCGATTGCCAGCCAGAACGCCCAGGTGGCCGCCGGCCGGATCGGGGCGCAGCCCAATCCGCTGACGCAGCAGATTTCCGCCAGCGTCCTGGTGAGCGGGCAATTATCGACGCCCGAGGCTTTTGGCTCGATCGTGTTGCGCGCCAATCCTGATGGCTCCTCGGTGCGGCTGCGCGATGTGGCGCGGATCGAGATCGGGGCGGAAAGCTATGGCTTTTCCACCCGTATCAACGGCCAGCAGGCGGCGGCCTTTGCCGTGCAGTTGGCCCCCAGCGGCAATGCCATGGCGACCGCCGAAGCGGTGGAACACAAGATGGAGGAACTCGCCCAGTTCTTCCCGCCGGGGGTCGAATACCGCATTCCCTACAACACCGCGCCCTTTGTGGAAGTCTCGATCGAGAAGGTGATCCACACCCTGATCGAGGCCATGGCGCTGGTCTTTGTGGTGATGTTCATTTTCCTGCAAAGCTTCCGCTACACGCTGATCCCGACCCTGGTGGTGCCGGTGGCGCTGGCGGGCACCTGCGCGGTGATGCTGGCGGCGGGCTTTTCCATCAATGTGCTGACGATGTTTGCCATGGTGCTCGCCATCGGCATTCTCGTGGACGACGCGATCGTCGTGGTGGAAAATGTCGAGCGCATCATGGCCGAGGAAGGGCTGCCGCCCCTCCAGGCCACGCGCAAGGCGATGAAGCAGATCTCGGGTGCCATTATCGGCATCACGCTGGTGCTGTCGGCCGTGTTCGTGCCGCTGGCGTTTACGTCAGGCGCGGTGGGCGTGATCTACCAGCAGTTCAGCCTGACCATGGTGATCTCGATCGTCTTTTCGGGCATTCTGGCCTTGTCGCTCACCCCGGCGCTGTGCGCGACGCTGCTCAAGCCGATCAAGCCGGGCCACCACGAAAAACGCGGACCCTTTGGCTGGTTCAACCGCACCTTTAATCGCGCAACGGGCGGTTATTCCAAGGGCGTGGGCTGGATGGTGCGCCGCACCGGCCGGTTCATGGTGATCTACCTGGCGCTGATTGTCGGGCTGGGCTGGGCCTATATGCAATTGCCCACCTCGTTTTTGCCCAGTGAAGACCAGGGCTTTTTGATCGCCGACATGCAGGCGCCTCCAGGGGCCAGCAATAACCGCATGGCCGAGATCACCAAGCAGGTGGAAGGCATTTTCCTCGCCGAAGACGCGGTGGAAGACATTATCGCCATCAACGGCTTCAGCTTTTCGGGCGCCGGCGACAATGCGGGCCTGGCTTTCATCACGCTCAAGGACTGGAAGGAGCGCGACGAAAACAACTCCGCCGACGCCATCGCCAATCGGGTCAACGGCCAGTTGTTCGGCCTGCGCGACTCCATCTCGTTTGCGCTGTCGCCCCCGCCCATTGCCGGGCTCGGGACCTCCAACGGGTTCACCTTCCGCCTGCAGGATCGTGGATCGCAGGGACAGGCGGCGCTTGCCGCCGCCGGTCAGCAACTTATGGGGCTGGCGTCGCAAAGCCCGGTGCTGCGGGGATTGCGCGTCGAGGGCATGCCCAACACGGCGCAGATCAATTTGATCGTGGATCGTGAAAAGGCCAATACCTTTGGCGTGAGCTTTGCCGATATCAGCTCGACCATCTCCACCAATCTGGGGTCGGCCTATGTCAACGATTTCCCCAATGCGGGGCGCATGCAGCGCGTGACGGTGCAGGCCGATGCCGGGCAGCGCATGGATGTGAGCGATCTGCTCAACCTCACCGTGCGCAATTCCAACGGGGGCATGGTGCCGCTGTCGACCTTTGCCAAGGCCGATTGGCGGCTGGGGCCGGCGCAAATCGTTGGCTATAATGGCTATCCGGCGGTGCGCATCGCGGGCTCGGCGGCCCCGGGCTTTACCTCGGGCGCTGCCATCGCCGAGATGGAGCGGCTTGCCGCCCAGTTGCCGGCCGGCTTTGGTTTTGAATGGACGGGCCAGACCCTTCAGGAAATCCAGTCGGGCTCGCAAAGCATGTTCCTCATGGCCCTGACCGTGGCCTTTGTGTTCCTGCTGCTGGCCGCACTCTATGAGAGCTGGTCGATCCCGCTGTCGGTGATGCTGGTGGTGCCGCTGGGGGTGATCGGGTCGGTGCTTGCCGTGATGCTGCGCGGCATGGCGAGCGACGTGTATTTCACCGTGGGCCTCATCACCATTATCGGCCTTTCCGCCAAGAACGCGATCCTGATCATCGAGTTCGCCAAGGATAGCTGGGCCGAGGGCAAGCCGTTGCTGGAGGCCACGATCGAGGCGGCCCATCTGCGGTTCCGGCCGATCATCATGACCTCGCTGGCCTTTACCCTTGGCGTGGTACCGCTGGCGATCGCCACGGGCGCCAGCTCCTCGAGCCAAAACGCTATCGGCACGACGGTGCTGGGCGGCATGATCGCCGCCACGCTGCTGGCCGTGCTGTTTGTGCCGGTGTTGTTTGTGTTCATCATGAAGCTGGTGCGGGCCAAGCCCAAGCGCATCGGGGTTGATGAGCCCATTACGCCCGCCGCCGCCAGCGCGCCGGCTGTTGCGGCCGAATAAGACAGGAAGGGGCAGGCAAGACCTGCCCCTTTGTTGTTGCGATGGGCTGCTAGGGCTGGTTGCGCAGCTCGCGGAAGGTGAGGGAAAACCGGGTTTGCTCCACGGGTGGAATGGAGTGCTCCCATTCGGTCCGGGCCGCGCCCGAGAGCAGATAGGCCGAGCCGGGCTCGGCCGTGATCGAGACGCGCTCCCATTTGGCGCCCGCCTTGCGCCGGAGCCTGAAGGTGCAGGCCGACAGCAACGATACCCCCACGATCGATCCGAAGACGGCCTTGTCCTTGTGCCAGCCGATGGGTGCACCCGGCCCATATTCGGTGACGAGAACCTGTTGCAGCCGGTCCGGCTCGATGCCGGCAAAGGCCGCCGCCTGATCGCGCAGCGGCAAAAGGAAAGGGGGAATAGGGTCAGTCCGCGCCAGCCGCTCGGTCGAGAAATCATAGCGCCAGCCAAAGGAAACCACCCGGCGCTTGCCCTCAAAGCCATGGAAGTCGAAGGCCTGGAACGGCAGTTGCCGCACCTGCCCGAGGACCTCCTCCTGCATGGCAGGCGGGATGGCCTCGGGGAAATAGCGGAAGCCCTCAGGGAGAACCGGCCCAG
Source organism: Devosia sp. 919 (assembly GCF_013185965.1). Classification (NCBI taxonomy): domain Bacteria; kingdom Pseudomonadati; phylum Pseudomonadota; class Alphaproteobacteria; order Hyphomicrobiales; family Devosiaceae; genus Devosia; species Devosia sp. 919. Next base: position 103,461 of record NZ_JABAOL010000001.1, on the reverse strand, counting down.
GCGAGCCGAAAAGGTCGGGTTGCGAGATCATGGGCGGAGGCTACCCGGAACGGCGGTGTGCGTCCATTGCAGGCACAATGAGGGCGCGCGAGCTCGGCCCGCGCCCAGGTCGCGGTGAAGGACCTCAACTGCTGGGGATCGAAGCTGGCGCTTCGCGGGTTCAGTACGCACGCTCTTGGCAGCAGCTGCGGAAGGCGAACCGAAAAGGGCTCCATCGATGTCGAGACAAGGCATTCAAAACATCAGCTTCGTGGCATTGGTGGTCGCGATCACTGCAGCCTTTGTTTGGCTGCTCCTGCCTTATTACAGCGCCATTTTGTGGGCGGTGATCCTCGCCATTCTGTTTAATCCGCTGCAGCGGCGCTTGACCGTTTGGTTTGATGGCCGGCGCAGCCTTGCGGCCGTGGTCAGCGTACTGGCCTGTATATGCGTGGTTTTGATCCCGGCCAGCCTGGTCATTGCGTCCTTCTCGATTGAAGTCTCATCCTTGATCCGGCGGCTCCGAGAAAGCGATTTTAGCCTCGCCGATGCCTTGGCCCAGGTACAGGCGGTTTTGCCGGATTTTGCCAACAAGGCCCTGGCCGACATGAATCTGGGCAATCTGCGCGAGATCCAGGACGGCGTGCTTTCAGCCCTTTCCAACACCGGCCAAACCATTGCCAGCGGCGCCCTTGGCATCGGGCAAGGCACGCTACAGTTCGTTATTGGCCTGGCGATCATGCTCTACCTGTTGTTCTTTTTGTTCCGGGATGGCCCGTCCCTGGTGCTGATGATCCGCAACTCAGTTCCCCTTGACCGCACCCGGACCGACGACATTGCCGCCAAGTTCGTTTCGGTGGTCAAGGCGACGGTGCGGGGCAATGTGCTGATCGCCCTTGCCCAAGGTGGGATTGGTGGGGTTACGTTCTGGTTGCTTGGCATCGAAGCGCCGCTGCTTTGGGGCGTGGTGATGGCGGTGCTGTCGCTGCTGCCGGCGGTTGGCGCCTTTCTGGTTTGGGCGCCGTTTGCTGTTTATCTCGGCCTGACCGGCGAGATCACCAAGGCGATCATCCTCGTTCTTGTTGGTGCGCTGGTGATCAGCATGATCGACAACTTCCTGCGGCCCGTGCTTGTGGGCCGCGAAACCAGGCTGCCCGACTATGTGGTGCTGATTTCCACGATCGGGGGTTTGTCCTTGTTCGGGGCAAACGGCTTTGTGCTGGGACCGCTGGTTGCGGCGCTGTTCATGGCCGTGTGGTCGCAGTTCACCGATGATCGGCTGAGCGAGAGCAGCGAGGACACAGCCGAGACGGTTTGAGCGGTGGCGACATGGACGACCCCAGGACGGGGTTGCCGCCCTTAGCTGCCGAGCTTGTGGAAGGAACGATCCCAGTGGATCAGTGCGGGTGCAGGAGCGGTGGTGCTGGCGAGCACGCGGCCAATGACCAGCACATGGCCATGGCGTTCGATGGCTTCCTCGAGAACGCAATGCACCGAGGCGATTGCGCCTTCAAGGGCAAAGCCTGCGCCGGGGTATCGACGCCAGGCTGCACCGGCAAAGCGGTCGCTGCCGTGAGCCTGGGTGCGGCCCGCAAAAACCTCAGCCAAATGCGCTTGATCATGGGCCAGCAGATTGACCGAGAAGCCCTTGTTGCTTTGCAGCAGTGGCCAGGTCTTGGAGCGGTTGTCGACCGAAACGAGAAGCCGGGGCGGATCCACGGAAAGCGAAATCACCGAGGTGGCCGTGAAGCCACCCCGTTCTTTGTCGTCGCCGGCGGTGACGATGCTGATGCCCGCCGCCAACTGCCGCATGGCCAGCCGGAAATCCTCTTCAACCGTGCCGGCGCTGACTTCGAGACGATCCAACATCACGCAGCCTTCGGGGCTGGAACTGGTTCGCCCAGCGACAGCATCAACCGGTTCGCCCAGTTGAAAAAGGCGGCGGTGGAAATCACGTCGGTGATCTCGAAGTCGTCGAGCCCGGCTGCGCGCAGCCGCGCAATCTCGCCATCGCCAAAAGCGGTGGGTGTATCGGTCAAGGCTACGGCGGCCGCAGTTACCGCGTTCCAGCGCTCGCCCAGATCGGCGCCGGTGCCGTCATCAAGCAGGCGCTGCACGTCGTCCCGGCGCTTGGAATGGGTCGACGCGAAGCGGGAATGGACGGACGCGCAAAAGATGCAGCCATTATGGCGAGAGGTTGCCGTGGCGGACAATTCCCGTTCCGCCCGCGGCAAGCCGCCATTGGGATTATAAAAGATGTCCTTGTCGGCCTTGGTGCGGGCGCCCAGCACCTCGGGGTCATGGGCGAGCAGCATGAAGTAGGAGGACTTGGCGCGCGAGGCATCGACAAGGCCCGTCCAATGGCGGTCGGTGAGGGCGGCCTCATCGAGCGGCTCGAGCCATGGGGCCCAGCCCAGCTCGTCCTGGGTGAAGGCGTTGACGGCGGCAGGTTGGGCAGTGGGTTCGGTGATCTGGCTCATGGCAGCCTCAAGGGTTGGAGCCGGCCGCAACGGCCGCGGTGAAACTAGTGATGGTGGTGTCATTGGCCGGCTCGATTGCCGCGGCACCGGCCAGCGCCGAAAGCCCTTCGACGAGGCGCAGCTGGAAGGCGAGATAGGAAACCAGCTGGGACAAGGTCACGACCCCGGCCGTGCTCCAGCCGGCGGCGAGGAGGGCCTGCAGCGCTTCCTTGCTGGAATCGCGGGGGCGGAACACCAGAAGATGGGCATGGTCGAGTGCCGCGGCGAGCCGTTCGCCGAGCAGGCGGCGGACCTCAGGCGAGACGGCGAAATGGAGCCCCACCTTGTTTTCGCTGGACAGGGGCCCGGCCGGGTAGATGCCATAGGGCCCGGTGGTCGCGCCGCGCTCGACCTCGTTGTTGATCGCCGCGGCGATGGCGGGGCCGCCATCGAGCTGGGTGAGCTTATGGGCATAGTGGTCGGCCAGCACGGGCTGGCCTTGCAGGCCCGACACAAAGCTGGCGACGGCGAAACGCTCAAGCAGCGATACCTGGCTGGCATCGGTCGGCTCAAACAGGGCGACATAGGCCTGCTGGACATTGTCCCGGGCCACTTCGCGGTGCCGCCGCAGGGCGTCGAGATGGGAGCCCGGGATAATGGACAGCACCTGGTCGATCAGGTCCGGCGCGGGGTTGCTCATGGTGTTCTCCTCAAGAAGGGGTCAGCGGGCGATGGCGATGCGGGGCGCTGCCTGGGGTTCGGCACGCCAGCCAAGGGCGGGCGCCACCACCTCGGCGGTGAGTTCAAGCGAGCGCAGGATCAGAGGATGAGGGGGATCGACCGAGTGCACCTGGAAGGAGATGTCGGTGGCGCGATCGAGCACCGGGTCCTGGGCCAGGCTATCGATCACCTCGGCAGTATTGCCGACATGGGTGTCAAAGGCGCGGATCAGTTCGGGAAGTGTTTGGCCGGGCTGGGCGTGGCCCGAGGCCACAAACCGCTCGGCAATGCGCCGCAGCCCGATATCGGCCCATTCCAGAGCCGTGGCCTGCTCATCGGCGACAAACAAGGTGCGTGAGGCCAGGATGCGCGGCTCAGCGCCAGGAGGCAGGGCCGCAAGATAGGCATCGATGATGGGCTGCTGCAGCTCGGCCAGGCTCGCTTCGGGATTGTCCTTGGGCCGCGGCTGGGTGCGCGACAGCATGAGCCCGTCGCCCGCGGCGCCAGCGCGCTGCCCGCCCTCCACCGAGAAGGTTGCCTGCCAGATGCGCCCGGCCAGCGAGCCGCCGCCGGGGTAAAGCTGGTTGCCGCCCTCCAGTGCCTCGCCGGCCAGCGCCTTGCGCAACAACGTAAGGTTGGCGCCATGCACCGGGCCGCGCTGGGCGCTGTCGAGGCCAAAGGGAGCAAAGGAGCTTGGGGTGCCGCCGCTGCCGACCCCAAGCTCAAGCCGCCCATCGCTGAGCAGGTCCAGCACCGCGGCGTCTTCGGCAACGCGGATCGGCGCTTCGAGCGGCAGCGTGATGATGCCGGTACCCAGGCGGATGCGGCTGGTGTGCGCGGCGACATGAGTCAGGAACACGAAAGGCGAGGGCAGGCCCCCTTCATCATGGCTGAAATGATGCTGAGCGACCCAGGCCGAGTCAAAGCCGTGGCGTTCCGCCGTCTGGATCTGCTCAGTTGCCAGGCGGTAGCGTTCGAAGGGCGGTGCATCGTCGAGAAGTCGGGAGAAAAAGCCCAGACGTTTGATTTTGCTCATTCTGCAGCTCGCTTGTAGAGGGTGGAAAATGAAGCGGCGGGTGCCAGGCCGCGGCCCGGGATCGCGGCAAGGAGGTCGCGGGTGTAAGCGGCCTGCGGGTGGGCGAAGACATCGAGGACGGCGCCGCTTTCCACGGCGCGGCCGGCCTGCATCACCGTCACCGAATGGGCGATCTGGCGCACCACCGCGAGATCGTGAGTGACGAACAGATAGGTCAAGCCGAACTGCCCCTGCAGCTCTTCGAGGAGGCGCAGGATCTGGGCCTGCACCGTGACATCGAGAGCGGAAACGGCTTCATCGAGCACGAGGACACGCGGCTGCAGGATCAGCGCGCGGGCAATGGCCACGCGCTGGCGCTGCCCACCCGAGAGGGCCCGGGCAGTGCGGCCGATACTGTCGGCGGGCAGGCCGACCTGTTCGAGCATGCCCTCGACGCGCTCGATGCGCTCGCCCTTGCTGACCCGTTCAAAGTTGCGCAACGGCTCGCCGACAATCTCGCCGATGGTTTGGCGTGGATCGAGTGAGGCGAACGGGTTCTGGTACACGAGTTGCACGTCCCGGCGGAAGCGGCGCAGCGCTTCGCCACTCAGGTCGGACAGGTTGGTGCCGCCGATCTCGATTTCTCCCGCGGTTGGGCGCTGCAGGCCAACGACACAGCGCGCCGTGGTTGTCTTGCCTGAACCCGATTCGCCAACCAAGGCATGGGTGGTGCCAGCCGCGATGCTGAAGGAAACGTCGTCGACGGCGAGGAAGGGCCGCCCGCCGATGTTGAATTGCTGCCGCAAACCCTCAACGGTCAGCAGTGCCGGCGCAAGGCTGGGGGCCGAACGGGGTTGGGCCGGGCGCAGCGAAGGGGCGTCGCCGAGCAGTTGCCTTGCATAGGCGCTTTGTGGGCTGGCCAGCAGGGACCTCGCGGGGCCCTGCTCCTGCACCATGCCGCCCTGGAGGACGATGATGTGATCGGCGCGGTCGGCCGCGACGCCGAGATCGTGGGTGACGAGGAGGACGCCGGTGCCGGTTTCCTGGCGCAGCTCGTCGAGCAGATCGAGGATGCGGCGCTGCACCGTGACGTCGAGCGCACTGGTCGGTTCATCGGCGATGATCAGCGCGGGGCGCAGTGCCACGGCAATGGCGATCAAAACGCGCTGCTTCATCCCGCCCGAGAGTTCGTGCGGATATTGGTGGACCCGCAACGCCGGCTCGCTGAGGCCGACCCGCGTCAGCAGCTCGAGGACACGCTCCTGGCGTTCCCGCCGGTCGCGCATGCCGTGGAGCTTGAGGATTTCGCCGACCTGCGCGCCGATGGTGCGCACCGGATTGAGCGAGGTGCCGGGGTCCTGGGGCACCAGACTCATCACCTTGCCGCGAATGGCGTCGAGCCGCCGGCCGGACCAATGGGTGATTTCGGTGCCGTTGAGTCGGATGGAGCCGGCATCGATCCGACCATTGTCGGGCAAGAGGCCAATCACAGCCTGGGCTGTCGTGGTCTTGCCCGAGCCCGATTCCCCGACCAGCGCCACCACCTCGCCGCTGTGCAGGGTCAGCGACAGGTTCTGGACCACGCGGCGCCAACCATTGGCAAGCCGGTAGGAGAGGCTGAGCCCTTCGACGTTGAGCACTGGCGTTTCATGCTGTCCCGCAAAGCTGATCGTGCTCATGGCGTCCTCTGCAGCGATTGGCTGATGCGGTTGGCGGCAAGCACGACCAGGATCACCGCAAGGCCGGGAAAGGTGGTGAGCCACCAGGAGGTCGTGAGATATTTGCGGCCCTCGGAGATCAACAGGCCCCATTCAGGGGTGGGCGGGGGCGCGCCATAGCCGAGAAAGCCCAGCGTCGAAATCGCGAGGATGGCGCTGCCGAACTGAAGCGCGGCATAGGCAATCACCGTACCCATGGCATTGGGAAGGACATGGCGCCACAACACGCTCCAGAACCGGCCACCACTGCCAAAGGCGGCTTCGACATAATCGGCGTGGCGCACCCGGATGACCTCTGACCGCATCAGCCGGGCAAAACCGGCAATTGTGGTTGCACCGACCGCCGCGGCCACGTTCACCGTGCCAAAGCCCAGGATGATGATGATGGAGAGCTGGAGCAGCAGGCCGGGCACGGAGAGGAGGACATCCACCAGCCGCATGATCACGGCGTCGACCCGGCCACCGGTCGATCCGGCGACCAGCCCCAGCGTCGTGCCGCCAACCAGGCCGACGAAAACGGCGACCAGGGCGCCCGATAGTGAATTGACCGAGCCGTAGATGATCCGGGCCAGCACGTCGCGGCCGATCTCGTCCGTGCCGAACCAGTGGGAGGCATCGGGTGCCCGCAGCTGGTTGCCGGCGTTGCCGATCGTGCCGCTATGGTGGGTGAACAGTGTCGGAGCAACGGCCCAGGCGATGGCAATGGCGATGATCGCCCAGGCCAGGAGGAGGGTGGGCTGCAGTTGCAGCCGGTGCTGGCGCGGGGTTGCGGCGCCAAGAGTGAACAGGTCGAGCGTGGTCATGCAGTTGCTCCCACGGGACGGTTGAGCCTGGGGTCGATCAGCGGCGCCACGAGGTCAACGAGGAGGTTGATCAGCACAAAGCCGAGCGCCGCGAGCACGACGATGGCCTGCAGCACGGCGGTATCCTGGTTGCTGACCGCTTGTTCGGTCACCCGCCCCAGCCCATTGATGCCGAACACGGTTTCAGTGACTACGGCGCCCGCGAGCAGTTCCCCGAACAGCACGCCGGCAATGGTCAGCACCGGCAGCAGGGCATTGCGCAGCACGTGGTGCCAGAGAACAAAGCGGCGGCTGGCGCCCTTGGCCCTCGCGACGGCGACAAAGGGCTGGGTTTCGATCTCATCGAGGCTGCGGATCAGGATCTGCGCCAAGGGGGCGGCGATGGGCACGGCCAGCGTCGCCACCGGCAAGATCAAGGCCTGGAATTCGGAGGGATTGATGATCGGCACCAGCCGCAAGCGGAACGAGAACAGCTGGATCAGCATGATGCCGAGCCAAAATACCGGCACCGAGATCATCAGCGAGGGCACCATCTGCAGTGCGTTGCGCAGCCAGTTGAACGGCGCCAGCGTCGCAGCAAAAGCTACAAGGCCAGCAAGCAGAACGGCACAGACGAGAGCGAGGCTGGCCAGTTTCAGTGTCGGCCAGGCATTGGCGGCAAGGACCGTGTTGACCGGCACGCCGGCCTGTACGGAATAGCCGAAACTGCCCTGGAGGAAGTTGACCAGGGTGTTGCCATATTGGGCCCAGATGGGGGCGTCGGCACCGTAGCGCAAACGGATTTGAGCGATCTGCTCGGGCGACAGACCCATTTCGGGGTTCTGGTACTTGATCAGGATCGCATCGCCCGGCAGCGCCTGCAGCAGCAGGAACGAGGCGGTGAAGGCAAGCAGGAGAACCAGGACGGCCTGGCCGAAGCGCGTTGCAATCATGGTGGTCATGGGGACCTCCGGGCTGATGAAAAACGCCGCCCCGGCCAGGGAACAACCGGGGCAGCGAGGGGGATCAACGAGGCGCCAGCCAGACGTTGTAAAAGCTGGGGCGGGCGACTGCGTCAAAGCCGATGCCCCGGACATAGGGCGCTCCGGCAAAGACCTGCGGCTCTTCAAAGATCGGGATCACATAGGCCTGGTCGAGCAGATAGGCCTGGACATCGGCAGTCAGGTCCAGCCGCCTTTTCGTGTCCGGCTCGGCGGCAATGGCGAGCAGCAACTCGTTGAGCGCGGGATCCTCCCAAGTGGCATTGGGGTTGGTGCCGCCCTTTTGCAGCAGGGAGTCCCGGTTGGTGGGGTAAAAGTTCGACTTGATCACGTCCGGATCGGCACGACCCACCATAGCGGGACGGAGCGGGGTCTTAAGGGGATCAAGATTGTCCTGGGTGGCGCTGCCGGAGTCGCCCGCCAGAACATTGAGTTTGGCACCCACGCCGGCCCATTGCTGGCTGAGGAGCTGGAGGGTGGCGCGGTTCTGCGGCTGGGGCAGCGACTCATAGGCGCTGAGTTCGAGCTTGACCCCGTCCTTTTCGCGAATGCCATCGGCACCCACAACCCAGCCGGCCTCATCGAGCAGGGCCTTGGCCTTTTCCGGGTCAAAGGCGAGCTTGTCGGAGAGGTCCACATAGCCCGCGGCAGTCGAGGCGATCACCGAGGTGGCCTGCGGGTAATGGGAGGAAAACAGGGTGGAAACGATCTCGCCGGCATTGGTGGCGGCGGTCAGCGCCTGACGCACCTTGATGTCCGCCACGATCGGGTTCTCGGGGCGGAAAGTGACGTTGTTGTTGACGCCGCGCGTTGGGGCGGAGTGGATCAGATAACCCTGAGCTTCCACCTGGGCTTCATCATAGGCCTGGATCTGGCGAATGAAATCGGCCTGCCCGGACAGTAGCGCGCCGATACGCACGCTGTCCTCGGGCGTGACGATGAGCTGAATTGCATCGAGATAGGCGCGGCCGGTGTGCCCGATATCGGGTGGGCCCCAGGCATAATCCTCGCGCACCTTGAGGGTGAGGCTTTGGCCCAGCACTTCGCTTTCCACCACGAAGGGGCCCGAGCCGATGATCTTGGTGGCGTCGCCCAGTTCGTCATAGGGTTGCTCGAGAACGGAAGGGGCGACGATGCCCGAGCCGATCACCGAGGTCGCCTGCAGGAAGCCTGGCGCAGAGGCCCTGAAGGTGAACTTGACGGTCAGCGGGTCGATGACCTCGCTGCTTCGATAATTGTTGATGGCTTCGGCCACCGGATAGCCTAGGTCCTTGTTGCCCAAGCCGAAGGTGTCAAAGTTCTTGGCAACTGCGGCAGCATCCAATGGCGTGCCGTCCGAGAAGGTGACGCCCGGGCGCAGCTTGAATGTATATTCGGTGGCGTCCGCGTTGATCTGCCAACTCTCGGCCAGCCAGGGTTCGATCTCGAGCGTTGCCGGGTTCTGCCAAGTCAGCTTGTCGGTGATCTGGTTGAGGATGCCGCTATTGGGATAAAAACCGCCGGCGGGCGGGTAGAGATTGGTGTGCGCCTGTTGTTCCAGATAGACCAGCGTTCCGCCCTGCACGGGCGCGTCTTGCGCGAGGGCAGCACCGGTCGAAACGCTGCCCAGCAACAGGGCCACAAGTCCCCACCCAAGGGGACGCTGCAACAGTGCTAAAGGTTGAAGAGACACGTTGGCTTCCTTCTCAACACGGGCTCTACAAGGATCCCCCATGTCTCTAGCCTGCGCCGATCGGGGCTTTGTCTCAACAATCCCTAGGAACTCAGTCGTCTATTTTGCGCTGGTGTTGAGCAACGGTTTTTCGTGCGGCCCGCGCCCCCTTAGAATTGCCGCGACGAGCAGGAAGTGGCGGCCCTGCTTAGAATTGGGATGGTAACGCTATGCTGGACACGGAACTTTGGATCGCGAGCGCGCAGCAAGAGGGAAGCTCGCTGGAGGCTGCGCTCGACCAGTTTGACCGCCTGCCTTCGCCAAACCTGGTGGAGATCATCGGCAGGTGGAGGGGCGCTTCAATACCAACGGGCCATGTTCTCGATGGCATGCTGGAAGCCTTTCAGTGGTACGGCAAGGCGTTTCTGGACGAAGAACGGGTGTTTCCGCTGCTGTTTGGAACCAGCTCGCCTGTCGCGCTGAATCCGCGCTTTTTGCCGCTTAACAATGCTACAGCCCGCCTGCAACGGCTGGGCCCCGTCCGGTTGCTGTTCCGGCTGGGCTATCGCGCCATGGCGACGGATAAACCCACTGCGCGCTTGCGGACGCTTACCTGCCGGGGTGTGCCTACCATGTCGATGATCTATGACCGGCAGCCCATTATTGACTCCTTCCGGAGGGTCACCCCTGACCTCCTGCTCGGCATGATGGATTGCCGGGGCTTTGAGCCGCTGTTTTTTGCGTTGCACCGGGACAAGGGCGGCAGGGTCGGGGCCCGGTAAAACCGGGGTTACCCCGTTACCTCCTCGATAGGCCACACCCCATGTGCAACTCGCGCGGGGTCAGGCGGAACTTGCACTCGAGCGGTCGTAGGTTGCTTCGAGTTCCATGGAGCTTACTAAGTGCCTGACGTAATAGGGCACGCGCTCCGCGGCCATCGGCCTTGCCAACAAATATCCCTGAGCAACATCACAGCTGTTGGTGCGCAGGATGTCCCAGTGCTCAGTCGTTTCCACGCCTTCGGCAACGACCTTGATGCCAAGCGCATGGGCCAAGCCGATGACTGCCTTGACGATGGCCGTTGCGTTGGGATCCACGCCGAGATTTTTGACAAAGGACTGGTCGATCTTGAGCCAGCTCACCGGGAACTTGTTCAGATGGGTCAGGGACGCGTATCCGGTGCCGAAATCGTCCAGAGAAATGCTCACGCCGCCTTCCTGCAGACGCTGCAGGGAACGAGCGACTGTCCCTGAGTCGTCTTCGAGGAACACCGTTTCGGTCACTTCGATCTCAAAGCAACTCGCCGGAAGTCCAGCTGTCTGGAGCGATTTCAGAATGGTGGTCGCCAGGTCCATCCGGAAGAATTGCTGGGCCGAAACATTGATGGCGACGCTGCTAAAATCGATGCCTTGATCCCGCCAGAGCTTCATATCGGCAACGACCCGTTGGAGCATGCGCTTGCCCAAGGCGACCGAAAGCAGCGGATCGTCGAAGGCTTCCTTGATCAGGCCCGGTGGCTGGACGCCGTGGCGGGGCGAACTCCAGCGCAGAAGGGCTTCAAACCCGCACAACTCGCCGGTACTCAGCGACACCTTGGGTTGATAAAAAGGGAAGACGGCGTCGCGCTCAAGCGCGTCTCGGGCGCATGACAGCGCCGACACACGCTGTTGGAGCCGGTGCCTGGCGGCTGGGTTGAAAAAAGCCAGACGGTTGCCGCCGGAATTTTTCGCGTCATACAAGGCCATGTCGGCGTTCTTCATCAGCTCGGCCGGCTGCGGGTCGCTCTGGGGATACATGGCAATGCCGAAGCTGGCTTTGCATGATAGCTCGGCGCCCAGGTAGGAAACGGGCTCTGCCAGCACGTCCCGCATCCTCAAGGTCAACTCAGCCAGGGTAGTTTCGCTGACATCGGCGGTTTGCAGAACGGCAAATTCGTCCCCACCGATACGAGCCACGCATCCTGGGACAACGGCTTCAAGCCGTTTAGCCACGGTCGTGAGCAGAGCGTCGCCCGCGGCATGCCCAAGGGTGTCGTTGATGTCCTTGAAGTCGTCCAGATCTAGATAAACCACAGCCACGCTTCCGCCGTTGCGGACAGCAGCATCGAGGTCGCTGTCGAGGCGCTGCAGGAAATGCGCCCGGTTCGACAATCCAGTGAGGGCGTCGTGGTGGGCGAGATGGGCGATCCTGTCTCTCGCCGTCCTCACCTCGGTGATGTCCCGGAAGAAGATCGACAGTCCGTCCCCATAGGGGCTGACATAAACCTCGAACCAGACATCGAGCCCTGGAACGAAGGTCTCGAATTCCGCCGGCTGTCTGATCTCGGCTACGGCTTGCAGGCGCTCGCGAAACTCGCTGTCGGGATCAAGCGTCAGCGCCTTCCACAGGGTTTGGCCGAGCCGCAAGTTTTCCGGTTTACCCGTGGCATTGAGCGCCCGCTGGTTGCGATAGGTCACGCGCCAGTTCTCGTCGACAACGACCACACAGTTGCCGGTACTTTCAAGCAATGCTGCGAGACGCGCTTCGCTCTCCTTGAGTGCGCTGGCCGCCGCCTTGTAGGCCTGGACATCTTCGGCGGTACCATACCAACGCACCACGCGACCTTCCGAGTCGCGCCGAGCGGCAGCCCGGACGCGGATCCAGGTGTGGTTGCCATCGCGGCGGCGGACGCGATACTCGATGTCGAGCGGTTGCCCTGAGGTTACTGCGGACTGCCAGGATGCCACCGCTGCGTCCACGTCGTCCGGGTGAAGTGCCCTGGACCAGCCTTTCCCCAGCGTTTCTTCGCGGGTCATGCCAATGAGTCTGGGCCAGCGGGGGCCGATTTCCAGCAGGTTGCCGTCAACGTCGGCGGTCCAGGGGATTTGCGGGCTCAGTTCAATCGCATGGCGGTAATGGTCCTCGCTTTCGCGCAGGGCAGCCTCGGCGAGCACCCGGGCAGTGACGTCCTGGCAGATCCCCTTGACCTCGATGACCTCTCCGTTGGTGCCCAGGACAGGTTGGGTCCTGGACCACAAGTGCAGGAACTGACCGTCACCCAGAACAACCCGTGCCTGGGTGCTGTGCGGCTGCCGTTTGTCGATTGTTGCCCGCAGGTTCTCCCGGACGGCCTCCCGGTCATCGGGATGGATGCACTCCAAACTGCTTTGCAGCGTGACCTGGAACGTGGCGGGGTCACGTCCCAGCAGGTGAAAAACCTCCTCCGAGCAGGAGAACTTGCCGGTGTGAGGCTCCCAGGACCAAAAGCCCAGCTTGGCCATCCTTTGTGCTTCGGCAATTTCGGACAGCTCAGCGTTCAACTCAGTCGACATGGTCATCGCCTATAGGGGAGGTGCCGTTTCCAATCGGAGACTGCTGTCCCAGTAGGCTCCATGTACGAACAAAACGTACATTTTATCGGTAATTTTGTTGATTGCCCGTGTCACCTTGTTGCTGTTTCACGTGAACAATTCAGGACCAACACTGCTGATACAGGTGCTGATGTCCGCAAAAGGGAACCATGCGGGGAAGCCGCCGGACGGCTTGGCCCTATCAAGGAAGCAAGTATCCGGCAATCGAGTAGATTTGCTTGCCGGCGATTATGAGTGGTCAAACGGCACGGGTGTAATGAACCGGCTCCATCTGTGGGGAGGCCAGCATGTGCACGCGGTTTGTTTATCTGGGGGGAGACGATCAGGTCGTGACCGGACGCTCCATGGACTGGAAAACCGATATCGCCACCGATCTTTGGGCGTTCCCGCAGGCAATGCAGCGCTCGGGCCAGGCAGGGCCCAATTCGATCCAGTGGACCTCCCGCTATGGCAGCGTTGTCGCTTCGGCCCATGACAACTCGACTACGGACGGGATGAACGAGGCGGGCCTCGTTGCCAATCTGCTGTGGCTGGCCGAATCCACCTATCCCGATTATGACGGCACGCGGCCAGGCCTGACTATCGCCGCCTGGACGCAGTATGTGCTCGACAATTTTGCGTCGGTGCAGGTAGCGGTCGAGGCGCTGGCGCAAGAGCCCTTTGTCATCGTCACGGACAAAGTGCCGGGCGACGACAGGATGGCCACCCTGCACCTGGCCTTGTCGGATGCCAGTGGAGACAGCGCGATCATCGAATATGTCGGTGGCAAGCAGGTCATCCACCACAGCCGCGATTATCAGGTGATGACCAATTCACCGATCTTCGAAAAGCAGCTGGCGATGGAGGAATATTGGGAGCAGATCGGCGGCACCGTGTTTCTGCCCGGCACGAACCGGGCGTCGGACCGCTTCGCGCGCGCTTCCTTTTACGTGCAGGCCATTCCCAAGACCGACGATCCGGTGCAAACCATCGCGGCTGCCTTCAGCGTGATCCGCAATGTGTCGGTGCCCTTTGGCATCAGCACGCCCGATCAGCCCAATATTTCCTCGACGCGCTGGCGCACGGTTTCGGACCACAAGCGCAAGCGCTACTTCTTTGAATCGGCAATGACGCCCAATATCTTCTGGGTCGATATAGCCAAGCTCGATCTTTCAGCCAGTGGCAAGGTGATGAAGCTTGATCTGGGCCCCAACGAGATGAACATCTATTCGGACAGGGCCAACAATCAATTCCAGCCCGCCGAACCGTTTCAGTTCGCTGGCCTTCCCTAGCCCCTTGCGAGGGGGCTGGGTACAGGGCGCCTGATCAGTCTGCGGCCGGCGAGTCGATGACCCAGGTGACACCAAAGCGATCCATCGTCATGCCAAAGCCCGGTGACCATGGCTGCGGCTCGAAGGGCATGAGCGACGTTCCTCCCTCGGACAGCGCCCCAAAGATGCGGCGGGCTTGCTCGACGGAATCGGCGGCAATGGTGACGCTGTAGCCGCTGCGGTCTGAAAAATCCTGCAGGTCCTGGCCCATCAGAGCCTGATCGCCGATATCGATCCATGCATGCACGATCCGGTCAAGACGGTCCTCGGAGATGCCCGGCGCAAGTTCGGGCATGTCGCGGTGACTGATCATGGCGCGGATCTCGCCACCAAGAATGCTCGCATAGGCGGTGAAGGCTTCTCGGCAATTCCCGTCGAAATCAATGTTGGCAACGACTTTCATGGCATGTTCCTCCTTTCGGTGACGACCTTAGCAAGGCCATCTGAACACGGATGTGACTGTGCTGTCCGCGATGGTCTGCTCATGCAATCCACGACGAACGAGGCCGGCCAGTTGCTACGGGCAAGGAACGGGATGCAGTTTCACTTGTTAGTGTGGGACCCCCCAAGGAGAATAATATGCAGTTGCCCCATGGCACGATTGTTGCCGTTGCTGACGGCGAGAAACTAAACCTGTTCCGGAACACAGGAGATGAAGGCCGCCTGCAGCTGGCCGCCGAGCCAAAGGCGCCCGTGGATGCAAGCGGCTCCGGCTCGGGTGGACATCAAAGCAGCTCGTCCAACCCAGACAACGGTCAGCAGGCAGAAGACGGATTTTCCGCCGGCGTTGTCGACGTGCTCAACGGCATGGCGCTGAGTGGCGCCGCCAAAAACATGGTTATTGTTGCGGCTCCCCGTTCCTTGGGCGAGTTCCGCAAGCGATACCACAAGTCCCTGTCAGCCATCCTGCTCGGCGAGCTCGACAAGGACCTGACCGGACACAGTCTGGCAGAAGTAGAAGCGGCTGTGGGCGCTCACTAGACCCCGGGACGCCTGGTTCAGCTTCGGCATTAATGGTTGGCAGGCGAGCCGAAGTTAGACGGAGTGGCTGGAGCGGAGTTCTTTGAGGCTCCTGAAGGGGTGCGTGCCGAGGTGCGCGCCCCATGTGCTCGCCGTCAGCGCCGGGCTCGTTGCCCGATTGGTTCAGGGTGAAAATGCTACGGCCGGGCGGACGCTGCAGACGAGTTTTTCCATTGAATCCATGGAGCAGGCCCACAGGCTCCTCCGGAGCTAGCGGCCCACGTCGAGGACCTCAACTCTGCCGATTGGTCATGGAGTCTCATGCCCCTTCAGAACCGCGTTACGCCCTATGGGGAAATCGTCGTTGATCCATCAAGGGGTGCTTTGATGGGAAACCGTGGAATACTGCACAAGGACGGCAGGGAACTCGGGACTGCACGATGGCGTCACCCCAATTGGGTCACCTGTGTGCTTTGCTTTGGCACTCGGCGCCGTCAGCTGATGGCCCCCGACAGCTATACCGAGCTCTTTTTCCTGGATGAGGCGACCGCCTTGTCGGCCGGGCATCGACCTTGTGCGCAATGCCGCAACAAAGACTATAAGCGCTTCCTTGCAGCTTGGGCGAAGGGGCATGGCCTTGACCAGCCGCCTACCGCAAAGGAACTGGACGCCAAACTCCATGCCGAACGGGTTTCGCCCAAGCGGCAAAAGCTTACACGCAGGGCGCCGGCTGCGTCACTGCCGCAAGGAACAATGATAACCCTCGAGGGGCAGCCGTTCCTGATCTGGGGTGCCGGAATGAAATCCTGGTCTTTTCTGGGCTACGGCGACACCCACAGCCTGCCTCGCGACAGCGTCGAGGTCTTGACGCCATGGGGAACGGTGCTTGCCTTGGCCGCCGGGTTTGTTCCCATGGTTGATGAGAGCGCTGGTCACAGAGGGGACGAGCTTGGCAGCAGTCCTCCCCGAGACTGGGGAGACGACGAGTTTGAGGGCAATCAAGGTCACCCTCCTGGCCGGCTTTGACGAGCCGATCTCATTCTGCCGGGATTTCGGCCTGGACTGGAACGGCCCCAAACGCGCAGGCGGACTGGCTTGCTTGGACCAGCCAGCCCGGGATGTCGATCAGTTCTTGTTTGCGCGCCAATCACGCAGGCGATCGACGCCGGCGAGGATGGTTTGCGGCGTCTTGGCAAAGCACAGGCGCAAGAGGCCGCTGGAGCGGCCGTCGCTGTGGAAGGCCGATAAGGGGATGGCGGCGACGCCGGCTTCCCGCACCAGCCGTTGCGCGAATGCGACATCGTCCCCGGCGGGATCATAGGCCGAAATATCGATGTTGAGGAAATAAGTGCCCTGGGCATCCAGCACGGTGAACCCGGCTTGCCGGAGCGATCCGGCCATCAGGTCGCGCCGCTGCTGCAGCTTGCTACGCAATCCGTCGAAATAGTCAGCGTCCAGCCGCAGGCCGTAAGCAACCGCCGTCTGCAAAGCAGGCGGGGTGGTGAAGGTCAGGTATTGATGGGCGTTGGCAATGGGGCCGAGCAGGCGAGCATCGGCGGTGACATAGCCGACCTTCCAGCCGGTGACGGAAAACGACTTGCCGGCCGAGCCGATGCGCACGCAACGCGCACGGGCCTCCGGCAGGCTCATCAGCGGAGTATGCCGGCGGCCGTCGAAGGTCAGGTGTTCGTAGACCTCGTCACAGATCGCAACCAGATCGTGCCGGTTGATCAGCTCGCTGATGAATTGGAGGTCATCGAGCCCCATGAGGTGGCCGGTCGGGTTCATCGGCGTGTTGAGTACAATGGCGCGGGTTTTGGCGGTTACGGCGGCTTCAAGCGCCTCGCGCGGCAAGGTCCAGTGCGGCGCTTCGAGGGTGACCGGCACCACATTGGCGCCGGCGCGCTGCACCAGCGGGCGGTAGGAGTCGTAGGCGGGCTCCAGCAGGATGACTTCGTCGCCGGGGTTAAGCAGCGCCAGAAAGGCGGCGGCCAGGGCCTCGGTAGCGCCAGAAGTGACGATCACCTCGGCCTGCCAATCGACCTCGAGCCCGAAGTGCCGCTGAGCGTTCTCGGCCACGGCCTGGCGCAGCGCCGGGAGCCCGCGCATGGGCGGGTATTGGTGCGGGCCGGCCAGCATGGCCTGGGCGGCGACCTCGACCACTTCACGCGGCTCCAGGTCTTCGGGAAAGCCTTGCCCGAGATTGATCGCGTCATGCTCGGCCGCGAGGCGCGACATAGTCTCGAAGATGGAGACGCCGAGTTGGGAGAAAACTTCGTTCATGAACGGGATCCGGATGCCGGGTGCGGCGGCTTTTGAGGGACGCTACGCACCCCTGCCATGGACTCCGGCTTGGCCGCAAGGGGAAGAGGCCGTCGCCGAGCAAGCCCGGCGACACCCCTTTGTTCGGCTTACCAGCTCGCCAGGACGGCGCCGTTGAAGGTGGTGTCGACGAACTCTTTGATCTCATCGGAGTGGTAGGCTTCAACCAGCGCCTTGACCCATTCGGCGTCCTTGTCCTCGCTGCGCACAGCAATGATGTTGACGTAAGGGCCCTTGGGGCTTTCGCGCAGGATGGCGCCGTTCACTGGATCAAGCCCAGCCTGCTCGGCATAGTTGGTGTTGATGCCAGCCGCGTCGACATCGGGCAGGGTCCGGGGCAGTTGGGCGGCGTCGATCTCGAGGATCTGCAGGTTCTTGGGATTGTCGACGATATCAGCGACACTTGCTGCGGTACCGACGCCGTCCTTGAGCTTGATTACCCCGTTTTCCTGGAGCAGCAGCAGCACGCGGCCGCCATTGGTGGGATCGTTGGGAATGGCGATCGAGCCGCCTTCGGGCAGGTCCTCAATGGACTTCAGCTTTTCGGAATAGATGCCGATGGGGAAATTCACGGTGGTAGCGACTGAGACGATGTCGTAGCCACGGTCCTTGATTTGGTTGTCGAGATAGGGCTGGTGCTGGAACGAATTGGCATCGAGTTCACCCGAAGCGAGCGCTTCGTTGGGCACAACGTAGTCGGAGAACTCGGTGATCTCGAGTTCGATGCCTTTGGGGGCCAGCACTTCCTGAACCGCTTCGAGGATCTGGGCGTGTGGGCCGGGCGTGACGCCGATCTTGTAGGTTTCGGCAAAGGCCGGCGCTGCCGAGAGCGTCAGGGCAAGCGCGAGGGCAGGCAGGAAGGTCTTGGTCATAGAGGCATCCTTGTTGAAAGTCAGAAGCGGGCGCGCTTGTCGAGCCGGCGCGCGAGGAAGTCGCCAAGGCTTTGCACGCCCTGGACGAGAACAATCAGCACCAGCACCACGACGAGCATGACGTCGGGCATGAAGCGCTGGTAGCCAAAGCGAATGCCGAGATCCCCGAGGCCGCCACCCCCCACAGCCCCGACCATGGCCGAGTAGCCGATCAGGCTGACGACGGTGAGCGTCAGGGCGGAGACGATGGCGGGCAGTGCCTCCGGCAGCAGCACTTTTTGCACGATCTGAAGCGGGGTCGCGCCCATGGCGCGGGCGGCCTCGATCAAGCCTTGGTCTACGCCGCGAATGGCCGCTTCGATGACGCGGGCAATAAAGGGCGCGGCAGCAATGGTCAGCGGCACGATGGCGGCGCTGGTGCCGATGGAAGTGCCGGCAATCAGCCGCGTGAGGGGGACGATGGCGACCACGAGGATGATGAAGGGGGTGGAACGGGCCGCATTGACCACGAGCCCGATCGCGTTGTTGATCGCCGGGGCGGCAAAGAGTTCGCCACGCCGACTGGTGGCGAGGAACACGCCGAGCGGCAGGCCGATCAGGGTGCCGATCAGCCCAGCCACCCCAACCATGTAAAGGGTCTGGCCAATCGAGGAGAACAGCAGCTTGAGGATCTGGGGGGAGAAAACTTCAGGCCACATAGCCAAGCACCTCCACATCCAGACCCAGCTTTTGCGCCGCTTCGCTGAGGGCCGCGACCTGGGTGGGCACGGCGGGGACTCCCACGATCAAGGTGCCAAAGGGTTGCCCGGCGATGTGATCGACCTTGGCCTGGATAATCCCCAGATCCAGATCGAGTTGCCGGGTCAATACGGACAGAAAGGGCTGGGCCGCGTCGCCACCGGTAAAGGTCAGGCGCACCAGCGCCTGCGACGCGCCTGCGGGATCTGAGGCAAGCTTGCTGGCGAGATGGGCCGGCAGTTCGGTGCCCGTGAGGCTGGCGACAAAGTTGCGCGTTGTTGGGTGCCTTGGCCGGGTAAAGAGGTCAAAGGTCGACCTTTCCTCCACAATCCGGCCGCCATCGATCACCGCCACCCGATCGGCCACCGACTTGATGACGGACATTTCATGGGTGATCAGCAGCACGGTCAGGGACAGTTCGGCATTGACGCGGCGCAGCAGCGCCAGGATTTGTTCGGTGGTTTCCGGGTCAAGCGCCGAGGTCGCTTCGTCCGACAGCAGCACCTTGGGATTGGTCGCGAGGGCACGGGCAATGCCGACGCGCTGCTTTTGGCCGCCGGACAGTTCGGCGGGATAGCGCCGCGCCTTGTCGGCCAGCCCTACAAGCTCGAGTAACGGGGTGATCCGCGCCTTGATCTGGGCTGAGGGCACGCCGGCAATCTCGAGCGGCAGCGCGATGTTGTCATAGGCGGTGCGGCGCGCCAGCAGATTGAAATGCTGGAAGATCATGCCGATGGAGCGGCGCTGCTCGCGCAGGGCGTGTTCGGGCAGGGCGGAAATTTCAACGCCGTCCACGACGACCTGTCCGCGGCTTGGGCGTTCGAGCCCGTTGACCAGCCGGATCAAGGTGGATTTGCCGGCCCCGGAGCGCCCGATCACCCCAAGGATCGAGCCTTTGGGCACTTCAAGCGTGATGGCTTCCAGAGCACTGACGGCACCGCCGCCGGAGCGCGCCGGATAGGTCTTTTCGACGTCCCGCAGCGCAATAAGGGGTGCGGCGTTTTCCGCAGCGGATGGGGCGGGTTGTAGGTGTAGATGAAGGTTCACTGGGTATCCTGGAATCAGGGCGTAGATTGGCGACTCGGCACCTCAGAGTCGAGCCAAGGCTTGCTTTGCATCGAGCCGGCAGGAAAACTTCGTTGGCACCACGCCCTAATTCTTAGTTCGGCATTCCTGCGGCTGTGTCCAGCTCTGGTGCATATAGCGCTGGGCAGGCTTGTGCCAACCAGAGTTTGCCCCCGTGCTTGCATAACCACGGTGCCGCAGGCGATCACGCCGGCGGAATGCGTCGGCCTAACTGGGTATCAAAGGCGGTTTGCGGAGCCTAATCGATGGCTAAAGCTGAGCCAGCCTGGATGGACTTCATGCCGGGTCTGCTGCTCGGCCCAACGGCGCAGAATGCGGTCCGCCACCTTTGGGACAGCGTAGGAAGTCCGGAACCCCAACCTTGCCGTGTGGGTTTGGACAAGCACCGGCGATGCCAGCAGTTGACAGCGGAGCATTTCGGTCGCCTGGCTGATCGCGTTCCTTGTTCCGCTCCTTGGGACAGCAACGGCTTAACCGACCAATCCGCTAGCGCAGCTTGAAGAAAGAGGGGTGCGAAGGTCACTTCGCACCGCCATTGCTTGTGCTGGGGAGTTGCACCCGACCTGAATTCGACCTTTCATGATGGAGAAGATTATGGCCAAAACGGCATTGGTGGTTGGCGCAAGCGGTATCGTGGGAAGCGCGACAACCGCTCTGCTGGTTTCGGAGGGTTGGACAGTCTACGGGCTGGCCCGGCGTCCCCTTGCACAGGCGGGGGTTACACCCGTTACTGCGGATCTGCAGGACGCCGGAGGGACGGCGGCAGCCTTGAAAGACCTCAAAGTGGATGCGGTTTTCATCACCACGTGGCTGCGCCAAGACAGCGAGGCGGAGAATATCCGCGTCAATTCAGCCATGGTGCGCAATCTGCTGGACGGATTGCGGTCAAGCAACAGTACCCGCCATGTGGCGCTCGTCACCGGGCTCAAGCACTATCTTGGCCCCTTTGAGTCGTATGGCAAAGGTGTGCTGCCACAAACCCCGTTCCGGGAAGATCAAGGCAGGCTGGACGTCGCTAATTTTTATTATGCACAGGAAGATGAAGTGTTTGCCGCCGCCGCGCGCGACGGCTTCACCTGGAGCGTTCATCGCCCGCATACCGTCATCGGCAAAGCTGTCGGTAATGCCATGAACATGGGAACGACCCTGGCTGTTTACGCCTCGCTCTGCCGCGAACTCGGACGTCCTTTCCGCTTCCCGGGATCAGCGGCGCAATGGAACGGACTGACGGACATGACGGATGCGCGCCAGCTCGCGCACCAGCTGCTGTGGGCCGCAACCACCCCGGCCGCCGCCAATCAGGCGTTCAACATTGTCAATGGTGACGTGTTCCGGTGGAGCTGGATGTGGGCTCGGATTGCTGAGTGGTTCGGCCTAGAGCCCGCGCCGTTCGACGGCACAGTGTTGACGCTGGAGCAGCAGATGCAAGGCGACGCCCCCATCTGGAAGCAGCTAGCCGAGCGCCACGGCTTGGTCGAGCCGGAGCTTTCGCGGCTGTCTTCCCCCTGGCATACCGACGCCGATTTGGGGCGCCCGATCGAGGTCGTCACCGACATGGGCAAGAGCCGCAGTTTGGGCTTTACCCGCTATCAGCCAACCGATCAGGCCTTTTATGACCTGTTCACCCAGTTGCGCGCTGATCGCCTGATCCCATAGATGCAACCGGACCAATTTGCTGTTTGGGGTCAGCCAGGAGCAGAAGCATGTCACGGCACCTGCTCTGGACCCTGAACTGGTGCATGAAGCGCTCCCCGAGCTGGGCATGTTCGCCGCAGGGCAGGATTGCGGCCAAGCGCGAGCACTCCCGGCGACTGCCCGACATCTCGGTCGGAAGGCATCTTGCGCCGGCCGATCAGCGCAGGAAATGAGCGACCCGGAAGGGCCACAGTCCCTGGTGCTGAAAATGGATACTGGGGCTAATTCTACGGGGTACGCAAATGGGGTACGTGTTGGGGTACGCGACTGATTTTGCGGGCCTGCTACTCCCTGAAGTTGCAGGGCTTTCATGCGTCGCCGGAAAATGGTGGAGCTGAGCGGGATCGAACCGCTGACCTCGTCATTGCGAACGACGCGCTCTCCCAACTGAGCTACAGCCCCGTTCCGACCGGGTTGATATGCACCAAGATCGGGCCGCAGAGCAAGAGGATTGCGTGGCTCGGCAGCGGCTCAGTGGGGCTCCTTGGCGTCCGCGGTGCCGAGGAGCCAATAGCCGGCGGCCTTGATGTATTCGGGGTTCCAGCCACGCTCGTCGGTGAGGTGCGCGCGCACGGCTTTGCTCATGCTGGTTTCGCCCGCGATATAGGCGTAAGCCTCGCCGGCCGGGAATTCGAGCGCCGCCACGGCATCGAGCAGCAGGCTCGTCGTGCCGGCGGGCTGGCCGTTGCGATGCACGTAGTGAAGGGTCAGGTCCGCCTGGGTGGTGAAGCGCTGCTCTTCGGCAGCGTCGGCCACTTCGATCACCGCGATCACCCGGGCGCCGGCAGGGAGTTCTTCGATGCGGCGGCCAAGTGCGGGCAGGGCGGTTTCATCGCCCACCAGCAAATACCAGTCAAAGGCGTCGGGTACAACCAAAGAGCCGCGCGGGCCACCGATCACGAGTTTGTCGCCCAGCTTCACCTTGGCGGCCCAGCTCGAGGCGGGGCCATCACCATGGAGCACGAAATCGAGCTCGAGCGTGCCTGCCGCCACGTCGAAATAGCGTGGGGTATAGTCGCGCATTTCAGGGCGCTTGCCGGGGAGGAATTCAGCACCCCGCTCCCCGATCGGGGCGGTGTAGGGCTCGACCCCGTCCGGGAAAAAGAACGCCTTGATGTGATCGGCATGGCCAAGCGAAGCAAATCCGGTCAGGTCCCCGCGCAGCGAAATCCGGCGCATGCGCGGGGTGATGTCGGTGACCCCAACCACATCGAGCAGGCGCATCCGGGTCTCGTGGCGAACACGAATTGGGGCGCGGGGATCGCTGGTGGGGGCAGTGTCGGACATCGCAGTCATTCCTGAATAGTTCGGTCAGGATTTACTCCGCTCGGGAACCCTGGGCAAGCCTTGCGCCGTTCTGATGGGGAGACGTGGTTTCGATCACCCCCCAGATGCAGGAGAAACATCATGCGCAGCATCATCTACGACAGCTTTGGCGTGCCCGAGCAGGTGCTCCAACTGGGCGATCGCCCCAAGCCCGAGCCGGGCCCCGGGCAGGTGCGGTTGCGCATGGTGCTGTCGCCCATCCACAATCACGACCTGATGACCGCGGCCGGGAGCTATGGCTTCAAGCCGGAACTGCCCGCGACAGGCGGCACGGAGGCACTTGGGGTGGTGGATGCCTTGGGGGAGGGCGTCACCACTCTGCAGGTGGGGCAGCGCGTCACCGGGGGCGGGCAGGCGACGTGGGCCGAGTATTTTCTGGGCGACGCGGCCCGGCTGGTGCCGGTGCCCGACAGTGTCGACGACGAAACCGCCTGTCAGCTCGTGTCGATGCCGCTTTCAGCCAAGATGATCATCCATGAGCTCGGGCTCAAGCGCGGGGACTGGCTGGTGCAGAATGCCGCCAATGGCGCGGTGGGCAAGCTCGTGGCGCGGTTCGGGGCCGAGCAGGGGATTGGCGTCATCAGCCTGGTCCGGCGCGACGAGGCGGTCGCCGAGCTCAAGGCGCTGGGCATTGAGCATGCCGTTTCAATCGCCAGCGAAGGCTGGCAGGACAAGGCCCGGGCGATGATCGGGGAAGGCAAGGCGCTGCACGGCATCGATTCGCTGGGTGGCGATGGGCCGGCTGATCTGGCGGAGGTTATGGCTGATGGCGGCACGATCACCAATTTTGGCGCCATGACCGGCCGGCCGCTGCGCATTACCCCGGCGCTGCTGCTGTTCCGGCAGATGACGATCAAGGGGTTCTGGGCCGCCAAGCCCAAGACGCCGGTGGCCGAGATCGCGCGGATGATCGGCGAGCTTGTCGCCGATGCCGCCAATGGCAAGCTCACCCTGCCGGTGGATGGTATTTATCCGCTTGAGGAGATCGCCGCGGCGGTCAAGGCCAGCGGCGAGCCCGGGCGCAAGGGCAAGGTGGTGCTGCGGCCTTAAACGAGGCCCAGCATCCGGTCCTGCTCGCGACGCAGCGCGAACAGGCGGGTGGAGGTGTCCGGCTGGCTGTTGGCTGAAGTCAGCAGCTCCCCCTTCTTGACCGGCGCGGTCACCTTGCCGCCTTCGAGCAGCCCCACCGGCACGGCCCCTTTGGCGCGGCTATCGGTGATGGTCATGGTGAAGGAGCGGTAGCAGGTTTCCCCGATTGCATCGAAGGTTTCGCCCACGGCGAGGTCGCGCTTCGCCACGGCGCAAACCTCGGCCACGGGCTGGGGCAGGGGCACCATGTCGGGCTTGCCATGCAGCATGATGCGCGCGCAGGTCAGCGGCACTTCAAGGCTCGTCAGGTGATAGGGCCGGAAGAAGCTGTAATAGGGTCCGTGGCCGATATGGAGATCATCCATGCGCTCGATGATGCGGGGATGCTCGGCCTTGACGATCACGAAAACGCCAGGCGCCACGCCCTTGCCGACGGTGAAATCGACGACCCCCATCTTGTGGAGGATCCCCCCGTCTTCGCGCGGGATCAAAATCTTGGCCATGTCGTCGCGATCGGCCTTGGGGCCGTGCATGCCCGGCACATCGGGCACGAGGCCGGTGGCATTGGCGATGGCGCACATTTCCACCATGGTCTTGGAGCCATCGACGAACTCCACCAGCATGCGGGGGTTCATGTTGCGGCGCTCGGCTTCTTCCCGGTACTCGTCGGGGATGGCATCGTGGCGGAGGGGATTGTTCTTGCCCTTGCCGGCGGCGACGATGGGCAGGCCCAGCGCGGAAACGAACTCGATCAGCTCCATGCAGGAGGACGGCTCGTCTCCCGCGCCCACGGAATACACAACGCCGAGCCGGTCGGCCTGCGCCTTGAGATAGGGGCCGATGGTGACATCGGCTTCCACATTCATCATCACCAGATGCTTGCCATGCTCCATGGCCAAGAGGTCGTAATCGGCGGCGACGCCGGGCTTGCCGGTGGCGTCGATCACCACATCGATATTGGGGGTGGTGACGAGGGTTTCGGCCGAGGTGATGGCGATCTTGCCCGCTTCGATGGCGGCGGTGGCCTGGGCGGGACTGTCGGCGGTGCGCCCCTTGCTGTCTTCGCCATAGGCGATCTGCATGGCGGCAAGCGCGGTATGGGGGCGACGGGTGGCGATGGCCGCCATTTCGATGCCCTGCATCAGCGACATCTGGGTCACAAGATCGGTGCCCATTTCCCCCGAGCCGATCACCCCGACGCGGATGGGCTTGCCGCTTTCGGCTCGCGCCTGGAGGTCACGAGCAATGCCGGTGAGGGTGATGGAAGCGGTCATGGGTTCAGGTCCAAAAAGTGTTGATCTCCCCTAGCATCGGCAGGAGCAGTTTGAAACAGCGGTGACCCGTCGGGGTGCGGAAGCGCGTGCGCTTGCTGGCAGGGCGGCATCATGCTTTGTGGGCCGGCAACTGGAGGCAAAGGCGATGGCGCGGATCGGTTTGGTGGCCCATGACGACAAAAAGGACGAGATGGCCGCCTGGGCCCATGCCCACCGGGCCAAGCTCAGCCAGCACGAGCTCTGGGGTACGGGCACGACGGGCGGAAGGGTGATGCGGGAAACCGGCTTGCCGGTGGCACTGCTCAAAAGCGGGCCCTTGGGTGGCGATCAGCAGCTGGGCGCGATGATTGCCGAAGGCCAGCTCGATGTGCTGATCTTTTTCATCGATCCGCTCTCGGCCCAGCCGCATGACGTTGACGTGAAGGCGCTGACGCGGTTGGCGACGCTTTACGATGTTCCCTTTGCGCCCAATAAATCTACCGCAGACGCGGTTCTGGCGGCGCTTTAGCGCCCCCCGGCGCGGTTGACCGGTCCGCAAGCTTGTGCGCAGATGCGGCCAAACGGCCCCGGTTCGCGGGGCAATTGGCTATCCAGTGATCAAGGGTCAGAACCGCGTGTCCGTTGACGCAGTGATTGACGTTCGTAACGTCTCCAAAAGCTTTGGCGGTCTTCAGGCCGTTAGAAACTGCTCGCTCCAGGTGGAGCGAGGCTCCATCACGGGCCTGATCGGGCCCAATGGCGCGGGCAAGTCGACCCTGTTCAATATCGTGGCGGGCAATATTGTCCCCGATAGTGGTTCGGTGATCTTTGATGGCAAGGATGTGACGGGCCTCAAGCCGCATCAGCTGTTTCGCACCGGCATGTTGCGCACCTTCCAGATCGCCCATGAATTCGGGCAGATGACGGCGCTCGAGAACCTGATGATGGTGCCGGGCGATCAGCCGGGGGAGAGCCTCTTTAACAGCTGGTTCCGGCCCGGCCTGGTGCGCTCGCGCGAGCAGGAGGTGCGCCAAAAGGCGCTCGATGTGATCGACTTCCTCAAGCTTGGGCATGTGCGCAACGAGCTGGCGGGCAATCTTTCGGGTGGACAGAAAAAGCTGCTCGAGCTGGGGCGCACCATGATGGTGGATGCCGAAGTGGTGTTGCTCGACGAAGTGGCGGCGGGCGTCAACAAGACGCTGCTCAATGATCTGGCCGCCAATATCGAGCGGATGAACCGCGAGCTCGACTACACTTTCTTTGTGATCGAGCACGACATGGATCTGATCGGGCGGCTGTGCGATCCGGTGATCGTGATGGCGCAGGGCGAAAAGATCGCCGAAGGCCCGATGGCGCAGATCCGGGCCAATCCCGCGATCGTGGAAGCCTATTTCGGCACGCCGGTGGAGGCGGTTTGAATGGAGCTTTTGCGTGTGAATACCCGGCTGCAAGCCCGCGGGGAGAGCCGGCTATGGCATTGATCGAACTCAAGCATGTGGTGGGCGGCTATGGCGGCGCACCGATCCTCAACGGGGTGGATCTGAGCATCGAGCCCCACGATATCGGCGTCATTGTCGGGCCAAACGGGGCGGGCAAATCGACGACGCTCAAGGCCATTTTCGGCCTCTTGAAGGTCACGGGCGGCAGCATTGAATTCGGCGGCGAGAACATCGCCAATTCCCTGCCCGACAAGCTCGTGCCCAAGGGGCTCAGCTTCGTGCCCCAGGAAAAGAACGTCTTTACCTCGATGAGTGTCGAGGAAAATCTCGAAATGGGGGCCTTTACCCGTCGGGATGATTTCCGCTCCACCATGGAGTGGGTCTACGGGATGTTCCCGGTGCTGGCCGAAAAGCGGCGCCAGCCGGCGGGGGAATTGTCGGGCGGGCAGCGCCAGATGGTGGCCATGGGCCGCGCCCTGATGAGCCAGCCCAAGCTCTTGATGCTCGACGAGCCCTCGGCGGGCCTGTCGCCGCGCTATGTGATCGAGATCTTCGAGACCATTGTGCGCGTCAACAAGGAAGGCGTCGGCATCTTGATGGTGGAGCAGAATGCGCGCCAGGCGCTGGCCTTTGCCACCAGAGGCTTTGTGTTGGCAGGCGGGCAGAATCGCTTCAGCGGCACCGGCCCCGAACTTATCGCCGATCCCGAAGTCGCCAAAAGCTTTTTGGGCGGCTGAGATGGACCTCCCCTCCGCCGATCATCGCTCCACCATCCACCCCCTCATCGAGTGCTGGCAGCCCGCATGACCGAACTTGTTTTCTTTATCAACCAGGTGGTGATCGCCGGCGCGGTGCTGGGCTCGATCTATGCGCTGGGGGCGATCGGCATCACGCTGATCTTTGGAATTTTGCGCTTTGCCCATTTCGCCCATTCCGAGCTGATGACCTCGGGGGCCTTTATCGCCTTTTTGCTGGCGGGGGCCTTTGCCGCCTGGGGGATCGTCACGCCCATCCCCACCGGCTTTGTGGTGCTGCCCATCGCCATGGTGCTAGGGGCGCTCTTCGCGCTGGGGATCGACAAGGGGTTCTATGCGCCGCTGCGCAAGCGCGGGGCCCGGCCGGTGACGCTGCTGATCGCTTCCATCGGTGTGACGCTGATGGTGCAGGGCCTGATCCGGCTGTTTTTCGGCGCCGGCTCCTATTCCTTTTTTGAAACCGAAACCAAGGAAGTGTTCCGCATCGACATGTCGGCCTTGGGCTCGACGCGGCCGCTGGTGATCACCGAGCCGCAGGCGCTGATGATTGTCGTCACCGCCATTTCGGTGATTGCGCTGCACCTGTTCCTCACCCGCTCGCGCCTCGGCAAGGCGATGCGCGCCATGGCCGACAATGCGGATCTCGCGCAGGTTTCGGGCATCAACACCGCGCTGGTCGTCCGGGTGACCTGGGTGATCGCAGGGGCGCTGGCGACCATGGCCGGCACCATGCTGGCGCTCGATGTGACGCTCAAGCCCGACCTCGCCTTCAACATCATCCTGCCCATCTTTGCCGCCGCCATTGTGGGCGGGCTGGGTCAGGCTTATGGCGCCATTGCCGGGGGCCTCCTGATCGGCTTTGCCGAAACGCTCGCCGTTTTCAACTGGACCATGGTGCTGCGCCCGCTCAACGCCATCCTGCCCGACTGGCTGCAGCTGCCCGCCACGCTGGCGCTGGTGCCCACCGAATACAAGCTGACCGTGGCCTTCGTGATCCTCGTGGTTACGCTGCTGGTGCGCCCCACCGGTATCTTCAAGGGAGCTTCCTCATGATCGCGCGTTCGGCTGCGCTGTTTGGCGGCCTCTTTGTCCTCATCCTGCTGGTGGGCTGGGTGCTCGGCGCGCCCTTCACCTCGAGCCGCCTCGTGGAGGCGGCCGCCTATGCGCTGATCGCGCTCGGGCTCAACATCCAGTGGGGCTATGGCGGTCTGTTCAATTTCGGCATCATGGGCTTTTTGATGCTGGGGGGCGCGGCCGTCACCTTTATCTCCTATCCCCATGACCCGGCGTTCTGGGCCTCCGAAGGGCCGATGCTGCTGGGGCGCGCGCTCCTCGCCTTTGCCGCGGGCGCGCTGCTGGTGATCGGGGCGCAGCAGTCCCATCATCTGGGCGTGCGCGGTCGTGCCAAGATGGTGCTGATCGTTCTTGCCTGGTTTGTGGCCTATTGCGTTTACCGCAGCCAGATCGATCCGGCCGCCGCCTATATCGAGGCGACCGGCAATGGCTTTGTCGGTGGGCTGGGGCTCCATCCCGTGCTGGGCTGGGCTTTTGGCGGTGTGCTGGCAGCGGGCGTGGCCTTTGTCATCGGCAAGATCTGCCTTGGCCTGCGCTCGGATTACCTGGCCATCGCCACGATCGGCATTTCCGAAATCATCCGTGCGCTGATCAAGAACATGGACTGGCTGACGCGCGGCACGTTGACCGTCTCTCCCATTCCATGGCCGGTGCCGCTGCCGCAATATTACCAGGCTGAGGGCTGGGACGGTACGTCGGCGCTGCTGCTGGCGCGCGGCGGCTTCCTGCTGCTGGCGATCCTTGTGCTCGCAGTCGTCATGTGGCTGGTGTCGCGCGCTTACGCGGGGCCCTGGGGCCGGATGATGCGCGCCATCCGCGACAACTATATTGCCGCGGCTTCCATGGGCAAGGATGTCACCGGGCGCCAGCTCGAGATCTTTATCCTCGGCTCGGTGCTGATGGGCATTGGCGGGGCCATGCTCGTTTCCTTCGTGCAGATTTTTGATCCCTCCTCCTACCAGCCCATCAACCACACTTTCCTGATCTGGGTGATGGTGATCGTCGGTGGCGCCGGCAACAATTGGGGGGCGCTGTTTGGCGCCGTGCTGATCTGGCTCATCTGGGTGGTGAGCGAACCCCTGGCGCGCGCCGTGTTCGACTTTGTCAGCTATTGGTCGAGCTCGGTCGGCTGGGGCGCCATTCCCGATATCGAGTCGCGTTCGGCGCAGATGCGCGTCTTCGTGCTTGGCCTTGTGATCACCATTGCCCTGCGCTTTGCGCCCAAGGGCCTGATCCCCGAAACCGTGCGCCGCGACGCCTAGGCGGGCGCGGCGACAAGGGGAGAAGCGCGGTGTTCTGGATTGCGGCGACGCTGACGGCTGCGGCCCTGCAGACCGTGCGCAATGGCGTGCAGCGGGGCCTGACCGGCACGCTGGGCACGATGGGCGCCACCTATGTGCGCTTCCTTTATGGCCTGCCCTTTGCCATCCTGTTCCTCCTCCTCGTGGCACTGGGTAGCGGCGAGCCGCTCCCTGCCATCGGCGGCTGGGCCGTGCTGTTTGCCCTCGGCGCGGGGCTGTCGCAGATCCTCGCCACGGCACTGATGCTGTGGACGATGAAAAGCCGCTCCTTTGCCGTTACCACCGCCATCATCAAGACCGAACCGGTGCTGGTGGCGCTGGCGGGCCTGCTGCTCCTGGGCGAAGTGCTGCCGCCCCTGGCCCTGTTCGGGATTGTCGTCGCGACGCTCGGCGTGCTGCTGTTGTCGCGGCTGGGTGGGGCGCAAGCGGCGGGACCCAAATCGGTGCTGACCGGGATTTTGGCCGCTGCATTCTTTGCGCTTTCCGCCGTGGGGTTCCGTGCCGCGATCCTTGAGCTGCCATCGGGCTCCCCGGTGCTGCGTTCGAGCGTCGTGCTGGTGCTGGGCCTCGGGCTGCAATCGGCGCTGCTGGTGGGCTGGATGCTGCTGTTGGATCGCGCTACCCTGCGCAAGGTCGCGGGTGCCTGGCGCCAGTCGCTGCCGGCCGGTTTTGCCGGTGCCGCCGCTTCCCAATTCTGGTTTATCGGCTTTGCGCTGACGAGCGCCGCCAATGTGCGCACCCTGGCGCTGGTCGAGATCCTGTTTGCGCAGGCTTTTGCCTGGGTCACCAGCCGGGCGGTGCCTGAGCGGCGCGACCTCTTGGGCATGGCGGTGCTGGTCGTGGGGCTGCTGCTGTTGCTGCTCAACAGCTAGGGCGCTAGCGCCTAGAGCGTGCCCGAGCCATAGACCACATTGGTGGCGTTCTGCGATTCAGCCCATAGGCGCTCGGCCGCCTCTTCGTCTTCGCCAAGCTTGGGCCATTGCACCAGCGCCGGCTTGCCGCGCCAGCCGCCCAGCCCCGCCGGGCCCACAAAGGCCAAGGGCGGCAGATCGTCTTCCACCGCGGCGGCCACGCTGGGCAGCGCACCGGCGGCCGCCGATTGGCTCAAGATGCCAGTAAAAAGGCCCGTGACCCGACCGATGCCGCGTTTGCCCGTGATATTGGCGAAGAGGCCGGTATTGGCAAAGCCAGGATGGGCCACCGTAACGCGCAAGTTCCAGCTCTCGCTATCGCTCAGCTTTTGCAGATGGCGCGCCCACAGGAGGTTGGCCAACTTGGATTGCCCGTAAGCAGCCATGGGCTGGTAGTTCTGGTCGCTTTGCAGGTCATCGAAGTTCATCTTGGCGTGCCGGGCGGCATTGCTGGACACTGCCACCACCCGCGCACCATCGGTTTTCAGCAACAGCGGCAGCAGGTGACCGGTCAGCGCGAAATGGCCGAGGTGATTGGTGCCGAACTGCAGTTCGAATCCGTCCACCGTGGTCTGCCGCTCGGGCGGCATCATCACCCCGGCATTGTTGATGAGAATATCGAGCCGGGCATATTGGGCTAGCACCCGTGCCGCGCAGGCGGCAACGCTGGCAAGGTCCGCCAGATCCAGCTGCTCGAAATCGAGTTTGCCGCGGGGGGACGTAGCAGCGATGGTGCGGATGGCCGCGGCGCCTTTTTCGCCGTTGCGGCCCGCGATGATCACTGTCGCGCCGGCACCGGCCAGCATGCGTGCGGTTTCGAGCCCCAGACCGCCCGTGGCGCCGGTGACAAGGGCGACCTTGCCGGTTTGGCTGGGAATATCGGCTTCGCTGCTGATCTGCATGGTGAGTGCTCCGGGGTCAGGGCGGCAAGGGCGCGCCAGTCTCGCCAACAGGAAACCGCTTGATGTCGGCAGGTTCCCAAAGAAAAAGGCCCGGGGTGATCCCGGGCCTTCGGAAGGAGCGCTGAAAACCGAGCTTACTCGATCTCGCCCTTTTCAACGAAAGCGCCGTTTTCCACCGCCAGTTCCACGATGATGCCGTCCACGTCGCCAGCTTCATCAAAGTCGAGCGCGCCGCCGGCGCCCTCGTAATCGATGTCCTTGCCTTCGGCGATCAGCGCCTTGGCCTTTTCCCATTCGCCGGGGAGGATCTTTTCGCCAGGAGCGGAGGCCACTTCGCGCAGCGCGCCCACGAGGCCTTCGCGGTCGGTGGAGCCGTTCTTTTCGATGGCGAGCGCCAAAAGGAAGGCGGCATCATAGGCCTGGGGAGCATAGGTGGCGTTGGCTTCGAGGCCCGCCGCGGTCGCCAGGTCCACATAGGTCGTGGTGGCTTCGCCAGCCGGAGCACCGGCGCGGGTGGCGATCATGCCCTCGACCGAGCCGGCATCTATGCCGGTCAGCAGGTCGTCGCCGACCATGCCGTCGCCGCCCACGAAGAGGGTGAAGTTGCCCGATTCCACGGCCTGGCGCAGGATGGTGTTGCCCGAGGCATTGGCATAGGCCAGCACGACCAGGTTCTGCGAGGCGACGAGATTGCCCAGCTCGGCGCGATAGTCGGCCTTGCCTTCTTCATGGGCGAGGTTGGCAGCAACGGTGCCGCCCGCGGCGGTATAGGCGGCCGCAAGCGCGTCGGCCAGGCCCTTGCCGTAGTCATTGTTCACATAGGTGATGGCGATGTCGTTGATGCCCTTGCTGATCAGCAGGTCGGCCATCTTGACGCCCTGCATGGCGTCCGACGGGGTGGTGCGGAACACGAGGTCGTTGTCCTCGAGCGTGGTCAGCGCCGGCGCGGAAGACGCGGGCGAGATAAACACGACATTGCCCGACAGGCCCGAGCCATTGAAGGCGCCGATGGTTTCGCCGGTGCACAACGCGCCCACGACACCAACGACGTTTTCCGTGTTGATCAGGCGGTCGGCGGCGCCGGCAGCAGCGGTGGCGTCGCAAGCGCCGTCCGCCGAAACGAGGGACAGTTCACCGTCCAGGATGCCGCCTTGTTCGTTGACCTGCTTGACCACGAGTTCGGCGCCGGCAAAAATTGGCGGGGTCAGGCTTTCGATGGGTCCCGTGAACCCGCCGACGAAACCGATCTTGGCGCCGGTTTCCTGAGCAATGGCGGGCGCTGCAACGAGGAGCGTCGAAGCGGCCACGGCCAGGGTCAGGGTCTTCTTGAAATTCTGCATTGTGATCCCTCTGCTTGGGTTGCGCCGCCCAGCAGCCTTGGTGGCGGCTTTTTGTGGTGGAACAACGACAATCGGGGGCACAAAGCATGCCCCTCGGGCGCGACTGTTGCACATCTGCCCGCCCCGAGTCATCCGCAATTGGTGAAGCGGCAAGCCCCTGCGAAGTGTTGCTTAACGCGCGGCCCTTGCGCATAGAAAAGCGGGCGCCGCAGGAGAAACAGCAGCATGAAACAGTGGTGGACGAGTGCGCTCCTGGCGGCGACGGTGGTGTTGGGCACCAATCCCGCATTAGCGCAGGTCACAACGCTTGAGACCCCGGGCGGGACCGCATCCGCCCAGGCACCGGCGCCATCCACCTGCGGCAGCCAGCCCATGACGATTGCCCGCATGAGCTGGCCTTCGGCGGCGCTGCTGGCCGAGATCCATGCGCGGGTGTTGCGCGACGCCTTTGGCTGCCAAAGCCAGGTGCTGCCCGGCGACATGGCCAATGTGGGCTCGTCCATGGGTTCAACCGGGCAGCCGGCCATTGCGCCCGAGATGTGGGTCACGCGCATCGCCGAAGTGTGGAACACCGGATTGGAAGCGCAAAAGCTGCGCGCCGCCGGTGACACCTATGGGGAGGAAGCGTTCGAGGGCTGGTTCATCCCAGATTACGTGGCTGCGAGCCGTCCTGAGCTGGAAAGTGCGGCGGGCCTCGCCGAAGCGCTGCCTGCCTTGGGGGGCGATGGTCCGGTCAAGTTTATCTCCTGTCCAGCCGACTGGGCCTGTGCCCTGATCAACCGCAATTTGATCCGGGCGCTGGGCCTCGAGGACCTGCTCGAAGTGGTCGAGCCGGCCAACCGGTTCGAAATGGATACCCTGATCGCCTCGGCGGTGAGCGCCAAGGAGCCCTTCGTATTCTATTATTGGCAGCCCAATGCCGTTTTGGCGCAGTTTGACTTCGCCGGGCTCGACATGGGCGCCTATGACGAGGCGGCGGCGCAATGCCTGGCGCGACTCCAGTGCCCCGAACCCAAGCCGTCGGCCTTCGTGCCTGACGTCGTGGTGGGAGCTCTGGCCGAATGGGTGTTCACCGAAGCACCCCAGATTGCCGCCTATTTCAGTCGGGCCAGCATGCCGGTGTCGGAGATGAACACTCTCCTCGCCCAGATCAACGAACCCGGCGCCACGGTAGAAGCGGTGGCCGACCGGTTTGTGGCCGAGCGAGGCGAGCTGTGGCGCGATTGGGTTGGCACGCCGCCCGCGCCCTAGCGCTGGGCCCGCCCGCGCCCCGGCGCTGGGCCTGCCCCACCCCCCAGCGCGGTGCATGGCCCTTATCCTTCCGTCTTGGTTGCATGGCTTGCCGGGGCGGATATAGTTCGCCCATGCCCCTAGTCGGGCGCCAGCAGGAGCAGAGCCTTGGATTTGAAGCGGATCAACGATCGCATTACCGTATCGGGCCAGATCAATCCCGAAGATGTAGCAGCGCTCAAGGCCGCGGGGTTCACCACCATCATCAATAACCGCCCGGATGGGGAATCGCCCGACCAGCCGGAAGGCGCCGCCATCGCCGCCGCCGCCGAGGCTGCCGGCCTCGTCTATCACGCCATTCCCCTTGGGCGCGAAGGCGTGTCGCCCGACATGGTGGAACAGACCCAGGCCGCGATTGCCGCCAGCCCCGGTCCCGTTTTCGCCTTTTGCCGCTCGGGCACGCGTTCGACGACGCTGTGGGCGCTGTCCCAAGCCGGTCAACAGGATGCGGGCGAGATCATCCGCCAGGCCGGGGAAGCGGGCTATGACATGTCCCACCTCGCCGGACATCTGAACAGCAAGTGATTGCGCATTGGGGTCCCGGTTCAACCGGGGCCCCTTTGCATTTCTGAGCCGCGTTGTTGCGCCCCAATCCCCTCTGGCCGGGAATTTAAATCGATGCCAATCAAGAAAATCCTTGTTGCCAATCGCAGCGAGATCGCCATTCGCGTGTTCCGGGCCGCCAATGAACTCGGGCTCAAGACCGTTGCGGTGTTTGCCGAAGAAGACAAACTGGCGCTGCATCGCTTCAAGGCCGACGAGGCCTATCTGATCGGGGTGGGCAAGGGGCCCGTCGAGGCCTATCTGCAGATCGACGAATATATCCGGGTGGCGCGCCTGTCGGGCGCCGATGCCATCCACCCCGGCTATGGGCTCCTCTCGGAAAGCCCGGAATTCGCCGATGCCTGCGAGGCGGCCGGGATCGTTTTCATCGGCCCCAAGGCGCAGACCATGCGTGATCTCGGCAACAAGGTTGCCGCCCGCAACATGGCGATCGCCGCCGGAGTGCCGGTGGTGCCGGCCACCGACGCGCTGCCCGATGATCTCGATGCGGTCAAGGCCAGGGCGGCCGAGATCGGTTATCCGCTGATGCTGAAAGCCAGCTGGGGCGGGGGCGGGCGCGGCATGCGCCGGATCATGGATGAATCAACGCTGCTGGCCGAGGTCTCGGAAGGCAAGCGCGAAGCCAAGGCGGCCTTTGGCAAGGACGAGATGTATCTTGAAAAGCTCGTCGAACGGGCCCGCCATGTCGAGGTGCAACTCGTGGGGGATGATCACGGCAATCTCGTGCATCTTTTCGAGCGCGACTGCTCGGTGCAGCGGCGCAACCAGAAAGTGGTGGAGCGCGCGCCCGCCCCGTACCTATCGGAAGAGGTGCGCACCAAGCTCACCGATGCGGCGCTGCGGCTGGGCAATGCCGCTCGCTATCGCGGCGCGGGCACGGTCGAGTTCCTGATGGATGCCGACACCGATGAGTTCTACTTCATCGAGGTCAATCCCCGCATCCAGGTGGAGCATACGGTCACCGAGGAAGTGACGGGCATCGACATCGTCAAGGCGCAGATCAAGCTGCTCGACGGGGCGGTGATCGGCACCCCGGAATCAGGCGTGCCCCTCCAGGCCGACATCAAGCTGCATGGCAATGCCATCCAGTGCCGGGTGACGACGGAAGATCCCGAGCAGAACTTCATTCCCGATTATGGCCGCATTACCGCTTATCGCGGTGCCACCGGCTTTGGCGTGCGCCTCGATGGCGGCACGGCTTATGCGGGGGCGGTGATCACCCGCTACTACGACCCGCTGCTGGAAAAGGTCACCTGCTGGGCCCCGACGCCCAAGGAAGCCATTGCCCGCATGCATCGCGCCCTGCGCGAGTTCCGTATCCGGGGCGTATCGACTAACCTGGCCTTTCTCGAAAACATCATCACCCACCCAGATTTCGTCGAGAACCGCTATACGACGCGCTTCATCGACACGACGCCGGCGCTGTTCGACATTGCCCGCCGCAAGGACCGGGCGACCAAGCTCCTCAGCTACATCGCCGATGTGACGATCAACGGGCATCCCGAAGTGCGCGACCGCCCGCGTCCGCCCGCCGATGCAGCGGCCCCTGTCGTGCCGCAGTTCGCGCCGCCTGCCGCAGCCGAAGGCAGCCGCCAGGTGCTGGAGCGCGAAGGGCCAAAGGGCCTTGCCGAGTGGATGAAAGGGCAGAAACGCGTCCTCTTCACCGACACCACGATGCGCGATGCGCATCAAAGCCTGCTCGCCACGCGGATGCGCTCGTTCGACATCACGCGGGTGGCGCAGGCCTATGCCAATGGGCTGCCGAACCTGTTTTCGCTGGAGTGCTGGGGCGGGGCGACCTTTGATGTCGCCATGCGCTTCCTCAATGAAGACCCCTGGGAGCGGCTGGCGCAAGTGCGCGATGGCGCCCCCAAAATCCTGACGCAGATGCTGCTGCGCGGCTCCAACGGCGTGGGCTACACCAATTACCCCGACAATGTGGTGCGCTTCTTTGTGCAGCAGGCCGCCAAGGGGGGCGTGGATGTGTTCCGCGTCTTTGATTGCCTCAACTGGGTCGACAATATGCGCGTCGCCATGGACGCGGTGCTCGAGGCCGACAAGGTCTGCGAAGGCGTGCTCTGCTATACCGGGGACATGCTGGACCCCGACCGGTCCAAATATGACCTCAAATACTATGTGGCGCTGGCCAAGGAATTGGAAGCGGCCGGCAGCCATGTGCTGGGCATCAAGGACATGGCTGGCGTGCTCAAGCCCGCCGCCGCGCGCAAGCTCGTGGCAACTCTGAAGGACGAAGTGGGTCTGCCCATTCACCTGCATACCCACGACACCTCAGGGGCGGCCGCCGCGACGGTGCTGGCGGCGGTGGAAGCAGGCGTTGATGCGGTGGATGCGGCGATGGATGCCCTGAGTGGCACGACCTCGCAGCCCACACTCGGCTCGCTCGCGGCAGCGCTGGCGGATGGCGAGCGCGACAGCGAGCTCGACGCCAAGGCCATCCGGCAGATCTCGTTTTACTGGGAAGCCGTGCGCACGCAGTATCGTGCCTTTGAAAGCGATCTGCGCGCGGGGGCTTCGGAAGTCTATCTGCATGAAATGCCGGGCGGGCAGTTCACCAATCTCAAGGAACAGGCCCGCTCACTTGGCCTCGAAACCCGCTGGCACGAGGTCGCCCAGACCTATGCCGACGTCAACCAGATGTTCGGCGATATCGTCAAGGTCACGCCCAGCTCCAAGGTCGTGGGCGACATGGCTCTTGCCATGGTCTCGGCCGGCCTCACGCGCGCCGAGGTGGAAGACCCCAGGCGCGACATCGCCTTCCCCGATTCGGTGGTGGGGTTCTTTGCCGGCGATCTCGGCCAGCCGCCCGGCGGCTTTCCGCCTGCCTTGCAGAAAAAGGTGCTGAAGGGCCGCGAGCCGCTGACCGAACGGCCGGGCTCCTATCTGCCCCCGGTGGATCTGGAAGCCGAGCGGACCCGCATTGCCGAGGAAGTGGGGCACGAGGTCGATGATTATCGCCTGGCGTCAGCGCTGATGTATCCGAAAGTCTTTGCCGACTTCGCCAAGACCCAGGACCGCTACGGTCCCACCGCAGTGCTGCCCACCCCGGTGTACTTCTATGGGCTGGTTGAGGGCCAGGAACTGCTCGTCGACATCGAAAAGGGCAAGACGCTGGTGGTCAACTATCTCGGCCGCGCGGAAACCAACGAGAAGGGCGAAGTGCGGGTGTTCTTTGACCTCAATGGTCAGCCGCGCACCATCACCGTGCCCGATCGCCTCAAGGCCGGCGAGGTCAAGCTGCGCGCCAAGGCGGCGCTGGGGGATAGCAAGCAGGTCGGTGCGCCCATGCCCGGGGTGATCTCGACCCTCGCGGTCAAGGAAGGGCAGTCGGTGTTTGCCGGGGATGTGCTGTGTTCCATCGAAGCCATGAAGATGGAAACCGCCATTCATGCCGAAGCCGATGGCGTCGTCGCCGAAGTGCTGGTCAAGCCGGGAGATCAGATCGACGCCAAGGACCTGCTGGTGCGCATGGAGTAGCCGCGGAAGCGATCCCGCGGCTCGATGGAGCTACTTCTGCCGCTGTCCCGGCTTGAACCGGGCCAGTGGGTCAAAGCCGGCGGGCCTTGCCGTCGATGACATTGCCCTGAGTAGGACGAGCGGCGCGGGCACCGGCCCGGGCCTTTTCGCCGCGCACTTCGAGCGGCAGCATACCGACGATCCAGCTTACCAGCAGGGGCACGATGACCATGTCATCGACGATGCCAAGGAAGGGCAGCACGTCGGGGATCAGGTCGACCGGACTGATCAGGTACAGCGGCACCAGCAGCATGGCGAATTTGAGCGCCAGCGGCGTTTCCGCGTGCCGGAAGCCGCGCCAAAGCAGCAGCAGTTCCTTGCGGAAGATAAAGAACCGGCCCACGGTGAAGCGACCGAGCAAATTGAGGGGCGAGAAGAGGTTTTTCATCATAGCTCTTAAATGGCCCTGGCTCGCTTTAGTTCAAGACCTCCCCGTTCACGTAAGCGTCGGATTGCGCTTGTAGGCTGCTCGCCTTATTTGTGGCTCAGCAAAGAGGTGTTTCATGTCGGGCCCGGCACTGCGCAGGCAATCGGTTGGAGTCAATGTTGGCGGGGTCCTGGTCGGCGGGGGCGCACCGGTCGTGGTGCAATCCATGACCAATACCGATACCGCCGATATCGATGCGACCGTGCGGCAGGTGATGCAGCTGGCGCGAGCGGGCTCCGAAATCGTTCGGATCACCGTGGACCGCGACGAGTCGGCGGCGGCCGTACCGCATATTCGCGACCGCCTGGCCTTCATGGGCTATGACGTGCCGCTGGTGGGTGACTTCCACTATATCGGCCACAAGCTTCTTACGGATCACCCGGCCTGCGCCGAGGCGCTGGCGAAATACCGCATCAATCCGGGCAATGTGGGCTTCAAGGCCAAGCGCGACACGCAGTTCTCGACGCTGATCGAGCTCGCCATTCGCTACAACAAGCCGGTGCGGATCGGGGTCAATTGGGGCTCGCTCGATGAAGAGCTGCTCACGCGGCTGATGGACGAAAACGCGATTTCAGCGGCGCCGATTTCGGCCGCCGCCGTGCAGCGCGAGGCGATTATCCAGTCGGCCCTGCTGTCGGCGCGCCGCGCCGAGGAAATTGGGCTCGGGCGCGACAAGATCATCCTCTCCACCAAAGTCAGTGATGTGCAGCATCTGATCGCCGTCTATCAGGATCTGGCGGCACGCTGCGATTATGCGCTCCATCTCGGGCTGACCGAGGCAGGCATGGGCTCCAAGGGCATTGTGGCCTCCTCGGCCGCGCTTGGCATTCTCCTCCAGCAGGGGATTGGCGACACGATCCGCATTTCGCTGACCCCCGAGCCGGGTGGGGATCGCACCACCGAGGTCAAGGTGGCCCAGGAGCTGCTGCAGACCATGGGGTTCCGCCAGTTTCTGCCGGTGGTGGCTGCGTGCCCGGGCTGCGGGCGCACCACCTCCACCACGTTCCAAACGCTGGCCAAGGACATCCAGGATCACCTCTCCGCCTCCATGCCCGAATGGAAGGAACGCTATCCCGGCGTTGAAACCCTGTCGGTCGCGGTGATGGGCTGCATCGTCAATGGCCCGGGTGAATCCAAGCACGCCAATATCGGCATCTCGCTGCCCGGCACCGGGGAAACCCCGGCGGCGCCCGTCTTCGTCGATGGCCAGAAGGTTGCGACGCTGCGCGGAGCCGATGTCGCCGACCAGTTCAAGGTGATGGTGGCCGATTATATCGAGCGCAAATTCGGTGCCGGCCAGCAAACGGCGGCGGAATGACTGAAGAGTCTGAGGAGCGGCAAGGGCGCCGCAGCGCCCTGCAGCTGCTTTATGGCAACAAGCGGCGCTGGATCTATATCGGTGCCCTGATCGTGGCGCTGCTCGTGCTCAAGGCGCTGGGAGTGCTCGACTAGGGCGTGACCGCCTCGGGGACAAGGCAGGCATCCACCCATTGGTTGCCGCAGAGTTCGGCCAGCCGCTCGACGCTGAGGCGCACCGAGGAATGGGTGTCCCCGCCGGCCGGAATGACTTCGTCATAGATCTTGAGCGATTGATCGAGGAAAATCGGCAGCGGCTGGGGCAGGCCGAAGGGGCAAACGCCGCCCACCTTGTGGCTCGTGAGCTGCTCCACCTCCTCGGCTCCCAGCATGCGGGGGCGGCCGCCGAGCGCGGTTTTGGCCTTGGTGTTGTCGAGCCGCGCATCGCCACGCGTCACGAGTAGCAGCACTTCCCCCCTCACCCGGATGCACAGCGTCTTGGCGATCTGTCCGGGCGCGCAGCCATGCACCGCCGCCGCCAGATCGACCGTTGAGGTCGCCTCGGTCGTTTCGATGATGGGCAGGTCGGGGGCACGCAGCGCCAGGTCGGCGCGGACAGATTGCAGGGTCATGAAATCCTCAGAACAGGCGGGCGAGCCGCGAGGCGAAATCGTCGCGCAGCTTGTGGTGCAGGGGCGCCGCAAGCGCGCGGCGCAGGATGGATGGATTGGGATCGCGCACCCCGTCCAGCGCCATCAGTTCGGCGACGGTGATGCGGGCCCCGGCAAAGGGGGTGTAGGTGACCGCCATTCCCGCGGCGACTTCGCCAGTCGCCAGCACGCGGCAATAGGCGCCGGGGCGGTTGGCGCGATGAAAGCGCTTGGCCCAGCGCGGATCGCCCATGCGGGCGCTGAAGGTCAGGCAGGGCGTGCGGTGGGAGGTGACTTCGAGCTCCACCGCCCCGAGGCCGAAGCGATCACCGACGGCGATGGCGCGACCTTCGAAGCCCTCGAGCAGCAGGTTTTCGCCGAAGGTACCGGGCAGGGGCTCATCGCCCAGTTCTCCGGCCCACCAGCGATAATCGTCGGCGAAATAAAGGTAGACCGCCTGATCGACGCCACCATGATGCTTGCGGTCCATCACCGCATCGCCGGCCAAGCCGAGCGTGTCGATGGCGACAGGGTCCTCCACCGCGGTCTTGAAGATGCCGGTCTTGGCCTTCTTGCCCGGGATCGGCTGGGGCGTTCCGCAGCAGACGGCAAGCAACTGGGGCACCCGCTAATGCTCCCGGCTGGCGAAATAGCGGGCCGTGGCGCGCAAGCCGTCGGCTTTGGGGCCGAAGGTGCGCAGGGCCAGCAAAGCCTCGTTGACGGTGCGCGACAGGGCCGTGCGAGCCCCATCAAGTCCAAGCGAGGCCACAAGGGTCTGCTTGCCCGCCTCGGCATCCTTGCCGGTGGCCTTGCCCATGATTTCGGGCGAGGCGGTGACATCGAGAATATCGTCGGCGAGCTGGAAGGCGCGACCGGCCGCTTCGGCATAAGCGGTGAGGGCCGAAAGGGCGCGGCCATCGGTCGTGCCGAGCAGGGCTCCGATCCGCACGCTGGCGCGGATCAGGGCGCCGGTTTTCATCGCCTGCATAGTGGCAATTTCGGTAGGGGTCAGGGAAGCGCCTTCGCCGGCAATGTCGCGCATTTGCCCCCCAACCATGCCCCCAGCGCCGCTCCCGGCAACGAGCTCCCCAACCAGGGCAATGCGCACCGCAGGATCGGGATGGCATTCGGGGCTGGAAAGGAGCCCAAAAGCATGGGTGAGGAGCGCATCTCCCGCAAGGATCGCGGTGGCGTCGTCATAGGCCTTGTGCACGGTGGGGCGGCCGCGGCGCAGATCATCGTCATCCATGGCTGGAAGATCGTCATGCACCAGGGAATAGCAATGCACCAGTTCCACCGCGAGGCCCGCCATCAGCGATTGGGCAGGTGGCACATTGAACACCGCCGAGGCCTGGCGCACGAGCAGGGGCCGCAGCCGCTTGCCGCCGGCGAGGCTGCCGTGGCGCATGGCAGCGATCAAGCGCTCGGGAGCCGGGCCGGGGCCCGAAAGGCGGGTCGCACCGAGCGCCCGATCCAGCGCGGTTTCCACGGCAAGCGCACAATCGGCAATGTCGGCGGCAAAATCGTACATGGGTTTGTTGCTAGCCGTTCGCCGCCCAAGCGGCAAGGGGGCGGGGGATGCGAGGCGCACCCGGCAAAACAAAGGCCCGGCTGGTGGCCGGGCCTTTGCAGAAATGGGGAGGAGGTCGTGAGCTTATTCGCTCTTGGTCTCGGCAGCAGCGGCTTCCTGCTCGGCAGCAGCAGCAGCAGCAGCGGCTGCAGCTTCCGCGTCCTTGGCAGCCTGCTCGGCGGCAAAAGCCTCGGCAGCGGCGACCTTTTCGGCGTCACGCGCATCGCGAGCAGCCTGGGCCGCCGTACGCTCTTCAGCCTCGATCTTCTTGGTGCGGGCGTTGGTCGATTCGAAAATACGGGCCGACTTGCCGCGACGATCGCGCAGGTAATAAAGCTTGGCGCGACGCACCTTGCCGCGCTTGAGCACTTCAACCGAAGCGATATTGGGCGAATAAAGCGGGAACACGCGTTCCACGCCTTCACCATAGGAAATCTTGCGCACGGTGAAGCTGGCGGTCAGGCCGCCACCGTTGAGAGCGATAACGACGCCTTCGTAGGCCTGCAGACGCTCTTTTTCGCCTTCGCGGATCTTGACCCACACCTTGACGGTATCGCCATGGGTGAATTCGGGAAGAGTGCGCTTGGCGGCGAGCTGCTCAACATGCTCAGCATTGAGCTGCTGGATGATATTCATGATCCGTCCTGATCTTTTCACTGGGGCAGTTGTTCGAGCCTTGCGGCGCGATGCCCGGTCTTGGTTACAACGGAGAGTTTGGTCTTCTTGTTGTCGTCGGCAGCGGGTCCGATAGCCCACCGTCCAGTCGTGGCGGCGCTATAGGGGATTTTTGCCACAAAGTCCAGTCGTCCCGGGCACATCCGGCACCCCGTTCAATCCAGCAGGTCCGGGCGCCGCGCCCGGGTCAGCTCCAGGCTTTGCGCGTGCCGCCATTCGCGAATGCGCTTGTGGTCGCCCGACAGCAGAACGGATGGGATTTCGGATCCTTCCCAGCTCTGCGGGCGGGTATATTGGGGATATTCGAGGAGCCCGTTTTCAAAGCTTTCCTCGGCATGACT
Organism: Devosia sp. 919; assembly: GCF_013185965.1. Taxonomy (NCBI): domain Bacteria; kingdom Pseudomonadati; phylum Pseudomonadota; class Alphaproteobacteria; order Hyphomicrobiales; family Devosiaceae; genus Devosia; species Devosia sp. 919. Next base: position 60,066 of record NZ_JABAOL010000001.1, on the reverse strand, counting down.
GTCCGCCCCGCCGAGCACGCCTGGGATCAGGCGCACCACGGCTTCGAGCAGCACCATGGCCGCAACTTCCCCGCCCGCGAGAACATAATCGCCGATGGAGATTTCCTCGAGCTGACGATGCTCGATCACGCGTTGGTCGATCCCCTCGAAGCGACCGCAAAGGATCACGGCGCCCGGGCCCAGCGCCAGTTCGCGCGCCCGCTTTTGCGTCAGCGGCGCGCCGCGCGGGCTCATCAGGATACGCGGGCGCGGATCCCCAGAGGGCGTCACGGCATCTATGGCGCGCGCCACGATATCGGGTTTGAGCACCATGCCGGCGCCGCCCCCCGCCGGAGTGTCGTCCACGGTGCGGTGCCGGTCGGTGGCGAAATCGCGCAGCTGGGTGGCCTTGAGCGACCACAGCCCATCATTGAGCCCGCGCCCCAGCACGGAAGCGCCGAGGGGCCCCGGAAAGAGATCGGGAAACAGGGTGATGATCTCAGCCGAAAAGCTCAATCGGGCTCTTCCTCGCCCTCGGGTGCATCGAGGGGAACCACGATGGTGAGATAGCCGTCGCCCAGCCGGACATCGGGCACAACGGCCTTGGTGAAGGGGTAAAGAAAAGTGTCGCCGGAAACGGGATCGCGGATTTCGATCAGATCGCCGGCGCCAAAATTGGGCAGCGCCACGACGGTGCCGAGCACGGTGCCATTTTCCAGCCGCGCTTCCAGGCCCAAGAGGTCGGCGTGGTAGAACTCGTCCTCATCATCGTGCTCGGGCAGGCGAGCCCGGTCGATAAACAGCGACACGCCATTGAGCGCTTCGGCGGCATTGCGGTCGGCAATGCCCTTGAGGCGCGCAATGGCAACATTGTTCTGCAGGCGCAGGGCCTCGATGGTGATGGTGAGGCCGGGGCGATCGGTTTCGAGGGCGCCATACTGGGCAATGGACTGGGGTTCGGCGGTAAAGGTGGCGATGCGCACCTCGCCCTTGATGCCGTGTGCGGCCCCGATCTTGCCAAGCAGCAGGCGGTTATTGGTTGGGGTCATGGCTTACCTCGCTGGGGATGGCTCCCCATAGCAGGCGGCACGACGCTTGGGAATTGCCTGCGAGGGGAGCGGGAACCAAGGGGGCGTCCGGCAATTGTGCACACACAGTTGAAAGGAGCCCAGCAATGGCGAGAGTTCTGAGCGGTCGGGAAGAAATCCGGCAATGGACGCAGGCGCGAGCCGGCAACCCCATCATGATGGAAACGCCCGATGTGCGCGAAAGCCGCTATTTGCTGCAGCTGACCTTTGGCCAGCATGCGCTCAATGCCGAGCGCAATGAGGGGCCGGACGTGAACCCCTATGGCGGCTGGGAGCTGGTGGATTGGGATGACTGGTTCGTGCAGCTGGACAAGCAGCGCCTCGCCTTGCGCGTCAATGAGGACGAGCCCGGCACGCTCAGCAATGATTATGAATTCGTCCCGCGTGAGGGCAGCGAGGAAGACCAGACCACCGACGCCGCCCGCAAGCCGGCCGCGATCACGGTGCAGTCGCCCAATCCGGACGACCGGGCGTCCTAGTCCCTAATTACTGGCGTTGTCGATGGCGTCCAGGTCGTCGTCGGAAAAGCCGAAATGGTGGCCGATCTCGTGCACCAGCACGTGGGTGATGATCTCGCCCAGCGTGTCGGTGTCGTTTTCGGCCCAGAAATCGAGAATGGCGCGGCGATAAAGCGTCACATTATTGGGCATCTGCCCGGTCTGGGGCACGGCACCGTCCTCGGTCAGGCCAATGCCCTGGAACAGCCCCATCAGCTCATAGGGGCTTTCCATGCCAAAGCCTTCGAGCACATCGTCCTCGGCCCATTCGGCCACCGAACAGGTGACATCGGCCGCAAGGGTCTTGAACGGCTCGGGAAGGCCCGCAAGGGCTTCGCGGGCCAAAGCTTCGAAATCATCGAGGGAGGGCGCCAGGCGCTCTCCCCAGGGATTTACTGCCACTCGCGGATATCAACGAAATGGCCGGCAATGGCGGCCGCGGCGGCCATGGCGGGCGACACCAGATGGGTGCGGCCCTTGAAGCCCTGGCGGCCTTCGAAATTGCGGTTGGAGGTCGAAGCGCAGCGCTCCTGGGGCTTGAGCTTATCGGGGTTCATAGCGAGGCACATCGAGCACCCCGGTTCACGCCATTCAAAGCCAGCAGCCTTGAAGATCTGGTCCAGCCCTTCGGCTTCGGCCTGATCCTTGACGAGGCCCGAGCCGGGCACGACCATGGCCGAAACGCCGGCAGCCACCTTGCGGTCACCGATCACGGCGGCGGCAGCGCGCAGATCCTCGATGCGGCCATTGGTGCACGAACCCACAAACACGCGCTCCACCGGAATATCGGTGATCTTGGTGCCGGGCTTGAGGCCCATATAGTCGAGCGCCCGCCACTTGGAGGCGCGCTTGTTTTCGTCGGCGATGTCGTCGGGATTGGGGACGACGCCGGTCACCGAGATCACGTCCTCGGGCGAGGAGCCCCAGGAAACGATCGGGGGCAAGTCGGCGGCATTGAGCACCACGACCTTGTCGAAATGGGCGCCTTCGTCGGTGTAGAGCGTCTTCCAATAGTCGAGCGCCATGTCCCAGGCCTGGCCCTTGGGCGCGCGGTTGCGGCCCTGAACATAATCAAAGGTGGTCTGGTCAGGCGCGATCAGGCCGGCGCGGGCGCCGCCCTCGATCGTCATGTTGCAGACCGTCATGCGGCCTTCCATCGAGAGAGCCTGGATGGCTTCGCCGGCAAATTCGATGACGTGGCCATTGCCGCCAGCGGTGCCGATCTCGCCGATGATCGCCAGGATGATGTCCTTGGCGGTGACATGGGGCGGCAGCTTGCCATCCACGCGCACCAGCATGTTCTTGGCTTTTTGCTGGATCAGGGTCTGGGTCGCCAGCACATGCTCGACTTCCGAGGTGCCGATGCCATGGGCCAAAGCGCCAAAGGCACCGTGGGTCGAGGTGTGGCTGTCGCCGCACACAATGGTCATGCCGGGCAGGGTGAAGCCCTGTTCGGGGCCCACGATGTGCACGATGCCCTGGCGCTTGTCGAAGGGGTCGAAATATTCGATGCCGAAATCGCGGGTGTTCTCGGCCAGCGCGGCGATCTGGATGGCGCTTTCCGGGTCGGGATTAGGCAGCGAACGGTCGGTGGTGGGGACATTGTGGTCCACCACCGCCAGGGTGCGCTCGGGATGGCGCACCTTGCGCCCGTTCATGCGCAGCCCCTCAAAGGCCTGCGGGCTCGTCACTTCGTGCACGAGATGCCGATCGATATAGATCAGCGAAGTGCCGTCAGCATTGTTCTGGACCAGGTGGTCGTCCCAGATTTTGTCGTAGAGCGTGCGGGGTGCCATGGGCGAGCGTTCCGGATAGGGGCTGTACTTTGGAGCCGTTCTAAGCCCAAGCCCCCGCACCGGTCAAGCAGAACCGTACCCGAGAGTACGGTTACTGTTCAGTGACGGAAATGGCGCATGCCGGTGAGCACCATGGCGATACCCGCGGCATCGGCCGCAGCGATCACCTCATTGTCGCGCATCGAGCCGCCGGGCTGGATCACCGCAGTGGCGCCAGCCGCAACCAGCGCTTCGAGGCCGTCGGCAAAGGGGAAAAAGGCATCGGAGGCCACGACGGAGCCCTGGGTCAGCGCGCCATCGATCCCGGCGGCCTGGGCGGCGTCGATCGATTTGCGATGGGCAACGCGGGCGGAATCCACCCGGCTCATCTGCCCCGCGCCAATGCCTACGGTAGCGCCATCCTTGACGTAAACAATGGCATTGGACTTGACGTGCTTGGCGACCAGGGCGGCAAGCTTGAGGTCGCGCATTTCGGCCTCGGTGGGCGCGCGCTGGGTGACGACCTGAAGCTCGCAATCATTCACATTGCGATTGTCACGCCCCTGCACGAGCAGGCCACCGGCGACTGAGCGGACGGTCAGCCCATCGGCCTTGGGATCGGCCACGCCGCCGGTCAGCAGCAGGCGCAGGTTCTTCTTGGCGGCAATGATGGCTTCCGCTTCCGGCGAGGCAGAAGGGGCGACGATCACTTCGGTGAAGGTCTTGACGATTTCCTCGGCCGCCGCCGCATCGAGCGGCTGGTTGGTGGCGACAATGCCGCCAAAGGCGCTGACCGGGTCGGTGCGCAGCGCCGCGCGATAAGCCGAGAGCAGATTGGGGCCAACGGCAACGCCGCAAGGATTGGCATGCTTGATGATGGCAACAGCCGCGGTCTCGGCGGGGTCGAACTCGCTTACGAGCTCAAAGGCTGCATCGGTGTCGTTGATGTTGTTGTAGCTCAGGGTCTTGCCCTGCACCTGCCGGGCGGTGGCGACGCCGGGGCGGTTTTCGCCCGTGGTGTAGAATGCCGCCCATTGATGCGGGTTTTCGCCGTAGCGCATGACTTCGCGCAAGGTCCCGGCAAAGGCGCGATAGGGGATTTCGGGATAATCGAGCGTCTGGGCAAACCAGGCGGAAATGGCGCTGTCATAGGCCGCGGTGCGGGCATAGGCCTTGGCGGCGAGCTTCTGGCGGAGGCTAAAGGGCACGCCGCCAGTAGCGCGCACCGCTTCGAGAATGGCGGGGTAATCGGCCGGGTCGACCACCACAGTTACGAATGCATGGTTCTTGGCCGCCGAGCGCACCATGGCGGGGCCGCCAATATCGATGTTCTCGATGATCGCGTCATAGCCCGCGCCCGAGGCCACGGTCTGCTCGAAGGGGTAGAGATTGACGGCGACGAGGTCGATCGGCCCGATGGCGTGCTCGCTCATCGAAGCGGCATGTTCCGGATTGTCGCGCACCGCCAAAAGGCCGCCATGCACCTTGGGGTGGAGGGTCTTGACGCGGCCATCCATCATTTCGGGAAAGCCGGTGAGGTCGGCAATCTCGCGCACCGGCAGGCCGGCCTCGGCGATCAGGCGCTGGGTGCCGCCAGTGGACACCAGTTCCACCCCCGCTTCGGCAAGGCCCGAGGCAAACTCGACCATGCCGGATTTGTCGAACACCGATAGCAGCGCCCGGCCGATCTTATGTGTGTTGCCCGCGTCCATCGGTTTTGCCCCTATATCTGGTGTTTGCCGGGTGCTCGCTAGCATGAAGCGCCCGCATGCGCCAACCGCCTGTCAGTTCTGGCGGGTGAAGATCCAGGCGATCTCCGTGCCAGCAGCGGCCTGTGCCTCGAGCACGAGTTGGCGTGTACGCACCAAGCCCAAGGAGGCAGACTGGCGCACGGAATCGTCTTCGTAAAGGCTCGCGCCTTCCCACAAAAAGCTCCACACTTCGCCATTGGGGAGAACAAGCCGCGCAACGCTTTCTTCCGAAACCCGGTGCACCACCGTGCCGGGCCCGAGATGAAAGCGCAGGCAGAGCACGCCACTGGGCGTGCCCTGCGCAATCAGGCGATCCTGGCCGACCAGGGTTTCGCCATCCCCAATCAAGGTGATCTGGCGTTCGATGTCGACCCCGAAGCGGCGGCGATAACCGGCCGTGGTGAGGGTGAGCGCGTTTTCCGCCAGTTCCAGCTTTGGCTTGGGAAGGGGCCCGCGACGGCCGACGGCACCGGATGGTTCGGGATCCTGGCCGTCAATGGTCGGGCCCGAATGGGCAACGGCTTGCCGGAACGAAGCTTCGCCGCCGGGCAGATCGGCAGGAGCTGGGCCGCAATTGCCCACCAGCAGCGCGTTGCCGGTCGAGAACTCGAAGGCCAGCGGGCTGCGATGCGCCTGGGCGGCAAAGTCCGGTGCAGGCGCGGGACCGGTATCGGCCACCAGAACCGCGTCGCCGGCGCGCAAAATGCCGTAGCCGCCGAGCAGCATGCTGCGCCGCCGCAGCGGCGGGCCGTCGGATTGCACGGCGATCAGGATGTCGTGGGGCAGCTGGCCGCAGCCCTGGAAATAAGCCGGCTCGCCCGTGCCCAGGGTCAGGGCATCAAGGCACATATGCATGCGATCGATCTGAGCGGCCAATTCGGCCGTAGCTTCGGTCTTGGGGCCCAGGGGCGCGCGGCGCACGCTTGAAAGCTCCACCAGCAATTGCAGCTGAAGCCGACTATTACGCGAGCGATGCAGCCCGTCCCGGTCGAGCTGTTCGGCCAAAAGCGCGTTGAGCCGCCGCAGCCGCGCGGCCAGATCGGTGCTGCCCTCGGCATCGCAGGCGGCGGCGCCCAAAAGCGCAATGCCCGCAAACAGCGCATCAACCGGATCGCTCGCCAGCCCTTCGCGCACCTTGAGGCTCTGGATCTGGGCGCCAAGGGCGCGCTGGATAGTGCGGGACTGCTCGGGGGTGGCGCCATCGAGCAGCATATTGAGGTGGCGCAGCCAATTGAGCACGCGCTGCGCGCAGATCGTGGGAGCCCAGCTCGGGCGGGCAAAGCCGCCATCGCGCTCGATCCAGTCCAGCACCAGGGTGCGGGCGAAAAACCGCTCGCCGGGGTCGCGCAGGTCACGGAAATGGCGCAGCCAGGAAAAGCTCTGCAGGTTCTGCCACCATTCCAGGTGCTCGGGCGGCTCGGCAAAGGGCGAGGTGCCGCCGGTCTGCACCAGCTTGGAGGCCAGCAGATAACGCCCCGCCATCATATCGCGTACGGCCTCCGCATCGGCCGGACGCAGTTCGGGCAGGTTGCCGCTCCAGCTATTGTCGGCCAGGCTGCGCCAGGTCCAGCGCACAGCCGGAAGCGTGACAACACGGTCGGCCAGCCCAAGAGCCGCACGGCGGGCGTGATGAACCAGTGGAATCACGGCGGGGCGCTCCCTTGTGGCAGGGAGCGATATGGGTCCGCCGGGGCGGCTAATGGCTGCAACGAGTTCATGCCTCAAAGGCGCTAGGTGATTTGCGCGACTTTCCGGCGGCCATTCTAGGAGCGGCGGCGGAATCGCGCCACGAAGAAACCGTCCATTCCCCCGTTTTGCGCGCCTGGTGCCATGCCCGGATGCGTGCGCACCGTTCCTTCTGACGTGATGGCTTGGGGCAAGCCAGGCAATTGCTCTGCTGTAACCGGCAGCAGTTCAAGTTCGGGCAGGTTGGCCAGCACCCATGCGGCCTGTGCTTCGCCTTCGTCAGGTTCGAGCGAGCAAACGCAATAGATCAGCACGCCGCCGGGCGCGAGGCACTTGGCGGCATTGCGCAGGAGATTGCGCTGCAAGCGGACGCGCCCGGCAATGTCGCTGAGCGAGCGGTGCCACAGCACTTCGGGGTGACGCCGGAAAGTGCCGGTCGCCGAACAGGGGGCATCGAGCACGATGCCGGCAAAGGGCTCTTCGGGCGCATAGGTGGTGGCATCGGCCACGACGGTTTGCGCGCTATAGTCGAGGCGCTCGAGATTGCCGGCGAGGCGCTCCATGCGTTTGGCATCGGCGTCGAGCGCGGTGACTGCATAGCCGGCCTTGACCAGCTGGGCGGTCTTGCCGCCCGGCGCGGCGCAAAGGTCGAGCACGCGCGAATTCGCGGGCAGGTCGAGCAGGCGCGCTGGGATCGCGGCGGCAGCATCCTGCACCCACCAGCGCCCGTCGCTATATCCTGGCAGGGCTTCCACCGGCTTGTCGCGCGCATCGATCCGCACGCTGTCGGCCATCAGGGGGACGGCGCCCAGCGCATCGCGCAGTTCGGGGTCGTCATGCTTGAGCGTCAGGTCCAGCGGTGCGCCGGCCAAAAGCGCGGCTTCAAAGGCAATGATGGCGTCTTCGCCATAGGCGGCCAGCCAGGTGTCGCCAAAGGTCTCGGGCAGCAGCAAATCGTCCGACAGCATGCTGAACTTGGCCGAATTGGCCTGCGCGGTGCGCAACACGGCATTCATCAGCCCGGCCAGGTGGCGCGCCTTGGGATCACGCTTGACCGCCTCGACCGCAAGAAACAGCGCGCTATGGGCGCCCAGATCGGGCAGGAAAATCAGTTGCGCGACCGACAGGCGCAGCACGGCTTCGAAGGTGCCTGATTTGCCCGGCATGCCCTTGTCGAGCAGGGCATGGAGAATGAAGTTGAGCTGGCCGTGGCGGCGCAGCGCCGTGGTAATCAGCCGGTTGGCGAGAGCGCGGTCGCGCCCGTCAGCCAGATCGGCAGGGCCCAGGGGCGCGAAATGTTCGCCCGCGAGCACGCCCCGCAGGCGCTGCGCGGCAACGAGGCGAAGCTTGAGGCCGGCCGGTTCAGGTTTGTGCGTCTTGATTTGTTTTATCCCCAGGGGCCGCGATCACCGGGATTGTCCCGGCCGGCCGACGGCGCGCGCCAGGTGGCACCGCCAGGCGCCGGACGGCGTGGCGAAGCCGACCAGGGCCCGCGCGCCGGCCGGGGGTCCTTATCAACCACCTGAAGCTGCGCTGCAAGCTGCTGGAGCGGGGCAATGCGGTTGCCCGTATCGGGGTGGGTGGAGAAGAGATTGTCCATGCGCTGCCCGGACAGGGGATTGATGATATACATATGGGCCATCGCGGGGTTGCGTTCGGCTTGAACATTGACCTGCCGCCCGGCAAGGGTGGCGATCTTGGCCAGCGCCGAAGCCAGCGCCAGGGGATCGCCCGAAATGGCGGCGCCATCCTTGTCGGCCTCGTATTCGCGGGTGCGGCTCACCGCCATCTGCACGATCATCGCCGCAACCGGCGCCAGGAACACCATCAAGAGCGCGCCGATGCCGCCCAGCGGATTGTCGCGATTATTGCCGCCGCCGAAAAACAGGCCGAACTGGGCCAGGGCCGAAATGGCGCCGGCAAAGGTGGCGGTGATGGTCATGGTCAGGGTATCGCGCGAGCGGATATGGGCCAGCTCATGGGCGACCACGGCAGCGACTTCGCGGGTATCGAGTTGCTGCAGGAGGCCCGTGGACACCGCCACGGCCGCATTCTGCGGATTGCGCCCGGTGGCAAAGGCATTGGGCTGGTCGGTCTGGATCACATAAACAGCGGGAGTGGGGATGCCGGCCTTTTGCGAGAGGATGTCGACCATCTCATAGAGTTGAGGCACCTGGCTGCGCTCCACCGGAACGGCGTTCTGCATGCGCAGCACCATTTTGTCGGAGTTCCAGTAGCTGAACAGATTGGTCAGCAGCGCAAAGCCAAAGGCCATCATCATGCCCGAGCTGCCACCAATGAAATAGCCGACCACCATGAACAGCGCCGTCAGCGCCGCCAGCAGGCCAAAGGTGCGAAGCGTGTTGTACATGGTGCCTCTTGGGTTTGCGTGTCTGGCCAATTATGTTGGGTGCGATCCGGTTGCATGCAAGGCGCCGGGGCCCAAGCCTTGGGAGAAGCGCAATGAACGACAATGAGCCAAATGCCCCAGAGCCGTCCGCGACTGCCCCCGAGCCCGCGCCGCGCCCGCCCCTGTCTCCTGCCGCGCAACGGGCTCTGGCGGAAGCCGAAGCGCGCCGCGCCGAGATCGACCGCCTTGCGGCCCAGAACCCGGCCGAAAAAGGCGGCCGCGGCGGCCTCGAGCCGGTGCGCTACGGGGACTGGGAGATCAAGGGTTTAACCAGCGATTTTTGAGGGTGCTTTCCTGAGGTTCAAACGCTTGGGTATGGCGGCACGATAGTGCGCTTCACCACGACCCCCTCCCTCGATCCCTCCCTCCCCCGTGAGGGGAGGGCCGGGCGACTTCTATCGCGGAGGGCGCTTCGCGACGGATGCAGAACCCTAAACTTTACCCCCGTGCAGCCGCGATCGCCGGCAGCAGTTCCTGTTCGAGGCTGGTGGGGGTCAGGGGGCCGACATGCTTGAAGGTAATGACCCCTTGCGGGTTGACCACAAAAGTTTCGGGCACGCCATAAACACCCCAATCGATCGAGACGCGCCGGTCGCGGTCGGCGCCGACCGCATCATAGGGATTGCCCAGTTCGGCCAGAAAGGCGCGGGCATTTTCGGGGGCGTCGGCCTGGTTGATGCCAAAGAGCCGGATATCGCCACTGTCCTTGAGGCTGGTCAGCAGCGGGTGCTCGGCGCGGCAAGGGATGCACCAGGAGGCAAACACATTGACCACCGTGACCCCGCCGGTGAGGTTTTCGGTGGCAAAGCCGGGCACGCCGAGGTCCGGCACCGCTTCGAGGGCGAAGCTCGGCGCGGGTTTGTCGATCAGCACCGAGCGCACCAGCGAAGGGTCGCGGTTCATGGTGCTGGCGAAGATCGCGACGAGACCGGCGAGCAGCAGCAGCGGCAGGGCAAACAGGAGGAAGCGCATCAGGCGGCCGGCTCGGCCGAGCGGCGACGGATGCCACGCGCTTCGAGGTCCTTGAGCCGCTGCTCGGTGCGGCGGGCGTCCCAGAGGGTCCAGCCGATCAGCGCGGCCACGACAAGCGCAACACCAAGATAGGCGCAAACGATAAAGAGCGCGTGGGGTCCCAGATCGATCATGCGTCTGCCGCTCCCTGGGCTGCCCGGCGCTCGAGCGTAGCGACGCGCCGGCGCTTGATCTCGGTGTGCATGGCCTTGAGCTGGAGCGTGATGAACAGCAGCGTAAAGGCAAAGAACATCACGAAGAGCGGCGTCAGGATGGACGGCGGCATGCGCGGCCCGTCGGCGCGAAAGACGCTGGCGGGTTGATGGAGCGTCGACCACCAATCCACCGAGAACTTGATAATGGGTATATTGACCGCACCCACGAGGGTGAAGACGGCAATCACCCGGGCGCCGCGCAGCTGGTCGTCAAAGGCGCGCCAGAGCGCAATAATGCCGAGATAGATGAACAGCAGGACCAGCGTCGAGGTCATGCGCCCGTCCCATTCCCAGAACGTACCCCAGGTCGGGCGGCCCCAGAGCGAGCCGGTAAAGAGCGCCAGCGCTGTAAAGCAGGCGCCCAGGGGCGCGGCGGTCTTCATCGCCACATCGGCCAGCGGGTGGCGCCAGACCAGGGTGCCCAGCGCCGAAACGGCCATGGTCGCGTAAACGAATTGGCTCAGCCATGCGGTGGGCACATGCACATACATGATGCGCACGGTGTCGCCCATCTGGTAGTCCTGGGGCGAGTTGAACAAGGCGAACCACAGCCCAACCAGGAACAGGAGCGCGGTGGCCACGGTGAGTGGCCAGAGCAGCGGGCGCGTCCAGGCGACGAACTGCCCGGGATGGGCAATCCGGTTCCACCAGCGCTGTTTGGGTGCGGTTGCAAGCGTCATGGGGCTCAACTAATCCTCGCTCGCACTTATCGCAAGACCCGCAGCAAAGGGCGCAGTGGCGCAGGCGATGAGGCTAATCGCCGCGAGAAACAGCAAGGCGCTGCCGGATTGATCCGGTCCAGGCCCAGCCGGAATGGCGCCAACGCCAAAGATCAGCACCGGCACCGAAAGGGGCGCGATGAGGATCGGGGCCAGCAAACCGCCCCGGCCGATCCCCACCGTTATCGCCGCGCCGATAGCACCAAAAGCGGCAAGCGCCGGCGTGCCCACCAGCAGCGACAGCAGGGTGCGCCAAAAGCTCGCAAGGTCCATAGATAACAAGATTGCCAGCAGCGGGCTGGCAAGAAGCAGCGGCAAGGCCGCGAGCAGCCAGTGCGCCAGCAGCTTGGCGGCGATGATCGCCGGCATAGGGAGCGCCGCCTGACGCAAGAGCAGCAGGGTGCCATCCTCATGGTCGGGCCGGAACAGCCGATCGAGCCCGAGCAGCATGGACAAGAACGCCGCGATCCAGATCATGCCCGGCGCAAGCCGGGCGAGCAGCGCCTGGTCGGGACCAACGGCAAAGGGCACAACGACGCCCACGATTACAAAAAAGAGGACGAGCGTCAGCACATCGCCACCCCCGCGCAGAGCGAGGCGCAGGTCGCGCCCGAGCGCCGCCGCAAAACCGCTCATCGGCTCGGCTCCAGGGTCAGGGTGGTGATCCGCGTGGGATCGGCGAGGGCGAGTTCGTCATGGGTGGCGGCCACGACAATGCCGCCGCTTTGCAGTTGCGCATCGATAAGGCCGGCAACCAATGCCTGACCCTGCCGGTCGAGCGCGGCGGTGGGTTCATCAAGGAGCCACAGCGGGCGCGGCGAGACCAGCAGCCGGGCCAGCGCCAGGCGCCGCCCCTGCCCGGCCGACAGATAGCCGGCATCGAGCCGGGCCAGGGCGCCCAGGCCCACCTGTTCCAGCGCATCGGGCACCGGCAGGCCATCGCCGCCGTTCAGCGCGGCCCAGAACTGCAGGTTTTCTTCGACGCTCAGCCGCGGCTTGACCGCGTTGCGGTGGCCGCAGAAATGGAGAAATGGCCCCTCGTCGGGATCAACGCCGTCGAGCGCAAGGCTGCCCGCTATGGGCGCTACTACGCCCGCGAGCGTCAGCAGCAGCGTCGTCTTGCCCGCGCCATTGGGTCCGCGCAGCAGCAGCGCCGTGCCCGGTTCGGCCAAGAGGTCCAAAGGCTGGCCAAGGGGCGTGCCGCCCCGTCCGCATTGAAGGCCTTGGGCGCGCAGATGCAGGGCTGGAAACACTTGCCGAGGGGACATGGCCCCATCTCGTATTGAACTAAAGGCGGCACTGGCAAGGGTAATCTTTGTTGGATATAAGCCCTCTAGATTGGAGTCATTCCAGGAAAGGCGACGTCTTTGGGCGGTTGCCCGGCCCGTTGGCCGCACGCCCCGCGTTCGCCGCAACGCTAGATGACAGGGCGGAACACCGTGACCTCACTGAACAGCTTCAACGCCAAATCGACCCTTGAGGTCGGCGGCAAGCGCTACACCTATTATTCCATCGCCGAAGCCGAAAAGAACGGGCTGGAGGGCGTTTCCGCGTTGCCCCATTCCATGAAAGTGGTCCTGGAAAACCTGCTGCGCTTCGAAGATGACCGCACCGTCACCAAGGCCGATATCCTGGCTGTGGCCGAATGGCTCAAGACGCGCAGCACCGAGCACGAGATTTCCTATCGCCCGGCGCGCGTGCTGATGCAGGACTTCACCGGCGTTCCGGCCGTGGTGGATCTGGCCGCGATGCGCGATGCGACCGCCAAGCTCGGCGCCAATCCGCAAAAGATCAATCCGCTGGTGCCCGTCGATCTCGTGATCGATCACTCGGTGATGGTCGACAGCTTTGGCACGCCGATGGCCTTCGAGCAGAATGTCGAGCTCGAATATGAACGCAATGGCGAACGCTACGAGTTCCTGCGCTGGGGCCAGTCGGCCTTCGACAATTTCCGCGTCGTGCCCCCCGGCACCGGCATCTGCCACCAGGTCAATCTCGAATATCTCGCCCAGACCGTGTGGACCCGCGAAGAGAACGGCGAGATCGTCGCTTATCCCGATACGCTGGTGGGTACCGATTCCCACACCACCATGGTCAATGGCATGGCTGTGCTGGGCTGGGGCGTGGGCGGCATCGAGGCCGAGGCAGCGATGCTCGGCCAGCCCATCACCATGATGATCCCCGAAGTCGTGGGCTTCAAGCTTACGGGCAAGATCAACGAGGGCATCACCGCCACCGACCTCGTGCTGACCGTCACCGAAATGCTGCGCAAGAAGGGCGTGGTCGGCAAGTTCGTCGAGTTCTATGGCCCGGGTCTCGACTACCTCAGCCTCGAAGACCAGGCGACCATTGCCAATATGGCCCCTGAATATGGCGCCACCTGCGGCTACTTCCCCGTCGATGCCGATACGCTGAAATACCTCACCACTTCGGGCCGCGACCCGCAGCGCGTGGCGCTGGTTGAGGCCTATAGCAAGGCCCAGGGCATGTTCCGCGACACCAATTCGCCCGATCCGGTGTTCACCTCGACCCTCGAGCTCGATCTTTCCACCGTCGTGCCCTCGATCTCGGGTCCCAAGCGCCCGCAAGACCGTATCGTTCTGACCAATGCCAAGCAGGCCTTTATCGAAGGGCTGCCCAAGGAATTCGGCAAGACCGAGGACACCCGCGTTCCCGTGGAAGGCGAAGAGTTCAGCATCGGGCATGGTGATGTGGTGATCGCCGCCATCACCTCTTGCACCAATACCTCCAACCCATCGGTGCTGGTGGCTGCCGGTCTCGTTGCCCGCAAGGCACGCGCCCTCGGCCTCAACTCCAAGCCTTGGGTCAAGACCTCGCTGGCCCCCGGCTCGCAGGTGGTGACCGACTACCTCACCGCCGCGAACCTTCAGGCCGATCTTGATGCCCTTGGGTTCAACCTTGTCGGCTATGGCTGCACCACCTGCATCGGCAATTCGGGCCCGCTGCCGGCCGCCATCTCCAAGGCGATCCAGACCGGCGACGTGGTGGCTGCGTCGGTGCTGTCGGGTAATCGCAATTTCGAAGGCCGCGTCAATTCGGATGTGAAGGCGAACTTCCTCGCTTCCCCGCCGCTCGTTGTGGCCTATGCCATTGCCGGCTCGATGAATGTCGACATCACCACTGAGCCGCTGGGCATCGGCTCGAACGGCCAGCCGGTTTATCTGCGCGATATCTGGCCCACCAATCACGAGATCGCCGAGATCGTGCGCACCCATGTGACGCCTGAAATGTTCAAGCGGCGCTATTCGGATGTGTTCAAGGGCGACGACAACTGGCAGGCCATCGCCATCGAAGGCGGCGAAACCTATGGCTGGAACAGCTCCTCGACCTATGTGCAGAACCCGCCCTATTTCGAAGACATGGACATGACCCCCAAGCCGGTGACCGATATCAACGGCGCGCGGGTGCTGGCCCTGTTCCTTGACTCGATCACCACCGACCACATCTCCCCGGCCGGCTCGTTCAAGCCCTCCACCCCGGCGGGCCAATATCTGCAGGAGCACCAGGTCGCCCCGCGCGATTTCAACTCCTATGGCGCCCGGCGCGGCAACCATGAGGTGATGATGCGCGGCACTTTTGCCAATATCCGCATCAAGAACCAGATGCTGCCGGGCGTTGAAGGTGGCTTCACCAAGGGTCCCGATGGCTCGCAGATGCCGATCTATGATGCGGCCATGGCCTATCAGGGCCAGGGCACGCCGCTCGTGATCTTTGCGGGTAAGGAATATGGCACGGGCTCATCGCGCGACTGGGCGGCCAAGGGCACCAATCTCTTGGGCGTTAAAGCCGTGATCGCGCAGAGCTTCGAGCGTATTCACCGCTCCAACCTTGTGGGCATGGGCGTGATCCCGCTGCAGTTCAAGGACGGCGAGAGCTGGCAGACGCTGGGGCTCGACGGCACCGAAACCATCGACATCGTCGGGGTGGAAAACCTGGCTCCCCGTGCTATTGTGCCGGTCAAGATCACCCGCGCCGACGGCACAAGCTTTATCATCGAAACCCGTTGCCGCATCGATACGGCCAACGAGCTCGATTACTACAAGAATGGCGGCATCCTGCACTATGTGCTGCGCAGCCTCGTGGCCGCATAAGGGTTCATTCCCGCGCCAGATAATTCTTGATGGCGGCCCTTGGGGGCCGCCATTTTCGTTTGCTGCTGACAGGGTTTGTCGCAAGGGGCTGCGAGGGTTCCGCCATACGCAAATGGAGTGGAAAAAATGATCGATCATCTGGGCATTGTCACCGGGCAGTTCGAGCCGATGCTGGCTTTTTACAAGGCAGCATTGGCTCCGCTCGGCTATAGCCAGCAAGCGGCCTATCCCGGGGTTGCGGGGCTGGGCGGAACGGGCGAACCCGCCGATCTGTGGCTGACCGCAGCCGACGGCGCGATGCCGGTCCATGTCGCCCTACGCAGCCCCGACCGCGCGACCGTGGATGCATTCCATGCCGCCGCTCTCGCCGCAGGTGGCCGCGACAATGGTGGCCCGGGGCTCCGGCCCAATTACGGTCCCGATTATTATGCCGCCTTTGTGCTCGATCCCGACGGCAATAACCTGGAGCTGGTCTGCCACGCTCCCGCCTAAGGTTAACCGAGCCGGTATTTGTCACCCCGTTTTGACTGGCGGGCCAACCAATCTGTGGCTTACAACTTGGGGATGGTTCCTCCTTGCACCCCCGCCGTAATCATGGCGATGATCGCACTTCTGGCCATGGCCCCCTCTAGCCAGGCCGAAAGCCTGCGCGAGCGGCCCAAGGCTGTGGTTGAATTGTTTACCAGCCAGGGCTGCTCGTCCTGCCCGCCGGCCGATGCGCTGCTGTCGAGCCTGGGCCGAGACGAGGACGTGATCGCCCTCGCCTTTCATGTCGATTATTGGGATTATGTGGGCTGGAAGGACACTTTCGGCAATCCGGCCAATTCCGACCGGCAGCGCGCCTATGCCAAGAGTTGGGGCACGCCGCGCATCTACACGCCGCAGATGGTGGTCAACGGCAAGCAGGATGT
The DNA here is from genome assembly GCF_013185965.1 of Devosia sp. 919. NCBI lineage: Bacteria > Pseudomonadati > Pseudomonadota > Alphaproteobacteria > Hyphomicrobiales > Devosiaceae > Devosia > Devosia sp. 919. The sequence continues at coordinate 43,912 of NZ_JABAOL010000001.1, read as the reverse complement.
GGTGGGCTCGCGCCGCGCCGAAGTGCATAGCGCCATTCGCTCGGCCAGCCTGACCCTGCCGGTGGATATCGAAAGCGATGCCGGCATGCTCGAGGTCGAGATCGGCCCTCGTGCCGGAACCGCCGATGCAGTGGTTTGGCTCGTCACCTATCTGCGCCAGGCGCAGGTGCAGATCGAGCGCGGCGAAAACGCGGGCAAGGCGATGAGCTATACCCAGGTGGTCACCGGCCGACACATGCTGGGCATGTGGGAAGGCAAGGCTGGCGCTCGTTTCAAACTGCCATTGGCCGAACTTGCCGCCGAAGCGGGCGACGGCATCGCCGTGATCGTGCAGGAAGACCGCAATGGGCTGCCAGGAGCCATTCTGGGCGCTGCGTCCTACGAGCGCTGACCCCCAAACAAATCTCCCGCCGCTGGAAACCAGGGACGGGAGAAGTTGACTGCTCTTTGGAGGAACTGGTGGCGGCGTTCTTCGGGGGGCTCGGTCGGCCAGCCACCAGCCTTGGGGCAACGATGACACTGTCGCGGTGCAATGGGGCAGCCAAAGGGAAGCAGTGTGGCCTAAATGGGGTATTTTGGCCTAGGGCGATGGCGGTGCCGTGAAGCGCTTGCATCGCCGGTCGAATGCCGCGATCATGACGGTTCTGCAACAAGGAGTGCGAGGCCAAGCGTGCAAGCGCGTGTTCCAAACAGCAAGCCGGTGAAGCTCGAATTGGTGCATCAGGCCGAGGCGCCGCCCAGTCCGCAGCCCAGCAAGGTCCCAGCCATTGTTGCCTTTGACCGCAAGGAACTGGCGCTGATCCTGTCGGTTTATGGCCGCAAGGTCGGGCAGGGCGAGTGGCGAGATTACGCCATGGACTTCCTGCGCGAGCGGGCAGTGTTTTCGGTATATGCCCGCGTGTCCGAGCGACCACTTTACCTGATCGAGAAAACCCCGCGCTTGCGCAATCGCCAGGGGCAATATGCCGTTACCAACCAGCAGGGCCGCATTTTGAAGCGCGGCCACGAACTGGCGCAGGTGCTCCGCGTGCTCGATCCGCAACTGGCGGTGGTGGGTTAACCGCCTGTTGCCGGTCCGGCGGACTGCAGCCGCGCCTCAGCGGGTGTTGCTCAGGCTCATCGGTTTAACAAGCTGCCTGATTAAAGCGCCAGTTGCAGGTGCACGATGTCGTGCCAGCGGTCGAATTTGAGGCCAACCGCTTCGTAATACCCGACGCGGTGGAAGCCAAATCTCTCGTGGATGCCGACCGAGTTGGCCGTATCGGCGGTGATCACCGCCAGCATCTGCTTGAAGCCAAAGGCCCGCGACTGCGTCAGAAGCTCGCTCAGCATTGCCTTGCCGATGCCGCGCCCGGTTTCGGCAGGATCGAGATAAAGCGAATCCTCGCAGGTGAAGCGATAGGCCGCGCGGGGCCGATAAAAGCTGGCATAGGCATAGCCGATGGGCTTGCCCGCGCGCTCGGCGATGATCACCGGATGACCCAAGCGCAAGAGGCCCGCATATTTCTCGGCGATGGCCGTTTCGTCGGGCGCTTCGGTATCAAAGGTAATGGCGGTGTGATCGACATAATGTCGGTAGATGCGGGTGATCGCGGGCACATCGGACCACTCGAACGGGCGCAGGCGGAAGTCGGACACGATACGTCAACTCGACAAAGCAAAGGGACCGCAGCCTTTATGACTGCGGTCCCCAAACAGTGTCCATCGAAATCCGCGGCCCAGGGCCGCGGGTCGGAATTATTCGCGGTTGCCGAACAGGCGGAGCAGCATCATGAACAGGTTGATGAAGTCCAGATACAGCGAGAGCGCACCCATGATGGCGTTCTTGGCGAGCGTGTCGGCACCATGGTGCTCGGCATAGCTTTCTTTGATCTTCTGGGTGTCATAGGCGGTCAGGCCCACAAAGATCAGCACGCCGACAGCGGAGATGATGAACTCCATCATGCTCGACTGCATGAAGATGTTGACGATCGAGGCGATGATCAGGCCGATCAGGCCCATCATCAGGAAAGAGCCCATCGCCGTCAGGTCACGCTTGGTGGTGTAGCCATAAAGGCTCATCGTGCCAAAGGTTGCCGCGGTGATGAAGAACACCTTGGCGATCGAAGCGTCGGTGTAAACCAGGAAGATCGAGCTCATCGACAGGCCCATGATCGCCGAGAAGGCCCAGAAAGTGGCCTGGGCGGCGGGCACGGAGAGCTTGTTGATGCCAAAGCTCAGCACCATCACGAAGGCGAGGGGCGCGAGCATCACGACCCACTGCAGCGGGCTGGCATAAAGCAGGTAACCCCACTGGGTCACATACTGGCCATTGGCCAGTTGGGCCACGGCGGCATCTGGATTGGTGGTGATGGCAGCGGCGGCAGCAAACCAGGCCGCAAGGCCAGTTACCACCAGGCCAATGCCCATGTAATTGTAGACGCGCAGCATGTAACTGCGCAGGCCCTCGTCGATGGCTAAGGCCGAGCCGGCCCGCGCATTCAGGGTCTGACGGTCATATTCAGCCATATGCACTATCCTTTCACTGACGGATAAGGCGGTTTCCTCCCGCCGAGGGCGTTGTTGGGCGCCACTTGATCGGTAATATGGATGGGGGAGAAGTCCTTTACAACCCTGTTCGCCCAGCCGCGACGATTCGACTGCCCCTCTCAGGCAGTTATGCTAGGCTGGCTGCGATTGTCTTGCCTGCCCGCGGGCAAAGGAGGCCTCATGCCCCGGCTGTTTACTGGCCTTGAAGTTCCCGGCGATATCGCCTTTGCCCTGTCGCTCAAGCGCGGCGGCCTCAGCGGCGCGCGCTGGATCGATGCCGAGAATTACCACATCACCCTGCGCTTCATCGGTGATGTGGATCATGGCACCGCCAATGAAGTCGCCGACAGCCTCGACCGGTTGAGCCAGTCTCTGAGTTTTCCGGTGCGGCTGACCCATCTGGGTGCCTTTGGGGGGGCCAAGCCGCGCGCGCTTTATGCCGCAGTTGAGCCCAGCGAGGCGCTCAGCCGCCTGCAGGCGGCCCAGGAGCGGGTGCTGCAGCGCGCCGGCCTTCCCGCCGAGGGCCGCAAATTCGTGCCCCATATAACCTTGGCCAGGTTGCGCGGCTCGGCGCCCGAGGAGGTGGCCCGCTTTATCGCCGAGGCCGGGCGCTTCGAGCCGCTTGAATTCACGCCCAGGCGCTTTGTGCTGTTTTCCAGCCGTGACTCGGTGGGTGGCGGCCCCTATGTGGTCGAGCAAAGTTATTCGCTCGAAGCGTGAGCCGCTCACGGCAGTGTTAACGCGAGCTTGACCCTTTACCTGCAAAGCACGTCATTGCCGCTGCCCCGCGCCTTTTTAGCGTCACGATTGCCGCTCACTTGATGGCTAGCGCTGGGGCGTGGCGGCGCTTGACACCTTAGTAACCATGTGGGGCTTAAGCTTGCGAGCAGCAAATCCCACTAGATGCGTACCTTCAAAGATGAGGAAGATTTGGCGATGACGTTGAAAACCGGTAGCCTTGTGTTTGGGCTCGCGGTCGGCGCGGTCATGGCTCTGGCCCCTGTCGCGCAGGCGCAGCAGGCAACCGAGCTCGGCAGTTTCAATGCCTGGACCGCCTGGCAGGCGACCGATGCTTCGGGGGTGCTCTGCTATATCTCGGCCGCGCCGCAATCGAGCGAGCCCGCCGGTGTTAATCGCGACCCCGTTCACTTCATGATCATTCACCGTAAGGGCATGGGCACCAAGAACGAGGTGCAGACCATTATCGGCTACCCCTTCAACAGCAGTGACGCCAAGGCTAGCGCTTCGATTGATGGCAAGTCCTATCCGATGGTCACCGAGGGCTCGGCGGCCTGGCTGGCTTCGACCGGCGACGAAGGCGGGTTTGTCCAGGCCTTCAAGGGCGGCACTAAGCTGCAGGTGCGCGGAACCTCCCAGCGCGGCACCAACACGATCGACACCTATTCGCTTTCGGGCGCCACGGCGGCGATGAACGCCATCGACGCAGCCTGCGCCTGATCGGGGCTGGACCCCGCTCGAGCAATCCTCCTATCCGGGCGAGGTGCCGCGTCGCGGCCCTCGTCCTTCCTGTGTTTGATGAGGCCCCTTATGGTTTCGCGCTTTGTTTCGCTTGTGGTCGTGGCCAGCCTGCTTTCGGTTGGCAGCGCTGCAGCCCAGTCGGTGCGGCTGCTCGGTGATTTCCGGGACTGGTCGAGCTATGCAGCGTCCGATGGGGCCGGGCCGGTCTGCTTTGCCATGACCAAGCCCACCACCGTGACCCCCACGCCCGATGGCTATACGCAGGCCTATCTCTACCTCACCAGCCGGCCCGGCGAAAATGTCGCCAGCGAGTTCAATCTGGTTGCCGGCTTCACCTTCCAGCCCGATAGCGGCGCGACCGTCACGGTGAATGGGCAGACCTTCAATCTCTTTACCCAGAACGATGCCGCCTGGCTCGACGATGCCGGGCAAAGCGATGCGCTCGCCAGCGCCATCCGGGCCGGCTCGAGCCTGGTCGTTGAAGGCACCACCAGTGCCGGCATCAAGGTGGCGCAAACCTTCTCGCTCGCCGGCTCCACCGCTGCCACCCAGGCCGTCTCCGCCGAATGCTGAGGGATTGAGCAAGCTCGTCCGCAATGAACAGCGCAAGCTGACCGCCACTTACATGAATGGCGTACCCATGGCGCTGGTGGGGATTGGTGCTTTGGCGCCGATCGTGGCGCTGGCGCAATCGTCCAGTGGCTCGCCCACTGCAGCCTTCGTGGTGGTTGGTTGTTTCATCAGCAGTTTGGGCTTACATTGGCTGGCAAGACGCCATCTGAAAGGACTGGAAGAATGATTGAGTGGGGAGTTGTTGCCAACTTTGCCGTCGTCATCATTGCCGCCTTCTCGGTTGCTCTCACGGCTTCGCTGTTTGATCGCCCCACCCAGGGCAAGGATCATCCCGCGCCTGGCGAATAGCAGCCCCTCAGCACCTCCCGGGCCCGTGACTTTGCGCCGGCGCGCCCCATATGCTATTGGCCACCTGATCCCGCACCTTCCGGACCTTTGCCCCCATGAGCATTGCGCTTAATCTTGACCATTCGTCTGCCGTGCGTTCGCCGGTCGCCAGCCGGCCTTCGCTGATCGGCCTGGGCAAGCCGCAGCTCGCCGAGGCATTGGTGGGCGCGGGCATTGCCGAGCGCGAAAGCAAGATGCGCGCGAGCCAGTTGTGGAACTGGCTTTATGTGAACGGGGTCACCGATTTCGAGCGCATGACCAATGTCGCCAAACCGGTGCGCCAGCTGCTGGCCGACAAGTTCATCCTTGATCGCCCCGAGATCGTTTCCGAGCAGGTTTCGAGCGATGGCACCCGCAAATGGCTGTTCCGCTTCCGCGATCCCGCCAATCCGCTCTATCCACCCGTCGAGGTGGAAACCGTTTATATCCCCGAGCAGGACCGCGGCACGCTTTGCGTTTCCTCCCAGGTCGGGTGCACGCTTACCTGCTCGTTCTGCCATACCGGCACGCAAAAGCTTGTCCGGAATCTCACCGCCGGGGAAATTCTCGGGCAGGTGCTGATGGCCCGCGAGCGGCTGGGCGATTTCCCCGGCGGCAGCCGCCCCGATGATGGCGGTCTTGTTCCGGCTGACGGGAGCCGTGCCATCACCAATATCGTGATGATGGGCATGGGCGAGCCGCTTTATAATTACGAGAACGTCAAGCAGGCCCTGCTGATCGCGTCGGCGGGCGACGGCATGAGCCTGTCCAAGCGCCGCATTACCCTTTCGACCTCTGGCGTCGTGCCCTTTATCGAGCCCACCGGGCGCGAGATCGACGTGATGCTTGCCATCTCCCTGCACGCCACCAACAATGATTTGCGCGATGTGCTCGTGCCCATCAACAAGAAGTGGCCCATCGAAGAACTGCTCGAGGCCTGCCGCAATTATCCGGGCCTCTCCAATGCCCGCCGCATCACCTTTGAATATGTGATGCTCGATGGCATCAATGACAGCGATGCCGAGGCGCGCGAACTGGTGCGGTTGCTGGCGGGCATTCCTGCCAAGATCAACCTCATCCCGTTCAATCCCTGGCCCGGCTCGAACTATGGCACCTCGCCTTCCTCGCGGATCGAGCGCTTTGCCGATATCGTCAACAAGGCCGGCTATGCCAGCCCCGTGCGCACGCCCCGCGGGCGCGACATCTTTGCTGCCTGCGGCCAGCTCAAGAGCGAAAGCGAGCGCTTGAGCCGCAAGGATCGCGAAGCGCTCGCCGGCTAAGGGAGCAGCGATGGGCGGCGATCCGGCATTGATCCCCGAGTTGTCCGTCGCCGATCTCTCGCGCAGTCTGCGCTTTTACTGCGAGCTCCTGGGCTTTGCCGTTCGCTACGAGCGGCCCGCCGAAGGCTTTGCCATGCTGGAGCGGGAAGGGGCCCTTCTCATGCTCGACCAACTCGGCTTGGCTCGAGACTGGAAGACGGGGTCGCTCGAGCCTCCCTTCGGGCGCGGCATCAACTTACAGATCCGCGTCAGCGCCCTTGATCCCGTGCTCGAGCACCTTGCGGCGGCCGGCGTCGCGTTGTTCCTGCCCGTTGAAACCAAGATCTATCAGGCGGGCAGCGGCGTGGTGCGGCAACGCCAGTTCTGTGTGCAGGATCCGGACGGGTATCTGCTGCGCTTCGCCGAAATCGGCTGATGCCAAGACCATCGCAACGGCGCATCGATGCGGCCATCGCGGCAGCGGAGCGCTTGGCCGCGGCGAGGGCGCCTTTGATCTGCCCCCTGTGCGAACGCCCCATCCCGCCCGAAGCCAAATCCAGCCGCCATCATCTGACGCCGCGCCTCAAGGGCGGTACCCATTTGGGTACGGTGCAGCTGCACCAGATCTGCCACAGCGCCATTCACGCGCGGTTTTCCGAAACCGAGCTGGCGAGCAAGCTCAACGACGTCGAGGCGCTGCGGGCCGATCGGGAACTGGCCGAGTTCATTGCGTGGGTGCAAACCAAGCGGCCCGACTTCCACGCCCCCACTCGCATGACGCGGGAGCGGCGCGCCAGCCGCAAGCCGCGCGACTAGTTCTATTTGCGCAAGATCACCCACACGGCGTGGATCAGGCCGGGGAAATAACCCAACAGCGTTAGCAGGATATTGAGCCAGAACTGCAGCCCGAGCCCCACCTGAAGAAAGACGCCGACCGGTGGAATGATCACCGACAGGATAATGCGCAGAACGTCCATGCCTTGCCCTCTTGTTTTGCCGGGCTAACGAACAAACGCGGCCAGCCGTTCCTAGCGGCGCCCTTCGGCAAGGAGGATGGTCAGGGCAAAACCGGTGAACACCGCCGCAAAGCTCCAGTTGAGCGCGCGCTGCACTAGCTTGTTGGTCGCGAGCAGGCCCGCCATGCGCTCGGCCGCCAGCACCATGGCAATGGCCACCGGAATGGAAACCAGGATGAATTCGCCCCCCAGGAAAAACAGCTTGCCGGGCGCGGCCGGATCGTGCCGGTCGACGAACTGGGGCAGGAAGGTCACGAAGAACAGCACCACTTTGGGATTGAGCAGATTGATCCCGATCCCGGTGGCATAGCTTTCGCGCAGCGTTGGCGTCCGGGCCGCCCGTTCGGCCAGGCGCAGCCCGCCTCCATGCATCACCGCGCCATAGGCCAGCCACAATAGGTAAAGGGCGCCAGCGATCTTGAGCACGAGAAATGCCGTCGGCGCCGCCACGATCAGCACCGAAATGCCAAAAGCGGCCAAGCCCGTATGCACCAGGATGCCGCTCATCGCCCCCGCTGCCGTGGCAAAGCCATGCCCACGCCCGTAATTGATGGCGCGCGACATCTGTAGCGCCATGTCTGGTCCGGGCGTGATCGCCAGCACGAAAGCCGCCAGCGCAAAGGCGAGCAGCACGGAAAGATCGGGAACAAAGGCGGGCATAGGGGTGCTCAAGAAATTCGGCCCGGACAATTGCATGCCCGGCCCGGGCTGAATAGGGTGCGCCCGATTTGTGGCGCCAGCTGGCGCCAACCCCCAAGCGCAAGAACCAAAGTTATGGCAAAAGACATCAAGAAGGTCGTGCTCGCCTATTCGGGCGGCCTGGATACCTCCATCATCCTCAAATGGCTGCAGGAAACCTATAACTGCGAAGTGGTGACCTTCACCGCGGATCTCGGGCAGGGCGAAGAGCTTGAGCCGGCGCGCCGGAAAGCCGAGATGTTCGGCATCAAGGATATCCGCATTGAGGACCTGCGCGAGGAATTCGTGCGCGACTTCGTGTTTCCCATGTTCCGCGCCAACGCGGTGTATGAGGGTCAGTATCTGCTGGGCACCTCCATTGCCCGCCCGCTGATCGCCAAGCGCCTGGTTGAAATCGCCCAGGAAACCGGCGCCGATGCCATCTCCCATGGCGCCACAGGCAAGGGCAATGACCAGGTGCGGTTCGAATTGACCGCCAATGCGCTCGACCCTTCGATCAAGGTGATCGCTCCCTGGCGCGAATGGGACCTGCGCAGCCGCACCCAGCTGCTTGATTATGCCGAGCGCAACCAGATCCCGGTGTCCAAGGACAAGCGGGGCGAGGCCCCGTTCTCGGTTGACGCCAATCTGCTGCACACCTCCTCGGAAGGCATGGTGCTGGAAGATCCCGGCGTGCCTTATCCCGATTATGTGCCCCAGCGCACGGTTGATCCCGAACAGGCCCCCAACGAGCCCGAGATCATCACCATCGGCTACGAAAGGGGCGATCCGGTTTCGGTCAATGGCGAAAAGCTGTCGCCGGCCGCGCTGCTGACCAAGCTCAATGAGCTCGGTGGCAAGCATGGCATTGGCCGACTTGACCTCGTCGAGAACCGCTTTGTCGGCATGAAGTCGCGCGGGCTTTATGAAACCCCCGGCGGCACCATCATGCTGGTGGCCCATCGCGGCATTGAATCGATCACCCTCGATCGCGGCGAAGCTCACCTCAAGGACGAGCTGATGCCCAAATATGCCGAGCTCATCTACAACGGCTTCTGGTTCTCCCCCGAGCGCGAGATGCTGCAGGCCATGATCGACAAGAGCCAGGACTATGTGTCGGGCGAAGTCACGGTGAAGCTCTACAAGGGCAGCGCCAATGTGATTGCGCGCACATCGCCCAACTCGCTTTACTCCATGGACCTCGTCACCTTCGAGGAAGGCGCGGTCGCTTATGACCACCATGATGCCGAGGGCTTCATCCGCCTCAACGGCTTGCGGCTCAAGACTTGGGCGGCGCGCAATCGCAAGGCGGAGCGCCCATAAGCCTTCCGCGTTAATCGGGCCTTAAGAGCCGACCTCTAGCGTTAGTCCGTTGTGCGCAAAGCACCGCGGAAGGGGTCGGCTCGTGCGGGCATTGGACGCTGGAAGTTTGAGCGAGATGTCCGGGGCGCTGCTGCTGGATGCGGCGCTCCAAAGCATGCCCTATGGATTTTGCGTGTGGAGCCCCCAATTTCGCCTGGTGCTGTGGAACCAGCATTATTGCGAAATCTATGGTTTTGAGCCCGAGCACCTCCAGGTCGGCATGACGCTCAAGGCGGTGGTGGGGATCTCGTCGAGCCTGGGCAATCACCCCGACCAGACCCCCGAGGCCTTTTACGCGGCCTATGCCGGCGAATTGCTGGCCAATCGCGACGGCGCGCGCCATAAAAGCCAGGAAGCAGTGCGGGGCGGGCGCATCATCGAAACCGCCCATGTGTTCAATCCGGCGCTGGGCTGGGTGATCACCCATGAGGACGTGACCGAGGAAATCGCGCGTACCGAAGTGATGCAAAAGCGCGGACGCGAGCTCGAGCGCCAGAACATCCGGCTCGACGCGGCGGTCAACAATATTTCCCAGGGCCTGTGCATGTGCGACGCCCAGGGGCGCCTCGTGATCTGCAACGAGCCCTATCAGCGCATCTACAATCTGCCCGAGGCGCTGGTGCGGCCCGGCACCCAGCTCGAAGAAATTTTGGGCCACCTGTTCGATAGCGGCATGAGTTCGGGCACGTCCCGGCAGCAATATATCGCCTGGCGCCGCGACATCATCGCGCGCGGCGAATACGGCAAGAACGTGCATGAATTCAACGGCCGCGTCATCATGATGCAGCACCATCCGATGAAGGATGGCGGTTGGGTGTCGAGCCACGAAGACATCACCGAGCAGCGCCAGATCGAGGCGCGCATCCGCTATCTCGCCCGCCATGACGCCCTGACCGATCTGCCCAACCGGGTGCAGTTCCTCGAGGAAATGGCCAATGCGGAAGCCGCGATCGGGCGCGGCGAACAGGCGGCGGTGCTGTATATCGATCTCGACCACTTCAAGGGTGTCAACGACACGCTGGGCCATGCGGTGGGCGACGAGCTGATCCGGGAAGCCGGGATGCGCTTGTGGCGCACGACGCGCGACAACGACCTGCTGGCCCGTCTGGGTGGCGACGAATTTGCCTTGCTGCTGCGCTCGGTGTCGAGCGAGGCCGATGCCGCCAAGGTGGCCAACCGCATCGTCAAGGCAATGGCGGCGCCCTTCACCATTGGAGAGCACCAGATCGATATCAGCGCCTCGGTTGGGATCGCCATGGCGCCCCAGGATGGGGTGAACACCGATACCCTGGTCAAGCATGCCGATATGGCGCTCTACAAGGCCAAGGCGGATGGCCGCTCCACCTTCCACTTCTTTGAAACGGGTATGGACGAGGAGTTGCAGCAGCGCCGCAGCATCGAGGCGGGCCTACGGGCCGCCCTGGCGCGTGACGAGCTGCGCCTCGTCTTCCAGCCTTTGCTCGATCTGGAGCAAAACAAGATCGGCTGCGTCGAGGCCCTGTTGCGCTGGGATTGCGCGGAGCGCTCGATTTCTCCCGCCGAGTTCATCCCCATTGCCGAGGAAACCGGCCTCATCGTGCCCCTGGGCGAATGGGTGCTGCGCGAGGCCTGCCGCACGGCCACCACCTGGCCCGACGGGGTGCGCGTTGCAGTGAACCTGTCAACCGTCCAGTTCCGCAACAAGGAGTTGGTGAGCGTAATCCGCTCGGCCCTTGCCGATGCGGGCCTGCCCGCGAGCCGCCTCGAGCTCGAAATCACCGAATCGCTGCTGCTCGCCGACAACGAATCCACCCTGCGGGCGCTGCATCAGCTGCGCGCCATGGGTGTGCGCATCTCCATGGACGATTTCGGCATCGGCTATTCCTCGCTTTCCTATCTGCGCTCCTTCCCCTTCGACAAGATCAAGATCGACCGCTCCTTCATGCGCGATCTGACCACCCGCAGCGACAATCTGGCTATCATCCGCGCGGTGATCGGGCTGGGGCAGAGCCTCGGGATGACCACCACGGCCGAAGGGGTGGAAACCCCCGAACAGCTCGAACTGGTGCGCGCCCTGGGTTGCTCGGAAGTGCAGGGGTTCCTGTTTTCCCCGCCCCTGGCCCCGGCCGTGCTCGAGCTGATGCTTATTCGGCAAGTCGAGCACACCCGATTGCTGCGCGCGGCCTCCTGAGCGCCGCTGGTGAGCGGTGGCGTTATCGCGCTGTCATAACTTGAGGCTAAGGGTGCACGGATGAGCCGAGCCGACGCCCCCACCGCCCCGCCTGCCGGCACGCCGGGCGAGGTTTTCGCCGCCTTTTTAGCCCTGGGACTGACCTCCTTTGGCGGCCCCATCGCCCATCTCGGCTATTTCCGCGACGAACTTGTCGCCCGCCGCGGCTGGGTGGATGAGCATGGCTATGCCCAGCTCGTAGCCTTGGGGCAGCTCCTGCCGGGGCCGGCCTCCAGCCAGGTCGGTTTTGCCCTGGGCGTGGTGCGCGCCGGCTGGCTCGGCGGGCTGGCAGCTTTTGTTGGCTTCACCCTGCCATCGGCCCTCCTGATGCTGGCCTTCTTTGCCGGCCTTCTTGCCCTTCAGGGACCAGCCCTGTCTGGGGCGCTCCATGGCCTTGAATTGGTGGCGGTGGCTGTTGTGGCCCAAGCCGTCTGGGGCATGCGCGGGGCGCTCCTCACCACGCCCTCCCGCCTTGGCGTGGCTGCCCTGGCGCTGGTGTTGCTGGCGCTGGTGCCCGGTATTGCCGGGCAGCTTTTGGTGATGAGCCTTGGCGCGCTTTGTGGCCTTCTGCTGGGCTGGGGCAACACCAGCGGTACCAGCGCTTCCGTGCCTGCCGGAGCCTTGTCGATGCGTATGGGCATCGCGCTCCTTGCCGCCTTCGCCCTGCTGCTCCTTGGTCTGCCGCTGCTCGCCGCTGCGGGGGTGGGCGGCTTTGCCGTGCAGTTCCTTGATGCCTTTTATCGCACCGGCGCCCTGGTGTTCGGGGGCGGGCATGTGGTGCTGCCCTTGCTGGAAGACAGCGTGGTGGCGCCCGGCTGGGTGTCGCCGCCAACCTTTCTGGCCGGCTATGCCGCCGCCCAGGCGGTGCCGGGGCCGCTGTTTGCCTTTGCCACCTTCCTTGGCGCTGCCGCCGCCCCGTCCGGCTACACGCTGCTGGGTGCGCTCGGCGCAACGCTCGCCATCTTCGCGCCCGGCTTGCTGCTGATGGGGGCAGCCTTGCCGTTGTGGCGCCGCCTAGCCGCTGTTCCCGCCGTCGCCCACCTGATTGGGGGCGCCAATGTGGCGGTGGTGGCGCTGCTGGCTGCCGCCTTGTTTGATCCCGTGGCCACATTGGCCCTGCGCACCCCCTTGGATTATGCCCTCGCCGTAACCATCTATTTACTACTCGCGGTCGGTCGCGTGCCGCCCTGGATTTTGGTCGGCGCGACCGCGCTTGGTGGATGCCTTTTGGCCCTTGTGTGACGCGGTGCATTGCCGCCCTGCAGTCACAGGGATTGTCCGATGGCGCTAAAACCTGTAATAGCCGCGACAAAAGCGCCGGTCCTGCCTGTTAGCGGGTGGCGTTGTTGTTTTCCTTCATGGTTCAACTCGTTGTCGCCGCGTGGCGGTTTGTGGGCGTGAATCATGCATTCAAAGGCTCCGCCCCTAATGTCCTTGCGCAATATCGCCATCATCGCTCACGTTGACCATGGCAAGACCACCCTGATCGACGTGCTGCTCAAGCAGTCCGGCTCGTTCCGCGAAAACGAACGCGTCGAAGAGCGCGCCATGGACAGCAATGACATCGAGCGCGAACGTGGCATCACCATTCTCGCCAAGGTGACCTCGCTGCTCTGGAAAGACACCCGCATCAATATCGTGGACACCCCCGGCCACGCCGATTTCGGCGGCGAAGTCGAGCGTATCCTCTCCATGGTCGATGGTGTCGTGATCCTCGTCGATGCCGCCGAAGGCCCGATGCCCCAGACCAAGTTCGTGCTTGGCAAGGCGCTGGCCCAGGGCCTGCGTCCCATCGTGGCCATCAACAAGATCGACAAGTCGGACGAGCGGCACCTCGAAGTGCTCGAAGAAATCTTTGATCTCTTCATCGCCCTCGACGCAACGCCCGAACAGCTCGACTTCCCGATCCTTTATGGCGCTGCCAAGCAGGGCTGGATGAGTGCCGATCCCGCCGGTCCCAAGGAAAGCCTCGCGCCGCTGCTCGACAAGGTCATCGAGCATGTGCCCGAGCCCAAGGTCGAAACCGGTCCGTTCCGCATGCTGGTCACCACCATCGAGCGCAATGCCTTTCTCGGCCGCATCCTGACCGGCCGCATCTTTTCGGGCTCGGTCAAGGCCGGCGATCCCATCCATACGCTCAGCCGCGAAGGCAAGATCGTCGAAAAGGGTCGCGTTTCCAAGGTGCTGGCCTTCCGTGGCCTCGAGCGCACCCCCGTGGATGTGGGCGAAGCTGGCGACATCGTCGCCATTGCCGGTCTCGAAACCTCGACCGTTGCCGACACCATTTCCTCGCCGACCAATATGGAGCCGATCGCCTCCAAGCCGATCGATCCGCCGACCCTGTCGGTCACCTTCCGCATCAATGACGGCCCACTGGCCGGCCGCGAAGGCGACAAGGTGCAGTCCCGCGTGATCCGCGAACGCCTGATGCGCGAAGCCGAAGGCAATGTCGCCATCAAGGTGACGCCGGGCGATGACAATGACAGCTTCGACGTGGCTGGCCGCGGCGAATTGCAGCTGGCCGTTTTGATCGAAAACATGCGCCGCGAGGGCTTCGAGCTGACCATCGGCCGCCCTAAAGTGCTGATGAAGGAAGAAAACGGCGTCAAGCTGGAGCCGATCGAGGAAGTCATCATCGACGTCGATGACGAGCACACCGGCACGGTCGTCCAGAAGATGACCGAGCGGAAGGGCGAGCTGGTCGAAATGCGCGCTTCGGGCGTTGGCCGTACGCGTATTCGTCTCCTGGTGCCAACCCGCTCGCTGATCGGCTACCAGCCTGAATTGCTGAGCGATACCCGCGGCACGGCCATCTTCAACCGGCTGTTCCACTCCTTTGCCCCGTTCAAGGGCGAACTGCCCGGCCGTCGCACCGGCGTGCTGATCTCCAATGGCACCGGCCAGTCCGTCGCCTTTGCGCTGTGGAACCTCGAAGATCGCGGCCCGATCATGATCGATGCTGGCGTCGACATCTATGAAGGCATGATCATCGGTGAGCACAGCCGCGACAACGACCTTGAAGTGAACGCACTCAAGGGCAAGCAGCTGACCAATATCCGCACCACCTCCAAGGATGAGGCGGTTCGCCTGACCACGCCCAAGAAGCTTACCCTGGAGCAGTCGCTCGGCTATATCGCCGAAGACGAATATGTCGAGGTGACCCCCAAGTCGATCCGCCTGCGCAAGATCTGGCTCGATCCCAATGATCGCAAGCGCGCGCTGCGCTCCAAGGCCGGTTAAAAACACTAGGGGCTCCGTTGGAAACAACGGGGCCCTTACCCTTTTTTGGCGTTTTGCGGTAATGGTGCGCCCCATCGGAGACGGAGTGAATCATGAGCGAGTGGATCATCGGCACCATTACCCAATGGAGCTATCTGGGGATCTTTCTCCTGATGGTGGCCGAGAACGTCTTTCCGCCCATTCCCTCCGAGCTGATCATGCCCTTTGCGGGTTATGTGGCCGCCAGTGGCGAGCTTAATGGCTGGGGCGTGCTGCTCGCCGGCGTGCTGGGGTCGCTCGCGGGCACGTCGGTCTGGTATTTCGCAGCCCGCCTTTTGGGCCTGCATCGCTTCACCCTGCTTTGCAATCGCCTTGGGCGCATCGCCACGGTCAGCGAAGACGATATCGACAAGGCCGTGCACTGGTTCGACCGCCATGGCATCTGGGCGATCCTGGTTGGGCGCTTGATCCCCGCCATCCGCACCCTCATTTCCGTGCCGGCCGGTCTTGCTGCCATGCCCTTTGGCCGCTTCATCACCGTTTCGGCGATCGGCACCGTGCTTTGGACCGGGCTCCTGACCGCCTCGGGCTATCTGCTCCACGAAGGCTATGAGGCGGTGGAAGCCTGGGTCGATCCGGTCTCAACCGGCGTCGTGATCCTTGCCGTCGTCATCTATCTCTATCGCTTCGCCACCTGGAAGCCGATCAAGGATATCGGCTAGAACAGGCGCCCGGCCAGAAGCCGGACGCCGTTTGGCTGTTTAAAGCAGTTCAGCGGGCACCTTGCCGCCATTGTCGGCGAGCTTCTGGATCACCGCCTTGTGCAGCCAGATATTCATGGCCGCGCTGTCCTCGGTGCTGCCGGTGTAGTTGAGCTCCTGGGCCAATTCCTTGCGCGCGGCAAGGCTGCTGTCGATACCTAGAGCTTTCATCAAATCGACAATGGATTTGCGCCAGTCCAGCGTTTGGCCGCTCTTGGCCACCGCGGCATCAAGGATCGCAGCCACGTCGACCTGCGCCCCGCTGCTGGCGCCAGTCGCCGCCGGGGCCGCTGCAGCATTGCCCTGGGCGGCTGGTGCTGTTGGCACCGGCGAGGAAGCTGCGGCCGGCGACGCGGCAGCGCCGGCCGGCTGGCGGCTTGGAGCTGGTGCGGCCGGGGCAGCGCTTGGGGATGCCTGCGCGGGGGCCTGCGCGACGATTGTGGGCTGCGCCTCGTGCTTGCCGAAGATCTTGTCCTTGATGTCGCTGAAAAAACCCATTGCTTGGTTCCTGTTTGTTGTTGGAGCCACTCAACGTCTCGGGCGCAACCCTGTTCCGGGGATCGTCGCTGCCAGCCTTGCATGGGCACTCTTGCCGGAGCGGCGCCGAAGCCCTAGATAGCGCCTAGTTATTTCGCGAAGGATCATCCGCTCATGGCCGCCGTCCTCGATGTCATCATGGTTGTCCTCCAGCTCTACTGGTGGGTCGTGCTGATCATGATCATCATGAGCTGGCTGATTTCCTTCAACGTCATCAACACCCGCAACGAGTTCGTCGCGGCGGTCTGGCGCATGGTCAACCAGCTGACCGAGCCGGTGCTGCGCCCGATCCGCAACATGCTGCCCAATTTCTCGGGCCTCGATATCAGCCCGATCGTGCTGTTCCTGATCATCTTCTTTATCCAGCAGGTGATCCTGCGCTACGGCTATCCCAACGTCGTTTGAGCCAACGCTCCCCTGGCGGATCGATGCCGCCGGGCTGACCCTACTGGTGCGCGTGCTGCCCAATGCCGGGCGCACCGCCCTCGACGAAATCATGGTGCTGGGTGATGGGCGCGCGGCCCTCAAGCTGCGCGTTGCTGCCATCCCCGACAAGAACAAGGCCAATGACGCGGTGATCGGCCTGCTTGCCGGAGTGCTGGGCGTATCTCGGTCGGCCATTCGCATCACCTCAGGCACCACCGCGCGCCTCAAGACCCTGCGCATCACTGGCAACGGTCCCGCACTTGCTGCGAGCCTCGCTGCCGCCCTGTAGCAAGGCCGCGACAAAACATCGCATTAGCGATTGCCTTGCCGCCCATTCCCCCGCATCATCGCCGTGGAGGGGGTTCGTGGAGGAGCCGGCTCCGCCGATTGGAGGATCGGCGCACCGGGAGCGGATCCCTCAAGGCATTGAGGGGACTTGTGCATGACTTTAGCTTTGTGGCTGATCGTCGTTTGTGGCGGTCTGAGTGTTGTTTATGGCGTGATCACCACGCGTACCCTGTTGGCCGCCGATCCCGGATCGGCGCGCATGCAGGAAATCTCGGCTGCCGTGCGTGAAGGCGCCTCGGCCTATCTCAAGCGGCAATACACCACCATCGCCATTGTCGGCGTGGTGATCTTCATCGCCGCCTGGCTGTTGCTGGGCACCTATGCGGCCATCGGCTTTTTGCTGGGCGCCGTGTTGTCCGGCGCCGCCGGCTTTATCGGCATGAATGTTTCGGTGCGCGCCAATGTGCGCGTCGCCCAGGCCGCCACGACTTCGCTCGCCCGCGGGCTCGATCTGGCCTTCAAATCGGGTGCCGTCACCGGCATGCTGGTCGCGGGGCTGGGGCTCCTCGGCATTACCGTCTACTTCCTGCTGCTGACCGGCATCGGCTATGCGCCCACCAGCCGCACCGTGATCGATGCCTTGGTGGCGCTGAGCTTTGGCGCTTCCCTGATCTCGATCTTTGCGCGCCTGGGCGGCGGCATCTTCACCAAGGGCGCCGATGTGGGCGGCGACATGGTGGGCAAGGTCGAGGCCGGCATCCCCGAGGATGATCCGCGCAACCCAGCCACCATCGCCGACAATGTGGGCGACAATGTCGGCGATTGCGCCGGCATGGCCGCCGATCTGTTTGAAACCTATGTGGTCACCATCGTCGCCACCATGGTGCTCGCCGCCATCATCCTGCCCGAAGCGCTCAAGCTTGCCGGCATGGTGCTGCCGCTCGCCATTGGCGGCGCCTGCGTTTTGACCTCGATCGCCGGCACGTTTGCGGTCAAGCTCGGGGCCAGCAACAACATCATGGGCGCGCTTTACAAGGGCATCATCGCCACCGGCGTGCTGTCCCTGATCGTGCTCGTGCCCGTGCTCTGGATGATCTTTGGCGACATGAACCTTCTGATCGAAGCCAGCGACAAGGTCTTTACCCCCTGGTCGCTGTTCTGGTGCGGGGTGACGGGCCTGGCCATCACCGGGCTCATCATCGTCATCACCGAATATTACACCGGCACCGGTCGGCGCCCGGTCAATTCCATCGCCGAAGCCTCCGTCACCGGCCACGGCACCAATGTGATCCAGGGCCTTGCGGTGTCGCTCGAATCCACCGCGCTGCCTGCGCTGGTGATCATTGCCGGCATCATCATCACCTACTCGCTGGCAGGCCTCTTCGGCATTGCCGTCGCCGTGGCTACCATGCTGGCGCTGGCCGGCATTGTCGTCGCGCTCGATGCCTTTGGCCCGGTCACCGACAATGCCGGCGGCATCGCCGAAATGGCGGGCTTGCCGGCCGAAGTCAGGCACAACACCGACGCACTCGATGCCGTGGGCAATACCACCAAGGCCGTCACCAAAGGCTATGCCATCGGCTCGGCCGGGCTTGGCGCCTTGGTACTCTTTGCCGCCTATACCCAGGACCTGATCTACTTCTCGGCCCTGCCCGATGCCCCCGCGATCTTCCAGGGCATGGGCACGCTCACCTTCTCGCTCGCGGACCCCTATGTGGTGGTGGGCCTGCTCTTTGGTGGCCTGCTGCCGTTCCTCTTTGGTGGCATGTCGATGACGGCGGTGGGGCGCGCCGCCCAATCGGTCGTGGTGGAAGTGCGCCGCCAGTTCAAGGCCGATCCCGGCATCATGGCCGGCACTTCCAAGCCTGATTATGCCCGCGCCGTGGATATGCTGACCAAAGCCGCCATCCGCGAAATGATCGTGCCGTCGCTGCTCCCGGTGCTGTCGCCCATTGTGGTGTTCTTCCTGATCAACTGGATCGCTGGTCCCGCCGCCGGCTTTTCCGCCCTCGGGGCCATGCTGATGGGCGTGATCGTCACCGGGCTCTTTGTCGCCATCTCCATGACCGCCGGCGGCGGCGCCTGGGATAATGCCAAAAAGAGTTTTGAGGACGGCTTCACTGACTCCCACGGCGTCGTGCACCACAAGGGCAGCGACGCCCACAAGGCCTCCGTCACCGGCGACACTGTCGGCGATCCCTACAAGGACACGGCTGGCCCCGCCGTCAATCCGATGATCAAGATCACCAATATCGTCGCCCTGCTACTGCTCGCCGTCCTAGCGCACTGGGGCTAGCAAGGCATCCGCCTCGACCGAAACTCAAGAAGGCCCGGGTGTTTCCCGGGCCTTCTTGCCATCAGCAGGGAACCCGAAGCCCCCTTGCCCCCGGAAAACACCGACTGATCCTTTCGAGCTAAACGGAGGGACCCCCAACAAAATCGCCGCAGAATTGTCGAACTCGGGCCGTTCTGTGCGTCGCAAGAGCAAGTGTCATCCAGATCAGGACAACATCATGCGAAAACTCATAGCCGGCCTGTTTTACTCCGTGGATGGCGTCGCCGAAGCGCCCGACCAGTTTCAATTCGATAGCTTTGACGACGAACTGGGCACCCTGATGGACCAGACCATCAGCAGCATCGACGCGGTGTTGATGGGCCGCGTCGGCTTTGAGCAATGGGCCGGCTATTGGCCCAATGCCAGCCAGGACCTCGATTTTGCCGAGTTCATCAATGGCGTGCCCAAATATGTCGCCTCCGAAACCCTGACCCCGCCGCTTGCTTGGAGCAATGCCGAGCTGATCGAGGGGGACCTCCTCGATTTCGTACGCCGGCTCAAGAACCAGCCCGGCGGCGATATCGCCGCCATGGGCGGGTTGTCGCTGGTGCGCCAATTGCTGCTCGCGGGCCTCATGGACGAGCTGGTGCTGATCATGCACCCGGTGATTGCCGGCAAGGGGCGGCACCTGTTCGGCCCCGATGATCCGACCACCCGCCTCGAGCTCAAGAATATGGAGCGCACCAGCAAGGGCAATGCCATCCTCACCTATAGCCGGCGCGCCGATTAGGCGGTCGATGGGGCAAGGGCTGGATCTTGGTGTTCCAGTGCCGCGATGATCTTGCCGATTGCGGCAAAGAACGCCGCCTGTTCGGCGCTGGAAAGGCTCGCCAGGGCCAGAGCATTGATCGTGTGCACCACCCGCTCCACCTCGGGCAGCAGGGCCAGCCCGGAAGGGGTCAGCACGACGAGCGCGCTGCGCCGGTCCCCCGGGTCGGGCCGGCGGCTGATGAAGCCGTCGCGCTCCATGCGGTTGAGCGTTGCGGCCATTGTCGGTTGCTCCACGGCCGCGCGGCGCGCCAGTTCCTTTTGCGTCAGCGTTCCCCCGTCGCCCAGGGCGAACATCACCGGCATATAGGCGGGCGCAATGCCTGTGGGCTGCAACTGGCGGTCCAGTTCGCGCGCAAACAGTCGCGCGGCCCAGTTGGCGAGGTACCCCGCCGAAGTTTCACGGCTCAGTGCCATTTACATAGCTTGCTATCTTTGTTCATAGTATGCTATGTATAGGCGGTCCCTCCAGCTGGCACAAGGATCACTCCCATGTCGCTCAAGAGTACGCCGCGTCGTTATGGCACTATCGCCATCCTCATCCACTGGATCACCGCGGCGGCCATCGCCGTCATGCTGGGTACCGGCCTGTCTGCCAGCAATGCCAGTGATCCGGCGACCGAAGCGGCCTTGCTGCGCTTTCATGCCATTGTCGGGGTTTGCATCGCCGTGCTGACCGTGTTCCGCATTGTCTGGTGGGTGTTCTTCGATCGCCGGCCCGAGGACGGCGCCAGCCCCTCGCGGCTCGAGCACCTGGCGGCGCGCAGCGTGCACTATGGGCTTTACCTGGTGATCCTTGTCATGGTCGCGAGCGGCATGGGCACCCTGATCACAACCGGCGGTAATCTGGTGCTGTTTGGCGGCGGCGGTGCCTTGCCCGATTTTGCCCTGGCACCACCCTTTACCGTGCATGCCATTGTGGCACGGCTGCTGCTGATCCTGGCGCTTGGGCACATCGCCGCCGCGCTTTACCACCAGTTCATCCGCCGCGACAATTTGCTGGCCCGCATGGGGCTCGGGCGCTAGAGCCGGGCGAGCTGGGGCAGGGCCGTTTTGGGCCGGGTCAGCGCCTCCGCGATCACGGCCACGCAGTCCTGTGGGCTCATGCTGCCCGTGTCCACTTCCCCATCATAGATGCCGGGCTGGTGCACCGCCTCCTGCCAGCGCAGCACCGGTGCGGGAACACCTGGTCCCGCGGCATAGAACCCGTTTTGCGGATCGGCATTGCGGCGCGCCATGATCGTCTCGATCGGGCAGCGCACGCCTATAAGCAGTGCATCGAGCCCCGCTAGCTGCCGCGCCGAACGCGGCAGGATCCCGAGGGGTGCCGAATAGCCGTCGTGGTGCCCGACATCCGCAACCACATCAAAGCCATCGCGGGCATGGGCGGCGATCGTGGCGTAAAGCGCGTGATAAAGCCGGACCACCACCGGCTCGAGATCGGGCCGCTCACCGCCCGGCCGCAACCCAATTCCGGGCCGCAGCACTTCGGGCAGGGTGGCGTTCTGGCCATCCACCCCTAGATTGATCCACTGCCCGGGCAGGCTGTCCTGCATGGCCCGGGCGATGCTTGATTTACCCGAGCGCGGCGCGCCATTGAGGATGACGACCCGGCCGCTCATTGCCGCTTGCCGGGAATATCCTGCCCATTCTGGTGCAGCACGAGACCGGTGACCTGCTCCTCGGCATCGAGCTCGAAGCTGATCTGGGCGTCGACCACGGTGTAAAAGAACTCGGTTTCGCTTTGCGGCAGCACTTCCAGCCGCTCTTGCCCGCTCGCCTGCACGAACAGCCGCCCCCCTTCGCTCGTGACCACCAGGTCAAATTCGGGCCCTAGCCGATAAGTGCCGGCATAGCGCGGCAGTAGCCCTGGATCGATGCTGACCGGCACTCGCCCCTCTGGTTGTGGCGCCAGCGGCAGGCTGGGCTCGAGCAGGTGAAAGCCCAAATCCTCGATCCCGGTTTGCGTCACCGCATTGGCCAGCACCACCGCGCCCGCTTTGCTTTCGGGCGCATAGCCGATGAAGCTGTTGAAGCCCCCCGTGATGCCATTGTGCCAGATCAGTGGGCCGGTTGGGCCATTAAGCACCATCCAGCCCAGCCCAATCCGCATATTGGGCGAACCAGCCGGTCGCTGCTCAGCGAGCATCAGCGCGAAGGCTGGAGCGAGATCGGTCACCACAGCGCCGCTGGCGGCTTGGACGAAGCGAGTGAGATCGGCGGCGGTGGAGCAATAACCACCCGCCGGGGCAAACACGTCAAAGCCCCAATGGGGTACCGCATTGCCGGCCCGGTCATGCCCGGTGGCAAACCGCCCGGGATCGACGGGCACAAGGCCAGTCTCGGTCATGCCCAAGGGCTCAAGAATGCGCTCGTGCACAAGATCGGCGTAGGGTTTCCCCCCGGTATGCTCGAGCGCCAGTCCGAGGAGCGCCGCCCCAGTATTGGAATATTCAAATTGGCTGCCCGGTTCCCGGAGCAGCGTGTAGCCCGTCAGA
The DNA here is from genome assembly GCF_013185965.1 of Devosia sp. 919. Lineage (NCBI taxonomy): Bacteria > Pseudomonadati > Pseudomonadota > Alphaproteobacteria > Hyphomicrobiales > Devosiaceae > Devosia > Devosia sp. 919. The sequence continues at coordinate 21,609 of NZ_JABAOL010000001.1, read as the reverse complement.
AACGCCAGCAGCTGTTCGGCGCTGTAGCCGCGATATGGATCGGCGGGATCTGCCACGCCCAGATCGGGGGGAATGGCGGGCAGGCCCGCACTGTGCGTCGCAAGATCAAACAGGGTAATCTCGCGGCCGGCAAGGCTGGGTACCGCCGTGCCGGCCGGCAGGTAGTTGGCAACGGGTGCATGAAGGCTCACCGCGCCATCGAGCACAAGTTGCGCCAGCAGCAGATTGGTGAAGAGCTTGCTGATCGAGCCGATCTCGAAGATCGTCGTTTCGCTTACCGGCGCGCCGCCCTCGGCAACAACGCCATGGCCGGCAAATTGGACCTCGCCATTGTGCAGCCGGGCCGTCGCAATACCCTTGCCTTGCCCGGCGCGATCGAGCCGATCAGCTAAAGCCGCAGCGATGTCGGGCGAGGAGGATGATGCTGTCTGGGCCAGCGCCGGGGTGGCGCAAAGGCCCAGGGTAAGCAGCGTTGCAGTTCGACGATTCATCGGGGCCCTCGCAGGTGCATTGCTCGAAGGCTGCACCCGCGTTGCGGCCAAGATGGGGCAGGGCCTATTGGGCGCCCTTGGCCATCTCGATGGAATCGAGAATCACCTTGCGCGCATCGGCCAGATTGCCGATCCGGTCGATCTTGGCCCATTTGCCGGGCTCGAGATCCTTGTAGTGCGTGAAGAAGTGCTTCACCCGCTCAAGCTGGATTTCCGGGAAATCCTCGATATCGAGGATGTTGTCATACATGCGCGTCAGCTTGGACACGGGCACCGCGATGATCTTTTCATCCTGCCCGCCATCGTCTTCCATGAACAACACGCCAACCGGGCGCGAGCGCACCACGGCGCCGGGCACCAGCGGGCGCGAATTCATCACGATCACATCGAGCGGGTCGCCATCGCCACACAGCGTATGGGGCACAAAGCCGTAATTGCCGGGATAGCGCATCGGGGTGTAGAGGAACCGGTCCACGAACAACGCGCCCGAGGCCTTGTCGATTTCGTACTTGATCGGCTCGCCGCCCAAAGGCACTTCGATGATCACATTGAGGTCTTCGGGCGGGTTCTTGCCGATTGGAATGGCGTCGATGTTCATTGGGCGTTCAGCCTTGGTTCATCTGGGTGGCGAAAAGGTGGCGGCCTTGTTGCCCAGAACCGCCAGCAAAAGCAAGCCTCTTGCCTGTAGTGGCTTATTTCACCACCAAAACCGGCACTTTGGCGCGCGCCAGCACCTCGGCCGCCTGGCTGCCCAGCAATAATCGCCCTAGTCCCCGCCGCCCATGCGAGCCCATCACGATCAGATCACTTCCCTGCTGCTCGGCCGTTTCGATGATGCCGTCAGCCGCTAGATGGTCGGGCAGGTGCAGCGTTTCGGCAGCTATTCCAAAGGCTTGCGCCTGCTCCTGCGCCGCCGCCAGCACCTTGCCGGCACGTTCGCGATAGCCATCCTCGAGCTGGGTGATCAGCGGCCCCGCATCAATCTGGCCAAATCCACCCGTGCCCCCAACCATGGTCGTCACCGGGTCGGTTACGGTCAAAACGGTCACCTTTCCGCCACTGCCCTTGCCTAGGTTGAGCGCCGCAGCGAGGGCCTTGTCGCCCAGTTCGGAGCCGTCGGTGGCGATGAGGATGTTGTTGAACATCGGCGTTTCTCCCTGTGATGGAATGGCTTGCAACGGTTTTGTAGCAGAAACACAAAGGTGGCGAATTTGATCTCGATCAGAATGGCAGGGCTATTTTGCCTCGGTGCGGCATTGGGGGCCAGTGCCTTGGCGACCCCCGCCCTGGCCCAATCGGGTTTCAACAGCGCCTATACCGATCTGGATCTGAACGAGTGCCTCGTGCTTGACGCCGACGATTTCGGCGCCAGCTGGGCCTGCCCCGGCTATAAAGGCTTTCCGCTCAAGGTCATGGAAGGGGACCTGCGCTTTTCCCTGGCCTATGGCTTTGGCGACAACAACGAGAACGGCGCCCAAACCCTGCCGCCCTTCAACCGCCTCGGCCCCAAGCTGGAATGGCGGCTGTCCAACGCCTCCGGCCGCTGGCTGCCTATCGCGACCATCGTGCGCTACCACACTGCCGATGCCGAAACGGGCGAAGACAGCAACGAGATCCTGGTGGTTAGCCAGATTGCCGAAGGCAATTCCTGTCACATCGCCTATGTGGACGCCTTGGCTAATCCCGATGCCAACGAGTTGGCGCGTGCCGCCGCCGACCAGGCTGGCGAGTTCGATTGTGCGCTTGATGAAGCCAAAACCATCGGCACCTTCAAGGCCTGGTAGCTCAAGAGGATCGAGATTTGCCGATCTGGTTGCGCAGCACGGTGCGTTCGCGCGAAGGTACGCCGATCAACTCGGCAATGCGCCAGACCATGTTGTCCTCAAGTTCGTGATTCTTGCCATCGGCAAACACCACTTCCCACATCATGCGGATGATGGCGATGCGATCCTCGAGCTCCAGCGCGGTCAGGGCCGAGGTAAAGCGGTAGAAATCCACCGCCTCGGCATCGCGCATGGCGCCTTGCCGCACCAGTTTATCCACAGCCGCTTCATCGAGTTGGTAGTGGCTCATCAGCGCAGTCTTGATGGCCTGCTGCTCTTCGGGCTTCATCTGCCCGTCCACCGATGCCAGATGCACCAGGAGGGCTGCTGCCGCCAGTTGCGGATCATGCTCGTCCATTGCCGTTTCCGGTTTTGCAAACAAGCGAGTAAGGGCGTCGAACATGCAAAACCTCTGCCGGCATCTGGCCTTTCGGCGTAAGAGGAAAGCGCTAAGGCGCGGTTAGCGTTCCATCCTTCATTGCGAGGGCGGTGGATGGCAAAGGTTAACCTTTTCCCCAACCCCGCAAAAAGACTCGGCTTGACTCCGGAACCCGGTCCGTAGTGTTCTTGTTTTGTTCTGAACCAAGAACCGAAAGCCCCATGAGCGACCTTGACCGCCAAACGCGCCTTGCGGCGCTGCGCACCCGTATTGCCGATCTCGAACGCCGCCCGGCCCTGGCCGAAACGGCGGCACCGGGAGCGATGGCGGGCGGCTTTCCCCTGGCTGGCCCGGGGGTGGTGCATGAAGTGTTCGCCGATGAACGGCGCAATGGCGGCGCTGTGCTGGGGTTTGCGCTGGGGCAGGCGCGGGGATTGCTGGGGGGCACCCGCCAAGCAGTGGTTTATCTGCAGATGACGGCCGATGCTCAGGAAATGGGCCTGCCCTATGGCAGCGGGCTGCAGTTTTTCGGCTTTGATGCGGCTGACCTGGTGCTGATCCGGCCTGCCAATATCGCCGAATTGCTGTGGGCAGCTGAGGAAGCGCTGGGCTGCGGAGCGGTAGCGGCCGTGGTCGCCGACGTCGCGGGCCAGGCCAAGATTCTCGATTTCACCGCCAGCCGGCGCCTCAGCATGCGGGCCCAAAGCGGCGGGGCATCGGTGTTTCTGCTGCGCTATGGGCGCTGGCGCGAATCGAGCGCCGCGCAGTTGCGCTGGCACCTGGCGCCCCTGTTGAGCGCCCCCACCCCCTTTGATGCCCGTGCCCCAGGGGCGAGCCGCTGGAGCGCCCGGCTGGAAAAGGGCGCGCTTGGGCAAGGCCATGGCGGCGAATGGATCCTGGAGTGGACAGAAAATGGCTTTCGAGCAGAGCAAACAGCCCGCCCCGGTGTGGATGGAACAACGGGGAGCACGCCGCTTCCTGGCACTTTACCTGCCCGATTGGGCGACCGACTATCTCAAGCGGGCTGACCGGCAACTCCAGTCACCCCTCGCGCTGTTTGAGCGCATCAAGGGGGGCATGCGGCTGGCAGCGGTGGATCGGGAAGCGGCGGCGGCCGGGCTCAGCCCGGGCCAGAACCTGGCCGATGCGCGCGCGCTGGTGCCCGATCTGCACACGCTGCCTATCGGCCGGCCGCTCCTGGAAGCCGCCTTTGCCGATTTTGCTGATTGGCATTCCAATGCCAGCCCGCTGGTCGCGGTGCTGCCCGACATGAGCCCCTTTGGCGATCTGGTGCTCGATATCACCGGAGTATCGCATCTGTTTGGCGGCGAGGAAGCGATGCTTGCGACCCTGCTCAAGCGGCTGGCGGTTCTGGGCTATCGGGTCCAGGGCGCGGTGGCCTCCACCGTGGGCGCAGCCTGGGCTGTTGCCCATTTTGCCGCCAACCAGGTGGTGGCTGCGGCCGATACCGAGCGGGTCCTGGCGCATCTGCCGGTCGCCGCGCTTCGCCTCAGCCCGATCCAGATTGCCGGGCTCAATGCCATGGGGCTCAAGCAGGTAGGGCAGGTGCGCGGGCGCGAGCGCAAGGCCCTGCAGGCCCGGTTCGGCTTGTCGCTGCTGACCCGGCTCGACCAAGCCTATGGCGCACTCGAAGAACGTCCCGTGCCCCGCCTGCCCCTGGCTGAACGCTATGCCGAGCGCCGCTTTGCCGACCCGATCGGCTTGATGGACGATGTGCTGATGTGTGCCCATGACCTGGCGGTGCAGATTGGGCTGCGGCTCGAAAGCGAAGGGCTGGGTGCGCAAAGCTTTCATCTGTTCCTCTATCGGGTGGACCACAAGGTGATGTGCCTGTCGGTCAATGCGGCCCGGGCCACGCGAGACCCTGCCCATATTGCGCGTCTTTTCGCCCATCGCTCCGAGCGGCTGGGCGGAGATTACGATGCGGGGTTTGGCATTGATGCGATCCGGCTTGCTGCCAGCTCGGTGTCCCCGCTCGATGCCGTGCAGGTGGGCGCCTTTGCCGCTGCCGACGGGGCACAGGATCTGGACCGGCTTTATGACCGCATGGCTAGCCGCCTGGGGGCGCTGGCGGTGCTGCGCACCAAATTCAGCAATACCCATATTCCCGAGCGGGCCGTGCGGCTTGAGCCGGTGATCGCCCGCACCCCCGACGATCCCGAAGCGCTGCCCGATCCCGGCCGGGCGCGGCCTCTGCGGCTCCTGCCGATGCCCGAGCCCATCACCATCACCGCCGCCCAGGTGCCCGATGGTCCTCCCGCCGGCATGATCTGGCGGCGGGTGGGGTACCAGTTCATCAAGACCTCGGGGCCCGAGCGCCTGGCGGCCGAATGGTGGCGCAGCGGCCAGCGCCTGCAATTGGTGCCATCGCAGGGACAGGGGAGCAAGCCGGGGCAGGCTCAGCCCTATCTACCCCAATTGGTGCGCTTTGATCCCGAAGCGCAAACGCGCGATTATTTCATTGCCGAGGATGATGGCGGGCGCCGGTTCTGGCTCTATCGGCAGGGCTTTTATGGCGGCGCCACGGGGCCCTCCTGGTTTCTGCACGGGTTCTTTTCATGAACGAGGTGCTGTCATTCCCCCGTGCGGGGAGCGGGCGGGAGCAGCCGCCGGCGCCGCAATTTGCGGAACTGGTGAGCACCAGCAATTTCTCGTTTCTGCGCAGCGGTTCGCACCCTGAAGAGTTGGTATCAGCCGCCATCCACTATGGCATGACCGGGCTCGGGCTATGCGATCGCAACAGCTTTGCCGGCGTGGTGCGCGGCTACATGGTGGCGCGAGACATGGGGCCGCAGGCGCCCGGCTTTCGTTATCTCGTAGGCGTGCGGCTGGTGTTCAGCGATGGCACGCCCGACATCATCGCCTATCCCAGTGACCGGCAGGCTTATGGCCGCCTGTGCCAGCTGCTGACGCGGGGCAATGGGCGGGGGGAAAAGGGCGCTCCGGTGCTCTATCTCGCCGATCTTCTGGAAATGAACGAGCTAGGGGAAAAGCCGGCGGCGGGGCAGCTCCTTATTCTCATGCCCGATGAAAGCGACTGGGAGCTGACCGAGTGTACGCTGCAAACCCTGGCCGGGCAGGCCAAGGGGCGGGTGTGGGTTGCTGCCGCCCCCCGCTACGCCGGCTCCGATCGGGCCCGGTTCAACCGCATTGCCGAGATGGGGCACCGGCATGGCGTGCCCATGCTCGCCACCAATGACGTTTTATACCACGAGCCCAACCGGCGGATGGTGCAGGATGTGGTCAGCTGCATCCGTCAGCACCTGACCCTTGAAACCGCCGGCAGGCGGCTCGAAGCTAATGCCGAACGCCATCTCAAGCCCGGCCGGGAAATGGCAAGGCTGTTTACCGAACATCCCGATGCCCTCCGGCAAACCCAGCTGCTGATGGACCGGATTGGCTTTTCGCTCGACCAGCTCAAATACAACTATCCCGAGGAAACGGTCGGCAATGGGGAAACCGCCCAGCAGACCCTTGAGCGCTTGACCTGGGCCGGCGCAGCCAGGCGCTTTCCCGATGGGGTGCCCGACGAGGTCAAGCGCATGATCTGGAGCGAATTGTGCCTGATCGCCTATAAGCGCTACGCGGCCTATTTCCTGACGGTCCATGACATCGTGATGTTTGCCCGCTACGAGCGCAAGATCCTGTGCCAGGGGCGCGGTTCGGCGGCCAATTCCACCGTCTGCTTTTGCCTTGAGATCACCGAGGTCAATCCGGTCACCGGCAATCTGGTGTTCGGGCGCTTCATTTCCACCGAGCGCGACGAGCCGCCCGATATCGACGTCGACTTCGAGCATGAGCGGCGCGAAGAGGTGATGCAATATGTTTACCAGAAATATGGGGGCAAGCGCACCGGCCTGACCGCCAATGTGATTTCCTATCGCTCCAAGAGCGCCATGCGCGAAGCCGCCAAGGTGTTCGGGGTTGCCGAGGATACGGTGGCTGCGCTCAACCAGATGCAATGGGGCTGGGGTGCCCCTTTCGATCTGCGCGAAGTCGAGCGGATCGGCATGCATCCCGATGATCCCGTGCTCGCCCAATTGTTCGAGGTGACCAAGGTTCTGCATGGCTTTCCACGCCATCTGAGCCAGCATGTGGGTGGGTTCGTCATCACCCGGGACTCGCTGGAAAGTCTGGTGCCGATCAGCAAATCGGCCATGGAAAGCCGCACCATCATTGAGTGGAACAAGGACGATATCGATGCTTTGGGCATTCTCAAGGTCGATATTTTGGCCTTGGGTATGCTGTCCTGCCTGCGGCGCGGTTTTGAGCTGATGCATCGCCACTACGATCAGGAGATCCGGCTGGTGGATCTCCTGGCCGAAGAAACCGATGCCGATCAATCTAAGAAGGCGCGGGTTTATGCCATGACCCACCGCGCCGACACGATCGGGGTGTTCCAGATCGAAAGCCGGGCGCAGATGTCCATGCTGCCGCGGATGCGGCCGCAAAGATTTTATGACCTTGTGATCGAGGTGGCCATCGTGCGGCCAGGGCCAATCCAGGGTGGCATGGTGCATCCCTATCTGCGGCGCCGGCTGGGCAATGAGGAGGTCACCTATCCCAAGCCCGAGCTCAAGGCCGTGCTGGGGCGCACCCTCGGCATTCCCTTATTTCAGGAGCAGGCCATGCAGATCGCCGTGGTCGGGGCGGGCTTTTCGGCTGGGAAGGCCGACCAGTTGCGCCGGGCCATGGCCGCGTGGCGACGCACCGGCCAGATCGCGCAATTTGGCGAGGAGTTCATCGCCGGGATGCTCGCCAATGGCTATGAGCTGGAGTTCGCCAAAAGCTGCTTTGCGCAAATCCAGGGTTTCGCCGAATATGGCTTTCCCGAAAGCCATGCGGCTTCGTTCGCGCTGCTGGTTTATGCCTCCTGCTGGCTCAAATGCCATTATCCCGATGTGTTTGCCTGCGCACTGCTCAACAGCCAACCCATGGGCTTTTATGCCCCGTCGCAGATTATCCGCGATGCGGTCGAGCATGGGGTAGAGGTGCGGCCCGTCGATATCAATCACTCCGACCTCGAGCATGTGCTGGAAGGCGATAGCCGCCCTGCATCCGAGCATCTTTGGGCGCAACACGCCGACATGGCGGACGATATCCGCTCTACCCATGCCATCCGGCTGGGGCTGTCGGCGATCAAGGGGCTCAAGGAGGATCACGCCAATCGGCTCGTCGCGCGACGCGGGCGGGGCTATGATTCCGTGCGCGATCTATGGCTGCGCACCGGGCTGCCGGTGGCAAGCCTCGAGATCCTGGCTCAGGCGGATGCTTTTGGCTCGTTGGGCCTGTCGCGCCGCGATGCGGCCTGGGCGGTAAAAGGGCTGACGGCCACTGCCGGCGCCGAAACGCTGCCCTTGTTTGCCGCCACCCCAGGGGCGCAATCGCTCGGCGAAGGAGAAGCCGATGCGGGCCTGCCGCCGATGCCGCCCGGCGAAGAGGTGATCCATGATTATCGCCACCTCAGCTTCTCGCTAAAAGGCCACCCGGTGCATTTTGCCCGGCCGCAGCTAGAAAGGCGCGGCGTGGTCAAGGCCAGCGCCTTGCTGGGGCTTTCCCCCGGCCGGCAAGTGGAGGTGGCGGGTCTGGTGCTGGTGCGCCAGCGGCCGGGCACTGCGCAGGGAGTGATCTTTGCTACCCTCGAGGATGAAACCGGCGTGGCCAATATAATCGTGTGGCCAAAAGTGTTTGAAGCCAATCGGCGCGTGGTGCTGGGTGCGCGCATGCTGGCGGTTAAGGGCGAGCTGCAGCGGGAGGGTCTCGTGATCCATATTGTTGCCCGACAGCTGACGGACCTGACACCAACCCTCTTGGACATTGCCGATGGTCATCCCTTGGGCGATGCCGTGTTGGCGCGTGCGGACGAAGGGCGCACCGGCACCCCGGGCAGCCGGGGACCGGAACGAGACCAGTTGCGCCACGAAGATACAGCCCGCCGCCACGCCCATGCGGCCTTGCCCAGCGGACGCAATTTTCACTAGGCGGGTCGTTCCTGAAAAAGCTCGCAAGCGGCTTTCCGGTATCGCTCTCGGTAATTTACGTATTGAGGACACGATCTCAAGCCCTCCTTAACCTCGATAAGGTTTGATTGGCCGATCACGAACCGGAGACAGGTGTGTTCACCCCCGCGCATAAATCAATGCCGGCGCTCGATTACGTATCGACCGTCAAGTCTGTCTATAAGGACAGGCGCGCGATGATTTACGGCACGCTGGCCAGCGCTGTCGGCGCGGCCACGACCGCGCTGAAAACCGGATCTCCGCTGCTTTGGGGCATCACCGTCATTTTCCTGTTGATCGCCGTCTTTCGATTTATCGACATGACGCAGTTCAAGCAGGCCGATATCGGTCCAGAGGATGTCGACGCGGCCTATCAGTGGGAAGTGCGCGCTACGCTCTGGGGCGCTTTCGCCGCGCTTGTTTATGGCTCCTGGTGTTTCTTCAGCTTCGTCTTTGTTGATGATCCCGTCGCGGAGATCATCAGCATGGTCACTACCACTGGTTGCATGGTGGGCATTGTTACGCGAAATTTCGGGCTGGACCGGCTCCTCACCCTGCAACTGGTTATTGCCTGCACCCTGATGTGCGCCGGGTTGCTGCTCGGGGGGGATATCTACCACCAGGTTCTTGGCGTCCTGATGCTGCCCATGCTGCTCAGCATGCGCGTATTGGCGCGCGATGTCCGCTTGATCCTCCTTAGCGCGGTTCACCAGCGGGTTGAGGCCTCCCGCCTCGCCATTGAGCTCGATACCGCGCTCGATACGATGCAGCATGGCCTGTGCATGCTTGATAGCCGGGGCTTTATCTCAGTCACTAATGATTATGCCGAAAAGATCTTCCAGGCGCTGGTGCCGGGAGAATGGGGCGGCCGGTGCTTTTCCGACAGCATCGCGCAGGCCGAAGCCCACGATACCCTGTCGCACCCGGATGCGCAGAATCTGCTCGACTGCGTTGCCCGGGGTAGTGGCAAGACTGTCCTGAAGCTCGAAACCGGTGAGTTCATCGAAGTTACGGTCAGTTCACGGCGCGAACAAAAGGTGCTGCTGTTCGAAAACATCACCGCGCGCGTGGAGGCGGCCGAGCGGATCAACTTCATGGCGCATTTCGACAGCCTTACCGGTTTGCCGAACCGGGGGCACTTCGCCGAACTGGTGGAAGCCGATCTGGTGCAGCGCCGCACCACGCGCGCCTTTGGCGAGATCGTGCTGATGATCGTGGACATCGACGACTTCAAGCATGTGAACGATACGATGGGTCACCTGATCGGGGACCGCCTGCTGGTGGAGGTGTCCCACCGCCTCGACACCTTGATGGGGGTGGATTGCCTTGTCGGCCGCTTTGGCGGGGATGAGTTCCTGGTTTATCGCGGCGATGTCACCCAGGCAGAGGCAGCGCGCGATGCCGAAGCCATCGTTGCCGTGTTCAAGCCGCCATTCAACATCATGGGCCAGGTTATCGCTGTCAATGTCAGCGTTGGCCTCGTGGTTGAGGACGCCATGGCCGAGGGGCTGGATTCGCTGATGACCAAGGCCGATCTTGCGCTCTACAAGGCCAAGGGCTCGGGCAAGTCGCAGGTGCAGTGCTTCCAGGAAGAAATGGACGTGGATTACCGGTATCGCCAGCGCCTCAAGACCGATCTGCGCCATGCCCTTGATACCGACGCGCTGTCCCTGGTGTTCCAGCCGATCGTTGATATCCAAACCCAGCGCGTGGTCAGCTGCGAAGCGCTGGCGCGCTGGCACCATCCCGAACTCGGACCCATTTCCCCAGCCATTTTTATCCCAATGGCCGAAGAAACCGGCTTGATCTCCGATATCAGCCGCTGGGTGTTGACGACCGCTACGCGCGAATGCCGCTCCTGGCCCGAAGATGTCAGCGTTTCGGTGAACATCTCGGCTCGCGATTTCCGCAATGCCGATGTCGGTGACATGGTCGAGGAGGCGCTGCGCAGTTCCGGCCTGGCACCGCACCGGCTGGAAGTCGAGGTAACCGAAACCGCGCTGATCGAGGAGCGGGACGCGGCCACCAAGATCCTGAGTGGATTGGCGACCAAGGGAATCGGCATTGCGCTTGATGATTTCGGCACCGGCTATTCGTCGCTAAGCTATCTGCAGGCGCTGCCGTTCACCAAGCTTAAGATCGATCGCAGCTTCGTCATGAACATCGCCGCCGATGCGCGGGCCCTCAAGCTCCTGTCCAATGTGGCCCAACTGGGCAAGGACAACAATCTGGTGATCACTGCCGAAGGCGTGGAAACCGAGGACCAGTTGGAGCTGGTTTCCCAGCATACTTGCGTGGATCAAATCCAGGGCTTCCTGTTTGGCGCGCCGCTCCCGCGGCGCGAGATTGCCGAGTTGATCGGCCGCATGCGCATGGCGCAAAGCTTCCCTGCGAAAATCGTCAAAACGGTTAATTCTCGGTAAACGCCCGCCCCTCCGGCGTTTTTGCCGGCGGCAGAAAATTTCCCTCGCCAGAAACGCCGCCAGACCCCGCAGTTCCCCTGTTTTCAACATGACTAACAAGTGATTAACTTGTGTCGGGTGTAAGGGGTGATGTGATGAGTGCGGTAGTCACACCCGTTGCTGGGGGCACTTCCCGTTTTGCGGAAGCGCTTGTCGATCTCTTGGACAGGGTCGAGTACCGGCGGGTGAGCGTAGAGGATCAGCTTGATCCAGTGTATCGGCTTCGTTACGAGGCCTATCGGCGGGAGGAATTCATCCCGTTCAACAGCCAGCAGGTGGTGCGCGACGAGTTCGACGAACTGCCCAATGTTTCCTGTTTCGGGGTGCTTATCGACGGGCGGCTGGTGAGTTCCATCCGCGTCCATCATCTGAGCCGAGACACCCCGGTTTCGCCATCACAATCGGTATTTCCTGACCTCCTCGATCCGTTGATTGCGGACGGGGTGCACATGGTGGATCCCGGCCGGTTCACCGCCGATCACGAAGCGACTCTAGCTTATCCGGCCTTGCCCTTTCTGGCCCTGAGGATCGGGGTGATGGCCGCGCGCCATTATGGCGCTCGCTATTGCCTGTCCTCGGTGAGGCCCGAACACTCCGCCTTTTACCGAAGGGTGTTCAACTCCACGCAGTGGGGCGAGGCTCGGTATTATCACGGGCTGCGCTTCCCGATGGTGCTGATGGTGGCCGATGTGCCGGTGATTTATCCGCCGCTGTTGGAGCGATACCCGTTCTTCATGTCCACCGAAGAAGAGCGGCAGGCGCTGTTCGGCTCGCCCAGCGGCTCGGTAAAGCTGGTCGCTCCCAGCGCCCGCATGGCCCGGCGCATTGCCCAACTCGGCGGCTCAGACGAAGGGGAGCTGTGAGAACCGGGCCCTTGTGGTGCACACAGCCGGGCTAAACTCGCGCACGGGGGAGGGGCGTGTGGTTCCAGACCGATGTCTCAAGCGTCCGGACCCGCCAGGGAGTCTGCGGCAGAGCGGTTACCGGGTTCGCTCAGCCAAGCTCCCGCATCACGTCACCAATCCACGCCAAATTGTCTTGGCGCAGGAAGCCCCAGTTGTAGAAGGCGACTTCTTCAACGCCGCTGTTGCGGAGCGCCTGCACAGCGCCGAGGAATTCGGTTTTGCTCGCAAGGTCGGGATAGGAGGGGCGCAGGATGCCGCGCAGCTTGCCCGCGCCCCTGAGGCGTCGCTGGAGATCGAAAAGGTCGGCGGAAACCCGCTCGGCCGATGCTTCATAAAAGCACGCCTCGATGATTCCAGCCGTTTGCGCCAGCGCGGGCAAATCGCTGCCCTCGTACCAGGCTCCGGCGGTCGGCCGGGCAACAGAGGGGATCACCGAAACCGTTGCATCGGCTCTGACGGCGTCCCGAATTTCACCGACCAAGGAGGTTACGACGCCGCAACGGAAATCCAGAAAGCTCTGGAGCTCGAAGTCTCCCGCCAGGTCGGCTCGCCAGAAGGCTTCCGCCATGTCGGCGGGATAATCGATGCCGCTTTCCAGATAAGCCTCGATGTCGCTGGCAATTTGAGCCTTGAGCCGGCGCGCATCGATGCCGGCTCGCTCAGCGTCGGCGAGGCAATGCTGGCAAAAGCAAAGCCCGAGCAGGTTTTCGAGCCAGGCATTGGACTTCAGGAGGGCAAATTCGTGGTGAAAGCCATGGGCATAAGGCGTCCAGCCGGGTGCTTCGAGGGAAATGCCCGATACCGGATAGCGCTCGGTTACGTCGCTCGCGAGAGCAACAGCATAGGCGCGTGCGTCCGGAGCTGATGGGCAGAGATTGTAGAAATAGGGATCGCCAAAGGCGTTGCGCACGACACTTTCCGGGTGGGCCATCCCCAGCCGCGTATTGTGCAACAGCACCAGCCACACATTGGTAGCCATATCCGAGCGCGTCAGTTCACCAAGGACATCGCCCTCGGCGAGCAGGGAGTTTGCCAGCGGCTGAATTGTGCCATAGCGTGCCGGATCGGCATGGAAATAAACTGTGCCATCCTCGGGAAAATACACCTTGCCCCTGGTGCCACGCGGCCGCAGGAACTTGCCGGCATGATAACTACCGGCCACTGTTACGGTGTCGAGCCCCAGCCGCCGGAATTCGTCAACGGCCGCGGGAACACCAGCCTCCTGGAGGTCCCAGGCATAGGTATAGATGGCTTTGTAGCTCATCGGCGGACCTCGACAGGAATGGCAGGTTAGAGCGCTGGTGCGCTTGGCCGAAACGGCCGGGATGCAGCAATCTGTAACAAACCTACTTTCGTCGTCAAGCAACCGCCGCGAAGGGCCACCTATTCATTCGGTGGCAATGACGAATTTGCCCAAAGAGCTGAGGATAGTTGTAAGTTTCTTACATAAAAGGGCGGCGGGGCACTCGGAATGCACCGAGCGCCCAGTTGAGGCCTCAGGAAGCGATCTGGTGGATGCGCACACCCGGAACCACTTGCTGGGCAATGTCGCAGAGGTGGCGGTGGTGGGTCAGATAGATCACTTGCCCCACAATGGCCATTTGGGCAAAGAGCCGAAACACTTCTTCCGAGCGCGGCTCGTCAAAGGTTTCCATGATGTCGTCGGCGATGAACGGCACAGAAGGGCGCACGGCAGCGAACTCGGCATATCCTGCAAGGCGCAAGGCCAAGTAGAGCTGGAACCGGGTGCCTTTGGACATATCGGTGGCGAGCTTGGAGCCGCCGCCGCGCGCGAGCCCAATGAGCGCTTCCCCGTCCTTTTCAGCGCGGGTGGTGAGGCCCGTATATTCGTTGCGGGTAATCAGCTGGAATGCCTGGGACGCGCGTTGCATCATGGAAGAGCGGTGCTGTTCGCGGTAGGCATGCAAGGCGTGCTCGGCCACAAGCCCTCCCGCGCGGAGGCGCACAAAGCGCAAGGCGAGCTCCTCGATCTGGAGCAACAAGGTGCGCCGTTCCGCTTCGATCCGGGCAACCGCGTCATCGCCGCCAACTGCGGCGAGTCGTTCCTGCGCCATTGATCTTTCAGCGAACAGCATCCGCCGCCGCTCGTCCAAATCCTCAAGCCTGGCGGCAAGCACCGCCGCCGTTTCGTCCAGCGCCGTACGGTCAATATCGGCAAGCCTGTTCAATGCCGTTTCAAGGCTCGACACGTTCATCTCGCCGACAATGCGGGCTGCAAGCTTGGCTTGCTCATGTTCGAGCCGGTCGCGCTCGGCGCACTGCGCCAGGGCTGCCGCTACCCCGGCCAGGTCCTCGGCGGCAAAGAACTCGAGCAGTTCGCCTTTCTTGGCCTCGCAGACCCGCAGCTCTTGCGCCAGGGACCCCAACTCGGCCTGCAGCGCTTCGAGTTCGCCAGCCTTTTCCATGCGGCGTTGCAGGCTCTGGCGGGCTTGGCGGCTCCTTTGGGCAAGGGCTCCAGCCAGTTGCGGGGCTTGTGCAGGCTCGAACGTCTCCTTCAGCTCGTTGTGCAGTTCCGCCACTCGCTCGCGAAAGGCAGCCTGATCGCGCTCCATGGCAGCGATACGATGCTCGGTTTCCTCTCGGTGGCGCAGTTCTGCACCAAGCTCCGCCAAGGCGTCCAGAATTGCCCGCACTGCGCCGGTACTGGGGGCCTGGTCGGCAAACCAGGTTTCTTCCACCGTTCGGTCCCAGCGGTTCTGCCAGTCTGCTTGCTTGCCCAAAGCTGCGTCTCGAACGCGGCGGCGCGCCAGCAGTTCGCGCTCACGCTCACGCAGCAGTTTGTCCGCGCTTTCGCTTGCCGCCTGAGCGGAGGCGACGGCGTTCAAAGCGTTCTCGGCGCTTTGCAGCAGCGCGGGCACACTCAACGCGCTTGTGTCGGCGCCAGTGGCGGTCAGCGCTTGGGCAAGCTCGTCCCGTTCACGGGTAAGTTCAGCGCGCGTGTCGCTGAGCGCGGCGGTTGCGCCGTCCAGCGTCGCCAGCGCAGCGCGAGCGCGCTCGACCCCCGTGCGCCAATTGTCGATGTCGTCCAGCAATTGGCGTGTGGCGGTGTCGGCGAGTTGATCCAGGTCAGCGGGCAGGCTGGCGCGGGGGGCCGAGCGCAGCGTTTCGAGTTCTGCTGCCGCTTCCTCCAGCTGTGCTTCTTCCTGGGCCAGGCGCGCCTCGGTGGAAGTGAGTTCAGCCGAAAGGCTGCGCATCTCCACCGTAGCCTGCGCGTTGGCGATGCGGGCGTCAGTCATTTGGTCGGCGGCCGTCATGGTAGCCGCAAATTGCAGAGCGCTGTCGCGGTCGAGTTGCTCCAGATGGCGGCCCCAGGCGGCATCGCGTTCGGCCCGCAGGTTTGCAGCCTCGGTATCGTCGATCGCTCCGGCAGCCCGCAAATGCTTGATGCGATTAAGCTGTTCAGTTTGGCGCGCCAGCAGTTCCCGCTGGTTCTCCCGGTGCCTTGTTGCGCGTGCCTCCGCTTCGCTGATGCCGCTCCGCCATTGGCTGATTTGCGCGACTGTTGGCAATGTGAGGCCAGCCAGATCATCAGCAGTGCCGGACCAGGGCAGCAAGGCAGCCATCGCGCCATCGAACTCCCGTTGCAGCCGCGGGAGCTCTCTGGCATGGATCCGCTCACGGGCGCTAAGGTCGCTTTGGCGCGCGGCGGCGATGCCGGCTTGCAGATTGGCTAGAGTCGATGGATCTAAGCTTGGCCGCTTGGCAAGCAAGGCTTGTTGCTCCTGCTCGGCCGCCTCGAAGGCAAGTTGAGCTGCGGTGACTTCCTGCTCGGCCGTCGCGAGCAGCGCGTCGATACCGGAGCGCTGCTCGATCAGGTCGCGCAGGGTTCCGGCAACCGGCGCCGGGATGAGGAGGGCGCGGGCGTCGGCTTGGTCCGCCCGCCCAAGTGAGCGGGTAATGGCGGAGATGCGGGCCTGTTGCTCCAGCAAGGTCTGGCGCCGCTTAGGCAAGTCGTCTTCGGCGGTGCGAAAGCGGGCCGCGGCATCGGCAAGTGCCTCGATGGGCTCGGCGAGAGCCAGCACGGCCCCGTCCACTGCAATGGCCTCGATCTCGGCACGAAGGCGCTTGGCGCGGCCTTCCAGTTCGGCATTGCGCGTTTGAAGCCGGGTTTCATCGTGCATCAGGCCTGGCAGTTCCTGGCCCCAATGGGCGGGCGGGCGGGGAAGATCCTCCAACTTGGCGAGCGTCTCGGTCAGGCGAGCGTGATCCTGGGCGAGGGGGAATGCGCGTGCAATGCGGCTTAGAGCTTCATGCTCAGCCCGGGCGCGCCCAAGTTCACTGCTGATCTCTTCGTACGCCCTGGTCGCCCGGTCCAGTTCGGCGACAAGGGCGTTGTGGGCGGAAGCCTGCACATCAATCTGGTCCCGCTTCGTTTTCAGCTCGGCAAGTTGGCGCTTGTGGACGGCAATCTGGGTGGAGCTGGCGCTTTTGCGGTAAATCCCGTCCGCTTCCGCCTTGAGGCCTTCAAGAATGCGGCCGATATCGGCAAGGCCCGTGCTCGCCGAAAACAGCAGCTCTCCCAGATCGCCCCGGCTTTCCAGAATGGCGTTGCCGCCATCTTCGAGGGTTTGATCATCGAGCGAGAACATCATCCGATAGGCGTCGCGGGTAAGGCCCGCTAGGGGCGTGCTCAGCAGCGCCTCGGTGACAGGCTGGCCCCGGTTGTCGCGCAGCGAATTGGCGCGCCCCTTGACGCGGCGAAGGGCGTGATTTTCGTCGTTGAATTCCAAAACCCCCCCAATTTCCATGGACGGATAGGGGTGGAGAAAATTGTAGCGGCTGCGCTCCTCGATGCCGAACAGCAGGTCGAGATAGGCCGAAAGCGAGGTGGATTTCCCCGCTTCATTGAGCCCATAGATGATGTGCAGGTCGGGCGTTCCGGGCTCATGAGCGCCGAAATCCAGCGAAAAATCGGTGAACTTGCCATAGCGAAGCAGATCGAGCCGGCGCAGGCGCATTAATCGGCCCCGGCTTCGCTTTGACGCAAACGGGCGACCACGTCCTCACTGCCTTCGCTCAGCACCTGATCGATAAAGGCTTCGAAACCTGCTTCGTCATCGCCGGCAAAGCGCCGCGCTTCGGGTGGCAAGCTGTCGCGCACATCCTTGACCAGTTGCCGGAGGGTTTCGCGGACGCTGTGCTGGCCGATGCTTTGGGTGCGCATGAGGTCACCCAGTTCGAGCACGGGATCGGCCGAAGGACGGATTTCGGCTGTGTTTGGGGAGGTGGTGGCCAGCTCGATCTTTTCGATCCAGGTTTGACCAAGTCCCTCGAGGCGCTGCTCAATTTCGGTGAGGAGCAAGTCGCGATCGCGGCGCATGCGCCAGCTCAGGGGCGTTTCACCAGCCAGCTTGAGGCGCAGCACCAGATGGGGCGCTGCGGTGGCGGCGCGTAAGGCGGCGACGCTGCTTTCAAGCGCGTCGATGACTTCGCGCCAGGATTGCTGGCCCGAAAGATCAACCGCGAGCCGCTCGAACTGGGCGATGCTGGTTAGCCGCTCCTCGACTGTTACCGAGCGATCATCGGCGATGGTCACCAGCGATACGGTTTTAGGGCCAGCCTCGTTGATGTCGCGGCCCTGGGGCATTCCGGGCATGATGACATGCCGGTCGCCGGGGTGATGGGCGCGGGCGTGGACATGGCCTAAGGCCCAGTAATCAAAGCCCCATTCCTGCAGGTCGGCGAGGCTGCAGGGGGCGTAGTTGTCGTGGCCCGGGGCGCCGGCGAGGCTGGTATGCATGATGCCGATATGGGCGGTGTCGGGGGAGGGGGCGCGGAACTTCGGCAGCAGGCTTTCGGGGGCGTGCGGACGCGAAAAGCTCAATCCATGCAATGAGATATCGAGGGCGCCGCGGCGCAGGGTGATTGTTTCGGCGCGGCTGCCGAAGATCTTGACGCTGTCGGGCAGGATCAGTTCCTGGGTGATCTTGGACAGTGCGTCGTGGTTGCCGCGGACGATGAAGACCGCGATGTCGGCTTCGTGCAGGCGGCCAAGTTGGGTGGCGATGAAGCGGGCGGTCTTCATCGAGGTCTGGTCGCCGTCATAAAGATCGCCCGCGATCACGAGGGCGTCGACCGCTTCGGCAAGGCAAAGATCGACAATGGAAACAAGCGCTTGGCGGGTCGCGTCGCCGACCAGTTGCCCCAGATCGGCATTGCGTAATGCCAGGGAGCGGAGGGGGGAATCGAGGTGAATATCGGCGGTGTGGACGAAGCGGAAGGGCATGAAAGGGAGCTCGTCGGAGGGGCGCGGCGCGTGGGCACTATACTTAACAATGTCATGCCAGAGGGGGGAGGTATATCGCAAGCGCGTGGGATGGGCGGATTTAGAACAAGGGAAATGCGGCAGCACGATAGCGTTGCAAACCTTCCTGCCGCGGTTCCGCCACAAAGATGAACGGACTATGAACGGGTCAATCGCGGGAACAAAGTGGAGCTTGGCTCCATTGGGTGAGCACGCCCAAGCAGGGAGCCAAGGTCATGAGTTTTCCACCCATCGATCCCAGCCCGACCGCGCCTGATCCGGGGCCGGTGCCGCCGATCTTTCCGCGCCCGATCGATGATGCGCCAAAAGAAGGTGACCTGCCGGTGCCCGATCCAACCAATCCCAATGACAATCCGGAGCCTGGGCCTACCATGCCGCCGGAGCGCTCGCCATTTCCGGACAGTGCCGGCGGGTGAAGATCGCGACCTTCAACGTCAACGGCATCAATGGACGGCTTGCCGTGCTGCTGCGCTGGCTCGAGGAAGCGGCGCCCGATGTGGTGTGCCTGCAAGAACTCAAGGCGCCAGATGAGCGGTTCCCCCGCAAGGAAATCGAACAGGCAGGCTATGGCGCCATCTGGCTGGGCCAAAAAAGCTGGAACGGGGTGGCGCTGCTGGCGCGGGGCACCGAGCCGGTGGAAACCCGGCGTGGACTCGTGGCCGATGCCGAAGATCAGCACAGCCGTTACATCGAGGGGGCGGTCAATGGCGTGCTGGTGGGCTGCCTTTACCTGCCCAATGGCAATCCGGCGCCGGGGCCGAAATGGGACTATAAATTGCGCTGGTTCGAGCGCTTTTCCCGACATGCAGGCGAGCTGATCGCAGCCGATATCCCCGCCGTGCTGGCGGGGGACTATAATGTGATGCCCACCGAACTCGATGTGTACAAGCCCGAGCGCTGGACCAAGGACGCGCTGTTTCGCCCCGAAGTGCGCGCCGCCTATCAGGGCCTGCTCGAGCAGGGCTGGACCGATGCCCTGCGCACCATGCATCCGGGCGAGCGGATCTATACGTTCTGGGATTATTTCCGCAACGCCTATGAGCGCGATGCCGGCTTGCGGCTCGACCATCTGCTGGTGGCGCCAGCCCTGGCCGACCGGCTGGAAGACGCCGGCGTTGATCGGAACGTGCGCGGCTGGGACAAGGCGAGCGACCATGCGCCAACCTGGATCGTGCTGCGCTAGGCGTTTCGGAGGGCTAAGGGGGCACAGCCATGAGCCAGGAACTGCTGATCTTCATCGTGATAGGTTTTTGCGCCCAGATTGTTGACGGGGCGCTGGGCATGGCCTTTGGCGTGATCTGCACCACGGCCCTGCTGTCTATCGGCCTGCCGCCGGCAGCGGCAAGCGCGCTGACGCATGTGACCGAAATCTTCACCACCGCCGCTTCGGGCGCCTCGCATGCCTATCATCGCAATGTGGACTGGAAACTGGTGGCCTGGCTGGCGCCGGCGGGCATGATCGGCGGTGCGATCGGCGCCTATCTGCTGTCCAGCATCGATGCGAGTTTCATGGAGCCGCTGGTGTCGATCTATCTGATCGGCTTTGGGTTCTACATTCTCTACAAGGCGTTCCGTCAATTCCAGCCGCGCCAGGTGAGCGACAAGCTGGTGCCCGGGATCGGGCTGGGGGGCGGGCTGCTCGACGCCATGGGCGGGGGCGGCTGGGGGCCGATCGTCACCTCGTCGCTGGTGGGGCGGGGGCATGATCCCAAAAAGGTCATCGGCTCCACCAGCCTGTCGGAATTTTTGGTGACGGTGACGATCTCGCTCACCTTTGTTTTGACGCTGGGCTGGACCCAGTTCAACGCCGCTATCGGCCTCATCATTGGCGGCGTGCTGGCGGCGCCGATCGGCGCCCTCCTCGTCAAACGCCTGCCACTGCGCCCGTTGATGGTGGGCGTGGGAGCGGTGATCATCGGGACGTCGGTGTATCGGTTTTTGTAGGCGTCTGGCCGTAAACAGCCGGCGAACGGTGCTTTCGCGGCTGGGTGCTTGACCCGATGCGGTGCGCGGCTTCCCCTTGCGGCGACGGCGAGGACCGTTGGGGGAGCAGCAAAGTGGCGGCAGGGGTGATGCGGGCGGCGGTGGTGCGGGCGCCGGGCGGGGCCGAGGTGTTGAGGATCGAGGAGCGGCCGATCCCCCAAGCCAAGGACGGCGAGGTTTTGATCCGCGTCCGCGCGTTTGGCGTCAACCGGTCCGAGCTTTACACAAGGCAGGGCCATTCGCCGGGCGTTTCCTTCCCCCGCATTCTGGGGATCGAAGCGGTGGGGGAAGTGGCCGAGGCTCCCGGCGGCGATTTGCGCGTTGGAGAGCGCGTCGCTACCGTCATGGGTGGCATGGGGCGGCAGTTCGATGGCGGCTATGCGCAATATTGCGTTGTTCCGGCCCGCCAGGTGCGGCGGGTCGAGACCTATTTGCCCTGGGAAGTGCTGGGGGCGCTGCCCGAAATGGGGCAAACGGCCTGGGGCGCGTTGTTCAAGGGGCTGCGCCTGCAGCAAGGCGAGCGGCTGTTGATCCGCGGCGGCACCACGTCGGTGGGGCTCACCGCCGCGAGCCTTGCCGCGCGGTTCGGAGCGGAGGTGATCGCCACCACAAGGCGCGAGGACCGGCGCGACCTGCTCGAGCGCTTCGGGACCCACCAGGTGATGATCGATGACGGCGAGATCGCCCCGGCCATTCGCGCCCAGTGGCCCGAGGGGGTGCACAAGGTGCTCGAATTGGTGGGCACGACAACGCTGCGCGATTCGCTGGCCTGCGCCGCCGAAGGGGGCATTGTGTGCTCAACCGGCTTGGTGGGCGACGCCTGGACGCTGCCCAATTTCGAGCCGATGATCGACGTTCCCCATCTGGTTGGTTTGTCGACCTATGCCGGTCGGGTGGAGGAATTTTTGGAGATGCCGCTCAATGAGATGGCGGAGGACGTGGCGGCCGGGAGACTGCTGCTGCCGCTCGGACCCCGGTTTACGCTTGAGCAGATCGCTGAAGCGCATCGCTGCATGGAGGAAAACCGGGCGGGCGGGAAAGTCGTGGTGGTGACCTGAGGGGGCGTCGCAGGGGCGCCGTGGCCGGCTATCATCAGGTGGGGAAGTGGTGCCGCTTGCGTGACTCGAACACGCGACCCCATCATTACGAATGATGTGCTCTACCAACTGAGCACTGCTTAGCGGACCTGCTGAACCCTTGATCTGCCTCAATTTCTTGAAGTTAGCATCTCGTTCTTTCCGTCACAACAGCTGGCTGTGT
>NZ_JABAOL010000011.1:0-659 GCF_013185965.1 Devosia sp. 919 | reverse complement strand
GAAAATGTCCGTCCCAGCAAGAACCTCCCCCCCGCCAACGCTTCGGCTGGCCGTCTGCCGTAATCAATGAGGCGCGTGAGCAGCATGGCGAGCGTTTGCGGCTGCCCGTCCGCCCCTTGGGTCCCATAAAGCAAGCCTGGCTTGCCGTTGCGCAAAGCGATGCCCGGATTGAGGGTGTAAAAGGGTCGCTTACCGGGTCGAAAGCCGTTGATGTGGCTGGGATCAGGATCGAATGCCGCCCCCCGGTTCTGCCAGAGAATGCCGGTATCGCCGGCAACCACCCCGCTTCCCCAATCAAAGTAGATGCTCTGGAGCACGGAGGCACAGCGGCCCTCCTTGTCAGTGGCGGCGAAGTACACCGTATCGGCGGAGGCAAAGACCTGGGGCCAGGCCATGGCGCGATCGCTGATCGTTTCCGCCTTGGCGCGAAGTCGCGCCGGATCGAGCATGGCACCGAAATCGACATCGCAGCTATCTGGATCGGCGATCATGTGGCGATCGAGAAAGGCATGTTTGACCGCCTCCACCACCAGGTGAACATGCTCGGCGCTGTCCTCGGCAATGGACGAGAAATCAAAATGGGAGAGAATGCCCATGATGCCCAGTGTCGTCAGACCCTGTGTGGGCGCTGGCGGCGCAAGGAGCTGCAACCCCCGGTA
>NZ_JABAOL010000010.1:0-1101 GCF_013185965.1 Devosia sp. 919 | reverse complement strand
ACCTATTCGTCGGCCCATGGGGCCTCCTCATAATAGGTCCGCATTATTGGCTACCTTCACCCATACTCAGCCCAGCCATCCCCATCGTCACAGCATTTGTAAAAGCTGGGGTATGTTCCTGTTTGAGGGGATGTCGATGATGTCTGTGGGCTATTCTCATCAGCATGGTTCAAACCAGCTGCAACAATCCCTTAGGCTGAAGCTGACCTAGCTGCCTATACTACCTGCCTTCAGTGACTCTCTCTGTGGCTTCTAGAGAGGTTCTAACAGGTGGTCTGACCTTGGATGATGCAGGCTATGAGAAAGGCCAATGACAAGGGTGGATTGTCTGGTTTGGCTAAGCTGGTGAAGGCTTTGAGTGACCAGTGTGTCTGCTTAGTTGAGAGACAGGCTACTCAATGGTTCAATCGGTCTGGTTAAACAGACTGTAGATACAGGTTGATCGTCGCCCCATGGGGGGCTCCTCATAATAGGTCCGCATTATTTGCCCTGACCTATGCTCACTACATCCATGATCAAGCTTCTCCCTCCTGTTCAGAGGGAACGTAAACCAGCGCTCTAAAGCAACCTGATGAATGGATGAGCCAGACTATTTGACAAGCTATTTTCCCCAAAATACGTCGGGGCCATGCACGATACCGGCTAGGGGGTGGGTGGTCCTGGCCTACCCCTGTCACCTGCCGTCAGTGACTCTCTACATGGTCTACAGGGGCCTTCCAGCAACTGATCTGCCTAGGTCGATCCATGTAGCTTTGCTCAGTTGACCACGGCTTTAGGTGTCTGCGCATTGCAGCACCCTGCGGATGCCACAGCAATCTTGCCCATGGTCTATCTGGCTCGGTTAGGCAGATTGTAGATACAACATGAGGTCACTCGTCGGCCTGCCGGCCTCCTCATATTAGGTCCGCGTTACTAGCGATGCCTATGCTCATCGAACCCGGAGATCCGGTCACAAACTAGTCACAGGAAGTGTGACACAGCCAGCTGTTGTGACGGAAAGAACGAGATGCTAACTTCAAGAAATTGAGGCAGATCAAGGGTTCAGCAGGTCCGCTAAGCAGTGCTCAGTTGGTAGAGCACATCATTCGTAATGATGGGGT
Source organism: Devosia sp. 919 (assembly GCF_013185965.1). NCBI lineage: Bacteria > Pseudomonadati > Pseudomonadota > Alphaproteobacteria > Hyphomicrobiales > Devosiaceae > Devosia > Devosia sp. 919. The sequence continues at coordinate 1 of NZ_JABAOL010000010.1, read as the reverse complement.
C